>NZ_CP108669.1:2697500-4492500 GCF_045162855.1 Streptomyces sp. NBC_01077 | reverse complement strand
GTAACTATAACCATCCTAAGGTAGCGAAATTCCTTGTCGGGTAAGTTCCGACCTGCACGAATGGCGTAACGACTTCTCGACTGTCTCAACCATAGGCCCGGTGAAATTGCACTACGAGTAAAGATGCTCGTTTCGCGCAGCAGGACGGAAAGACCCCGGGACCTTTACTACAGTTTGATATTGGTGTTCGGTTCGGCTTGTGTAGGATAGGTGGGAGACTTTGAAGCCGTGACGCCAGTCATGGTGGAGTCGCCGTTGAAATACCACTCTGGTCGTGCTGGATGTCTAACCTCGGTCCGTGATCCGGATCAGGGACAGTGTCTGATGGGTAGTTTAACTGGGGCGGTTGCCTCCCAAAGGGTAACGGAGGCGCCCAAAGGTTCCCTCAGCCTGGTTGGCAATCAGGTGTTGAGTGTAAGTGCACAAGGGAGCTTGACTGTGAGACCGACGGGTCGAGCAGGGACGAAAGTCGGGACTAGTGATCCGGCGGTGGCTTGTGGAAGCGCCGTCGCTCAACGGATAAAAGGTACCCCGGGGATAACAGGCTGATCTTCCCCAAGAGTCCATATCGACGGGATGGTTTGGCACCTCGATGTCGGCTCGTCGCATCCTGGGGCTGGAGTCGGTCCCAAGGGTTGGGCTGTTCGCCCATTAAAGCGGTACGCGAGCTGGGTTTAGAACGTCGTGAGACAGTTCGGTCCCTATCCGCTGCGCGCGTAGGAATATTGAGAAGGGCTGTCCCTAGTACGAGAGGACCGGGACGGACGAACCTCTGGTGTGCCAGTTGTCCTGCCAAGGGCATGGCTGGTTGGCTACGTTCGGGAGGGATAACCGCTGAAAGCATCTAAGCGGGAAGCCTGCTTCGAGATGAGTATTCCCACCTCCTTGAGAGGGTAAGGCTCCCAGTAGACGACTGGGTTGATAGGCCGGATGTGGAAGCCCAGTAATGGGTGGAGCTGACCGGTACTAATAGGCCGAGGGCTTGTCCTCAGTTGCTCGCGTCCACTGTGTTAGTTCTGAAGTAACGAACTGTGCCGATTTCCGGTTGGTTAACTTCATAGAGTTTCGGTGGTCATAGCGTTAGGGAAACGCCCGGTTACATTCCGAACCCGGAAGCTAAGCCTTTCAGCGCCGATGGTACTGCAGGGGGGACCCTGTGGGAGAGTAGGACGCCGCCGAACAATCATTGTGGGAAAGCCCCGCACCTCATGGTGCGGGGCTTTTCTGCGTTCTGGACCACTGCCTGGCCGGCAGCCCCGGCTTCCTGCCTGCCGGCGACCCCGGTGGGTGCCGCCGGCAGTGGCAATCCGACCCCCAAACATCTGATAGAGTCGGAGACGCAGGAAGGGACCGACGCGAAAGCGAAGGGACCGGAAAGCACCGAGGAAATCAGACCGAAAAGATCTGATAGAGTCGGAACCGCCGGAAGGGCCCGGAGCGAAAGCAAAAGGGGCCGGAAAGCACCGAGGAAATCGGATCGGAAAGATCTGATAGAGTCGGAAACGCAAGAACGAAGGGAAGCCCGGAGGAAAGCCCGAGAGGGTGAGTACAAAGGAAGCATCCGTTCCTTGAGAACTCAACAGCGTGCCAAAAATCAACGCCAGATTAGTTGATACCCCGTCCATCTTCGGATGGCGAGGTTCCTTTGAAAGTCCTGCCCGGCCCTTGTGGCGGGTAGGCAACATACACAGCGAGGACGCTGTGGACAGTCGGCCTTATTCCGGCCTGACTGTCCCGCTCAACGCGAGTGTCACCCGATTACGGGTAAACATTCACGGAGAGTTTGATCCTGGCTCAGGACGAACGCTGGCGGCGTGCTTAACACATGCAAGTCGAACGATGAAGCCCTTCGGGGTGGATTAGTGGCGAACGGGTGAGTAACACGTGGGCAATCTGCCCTTCACTCTGGGACAAGCCCTGGAAACGGGGTCTAATACCGGATAACACCGGCTTCCGCATGGAAGCTGGTTGAAAGCTCCGGCGGTGAAGGATGAGCCCGCGGCCTATCAGCTTGTTGGTGGGGTAATGGCCTACCAAGGCGACGACGGGTAGCCGGCCTGAGAGGGCGACCGGCCACACTGGGACTGAGACACGGCCCAGACTCCTACGGGAGGCAGCAGTGGGGAATATTGCACAATGGGCGAAAGCCTGATGCAGCGACGCCGCGTGAGGGATGACGGCCTTCGGGTTGTAAACCTCTTTCAGCAGGGAAGAAGCGAAAGTGACGGTACCTGCAGAAGAAGCGCCGGCTAACTACGTGCCAGCAGCCGCGGTAATACGTAGGGCGCAAGCGTTGTCCGGAATTATTGGGCGTAAAGAGCTCGTAGGCGGCTTGTCACGTCGGGTGTGAAAGCCCGGGGCTTAACCCCGGGTCTGCATCCGATACGGGCAGGCTAGAGTGTGGTAGGGGAGATCGGAATTCCTGGTGTAGCGGTGAAATGCGCAGATATCAGGAGGAACACCGGTGGCGAAGGCGGATCTCTGGGCCATTACTGACGCTGAGGAGCGAAAGCGTGGGGAGCGAACAGGATTAGATACCCTGGTAGTCCACGCCGTAAACGTTGGGAACTAGGTGTTGGCGACATTCCACGTCGTCGGTGCCGCAGCTAACGCATTAAGTTCCCCGCCTGGGGAGTACGGCCGCAAGGCTAAAACTCAAAGGAATTGACGGGGGCCCGCACAAGCAGCGGAGCATGTGGCTTAATTCGACGCAACGCGAAGAACCTTACCAAGGCTTGACATATACCGGAAAGCATTAGAGATAGTGCCCCCCTTGTGGTCGGTATACAGGTGGTGCATGGCTGTCGTCAGCTCGTGTCGTGAGATGTTGGGTTAAGTCCCGCAACGAGCGCAACCCTTGTCCTGTGTTGCCAGCATGCCCTTCGGGGTGATGGGGACTCACAGGAGACCGCCGGGGTCAACTCGGAGGAAGGTGGGGACGACGTCAAGTCATCATGCCCCTTATGTCTTGGGCTGCACACGTGCTACAATGGCCGGTACAAAGAGCTGCGATGCCGCGAGGCGGAGCGAATCTCAAAAAGCCGGTCTCAGTTCGGATTGGGGTCTGCAACTCGACCCCATGAAGTCGGAGTTGCTAGTAATCGCAGATCAGCATTGCTGCGGTGAATACGTTCCCGGGCCTTGTACACACCGCCCGTCACGTCACGAAAGTCGGTAACACCCGAAGCCGGTGGCCCAACCCCTTGTGGGAGGGAGCTGTCGAAGGTGGGACTGGCGATTGGGACGAAGTCGTAACAAGGTAGCCGTACCGGAAGGTGCGGCTGGATCACCTCCTTTCTAAGGAGCACAGTACCGATTGCAGGCAAATGTTCTGCACGGTCAGCTCATGGGTGGAACGTTGATTAGTTGGCACAGTCTCTCTCCGAGAAATCGTTAGTACTGCTTCGGCGTGGAAAACGGGATCGAGGAACGGACTGTGCTTGGCACGTTGTTGGGTATCTGAGGGTACGGCCGTAAGGTTTGTATCTTCGCGATGCCGGCCCCAGTGAACTCATCTGCTTGTCGGGTGGGGTGATGGGTGGCTGGTCGTTGCTTGAGAACTACACAGTGGACGCGAGCATCTGTGGCCAAGTTTTTAAGGGCGCACGGTGGATGCCTTGGCACCAGGAACCGATGAAGGACGTGGGAGGCCACGATAGTCCCCGGGGAGCCGTCAACCAGGCTTTGATCCGGGGGTTTCCGAATGGGGAAACCCGGCAGTCGTCATGGGCTGTCACCCATGCCTGAACACATAGGGCATGTGGAGGGAACGAGGGGAAGTGAAACATCTCAGTACCCTCAGGAAGAGAAAACAACCGTGATTCCGGGAGTAGTGGCGAGCGAAACCGGATGAGGCCAAACCGTATGCGTGTGATACCCGGCAGGGGTTGCGCATGCGGGGTTGTGGGATCTCTCTTTCACAGTCTGCCGGCTGTGAGACGAGTCAGAAACCGTTGATGTAGGCGAAGGACATGCGAAAGGTCCGGCGTAGAGGGTAAGACCCCCGTAGCTGAAACATTAACGGCTCGTTTGAGAGACACCCAAGTAGCACGGGGCCCGAGAAATCCCGTGTGAATCTGGCGGGACCACCCGCTAAGCCTAAATATTCCCTGGTGACCGATAGCGGATAGTACCGTGAGGGAATGGTGAAAAGTACCGCGGGAGCGGAGTGAAATAGTACCTGAAACCGTGTGCCTACAAGCCGTGGGAGCGTCGCTCATTGAGTTTACTCAATGGGTCGTGACTGCGTGCCTTTTGAAGAATGAGCCTGCGAGTTTGCGGTGCGTTGCGAGGTTAACCCGTGTGGGGAAGCCGTAGCGAAAGCGAGTCCGAATAGGGCGATTCAGTAGCGCGCTCAAGACCCGAAGCGGAGTGATCTAGCCATGGGCAGGTTGAAGCGGAGGTAAGACTTCGTGGAGGACCGAACCCACCAGGGTTGAAAACCTGGGGGATGACCTGTGGTTAGGGGTGAAAGGCCAATCAAACTCCGTGATAGCTGGTTCTCCCCGAAATGCATTTAGGTGCAGCGTCGTGTGTTTCTTGCCGGAGGTAGAGCACTGGATAGGCGATGGGCCCTACCGGGTTACTGACCTTAGCCAAACTCCGAATGCCGGTAAGTGAGAGCACGGCAGTGAGACTGTGGGGGATAAGCTCCATGGTCGAGAGGGAAACAGCCCAGAGCATCGACTAAGGCCCCTAAGCGTACGCTAAGTGGGAAAGGATGTGGAGTCGCAGAGACAACCAGGAGGTTGGCTTAGAAGCAGCCACCCTTGAAAGAGTGCGTAATAGCTCACTGGTCAAGTGATTCCGCGCCGACAATGTAGCGGGGCTCAAGCGTACCGCCGAAGTCGTGTCATTGCAGCAATAGGGCCAACGCCCGCTGTGATGGGTAGGGGAGCGTCGTGTGCCGGGTGAAGCAGCCGCGGAAGCGAGTTGTGGACGGTTCACGAGTGAGAATGCAGGCATGAGTAGCGATACACACGTGAGAAACGTGTGCGCCGATTGACTAAGGGTTCCTGGGTCAAGCTGATCTGCCCAGGGTAAGTCGGGACCTAAGGCGAGGCCGACAGGCGTAGTCGATGGACAACCGGTTGATATTCCGGTACCCGCTTTGAAACGCCCAATATCGAGCCCATTAATGCTAAGGCCGTGAAGCCGTTCCGGACCCTTCGGGGAAAGGAAAGTGGTGGAGCCGCTGATCCAAGGTGGTAGTAGGTAAGCGATGGGGTGACGCAGGAAGGTAGTCCAACCCGGGCGGTGGTAGTCCCGGGGTAAGGGTGTAGGGCGTTGTCCAGGTAAATCCGGACAGCACATAGCCTGAGACCTGATGCCGAGCCGATTGTGGTGAAGTGGATGATCCTATGCTGTCGAGAAAAGCCTCTAGCGAGTTTCATGGCGGCCCGTACCCTAAACCGACTCAGGTGGTCAGGTAGAGAATACCGAGGCGTTCGGGTGAACTATGGTTAAGGAACTCGGCAAAATGCCCCCGTAACTTCGGGAGAAGGGGGGCCACGTCTGGTGATCGGATTTACTCCGTGAGCTGGGGGTGGCCGCAGAGACCAGCGAGAAGCGACTGTTTACTAAAAACACAGGTCCGTGCGAAGCCGTAAGGCGATGTATACGGACTGACGCCTGCCCGGTGCTGGAACGTTAAGGGGACCGGTTAGCTCTGTTTCGACAGGGCGAAGCTGAGAACTTAAGCGCCAGTAAACGGCGGTGGTAACTATAACCATCCTAAGGTAGCGAAATTCCTTGTCGGGTAAGTTCCGACCTGCACGAATGGCGTAACGACTTCTCGACTGTCTCAACCATAGGCCCGGTGAAATTGCACTACGAGTAAAGATGCTCGTTTCGCGCAGCAGGACGGAAAGACCCCGGGACCTTTACTACAGTTTGATATTGGTGTTCGGTTCGGCTTGTGTAGGATAGGTGGGAGACTTTGAAGCCGTGACGCCAGTCATGGTGGAGTCGCCGTTGAAATACCACTCTGGTCGTGCTGGATGTCTAACCTCGGTCCGTGATCCGGATCAGGGACAGTGTCTGATGGGTAGTTTAACTGGGGCGGTTGCCTCCCAAAGGGTAACGGAGGCGCCCAAAGGTTCCCTCAGCCTGGTTGGCAATCAGGTGTTGAGTGTAAGTGCACAAGGGAGCTTGACTGTGAGACCGACGGGTCGAGCAGGGACGAAAGTCGGGACTAGTGATCCGGCGGTGGCTTGTGGAAGCGCCGTCGCTCAACGGATAAAAGGTACCCCGGGGATAACAGGCTGATCTTCCCCAAGAGTCCATATCGACGGGATGGTTTGGCACCTCGATGTCGGCTCGTCGCATCCTGGGGCTGGAGTCGGTCCCAAGGGTTGGGCTGTTCGCCCATTAAAGCGGTACGCGAGCTGGGTTTAGAACGTCGTGAGACAGTTCGGTCCCTATCCGCTGCGCGCGTAGGAATATTGAGAAGGGCTGTCCCTAGTACGAGAGGACCGGGACGGACGAACCTCTGGTGTGCCAGTTGTCCTGCCAAGGGCATGGCTGGTTGGCTACGTTCGGGAGGGATAACCGCTGAAAGCATCTAAGCGGGAAGCCTGCTTCGAGATGAGTATTCCCACCTCCTTGAGAGGGTAAGGCTCCCAGTAGACGACTGGGTTGATAGGCCGGATGTGGAAGCCCAGTAATGGGTGGAGCTGACCGGTACTAATAGGCCGAGGGCTTGTCCTCAGTTGCTCGCGTCCACTGTGTTAGTTCTGAAGTAACGAACTGTGCCGATTTCCGGTTGGTTAACTTCATAGAGTTTCGGTGGTCATAGCGTTAGGGAAACGCCCGGTTACATTCCGAACCCGGAAGCTAAGCCTTTCAGCGCCGATGGTACTGCAGGGGGGACCCTGTGGGAGAGTAGGACGCCGCCGAACAATTTTTAGCCTCAACCCCCGGACTCTGTCCGGGGGTTGAGGCATTTTTGCGTTCTAAGCTGGGTTCATGCGCTACGACCTGGTGATCTTCGACAACGACGGTGTGCTCGTGGACAGCGAGCCGATTTCCAACACGCTGTTGGCTGCCTATCTGACGGAGCTCGGGCATCCCACCACGTACGAGGAATCGGTGCGCGACTACATGGGGTCTGCCATGCACCGGATCCACGAGCTCGTCGAGGAGCGGAGTGGTCAGCGGTTGCCGGCGGAGTTCGATGAGACGTTCCATGCGCGGGTCTTCGCCGCCTTCCAGGCCGAGTTGGAGGCTGTGCCCGGAGCTCGGGAAGTGCTCAAGCAGCTGGCCGAGGCCGAGGTTCCGTACTGCGTGGCCTCCTCGGGGAGTCATGAGCGGATCCGGGTGGGGCACCGGAAGACCGGCCTCGACGCCTGGTTCCGGGACGAGATCGTCTTCAGTGCCGAGGACGTCGGTCGCGGGAAGCCGTCGCCCGATCTGTTTCTCCACGCCGCCTCGCGGATGGGGGTGGCGCCCGAGCGGTGTGTGGTGGTCGAGGACAGCCGGCTCGGGGTGCAGGCGGCGGTGGCGGCCGGGATGGACGTCTACGGGTTCACCGCGATGACGCCCGAGGAGAAGCTCACCGGGGCGAACGGGTTCTTCCGCGGCATGGATGAGCTGCCGGCGATATTGGGACTGTGATCCATCTACCCCGGAGTAGGTTCCGGCCGTACGCTGTGCCGCCATGACGGATGCGCGGTTGCGGCGTGGGCGGGGATCCCTGGCGGTCAGCTTTTTTGTGCAGGGGGTGACGTTCGCCCTGCTCGTGACCCGAATACCGGCCATCCAGGACCAGTACGGGATATCGGACGCACTGCTGCCGGCCTTCCTGGCCGCCGTGCCGATCCTGGCCGGTGTGGCGAGTGTGATGACCGAGAAGGTCGTCGCCAAGGCGGGGCCGGCGGTGGTGCTGCGGTGGGCCCAGCCGTTCGTGCTGCTCGCGCTGCTTGCCGTGGGTATCGGGAACGAGCTGTGGCAGGCGGCCCTCGCCCTGGGGCTCTTCGGGCTCGCGGTCGGTGCACTCGACGCCTCCATGAACATGTTGGGGGTCAGCCTCCAGCGGGCGTACGGCCGGAGCATCATGCTCGGCTTCCATGCCTCGTACAGCCTCGGTGGGATCGCGGGGGCCTCGCTGGCCTGGGTGGGGGCGCACTGGCATCTGTCGCTCTTCGTGTCGTACCTGCCGGTCGTGGCGGTGCTGCTGCCCCTCGCCTTCATCGGGAGCCGGTGGTACGTGGCCGGCGGTGACGCGCCCGAGGCCCTGGCGGAGGCGGGGGAGAGCAAGGGGAGCGGTGTCGCCTTCAAGCTGCTGCTGCCGCTCTGTCTGGTGATGACCTTCGCGTACATCGGGGACTCCACCGTCTCCAACTGGAGTGCCAAGTACCTCCAGGACGTGCTGGGCAGCTCGGAGGAGCTGGCGACCGTCCCGTACAACGCGTACATGGTGACGACGCTGCTCGGGCGGGCCGTGGGGGACTTCGGGGTGCGGCGGCTCGGGGCCGTGGCGGTCGTGCGGGCCGGGGCGGTGCTCGCGGCGCTGGGGTTCGCGGTGGTGGCGGTGTCGCCGGGGGCCTGGGCGGGGATCGCGGGGTTCACGGTGCTCGGGTTGGGGCTGAGTGTGATCGTGCCGCAGACGTTCGCGGCGGCGGGGCGGTTGTTCCCCGGGGCCAGCGACTCTGCGGTGGCGCGGCTGAATGTCTTCAACTACGTCGGGTTCCTGATCGGGTCCCCTCTGGTGGGGGCGCTCGGGGACGCGTGGAGCTATCGGGGGGCCATGCTGGTGCCGATGGTGCTTGTCCTGGTGACGGTGGTGTACGCCACGTCGTTCGGTTCGCGAGCGGCCCGATACGGTGGCGGGCATGAGCGGCCGCGCACTGTTGATGTGGGATGAAGCTGTCACGCAGTACGACTTCGGGTCCGAGCATCCGATGGATCCGGTACGGCTCGCGCTGACGATGTCGCTGGTGCGGGCGTACGGGCTCGACCGGGCTGTGGACGTGGTCGCGGCGAAGCCGGCCGGGGACTCGACGTTGCGTCTCGTCCACCGTGAGGACTATGTGGCGGCGGTGCGGGCGGCGTCGGTCGATCCGCGTCACGCCGACCAGGCGTACGGGCTCGGCACGGTCGACGATCCGGCGTTCGCCGGGATGCACGAGGCGTCGGCGCTGATCGCGGGTCAGTCGGTGGGTGCGGCGGAGGCGCTGTGGCGCGGGGAGGCCACGCACGCGGTGAACTTCGCGGGCGGGTTGCACCACGCGATGCCGGGGGCCGCGTCGGGGTTCTGTATCTACAACGACGCGTCCTTGGCGATCGCCCGGCTGCTCGAGCTGGGTGCGGAGCGGGTCGCGTACGTGGATGTGGACGTCCATCACGGGGACGGGGTGCAGGCGGCGTTCTGGGAGGACCCCAGGGTGCTGACGATCTCGCTCCACGAGCATCCGCGGACGCTGTTCCCGCAGACGGGGTGGCCGGAGGAGACCGGCGCGGCCGGGCCCGGTGAGGGCGGGGCCGTGAACGTGGCGCTGCCGGCCGGGACGGGGGACGAGGGGTGGCTGCGGGCGTTCCACGCGGTCGTGCCGGAGCTCCTCGCGGACTTCCGGCCGCAGGTCCTCGTCACCCAGCACGGTGCGGACACCCACTTCGAGGATCCGCTGGCCCATCTGGCGGTGTCGCTCGACGCGCAGCGGGCGGTGCAGGAGGCCTGTCACGAGCTGGCGCACGAGTACGCCGAGGGGCGTTGGCTGGCTCTGGGCGGTGGCGGGTACGCGGTGGTCGACGTCGTACCGCGGTCGTGGACGCATCTGGTGGGGATCGCCGCGCATGCCCCGGTGGATCCGGAGTCGGTGATCCCGTCGTCCTGGCGGGACGAGGTGTACGCGCGGACCCGGCAGCTGGGGCCCGGGAGGATGACGGACGGGCGGTGGCCGGTGGGCTTCCGGGACTGGTCCGAGGGGTACGACCCGGCGGACCGGCTGGACCAGGCGGTGCTCGCTACCCGGAAGGCGGCGTTTCCGCTGCGGGGGCTGCTCGCGTAGGGGCTTGGTTGGGGATTGCTCGGGGGCCGCCTGGGGTCCTTGGGGGTCCGTCCGGCGGGATCTCCGCGGGCTCGCCCGGGTATCGCCCAGAACGTTCTGGTGGGCGTTACGCCGACTGTGGGGTGTCCGGGGGGTTTGGGCTCCGCGGAGGGGGTGTTCCGGCAGCATCGGGAGGGTGTTGAGTACCGGGGCGCTGCGGGCGCATCTGTTGGCAGCGGGGTTGGCGGGAACGGTGGCGACGTCGCGGGAGGAGAGCCTGCGGAGCTATCGGCTCTTCGCCGCGCGGGATCCGCGGGTGCTGCTGGGGCTCGATCCCACGTGGGGGTGGGGTGAGGCCGATCTGTTGCGGCTGATGGCCGACAAATGCGGCGTGTCGGGGGATCCGGCGCACCGGTCGGGGCCCGACGTCATCGATCCCGAGAGGACGCTGCGGGGGCTCGACGCCTTCGCCGCGCGGTTGGGCGCGGCGGCCGCGCGGCGGGTTCCGGTGCTCTTCGGGACGGGGCATCCGCATCGTCTGCTCGGTTTCTACGTCGCTCTCGCAGACGCCTTGTCGTCGGCGGGATGTCTTGTTCTCACACCGGCGCAGGGGCGATGTGTCGACATAACGACCCGGTTCGGCGTACGCACGTACCTTCTCGACTACGTACGGGGGGTCGCACTGGTGCGAGAGCCGGGGCCGTCGGGGGGTGGGCGCGAGCCGGGGGCGCACTCCCACTCGCCGCTGCCGGTTAGGGCGGCTCTGGAGAGCGCGGCCGAGTGTGGTGGGCCGCTGCCGGAGCTCGTGGTGGGGGACCACGGATGGGTCTGCGGGGCAGGTCAGCTGGGTATCGAGGCCATCGGTCTCGCTGATACGGATGATCCGGCGCTGTTCGTCGGTGAGGCGGAGGGGCAGGTGTCGGTGGCCGTTCCGCTTGATGACGGCGTGCGCTCCGACTACTACCGTCCGCTGACGCGCTATGTACTCAATCGAGCGTGTCTGTCACGGTAAACGGCAGGTGGCAGCACCTCTTCCCCACTCGTACCACCCGCCCCTAGTCTGGAGAGTGAGCGCTCGGCGACGAAGAGTCACCGGAGGGGAAGCCGGTGGGCGTCGCGGCGGAAGGTACAGGTGGGTCATGGCTGCTGGCGAACGACCTCTCAACGAGGTCAAGTTTCTGACCGTGGCGGAAGTCGCCTCGGTGATGCGCGTGTCCAAGATGACCGTGTACCGCTTGGTGCACAGTGGTCATCTGCCGGCGATCCGGGTGGGCAGGTCCTTCCGGGTGCCGGAACAGGCGGTTCACGAGTACCTGCGGGAGTCCTTCGTGGGGGTGGGGACCGCGTAGCGCGAGCGCGGCGACAACGCCGGGAAAGCTCCGTATGTCCCTCGGATTACAAGCGCGGTGCTCGGGACGGTAGGCTAGGCCGACGTAGGTCGTGTGGGCCCAGACGCCCCGCACCGATCCCCGCCGGGAGGCGGGGATGTTCCGAGAAGTGAGCGAGGGTAGTCGTGGGCTCTGTTATCAAGAAGCGGCGTAAGCGGATGGCCAAGAAGAAGCACCGCAAGCTGCTCAAGCGCACGCGCGTTCAGCGTCGCAACAAGAAGTAAGGCGACAGCTGCTTCGCAGCGTTCTGTGCGTCAGACGTGGCCCTTCACCGTTCGCGGTGGAGGGCCACGTTTTATTTGCGCGGAAATCTTGAGGCGCTACGGTGGCGACCAACGGAAGACGGACGGAAGGCGCTGATCTTGGGCAAGGTCGTGCTCGTCACCGGTGCCGCCCGGTATCTCGGGGGTCGCTTCGTGCGGCGGATCCAGCGGGATCCCGAAGTGGACCGGGTGATCGCGGTGGACGCGGTCGACCCGGCGCACCAGCTCGGCGCCGCCGAGTTCGTACGGGCGGACATCCGCCGGCCGGAGATCGCCAAGGTTCTCGCCGAGCACGACGTCGACACGGTGGTCCATCTGGACGTCACCGGTACGGCGCTCGGTGGCGGCGGTCGTACGTCGGTCAAGGAGACCAACGTCATCGGCACCATGCAGCTGCTCGGCGCCTGCCAGAAGTCGCCGCGGATCAGCCGGCTCGTGATCAAGTCCAGTACCAGCGTCTACGGCTCCGCGCCCCGCGACCCGGCCGTCTTCACAGAGACGACGCCCGCGAAGTCGCTGCCCAGTGGAGGCTTCGCGAAGGACGCCGTCGAGGTCGAGGGGTACGTACGGGGGTTCGCCCGGCGTCGCCCGGACGTGGCCGTGTGCGTGCTGCGGTTCGCGAACATCCTCGGGCCCCGGATCGACTCCCCGCTCGCCGAGTACCTAGCGCTGCCGGTGCTGCCGACCGTCCTCGGCTACGACCCGCGTCTGCAGTTCGTCCACGAGGACGACGTCATCGACGTACTGCGCCTGGCGGCGCACGAGCCGCGCAGGGCCACCCTGAACAGCGGCACCTTCAACGTGGCGGGCGACGGGGTGCTGCTGCTCTCCCAGTGCGCGCGGCGGCTCGGGCGGCCCACCGTGCCGGTGCTGCTGCCGGCCGTCACCTGGGTGGGGACGGCGCTGCGTACCGTCGGGATCACCGACTTCGCGCCCGAGCAGATCCGGCTGCTCACCCACGGCCGGGTCGTGTCGACGGTCCAGACGCGCGAGGTCCTCGGATTCTCGCCGCGCTACACCACGGCGGAGGCGCTCGCCGACTTCGGGCGCGGCCGGGGGCCCGGGCTGCTGCCGCCGGAGATGCTCGCGGGGGCGGTGGACCGGATCGCGGGGCGGCTCGGCTCGTCGACCGCGCGGCCGGACGGCTCCGTACCCCCGGTTCACTCGGTTCAACCTGTTCACTCTGTTCACGACGGCGCCTGAGGAGACCGGACAGCGATGGCGGACGCCAAGGTCATTCCGTTCGACGACGACCGGTCGCGGGCCCGGCGACGGCCCGGCCGCGCCGACGGCGAGGCGGCGGCCGTACGGGCCCTGCCGGGGCCGCTGCAGGGCCCCCAGGGCCCGGAGGGGGGCCAGGAGGGTCCGGCTCCCGGCAAGGCCGAGGAGGCCGCCCCTGGTGCCGACGTCGGGGTCGAGGCAGAGGTCGACTCCGGGGCCGGTGGGTGGGAGCGGCGGCTCGCGGGCGGGCTCGCGTTCCTGCGGCGCCGGATCACCGGTGACTACGAGGTCGACGAGTTCGGCTATGACGAGGAGCTCACCGACCAGGTCCTGATGTCGCTGCTCCGCCCGATGTACGAGAAGTACTTCCGGGTCGAGGTGAAGGGCGTCGAGAACATCCCGGCCGAGGGCGGGGCGCTCATCGTCGCCAACCACTCCGGGACCCTGCCGCTGGACGGGCTGATGATGCAGGTCGCCGTCCACGACCACCACCCGGCCGGGCGGCATCTGCGGTTGCTCGCGGCCGACCTGGTCTTCGTGCTGCCGGTCGTCAACGAGCTGGCCCGCAAGGCGGGGCACACCCTGGCCTGCGCGGAGGATGCGGAGCGGTTGCTGCGTGCGGGTGAGATCGTCGGCGTGATGCCGGAGGGCTTCAAGGGGATCGGGAAGCCCTTCGGGGAGCGGTACAAGCTCCAGCGGTTCGGGCGGGGTGGCTTCGTGTCGACGGCGCTGCGGGCCGGGGTGCCGATCGTGCCCTGCTCGATCGTCGGGGCCGAGGAGATATACCCGATGATCGGGAACGCCAGGACGCTGGCGCGGGTGCTCGGCTTCCCGTACTTCCCGCTCACCCCGACGTTCCCCTGGCTGGGGCCGCTCGGGGCGCTGCCGCTGCCGACGAAGTGGACGATCCAGTTCGGCGAGCCGATCCCGACGGACTCGTACGCGCCGGAGGCGGCGGAGGACCCGATGCTGATGTTCAACCTGACGGACCAGGTGCGGGAGCAGATCCAGCACACGCTCTACAAGTTGCTCGTGCAGAGGCGGTCGGTCTTCTTCTGATCCGGGTCCCGTGAGGTCCTCAAGGCAAGGAAGAAGGGGCGCCCCCCGTCCGTGGGGGCGCCCCTTCCTCTTGCTAGCGAGCGTCCTCGCTGTCGATGCCGAGGCCTGGAAGCAGGCCCGGCAGGAGTGGCGGAAGGGTCACGTCCGGCACTTCGGGTGGCATCTGGCCGTCCGAGGGGATCGTCGGTGTGCCGGTCGGGGAGGGCTTGAGCAGTCCGCCGGCGCTGCCGCCGAGGAGACCGTCGTCCTCCGGTGATTCGGTGCCGTTGTCCGCGCTCGGGCTGGTGCCCGTGCTGGGACCGGACGGGCGGGGCGGTGCGGAGTGGCTGCCCGAGGGCGGAGCCTGGTGGGTGGACGGCGGACGCTGGGTGTCCGTGCCCTGGGGGTCCCGCGGAGCACCGGGGCTGCCGCCGGGGCTCTCCGTACCGATCGCGCCCTTCTCGGGGGTGCGGGGGAGCACCGACTGGAGCGGCTCGACCTCTTCGTCCATGGCGTCGAAGACGTGCGTGACCTCACTGCCGACGTCCGAAAGCTGGACGGGGAGCCGGTCGCGGAGGCCGTTCCAGGTGTCCCGGTGGGCCTGGGCGAAGGAGTTGAGCCGGGCCATCGGGGCGATCTCGCCGTCCCGCTGGTACGCCTGGCGGAGCAGGCGGTGGCCCTCGGTGGCGTCGTGCTTCATCCCGCCCAGGACCCGGCGGATCTCGGTGAGCGACTCGTGGTCGAGGTCGCCGACGCGGCCGCGCTCCATGAGTCTGCGGGCCTCGCTGAGTCGGGTGGATGCCTGGTCGAGGTAGATGCCGCCGCGGTCCGCGTCGTCGTCCGCCATTCCCAGCTTGATGTCCTCCATGCCTCGCTTGAGCCCGTAGAGCGAGTCACCGGGAAGCGCGTCGGAGCTGGCTGCCGCCACTCCGCCGAAGGCACCCGCCGCCACGCCGACCGTGAGGCCGCCGGCGGCGAGCCCCTTGGTCCAGCGGGAACGGGGTCGTAGCTTCCGCAGCGGGGACGCCCGGTGGGCTCCCTTGCCGCCGGCGGTGCGCTGCTCGGGCACCGTGGGGGCCCCGGCCGCGCTCCCCTCCATGAGCATCGCTTCCATGGCGGCGACGAGCTGGGCTCGCTGCACCACCTTGACCTCGGGGTCCAGCTGTGGTTTCGGCAGTTCGCCGAGGCCGTTCGCCAAGGCCAACAGCCGCCCCTGCTCGGCCGGTTCTGCCGGAGTCTCCGGCTGATCGGCCGCCGCGCCCTCGGACTCCCGGTCCTCCAGGGCCTGGGCGAAGGCGTTCGCCCGCCGGTGCGCCGATACGTTCGCGATCACTGGCGGCACCTCCTCTCGTCATGACGGTCGACTCCCCGGGGTGACCGGAAGGTTGCACACCTTGAGCGCATCCACACGAAAGAGTGAGTGGCTGCGGACATGGCGTGTCCACAGGGAGCCTGCATCCCGCACAACGAGCGGCGCGGCACTTGGGTTACGCGCGAAAGATGATCGGACCAGTGCGTCATCGAGGCGTCACCGACTGTGAGTTGGGCGGGGGTCGTGGAGACGTGAGGGGAACTGCGGGGGTGGGCGCGCGGACCGGTCCGCGGGGGCGTGTGTGGGGGGAGCGAACCGGTCAGCGGGCGTCGTCCGGGAGAAGGCGGGCCAGGGTACGGACGGCCCGGTACTGGAGGGTCTTGATGGCCCCCTCGTTCTTTCCCATGACCCGGGCGGTCTCGGCGACCGAGAGGCCCTGGAGGAAGCGCAGGGTCACGCACTCCTGCTGCTGGGGGTTGAGGCGGCGGACCGCGTCGAGGAGCGCGGCGTTGGAGAGGGACTCCAGGACGGAGTCCTCGGGGCTGCGCTCGACCTCGTTGGCGTCGAGCATCTCGCCGGTGGTCACTTCCAGCCGGAAGCGGCTGGACTTGAAGTGGTCGGCGACCAGGTTCCTGGCGATGGTGACGAGCCAGGCGCCGAAGTCGCGGCCCTGCCAGGTGAAGGTGGAGATCCGGCGCAGGGCGCGCAGGAACGTCTCGCTTGTGAGGTCCTCCGCTGTCGCCTTCCCGCCGACGCGGTAGTAGATGTAGCGGTAGACGGTGTCGCTGTACTGGTCGTACAGGCGGCCGAAGGCCTCGGCCTCGCCCGCCTGGGCGCGCTCGACCAGGTCCATCATGCGAGCGCTGTCGCTGTCGGCGGTGGGGCGGCGTGCGGTGGTCGAGGTTCCGGAGCGGGCACCGCGTCTGCCCACGGCGGCGCTGCCGTCGGCCAGGGCATAGCAAGGGCCGGCGGGTGCCGGTGCGGCGAAGGCGAAGGCGGGGACAGGGCCGGCGTACGCGGTGGGGACGAAGCCGCGCAAACGGTCGCGGACCGTTGCGCGCAGCGTAGCCAGGCCCGAGGTGTCAACCCCGACGTGTGGGTACACGGGACTCCCAGAGGCAGAGCTTCCATCACGTGCAGTGCGGGACCGTTCACTCGTCGTGGCGACGTGAGGGGTCCTTTGTGCGTCCCAGGAGAATAACGCTTCGTACAGGCAGCGCTACACCCAGTTGCTCAAATCACCGGTTACGTCGGTTCTGTTACTGCTTGCAGTCGGATCAAGGTGCTATTGGTGACCGATTGTTGATCGGTTTGCTTCCGAGTGTGACTGCGCCGGCGTTGCGTTGTGCTCAAGTGCGGGACCGGTGAGTGATCGGGGCCGCTGCGGGGTAAGGAGCCCAGAATGCCTGGGAGTCGACCTGTGCGGTGGTGTTCGACCACGGACGGGTGAGGGCCGCTGGTCCGGGGTTGTCGCAGATGATCGCAGCCGAAACGTATCGGCAGGTGCCCGGCGCGCGGCGGAGAGTGAGCTCCGTGAGGGGGAGGCGGGGGAGCGGCGCCGGGCCTCAGTGGCGGCGGCGGTGCAGGGCGACCGCGGCCGCCGTACCGCCGGCCAGGGCGCCGAGGCCCGCGGCGGCCGGGATGCCGACCTTGGCGGCCTTGCGGCCGGTCCGGTAGTCGCGCAGCCGCCAGTCCCGGGCCTTCGCGTACTTGCGGAGCTTGGTGTCCGGGTTGATCGCGTACGGGTGTCCGACGAGCGAGAGCATCGGGATGTCGTTGGCCGAGTCGCTGTAGGCGGCGCAACGGTTCAGGTCGAGGCCCTCGGCGGCGGCGAGAGCCCGTACCGCCTCGGCCTTCGCCGGGCCGTGCAGGGGCTCGCCGACCAGCTTGCCCGTATAGACGCCGTCGACGGACTCGGCGACGGTGCCGAGCGCGCCGGTCAGGCCGAGCCTGCGGGCGATGATCGTGGCCGTCTCGACCGGGGCGGCCGTGACCAGCCAGACCTTCTGGCCCGCGTCCAGGTGCGCCTGGGCGAGGTCGCGGGTGCCGGGCCAGATGCGGTCGGCCATGTACTCGTCGTAGATCTCCTCGCCGATCGACATCAGTTCGGAGACCCGGTGGCCCTTGACGATGGACAGGGCGCTGTCGCGGGCGTCCCGCATGTGCTCGGGGTCCTCGACGCCGGCGAGCTGGAACCAGGCCTGCTGCCAGGCGAAGCGGGCGAGTTCGCGGCGCTGGAAGAACTTCCGCTTGTACAGGCCGCGGCCGAAGTGGAAGATCGAGGCGCCCTGCATCACGGTGTTGTCGAGATCGAAGAACGCGGCCGCCCGTACGTCGCCGACGACCGGGAACTCGGGCTCGGCCGGGGTCTCGGCCTCCGTGGTCTCGGTGGCCGCCGCCTCCTCCCGCTCCCGTTCCAGCTGGAGCGAGGACTTGCGCGCTGCCTCGGCAGCGGCCTCGCCTGCGAGGACGCTGCGCGCGGTGGCGGAGCGCCTACGGGGGGTGAGCCATCCCAGAGCGGCCATGCCGTGAGCATAGCCAGTCTGTTCGGTACTTCCCGACTTGTGACGATGCCGGGGCGTGAACAGTGTGGGGCTCCCCTGTTAATCGGGTGCTGCCCCGCGTGCCCCGTCGTGGCGGGGTACGGCGCGCGGTCGGCGGGACAGAATGGACGTCATGTTCGGACGGACGAAGAAGAAGGCGGACGCCGGGTCGCGCACCGTGACGCTGATCGGCAAGCCGGGGTGTCATCTCTGCGACGACGCCCGCGCGGTGATCGAGGCCGTGTGCGCGGAGGCGGGGGCGCGATGGGAGGAGAAGGACATCACCCAGGACGAGGCGCTCCACCAGGCGTACTGGGAGCAGATTCCCGTCGTTCTGGTCGACGGCGAGCAGCACACGTTCTGGCGTGTCGACGCCGGGCGGCTCCGGCGTGAACTGGGTGTGTGACCGAAAGACGGCTACCATCATGGACGTTTTGTTGGGCTTCGGGGGCCGTGTCGTGAGGAGTGTGTGCGGTTTTGCCCCCTTCGGGTTCTCAACGCGCTGACACGCTGCGCGGTTCCGTGACGATACGAACCAGCCGCGTGACCCCGGTCACTTTGGCCGGACAAAACGGACACCATCTTTGTGCACGCGTTCACAAAGACATAGCCTGCATTCGACGGGGCGGTCTTGGGACATATGGCCGCCTGCAGCCCCGCTCATCCCGCAGGAGCACCGTGGCAACTGGCCGAACTCACCGACCGGCGACCCGTAGCCGAGGAATTCCCGAGGCCACCGTCGCCCGGCTTCCGCTGTATCTGCGCGCACTCACCGCGCTCTCGGAGCGCTCCGTACCCACGGTCTCCTCCGAAGAGCTCGCCGCCGCGGCGGGGGTCAACTCCGCGAAGCTGCGCAAGGACTTCAGCTACCTGGGTTCCTACGGCACCCGCGGGGTCGGCTACGACGTCGAGTACCTCGTCTACCAGATCTCCCGTGAGCTGGGGCTCACCCAGGACTGGCCGGTCGTCATCGTCGGCATCGGTAACCTCGGTGCCGCGCTCGCCGGCTACGGCGGCTTCGCCTCCCGCGGCTTCCGCGTCGCCGCGCTGATCGACGCCGACCCCGCCATGACCGGCAAGCCGGTCGCCGGGATCCCCGTCCAGCACAGCGACGAACTCGAGAAGATCATCGAGGAGGACGGCGTCTCCATCGGTGTCATCGCGACCCCGGCCGGCGTCGCCCAGCAGGTCTGCGACCGGCTCGTGGCCGCCGGAGTCACCTCCATCCTGAACTTCGCCCCGACCGTGCTCTCCGTGCCCGACGGCGTGGACGTACGCAAGGTCGACCTCTCGATCGAGCTGCAGATCCTCGCCTTCCACGAGCAGCGCAAGGCCGGCGAGGAGTCGAACGCCGAAGCCGACGCGGGCGCCGAGGCGGAGACCGCCGCGGCCGTCGCGCCGCCGGCCCCCCGTGGCACCACGGGCGGCAGCCGCAAGGGACCCGACGGGGACGTCCCCGCCGTGATGCCGGCATGAGCCTCCTCGTCGTCGGCCTCAGCCACCGCAGCGCCCCCGTCTCCATCCTGGAGCGGGCAGCGCTCGCGGCGGACACCCAGGCCAAGCTCCTCCAGGACACCCTCGCCGCCGAACCGGCCGCCGAGGGCACCGTCCTGGCCACCTGCAACCGCATCGAGCTCTACGCCGACGTGGACAAGTTCCACGCCGGTGTCGCCGAGCTGTCCACGCTGCTCGCGCAGCACAGCGGCGTCGGCCTGGACGAGCTCACCCCCTATCTCTACGTGCACTACGAGGACCGGGCCGTCCACCACCTCTTCTCGGTGGCCTGCGGGCTCGACTCGATGGTCGTCGGCGAGGGCCAGATCCTCGGCCAGATCAAGGACGCCCTCGCCCTCGGCCAGGAACTGCACACCGCCGGCCGCCTCCTCAACGACCTGTTCCAGCAGGCCCTGAGGGTCGGCAAGCGCGCCCACAGCGAGACCGGCATCGACCGGGCCGGGCAGTCGCTCGTGACCTTCGGCCTGGAGCAGCTCGCCGACGGGACCGACGTCGACACCTGGGCCAAGGGCAAGAAGGCGCTCGTCATCGGGGCCGGATCGATGTCCTCGCTCGCCGCCGCCACGCTCGCGCGTTCCGGCGTCTCCGAGATCGTCATCGCCAACCGCACCCTCGCCCGCGCCGAACGGCTCGCGCAGATCCTGAGCGAGCCCGGGGGCACAGGGGTGGCCGCACACGCGGTCGAGATGGTTGCCGTCGGCGACGAACTGACACGTGCCGACGTCGTCGTCTCCTGCACCGGCGCCACCGGACTCGTCCTCACCGGGGACGACATCGAGACCGCCGTCCAGGGCCGCCGCACCCCGCTCGCCCTGCTCGACCTCGCCATGCCCCGCGACATCGACGCCGCCGCCCACCGCATCCCCGGTGTCCGGCTCGTCGACATCGAGTCGCTGGCCGAGGCCTCCGCCGACGCGCCCATGGCCGCCGACGTCGACCAGGTACGCGGCATCGTCTCCGACGAGGTCGCCGCCTTCGGCGCCGCCCAGCGCGCCGCCCACATCACCCCCACCGTCGTCGCGCTGCGCACCATGGCCGCCGACGTGGTGGCCGGCGAGGTCGCCCGGCTCGAGGGCCGGCTGCCCGACCTCGACGACAAGCAGCGTGCCGAGATCACCCAGACCGTGCGCCGCGTGGTCGACAAGCTCCTGCACGCGCCGACCGTGCGGGTCAAGCAGCTGGCGAGCGAGCCCGGCGGTGCCGGGTACGCGGACGCGCTGCGGACACTCTTCGACCTCGACCCGGAGACGGTGGCTTCTGTCAGCCGGGCCGACCTGAATGACGCCGACGTCAAGAACCGAGGGCGAGTATGACCGAGAGGGCACTGAGGCTCGGGACCAGGCGCAGCAAGCTCGCCATGGCCCAGTCCGGGCACGTGGCCGACGCCGTCCGGCGGCTGACCGGCCGGCCCGTCGAGCTCGTGGAGATCACGACGTACGGGGACACCTCCCGGGAGCACCTCGCGCAGATCGGCGGCACCGGCGTCTTCGTCGCCGCCCTGCGTGACGCGCTGCTCGCGGACGAGGTGGACTTCGCCGTCCATTCCCTGAAGGACCTGCCGACCGCGCAGCACCCCGATCTGGTGCTGGCCGCGATCCCGGAGCGCGAGGACCCGCGCGACGTGCTGATCGCCCGCGACGGTCTGACGCTGGACCGGCTGCCCAAGGGCGCCCGGGTCGGCACCGGTTCGCCGCGGCGCATGGCCCAGCTCCACGCGTACGCGCGCAATCACGGCCTGGAGATCACCTGTGTCCCGATCCGGGGCAACATCGACACCCGGGTCGGCTACGTACGCAGCGGGGAACTGGACGCGGTGGTTCTCGCCGCGGCCGGCCTCAACCGCATCGGCGGTACGGAGGAGCTCACCGGCTCCCTGTCGCTCGACCACCTGTCGGTCGACTCCGTCCTGCCCGCCCCCGGCCAGGGGGCACTGGCGATCGAGTGCCTGGCGTCGAACGCCGAACTCGTCGCCGCGCTCTCCGAGCTCGACGACCCGCTCACCCGGGCCGCCGTGACCGCAGAGCGATCCCTGCTCGCCGCCCTGGAGGCCGGCTGCTCCGCACCTGTGGGTGCGCTGGCCGACCTGCTGGCCGACGACCCCGGTCACGGGCAGGTTGTCACCGAAATGCGCCTGCGCGGCGTCGTCGGCACCACCGACGGCTCGACGCTGGTGCAGCTGTCCACCACCGGACCCGTACCCACCTCGCACGACGAGGCCATGGCGCTCGGACGCGAACTCGCGGACGAGATGCTCGCCAAGGGTGCGGCCGGTCTTATGGGGGAGCGAGCACTTTGAACCCCACCAGCCCGACCACCAGCCCGCTGTCCCCGGCCTTTGCGGGCCATGGACACGTCACATTCCTCGGCGCAGGCCCGGGTGACCCCGGACTCCTGACCCTCAGGGCCGTGGAGGCCCTCGCCGGAGCGGATGTCCTGATCGCCGAGCCGGAGGTGCTCGAGGTCGTTCGCGGCCACGCGCGCGCGGGGGTGAGCACGCCGGAGCTGACGATTGTTGACGAGGCGTCAACAACCGCCGGTGTCCCCGTGTTGAGGGATGCGGCCAATCTTGTCATGGAGGCCGCGAGGGGCGGCAGGCGGGTCGTCCGTGCGGTGACCGGCGACCCCGGCCTCGACGGGAACGCGGGAGCCGAGATGCTCGCCTGCGCCGCCGAGGGCATCCCCTTCGAGGTCGTCCCCGGCGTGGCCACGGCCGTCGGCGTACCCGCGTACGCCGGTGTCCCGCTCCGCGACGCCCAGGGCACCGACGTCCGCTTCGTCGACGCCCGCACCGCCGACGAGCGGTGCTGGACCGAGGTCGGCGCCTCCGACGGCACCGTCGTCGTGTCCGCCTCGCTCGACTCGGTGGCCGCGGCCGCCGGTGAACTGGTGGCGGCAGGCCGTAAGCCGGACACCCCGCTCACCGTCACCATCGCGGGCACCACCACCCGGCAGCGGACCTGGAACGCGACGCTCGGCACGATCGCCCAGGTCTTCAAGCAGGGCAAGGTCCTCCCCTCGCCCGAGGGCCACCGGCCGGTCATAGCCGTGGTCGGCGAGCGCAGCGCTCCGGCGCAGCGGGACCAGCTGTCGTGGTTCGAGTCGAAGCCGCTCTTCGGCTGGCGGGTGCTCGTGCCGCGCACCAAGGAGCAGTCCGCGTCACTCTCCGACCAGCTGCGTTCCTACGGCGCGGTGCCGCACGAGGTGCCGACCATCGCCGTCGAGCCGCCGCGCACGCCGCAGCAGATGGAGCGGGCGGTCAAGGGCCTGGTCACCGGGCGCTACGAGTGGATCGCCTTCACCTCGGTCAACGCGGTCAAGGCGGTGCGGGAGAAGTTCGAGGAGTACGGGCTCGACGCGCGTGCCTTCGCCGGGATCAAGGTCGCGGCGGTGGGCGAGCAGACGGCCGCCGCGCTGATCGACTTCGGCGTGAAGCCGGATCTGGTGCCGAGCGGTGAGCAGTCCGCGGCCGGTCTGCTGGAGGACTGGCCGCCGTACGACCCGGTCTTCGACCCGATCGACCGTGTCTTCCTGCCGCGGGCCGACATCGCGACGGAGACGCTGGTCGCGGGGCTCATCGAGCTCGGGTGGGAGGTCGACGACGTCACCGCCTACCGGACCGTACGGGCTTCGCCGCCGCCGGCGGACACGCGGGAGGCGATCAAGGGCGGCGGGTTCGACGCCGTGCTCTTCACGTCGTCGTCGACGGTGCGGAACCTGGTGGGCATCGCCGGGAAGCCGCACAACGTGACCGTCATCGCGTGTATCGGTCCCGCTACGGCCAAGACGGCCGAGGAGCATGGGCTGCGGGTGGACGTGCTGTCGCCCGAGCCGTCGGTCCACAAGCTCGCCGAGGCGCTGGCGGACTTCGGTCTGCGGCGGCGGGAGGCCGCGGTGGAGGCGGGGGATCCTGTTACCCGGCCCAGTGAGCGGCGACCTGGCGCGCGGCGACGGCGGACCACGTAGTCGGTTCGGTCGGTGCTTTCGGGGCGGGGCCTTTTCATGGGCCCCGCCCCTTTCGCTGTTCCCGCAACGGGGTGCGCGCCTGTGGCGAGGCAACATCGTGTCGGTAAAACCACTGTTTGTGCGGGCGTAGCCTCGGGGCTATGAACTCGTACGGATCCTTTCCCGGGGCGCGGCCGCGGCGGCTGCGGACGACGCCCGCCATGCGGCGGATGGTGGCCGAGACGCGGCTGCATCCCGCCGATCTGATCCTCCCCGCGTTCGTGCGCGAGGGGATCACCGAGCCCGTGCCGATCCAGGCCATGCCCGGGGTCGTCCAGCACACCCGCGACACCCTGCGGAAGGCCGCGGCCGAGGCGCTGGAGGCAGGGGTCTCCGGGATCATGCTCTTCGGCGTGCCCGAGGACGCGAAGAAGGACGCCGCCGGTACGGCGGGCACCGACCCCGACGGGATCCTCCAGCTCGCGATCCGCGATGTGAAGGCCGAGGTCGGTGACGAGCTCGTCATCATGTCGGACCTCTGTCTCGACGAATACACCGACCACGGCCACTGCGGGGTCCTCGACGCCGACGGCCGCGTCGACAACGACGCCACGCTGGAACGTTACGCCGAGATGGCGCAGGTCCAGGCCGACGCCGGCGTCCACGTCGTCGGCCCCTCCGGGATGATGGACGGCCAGGTCGGCGTCGTCCGTGACGCCCTGGACACCATCGGCAAGGAGGACGTGTCGATCCTCGCGTACACCGCGAAGTACTCCTCCGCCTTCTACGGCCCGTTCCGTGAGGCCGTCGGCTCCTCCCTGCGGGGCGACCGCAAGACCTACCAGCAGGACCCCGCCAACCTGCGGGAGTCCCTGCGCGAGCTCGCCCTCGACCTGGAGGAGGGCGCCGACATGGTGATGGTGAAGCCGGCGGGGCCGTATCTCGACGTGCTCGCGAAGGTCGCCGAGTCCGTGGACGTGCCCGTCGCCGCGTACCAGATCAGCGGTGAGTACGCGATGGTCGAGGCCGCCGCCGAGAAGGGCTGGATCGACCGCGACAGGGCGATCCTGGAGACCCTGACCGGCATCCGGCGCGCCGGGGCGCAGATGATCCTGACCTACTGGGCCACCGAGGTCGCCCAGAACCTGGGGTCGGCTCGCCACTGAAGGCCGTCCGGCGCACCCTGGAGAGGTAGCCGGCAGGTACCTCGCTGGAGGTGGTCCTCATGATGAACACGCTTGTCGGATGGCATGTGGAGATGGAGTTCCAGGAGGAAGGCGACCGGACGCGGGCGGCGGCCATGGTCCGGCTCACGGACGGTACCGAGTTCCGGGCCCACGGAACTGCCAACCGGCACCCCTCCGACCCGGACCAGCTGAGGGTGGGCGAGGAGATCGCCGGCGCACGCGCGCTGATGGACCTCGCCTCCCAGCTGCTCCAGAAGGCCCACACGGAGATCGACGAGGTGTCGGGCCGGACCTCGCACACCATCCGTTGACGACGAAGCCCCCGGCACGGTGTTCCGTACCGGGGGCTTCGCTTCGGGACCTCAGAGACGCTCGGGCGTCCTGATGCTCAGGAGCGCCATGCCCTGGTGCAGGGTGCGGGCGGTCAGCTCGGACAGGAAGAGGCGGTTCTCCGCGACCTCCTGCGTCGGCGCGGGCTTGATGACGGGGCACTCCGAGTAGAACGTCGTGTACAGCGACGCCAGCTGGTACAGGTACGCGGCCAGCTTGTGCGGGGCGTACTCCGCGGCGGCCTCGGCGATCACCTCGCCGAACTGGTCCAGGTGCAGGCCGAGCGCGCGCTCGGCCGGGGCCAGCTCCAGCTCCGGGTGGGCGAGCGGCTTGCGGTCGCCGGCCTTTCCGAAGATCGACTTGATGCGCGCGTACGCGTACTGCAGGTACACCGAGGTGTCGCCGTTGAGCGAGACCATCTGGTCCAGGTCGAACTTGTAGTCGCGCGCGGCGGACGTCGACAGGTCGGCGTACTTGACCGCGCCGATGCCCACGTACTGGCCGTTCTCGACGATCTCCGACTCGGTCAGGAGCGGCTTCCCGGTCTTCTCGCGGAAGTCCTCCTCCTTCTCGCGCACGACCGACGTGGCGCGGTCGACGGCCTCGTCCAGCAGGTCCACGAGCCTGACCGTCTCGCCCTCACGGGTCTTGAACGGCTTGCCGTCCTTGCCGAGGACCGTGCCGAAGGCCAGCTGGACGGCCTTGACGTCCTCGTTCAGCCAGCCGGCCCGGCGGGCCGTCTCGAAGACCATCTTGAAGTGGAGCGACTGGCGGGCGTCGACCACGTACAGCAGGGTCGTCGCCTTCAGGTTCCGGACCCGGTCGCGGATCGCGGACAGGTCCGTCGCCGCGTAGCCGAAGCCGCCGTCGGACTTCTGGACGATGAGCGGGGTCGGGTTGCCGTCCGGGCCCTTCACGTCGTCGAAGAAGACGCACAGCGCGCCCTCGGAGCGGACGGCGACGCCCGACTCCTCGAGGATGCGGCAGGTCTCCACCAGCATGTCGTTGTAGCCGGACTCGCCGACGACGTCGC
The DNA here is from genome assembly GCF_045162855.1 of Streptomyces sp. NBC_01077. NCBI lineage: Bacteria > Bacillati > Actinomycetota > Actinomycetes > Kitasatosporales > Streptomycetaceae > Streptomyces > Streptomyces sp. NBC_01077. The sequence continues at coordinate 4,466,742 of NZ_CP108669.1, read as the reverse complement.
CGTCGCGGATGTCCATGTCGAGCTTGTCGAAGACCGAGTAGAAGTAGATCTTCGACTCGTCGACGAACCGCTGCCAGAGCGCGAGCGTCTCCTCGTCACCGGCCTGCAGGTCCACCACGCGGGCGCGGGCCCGCGTCTTGAACGCCTCGTCGGAGTCGAAGAGCGCGCGCGAGGCCTTGTAGAGCCGGTTCAGGTTCGACATGGCCTCCTCACCGGAGATCTCGGCGCCGTCCTCGGCCTTGTGGTCCAGCTCGTGCGGGTGCTCGATCAGGAACTGGATGAGCATGCCGAACTGGGTGCCCCAGTCGCCGATGTGGTGGCGGCGGACCACGCTCTCGCCGGTGAACTCCAGGATCTCGACCATCGCGGCGCCGATCACGGCGGAGCGGAGGTGTCCGACGTGCATCTCCTTCGCCACGTTCGGCTGGGCGTAGTCGATGACCGTCGTGCCGGCCGACTCGTTGAACGGCACGCCGAGCCGGGCGTCGGTGGCGCGGGCCGCGAGGGTCCGCACGATCGCCGCGTCCGTGACCGTGATGTTCAGGAAGCCGGGGCCCGACACCTCGATCTCCTGGAGGACGTCGTTCTCCGGGATCGCGGCGACGACCTGGGTCGCCAGCTCACGCGGGTTGCCCTTGAGCTGCTTGGCCAGCGCCAGGATGCCGTTGGCCTGGAAGTCGGCCCGGTCGCTTCGTCGCAGCAGCGGGTCGGCGGACGCGGCGTCCGGCAGGGCTGCCGAGAGGCCGTCCGCGAGGCGCTGCTGCACGGTCGAAGCGAGGGAAGGGACCGAGGCCATGAGCTTCCGTTCCTGTTGAGTTCGGTGATTTCGGTGGGTCTTAATCGCTTGTCAAGTGTCCCATGGGAGCGCAACGTGATTTCCCCGCCTGTGGACAACCCCGGAGAGTGCTCTTCCGTCTGGGAGAATGGCTCACGTAGGGCTAGTCAGGCAGAACCCCTCAGGCAGAACCCCAGGAAGAAGGACGTACCGACCGTGGCTCAGAGCAGCACCGAGACCGACTGGGTCTCCCGTTTCGCGGACGAGGTCATCGCCGAGTCGGAGCGACGTGCGCCTGGCAAACCGGTCGTCGTCGCGTCCGGTCTCTCCCCGTCCGGCCCGATCCACCTGGGCAACCTCCGCGAGGTCATGACCCCGCACCTGGTCGCCGACGAGATCCGCCGCCGCGGGCACGAGGTCAGGCACCTGATCTCCTGGGACGACTACGACCGCTACCGCAAGGTGCCGAACGGCATCGAGGGCATCGACGCGTCCTGGGCCGAGCACATCGGCAAGCCGCTGACCTCGGTTCCGGCCCCCGCCGGCTCGCCGCACCCGAACTGGGCCGAGCACTTCAAGGCCGCCATGGTGGAGGCGCTTGCCGAGCTGGGCGTCGAGTACGACCCGATCAGCCAGACCGAGCAGTACACCGCGGGCACCTACCGCGAGCAGGTCCTGCACGCCATGAAGCACCGCGGCGACATCGACGGCATCCTCGACCAGTACCGGACGAAGAAGGCGCCGAAGAAGCAGTCGCAGAAGCCGGTCGACGAGGCCGAGCTGGAGGCCGAGGAGGGCTCCGGCGCGGCGAGCGAGGACGACGGCTCCAGCGGCTCCTCGGGCTACTTCCCGTACAAGCCGTACTGCGGGCAGTGCGAGAAGGACCTGACCACGGTCACCTCGTACGACGACGAGACGACCGAGCTGGCCTACACCTGCACGAACTGCGGCTTCGCCGAGACCGTGAAGCTGAGCGAGTTCAACCGCGGCAAGCTGGTCTGGAAGGTCGACTGGCCGATGCGCTGGGCGTACGAGGGCGTCATCTTCGAGCCCTCCGGCGTCGACCACTCCTCGCCGGGCTCGTCGTTCGTCGTCGGCGGCCAGATCGTCCGCGAGATCTTCGACGGCGTCCAGCCGATCGGCCCGATGTACGCCTTCGTCGGCATCAGCGGCATGGCCAAGATGTCCTCCTCGCGCGGTGGCGTCCCGACCGCCGCCGACGCGCTGAAGATCATGGAAGCGCCGCTGCTGCGCTGGCTGTACGCGCGCCGCCGCCCCAACCAGTCCTTCAAGATCGCCTTCGACCAGGAGATCCAGCGGCTCTACGACGAGTGGGACAAGCTGGAGGCCAAGGTTGCCGACGGCAGCGTGCTGCCCGCCGACGCCGCCGCCCACTCCCGCGCCGCCCGCACGGCCGCCCGTGAGCTTCCGCGCACCCCGCGCCCGCTCCCGTACCGCACGCTCGCCTCGGTCATGGACATCACCGCCGGCCACGACGAGCAGACCCTGCGGATCCTGACCGAGCTCGACCCCGAGAACCCGGTCACCTCCCTCGACGAGGTCCGGCCGCGGCTCGATCGCGCCGAGAACTGGATCACCAGCCAGGTCCCGGCCGACCAGCGCACCATCGTCCGTGAGGAGCCCGACGCCGAGCTCCTCGGCTCCCTGGACGACGAGGGCCGCGAGTCGCTCCGCCTGCTCCTGGAGGGCCTCGACAGCCACTGGTCGCTCGACGGGCTCACCACGCTCGTCTACGGCGTCCCGAAGATCATGGCCGGTCTCGACCCGGAGGCCAAGCCGACGCCTGAGCTGAAGCTCGCGCAGCGCGCGTTCTTCGCCCTGCTCTACAAGCTCCTCGTCAGCCGGGAGACCGGGCCGCGGCTGCCCACGCTGCTGCTCGCCGTGGGCGCGGACCGGGTGAGGAAGCTGCTCGGCGCGTGAGCCGAGTACGCGAGCTGAGCATGTGAGCTGAGTGCGTGAAAGGGCCGCCACCCGGATGCCGGGTGGCGGCCCTTTCACGTACTCCCGTGTCTCACGTACTCCCGTGTCTCACGTACTCCCGTGTCTCACGTACTCCCGTGTCTCACGTACTCCCGTGCGGGTCCCTCGCGGGTCAGGGGGTGCGGTACTCGTGCATGTTCTGCTGGATCTGCTGCTGGACCTCGGGGATCATCCGGTGGAGCAGCTCGGGGTTGCGGAGCTGCTCGACGCCGTAGTGATCGGCCACCAGCCGTTCGAGCTCCTGGGTCTCCGGGAAGCGGTCGTTCTCCACGGCGTACGCCCAGGTCTGCTTGTAGACGACCTCGCGGAGCTCCTCGACCTCCTGCGGCTCCGGCTGCTCCTCGACGTACTCGGGGTACTCGACGAACTCCTCCGGTCCCGACGGGGGAACATCCTCCGGGCCGAGCGGAACCGGCACCGGGATCGGCTCCAGGCCGTCGACGATCTGGGGGTTGTACGAGCCCTGGTAGCCGTCCGGGCGCGCCTGACCCGCGAACCAGGGGCTCCCATCGGGACCCTCCGGCGCATCGGGAAGCGGCTGCTGCGCGGGCGCGAGCTGCACGGGTTGGGGCTGCTGGGCCGGCTGAAGCTGCTGAGCCGGCTGAAGCGGCTGGGGCTGCTGCGGCAGCAGGGGCGAGGTGCCCTGCGGCTGCGGGGGCAGGACGGCCGGTTCGATGCCGGCTGCCGCGAGGCCCGCCGCCGCCGTCTCCGCCAGCGGTACCCCGTACCGCGCGAGACGCAGCGGCATCAGTGCCTCCACCGGCGCCTTGCGGCGCCAGCTCCGGCCGTATCGGGCCTGGAGACGCGCCTGGTAGATCAGCCGCTCCTGCTCCAGCTTGATGACCTGCTCGTACGAGCGGAGCTCCCAGAGCTTCATCCGGCGCCACAGCCGGAACGTCGGCACCGGGGAGAGCAGCCAGCGGGTCAGCCGGACGCCCTCCATGTGCTTGTCCGCCGTGATGTCCGCGATCCGGCCCACCGCGTGCCGCGCGGCCTCGACGGCCACGACGAACAGGATCGGGATCACCGCGTGCATCCCGACGCCCAGCGGGTCGGGCCAGGCGGCCGCGCCGTTGAACGCGATCGTCGCCGCCGTCAGTACCCAGGCGGTCTGCCGCAGCAGCGGGAAGGGGATCCGCAGCCAGGTCAGGAGCAGGTCGAGGGCGAGCAGCACACAGATGCCCGCGTCGATGCCGATCGGGAAGAAGTACGAGAAGGTGCCGAAGCCCTTCTGTACGGCGAGCTCGCGCACGGCGGCGTACGAACCCGCGAAACCGATCCCCGCGATGATCAGCGCACCGGCGATGACGAGGCCGATGAGTATCCGGTGTGTGCGTGTCAGCTGCATCGCGGCCACCCGCGATCCCCTCCCCGTCATTCGACATCTCGCGCGCACAGAGTGGCACATGCGCACGAAGCCCGGCCCTCGGGGGAGGGCCGGGCTCCGCGCCGACGTGCCACTCTGCGCTGGTTTGTGACTAGTTGTCGGGAGTCACTACGCGCTTACTTGTTGGCGGCGGCGACCGCGGCCACGGCTTCCCCGGCCGCCTTCACCGCGCCCTCCAGCACCGTCTTCCCGCTCGGGGTCGCCGCGCCCGCGTACCCGGCGCCGTTGTACGAGAGCAGCACCAGCACGTTGCCCGTACGGGCAACGATCGCGCCGTAGACGAAGTCCTCGCCGGTCTTCCGCAGCTCGTACGAGACCGACTTCGCCTCGTCGCCGACGCCCGTGGCCGTCCTGGTGCGGAGCTCCTTGGCGCCCGGGGTCTCCTCGATCTTGGCGAGCTCCTTCGCGAGGTTCTCCTGCGCGCGCTCCTGGCCGCTGCCGAGGGCGGCGTCCGACTCGTAGCGGTAGAAGGACACGTCGAGCCAGCGGTACTGCGAGCCCTTCACGCCCTTGTCGTCGAGACCGTTCCACGAGCAGCCGCTACGGCTGCCGAGGTCGCTGGAGGCGGCCGGCGTGCCGTTCTTCGTCTTCGCCTTGGGCACGAGCGAGGACACCGTCTTGGCGGCGATCGCCTTGCAGGCCTCCGGCAGCTTCGCGAACTTCGCCGGCTCGACCGTCTTCGTCGTCTGCGAGGGCGAGGGGGTGGCGGACGTCGACGCGGCCGCCTTGTCCTTCGATCCCGTCGCGCCGGAGCCGCTGTCGCCGGAGTCCGAGGAGCAGCCGGCGACGACGAGCATCACCGGGACGGCGGCGCAGGCGAGTATGCGGGTGAGTCGCGGGGCTGTTCGCTGCATGGTTCCTTCAGTCGCTTGTCGTACGGTCCGGCCGGTGGTCCGGCGGCCACGGGTACGGCCACGGCGTGGGGCCACGGGTACGCCGACACGTTACGTGGTGTCCCTCCGCTCACGGAGCGGGTGCGGACGGCTACTCCTCCAGCCGTTCGGCGAGCAGCCGGGCCAGATTCCGGGCCTTTTCCTGCAGCTCCTGGCTGTCGGGGGCCTCGGCGGAGCCGACGGTCTGCTCCTGGTAGGAGACGGTCACGATGACGTTGGATGTGCGGAACACCACGCTGACGGCGCGCTGATGGCCGTTCGCGCCGACCGTGCTGAGGGCGTCGTCGAGGTACGCGATGTCCCCGAGGCCGTCCAGGAGGCGCGGTTCGAGGCCGGTGGGGGAGGGGCCGGAGGGAGTGCCCCCGGAGGGGGTGGCTCCGGAGGCGGGGGCGGTGGCGCCCGTCAGGGGCTTGCCCGAGGGGGCGTTGCCCGCCGTCGTGGCGGGCGGCGGGGTCGTGCCCGAGGGCCCGCCGCTCGCCGTGGGGGTGCCCGGGGCTGCCGGCGTGGTCGTGGCCGCGGGCGGGGTGGTCGTGGGCGGGGCGGTCGGGGGCAGCGGGATGCCCGCGGCGAGCTGCTTGCGGACGTACACCTCCTGCGCCCGGTCGGCGTCGCTGACGGCGGTGTCGTACGAGACCACCCGTTCGATGTCGAGGACGAGCCGGTGCGAGATGTCCGGGGTGTCGGCCTTCCACGTGCAGCCGACGCGACGGTCGGTGTCGTACGTCACGGCGGCGACGCCGCGGTACGCCGTGTCGCGCTCGGGGTCGGGCAGGGCGGTGGCGCCCGGGAGCAGGTCCTTGAGCGTGGCCTGGGGGACGGCGCCGCAGGGCTCGAAGAGCGTGCGGTAGCGGCCCGGGGGCGCGACGGCCGCGGCGGGGCCGGCCTTGGCGTCGACGGGGATGTCGTCGGCCGGGGTGCCGGCCGAGCATCCGGTGACGCCGATTCCGAGGCCGAGGCCGAGTGTGAGGACGACGGCGGTGCGAGCCGCGGACCCGGTGCGGCCGGGGGTGTACCTCTTTCGCTGCACGGTCCCAGGCTCCCTTATCCCGAAGTCTTTCCCGAAAACTGTTTGCCGCGCGAACCCGGCCGATGGACACAATGTCTATCGCACACGCAGCCGTTGATGCCGGTCCGCTGTCACCTGTACGGGCTTTGGCTCCGGTTTTTGCGTTATCAGACTTTTCGGGGGAATCGAGGAAGTATGTCGTACGTAGAGGTACCTGGGGCGAAAGTACCCATCAGGATGTGGGCCGACCCCGCCACGGTGGAGGGCGGTGCCATGCAGCAGCTGCAGAACGTCGCGACGCTGCCGTGGATCAAGGGCCTCGCCGTGATGCCCGATGTGCACTACGGCAAGGGCGCGACGGTCGGCTCGGTGATCGCGATGCAGGGGGCGGTCTGTCCGGCCGCGGTCGGGGTGGACATCGGCTGCGGCATGTCGGCGGTCAAGTCCTCGCTGACGGCGAACGACCTTCCGGGCGACCTGTCGAGGCTCCGGTCGAAGATCGAGCAGGCCATTCCGGTGGGCCGGGGGCTGCACCGGTCGGAGGTGGACCCGGGGCGGCTCTACCAGTTCCCGACGTCGGGGTGGGACGACTTCTGGTCGCGCTTCGACGGGGTCGCGGACTCCGTCAAGTTCCGTCACGAGCGGGCGCGGCAGCAGATGGGAACCCTCGGCGGCGGCAACCACTTCATCGAGTTCTGTCTCGACGAGTCGGGCGCGGTCTGGCTGATGCTGCACTCCGGGTCGCGGAACATCGGCAAGGAGCTCGCCGAGCACCACATCGGCGAGGCGCAGAAGCTCCCGCACAACCAGGGGATCGTCGACCGTGACCTGGCGGTGTTCGTCGCGGAGACCCCGCAGATGGCGGCCTACCGGAACGACCTGTTCTGGGCGCAGGAGTACGCGAAGTACAACCGCGCGATCATGATGGCGCTGTTCCAGGAGGTCGTCCGCCGGGAGTTCCGCAAGGCGCGGGTGTCCTTCGACCAGGTGATCTCCTGCCACCACAACTACGTGGCGGAGGAGCAGTACGAGGGCATGGACCTGCTGGTCACGCGGAAGGGCGCGATCCGGGCCGGCTCCGGGGAGTTCGGGATCATCCCGGGCTCGATGGGCACCGGCTCGTACATCGTGAAGGGCCTGGGCAACGCGGCGTCGTTCAACTCGGCCTCGCACGGCGCGGGCCGGAAGATGAGCCGGAGCGCGGCGAAGCGGCGCTTCTCGACGCAGGACCTGGAGGAGCAGACACGGGGTGTGGAGTGCCGTAAGGACTCCGGCGTCGTGGACGAGATCCCGGGCGCGTACAAGTCGATCGAGAAGGTCATCGATCAGCAGCGGGACCTGGTGGAGGTCGTCGCCAAGCTGAAGCAGGTCATCTGTGTGAAGGGATGAGCCGCTCCTTCACGGGGGTGCGAGCGAGAGCGAGAGGGGCCGGTGCGGTGCGCCGGCCCCTTCCGTGTGCTCAGAGCTCGCGGTGGACCTTGGTGTTGGAAGCCTGGGCGCGGGGGCGGACGACGAGCAGGTCGATGTTGACGTGCGGGGGGCGGGTGCAGGCCCAGGTGATGGTGTCGGCGACGTCGTCCGCCGTCAGGGGCTCGGCCACGCCGGCGTAGACCTTGGCGGCCTTGTCGGTGTCGCCGCGGAAGCGGGTGGTGGCGAACTCGTCCGTCTTGACCATGCCGGGGGCGATCTCGATGACGCGGACCGGGGTTCCGACGATCTCCAGGCGGAGGGTCTCGGCGATGACGCGGGCGCCGTTCTTGGCGGCGACGTAGCCGGCGCCGCCCTCGTAGGTGGAGTGGCCGGCGGTCGAGGAGAGGACGACGACCGTGCCGTCGCCGCTCGCGGTGAGGGCCGGGAGCAGCGCCTGGGTCACGTTCAGCGTGCCGATGACGTTGACCTCGTACATCTGGCGCCAGTCGGCCGGGTCGCCGGTGGCGACGGGGTCGGCGCCGAGCGCGCCGCCGGCGTTGTTGACCAGCACGGCGAGGCTCTGGAACGCGGTGGCGAACTCGTCGACGGCGGCGCGGTCGGTGACGTCGAGGGCGTAGGCGGCGGCCTGGTGGCCGGCCTCGTTGATCTCTGCGGCCAGGTCCTCGATGCGGTCCTTGCGCCGGGCCGTGAGGACCACGCGGTAGCCGGCGGCGGCCAGCTGCCTGGCCGTGGCGGCGCCGATTCCGCTGCTCGCTCCGGTGATGACGGCGATGGGGGTACCGGGGGCAGTCATGACGTGGTGCTCCTCGCGCAGGTGGTCGATTACGTCGATCGCCCGGCCAGGATAGGCGGCGCCGGTCAGCGGCCTCGCGGGGCGTACATGATCACGGCCATGCCCGCGAGGCAGACCAGTGCGCCGATGACGTCCCAGCGGTCGGGCCGGTAGCCGTCGGCCGCCATGCCCCAGGCGATGGACCCGGCGACGAACACTCCGCCGTAGGCGGCGAGGACGCGGCCGAACTCGGCGTCGGGCTGGAGGGTGGCGACGAAGCCGTAGATGCCGAGGGCGAGGACTCCGCCGCCGATCCAGATCCAGCCGCGGTGCTCGCGGACGCCTTGCCAGACGAGCCAGGCGCCGCCGATCTCGAAGAGCGCGGCGAGTGCGAAGAGGGCGATGGAGCGGACGGTGAGCATGAGGGGCAGCCTGCCATGGGACACGCTGACTGATGGGTTGTCAGAAGATCGGATGATCTGTGGGTATTTTGGGCCTATGCGTGGATTGCGGAAGGCTGTGCTCGGGGTCGCTCTCGCGGCCACGGTGGTGATGGGCGCGGGCGCGAGTGCCGGCGCCGTGGGGCCGGTGGTCGGGCCCGAGGCGGATCTGGCCCATCACGGTCATGTCTCCCTCTGGGACGGGCGGGTCGGCGTCTGGCTGGTCAGCGAGAACTTCGGTCCCACCGATCTCTCCCAGGCGACGGTCCGGCTCGCCTTCTCGGTGCCGATGGCGGGTGGCCAGGAACTGCCGGAGGCCTGTCTGTGGAGCAGCGACCGGGTGGTCTCCTGCCGGACGGGCGAGCTGCCGGCCACGGGTGGCGTCGGTGAGCTGGCGCTCGACCTGCGGACGGCGGGCCTTCCGGACGAGCTGACCGTGGACATCACCACGGCCTGGCGGGACGGGGTGACCGACCGGAATCCGCGGAACGACCGGCACCGGGTTCTGGTGCTCGCCACCGGCGATCCGTATGTCTTCTGACGCTGCCCGAGGCAGGGTGACGGGCCGGCCTCAGCCGTTCGTCCAGTGGACGTAGCCGTCGGGGCGGACCAGTACCGCGGTCCTTCGTGTCGGGTCCGTCCAAGTGGCTCGTACCAGGCGCTCGGGGGAGACCGGGGCGGTGTCGGGCAGGCCCGTGGGCCTGCCCTCCGGGGTGATGAGGACGAACTCGCCCGCGCGCAGCAGCTCGTAGAGACGGCCTTCGCGCAGGCGTAGGTCGGGGGCGCGGCGGCCGGCGGGGCGCTTGGAGCCGGTCGGGGGTGCGTACGCGATACCGAGTCCGCTGATCATGCCCATGGCGCGGGCGGAGGCGGGCCGTACCGCGCTCAGGAGGCGGGTGGCGAGGGAGCGGGCGGCGCGGGTGAGCGGGGTGTGGGCCATCGCGAGACGCACGAGCGCGCCGCTGGTGCGCAGCACGGTGGCACCGACGGGGTGGCGCTCGGACTGGTAGCTGTCGAGGAGGGCTTCGGGGGCTGGTGCGTCGCCGCGCAGGACGGCGGCGAGCTTCCAGGAGAGGTTGGCGGCGTCCTGGAGGCCGGTGTTCATGCCCTGGCCGCCGGCGGGGGAGTGGACGTGGGCGGCGTCGCCGGCGAGGAAGACCAGGCCCACGCGGTACGAGGGGGCCTGGCGCTCGTCGCTGTGGAAGCGGGAGATCCAGCGGGGGTCGTGCATGCCGAGGTCGGTGCCGAGGGCGCGGCGGACGATCTCGCGGACCTCGTCCAGGTCGACGGGCTCGGTGTCGGCGACCTGGCGGGTGCGGCTCCAGCCCATCACCCGGTACCAGCCGTCGCCGAAGGGGGCGAGGAAGGCGAAGGTGTCGTCGGAGCCGGTGACGCTGAACGAGTCGGCGGGCTTCTCCGTGAGGCGGACGTCGGCGAGGACGAGGGAGCGGATCACGGAGCCGCCGGGGAACGGCAGGCCCAGGGCGGTGCGGACCGCGCTGCGGACGCCGTCCGTGCCGACCAGGTGGCGGGCGGTGAGGGTGAGCGGGGCTCCGTCGCAGTCGGCGAACTCCGCCGTCACCTTGTCGGCGTCCTGGCGCAGTCCGCGCAGTTCCGTCCCGTACCGGAAGGTGACCCCGGCGGTCACCGCCCGGCGCTCCAGGAGGCGCTCGACCTCGTACTGAGGGGTGACGAGCAGATGGTTGAAGCGGCTGGGCAGCCGGGTGAGGTCGAGGTCCAGGCGGCCGAAGAGCCGTGCGCTGCCGAGGGTCGTGCCGGTGGCCACGAGCTCGTCCGCGAGGCCGCGGGCGTCGAGCTGCTCCAGGGTGCGGGCGTGGACGCCGAAGGCGCGGGTCATGTTGGCCAGGCCGTGCGGGCGGCGCTCGACGAGGGTGACGTCGATACCGGCGGAGGCGAGGTCGCCGGCGAGGAGCAGACCGGTCGGGCCGGCGCCGATGACGAGAACCTGGGTGTCCGTCGGTTCTGTGGTGGCCGTGATCTTCGGTGTCTCCGGGGTGCTCATGGCTGCCTCCAGGGTGCCCACGACTGTTTGCCAACAGGTGTTGGTCAACGCTTGTTGGCAACTGTGGGGGCGGCTCGGATGGAATGTCAACGCCCGTTGGCCTACAGTTGTTGATATGACGACCGCCCGCCGTTCCGACGTCACCAGAGCCGCCATCCTGGAGGCCGCCCGCGAGCGCTTCGCCTCCGACGGATACGACCGCGCCACCATCCGGGCCATCGCCCGTGACGCCGGGATCGATCCGTCGATGGTCATGCGCTACTACGGCAACAAGGAGGGCCTGTTCGCCGCCGCCTCGGAGATCGAGTTGAGCCTGCCCGAGCTGGGCGGCCTGCCCGCTCGGCACATCGGGGCCGTCCTGGTCACCCACTTCCTGGAGCGCTGGGAGCGGGACGACGTCCTCACCGGACTCCTGCGGGTGGGGGTCACCAACGCGGCCGGGGCCGAACGGATGCAGGCGATCTTCGCCGAGCAGCTCGGGCCCGTCACCCGGGGCGTCTGCCCCGATCCTGCCGAGGCCCCGCAGCGGGCGGCGCTCGTCGCCTCCCAGATCCTCGGTATGGCGCTCACCCGCTATGTGCTGCGGCTGCCGCCGGCCGTCGAGATGTCGACCGACGAGATCGTGGCCTGGCTGGGCCCGACCGTGCAGCGCTATCTGACGGCCGAGGCGCCCTGAGGGCAGCTGCGGTGCGGGCCGGGGCGGGGCGGTGTCTGGTTCGTACAATCTCTGCATGACGCAGAAGAGTTCAGCCCGGCGTGAGGCGCTCATGACCGAGCTGTACGGGGAGGCCCGCCGCTACATGGCGGCGTACGCCCTGTTCAACCAGGCCGTCGCCGACCACCTGGGGCTCCACCCGACCGATGTGCAGTGCCTGAACCTGCTCAGTCTGGAGGAGGGGCCGGTGACCACCGGGCGGGTCGCCGAGCTGACCGGGCTCACCACGGGCTCCGCGACCCGGCTCGTCGACCGCCTCGAACGATCCGGATACGTGACGCGCGAACGGGACACCGAGGACCGGCGCCGGGTCCTGGTCGCCCTCGTGCCCGAGCGGATCGCCGAACTCGGCGCGCTGTGGCGCAAGCTCAACGGGACCTGGGGCACGATGTTCGACGTCTACAGCGACGCCGAGGTCGCCCTGCTCATCGCCCATATGCGGCGCACCGTCGAGGTCAGCGTCGTCCAGATCGAGCGGCTGCGCGGCGGCGACCTGGACTGAGCCGGACCGACCTGGATCGACCTGGACGGACCGGGGCCGGGCGAGGCCGCGCGGGGCTGCCGTCGGCGGTGGGGCAGGGTGGTGCGTCAGCCGGTGGTCGCGCCGCCGAACTCGCTCACCGCCTCGGAAACGATCGCCTCCAGACGGGCATGGTGGGCGCCGCGCCAGTAGACCCGGCCGCACTCCACGCACTCGGCGAACACGTCGTACGACTTCTCCGTGCCCTGCTCCAGCCGCTCGCGCACCGCGTCCTTGTCGGCGTCGCTCAGCCGCCCGTTGCACGCCGTGCACCGCGTCCAGGGCGCGAGCGGCGGCGCGAAGCGCTCAAGGACGTCCCGGAGCTGGTCGTCCGGGCGGTCGCTGTAGATGTAGGCCCCCGCCCACAGTTCACGGCGGCGCAGCAGGCCGCGGTCCCGCGAGAGCATGACGCGCCGCTCGCGCGCGGAGAGCGTGGCCAGGGCGGGGTCGCCGATGTCCTCGCTCTGGTAGGCCGCGTCCACCCCGAGCAGCCGCAGCCGCCGGGCCAGCGTGCCGAGGTGCACGTCGAGCAGGAACCTGAGGGGCGCGCCCGGTGGCACCGGCTGCGGGCGGGCGACGCCCTCCACCTCGACGGTCTCGCCCGCCGCGGGGACGTGCGAGGCGTCGACGGGCCGACCGTCGACCAGCAGACGGCCGGCCTCGGTGAGCGGCACGCCGAGCGACTCCACGACGTGGCCGAGCGAGGAGGCGCCGTCGGTGGTCACGGGTGTCCTGCCCGAGCGGCGGTCCGCCGACACGAAGAGCCCCAGGCCGGGGGCGAAGCTGATGTGGATCTCCGGTCCGTTCACGGGGACAGGATCGCACCGGGGCGGGACGGGCGGCCAGGGAATTCGTCCTCGGTGAGGTGAGGTGAGGTGAGGTGAGGTGAGGTGAGGTGAGGTGAGGTGAGGCGAGGCGAGGTGAGGTGAGGTGAGGCGAGGCAGGGCGGGTTGGAGGGCTGGGGGCTGGGGCTGGGCTGGGTGGGGCCGAGGCGGGGTCTGCGTGGGCGGCCGGGTTGCTCGGCTGCCCGGAAGGTGGGCTCGTCCGCTCGTCCGCTCGTCCGCTCGTCCGCTCGTCAGGGGCGGAAGGCCTCCTCGTGGTCGGCGACCCAGGTGGCGAAGGTGCGGGCCGGGTGGCCGGTCAGTTCCTCGACCGTGCGGGTCAGCGGTGCCGGACGGCCGTCGTGCGAGGCCCAGTAGGAGAGCAGGGCGTCGGCGAAGGTCTCCGGCATGAAGCCGGCGACCGACTCCTTCCACTCCTCGGGGGCCACGACGGTGTGGGGCGCGGGCCGGCCCGTCACCTCGGCGAGTATCGCCAGCTGCTCGACGAAGGTCAGCGACTCGGGGCCCGTCAGGAGGTACGAGGAACCGCGCAGCCGGGGCTCGGTGAGCACCGCGAAGGCCGCCTCGGCGACATCACGCTCATGGATCGGATCGCCGTACGTGTGCGGGTGGGGCAGGGCGGGTCCCCGCCCGCCCCGGAGCGCCCAGGCCCACTGCAGGGTGTTGGTGGCGAAGGCGCCCGGCTGGAGGTGGGTGGCCTCGAAAGCGCCGGTGTCCGCGGCGGCGGAGAGGGCGCGCTCGGCCGCGAGGTGGGAGGAGGCGATCGGGTTCTCGGCGGCGTCCGGGGCGAGGACGGAGCTGGACGAGAGGAGGACGACGTGCTCGACGCCGGCGGCGCGGGCGCGCTCGGCGAAAGCCTCGGCCTGGGTGGCCTCGGCGTACAGGAAGACGGAGTCGACGCCGGTCAGTGCGGTGTCGAAGGTGGTCGGGTCGGTGAGATCGCAGCGCACGGTCCCGACCCCGGGCGGTGGGGAGAGGTCCGTGGGGTTCTTGGAGGCGGCTTTCGCCTTGATGCCGGCGGTCCCGAGAAGGTCGAGCAGGGTGGAGGCGACACGGCCGCGGCTGCCGGTGACGAGAACGGTCATGAGGGTTCCTTCCAGGAGCGAGCGCTCATCTCTTCGTGACACATCATCTGCGTCACGCAGATAAATATCCAAGGTCGTGCCGTCCGCGTCAACCCGGATAAAACCCTGAGGTACGGTCCCGGCATGAAGATCATCGACCTTGAGCCCGGCGACCCCCGGCTGGAGAACGACCTCCTGCCCGTCCTCTCCGAACTCCGCCCCCACCTCACCCCGGAGCTCTTCCGCGAGGTGTACGAGACCGGGCACCCCCAGGGGCTGCGCTTCAGCGCCGCCTACTCGGACGAGGGCCGCTGCGTCGGCGCGGCCGGCTGGCGGATCGTCATCAACACCAGCTCCCTCCGCAAGCTCTACGTCGACGACCTCGTGACCGCCGCCTCCACCCGCTCCACCGGGGTCGGCCACGCGCTGATCGCCCACCTGGAGGACCACGCCCGCGCCGCCGGCTGTCACGAGCTCAACCTGGACTCCGGCACCCACCGCACCGGAGCCCACCGCTTCTACCTGCGCGAGCGCTTCGACATCGTGGCCTTCCACTTCACCCGGCCGCTCACCGCGCCGGACGAGGCCTCCTAGGCCGGCTTCTCCAGGTCGAGGCGCCAGTCGTTGCAGCGCATCGGGCGCCCCGGCGGGTACTCGAAGTCCCGCTCGCCGAGCAGCTCGAACCCCGCCTTGCGGCACACCGCGTTCGACGCGGCATTGTCCGTCGACGGGAATGCGTGCAGAAAGCGGTGGAGGCCCGCGATCCGGGCCTCCTCGGCCACCGCCCGCGTGGCGGCCGTCGCCACGCCCCGGCCCTGGAAGCCCGGCAGCACGGCCCACCCGGTCTCGTACACCGGCTCGCCGTCCCCGGTCCGCTCCCAGAAACCGATGCTGCCCACCACGGCCTCCTCCGGCAGCAGCACGATCCGGAACATGCGCCCCGCGCCCGGTTCGTCGGCGCTCAGGTCCACGTACTTCCGGTGGCGTCGGGCGAGCTGCTCCTCCGTCTCCGGGCCGCCGAGGTGCTCCGTCGACTCCGGTGCGTTCAGGGCGCGCAGCAGGCCGGAGTCGTCCTCGGACCAGGCTTCGAGCCGTATGGGTGAAGTGGTGTCGGTGTCCATGTCCGTACGTTAGGTCAGGGCGCTGACAGTCCCCGGGCGTACGCCGTCGGCGGCACCCCGATCGTCGCCGTGAAGTCCCGTACGAGATGGGCCTGGTCGCTGTAGCCCAGTTCCGCCGCGAGGGCCGCCCAGTCCGGGCCGCCCGCCGCCCCCGCGGCCTCGGCGCGTTCCAGGGCCTCGTGGATGCGGTAGCGCAGGATCACCCACTTCGGGCCGACGCCCACGTGGGTCGCGAAGAGGCGCTGGAGCGAGCGCGCCGACAGGCCTGTCGCCGCGACCAGTCGGGACACCTTGCGGACGGTGCGGTCCCCCCGGATCAGGTCCACCAGCTCCATGGCCTGGTCGGCGGCCGGATCGGCGGTGGGGCCGTGGGCCAGCAGGAAGGCGTCGAGTGCCGCAACGCGCGCGTGGTCGGTGTCGGGGGAGAGGACGGCGGACAGCAGCTCGGCGTCCGCGCCCGCGTGGCCGGCGCCTCTCTCCGCGTCCGCGCCCGCGTGGCAGGCGCCCGCGCCGGCGCCTGCCTCCGCGCCCGCGCCCGCCGCCTTGCTCCCGCCGGCCTCAGTGCCCGTCTCCGGGAACACCTCGGTCAGGGGGACCCTGCGGCCCGTCCAGGTCGACACCGGCCACGCGGGCGCGAAGGGGCGGAAGCCACCCGGGCGGAACTGCACCCCGCAGACCCGGCCCGCCTCCGTCAGCTTCTGGGTGAACAGGCCGAGCCCGATCCCGGAGACCTCCGCGGACGCGCGCACCTCCGCCGCCGGGGCGCCGAGGGCCCCGTACTGCTGGAAGACGATGTTCATCGACGGGTGCGGGACGACGTGGGTCGCGTACGGCTCCGGCAGCTCCCAGTCGATCAGCCAGTAGTGCTCCAGGTAGGACCGCAGCTCCGGCGCCGGGGTGTGGCGGCGGAAGCGGACGCGGGCGAGCAGTTCGGAGGGGTCGACGATGCCCCGGGTGTCCCTGCGAGGCGCGGAGTCGGACATGCTCCGATGCTAGGTCGGCACGCGATTCCGCCCTGGCGTGTTTCTTCAAGACGGGGGTGGGCAGCCTCCCCTAGCCTCGCCCCCATGACGAACGAGGACACGACCCGCATCGGTGCCCCGCCCCGCATCGGTGACCTGCTCCGTAGCGTCGCCGCGCAGACGACGCCCCTGGTCAGGGGCATCGCCGACGCCTCGCTCGGCGCGCCCACGCCCTGCGGCGAGTACGACGTGCGCGCCCTGCTGAACCATCTCTTCGGCGTCGTCGTGAACTTCCAGGCCCTGGCCGCCAAGGAGCCGGCCGACTTCTCCCACCTGCCCGACCGGGTCGCCGAGACCGACTGGCGGGACCGCTTCGAGGCCGAGACCGGGAAGCTGATCGAGGCCTGGTCGGCGCCCGGTGCCGAGGAGGGCACGACCGGGGGCATGGGACTGCCGGCGCGGACCGTCGGCTCCATGGTGCTGCTCGACCTGACCGTGCACGCCTGGGACCTGGCCCAGGCCACCGGGCGGAGCTTCGCGCCCGACCCGGTGGTGGTCGAGGGGCTCGTCGAGGAGGTGGAGCGGATGGCGCCCATGGCCCGGAAGATGGGCGTCTTCGGGGACGCCGTCGACCTGCCCGGCGACGCCACCGTCTTCGAGCGGCTGCTCGCGACGACGGGCCGCGATCCGCGCGCCCGGGAGGCCTGAGAACCGGGAGGCCCGGGCCCGGGAGGCCTGAGACCGCGAGGCCTGGGCCTGGGAGGCCTGAGGCTCGGGAGGCCTGAGACCGGAGCCCTGAGAACCGGGGGCCCGAGGCCCGGGTCTTTCGCGTCTTCCGCGCAGGCGCCGGGAGAGGAGCCGCTCAGCGCAGACGGCCCGCAGAGCCCAGGGAGAGCCGCGAGACGACCTGGCCGAAGGCGTGCTCCTCCGCGGGCGTCAGCGTTATCGACTCCTGCGGATGCCAGACCCGCTCCAGCGGGGCGCGCGCCCGGTCGCGGCGATCACGGGCGCGGTCGCGCAGGCCGAGCGACAGCCACACCACCGCCGAGACGGCGAGCAGGCCGAAGAGCGTGATCACACGGGGGTCCGAGAACTGGCCGGGCAAGGACATGACTCACTCCAGGGCGTGAGGGCCGCCCGTACGCTGCGCGCCCCGGCAGGTGGGGCGGGCACGAGGGCGCCGACGATTCCTACTGCTTCCTCCCGACCTGTTCAGTTAACACCAACCTGGGGGACTTTCGGCAGGGGGGCCGGGACCTTGGTCCCGGCCCCCCTGCCCCGGTGGCACGTGCGACCGACAGGCCCTCTTGTGCGGGCCGGGGAACCGCTCCAAGGTGCTCGGAAGAGGCACATTTCCGGCCGGGGAGGAGCAGCCGTATGTCCGGGGCACAGGCTTGGGGATTCACGGACGACAGGGGTACGGAGCTGGGGGCGGACCGAGTGCCGCGCCGGGTGATCGCGTATGTGCGGGCCGGGGCGGCTCTGTGCGACCTGGGCGTGACGCCGGTCGCCGTGTACGGCTCCGGGCACGACGGCGAGGTCCTCGACCCGGCGAAGGAGGGTGGGCTGACGGCGGCCGCGGTGACGTACCTCGGACCGGGCAGGGTCCTGGACGAGGGGCTGCTGAGGGAGCTGCGGCCGGACGTGATCGTCGACGTGACCTACGACGGGAAGAGCCCCTACGCGCTCGACGAGGCCGTCGCCGAACGGCTCGGGGTGCCGCTCGTCGCCCTCTCCGTCGGCAACGAGCTCACCCTGCCGGCCATTCTCGATCGCTTCGGCGCGCTGGCGGTCAGCCTGGGGGCCGCCCCGGACGCACCGGCCGCCCCCGCCGCACCGGACGCCGAGACGCCCGCCGTGGCCTCCTCGGCCGACCTCCGGGCCGCCGAGGACGCGCTCCGGGACGTCGCCGCCCGGACCGGGCTTGCCGTGCTCGCTCTCTCCGGGGCCGGTCCCGACCAGGTGCATCTGGCCCGGCCGCTCGCCTGGCCCGAGCTGGCGAGGCTCGCCGAGCTCGGCGTCCGGCTCGTCGACCCTGGCCCCGGGCCCGGGGCGAACTGGCTCACCGGGGACTGGGACCGTGCCGCCGAACTCCGTCCCGGCCTGGTCCTCTTCGACAGCCGGGCCCACGCCACGGCACCGGACGAGGCCCTGTCCGGCGTCCGGTTCACGCCGTGGAATCCCGAGACCCCGCCCAGCCCGGCCGCCTACGCGCGCTTCTTCCGCGCGCTGGCCGAGGCGCTCGGGGCCTGAACTCAAGCCGAGCCGTCGGCCTGACTCAAGCCGGGCCGTCGGTCAGGCCGAAGCCGGGCCGTCGGTCAAGCCGGGCCGTCGGTCAGGCCCGACGTCAGGCTGTCGGTCAGGCCGGGGTCGCCGTGAGGCGGGTGCGGCGGAGCGAGTCGGCGAACTCCTCCGCGCGGGAGAGCTGGGTCCGCAGCTCGGCGACCCGCTCCGCGGCGGCCTGCTCGTAGCCGCGGACGCGGGCCACGAGCGCGGCCCGTTCGTCCGGGTCGAGCTCCGTGTCCGTGCCCGCGCGCTCGGCGGCCAGCCGGTCCACGGCCGTGAGGAGTTCGCGGGTCTCGTCGAGGGTGAAGCCGAGCGGCTTCATCCGGCGGACCACCATCAGCCGGGACACGTCCGCGTCCGTGTAGAGGGGGAAGCCGCCCGGCGAGGCCGCGGACGGGACGACCAGGCCACTGTCCTCGTACTGCCGGATCGTGCGCAGGGACAGTTCGGTCCGTGCGGCGACCTCGCCGATCTGCATGGGCTCGCCGGCCATACGTACTCCTCGTACTCCGCTCACGCGTCAGGTCCTTCCTCGTACGGGGCTCCCACAGGGCGTACGGGCGTCCCCACAGGGCGCGGCTTCCGCGCATTACATACCATTCGTCCTAACTTCAGCACTTATGAGAGCTGGAAGTGCGGCGAAACGCCTGCTCGTAGGTCGTCCGTTGGACAGCGGCCGGCTCGGGGAGACCCTGCTGCCGAAGCGGGTCGCCCTGCCGATCTTCTGCAGCGACCCGCTCTCCTCGGTCGCGTACGCCACCGAGGAGATCCTGCTGATCCTGGCCCTCGGCGGCCTCGCCGTGCTCCATCTGGCCTGGTACGCGGCGGTCGGCATCGTGATCCTGCTCCTGGTCGTCGTCGCCTCCTACCGGCAGACCTGCTACGCCTATCCGGGCGGCGGCGGGGCCTATGTCGTCTCCGCCGAGAACCTCGGACAGACCGCCGCGCTCACCGCCGCCTCCGCGCTGCTCATCGACTACGTGATGACCGTCGCCGTCTCCGTCGTCTCCGGGGTCGCCGCGATCACCTCGGCCGTCCCCTCGCTCGACGGGCACGCCGTGGCCATGTCGGTGGTCTTCGTGGCCGTGCTCGCCTGGATGAACCTGCGCGGGGTACGCGAGTCGGGACGCTGGTTCGCCCTTCCCACGTACGCCTTCATCGCGGTCATCTATCTGATGTTCGCGGTGGCCGCCGTACGGATGGCGACCGGTTCGACGATCCGCGCCGAGTCCGCCACCCTGCCCGTCCACGCCGTCTCCACCTACTCGGGGATCGCGCTCGTCCTGCTCGCCCTGCGCGCCTTCGCCTCCGGCTGCACGGCGCTGACCGGGGTCGAGGCCGTCAGCAACGGCGTACCGGCGTTCGCCAGGCCCAAGAGCCGCAACGCGGCGATGACACTCGCGATCATGGGCGTGCTGTCCGTGACCATGTTCTTCGGGATCACCGTGCTCGCCATGGTCTACGAGGTCCATGTCGCCGAGGACCCCACCGAACTCGGCCTCGCGCCCGGCACCCCGATGTCCACCGCGCTCGCGCAGATCGGACGGGCCACCTTCGGCGACTGGCACGTGCTCTTCTACATGCTCCAGGCCGTCACCGCGGGCGTCCTCGTCCTGGCGGCCAACACCGCCTTCAACGGCTTCCCGATGCTCGCCTCCGTGCTCGGCCGCGACCGCTACGCGCCCCGCCAGCTCTTCCACCGCGGCGACCGGCTCGTCTACTCCAACGGCATCGTCCTCCTCGCGCTCGCCGCGATCGTCCTCATCGTCGCCTTCGACGCGCAGCTGACCCGCCTCATCCAGCTGTACATCCTCGGCGTCTTCGTCTCCTTCACCCTTTCCCAGGCCGGGATGGTCAAGCACTGGCGGCGAGAACTCGCCACACCCGCAGGGGCCGCCGACCGTCACAACATCCACCGCCGCCTCGCGATCAACGCCTTCGGCGCCTGCCTGACGGCGGTCGTCCTCGTCATCGTCCTCATCACCAAGTTCACCCACGGCGCCTGGCTCGTCGTCATTGCGATGCCGGTGCTCTTCGCCGGGATGAAGGGGGTGCGGCGGCACTACGACGCGGTCGCCGCCGAGGTCGCCGTCGGCACCCACGAGCGGCCCCACGCCCTCGCCGAGAACCATGTCCTCGTCCTGGTGGCCTCGGTCAACGCGCCCAGCCTCCGGGCCCTGTCGTACGCGAAGACCCTGCGCCCCGCCTCCCTCACGGCCGTCACCGTCGCCGAGGACCCGGCCGAGGCGGAGGTGCTCCGCGCGACCTGGGAGGCCCACGGGATCGACGTACCGCTGCGGGTGCTCAGCTCCCCGTACCGCTCGATCGTCCAGCCGGTCCTGCGGCATGTCCGGGAGGCGCCCGAGCGGACGGGGGACGCGGTGATCTCGGTGGTGATCCCCGAGTACGTGGTGGGGCACTGGTGGGAGCAGCCGCTGCACAACCAGAGCGCGCTGCGCCTCAAGACCCGGCTGCTGTTCATGAAGAACGTCGTCGTCATCGACGTGCCGTACCGTCTCGCCTCCGCCCGCGAACTCGCGGCCGAGCGAGCGAAGGCGGCGCAGGCCGCGAAGGAGGCGGAGGACCGTCCCTGACCTGCCTGACGGCCCCGGCGCTGACAGCCCCAGGTCTGACGTCCCAGGTCTGATGCCCCCGACCGTCCCGGTCAGAGGCTCACGGCCACACCAGACAGTACGGCTGGTGGCCCGCCTCGTGGAGGCGGACCGAGAAGTCCTGCCACTCGTGGAGCAGCTGGTAGACGTCGAAGGCGTCGCGCGGGCCGCCGCGGTCCGGGACCGTGGACCAGATGAAGGCGGCGGCGCCGACCGACTCCTCGCCGATCGCGCGGAGCGGGTCGACCACGGTCATCGGCAGCTTCACCACCGCGTAGTCCGGGTGCAGGACCACCAGCTCCAGCGGGGGCACCTTGTTCAGGGGCATGCCCTGGATGCCGGTCAGGACCATGGCCGCTATGGTCTCCGGCTTGATCTTGGTGAACATGCCGCCCATGCCGAGCTCGTCGCCACCGAGCTCCTCCGGACGCATCGAGATCGGGACGCGGGCCGCCGTGGCGCCATCGGGCGCGCCGAAGTACTTGTACGTCACCCCCAACCGGCTGCTCCCGCTTCCGGTGACCGGTTCTCCCGGAGGGCCCGATGTTCCCGGGATGCCTGGAATGCCTGGAGTGCCCGGGGCTCCCGAGCTCGGGTCCTCGCTCCGCCGGCGCCGGTGCCTGCCCCGGCGGGCAGACTCCGGACCCAGGTCGTCCGTCCCCTCGCCCGGTCCGCCACCGCGATGCATATCTCCACCCGACTGCTTTTTCTCGGCAACACGACCCCGCCGCGCAACCCGATCATCGTGTCAGTGACCTCCCCCGCGTTCGTACGGTGAAACACCTGTCCGCAAGAACGCCGTGGCCTCTGACACCATGGATTCCGTGAGCCATCCCTATGACGCCCCAGTTTCGCAGACGCGGAGGGCGAACGCCCCGGCGTAATACTCAGGATGTTCACACCCTCCCTCCGTTCCCGATGTCGTGCCCGAAGTCGTTCTCGCAGGTCAGGATCACAGTGCCGTATTCATACGAAGCCCCAGTCTCACAGACGCTTTTCGACCGCGCTTCCCTCGTGACGCCCGGCGGCGTGAACTCACCGGTGCGTGCCTTCCGGGCCGTGGGCGGAACGCCCCGGTTCATGGTGTCCGGTTCCGGTCCCTACCTCACCGACGCGGACGGTCGTGAGTACGTCGACCTGGTGTGCTCGTGGGGGCCGATGATCCTCGGTCACGCGCACCCCGAGGTCACCGCCGCGGTGCAGCAGGCCGTGGCCCGCGGCACCTCCTTCGGTACGCCGGGCGAGGGCGAGGTCGCGCTCGCCGAGGAGATCGTGGCGCGTATCGAACCCGTCGAGCAGGTACGGCTCGTCTCCTCGGGCACCGAGGCCACGATGTCCGCGATCCGGCTCGCCCGCGGGTTCACCGGGCGCGCGAAGGTCGTCAAGTTCGCGGGTTGCTACCACGGCCACGTGGACGCGCTGCTCGCCGCGGCCGGTTCCGGTGTCGCCACCCTGGGGCTGCCCGACACGCCCGGTGTGACCGGCGCCCAGGCCGGGGACACGATCGTGCTCCCCTACAACGACCTGGAGGCGGTACGGGCCGCGTTCGCCGCGCACCCGGGCGAGATCGCCTGTGTGATCACCGAGGCCTCGCCCGGCAACATGGGCGTCGTGCCGCCGGCCGAGGGCTTCAACCAGGGCCTCGCGGACCTGTGCCGGGAGAACGGCGCGCTGTACATCTCCGACGAGGTGATGACCGGGTTCCGTACCTCGAAGGCCGGCTGGTACGGCGTCGACGGCGTCAAGGCCGACCTGCTGACCTTCGGCAAGGTCATGGGCGGTGGCTTCCCGGCCGCCGCGTTCGGTGGCCGCGCCGACGTCATGGGGCACCTCGCCCCGGCAGGGCCGGTCTACCAGGCGGGCACCCTCTCCGGTAACCCGGTCGCGACCGCCGCCGGGCTCGCGCAGCTGCGGCTGCTCGACGACGCGGCGTACGCCAGGGTGAACGCGGTCTCGGCGGAGATCCAGGGCCTGGTCACGGGCGCGCTCGCCAAGGAGGGCGTGGCGCACCGGCTGCAGACCGCGTCCAACATGTTCTCGGTCTTCTTCACCGCCGACGAGGTGCGGAACTACGACGAGGCGAAGCAGCAGGAGGCCTTCCGCTTCAACGCCTTCTTCCACTCGATGCTGGCCGACGGCGTCTACCTGCCGCCGTCCGCGTTCGAGTCCTGGTTCGTGTCGGCCGCCCACGACGAGCGGGCGATCGAGCGGATCGCCGCCGCTCTGCCGGCCGCCGCCCGCGCCGCCGCGGAGGCGACGGCATGAGCGACGCGATGAGCCTTCCGAAGAGCGACGAGGACATCACCGTCGTCCATCTGATGCGGCACGGTGAGGTGCACAACCCCGACGGTGTCCTCTACGGGCGCCGCGCCGGCTACCACCTCTCCGAGCTCGGCCGGCAGATGGCGGACCGGGTCGCCGAGAACCTGGCCGACCGGGACATCACGTACGTCGTCGCCTCCCCGCTGGAGCGGGCGCAGGAGACGGCGATGCCGGTCGCCAAGTCGCACGGTCTGGATCTGGCCACGGACGAGCGGCTCATCGAGGCGGCGAACGTCTTCGAGGGCAAGACGTTCGGCGTGGGTGACGGGGCGCTGCGCAAGCCGGCGAACTGGAAGCACCTGACCAACCCGTTCCAGCCGTCCTGGGGCGAGCCGTACGTCGAGCAGGTCGTCCGCATGATGGGCGCGCTCGACGCGGCGAAGGATGCGGCCCGGGGGCACGAGGCGGTCCTGGTCAGCCATCAGCTGCCGATCTGGATCGTCCGCAGCTTCGTGGAGAAGCGCCGGCTCTGGCACGATCCGCGGCGGCGCCAGTGCACGCTCGCCTCGCTGACCTCGTTCACGTACAAGGGCGACAAGATCGTCTCGGTCGGGTACAGCGAGCCGGCCCGTGACCTCGTTCCGGCGCATCTCCTTGCCGGTGCGAAGCCGGTCAAGGGGAAGTCGAAGGCCTTCGGGGCGTAATTCTTCCGGAGCGGGCGGTAGTTCTTCCGGAGCGGGCAGTAGTTGTTCCGGGGCGAGGTGTAGTCCTTCGGTGAAGGAGTACGGCTCCACTGGACAGTGCGGGAGTGCGCGGTCCACAGTTCAGGGCGGTCGAGTGGTGTTCATGCCAATCGACCGCCCTGAAATTTTTGTGCGATTTCCCGGAACCTACGTGTTCCTCCCGGCATCTCACTCATTGTCGGATTGGATGACGTTTCGGTGATACGTCAGCGCGAATGGGGATGTCATGCGCGGGATCAGTGGGATCAGTCGAAGGGGGCTGCTCGGGGCGGGCGTTGGTGCCGCGGCGGCGATGGGAATCGCCGCGTGTGGCAACGGCAATCAGGACAAGCCCGGACGTTCCGGACCTGGTAAGGGGGGTGACGTCTCGGCGAAGCCGAGCACGAACACCCCGACCAAGGACGACGTACGGCTCATCGGTGACGGTTCCACCGCCGACACCGGGAAGCAGCCGCACCAGCCCGACGCCCCCGTCCCGCTCGAACCCGGCCAGACCCCGCCCCAGTTCGTGATCTTCTCCTGGGACGGCGCCGGCGAGGTCGGCAACGGGCTCTTCCCGCGCTTCCTCGAACTCGCCAAGAACCACGACGCGGCGATGACCTTCTTCCTCTCCGGGATCTACGTCCTCCCCGAGTCGAAGAAGAACCTCTACCGCCCGCCGAACAACCGCGTCGGCGCCTCGGACATCGGCTACCTCACCGACGGCCACATCAAGGACACCCTGAAGTACGTCCGGCAGGCCTGGCTCGAAGGCCACGAGATCGGCACCCACTTCAACGGGCACTTCTGCGGCGGCTCCGGCTCCGTCGGCAACTGGACCCCGGCCCAGTGGCAGAGCGAGATCGACCAGGCCGTGAAGTTCGTCACCGAGTGGAAGACGAACAGCGGCTGGACCGACATCGACCCGCTGCCCTTCGACTACTCCAAGGAGCTCGTCGGCGGCCGCACCCCCTGCCTCCTCGGCCAGGACAACCTGCTCCCCACCGCCAAGCGGCTCAACTGGCGTTACGACGCCAGCTCGCCCGGCGGCCGGCAGACGTGGCCCACCAAGCGCCAGGGCATCTGGGACCTCCCCCTCCAGGCCGTGCCCTTCCCCGGGCACTCCTTCGAGGTCCTGTCGATGGACTACAACATGCTCGCCAACCAGTCGAACAACACGACGAAGGGCATGCCCTCGCGCTACCCGGGCTGGCGCAAGCAGGCGACCGAGGCCCTTCTCGGCGGCTTCACGCGCGCGTACGAGTCGAATCGCGCACCCTTCTTCATCGGCAACCACTTCGAGCAGTGGAACGGCGGCATCTACATGGACGCCGTCGAGGACGCGCTCAAGGGCATGGCCGGAAAGAAGGACGTCCGGCTCGTCTCCTTCAGGCAGTTCGTCGACTGGCTCGACGTCCAGGACCCGAAGATCCTCGCGAAGCTGCGCTCGCTGGAAGTGGGACAGAAGCCGGCCGGCGGCTGGAATACTTTCCTCAAGCCCGCCTCGTCCACCCCGACCGCCCACTCGTCCACCCCGTCTGCTTAGGCGATCTTGACAAGGGGCTTTACGGGCACGTAGGGGGGTGCCCAAGATCCCCCAAACGCCCATGCGAAACTTTTCACATGAGCCTTAGCCGTGCCCCTCGACGCACCCTGCTCGCCGTCGGAGTGCTGTCCGCAGCCCTCACGCTCTCGGCCTGCAGTGACGACAGCAACGGCAAGTCCGGTGGCGGTGGCAACACCAACTTCGTGACCAACACGGGTGGTATCGCCACCGCTGCCAAGGGCGAGCGCGCGGCCACCGGGAAGCTCGCGGGCGAGACCCTCGACGGCGAGCAGCTCGACGTCGCCGACCTCAAGGGCAAGGTCGTCGTCCTCAACGTGTGGGGCTCCTGGTGCGCCCCCTGCCGCGCCGAGGCCCCGCACTTCGCGAAGGTCGCCAAGGACCTCACGGGCAAGGGCGTCGAGTTCGTCGGACTCAACACCCGCGACCCCAACAAGCAGCCCGCGCTCGCCTTCGAAGAGGACTACGGGGTCACCTACCCGAGCCTCTACGACCCACAGGGCAAGCTGATCCTCTTCGGCTTCCCCAAGGGCACGCTCTCCCCGCAGTCCATCCCCTCCACCGTCGTCCTCGACAAGGAGGGGAAGATCGCCGCACGCTCGCTCATGGCGCTCAACGAGGAGAAGCTCCGGTCGATGATCGAGCCCCTCCTCAAGGAGAAGTGAGCCGGTGAACGAGACGCTCACCAGCGGAGCCCTGCTGCTCGCCCTGCCCATCGCGGTGCTCGGCGGGCTCGTCTCCTTCTTCTCACCGTGCGTCCTCCCGCTCGTCCCCGGCTACCTGAGCTACGTCACCGGGGTCACCGGCACCGACCTCGCCGAACAGCGCCGCGGCCGGATGACCGCGGGCGCCGTCCTCTTCGTCCTCGGCTTCTCCGCCGTGTTCGTGTCCGGCGGGGCGCTCTTCGGCTACTTCGGGTCGACCCTCATGAAGTACCGCGACGGGCTCACCACGTTCCTCGGCGTCCTCATGATCCTCATGGGCGTGTTCTTCCTCGGTCTGATGCCCTGGCTCACCCAGCGCGAGTTCCGCTTCCACAAGAAGCCCGTCGCCGGCCTGGTCGGCGCGCCGCTGCTCGGCGCGCTCTTCGGCATCGGCTGGGCCCCGTGCATCGGCCCGACCCTCGCCTCGGTCCAGGCGCTCGCCTTCCAGGAGGCCAGCGCCGGACGCGGGGCGATACTCGCCTTCGCGTACTGCCTCGGCCTCGGCGTGCCGTTCGTGCTCGCCGCCATCGCGTTCCGCAAGGCGCTGGGCGCGTTCGGGTGGGTCAAGAAGCACTATGCGTGGGTGATGCGGATCGGCGGCGGCATGATGATCGTCACCGGTGTCCTGCTCCTCACGGGCGCGTGGGACAGCATGGTCGCCACGATGCAGGGCTGGTCCAGCGGTTTCACGGTGGGGATCTGAGTTCCATGAGCACGACCGACACGTCCGGCACGACGGAGCAGCAGGAGAACCTCGGTGACGCCGGGGCCCAGCTGTCCACGGCCCCCATCGAGGACCGGAGCGAGCCCGTCATCGGCGGTCCCACCCTCGGGGTCGTCGGCTGGGTCCGCTGGTTCTGGCGGCAGCTGACCTCCATGCGGGTCGCGCTGATCCTGCTCTTCCTGCTCTCCCTCGGCGCCGTCCCCGGCTCCCTCATCCCGCAGACCAGCGTGGACGAGATGAAGGCGCAGGCCTTCAAGGACGCCCACGAGACGCTGACGCCGCTGTACGAGAAGCTCCAGTTCTTCGACGTGTACAGCTCGGTGTGGTTCTCCGCGATCTACATACTGCTGTTCGTCTCCCTCATCGGCTGCATCGTGCCCCGCAGCTGGCAGTTCGTCGGCCAGCTGCGCAGCCGCCCGCCGGGCGCCCCCAAGCGCCTCGACCGGCTCCCCGCGTACACCACCTGGCGCACCGGGGCCGAGCCCGAGCAGGTCCAGGAGGCCGCGCTCACCCTCCTCAAGGGACGCCGCTTCCGCGCCCACTCCCCCAAGCTCTCGGCTTCGCTCGAGCAGGGAGGGACCCCCACCGGGAACGCGATCGCCGCCGAGAAGGGCTACCTCCGCGAGGCCGGGAACCTGGCCTTCCACGTCGCCCTGATCGTCATGCTCGTCGCCTTCGCCTGGGGCCAGCTCTTCAAGTCCGAGGGCGGCAAGCTGATCGTCGAGGGCGACGGCTTCTCCAACACGCTCACCCAGTACGACGACTTCAAGTCCGGCTCGCAGTTCGGCATCGACGAGCTGGAGCCGTTCAGCTTCAAGCTCGACGCCTTCGACGGCACGTACGAGAAGAACGGCCCGCAGCGCGGCACTCCGCGCACCTTCGAGGCGAAGGTCTCCTACTCGCAGGGCGGTACGGACAAGAAGGCCGTCATCCGGGTCAACGAGCCGCTCAAGGTCGGCGACTCCAAGGTCTATCTGATCGCCCACGGCTACGCGCCCGTCGTCACCGTCAAGGACGGCCGCGGCAAGGTCGTCTTCCACGGCGCCACGCCGCTGCTGCCCATCGACAACAACATCACGTCCACCGGCGCCATCAAGGTGATGGACGGCTACCGCGACAAGAACGGCAAGAAGGAGCAGCTGGGCTTCCAGGCCTTCTTCGTGCCGACGTTCGCGGGCGCCGGCAAGGGCACGATGTTCTCCCAGTTCCCGGGGCTGGACTTCCCCGTCATGGCGCTCACCGGGTTCCACGGCGACCTGCGGGTCGACTCGGGGCTGCCGCAGAACGTGTACCAGCTCGACAAGTCCAAGATGAAGCAGTTCACGGACGCGTCCGGCAACAAGCTCGCCCAGCGGATGCTGCCCGGCGAGACCATGACGCTTCCCGGCGGCGCCGGCTCGATCACCTTCGAGAAGGACGTCAAGGAGTGGGCGAGCTTCCAGATCTCGCAGCAGCCCGGCAACGGGCTCGCCCTCGCGGGCGCGATCGCCGCGATCGCCGGTCTGACCGGTTCGCTCTTCATCCGGCGGCGCCGGGTCTGGGTCCGGGCCGTGCGCGGCGCGGACGGTGTGACCGTCGTCGAGATGGCGGGTCTGGGCCGGAGCGAGTCCGCGAAGCTCCCCGAGGAGCTGGGCGACCTCGCGGTCGCGCTCACGGCGGACGCGCCGCCGGTGCCGGACGCCGATCCGGAAGCCGCGCCCGTGACTGAACCCGTAGAGCAAGACGTACCCGAAGCCGTGAAGCAAGCCGTACCCGAAGCCGATTCGGAAGCCGATCCGGAAGACGTACCGGAACCCGCGGAAGAACCCGCAGAAGACCCTGCCCCTTCTGGAGAGGCCGACAAGTGATCCTCGCCGCCACGACCAACGAGAGCCTGGCTCGGATGAGCGACCTGCTCGTCTACTCCTCGATGGCCGTCTACACCCTCGCCTTCTTCGCCCACATCGCCGAGTGGGTGCTGGGCAGCCGCAGCAAGGTCGGCCGTACCGCCGCCGCCCTGACCTCGCGCGCCGCCACCGCCACCTCCGCCGTGACCGTCCAGGTCAAGAAGGCCGGCGGCACCGCCGTCCTGGAGAAGCCGAAGGTCGTCACGCGTTCCGCGGCCGGCACCCGTGACGTACCGGACGGTCCCGGCGCGGCCGGCGGCACCGTCAAGGGCGATCTGTACGGCCGGATCGCCGTCTCGCTCACCGTCCTCGCCTTCGTGGTCGAGGCCTCGGGCGTGGTCACCCGGGCGCTCTCCGTGCAGCGGGCCCCCTGGGGCAACATGTACGAGTTCTCCACCACCTTCTCGACGGTGGCGGTCGGCGCGTACCTCGCGTTCCTCCTCGCCAAGAAGAACGTGCGCTGGATCGGTCTGCCGCTGGTGACCACCGTCCTCCTCGACCTGGGCATGGCCACCACCTGGCTGAAGACCCCCAGTGACCAGCTGGTCCCCGCGCTCGACTCGTACTGGCTGTGGATCCACGTCTCCACCGCGATCTTCTGCGGTGCGGTCTTCTACCTCGGCGCCGTCGCCACCCTGCTGTACCTCTTCCGCGATTCGTACGAGAACAAGCTCGCGACCGGCGGGAACCCGGGTGCCTTCGCCCGTTCCGTCATGGAGCGGCTGCCCTCGGCGTCCTCGCTGGACAAGTTCTCGTACCGGATCAACGCGGCCGTCTTCCCGCTCTGGACGTTCACGATCATCGCGGGCGCGATCTGGGCCGGCGACGCGTGGGGCCGCTACTGGGGCTGGGACGCCAAGGAGGTCTGGTCCTTCATCACCTGGGTCGGTTACGCCGCGTACCTGCACGCGCGCGCGACGGCCGGCTGGAAGGGGCGGAAAGCCGCTTACATCGCGCTCATCGCCTTCGCCTGCTTCCTGTTCAACTACTACGGCGTCAACATCTTCGTGAACAGCAAGCACTCGTACGCGGGCGTCTGAGCTCGCGGGTGACGGGCCCCGGGGCCACGCTTGAGGTATGAGCGAGATACCCCGGGGCAGGTGCGAGACCCACGACGGCGACTCGCACCTGCTGCGGTTCGCCGTCGAGCTGTCCCATCCGCTGCCCGAGGTCTGGGAGGCCGTGGCCACCCCCGAGGGCCTGGAGGGCTGGCTCTGTGCGGCGGATCCGCTGGAACCCCGGCTCGGCGGCCGGGTCACCCTCCGCTGGCTCAACGGTGACACGGTGGTCTCGGGGCGGGTGACCGCCTGGGACCCCGAGTACGTGGCCGAGTACACGGTCGATCCGACGCACGGACGCATCCGGTTCCATCTGGAACCGGGGGCGCCCGGGGGCGGCGGGTCGACCGTGCTGCGTTTCACGAACGAACTGCGGGCGACCCGGGAGTACCGGCTGGACTGTCTTGCCGGGTGGCACGACCACTTCGAACTGCTCGCCGACGCGCTCGACGGTGACCGGACGGACTGGGCATCGTGGTCGCCCGAGCGGTGGAAGCAGCTGCGGGCGCTGTACGAGCGGGATGAGGCGCCCTGGCCCAAGTGGGAGCCGTAGGCCTGATGCGCGCCCTGCCTACCCCCGCTTCGGCGGCAGGCAGGAAGCGGACGGCGGGCGGTTCTCCGGCCACGCTGTCTGGACGAAGCGCTGGGTGCCGTCCTGGGCCAGTTCCACGATGGGGACCGCCTTGTTGTACGGGTTGCCGTAGTTGTCCAGGCAGATCCAGCCGCTCGCGCCCTGCACCCGCAGCGACCCCTTGACCTGCGGCCACTGGGTGACGACGTCCGCGAGTTCCGGGTACTGGGAGCCCTGCGGGGTGGCCTGCCGGATCGCGTGGACCGCCAGTGCCATCGCGTCGTACGCGACGATCGCCTGGCCGTCCGCGAGCGCCACCGGCTCCTTCGAGGCGCGGGCGATGTCCGTCACGAAGGTCGTGTACGCCACCACCGAACCGCCCGTCGTCGGGACCTTCCGCCCCGGCGCCGGCTTCCAGGCGTCGGGGTGGGCGAGGGCGGCGTACCGCACGGTCAGCTTCGCCTTCAGGGCGTTCCTGTCGAGCTTCTTGTCCGCGCCCAGGTACGAGCCCTCGTCGCCGGTCAGGATGGTGAAGGCGCGGTCGAGGCAGCCGCGCGAGCCGAGCGCGTTGATGAACTGCCGCAGTTGTGTGTGGCGGCCCGCGAAGAAGACCGTCTCGGCGCGGGTGTCGCAGATCAGATGGGTGATCTGGCGGAAGGTGTTGGCGGTGGTGCCCTCGTCGGTGGGGTCGGCGGGCGAGGTGAAGAGCTGCGGCTCGTACGGCGCGCCCTTGAGGGACGCGGCGAAGGCGGCCTTGAGGGTGTCGGTGTAGTGGTCGCCGCTGCGGGTGTCCTGGACGAGGAGCGCCTTGGCGGCGTCGACGCGGCCGAAGTTCGCGAGGGCCTTGGCCTCGTCGTTGTTGGTGGGGGAGACGCGGGCGAGGCCGGGGTAGCGGTTGTGTCCGGGGCCCGGGCCGTTGGCGATGTCGTCGGCGGTGATGGTCGTGCCGACGACGGCGATCCCGGCGCCGGTGAGGGCGGTCACCGACTCGCGCATCTCGGTGGATGAGGTGGCGACGCCGGAGACGGCCCGCAGCCGGTCGGGGGCGCCGGTCATGGCGATCAGCCGGTCGACGGTGTCGCGCCAATGGGCGTTGCCCTTGCCGGTGTTGGCGAGGACGAGACGGATCTTCGGGGTCTCGCTGTTGGACTCGTGGTTGGCCCGGTGCTGGTAGGCGTACGCGCCCTGGACCTCGTGCAGCACCTTGACCCGCATGCCGCTGTCGGTGGAGGTCAGCGGCAGGAGGACGGCGACGGTGGCGTACTCGCCGGCCTTGAGGGTGGCGTTCTCGGCGCCGATGGCATGGGCGACCTCGGCGAGTTCGGGGATGCCGAAGGCGTGGCCGTCGCCGTTGACGCCGACGCATTCGGCGCTGCCCTCCGGCCTTTCGACGCCCGCGGCGCAGGAACGGTCCTCCGGGGTGGTGAGCCGGGCGATGCCGTAACCGCCCAGGCCGAGGACGACGGCGGCGGTGACGACGGAGGCGACGAGCTTCTGGCGGGGCGTACGAACGTGGCGTCGGAGCCGGTCGAGCGGTCGGCTGGATGCTCTGTCGGGCATGGCGTCAGACTCCGTCCTCGCGGCCCGGCGGAAGCGACAGCTCCCGCCAGGCACGGATGTCGCGCGGCCAGTGGGTGGCCGCGTCCCAGAGCGAACCGCTGCCCGTCAGATGACGGCCGGAGAGCCGGCGCAGCTCGTGCGCGAGGCGGTCGGCCACCTCGTCGTCGGGCAGCGCGAGCGGATCGGTCAGCAGCCATACGGCGTGCAGCAACCGCCGTACGGACAGGTGGAGTTCGATGGTGTCGGCGTCGAGGCCGGGCGGAAGGGCTCCGGTCGGCCCCTGGCCGAGGGCGATCGCCCGGCGCGGGTCGGGGCCGGTCCGGTCGCGCTCGCGCGGGTACGGGGCGGAGCCGATGAACCGCAGCCGCCCCAGCCAGCCGAGGACGTCCTGCTCCGGGAACGTGACCCGCAGATGGGTGACGGCCTCCTCGGTGCGGCCGAGGGCCAGGTCGTGGTGGAGCCGGTACGGGCCGGGCTCGGGCCCGTAGTGCCGGTGCAGGGTCTCGTGAACGGCACGCCAGGCCGCGTACCGGGGATGATCGCCGTCCTCGAAGCGGAGGCGGTGCAGCAACAGGGCGCGCAGCAGGGGGTCCGCGACGAAGTGGCCCGGGCCCTCCGGCCAGTCCTCGGAGCGCAGCTGGTCGCGGACGCGCAGCGCCACGTCCCCGTCCAGGGACTCGCCCTGGAGCCGGGCGTGGGCGAGCATCCGGGCGGACTCCTCGTCGTGGGCGGCGGCGAGCACGGCGTACGGGCCGGGCCGCCGCACCGGGAGGAGTTCGGCGAGGAGGGCGGGGGCGACGGGTACCGGCGGGGCGTCCTCGCGCAGCTCCACCATCAGGTCGAGCAGCCCGCCCGGGGTGAGACCGGCCCGCAGGTGTTCCGGGGCCTCGCCGGCGGCCCGGCCGAGGAGGGCGACTCCGAGGGGCCGGCCGCCGGTCAACCGGTGGACGGCACGCGCGAGTTCGGTGGGCGTCCGGCCGGCGGGGTCGTGACGGTCGAACGCGGAGCGGGTCTGGGAAGGGGAGAGCGGCATGAGCTCCACGGCGAGGATGCCGGAGCCGACCCGGGTGTCGCGCGGGCTGGGCGCCCGGTGCGAGGTCTCCGGCAGCCGGGTCCTCGTGGCGTGCCGCAGCCCCTCGTGCTCGCGGACCCGGGAGGTGGCGAGCACGACGACCCGGTCGCGGCGGCCCTCGGCGCGGGCGCGCAGAACCGGTTCGACGAGCTGCCGGCCGAGCGGCTCGTGGGCGTTGTCGAGGAGGACGAGCGGGCGGCCGATCCGGCCGCCGCGCCGGATCCCCACGTACGGGTGGAGCAGGTCCTCGGTCAGCGCGCCGACGAGGAAGCCCTCGGCCTCGGCGCGGCGCCGGCCGCCCTGCTCGAAGTCGATCGCCAGCTGCTGGAGGCCGGCCTTGCCGCGCCCGCCCGCGTTGCGATACGTCCCGTACCAGCTCTCCGAGGTGCGCTGGAGGCGGCCGAACACCTCCTCGAGGACGGTCTCCACGGTCGCCTCGGCCAGCAGCCCGGCGAGCGGGACGGTGGCCTCGGCGAAGGTGGCGGCCAGCTTGGCGAGGACCTTGCCGACCCAGTGGGTGGCCGCGCCCCTGGTCGCGTCGACGGTCGCAAGGAGCGGCCCGAGCCGCTGGAGGTCGCGCCGGACCCGCTCGTCGTCCTCCTGCGACCAGCCGAGCGAGGCGACCGCGACGAGACCGAGCGAGACCCGCGGGAACTTCACCGGCCGCGCGCCGAGCACCTTCGGCGACAGCTGTACGGCGAGCTCGGCGAGGGCCCCGGTGAGCGGGGTCCAGCCGGGGCCGTGGTCGGCGGGCGGCTCGATGTGCGCGCAGTCGAGGAGGGCGAGCGGCGTGTACCCCTTGTAGCGGTTGCGGACCTCCTTGAGCAGGGCGGTCTTGCCCGTACCGCGCCCGCCGGTGAAGACGGTGACCGGTGGGTCGTCACCGTGCTCGAACGGCACCCGGGCGGCGCCGTGCTTCGTGAGGCCGCTGAGGCGCGCGACCAGTCCGGCATCGTGCAAGGCCGCCTCGCGGCCGTACAGCTCCCTGTCCACGCCCCGTCTCCCCCGTTACACCCGTTACCCCCGTCACAGTCAACTTCAGGATATCGACGGTGTGTTGGGAAAGCGGTCGGCTTTTCGAGTCTGTTGTGGAGGAGTTGTCAGTCCGTGGCGATGGCGTCGAGCTGGGCCCGCAGGTATCCGTGCGACTCGATGCCGTGGATCGTCGTCCCGGGCGTGCACTCGTAGAAGTACACGAGCGACATCAGCTCCTCCGTGGGGACGTCGGCCGGCGGCGGCAGCACCCGGTGACGCCCCGAACGCCACCGCCCGCCGGTCCAACCCGCCATCAGATCACCGATGTTGACGGTGAAGGAGGCAGGATCGTACGGGGCGTCCTGCCAGCCGCCCGCGTCGGTGAAGACCTGCAACCCGCCCTTGCCCGCCTCCCGGTCCAGGACCGTGACCGTGCCGAAGTCCGTGTGCGGGCCGATCCGGAACTGGCCCGGCTCCGGCTCGCCCGTCCGCTCCCGCCCCGGATACCAGTTGATGTTGAAGCCGAAGGTGGGGTGCCCGGTGTGCCGGGTGAAGAAGTCCCGCTCCTCGCCGAGCGCCACACCGAGCAGGTCCAGGACCCGGTCCGAGAGCGACTTCATCTGCGCCAGATACGTCTCCACCAGCGGCTTCAGCTCGGGGACCTCGGCGGGCCAGGCGTTCGGCAGGAACCACTCGGCGTCCACGGCCGGGTCCCCGGTCGGCTCGTCCGCCGCGAAGGACAGCGACTCCTTCAGATCGGGCGGGGTAGCCGTACCCTCCGCGTACCCGTTGGCCTCCGCGCCGGGCCCGAGCCAGCCGCGGCCACCGACC
Source organism: Streptomyces sp. NBC_01077 (assembly GCF_045162855.1). NCBI lineage: Bacteria > Bacillati > Actinomycetota > Actinomycetes > Kitasatosporales > Streptomycetaceae > Streptomyces > Streptomyces sp. NBC_01077. The sequence continues at coordinate 4,431,963 of NZ_CP108669.1, read as the reverse complement.
CGTACCGCGTACGGCTCCTTGACGGCGGGCGGGAGGTGGAAGAAGCGGCGGGCGACGGCCCGGATCTCGGCCCGGATGTCCGGGTCGACGCCATGCCCGCCGACGAGCAGAAAACCGGCTTCGCGGAGGGCGCGGTCGACGGCGGGCAGCTGTGGGGCCGGATCGCGGGCCAGATCGATCGTCGGAAGGTTCGTCTCACTCATCACCGATGTCCTCGTTCCACAGAGCCGGATGGAGGGCGATGAACTCCCGCATCAGCGCCACGCATTCGGGGTCGTCGAGCACGAGGACCTCGACCCCGTGCTCCGCCAGCCAGTCGTGCCCGCCGTGGAAGGTCTCCGCCTCCCCGACGACCACCCGCGAGATCCCGAACTGCCGGACCAGGCCGGAGCAGTACCAGCAGGGCGACAGCGTCGTCACCATCGTCGTCCCCCGGTACGAGCGCTGCCGGCCGGCCGCCCGGAAGGCGGCGGTCTCGGCGTGCATCGACGGGTCCCCGTCCTGCACGCGCCGGTTGCGCCCGCGCCCGAGCGGTGTCCCGTCGGGCCCGTACAGCGCGGCGCCGATGGGGATCCCGCCCTCGGCGAGCCCGGCGCGGGCTTCGGCGAGGGCGGTGGCGAGCCACTGCCGGGCGCTCTCCCTGCTGAGACGCTCGTCCATGCCGGGATCTCTTCCCCGGCACGGACGAGGCCTCACCTCGGACGGCCCGCGTTACCCGTTCAGCGTCGGGTAGCGGCTGGGCGGCGGAGCGCGGGCAGGAGCCTTGGAGGGCCTGCCCGTGCGAGGCCTCAGACGGTGTCGTTCCCGGTGGGGAGCGGTATCGAGCCTTCGTGCCAGGGGTTGGCGTGGCCGCACCTGCCGCAGGCGTAGCGGCCGTTCACACCCAGGATTCGGCAGCCGCATCCGGTGCAGTTCAGGGGCGTGACCCTGGGGAGGGGAGTCGTCTGACCGTCTGCGGTGGGGCCGTCCACTCTCGTCCGCCCTTCTCGGGCCCCAGGAACGCCACACGCTTCCTGCGGCGCTCGGCGGGCATCTCGGCCGGATCCTCGTAGTCGGCGATCACGTCTCGCAGGATGCCGACGCGGCCCTGCTCGTCCTGGACGGGGTGGCCGATGTCCGCGCGGCTGATCACGGACGCGCGCAGGCGGTCGAGTGGCGGTAGGCCACGACCGGCGGACCCTCCGGGCGGGGCAGCGTCCCGCGTCGCGCCGGTTGGAGTTCCTCGATGGGCCAGGCGCAGACGTGGCATGTGGAGCCCCTGGGGGTGTACGTGCCGTACTCGTCGTCGAATCGTTCGCTGCCGGGGGACGGCCCCGCACTTGCACGCGCCATGTCGCGCCTCTTCCTGGCGTTGCCCGAAGGCCGGTGCGTCATCCTTCTCCGCTGGTCAGCGGAATAGGCCGATCATGCGCGTCGTCGACCAAAGATCACCTGAGGGCGGCAGCGCAGTTACTCAGGAAGGCGGCTGAGTCCTGCCCGAAGACGGCTCGCTCCTCCAGGTGCGAGAACTCCTGAAGGTGTCCCATCACGTCTCGCGGGTCACGGAAGACCATCACCCCGGACGACAGCTCGACCGTCGCGATGCGGTCGTCGTAGATCGTGAACGTGTTCAGCGGAGCGGGCCGGGGATCTGCCCTGTGATCATGGACATCAGGGAGGCCGTCCGTGCTATGCGCGACCTCGCATAAACCGGCCCGGCTCCGTTCTCAGGCGCCGGAGTCGGGGGCCGCCGGGTTGTCTGTCCGACCTTCCGGCAGCGGATCGGCGACGAAGGTCCCCTTGCCGTGAACGGTCAGGATCAGGCCGCGTTCGCGCAGGACTCGTGCCGCGCGGCGGACCGTCAGGTAGGCCACTCCGTACTCCTCGGCGAGGTCGCGCTCGGCGGGCAGGCGGGCGCCCGGGGCCAGCTCTCCGGCTGCGATACGGGCGGCGATGTGGTCGGCCACCGCGACGTAGATCAGCTGGGGGCCCTGTGGGTCGAACTCGGGGATCTCGCCGTGGTCGGTCACACGACCAACGTAAGCACCGAATACCTGTGCTAACCAATGGTGAGCTATGCAGAGCTATGCATGCCTCATAGGGTCGTGAGACACGAAGACCCCGGCGAGGTGGCTAGACCTCCCGGGGCATGGCCACCAACTACCAACGGAGTTGATGACGTGCGGAACCCTATCGCGCGCGTATTGGGCAGGGCTCTGATTCCCGTCCTGCTGGGGCTGCTCATGCTGACCCTGCCACCCACCGGCAGGCACCGCCCCCGTCCGATCACCCACCCCCGCCCGGCGCCCCGACCCCAGGCGCCGCGCCACCGAGCCCCCGCCCGGCGGTCTCCCTACGCCCGCGAGCAGACGGCGCCTCTCGACGGCTCCCGCTCGCCTCTGGAGCGCCCCTATCTGGCGGCGGCCTCGGCACGGACCGTGCAACGCCGACGTCGACGGGCGCTGTGGCTGGCGACGGTCGGGGTGGATGTCGACCACCGGAACATCCACGCCGGGAGCGCCCGATGAGCCGCTGCGGGGCGCGGCGGTCCGTGTTCGCCGTCGCGGAGGTGGTGCGGCCGGTGTGGGGCGGCTCGGTCTGTGTGCTCGCCCTGGGGCATGACGGTTCGCACCGCGACCGCGCGGGCGACGGCTGGTGGGTGACGCCGGAGATCGCGGACGCGGTGACCGTGTCCCTGCTGGCCCGCGCCCTTACGACCGCGCCCACCGAGCCGGAGTTCAGGTCACCGCGCTGCATCGTCGGCCGCCACGACCACTGTCGGGACCACGTCCCCCGTGACAGCGGCGTACAAGGTGTCCGTCATCTCGTGTGCGAGTGCCCTTGTCATCCGGCGCCGCCGCCTACCGTGCCCTGACGCCCCGGCCGAGCAGAGTCCCCGTTCGCTTCCCCTCCGGGGGCGCGATCACCTCAGCCGTCACGTCCGTGAACCCGGCCTGCTGGAGCATCTCCGTCCAGCGGCCGGGCTGGTAGTCCCAGCGCTTCACGTACAGGGGTTCCGAACCTCGCTCGGGCGGCTGCATCTGGGACGCCTGCGGCCCGTAGCAGCCGTCCAGGGCCGGGGGGTTGTGGGAGAAGGCGTAGACGCCGCCGGGTGCGAGGCGGGCGTGGACCAGGGGCAGCAACTCGGCGGGATCGGTGAACCAGGCGGCGCCGAAGACCGAGCAGACGGCCTCGAACTCGTACGTGGCCTCCGCGAGGAACCCCTCGGCCGTCCGCTGCCTCACATCGAGGTGCGGCCAGCGTTCACGCGCCTTGGCTGCCTGGACGGGCGAGATGTCCACGCCGATCGCTTCGGCACCCAGCGCGACCAGGTGAGCGAGGTTTCCACCGCTTCCGCAGCCGAGGTCGAGAACTCGCGCGCCGGAGAGGTTGCCGAGGACCTTCTCGTCGGGCCCGTGATCGGGCCACTGCGTCCAGTTGAACCAGGTGTCCGCACCGGCGGCGTTCCGGTCCTGACGGCCCGACCGGGACGCGCCCCACACATCCCACGCGCTGACGTCTTGTTCTTCCATCGCCTCCCTCTCCAGGTGTACGTCCACTCCGGCCTCTCAGCCGTCCAGAGTCGTGCGCACTCTTCTGATCAGGTTCTGGGCGTCTGTTCCGAAGACGGCGGATGCGCGGAGTTTCTTCCAGGCCCGCAGGTAGAGCGCGAGGGAATCGGAGTCGTCGAGCCACAGCTCCGCGTGCCAGTCCCGACGACTCATCCGCGCACGCACCGCCGCGTCGGTGTCCCGTGCGGAGTTCTGGAGTTCCGCGAAGCGCGTGAAGACGTGCCGCGCGTAGTCGGCCGTCTGGAGCATGCCGGGGACGACGGCCTGCTCCCACGCGTGGATGACCGTGGCGTGCGCGACCTCGGCGTTCCAGTTCTCCTGTACCGGCCGATGGCCTGCAGCCAGTTGGCGGCGCCACGAGCGGATGTGGGACTCGAACCCCCCTGAGCCGGCTCTTCAGCTCCTCGTACGCCTCCAGCTGATGGGTCGCATCCGCCCAGGCCCTCAGGTCTTCGGCCGTCGCCGTCTGGCGTCCGTCCTCCAGCTTGGAGATCTTGGAACGCGGCCAGCCGAGCCGCTGAGCGAGCGCCGTACCGGTGAGCCGGCCACCAGGGCCGGAGACGCGCAGTTCCCGGAGTCTTGCCCCGAGGGCTTCCCGTGCCTGCTGGTAGTCCGTGCTCACCCGTACACGCTAACGGCTAGTCCAGCGAGGGAAGTTGCGCTGCGAACCGGTCGTACGGGACGGCGTGGTGCAGTGCTGCGTCGCGCACCTGGACGTACCGCAGGACCTCGGCGGGCTCCGTGATCACTTCGAAGTCGAGCAGGTTGTCGGCGTCGTCGAAGTGAAGGACCGCGACCACGCGCGAGTCGAAGATCCAGAAGTCCTCGGCGGGCAGCCGAGCCCGGTCGGCGTCCGACCGCCACAGGCTCCGCACGTCCTCGCCCGTGGCCGCGTTGCACTTCGCGTAGTCCAGCAGGAACAGCTGCCCCTGGGTGGGCGGGTCGTCGACGACGCGTACCCGGCCGACGTACTTGCCCGCCTCGGTCTGGCGCCGGATGTTCGTGGACCACGCGCTGTCGAGGTCCCAAGAAGCGGAGCCGGTCTCCACGAACGCCCGATAGGAGTCGTCGGCGCGGTCGGACGCGTACCCCCGTCGGGTTTCGAGGTGCCATGCCGAGTGCTCGAAGGTCTCGAACAGCTTGCCGAACTCCTTGGAGGTGATCAACTTGGGTGTGCGCTCGACCTCTTTGGGCCCGTGGTTCACGAGCAGTTCGCGCGGAACGACCACGGCGGCGTCCCCGGCGCCGAAGTGCTGCAACTGGGCGATGTCCTCGGGGCCGGTGACGGGCGCACCCTGGACGATGATCTCGCCGGTGTCGAGGTCCTCGTGCACGGCGGGGCATGCGCCGTTCATGCTGTCGGTCCCGTTGAAGCGCAGTCGTCGCGGCATGGGCGTCCTCTCCTCGGGGCGGTGTCCGTTCAGCATCTCGGGAGCCCGGAGCCCGCACCACCTGCTGAAGGGCCCCGCCGGAGAACTTACGAGAACATCGGGCCGGAAGGTGAGAACAATCGAGAACACTGCATCGTCCGGGCCAACTCCGTCTTTCTAGCGTCGGGTTCATGAAGAAGCGCCAGACGACCATGAGCGACCCGGTACACCTCACCCTTCCCTTCCCGGACCCGGAGCCGGTCGAAGGGTGTGCCGGCTGCGTCGAACTCGCGAATGTGCGGGACCGCGCGCGGGCCGGCGGGGACCTCACCACCGTGTCCGACTGCAACGTCTTCCTGCGGCGGCACCCCCAGGGCCACTCGTGATCACGTCCCAGGACATCGGCAGACGAGTCCAGGACAGCGCCGGAAGGGTCGGCATCCTGCGTGACGTGATCGCGGACTACGAGGACCCGGCAGAACTGCCGGGTGAGCGACGGATGCGGCCCACGGCGTTCCTGTGGCCCGAGCGCGGGGGCAGGGAGTGGTTGGTCTCACCGGACGCAGTCGTGCCGGCCCCGGCGGGTGGGAGCAGCAGCTCTCGGCAGGGCTACGGCGTGCGCAAGGACTGCCATGCAGCCGGGTCGAGGAAGTGGACGTCGTAGCGGTTCTGTTCGGGCAGGAGGCTGTCGAAGGAGTCAAGGCCGTGCTGGATGCGGCCCAGTGCCCGGAAGTATCCGAAGCGGTCGACGCCCGGTGTCAGGACCGCGAGCAGGTCCGCGGTGCAGCCGGCGGCCGCACCGAAGGCGTGCGGCATCCCCGGCGGCACGACGACCAGGCTGCCTCGGCCCACGGAGGTCGTCTCTTCGCCGAGAAGGAACTCCATGGTCCCGTCGAGCACGTAGAAGAGCTCCGTCGACAGCGCGTGGTAGTGCGGCCGCGCGCCGTCGGCGCCCTCACCGAGGGTGAGGCGGTTGGCGCCCAGCGCGCCGTCCGTGTCGACGGCGTCCGCCAGCAGCCGAAAGCCTCCGCCGTGGGGCAGCTCCACCTGCTCGGCTTCCTCGGGCCGCACGACCAGCGCTGTCGCCGCGTTGTTCTCGTTCCCGTTCCCGTTCCCGGTCTTCACTTCGGCTCCTCTGAGGCGGCGTTGGCGTCCTTGCTCGCTGGTCCAAGGGAACGGGGAGGGGATCGTCGGCGCTGGCGGGAATCCGACCTCGCGTCACGGGCCGAGACTCCGCACGCCGACGTCGTCGCGTACGTCGGACGAGCCGATCGCGCGGGCACCCATCGGTTCCGCCGATCGCCCCCATCGGGAGGACGCCCCACTGGCTCGTGGACCGGCCCCCGGCCCCGCTCGTAGCGTCGTCCCCATGAGAAACGAGACCAGGGGAACCGTCGAACTCACCCTCGCCATGGTGCTCTCCGGCACGCTCGGCGTCTTCGTCGTCGAGTCCGGGGCATCGCCCTTCGAGGTGGTGTTCTTCCGGTGCTTGTTCGGGGCGATCGCGCTCGGGGTGTACAGCGCCGTGCGGGGGTTCTTCACCGGGCACGGGTTCACCGCCAGGAAGTTCGGGCTCGCCGCGCTCGGTGGCGGGTTCATCGTCTTCAACTGGGTGTTTCTGTTCGAGGCCTACGAAGCCACCTCGATCTCCCTCGCCACCGTCGTCTACCACACGCAGCCCTTCTTCCTCGTGCTGCTCGGGGCGGTCTTCATGAGGGAGCGGATCTCCGCCGGGAAGCTGGGGTGGCTCGGGCTTGCCTTCGTCGGGCTCGTGCTCGTGTCCGGGGTGCGGCCGGGGGACACCGCGTCGCTCAAGGGGCTCGGGTTCGCCCTTGCCGCCGCCGTGCTCTACGCCCTCGCCACCTTCGTCACCAAGCGGATCACCGGCGTACGGCCCCATCTCATCGCGCTCGTGCAGGTACTCGTGGGGCTTCCCCTGCTGCTGCCCTTCGTGGACTTCGGTCAGGCCGCCGGACTGGGTGCCGGCTGGGCGTGGTTGGTCGGGCTCGGGGTCGTTCACACCGGGCTGATGTACGTGCTCATGTACGCCGCGTACGCCAAGCTGCCCACCGCCAAGATCGCCGTGCTCGCCTTCACGTACCCCGCCGTCGCCATGGGCGTCGACTGGGCCGTGTACGGGCATCACATCGGGCTCGTCCAGGCGCTCGGCGTTCCGCTGATCGTCCTCGCCAGCCTCAAGGTCACCCTCGCTGCTCGGACACCAGTCGCCGCGCCTGCTCCACGAACAGCCGGACATGCGCCGGAAGACGCTTCCCCCGCCGCCACGCGAGCTGCGTGAAGAGGGTGAACGGGGTCTCCCAGGCCAGTTCCACCAGCGTTCCGGAGGTCAGTTCCTCCGTGACCGTCACCCGGGGGAGGAGCGCCACTCCCAGGCCCGCGGCCACCCCTCGTTTCGTCGCCTCGATCGTGCCGAACTCCATGAACGGCGGGGACCACTCCCGGAGTTCGCGCTCGAACAGGTCGCGGTACGGGCAGCCCGGCTCGGTGCCCACCAGCTGCGCGCCCGCCACATCGGCGGCGGTCAGCTCCGTACGGCCGGCGAGGGGGTGGCCGGGGCCCGCCACCAGGACCAGCGGTTCCGGGGCCAGCACCTCCGACTCCAGGCCCTCGTGCTCCGTCTCCGGTTCCATCAGGAAGCCGACGTCGTACGTGCCCTGGCGCAGTGCCTGCCGGGTCTCGTCGCCGAGTGTGGGCCGCAGCGTGAGGCGCACCCCCGGGTAGCGGTGGTGGAAGTACTCCAGGAGGGGCGGCAGCCGGTAGGAGGTCAGGGACTCCATCGTGCCCACCGCGATCGTGCCCGTGGGGTCCGCGGTGGCCGTCACTGCCGTACGGGCCTCCTCCGCCAGTTCCGCCATCCCGCGGGCGTACGGCAGGAGGCGCTCCCCGGCCTCGGTGAGCCGGATGCGGCTGCCCAGGCGCTCGAAGAGTTCCACCCCGAGGGAGGATTCGAGCGACCGGATCTGGCCTGTGACGCTCGATTGGGCGTAGCCCAGTTCCGTGGCGGCCCTGGTGAAGGAGAGGACCGTCGCCACCTTCTCGAAGGTGGCCAGGAGACGTAGCTCCATGTCAGGGCTTCTCGGGGGCGTCGCCGCCGTCCTGCTCGCGCTTCTTCAGCTCTTCCTCGCGGCGGCGGAGGTCGGCCTCCCAGTCCTCGAGGGCGGACGCGTCGTCGGGCAGGGCGTCCGGCCGAGCGGTCTTCTTCTCGTCCTTGAGGGACTTCAGGAACTCGGGGTTGTCGTCTGGGGCCACCCAGCTGCCCGCGCCCGCACCGCCCCGGGTCCGCGGCCGCCGGTCCTTGCCCGCGACGATCCAGCCGATCGCGCCGACCACGGAGAACAGCAGGACGACGATGGCCCAGACCGGCTTCGGAAGGTGCTTGACCTCTTCTTCCGGGGTGTTCAGGCAGTCGATGAAGGCGTAGATCATCAGAGCCAGAGGCAGGATGAACAGCAGCGCCCTGAACATGTGGGACAGCCCCCTGGAAGCAGCGATGGGGCTCGTTTCGACCGCCCCGGTGACAGGTCAAGCGTAGCCCGTGGCGGATACTGGCCCCTATGGCTTACGACGATCTCCGCTCGCTGCTCAGGGCCCTCGAGCGGGAGGGCGACCTCAAGCGCATCAAGGCCGAAGTCGACCCGTACCTGGAGGTCGGGGAGATCGTCGACCGGGTGAACAAGGCGGGGGGTCCGGCGCTTCTCTTCGAGAACGTCAAGGGCTCCTCGATGCCGCTCGCGATGAACGTCTTCGGGACCGACCGCCGGCTGCTCAAGGCCCTCGGCCTGAAGTCGTACGGCGAGATCAGCGAGAAGATCGGCGGGCTGCTCAAGCCCGAGCTTCCGCACGGCTTCGTCGGCGTCCGTGAGGCCTTCGGCAAGCTGGGCTCGATGATCCACGTGCCGCCGAAGAAGGTGAAGTCCGACGCCGCGCCCGTGCAGGAGGTCGTCCTCACCGGCGACGACGTCGACCTGGACAAGCTCCCGGCCCTCTTCACCTGGCCCAAGGACGGCGGCTCCTTCTTCAACCTGGGGCTCACCCACACCAAGCATCCCGAGACCGGTGTGCGGAACCTCGGGCTCTACCGCCTCCAGCGCCACGACAGGCGCACCATCGGCATGCACTGGCAGATCCACAAGGACAGCCGCAATCACTACGCCGTCGCGGCGGCGAAGGGGGAGCGGCTGCCGGTCGCCATCGCCTTCGGCTGCCCGCCGGCCGTCACGTACGCGTCGACGGCACCGCTGCCCGGTGACATCGACGAGTACCTCTTCGCCGGCTTCGTGCAGGGCAAGCGGATCGAGATGGTGGACTGCAAGACCGTCCCGCTCCAGGTCCCCGCGCAGGCCGAGGTCGTCATCGAGGGCTGGCTGGAGCCGGGCGAGATGCTGCCGGAGGGTCCCTTCGGCGACCACACCGGTTTCTACACGCCGCAGGAGCCCTTCCCCGCGCTGAAGATCGACTGTGTGACGATGCGGAAGCGTCCGCTGCTGCAGTCGATCGTCGTCGGCCGGCCGCCGACCGAGGACGGTCCGCTCGGCCGTGCGACGGAGCGTTTCTTCCTGCCGCTCCTCAAGATCATCGTGCCGGACATCGTCGACTACCACCTGCCGGAGTCGGGCGGCTTCCACAACTGCGCGATCGTCTCGATCGACAAGAAGTACCCGAAGCACGCGCAGAAGGTCATGCACGCCATCTGGGGCGCGCACATGATGTCGCTGACCAAGCTGATCATCGTGGTCGACAAGGACTGCGACGTGCACGACCTGCACGAGGTGTCCTGGCGGGCCCTCGGCAACACCGACTACGCCCGTGACCTCACGGTCGTCGAGGGGCCGGTCGACCATCTCGACCACGCCTCCTACCAGCAGTTCTGGGGCGGCAAGGCGGGTATCGACGCCACGAAGAAGCTGCCCGAGGAGGGCTACACCCGGGACGGCGGCTGGCCGGACATGGTCGAGTCGGACCCGGCGACGGCGGCCCTCGTGGACCGCCGCTGGAAGGAGTACGGCCTGTGACCACGGCCGCCGTACCCGGCGCTCAGCCGGGACGCACGAAGTCCTTCCTGCGGCTCGTGATGATCGAGCACTCGGTCTTCGCGCTGCCCTTCGCGTACACCGCCGCGCTCACGGCGATGTACCAGCTCGACCGGAACATCCACTGGTGGACGCTGTTCCTCGTCACCGTCTGCATGGTGGGTCTGCGGACCTTCGCCATGGCCTGCAACCGGATCATCGACCGCGAGATCGACGCGCGTAACCCGCGCACCGCCCACCGCGAGCTGGTGACCGGCGCCGTGTCCGTGCGGTCGGCGTGGACCGGGGCCGGGATCGCCGTCGTCGTCTTCCTCGGCGCCGCGGCCCTGCTCAACCCGCTCTGTCTGGCGCTCGCGCCGCTCGCCGTCATCCCGATGGTCGTCTATCCGTACGGCAAGCGGTTCACCAACTTCCCGCACGCCATCCTGGGCCTCGCCCAGGCGATCGGGCCCATCGGGGCCTGGCTCGCGGTGACCGGTGAGTGGTCCTGGGACGCGGTGATCCTGGGCCTCGCGGTGGGCGTCTGGATCGGCGGCTTCGACCTGATCTTCGCCTGCCAGGACGTCCAGGCGGACCGGGCCCACGGCGTGATGTCCGTCCCGGCCCGCTTCGGCATCCCGGCCGCGCTGTGGGGTGCCCGCGTCTCGGCGCTCGTCACCACGGGGCTGCTCGTCTGGTACGCCCTGGTGACCGATGCCGGTGTCTTCTTCTGGGTCGGTCTGGTGATCGTGGTGGCGGCCTTCGGCTACGAGCACTCGATCGTGAAGCCGCACGATCTGTCGCGGCTGAACCGGGCGTTCTTCACGGTGAACGGTTTCATCGGGATGGCGCTCTTCGTATGTGCCCTCCTCGACCTGCTGGTCCGCGGGCTCACCCCGTAGCCCCGGCCTGATGACGGATAGGCTCGGCGGCATGAACGACGGCAAGCGCACCCCCTGGATCGTGGGGGTTTCCGGGGCGTCGGGTACGCCGTACGCCGCCGCCGTGTTGAGGGGTCTCCTTGCCGCGGGGGAGAGCGTCGACCTCGTCGTGTCGCGGGCCTCGCGGCTCACGCTGCTCGACGAGACGGGGCTCCCCTTCCGGGACGCGCACTGGCGCGAGGACCTGGCGGCCTGGCTGGCGCGGGGCGCGGACGGGAAGCCCGGCACGTTCGACGTGGCGGATGCCTTGGGGGACGTGCGGTACTGGGCGGCCGGGGATCTGGCCGCGGGGCCGTCCTCGGGCTCGTACCCGGCGAAGGGGATGCTGGTGGTGCCGGCCTCGACCGCCGCGGTGGCGGGAGTGGCACTCGGGCTCTCGAAGGACCTGCTGCAGCGGGTCGCGAGCGTGACGCTGAAGGAGCGGCGGCCACTGGTGGTCGCCGTGCGGGAGACCCCGCTGAACGGTCAGACGCTCAAGCACATGGTGACGCTGGACGAGGCGGGCGCCGTGGTGCTGCCCGCCTCTCCGGCGTTCTACGCGGGGGCGACGCACATCCAGGATCTGGTGGACTTCGTCGCCGGGCGGGTGCTCGATGCGGCAGGGGTGCCGCATCGGCTGTACCGCCGGTGGGAGGGAGAGCTCGGTGGAGCGTCCCCCCGGTCGGATTAGCGCTTCTTGGCGTGCTTCTTCTCGGCGCGCTTCGAGGCGGCGGTCGACTGGTGGGCACGCGAGCGGTTGGCCATCTCCTGCAGCTCGCGCATACGGGCGTAGGCCATCTCGATCGTGTACACGGTGAACACCACTCCTGAAAGATCGTTTTTGATCTGCTCGTTGTGAGCTACAGATACTGAAAGATTCACAGGGTGTCGCCCCTGTGTACCTTAGATTCTACACCTAAACTCGCGGTATCGCTGGACAATGGAAGGCTTCATACCTATGGACGCCGTGGACAGGCAGCTCATCCAGGCTCTGCGTGAGAACGGTCGCGCCTCGTACGCCGAGCTCGGCCGGCTCGTCGGGCTCTCCGGCCCCTCCGTCACCGACCGCATCAACCGACTTGAGGCCGCCGGAGTCATCACCGGCTACCGCGCCACCGTCGACGCCGCCTCGCTCGGCCTCGGCGTGACCGCCCTCATCGGCATCTCCCTCTCCGACGCCGCCGACCACGAGGACGTGGCCCGCCGGCTCAAGGACCTCGCGGAGATCGAGGACTGCTGGTTCATCGCCGGCGACGACTCGTTCATGCTCAAGGTGCGCGTCGGCGACGTCGACGGACTGGAGAAGACGATCCGCCGCCTCAGCGGCACCAAGGGCGTCTCCCGTACCCGTACGACGATCGTCCTCTCCACGAAGTGGGAGAACCGCGTCGGAGAGCTGCCCGAGGAAGGCTGACGGATCGGCTGAGAGTACGGTTGGGGAGCTTTGAACTTGTCAGACCTGGGAGGCGGCCGTACATGACTGCATCTATCAAAGATGTGGGCCTCAAGCGCGAACTTGAGCAGAAGGTCCGGGACGGTGAGCGGCTGAGCCGTGAGGACGGCATCGCCCTGTACGAGTCCGACGACCTCGCCTGGCTCGGCGGTCTGGCCCACGAGGTCCGGACCCGCAAGAACGGCGACGTGGTGCATTTCAATGTCAACCGGCATCTGAACATGACCAACGTCTGCACCGCCTCCTGCGCCTACTGCTCCTTCCAGCGCAAGCCGGGCGAGAAGGACGCGTACACCATGCGCATCGAGGAGGCCGTGCGCCTCGCGAAGGCGATGGAGAACGAGAACCTCACCGAGCTGCACATCGTCAACGGGCTGCACCCCAACCTGCCCTGGCGGTACTACCCGCGCTCCCTCTCCGAGCTCAAGAAGGCCCTGCCGAACGTCTCCCTCAAGGCGTTCACCGCCACCGAGATCCACCACTTCGAGACGATCTCCGGGATGTCCGCCTCCGACATCCTCGACGAGCTCATCGAGGCCGGTCTGGAGTCGCTGACCGGCGGCGGCGCCGAGATCTTCGACTGGGAGGTCCGGCAGCACATCGTGGACCACCGCACCCACTGGGAGGACTGGTCGCGGATCCACCGGCTCGCCCACGAGAAGGGGCTCAAGACCCCCTCGACCATGCTGTACGGGCACATCGAGGAGCCCCGTCACCGCGTGGACCACGTGCTGCGGCTGCGTGAGCTCCAGGACGAGACCGGCGGCTTCCAGGTCTTCATCCCGCTGCGCTACCAGCACGACTTCGTGGACATGCAGGACGGCAAGGTCCGCAACAAGCTCCAGGCGCGCACCACGATGGCGACCGGCGCCGAGGCCCTGAAGACCTTCGCGGTCTCCCGGCTCCTCTTCGACAACGTGCCGCACGTCAAGGTCTTCTGGGTCATGCACGGCGTCCAGACGGCGCAGCTCGCGCTGCAGCACGGCGCCGACGACATGGACGGCTCGGTCGTCGAGTACAAGATCACGCATGACGCCGACAACTACGGCACGCCGAACAAGCTGGGCCGCGAGGACCTGCTGGAGCTGATCCGTGACGCCGGCTTCCGGCCGGTCGAGCGGAACACGCGGTACGAGATCATCCGCGAGTACCCGGGGCCGGACGCGGACCGGCGGGAGTCGCCGCAGGCGATGCGGTTCTGACGCTGCCTTTGGCACGGTGAAGGGCCGGTGGGAGTTCCCACCGGCCCTTCACCCGTTCCTGTCACGCTCCGGTGTGCTCCACCGGGATCCACAGCTCCGCCGCTGCGGTCGTCCAGTCCGCCGAGGGCCGGACCGAGAGGATCTCCGGGCCGGGCCGGCTCTCGTACGGGTTGGACGGGAACCACCGGGTGAAGACGTCCCGCCACAGGTACTGGAGCGCCTGCGGGTAGGGGCCCTCGTTCTCGAAGACCGCCCAGGTCCCGGCCGGGAGGTCGAGGGTCTCGAAGCCCTCCGGGGCGGCGTCCGGCGCGCCGGTCACGCCGTACCAGTGGTCGAGCTCGGCGCCCTCCTCGCGACTGCAGGTGAGGTGGACGACGGCCGAGACGAGCCCGGCGGGCGCCCCGGCCGACAGGCCCGCGAGCCGGTCCAGGGTCTCCTGGCCGAGGCCCCGGATCTGGGCGGCGATCGCCGGGTTCTCGCCCTCGTGCACGAGCGGGACCCGGGCCCTGCTGCCGACGATCCGGAAGGCGTCCTTGGCCACGGTGCGGTACTTCATGCTGCTGTTCCCTTCGACGACGAGGCGGAAGGACATCCGCGGCTGGGAGCGCAGTGCCGCTCCGGTGCGGCGGGCCTCCCCGGGGCCGACCCCGTGCACCGCGCGGAACGCGCGGGCGAAGGCCTCCCCGGAGCCGTAGCCGTACCGGACCGCGATCTCCAGGAGCGTCCGCTCCCCCGCGAGCACCTCGGCGCCCGCGACGGTGAGCCGCCGGCGCCGTACGTACTCGGAGAGGGGCATGCCGGCCAGCGCCGAGAACATGCGCCGGAAGTGATACTCCGAGGTCGCGGCGATCCGGGCCAGCTCGGCCGGGTCGAGGTCGCCGTGGAGCTCGGTGACGAGATGCTCCTCGATGTGGCCGAGTGCCTGGTTGAGCCGCTCCAGCACGTGGTCCGTCCTTCCCTTTTCCTGTCCTCACCGTAGGAAGGGCGGGCAGTCGCGCACCCGACATCCTGTGCCCGTTCCGGTCAGGTCAACGGCAGCAGCATGATGATGTCGTCGCGGTCGTCGCCGGGGGCGACCCGGATCGCGTCGGGGACGCGGCCGACCTCCTTGTAGCCGGACTTGGCGTAGAAGCCGTCGACGCCGGTGCCGCCCCGGCAGGTCAGCCGGACCGCCTCGATCGCCTCGAAGCCCTCGGCGGTACGGGCGGTGTGCTCGACCGCCGCCATGAGGTCGCGGCCGTATCCCCTGCCCTGGTGACGGGGGCCGACCATGACCGTGTAGAGCCACACCCAGTGCTTCATCAGGGGGTGGGTGTTGAAGGTGAAGAACGCGGTGGCGGCGATCTCGCCGTTCTCGTCGCGGCCGACGAGCAGACGCGTGCCGCCCTCGCTCATCGCGACGAAGTGCTTGAGCAGCGCGGGGCGGATCTCGTCCGGAGTGACGGGCGGGACGAAGCCGACCGCGCCGCCGGCGTTGGAGACATCGGCCCAGAGGGAGAGCACGCCGTCGCGCAGGGCGGGGTCGATCGCCGGATCCACCTCGAAGGTAAGGGTCATGAGCGTAGGGTATCTATTACTTTCGAGGTGCTCAAGGGGCCCGGGCCCGAGGCGTCCGGTGCCCCGTGCTTCACTGGAGGGGCTCTTGTCCCGTATGGGATCTTGGGAACTTTTCGGAACCTCGGAACGGAAGAGTGGGCTGACATGCTCCGCTACACGCTGATGCGTCTCGGCATCTTCGCCGGATGCTTCCTCGCCCTGTGGGGCCTCGTCTACGTCGGCGCGCTGCCGCGTGGACTCGGCGACTCGAACCTGCTCTGGGTCCTCGTCCTCTCCATCGTCATCTCCGCCCCGCTGAGCTTCGTCTTCCTGCGCAAGGTGCGCGACGAGGCGAGCGCCGAGGTCGTGGCGAAGGTCGACCGCGCCAAGGGCCGCCTGGCCGCGAACCAGTCCCAGGAGGACGCGCTGTAGGAGGCCGCCGCGGCCCCGTAAAGGCTGCGTAAGCTTCGTCACAGACCCGTACAACCCCGGACACCCCAGCCGGAGCTTCCAAGGCTCCCGCCTGGGGTGTTCTGCGTTTCGGAGGCGGAGAGGTGTCCGTACGCCTCAAAGAAGGGCTTTGAGGATCTCAAAGTTCAAGTGTTAACGTGTTCGACATGACGACAGCAGTGCGCCTCTCTCTTGCCGCGAGCCCCCCGCTCGTGGCGCGCCTGCACGTCGATCTGTGCCTCCCCCAAGCGCTTCGCTTCGCTCGTGCAGGGGGGACCCCCTGTATGTCCGCGGTCTGTTGCCGCGAGCTCTGACCCGGCATCATGCAGCGGCCCGCGTGAAAACGCGTGTGTGCCGCACCCCCGTCCCGTATTGCCCGATACGCACCTGTGGAGTGTGCCTGTGTCCGCGTCCGCGTCCGCGCCCGAGAAGCAGTCCCCGGCTTCCTCGCGCATACCGAAGATTCCCTTCTGGGCCCAGATCATCGCCGGTCTGGTCCTCGGCGCCCTGCTCGGATGGATCGCCCGCAGCCAGGACGTCTCCTGGCTGAAGGAGACCCTCGGTCAGGTCGGCGACATCTTCGTCCAGCTGCTGAAGCTGGCCGTCGCCCCGCTCGTGTTCTTCGCGATCCTGGTCTCGATCACCAACCTGCGGAAGGTGAACAACGCCGCCCGGCTCGCCACCCGCACCCTGCTCTGGTTCATGATCACCTCGCTGATCGCGGTGGCCATCGGCCTCGCCATCGGCCTGATCACCAACCCGGGCGCCGGCACCGGCCTCACCCCGCAGGACGGCAAGCTGCCGAAGCGCGAGGGCTCCTGGATCGACTTCCTGACCGGCATCATCCCGACGGACGTCATCACGCCGTTCACCGAGCTGAACGTCCTCCAGATCGTCTTCATGGCCGCCGTCGCCGGTATCGCCGCCCTCAAGCTCGGCGACAAGGCGAAGCCGATCCTCACCCTCTCCGAGTCGATCCTGGAGCTCCTCCAGAAGGCCCTGTGGTGGGTCATCCGCCTCGCCCCGATCGGCACCATC
Source organism: Streptomyces sp. NBC_01077 (assembly GCF_045162855.1). Classification (NCBI taxonomy): domain Bacteria; kingdom Bacillati; phylum Actinomycetota; class Actinomycetes; order Kitasatosporales; family Streptomycetaceae; genus Streptomyces; species Streptomyces sp. NBC_01077. The sequence goes on along the minus strand of NZ_CP108669.1, from coordinate 4,415,413 downwards.
GGCCTCATCGGCTTCGCCATCGCCGACTACGGCTGGGACCTGATCGGCAAGTACGCGACCTTCACCGCCGACGTCTACATCGGCTGCGCCCTGGTCATGTTCGGCGTCTACCCGCTGCTGCTCGCGACGGTCGCCAAGGTCAACCCGGTGCAGTTCTACAAGGGCGCCTGGCCGGCCATCCAGCTGGCGTTCGTCTCCCGCTCCTCGGTCGGCACGATGCCGGTCACCCAGAAGGTCACCGAGCGCCTCGGCGTCCCGAAGGAGTACGCCTCCTTCTCCGTCCCGTTCGGCGCCACCACCAAGATGGACGGCTGCGCCGCGATCTACCCGGCGCTCGCCGCGATCTTCATCGCGCAGATCTTCGACGTGCAGCTCGGCATCGGTGACTACCTGCTCATCGCCTTCGTCTCGGTCATCGGCTCGGCGGCCACCGCCGGTCTCACCGGCGCGACGGTCATGCTGACCCTGACCCTCTCCACCCTGGGCCTGCCCCTGGAAGGCGTCGGCCTGCTCATGGCGATCGACCCGATCCTCGACATGATGCGGACCGCCACCAACGTCGCCGGCCAGGCGCTCGTCCCGGTGATCGTCTCCGCCCGCGAGAAGATCCTCGACCTCGACAAGTACAACGAGGCGTCCTCCTCGCCGATCGACGACCGCGAGCCGGTGGCCGTCGCCGCGTAGGACCCGCACGTCGCCTCGACGGAAGCGCCCCGGACCCACGACGGTCCGGGGCGCTTCGGCGTGCGGCCCGGGAGGCGAGGACGTCGGACGCTCCGGCGGCAAGATCGTATTTAATGGCCCGGCGTGCGTTCCGAGTTCGCGGAGCGCACGGACAACAGGGGGGGAATCATGCCCATGTTCGGGAGCAATGCCGCGCCCAGCGGCCTGAGGAGGAAGGTGGGCGCCCTCGCAGCGGCGTTCGCCATGGCCGGTGCCGGCCTGGCGGCCGGTGCCGCACCGGCTGCCGCCGGCAGCTACGGGCAGCAACTGGCCATCGGTACCACGTACTCCGACATGATCTTCGTGTGCGGGTTCAACCAGAACGGCGAGAACGTCTGCACTCCCTGGACGGACACCCCGGAGACGTGGACCTACTTCTCCGGCTGGTGGTTCCACGGGCGCGTGAAGATCATCGGCCACCGGAACGACGCACCGGCCGGGTGAGAACCCCTGGCGGGAGGCCTACTGCGACGTGCCGGAATCGCAGGCCAGCAACTGGTTCCCCTGCTACACCACCAGCCAGCTCTGATCCGATCGATCGGGCGGGCGTGTGGACGGACGCCCGGCCGGGGTTTCCCGGCCGGGCGTTCTGCGTGGACGGCGATCGGGGCCACGTAGGCTTTCGCGGGGCATCCAGTGGATCTTGGAAGCAGGGGTGGGTCGCCATGGCCGACGGGGCGAAGGCGCGGAGGTTGCCGCGGGCGGTGCGGGAGCGGCAGATGGTGGACGCGGCCGTGCGGAGCTTCGCGCGGCACGGGTACCAGGCGGCTTCCATGGACGAGATCGCCGAGCTGGCCGGGGTGTCCAAGCCGCTCGTCTATCTGTATCTGAACTCCAAGGAGGAGCTCTTCACCGCCGTGATCCGGCGGGAGGCGCAGGCGTTGCTCGCGGTGGTGGCCGAGGCGGTCGTCGACCGGAGTGCGCCGCCCGACGAGCGGTTGTGGGCGGGGCTCATGGCCTTCTTCACGTTCGCCGCCGAGCACCCGGACTCCTGGGCGGTGCTCAGCCGGCAGGCGCGGACGCAGGGGGAGCCGTTCGCCGGGGAGGCGGCGCGGATGCGGGACGAGATCACGGCGTTCGTCGCCGGGCTGATCGGTGAGGCGGCGCTGGAGGCGCGGGTCGGTGCCGACATCACCGAGCGGGACGTGGCCGCGCTCGCGCAGGCGCTCGTCGGGTCCGCCGAGTCGCTGGCGAGCTGGGCCAACGAGACGCCGGGGGTGACGGCGAAGGAGGCGGCCGCGACGCTCATGAACTTCGCGTGGTCCGGGCTCGGGAACCTCATGAAAAGCGAGCGCTGGTCTCCCCGTTGACTCTTACTTCACAGTAAGGTTACCGGCTAGTTACGCCATGCGAGACGTCAACGCGCCTCCGTGCCACCGCAGTTCACCGACGCACGACCTCAGTTCATCGCGAAGACCGAGGAGCCGCACGTGTCCGTCGTCACCGCACTGTCCGAGAGCGAACCGGTCGAGCCGCGGAAGACGCTGGTGGACGGGGTGGTGCGGGAGGTCTCCGTGCCCGCGCTCGTGCCCGTGATCCGCCGTGGTTCGCTCGCCGACCTGCCGTACGACAACGCCCGTCAGGACCCCGAGGCCGTCCTCTTCTCCCGCAAGGGGCCGCAGGGGGAGTGGGGGGACGTCACCGCCTCCGCCTTCGCCGCCCAGGTGCACTCCGTCGCCAAGGGCCTCATCGCCCACGGCCTCCGGCCCGGTGACCGGCTCGCCCTCATGGCCCGGACCACCTACGAGTGGACCCTGCTCGACTTCGCCGCCTGGGCCGCCGGACTCGTCACCGTCCCCGTCTATCCGACCTCCTCCGCCTTCCAGACCCGCTGGATCCTCCAGGACTCCGGCGCCGCCGCCTGTGTCGTCGAGGACCCGGCCCAGGCCCGGCTGGTCTCCGCCGAGCGGCGGCAGCTGCCCGGTCTCGCCCACCTCTGGGTCCTCGACACCGGCGCCGTCGACCAACTCCGTACGGCGGGTGCCCGGGTCGCCGACGAGGCCGTCACCGTCCGCCGGGGGCTGCTCACCCCCGAGACCCTCGCCACCCTCATCTACACCTCCGGCACCACCGGCCGGCCCAAGGGCTGCGCCCTCACCCACGCCAACTTCTTCGCCGAGGTCGACAACGCCGTCCGGCTCCTGCACCCCGTCTTCGTCTCGGAGAGCAAGGACCCCGCCGCCACCCTGCTCTTCCTTCCGCTCTCCCATGTCTTCGGGCGGATGGTCGCCATCGGCTGCATGCGGGCCCGGGTCCGCGTCGGACACGCCCCCTCGGTCGAGGGCGAGGAACTCCTCACCGACCTCGCCGCGTTCCGCCCCACCTTCCTCCTGGCCATCCCGTACGTCCTGGAGAAGGTCTTCAACTCCGCCCGCGCCACCGCCGAACGCGGCGGCAAGGCCGCCTCCTTCGACCGGGCCGCCCGGGTCGCCCGCCGGTACGGGCAGGAGGCCACCCCCTCGCTCTCGCTGCGGGCCGCGCGGGCGCTCTACGACCCGCTCGTCTACCGGCGCATCCGGGCCGCGCTCGGAGGCCGGGTCAGGTACGTGATCTCCGGCGGCTCCCCGCTCGGCGTGCAGCTCGCCGAGTTCTTCGCCGGCGCGGGCGTCGAGGTCTTCGAGGGGTACGGCCTGACGGAGACCACGGCCGCGTCGACGGTCACCCCGCCGCGGCGGCCCCGCACCGGCACCGTCGGCTGGCCGCTGCCCGGTACGGCCGTCCGGATCGCCGACGACGGCGAGGTCTGGCTCAAGGGCGGTCATGTCTTCGCCGGTTACTGGGACGCCCAGCGCGGGGCGGCCGTGCCGTACACCGACGAAGGCTGGTTCCCCACCGGGGACCTGGGCTCCCTCGACACCGACGGCTATCTGCGGATCACCGGCCGCAAGAAGGACATCCTCATCACCTCGGCCGGCAAGAACGTGGCCCCGGCCCCGCTGGAGGACTGGCTGCGCGCCCACCCGCTGGTCGCGCAGTGCGTGGTCCTCGGCGACAACCGCCCGTACGTCACGGCCCTGATCACCCTCGACCACGAGGGCCTGACGCACTGGCGGCGGATGCGGCACAAGGACCACCTCGCCCTCTGGGAGCTGACCCGGGACGAGGAGCTGCTCGGGGCCCTCCAGCGTGCGGTGGACGACGCCAACCGGCTTGTCTCGCGGGCGGAGTCGATCCGTGCCTTCCGGGTCCTGACCGCCGAGTTCTCGGAGAACTCCGGCCACCTGACCCCGTCCCTCAAGCTCAAACGACGGGCGGTGCTCCGGGACTTCGCCCGGGAGGTCGACGAGATGTACGGCTCCGGGGTGGACGAATAGCCGCTAGGGCCACAGGAGTTCGCGGGTCCAGGTGCCGTTCGTGCGGTGGTAGCGGAGGCGGCGGTGGCGGCGTTGTCCGTCGCCCTGGAAGAACTCGACCTCGGTCGGTTCGACGATGTAGAGCGTCCAGGTGGGGGCGTCGGCGTCCGGTTCCTCCTGTGCCCGGAGCCAGGCCTTCGCGCTCGCCTCCGCCAGGGTCTCCGGGGAGTCCAGGACCTCGCTCTGCCGGCCCACCAGGGCCGAGGCGAGGGCGCCGGTGCTGCGGGCGTGGAGGTCCTCGTACGCCTCCTCCGGAGTCCCGAGGGTGACGTGGCCCCGGATCCGGACCTGGCGGCCCTGGACCGGCCAGTAGAAGCCGAGCGCGGCTTCGGGGCGGGCGGCGAGCTGGCGGCCCTTCGCGCTGGTGGCGTGCGAGGCGAAGTGCCAGCCGCGCGCATCGGCGTCGTGCAGCATCACCGTACGGACGTCGGGCCTGCCGTCCTCGTCCACGGTGGCCAGCGAGAGGGTGTGCGGCTCGGTCTGGCCGGCCTCTACCGCCGCCGTGAACCAGTGGTGGAAGAGGGGGAGCGGCTCGGGCGGAGCGCCCGCCGGGTCGAAGGCGGGCAGCTCGGTGTCCCAGACCCGGAGGGAGTGGAGGGCTCGGTGGAAGTCGGTCATGCGCTCACGGTAGGGCGTGCGGTGGTGCCGGCGGTCGTCGGCACGGTGTAGTCGACCAGCGGGACCGCGTTCGCCGCCGCCTGGATCTCGTCGCGGATCTTCTTCGCGATGAGGTTCTTCCACGGGGTCTTCGGCAGCGTCCGCACCATGAACATGCGCAGGGCGATCTTCCACTTCGAGCCGACGGTCATCTCCTTGACGAAGCCCTCGGCCATCTTCTGGTTCCGCTCCACGCCCGGCCGCATGTGCGCCTCGTAGCGGTCGAAGGCGACGCGGTGGTCGCCGCCGGCCCGGGCCAGTTCGCCCGCCAGGACGTACGCGCCGGTGAGGGCGAGTCCGGTGCCCTGGCCGGAGGCGGGGGAGGAGCAGTGGGCGGCGTCGCCGAGGAGGACGACGCGCCCCTTCGACCAGCGGTCCATCTCGATGAGGGAGATCGAGTCGAAGTAGAGGTCGTCGGCGTCGGCGGCGTGGCCGAGGAGCCGGGGGATCTCCCAGCCGTCGCCGGTGAAGGCCTCGGTGAGGTGGCGCCGCTGGGTGGTGATGTCCCGGTGGTGGTACGGGAGTTCCTCGGGCGAGGAGAAGATGAAGAGGTTCTTCGCGTCGGTCTCGCCGGCCGAGCTGTAGACGCAGACCAGCTTCCCGGGGAGCGCGTGGTACGTCTCCCAGCGGTCGAGGCCCAGGTGGTTGGGGGCGGTGAAGATGGAGATGTACGCGCCGAGGTGGCGCTTGAAGCGGCTCTCCTCGCCGAAGACCAGCCGCCGGGTGTGCGAGTGGAGTCCGTCGGCGCCGACGACCAGGTCGAAGCGGCGTACGGTGCCGCTCTCGAAGGTGACCGTGACGCCGTCGGCGTCCTCGTCGAGGGCGGCGATCGAGTCGTCGAAGAGGTACTCGACGTCGTCGCGGGTCCGCTCGTAGAGGATGCGGGCGAGGTCGCCGCGCATGAGCTCGTCGTCCTCCTCGACGCGGCCGCCGAAGATGTCGGCGGACAGTTCGCCGATGGTGCGGCCGCGGTCGTCGACGTACGAACCACCGCGCATGTCCGTGGAGTTGGCGCGGATCTCGTCGAGGATCCCCATCCGGCGGCAGACCTCGATCGCGGTGCCGCGGATGTCCACCTTGTAGCCGCCGGCGCGGAGTTCGGGGGCGCGCTCGACGACGGTGGGGGTGAAGCCGTAGCGGTGGAGCCAGAGGGCGAGGGCGGGGCCGGCGACCGAGGCGCCGGAGATCAGGACGGTCCGGGCGGTCCGGGCGGTCTTCGCGGTACGGGCGGCGGTGCTCCGGGCGGCGGTGTTCTCGGTGCTCATGGCAGGACTCCTTGTCGGGTGGTGTGGGCCTTCCCCTGCCCACAGCCATGACTATACGGATGTCCTACACGCTTGTCTATGACGCTTGTATAGATCTCGGGATGGGGCTCAGCCGCGGCCCAGCACCACCGTCCCCGAGGAGCAGAACCAGCCCCCCGTCCCCGACGCCACCGCCACCTCCGGCAGGCTCCCGTCCGGCCGCCGCACCTGGAGTCCCGGCGCCTCCCCGCGCAGCTGACGTACCGCCTCGACGAGGAGGAAGAGCCCGCGCATCCCCGGGTGGCAGGCCGAGAGTCCGCCGCCGTCCGTGTTCACCGGCAGCCGGTCCTTCTCCCGGAAGAACGCCCCGCCCTCGCCCTTCGCGCAGAAGCCCAGGTCCTCCAGGGTCACCAGGGTCATGTAGGTGAAGGCGTCGTAGACCTCGGCGAGGTCGACGTCCGCCGGGGTCACGCCCGCCCGCTCGAAGGCCAGCCGGCCGCTGACCGCCGCCGGGGAGACGGTGAAGTCCTCCCACTCCGACATCGTGGTGTGGGAGACGTGTTCGCCCGTGCCGAGCACCCAGACCGGGGCGGTACGGCAGTCCTGGACGTACTCCTCGGCGACCAGCAGCACCGCGCAGCCGCCGTCGGAGCGCAGGCAGCAGTGCAGTTTGGTGAAGGGGTCCGCGATCATCGGCCCGGCCAGGACGTCGTCGACGGTGATCGGGTCGCGGAACATCGCCTCCGGGTTGAGCGCCGCGTTCGCCCGCGCCTGGACGGCCACTTCGGCGAGCTGCTCCAGGGTCGTCCCGTACTCGTGCATGTGGCGGCGGGCGGCCATCGCGTACTTGGCGATCAGGGTGTGCCCGTACGGGACCTCGAACTGGAGCGGGCCGCGCGACCCGAAGGAGAGGTTCGCGGTGCGGCGCCGGGCGCGGATGTCGGCGCGCGCGGTGGAGCCGTACACGAGGAGGACCGCGTTCGCGTGGCCGGCGGCGATCGCGTCGGCGGCGTGCGCGGCCATGACCTCCCAGGTGGCGCCGCCGACGGCGGTCGAGTCCACCCAGCGGGGCCGGAGCCCCAGGTACTCGGCGACCTCCACCGGGGCGAGGGTGCCGAGGCCCGCCGAGGCGAGGCCGTCGATCAGCGAGCGGTCCAGGCCGCTGTCCGCGAGCGCGCGCCGGGCGGCCTGGGCGTGCAGGGCGTAGGGGGTGGCCTCGTCGACCCGGCCGCAGTCGGCGAGGGCGACGCCGGCGACGGCGACGCGGCGGGGGCTGCGTGCGGTGCTGGGTGCGATGGTCGGCATGAATCTGACGGTACATCAGATTCATTCGAACGGGACCGGCGCAGCTCTGGCAACCAGCCCCGCACCGCCCTAGCATGACGCACCGTCAGAAACGGAGGGAGCCTCATGGACGCCGCCGACAGCGCAGCGCTCGCCGCCGGAACCGCCTCGCTCGCCGCCCCGCTCACCGAGGAGCAGCAGGAGATCCGCCGCACCCTGCGCGACCTGCTCACCGAACGGGCCGGGCCGCAGGAGAACCGCGCGGCCACCGCCACCCCCCAGGGGTACGACCCCGAGCTCTGGGCCCGGATGTCCGGCACCCTCGGCGTCGCCGGGCTCGCCCTCCCCGAGGAATACGGAGGAGTCGGCTGCGGGCCCGCCGAACTCGCCCTCGCCTGCGAGGAGACCGGCCGCGCCCTCGCCCCCTCCCCACTCCTCGCCACCAGCGTCCTCACCGCCCCGCTCCTGGCCGCCCTCGGCACCCCCGAGCAGCGCGCCGCACTCCTCCCACGGCTCGCCGAAGGCAGCCTGACCTGCGCCCTCGCCGTCCCCGGCGGCTCCCTCGCGCTCGCCCTCGGCCTGACCGGCGACAACACCGCCGAGGACTGGTCGGGCGGCGGCCGCGCGGGCGGCGTCCAGGCACGCGCCGCCGACGGGGGCTGGCGACTGTACGGGGAGGCCGCCCAGGTCCTCGACGGACACAGCGCCGGACTGCTGCTCGTCGCCGCCCACACGGGCGGCTTCGCCCGCAGCCGCACCCTGCTCTTCCTCGTACGGGCCAGGTCCTCGGAGGCTGCCGGTCTGGTCCGCACCCGCCAGACCACCCTGGACTCCACCCGGACCCAGGCCACCGTCCAGTTCAGAGACACCGAGGCCGAACTCCTCGGCGAGGAACCGGCCGACGTCCTCGGCGCGCTCGCCGCCACCGGCCGCACCGCCGCCGTCATGCTGGCCGCCGAAGCCGTCGGCGCGGCCCGGGAGGCCCTCGACCGAACCGTCGCCCACGTCGGCTCGCGCGAACAGTTCGGCCGGCCCGTCGGCTCCTTCCAGGCGGTCAAGCACCGGCTCGCCGACCTCTACGTCCAGGTCGAGGCAGCCCGCTCCCTCACCTACTGCGCCGCCCGGGAACCCGGACCCGGCCCGGACGGCGGGCCGCTCGCGCTCGCCCACGCCCTGGAGGCACTCCGCGCCACCGCAGGGGAGTCCATCCAGCTCCACGGCGGCATCGGATTCACCTGGGAACACGAGGCGCACCTCTTCTTCAAACGGGCCGCCTCCGACGAACTGCTCTTCGGGCCCGTGCGGCGACTGCGCGCACGGGCGGCGGAACGGACCGGACTCTTCGGAGAGGTGGCGGCGTAGATGCCCGTCGGACGCACACTGATGCAGAAGATGTCCTCGACCAGGACCTTCGCCCGGATCGGCCCGCACGTCGTGCCCGCCATGGACAAGGCCGTGCACCGGCTGACCAGGGGAAAGGTGCTGCTCAGCGCCCAGATGCTGCCCGGTGTGGTGCTCACCGCCCGGGGTGCGAAGAGCGGACTGCCCCGGGTCACCCCGCTGGCCTGCATGCCGGAGCCGGACGGCGGCTGGCTGCTCATCGGCTCCAACTTCGGCCGCCCCGGGCACCCGGCGTGGACGGCGAACCTGCTCGCCCATCCGGACGTCGAGGTGAACTGGAAGGGCGAGGACGTGCCCGTACGGGCGGAGCTGCTCGCGGGGGAGGAGCGGGCGGAGGCCTGGCGGGCGGCGCTGGAGTTCTGGCCGCCGTACGCCACGTATCAGGCGCGGATCGAGCGCGAGATCAGGCTTTTTCGGCTGACCCGGCGATGAAGAGCGTTCACTTCCATTTCATTGCAACGCAACGGCGTTCGGTCATTGCGTTAGCCTCGAAACCGTTGCAACGAAATCCTGGCATCTACCTGCACGAATGCCGATTTGGCGCAACGAGTGCGTTGCCAGACTCATGAACGCAACGTAGCTTTTCCTTCATCGGAAACGGCGGGCCCGAGAGTGGGCCCGCCCCAAGAAGGAGAAGAACCTTGCAGAAGTTCGCCACCACCGCCGCGATCTCCACCGTCCTCGACATCCCCGCCGGCCGCATCCAGCTCATCGCCGCCGACCGGGCCGACGCCACCGTCGACGTCCGCCCCGCGAACGCCGCCAAGGGTGCCGACGTGAAGGCCGCCGAGCAGATCACCGTCGAGTACGCCGACGGCGTCCTGCGGATCACCGCCGCCCCGGCGAAGAACCGGATCCTGGGCGACTCCGGATCGGTCGAGGTGACCGTCCAGCTGCCCGCCGGCTCCCACGTCGAGGCCAAGACCGCCGCAGCCGAACTCCGCGGCGTCGGACGCCTCGGCGACGTCACCGTCGAGGGCGCGCAGGGCACGGTCACGCTCGACGAGACCGCCACCGCCCGCCTCACCCTCCAGGCCGGCGACATCACGGTCGGCCGCCTCGGCGGCCCCGCCGAGATCAGCACCCAGAAGGGCGACCTCCGCATCACCGAAGCCGTCAGCGGCACGGTCACCCTGACCACCCAGTCCGGCGAGATCACCGTCGGCGCCGCCCGCGGCGTCTCCGCCACCCTCGACGCCGGCACCGCCTACGGCCGCATCCACAACGCCCTCACCCACACCGCCGGCACCACCGCAGGCCTCAACATCCACGCCACCACCTCCTACGGCGACATCACCGCCCGCAGCCTCTGAAACCGTCACCGCGACCGAGCCGGCCACCGTGACGACGCACCGAGAGACGGCGACGCCGACGGCGGTCCGTGGGGACGGGCCGCCGTCGGCGTCGACGACAGGACGGGTGGAGGGGGTGGTGGGGCTATCTGGTCGGCTTCTTGCCGGTGATGCCCAGATGCACCAACAGGGCGAGGTTCGGCTTGAGTTCGGCCTGCTTCACGCCCCAGGTCGTGAAGCCCTTCTGGTGGCCGGCGACCGCGGCCAGCATCGCCACGAGCGAGCCGGCCATGGCGGCGGGGCTGACCTCCTTGTCGACCTTGCCCTTGGCCTGGAGCTCCTTCACCGCGTCCGTGAGGGAGTTGGTGACCGAGTTCAGGATCTTCATGCGGATCTTGTAGAACCGCTTGTCGCCCTCTGCGGCGCCGAGGTCCACGACCCGGAGGATGGCGTCGTGCCTCCGCCAGAAGTCCAGGAATCCTTCGACGAGTTCCTCGGAGGTCTGCCAGCCGGCCTTGCCGACCCAGGAACGGCCGGAGACCAGCTCGGTCAACCCGGCGCCCTCCTTGGCCATTTCCTCCGCGATCTCGAGAACCGCTCCCTCGACGTCCGGGAAGTACTGATAGAACGTCGCGGGTGAAGTACCCGCCTTCCGGGCCACATCGATGACCTTGACGTCCCGGTAGGGCGAGGAGCTGAGCATCTCACCGAGGCAGTCGAGCAGCTTCTGCCGCGTCGCCTGGCCGCGTCGTCCGGCCACGCGGCCGTCGACGGTGCGTACTTGTCCTGTCATGCCGTCAGCTTACCGAGGGGGTGTCAGCGCGCGATTCGGCCGACTGCAAATGGGGTGCACCCCCCCGGCCACCCGTGTTCTGCGAGGTCGGCACGCGTGTCTCCGTGGACGCCGCGCCGACGGGGAGGGGCGGGATCGCGCCACTCCTGGTGGGTGGGGAGGACGGACGAGGGATCCCCGTACCCGAATAGACTTATGAACAGCCTGTGGACAACTTCGGTGGACAACCCAAGCGCCCCAAGGGTCCCCACCCGATAAACCGCCCATGTGTTCGCATATCGGGGCGTGCGGGTCCGTCCGCACCGTCCTAGCGTGGAACCATGGCCGCACGCACTGAGGGCACCCCCTGCTGGGTGGACGCGCAGCTCCCCGACCTCGAAGCGGGCAAGCGCTTCTACGGCGAGCTCTTCGGCTGGACCTTCGACCCCGACCGCGACGAGGCCCGCCTCGACGGGCGACGCGTCGCCGGACTCCTCCCCAAGCGCGACGGCCGCATGCCCACCACCTGGACGCTCTACCTCGCCACCGAGAACGCGGGCACCCTTGCCGTTCGGATCAAGGCCGCCGGCGGCCAGATGGTCATGGAGCCCTACCCCGTCGGGCCCTTCGGCGTCCTCGCGCTCGCCGCCGACCCCGGCGGTGCCGTCTTCGGCCTCCGCCAGTCCGGTGACGACGACGGCTTCGAGATCACGAACGAACCGGGCTCCTTCTGCTGGATGGAGGTGTACACGCGCCGCCCCGACGCCGTCGACACCTTCTACGCCACCGTCTTCGGCTACCTCGGCCGCCAGGCCGACGCCGAGGAGGAGGGCAGGGACGCCGGATTCGACTACCGCGTCTGGTCGCCCCCCGGCTCCCGGCCCGGCGACGACAGCGCCTTCGGCGGGCGCGCGGTCATCAGCGACGACTTCCCCGCCGAGATGCCCGGCCACGTCCTCGTCTACTTCACCGTCCACGACTGTGACGAGGCCTGCGAGACCACCGTCCGGCTCGGCGGCCGCGTCGCCACCCCCGCCTTCGACACCCCGCACGGCCGCATCGCCGTCCTCCACGACAACCAGGGCGCCCGCTTCGCGGTCCTCTCGGAGCCCGCCGACCGGAGCTGAGCGAGTCGGCCGGTACGAGCTCCGGTACGAGCTGAGGCATCCGCTCCGGATGGCTCCGATATGAACCGTGACACCCCGATCCGCCCCCGGGTTCGCAACCGGGGCCTCGGACAGGAAGAATCAGGGCCACGGGGCCGTACCCTCATGGCCCGTACGGGGAGGTGGCAGGCAAGTGGAACAGCTGACGCAGCACGACCCGAGACGTATCGGGCCCTTCGAAGTGCTGGGCCGGCTCGGCGCGGGCGGAATGGGCCTGGTCTATCTCGCGCGCTCGGCCTCGGGCCGGCGCGTGGCGATCAAGACCGTGCGCACGGAGCTCGCTGAGGACCAGCTGTTCCGGGTCCGCTTCACCCGTGAGGTGGAGGCCGCGCGGGCGGTCTCCGGCTTCTACACGGCCGCCGTCGTGGACGCCGACCCGCGGGCCGCCGTGCCCTGGCTGGCGACCGCGTACGTCCCCGCGCCCTCGCTCGAAGAGATAGTGAACGAGTGCGGACCGCTCCCGGCCCAGGCCGTGCGCTGGCTGGCCGCCGGCGTCGCCGAGGCCCTGCAGTCCATCCACGGCGCGGGCCTGGTCCACCGTGACCTCAAGCCCTCCAACGTCCTCGTCGTCGAGGACGGCCCCCGGGTGATCGACTTCGGCATCGCGTCGGGCGTCTCCAACACGCGCCTGACCATGACCAATGTCGCCGTCGGCACCCCGGCCTACATGTCGCCCGAGCAGGCCCGCGACTCGCGCAGCGTCACCGGCGCGAGCGACGTCTTCTCGCTGGGCTCGATGCTGGTCTTCGCCGCCACCGGCCACGCGCCGTTCCACGGCGCCAACCCGGTCGAGACCGTCTTCATGCTGCTCCGCGAGGGCCCCGACCTGGAGGGCCTGCCCGACGAGCTCCGGCCCCTCATCGACGCCTGCATGCAGATGGACGTCAGCCGCCGGCCCACCCCGGCCGACCTCCAGGCCCAGCTGGCCCCGCATCTCTTCGGTCCCGGCAGCGACGACAGCGGCACGGCCTCGGCCTGGCTGCCGCGCAGCGCCACCGACATGATCGAGACCCGCCGCGGCGGCCGCCCGGCTCCGGCGTCGACCGCGCCGCCGATGCCGCCGCGCCCGCCCCGGCAGCCCGCCGAACGGGTCGGCGACCCGCGCTTCCCGGAGCCCGCGCCCGTCGGGGGCGGCCGGCACGCCGAGCCCGCGCCCGTCGGCGGTGGCCGGCACGCGGGGCCCGCCGAGAGCGCGGGCGGGCCCGTACGCCTCGGCGGCGCGACCGTGCCGATCGGTCCCGGCCCCCGGGTCGCCGACACCCGTGCCGCGCTCGCCGTCGGCCGGAGCGCCGACGCGGGCCCGGCGACCGGCTGGATCCGTCCGCCCGGCGGTGGCCCGCACGGCGCGGACACCGGCCCGTACGCCGGAGACCACGGTTCGTACGCCGGGGAGCCCGGCCCGCCGCCCGGCTCCCGCCCGGTCGGCGTCCCGCCGCAGGGCTCCGACCAGGTCTCGCCTTCGGAGCCCGGCCCCTGGCGGCCGTGGCGGTTCCGGATGTCGAACGACGTCTGGGGCACCCCGGTCGTGGACGGCGACCTGTTGTACGTGACCTCTTTCGAGGTACACGCCCTGGACACCGGGAGCGGCCGGCGCCAGTTCAAGACCCGGGACGTGGCCTGGTCCATGGCCGTCGCCTCGGGCCGTATCCACGCCTCCGACGGGCCCACGCTCTACGCCCTCGACGCGACCGACGGCAGCGAGCGCTGGCGGCTGCGGACGGATGCCTGGGTGTACTCGCTGCAGGTCGACCGGGGGACCGTCGTCACCGGTACCCGCGGTGGCGGGGTGCAGGGCTGGGAGGCCTCCAACGGCGCCAAGCTGTGGGAGATCACCGGCGCCCAGACCGACTTCGAGACCCCGGAGGCGGGGCCCGCCGTGCACGGCGACACCGTGTACGTGTGGCGGGACGCCCGGCTCCAGGCCCTCGACGCCCGGACGGGCGTGGAGCGCTGGTCGTACCCGATCGGCGACGCCGCCTCCTGCGCCAACGTGCCCGTCCGGGTCGCCCCGGCCGAGGACGGCTGTGTGTACGTCTCCGCCGGGACCCGGGTCCTCTCGATCGACATCGCCGCAGGTCACGTCCGCTGGCACTTCGAGGCGCCGGCCGTCTTCCTCTCCCCGCCGGCGTTCGCGCCCGGCCCGGCGGTCACGGGCGGCGGGGTGTACCTCTCCGACCACCTCGGCACGGTGTACGCGATCGACGCCACCACCGGGCAGGACCGCTGGCGCATCGCGACCGAGCCGCGCCAGTCGGCCGAGCCGGTGCTCGTCGCCGACGGCAACATCCACGTCGGCAGCGGCAGCGCGCTCTACACGCTCGACGCGGTCACCGGCACGCCCCGGTGGCGGTTCGCGGCGGGCGCTGAACTCGTCGGCTCGCCCGTCGTCGCCGACGGCCGGGTGCACTTCGGCTCGGCCGACCACGTCCTCTACACCCTGGACGCGACCGGCGGTCAGCTGCGCTGGAAGCTCGCGACCGGCGGCGAGATCACCGGCTCGCCGGTGGTCAGGAGCGGCGTCGTGTACGCGTGCAGCAAGGACCGCTGCGTGTACGCGCTCGACGCGGTCAAGGGCACGGCCACGGGCCGGGGGGCCGCCGCGCGGTAGCCCGTACGGACAGGGACCCGCTGCCGGAGGCTTAGCTCTTCGGCGGCGGGTTCTCGCGTTCCTGGTCCGGGTCCCAGGTCGGTACGTCGAAGCTCTGCGTCGCCGCGTACGGCGCCGAGGCCTGCGGGTGGGCGCGCGGCGCCTCCAGGGTGGACGTGTCGTCCGGCGGCGGCCCGTCGAGCGTGGGGTGGGTGGGCCGGGGCGGCTGGTCCACCCGGTGCGGCGCGTGGGACCTGCCCGACATCACGAGCGCGCCGAGCAGCAGCAGGATCCCGCCGCCGAAGGCGTTCGCGACCCCGTCACCGAGCCCCGTACCGTCGCCGCCGACCGTGAGACTGCCCTCGGCCTGCCCGACCCGCACCATCCACAGAACGGTGAAGCCGAGGACGACGACCCCGGCGAGCGCGACGAGCAGCCGGGAGCGCAGCAGCACGCCGAGCAGGGTGAGGAGAGCGGCGAAGAGGAACGGCGCCAGGATCGACCCGATCAGCTCGCCCCTGTCCGCGGTGATGCCGGTGAACAGCTCGTCGATCGCGTAATCACGTCCGTGACGGCCGTCGTACCAGGCACGGAAGGGGCTCCAGACGGCGGCCGTCGCTCCGGCGAGAGCCAGCACCGAGCCGGCGATGTTGCGGATCATCGATCGGCCTCCTTGACGGTCCGGCTCTCGCTCACGACGCTACGCCCGGTGCGGGGGGCCCGCCACGTGGCATCTGAGCGCCGTTAAAGTGGCGCGGACACGACAGGGATGACGGGGAGCGACGATGGTGCGCACACGCTTGAAGCTGGCGGCGACGCTCACGGTGGTGGTGCTCGCGCTGACCGGTTTCCACACCGGCCACGGCAGCAGCAGCGGCGGCGGCAGCGGGAAGAGCAAGAGCGGCAAGAGCCGTGGCGGTGACTCCGACGGCGGAGGCTGCTCCAACTCCAAGAAGAGCAATGACGACTACGAGGGCGGTTCGGGCGGTTCCGACTCGGGTTCGAGCTCCGGCTCCGGCTCGTACACGACGGCCCCGACGCCGACGCCGGTCTCCGCGGCGCGGGCCGAGGTCGTGGTCGTCGACTGTGTGAAGCCCGCCGGGAAGAAGCGCAAGGGCAAGCCGGCCCGCGCCGCCGACACGACCGCGACTCTGAAGATCACCCCGAACGACCTGCAGGTCCGGGGGACGTTCATGGTCACCGTGGAGTTCAAGGACGCCAAGGGCGCGTCGGTGGACACGGACATCGTCGAGGTCACCGTCAACGGCGCCGAGAAGGAGTTCGAGGCCTTCGTACGCGACCCCAAGGACGTCGAACGGGTGAAAAGCTGCACGATCGGTGACGTGACCGAGCGGTAGCCGGACCGCCGCCTCAGCGCAGCCGGAATCCGGCCGGTCTCCTCGTGAACAGGTCCGCCTGTCGGTCGGCCGGGAGGTTGCCCAGGGCGACCAGGTGCGGCGCGTGCGCCAGCGCCTGGGCCCGGGCCGCCTCCTTCACCGACCACAGCGCCCGGACCGTCCCCTGTACGGCCTCCGTCGAGTGGCCCGCGATGACGGCGGCGGCCTCCCGCGCGGCGGCCAGCGCGCCGCCGGGCGGGGTCAGCTCGGAGACGAGCCCCGTCTCGTACGCCCGCCGTGCCGAGATCCGTTCCGCGCTGCCCATCAGGGCCATCCGGGCGATTTCCCCGTACGGCATCCGCTGCGCCATGTGGACGGTTTCGAAGGCGCTGACCATCCCGTAGGTGGTGTGCGGGTCGAAGAAGGTGGCGTCCTCGCCGGCGACCAGGAACTCCGATTCGCCGAGCAGGTAGAACGCCCCGCCGCAGGCCATCCCCTCGACCGCGGCGACGACCGGCTTCCA
The DNA here is from genome assembly GCF_045162855.1 of Streptomyces sp. NBC_01077. Classification (NCBI taxonomy): domain Bacteria; kingdom Bacillati; phylum Actinomycetota; class Actinomycetes; order Kitasatosporales; family Streptomycetaceae; genus Streptomyces; species Streptomyces sp. NBC_01077. The sequence continues at coordinate 4,399,074 of NZ_CP108669.1, read as the reverse complement.
CAGGTCGTTCGCCTTGGGTCCGATCGTGAGGAGAGGGTCGTCGATCGTGTACGGGGACGAGGGCTGCGGCACGTTCCCGGCAGCCGCCCGGTCGATGCCGGTGCAGAAGGCCCGCCCCCCGGCCCCGGTGACGACGATCGCGCGGACCTCGTCCTCGTACCGGAACCCCCGCCAGACGGCGCTCAGCTCGCGGGCCATCTCCAGGGTGATCGCGTTGTGCTTCGCGGCCCGGTCGAGGGTGACGACCGCGACCCCGGTCTCCTTGTCGCGCTCCACACGGATACTCATCCGCGCTCCAGGAGCCAGCGCGGGACGGTGACGCCGTCGATCTCGGCGAAGGCCACCTTCACCGGGGCGCCGATCCGCAGTCGGCTCGGGTCGACCGAGTTCAGGGGGGCGTCCGGGGTGGCGACCACATTGCCGACGAGGCGGATGCGGGGGGCGTCGGCGAGTTCGACGATCACCGCGTTGTACGGGGCCTGGGCGGCGTACTCGGGCAGGAGGGGCGGGTGGGGGAGCACGTACGACCAGATACGGCCGCGGCCGGACATCGGGCGCCACTCGCTCGCGAAGGAGTGGCAGTGCGGGCAGCAGGGGCGGGGCGGGAAGCGGAGCTCGCCGCAGTCGGCGCAGCTCTGGACGCGCAGTTCGCCCTGGGCGGCGTACTCCCAGAAGGGAGCGCCGTCCTCGTCGGTGACGGGAGTCAGCATGCGGATCAGCTCCTGAGGAGGATGGCGGACGTGGGGACGCCCTCGCCCGCCGTGACCAGGCAGGTGGCGGCGTCGGGGACCTGGGCGGTGGAGGTGCCGCGGAGCTGCTTCACGCCCTCGTTGATGAGGTTGAAGCCGTGGACGTACGCCTCGCTCAGTCCTCCTCCGCCGGTGTTGAGGGGCAGCCGGCCGCCGATCTCCAGCGCCCCGCCCTCGGTGAAGGCGGCGCCCTCGCCGCGGCCGCAGAAGCCGTAGCCCTCCAGGGAGAGCGGGACGAGCGGGGTGAAGGCGTCGTAGATCTGGGCGACGTCGACGTCCTGGGGGCCGAAGTCGGCCTGCTTCCAGAGGTGGCGGGCGGCGGTCCAGGCGGGGCCGGAGAGCGGGTCGTCGTTCCAGTAGTTGACCATTCCGTGGTGCTGGGCGGGCAGGCCCTGGGCGGCGGAATGGACGTAGACGGGCTTCCGGCGGCAGTCGCGGGCCCGTTCGGCGGAGACGATGACGCACGCCAACGCCCCGTCCGTCTCCAGGCAGTTGTCGAAGAGGCAGAGGGGTTCGCTGATCCAGCGGGAGGTCATGTACATCTCGCGGGTCAGCGGGCGTTCGTACATGATCGCGGCCGGGTTCTGGTTGGCGCGGTTGCGGCAGGCCAGGGCCACGTTGAAGAGGTGGTCGCGGGTGGCGCCGTACTCGTGCATGTAGCGGCGGGCGAGCATGCCGATCTCGTCGGCGGGGCGGAGCAGCCCGAAGGGGCGGGTCCACTGGCCGGGGGTGGGCAGCTGGACGGCGGTGTTCTTCCAGGGGCGGGGGCCGCTGCCCCGCTTCCGGGACCGCCAGGCGACGCCGACGCTCGCCTGTCCGGTGGCGACGGCGGCGGCGAGATGGCCGACGGTGGCGCAGGAGCCGCCGCCGCCGTAGCCGACCTTGGAGAAGAAGGTGACGTCGCCGGCGCCGATGGTCTTGGCGACCTCGACCTCGTCGGTCTCCTCCATCGTGTACGAGGCGAAGCCGTCGACCTCGGAGGGGTCGATCCCGGCGTCGTCGAGGGCGGCGAGGATCGCCCGGCAGGCGAGTGTCTTCTCCGTCTCGGGGAGCTGTTTGGCGAAGGCGGTCTGACCTATGCCGACGATGGCCGTGGCGTCCTTGAGCAAGACAACCTCCCCGTGTGACAGCGCTACTGACAGCGCGTCAGGTTACAACTAATCTGACGGATAGTCAGCTAAGGGGAGTGGTGGAGGTGGAGATGCGTCAAGCGGCGGAGGCGGAGATGCGCGGCGACCTTGAGTGGGGCACGATCCCCGGTCTGGTGCGGGCGGCGGCCGAGCGGTACGGCGCACGGGAGGCCGTCGTCGACGGCCGCAACCGCGTCAGCTACGCGGAACTCGGCGAACGCGTCGAAAGGGCGGCGGCCGCCTGCCTCGCCACCGGCATACGGGCGGGGGACCGGGTCGCGATCTGGGCCCCCAACACCCTCGACTGGATCGTCTCCGCGCTCGGCGCCGTCACCGCCGGCGCCGTCCTCGTCCCCCTGAACACCCGCTTCAAGGGCACCGAGGCGGCCTACGTCCTCCAGAGCTCCAGGGCCCGGCTGCTCTTCGTCACCGGCACCTTCCTCGGCACCTCGTACGTGGCCTCCCTGCGCCGCTCCGGGGTCGCGCTCCCGGACCTGGAGAAGGTGGTGGTCCTCGGCGACACCGCGCCCGAGGAGTGGACCACCTGGAAGGAGTTCCTCGCGGAGGGCGACACCGTCCCGGCCGGCCGGGTCCGCGCGCGGGCCGCCGCGATCGACCCCTCTGCCCCCTCGGACATCATCTACACCTCCGGCACCACCGGCCGCCCCAAGGGCGCCGTCATCAGCCACGCCCAGAGCCTGCGCTGCTACGCGATCTGGTCCGAGCTCGCCGGCCTCCGCGAGGGCGACCGCTACCTCGTGGTCAACCCCTTCTTCCACACCTTCGGCTACAAGGCCGGGATCCTCGCCTGCCTGATGCGGGGCGCGGTGATCGTCCCGCAGTCCGTCTTCACCGTCGACACCGTCCTCGCCAACATCGCCGCCGAACGCGTCACCGTCCTGCCCGGCCCGCCCACGCTCCACCAGTCCCTCCTCGACCACCCGGCGCGCCCGGCCCACGACCTGTCCTCGCTCCGCCTCGTCGTGACGGGTGCGGCCGTGGTCCCCCTCCGGCTCGTCGAGCGCCTCCGCGCCGAGCTGGGCGTCGGCACGGTCCTCACCGCCTACGGCCTCTCCGAGGCGAGCGGCATCGTCACCATGTGCCGCCGCGACGACCCGGACGCCACCATCGCCACCACCTCGGGCCGCGCGATCCCCGGCACGGAGGTCCGACTGTCCGACAGCGGCGAGGTCCTGGTCCGGGGCCACCACGTGATGAGCGGCTACTTCGAGGACGAGGAGGCGACGGCGGCGGCGATCGACGCGGACGGCTGGCTCCGCACCGGGGACATCGGCGTCCTCGACGAGGCCGGCAACCTGCGGATCACCGACCGGCTCAAGGACATGTTCATCGTGGGCGGCTTCAACGCCTACCCGGCCGAGATCGAGCAGCTCCTGGGCCTCCACCCGGACATCGCGGACGTCGCCGTCATCGGCGTCCCCGACCCGAGGCTCGGTGAGGTCGGCAAGGCGTTCGCGGTGCGGAGGCCGGGGGCGAGGGTCACGGCGGACGACCTGATCGCGTGGTCGCGGCGGGAGATGGCGAACTACAAGGTGCCGAGGGAGGTCGAGTTCGTGACGGAACTCCCGAGGAACGCGAGCGGGAAGGTGCTGAAGGGGGAGCTGAGGGCGAGGCGTTGAGGCGGGCGGCCGGGGCGCGGAGCCGGGACATGGGGCCGGGACATGGGGCCGGGGCGTCGAGCCGAAGCGTGAGGTCGGACGGCGCCGAAGGAGTGCAACCGTCCGGCGCCGTGTACACGTCATAGGGGCAGTCTTCGGCGAACCGCAGTCCCACCTCCCCTGGAGCAGCCCGTGTCCTCGCCAACGCCTTCCGAGATCCCGCTCACCCTGACTCCGCAGCAGGCGGCCCAGGGCGTGATCATCACCGTCAACCTGCCGACCGGCCCCGCCCACCTCACGGTCCGCGCCTGCCGCCACGGCGAACTCGTCGCCGCCCGGCTCGGTGAGGGCACGGTGTACCTGCGCATCACCGTCGCGGGCGGCCCGCCCAAGAAGGGCGGCCTCCTCGGCTGCCTGATCCCCCTCGCCGTCCTCGGCGCGATCATCGGCGGCTCGTACCTCCTGAACGACGACTCGGACGACAGGGCCGGCTCGACGGGCCCCGGTCCGATCCCGACCTTCTCCTACCCGGCGCCGCCCAGCTTCGACGTCGACCTCGACCCCACCGCCGACCCGACCCCCACGGAGGAGGAGCCCGACCCGTACGAGAAGGGCACCTGCCTCAACGGCTCGCTGCCGGACTCGACGACCGCGCAGTCCGTCAGCGGCGTCGACGAGGTCTCCTGCTCGGCGTCCGACGCCCACTACAAGGTGATCCAGACGTTCCCGTTCACCTCCGACATGGGCCTGTGCAACGCCAACCCCAAGACGCAGTACGCCTTCTCCCACCGCTACACGATGAACGGCGCCACGGTCAGCGAGTACGTGTACTGCCTCATCGGCCTCGGCTCCTACGCCCGCTGACGCGCGAGCACGACGATTCCGTCCTGAGGAACCCGTACGCACACCGGAGGGGCCGGGCATCAGCCCGGCCCCTCCTCATGCGGTGGTCCGATCGCGTTGCGCACGGGCCCTGCCCGGACGGATCCCCCCTGGTTCCGTGCCGGGTGTCCCCCGGTTCCGTGTGCCCCCCGTCGACCGGACCTCCCTGGCGGGCCCCGGCGGCTCCCCCGAAGTCGCCGCCGCGGCCGTTCCCCGTCGGGAGTGGCTAGTTGGCCGGCTCGGACGTGATGTGGATGTTGCCGGCCGGACCCTTACCGGTGTCGGCGGAGGCGACGGGCTCCTCGCCCCCACCCGTGATGTGGATGTTCTTGATGCCGATCTTCTCGGCTATCGCGGCGCCGTCCTCACCCTCGGTGATGTGGATGTTCTTGGTGGTCACATCAGTGGTCTCGCCACCGGTGATGTGGATGTTGGTGGGGCTGACGGTTCGCTCGTCACTCACTGTGTGCAACCTCTCGCAGAATCGGGTGAGTTGGTGCTGAGGGCCCGTCCGGCTGTTCCCCCGTGGACGGCCGGACGGGCCTCTTTCGCAGGGCCGCTCACCCTAATGCGTCCGAGCGACGGCCTTCTCGGCGACCCATCTGCCCCCCGACGCGACGGATCGACTGATTCAGAGCATGTCGGATCGCCATAAACGAACGATGAACGCCCAGGCCAGGCGATCAGGCGACGGCCGCCGGATCGAGCAGCCGCCGCACGGCCTCGGCCTCGGGCGAGTTCAGGGATTCGAAGACCTCCAGCGCGTCGCGCCAGCACACCTCGGCGCGCCCCGACTGGCCGATGCTGTTGAGGGCACGGCCCAGGACGGTGAGGACGTTGCCCCGCCGCCACTCACCGCCGATGCCGCGCAGGACCGTCAGGGCCATCTCCGCGTTCGACGCGGCCTGGGCGTAGCGTCCTTCCGTGACCTCGGCCTCGGCGAGCCGGTACAGCGTCATTCCCTCCCAGAGGCGCTGGCGGCTGTCGGTGAAGACGGCGAGGGCTTCCTTGAGGCGTTCGGCGGCGGGGCCGAACTGACCGCTCTGGGCCAGAGCCATGCCCAGTGCGTAGCGCCCGTTGGCGCCCTTGAGGGCGTGCCCCAGGGTGTCGTACATGTCCGTGCCCTGCTGGGCGAGACGCACCGCGCTGTCCGTCCGCCCGGTGATCAGGTAGATGCGGGACAGGTTGCACAGGGCACTCGCCTCGCCGGCCAGGTCCTCGCAACTGCGGAAGTACTCGATGGCACGGGTGAAGTGCCGCTCCGCCTCGGTGTGGTTGTTCTCGTAGAACGCCATGACGCCCAGGATGTTCGGCGCCCAGCACAGGGGGAGCGGGTCGTCCACCGAGGTGGCCAGACGCATGGCGGTGCGGGCCTCTTCGCCGGCCTGGGTGAAGCGGCCCGAAACGTGGTGGCCGTACGCGAGGGTGATCGACGCCCGGCACTCGGCGCGGGAGTCGCCCTGCTTGCCGGCCGCCTCCCGCAGCGTCGTCGCCACCGTCTCGTACTCGCGGGAGTTCGCGCCCGACTCCGCCAGGTCCAGTGACGCCCACAGCAGGTCCACGCCCCGGCGCAGCGTGCCCGGCGTGGACGCCGACTGGCGGACACAGGCCAGGAGGCAGTTCGCCTCGGCGTAGAGCCAGTCCTGGGCCGCGTGGCGGTCGGTGAAGGTGAGGCCCTCGTGGATGGTCGGTTCCAGATGGTCGACGAGGCGGTCGCCGGGGCGCTCGATCGCGTACACCCGCGCCGCCGTCGACAGGTAGAAGTCGAGGAGCCGGGAGAGCGCCGCCTCCTTCTCCGACGGGGGCTGCTCGTCACGGTCCGCGCACGCACGCGCGTAGAGCCGCACCAGATCGTGGTACCGGTACCGGCCCGGCGCCGCCGACTCCAGGAGGGACGTGTCGACCAGGGCCTCCAGGAGGTCCTCCGTGTCCCACAGGGACAGGTCGAGGACGGCCGCGGCCGCCGCGAGCGAGATGTCCGGACCGTCCGCCAGGCCGAGGAGGCGGAACGCGCGCGCCTGCGCCGGTTCCAGCTGCCCGTAGCCGAGTTCGAACGTCGCCTTCACCGCGAGGTCGCCCGCCTGGAGTTCGTCCAGGCGCCGCCGCGAGTCCGCCAGCTTGGCCGCCAGGACCGAGACCGTCCAGGTGCGGCGGGCCGCGAGCCGGGACGCGGCGATACGGATGGCCAGCGGAAGGAACCCGCAGGCCGCCACGACGTCGAGGGCCGCCTCCCGCTCCGTCTGGACCCGCTCCGCGCCGACGATCCGGGTGAAGAGCTGGAGTGCTTCCTCCGGGGACATCACGTCCAGGTCCACCAGGTGCGCCCCCGCCAGGTCGACCATCCGGATCCGGCTCGTCACCAGGGCGGCGCAGCCCGCCGTTCCGGGCAGGAGCGGGCGGATCTGGGCCGCGTCACGGGCGTTGTCCAGGAGGACCAGGACCCGGCGTCCGTCGAGCGTCGAGCGGTAGAGCGCCGCCCGGTCGTCGAGCGAGTCGGGGATGGCCGAGTCCGGGGTGCCGAGCGCCCGGAGGAACGAGCCGAGGACCGTCTCCGGCGCGGCGGCGCGGGAGCCCGCGCCCTGGAGGTCCACGTACAGCTGTCCGTCCGGGAAGTGCGGCCTCGCCTCGTGTGCGACGTGCACGGCGAGCGTCGTCTTCCCGACCCCGCCGATGCCCGCGAGCGCGGAGACCGCCATGACATGGCCCTCGGCGGTGGCGAGGCGGGCGCCAAGTTCTCGTACGAACGAGGCGCGGCCCGTGAAGTCCGGGACCGTCGCCGGGAGTTGTGCGGGGCGGGCGACCGGTGCGGCGGCCGGGACGGCCTCCTCGACCGGCCGGGCGAGTTCGGCGTCGGCCTGCAGGATCCGCTGCTGGAGCCGGGAGAGTTCGGGGGTGGGGTCGACGCCGAGCTCGTCGGCGAGCAGCCGGCGCGTGTCGGCGTACACGGCGAGCGCCTCGGCCTGCCGCCCGCTGCGGTAGAGGGCGAGCATCAGCAGCTCGCGGAGCCGCTCCCGCAGGGGGTGCGCGGCGGTGAGGGCGGTCAGCTCGGAGACGGCCTCCGCGTGCGCGCCGACCTCCAGGTCGATGTCGAGCCGGGTCTCCAGGAGGGTGAGCCGCCACTCCTCCAGACGGGTCCGCTGCGTCTCGGCGTACGGCCCCGGTACGGAGGCCAGCACCTCGCCGTCCCACAGGTCCAGCGCCTCGGCGAGCCGGTCGCGGGCACCCGCCCGGTCCCCGGCGGCCCGCAGCCTCTCGGCCTCGGCGCCGAGCTCCTGGGCGGTGGCGACGTCGAGCGCGGCGGCGGAGGTGCGCAGGGCGTAGCCGCCGGACTCGCTGACGAGGACCTTGGGGCCGAGGGCCTTGCGGAGCCGGGAGGCGTACGTCCGTACGGCCGCGAGGGCCTGCGAGGGCGACTCCTCGCCCCAGAGCGCGTCGATCAGCTCGGAGGCGGTGGCGGTACGTCCGCCCCGGAGGAGGAGGGCGGCGAGCAGGGCGCGCTGCTGGGGCGAGCCGGTGGGTACGGGCTCGCCGTCCCGCCAGGCACGGACGGGCCCGAGCACGGCGAAACGGAGGAGGCCGGGGGAGGGGTCCGGGCTCACATCGCCGGGGCCGGGGCCGGTGTCCGTGCCCGCCTCGCCGGAGCCGGTGTCCGCGCTCGCATCGCCGGGGGCCGGGTCCGTGCTCGCTTCGGCGGCGGATCCGTGGCCGGTTTCCGCCGCGGCCGCTCGGCCCGTGCCCGTGTCGCGGCGCGCCGCCGCACCCACGTCCTGGCCCGTGCCCATGCCGGCGCCTTCGTCCGTCGCCGTCGGGGCATCCGTCCTCACCGGGGCGTCCGCGCCCGCCGTCGGAGCCCGTTGCGCCGGAACTCGCGGCCCGTTGTCACGGTCCATCGCTCCCCCTGCCCGTACCGCCACCGCTTGTTTCGCCCTGGACAGTCTGCCTTGTCCGGAGGGAGTCCGTCAGCATCGGGTCGGCCGTAGTCCGGGCCGTGATACGGCCGTAGTGCGGCCGTCACACCGTCGATTCGCCGCACGATAGCTGACGGGTCGTCAGATCAGCGCTACCGTAAAAGCCATGGAGACCTTCCCGAAGATCATCTCGGTGGACGACCACACCGTGGAGCCCCCGCACGTCTGGCGGGACCGGCTCCCGTCCCGGTACCACGACACCGGACCCCGGATCGTCCGCGCCCCGCTCAAGGAAATGACCTTCCTCGGCGGGAAGTTCGCCCCCGTCATGGGGGCCAAGGGCGACGAAGGGCCGATCGGTGACTGGTGGGTCTACGAGGACCTGCACCGGCCCCTCACCCGGCTCGACACCGCCGTCGGCTACGACCGCGACGAGATACGGCTCGAAGTCATCACGTACGAGCAGATGCGGCCCGGCTCCCACTCCGTGCCCGAGCGGCTCGCCGACATGGACGTCAACCACGTCCAGTCCGCGCTCTGTTTCCCGACCTTCCCCCGCTTCTGCGGGCAGACCTTCACCGAGGCGAGCGACCGCGAGCTGGGGCTGCTCTGCGTCCGGGCGTACAACGACTGGATGGTGGAGGAGTGGTGCGGGCCCGAGGCGCACGGGCGGCTCATCCCCCTCACGCTCATCCCGCTCTGGGACCCCGAGCTCGCCGCCGCCGAGGTCCGCCGCAACGCCGCGCGCGGGGTGCGGGCCGTCGCGTTCTCGGAGATCCCGCCGCACCTCGGGCTCCCCTCGGTCCACACGGACCACTGGGACCCCTTCTTCCGCGCCTGCGACGAGACCGGCACGGTCATCGCGATGCACATCGGCTCGTCCAGCCGGATGCCGTCGACGTCCGCCGACGCCCCGCCGGCCGTCGGCTCGACCATCACCTTCGCCAACTGCTGCTTCTCGATGGTCGACTGGCTGATGAGCGGCAAGTTCGAGCGCTTCCCGAACCTGAGGATCATGTACGCGGAGGGGCAGATCGGCTGGATCCCGTACATCCTGGAGCGCGCCGACGTCGTGTGGGAGGAGAACCGCGGCTGGGGCGGAGTCGCCGACAAGGTGCTGCGCCCGCCGTCCGAGCTCTTCGCCGGGCACGTCTTCGGCTGCTTCTTCGACGACGCCTTCGGACTCCGCAACCTCGATGCCATCGGGCCCGCGAACGTCCTGTACGAGACGGACTACCCGCACTCGGACTCCACCTGGCCCAAGTCCCGCGAGGTCGGCGAGGCCCAGATGGGCCACCTCGCGCCGGATGTCGTCGACCGGATCGTCCGGGGCAACGCGATCGACCTGCTCGGGCTGAGCCCGGAGGGCCTCTGGCGCCCGTGACCGGGCTCGTGGCGCGCGGCGGGGCCTTGGAGCGCACCGCCGCGCGGCCCTACCGGACGTCGTGGATGCTGTGCTCGCTCAGGTCGGCCGCGTGCCGGGCGATGGTCCTGTAGTCGACGTCGTCATGGAGGACGGTCAGCCCGTGATGGGCCGCAGTGGCCGCGATGATCAGATCGACGGCCGAGGCGCTCCTGTGCTCCCCGGCCCTCGCCATCCGGTGCTGCGCGGAGCCGATCCAGCGGCCCGCGTTCTTGGGTACCGCCACGTCGGGGTAGAGGTCGGTGAACATCTCGGCGATCTCGTCGTACTCGCGACCGTTCCGCGCGCTGTACAGGAACTCGGCGCGCTGCGGGTAGCAGGAGGCGATCGCCTCGGCGTCGATGGCGTCGTACCAGGCCGACTGGAGCGCGGGGTCGCTGAGCAGCCGGACAAGGCCGGATGTGTCGAGGAGGTAGATCACCGACCGTCCTTCTCGGCCTTGTGCCGCTGATCGGCGTCCTCGACCGCCCCCCACTGGCGTGCGCGCTCGAAGTGGCGGCTGATGCGTGCGGCACGCTCCTGCCGGTCGGCGTAGAACCGGAGGGCGAGATTGACGGCCTCCTTCTTGGTCCTGGCCGTGGACAGGGCCATCACGCGTTGCAGTGCGTCATCGTCTATGTCGATCTGGGTCACGGCCATGCCGTGCCTCCTCGCTGCGATGTGGGTGATGTACAAAAAATTGTACTTCACCAACATTTCCTTCGCGACGCCCGAGGCGATCCCGCGCGAGGTCGCCTCGCGACGGGTGGCGGCCCTCGTCGTAGGCCTTGCCTGATGAGGCGGCGGCGGTGACGATGGCCCCTTCATGGTCTGACGCATCGTCAGTTAAGGGGTTTCCCATGGTCGTCTACGGGATGCAGCTGCCCGTCCAGTCGCAGAGCGCGATCTACGCCGAGCGCTGGGAGGCCGACGCCGGGCCGGCCGACCTCCTCGCCGTCGCCCGGGCCGCCGAGGACCACGGCTTCGACTACCTCGCCAGCTGCGACCACGTGGCCATCCCGCGGCGGCTCGCCGAGGCCATGAGCACCGTCTGGTACGACCCGGTCGCCACGCTCTCCTTCCTCGCCGCCGCCACCGAGCGGGTCCGGCTGCTCTCGCACGTCGCCGTCGTCGGGCTGCGCCATCCGCTCGTCACCGCCAAGGCGTACGCGACGCTCGACCACCTCTCGGGCGGCCGGCTCGTCCTCGGGGTCGGCGCCGGGCACGTGCAGGAGGAGTTCGAGGCGCTCGGCGTCGACTTCGCGCGCCGGGGAGCCGTGCTCGACGAGACCGTCGACGCGCTGCGGGCCGCGCTCGGCCCCGAGGAGTACCCCGAGCACACGGGCGAGCGCTTCGCGTTCAAGGAGCTGGGCCAGCTGCCCCGGCCCGCACAGGAGCGCGTCCCCCTCTGGGTGGGCGGCTCCTCCCCGGCCGCCGTGCGCCGCGCCGCGCTCAAGGGTGACGGCTGGCTCCCGCAGGGCGACCCGCGCGAGCAGCTCGCCGTACAGATCCAGAAGCTGCTGCGGCTCCGCGCCGAGGCCGGGATCGCGGAGCCGATCACCGTCGGCGCGATCGCCGAGCCGCTGTACGTCGGCGCCCCCGGCTGGAACGTCGGCCGCCGCACGCTGAGCGGCTCCCCGGATGAGCTCGCCGCCTCCCTGCGCGCGTACGGGGAGATGGGCGTGCACCAGATCCAGGTCCGGTTCCGCTCCCGGAGCCGTGCCGAACTCATCGACCAGATGGCGGCCTTCGGCACGGAGGTCGCCCCCCACCTCTAGGGAGTACGGACATGGGCAAACTCGACGGGCGGGTCGTCCTCGTCACCGGCGCGGCACGCGGGCAGGGCGAGCAGGAGGCCCGGCTGTTCGCGGGGGAGGGCGCCAGGGTCGTCCTCGCGGACGTCCTCGACGACGCCGGTGAGGCGCTCGCCAAGGAGCTGAGGGAAGCACTGGGGGAGGACGGGGTCGTCTACGTCCATCTGGACGTGACCAGGGAGGAGGACTGGGCCGCGGCCGTGGCCGTCGCCAAGGAGCGGTTCGGGAAGATCGACGGGCTCGTCAACAACGCCGGCATCCTCCGCTTCAACGAGCTGCTCTCCACCCCTCTGGAGGAGTTCCAGGCGATCGTCTCGGTCAACCAGACCGGCTGCTTCCTCGGCATCCGTACGGTCGCGCCCGAGATCGCGGCGGCGGGCGGCGGCACGATCGTCAACACCGCCTCGTACACGGGGCTGACGGGGATGGCCGGGGTCGGCGCCTACGCCGCCTCCAAGCACGCCGTGCTCGGACTCACCAGGGTCGCCGCCCTGGAACTGGCGGCGAAGGGGATCCGGGTGAACGCCGTCTGCCCGGGAGCGATCGACACCCCCATGAGCAACCCGGAGGGTGTGGATCCGGCGGCCACGGCCGACCTGTACCGCAAGCTCGTGCCGCTCGGGCGGATCGGGCGCCCGGACGAGGTGGCGGCCCTCGCGCTCTTCCTGACCGGGGACGACTCGGCGTACATCACGGGCCAGCCCTTCGTGATCGACGGCGGCTGGCTGGCCGGAGTCAGTCTCTTCTAGTCCGCACCTGACGGCTCGTCAGGTATTGACGCACCTGTCGCGCGATGCGACAGTCGGGCACATCACGAATCTGACGGCACGTCAGAAACTCCGTCAGAAACTCACGAGGACGGTGAACCCCCTTGGAATTCGGGATCTTCGTACAGGGATACGTCGGCAAGCGCGCCGAGACCGATCCCGAAGCCGAGCACAAGGCCCTCATGGAGGAGACCGAGTACGTCATCCAGGCGGACAGGTCCGGCTTCAAGTACGCCTGGGCCTCGGAGCACCACTTCCTGGAGGAGTACTCGCACCTCTCCGCCAACGACGTCTACCTGGGCTACCTCGCCCACGCCACCGACCGGATCCACCTCGGCTCCGGCATCTTCAACCCCCTCGCCCCCGTCAACCACCCGGTGAAGGTCGCCGAGAAGGTCGCCATGCTCGACCATCTCTCCGGCGGACGCTTCGAGTTCGGCTCCGGCCGTGGTGCGGGCTCCCACGAGATCCTCGGGTTCATGCCGGGCATCACCGACATGAACTACACCAAGGAGCTGTGGGAGGAGACGATCGCCGAGTTCCCCAAGATGTGGCTCCAGGACGAGTACGTCGGCTTCCAGGGCAAGCACTGGTCGCTGCCGCCCCGCAAGGTCCTGCCCAAGCCGTACGGGAAGTCCCACCCCGCCATGTGGTACGCGGCCGGGTCCCCCTCCTCGTACGCCATGGCCGGCAAGAAGGGCCTCGGAGTCCTCGGCTTCAGCGTGCAGAAGGTCTCCGACATGGAGTGGGTCGTCGAGTCCTACAAGACCGCGATCAAGGAAGCCAAGGCGATCGGCGACTTCGTCAACGACAACGTCATGGTCACCTCGACCGCGATCTGCGCCGAGACCCACGACAAGGCGGTCGAGATCGCCGTCGGCGGCGGCCTCAACTACCTCCAGTCGCTGCTCTTCCGCTACCACGACACCTTCCCCCGCCCCGAGGGCATCCCCGAGTGGCCGGAACTCCTCCCCGAGTACTCGGCCGAGATCATCGAACTCCTCATCCAGGAGGAGCTGATGATCTGCGGCGACCCGTCGGAGGTCCTCGCCCAGTGCAAGCGCTGGGAGCAGGCCGGGGCCGACCAGCTCTCCTTCGGGCTCCCGATCGGGATCTCGTACGAGGACACGATGAACTCGATCAAGCTGATCGGCGAGCACGTGATCCCCGAGATCGACACGGACCCGGTCCACCGCACGACCCGCTTCCGCCAGTCCGCGGGTTCCTGACGGCAGCCCCCCGTGTGGGCAATCGTCCCGCTGGGCGGGACGGGTGGCCACAACGGGGTGGGGCGGAGCCCCGGCGTACGAGCGCGGGGTGGTGTCTTCCCGGACCGCCGCCCCGTACCGGCCCCGGCCGGAGGCCGTTCCGCGGCGGCCCCCGGTCCGGGGCACACCCGTGTCCACGTCCAGAAAGGGAACGTCATGCTCGATCACCTGATCAAGGGCGCCACCGTCGTGGACGGCACCGGCGCCCCCGGCTACGTCGCCGACATCGGCATCCGCGACGGGCGGATCGTCTTCGCCGAGCCCGGTGCGGTCGCCCGTACGACCGAGGACGCCACCGGCCTCGTCCTCACACCCGGCTTCGTCGACCCCCACACCCACTACGACGCCCAACTGTTCTGGGACCCGTACGCCACCCCCTCCATGAACCACGGCGTCACCACCGTCGCCGGCGGCAACTGCGGCTTCACCCTCGCCCCGCTCCACCCGGACCGGCCCGAGGACGCCGACTACACCCGCCGCATGATGTCCAAGGTCGAGGGCATGGCCCTGAAGGCCCTGGAGGAGGGCGTCGACTGGAGCTGGTCGTCCTTCGCCGAGTACCTCGACGCCCTCGACGGCCGGATCGCCGTCAACGCCGGCTTCATGGTCGGCCACTGCGCCCTGCGCCGGTACGTGATGGGCGCCGACGCCGTCGGCGGGCAGCCCACCCCCGCGCAGCTGGAGCACATGGTCGCCCTCCTCAAGGAGGCCATGGAGGCGGGCGCCTGGGGGCTCTCCACCACCCAGTCCTCGACCCACTCCGACGGCGACGGCGCCCCCGTCGCCTCCCGGCACGCGGGCCCCGACGAGCTGATCGCCCTCTCCACGGCGGTCGGCGAGCACGAGGGCACCCAGCTGGAGGCGATCCTCGCGGGCTGCCTCGACCAGTTCTCCGACGCGGAGATCGACCTCTTCGTCGAGATGACGGCGGCGGCCGGCCGGCCGCTCAACTGGAACGTCCTCACCATCGACGCCGCCGTCCCCGAACGCGTCCCGCGTCAGCTCACCGCCTCCGAGCGGGCCCGGAAGTCCGGCGGCCGGATCGTCGCCCTCACCATGCCGATCCTGACCCCCATGAACATGTCCCTGGGCACGTTCTGCGCGCTCAACCTCATCCCCGGCTGGGGCGAGATCCTCGCCCTCCCCGTCCCCGAGCGCATCGAGAAGCTCCGCGACCCCGCCGTACGGGCCGAGATGCTGCGGCGCGCCGACTCCAAGGAGGCCGGGGTCTTCCGGCGCCTCGCCCACTTCGGGCGGTACGTCATCGGGGACACGTACAGCCGCGAGAACGAGGGCCTCTCCGGCCGGGTCGTCAACGACATCGCGGCCGAGCGCGGCCAGGACCCCTTCCAGTGCCTCGTCGAGATCTGCGCCAACGACGAGCTCCGGACCGTCCTGTGGCCGATGCCCAGCGACAACGACCCGGCCTCCTGGGCGCTGCGCCGCGAGACCTGGGACCACGAGGACGTGATGCTCGGCGGCTCCGACGCGGGCGCCCACCTGGACCGGATGTGCGGAGCGCCGTACACGACCCGCTTCCTCGGCGACTGTCTGCGCGGCCGGAAGCTCGTCCCCCTGGAGCGGGCGGTGCGGATGCTGACCGACGACCCGGCCCGGCTCTTCGGGCTCCGCGAGCGCGGCCGGATCACCGAGGGCTTCCACGCCGACCTGGTCCTGTTCGACCCGGAGCGGATCGACGCCGGCCCGGCGACCCTCGTGCACGACCTGCCGGGGGACAGTCCGCGGCTCGACTCGCGGGCGGTCGGGATCGTGTCGGTACGGGTCAACGGCGTGGAGACGCTGCGGGACGACGAGGTGACCGGCGCGGTCCCGGGGAAGGTACTGCGCTCCGGCCGTGACACGAGGACGGTGGCGACCAGGTGAACCAGAAGCTCTTCATCGGCGGCGAGTGGGTCGAGCCCGACGGCGGTCACTACGAGGTGATCGACCCGGCCACCGAGGAGGTCGTCGGCCTCGCGCCGGAGGCCTCCCGGAGCCAGGTGTACGAGGCGGCCGCCGCCGCCCGCGAGGCCTTCGCCTCCTGGTCCCGTACCAAGCCGGAGGAGCGGGCCGCGATCCTCGACCGGGCCGCCGACCTGATGGCCAGGGACGCCGAGGCGAACACGCTCCTCGCCCGGGCCGAGACGGGCGCCACCACGGGGACCGCGCGCGGCATGCAGGTGGCCGTCGGCTCGGCCCGCTTCCGGCGGTACGCGCGCGGGGCCATGGAGCCGGTCGAGCAGGCTCTGCCCCCGCAGATCAACGAGGCGGGCCCGATGGGGAAGGCCGGGGTGTTCGGCGCGGTGGCGGTGCGCCGCCCGGTCGGCGTGGTCACCTGCATCACCTCGTACAACAACCCCTGGGCCAACCCGGCCGGCAAGGTCGCCCCGGCCCTCGCGATGGGCAACACGGTCCTGGTGAAGCCGGCCCCGCAGGACCCGCTCTCCGTGTACGCGATGACCCGCGCCCTGGATGAGGCCGGCGTCCCGCCGGGTGTGGTCAACGTCGTCACCGGCTCCTCGGTCGAGGCCGGGCAGGCGGCCGTGGACTCCCCGGACGTCGACATGGTGTCGTTCACCGGCTCCACGGCGGTCGGGCAGGCGATCGGCGAGGTCTGCGGCCGCTCGCTCAAGCGGCAGCTGATGGAGCTGGGCGGGAAGGGGGCGGCGCTCGTCTTCGACGACGCGGACCTGGACTCGGCGGTGATGGGGATCGGGACGACGTTCTCCTTCTACAGCGGGCAGATCTGTACGGCCCCGACGCGGGTGCTCGCGCAGCGCGGGATCTACGAGCGGCTGATCGAGAAGCTCACCGGATATCTGGCCTTCATGAAGGTGGGGGACCCGGCGGAGAAGGGCACGATCGTCGGCCCGGTGATCTCGGCGGCCCACCGCGACCGGGTGGAGTCGTACGTCGAGCTGGGGCGGAAGGAAGGGGCGCAGGTCGTCGTGGGCGGCGAGCGCCCGGACCTCCCGAAGGGCTTCTACGTGGCGCCGACGCTGCTCGCCGACTGCACCAACGAGATGCGGGTGGTGCGGGAGGAGATCTTCGGACCGGTCGTCGTGGTCGTCCCCTTCGACGACGAGGAGGAGGGGATCGCGCTCGCCAACGACAGCGATTACGGGCTACTGGACTACGTGTGGTCGGGCGACGTGGCCCGCGCCTTCCGGATCGCGGCCCGGCTGCGGGCCGGCGGGGTGGGGGTGAACACGATCGGGCGGAACATGGAGGCGCCGTTCGGCGGATTCAAGCGGAGCGGGGTCGGACGGGACGTGGGCTCGTACGCGCTGCACGCGTACAGCGAGCTGCAGGCGGTGGTGTGGCCGGGCTGAAGGCGTTCGCGAAAATTCCTCGGGAAAATTTCGAAACGGACATTTCGGGCCACGCTGCGGTTCCCGCATATCGGACACGGGGCGACCGACCTACCAGTTGGTCGGTCCGTCCCGTCCGTCGATCTTTCAATCATTGGCGAGGGTCCGCCTCGACCCGCGCAATGCAAGGCGATGATCGATCAGATGAGCGGATTTTGATCCTCCGGATGTGGAAACCGCAGCATTTAACGTCCTGTTCATGACTCAGGTGGAAGCGCGGCCCCAGGCCGGAGACACGGTAAGGGGCGTCAACGCCCCGGGCGACACCGACGGCGCGGCCGATGCCAACGGCGTGCGCACCAAAGGCCTCGGCGGAAACTCCGTCGGCCTCCTCGGCAGTGCCGTCATCGGCATCTCGACCGTCGCCCCCGTCTACTGCCTGACCTCGACGCTCGGTTCCACCGCCGGCGAGGTCGGACTGCAGATGCCCGCCGTCTTCCTCGCGGGCTTCCTCCCGATGCTCCTCGTCGCCTTCGCGTACCGGGAGCTCAACAAGGTCATGCCCGACTGCGGCACCTCGTTCACCTGGACCGTGAAGGCCTTCGGACCCAGGATCGGCTGGATGTGCGGCTGGGGCCTCGTCATCGCGACGATCATCGTCCTCTCCAACCTGGCGGGCGTCGCGACCTCCTACTTCTGGCTCCTCGCGGGTGAGATCAGCGGCAGCGAATCCATCGCCGCCCTGGACGACAACAAGGCCGTCCACATCGTCACCTGCCTCGCGCTCATCGCCGCGGCCACCGCGATCAGCTACCGCGGCATGACCGCCACCAAGGGCGTCCAGTACACCCTCGTCGGCCTCCAGCTCGTCGTCCTCGCCGTCTTCGTGGGCATGGCCCTGACGAAGGCCGGCTCCTTCGAGACCTCGGTCGACTTCTCCTGGTCCTGGATGAACCCCTTCGCGGTCCAGTCCTTCGCCGCCTTCACCGCCGGCCTCTCGCTCTCGATCTTCATGTACTGGGGCTGGGACGCCTGCATGGCGACCAACGAGGAGACCACCGGCAGCGCCAAGACCCCCGGCCGCGCCGCACTCATCGCGATGGTCGTCCTGGTCGGCTCCTACCTGGCGACCGGCATCGCCGCCCAGATGGTCGTCGGCTCCGGCGAGGAGGGCCTCGGCCTCGCCAACCCGGAGACCTCCGACAACGTCTTCGCCGCCCTCGCCGGCCCGGTCATGGGCCCCACGCTCGGCATCCTGCTCTTCGTCGCGGTCCTCGCCTCGGCGGCCGCCAGCCTCCAGACGACGTTCATCCCGGTCGCCCGTACGGTGCTCGCGATGTCCACGTACGAGGCGCTGCCGAAGTCCTTCACCAAGGTCCACCCGGTCTTCAAGACCCCCGGCAAGGCCACCGTCGTGGCCGGTGTCGCCACCGGCGTCTTCTACACCGTGATGACCCTGCTCAGCGAGAACGTCCTGGTCGACACGATCTACGCGCTCGGCCTGATGATCTGCTTCTACTACGCGCTCACGGCCTTCGCCTGCGTCTGGTACTTCCGCGGCGAGCTCTTCCGCTCCGGCCGGAACTTCGCCTACAAGGGCCTGATGCCGCTGCTCGGCGGCCTGATGCTCACGGCCGTCTTCGGCAAGACGCTGTACGACATGTGGGACCCGGCGTACGGCTCCGGCTCCGCGGTCTTCGGTGTCGGCTCGGTCTTCGTGATCGGCGTCGGGCTGCTGCTCGTCGGCGCGGTGATCATGCTGGTCATGCAGCGCCGGAGCCCCGCGTTCTTCCGGGGCGAGGTCCTGACGAAGGAGACGCCGTCGCTGGTCGTCGCCGACTGACGGCCGTACGTACCTGAGTCACCCGAAACGCGAAGGTGGCGGGCCCGTGGGGGGTCCCGCCACCTTCGTTCTTCGTTTCCTCGCGTACGGCTCAGCGCCCGGGGAGCAGGTGCTCCACCGCCGCGTTGGCGGGCGGCAGGCCGGGGGTGCCGGCCGGCTTGGCCTTGAGGGTGAGGACCCCGCTGAGCGGCACGACCGAGGGCAGGTTCACGCCGCCGGCGTCGGCGGCTGCGGTTCCGGCGGCGGCGAGGCCGCCGGTCGCGGCGAAACAGGTCAGGGCGACTGCGGTGAGCATCTTCTTCATGCCCGCACCAACGCGGACGGCATGGATCCGGTTACGACCACCAGGTCACGCCGGGGGCACCGGTGACGACTACCAGGTCGCGCCGGCCGGCTGCCGGGTCGTCGCGTTGAGCCGGTTGAAGAGGTTGGAGACGCCGATCCACAGGACGATCTGCGCGAGCTGCTTCTCGTCGTAGTGCCGGGCGGCCTCGTCCCACACCGCGTCCGGCACGGCATCCGGGCGGTCCGCGAGCCGGGTCGCGTGCTCGGCGAGGGCGAGCGCCGCCCGCTCCGCCTCCGTGAAGTACGGGGTCTCCCGCCAGGCCGCCACGGCGTGCAGCCTTTCGTCCGTCTCCCCCTCCTTCTGCGACGTCAGGGCCCCGCCGACCACGCAGTACCCGCAGCCGTTGATCTGGCTGGCCCGGAGGTGGACCAGGCCCAGGGTGGTGCCGGGCACGTCGCCGCCCGACATGACGGCCTTGATGAGCTGCTGGATCGCGGGCCCGGACTGGGGGAGGAGGGCTGCGGGGTTGGGCATACGGGCAGGGCGAGGCTGCATGAAGGGGCTCCCTAGGATGCGTACATGTATGGGGAAACGAACTGGTCGCTGCGCCCCGGGCGGGCGGAGGACATCGAGGCCATGGCGGAGCTGAGGGCCGTCGTCATGCGGGACGACCTGGAGCGCCTCGGCCGCTACGACGACCACCGGGTGCGGCAGCGGCTGCGGGACGGCTTCTCGCCCGAGCACACCTCGGTCATCGAGGTGGACGGCGGCCTCGCGGGCTGCGTGACGATGCGCCCGCACGAAGGTGGTCGGGGGTTCTACCTGGAGCACTTCTATCTGGCCCCCGGGGTCCAGGGGCGGGGCCTCGGAACGGCGGTGCTGCGGGAGCTGCTCGTACGGGCGGACGAGGCCGCGGTCCCGGTCCGCCTGGTCGTGCTCCAGGGAAGTGCGGCCCGCCGCCTCTACGAGCGGGAGGGCTTCGTCTTCGAGTCCGAGGACCCGGTGGACGTGCTGCTCGTACGCGAGACACCGGCCGCCGCCGCGCCCGTCGCCGCCGCACCCGTCACAGGCCGACTCCGGCCGGCTGGCGGACGGTGACGTTGATCCGGTTGAACAGGTTGGTGACGGCCACCATCAGGACGATCGCGGCGAGCTGCTTCTCGTCGTAGTGGTCGGCGGCGGCGTCCCAGACGTCGTCCGGCACGGCGTCCGACGTGTCGGCGAGCCGGGTCGCCGCCTCGGCCAGAGCGAGGGCCGCACGCTCCTCGTCGGAGAAGTACGGGGCCTCGCGCCAGGCGGCGACGGCGAACAGCTTCTCGTCGCTCACGCCGTTCTTCTTCGCGCTCTTCGCTCCGTAGTCGACGCAGAACCCGCATCCGTTGATCTGACTGGCCCGCAGGTGCACCAGCTCCAGGGTCGACTCCGGGACGCCGCCGTCCCGGGTGGCCTTCACCAGGTTCTGGATGGCGGGGGCCGCGCCGGGGAGGACATAGGCGGGGTTGGTCATCCGGGGGGTGATCTCGTGGGCCATGGTGATCGCTCCTCAGCGTCTCTCTGTGTGCGGTTTCTGTTGCCTTCACCGCACTGACGGAGCGGACGCGGAGGGTGTGACAGGTCCGGAGAACTTTCCCGGGATTTTTTTCAGGACCCCCCTAGGCCTCCGCGATGAGGGCGGTGGCGACGGTGCGGAAACCGAGCCGGCCGTAGAGCCGGGCCACGTCCGCGTCCGATGCCGACAGGAACACGAGCCCCACGCCACGGGACCGGGCGTCGGACACCAGGGCCGCCGTCACCGCGAGCCCGAGGCCCCGGCGCCGCGCCTCGGGGACGGTGCCGACGCCGACGACCTCGGAGACGGCCCCGACGGGCTGGTGCTGCCCGGCCGCGAGCGCGGTGCCGGTGGTGTCCAGGGCGGCGGCGAAATGGGTGTGGCCCGCGGTGATCCGGGCGGCGACCTGGGCGAAGGCCCCGGGCGAGGGCTCGGCGCCGAAGGCCGCGTACGGGGCGGCGACCGCGCTCGGCAGGACGGGATCGTCGGCGCCGACGATCCGTACGGTGGCACCCTCGGGCTCCGGTACGGGGAGCCCGTCGCCCTCGAGGACCATCAGCGGATGCTCGTGGACGGTGAGGCCGCTCGCCTCGACGGCCGCCCGGAGTCCGGGTGTCGTCTCCGCCACCCACTCGAACGCCTCGGGCGCCCCCAACTCCCGCTGGCGCGCCCGGACCCGGTCCACGTCGGCGACCGACACGTCCCCGGCGTACCCGAGCGCGGGCCGCGCGTAGTACGGCCAGCCCTTCCCCTCCCGTACGAACAGGGTCAGGGGCCCGAAGTCCTCGGCGCGGGCGGCGGATCGGGGAACGGCGTCGTAGTACGTCTCGAGTCGGTTCAGCATGGGGGCCACGGTAGGCGGGGGAGCGGGAGGGCGCCCGGGGATTTCGGCCGGGACGGGAACCGCCCATGGCATGATCCCGTCACTCAGGTCGACTGGGGGAGACGACGATGAGCACGACGCACGACTGCCCGGCATGCGGGCGCGACGACCAGGTGCAGGCCGTGCCGGCCGTGTACCTGGGGGGACGGGACGCCGTCAGGAGCCGGGAGCGGGACCGGGACGGCGACATGCGGACCGTGACGCGGACGGTGACCACGGGGCTCTCCAGGGCGCTCGCGCCCGTACCCACGGCGCCCACGTACGGCATCAGCTGCCTCGGCGTGTTCGCGGGCTTCGTGACCGTCGCCACGTCCATGGCCTGGGTCTTCGTCGGGGGCGCCATGGAGGACGACCCCGATCCTTCGTCCCCGGGGTATCCGTACGGTTCGCCGGAGCCATCGGCCCGCCTCGGTCCGGACCTCGGCTTCCTGCCCTGGATCTCGGCCCTCGCCCTGCTCGTCACCGTCCTCGTGATCGTCGTCCTGGTGCGGCGCAAGGCCACCTTCGCCCGCCGGACCCGCGGCCGCCACCGCGCCGAGGAACTCTGGTCGCGCGGCTGGTACTGCCACCGCTGCGGCACGGTCCACTTCGTGGACGTCCCCGGCGAGGACCGTGCCCCGCTCACCCTCCAGCAGTTCCGCGAACGGGTCTGGGAGCACGGCGGTTACGGAGACCTGGCGGCCGAACAGCGAGCGGTGGCGGCGCTCGGCGACTGACGGCCGACAGGTCCCGGGTCCGTCAGCGGGCCTCCAGGAACACCGGGTTCGTGAAGGCCGCCGGCGCGCCCGGCAGCGGAGGCAGGGCCGCCGGGTGGCGGACCTCGGCGCGTACGTACGTGGCGTACGCGGCGGTCGTCGGCCACTCCGCGAGCCCCTCCGCCGCCGGCTCCGTGTGCAGCACGCCCTGGTCCGTGACGAAGCGGATCGTGCCGCCCTCCGGGGCGCCCGTCACCTTCAGCCGTACCGTCACCGGCTCGTCGCCGGCGACCCGCAGCCGCTCGCCGATGCCCGCCGCACGCCCCCGGCCGTCCGTCACCGAGAAGTCCAGGGAGACCGCGGAGGACTCGGCGACGTACGAGCGGCCCGCGCGCAGGCCCGCGAGGATCGCCTTCCGGCTCAGGTCGTCGGCGAGGACCACGGTCTGCGGGGTGCCGACGCGTTCCGGGTCGCGGTGGGCGTCGCTGTTGCCCATGGCCGGGGTCCAGCGGCCCTGGGCGAGCGCCGCGTCCCAGCCGGCCAGGGACACCTCGTCGTCCGGGGTGAAGGGGCCGTTCCACACCTCGACCGCGTCCGCGTCGCCGAAGCCGAACTTCCAGACGCAGCCGATGCAGGTGGCGTGCGGATGGGCGGGCACGACGAGGCCGCCGGCCCGGCGGATCTCGCGCGCGAAGTGCCCGAAACGGTTCTCCCGGGCCCGGTAGCGCCAGTCGATGAACGTGCCCGGGTCGGTCCCGATGGCGAGGACGTGACCGTTGCGGGTGGTGACCTCCTCGCCGAGCAGGATCAGCAGGTCGTCCCCGGCGAGCTCCGCCCACGCGCCGTGCCCGCCGTGGGTGTTGTGCTCGGTGGCCGTCACGAAGTCGAGCCCGGCGGCGCGGGCGAGCGCGGCGACCTCGGCGGGGGTGCGGCGCCCGTCCGAGTACACGGTGTGCAGATGGCAGTCGCCGCGGTACCAGGCGCGGCCACGCCCCGCGGCCCGCTCCGGCGGGTACACCGGGCGGGGCGCCGGCAGCGCGGCACCGAACCGGAGGGTGATCGTGACGCTGTACGGGAGTCCCTGCGGGGCCACGGTGTAGGGGGCGAGGACGACGAACCAGGTCCCTGCTCTGAGCGGCCCGGCGAGGTAACCGGGCGTCGCCTCGTCCGCCCGTACGAAGAAGTCCTTGCGCGCGCCTCCCGACCAGCCGCGGAAGCCGTCGCCGCCGAGTGCGGTGCCGCGCTGGTCGAAGAGGCCGATGTCGAGGGCGTTGCCCTGGGTGCCGGCGGGGACGGCGGGCCGCTCGTAGGAGTACGCGACGTGGAGTTCGCGTACGCCGCGGGGCAGCTCGACGGGGAGGTACACGTAGTCGGGGGAGCCGGGCGGCAGGACGCCGGTCACGGTCTCCGTCCGGTCCCCGCCCCCTTCGGCGTGGGCGAAGCTCACACCGCCCAGCGTCAGGGCCGAAGCGATGCCCGTCGTGATGCCCGTCGCGAGGAGTGCACGTCTGCTCGGTTCGCTCATACCGGGACCCTGCTCCGCACCCGTGAACGCCCGGCCAACGCGGAACGCACTCGTGTCGCACCCCTCGGAAATCCGGGCCGTACGCCCTACCGTGCCGCTATGCGGATCTCGACCACGATCTTCCTGACCGACGAGACCATCACCCCCGTGCGGCTCGCGCGCGAGCTCGAACAACGCGGGTTCGGCGGGCTCTACCTCCCCGAGCACACCCACATCCCCGTCGCACGGGACACGGCCTACCCGGCGGGCGGCGAGCTGCCCCGCGAGTACGGCCGCACCCTCGACCCGTTCGTGGCCCTCGGCCAGGCCGCCGCCGTCACCGAGCGCCTGGCGCTGGGCACCGGCATCACGCTGATCGCCCAGCACGACCCGATCGCCCTCGCGAAGCAGATCGCCACCCTCGACCACCTCTCCGGCGGCCGCTTCACCCTCGGCCTCGGCTTCGGCTGGAACAAGGAGGAGGCCGCCGACCACGGCGTCGACTGGCCGACCCGCCGGGACCTGGGCCGCGACCGCCTGAACCTGATGCGAGCGCTCTGGGCCCCGGAACCCACGGCCTACGAAGGCGAGTTCGGCCACTCGGTGCACGCGTCGCAGGCCTGGCCGAAGCCCGCGGGCGGCGCACCCCGCACCCTCCTCGGCGGCGCGGCGGGCCCGAAGCTCTTCGCCCAGATCGCCGCGCAGACGGACGGCTGGATGCCGATCGGCGGCCGGGGCCTGGCGGAGGCGCTCCCGCTCCTGAAGGAGCAGTGGGAGAAGGCGGGCCGCGACCCGAAGACCCTGGAGATCGTCCCGTACGCGGTCCTCCCGACCCCGGGCAAACTCGCCCACTACGCGGAACTGGGCTGCGAGGAGGTCGTCCTCCAGCTGCCGCCGGAGGGCGAGGCGGAGGTCCTCCGCGTCCTGGACGCGTACGCCCAGTACCTCTGAGGCACCTGCCCGCACCTCTGAGGAACCTGCGTGCTTCCTACGGGGACCCCGACCTCCTCCCCCGCGCCCGCTCGTATGCTCGTTTCATGACGGATGACCAGGAAGCTCGCCCCACCGCGAACGCCATGCGCCGTGCCCTGAAGCGGGCCAGGGACGGGGTCGCGCTCGATGTCGGTGAGGCCGCCGTGCTGTTGCGGGCGCGGGGGGACGATCTGGTGGATCTCGTCGCGTCCGCCGGGCGCGTGCGGGACGCCGGGCTCGAGGCGGCCGGACGGCCGGGGGTCATCACGTACTCGAAGAGCGTGTTCATACCGCTCACCCGGCTCTGCCGGGACAAATGCCACTACTGCACCTTCGTCACCGTGCCCGGCAAGCTGCGCCGCGACGGACACGGGATGTTCATGTCGCCGGACGAGGTCCTCGACATCGCCCGGCGCGGGGCCGAGATGGGCTGCAAGGAGGCCCTGATCACCCTGGGCGACAAGCCCGAGGACCGCTGGCCCGAGGCCCGCGAGTGGCTCGACGCACACGGGTACGACGACACCATCGCGTACGTACGGGCCATGGCCATCCGGATCCTGGAGGAGACCGGGCTCCTGCCGCACCTCAACCCCGGTGTGCTGTCCTGGACCGACTTCCAGCGGCTCAAGCCCGTCGCCCCCTCCATGGGGATGATGCTGGAGACCACTGCCACCCGCCTCTGGTCCGAGCCCGGCGGTCCCCACTACGGGTCCCCCGACAAGGAGCCGGCCGTCCGGCTCCGGGTGCTCGAGGACGCCGGCCGGTCGTCCGTGCCGTTCACCTCGGGGCTGCTCCTCGGGATCGGGGAGACGCTCGAGGAACGGGCCGAGTCGCTCTTCGCGCTCCGCCGCGTCTCCCGCGCGTACCACTCGATCCAGGAGCTGATCATCCAGAACTTCCGCGCCAAGCCGGACACGGCCATGCGCGGAATGCCGGACGCCGAGCTCGACGACCTCGTCGCCACGGTCGCCGTCGCCCGGCACATCATGGGCCCCTCCGCCTGCCTCCAGGCCCCGCCGAACCTCGTCGACTCCGAGTACGAGCGCCTCATCGCCGCCGGTATCGACGACTGGGGCGGTGTCTCCCCGCTCACCATCGACCACGTGAACCCCGAGCGCCCCTGGCCGCGGATCGAGGAGCTCGCCGAGAAGTCCCGCGCCGTCGGCTTCGAGCTGCGCGAGCGGCTCTGCGTCTACCCCGAGTTCGTCACCCGGGGCGAACCCTGGCTCGACCCCCGGCTCCTCCCGCACGTCCGCGCCCTCGCCGACCCCGAGACGGGTCTCGCGAACCCCGACGCGCCCGTGCGCGGTCTGCCCTGGCAGGAGCCCGACGAGGCGTTCACCGCCGCCGGCCGCACCGATCTGCACGCCACCATCGACACCACCGGCCGTACGCACGACCGCCGTGACGACTTCGACGAGGTGTACGGCGACTGGGAGGCGCTGCGGGAGGCCGCCGCCCCCGGCATGGTCCCCGAGCGGGTCGACGCCGATGTGCGCGAGGCGCTCGCCGTCGCCGCCGACGACCCGACGAAGCTCACCGACGCCCAGGCCCTCGCCCTGCTGCACGCCGACGGGCCCGCGCTCGACGCGCTGACCCGCATCGCCGACGACGTCCGCAAGTCCGTCTCCGGCGACGACGTCACGTACATCGTCACGCGGAACATCAACTTCACCAACGTCTGCTACACCGGCTGCCGTTTCTGCGCCTTCGCCCAGCGGCGTACCGACGCCGACGCCTACACCCTCTCCCTCGACCAGGTCGCGGACCGCGCCCAGCAGGCCTGGGAGGTCGGCGCCGTCGAGGTCTGCATGCAGGGCGGCATCCACCCGGACCTGCCCGGCACCGCCTACTTCGACATCGCGCGCGCGGTGAAGAAGCGCGTCCCCGGCATGCACGTGCACGCCTTCTCGCCCATGGAGGTCGTCAACGGCGCCACCCGCACCGGGCTTTCGATCCGTGAGTGGCTCACGGCCGCCAAGGAGGCCGGGCTCGACTCGATCCCCGGCACCGCCGCCGAGATCCTCGACGACGAGGTCCGATGGGTCCTCACCAAGGGCAAACTGCCCACGGCCACCTGGATCGAGGTCATCACCACGGCCCACGAACTCGGCATCCGCTCCAGCTCCACGATGATGTACGGGCACGTGGACCAGCCCCGGCACTGGCTCGGCCACTTCCGCACCCTCTCCCGCATCCAGCAGGAGACCGGTGGCTTCACCGAGTTCGTGACCCTCCCCTTCATCCACACCAACGCCCCCGTCTACCTCGCGGGCATCGCCCGTCCCGGCCCGACGGCCCGCGACAACCGCGCGGTCATCGCGATGGCCCGGCTCCTCCTCCACCCGCACATCCCCAACATCCAGACCAGCTGGGTGAAGCTGGGCACGGAGGGTGCCGCGGAGATGCTCCGCTCGGGCGCCAACGACCTGGGCGGGACGCTGATGGAGGAGACCATCTCCCGGATGGCCGGTTCGAGTTACGGCTCGTACCGCTCGATCCGCGACCTGGAGGCCATCGCGGAGGCGGCGGGCCGCCCGGCGAAGCCCCGGACGACCCTGTACGGCGAGGTGCCGGAGGAGCGACAGCGCACGGCGAGGGCATCGGACGGCCACCTCCCGGAACTGCTGCCGGTCCTGCCGGCGGAGTAGCTCGTGGCTCCTATCCGACCAGGAGGTCCTTCTTCAGGCCCTTGAGCTCCTGGTCGTCGATGCCGAGGCCCTTCCGCAGGTACGTGCGGAAGGAGCCGAACTCCTCCTCGACCTCGGCGAAGCTCGCGTCGAGCACCGACGTTCTGGCTCGTGATCACGGGATCAAAAAGCGATCGTTGGAGCCCCGACGAACCTGCGGTGAACTGTGGTCAAAAGTGGACTGAAGGGCTTCAGATCACATAACGTTCCGGTCCCCGAACGGACGTACCCGGTCTATTACAGTGCTGGGCAGACCGGTCTACGGGGGGAGGGCACGTCGTGGCCACGACAGCCGCGGCCGTGTGGGGCCGCGCCGAACAGCAGGACTTCCGCGCCCGCGTACGGGGCTGTCTGCTCGGTGGCGCCCTCGGCGACGCGCTCGGCGCGGGTGTCGACGGACTCACCCTCGCCGAGATCCGCGACGCCCACGGACCTGACGGACTCGGCGATCCCGCGCCCGCGTTCGGCCGCCGCGGCGCCGTCACCGCCGCCACCCAGATGGGGCTCTTCACCGTCGACGGCCTGATCCGCGCCCAGGTCCGCCGCGACACCGGCGCCTGGCACCCACCCACCGACGTCCACCGGGCGCATCTGCGCTGGGCCGCCACCCAGCGCGACTGGGGCCCCGACGAGCGCCGCAAGGACAACGGCTGGCTCGCCCACGAGGAGTGGCTCTACGCCCGCCGCAATCCGCCCCGCGCCTGCCTCACCGGCCTCGGCGACGACGTGCTCGGCACCCTCGACCAGCCCAAGAACCCCACCGCCGACGACTCCGGCGCGCTCGTCCGCTCCGCCCCCTTCGGGCTGCTCGTCGGCTGGGAGCCCCAACTCGTCTGCCAGCTCGCCGTGGAGTGCGCGGCACAGACCCACGGCGCCCCGGCCGCCACCCTCGCCGCCGGCGCCTTCGCGGTCGTCGTCCACGGCCTCGCGCGCGGTGGCTCCGTGGAGGCGGCCGTGGACCGGGCCCTCGGGCAACTGGCGGCGCGCCCCGGCCACGAGTCGGTCAGCGAGGCACTCGGCCGCGCCCTCGGAGCCGTACGGGAGGGGATTCCCGACCCGGACCGGGTGGCAGCCCTCGGCGCGGGGGAGGACCGGGCCGAGGGGCAGCTGGCGGCGGCCGTCTACTGCGCCCTGGTCGGCGAGGACGTACGGCACGGGCTGCGGCTCGCGGTGAACCACGACGGGCCCTCGGCGGTGACCGGGGCGCTCACGGGCGCGCTGCTCGGTGCCCTGCACGGCGAAACGGCCCTCCCGCCGGCCTGGCTGGCCGAACTGGAGGGCCGTGCGACGGTCCTGGAGCTCGCGGACGACTTCTCGATGGAGATGACGCAGGGGGCCGCCCTGCACGGCCCGACGGAGTCCTCGCCGGGCTGGCTGGCGCGTTACCCGAGGGGCTGAGGGGACTGCTCGGCCCGGGGCCCCGTCCGAGGGGCTGACCGGTGCGTCACCCGGTCCGTCACGTGAGGGGCTGATCGGTCCGTTCGCCGGCCTGCGCGGGGATCGCGGCCCCCGCCGATCCGCCGTCGTCCGAGCCGATCCGGGCCAGGAGCGCGTCCCGCTCCGGGGTGTCCTCGGGCCGGACGAAGCCGATGAGCACGTACAGGACGAGGGACGTGGCGAGCGGCGAGACGATCTGGATCTGGAGCTCGATGCCGTCGAGGCCGTAGTTGGTGAGCCAGAAGACGAAGAGTCCGGCGGCCCAGGAGACGAGCGCCGCGGTCGGGCCCGACTTCCGGAAGGCGCGGAGCAGTCCGAGCATGAAGGGGATCGCGATCGGTCCCATGAGCCCGGCGACCCACTTGATGACGACGGTGATGATGTCCTTGAAGGTGGGGGAGTTGACCTGGGTGGCGACCGCCATGGACAGCGCGAGGAAGGCGATGGTCGACCAGCGCGCGGCGAGCAGCCCGGCCTTCTGCGTCCAGCCCCGGGCGGCCTTGCTGAGGGCGGGCGCGATGTCACGGGTGAAGACGGCGGCGATGGCGTTGGCGTCGGAGGAGCACATGGCCATGGTGTGCGAGAAGAAGCCGACGACGACGAGGCCGAGGAGGCCGTGCGGGAGCAGCTGTTCGGTCATGAGGGCGTACGAGTCGGAGGCGTCGGGCTTCTTCGGGTCGACGAGCAGCGGCGCGACCCACATGGGGAAGAAGAGGACCAGCGGCCAGACGAACCACAGCACCGCGGAGAGCCGGCCGGAGCGGGTGGCCTCGCGGGCGTTGGGGGTGGCCATGTAGCGCTGGGCCTGGTTCCACATGCCGCCGCTGTACTCGAAGGTCTTGATGAAGAGGTACGCGAGGAGGAAGGTCAGCGTGTACGGGCCGGCCGTCGGTGCGGTGTGGCCCTGGAGCTCGGGCCGGTCCCACACGGTCCACAGCGCGCTGAAGCCGCCGAGCTTGCCGAGGACGGCGACGAGCATGGCGACGCCGGCGAGGAGCTGGATGACGAACTGGCCGAGTTCGGTGAGGGCGTCGGCCCAGAGCCCGCCGACGGTGCAGTAGACGCCGGTGACGACACCGGTGATGAGGATGCCCTGGTTGAGGGAGATGCCGGTGAAGACGGAGAGCAGGGTGGCGATGGCGGCCCACTTGGCGCCGACGTCGACGATCTTCAGCAGGACGCCGGACCAGGCGAGGGCCTGCTGGGTGGGGAGGTTGTAGCGGTCCTTGAGGTATTCGAGCGGGGAGGCCACTTTGAGGCGGGAGCGCAGCCGGTTGAGCCGGGGCGCGAAGAGATGGGCGCCGATGGCGATGCCGATCGCGATGGGGAAGGACCAGGTGACGTAGGAGGTGACGCCGTAGGTGAAGGCGATGCCCGCGTACCCGGTGAACATCACCGCGCTGTAGCCCGACATGTGGTGGGAGATGCCGGACAGCCACCAGGGCATCCGGCCGCCGGCGGTGAAGAAGTCGGAGACGGTGTCCACACGCTTGTGGGACCAGACACCGATCGCGACCATCACGCCGAAATAGCCGATGAGCACGGCCCAGTCGAGACTGTTCATGGAGCCCCCTCCAGGGGTTCTGGTCCGCCTTGTGAACGCCGTTCATGGTGTGGCGAGTTGCAAGGCCGGGACAATGCAATGGAGGGTCAAGGGACAGTAAAATCGTTCTGTTTACTGACCCCTGTTCACGTCTATGAATTTGTCTCGGGTGGAATCAGAAGGTTCCGGAGGGTATCAGCGCATCAGCTCACCCGCGTTGACCAGCAGCGACTGTCCCGTGATCGCCCGCGCCCGGTCCGAGGCGAGGAAGACCGCCGCCTCCGCCACGTCCCCGTCCGTCGCGAGCTCCGGAAGCGCCATCCGCTCGGTGAGCCGGGCGAGCACCTCCGCCTCCGGGACCTTCTCGGTGTGCGCGGTGAACTGGACGAACGCCTGCACCGGCGGCCCCCACATCCAGCCGGGCAGCACGGTGTTGACCCGGATGCGATGCGGCCCGAGCTCGTGCGCGAGCGAGTACATCGCCGAGGTCAGCGCCCCCTTCGAGGCCGCGTAGGCCGCCTGTCGCACCTGGGAGGGGGCGGCCACCGCCGACTGCGTACCGATGAGGACGACCGAACCGCCGCGCTCCTTGAGCGCCGGCAGGCAGGCCCGGGTCATGCGAAGGGTCCCGAGCAGATTGACGTCGAGCACCCCCTGCCAGGTCGCGAAGTCGGCGTCCTCCAGGCCTCCGAAGTAGGAGTCCCAGGCGGCGACGTGGACCACCGCGTCGATGCCGCCGAAGCGCTCGGTCGCGAGGGCGGCGAGGGCGTCGCACTGCTCCTCGTCGGTGATGTCGGTGGGCCGGTACGCCGTACGACGCCCCTCCGGGTCGATCTCGGCGGCGGACTTGGCGAGGTTGGCCTCGGTGCGCGCGCCCAGGACGGCGTTGCCCCCGTCCCGTACGACCGTCTCGGCGATGCGATGGCCGAGTCCGGCTCCGACACCCGACACGACGACCGTCTTCCCCTGGAGCAGCATCCGGACCCCTCTCAAGCCTGGCCAAGTATCTGGCGGTCCGTCAGAGTGGTCGTCAGGGTAGGTCCCTGTCACCGACTTGGGAAGAGGTACGAGAGTGAGCGAGGAGACCCGCAGCGAGACGTACGCGGAGCTGGCGTCCGTCGGCCCGTACGGGGTGCGGCCCGGCCACGCGCTGATCACCATGGTCGAGCCGCACCCGGGCCACGAGTACGCGTACAACCGCTGGTACGAGGACGACCACTACTACGCCGGCGCCATGGCCATGCCCTGGATGTACGCGGGCCGCCGCTGGGTCGCCACCCGCGAACTCCAGGAACTGCGCGGCCCGGAGAAGTCCGCCGTCGCCCGGCCGGTCACCGCGGGCTGCTACCTCTCCACGTACTGGATCACCGAGGGCCGCTACGACGACCACATGAAGTGGACCGTCGGCATCAACAAACGGCTCAACCGCGACGCCCGCGTCCACCAGGAGCGGACCCACGTCTTCACCTCGTTCCAGGACCACGAGGCGACCGTCTACCGCGACGGGGCGGCCGGCCCGCGCGACTTCCACGCCCTCGACCACCCCTACGCCGGCCTCATCCTCCAGGTCGTCGACACGGAGGGCCCGGAGGAACGCGCGGCCCTCCTCGAACGCCTGCGGACCAGGGAACTCCCCCGCCGCCTCGCCGGCTCACCGACGGCGATGGTCACGATCTTCCGCCCGACCCCGCTGCCCGGCGACCGCATGACGTACGTGAAACAGGTCGAGGGCGTCGACACCCGGCTGACCCTGCTGTGGTTCCTGGAACGGGACCCGAGGGAGTGCTGGACGGAGCACTACGCCGACCTGGACACGGTCGGGGCCGGGGGAGACGGGGCGGGGGGAGGCGACGGCGGGGGCGGCGGCCGGGTGGAACTGGTGGCGCCGTTCATCCCGACGGTGCCGGGGACGGACAGGTACGTCGACCAGCTGAGGTAGCGGGCGGGACGTACGGGGAAAGGCCGAGCCCCCTCGGCCAGGACGGCGGACCGGTCGAGAGGGCTCTTTCGTGCTGCTGGTGCTGCTGGTGGTGCGGTGGTGCCGGTAGTGCTGGTGGTGCCGGCTTGAGCGACGGGGCTCAGAGGGCCCCGTTGCTCACCTGGCCGACGAAGGCGTTCCACGATCCCGGTCCGAAAGAGAGGGACGGACCCTCGGGGGCCTTGGAGTCCCGCACCGCGATCGCGGCCACGAGGGGGGACTTCACTTCGACGCAGGCCCCGTTCCCTCCGGAGTAGGAGGACTTCGTCCAGGTGTCCGTGCCGCCCTGAATAATCGCCATGCTGCTCAGCTCCGGTTCTGCCAGTGGATGTGTTCGCGCCAACGTTCTTGCCGGCGTGATCGACGCTACTCGCCGGTCCCGTCCGGCGGGACCGGCGTTCACACGTCCGAGTGGCATATTCCAACTGAGCTTCCGTGGGAGCGAGTACGCGGTGTACGGTGCCTGCCCCGCTGCTTTCGGACCCGCGCGCCCGCTGCTTTCGGACCCGCGCGCAAAGCCCTCCGGCTCAGCCCTTGGCGTGCTTCTTCACCATCTCCGAGATGAAGTCGCGGGTCTGCTCGACGTTCAGCGCCTGCGCCCTGAGGTGCTCGTACATGACGCTGTACTTGCCGACGTCCTGCGCCTTCTCCAGGTACAGATCGCTCGTCACGCCCTCGATGTAGACGACGCTGGAGTCGGACGTGTCCGGGAACTCCAGGATCGAGTACTGCCCGCTGATCCCCGGATGCGCGCCCATCTCGAACGGGATCACCTGCACGGTGACGTGCGGCAGGTGCGACTGCTCGATGAGGTGCTCCAGTTGCTCCACCATCAGCTGCCTGCTGCCGACGATCCGGTGCAGCGCACCCTCGTCGATCACCGCCCACAGGCGCAGCGGACGCTCCTCGTCCCGGATCCGCTCCTGGCGGCGGGTACGGACCGTGACCCGCTTGTCGATGTCCGCGGGCGTCGACTCCGGCAGCGCGCCGGAGATCACGGCCTCCGCGTACGCGTGCGTCTGGAGCAGTCCGGGGATGATCTGCGGCTCGTACATCCGCAGGCTCTCCGCGTCCGTCTCCAGACCGATGTAGACGCTGTACGGGATGTCGCCGAAGGCGTGCCACCAGCCCTGCTGGCGCGAGTCCTTGGCCATCTGCATGAGCGAGTCGACCATGCGCTCGTCCTCGACCTCGTACACGCCGCACAGGTCGCGCACATCGCGCTGACTGATGGAACGGCGGCCGTTCTCCAGCCGGCTGATCTTGGACTGGGAAACGAGAAGACGCTCGGCGACCTGCTCGGCCGTCATGTTCTTCGCTTCCCGGAGCTTGCGCAGCTCCTGGCCCAATCGGCGTCGCCTGACGGTGGGATTGACGTTGGACGCCACGGAAACTGCACCTCCGGCTGTCTGCTGCGTAGCTGTGAGTATCTACCGCTTGGCAGACTGCCACCAAAGCCGAGGTGTGCGCTGGAAAATGACGACAACGTATGCGCCGCCGGGTATCGGGGACGCGCGTGTGCGGGGCGGCCGTCCAGACCGCCCCGCACACCTGTGCGGCTCCCGGGTTGGTTCCTTGCGTGCGTGCGGAGTGCTCAGTGCGCCGCCGCGCGGGCCATGCTGCCGCGAGGCTGCGCCGGGACACCCGCGGCGCTCCGGCGCGGCTGTGCCGCCGCACCGTTCTGGACGTCCATCACGGCGTGCGCCACGAGTCCGCCCATCGGGTCGTGTCGGATCAGATCGCGCAGCCGGGACCGCGACGACCGTCCTTCGTTTCCGGGGTAGAGGTGCTTCCCGAGACCGACCGCGTGGGCCAGCGCGGCAAGCGCCGCGGTCCGCGGGTCCGGCGGTACGCCGGTGCGGATCGCACTGTCCAGCCGGGAACGGATCTCCCGACTGATCGCCGTTTCCGTCGCCTGGTAGCGAGTCGTCGGCAACACCCCGCACATCTGGGTCTCCACGGCATGCACCATGCCGCATCGCTCCAGATGCGAGAGATACGTCTGGCGAAGCCCCAGTCGGGGTCCGCCGATCCAGTGGACGGCCCGAACCGGACTGCCACGCCTGCGCAGCAGTTCCAGTGCGGAGTCCAGTGTCGGATCTCCGGTCGGCCGTGGCATCACCACGGCGATACGATCCCCGTCAGGGGCTATCCGGCCTGCCAGCGCCAGCTCCACTAGCTGTGCTCCGGCCAGACCGAGGTCGAGCGACTGCGGCTGCGCTGTGGTACCCGTGGTCGGGTCCAGAGCGAGCAGCAGAAGCTCTTCCGGAATGGTTCTGCGGCTCCTGCCCATCCATGCCTCCCCGCGTGGATGAATGACAGGGTGACCCCTCTCACATTCATCTGTCGAGAGTGCCTGGGTGGTTCATCCGGGAACCAGTAGGTATGTCGTTCTCGTCTAGCACGGGGGCCAAGGGGTTCACACAGGACACTGGTACACGGACCGGTACATGGTCCGTACGTACGCATGACGCATGGAGGAGGCACGGTGGCGGGCGAGTCCCCCGACAAGGCGGAGCAGCAGGGGTCGTCTCAGGAGACGAAGGCCTCGGGCGGCGGCGGCAGGGATCCTCGGCTTTCCGTGCTCCATGAGTCAGACGCCTCGTCGTCGGCTTCGGTTTCTTCTTCCCCGGCTTCGTCGTCGGGGTCGGCGTCGGCTTCGTCGGCTTCGTCGGCTTCGTCGGTCCAGGTGGACCAGCCGACTGCCGTCTTCAAGACCCTGGCGCCGCGGACCCCGGAGGACGACGCGCCGGCGGCCGCTCCGGAGCCCGAGAGCGACCGCCTGAAGGCCGCGGTGGCGGCCTGGGTGGCGACGGCGGAGGAGCCGGAGGCGGCGAAGGACGAGCCCGAGGAGCCCGCGGCGGCCGAGGAGTCCGACGAGGACGAGTCGGAGCCGGACGAGTCCGCTGAGGCCGAGACCGAGCCCGAGGACGAGCCGGAGCCCGAGCCCGAGGACGAGACGGACGACGAAGCGGACGAGGAGTCCGACGAGGAGCCCGTCGAGGCGAAGGCGTCCGCTGCGTCCTCCGCTGCGCCTTCCACCGCGTCCTCCACCGCGTCCTCCACGGAGGACTGGTTCGCGGCGCGGAAGTCTGAGACGGATGCGAAGCCCGCGACCGAGACGCCCGCCGACGACGTATCCGACTCCGCCGATGCTGCTGCCGACGACGTCGACGACCTCGACGAGGAGCCGGTCGACCAGCCGACGACCATGTTCAAGGCCGTCCGGCTGCCCGTGGACCAGCCGACGACCGCGCTGAAGCTCCCGCCCTCCCTGACCGGGACTGGGGCCGGTGCCGGGGACGCGGACAGCGAGCGCACCAGCGTCTTCCTGCCGTTGCGGGCGGACATCCCGGCCGAGCAGAAGGCCCAGGAGGCTCCCAAGGCGCCCGAGGCCCCGAAGCCCGCCGCCTCCACCCCCGTACAGCCGAAGGCGCCGTCCGCGCCCGCACCCGCACCCGCGCCCGCGCTCGTCGAGGCGGAGCGGACGCGGCAGCAGCCGCTTCCGCCGCTGCCGCCGCTCGACCTGCTCGCCGAGCTGACGAACACGCCGCCGCCGGCGCCGACCCCGCTGCGGACGACCGTGCGACGGGTGCGGATCTGGACCCCGCTGGTCCTGCTCGTACTGATCGTCTTTGCGATCGTGCAGATGGTCCGCCCGCTGCCCCCGCCCGCGCTGACGCTCTCGGCCGCGCCGACCTTCACCTTCGGGGGCGGCGAGCTGAAGCTGCCGTGGCCCACCGAGGGTCAGGGCGCCGTCGAGGTCGAGGGCGTCGGTTCCATGGGGACGTACGGGGCGCAGAAGCCGGCCCCGATCGCGAGCGTCACGAAGACGATGACGGCGTACGTGATCCTCCGCGACCACCCGCTCAAGGGGAGCCAGAAGGGCCCCGAGATCGAGATCGACAAGAAGGCCGCCGATCAGGGCAAGGCGGAGCACGAGTCGACGGCGGCGGTCCAGGAGGGCCAGACGTACACGGAGAAGGAGCTTCTCGAGCTCCTCATGATCCCCTCCGCGAACAACGTGGCGCGGCTGCTCGCCCGCTGGGACGCCGGTTCGGAGGCCGCGTTCGTCGCGAAGATGAACGCCGCCGCGAAGGACCTGGGCATGACCCAGTCCACGTACACCGACCCGTCGGGTCTGCTCGACAGCACCGTGTCGACCCCGCAGGACCAGCTGAAGCTGGCGAAGGCGGTCATGCAGTACGACGTGTTCCGCGAGATCGTGAACATGCCGAACGTGACGGTGGACGGCATCCCCGGCCGGATCGAGAACAACAACAACATCCTGCTGAAGCCGGGTGTGAGCGGCATCAAGACCGGCTCCTCCACCCCGGCCGGCGGCAACCTGCTCTGGTCGGCGAACACGGTCGTCGACGGCCAGAACCGCCGCATCCTCGGCATCGTGATGGGGGCCAAGGACGCCGAGCAGCTGGGCGAGAAGCTCCAGCTCGCCATCGACAACAGCTACAAGCTGATCCAGCAGGCCCAGCACGACGTCACCTCGGCGGCCGTGGTCCGCAAGGGCCAGGTCCTCGGCTACATCGACGACGGCATCGGCGGCCGGACGCCGGTCGTGGCCACCAAGGAGCTCAAGGCGATCGGCTGGCCGGGCCTCCAGGTGAAGCTGGCGCTGACGGACGGCGGCAAGGCCGTCCCGCACACCGGCAAGGCGGGCGACATCGTCGGCCAGGTGTCGATCGGCACCGGTGCCGGCAAGGTCAGCTCCCCGGTCGCCCTCCAGGCGGACCTGGTGGAGCCCGGCTTCGACAAGAGGCTGACGCGCGTGGGCTGAGCAGCCACCCGCTCGGCTGGGCTCCCCGGGTTCTCCGGGGCGCCCAGCTGTTAGCGTTTTCCGGGGGACGGGAACGACGCGTGACACACGCGAGAGAAGCGAGACGGGCAGCACGGGAAAGGGCCGCAGTGACCACCGCCGAGCCGACACGCGCCGAGCCGACACGGCCCGAGCCGACACGCGCCGACCGCGCGGACTCCGCCCCTGACTCCTCCGCCGAGTCCGATGTCGGCGCCGATGCCAACGCCAACGCCAACGCCAACGCTGGCGCCGATATCGATACCGATACCGGCGCCGATGCTGACGTCGACGCGCCTCGTGATTCGCTCGCGCGAATAGTGCTCCCGGCGCAGCGGCCGGCCCCGGCGTCCATCGCCCCGGCCCCGGCCCCGCGGCGGAAGCGCCGCTACACGGTCATGGCGGCCACCGGGCTCGCGGCCGTCACCCACATCCTGTGGTTCTTCTTCTTCGCGAACAGCGGCGGCGATCTGGCGGCGCAGGACGCGTGGGCCGAGTTCGTCGGACGGCACCCGGACTCGGCGTACAACCTGGCCTGGTACGGCGGGATGCACCCGGTCTCGTACAGCGTCGTGTCGCCGTACCTGATGTCGCTGCTCGGCGTGCGCAGCACGATGATGGTCGCCGGGACGCTGTCGGCCGCGCTGACCGCGCTGATCCTGGTGCGGGTGCGTGCGGTCCGTAACCCACTCGCCTGCTCGATCGCGGGCGTCTTCGCGTTCCTCTGCAACGCGCTGTCGGGGCGGGTGACGTTCGGCCTCGGCATGATGTTCGCGGTCGGCGCGGTCGCGGCCGTGTTCTGCTGGCCGCACCGCTGGCGCCGCAAGCGCTGGGCGAAGGCCGCGGTGGCGGCGCCGCTCGCCGGTCTGGCGACGGCGTGCAGCCCGGTCGCGGGTCTGTTCCTGGGGGTCGCGGCGGCGGCGCTCTTCCTGAACCGCCGGCGCCCGGGCGCGTACGCGCTGGGCCTGGCCCCGGTGGCGGTCGTCGCCCTCTCCTCCTGGCTGTTCCCCTTCTCGGGCACGCAGCCGATGGCCTTCGGTTCGACGGCGCTGCCGCTGCTCTTCGGCGTACTGGTCTTCGCCCTGGTCCCGAGGGACTGGCGGACGGTCCGTACGGCCGCCGCCGTGTACACGGTCGGCACACTGCTCACCTGGCTGATCGACTCGCAGATCGGCTCGAACATCTCGCGGCTCCCGATGCTCTTCGCGGGCGTCGTGCTGCTCGCGGCCCTGCCGTACACGGCCCCGCGCTCCCGCCGCTGGTACGCGCTGCTGCTCGCCTTCGCCGGCCTGAACTTCTGGATCGGCTTCAAGGGCGTCGACGACGTGATCCGCACCGCCCCCGACGCCTCCTGGGCGCGTGAGCTCGCGCCGCTGATCAACCAGCTCCAGGTGCGGGACGCGCGCAAGGCGCGGGTGGAGGTCGTACCGGCGTCCAGCCACCGCGAGTCCTCGGCGCTGAGCCCGTACATCAACCTGGCGCGGGGCTGGAACCGCCAGGCGGACATGGAGCGCAACCCGCTCTTCTACGACGACACCCTGAACGCCGTGAACTACGAGGAGTGGCTGGACCGCTGGGCCGTCCACTACGTGGTCCTGCCGACCGGCGCCCCCGACTCGGGCGCCGAGCAGGAGGCGGAGCTCGTCGGCGAGGGCCTGCCGTACCTGAAGCAGGTCTGGTCGGACGAGAACTGGCGCCTGTACGAGGTCGCGAACCCGACCCCCCTCGCGAACCCGCCGGCCGAGGTGCAGAGCGCGGAGGAGAACGAGGTCGTGATCCGCGTCGGAACCCCCGGCCGGGTCCTCATCCGGGTTCCGTACTCCCCGTGGCTGGCCCTGGTCGACGAGAACGGCGGCAAGCTCGAACCCCCGCAGGAGACGGAGGCGTCGAAGCTGGCCCGCGAGGAGTCGGACACGGAGATCCCGAAGGTCTTCGCCAACGAAGAGGGCTGCCTCTTCAAGGCGGAGGCGGACGCGGAGGGCGACGAATGGACGGAACTCCTCGCCCCGAAACCCGGCGTCTACCGCCTGGCGGCCCCGTACAAGCTCTCCCGGGGCACGCCGTGCCCGGAAGAACTCCGCTGACCCGTAGGCGCTGTCACGGGTGCTGGTATCCGGCGAGCATCCGCCGCATGGCGAACGCGTGCCCACCGCTCACGATGACGAGGAGCCGGTAGACCCGCCCGGCCGCGCCGGGGAACGCGGCGCGGGTCTCGGCACGCAGCCGGCAGCGCCCGTCCGTCAGCTCCTCGATCCGGAAGCCCAGGCTGTACGTGGAGAACCGGTGCCGGCCCTCCAGGGCCAGCTCCCGCCCCGGTACGACCCCGGCAACACGGAACCCGGGAAACTCCGACCCTTCGGCGAGCGGCCGGGGCCCACCGGGCACACGAGGAACCCCCCGCACGAGCCGCACGTACCGCGCCCCGCCCGCCTGGGAGAGCGAACGCTCCACCCCGACCAGCAGCCGCCGCCACACCTCGTCCCGCCCGGCGTCCACGACCACGGCATGCTCGTCGACAAACGGCAACAACCCCATGAGGCCCACCTCCGGTCGGCTACGCGCTGCGCAGTGACACGACAAAGACCACCTGGTGATACCACCAGATGGTCTTCTCGCTTGTGCCCCCGGCAGGATTCGAACCTGCGACACCCGCTTTAGGAGAGCGGTGCTCTATCCCCTGAGCTACGAAGGCGGACGGAGACAGCGTAGCGGACGGTCGTGGGGACGTGCTGAGGTGATCCGTCGTTGCGAAGGGGCGGCTCCCGGAATCGTTCCGGTGCCGCCCCTTCGTCGTGTCCGGCCGTTGTGTCCGGCCGTCGGGGTCAGCGGGTGACCTCGCGGTTGAAGGCCGAGCGGGACCAGAGGTAGCCGAGTGCGGCGAGGCCTGTGCACCAGGCCAGGGCGATCCAGCCGGCGTTGCCGATCTCCGTGCCGAGCAGCAGGCCGCGCAGGGTCTCGTTGATCGGGGTGAAGGGCTGGTACTCGGCGAACCAGCGCAGGGCCGTCGGCATGGAGTCCGGGGGGACGACCGCGCTGCCGAGGAAGGGCAGGAAGGTCAGCGGCAGCGGGGCGTTGCTCGCGGACTCGACGGTCTTGGCACCCATGCCCATCGCGGCGGACAGCCAGGCCATGCCGAAGGCCAGGAAGAGGAGCAGGCCCGCGGCGGACGCCCACTCGACGGCCGAGGCGTTGGGCCTGAAGCCGATCGCCAGAGAGACGCCGGTGATCAGGATCAGGACCGCCGCGACCTGGAGGACGCTGCCCATGACATGGCCCGTGAGGATGGAGCCGCGGGAGATCGACATCGTACGGAAGCGGTTGACGATGCCTTCCGTCATGTCGGTGCAGACCGACACGGCCGTCGCGACGGCCCCCGAGGTCGCGGCCATCAGGATGATGCCGGGCACCAGGTAGTTGATGTAGTCGCCGCGGTCGCCGCCCGCTCCGATGCCGGCGCCGAGCGCGCCGCCGAAGACGTACACGAACAGCAGCAGCATCAGGAGCGGCATCACGAGGATCGAGATGGTCATCGACGGGTAGCGCTGCATGTGCTTGATGTTGCGCCGCAGCATCGTCATGGAGTCGCGCAGGGCGTACGAGCGGGTGGGCTCGGCGGGCTTGGCCGGGGCGAGGGTCGCGGTGCTCATCGGGTCGACTCCTTCTGGGTGGTGGCGGCGGTGGTCGTGGTGGCGGTGGACGGGGCGGGGACCGTCGGGGCGTTCTGCCTGCCCGTGAGGGTGAGGAAGACGTCGTCCAGGTCGGGGGTGTGCACGGTCAGCGACTCGGCCTGGACCCCGCTGTTGTCGAGGGCGTCGAGAATGGCGCGGAGGTTGGTGACCGAGCCGTCGCTGGGGATCTGGAGGGCGAGCGCCTCGTTGTCGACGGTCGCGATGCCGAAGATCGCGGCCGCCGACGTGAGGTGGGCCTCGTCGGCGAACTGGACGCGGACGTACCCGCCGGGGATCAGCCGCTTCAGCTCCTCCGCCGTGCCTTCGGCGACGAGCTTGCCGTGGTCGAGCACCGCGATGCGGTCGGCGAGGTGGTCGGCCTCTTCCAGGTACTGCGTGGTGAGGAAGATGGTCACGCCCTGCTCCGTGACCAGGTCCCTGATCAGCTCCCACATGTCGCGACGGCTGCGCGGGTCGAGGCCCGTGGTCGGCTCGTCGAGGAAGATGATCCGCGGCCGGCCGACCAGGGTCATCGCCAGGTCCAGCTTGCGGCGCATGCCGCCGGAGAAGGTGGCGACGTTCTTGCGGGCCGCCTCGGTCAGGTCGAACCGCTCCAGGAGCTCGGCGGTACGGCGCCGGCCCTCGCTGCGGCTCAGGTGGTACAGGTCGGCCATGAGGAGCAGGTTCTCCTCGGCGGTGAGCAGCCCGTCGACGGCGGCGAACTGGCCGGTGACGCCGATCAGGCGGCGTACCGAGCCCGCGTCGGCCTTCACGTCGTGGCCCGCGATGTGGGCCTGGCCCCCGTCGGCCGTGATCAGCGTGGAGAGGATCTCGACCGTCGTCGTCTTGCCGGCGCCGTTGGGGCCGAGCAGGGCGAAGATCGTGCCCTCGGGGATCCGCAGGTCGATGCCGTCGAGCACCACCTTGTCGCCGTACGACTTGCGCAGGCCGGTCGCGGAGATCGCCGCGGAGCG
Source organism: Streptomyces sp. NBC_01077 (assembly GCF_045162855.1). NCBI lineage: Bacteria > Bacillati > Actinomycetota > Actinomycetes > Kitasatosporales > Streptomycetaceae > Streptomyces > Streptomyces sp. NBC_01077. The sequence continues at coordinate 4,357,389 of NZ_CP108669.1, read as the reverse complement.
CGTGCTGGTGGCCGCTGTGGTCGCGGTGTTCGCGGGGTTCGCGGTGTTCATGGTGGGCGGGCCTCTCTCTTCCGGGGAGTCCGGGGCGGGGGCGGTGGGAGTGGAGGTCGGTGGGGAGCGGAGGTCGGTGAGCCGGCCGGCTTGGCGCTGGAGTGGCGCCATTCCGTGCCGCGCTTGCGCCATCATCGTGGCACAGGAGTGGCGCCATGTCGAGTCATTGTGGCGCCATCACTGTCCTTGTGTGTCGCCATGTGGCGCCGTACCGCTCTGGCCTGCGATTTTGCTTCGTCCGTACGGCGGTGGGTTCAGCCGCGGGCAACGCAAGGCGCCCCACCGGGCCGGCCTGAGCCGGCGCGATGGGGCGCCTGTCGTCGGGGCTGCGAGGGGCTACCAGGGGTTGCCAGGGGCTCAGCCGACCAGCGTGCGGTCCCGCTGTGAGCGGGGTGTCGTCTCCGCCTGTGCGAGCTTCTCGCCCTCGACGTCCACCCGGGGCAGGATCCGGTCCAGCCACCTCGGCAGCCACCAGGCGGACTTGCCGAGCAGGGCGAAGAGCGCGGGCACGAGCGCCATGCGGACCACGAAGGCGTCGAAGAAGACCGCGATCGCGAGGGCGAAGCCGATCATCTTCACGAAGTCGTTGTCCTCCACGATGAAGCCGGAGAAGACGCTCATCATGATGACCGCGGCCGCGCTGACCACCCGGCCCCCGTAGCGGAAGCCGTCGACGACCGCTTCGGCCGGGCGTGCGCCGTGGGCGTACGACTCGCGCATCCGGCTGACCAGGAAGACCTCGTAGTCCATCGCGAGGCCGAAGACCACGCCGATCATGAAGATCGGCATCGTGCTCATGATCGGGCCCGGTGCGTCGATGCCGAAGACGTCGGCGAGCCAGCCCCACTGGAAGACCGCCACGACGGCGCCCAGGGCCGCGGCCACCGAGAGCAGGAAGCCGAGGGCCGCCTTGAGCGGGACCAGGATCGAGCGGAAGACCACCATCAGGAGCAGGAAGGCGAGGCCCACGACCAGGCCCAGGTAGGGCAGGAGTGCGTCGTCGAGGGTCTGTGAGAAGTCGATGAACATGGCCGTCTGGCCGGTCACGAGGATCCGGGACGCGGTGCTCCGCTCCAGGTCGCCGGCGGCCTCGCGGAGTGCGTGGACCAGATCCTCGGTCTTCTTCTCGGTCGGGCCGCTCTCCGGGATGACGTTGAGGATCGCGGTGTCGCCCGCCTTGTTGGCGGTGGCCGGGGAGACCGAGGCCACGCCGGGCGTCTTCGCGAGGACCTTGCCGATCTCGTCGCCGACGGTCTTGGCGTCCTTGGTGCCCTTGGTGGCATTGGCGGCGTTGGTGGCCTCGGTCTGCACGGTGACCATCAGCGGGCCGTTGAACCCGGGACCGAAGGACTCCGAGAGCAGGTCGTACGCCTTGCGCTGGGTGGTCTGCGTCGACATCTGGCCCTCGCCCGGCAGGCCGAGCTCCAGGCTCGCCGCCGGTACGGCGATCGTGCCGAGGCCGACCACGCCGACGAGCAGGACGGCCACGGGGTGCCGCAGGACGTAACCGGCCCAGCGGGAACCCAGGTTGGGCCGGGTCTTCCCGGCGAGCTTCGCCTCGTGCTTGGCGGCCCTGCGTCGCTGGCGGTCCGACAGCGGCTTGACGGCGTACCGCAGACGTCCCTTGCGGGCCATCACCTTGACCGGCGCGAGGCCGAGGAGGGCGGGGACCAGCGTGATCGCGACGAGTACGGAGACGGCGACGGTGCCGGCCGCGGCGAGGCCCATCTTGGTGAGCATCGGGATGTTCACCACGGCGAGCCCGGCGAGGGCGACGATGACCGTGAGACCGGCGAAGACGACGGCCGAGCCCGCCGTGCCGACGGCCCGTCCCGCGGCCTCCTCGGGGGTACGGCCTTCGGCCCGCTCGGCGCGGAAACGGGACACGATGAACAGCGCGTAGTCGATGCCGACCGCGAGGCCGATCATCATCGCGAGGGTCGAGGTGGTGCCGGAGAGGCCCAGCGTGGAGCCGAGGGCCGTGATGCCCGAGATGCCGATACCGACGCCGATCAGAGCGGTGATCAGCGGCATTCCGGCCGCGATCATCGAACCGAAGGTCAGAACGAGGACGATCGCGGAGACCAGGATGACGATCTGCTCGCCGGTGCCGCCCATGGCCTGCTCGATCTTCACGGCGTCACCGCCGGCCTCGACGGTCAGCCCCGCCTCGCGGGCCTGTGCGGTGGCCGCGTCGAGCGCGTCGTGCGCCTTGTCGTCGACCTCCATCGCGGGGACCTTGTACGTCACCACCATGTAGGCGGTCGTCTCGTCCTTGCTGATGCTGACGGCGGGGGTTTTGTACGGGTCGGCGACGGCCACCACCTGCGGGGACGAGGTCCCCAGCTCGGCGACGAGGCGCTCGACCACGATCCGCGTCGAGGGCGTCGTGATCTTCGCGCCCGCCGGGGCCCGGACGACGACCCGGGCGCTGGCGCCGTCGACGCTCGCGTCCGGGAACTTCTCGGTCAGCAGGTCGAAGGCCTCCTGCGACTCGGTGCCCGGCATCGAGAACGTGTCGGCGGGCGGTGGAGGCGCGGCCGAGGCGGCGAAGCCCATGCCGCCGAAGACCAGCAGCCAGAGCAGCAGCATCACCCCCCGGCGGCGAAAGGCGAGGCGGCCCAGTCTGGAAAGGAACGTAGCCACGGTGGGGCTCCCGGTGGTCGTGGTGATCAGTCGTGGTGATCAGTTGTGGTGATCAGGGGGGCGGTCATTCGGCGCAGGGCGGCAGCACGCCATGGCGCCATGGCGGCGCATGCGTGGTGCGGGGTGATTGCGCGAGAGGTGCGGGGCGGGCTTCGCCACCGCTCCGGCGCGGCTCAGGACGCGGTGGTGAGCAGTTCGCGGCGGCTCAGGACGCGGTGGTGAGCAGTTCGCGGCGGGTCGGGACCCGGTGGAGGTCGAGGGCGACCGGGGCGGGCTGCTCACGGGCGGTGGCGAAGACGTACAGGCGCAGCGCGAGGAAGCGGCCGACGCCGGCGAGGGCCGAGGCCGAGAGGTAGACGGTCTGCTCGACGGCGAGACCGGGCGCGCTCGCGAAGGCGTGCAGGACGAGCATCGCGAGGGTGGTCACGGAGAAGGCGGCGGCGGCCGTTCCGGCGGACTGCAGGTGGTGGCGGAGGCCGCAGCGCAGCAGGCCGTGCCCGGCGGGCCGGGGCCCCGACGCGAAGGTGAACCGGGCGTGCAGCTCGGTCGCGAGGATCGTCGAGACCACCGAGACCAGCGCGTTGGCGAGGGCGAACGGCAGGAAGGCGGTGAGCAGGGCGACGGCAGCGCTGGAGGTGAGGCCGACTCCGCCGCCGAATATCGCGAAGCGGACGAAGGAGGCTAAGGCGCCAGGGGTATTGGGGGTGCTGGGGGCACTGGAGGTTCCGGGCGCGCCGGTGGCGCTGGTCTGTGATCCGCGGTCCATCGGGCTCTCCGTCCCCCTCGATGCGCGCGCCGTGTCGACGCTTCGGTTCCAACTGGCCCTGACCGGGCCGACTAGGCCCTGATCGGGCCCAACTAGGCTCTGACCGGGCCGACTAGCCCGTGATCGGGCCCGACTAGGCCCTGACTGGGCCCCCTAGCCCCTGATCGGGCCCGACTAGGCCCCGACTGGGCCCGACCGGGCCTCGGTCCGGCTCGGGCTGTGCGGCGCGCCTCGCCGCGGCGCTCGTCTACGTAGCGCTCGCTTACGCGCGGCGGATGACGATGTCGCCGACGCTCGTGCGGCCGCGGACCTCGACCGTCTCCTCGGACTGGCCCGGGCCTTCCGCCGTACCCAGCTCATTGCGTACGCGCCCGGCCGTGGACCGTACGTCGAGCCAGGCCGCGGTTCCCTCGGCGATGCCGACTTCGAGGCCCCCGGCGGCGGAGTCGAGCGTGATCCGGCCGCGGACGACCTCACCGAGGCGGATGGCACCGCTGGCGGTCTTGGCGGTGACCGAGGACTCCGTACGTCCCACGCTGATGGGTCCGTTGGACGAGTTCACCTTCAGCTCGCCGGTGATCTCGCCGACCGCGGTCTCGCCGTTGAGGTTCCTGATGGTCGCCGGCCCGTCGATCCTGCCGATCCGTACGCGGCCGGAGCCGTGGATCTCCGTCTCGCCGGTCGTGCTGTCGACGAGGATGTCGCCGTGCGAGGTCTTCAGCCGTACGGTCGTGGCCTCTTCCAGCTGGATGTCGCCGGCGGCGGTGGTGAGACGGCAGACGCCGAACAGGCCCTCGCAGGTCAGCTCGCCGAGGCCCGTGGTGCAGGTCAGGTCCGAGCCGGCGGGCAGCTCGACGGTCACGTCGACCGCGCCGATCTTGCCGAAGAGCGAGCGCTTCTTGGGGCCCTTGACCAGCAGCTTTCCGCCCGAGCAGGTGACCTTGGTCTCCGCGGCGGCCTGGACGTCGAGCTTGTCGCCGGGGTCGCTCGGCGTCACTTCGACCACGGTGTCGGTGCGCTTGCCCGCGACGATCCGGGCCCGGCCGATCTCGATCTCGACGGTGGCGGAGAGGCGCTCGGGGGTTTCGAACGTAGGCATGGCTGTGCCGTCCTTTGACTGAGGAGAGGTAAGTGCTCGGGTGACGTGCCTCGGTGCGGCAGTGACGAGTGAGGTGCTGGGGGCGCCTGGGCGCTCGGGGACGGCTGGCGGACCCAGCCCGGCGGACCCAGCCCTAGCGGACCCAGCCCGTGAAGCCCTGACCGACGGCCGGGCCCAGGCCCGTCGTGCCCTTCCGGGTGCGACCCGCCGCGCTGCCGGGTTCGAGGGCGGCGGTCACGGCCCGGACGAGCCAGGCATTGACCGAGAGCCCCTCGCGGCCCGCGGCCTCCTCGACCCGGATCTTGAGCTGGGCCGGCGGCCGGAAGTTGATGCGCGAGGTGGCGCCGTCCTCTGCCTCCGCGGGGGCCGCGACCGGGGGCGGCGGGGCCGGCAGTGCGGTCTCGGCCTCCTCGAAGAGGTCGGCGGCGGGCGGTGCGGTCACCACGAACTCGGGGTTCAGACCGCGCAGCCGCAGGTCGACCGAGCCGGGCGCGAGGTCACGGGTGATCTCGTCCATCGCGTCGGACAGGGCGTTGAGGAGCGTCAGCCGGGCGGCCGACTCGAGCTGTCCGGTGAGCCGGTCGGCCAGGGCGCGCGCTTCGTCGCCGCCCGCCTGGGCGGCCACGCCGAGCTCATGGCGGAGATTGTCCACGTACGGGGTGAGGTCCATGACGCAATAGTGGCACCACCGTGGCGCCATTGCAAGTTCTCTGGCGCCACTGTGCGCCAGGGGGGCGCCATGGAGGGCCATCGTGCGCCATGAGTCGCCATGGGGTGCAGTGGAGCGCCGACGGGTCCTCGCCGCGGCGGCGCCACGCCGTCCGACGGCAGGCCGGCTGTGATCCACCGCACAGTGGCGCGTCGTCGATCCCGCATCGTTCGCGCCGGAATGAATCACTCCCCGTGTGGACGCGGCGGAGTGGAATGACTGGAAGTGGACTGCCGCTGCGGCCGTAATCGGTCGAAGTAAAGCAATGGTAAAGCAGCGCCGAGCGTCTCGTCGGTGTCTCGCCGTACGCGAGAGGGCTATCCGGTCGGGCCGAAACGCGTACCGGTACTCATTTCCTGGCCGCATGGCCGAATATCGACCTCACCCCCTTCGGTCTCGCGTCACTCCTGGTGATTCCCGCCGTCCGGGCGTGGTGTTCCCTCCGGGATAAAGATCTTTCTCGTGTCCGACCGATGAATTAGGTTCCTGGCGAGGGCCTCAGGGGGCCCTCGGTGCGGGGCGGGGTGGGGGGTTTCGGACATGCGGTCCGACGGTGATCCGGCGGACGGAATTCCGCGATCGGGGCCGTTCGGGCGTCCGCGCGCCCCCTGGTGCCGAGAGCGACCAGACGCGGCGGCCAGACGTGTGCCGGCGTCTTTTCCGTCCCCGACCTCTCCGATCGCATGGGAAGGAACTCAATGGCCGACGAGATGGTGCAGCGCGCCCAGAGATTCATCAACGTGACGTACGGGAATGGCGCCACCCTCGGTATTTCCAAGCTGGAGGAGAACGGCCGCACGGGGTGGACGGTGATGTACGCCCTCACCCGTGCCCTGCAGTACGAGATGGGCATCTCGTCCCTCTCGAACAGCTTCGGCCCGGGCACGCTCGCGGCCCTGGGGGAGAAGTACGGCAAGGTCGACGAGACCACGGTGCCGTCGGCGAACTTCTGCCGGATCATCCAGTCGGCCCTCTACTGCAAGGGCTACGACGGCGGTGACATCGACGGGACCTACAACTCCCGCGTCAAGGCCGCGGTGGCGCAGCTGAACGCCAACATGGGCGTCAGCGGCACGTACCCCGGCAGCTCCCTGTGGCCCAAGGTGATCAAGGGCCTGTTCAACATGGACGCCTACGTCACCGTCAACGACGGCTCGGACACCGTCCGGTCCATCCAGCAGTGGCTGAACGGCCGTTACGTCCTGCGCAAGGACTACTACGTCATCCCCTGCGACGGTCACCACTCCCGTGACGTCGCCAAGTCGATGCTCCTGGCCGTCCAGTACGAGCTGGGCATGGCCGACGGTGTCGCCAACGGCGCCTTCGGCCCCGGGACCCAGGCGGGCCTCAAGAGCCACACCCTGTCCACCGGTGCCTCCGGCGTGTGGGTGCAGCTCTTCACCGCCGCCATGGTGCTCAACAAGCGGCCGGTGTCCTTCTCCTCCTCGTACAGCTCCTCGCTGGCGAGCAGCGTCAGCACCTTCCAGTCGTTCATGAAGCTCGCCGCCAACGGGCAGGGCGACTTCCCCACCTGGTCGTCCCTGCTGGTCTCGTACGGCGACCAGACCCGCCAGGGCGCGGCCTGCGACGGCGTCACCAAGATCACCCCGGCCCGCGCCCAGGCCCTGAAGGCCGCCGGCTACACGATCGTCGGGCGCTACCTCTACAACCCGTCGACGACGGACCTGCCGGAGAAGGAGATCCAGCCCGGCGAGCTGGAGACCATCAAGGCGGCCGGTATGCGCTGCTTCCCGATCTACCAGACGTGGGCGCGCTCGGTCGACTACTACAGCGTCGCGCAGGGCGTCGCGGACTGTATGAACGCCGCGTTCAAGGCGGAGGAGCACGGCTTCAAGCCGGGCTCGCGCATCTACTTCGCCGTCGACTACGACGCGGTGAACGACGAGGTGAGCTCGCACATCCTGCCGTACTTCAAGAGCGTCAGGGATCAGATGAACCGGCTGGGCAGCCCGTACAGGATCGGGGTCTACGGCCCGCGCAACGCCTGCGCCCGGGTCTCCTCGGCGGGCTACGCGGAGACCAGCTTCGTCTCTGACATGTCCTCCGGTTTCTCCGGCAACCTCGGCTACGCGATGCCCGAGAACTGGGCGTTCGACCAGATCGTCACCAAGTGGGTCGGCTCCGGTGACGGCCGGATCGAGATCGACAACAACATCGTCTCCGGGCGGGACACCGGCCAGGGCGACTTCTACCCCTCGCCCGCCCAGAAGATGGACACCGGTTTCGACATCTCCCTGCGGTCCTCCCTGCAGAAGGAGATCCAGGACTACATGGACTCGATCGGCAAGCCCGGAGGCACGGGGCGCATCTACACCCTGGCGGAGTGCCTCGAAACGATCCTGGTGCACGATGCCGCGATCACCTCGGCGTCGCGCCGCTACCGCATGCGCAAGGCGCTGATCCAGACGTCCGCCTTCTGGGAGTTCTGCCACTACAGCTACAAGGACGTGGTGGAGGACGCGAGCGTCGTCATGTACCACACCGGGGTCATCCCGGACTGGGGCAAGGACCTGCCCGTCGTCAAGAACGTCGTCGACAGCAGCACCGGTATCGCCAAGATCTCCGGCCGTACGTGCATCCTGTCGAGGAACAACTCGATCCGCGCGGGGCTCCTGGAGGGCGACATCCTCGACTCGACCTCCAACAGCGACCGTTGGGCCATGTGGCAGAAGGTGAACCAGGACAACGTGTTCAACGTGAGCACCGTCCCGCACCTGCACATATGGGCGGCCGACGGAAAGGCCGGGGACCACGCGGAGACCCCGATCCGCCGGCCCGCCCTCGACTACACCGACGCCGAGATCTTCCAGGTCCTGCGCCGCTACCAGGGCTTCGGCCCCCTGGCGGAGGCGCACGCGCAGGAGCGGATGCCGCTCTACGCCATCTTCGAGAAGTACAACCGCATCGTCCGCGGGGGCTGACGGGACGTGGTCGTGGTCATGGCGTCCGACCCCTGGCGGGGGCACGACATCGGCGGGCTGTTCATCGCCCTGCTCGCCGGAGCGGCGACCCTCATGGGTCTCACCGTGTACCTGGGCTCGCGGCTCGCGCCGGACACCTTCCGCCGCTACACCCCGGCCCGGGTCTGGCGGGACGTGTCCCTGGCCGCCGTCGCCGCGGGAGCCGCCCTCTATCTGTGGGGGCTCCTCCACGTCCTCCTCACGGACGAGCAGGAGCAGGCCGAGCGGTGCGAACTGCTGCGCCCCGCCGGAGTGCCCGAACTCGTGGGTCTACGCGGGGACTTCGTCCCGCTGCGGCTCGTCTGCGAGACGCCGGACGGCCACGACTACAACGTCGTCGTTCCCGACTACATCAATCCGCTCCTCACCGTTCTGCTGCTGCTCGCGCTCGCGGGCGCCACGGCCTCCGGCCTCCTGCACCGCAGGCAGCGCACGTTCACACGGAAGAAAGGCTGAGCCGTTGAGCAACCCCGGAATCACCCGCAGACACACCCTCCTCGCCGCCGCGGGCGTCACCGCCGCCGCGAGCATCACCACCACCGGCCTCCTCGCGAGCCCGGCGGCCGCCGCGACGCCGGCCGCCGCCGCGACCCCGGCGCCCCTCAGGAACGACGCGCTGAAGGAGGCGCTCCGGCGGGCCGAAGCCCGGCGCCGCCGGCTCGACACCGGCCGCCCGTCCGCCAACGGCTGGGAGATGCAGAAGGCCGTCGACGCGGACGGCGACATCGTCACCCGCTCCGTACCCGGTACCGGCCTGGACGTCGCGGTGCGCGCGGGCGACGCCGAGGCGCTCCTCGTCCACGTCGTCCGTCGCTTCCACTACGAGGTGGACACGCTCGGCCGGGACGAGCCGGGCGTACTCGAGGGCTGGGTGGCGCCCACGGCCGTACGGGACAGCCGGCGCCCCGAGTCGAACCAGGCCTCCGGCACCGCCGTCGTCATCCGCCCGGGCTCCTATCCGGCGGGTGCGCGGGGCGCCTTCACGGCGGGCCGGCTCCTGGTCATCCGCGACATCGTCGCCGACACCGAGGGCGTGGTCCGCTGGGGCGGCGACGACCGGCGCCCCTACGAGGGCCTGTTCTACCTCGCCGTGAAGCCGGGCGACCCGCGTCTGGCGCGGGTCGCTGCCAAGATCCGCGCCTGGGACGGGACCCCGGGCACGGGTGCGGGCGTCGTCCCCGACGTGACGGAGCCCGCCCGGCGGCGCCTGGCCGCCCGCTACGTCTGAGGAGGCGGTTCCGGCTCTTGGGGGAGCCGGAACCGCACGGGGTTGACCCGATGGGGGGCGGGACATAGCGTCGCCGCGCAGAGCGAGCAGGCGCCGAGGAGGTCCCCCCGTGGTGGAAGCGCGACTGACCGCGCCCGGAGCGCCCTTCGCGGTGAGCGAAGGGGTGTACGCCTCCGGGCCGGTGCCCGCCTCCGGGCGGCCGGTGCACGCCACTGGGCCGATGTACGCCTCCGGGCCGCGGACCCTCCGGGAGTTCGTCGAGGTCGTCTGGGGCTACGGGGACCAGGTGTTCCTCGTGTCCGAGGACGGGCGGACGACCTACCGGGAGTTCTTCGACGCCGCCTGCGGGCTCGCGCGGCGGCTCGTCGGCGCGTACGGGCTGCGGCCGGGGGACCGGGCCGTGGTGGCCATGCGGAACCATCCCGAGTGGCAGGTCGCCTTCTGGGCCGCCCAGCTCGCCGGGCTCGTCGCCGTACCCCTCAACGCCTGGTGGACCGAGGACGAATTCACGTACGCCCTGGACGACTGCGCTCCCGGCGTACTCCTCGTGGACGGGGAGCGGGTCGGCCGGGTACGGGAGTGGGCCGCCCGGAACCAGGTGCCCGGGATCGTCTTCCAGGGAGAGCCCGAAGAGGGCTTCGAGGCGTACGTCCCCGACACCGATCCGCACCTCGGGCCGCCCGACGTCGACGTCCTGCCCGAGCACGACGCCACCATCATCTACACCTCCGGCACCACCGGGCGGCCCAAGGGCGCCGTCGCCACCCAGCTCGCGCAGGCCGGGGCCGCCATGAACCCGCGGTACTTCGCCGCCGCCGCGGCCCTCGCGCGCGGGGACGTGCCCGGGACGGGGCCCGCACCCGTGTCGCTGACCACGTTCCCCTTCTTCCACGTGGCCGCCTTCACCTCCTTCTACGGGGTGATGGCGGCCGGCGGCACCCTGGTCATGATGCGGAAGTGGGACGCCGGCCGGGCCCTCGACCTGATCCGGGAGCACCGCGTCACCCACTACGCGGGCGTCCCCACCACCGCCCTCCAGCTGCTCGACCTCGCCCGCGCCACCGGCGACCCGCTCGAAAGCCTGACCCTGCTCAGCACCGGCGGCGCCGCAGCCCCGCCCGGCATCGTCGACGGGATCACCGCCGGATACGGGGAGCGGCTCGAACCCCGCAACGGCTACGGGCTCACCGAGACCAGCGGCGGGGTCCTGTCCAACGTCGGCGCCGAGTACCGCGCCCACCCCGGCAGCGTCGGCCGCCCGACGCCCGTCACCGAGGTGCGGATCGACCGTCCCGACGCCGAGGGCGTCGGCGAGCTGTGGCTGCGCGGGCAGTCCCTCGTCCGTGGTTACTGGGGCGACGAGGAGGCGACCCGCGCCGCGTTCTCCGAGGACGGGTGGTTCCGGACCGGGGACCTCGCGCGCGTGGACGCGGACGGGCGGGTCAGCATCGTCGACCGGCTCACCGACATGGTGATCCGGGGCGGCGAGAACGTGTACTGCGTCGAGGTCGAGGGCGTGCTGCAGCAGCACCCGGACGTCGTCGACGCCGCCGTCCTGGGCGTACCGCACCCGCTCCTGGGCGAGGAGGTCGCGGCCGTCGTCCGGCTGCGGCCCGGCGCCGCCGTCGGCGCCGACGAGCTGCGCGCCCACGTGGGCGCGCGCCTCGCCGGCTTCAAGGTGCCCGCGCATGTCCTCGTACGCGAGGAGGAACTGCCCCGGAACCCGACCGGGAAGCTCCTCAAGCGGGAGCTGCGGGGCAGCCTGTTCGGCGGCGGGTGAGGCGTCGGCGGCCGGTCGCCCGCCCCGCCCCGTCAGCGTCGCCCGCCCCGCCCCGCCCCGTCGTGGCGACCAGCCCCGCCGGCGGCGAGCAGCTCCGTCGGCATCGGTTGCCCGACCAGTCCCACCGGCGGCGACCAGTCCCACCAGCGGCGAGCGGCCCCGCCGGCGGCGAGCATCCCGTCAGCGGCGAGCGGCTCCTCAGCTGCGCGTGATCCGGACCCGGTACGTGCCGCCCTCGTCCTCGTCGAGCACGCTGATCCGTATGCCGTTGACGCGGTCCGTGAACGTTTCGCCGGCGCGGTACGGCGCGTCCGACAGTTCCGCGTGGACGTTCGCGCGCCGCGTGCAGCCGCCGCTCGCGTGCTCGCTGTCGGAGACGGTCACCGGGCCGTGGCCGGTGTCGACGTCGGACTCCACCCGGTAGACCAGGACGCCCGGTTCGCAGACCGCCTCGTCGTTGCCGTCCTTGCTGCGGACCTCGACCGCGTACCCCGACGTGTCGGAGAGCGGGACGAACGCGAGCTTGGGGCCGCCCGCGACCGCCAGCGGGGTGAGCGTGTAGTCGCCGGTGCCGGGGCCGGACGCGCACCCGACCTGGTCGTTGTCGAGCCAGCCCAGCTTCCACTTGTGCCAGCCGAGCAGGTCGTTGTTGGCTCCCCAGTCCTCGGACATGATGTCCCAGTGCCCGACGGTCCCGCCGCCGTCCGAGGTGTACAGATCGGGCAGGCCGAAGACGTGCCCGTTCTCGTGCGGAAGGACCCGGTAGCCGGTCTCCGCGAAGTTTCCGGAGCCGTCGTCCTGACGGCTGTAGACGAAGGACGTGTTGGCGAGCGGCACACCGTCCGCGTACGGGGCGTCGTCGTTTCCGGAGAAGGTCACGGAGAGGACGGTGTCCAGGGCGGAGGGCCCGGCGTTCGGTGTGACGAGGACGTTGACCAGGTCGTACGCGCTGAAGTCCACCTTCGGGTCGGCCGTTTTCACGATGTCCTCGACGAGGGAGCGGTAGCCCGGTTCGTACGGTGAGCCGCGCTCGATCCCGTACGCCGAGAACGCCTTGGGCATCCGCAGCCAGTCGGGTATCGGAGCCTCGGCCTGGTAGTGCAGCCGCCCGTACGAACTGGTGCGGAACCACTCGGCGGTCTGCGGGAAGAACTCACGGAAGCGTCCCATCGCCGTGCCGTCGCCGGGGGCGTCGGGGAAGTCGACCATCAGGTTCAGGGCCCTGACCTGGCCCGTGGAGCGCACGTACCCGGGGGCCGTGGGCAGCCCCTCCGACATCTGCACGCCCATCGTGGTGGCGATGCGGCACGGCCCCAGCTGGGCGCCACCGGGCGCGGCGGCCACCGGGCCGGCCGAGGCCGGGGCGGGCCCCGGGAGGGTGGTGCTCGCGGAGGCGAGCAGCGTGAGGGAGAGCGCCGTGGTCGCGGCCAGGGCGACGGGTCTGCGTATCCGTCGTCGGGGGTGCTGCATACGGGCGCCTCTCCGGTGGGGGCAGGTCGGCGGCGCGGCCCCCTCCGGTCATCGCGGGGCCGCGCTGTGCGATCACTCTGTGACGAGTGCTTCCGGCGCGCGCGCCGGGTGGCCCGATCGTGGGTATTCCGGGAGAGACAGGGGATGTGACCCAGGTCACAGCCTTGCGGGGAAATAACCGGGGACTGGGTCCCCGTTTATGACTGTGTTCAGCGAAGTGGGGAGTCCTTCCCCGGATGCCCCCGAATGACTCTCAGAGGAGGTCGTGGCGTGACCAGCACCGTCGCCGATTCCGCGCCCGCCCGCCGCGTACCCCGCCCGCGGGCCGACGCCCTGCGCAACCGCGAGCGGATCGTGACGGCGGCCCGCGAGATGTTCGTCGAGTTCGGACCCCAGGTGCCGTACGACGAGATCGCGCGCCGGGCCGGCGTCGGGAACGCCACGCTCTACCGGAACTTCCCCGAGCGCGCCGACCTCGTCCGCGAGGTCGTCCTCTCGATCATGGCCCGCATCACCGAACTCGCCGAACGGGCCATGGAAGAGGAGGGCGACACCTTCGCCGCGCTCCGGCGCTTCACCCACGGCGCCGCCGAGGAACGCATCGGCGCCCTGTGCCCGATGCTCGACGGGGCCTTCGACCAGGACCACCCCGACCTCACGGTCGAGCGGGAACGCGTGGAGGAAGCCGTCCAGTCGCTCGTCGACCGCGCCCAGCAGGCCGGCCGGCTCCGCTCCGACGTCGGTGTCGGAGACCTGATGGTGGCGGTGTCGCAGCTGACCCGCCCGCTGCCGGGCACCGCCTGCGGCACCCACTTCGACCAGTTCGTCCACCGCCACCTGCAGCTGTTCCTCGACGGCCTGGAAGCGCCCGCGCGCTCCGAGCTGCCCGGGACGGCCGTGACTCTGGAGGATCTGAGGCGCGACTCCTGCCCGCGAGCGACGTCGTGAAAGCCATGACATTCGTGATGAATTACGCGGGAGTTCACCCACACCTGCTTACGTAATCCGCACTCCCCTTACGTCCTTTTCTCACCAGTACGCGCCAAGAGGTGGCTACCCCCATGCCGAAAGTCCCCGACAACACCGTGACGCACCCCGACCCGGGCCGCTGGAAAGCGCTCGTCTTCATCGCCCTCGCCCAGCTGATGGTCGTGCTCGACGCGACGATCGTGAACATCGCGCTGCCCTCCGCCCAGCAGGACCTCGGGATATCGGACGGCAACCGGCAGTGGGTCATCACCGCCTACGCCCTCGCCTTCGGCGGTCTGCTCCTCTTCGGCGGCCGCATCGCCGACCTGTGGGGCCGCAAGCGCACCTTCGTCGTCGGCCTGATCGGCTTCGCCCTCGCCTCCGCCCTCGGCGGGGCCGCGACCGGCGAGGCCATGATGCTCGGTGCCCGCGCGCTCCAGGGCGCCTTCGGCGCGCTCCTCGCGCCCGCCGCGCTCTCGCTGCTCGCCGTGACCTTCACCGACGCCAAGGAGCGCGCGAAGGCCTTCGGCATCTACGGCGCGATCGCCGGTGGTGGCGGCGCCGTGGGCCTGATCCTCGGCGGTTTCCTCACCGAGTACCTGAACTGGCGCTGGACCTTCTTCGTCAACATCCCGTTCGCGATCGTCGCCGCCGTCGGCGCGTACCTCGTGATCCGTGAGCCCGCGGGCAGCCGCAACCGCTCCACGCTCGACATCCCCGGCGTGATCCTGTCCACCCTGGGTCTGGTCTCGCTCGTGTACGGCTTCACCCGCGCCGAGTCCCAGGGTTGGAGCGACGCCGGAACGATCGGCCTCTTCGTCGGCTCCGCCGTGCTGCTCGCCGCCTTCGTGCTCACCGAGGCGAAGGTGAAGTCCCCGCTGCTGCCGCTGCGCGTCCTGACCGACCGCAACCGCGGCGGTGTCTACCTGTCGCTGGGTCTCGCCGTCATCGCGATGTTCGGCCTCTTCCTCTTCCTGACCTACTACCTGCAGGTCGTGAAGGGCTACTCGCCGGTCATGACGGGCTTCGCGTTCCTCCCGATGATCGCGGGCATGATCATCGGCTCGACGCAGATCGGTACGCGGCTGATGACCCGGGTCCCGCCGCGGCTGCTCATGGCCCCGGGCTTCCTGACCGCCGGTGTCGGCATGCTGCTGCTCACCCAGCTGGAGATCGGCACCTCGTACGCCGGTCTGATCCTGCCGGCGCAGCTGCTGCTCGGTCTGGGCATGGGTACGGCGTTCATGCCGGCCATGTCGCTCGCCACGCACGGCGTGGACCCGCGGGACGCCGGTGTGGCCTCCGCGATGGTCAACACCTCGCAGCAGGTCGGCGGCGCCATCGGTACGGCCCTGCTGAACACGATCGCCGCCTCGGCGACCACCGCGTACCTCACGGACAACGCGGCGGGCGCGACCACTCCGGCCGCCCAGAAGCTGCTGCAGCTCCAGGGCATGGTCGAGGGCTACACCGCGGCCATCTGGTGGGCGGTCGGCATCCTGGTCGCCTCGGCCACGATCGCCTTCGTCCTGATCAACACCGGGAAGCCGGACACCGGGGCCGTCGTCGGCTCCGGCGAGGGCGCGGACGACGAGCTGAAGGTGCCGGTCATCGCGCACTGATCCACGGATCGCTCTTCCGGTACTCCCTGCCCTGGTTCCGCTGCTGCTCAGCGGAGCCAGGGCAGGTCCGCGTCCGCGTCCGTGGGTTCGAGGCCCTCGGCCATGACGCGCATGATCGCCCCGAGCTGTTCCACCTGCTCGGGCGCGAGCCGGTCGAAGAGGGCCTGGCGTACGGCCGACACGTGGCCTGGGGCGTTCTGCCGGAGGACCTCCACCCCCTCCTCCGTCAGCTGGGCGAACTGGCCGCGCTTGTCGGAGGGGCAGTTCTCCCGCCGTACCCAGCCGTTCTTCTCCAGGCGGGCGATCGCGTGGGAGAGGCGCGAGCGGGTGATCTTGGCGCTCTTGGCCAGCTCGGTCATCCGCAGCCGGCGGCGCGGGGCCTGGGAGAGCTGGACGAGCAGTCCGTAGTAGATGTGCGGCATTCCGGCGTCGCGCTGCAGCTGGCGGTCGAGGTGGTCCTCGAGGAGCGTGGTGGCGTGCAGGTACGCGCGCCAGACGTGCTGCTCCTCGTCGGTGAGCCAGCGGGGTTCGGTCATGTCTCCCATGATGCCCAATCGTACGACTCGTTCTTGAAAGTTGAACTACATAGGTCTACGGTGTACGCGGAACGCTTGAAGTTTCAAGAATCAGCCCGCGCACCAGTTCACTGACTACGTCGGAAACCGGAGGTGGTCGCCATGGACGCCACGCTCGAACGGATGCCCGCCCTCTACCTGTCCCACGGCGCCCCGCCGCTCGCCGACGACCCCGTCTGGCCCGGTGAACTCGCCGCCTGGTCCGCGGACCTCCCGCGCCCCAAGGCCATCCTGATGGTCTCCGCGCACTGGGAAGAGGCGCCGCTGGCCCTCGGCGCCACCGAGACCGTCCCCCTCGTCCATGACTTCTGGGGCTTCCCCGAGCACTACTACCGCGTCCAATACGCGGCCCCCGGCGCGCCGCAGCTCGCCGAGGCCGTCCGCGCGCTGCTCCGCTCGCCCGGCACGCCCGTGCAGGACATCCCCGACCGGGGCCTCGACCACGGCGCGTACGTGCCGCTCGTCGAGATGTTCCCGAGTGCCGACATCCCCGTACTCCAGATCTCCATGCCCACCCTCGACCCGCGCCGCCTCATGGACATCGGGCGCAGGCTCGCCCCGCTCCGCGACGAGGGCGTCCTGATCGTGGGCAGCGGCTTCTTCACCCACAACCTGGCCGCCCTCCGCCACACCGGCGGCGGGGTGCCGGGCTGGTCGGCCGAGTTCGACGCCTGGGGACACGAGGCCCTCGCCGCCCGCGACGTCGACGCGCTCCTCGACTTCGAGCACAAGTCGCCGGCCGGACGCCTCGCCCACCCGCGTACGGAGCACTTCGCCCCGCTGTTCGTCACGATGGGCGCGGCGGACGCGGCGGGCGACCTCGACGCGGAGCGGTCGGTGATCGACGGGTTCTGGATGGGGCTCGCCAAGCGTTCGGTGCAATTCGGGTAGTCCGCCTCGGGTGGTCTGCTCGGGGTGGTCTGCTCGGGGTGGTCCGCTCGGGTAGTCCGCCGGGGGCTAGAACACCGGCGGGTTCAGTTCGATCGAGCGCGTCGCGGCGGCGAGGGCGAGCGGGTCGCCGACGTCGAGCGCCGTGTCGGTGAACTTGATCGTGTGGTCGCCGCCGTGCGCCGCCGCCCGCTCGAAGACCTCCTCGGCCGTGAGGGTGGTCGGCGTGTACGCGGCGGGCTCCGGCGGGGCGTACGCGGCGGTCACCGCGGCCGCCGCCGCCCAGGCCGCCGCCAGACTCGGTGCCCACAGCTCGCGGGGGAGCGCGGGCAGGGCGCGCAGGACCGCGTTGGGCGCGGTCGCCGTGTGGACCAGCATGATCGGCTCGCCGTGGCCGTGGGTCGCGTACCGGTGCGTGGCCGCCGTGACCAGCTCGACGAGCCGGTCCCTCGCCGTGTCGTGGTCCGGGGCCGCACCCCAGACCGGGAACGCCGTCAGCTGCGCGAGCCGGTCCCGGATCCCGCCGTCCTGCACCGGAACCGGCGGTACGGCGTCGAGCGCGGCTGCCGCCGTCGGCGCCGCGGCCAGCGTGGTGAGGGGCGGCAGCACCTGGCTGCGGGCCGCCCAGTAGCCGAGCGCGTGCGCCAGCTCGGCGCGACGGGGGGCGGTCGCTCCCCCGTCCCCGGACGCCAGGAGCGTCCGTACGGCATGACCGGTACGGATCACGGGATGCGTCGCCGAGGCCGCGATCCCCGGCAGCAGCCGGGGCCACCACTCGGCGAGGACCTCCCGCCAGGGGCGCTCGTCGAGCTCGCGCCCGAAGAAGCGGGTCCAGTCGGTGATCCGGGTCGGGTCGCCGAGCGCCTCGCGCCAGCCGTCGGCGGTGACCGGGCGGGACGGGGGCGGCAGCTCCTCCAGCTTGTGCGCGTAGTGGTCCAGCCAGCGGTGCACGGTCGAGGCCTGGCCGTTGCGGACCAGGGCCTCGACGGCCATCGGCGCGTGGTTGGTGAGCCAGCCGTTGCGCTCGGGGCCTGTGGTGTGGAGGCGTTCGAGGGCTTCGTCGAGGGTGCCGGAGGCGTCGGTGCGGATTGCGTCGGTGCCGGATGCGTCGCTCATGGGGCGACGCTAGGGCGGGGGAGGGGCGGGGCGTAACGGGCTCGGGACCTAGTCCGGGAGGAGGCTCGGGACCTAGTCCGGGAGGCCGAGAGGGCTCCGCCTCCCGGTGGGCAACACCTGAAGGTCGAGAGGGCTCCGTCCCCGGGTGGGCAACGCCCGGAGGTCGAGAGGGCTCCGTCCCCGGGTGGGCAACCCGATGGCCCGTCCATGCGTCTTGAGGGATGGCGCCGCATGTGATCGCGGTCTCACCGACAGTGTGGTCGTGGGACCCGCGAGCGGCGCCGAATCACCCTCCGTGCCCGGTCTGACCTGCACCTCCGTGGGTTCCCGAGGGATGCCCGCAGGGGCGGCGGCCGCGCAGGATACTGCATGATCGCGAAAATCCATGTGCCGGGTGGGAATTCTGTCCTGATTCCAGTCGTTGTTTCCGTCGGATGCAGGGCACCCGAAAAGGTGTCGCGACCTACTCAGCAAGGGAGCACGCATGGCAACCCGTGCCGTCGCCCGTCGTCAGACCTCCGCCAAGAGCGGGGCCGCACGGGCCAGCAGCGTTCGCGCCGTGGGCGGGGAGATCGCCGACCGCGACCTGGTCGGCATGTACCTCGACGAGATCGCGCGTACACCCCTGCTCGACGCCGCCAAGGAGGTCGAGCTCTCCCAGACGATCGAGGCCGGGGTGTACGCCCGGCAGATACTCGACGGAGAGGTGGAGTCCGAGGCCGGCGGCGCGTCCCGCGAGGAGCTCGAAGCGCTCTACGAGGCGGGCGAGCGTGCCAAGGACCTCTTCATCAAGTCCAACCTGCGGCTCGTGGTGGCCGTCGCCCGGCGCTACCCGCGCAGTGGACTGCCGCTGCTCGACCTGATCCAGGAAGGGAACGCGGGCCTGGTGCGCGCGGTCGAGAAGTTCGACTACGCGAAGGGCTTCAAGTTCTCCACGTACGCGACGTGGTGGATCCGCCAGGCCATCACCCGGTCCATCGCCGACCAGTCCCGCACGATCCGGCTCCCCGTCCACCTGGTGGAGGAGCTCGGCCGGATCCGTCGGGTGCAGCGCGAGTTCAACCGGGAGCACGGCCGTGAGCCGGAGCCGACGGAGATCGCGGCCGAGCTGGACACGAAGCCCGAGCGGGTCGTCGACGTGCTCGACTGGGCGCGTGACCCGGTCTCGCTGAACATGTCGGTGGACGACCAGGGCGAGACGCAGTTCGGCGACCTCTTGGAGGACACCTCGGCGGTCTCGCCGGAGCAGTCGGTGCTCACGCTGCTGCGCAGCGAGGAGCTCGACGACCTCATCGACAAGCTCGACCACCGGACGGCATCGATCATCCGCATGCGGTACGGGATCGAGGACGGGCGCGAGCGGACGCTGACGGAGGTCGGCAAGCAGCACGGTCTCACGCGCGAGCGGATCCGCCAGATCGAGAAGCACGCGCTGCTGGAACTGAAGAAGATGGCCCACGACACGGGCTTCGACGCGGTGGCCTAGAGCGGCCGGCGGCCGGATCGTGCGGCGGCCGGTCGGCCGGGTCGGCCGGGTCGTGCGGGTCGGCCGGGTCGTGCGGGTCAGGGTCGTGCGGGGGCCGGGGCAAGTCCCCGGCCCCCGGCCCTTCGGCGTGCCGCGCGGCGGCGACTCCCTCAGCCGTGTGTCGCCGCCGCCAGTCTCGTCGCCAGGTCCTCCACGTACGTGAGCAGCGGCGCCGGGCTCCGGATCGTGAAGGGGGCGTCCACCAGGGCCAGGCGGATGGCCAGCCATTCGACGGAGTCCGTCGAGCGGGTGCGGAGACGGCAGGTCGCCGGGCCCGTCGCGGTCGGGACCAGGTGGGAGGGGAGCCGCGCCGTGACGAAGTCGGCGGGTGCCTCGAAGGTGACGTCCAGGTCGATCTCCGGCTGCGCCCGCGACATGGAGCGCACCAGGAGCTGCGCCGCGTCGCCCGCCGGCAGCTCGCGGGGCGTGAAGCGGGCTCCCGTGGCGAGCGGATCGCTGACCCGGTCCACCCGGAACGTGCGCCAGTCCTCCCGCCCGAGGTCGTACGCCACGAGGTACCAGCGGCGCCCGGTGGAGACGAGCCGGTAGGGCTCGACCAGGCGCTTCGACTCGGCCCCGTCGCCCGCCCGGTAGCCGAAGCGGAGCTTCTCGCGGCCGGTGACCGTGCCCGCCAGGGCGGTCAGGGTGGCGGGGGTGACCGTCGCGCCGTCGCCCCGCGTCAGCGGGATCGTCGCGTTCTGGAGGGTCGAGACCCGGTGCCGCAGCCGCGCCGGCAGGACCTGCTCCAGCTTCGCCAGGGCCCGTACCGACGCCTCCTCGACGCCCTCGATCGCGTGCCCCGCCCCCGCCCGCAGCCCGACCGCGATGGCGACGGCCTCCTCGTCGTCCAGGAGCAGCGGCGGCATGGCCGTACCGGCGACGAGCCGGTAGCCGCCGACCGCGCCGAGCGTCGCCTCGACGGGATAGCCGAGGTCACGGAGCCGGTCGATGTCCCGGCGGATGGTGCGCGGGGAGACCGAGAGCCGTTCGGCGAGCTCGCTTCCGGGCCACTCGCGCGGGGTCTGAAGGAGCGAGAGCAGATTCAGGAGTCGTACCGGGGTGTCCGTCATACGTTTCAGAATGAGGGTCATCTAGGCCATCATTTGACCTAGATGGCCTTTATCTTCTCCGTATGAGTGCACACGAAGCCGACGCCGTCACGGACGCGGCCCCCACCGACACGTCCGACAAACGACGCTGGATAGCCCTGGCCATCGTCATGACGGCCGCCTTCATGGACCTGGTCGACGCCACGATCGTCAACATCGCGATCCCCAGCATCGAGCGGGACCTCGGTGCCTCCTTCGGGGCCATCCAGTGGATCACCGCGGGGTATGCGCTCGCGTTCGCCGCCGGACTGATCACCGGCGGACGCCTCGGTGACATCTACGGCCGCAAGCGGCTCTTCCTCCTCGGCACGGCGGGCTTCACGCTCGCCTCCGCGCTCTGCGGCTTCGCGGCCAACCAGGAGATGCTGGTCGGCTCCCGCCTCCTCCAGGGCGCCGCGGCCGCGATGATGGTGCCGCAGGTCCTGTCGATCATCCACGTCACCTTCCCGGCGCACGAGCGCGGCAAGGTCTTCGGGATGTTCGGCGCGATCATCGGTCTGGGCGCGGTCTCCGGCCCGCTGCTCGGCGCGCTGCTCACGCAGTGGAACATCGCGGGCCTGGAGTGGCGCCCGATCTTCCTCATCAACCTGCCGGTCGGCATCGCGGGCCTGCTCCTGGGCCGCAAGTTCATCACCGAGTCGAAGGCCCCGAAGGCGCTCCGCCTCGACATGGTCGGCGTCCTCCTGGTGACGGCCGCGCTGCTGATGCTGATCTACCCGCTGACGCGCGGCCGCGAGCTGGACTGGCCGCTGTGGGGCCACCTGATGATGGCCGGCAGCCTGGTCGTCTTCGGCGCGCTCGTCGCGTACGAGAAGTACAAGACGAAGAAGGACGGCTCGCCGCTCGTCGAGCTGTCGCTGTTCAAGGTGAAGAGCTTCGCGGCGGGTATCGCGGTGCAGCTGACCTTCGGTGTCGTGATGGGCATCTTCTTCCTGGTCTGGACGCTGTACATGCAGATGGGCCTCGGCTGGAGCCCGCTGCGGGCGGGGGTGACCGGTGTGCCGTTCTCCATCGCGGTGTCGACGGCCGCCGGTCTCTCGGTGCAGAAGCTGGTCCCGCGCTTCGGCCGGAAGGTGCTCCAGACGGGTGCGCTGACGATGATCGCGGGCGTGCTGCTCTACCTCTTCGAGGCGGGCCGGTACGGGACGGACATCGAGTCGTGGCAGATGATTCCGCCGCTGGTGGTCATGGGTCTCGGCATGGGTCTGATCGTGGCGCCGCTGACGGACGCGGTCCTGTCGGACGTGCCGAAGGAGCACGCGGGATCGGCCTCGGGCCTGATCAACACGACGGGCCAGATGGGCAACGCGCTCGGGCTCGGCCTGGTGTCGGTGGTCTTCTTCGGCGTGATCGACGGCAAGCCCGCCCCGAAGTCTCAGGCCGAGGCGGGGGCGGCGTTCGCGGACGCCTTCCAGAACGCGATGGGCTGGGTCGCGGGCGTGCTCGCCGTGATCTTCCTGGTGATGTTCGCGCTTCCGTCGAAGCCGAAGCAGCACCTGGAGGCCGGCGGTGACGACGACGGCGTCGTGATCGAGAAGGAAGCGGCGCTCACGCACTGAGCACGGCTGTGGCAGGGGCCCTGGTCCCGGGATTCGTCCCGGGGGCGGGGCCCTTCGTCGCCGCGTGATCCTCCTCAAGGGCCTGCGGCAGCCCGCACCGGAGACGGCGTCGGACAGCGAACAGGCCCCGTCCGAGACCGGGGTGGCCGTGGCGGCCTGACCCGGTCCCGGCGCGGGGCCGGTCGCGAGGGGCGGTGCGGTATCGGCGAACGCACCGCCCCTCGGTTCTTCACCGATCCGTCAGGGGCGCTTCAGAGTCCGCGGGAGGCGGTTCGGCTGGCCGCTGAAGGCCAGATCGCCCTTGAATTCCTTCCCTCGGGCGGATCGCAGTGCCGGGGGCGTCTGCACAGTCCAGGGTTCGATCCAGTCGAAGTTCCCTCCGTTGACGTCACCGTGTGTCTGATACACGGTCCCGTCCGTGGTCACCACCTTGATCCAGGCGTCATTGCCCTGGTCCGAGAGGGAGATGCCGCAGGCGTTGGCGGGGTAGTTCGAAGGCCGGCCATCGGGCAGGACGTCGGTCAGGTCGGTCCAGGTGATGAGGCCGCCCGGGGTCGTCGCCAGACCGGCGTACGCCTTGCCGTTGATGAGAGCAGCGCTGAACTCCTCGGTGTTCGAGGGGGCGAAGCTGTCGATCTCGTAGCAGGAGGACGGGCCGGTGGCTCCGGTCGCACCCGTCGCTCCGGTGGCGCCCGTGGCTCCGGTGGCGCCCGTGGCTCCGGTGGCGCCGGTGGCGCCGGTCGCGCCTGTGGCGCCCGTGGCTCCGTCGGCGCCGGTCGCACCAGTGGCTCCGGTGGCGCCGGTCGCGCCTGTGGCGCCCGTGGCTCCGTCGGCGCCGGTCGCACCAGTGGCTCCTGTGGCGCCCGTGGCTCCGTCGGCGCCAGTGGCACCGGTCGCGCCTGTGGCTCCGGTGGCTCCGTCAGCGCCGGTCGCTCCGGTCGCTCCGGTCGCTCCGGTCGCGCCTGTGGCTCCGGTGGCTCCGTCAGCGCCGGTGGCTCCGTCAGCGCCGGTCGCTCCGTCAGCGCCGGTCGCTCCGGTCGCGCCGGTGGCTCCGTCGGCACCCGTCGCGCCCGTGGCTCCGTCAGCGCCGGTCGCGCCAGTGGCGCCCGTCGCTCCGGTCGCACCCGTCGCACCCGTCGTGCCCTTGGGGCCCACGTGACCCTTCGGTCCCGTCGGTCCCGTCGGGCCCGTGTCGCCCTTCGGGCCCTTGGGGCCGGTCGGTCCCGTCGGGCCCCTGTCGCCCTTCGGGCCCTTCTTGCAGTCGCCGCTCGGCGTCTCCGACGCCTGGTCGACGGCCCGGGGTTCGTCGACCAGGCGTCCGACCTCCTGGTCCAGGTACTCCTGGAGCGCGGCGGAATCCGGCCCGCCCTGCTCGTCGTGCTGCTGCGGGCCGGCCTGCTCCTGCGTGGACCTGGGCTTGCAGTCGCCTGCCGGGTCGGAGGCGGTCGTGCCCGCCGGGGCACCCGCCGCCGGCGCGGCCCATGCCGACGCCGTGGGTGCGAGGCCCGTGAGGACGAGTGCGACCGAGGCCAGCGCACCGCCGCCCACCCAGACGCGCCGCCGGGGCAGCGGGCCGAGCTTGGACCTGGACAGAGTCCTGGGATCAGGACGCATGCATGCTCCTTTTCTCCGCCGGCTTGGGGCGCCGGCGCCACGATGTGGGGGTGGGACCAAGACGGAAGCGTGAAGAGCTTCCTTTCGGAATATCGGATCGCAGCTGCGGGGACTTGATGGATCCGGACGCGTTGCGCCGCCATGGCGTAGTCCTGCCAGTCCAATGGCTGCGTACGGGACGGCGAACCTTCGGCACCCTCTCGGCGTGCCGCCGCCGCCTCCACAGGGGGCTCTGCGTACCGTCGCCCCCCGACCGAACCGCCGGAGGTGGTGTTGCCGTGAAGCCGTCCATCTGCCTGTGCATGATCGTCAAGAACGAGGCCGCAGTCATCGAGCGCTGCCTCGCCTCCGTCCGAGGTCTCGTGGACACCTGGGTCATCTCGGACACGGGTTCCACCGACGGGACCCAGGAGCTGATCCGGACCGCCCTCGCCGGCATCCCCGGCGAGCTGCGCGAGGAGCCGTGGGTGAACTTCGGCCACAACCGCAGCCTGAACATCGCGCACGCCCGTGGCCGCGCCGACTATCTCCTGCTCCTCGACGCCGACCACGTCCTGCGCCAGGAGGGCCCGCTGCCCGCGCTCACCGCCGACGGGTACATGCTCCGCCACGAGGGAGCCCTGGAGTACCGCATCAAACGCCTGGTCAGGGGCGGTCTGCCCTGGCGGTACGAGGGGGTCACCCACGAGTACCTGACGGCCGTGGGGGACCGCGTTCAGGAGAACCTCGACGCCCTCGTCATCGAGGACTACTACGACGGCGGCTCACGCCACGACAAGTTCGAGCGCGACGCCCGGCTCCTGGGCGCCGAGCTGGAGCGCGACCCGGCGAATCCGCGCACCGTCTTCTATCTCGCGCAGACCTTCCGCGACCTCGGCCGCCCCGAGGAGGCCGCCGCCCTCTACGAGCGGCGCGCGGCGATGGGCGGCTGGGCCGAGGAGGTCTACTACTCCCTGCTCCAGTCCGGTGTCCTCCGCGCCGATTCCGGCGACTGGCCGGTCGCGATGGACGCGCTCTCGCGGGCCTGGGAGTCCCGGCCGGAACGCCTTGAGGCCTGTTACGAGCTGGTGGCGCGACTGCGGACGAGGGGCCGCTACCGGGTGGCCCACGCCGTGGTCTCCGCCGTCGTGGACCGGGAGCAGCCCGACGACCTGCTGTTCATGCAGCCCTGGGTGTACCGGTGGGGGCTGCTCTTCGAGTACTCGATCACCGCGTACTGGGTCGGCGACCACGCCGCCTCGCTCGCCGCGTGCGACCGGCTGCTCGCCCTGCCGGACCTGCCGGAGTCGTACCGCGAACAGACCCGCGCCAATCGGGCGTTCGCCATCAGCCGGCTGGCCGAGGCCGCCGCGGTCCCCGCGCTGGTCTGAGCACCGCCCCGGAGCGGTGCCGACGAGCGCGGGGCGCGTCGGACGTCAGCGGACCCGGGAACGGGACTCCATCGCCCCGCGGGCCGCGTGCTCGTCCTCGTACACCTCGCACATGTGGCGTCCGTCCGGCGTCGCCGTGTGCTCGACCTCCCAGAGGCTGACCTCGCTGCCGTCGAGCAGCAGGAACTGGTGCTCGTAGAGGGTGAAGCCGGCGTCCCGGCCCCCGTCCACCGGGCAGTGGCGGCCGAAGGCCTGGGTGATGTGGTGCGCGAAGGCCAGCCGGAGCCGGCGGGCCGTCCGCTCGCCCGGCCGGTCCGCGTTCTCCGCGCGCCGCAGGACGCGGCGCGCGTGGTCGGCGGAGTTGTCCGGCACGTACATCCGGGGCTGGGCGGGTATCGGGCGGGCGAGCAGGGCGCCGAGCAGCTCCATGTCGTCGTCGTCCTCGTCGAGGGCGCGGCCGTCGGAGCGCTCGGCGCTCCAGCCCGGCAGGGAGCCGGTCGGGAGACGGGAGGCGGCGAGCCGGGCCTCCGACTCCTCGGCGTAGAGCTCGTGCTGCTCGGTGCCGTCCCGGCCGGCGTTGTGCGTGAGCTCCCAGAGGCTGAGCGCGGAGCCGTCGCTCAGCAGATACGTGTGGCGGTAGGTGGCGCGGTGGAGCGACGCGCTGTGGTGCGAGGAGTGCAGCGCGCTGGAGTGCGCGAGCGCCGTGCCGAGGCGCTCGACGGTCGAGTCGGGCAGGTCGAAGGAGTTGAGCGCCCGGCCGAGGAGGCGCTCGACGTGCGTCTCGGTCGTCTCGTACGGATCGTGAGGATCCTGCGGATCGTTCAAGAGGGTCTCCAGGCCGTCGCCGCATGTCACTCGGTGCTTGCTTAACGTAGTCCCTGGGTCTGACATCGTGTCCGGGGTTCCGGAAAACGAAGGGCGTCCGGGGGAAGTTCCCGCCCCGTCCCGGCCGTGCCTGCCCAACTCCCTTGAGCTTACCGGGAGTACGGCACCGAACGCGCTCCGTAGAGCTCACTGTACGAGGGGAAGTCCCCGCCCGGCCCGCGCAGGCCGGCGGGGGCCGCGAGCACCGCCCGGACGATCGCCCGCGTCACGAGGTCAGCGCCCGCCGCCAGGATCTCGTTCAGGGCCAGCGGACCGGGGCCCTCCGGCAGTTCGCGTGCCCCGGTGGCCAGGGCGAAGACGGTGTCGCCGTCGTTCATCAGGTGGACGGGACGCAGGGCACGCGCGATGCCGTCGTGCGCCGTGCCCGCGACCTTCTGCGCCTGCGCGCGGGTCAGCACGGCGTCGGTCGCGACGACGGCGAGCGTGGTGTTCAGCGGGGGCGGAGCGCCCGCCGCCCGCGCCTCCGCGAGGCGCCGCACCGCCGCCTCGTGCACGGCCGCCTCGGGGAAGGAGGGCCGGCCGCCGTCGTAGTAACTCCCGTACAGGACGCCCGTGGCCGGGTCGACGGCCGAGCCCACGGCGTTCACGACCACCAGCGCGCCGACCGTGATCCCCGACTCCAGGACGGTGCTCGCCGTGCCCACCCCGCCCCGGAGGCCGCCGACCACGGTGCCCGTGCCCGCGCCGACCGCGCCCGTCTCCACGCGCGCGTGGTCCCCGCTCGCCTCGGCCGCCTCCGCAGCCGCCCGGCCCGTCGCCGGACCCGGCCGGGCCGTGAAGTCGCCACCCCTGCCCAGGTCGAAGACGCAGGCGGCGGGCACGACCGGCACGACGTGGGACGGATCGGGACCCACGCGCACGCCCCGGTGCCGCTCCTCCAGCCAGGCCATCACCCCGGCGGCGGACTCCAGGCCGTACGCGCTGCCGCCGGTCAGGACGACGGCGTCGATCCGCTGGACGACGTTGCGCGGGTCGAGCGCGTCCGTCTCCCGCGTACCCGGTCCGCCGCCCCGTACGTCCACGGCGGCGACGGCCCCGCCGGCCGGGGCGAGCACCACGGTGGTGCCGCTCAGCGCCCCGTCCCCGTCCACGCGCGCGTGCCCCACGCGCAGACCGCCCACATCGGTGATCCCGTCGTCCTGTCCGACACTCCGCTCCGGCCGCGTCATGCTCCCTGCCTACCACGCGCGCCGGCCGCTGTCGCCGGATTCCTCGCTGTCAGCGTCACGCCGACCGCCACCGTGGCCGCCGCGACGACGCCTGCGGCCAGGACCGCCCAGCGGCCCGCGAACGAGCACATCAGGATCGCGAGCGACGAGACGGGGAGGACGAGTTGCTGCGCGATGCCCACCTTGAAGTAGCGGGCGTGGAGGAGCCACACGGACAGCAGGAACACGGCCGAGGGGATCGTCACCGCTGCCGAGGCGGCGAGCGTGGAGATGTGGGCCTTGCCCACGGCCTGTTCCACGGCGATCTCCAGGCCCGCGCCGACGGCCGCCGCCGCCGCGAAGATCACGTAGTGGCCGTACCCCCACAGGAAGCCCTGCCGCGTGGAGGTCAGCCGGTTGTGGGCGGGGACGACGAAGTAGATCCACCAGGCGGCGAAGACGAGCAGCAGTCCGCCGGCGGCGATCGGCAGCACCTCGCCGAGGGCGTCGTTCTCCGCGGTGCCGGTCTTCACGGCCACGGTCGCGGCGGCCACGGTCTCACCGAGGACGATGATGGTGAACAGGCCGTACCGCTCGGCGATGTGGTGCGGGTGCCAGGTGCTGGGCGCGTCCTTCTCCGCGAACAGGGGTACGGAGATCTCGGCGAGCGCCATGACGAGGAAGACCCACGGGCGGGCCGACTCCGGCGCGAGGACCAGCGCGAGCCAGCCGATCTGCACGGCGACGACCCCGCCCGCGTACCGCCGGCACATCGTCCGCTCGGCGGGATCGGTGGCGTGGTGCGCGGCCCGCAGCCACTGCGAGGCGAGCGCGAGCCGCATGACGACGTAGCCGATGTACACGACGAGGAAGTCGTGCTCCTCGAAGGCCCGCGAGACCCCGGCCGCGAGGATGAGCACGCCCGCGATCTGGACCAGGGTGACGACGCGGTACAGGACGTCGTCGTTGTCGTAGGCCGAGGCGAACCACGTGAAGTTCATCCACGCCCACCAGATCGCGAAGAAGATCATCGCGTAGTTGATGATCCCCTCGCCCGCGTGGCCCTCGGCGACCGCGTGCACGAGCTCCGCGCCCGCCTGGGCGACGGCGACGACGAAACACAGGTCGAAGAACAGCTCCAGGGGCGTGGCGGCCCGGTGCGACTCCTCGCGGGAGCGAGCGGTGAGAGGGAGGAACGGTTGTGTCATGGCCCCAGCACACCAGAGCGGGCGGTCCGCGCGCTCGCGTGCCACGCGAATACCGGGACGACCCCGGGGTCTGAGGGGGTCTCAGGCGGCCCGCACAGCCGCCCGCAGACCTGCCTCCGCCCCCGCGGATTCCCGTAGACCCGCACCCACCCGTGCGCCCACGCCCGCCCCTGCGTACCGCGCCGCCACCAGCCCCGCCACGCGCGCGTGGTCGGCGATCGGCTCCGCGACCGCCCAGGTGTCCGGGACCGTGGCCAGCGCGCGCGTGAAGCGGCCCGGGGCGAGGAGGTGGGTGGCCACCGCGACGCGGCGGAAGCCTCGGGCGTGCAGCAGCGCGACCGCCTCGGCCGGGGCCGGGGCGCTCGCCGAGCAGTACGCGGCGGTCACCGGCACCGGCAGGAGCAGGGTCAGCTGGTGGACCGCCCTGAGGGTCCCGTCGTTGCCGCCCGGCCGGGAGGAGCCCGCGCTGGCGACGACGACCGCGTCCGCGGGGCCGCCGGCCGCTCGCTCGGCGGCCCGCAGCCGGTCGTACAGGGCGAGGGCCACCGCGTGTTCGCCGCTCAGGCCGCGCGTGACCAGGCAGTCGAAGGGGCGGGCGACGGCCGGGATGTCGACGGTGCGGTGGTAGCCGTCGCCGAGGAGCAGCGGCACGACGACCGCGCCGGGCCGGTCCGCGAGGACGTACGGCAGGGAGGGCGTCTGATGGTCGAGGTGTCCGACGGCGACCGGCGTGCCCGTCAGCCGGCGGACCGCGTCCGCGAGCCGTGCGACCGTCGCGCCCGCCTCGGGCACAGGGCTGCCGTGCACGGCGAGGACCAGGCTGCGCGTCATCCGTACCTCCTCTCGCCCCGGCCGTTCCGATGCGTAGCCCCCAGGGGGGCCGCGCGAGGGTGTCGTAGACCCCGGGGCCGCGCGACGGTGTCGTTCGTCGGCGCGGCCCCACCCGTTCACGCTAAGCCCGCGCCGCGGCCCCGCGCCCGCGCCGTTCGGCCCCGGCAGAGGGGTCGCAAGTCCCGGATCCTCGGGCCCTTCACGGCCCCGACACGCCCACCCCACCCCCCTACGGTCGGAGGAGTTAGGCAAGCGACCCGACCCCCACGGAGACCGCCATGGCCGCCCAGCGGACACAGACCCTCGTGCTCATCGGCCACGGCATGGTCGGCCACCGGCTTCTGGAGGCGCTGGCCGAGCGCGGCGCGCTCGCCGACCCGGCCGTGCCCGGCGGCCCCGGCTGGCGGGTCACGGTGCTCGCGGAGGAGGACGTGCCCGCCTATGACCGGGTGCACCTCTCGTCCGTCTTCACCGGTACCGACCCCGACCGACTCGGTCTCTCCACCCCCGAGTTCCTCTCCGGCCACGGGATCGACCTGCGGCTCGGCGACCCGGCCGAACACATCGACACGGCCGCCCGTACGGTCACCACCACCTCCGGCGCGGTCGTCGCGTACGACGCGCTGGTCCTGGCGACCGGCTCGTACCCCTTCGTGCCGCCGATCCCCGGCGCCGACGCCCCCGGCTGCTTCACGTACCGCACGCTGTACGACGTCGACGCCCTCACCCGGTACGCCGAGCAGGCCCGGACCGGAGTCGTCATCGGCGGCGGCCTCCTCGGCCTGGAGGCCGCCGGGGCGCTCCGTACCCTCGGACTCGCCACGCACGTCGTCGAGTTCGCGCCCCGGCTCATGCCGCTCCAGGTCGACGACGGCGGCGCGGCGGCCCTGCGCGCGACGATCGAGTCGATGGGGGTGGCCGTGCACACCGGTGTCGGCGCCGCCGAGGTCGAGGCCGACGCCGACGGCAAGGCGTCGGGCCTGAGGCTCTCGGACGGCGAGCGGCTCCCCGCCGACGTCGTCGTCTTCTCCGCCGGTGTGCGGCCGCGCGACCGGCTCGCCCGGGAGGCGGGGCTCGCCGTCGGGGATCGCGGGGGAGTGGCGGTGGACGAGCACTGCCGGACGACCGACCCCTACGTGTACGCGATCGGGGAGTGCGCGCAGACCTCCGACGGGCGGGTGTACGGCCTGGTCGCGCCCGGCTACCAGATGGCGGAGGCGGTCGCCGACCGGCTCGCGGGCTCCGGTGCGACGGTGTTCACGGGCGCCGACACCTCCACCAGACTGAAGCTGCTCGGCGCGGACGTGGCCTCCTTCGGCGACCCGTTCGCGGACGGTCCGCAGGCCACCGAGATCGTGTTCTCGGACGGGCGCGAGGGCGTCTACAAGAAGCTGCTGCTCGGCCCCGAGGGGCAGCTCCTCGGCGGCATCCTGGTCGGCGACGCGGAGGCGTACGGCTCCCTCAAGCCGCACGCGGGCCGCCGGCTGCCCGCCCCGCCCGAGGCGTTCCTCCTCCCGGCCTCCGCCGCCGGGGCCGAGCTGCCCGGCGCGGACGCGCTCCCCGACGACGCCGTCGTCTGCTCCTGTCACAACGTGACCAAGGGTGCGGTGGCCGGCGCGATCGCCGAGCACGGCCTGACCGACATCGGTGGCGTCAAGCGCTGCACCAGGGCCGGTACGGGCTGCGGCGGCTGTGTGAACACCCTCCAGGCCGTCCTCGACGCGGCGGGCGTGGAGAGGTCCCGCGGACTGTGCGAGCACTTCCCCGAGCTCTCCCGCCCCGAGCTCTACGCACTCGTCCGCGCCGAACACATCCGGTCCTTCACCGAGTTGATGGACCGGTACGGCTCCGGCGGCGCGGGCTGCACCGTCTGCAAGCCCGTCGTCGCCAACGTCCTCGGCACCCTCGCCCCCGAACTCGGTCTGCGGCACGTCCTCGACGGTGAGCAGGCCGCGCTCCAGGACTCCAACGACCTCTTCCTCGCCAACCTCCAGAAGGACGGCACGTATTCGGTCGTGCCGCGCGTCCCGGGCGGTGAGATCACCGCCGGGCAGCTCATCGTCATCGGCGAGGTGGCCCGCGACCACGACCTCTACAGCAAGATCACCGGCGGCCAGCGGATCGACCTCTTCGGCGCGAGGAAGGAGGAACTCCCCTCCATCTGGCGGAAGCTGATCGCCGCGGGCTTCGAGTCCGGGCAGGCGTACGGAAAGTCCCTGCGGACGGTCAAGTCCTGCGTCGGGTCCCGGTTCTGCCGCTTCGGGCAGGGCGACTCGGTCCAGCTCGCGATCGACCTGGAGCTCCGCTACCGGGGCCTGCGCGCCCCGCACAAGATCAAGGGCGGGGTCTCGGGCTGTCTGCGCGAGTGCGCGGAGGCCCGGGGCAAGGACATCGGCGTCATCGCCACCGCCGGCGGCTGGAACCTGTACGTCTGCGGCAACGGCGGCACCGACCCCCGTCACGCCGACCTGCTCGCCTCCGACCTGTCGGCCGCCGGACTGTTCGTGCTGATCGACCGCTTCCTCATGTACTACGTACGGACCGGGGAGCGCCTGGAGCGCACCTCGGCCTGGCTGGAGCGGCTCGGCGGTGCGGGCGGGGGCTCCGGCTCCGTCGCCGGGATCGCGCACCTGAGGGAGGTCCTGATCGAGGACTCGCTCGGGATCTGCGCCGAGCTCGAAGCACAGATGGACCGGCACGTGGCCGCGTACCGCGACGAGTGGCAGGCCGTCCTCGACGACCCGGCGGCCCTGGCCCGCTTCGAGCCGCACGTGGCCGGGGTGGAGTTCCTGGAGCCGGGCCGGGGCCGCGCGGCGGTCCTCGCGGACGGCACCGAGGCGGCGCTGTTCCGGGACGGGGACGGCGAGGTGTACGCGGTGGGCAACCGGGACCCGTTCTCGGGCGCCGACGTCATCGCGGACGGAATCATGGGCAGCCGGGACGGGGCGCCGGTGGTGGCATCCCCCCTGCACAAGCAGGAGTTCGACCTGCGGACCGGCGCCTGCCTCGACGACCCGGCGGTGACCCTCCCGGTCCTGCCGGTGCCTACGACCCGCCCCTGAGGGGACCTACGCCCGCCCGTCCGGCGACCATCGGCACTCACGAACCCCCTGTGTCGCGGCGGAGCCTGGAAGAGCAAGGAAAGCCTCGAACGTCAGGGAAGTCAGGGAAGCGCCATGAGTTCCGTAGTCCAGGACAGCAGAAGGACGGGCGGGCCCGCCGCCGCGTACGACACGGAGCAGTACCGCCCCGGCAAGCCGATCACCGACTGGGAGCCGGAGAACGAGCTCTTCTGGAAGTCGATCGGCAAGAAGGTCGCCACCCGCAACCTGTGGATCGCCGTGCCTGCGCTGCTCGTGGCGTTCGTCGTCTGGCAGGTGTGGTCGGTCACCGCGACCAACCTGAAGGACGTCGGCTTCGGCTTCTCGACCTCCCAGCTGTTCTGGCTGACGGCCATCCCCGGTCTGACCGGCGGCACGGCCCGGATCCTCTACACCTTCCTCGGCCCGATGGTCGGCCAGCGCCGCTTCACCGCGCTGTCGACGGTCGTGCTGATCGTGCCGCTGATCTGGCTCGGCATCGCCATCCAGGATCCGACGACCCCGTACGGCGTGATGGTCGCCATCGCCGCCCTCTGCGGTATCGGCGGCGCGAACTTCGCCTCCTCCCTCGCCAACATCGGCTTCTTCTTCCCCAAGGCGAAGAAGGGCAGCGCGACCGGCATCAACGGCGGCCTCGGCAACCTCGGCGTCTCCGTCGTGCAGCTGCTGACCCCGATCGTCATCACCTGGTCGACCATCGCCATCGGCTCGGCCCAGCACAAGGCCGACGGCACCCCCGTCCACCTGCAGAACGCCGCGTTCCTCTGGGTCCCGGTCCTGCTGGTCCTCGCGGCCGTCGCCTGGTTCGGCCAGAACGACCTCAAGGTCGCCTCGACCCCCTTCCGCCAGCAGAAGATCATCTTCAAGCGCAAGCACAACTGGCTGATGACCTGGCTGTACGTGGGCACCTTCGGCTCCTTCATCGGCTTCGCCGCCGCCCTGCCGATGCTGATCAAGACCACGTTCCCGGACTACTCGATCGCCACCTACGCCTGGATGGGCCCCGCCGTGGGCGCGCTCGCCCGCTGGGGCGGCGGCTGGATCGCCGACAAGTGGGGCGGCGCGCGGGTCACCATCCTGTCCTTCGTGGGCATGGCCGTCTCGATCATCGGCGTGATCGACTTCCTGCCCTCGGGCAGTGACGGCGGGTCGTTCTACGGCTTCTTCTTCTGCTTCCTCGCCGCGTTCTTCTTCTCCGGGATCGGCAACGGCTCCACCTTCCGCCAGATCCCGGTCATCTTCCGCGGCACCCACCTCAAGGGCCTCACGGAAGGCACCCCGGAGTACACCAAGGCCTTGAAGCAGGCGGAGATGGAGTCCGGCGCCGTCACCGGCTTCACCTCGGCCATCGCGGCCTACGGCTTCTTCTTCATCCCGGCCCTGTTCGGCTCGGTGGCCGTGACCAGCGCGATGTGGGGCTTCGTCGCCTTCTACGTCAGCTGCATGGTCGTGACCTGGTGGTTCTACGCCCGCAAGAGCGCCGAGGCACCCAGCTGAGCCCTCCCTCCACCGCTCCCGGAAGGTCCCGCCACGGCGGGGCCTTCCGGCGTTCCCGGAACAGGACCAAAGCCCGTCGACCGGTGACCATCGCCGACCGAAATGATCGATCAGAAGGAGTGCAATGGAGGTAGGCAACAACGCGATCGAATGAATCGAAGAAGGCGGTGCGGGCAGTGACTGCGACCCCTGCTGAGGCAGCGACGACGGCAACGGTGAACGAGCGGGCCTGGAAGGGCTTCAGGGGCGGGCTCTGGCGCGACGCCGTCGACGTCCGCGACTTCATCCAGCAGAACTACACGCCGTACGAGGGCGACGACTCCTTCCTGACCGGACCCACCGAGCGGACCACCGCCGTGTGGAAGGCCATCACGGACAAGTTCCCCGAGGAGCGCGCCAAGGGCGTCCACGACGTCGCGTACGACGTGCCCTCCACCATCACCGCCCACGCCCCCGGCTACATCGACCGCGACAAGGACCTGATCGTCGGCCTCCAGACCGATGCCCCGCTGAAGCGCGCGATCAT
The DNA here is from genome assembly GCF_045162855.1 of Streptomyces sp. NBC_01077. NCBI lineage: Bacteria > Bacillati > Actinomycetota > Actinomycetes > Kitasatosporales > Streptomycetaceae > Streptomyces > Streptomyces sp. NBC_01077. The sequence goes on along the minus strand of NZ_CP108669.1, from coordinate 4,323,116 downwards.
GCCGTACGGCGGCTGGCGCATGGTCGCCGGCGCCCTGGAGACCTACGGCTACCCGGTCTCCGAGGAGCTGGAGAAGGTCTTCACCGAGTACCGCAAGACCCACAACGCCGGTGTCTTCGACGCGTACACCCCCGAGATCCGCGCCGCCCGCAAGGCCGGCATCGTCACCGGACTCCCCGACGCCTACGGCCGCGGCCGCATCATCGGCGACTACCGCCGGGTCGCCCTCTACGGCGTCGACCGCCTCATCGAGGTGAAGAAGGAGGAGAAGGAGGAGCTCAACTCCCTCCCCGCCGGGAACCGTTCGCTGGAGGAGACCATCCGCCTCCGCGAGGAGCTCTCCGAGCAGATCCGCGCCCTCGGCGAACTCAAGGCGATGGCCGCCTCCTACGGCCACGACATCTCCGGCCCCGCCGTCACCGGCCACGAGGCCGTCCAGTGGCTGTACTTCGCCTACCTCGCCGCCGTGAAGGAGCAGAACGGCGCCGCGATGTCCCTCGGCCGCACCTCCACCTTCCTCGACGTCTACCTGCAGCGCGACATCGAGGCCGGTCTCCTCACCGAGGAACAGGCCCAGGAGCTCGTCGACGACTTCATCATCAAGCTCCGCATCGTCCGCTTCCTGCGCACCCCCGAGTACGACGAGCTGTTCTCCGGCGACCCCACCTGGGTCACCGAGTCCATCGCCGGCATGGGCGAGGACGGCCGCCCGCTGGTCACCAGGACCTCCTTCCGCTACCTCCAGACGCTCTACAACCTCGGCCCGGCCCCCGAGCCGAACATGACCGTCTTCTGGTCCCCGCGGCTACCGCAGGGCTTCAAGGAGTTCTGCGCGAGGGTCTCCATCGACACCTCCTCCGTCCAGTACGAGTCGGACGAGCTGATGCGCCCGCGCTTCGGCGACGACACCGCCATCGCCTGCTGCGTCTCCGCGATGCCCGTCGGCAAGCAGATGCAGTTCTTCGGCGCCCGCGTGAACCTCGCCAAGACCCTCCTCTACGCGATCAACGGCGGCCGCGACGAGAAGTCCGGCGCCCAGGTCGGCCCCGCCGGCGCACCCGTCACGGCCGAGGTCCTCGACTACGACGAGGTCATGGCCAAGTTCGACGAGCAGATGGAGTGGCTCGCGAGCGTCTACGTCCACGCCCTGAACGTCATCCACTACATGCACGACCGGTACGCCTACGAGCGCATCGAGATGGCGCTCCACGACCGCGACGTGCGCCGCACCATGGCCTGCGGCATCGCCGGCCTCTCCGTCGCCGCCGACTCCCTCGCCGCCGTCAAGTACGCCAAGGTCACCCCGGTCCGGGACGAGACCGGACTCGCGACCGACTACGTGATCGACGGCGAGTACCCGGCGTACGGCAACAACGACGAGCGCGTCGACGAGATCGCGGTCCGGCTGGTCGAGGAGTTCATGCGGAAGGTGCGCAGGCACCCGACGTACCGCGACGCCGAGCACACCCAGTCCGTCCTGACCATCACCTCCAACGTCGTCTACGGCAAGAAGACCGGCAACACCCCCGACGGGCGCCGAGCCGGCGAACCCTTCTCCCCGGGCGCCAACCCGATGAACGGCCGCGACACCCACGGCTACGTGGCCTCGGCCCTGTCGGTCGCCAAGCTTCCGTACGAGGACGCCGAGGACGGCATCTCGCTGACCAACACCGTCACCCCCGACGGCCTGGGCCGCACCCCCGAGGAGCGGATCAAGAACCTCGCGGGCGTCCTCGACGGCTACATGGCCAGCGACGGCTTCCACATGAACGTCAACGTCCTCAATCGCGACACGCTCATGGACGCCATGAAGCACCCGGAGAACTACCCGCAGCTGACCATCCGGGTCTCCGGATACGCGGTCAACTTCGTCCGGCTCACCCGCGAGCAGCAGCTCGACGTCCTGAACCGCACCTTCCACGGCTCGCTGTGAGCAGCCCCTCCTCGCACCCGGGGCCGACGGCCCTCACCCCCGGCCCCGGGCCGCGCCCGACACCCTTCCAAGGAGGCCGTGCCATGACCAGCCTCACCATCGGACCCGCGACCCCGGCCGCGACCCGGGCCATTTCCGCAGCCACCCCGGCCGCGACCCCGGCCACCCCCGCAGCCACCCCGGCCGCCGCGGCGACCCGGCGTCCCTCCGAGGGCTCGGTCCACTCCTGGGACCTGTCCACCGGCGTCGACGGACCCGGCACCCGCTTCGTCACCTTTCTCTCCGGCTGCCCCCTCACCTGTCTCTACTGCCACAACCCCGACACCTGGAAGATGCGGAACGGCAAGAGGACCTCCGCCGACGACGTGATCGCCGAGGCGAGCAAGTACGTCCGCTTCATCTCCGCCTCCGGGGGCGGCGCCACCGTCTCCGGAGGCGAACCGCTCCTCCAGCCCGTCTTCACCGGCGAGCTGCTGCACCGCATGAAGCACGAGCTCGGCCTGCACACGGCCCTCGACACCTCGGGCTTCCTGGGCGTCCGCGCCACCGACGCCCTGCTGCGCGACACCGACCTGGTCCTGCTCGACATCAAGTCCTGGGACCCCGACACGTACAAGAAGGTCACCGGCCGGCCGCTCGCGCCGACCCTCGACTTCGCAAGGCGTCTCGCCGACCTCGGCCAGGAGGTCCACGTCCGCTTCGTCCTCGTCCCGGGCCTCACCGACGACCCGGCAAACGTCGAGGGAGTCGCCGCCTTCGCCGGGGGTCTCGGCAACGTCTCCCGCGTGGACATCCTGCCCTTCCACAAGCTCGGCGAAGCGAAGTGGCAGGCACTCGCCATGCCGTTCACCCTGTACGACACGCCGTCCCCGACGCCCGAACGGGTCGCCGAGGTCCGTGAGGTCTTCCGTGCCCACGGCCTGAACGCCGTCTGAGCGACGCCCTCACCCCACAGACTCGCAAAACAGGTCAAAAAGACCCATACGGCCTTACCGTGGCCGCGTGACCGAGCCACCGCAGACAGCCGAGCCGACACCTCCGCCGGGCGACCCCACCCGTGGCGCCCCAGCCCCGGGAGGCCCCGCCCCGGGAGAACCGGCGACCGCCGGGCCCCCGCCGCAGACCCCGGCCGACGTGCGCCGCCGCGCCACCCTCGCGGGCACGGTCGTCTCCGTGCTGCTGATCCTCGCGATCGTCTTCGGCAGCCGTCTGCTCCGCGACTTCGACTCGGCCCTGCTGCCCTACGCCGTCGCCACGGTCTTCCTCGCCTTCGGTGTCGCCTACCGCTACACCGTCTGGGTCTCCGCCCCCGGCGCCCGCCGCCTCTTCCGCAAGGGCTGGGGCTCCTTCTTCTCCGTGGAGAACTTCCGCAACGCGCCCACCGCGCTGCCGAAGATGATCGCCACCTACCTCGGCTTCCAGAAGTTCCTCGGCGCCCGCTCGCACGCCCGCTGGGCCGCCCACCAGCTCATCTTCTGGGGCTGTCTGCTGGCCGCCGCGATCACCTTCCCCCTCACCTGGGGCTGGTTCACCTTCACCTCCTCCACCGGCTCGGGCCCCGGCTACGAGATGCGGATCTGGGGCTTCAAGATCATCGGCTTCGACGCCCTGAGCATCCCCGGCTGGCTGATGTTCCACGGCCTCGACATCGCCGCCGTCCTCGTCATCGCCGGCGCCGCCTACTTCCTCTGGCGCCGCATGAAGGACCGCGGGGCCATCACCGGCCAGCGCTTCGCCTACGACCTGGTGCCGCTGATCGCCCTCGTCGTCATCTCCGTGACAGGGCTGCTGCTCACCTTCTCGTCGATCTTCCTGCACGGCGGCGGCTACGAGTTCCTCGCGATCCTCCACATGGTGTCGGTCGTCTTCACCCTCATCTACATCCCCTTCGGGAAGTTCTTCCACATCGTGCAGCGGCCCGCCGCCGTCGGCATGCAGCTCTTCAAGTACACCTCCCGCCGCAAGGACGAGGAGGTGCTCACCTGCCGCCGCTGCCACGAACCCATCGACACCGCGCCGTACGTCGAGAACCTCAAGGGCACCATGCGCGACCTCGACCTCGGCTTCGACGAGTGGGCCGAGTACTGCCCCCGCTGCAAGCGCGTCCTGCGCGGCACCGCCTACCTCGACCACGTCAAGAAGGGCTTCAAATGACGGCGACCGACCCCGTGACCACCTCCGGGCAGCCGGTGCCGCTCGACCCCTCCCTCGCCCCGCCCGGCACGCGCAACTTCCGCGACGCCGGCGGCATCCCCGCCGACCGCTGGCACGCCGACCAGAACGGCGAGACCCTCGTCCCCACGCACTGCTGCTTCTGCGGCGTCCAGTGCGGCATGTACCTCCGCGTCGACCGCGGCGGCAAGGTCTTCGGCGTCGAACCCCGCAACCACGACATCAACCGGATGCGGCTCTGCCCCAAGGGCATCAACGCCTACCAGCAGGTCAACCACCCCGACCGGCTCACCGCGCCCCTCATGCGCCTGGGCCGCGACGAGGAGTTCCGCGAGGTCAGCTGGGACGAGGCCCTCGACCACACCGTCGCCGAGATCCGCCGTATCCAGGGCGAGTACGGCAACGACGCCTTCGGCCTCCTCGGCGGCGCCAGCCTCTACTCCGAGAAGACCTATCTGGTCGGCAAGTTCGCCCGGGTCGCCCTCAAGTCCCGGCACGTCGACTACAACGGACGCCTCTGCATGGTCTCCGCCGCCGGAGCCAACAAGCTCGCCTTCGGCATCGACCGCGCCGGCAACCCCTTCTCCGACATCCTCCTCACCGACTGCCTCCTCATCGCCGGCTCCAACGTCGGCGAGTGCTTCCCCGTCATGACCCAGTACCTGTGGGGAGCCCGCGACCGGGGTGCCACCCTCATCGTCGTCGACCCGCGCGAGACCGCGATCGCCCGCACCGCCGACGTCCACGTCGCCCTCAAGCCCGGCACCGACTCCGCCTTCTTCAACGCCGTCCTCCACGTCGTCGTCGCCGAGGGCCTCACCGACGAGGCCTACGTCGCCGCCCACACCACCGGCTGGGAGGAGGTCAAGAAGACCGTCGCCGAGTACCCGCCGGCCCGGTCGGCCGAGATCTGCGGCGTCCCCGAGGAGCAGATCGTCCAGGTCGCCCGCATGTTCGCCGGCGCGGACCGGGCCATGGCCTGGCACGCCCGCGGCGTCGAGCACCACTCCCAGGGCGTCGAGAACTGCCTCAGCATCATCAACCTGTGCGTCGCCGCCGGGCACATCGGCAGGCCCGGCGCCGGATACGGCACCATCACCGGCCAGGGCAACGGCCAGGGCGGCCGCGAGCACGGCCAGAAGTCCGATCTCCTCCCCGGCGGCCGCTCCATCACCAACCCCGAGCACCGCCGCCAGATCTGTGAGATCTGGGGCATCGACGAGGCCGAACTCCCGCCCGCCGGCACCTCCATGATGGAGATGGTCTGGCAGATGCAGCGCAAGGAGATCCGCGGCCTCGTCGGCATCTGCAACAACCCCTTCGTCTCGCTGCCCAACTACGCCACCGTCAAGGACGGCTACGACACCCTCGAGTTCCACGCCCAGTTCGACTTCTTCCTCTCCGAGACCGCGGCCAACGCGCACGTGGTCTTCCCCGTCACCGTGTGGGCCGAGGACGAGGGCGTCATGGCCAACGCCGAGGCCCGGGTCGTCAAGCACAACAAGGCCCAGGAACCCCCGGCCGGGGTCCGCACCGACACCTGGGTCATGTGCGAACTCGCCCGGCGGCTCGGCGCCGGCGACAAGTTCGAGTTCCCCGACTCCCGCTCCGTCTTCGAGGAACTCCGCATCGCCTCCGCCGGAACCGTCAACGACTACTACGGCATCACCTACGACCGCCTGGAGGAGACCGGCGGCATCGCCTGGCCGTGCCCCACCACCGAGCACCCCGGCACCCCCCGCCTCTTCGAGGACGGCCGCACCTACCACCCCGACGGCAAGATCCACATGCAGGTCGTCGAGTGGCACCCGCCCATGGACCCGTACAGCGAGGAGTACCCCCTCTCGCTGACCACCGGCCGGACCGTCGCCCACTTCCTCTCCGGCAACCAGACCCGCCGCCTCGGCGCCCTCGTCGAACAGACCCCCCGCCCCTGGGTCGAGGTGCACCCCTCCCACGGCTTCCGCAACGGCGACCCCGTCCGCGTGGTCACCCGCCGCGGCAGCGAGGTCTTCCCCGCACTCGTCACCGAGGCCATCCGGCCCGACACCGTCTTCATCCCGTACCACTGGCCCGTCCCCACCGCGGCCAACGCCCTCACCATCGACGCCCTCGACCCGCGCTCCAAGATCCCGGAGTACAAGGTCTGCGCCGCCCGCATCGAGGCCGCCCCGCAGATCGACGAGGTTCCCGCCCCACCCACCGCACCGGGCCAACAGGCCTACCCGGAGACCCAGGTCTCCCGCACCGACCCGCTGCCCCCCACCTCACCCCAGGGCCGCGGCACCGCGGAGAGGAGCTGACCCGCACATGATGGGCCGCACGATCTTCATCGACCCGGGCCGCTGCATCGGCTGCCAGGCCTGCGTCTCCGCCTGCCGCGAATGCGACTCCCACCGGGGCAAGTCGATGATCCACCTCGACTACCCCGACGAGGGCCACTCCGTCGCCTCCCTCCCCACCGTCTGCATGCACTGCGAGGACCCCGTCGCCCCCTGCGCCGAGGTCTGCCCCGCCGACGCGATCCTCGTCACCGCCGACGGCGTCGTGCAGCAGGCCGACACCACCCGCTGCATCGGCTGCGCCAACTGCGTCAACGCCTGCCCCTTCGGCGTCCCCAAGATCGACCTCCAGGCGAAGCTCCAGATGAAGTGCAACCTCTGCTACGACCGCACCGCCTACGGCCTCGCCCCGATGTGCGCCACCGTCTGCCCCACCGGCGCCCTCTTCTACGGAACCCTCGAAGAACTCCAGGCCGAACGCCCCGGCGTCCAGGTCGCCGACTCCTTCACCTTCGGCAGCACCACCGTCTCCACCGGCGTGGCGATGGTCGTCCCCGCCGACAAGGTCCAGTGGCCGGTACCCGGCGGCCTTCCCGTCGTCGAGATCAATGGAAGGGATGTCCGTTGAGCGTCACCGACCCCCAGCCGCCCGCACCGGACCCCCGCTCCGACGCGGCCCAGGAAGCGCTCCACGACCGGATCGCCGCCGACTCGCTCACCACCCGCCGCGACTACCTGCGGATCGTCGCCACCGTCTCCGGCGGCCTCGCCATCGGCGGCGTCGCCGTCGCCTCCGGCATCCTGCACCGGCACGGGGACAGCGACGGGCCACCCGAGGCGAAGAAGATCGCGGACGGGATCCTGCCCGGGGAGTCCCTGGCCTTCCGCTACCCCGGCTCCGAGGACCGCGCGGTCGCCGTCCGCCTGGAGGACGGCACCCTCGCCGGCTACTCCGCCGTCTGCACCCACCTCGCCTGCGCCGTGCTCTGGCGCAAGGAACGGGGCAGTGAGGGCGAGCTGTACTGCCCCTGCCACGAGGGCATCTTCGACGCCCGTACGGGAGAGGTCACGGCCGGCCCGCCGCCCCGAGGGCTACCGAAGGTGCTGCTCGTGGAGGAGGCCGACGGCAGCGTCTGGGCGATCGGCACCGCCCGCTCGGGCGAGAGCGCCCGCGAGGGCCTCTGCCGCCAGCTCGGCGACGACCGCCCCGAACTCGCCGACCGCCTGGGCTGCCCCGGTGCCTCCGCACGGGGCGCGGCGGCGGAGAGGAGTGAACGCACATGACCGAGGACGCCTTCCCCCGCGACCCGGAAGCCCCGGATCCGGCGAAGCCCCCCGTCGCCCATGCGCCGCTCGTTCCGGAGACCCCCCGGCCCCCGGCGTACACCCCCGGCAGTGCCCAGCCGCGCCTGAACCGGCCCGTGCACGAGAGGTATCCGCAGATCCGCGCCACCAGCGGATACGGCGATCCCCGGATCACCCACACCGGTCCGGGACCGGGCGCCGGTACGGAGCAGGAGCCGGAGCGCTCCTCGAAGCTGACGGCCCGCCTCACGCTGGCGCTCACCGTCGTCATCGGCCAGCTCTGGGGGCTGACGATCGTGGTGGACGAGTGGATGGCCGGCGACACCGGCACCGCGTGGTGGGGCGCGGGCTTCCTCTGTCTGTCGTTCCTCGTGGTGCTCGGCCTCTGGCTGATCGACCCGAAGGACCGCTGAGCCGAAGGACCGCTGAGCCGAAGGACCGCTGCCCCGAAGGACCGCTGCCCCGAAGGACCGCTGCCCCGAAGGACCGCTGAGCCGAAGGGCCGCTGGGCCGAAGACCACTCAGGAGATGCGGAAGAGCGCAGATCAGAGGGGTGAGGGGCGGGGAAGCGGGCGTACCCTTGAGGTATGAGCACCGCCCCCGCCCACGGACCGCGAGACGCGAAGCGGCCCGGCGTACATCCCAGCCCCGAGAACAGTCCGAAGCCGGCACTCGTCTTCGACGATCCGCTGGACCAGCAGTCCGCGGACGACACGGACCGCGGGTGGGGCGAGCGGCCTCCGGCCGGCGGCGACAGCGCCGCCGACCTCGCGCGCTTCCTCGACGAGAAGCCGCCGCACCACCTCTGACACCGGCACGCGGTGCCGGTCAGGAGGTGGGGTGCGTCCCCGAACCGCCGCCCGAGCCCGAAGCGGTACCCGTGCCCGTCCCCGTGGAGGGGCCGCGCTGGGCGACCAGGTGGTCGCGGATCTCCTTGAGGACCTCCAGCTCGCTGATCTCCATGGTCTCCGCGACGCCCTCCTTCGCCTTGTCGTGCGCCGCGCGCTTCGCGAGGATCTTCGCCATCGGCAGGACCATCAGGAAGTAGACGACGGCCGCGGTGATCACGAAGCTCAGGACCGCGCTGAGGACCAGGCCCCACTGGAGCTGGATGCCCTGCACCTCGCCGTTGACGACCACGCACGAGTCCTTGATGCAGGACGAGTAGCTCTCCAGGTTCTTGGTGCCGAAGGCACCGACGACCGGGTTGATGATGCCCTTGACCACCGAGTTCACGATGTTGGTGAACGCGGCACCGATGACGACCGCCACTGCCAGGTCGATCACGTTGCCACGCATCAGGAAGGCCTTGAAGCCTCCCAGCAAACTTTCCTTCTTCTCGGCCACCAAGGTGCCTTTCGTCGCTTGCGCTGCTGTGTGCCGTGCCATTAGGCCGCGAACGGCGCAGAGCCGTCCAATCCGTACACACGGACCGGTGACTTGACAGGGAGTCAGTGCGAATCAGCACACTGTCACCGCCAGTTGGGACGTGACACCGGCACCGGCCAGCGCCGTCGCCGTCGACCGCGGCACGGACAGGACGACGAGCGCCCCTCCGTCCGAACGAGTCTCACCCGGGTGCGGAACTTCGGCCACTCGGGCGCCCGTCGCGACCACCCGGGCCTCACCCTCCCCGCCGAGCGGCGAGTTGGGCGCGGCGATCACGTCGACCCGGTCGCCGGGGCGCAGCAGCCGTACGGTCGCGGCGTCGGCGATCCGTACCGGAGCGGAGACCAGCCGCACGGCGACGGACGGCCGCGCGCGAGCGGCGGTGGAGGCGATCTGGTCGCCTGGGGGACGTGCCGCCGGGGTCCCCGCCGGTGGGCCGCCGCTCGCGACGGCGAGGGCCGCCGCGACCAGGGCCAGCAGCGCTGCCGGCGCCCACCGCCCCCGCCGCAGCGCCCTGCGCAGCCGGTGCCGGGTGCCCCGTACCCGCAGGGGCTCGAAGGGCGGCACCACGCACGCCGCCGGAACAGGGGAGGGGAAGGGGGTCGTCATCGTGGTGCCGCCGTCCTGGTCGGGAGTGGGATCGACGTCCACTCTCCCGGCCGCGCCGATTCCCCGCTCCGGCCTGGGGATCACCCGCCGCCTGTGGACAACTCCCTCACCCTCCCGAGGGGTTCACGGCGACAGGTGGTTCAGGGCAGCAGGTGGTTCAGGGCAGCAGGTGGTTCACGGCGACAGGTGGTTCAGGGCAGCAGGTGATTCACGGCAGCAGGTGATTCACGGAGCAAGGGGTTCACGGCAGCTCGATCCCCAGGTCCCAGCCGTCGTGCGCGTGCGTGCACAGGCAGTCCCGGTCCAGCGTCGCCGGCAGCGCGCCCACCGCGTCGAAGAGCACCTCCCGCAGCCGTCCCACGTTCTCGCCGAACACCCGCAGCACCTCGGTGTGGGAGACGCCCTCGCCGGTCTCGGCGCCCGCGTCCAGGTCCGTGACGAGCGCCAGCGAGGTGTAGCAGAGGCCCAGCTCACGGGCGAGGACGGCCTCCGGGTGCCCGGTCATGCCGACGACCGACCAGCCGGCCGCCGCGTGCCACCGGGACTCGGCCCGAGTGGAGAAGCGGGGCCCCTCGATCACGACCATCGTGCCGCCGTCGACCGGCTCCCAGCCGCGCCCCCGGGCGGCCTTGACCGCGACCCGCCGCCCGTCCGGGCAGTACGGGTCGGCGAAGGTCACATGGACGACGCGCGGCACGACCCCGTCGCCCCGCCGCTCCCCGTCGAAGTAGGTCTGCGCCCTGGCCTTCGTACGGTCGACGAGCTGGTCCGGGACGACGAGCGTGCCCGGCCCGTACTCCTCGCGGAGCCCGCCGACCGCGCAGGGCCCGAGGATCTGCCGTACCCCCAGGGAGCGCAGGGCCCAGAGGTTGGCGCGGTAGTTGATGCGGTGCGGCGGGACGCTGTGGCTCCGGCCGTGCCGGGGGAGGAACGCGACCTGCCGGCCGGCGATCTCGCCGACGAAGAGGGAGTCGCTGGGGCTGCCGTACGGGGTGTCGACGGACACCTCCGTGACGTCCTCCAGGAAGGAGTAGAAGCCGGAGCCGCCGATCACGCCGATGTCCGCGTACGCACCTTGGTTCGCCATGACGATCACCCTAAGCGCGGCACACGGAAACACCGAGGGGCCGGAAAGACCGAGGGTGTCCGGAAATCGAGGGTCCGGAAAACGCCAGGGTCCGGAAACCCAGGGTGGAAACACCGAGGGCCCCGTCGCGAACGACGGGGCCCTCGGTGAGGAATCTACGCGGGCGTCAGGCGGCCGAGCTTCCGGTGCTCGACGAGGACGTCGAAGAGGCGGAGGCGGACGACGAAGAGGTCGACGCGGCCGGCTTCGCGTCCGACGTCGAGGACGACGTGGACGAGGACGACGGGGTCGCGGACTTCGACGCGGCCGGCGAGCTGCTGGACGACGAGCCGCGGCTGTCGTTCCGGTAGAAGCCGGATCCCTTGAAGACGATGCCGACGGCCGAGAACACCTTCTTCAGGCGGCCCTTGCACTGGGGGCACTCGGTCAGCGCGTCATCGGTGAACTTCTGCACCGCCTCGAGGCCTTCGCCGCACTCGGTGCACTGGTACTGGTAGGTCGGCACTTGTCTTCCTCCTGGCACTCACACTCATCGAGTGCTAACGACAATCCATACTGACGTATTCCGCGGGTTCAGTCCACCGCCACCGGTACGCGGTGACCGATACCACGCGCCGCGACCCGGCTCGTCTCGCGCGGCTTGAGGCGCGACCGCAGGGCGAGGAGCGTGGCGAGGGCGAGCGCCGTGCCCACCATCGGCACCAGGAATCCGGTGCTCGCGCCGTGGGCGTCGGCGAGGCGGCCGGCGACCGTGACGGCCGCGGCCTGGCCGAGCGCGACGGCGCCGGTGAGCCAGGTGAAGGCCTCGGTACGGGCGGACGCCGGGATCAGGGTCTCGACGATGGTGTAGCCGGTGATCAGGGCGGGGGCGATGCACAGACCCACGACCAGACCGAGGGCGCCGAGGAGCAGCACCGAGTGCGTGGTCCACAGCAGTGACGCGGCGACGGTGAGGCCGGCGTAGCCGGCGATCAGGCGGCGGCGGGGGCCGGTCTTCCAGGCGACGGCGCCCATGGCGATGCCCGCGAGCATGTTGCCGGCGGCGAAGACGCCGTACAGCAGGCCGTTGGCGCCGGGGTTGCCGATCTCCTCGGTGAAGGCGGTGAGGGAGACCTGCATGCCGCCGAAGACGGAGCCGATGCCGAGGAAGGCGACGACGAGGACACGGACGCCGGGGATGGAGAGGGCCGAGCGGCGGGGCCCGGCGGAGGCGGCCGCGGAGAGGCCGAACGCGGGCTGGGTGGCGCGCTGGGCGGCGAAGAAGAGTCCGCCGAAGAGGGTCAGGGCGGCCTCGGCGATCAGGCCGGCGGCCGGGTGGACGCCGGTGCACAGGGCGGTCGCGAGGACGGGACCGACGACGAAGGTGAACTCGTCCGTCACGGACTCGAAGGCCGCGGCCGTCGGCATCAGCGGGGTGCCGTCCAGCTTGGCGGCCCAGCGGGCCCGGACCATCGGCCCGACCTGGGGCACGGAGGCACCGGCGGGCACGGCGGCCAGGAACAGCGCCCACAGCGGGGCGCCGGACAGGGCGAGCACCACGAGCAGGATGACGGACGCGGTGTGGACGAGGACGCCGGGGATCAGGACGGCGCGCTGGCCGAAGCGGTCGGCGAGCTTGCCGCTCTGCGGCGCGAACAGCGCCATCGAGACGCCGGTGACGGCGGCGACCGCGCCGGCGCTGCCGAAGGAGCCGGTGGTGTGCTGGACGAGCAGGACGATGCCGATGGTCAGCATCGCGAAGGGCTGCCGGGCGGCGAAGCCGGGAAGCAGGAAGGACAGCGCACCGGGGGTGCGCAGAAGCTGCCCGTAGCCGGGTCGCTTGTCCGAGATGACCGTGGACGCCACGGTCCTGGCCTTTCTGCCGCCTGGTAGCGCGCCCCCGGCACTGTGGTGCGGGTGTCGCCGAGAGCTGTCCTCATGCGCGTTACTGCGGTAGATACCGGGCCGGCCCCACTGCGGAGGGGCGCCACGGCCGCCATACGGTCGCGCCAGCTCTGCGTCAGGCAGAGTTGGTTCGATCAGGTGTGCCTTCATGGTACAGGGAGGAGCGTCTTCCTGCCTGGGAAAACGCTCCTGCCCTTGAATTAATGCCTCGGATTAACCGGATGTTCGCTTGTGGTGGTCGCCGTGTCGGTGGAACCGCACCGCTGTGTCCGTCGGGGTCGAGGCCGCCGTCGCGCCGCCGGTCCCCAGCCAGCCGGCGAGCTTGCCGCCCTGGCCGACCGCGCGCAGGCGCCGCTCGGTGGCGTCCCGTACCGGGTCGGTCGCGACGACGAGGAGTTCGTCGCCGCGCCGCAGGACGGTCGCGGGCCCGGGGACGAAGCTCGTCTCCTCCCGTACGACGAGGGTGACGGCCGCTCCGGCCGGGAGCCGCAGCTCGGCGACCTCGACACCGTGCATCCGGGAGTGCTCCGGGATGGCGACGGAGAGCAGATGGCCGCGCAGCCGCTCCAGGGGCGCGGACTCGACGCCGAGGTCGGCCGCCTCGCCGGAGTCGCCGAGCTTGAGGGCTTTCGCCAGCCAGGGCAGGGTCGGTCCCTGGACCAGGGTGTAGACGACGACGAGCACGAAGACGATGTTGAAGATCCGCTCGCTGCCCTCGATGTCGGACACCATCGGGATGGTGGCCAGGATGATGGGGACGGCTCCGCGCAGGCCGGCCCAGGACATCAGGGCCTGTTCCTGCCAGGGGATGCGGAAGGGCAGCAGGCTGACCAGGACTTCCATGGGCCGGGCGACCACTGTCAGGACCAGGCCGATGACGACGGCGGGCCAGAAGTCGTGGACGAGCTCGTGCGGGGTGACGAGCAGGCCGAGCAGGACGAACATGCCGATCTGGGCGATCCAGCCGAGTCCCTCGGCGAAGCCGCGGTTCGCGGGCGCGTGGGGCAGCTTGGCGTTGCCGAGGACCATCGAGGCCAGGTAGACGGCGAGGAAGCCGGAGCCGTGGGCCATGGCTCCGGCGGCGTACGCGACGACGGCGATGGCCATGACGGCGATCGGGTAGAGGCCGGAGGCGGGCAGGGCGACGTGCCGCAGCCCGTACGCGCCGAGGAAGCCCACGGCGAGACCGACGGCGACGCCGATGGCGAGTTCGAGGGCGATCGTGCCGACGAGGACGTACCAGTGGTCGACCGGTCCGGCGGTGGAGAAGGCGACGACGAGGATGACGACGGGGGCGTCGTTGAAGCCGGACTCGGCCTCCAGGACACCGGTGACCCGTGAGGGCAGCGGCACCTTGCGCAGTACGGAGAAGACCGCCGCGGCGTCGGTGGAGGAGACGACGGCGCCGATGATCAGGGCCTGTCGCCAGTCGAGGCCGACGAGGTAGTGGGCGGCGGCGGCAGTGATGCCCACGCTCACGGCGACGCCGACGGTGGAGAGGACGACCGCGGCGGGCAGTGCCGGCTTGATCTCCTTCCACTTCGTGCCGAGGCCACCCTCGGCGAGGATCACGACGAGGGCGGCGTAGCCGATGACCTGCGTCAGTTCCGCGTTGTCGAAGGCGACGTTGCCGATGCCGTCCTGGCCGATGGCGATGCCGATGCCGAGGTAGAGCAGGAGGCTGGGGAGCCCGCTCCGGGACGAGATCCGTACGGCCGCGACCGCGATCAGCAGCACGAGGGAGCTGATGAGCAGGAGTTCGTTGAGCTCGTGGACAGTCAGTGGCCGTTCCTTCCCCTCACGTGCAGCTGGATCGTTCTTCCAGCGGCCGTCGCGTGCAGCTGGATCGTTCCTCCAGCGGCCGACACTTCGTTACCTTACCTAATCTTTAACGTTTTCTTGACGCCCTCTTTGCGCCCCCTCGCTCGTGAGTACGGTTCTCTTCCCGACACCGCGTCCGGGCCCTCCGGACGCTGCGCCTAAGGTTGCTCCCGTACTCCAGGACCACCCTGCCCCTCGAAGGACAGCGATGCCCTCCAACACGACCGCGCCTCCCGCCAAGAAGAAAGGGCGGCGCGCCCGCCTGATCCTCCTCGTCCTGGTCCTCGCCCTGGTCGCGGGCGTCGGATACGGCGGGTACTGGGGTGTGAGCACCGTCCGGGCCTCGTTCCCGCAGACCACGGGCGAGATCCGGCTCGACAGACTGTCCGGCGAGGTCGAGGTGAAGCGCGACGCGAACGGCGTCCCGCAGATCTACGCCGACAACGAGACGGACCTCTTCCGCGCCCAGGGTTACGTCCAGGCGCAGGACCGCTTCTACGAGATGGACGTCCGGCGGCACGTGACCGCGGGCCGGCTCTCGGAGATGTTCGGCGAGAGCCAGGTCGAGACGGACTCGTTCCTGCGCACGCTCGGCTGGCGCCGGGTCGCGCAGCAGGAGTACGACACGGTCCTGTCGCCGGAGACGAAGAAGTACCTCCAGGCGTACGCGGAGGGCGTCAACGCCTATCTGAAGGACCGGGACCCGGCCGACATCTCCGTCGAGTACGCGGCCCTGGCCCTCACCAACGACTACGCGATCGAGGCGTGGACCCCCGTCGACTCGGTGGCCTGGCTCAAGGCGATGGCCTGGGACCTGCGCGGCAACATGCAGGACGAGATCGACCGCTCGCTGATGACGAGCCGGATGAGCGCGAGCCAGATCAAGCAGCTGTACCCGGACTACCCGTACGCGCTCCACCAGCCGATCGTCGACCGGGGCGCGGTCGACGGCTCCACGGGGAAGTTCGACCCGAAGGCCGAGGCCGGCGAGGACGACGACCTGACCACCGGCGAGACCCCGGGCAGCGTCCCCGGCTCCGGTTCCTCCGACGACTCCGGTACGCAGTCCCAGCTCGGCGCGCTGTCCGAGGTCCTGGACGGCATCCCCGCCCTCCTCGGCCCCAACGGCAACGGCATCGGCTCGAACTCCTGGGTCGTCTCCGGGCAGTACACGACCTCCGGCAAGCCGCTGCTCGCCAACGACCCGCACCTCGCGCCCCAGCTGCCGTCCCTCTGGTACCAGATGGGCCTGCACTGCCGCTCGGTGTCGGCGACCTGCCGCTACGACGTCTCCGGCTACACCTTCTCCGGCATGCCCGGTGTGATCATCGGACACAACGACAAGATCGCCTGGGGTCTCACCAACCTCGGCGCCGACGTCACCGACCTCTACCTGGAGAAGATCGGCCCCGACGGCTACCTCGTCGACGGCAAGGTCAAGCCCTTCACGGTCCGCGACGAGATCATCAAGGTCGCCGGCGGCGACGACCGGAAGATCACCGTTCGCTCCACCGACCACGGCCCGCTCGTCTCCGACCGCTCCTCCGAGCTGGAGAAGGTCGGCCAGAAGGCCCCCGTCGGCAACGCCGCCCCCGACCGCGGCACCGGCTACGGCGTCTCCCTCCAGTGGACCGCCCTCCAGCCGGGCAAGTCGATGGACGCGATCTTCGCCCTCGACCGCGCCAAGGACTTCACCACCTTCCGGGCGGCCGCCAAGAACTTCGAGGTCCCGTCCCAGAACCTGATCTACGCCGACACCGAGGGCCACATCGGCTACCAGTCCCCGGGCAAGATCCCGCAGCGCAGCAAGGGGGACGGCACCCTGCCGGCGCCGGGCTGGGACTCCTCGTACCGGTGGAAGGGCTACATCCCCTTCGAGCAGCTGCCCTACGAGTACGACCCGAAGCGCGGTTACATCGTCACCGCCAACCAGGCCGTGATCGACGCCAAGAACTACCCCGACCTCCTCACCAAGGACTGGGGCTACGGCTCGCGCAGCCAGCGGATCAACGACCTGATCGAGTCGAAGATCAAGGACGGCGGAAAGATCTCGCCGGACGACATGCGGACCATGCAGACGGACAACCGCAGCGAGATCGCGACCCTGCTCAACCCGCTCCTGCTGAAGATCGACATCTCGGACCCGTACGTCCGCGAGGCGCAGAAGCTGCTGGAGGGCTGGGACTACACGCAGGAGCCCGACTCGGCCGCCGCCGCCTACTTCAACGCGGTCTGGCGCAACGTCCTCAAGCTGTCCTTCGGCAACAAGCTGCCCAAGGAACTGCGCGCCGAGGGCGACTGCATCAACGTGCGCCCGGCCGACGCCACAGGCCCGGTCGACGAGCAGAACAAGCTCGTACGGGAATGCGGCCAGCGCGACCCCGACTCGGCGCAGCCGGACGGCGGCGACCGCTGGTACGAGGTGGTCCGCCCGCTCCTCAAGCAGGAGAAGAGCGAGTGGTGGGTCACCCCCGGCAACCGCACCGACCAGGCCACCGAGACCCGTGACCAGCTGCTCGCCCGCGCCATGAAGGACGCGCGCTGGGAGCTGACCGCCAAGCTCGGCAAGGACGTCTCCACCTGGAGCTGGGGCCGGCTGCACCAGCTGACCCTGAAGAACCAGACCCTCGGCACCGCGGGACCCGGCGTCGTGCAGCAGCTCCTCAACCGCGGCCCGTGGAACCTGGGCGGCGGCGAGGCGGCCGTCGACGCCACCGGCTGGAACGCGGCCGGCGGCTACGACGTGATCTGGGTGCCGTCGATGCGGATGGTCGTCAACGTCGGCGACTGGGACAAGTCCCGGTGGATCAACCTCACCGGAGCCTCCGGGCACGCCTTCCACTCGAACTACACCGACCAGACGGACGCGTGGGCGAAGGGCGATCTGTACGACTGGGCCTACGGCAGGGCGGCGGTCGACGCGGCGACGAAGGACACGCTGAAGCTGAAGCCCTGATCAGGGCTTGAAACGGGTGACCCCCTCCGGGGTCACCACCGCGTGCACGGGGTGGTCGTGCGGTTCCTCCGGGACCCGGGCGACCACCTCGTCCGCGTAGAGGAGCACCACCAGGGCGGGGTCGGCACCCGCGCGCGTGAGCCGGGCGAGCACCCGGTCGTACGAGCCGCCGCCCCGCCCCAGACGCATCCCGCGCCCGTCGACCGCGAGGCCCGGCAGCAGGACGGCGTCGGCGGCGCACACGGCCTCGGGGCCGAGCCGGGGCCCGATCGGTTCGAGAAGGCCCCGGCCGGCCTTCGCGAGCCGCTCAGGCCCCTCGTACGCCGCCCAGTCCAGGTCGTTGTCGGGGAGCAGGACGGGGAGCAGGACCCGTACCCCGCGCGCGTGGAGTGTGTCGAGCAACGCGCGCGTGCCCGGCTCGCGGCCGACGGACACATAGGCGGCGACGGTGGACGCCTCGGCGAGTTCGGCCAGTTCCAGTCCCCGGCGGGCGAGGGAATCGGCCGTGTCCGCCAGGGATTCGGCACTCAGTGCGGCGCGGGCGGCCAGAAGTCGACTGCGCAGCACGGTCTTTTCGGACATCTCGGGTGTCATGAAGGCCCCATGTGAATTCGCGAAACTCTCGTAACTGGCTTTATGTGGAGGAAGTTAATCGGAGCCACATCTTTCTCTCATTCCGAACGACTAAGGTGCACCGCATGAATCAGTCGCTCCCCAGGCTCGGCCGGATCAGCAAGGCTGTCATCCCGGCCGCCGGCCTCGGCACCCGCTTCCTCCCGGCGACCAAGGCGACGCCGAAGGAGATGCTGCCGGTCGTCGACAAGCCGGCCATCCAGTACGTCGTCGAGGAGGCCGTCGCGGCCGGCCTCTCCGACGTGCTGATGATCACCGGCCGGAACAAGCGTCCCCTGGAGGACCACTTCGACCGGAACTACGAGCTGGAGGAGGCCCTGACCCGGAAGGGCGACGCCGAACGCCTCTCCAAGGTCCAGGAGTCCAGCGACCTCGCCACCATGCACTACGTGCGCCAGGGCGCCCCGCGCGGCCTCGGCCACGCCGTGCTCTGCGCCGCCCCGCACGTCGGCGACCAGCCCTTCGCGGTGCTCCTCGGCGACGACCTGATCGACCCCCGCGACCCGCTGCTCGCGCGGATGGTGGACGTCCAGGAGCGGGAGGGCGGCAGCGTGATCGCCCTCATGGAGGTCGAACCCTCGCAGATTCATCTGTACGGCTGCGCGGCGGTCGAGGCGACCGTCGACTCGGACGTCGTGAAGGTGACGGACCTGGTCGAGAAGCCGGACGCGGACGAGGCGCCCAGCAACTACGCGATCATCGGCCGCTACGTGCTGGATCCGGCCGTCTTCGGGATGCTGCGGGAGACCGAGCCGGGCCGCGGCGGGGAGATCCAGCTGACCGACGCCCTGCAGAAACTCGCCTCGGACGAGAAGATCGGCGGCCCGGTGCACGGTGTCGTGTTCAAGGGCCGCCGATATGACACCGGCGACCGCGGTGACTATCTGCGTGCCATTGTCAGACTCGCGTGCGAACGTGAAGATCTGGGACCGGACTTCCGGGCCTGGCTCCGGAGATATGTCAGCGAGGAGATGTAGCACCTTGAGCAGCAGCGCGGCACCGTCGCCGTCCCACGACGACCACGATCACGACCATGGAGACGAGCAGAAGGTGGTCGACCCCTGCGCGGGACCCGCGCGCGGGCTGTGGTCGGTGGACGAGCACCTGGCCGACATCCTCGCGACGGTGGGCCCGCTCGAACCCATCGAGCTGCAACTCCTCGACGCGCAGGGCTGCGTCCTCGTCGAGGACGTGACGGTGCCGGTCGCGCTGCCCCCCTTCGACAACAGCTCCATGGACGGGTACGCGGTCCGGGTCGCCGATGTCGCCGGTGCCACCGAGGAGTTCCCCGCCGTCCTCACCGTCGTCGGCGACGTCGCTGCGGGCGCCGGCGGCCTGCCCGAGGTCCGCCCCGGCCAGGCCGCCCGGATCATGACCGGCGCCCCGCTGCCGCCCGGCGCCGAGGCCGTCGTCCCCGTCGAGTGGACCGACGGCGGTACGGGCGGGGCCGCGGCCACCGGCATGACCGCCGCCAGCGCCGCCCCCGAGGGCGCGTCCGGCGAGGTCCGGGTGCACCGCGCCGCCGAGGCCGGCGCCCATGTCCGCACGCGGGGGAGCGACGTACGGGCCGGGGAGCTGGCCCTGGCGGCCGGCACGGTCCTCGGGCCGCCGCAGATCGGGCTGCTCGCCGCGATCGGCCGCGGCGCCGTCCGGGTGCGGCCCCGCCCCCGCGTGGTCGTCATGTCCACCGGAAGCGAGCTGGTACAGCCCGGCGAGCCGCTGGGCGACGGCCAGATCCACGACTCCAACAGCTTCGCGCTCGCCGCGGCCGCGCGGGACGCGGGCGCGCTCGCGTACCGGGTGGGCGCCGTCGCCGACGACGCCGAGTCGCTGCGCGCCACCATCGAGGACCAGCTCATCCGGGCGGATCTGATCGTGACCACGGGCGGGGTCAGCGTCGGCGCGTACGACGTGGTGAAGGAGGCGCTGAGCGCCGACGGGCAGGTCGACTTCCGCAAGCTGGCCATGCAACCGGGCAAGCCGCAGGGCTTCGGCGCGATCGGCGCCGAGCAGATCCCGCTGCTCGCCCTGCCGGGCAACCCGGTCTCCTCGTACGTCTCCTTCGAGCTGTTCGTCCGGCCCGCGATCCGGGCCCTGATGGGCGTCGAGGACCTGCACCGGCCCCGGGTGCGGGCGGAGCTGGTCGCCGACAAGGCACTGTCCTCGCCCGCCGGGCGCCGGCAGTTCCTCCGGGGGACGTACGACCCGGAGGCGGGCACCGTCACTCCGGTGGGCGGTGCGGGCTCCCACCTGATCGCGGCCCTCGCGCACGCGGACTGCCTGCTCGTGGTCCCGGAGGAGACGGAGAGCGTGGAGCCCGGCGCCGAGCTGGAAGTGGTCCTCCTCGGCTGAGGGGGCGAGGGTGGGGGTACGGTGTCGTCCTTCACACAGCGACCGGGAGTGTCACGGCCATGAGCACGCAGCAAGGTCTCACCCACATCGACGAGGCGGGCGCGGCCCGCATGGTCGACGTATCGGCGAAGGACGTCACGTCCCGCACGGCGCGCGCCAGCGGGCGGGTCCTCGTCTCACCGCGCGTGATCGAGCTGCTGCGCGGCGAGGGCGTCCCGAAGGGCGACGCGCTCGCCACCGCGCGGATCGCCGGGATCATGGGCGCCAAGAAGACCCCGGACCTCATCCCGCTCTGCCACCCGCTGGCCGTGTCGGGCGTGACCCTCGACCTGGCGGTCACCGACGACGCGGTCGAGATCCTGGCGACGGTGAAGACCACGGACCGTACGGGCGTCGAGATGGAGGCCCTGACGGCGGTCTCGGTGGCGGCTCTGACGGTGGTCGACATGGTGAAGGCGGTCGACAAGGGCGCGGTCATCTCCGACGTACGGGTGGAGGAGAAGACGGGCGGAAAGTCGGGCCACTGGACGCGGAGCGAGTCGTGACGCGCGGGGGCCGGGTGTCCGGAGTGCACGAACACGAGGAGCACCCTCCGGCGGTGCTCGACGCGGGCATCGGCGGCGCGCTCACCGCCTCCTACGCGGCGCTCGTCGTCACCGCCTCCAACCGGGCGGCGGCCGGGGTGTACGAGGACAAGGGCGGTCCGCTGATCGTCGAGGGCCTGACCCGGACGGGTTTCGCCGTGGACGGACCGCAGGTCGTCCCGGACGGGGCACCGGTCGAGGCGGCGCTGCGCGCCGGGGTCGCCGCCGGGTACGACGTGATCGTGACCACCGGCGGTACGGGCATCTCGCCCACCGACGAGACGCCCGAGGTGACCCGCCGGGTCCTGGAGCGGGAGATCCCGGGCATCCCGGAGGCGATCCGGGCGTACGGCCGGGAGAAGGTGCCGACGGCGGCGCTCTCGCGGGGCCTCGCGGGGGTCGCTGGCGGCACGCTGATCGTGAACCTGCCGGGGTCGCCCGGCGGGGTACGGGACGGGCTGGCCGTCCTGGATCCGATCCTGCGGCACGCCGTCGACCAGATCCGCGGCGGCGACCACCCGAGATCGTCGTGATCCCGACCTGGCCGGTGGTTCTCGTGGACGGCGAGGTGGTGCTCCGTCCGATAAAGATGCGTGACCACGCGGCCTGGCGTGAGGTGAACCGGCGCAACCGGGAGTGGCTGCGGCCCTGGGAGGCGACGGTTCCGCCGGCGCCCCCGGGCGGTCCGACGGCGCACCGGCCGACGTACCGTCAGATGGTCCGCCATCTGCGGTCGGAGGCGAACGCGGGGCGGATGCTGCCGTTCGTCATCGAGTACCGGGGCCGGCTCGTCGGCCAGTTGACGGTCGCGGGCATCACTTGGGGCTCGATGTGCTCCGGGCACGTGGGGTACTGGGTGGACAGCGAGGTGGCCGGGCGCGGGGTGATGCCGACGGCGGTCGCGCTCGCCGTCGACCACTGCTTCCGCGCGGTGGGGCTGCACCGGATGGAGGTCTGCATCCGCCCGGAGAACGGGCCTTCGCGCCGGGTCGTGGAGAAACTGGGATTCCGTGAGGAGGGGCTGCGGCCCCGTTACCTCCACATCGACGGCGCGTGGCGGGACCATCTGGTCTTCGCGCTGACGGCGGAGGAGGCGCCGGAGGGGCTGCTGCGACGCTGGCATCAGGCGAGAATAAAATAAGTGTTCGAATTCAATCGGTAGTTGGCAGTCAATCGATCTGAACAATCACAAAAAAGTTCAGTGATATCAGCCAGATCGTGCGACACACCGGGCCAATTGGCCGATGCCGTCACGCGAACCCCTCTACCGTGTGAGGCGTGAGCAGCAGCGGCCTCATCTACGCAGTCATCGTCGGGGCCTGGGCCGCCTACTTGGTGCCGATGTGGCTCCGCAGGCAGGACGAGCTGAACGAAGCCCGTCCGACGGAACGCTTCAGCACCGCCATCCGGCTGCTTTCCGGACGGGCGGGCATGGAGCGCCGATACGCCAAGGAGCTCAAAGAGCGGGACCGTACGGCGGAGGGTCCGACGCCCGACGTGGACCCGGACGCGGAAACCGAGCATTTGAGCTCGGTCGACGTCCGGGCGTTTTCCGCGCCCGCGGCCAGAACGGAAGCGCGCCTGGAACTCCCGGAACCGGAAAGGGAACAGACGCCGAACCCCGCGCCGAACCCCGCACCGAGTCCCGCGCCGGCCCGCCCCGCCACGGGCGCCGCGGCCGAGCGCGCCCGCCGGGGCAAGGTCCTCGCCCGCCGCCGCCGGACCACGACGCTGCTCTTCGCCGGCTTCACCCTCGGCGCGGTCGTCGCGGCCGTCGGCGGGGTCGCCTTCCTGTGGGTGCCGGCCGTGCCCGCGCTGCTCCTCAGCGCGTACATCGTGCATCTGCGGGTCCAGGAACGACGCCGCTTCGTGTACGTCATGGACCGGCGGCGCGCCGAAGCGGCCGCCGCCCGGCTCCGCGAGAGCCGCCGCCCGGCGCCCACGCCCGAGCTGTCACCCGAGTCCGCCCCGGCCCCCTCCCCACAGGAGGCGGACCGGCGCGCCCTGGTCGAGCAGACCGACCACGCGGAGTGGGTCGACCAGCAGCGCGAGCGCGGCCCGGTCCGCGGCGACAGCTGGGACCCGGTCCCGGTCCCGCTCCCCACGTACGTCACCGCCCCGGTCGCCCCGCGCGCCACGAGCGGCATCGACATCACGGACCCGGAGACCTGGAGCCCGGCCCGCTCCTCCACGGCGGCCGACCCGGCCCCCGCGCCGTCCCCCGCCCCTCGTCAGCGCACCACGCCGCCCCGCCGCAACCGCGACCGCGGCCGCACCCCGCTCTTCGACCAGTACGCGGACGACGACCGCCCCCGGGCGGCCAACGAATGACCCCACCGGGGGCCGGCGACGGCCCCCGGCTGACCTGCGAGGGAATGGATTTTTGCCTGGGCCGGTCGGGATGCTAATGTTTCACACGTCGCAAGGGCCTGTGGCGCAGTCTGGTAGCGCACCTCGTTCGCATCGAGGGGGTCTGGGGTTCAAATCCCCACAGGTCCACAAACGACAGTTCGCGAGTAGCTCTCGGGAACGGTGACGAGATCCCGTCCGATCGAAAGATCGGACGGGATCTTCGTCGTTTCCGGACGAAGATGCGCCACATCGTCAGTTCCGCACCGTCAGTTCCATGGCGCGCAGTTCCCCGGCGGGAGTCGCCCGGCGGATGCGCGAGGCCCGGCGCGCTTGCCGCGATCTTCGTGGTGCGCCACGCTGGCGGGCATGACCACACCGCACACGATCGCCGTCCTCGGCCTGGGGCGCATGGGCGGCGCCATCGCGACACGACTCGCCGCCCAGGACTGGGACGTCGTCGGCTGGACACGCTCCGGGCGTCCCTCGGGCGCCGTCAGGACGGCCGACGATCCGAACGAGGCCGTGGCGAAGGCCGACCTCGTGATCCTGGCCCTCTTCGACGGTCCGGCCTGCCGGCAGGTGCTCGACGACGTCCGTGGCGCGCTGAGAGCGGACACCGTGGTGCTGAACACCAGCACCATCTCCCCCGAGGAGGCGGAGACGCTGGCCCGGCAGCTCGGCCCGTCCTACGTCCACGCGCCCCTGCTCGGCTCCGTCCCGGCCGTGGCCGCGGGAGCCCTGAAGATTCTCGCCGCCGCCGACCAGGAAGCCTTCGATCGCGCCCGGCCGGTGCTGGAGGCGCTGGGCACCGTGCGGCGCGTCGACGACGCCCGTACCGCCGCCGCGCTCAAGCTGATCGCCAACAACAGCCTCTCCGGTGCCGTCCTCGCGCTGCGCGACACCCTGCGGCAGGCCGATGCCCTCGGGCTCCCCCGCGACCAGGTGCTGGACGTCCTCGAACTCGGCCAGCTCGGCGGGCTCGTGGCCCGCAAGCGCACCTTCCTCACCGACCCGCCGACCGCGGCCGCGGCCGAGTTCACGGTCGGTGCGCTGGTCAAGGACATGGATCTGCTGGCCGCCGCATCGAACACCCCCCTGCGCAGCGCGGCCGGCCTGGCCGAGACCCCTGTCGACCCCACGGCCGACATCGCCGTCGCCGCCACGGTCCCCGCCGTGGAGGACGCCGTACTCGAACCGCTCCGCGCCTACGTCCGCGGACACGCCACCGGCGACCCCGTCCACTTCCGCGACGCGTTCCTGCCCACCGCCCACATCGAGGGAATCCGGGGCGGCGCCTTCGTCTCGTGGCCCCTGGACGAGTACTGCGGCCTGTTCCAGGGCCGCCCGGCCCCGGACGAGCCGACCCGTTCCCGCCGCGTGGACGCCGTCGACGTGCAGGGAACCATCGCGACCGCGACCATGACGCTCTGGCACGGCGCGGACACCTTCACCGACACCTTCCTCCTGGTCCGCGTCGACGACGGCTGGCGCATCGCCAACAAGGCGTATCACCGGCACGCCTGAGAGTCAGGTCAGCGGCTCGGCCCCCGGGCGTCAGGTCAGTGGCTCGGCCCCCGGGCGTCAGGTCAGCGGCTTGGCGAAGCAGCGGCTGTTGGGGTAGTCGCGGTAGTGGCCGAACTTGGGGCAGGGGGCGTAGCCGCTGGAGGTGTAGAGGGCTATCGCCTCCGGCTGGGCCGTGCCCGTTTCCAGGACCATGCGGGTGCGGCCGGCCTCGCGGGCGTCGGCTTCCAGGGCGGACAGGATGCGGCGGGCCAGGCCCAGGCCGCGGGCCTCGGGGATCACGTACATGCGCTTGAGTTCGGCGTCGCCGTTCTCGTAGCCCTGGTCGTTCTTGTCCTGGGTGCGCCAGCCGCCGGTGGCGACCGGGTTGTCCTCGGGGTCGTACGCGAGGAGGTAGAGGCCGTGGGGAGGATCGAACATCCCGGCGTCCAGCGGTGTGACGTCGCCCTCGTCGCCGTAGCGGACGGCGTACTCCGCCTGGACCGCGTCGTTGAGTTTGACGGCGTCGGGGTGGTCATACGGCGTGGGCTGGATGTTCATGCGAAGTATCGTACATGTATGCGGCTGGTGGGTGTCGGTATTCTCCCGGGATGCTCACTGTGACGTCCGTGAATGTCAATGGTCTCCGTGCCGCCGCCAAGAAGGGGTTCGTCGAGTGGCTCGGCGGGACCTCCGCCGACGCCGTCTGCCTCCAGGAGGTGCGCGCCGAGGAGGCGCAGCTGCCGCCGGAGGTGCGCGCGCCCGAGGGCTGGTTCACCGTCCACGCGCCTGCCGCCGCCAAGGGACGCGCAGGGGTCTCCCTCTACACGCGGCGCGAGCCCGACCGGGTGCGCGTGGGCTTCGGGTCGAGCGAGTTCGACGACAGCGGCCGGTACGTCGAGGCCGACCTGCCCGGTGTGACCGTCGCCAGCCTCTACCTGCCGTCCGGCGAGGTCGGCACCGAGCGCCAGGACGAGAAGTACCGGTTCATGGGCGAGTTCCTGCCGTACCTCAAGGAGCTCAGGACCCGGGCCGCCGCCGACGGCCGCGAGGTCGTCGTCTGCGGCGACTGGAACATCGCCCACGAGGAGGCCGACCTCAAGAACTGGAAGGCCAACAAGAAGAACGCCGGCTTCCTCCCCGAGGAGCGGGAATGGCTCGGGCGGGTCCTCGACGAGGGGGACGGGGGGTACGTGGACGTGGTGCGTGCGCTCCACCCCGAGCAGGAGGGGCCCTACTCCTGGTGGTCCTACCGCGGCCGCGCCTTCGACAACGACAGCGGCTGGCGCATCGACTACCAGCTCGCCACCGCCGGCCTCGCCGCCAAGGCCGTGAAGGCCTACGTCGAGCGGGCCGCGACCCATGCCGAGCGGTGGAGCGACCACGCACCCGTCACCGCTGTCTACGACCTGTAGGGCGATCCGCCGGACGGTCTGGAGGCCATCCTGCAGGGCTTCGGCCTTCGGGACCCGTCAGGCGATCACGAGGCCGGTTCCCCGGGTCCCGCCGGGCCGCCGGGGCGCAGCCGCCGGTCGAGCGCCATCGACAGTTCGGCCTCCACCACGCTCTTCGCGAGCGGGCGCAGGCGCCACACGTCGTCCTCGCCCGCGTGGGTGCGCAGCAGTTCGGTGAAGAGCTCGGCCAGGGCGTCGGCGTGCTCGCGGACGCGGGCGCCGGCCTTGAGGACCTCGGCGAGCGGGATGCCCTCGCGGACGAGGGCGGCGGAGACGTCGAGCAGGCGGCGGCTGATGTGGATGATCTCCTCGCCGTCGGTGACGAGGTAGCCGAGGTCGAGGGCGGCGGCGAGGTTCTCGGGGGTGACCTCGCCCGCGAAGTGGTCGGCGAGTTCCCCGGGGGTGAGGCGGACCGGCTCCTCCTCGCTGGGGGCGCCGAGGGCGAGGACCTCGCGGACGTTGCGGCCGCTCTCGAAGGCGGTGGTGAGGTCGGCGATGCCGTTGAGGGTGTGGCCGCGTTCCAGGAGGGCGGCGATGGTGCGCAGCCGGGCCAGGTGGTGCTCGTCGTACCAGGCGATCCGGCCCTCGCGGCGGGGCGGCGGGATCAGGCCGCGCTCGCGGTAGAAGCGCAGGGTGCGCACGGTGATGCCGGCGGCGGCCGCCAGGTCCTCCATGCGGTACTCGCGTACACCCTCGGGCTCGCGTGCGCCCTCGGGCTCGCGTGCGCCCTCGGGCTCGCGTGCGCCCTCGGGCTCACGTATGCCCTCGGGCTCGTGTGCGCCCGACTGCCGATCCTCGGGCGGGCCCTCGCCCGTGCCTGCCCGCCGGCCCTCGTGCGCGCCCCCGGGTGTCACCGTGTCGGGTCCTGATCCTTCGCCTGATCCTTCAGCCACGCACGCCAGCCTATGTTGTACCGCCGGTAACTTTCCCTCGTCCGACCCCTACCGCTCGGTATGGAGCTGCTCTACAGTCCCGACTGTGCCAGTGATTGCTGGCGCGATTGGCCGGGTGCGTGGGAGGCGGCATGGCGAAGCACGAGCAGGTACGTGTGGCGGTGATCGGATCGGGATTCGGTGGCCTCGGCGCCGCCGTCCGGCTGCGCCGCGAGGGAATCACCGACTTCGTGGTCCTGGAGCGGGGCGACTCCGTGGGCGGCACATGGCGGGACAACAGCTACCCCGGCTGCGCCTGCGACGTCCCCTCCCACCTCTACTCCTTCTCCTTCGCGCCCAACCCCGACTGGCCGCGGACCTTCTCCGGACAGCGCCACATCCGCGCGTACCTGGAGCATGTCACGGACACCTTCGGCATCCGCCCCCACCTGCGCCTGAACCACGAGGTCGTGCGGATGGAGTGGGACGCCGAGGCGCTCCGCTGGGAGATCGAGACCAGTGAGGGCTCCTTCAGCGCCGAGGTCGTCGTCTCCGCGACCGGGCCGCTCTCCGACCCCAAGATCCCGGACATCCCGGGGATCGCCGACTTCCCCGGCAAGGTCTTCCACTCGGCCCGCTGGGACCACGACTACGACCTCACCGGCAAGCGCGTCGCCATGATCGGCACCGGCGCCTCCGCCATCCAGATCGTGCCCGCGATCCAGCCACAGGTCGGGAAGCTGACGCTCTTCCAGCGCACGCCCCCGTGGGTCATGCGCCGGATGGACCGGGCCATCAGCGGCCCCGAGCGCTGGCTCCACCGCGCCGTGCCCGTCACCGGCACCCTGCGCCGCGGCCTGCTCTGGGGCATCCGCGAACTGCAGGTCGGCGCCTTCACCAAGCACCCGAACGAGCTCGGGCTCGTCGAGAAGCTCGCCAAGGCCAATATCGCCAAGGCCATCAAGGACCCGGTGCTGCGGGCCAAGTTGACCCCCTCGTACCGCATCGGCTGCAAGCGCATCCTGCTCTCCAGCACGTACTATCCGGCGGTCGCGCAGCCCAACGTCGACGTCGTCGCCTCCGGTCTTCGCGAGGTCCGCGGCTCGACCGTCGTCGCCGCCGACGGCACCGAGACCGAGGTCGACGCGATCATCTTCGGCACCGGTTTCCACGTCACCGACATGCCGATCGCCGAGCGGGTCGTCGGCGCCGAGGGCAAGACGCTCGCCGAGTCCTGGAAGGGCGGCATGGAGGCGCTGCGCGGCGCCACCGCCGCCGGCTTCCCGAACTTCATGACGGTCATCGGCCCCAACACGGGCCTCGGGAACTCCTCGATGATCCTGATGATCGAGTCCCAGCTGAACTACATGGCCGACTACCTGCGCCAGCTCGACGTGCTCGGCGGGCGTGCCGCCCTCGCCGTCCGGCCCTCCGCCGTCGGCGCCTGGAACCGCAAGGTGCAGGCCCGGATGGAGCGGACCGTCTGGAAGGCGGGCGGCTGCGAGAGCTGGTACCTCGACGCCAACGGCCGCAACACCACGCTGTGGCCGGGCACGACGGGCGAGTTCCGGCGCGAGACCCGGCAGGTCGACCTCTCCGAGTACGAGGTCGTCCGCGCGCCCAAGCCGGTCGAGCCCGCCGAGTCGGCCCAGGCCTCCGAGTCGGCCCCGTCCGCCGCCGCGGCGAAGAGCCGCGGCACCACCTCACGCAAGAAGGAGGCCGCCCAGTGAGCCGGCACCTGACCTCGCTGCCCACCTCTCGCGAACTCACCGCCGTCTCCGCCGACGGCGCCCGGATCCACGCCGAGGTGTACGGCCCCGACGGCGCGCCCGCCGTCGTCCTCGCCCACGGCTGGACCTGCTCGATCGCCTTCTGGGCCGAGCAGATACGGGCCCTCGCCGCCGACCACCGGGTCATCGCCTACGACCAGCGCGGCCACGGCCGGTCCCCGGCCCCCGCAGGGCCCGCCGGGTACGCCACCCGGGCGCTCGCCGACGACCTCGAAGCGGTGCTCGCGGGCACTCTCGCCCCCGGCGAGAAGGCAGTCCTGGCCGGGCACTCCATGGGCGGCATGACGCTCATGGCGGCGGCCGACCGACCCGGCTTCCGGGAGCACGCGGCGGCCGCGCTGCTCTGCTCCACCGGGCCCTCGCGGCTGACCGCCGAGGCCACCGTCGTACCGGGCCGGCCGAGCGACCGGCGTACCCGGCTCACCCGGGGCGTCCTCGGCGCGAAGGCCCCGCTCGGGCCCGTCAACGCCGTCTCCAGGAAGATCCTCAAGTACGCGACGATGGGCCCCGGTTCGGCGCCCGAGCGGGTCGACGCCTGCGCCCGGATCGTGCACGCCTGCCCGCGCGGGGCCCGCGTCGGCTGGTCCAAGGTCCTGTCCGAGCTCGACCTGGAAGCGGGCCTGCGGGCGCTCGACCTGCCGGTCGCGGTCGTCGTCGGCACCGCCGACCGGCTCACCCCGCCCGTCCACTCCCGCGCCATGGCCGAGGCGCTCCCGCAGTGCGTGGGGCTGCTCGAACTGGCGGGTATGGGACACATGACGCCGGTGGAGGCCCCCGAGGCCGTCACCGCGCGGATCCGCGAACTGACCGACACGTACCTGGAAGTGAAGGAGAAGGCATGAGCCGGGTGAGCCTGGAAGGACAGGTCGCGGTCGTCACCGGAGGTGCCCGCGGCGTCGGGGAGCTCCTCGCCCGCAAGCTGTCCGCGCGCGGCGCGAAGATCGCGCTCGTCGGCCTGGAGCCGGAGCAGCTCAAGGAGGTCGCGGGACGGCTGCACACCGAGGCCGACTGGTGGCACGCCGACGTCACCGACCACGAGGCGATGGCGAAGGTCGCGGCCGAGGTGAAGGAGCGGTTCGGGAAGGTCGACATCGTCGTCGCCAACGCCGGTGTCGCGGCGGGCGGACCGTTCGTCGAGTCCGACCCGGGCGCCTGGCGCCGGGTCATCGAGGTCAATCTGATCGGCGGCGCGGTGACGGGACGGGCGTTCCTGCCGGTCCTCATGGAGTCCCGGGGCTACTTCCTCCAGATCGCCTCGCTCGCCGCCCTGACCCCCGCCCCGATGATGACGGCGTACTGCGCCTCCAAGTCGGGCGTCGAGGCCTTCGCGCACAGCCTGCGCGCCGAGGTCGCGTACAAGGGGGTGAAGGTCGGCGTCGGCTACCTCTCCTGGACCGACACGGACATGGTCCGGGGCGCGGACCAGGACGACGTGATGAAGGAGCTGCGGCAGCGACTGCCGTGGCCGGCGAACCGCACGTACCCCCTCGGCCCGGCCGTCGACCGGATCGTGGCGGGCATCGAGCGGCGCTCCCCGCACGTGTACGCGCAGTGGTGGCTGCGCGGGATGCAGTCGGTCCGCGGCTACCTGCCCGGGATGATCGCGACCGTCGGGCAGCGCGAGATGAAGCGCTTCGAGCCGCGCCTCGGCTCGGTCTCCAAGGGACTCGTGGGCGCGGGCGGCGCGGCCGACGAGCAGGCGCGGACGGAGAAGGCCTGACGGCCGGAACCGTACGGTGGGCACAGTCCGTAACTGATCGAAATGCGTGGAATGTTCGCCCGTGCAAGGCTGGTCGAGGCCGGAGGGGTACACCGCCCCGGCCCCCCTCACACCCTGCTAGGAGTGAACTTTCATGGGCATGCAAGACAAGTTCAAGGACAAGGCGGAGCAGCTCAAGGAGCAGGCCAAGCAGGCCTCGGGCAAGGCGAAGGACCAGGCGTCCGAGCGCGCCTCCCAGGGCCGCGACCGCTCCGACGAGGAGACCCGCCGGGCCCAGCAGGAGGCCCAGGACCGCATGGACCAGGACTACGACGCCTGACGTCGGTCCGTCCTTGAAGGAGGCGCACCCGGGACACCGGGTGCGCCTTCGCGCGTGCCCGCCGGCGGATCTTGGCTCGTAAGTCACGCGCGCGCGTCGCCGGATCTTCGTACGGTGGCGCCCATGGCCGTACTTGAGCGCTTGCGATCCGATCACGCCCCCGCCCTGCTCGCCTTCGAGCGCGAGAACCGGGGGTACTTCGCCGCGTCCGTGCCCGACCGGGGGGACGCGTACTTCACCGATTTCGAGGAGCGGCACCAGGCGCTGCTCGACGAGCAGGAGACCGGGGAGATCCACTTCCACGTGCTGGTGGGGGAGGACGGCGAGATACTCGGGCGGTTCAACCTCGTCGACGTCGTCGACGGGGCCGCCGAGCTGGGGTACCGGGTGGCCGAGAAGGCGACCGGGCGGGGCGTGGCGACGGCCGGGGTCCGGGAGGTGTGCCGGCTGGCGCGCGAGGAGTACGGGCTGAGCCGGCTGACCGCCGTCACGACCCTCGACAACGACGGGTCGAGGGCCGTGCTGGGGCGGGTCGGCTTCGGCGCGGTCGGGAGCGTGACGCTCGACGGGCAGCCGGGGACCTCGTACGAGCTGGATCTGGGCGATGCCGTGGGGCGGAACGCCGCCTGAGGGAGGCGCGGGCGGCGGTTCCGGAGGGTCCCGGGCCGCCGCCGCGCCTGTGGGCGACTAGCCGTCCCCCTCCGACCTCGGCGGCAGCTTCGGGCGGGAGCGGTCCGGGAGGCCCTCGTAGCCCGGGGGGCTCGCCGCCGGGGTCTCCGCGAGGAGCGCGAGGGCGACCTCGACCGCGTCGTCGAGCTGGGCGTGCCGGCCCTCCGCCCAGTCGAGCGGGGTGCGCAGGACCGCGAGGTCCGGTTCGACGCCGTGGTTCTCCAGGGACCAGCCGTACTCGGGGAACCAGGCCGCGTTCATCGGGACCGTGATCTGGGTGCCGTCGCCGAGCCGGTGGCGGCCGGTCATGCCGACGACTCCGCCCCAGGTGCGCTGCCCGACGACCGGCCCGAGGCCGAGGAGCTTGAACGCGGCGGTGATCATGTCGCCGTCGGAGGACGTGGCCTCGTCGGCCAGGGCGACGACCGGGCCGCGCGGGGCGTTGGAGGCGTACGCGACGGGCTGGGCGTTGCGCGTGAGGTCCCAGCCGATGATCTTGCGGGTGAGTTTCTCTATGACGAGCTCGCTGATGTTGCCGCCGGCGTTGCCGCGTACGTCGACGATGAGGGCCGGCCGGGAGACCTCCATGCGCAGGTCGCGGTTGAACTGGGCCCAGCCCGAGCCGCCCATGTCGGGGATGTGGAGGTAGCCGCAGCGGCCGCCGCTGATCTCCCGTACCACCGCCCGGCGTTTGGCGACCCAGTCCTGGTAGCGCAGCGGGCGTTCGTCGACCAGCGGGACGACGGCGACGCGGCGGGCCCGGCCCTCGCCCTCGGCGGGGGTGAAGGTGAGTTCGACGGTGGTGCCGCCGGTGCCGGAGAGCAGCGGGTAAGGGCCGGTGACCGGGTCCACGGGCCGGCCGTCGACATGGGTGAGGACGGCGCCCTCGCGGATGCCCGTACCGGCGAGCGGGGAGCGGGCCTTGGAGTCGGAGGACTCGCCGGGCAGGATGCGCTTCACGGTCCAGCCGGCCTCGCGGGGAACGAGGTTCGCGCCGAGGAGGCCCATCGGCCGCTGGTAGTGCGGTGGTCCCTCGTTGCGGCGGGCGGGGGTGACGTACGCGTGGGAGGTGCCCAGTTCGCCGAGGACCTCGCGGAGCAGGTCGGCGAACTCGTCGGGGGAGGAGACCCGTTCGACGAGCGGCCGGTACTGGTCGAGGACGGCCGTCCAGTCGACCCCGCCCATGCCGGGCTCCCAGAAGTAGGCGCGGACGATCCGTCCCGCTTCGTCGAAGGCCTGCCGCCACTCGGCGCCCGGGTCGACCTCGTGGAGGATGCGCCGCAGGTCGAGGTAGACGGTGGAGTCGCTGTCCCCGGACTCGGTGGCGGGCACGGCCCGCAGGTCGCCCTCGTCGGCGACGACGAGCCGGGTGCCGTCGCCGCTGACCGCGAACCAGTCGAGGTCCTTGGCGAGTTCGCTCTTGCGGGCCTTCGTGATGGAGAAGTACTCCAGGGTGGGGCGGCCCGAGGTGTCGGCCGGGTTGGCGAAGGTCTCGCCGAGCGCGCCCGAGATGGGCCAGCGCAGCCACACCAGGCCGCCGCCGCTGACCGGGTGCAGGGCGGAGTACTTGGAGGCGGTGACGGGGAAGGGCGTGACCCGCTCGGGGAGCCCCTCGATCTCGACGGTGACCGTGCCGTCGGCCGTCTCCGTGTCGTCGTCGGCGGGGTCGAGACCGCCGGCCGCCGGCCGCCCGTCGGGGAGCAGCGCGAAGGGGGAGGGCGTGGCGGAGGACAGCGGTACGAGATAGGGGCGGCAGCCGAGCGGGAAGGACAGGTCGCCGGTGTGCACGTCGTAGACCGGGTCGAAGCCCCGCCAGGAGAGGAAGGCGAGGTAGCGGCCGTCCCGGGTGAAGACGGGGTTCTCGTCCTCGAAGCGCCCGTTGGTGACGTCGATGACGGTCCGGGCGCCGGGGCCGGAGATCCGGGCCATCTTGATCGAGCGCAGGGAGCGGCCGATGCCCGGATGCGACCAGGTGAGCCAGCCGCCGTCGGGGGAGAAGGCGAGGTCGCGGACGGGTCCGTTGACGGACCGGATGAGTTCGGTGACCTCGCCGTTGGAGTCCTCCGTCGCGTCGAGGAGGAGGAGCCGGCCGTCGTGGGAGGCGATGGCGAGCCGCTCGCCGGCCGGGTCGGCGATGAGTTCCTCGACCCGGCCGAGATCGCCCGAGGCGAGGCGGCGCGGCGGCCGGTCGCCGCTGGCGCGCGGCAGATAGGCGACCTCGACGGCGTCCTCGCCGTCGGCGTCGGTGACGTACGCGACCTGCCCGCCGCTGCCCAGCATCTCGGGCAGTCTGACCCGTACGCCCGGGGTGTCGATGATCGTGCGGGCCGGGCCGTCGCGGTGGGTCAGCCAGTAGAGGCTGCCGCGCACGGAGACGGCGCTGGCCCGGCCGGTCTCGTCGACGGAGACGGCGTCGACGTGATGGGCGGCGGGCACCTGGTACGAGCGCCGGCC
This sequence comes from Streptomyces sp. NBC_01077, assembly GCF_045162855.1. Taxonomy (NCBI): domain Bacteria; kingdom Bacillati; phylum Actinomycetota; class Actinomycetes; order Kitasatosporales; family Streptomycetaceae; genus Streptomyces; species Streptomyces sp. NBC_01077. The sequence goes on along the minus strand of NZ_CP108669.1, from coordinate 4,288,979 downwards.
GACCCGCTGGCCGCCGAGCCGCACCTCCAGTTTCCGGGGGCGGGAGTCGGGGGTGAGCGCGTCGACGATCCACAGCTCGCCGGCGCACTGGTAGACGACCCGGCGCCCGTCGCTGGAGGCGTGCCGGGCGTAGAACTCGTCGTGGTCGGTGTGCCGGAGCAGGTCGGTGCCGTCGGGCAGGCAGGAGTAGAGGTTGCCGACGCCCTCGTGGTCGGAGAGGAAGGCGACCCGGCCGTCGACGGCCATGGGGCAGTCGAGATGCCCGCCGAGGTCGGGCAGCAGCCGCTCGCCGTGCAGCCAGAGGCGTCCGGTGGCGCCGCCGAGGTAGCGCTTCCAGGCGGCCGGCTCGTGCGGCGGCTTCCCGGTGAGGAGGAGGGTGCGGCGCTCACCCTCGGGCGGGCGGCGCTCCCCCTCGCCCGCGCCGCCGTACACGCCGCCGTGCTCGGTGACGGCGATGTCGGAGACCGGGCCCCAGGGCAGGCGGCTGCCGGGGGAGCCGTCGGTGTGGACGGTGTAGGCCCAGGAGTAGTACGAGAAGGGCTGCCCGTGCGAGGAGACGGCGAGGATGTCGGAGCGGCCGTCCTTGTCGGGGGGTGTCCAGCCGCAGACGCGGGTGTCGGTGGAGCCCCAGTAGGTGAGCCGCTGGGCGGACCCGCCTTCGATGGGGACGAGATGGATCTCTGGGTCGAGGCTGCGCCAGTTCGTGTACGCGATCTGCCGGCCGTCCGGCGAGAAACGCGGGTGGCCGACCCGCGTCCGGTCGACGGTGAGCCGCCAGGCCCGGCCGGGGCGGTGGCCGCCGGGGACGAGCGGGGCGATCCACAGATCGTCCTCGGCGGCGAAGCACAGCAGGTCGTCGTGGAGGTGCGGGAATCGGAGATACGCGACGTCGTCACTCACCTCCTTATGCTTTCCGCGCGAAGGGGGTGCGGCAACTCGTACGTGTTTGCGGGCGTCTTCGTGGCTGTGGAGTCGATGTGGCCCAGGACACGTACGAAACGGTTTCGTTTCGATGGGGGCGGGGGTATCTTCGTACTGTACGAAACCGTTTCGTTCGGTCCGGAGGTTCGACATGGCCCGCAGCAGGCTCACCCCAGAGCGTGAGTCCGAGCTGTACGGAGCCGTGCTCGACCTCCTCCGCGAGGTCGGCTACGACGCCCTCACCATGGACGCCGTCGCCGCCCGCACCCACTCCAGCAAGGCCACCCTCTACCGCCAGTGGGGGAGCAAGCCCGAACTGGTCGCCAGGGCGCTGCGCGCCAACAAGCCGGCCGATCTCTCCGAGATCGACACCGGCTCGCTGCGCGGCGACTTCAACGAACTGATGGCGCGGACCGACGACTGCCAGATGGAGAAGGACTCCGCGCTGATGCGGGGCCTGGCCCATGCCGTCCACACCAACCCCGAACTGCACCGGGCGCTGCGCGAGCTGCTCATCGAACCCGAGATGAACGGCCTCGACGAAGTACTGCGCCGAGCGGTCCGCAGGGGCGAGGTCGACGCCGACAACCCGGCGCTGAAGCTCATCCCGCACATGCTGATCGGTGCGTTCATCGCCCGGCCTCTGATCGACGATCAGCCGGTCGACAGCGCGTTCCTCAGTGCGTACGTCAACGCCGTCGTGCTCCCCTCACTCGGCGTCTGACCCCAGCAGTACCCGCTCCACCCTTCTCCACCTGACGTCGAACCGCTCACGCCGTCGGGCCGGCTCCCCATGCCCTGTCCCACCACGAAATGGGAGTACGCCCCCGTGGCCACGTTCCTGTACAAGCTGGGCCGTTCCGCCTTCCGGCGCCGACGGCTCGTCGCCCTCCTCTGGGTGGCCCTCCTGGCGGTCGCCGGGATCGGCGCCGCCACCGCACCCGCGCCGACCTCCGGCTCCTTCTCGATCCCCGGCACCGAGGCCCAGCGCGCCTTCGACCTGCTCGAAGAGCGCTTCCCGGGCGCCGGCGCCGACGGGGCCACCGCCCGCGTCGTCTTCAAGGCCCCCGAGGGCCAGAAGATGACCGACCCGGCGCACAAGGCCGTCGTCGAGGAGACCGTCGCCGCGCTGAAGTCCGGCTCGGACCAGATCGTCTCGGTCACCGACCCGTACACCGCGCAGGCCGTGTCCCAGAACGGCTCCACCGCCTACGTCTCCGTCGCCTACAAGGTCAACGCGATGGAGCTGACCGACGAGACGCGCGAGGCGCTCACCCAGGCCGGCCACAACGCGCAGGGCAAGGGGCTGACCGTCGAGGTCGGCGGTGACGCCCTCCAGACCATGCCCGAGACCGGCTCGGGCGAGATCGTCGGCGTCGTCATCGCCGGCATCGTCCTCGTCCTGACCTTCGGCTCGCTCGTCGCCGCCGGACTTCCGCTGCTCACGGCGATCATCGGCGTCGGCATCGGCGTCTCGTCGATCGCCGCGCTCGCGAACGTCCTCGACCTCGGCTCCACCACCTCCACCCTCGCGATGATGATCGGCCTCGCGGTCGGCATCGACTACGCCCTCTTCATCGTCTCCCGCTACCGCGCGGAGCTGGCCGACGGCCGCGACAAGGAGGACGCCGCGGGCCGCGCCGTCGGCACGGCGGGCTCCGCCGTCGTCTTCGCCGGACTCACCGTCGTCATCGCCCTGGTCGGCCTGGCCGTCGTCAACATCCCGATGCTGACGAAGATGGGCTTCGCCGCCGCCGGCACGGTCGTCATCGCCGTACTGATCGCACTGACCCTGATCCCGGCGCTGCTCGGCTTCGCGGGCGACAAGGTCGTCGGGCGCAAGCAGCGCAAGGCCGCGAAGGCCGCGAAGGCCGGCGATGCCGCCTCGGCGAGCGCCAAGAAGGCCGACAAGCCGAACGGCGGCACCCGCTGGGCCCGCTTCGTCATCCGCCGCCCCGTGATGGTGCTGCTGATCGGCGTCCTCGGCCTCGGCGCGATCGCGCTGCCCGCCGCCTCCCTGGAGATGGGCCTCCCGGACGACGGCGTCAAGCCGACCTCCACCACCGAGCGCCGGGCGTACGACACGCTCTCGGACGGCTTCGGCCCCGGCTTCAACGGCCCGCTGCTGGTCGTCGTCGACGGCGACAAGGCGACCGCCGACAGGACGGTCTCCACGATCAAGGGCCTCGAAGGCTGGGCCGCCGTCACCCCGGCGACCCCGAACAAGGCCGGCGACGCCGCGATGATCACGGTGGTCCCGAAGGACCGCCCGTCCTCGGAGGCCACCGAGAGCCTCGTCCACGACATCCGGAACGCCACCGGCGACGACGTGCTCGTCACCGGTGCCACCGCGATGAACATCGACTTCTCGCAGAAGATGAACGACGCCCTGGTGCCGTACCTGGCCCTCGTCGTCGGCCTGGCCTTCCTGCTCCTGACCCTGGTGTTCCGCTCGATCCTCGTCCCCCTGAAGGCGGCCCTCGGCTTCCTGCTCTCGGTGGTCGCGGCCCTCGGCGCGGTCGTCGCGGTCTTCCAGTGGGGCTGGCTCGGAAGCCTCTTCGGGGTCGAGCAGACCGGCCCGATCATGTCGATGATGCCGATCTTCATGGTGGGTGTCGTCTTCGGTCTCGCGATGGACTACGAGGTCTTCCTCGTCACCCGCATGCGTGAGGCGTACGTCCACGGGGAGCGGCCCGGCGAGGCGATCGTGACCGGCTTCCGGCACAGCGCCCGGGTGGTCACCGCCGCCGCGGTGATCATGATCGCGGTCTTCTCCGGCTTCATCGGCATGACCGACCAGATGATCAAGATGATCGGCTTCGGCCTGGCCGTCGCGGTCCTCTTCGACGCCTTCGTGGTCCGGATGGCGATCGTCCCGGCCGTCCTCGCACTGCTCGGCCACAAGGCCTGGTGGCTGCCGAAGTGGCTGGACCGGATCCTGCCGAACGTGGACGTGGAGGGCGAGGGTCTCGCCAAGGCCTCGCCCGCGGGCGAGGCCGACGGCGGGGCCTCCGGCTCGAAGCCGGACCTCGTGAAGGTCTGATCCCGAAGTCGCCCGGCGCGTACGCCGTCAGCTCGTCGTCAACGACGTGCCGGCGGCGTACGTGTGTTTCAGGAAGCGGGTCAGCGCCGTCGTGTCGAACTGGACGACCGTGACCACCCCGTCGTCCTTGTGGAGCTCGACGACCGTCTGGACGCGGCCGCAGGGCCAGACTCCGATGTCGCCGCGGCGGGTCGGGGCCCGCAGGCCGGTCTCCAGGAGGACGCGGGGGAAGGACCACTCGATGTCGCCGGGGAAGACGAAGCGGACGGTCGCGGGGGAGAACTCGGGGTCGTAGCGGAGGTCGACGGGGACGGGGCGGGAGAGGGGGGCGTCGCTGATGATGCGTCCCCTGGCGTGGTCCTCGACCGCGCGGTCCGCTTCGTGGTCGGCTTCGTGGTCGGGTTCGCGATCGTCTGCGGCGGCCATCGGGGGCTCCTCACAGTTTGTCCTCTTATCGACTAATGTCCCACTCCTTCCCGGCGCGCGCACGAACCATGCGCCGCTTTTCTGTGACCTGTGCGCTCTTGCAAGGGCTTTGCAGGAGCGCTCATCATTCAGGACGTGCATGTACCTGACGGATTCATCAACGCCCCCGTATCGGTCGCCGCCGGTGTCGTCGCCGCCGGCGCCGTCGCCGTAAGTCTGCGTGGGGCACGGCGGGAGCTGGACGAGCGGACCGCTCCGCTCGCCGGGCTCGTCGCGGCCTTCATCTTCGCCGTCCAGATGCTGAACTTCCCGGTCGCGGCCGGGACCAGCGGACATCTCCTCGGCGGCGCGCTCGCGGCGATCCTCGTCGGGCCATGGACCGGCGTCCTGTGCATCGCCGTCGTCCTGCTCATGCAGGGCATCCTGTTCGCCGACGGCGGCCTCACCGCGCTCGGCGTGAACATCACGGTCATGGGTGTCGTCACGGTCGTCGTCGCCTACGCGCTCTTCCGCGGCCTCGTCCTGCTGCTGCCCCGCACCCGCGCCTCGGTGACCGCGGCCTCCTTCGTCGCCGCGCTCGTCTCCGTACCGGCCGCGGCCGCCGTCTTCACCCTCATCTACGCGGTCGGCGGCACCACCGACGTCCCGGTCTCCAAGGTCCTCACGGCCATGGTCGGCGTCCACACCCTCATCGGCATCGGCGAGGCCGTCATCACCATGCTGACCGTCGGCGCGGTCGTCGCCGTCCGCCCCGACCTGGTCTACGGCGCCCGCGGCCTGACCGCCCCGCTCAAGCTCCGGGTCGGCGGCGAGCTGGTCGACGCCGTCCCTGCCACCGAGCCCGCAGCCGCCCCCGCCCGCTCTCCGAAGAAGCTGTGGATCGGCGGTCTCGTCACCGCGCTCGTCCTCGCCGGCTTCGTCTCCTTCTACGCCTCCGCCAGCCCCGACGGCCTGGAGAAGGTCGCCGCCGACAAGGGCATCGACAGCAAGGTCGAGGACCACGCGGCCGCCGACTCCCCGCTCGCCGACTACGGCGTCAGGGGCATCGAGACCGCCCGCCTCTCCGGCGGCCTGGCCGGCACGATCGGCGTGGGCGCGACCCTCGCCGTCGGCACGGGCGCGTTCTGGGTCGTCCGCCGCCGCCGTGCGCACACGGAACCCCGTACGCACGCGGAAACGACGGTCTGAGATGGGAGCGGGGCACACCCACAAGCTCTACCGCCACGCGCACTCGCCGGTCCACGAGCTGCCCCCGCACACCAAGCTCGCCGCGGTCCTCGGCTTCGTCGTGGTCGTCGTCTCGACGCCCCGCGAGGCCGTCTGGGCCTTCGCCCTCTACGCCGTGCTCCTCGCGGTCGTGGCGGCGAAGGCCCGCGTCCCGGCCGGCTTCCTGCTGAAGCGGCTGCTCATCGAGGTGCCGTTCGTCGCGTTCGCGCTGCTCATGCCCTTCGTGGTGCCCGGCTCGCGATGCGAAGTCCTCGGGGTGTCGCTGAGCGTCCCCGGACTGTGGGGCGCCTGGAACGTCCTCGCCAAGGGCACCCTCGGCGTCGCCGCCTCCGTGCTCCTCGCCTCCACCACCGAGCTGCGCGCCCTGCTCCTCGGGCTCCAGCGGCTGAGGCTGCCCCCGCTGCTCGTCCAGATCGCCTCGTTCATGATCCGGTACGGCGACGTCATCACCGACGAGATGCGCCGGATGTCCGTCGCCCGCCGCTCGCGCGGCTTCGAGGCGCGGGGCGTCCGCCACTGGGGCGTCCTCGCCAAGTCTGCGGGCGCGCTCTTCATCCGCTCGTACGAGCGCGGGGAGCGGGTCCATCTCGCCATGGTCAGCCGTGGCTACACGGGCACGATGCCCGTCATCGACGAGGTGACCGCGACCCGCGCCCAGTGGACGTACGCGGCCGCGCTCCCGCTCACCGCACTTCTGATCTGCATCCTGGGATGGACCCTATGACCGCCGCCCCTTCGCTCGATGTGTCCGGCCTCGCGTACGCCTACCCCGACGGGCACCAGGCCCTCTTCGGGGTGGACCTGACCGTCGGGCGCGGCGAGCGGGTCGCCGTCCTCGGCCCCAACGGCGCCGGCAAGACCACCCTCGTCCTCCATCTCAACGGCATCCTCACCGGCGGCGCGGGCACGGTCACCGTCGCCGGGCTCCCGGTCGGGAAGAAGCACCTCGCCGAGATCAGGCGCAAGGTCGGCATCGTCTTCCAGGACCCCGACGACCAGCTGTTCATGCCGACCGTCCGCGAGGACGTGGCCTTCGGCCCGGCGGCGGCGGGCCTCCGGGGCGCCGAACTGGAGGCCGTCGTGCGGAAGGCCCTCGACCGCGTCGGCATGGCGGAGTACGCGGACCGGCCGCCGCACCATCTGTCGTTCGGGCAGCGCCGCCGGGTCGCCGTGGCCACCGTCCTCGCCATGGAGCCGGAGATCCTCGTCCTCGACGAGCCCTCGTCCAACCTGGACCCGGCCTCCCGCCGCGAGCTCGCCGACATCCTCCGCTCCCTCGACGTCACCGTCCTCATGGTCACCCACGACCTGCCGTACGCCCTGGAGCTCTGCCCGCGCGCGGTGATCCTCAGCGAGGGCGTCATCGCCGCCGACGGGCGGACCGGCGACATCCTCGCCGACGAGGAGCTGATGGCCAGGCACCGCCTGGAGCTGCCGTTCGGCTTCGTACCGCAGTCGGTGGCCTGAGGCCCCTGCCTCATCCCTGGCCTGAGGCCCCCACCTCATCCCTGGCCTGACGGCCCCGGAATCCGTCCTTCTCCGGCCGCGTTGCACCATGGAGGGTCGGAGCAACGAGTGAGGGAGTGGGGACGTGGACGTCCAGGGCACGGTGGCGGCGGGCTGGGAGCCGGTCAGGGACGCGTTCCTGCGCAACTTCGAGCAGCGTGGCGAGCGCGGGGCGGCCGTCGCCGTACACCGCGACGGCGTCAAGGTCGTCGACCTGTGGGCGGGCGTGAAGGATGCCGACGGGGAGGCCCCCTGGGCCGAGGACACCGCGCAGGTCGTCCGCTCGGCCACCAAGGGCGTCGCCGCGGCCGTACCCCTGCTCCTGCACCAGCGCGGCCTGCTCGACCTGGACGCCCCGGTCGCCGCGTACTGGCCCGAGTTCAAGGCGGCCGGCAAGGACCGCGTGACCGTACGGCAGCTGCTCGCGCACCGCGCCGGCGTCCCCGTCCTCGACCGGCCGCTGACCCTCGCCGAGGCCGTCGACCTGGAGACCGCGACCCGGGCGATAGCCGCCCAGGCCCCCGTCTGGGAGCCCGGCACCGCACACGGCTACCACGCCCACACCTTCAGCTGGCTGCTCTCCGGCCTGGTCCACCGGGTCACCGGCCGCACCATCGGCCGCTGGGTCGCCGAGGAGATCACCGACCCGCTCGGCCTCGACCTGTGGATCGGGCTCCCCGAGGCGGAGGCCCACCGGGTCGGCCGGCTCGGGCCCGTCGAGGAGATCGAACCGCCCGGCAGCGGCGCCCTCAAGCTCCGCCCCAGGCGCTCCGTCACCGAGGCGTACAAGGACCCGAGCTCCCTGACCCGGCGCGCCTTCGGGGTCATCGACCCCAAGCCCGACGAGAACGACCCGGTCTACCGGGCCGCCGAACTGCCCGGCTCGGCCGGGGTCGCGACCGCCCGCGCCCTCGCCCGCTTCTACGCGGCCACCCTGGGCCCCGTGGACGGCGCCGAGCGCCTCTTCACCCCCGACACCCGCACGCTCGCGCGGACCGAGGAGTCGGCGGGCGCGGACAAGGTGCTGCTGGTCGGGACCCGCTTCGGCCTCGGCCACATGCTGCACGGCCCGGCCTCCCCGCTCTTCGGCCCGTCCTCCTTCGGCCACCCGGGCCGCGGCGGCTCGCTCGGCTTCGCCGACCCCGACGCCGAGATCGCCTTCGGGTACGTCACGAACGGCATGCGCAAGACGGTGACGGCGGACCCGCGCGCGCAGTCGCTGGTGAGGGCGGTGCGGTCGGTGGTGGACGCGGCCCACTGAGCGGATCGAGCCGTCCCGGACCTGACATTCTGGCGTCCGGCGCGCGGATCGGTGATCACCCGGGAGTTACGGTGTGGCCGCTCCACCGTTCGGTGGACCAGGCGCACGGGGGCGCATGTGATCGAGATTCCGTTGACGACGTCCGAACGCGGGACCCATGCCGGCGCCCTTCGGATCGCCGACAGCCGACTGTGGGAGACGTTCGGCAGTATCGGGCTGCTGTCCTCGCACCGAGGGCTCGCGCCGTGGCCGTACACCAACTGGGGCAGGGCGGCCCGCCGTTCACTGTTACGGGCCGACGTGACCATCCCCGGGTGGCTCGTCCACCTCTACCGGGCCGGCGGCGGCACCCTGCCGTCGTTCCTCCTCCCCGTCCCGTCCTCGGCGAGGCAGGCCGACCTGGCGGAGGAGACCGCGTTGCTCCGCGCCGTGTCCCCGGCCCGGGTGCGCGAGGAGCTGGAGCGCTGGTTCCCGCAGGGCGTTCCCCCGGAGGTACGCCCGCTGTACGCGGATCCGGGGGCGCGGATCGCCGACCTGTGCGCCTTCCTCCCGCGCTACGTACGGGCCGCCCTGGCCCCGTACGAGGCCTCCCTGCGTGCGGTCACGGAGGACGACATCCTGCTCCGCGCCCGCGTGCTCGCCACCCAGGGCCCGGACCGCCTCCTCGGCACCCTGCACGGGGGCGTCTCGCGGCGCGGTGACGTCCTGCGGCTGCACGCCGGGCCGCCGGGCAGGATCGCGGCGAAGGCCGACGTCTCCCGCATCGTCCTCGTACCCCTGGTGTTCGGCCGGGGCGCGTCCCTCCTCAACTCCGCCCCGAACGGGGTGACCGCCGTGTCGTACCAGGCCGAGGGGGCCGCCGTGCTCGCCTGCGAGAGCCGGCCCGGCCCGCGGGCCGGCGGACGGGCCGACGGGCGGCCCGACGAACCCGCGCGCGGCGACCGGCTGGAGATCCTGCTCGGCCGCAGCCGGGCCGGCGTCGTCCGCGGCCTCGTCGCGCCGACCACGACCTCCGACCTGGCGGCGACGCTCGGACTCGCCCCGAGCACCGTCTCCGAACACCTCACGTCGCTGGTGGCCGCGGGGGTGGTGCGGCGGCGCCGGGCGGGCGTACGCGTGCTGTACGAACTGGACGGCTCCGGCGTCGCGTTGCTCAGGCACCTGGACAACAGGCGTAGGGTCGACGCGCCGTCATACGAAACCACTTGAAATGCCGCAACAAGGAGGAACCACATGACCGCCGACGCCGTGACCGGTATGGAGACGTACGAGAAGCTGCTCGCCCTGCTCGACGAGCGCGGGGCCGCCTACCGGGTGATCGAGCACGCCGCCGAGGGCGGCACCGAGGCGGTCAGTGCACTGCGGGGGCACACGCTCGCCGAGGCGGCCAAGTGCATCATCGCCATGGTGAAGATCGGCAAGAAGGAGAAGCGCTTCGCGCTGGTCGTCGTCCCCGGTGACCGGCGGATCGACCTGAACGCGGTGAAGGCGCTGTACGGCGGCACGTACGTCTCCTTCGCGTCCCCGGAGATCGCGGAGGAGCTCGCCGGTTCGCCGAGCGGCACGATCCTGCCGTTCGCCTTCGACGAGCGTCTCGAACTCCTCGTGGACCCGGACCTGTTGACGCACCAGGAGTTCTACTTCAACGCGGCGCGGCTCGACCGCTCGATCGCCCTGTCGGCGGAGGACTACAAGACGATCGCGGAGCCGCGCGTGGAGCGGGTCTCGACCGACTGAGCCCTCCGGTTCGGGATCACGCCATGGAGGGCGTCAGCGCGAGCACCATGCCCAGGCCGACGAGCACGGTCCCGATGACCTTGTTGAGCACGGTCTGCCGCTTCAACAGCCGGGACCGCAGGCTCTGGTTGGAGAAGAGGATCGCGGCGAGGGCGAACCAGACCAGGTGGGCGAAGGACATGAAGAGGCCGTAGCCGACCTGCTGGAAGACGGGGGTGTCGGCGCTGACGACCTGCGTGTACGTGCTCAGCACGAACAGCATGGTCTTCGGGTTGAGCGCGTTCGTCAGAAAGCCGGTGCGCAGCGCGCCGGCCTTCGAAAGGCCGCCGTCCTCCGAGAGGTCGATGTCCACCTGGGCCTTGGTGACGAACGTCTTGTAGCCGATGTACACGAGATAGGCGGCGCCGATGAGTTTCATCGCCGTGAAAAGCATCGGGGTCCGGGAGACCAGAAGTCCCACGCCCAGCATCGTGTAGGTGACGTGGACGAGAACGCCCAGGGCAATTCCGACGGCCGCGAGAACGCCGGCGGTCCGTCCGTACAGATAACTGTTGCGGACGGTCATCGCGAAATCCGCGCCCGGGCTGATGACAGCCAGAATGGTGATGACCGCCACGGCGATGAGCTGACCCATGTACCCGAATTCCCGCCTTCTCGCTCACGTACTCACTCAAGGGGCGAGCGGATGGGAGGGGTCACGCCCTCGCGGATGCGGCGCCCTTGAGGACGCCGCGCCGCAGAGGACCTCGTCCCCTCCCACCCGCACCTGACATCAGGGCTTGTGACGGTAGGTGATGACCAGCACGTCGCGCGAGGCCGGGGCGGCGGGATCGATCTGCTCGATCGGCGAGACGCCGTGGTAGACGCGCTCGTCGTTGACGAGGGCCAGGTCGAGCGGGTCGGTCAGCGAGAACTTCTCGACCGGCTGCTTGTCCAGGTTGAAGACGGTGCTCTCGCCGCCGGTGGCGTTCGAGCGGCCGATCATCGCCATCAGGACGAACGTGACACCGTCACGGTGCACGCCCTCCGGCGTGGGCAGGCCGACCTCCTCGCCGTTGACCTCGATACGGAACTGGTGGGCCTCGATGTGCCAGCCCGAGTACGGGGCGAGCCGGCCGAAGATGTCGCAGCCGAGGGTCAGCAGGCTGTCCATGGTGCGGCCGCGCAGGATCTGGTCCTCGAACGGCTCGTAGTGCCGGGCCACGCCACCGTTGAGGGTGTTGTAGTCGAGCCCCTGGTAGTGCGGCTGGTGCTCCTCGATGCGGTAGTCGACGCTCGCCCGCGGTGCGCTCAGCGTGGCGTGCCGACGACGGCGGTAGCGGCCGCCGTCCGCCATGTAGCTGTCGAGCGGCATCCGGGACCAGCTGTCGCGGAACGGCTCCAGGTCGTCGAGGGCGGTCTCGGACCGCTGGATCAGAAGCTGCTTCACCTGCTCGCCGGAGATCAGGTCGTAGCTCCGGGAGGAAAGGGACTCGGCTATTTCCTCGACGCCGGACTGGTACGAAGACATGGTTCTCCCCCTGCTGAAAGCGTGGTCGTCGGCGAAGTAGATCGTGGTATTCGCGCCAGGGGTGTGTCAAAGCCTTTCGGCCCTGGCCGAATTGCCGTAGCTGCGCTTTCTTCACACATATAGGAGGCGCCCATTGATGAACGGGATGTTACGCACGGCTGGCGCCGGGAGGGACCCGGATGCTGAGATCGGAGACATGGACCTGAGGGAACGCTTCGGCGGATACGCGGTACTCATCACGGGCGCGGCGCGCGGCATCGGCGCGGCGACGGCGCGACGGCTCGCGGCGGAGGGGGCGAAGGTCCTGGTCACGGACGTGGACGAGGTGGCGGCGCGGAGGACGGCGGGGGAGATCCCGGGCGCGGAGTACCGGTACTGCGACGTGAGCGACCAGTCCTCGGTGGACGGGGCGACGGCGTACGCCGTGCGGACCTTCGGAGGCCTGGACGTCCTGGTCAACAACGCCCTCGGTCCGGTGACGCCCGACCGGGACCGCTTCGAGGACGAGCCGGACGAGGTGTGGACCGGCCAGCACGACATCACGTTCATGGGCGCGGTCCGCTGCTCGCGGGCGGCGCTGCCGCACCTGGCGGCGGCCGGCGGGCGCGGGGCGATCGTGAACATCGGCTCGGTCAACGCCGAGACGGACTTCGGCAACCACGCCTACAGTGCGGCGAAGGCGGGCCTGGCGTCCCTGACCCGCACACTCGCGGGCGACGCGGCGCCGCGCGGGGTCCGGGTGAACCAGATCAACCCGGGCACGATCGCGACGACGGCGTGGGCGGGCAAGGACCACGAACTGAAGGCCCTGGCCGACCGGGTCTACCCCCTGTCCCGGGTGGGCACCCCGGAGGACGTGGCCGCGGCGGTCGCCTTCCTCGCCTCGCCGGACGCGTCCTGGATCACGGGCACGGTCCTCCGCGTGGACGGCGGCCTGCTCGCGGTGAACACCCACTTCGCGGAGGTGCTGGGGGACTGAGGGGGGGCGAGGGGTCCTGTCGATACGGTGCCGTCATGACCACCTCACCGCGGGGCCCGCTGCTCTTCCTGGATGTCGACGGAACGCTTCTGCCGTACGAGGGAGCGCAGCTGCCGTCGACTCTCGACGAGTGGGACCTGTGGCAGCGCCCGACCAACCCCCAACTGTCCAAGGTGGTACGGGAACATGGCCCGCGCTTGTCCGCCCTGCCCTGCGAACTGGTGTGGGCCACGGCGTGGATGCACGACGCCAACAAGGTGATGGCCCCCCTCCTGGGCCTGCCGGATCTCCCCGTCGCCCCTCTGCCGGAGGCCCCGGAGGGGGACGAGCCGGGCGTCCTCCACTGGAAGACGGAGGCCCTGGTGGAGCTGGCGGCCGGCCGCCCCTTCGTCTGGGTGGACGACGAGCTGGGCGACCTCGACCGCGCGTGGGTGTCGGCCCACCACAGGGGCGAATCCCTCCTCCACCGGGTGAACTCCACGACCGGCCTCACGACCATGGACCTCGCCACCGTCGACGCATGGCTCCTGCAACACTGGAGCACGCCGTGACCAACCGAACTCGGGCGTGCGGGGCACTGTGGGAGGACCCGCGATGAGCCAGTACTTCAAAGCCGGAGACAGATACCTCTGGAACCCGTCCAACGGGGCCGCCGTCATGTTCCAGCGCCAGGTCGCGCTTTACGAAGCGGAGCTGGATCTGCCGTCGGGCATCGAACCGATGCAGGACAACGACGAGGCACGGATCGACCTGGTGGTCTTCGAGACCTTCGTCAACGCTCTGGTGACGCGATACGCGGGCATGAACCACACCGTGATCCACGCCCTGTCCGAAGGCTTCGCCGCCATGGCGGTCGCCCTCGCGGCGCACGCCGGGATCAGGGTGGACTGGGCCCGGCCCGGCCCCACCCCGGGGACCCTGCCGGAAGGCGAAGCCTGGGCCGAGCGAGTGCGCGAGAAGGCCCGGGACCTGGACCGGTGCATGGACCGTTGACCGCCGCCGCGGACCTACAGGCCGACGAGACGACTCGTGAACCCCTGATCCCCGAGCCGCTCGTAGGCGGCGGCGACGGGTCCTGGGATCTCCTGCTCGACCATGAACCCGAGCCCGGGGTAGACGATCAGTCGCTGTACGGCCCCGACGAGCATGTCGAGGACGAGACGGGGGTCCCCGATCGAGTCCACGTACTCAGCGAGCGTCATGGCGGAGGACGCGCTGACGACCTCCACCTCCGGCCAGAGCCTGCGGGCGGTCGCGTACGCCCGGCGCTCCTCGTACGGCTTGCTGACGAGCAGTACGGACGAGACGCCGACGCCCCGCTCGGCGAGCAGCTCGCGCGAGAACCGGATGTTCTCCCCGGTGTTCCGAGCCCGTGGCTCGACGAACACCACCGCCTCGGGCACCCCCAACTCCAGTGCCCGATCCCGGTAGTGCTCCGCCTCGCCCCGGGGCATCCGCTCCCGCGTCGTACGGCTGGTGGCCCCCGTGAAGACGAGAAGCGGCACCAGCCCGCGCTGATACGCCCCGACGGCCACGTCGGCGACACCGAGATCATGACTCCCGAGCCCGATCCCCACGGAGCAGGGACGGGGCTCGTGGCGCATCTGCTGGAAGTCCCAGAGCAGTTGAGCATCGGACCAGGCCTGGGCCGAGATCACCGGGCGTCCTCCTGTGCGGCGTCGGGGACCTTGAAGTCGTACGTCCAGGTGAACCGTGTGGCCGAGTGGACGCCGATGGCGAACTCCACGACGGTGCCGTCTGCGGTGTACGCGGTCCGGTGCAGCTCTACAACCCATTCCCCTGGGGCCAGTTGTAGTTGTGCGGCTTCCTCGGGGGAGGGGACCCGAGCGCGTAGTTCCTCGCGCATGTGGTCGATCTCGTACCCCGCGTCGTAGAGCACGCGAAAGCCACCGCCACGTCCGGCAGGCCCGGGGGCCGGGTCGACGAGCCGCGTGCCCTCGACGTGCTCGGGACGGTAATAGCTGGTCAGCGTGTGCGTCGGCCGGCTGCCCTCTTTGACCAGGCGCGCTCTTGCGTAGACATCGACTCCCTCGGCCAGGCCGAGTGCGGAGGCGACGATCGCCGGCGCCGCCACGTGGCCGACCGTCTGGGTCTGCTCTCCGCGCTTGTATGCGCGAGCGGAAGCGACGCGGTCGGCGATGAACGCGACCTCGTCGCCGTCGCGCCACTTCGCTTTGTCGTACCGGGCGATGCCGAGCCGTTTCAGCGGAGGCTGCCGCCGAACGACGGTGCCGTGCCCTCGGGATGAGGTCACCAGGCCTGCGGCCTCCAGAGCCTTGTAGGCCGCGTGGACGGTGGACTTCGAGCCCTCACCCGCTTCCACGAGGTCCCGGATGTGCGGAAGCTGCTGGCCTTCGGAGTACTCGCCGCTCGTGATGCGCTCGGCCAGTTTGTCTGCCAGTTCCCGCCACTTCGGTGTCACGCCGGCTCCTTTCGACACTTCAGTCAAGCACAGTCTCGGGACTGTGGGTCACAGTTACTCATGGTGATCTCGCAGTCCTGGGACAGTGCCTTGTGGGATTGCGCGGAGGAGTGAACAAACCCCCGCGACCGAGTGACCGGTCCGGGGGCGTGGCCAACGCTTTAGAGGAGCGTCAACATGAGCAACCCTATCGTCCGACTTGTCGGTCTGGTCCTGCGGCTGTTACTGCCCCCGTCGGGGCGTCGGCGTCTGAGTGTGGCTATGCCCTTGCCTGTGCCGCTCATCCGCCCCTGCGCCGCACCGGTGACAACCATCCGCTGCCGTACCCGCGTTCCCCTCCTCCGAGGAGAGGGCAATCGACTCGTCCGCCCCTATCTCGACGCGCACGAAGCGGCCCGACAACGGAGCCGGGCGCAGCGGCAGCGGGCCCTGTGGCTGGCCGTGCACGGGGTCGACGCGGGGCCGCGCCTGATTCACGGCGTGGAGGTGGCCTGATGGAGTCCGTACCGACGAACCCACGGGACGACGACGCGGTCGTACTGCGCTGGGGGCAGGCCGCCAGGAGCGTGCCGCTGGCCCGGCGGGAGTTGCGCCGGACGTTGGAGCGGTGGGAGTGGGGTGCCGTCGAGGACGCCGCCGCGTTGGTGCTCTCGGAGCTGCTGACGAACGCCGTACGGCACGGCAGGGTGCCCGGTCGAGAGATCGAGACGCACTTCGCCAGAGTCGCGGGCGCCCTGCGGATCGAAGTGCACGATGCCTCGGAGAAGCGGCCGTTGATGGCTCTCCCGGTCGACGGTGCCGACGGCGGCTGGGGGCTCCCGCTGGTCGACACTCTCGCCGCGAAGTGGGGCATCGATGACCGGCGCGGGCCCGGCAAGCTCGTGTGGGCGGAGCTGGTCGTGGGCGGTGAGCTTTGGTGACGGGAACCCAGGGCCGGGCCGCACGCCGCCCCCGGCTCCGGGCGCTGCGTGAGGACCGGGCGGGGAGCGGGCCGATCACCGAGGCCGAGTGCACCACCTGCCTGGACGGTTCCGGCGCGGCGGACGACGGGCGAGGTCCCGCCGTCTGGTGCCTGGCCCATGCCCAGGCGACCGGTCACGCCGGCTTCCGCCGTATCCGCACGGACTTCTTCCGCGCCTTGTGCGACAGTCCGGGTGGAGCGGGAGCCGTCGGCTCCTGACAGGTGAACCGCCGCGTCTCCCGTGTACGGGGGTGTGGCGGCTCAACCCGCGTGCAGCATCAGTCCGATGCCCGCCACCATCAGGCCCGCCGCCGCGATCCTCGGGCCGCCGAAGCGTTCCTTGAAGAGGACGGCTCCGATGGCCGCGCCCACGATGATCGAGGACTCCCGGAGCGCCGCGATCGGGGCCAGAGGGGCCTTCGTCTGGGCCCAGAGGACCAGGCTGTACGCGGCCACCGACAGCACCGCGCCCAGGAGGCCCCGCCCCGCGTACGGGCGGAGTTGGGGGAGGAGGGCCGCCCGGCGGGTCCAGAGCGCGTACGCCGGGATCGCCACGCCCTCCAGGATCATCAGCCACGCGATGTAGCCGAGCGGGGTGCCCGAGGCGCGGACTCCGACGCCGTCCACCACCGTGTACAGGGCGATCGCCAGACCCGTCGCGCCCGCCGCGAGCAGCGCCGGCCACTGTGGCTGGGCCCCCTTGCCCCGGATGCCCCACACCGCCAGGCCCGTCAGGCCCGCGCACGCCACCGCGACGCCCAGCAGCTGCCAGCCGTCCGGTATCTCGTCCACGAACACCGCCGCCAGCGCCGTCACGGCCAGCGGGGCCGTACCGCGTGCGATCGGGTACATCTGACCGAAGTCGCCCAGCGAGAACGAGCGCATGAGCAGCGCCATGTAGCCCACGTGCAGCAGCGCCGACGCCACCAGGTACGGCCAGGCCTCCGCCGCCGGCAGCGGCACGAAGCAGGCCGTGGCCAGGCCGATCAGGGCGCCGCCGCCCGATATCAGCGTGAACGAGAGCAGTTGGTCCTTGATGTGGTGCGCGATCGCGTTCCAGCTCGCGTGCGTGACGGCGGCGATCAGGACGGCGAGGGTGACGAGCGGGGTCACGCCGAGGGCTCGCGGACGTCCACCAGGGTGCCGCCGGCGTGGGCGACCAGCGTCTTCGGGTCGAGGGCGAACACCGTGTGCGGGTTGCCCGCCGCCGCCCACACCAGCGCGTGGTCGAGCAGGCCCCGGTCCGCGAGGACCCGGGTCTCGGTGCGGTGCCCGAACGGCGGGACGCCCCCGATCGCGTACCCCGTGGTCTCCCGGACCACCCTCGCGTCCGCCCGGGTCACCTTCTCCGCGCCCAGTTCCTCCCGTACCCGCTCGACGTCCACCCGCGAGGCGCCGTCCATCAGCACGAGGACCGGCACCCCGTCGGCGGCGAAGATCAGCGACTTCACGATCTCCGACACCTCGCAGCCGATCGCCTCGGCGGCCTGCTGCGCGGTACGGGTCTCGTCCGGGAAGCGGCGGATCTCGACGTCGAGGCCCAGTTCGTGGAGTGCGGCGGCGAATTGGGGGTGGGCGAGGGACGTGATGTCGTCAGCGGTCATGGCCCGCACGCTAGCGGTCCGTGTACGGGGCACGCGACCGACTTCCGCCCCTCGGGCGCCGTGTGGCTACTGTCGCCCCGCCTTGAGTACCTGCGCCACCACCGGCCCCGCCGCGTCGCTCCCGTGGCCGCCGGCCTGGACGAGCGCCGCCGCCGCGAGGTTGCCCGAGTAGCCCGTGAACCAGCTGTCGGAGGTGGCCTGGTTGTCTCGCTCCGCCGAGCCGGTCTTCGCGCCCTTGGGGGACGGCACCCCCGCCATCGACGTGGCCGCGGTGCCGTTCCCGGTCGCCGCCGCGTTCATCATCCGCCGAAGCCCCTTGGCCACGTCGCCGGAGAGCGGGTCGGCGGTGGCGAACTCCCGGTCGTCGAGGTCCTTCGCCACCAGGTACGGCTGGAGGAAAGCGCCGTTCTTCGCGGTTGCGGAGAGCGAGGCGACGTTCAGGGCGCTCATCGTGATCTTGCCCTGGCCGATGTACGAGGCGGCGGTCTCCGACCCGGTCGACTCGGGGACGCTGCCGTTCGCGGCCGGGACACCGACGTTCCATTCGAGGCCGATGCCGAAGGAGCGGCGGGCGGTGTCACCGAGGGCGGTCCCCTCGATGTGCTTTTTGTTGAGGGGGCCGATCGCCTTGATGAAGGCGGTGTTGCAGGAGCGGAGGAACGATTCGGTCAGGGTGCCGTTGTCGATCTTGAAGCTCTTCAGGTTCTCGAAGCGGGTGCCGTCCCACATCACATGGTCCGGGCACTCGACGCGGCTGTCGGGCTTCGCCAGACCGTTCTGCATCATCATCGTCGCCGTGACGATCTTCATCGTCGAGCCGGGGGCCAACTGGCCCTGGAGGGCGGTGTTGAACTCCGTCGCCGGACTGTTGGCAACGGCCCGTATCGCCCCCGTCGACGGCTCGATCGCCGCCACCGACGCCTGGCCGTACGCCTTGACCGCCTTCTCCGCCGCCGCCTGCACGCCCGCGTCGATGGTGGTCTTCAGCGTGCCCGGCGTCCCCTTCCGCAGGACGAGGAGGGGGGCGTCGGCGACGGTCTCGCTGCCCGAGTCGATCCAGGTCTCGACGCCGGTGGACCCACCGACCTTGGAGCCGTACCGCTTGCGCAGCTCGTTCAGGACCGGCCCGAGCGACGGGTACTTCTCCGCGGTCAGCTCGACGTTGTTGCGGTCGACGGCCTTCACGGAGGCCGTCTTCGCGACGCCCGTGCGCAGGGTCGCGTCGGCGGTGAGCAGCTTCGGGTGGAGCACGGACGGCTGCCACTTCACCAGCGGCCGGCCGGTGGTCTGCCCGCGCACCACGGTCAGTTCGGAGGCGTACGACAGGTCCTTGGTGACGCCCTCGTACGAGATCGTCGCCTTCACGGTGAACGGCACCGTCGCCCCGACCGCCGCCCCCGGCGTGATCACCGCCTTCGAGACCTTCGCGCCGTCCCGGTAGGCCGCCACGGCCGGCCCGGCCGTCACCGGGTCGTTCGTCAGCTGCCCGGCCTTCTCCGGCTCTCCGGCGGCCCAGGCCGCCAGGAAGTCCCGCGCGGTCGTGGTGATCTCGTCGCCCGTGACGGGCCCGGTTCTCGGCGCAGGGGCGGACTTGGGGTCCGGGGCCGCGTCGCCGCCCGTGACTCCGTTCCAGAGGTTGTAACCCCCGTACCCGACCCCGCTCGCCACGACGACGAACACGCCTCCGACTATCGCGACCTTGGCTCCACTGCGCATGACTGCGGTTCCCCTCCCCAGGTGGACCCACGAGTCAAGCAGGCGTCACAGGCGTGTGTCGAGCGCCTTCGGAATCCTCTGTCACACCCAGGTGTCGAGCCACATCCGGTTTCTCCATTGGTCCAGCGGAATCGGAGTGCCCGTGTAGATCGGCCAGAAATAGATGAAATTCCAGACGATGAGAAGGACGATGCAGCCCGCCGCCACCGCGCCGAATGTGCGGCGTCTTTCCGATGAACCCGCGGGGCCGACGATCGCGCCCAGCATCATCGCCACCGCGAGACACAGGAACGGAACGAAGACCACCGCATAGAAAAGGAAGATGGTGCGTTCCTGGTAGAGGAACCAGGGGACCCAGCCGGCCGCGATGCCGCAGGCGATCGCGCCCGCGCGCCAGTCGCGGCGGAAGGCCCAGCGCCAGAGGATGTACAGGATCGCGAAGCAGGCGGCCCACCACAGGAGCGGGGTGCCGAGGGCCAGGACCTCCGCCGCGCACTTCTCCTTCGCGCCGGCCGGACAGCCTCCGGTGCCGGGCGCGGGGGACTCGTAGTAGTACGAGACCGGGCGGCCGAGGACGATCCAGGACCAGGGGTTCGACTCGTACGTGTGGGGCGAGGTCAGGCCCACGTGGAAGCTGTACACCTCGGACTCGTAGTGCCAGAGGCTGCGCAGCCACTGCGGCAGCCAGCCCCAGGTCCCGCTGCCGTCCAGCTTGTCCTGGTCGGCGGCCCAGCTCCGGAAGTAGCCCTTGTCGCTGACGATCCAGCCGGTCCAGGTCACCAGGTACGTGACGATCGCCACCGGGACCACCGACACGAACGCCGGGACCAGGTCCTTCTTGATCACCGCGAGGTACGGGCGGACCGCGCCGGCCGTACGGCGCCCGCCGACGTCCCACAGCACCGTCATCAGGCCGAAGCCCACCATGACGTACAGACCGTTCCACTTGGTCGCCGCCGCCAGGCCCAGCGTCACACCGGCCGCGATCCGCCACGGCCGCCACCCCAGTCGCAGGGTCTCCGCGATCTCCGCGTCGGGCCGCAGGACCCCCTCCTCGTCCTCCGGCAGCGCGCCCGCGAGCCGCTTCCGGGTCCGGTCGCGGTCGAGGACCAGACAGCCGAAGGCCGCCAGGACGAAGAACATCAGCACCTGGTCGAGGAGCGCCGTACGGCTCATCACGAAGTGCAGTCCGTCGACGGCGAGCAGCAGACCCGCCAGACAGCCCAGGAACGTCGAGCGGAAGAGGCGCCGGCCGATCCGGCACAGCATCAGGACCGACAGCGTGCCGAGCAGCGCGACCATGAAGCGCCAGCCGAACGGCTCGAAGCCGATCAGCTTCTCGCCGAGACCGATGACCCACTTGCCCATCGGGGGATGGACGACATAGCCGGGGTCGGTCGGCACGAGGACCGAGCCGGGGTCGCTGAGGACCGTCTTGTCGATGTCCTTCGGCCACGCCCCCTCGTACCCCTGGTTGATCAGGGCCCAGGAGTCCTTGGCGTAGTACGTCTCGTCGAATATCACCGCGTTCGGCTTGCCCAGGTTCCAGAACCTCAGCAGCCCCGCGACCGCCGTGACCAGGAGCGGACCGCCCCAGGCCAGCAGCCGCCACAGCCGCTCGGACCGGTCGGGGCCGATGCCGAGGAGCGACATCACGCGCGGGGACGGACGGACGTACGAGGGGACGAGCCGCTCCCGCAGCCCGATGGGTGCGGCGCTTCCGGCGGGCGGCACATAGCCGAAACGCCGCAGCCGCTTTTGCCACGAAGAGGGCTCTGCCACGGGCTCTGCCATGGGGTGCTGGCCCTCCAGGGCCTCGGGTGCGGTACTGGTCACCGCGCCATCGTAGGGAACGCGCCTGTGCACGTCGCCTCTCCGGGCTGGGAGGATGGGCCGTGTGACAGGAACGCTGGTACTCGCAGGGACCCCCATCGGTGACATCGCGGACGCTCCGCCCCGACTCGCCACCGAACTGGTGAACGCGGACATCGTGGCCGCCGAGGACACCCGGAGGCTGCGCGGACTGACCCGCGCCCTCGGTATCCACACCACGGGCAAGGTCGTCTCCTACTTCGAGGGCAACGAGTCCGCCCGTACGCCGGAACTGGTCGAGGCCCTGGTCGGCGGCGCCCGTGTGCTGCTCGTCACCGACGCGGGCATGCCGTCCGTCTCGGACCCCGGCTACCGGCTCGTCGCCGCCGCCGTCGAGCAGGACATCAAGGTGACGGCCGTCCCCGGTCCGTCCGCCGTGCTCACCGCGCTCGCCCTCTCCGGCCTGCCCGTGGACCGCTTCTGCTTCGAGGGCTTCCTCCCCAGGAAGGCGGGCGAGCGCCTCGGCCGGCTCCGCGAGGTCGCCGACGAGCGCCGCACCCTCGTCTACTTCGAGGCCCCGCACCGGCTCGACGACACCCTCGCCGCGATGGCCGAGGTCTTCGGCGCCGAGCGCCGCGCCGCCGTCTGCCGCGAGCTGACCAAGACGTACGAGGAGGTCAAGCGCGGCCCGCTGGCCGATCTCGCGGCCTGGGCGGCCGAGGGCGTACGGGGCGAGATCACCGTGGTCGTCGAGGGCGCCCCGGAGACCGGACCGGCCGAACTCGACGCCGAGGAGCTGGTGCGCAGGGTGCGGGTGCGCGAGGAGGCGGGCGAGCGGCGCAAGGAGGCGATCGCCGCGGTCGCCGCCGACGCGGGGCTTCCCAAGCGCGAGGTGTTCGATGCCGTCGTGGCGGCAAAGAATGCGGCTGGACCGGGCCCTGGAAACGGCAAAGGACTAATCTGAAAGGCAAAGCCGAACCCGGCGCCGGGACTCTCCGCAGGGCCCTTGGCAAGGGAAGAGCCAAAAGCCTTCCATGGTTCGACCCGTGCTGATGCGCTCCGGCCCGAAAAGGCGTCCACTGGATCAGTGGAGAGGAGCTGGCATGACCGAGATCACCGGCACCGGCATATCCGTCGCCCATGAGGCATACGCCTTCGCCTGCATGCGCTGTGGATACGGCTGGGAGCAGGCGTACGACATCGAGCACCACGTCGACGCCGCCGGCCACGAATTCGTCGTCTACAAGGCCGACGGAGAGCGGGTCCCGTCCCCGCTGTCCAGCCCCACCTGCATGAACTGCGGCGGCCACGTCGTCCGCATCATGCGCGCGGGGCAGGTGTCGTCGGTGCTCGACCTGATCGCCGCGACGGAGAAGCACCAGAGCGGGGCGAGGGCGACCAAGCCCGTATCGATGGCCGGCCCCATCGGTCAGGAGCTGACCGAGGACGCCCCCGAGCAGCCCCCGGTGCCGCACCACTGGCACCTGTCCGACCTCCTGCGCCCCTTCAGGCGTCACCAGTAACCCCCGGAGCAGTCAGGGAGTAGTCCCGCTCCGGTCCCGGAGCAGCCCCCGCCCAGGCCCGGGTCGTCCCGCCCCAGGCCCGGCATATCCCCGCGCGCCGGCACTCATGACCCTCGTACGATCGGGGTCATGAGTGCCAAGGACGCCCCGCCGCCGCTGCCCGAACCCCTTCTCGTGGAGGTCGCGGACTCGCACACCCACCTGGACCTCCAGTCCGGGACCGTCGAGGAGGCGCTGGTCAAGGCCGCCGCCGTCGGGGTGACCACGGTCGTGCAGGTCGGCTGCGACGTGAAGGGCTCCCAGTGGGCCGCGGAGACCGCCGCCGCCCACGAGCACGTGCACGCGGCCGTCGCCCTGCACCCCAACGAAGCCCCCCGGATCGTCCTCGGCGACCCCGACGGCTGGTCCCGGCAGGGAGCGCGGGAGGGCGGCGGCGACACCGCCCTCGACGACGCCCTCTCCGAGATCGACCGGCTCGCCGCCCTCCCGTACGTCCGCGGCGTGGGTGAGACCGGCCTCGACTTCTTCCGTACGGGCCCCGAGGGCATCGCCGCGCAGGAGCGTTCCTTCCGCGCCCACATCGAGATCGCCAAGCGGCACGGCAAGGCGCTCGTCATCCACGACCGCGAGGCCCACGCCGACGTGCTGCGCGTCCTGGACGAAGAGGGCGCCCCCGAGCGGACCGTCTTCCACTGCTACTCCGGCGATGCCGCCATGGCCGAGATCTGCGCCGCCAAGGGCTACTACATGTCCTTCGCCGGCAACGTCACCTTCAAGAACGCCCAGCACCTGCGCGACGCGCTCGCCGTCGCCCCGCTCGACCTCGTCCTCGTCGAGACCGACGCACCGTTCCTCACCCCGGCGCCCTACCGGGGCCGCCCGAACGCCCCCTACCTGATCCCGGTCACCCTCCGGGCGATGGCGGAGGTGCGCGGCATCGGGGAGAACGAGCTGGCCGAGGCGATCGCGGTGAACACCGCCCGCGCCTTCGACTACTGAGCCGCCCGTGACGGGCGATCCATTGATCCATAACGATTACGTGTAGTAGTCGCGTCGATCGGCAGGGTGACCGCCGCCGGGGCTAGTGTCCCGGCCTCGTGAGCACTTCCCAGGGCAGTCACCGCGCCGGACGGCGGGGCACGGCCGTCCCCGTCCACGAACAGCCCACCCAGGTGGCGCCCCTCGTCGCCCCCACCCCGGGCGCCGTGCCCGGCCTCGTCCCCGGGCAGGGGACCCGGGCCGGGTCCCGGCGCGCCGCCCGCCGCCGCAAGGCGTCCCGGCCCGCCGGGGAGGGACTGCGCAGGCTCGTCCCGCAGGCCCTCGTCGTCGCCTTCCTCGCCGGCGGCACCAGCGCCTTCGTCGCCGACGACAAGGCCGTCCGGCTCTCCGTCGACGGCGTCCCGCGCACCCTCCACACCTTCGCCGACGACGTCGACGAGCTGCTCGCCGACGAGGGCCTGGCCGTCGGCGACCACGACATCGTCGCGCCCGCCCCCGCCGAGGCCCTGGCCAGCGGCGACGAGGTCGTCGTCCGGTACGGCCGCCCGGTCGCCCTCACCCTCGACGGGCAGCGCCGGCAGGTGTGGACGACCGCCCGGACCGTCGAGGGGGCACTGCGCCAGCTCGGGGTCCGCGCGGAGGGCGCGTTCCTCTCGGTCTCCCGCGGCGCCCCCATCTCCCGCCAGGGCCTCGCCCTCGACGTACGGACCGAGCGGACGGTCACCTTCCTCGCCGACGGGCGCGAGCGGACCGTCCGGACGAACGCCGCCACCGTCCGCGAGGCCCTCGCCGAGGCCGGGATCACCCTCTCCGCGCAGGACGCCACCTCCGTCGCCCCGGGCTCCTTCCCGCGCGACGGCCAGACGGTCACCGTGCTGCGGATCACCGGCTCCAAGCAGACGCGCGAGGAAGCCGTGCCGTACGCCGTCGAGCGGACCCGCGACCCCGAGCTGTTCACCGGCACCGAGGTCGTCGAACGGCAGGGCGTGGCCGGCGTCCGCCGCGTCACGTACAGCCTGCGCACGGTCAACGGCGTCAGGCAGAAGCCCCGCCGGATCGGCGAGAAGATCGTCCGCGAACCCGTCAGCCGCCAGGTCCGGGTCGGCACCAGGCCGATGCCGACCTCCGTCGCGGGAGCCGACGGCCTCGACTGGGGCGCGCTCGCCGCCTGTGAGTCCGGCGGCCGCCCGAGCGCCGTCGACCCCTCGGGGACGTACGGCGGGCTCTACCAGTTCGACCCCGGCACCTGGCGCTCCCTCGGCGGCAGCGGCACCGCCCAGAACGCGCCCGCCGCCGAGCAGACGTTCCGGGCGAAGAAGCTGTACGTGCAGCGGGGGGCGAGTCCCTGGCCCCATTGCGGGCGGCGGCTGTACCGGTGAGCGCACCGGGCGGGCCACGCCCGGTACGGGTGTGCGCACCGGGCGTGGCCCGGGCGGTAGGGGTGTGCGCACCGGGCGTGGCCAGGGCGGTAGGGGTGAGCCGTAGGTCGGGCCTACCGGTGCCCCGTAGGCTGTACCGGTGAGCACCACCACCGGCCCCGAAAGCCCCGACGCCCTCCTCGGCCCCGCCGACATCCGTGAGCTGGCCGCCGCCCTCGGCGTACGCCCCACGAAGCAGAAGGGCCAGAACTTCGTCATCGACGCCAACACCGTCCGGCGGATCGTCCGCACGGCCGAGGTCCGGCCCGACGACGTGGTCGTGGAGGTGGGGCCCGGACTCGGTTCCCTCACCCTGGCCCTCCTGGAGGCCGCGGACCGGGTGACGGCCGTCGAGATCGACGACGTGCTCGCCGCCGCGCTCCCGGCCACGATCGCCGCCCGCATGCCCGCGCGCGCCGACCGCTTCGCGCTCGTCCACTCCGACGCCATGCAGGTGCAGGAGCTGCCGGGCCCGGCGCCGACCGCGCTCGTCGCCAACCTGCCGTACAACGTCGCCGTGCCCGTCCTGCTCCACATGCTGGAGCGGTTCCCGAGCATCGAGCGGACCCTCGTCATGGTCCAGGCCGAGGTCGCCGACCGGCTGGCCGCCAAGCCGGGCAACAAGGTGTACGGCGTGCCGTCGGTGAAGGCCAACTGGTACGCGGAGGTCAAGCGCGCCGGGTCCATCGGCCGCAACGTCTTCTGGCCCGCGCCGAACGTCGACTCCGGTCTCGTCGCCCTCGTCCGCCGCACCGAGCCGCTGCCGACCACCGCCACCCGGCAGGAGGTCTTCGCGGTCGTCGACGCGGCCTTCGCGCAGCGCCGCAAGACCCTGCGCGCGGCCCTCGCGACGTGGGCGGGCTCGCCCGCGGCGGCGGAGGAGGCCCTGGTGAAGGCCGGGATCTCGCCGCAGGCGCGCGGCGAGGCGCTGACGGTGGAGGAGTTCGCGCGGATCGCGGAGGCGAAGGCGTGAGCGGCGGTGCGGAGCCCCAGGGCGTGGAGTCCGGTGCGCCCCGCAGTGTCACCGTCCGCGTCCCCGCCAAGGTCAACGTCCAGCTCGCGGTCGGCGCGCCCCGCCCCGACGGCTTCCACGACCTGGCCAACGTCTTCCTCGCCGTCTCGCTGTACGACGAGGTCTCCGCGACCCCGGCCGCCGAGCTGACCGTCACCTGCGAGGGCCCGGACGCCGACAAGGTGCCGCTCGACCGCACCAACCTGGCCGCGCGGGCCGCCGAGCTGCTCGCCGCCCGGCACGGCATCTCCCCGGACGTGCACCTGCACATCGCCAAGGACATCCCGGTCGCCGGCGGCATGGCCGGCGGCAGCGCGGACGGCGCGGGCGCGCTGCTCGCCTGCGATGCGCTGTGGGGCCTGGAATCCTCCCGCGAGGAACTCCTGGAGATCTGCGCCGAACTCGGCAGCGACGTGCCGTTCAGCCTGGTCGGCGGGGCGGCGCTCGGCACCGGGCGCGGCGAGAAGCTGACGGAGCTGCCCGTCGGCGGCGGCTTCCACTGGGTGTTCGCCGTCGCCGACGGCGGGCTCTCGACCCCGGCGGTGTACGGCGAGTTCGACCGGCTCACCTCGGGCGTCGAGGTCCCCGAGCCGACCGCCTCCCCGGTCCTCCTGGACGCCCTGCGCACCGGCGACACGACCGCGCTCGCGGCCGCCCTCGCCAACGACCTCCAGGCGGCGGCACTCTCCCTGCGGCCGTCGCTCGCCGAGACCCTGACGGCGGGCACCGAGGCGGGCGCGCTCGCGGCCCTGGTCTCCGGCTCGGGCCCGACGACGGCGTTCCTGGTGAAGGACGCGGAGGCGGCCGCGACGGTCGCCGCCGCCCTGATCGCCTCGGGCACCTGCCGCACGGCCCGCGCGGCCACGTCCCCGGCGCCGGGCGCCGCGGTCCGCTAGTTCTTGTTCTTGGAGATCCGGGCCAGGAGCAGGTTCGGGTCCGGGTCCTGGGTGGCGAAGTAGGCCGCGCTGGGGACGTGGACGGTCTTGGCGCGGACCGCCACGGACGTCGGGTTGGCGAGGCCGTCCGCGCCGGTGAGGACGGTCTTGTGGGTGCCGTCGGAGCGGACGAGTTCGAGCTTGCTGTCCATGGCCCGCGCGGCCAGCGCGGTGTCGCCGTGCCCGGTGAAGGCGAAGTCGTCGATCCCGGTGAGCCCGGTCGCCCTGGTCTCGATGGGGCCGGCGGTCCGGTCCTCCTCGACCGGGATGCGGAGCAGGGTCGCGTGGGCGGAGTTGGACACCCAGACGGCACCACCGTGGATCTTGAGGCCGTTGGCGCCGAAGGGGAGCTCGGCGGTCGGCCGGAGGGCCGCGTCGTCGGCCCACACCGTGGGGGTTCCCCCGTCCAGCGGCACGCTCCACACGACGCCGTGCGCCGAGTCGGCGGCGTACAGGGTGCGGCACTTCTCGTCGAGGGCGAGACCGTTGGGGAACCCGTCGGCGGGAAGCTGCGCGATCTGCTCGGGCGCGCCGCCGTCGGGGCCGATGCGCCAGACGCCGGTCTCGGCGGTGCCGGTGGCGTAGTTGACGTACAGGGTGCCGTCGTGGGCGCGGGCGATGCCGCTGACGATCGCCGCGCCGAGGTTCGGGGTCTGCGGGTCGGTGATCTCGGGCAGCGTGGCGAGGACCGTCGTGGTGCCGTCCTCGGTGACCCGGGCGACCTGCCGGGCGAAGGCGAAGGTCAGGTCCGCCGAGCCGTCGGGCTCCAGGGCGATGTTCTCCGGGGTCTGCCCGGCGGCGAAGTCGAAGTGGTCGACGACGCGGGGATCGGACACGGTCGGATCGCCGGCCGACGCGGGTCCGGCCGCGAGCATGGCGAGGGCGGTGGTGGCGGTGGCGACGGCGGCCAGGCGTGGGTGTCTCTTCATGGGTCTCTCCTTGGGCGGTGACTCGGGGTGGTGACCTGAGGAGAACATGACGGGTCGTCAGTCGCGGGGCCCGGCAGCCGGGGCCGGGGGGTCGCCCGCGTGGCCGAGGGCATGGGGCCGGTTGGCACGCGCCGGGCGCCGGTACGCGTACTCAGCGGCCGGTTGAGTATCCGCGCCCTGTCGCCCCGACGGCCGGCCGCGGGACCGTACCCGCATGGGATTCAGCGCTCGCGAACTCGCCGCCGCCACCCCCGCGACGCGGGACCGGTACGTCGATCTGCTTCGGGTCGCCTCGCTCGGCGTCGTCGTGCTCGGGCACTGGCTGATGGCGGCCGTCACCGCCGGCGGAGACGTCGGCAACCTGCTCGCCGTCGTGCCCGAACTCCAGGTGGTGACCTGGCTGTTCCAGGTGATGCCGGTGTTCTTCTTCGTCGGTGGTTTCTCGCACGCCCTCGCCCACCGCTCCCGTCCGCAGTACGCGGCCTTCCTGCGGGCCCGGCTCCAGCGGCTGCTGCGGCCGACGATGGTGTTCGTCGGGGTCTGGGGCGCCGCCGCGCTCGTCCTCCAGCTGTCCGGGGCGGACGGAGGGCTCACCGGGGTGGCGCTGCGGCTGGTCACCCAGCCGCTCTGGTTCATAGGGATCTACCTGGCGATGGTCGCGTTCACGCCGCCGCTGCTGCGGCTGCACGAGCGGTGGGGCTGGGGCGCGTTCGCGGCGCTCGTGGGCGGTGCGGTCGTGGTGGACGTGCTGCGGTTCGCGGCGGACGTGCCGTTCGTCGAGTTCCTGAACTTCGCGTTCGTGTGGCTCGCGGTCCACCAGCTGGGCTTCCTGCGCGCCGACGGCATGATCCGCCGCCCGGCCCTGCCGGCCGCTGCCGGTCTGCTCGGGGCGACCGCGCTCGTCGCCCTGGGGCCGTACCCGCTGTCGATGGTGGGGATGCCCGGCGAGAAGGTCTCCAACATGGCCCCGCCGACCCTCGCCCTGCTCTGCCACGGCCTGTGGCTGGTCGGTGCGGTCGAGCTGCTCAAGGGGCCGGGGGCGCGGCTCGTGGCCCGCGCCGGGGTGTGGCGCGGGGTGGTCGCCGCCAACGGGATCGCGATGACGGCGTTCCTCTGGCACCTGACGGCCATGCTCGGGGTGTACGGGGCGATGCTCGGCCTCGGCGTGGAGCTGCCGGCCCCGGCGACGGGCGCCTGGTGGGCGCAGGTCCCGCTGAGGTTCGCGGCGGCGGGTCTCCTCACGGCGCTGCTCGTGGCCGCCTTCCGTCGCTTCGAGGCCCCGGTCCCGGCCGTCCCGGCGACCGACGCGGGCGGCCCCCTCGCCGCCCTCGGCATCACCCTCGCGCTCTTCGGCGTCCTGGGCCTCTCCATGACGGGCTTCGCCGGGCTCCTCGACGGTCACTCCGCCACCCTGGTCGCCGTCCCCGTCACGGCCCCGGCGGCTGTCGCCCTGGCCCTGGCGGGCTGGCTGCTCGTCGAGAGGGCGGGGCGGATCAGATCGCGATGACGGTTGCCAGGCCTCCGCACAGGACGACGAGGTCCTCCGGGTCCGAGGTGAGTACCGTGACGGGGCCCGGTGCCGCGAGGGCTGTCGCGGCGACCATCGCGTCGATGGCGTACGTGTGGCCGTGCAGCCCGTTCTCGGCCAGCAGTGCCGCCGCACGGCGCGCGACGGCGTCTGTCACGGGCTCGACGACGAGGCGGGAGAGGGTCCATTCCAGGGCCGCGCGATTGATGCGCGGGTGCATCACCTCCACCAGAGTGGCGGCGCTCGTCACGACGCGTAGGTCGTCCGCGCGGGCCAGCGCGAGCCAGGTGGTCACCTCGCGGTCACGCCGCACGGCCTTGGCCAGTCCCTCGCTGTCGAGGACCAGCGTGCCGCCCGGGGCGGCCTCGGGGCGCGTCACGCCGCGCTCGCCCCACTCGCCCCGGGCGCCCCTGTCGTTTCCGGGCCGCCCTGCTGCTCGCGGGCCCGGCGCAGCTGCTCGCGTCGTGCCTGGATCTCCGCGTCCGTGACCGGTCCGTGCTCGGCCTCGGCCACCGCGATGAGCTCGTTGAGATCGTCGCGCTCTATCTGCCGGGCGACCGCCGCCGCCACATAGGCCGAGAGTCCCGAGGGTCCACTGCGGGCCCGTGCGGCCTCCGCGATGTCGCGCGGCATGCTGATCGAGTACTTCTGAGTGGGCTCGCTCATGCTCCTTATGCTACTGCTGATGCCACCCGCTGCGGGGTGTGCGCGGCAACGTACTCTGGGAGATCGATCGATCCCCCGTACAGGAGTCAAAGTGGCCGTCAATCTGGTCAATGTCGAGGCTGTCAGCAAGGTGTACGGCACCCGTGCACTGCTCGACGGCGTCTCGCTCGGCGTCTCCGAGGGGGACCGGATCGGTGTCGTGGGCCGCAACGGCGACGGCAAGACCACCCTCATCCGGATGCTCGCCAGGCTGGAGGAGGCCGACACCGGCCGTGTCACCCACAGCGGCGGGCTGCGCCTCGGCGTGCTCACCCAGCACGACTCGCTCGACCCGAAGGCCACCATCCGGCACGAGGTCATCGGCGTCATGGCCGACCACGAGTGGGCCGGCAGTGCCAAGATCCGCGACGTGCTCACCGGGCTCTTCGGCGGGCTCGACCTGCCCGGCTTCGAGAACGGTCTCGACACCGTCATCGGCCCGCTCTCCGGTGGCGAGCGCCGCCGGATCGCGCTCGCCAAGCTCCTCATCGACGACCAGGACCTGCTCGTCCTCGACGAGCCCACCAACCACCTCGACGTCGAGGGCATCGCCTGGCTCGCCAAGCACCTCCAGGAGCGTCGCTCCGCGCTCGTCTGCGTCACCCACGACCGCTGGTTCCTCGACCAGGTCTGCACCCGCATGTGGGACGTGCAGCGCGGTGCCGTCCACGAGTACGAGGGCGGCTACTCCGACTACGTCTTCGCCCGCGCCGAGCGCGAGCGCATCGCCGCCACGGAGGAGTCCAAGCGGCAGAACCTGATGCGCAAGGAGCTGGCCTGGCTGCGGCGCGGCGCCCCCGCCCGTACCTCCAAGCCCCGCTACCGCATCGAGGCAGCCAACGAGCTGATCGCCGACGTGCCGCCGCCGCGCGACACCTCCGAGCTGATGAAGTTCGCCAACGCCCGGCTCGGCAAGACGGTCTTCGACCTGGAGGACGTGACCGTCACCGCCGGTCCCAAGATGCTTCTCGAGCACCTCACCTGGCAGCTCGGCCCGGGTGACCGCATCGGCCTCGTCGGCGTCAACGGCGCGGGCAAGACCTCCCTCCTGCGCGCACTCGCCGACGCCGCCGTCAGCCAGGGCGAGATCCAGCCCGCGGCCGGCAGCGTCACCGTCGGCAAGACCGTCCGGCTGGCCTACCTCTCGCAGGACGTCACCGAACTCCCCGCCACCCTGCGGGTCCTGGAGGCCGTCCAGCAGATCCGCGACCGGGTCGACCTCGGCAAGGGCCGTGAGATGACTGCCGGGCAGCTCTGCGAGCAGTTCGGCTTCTCCAAGGAGAAGCAGTGGACGCCCGTCGGCGACCTCTCCGGCGGTGAGCGCCGCCGCCTCCAGCTGCTCCGCCTGCTCATGGACGAGCCGAACGTCCTCTTCCTCGACGAGCCCACCAACGACCTCGACATCGAGACCCTGACCCAGCTGGAGGACCTCCTCGACGGCTGGCCGGGCTCCATGGTCGTCATCTCCCACGACCGGTTCTTCATCGAGCGCACCACCGACCGGACGCTCGCGCTGCTCGGCGACCGGGCCCTGCGGATGCTGCCGCGTGGCATCGACGAGTACCTGGAGCGGCGCCGCAAGATGATCGAGGCGTCCGTCCCGACGCCCGCGTCCGCGCCCGCGCAGTCGAAGCCCGGTGTCTCCGCGGCGGACACGCGCGCCGCCAAGAAGGAGCTGCAGAAGGTCGAGCGACAGCTCGACAAGGTCTCCCAGAAGGAGGCCAAGCTGCACGCGCAGATCGCCGACAACGCGACCGATTTCGAGAAGGTCGCGAAGCTCGACGCGGAGCTCCGGGAACTCGTGGGTGAACGCGAGGAATTGGAGATGCGCTGGCTCGAACTGGCCGAGGACGCATAACGAGGGCATCACAGGCCGGTCCTCCCTTGGGTACAAGGGGCGGACCGGTCGCTTTTGCGCCGACGCGTGAGTGGTAGAAAGAAAACCCGCTCACGTCAAGGGGGAACTGCTGATGACCCAGCCGCCCAGCAACCAGCCGCCGGGGGGCTTCGGAGCTCCCCAGGATCCGAACCAGGGCCCGCACCAGGGCACGCCGCCCGTGCCGCCCGTCCCGCCGCAGGCACCGCAGACTCCGCCGCCGCCCGCCGGCCCGCCGCCGACCGCGCCGCCGGCCGCGCCCGGCCCGTACGGCCAGCAGCCGCAGCCCGGTTACGGCTACCCGCAGCAGGGCCAGCCCGGCTACGGCCAGCCGGGCCAGCCCGGTCAGCCCGGCCCGTACGGCCAGCAGCCTCCGCAGCAGCCGTACGGCTACCCGCAGCAGGGCCAGCAGCCCGGCTACGGCCAGCCGCAGCAGCCGGGACCGTACGGTCAGCAGCAGCAGAACCCTTACGGCGGGTACCCCACCCAGCCGATGTACCAGGGCGGCCCCACCCCGCCGTCCTCCGGCGGCGGACCCCTCAAGGGCCGCACCGGTCTCGTCGCGGCCGTGGCCGCCGCCGCCGTCCTGGTGGCCGCCGTCACCACCTGGGCCGTCGTCGGCGGTGACGACGAGAAGGACCCGATCGCCGGGCCGACCGCCACCGCCACCTCCTCCTCCGCCGCCCCGAAGCCCACCGAGTCGGTGGACAAGGGCGACGGCACGGGTGACGGCTCCAACGGCGAGGACGACCTCAACGCCGGCCGCAAGGACGGCGAGGCCAAGGTCAACTGGCTGCTCAAGAACGACGTCGACCTGCCCCGCAACGGCTCCGACGTCCTCGGCCCGTGGATCCAGGGCGACACCGTCGTCAAGGCCATGTACAAGGGCATCTCCGGCTACAACCTGAGCGACGGCTCCCCGAAGTGGCACATCGACGTGCCGTTCCCGCTGTGCGCGGCGCCCGCGAGCCCCTCGGCGACCGGCCTGATGGTCTTCGCGTACGCCGAGAGCGCCAAGGACGGCGCCAAGTGCACCGCGCTCCAGCAGGTCGATCTGAAGACCGGCAAGGCGGGCTGGAAGAAGGCCGTACCGAAGCCCAAGGGCCTGTTCGCCTTCTCGGACAACACCCTGTCCATCAGCGGCAACACGCTGACCGTCGCCGGCACCAGCAGCTCGTACGGCTTCTCCATGGCCGACGGCAGGCAGCTCTTCACCGGCGCCACGACCGGCTGCAAGCCCTTCGCGTACGCCGGCGGCAGCAAGCTGATCGCCGCCGTGGACTGCCCGTCGGGCAGCACCACCAAGAAGATCCAGGGCGTCAGCCAGGTCGACCCGAACACGGGCAAGGCCAAGTGGACCTTCAAGCTGGAGGCCGACTGGGAGGTGGACCGGGTCTACTCGATCGACCCCCTGGTCGTCTCCGCCACCCAGCGCGAGCAGAAGAAGTGGACCATCTTCGCGCTCAACGCCAACGGTTCGCTCCGCTCGCAGATCCAGGGCGGCAAGGACAAGTTCGCCCCGTCGTGCGGCGGCGGCTTCGTCATCTTCGGCAAGAACCTGCAGGGCTGCACGGGAGTGGCGGCCGACGCGAACACCTTCTACATGGCCACCGAGACCTCGTACGGCACCCCCAACGAGGTCGTCGCCTTCGACCTGAAGAACGGCAAGGCCAAGTGGCGCTCCAAGGCGCCCGGTGAGCAGACCATGATCCCGCTGCGCATGGAGGGCGGCGAGGTCCTGGTGTACGTGGACCCGTCGTACGACAAGGGCGGCGCGGTCGCGACGATCGCCCCGGCCGGTGGCGCGCCGAAGATCCTGCTCCAGCACCCGGCGTCGACGGCCCAGGTCGAGAACAACTTCTACAGCCCGGGCTACGCGTACGGCGCCGGCACCTTCGTCGTGGCGAGCGGGCGCGTCTCCGCCTCGAACGACAAGGAAGAAAAGCTGGTCAAGACGATGATGGCCTTCAGCAAGTGAGGTACACGGACCGATGACGCAGCCACCCCCACCCCCGCCGAACCAGCCCCCGGACCCGCAGGGCGGCTTCGGCGCGCCGACGCCGCCCCCGGCGCAGCAGCCGGAGCCCGGCTACGGCTATCCGCAGCAGGCACCGCCGCAGCAGCCGTACGGCCAGCCGCAGCAGGCGCCGGACGCGGGCTACGGCTACCCGGCGCAGCCGCCCACCCAGCCGCAGCAGCCCTACGGCGCCGGATACCAGCAGCCGGCCCAGCCCCCGTACGGCTATCCGCCCCAGCAGCAGCCCTACGGCGGGTACCAGCAGCCCACCCCGCCCCCGGCGCCGGGCGGCGGCAAGAAGCTGTCGGCCCAGCTCCAGATCGTCATCGCGGCGGTCGTCGCCGTCGTCCTGATCGTCGGCGCCGGCATCTGGTACGCCAACTCCGGTGACGGCGGGGGGAAGGACGACGAGGCCAAGGGCACCGGCGGCACCTCGCAGGGCACCGGCGGCAACGGCGGGTCCGGTGACACCAAGGGCATCGGCGGCGGTGGCAAGGAGCAGCCGCCGGCGAACACCCGGGCGAAGATGGGCTTCCAGGTCGAGCAGCCGGCGGTCCCGGACGTCACCGACGTCTCCGGTTCCTGGATCACCGACAAGGCGTACGTGAAGACGGGCGTCAACTCGATCGTCGCCTACGACCGCGACAAGGGCTCCGTCCTGTGGACGCTGCCCCTGACCGGTCAGGTCTGCGGCACTTCGCGCCACGTGACGGCCGACAACAAGATGCCGATCCTCTTCGAGGCCACGAAGCGGGTCGCGCCGCGCTACTACCAGCAGTGCACCGAGGTCGGCCTGGTCGACCTGAACGCCGGAAAGCTGCTGTGGTCCACCTCGGTCACCGGCGGCACCGCCGGCGACCAGAAGGTCCGGTTCGGCGAGGTCACGCTCAGCGGGAAGACGGTCGCGGCCGGCGGCACCGACGGCGGCGCCGCCTTCGACGTCGCCAACGGCAACCCGCGCTGGAAGCCGCAGGCCAACGACCAGAACTGCTTCGACCTGGGGTACGGCGGCGGCGAGGGCCTCGTCGCGGTCCGCAAGTGCGGCCCGTACGACACCCAGTACGTGTTGATCCAGAACCTCGACCCGATGTCGGGCGCCCCGATCTCGCAGTTCAAGATGCCGGACGGGGTGAAGTACGCGTCGGTGATCTCCAGCAAGCCGCTGGTCATCGCTGCCGACGTCGGCGACAGCGCCGGCGACGGCAGCGGCATCTCGGACTTCTTCTCCCTCGACGAGAAGACCGGCAAGCTGAAGGCGAAGATCACGGCGGACGCCGACCAGTACGCGGCCCGCTGCCGCTCGACCAAGGTCGAGGCGTGCACCAAGGCGCTCGTCGCCAACGGCCGGCTGTACGTGCCGACCGAGGAGCACGAGGGCTCCACCGGGGAGTACGGCGACGAGACGAACGAGATCATCGGCTTCGACCTGACCACCGGGAAGACGGCGCCGGAGAAGGCGGACGCGGGTGACAAGTACACCCTGATCCCGCTCCGCATGGACGGCGGCAACATCATCGCGTACAAGGAGCCGCCCTACGACAAGGGCGGACGGATCGTCTCGATCGACGGCGGCACGATGAAGGAGACGCTGCTCCTGGAGAACCCGGCGGACAAGACCATCCACGACGTGGAGAACAGCTTCTCCCCGGACTACTCGGAGATCCTGTACCGCGACGGCCGGGTGTTCATGTCCGACATGATGCTCTCCAAGCCGCGGGCGTCGGCGTCGCCGGAGGACAAGGAGTATCTGGCGGTGTCGTTCAGCACCCACTGAACTCTCTGACATCGCACGGATGTCCGTGAGGTTCGCGCGGCCCGGCGCGTCGGTTCACCCCGACGCGCCGGGCCGTTTGCGCAGGGTGCCGGTGGGTGAGGAATTCGGGGTCGAGCGGGCGGCCGGTGGACGGCTGCCCGGAGGATGGGGGATGACCGGGATGGGCGTACGGCTCGTGGTGGTGGACGACCACCGCCTGCTCGCGGAGGCACTCGCCTCGGCGCTGAAGCTGCGCGGGCACCGGGTGCTCGCGGCGGCCGCGCCGGTGGCGGGGGCGGCGGAGCTCGTGGTGAGCCGTGCGCCGGAGGTCTGCCTCCTGGGCACGGCCGCCCCGGCCGAGCCGGGGGCCTTCGACGTGGTCGTACGGATCAAGCGGGAGCGGCCGCAGGTGGCGGTCGTGGTGCTCGGCCCGGTGCCCTCGCCGCGCGGTATCGCGGCCGCGTTCGCGGCCGGCGCCTCGGGCTACGTCCGGCACGACGAGCGCATCGAGGGCGTCGAGCGCGCCCTGGTGAAGGCCAGGGCGGGGGAGTCGGCGGTGGCGCCGCAGCTGCTCCGGTCGGCCTTCGCGGAGCTGCTCCACCCCTCGGCGCAGCCCGACGACGAGGGCCAGCGGCTGCTGCGGCTCCTGACGCAGCGGGAGGTGGAGGTCCTCGTCCGGGTCGCGGAGGGGGAGGACACCCGGCTGATCGCGGCGGGGATGGGGATCGCGCCGAGCACCGCGCGGACGCACGTGCAGCGGGTCCTGATGAAGCTGGGGGTGGGGTCGCGCCTGGAGGCGGCGGCCCTGGCGGCCCGTACGGGGCTGCTCGACCGCGCGCTGCCGGGGCCGCGGGGATCCCTCTGACCCGTCGGCGCTGATCCGAGCCGTTCTATCGAAGCCCGGCCCCTCCCTCCGGGAGAGGGGCCGGGCTTCGCCGTTGACGGTAATGTTGGAATGTGATTCCTTGTGCGTGGTTATGTTTGATCCCGCCGGAGGGGCCCCGTGAAGAAGACCGTCACCACACTCGCCGACGGGCGCGAGCTGATCTACTACGACACCCGTGAGGACGCCGTCCGCACCGCCGTCGACACCCGGCCGCTCGACCCCGTCACCTCCGCCACCGAGCTCCGGTACGACGAGCTCCTCGGGGACTCCGTCGCCGTCGCCTCGCACCGGCAGGGCCGGACGTACCACCCGCCCGTCGGCGAGTGCCCCCTCTGCCCCTCCGGCGACGGACGCCAGAGCGAGATCCCGGCCCCCGACTACGAGGTCGCCGTCTTCGAGAACCGCTTCCCCACCCTCGCCGGGGACTCGGGCCGCTGCGAGGTCGTCTGCTTCACCGCCGACCACGAGGCCTCCTTCGCCGACCTCACCCCCGAGCGGGCCGCGCTCGTGCTCGACGCCTGGATCGACCGGACCACCGAACTCGCCCGGCGGCCCGGCGTGGAGCAGGTGTACTGCTTCGAGAACCGCGGCGCGGAGATCGGCGTCACCCTCGCCCACCCGCACGGACAGATCTACGCCTACCCGTCCGCCACGCCCCGGACCGCCCTCATGCAGCGCCGGGCGGCCGAGCACCGGGCCCGCACCGGCGGCAACCTCTTCGACGACGTCGTCGCCCGGGAACGCGCCGACGCCGAGCGCGTCGTCCTGGAGAGCGAGCACTGGATCGCCTTCGTGCCGTACGCCGCCCACTGGCCGTACGAGGTCCACCTCTACCCGACCCGCCGGGTGCCCGACCTGCGCGCGCTCGACGAGGAGGCCCGCACAGAGTTCCCACAGATCTATCTGGAACTCTTGAGGCGCTTCGACCGGATCTTCGGTCCGGGGGAGCCGCCGACGCCGTACATCTCCGCCTGGCACCAGGCTCCGTTCACCGGTGAGGACCGCGAGGAGTTCGGGCTGCACCTGGAACTCTTCACCGTCCGCCGGACGTCCGGCAGGCTCAAGTACCTCGCGGGCACGGAGTCCGGCATGAGCGCGTTCAGCAACGACGTGCCGCCGGAGACGGCGGCCCGCCGACTCCGAGAGGTGGCAAGCAAGTGACCGAGGCCGTGAAGAAGTACCTGGTGACCGGCGGGGCCGGATACGTGGGCAGCGTCGTCGCCGCCCACCTCCTGGAGCGGGGCCACCGGGTCACCGTCCTCGACGACCTCTCCACCGGCTTCGCCGAGGCCGTCCCGGCGGGCGCCGAGTTCATCGAGGGCCGCATCCAGGACGCCGCGAAGTGGCTCGACGGCTCCTACGACGGCGTCCTGCACTTCGCCGCCTTCTCCCAGGTCGGCGAGTCCGTCGCCAAGCCCGAGAAGTACTGGGAGAACAACGTCGGCGGCACCATGGCCCTGCTCGCCGCGATGCGCGCCGCCGGGGTCCGCAAGCTGGTCTTCTCCTCCACCGCCGCGACCTACGGCGAGCCGGAGACCGTGCCGATCACCGAGACCGCGCCGACCGCCCCCACCAGCCCGTACGGGGCGAGCAAGCTCGCCGTCGACCACATGATCTCCGGGGAGGGCACCGCCCACGGCCTCGCCGCCGTCTCACTGCGCTACTTCAACGTGGCGGGGGCGTACGGCTCGCTCGGCGAGCGGCACGAACCCGAGTCGCACC
The DNA here is from genome assembly GCF_045162855.1 of Streptomyces sp. NBC_01077. Lineage (NCBI taxonomy): Bacteria > Bacillati > Actinomycetota > Actinomycetes > Kitasatosporales > Streptomycetaceae > Streptomyces > Streptomyces sp. NBC_01077. The sequence continues at coordinate 4,250,530 of NZ_CP108669.1, read as the reverse complement.
TCATCCCGCTCGTCCTCCAGGTCGCCCTCGGCCGACGCGAGGCGATCTCCGTGTACGGCGAGGACTACCCGACCCCCGACGGCACCTGCGTCCGCGACTACATCCACGTCGCCGACCTCGCCGAGGCCCACCTCCTCGCGCTCGACGCCATGACGGCGGACGCCGTGCCGGCCGGCGAGCACCTGATCTGCAACCTGGGCAACGGCAACGGCTTCTCCGTCCGCGAGGTCGTCGAGACCGTACGGAAGGTCACCGGGCACCCGATCCCGGAGATCACCGCCCCGCGCCGCGCCGGCGACCCCGCGGTCCTCGTCGCCTCCGCCGAGGCCGCCCGCGAACGGCTCGGCTGGACGCCGTCCCGCCCGCACCTGGCGGACGTCGTCGCCGACGCCTGGACCTTCGCCCGTCTCCGTCAGGAGGGGGGCGCATGAGCCTCGCCGCCGACTTCGAGGCGCTCTACGGCGCCGCCCCCGACGGTGTCTGGGCCGCCCCCGGGCGGGTCAACCTCATCGGGGAGTACACCGACTTCAACGACGGCTTCGTGCTGCCGCTCGCGCTGCCGCACACCACCGTCGCCGCCGTCTCCCGCCGCGACGACGGGGTGCTGCGTCTGCACTCCGCCGACGTCGACGGCGGCATCGTCCAGCTGGAGGTCGACGCCCTCGAACCGCTCTCCGGCGGCGGCTGGGCGGCCTACCCGGCCGGCGTCGTCTGGGCGCTGCGGGAGGCCGGGCACCCGGTGACGGGCGCGGACATCCACCTCACGTCGACCGTGCCGACCGGCGCGGGGCTCTCCTCGTCGGCGGCCCTGGAGGTCGTCACCGCGCTCGCCCTGGACGAGCTCTTCGGCCTCGGGCTCTCCCGGCCCGAGCTCGCCCGGCTCGCCCAGCGCGCCGAGAACGCCTTCGTCGGCGTCCCCTGCGGGGTGATGGACCAGATGGCCTCCGCCTGCGCCGAGGAGGGCCACGCCCTCCATCTGGACACCCGGGACCTCTCGTTCCGTCAGGTCCCCTTCGACCTGGCCGGCGAGGGGCTGCGGCTGCTCGTCGTCGACACCCGGGTGAAGCACGCGCTCGGGGACGGCGCGTACGCCGAACGGCGCGCCGGTTGTGAAGCCGGTGCGCGGGCGCTCGGCGCCCGGGCCCTGCGCGACGTGAGCGCCGCGCATCTATCCGAATCCCTCGCACTTCTGGGCGACGAGACGATTCTGCGCTATGTGCGGCACGTCGTCACCGACAACGCCCGCGTGGAGCGGACGATCGCCCTGCTCGACGCCGGGGACACCCGGGCCGTCGGCCCCGTCCTCACCGAGGGCCACGCCTCGCTCCGGGACGATCTGAGGGTCTCCTGCCCGGAGTTGGACCTGGTCGTCGAGGCGGCGAACGCCGCCGGGGCGCTCGGTGCCCGGATGACCGGCGGCGGCTTCGGCGGCTCCGCCCTCGTCCTGGTCGACACCGACCGGGCGGACGCGGTCGCCGCCGCCGTCGAGAAGGCCTTCGCCGCGGCGGGATACGCGGCCCCCGGCATCTTCCCGGCCGTCGCCTCGGAGGGCGCGCGACGCCTCTGACACCCCGTACGAGGCCTCTGACACCCCGTACGGGGCCTCTGACACCCCGTACGGGGCCTCCGACACCCGCGTACGGAGCCGCCGACACCCCCCGTACTCCCGTACGACTTCGGACAGTTCCGTGAATCGGCCCCCGCCGTGACGCCCCGCCCCTACTCTGAGGGGCAGCGCCGGTGGGGGCCGGTGCTGTTCAGGGGGCGAGACCCGGTCGGGTACGGCGCCGGAAGCGGGGTAACAGTCAACGCACGGCGGCGGCCGCGCGTATGACGGACCCGCCTCCGGCGCCGTACCCGCGTCGGTTCCGTTCCTCGACACTTGGGGGTGTCCGTGGCACGTATCCGTGTCCTCGTGGTGGACGACCACCGCGTCTTCGCCGAATCGCTGGCCGCCGCACTCGCGGCCGAGCCCGATGTCGACGTCGCCGCCGCGGGAAGCGGCCCGGCCGCCCTGCGCTGCCTGGAGCGCGGCGCCGCGGAGGGGCGCAGGTTCGACGTGCTGCTCGTCGACGCCGAGCTGGGCGCGGGGCCCCCGGGCGCCGTGGCCCGTGCGGTGCCGGACGACGCCGAGGGCGCCGTCGACGGGATCTCCCTGGTCGCGGGGGTACGCGGGATCCAGCCCGCGGTCCGTACCGTCGTCCTGGCGGAGAAGGACGACCCGCACCGGGCCGCCCTCGCACTGCAGGCCGGGGCCTCCGGCTGGGTGGCGAAGGACTGCTCGCTCCAGCGGCTCCTCGCGGTGGTCCGGGGGGTGCTGCGGGACGAGACGCACCTGCCGCCCGCGCTGCTCACGGGTGTCCTGCGGGAGTTGACGGCGGCCCGCAAGCACCGGACGGACGGCGAGCGGCTCGTGGAGTCGCTGACCCCGCGCGAGCGGGAGGTGCTGCGCTGCATGGTCGCGGGCCTGGGCCGCAAGGCGGTCGCCGAGCGCCTCTTCCTGTCCCCGCACACCGTCCGAACGCATATGCAGAACGTGCTGGGAAAGCTGGGTGTGCACTCGACCCTGGCAGCGGTGGCCCTGGCCCGCCGGGCGGGGGTGGGGCCGGCGCAGCTGGGCGAGGCGCCGCTGCCCGGGCTATCCGGGGACGTTGTCGAACGGGGCGGTCAGCTGGCGTAGCAGCGCGGCAAGTTCGCCGCGCTGGCCCCGGGAGAGCTGGGCCAGGATGGCCCGCTCCTGGGCGAGCAGCCCGGCGAGCGCCTCGTCGGCGCGGTCGCGGCCCTCGGGGGTGAGCCGGACCAGGACGCCGCGCCGGTCGCTGGGGTCGGGCAGCCGCTCGACGAGGCCCTTCTTGGTGAGCCGGTCGATGCGGTTGGTCATGGTGCCGGAGGTGACCAGGGTCTGGGTCAGGAGCTGGCCGGGGGAGAGCTGGTAGGGCGCTCCGGCGCGGCGCAGGGAGGTGAGGACGTCGAACTCCCAGGGCTCCAGCTGGTGCTCGGAGAAGGCGAGCCGACGGGCGCGGTCGAGGTGCCGGGCGAGCCGCGACACGCGGCTGAGCACCTCGAGCGGTTCCACGTCGAGGTCGGGGCGCTCGCGGCGCCATGCTGCGACCAGTCGGTCGACCTCGTCCTCCATGACGATCAGTGTAGAGGGTCTGTTGACATAAAGTCTCTTGGGGTCAAGTTTCTCTATGTCGAGTATCTTGATTTCAAGATATATTTCCCTTGACTATGGGGAAGGGACCCGGCCGGAACTCCGTTCCGCTTCGGCAACTCGTTCCAGCAAGGGGGCTTCGAACATGCATTCCGTGGAATCCACGGCACCATCCGCACCGACATGGGATCCGCAGCAATACCTCCGGCACTCGGGCCACCGCACCCGGCCCTTCCTCGACCTGCTCACCCGAATACCGCACCTGCCCGCCCAGGACCGGCCCGCCCGCATCGCCGACCTCGGCTGCGGCCCCGGCAACGTGACGGTCCTCCTCGCCGACCGCTGGGCCGACGCCCACATCACCGGCTTCGACCTCTCGCCCGACATGCTGGAGCAGGCCGAGAAGGACTGGTCCGGCACCACCCGCGGCGGCGGCTGGATCGACTTCCGGCCCGCCGACGCCGCCCACTGGACCCCCGACGAGCCCTACGACCTGATCGTCTCCAACGCCGCCCTCCAGTGGGTGCCCAACCACCCCGAGTCCTTCTCCCGCTGGATCGACGGGCTCCGGCCCGGGGGCACCCTCGCCTTCCAGGTGCCCGGCAACTTCACCTCGCCCAGCCACGCCCTGCTCGGCGAACTGTGCGACACCCCCGAGTGGCGCGACCGCCTCGGCGACCAGGGCCGGCGCTTCGTCCACATCCTCGACGCCCCCGACTACCTCACCCGCCTCACCGACCTCGGCTGCGAGACGGATGTCTGGGAGACCACGTACTGCCAGCTGCTCCAGGGCGAGGACCCCGTCCTCGACTGGGTCAAGGGCACGGCCCTGCGGCCCGTCCTCACCACCCTGGGCGACGACCAGGAGGCGATCGACGCCTTCCTCGTCCAGTACCGCGACCGCCTCCGCGAGGCCTACCCGCCGGGCCCGCACGGGACGGTCTTCCCGTTCCGCCGTATCTTCGCCGTCGCCCGCAAGCCCTCCTGACCGGCGCGGCCGGGCTCACGCACGGCCCGACACACGCGGACGCCCCGCACCGGAACTCCGGTGCGGGGCGCCCGCGTGCGTGGAACGGTGCTGCGGCGACGGTGCTACGACATGGTGTTGTAGATCTGGAAGCCGTAGCCGACCTTGGTCCGGGCGGTGAACTTGCCCGGGGTCGTGTTCAGGTAGTTGTAGAGGTCGCCGCCCGAGGTGACACCCAGCAGGTCGGCCTTGCCGTCTGCGTTCAGGTCGCCCGGGGCGAGCACCTTGGCGTACGTGTTCCAGCCGAAGCCGATCTTCTGCCGCGCCTTGAAGGGGGACGTCGCGACGCCCGTACCCGCGTAGAGGTACAGGTCGCCGCCCGGGGTGCGGGCCACGATGTCCGTGCGGCCGTCGCCGGTGTAGTCGCCCGCGCCGAGGATGTTGCGATACCCGCCCCAGCCGGCACCGATCTTGATGCGCGAGGCGACCGACGTGCCCTGGCCGTTGCCCCGGTAGAGGTACAGGTAGCCGGAGCGGTCACGGGCCAGCAGGTCGCCCTTGCCGTCGCCGCTCAGGTCGCCGGGGCCGATGAGCGCGTTGTAGACGCCCCAGCCGGCACCGAGGTAGACGCCGTCGATGTAGAGGCCGCCGTCGAAGAGCTGCGCGGTGTCCGAGGAGCCGTCCGGGTCCATCGAGGACAGGTGGGCGAAGTCGGCGCCCTTCCACCCGCCCGTGTTGCCGAACTGGCTGCGGGCGCCCAGCTGACCGGTGGTCTTGCTGCCGTACCAGAACATCGTCCCGGCGGCGTCCCGTGCCAGGACGCCTTCCTTGGTGCCGGCGACCGGGTTGTTGCTCGCCCCGCCGAACTGCGGGATGCCCTCCCAGTAGCCCGTCTGGCTGGCCTGCACACGGGTCGCCAGGGTGCGGTCACCCTTGCCGGTGTAGTACCAGAGCGTGCCCTTGGCGTCGCGGGCGAGCAGTTCGCCGTTGCCGTCGCCGTTGTCGTCGCCCACGGGAATGATCTGGTTGTAGATGTTCCAGCCGGTGCCGGCCTTCACCCGTGCCGCGAACGGCCTGCCCTTGTCGCCCTGGCCGGCGTAGAACCACAGGGTGCCGGCGGTGTCACGGGCGTACAGGTCGGACCAGCCGTCGCCGTTGTTGTCGCCGAAGCCGATGAGCTGGTCGTACATGTTCCAGCCGGGGCCGAGGTTCACCCGCGCCGAGAACGGCGCGTTGCGGTTGCCGGTGGCGTAGTACAGGTACAGGTTGCCGCTGAGGTCGCGGGCGAGCAGGTCCGCCAGGTTGTCGTCGTTCACGTCGCCGGGCGAGACGACCTTGTTGTAGATCTGCCAGCCGTTGCCCCGCCACGCGTAGGTCGCGGAGGTGGGCGTGGCGTCCGCGTACATCGTGAGGGCGCCCTGCTCCGAGAGCATCAGGACCTCGGGGCCGCCGCCGACCGCGTCCTGGTTGCCGATCGGAATGATGTCCTTCGGGGGCTCGGAGGCCGTCCCGTTGAAGAGACCGCCCTCGCCCGTGGTCGTCGCGGTGTAGACGTCGCCGGTCCAGGCGCGGTAGATCAGGTCGCTCTGTCCGTCGTCGTCGAAGTCCGACAGCGGCGCGGCGACCCTGGACCCCTCGGCCGCGGCGGCACCCGCTCGGGCGGCGGCCTGCGGACGCGTCAGCGACGGCGGGGTGAACGTGGGCGCCGGCTTCTCGACGGCGGGGTGCGGCGCGGGCCCGTCGGCCGAGGCCGGGGCCGCGAGCAGCATGCCCGCGGAGAGGACGAGAGCGGTGCATGCGGCGAGGCGGGCACGCGTGGAGTGCAGAGAACGCAAGAGATCCCCCCCAGGGATCAGATGTCATCGGACCGGGAACGGGGGTCCGCGACACCGTCGTACGACAGAAAGCGCGTACGAAGGGCGAACACCCCCCCGGATGTGGGGAGCATACCGCCCCGCACCGGAGGTCCGGTGCGGGGCGGTATGCGTGCGCTTCAGGCTGTTACGACAGGGCGTTGTAGATCCCGTAGCCGTAGCCGATCTTGGCCCGCGAGGTGAACTTGCCCGGGGCCGTGTTCAGGTAGCGGTACAGGTCGCCGCCCGAGGTCACGCCCAGCAGGTCGGCCTTGCCGTCGCCGTTCACGTCACCCGGGGCGATCAGCTTGGAGTACGCGTTCCAGCCGTAGCCGATCTTCTGCCGCGCCTTGAAGGGGGACGTCGCGACGCCCGTACCCGCGTAGAGGTACAGGTCGCCGCCCGGGGTGCGGGCCACGATGTCCGAGCGGCCGTCGCCGGTGTGGTCGCCCGCGCCGACGAGCCTGTCGTACCCGCCCCAGCCGGCGCCGATCTTGATGCGTGAGGCGACCGACGTGCCCTGGCCGTTGCCCCGGTAGAGGTACAGGTGGCCGGAGCGGTCACGGGCCAGCAGGTCGCCCTTGCCGTCGCCGCTCAGGTCGCCCGGGCCGACGTACGCGTTGTAGATGCCCCAGCCCGCGCCGAGGTAGGCGTTGTCGATGTAGAGATCGCCGTCGACGACCTGGGCGATGTCGGACGAGGCGTCCGGGTTCATCGAGGAGAGGTGGGCGAACGTGGCGCCGTACCACTCACCCTCCTCGCTGATCTGCTGCCGGGCGCCCAGGATGCCCGTGGTGGTGTTGCCGTACCAGAAGAGCGTGCCGGAGCCGGTCCGGCCGATGACACCCTCCTTGCCGGTGTACGGGTTGCCGCCACCGCCGGCGAACTGCCCGACGCCCTTGAAGCCGCCCGGGTCGCTCGCCGGCACGCGACCGGCGACCGTGCCGTCGCCGCGGCCGGCGTAGGACCACAGGGTGCCGGCGCTGTCCCGGGCGATCAGGTTCCGCCCCTGGCTCCCGGCCAGGATCTGGTTGTAGATGTTCCAGCCGCCACCGACCGACTTCCGGGTGGCGAAGGGCCTGGTGGTGTTGCCCGTACCGGCGTAGAACCACAGCGTGCCGGCGGTGTCGCGGGCGTACAGGTCGCCCCGGCCGTCGCCGTTGCCGTCGCTGATGCCCACGAGCTGGTCGTAGATCCCCCAGCCGCCGCCGACCTCGATCCGGCCGCCGAACGGCCGGCCGGTGTTGCCGGTCGCCAGGTACAGGAACAGGGTGCCGGACTGCGTGCGGGCGACCAGGTCGGCCCGGCCGTCACCGTTCACGTCGCCGGGCGAGACGACCTTGTTGTAGATCTGCCAGCCGCCGCCCACCGTGGTCTCGTACGGGGTGCCGGTCGACGAGGCGTCGCCGTACAGGGTGAGCGTGCCGTTCTCGGAGAGGACGAGCACCTCGGGCTCGGTGGTGGAGCCGCCCTGGTCGCCGATCGGGATGATGTCCTTCGCGACCTCGGTGCGGTAGAGGTCGAAGGCGGCGCCGTTGCCCGTGGACGTGATCGAGTAGAGGTTGCCGTCCAGGGCGCGGAAGAGCAGGTCGTCGACGCCGTCGCCGTCGAAGTCGGAGAGCGGCAGAGGCGTGGCGTCGGCCGCGGCGACGCCCGCACGGGCGCCGTCCTGCTGCGGAAGCGTCAGCTTCGGCAGAGTGAAGGCGGGGGCCTTCTTCTCGACCGACGGACGCGGCGCCGGGGAGTCGGCGGACGCCGTGCCCGTGAGCAGCATGCCGGCGGAAAGGACGAGCGCGGTGCAGGCGGCCACGCGGCGGGCGCGCTGGGAGTGCGTGAAAATCAAGAGATCCCCCCCAGGGATCAGAGGTTCGACAGAACCAAACAGGGGGGCTCGCACAGCATCGAACGGCGTCATCGCGGGCCCTTGGGCACACGGCCACTGGGCACACGGAAACGACCGCGTTCGAAGGTCGGAACACCCCCCCGGATGTTGAACGCGATTCTACCCGCGCACGCGTCCTACGCCAGAGCTTTACTTCGTGAATCCGACCGTCCGGTTCCCGTCAGCTCTTGCGGTGCCCTATCAAGCGAGGCTTCGGCTCCAGACCGTCCAGACCGTGCCACGCCAGGTTCACCAGATGCGCCGCGACCTCAGCCTTCTTCGGCTTGCGGACGTCCAGCCACCACTGACCCGTCAGCGCCACACTGCCCACCAGGGCCTGCGCGTACAGCGGCGCCAGCTTCGGGTCAAAGCCGCGCGCCTTGAACTCCAGGCCCAGGATGTCCTCCACCTGCGTGGCGATGTCACTGATCAGCGACGCGAACGTCCCCGTCGACTGCGCCACCGGGGAGTCCCGTACGAGAATCCGGAAACCGTCCGTGTAGTTCTCGATGTAGTCGAGCAGCGCGAACGCCGCCTGCTCCAGGAGCTCCCTCGGATGCCCCGCCGTCAGCGCGCCCGTCACCCCGTCGAGAAGCTGGCGCATCTCCCGGTCGACCACGACCGCGTACAGCCCCTCCTTGCCCCCGAAGTGCTCGTACACCACCGGCTTGGAGACCCCGGCCTTCGCCGCGATCTCCTCCACCGACGTGCCCTCGAAACCCTTCTCGGCGAAGAGCGTGCGGCCGATATCCAGCAACTGTTCCCGGCGCTCGGCACCCGTCATCCGCACCCGGCGACCCCGCCGGGGCTTCTGCTCGCCACTGCCGGTGCCACTGGTCCTGCCGTCGATCGCCACGTCTTCCATCATGCCGCGTCTGCGGAGGCGCTCTGGCGGCGGGCTTCGATGCGCTCCTTCGCCGGCCAGCGCACGTCGGTCGCCCAGCCCGCCAGCTCGAACCAGCGGATCAGCCGCGCGCTGGAGTCCACCTGGCCACGCAGCACCCCGTGCCGCGCCGACGTCGGGTCCGCGTGGTGCAGGTTGTGCCAGGACTCGCCGCAGGACAGCACCGCGAGCCACCACACGTTGCCCGAACGGTCCCGCGACTTGAACGGCCGCTTGCCCACCGCGTGACAGATCGAGTTGATCGACCAGGTGACGTGGTGCAGCAGTGCGACCCGCACCAGCGAACCCCAGAAGAACGCGGTGAACGCGCCCCACCAGGACATCGTCACCAGACCGCCCACCAGCGGCGGGATCGCGAGCGACAGCATCGTCCAGAAGATGAAGTCACGGGAGATCCGCCGGATCGCCGGGTCCTTGATCAGATCGGGTGCGTACTTGGCCTGCGGCGTCCGCTCCTCGTCGAACATCCAGCCGATGTGCGCCCACCACAGCCCCTTCATCAGGGCCGGCACCGTCTCACCGAAACGCCACGGCGAGTGCGGGTCGCCCTCCGCGTCCGAGAACTTGTGGTGCTTGCGGTGGTCCGCCACCCAGCGCACCAGCGGGCCCTCCACGGCGAGCGAGCCCATGATCGCGAGCGCGATCCGCAGCGGCCGCTTGGCCTTGAAGGAACCATGGGTGAAGTAACGGTGGTAGCCGATCGTGATGCCGTGGCAGCCGATGTAGTACATCGCCACCATCAGACCCAGATCGAGCCAGGACACGCCGCCCCAGCTCCAGGCCAGCGGCACGGCCGCGACCAGGGCGACGAAGGGCACCGTGATGAACAACAGCAGCGTGATCTGCTCGATCGATCGCTTTTTGTCCCCGCCGAGCGTGCCGGAGGGCAGGGCCTGTTCGGTTTCGAGCAACTCGGGGCTTGTGGTCATGGGTGTCCCCTGGGGATGAAGGGATGAGGAAGAAAAGGAGCGGAACGGTAGGAAAAGAGCGCGTGGCTACGCTTCCGTAACCTACGGCGTCGTAAGTATGGCAGCGCCGGGGCACGCGGCAAGGGGGCACAAGAGGACCCTGACCGCTGTCCGGTAGATGGACACCTATCCTGGGTGCGTCGGACAGCGCGGTCCGCAAGCCTCCAGAACCCCTCCAGACGTGCTCAAACACTGCAAGGAGCCGCACCTGTGAGCAGTGCCGACCAGACCCCCACCGCCAGCACCGAGCTGCGCGCCGACATCCGCCGACTGGGCGATCTCCTCGGCGAGACCCTCGTCCGCCAGGAAGGCCACGAGCTCCTCGACCTCGTCGAGCGGGTCCGCAGCCTCACCCGCGAGAACGGCGAGGCCGCCGCCGAGCTGCTCCGTGGCGTCGAACTCGAGACGGCCGCCAAGCTGGTGCGCGCCTTCTCCACCTACTTCCACCTCGCGAACGTCACCGAGCAGGTCCACCGCGGCCGCGAGATGCGCGAGAAGCGCGCCGCCGAGGGCGGCCTCCTCGCCCGCACCGCCGACATGCTCAAGGACGGCGACCCCGAGCACGTCCGCGAGACGGTCAAGAACCTCAACGTCCGGCCGGTCTTCACCGCGCACCCGACCGAAGCCGCCCGCCGCTCCGTCCTCAACAAGCTGCGCCGGATCGCCGCCCTCCTGGAGACCCCGGTCATCGAGGCCGACCGGCGCCGCCACGACCTGCGGCTCGCCGAGAACATCGACCTCATCTGGCAGACCGACGAACTCCGGGTCGTCCGCCCCGAGCCCGCCGACGAGGCCCGCAACGCCATCTACTACCTCGACGAGCTGCACGCCGGCGCCGTCGGCGACGTCCTGGAGGACCTCGCCGCCGAGCTGGAGCGCGTCGGCGTCGAACTGCCCGCCGGCACCCGCCCGCTCACCTTCGGCACCTGGATCGGCGGCGACCGCGACGGCAACCCCAACGTCACCCCCCAGGTGACCAGGGACGTCCTGATCCTCCAGCACGAGCACGGCATCACCGACGCCCTCGAACTCGTCGACTACCTGCGCGGACTCCTCTCCAACTCCATCCGCTACGCCGGAGCCACCCAGGAACTCCTGGACTCCCTCCAGCGCGACCTGGAGCTCCTGCCGGAGATCAGCCCCCGCTACAAGCGCCTCAACGCCGAGGAGCCGTACCGCCTCAAGGCCACCTGCATCCGGCAGAAGCTCGTCAACACCCGCGAGCGCCTCGCCTCCGGCACCCCCCACCAGGACGGCCGCGACTACCTCGGCACCGCCGAGCTCGTCCACGACCTCACCCTGATCCAGACCTCCCTGCGCGAGCACCGCGGAGCCCTCTTCGCCGACGGCCGGATGGACCGCACCATCCGCACCCTCTCGGCCTTCGGCCTCCAGCTCGCCACCATGGACGTGCGCGAGCACGCCGACGCCCACCACCACGCCCTCGGGCAGCTCTTCGACCGCCTCGGCGAGGAGTCCTGGCGGTACGCCGACATGCCGCGCGACTACCGGCAGAAGCTGCTCGCCAAGGAGCTGCGCTCGCGCCGCCCGCTCGCGCCGACCCCGGCCCCGCTGGACGCCGCCGGGCAGAAGACCCTCGGCGTCTTCCACACCATCAAGGAGGCCTTCGAGCGCTTCGGCCCGGAGGTCATCGAGTCGTACATCATCTCGATGTGCCAGGGCGCCGACGACGTCTTCGCCGCAGCCGTCCTCGCCCGCGAGGCCGGCCTGATCGACCTGCACGGCGGCTGGGCCAAGATCGGCATCGTGCCGCTCCTGGAGACCACCGACGAGCTCAAGGCCGCCGACGTCATCCTCGACGGGATGCTCGCCGACCCCTCCTACCGGCGCCTCGTCTCGCTCCGCGGCGACGTCCAGGAGGTCATGCTCGGCTACTCGGACTCCTCCAAGTTCGGCGGCATCACCACCTCCCAGTGGGAGATCCACCGCGCCCAGCGGCGGCTGCGCGACGTCGCCCACCGCTACGGCGTACGGCTCCGCCTCTTCCACGGCCGCGGCGGCACCGTCGGCCGCGGCGGCGGCCCCTCGCACGACGCGATCCTCGCCCAGCCCTGGGGCACCCTGGAGGGCGAGATCAAGGTGACCGAGCAGGGCGAGGTCATCTCCGACAAGTACCTGATCCCGTCCCTCGCGAGGGAGAACCTGGAGCTGACGGTCGCCGCCACGCTCCAGGCCTCCGCCCTCCACACGGCGCCGCGCCAGTCCGACGAGGCCCTCGCCCGCTGGGACGCGGCCATGGACACCGTCTCGGACGCCGCCCACACCGCGTACCGCGAGCTGGTCGAGGACCCGGACCTGCCCTCGTACTTCTTCGCGGCCACGCCGGTCGACCAGCTCGCCGACCTCCACCTGGGCTCGCGCCCCTCGCGCCGACCCGACTCCGGTGCCGGGCTCGACGGACTGCGGGCGATCCCGTGGGTGTTCGGCTGGACCCAGTCCCGCCAGATCGTCCCCGGCTGGTACGGCGTCGGCTCCGGCCTCAAGGCCCTGCGCGAGGCCGGTCTCGACCCGGTGCTCGGCGAGATGTACGAGCACTGGCACTTCTTCCGCAACTTCCTCGCCAACGTCGAGATGACGCTCGCGAAGACGGACCTGCGGATCGCCCGTCACTACGTCGACACCCTGGTCCCCGACGACCTCAAGCACGTCTTCGACACCATCGAGGCCGAGCACGCGCTGACCGTCGCCGAGGTCCTCAAGGTCACCGGCGGCGAGAAGCTCCTGGACTCCAACCCGGTCCTCCAGCAGACCTTCGCGATCCGCGACGCCTACCTGGACCCGATCTCCTACCTCCAGGTCGCCCTCCTCGCCCGCCAGCGCGGCGCCGCCGAGCGCGGCGAGGACCCGGACCCGCTGCTCGCACGGGCCCTGCTCCTCACCGTGAACGGCGTCGCGGCGGGCCTGCGCAACACCGGCTGACGCCTGGCCGTACACAAGACGGTGCCCCCGTGGAGTCTTCTCCACGGGGGCACCGTCATGACGGGGTACGTCAGTGCTGCTGGGCCTTGCGACGGCGGGTCACCAGGAACGCGCCGGCCCCCGCGAGGGCGACGGCCACGGCGGCGAGGACGCCGACGGGGGCGCCGGAGCCGGTCTCGGCGAGGTTGCCGCCCGTGCTGCCGGTGCCGCCGGTCTCACCCGCGGGGGCGGTCGCGGACGGCGACTCGGTGCCACCGGGGGTCTCGGAGGCGCCCGGGGTCTCCGACGGAGCGGGGCTCTCGGTACCGGGGGTCTCCGTGCCCGGAGTCCCGGTACCGGGGGTCTCGGTACCGGGGGTCTCCGTGCCCGGGGTCTCGGTACCGGGCGTACCGGGGGTCTCCGTGCCGGGCGTCTCGTCCGGGCAGTCGACCTTGAAGACCTTGTGCTTGGCCGAGCCGTTCTCGCCGTCGAAGTTCCAGAACAGCTTGTACTGGCCGTCGGCGAGCTTCAGGTCCTCGGTGCGCCCGTGACCCTCGGCGTCGAGGGTGATGGCGCCCTTCTCGACCTCGGTGCCCTTGTCCTGGTCGTTGTTCGCCCAGGCCTCGATGCGCCAGATCGCCTTCTGCCCGGCGTCGAAGTTGAACGCGTCGAGGTAGAACGCGCAGACCTTCGGCTCGTTGGCCTTGATCTCCTCGCCGGTCTTCGAGTCGTGGATCTTGACCGTGCCGTTGTCGCCCTTGGGGCCGTTCGACGCGAAGGCCACCGGCGCCAGCGCGAGGGAACCTGCCATGGCCGCGACAAGCGCGGCGGCGGGTATGAGGGAACGTCGCATGTGCAGTCGTCCATCTATGAATGAGGGATGCCGTGGGGGGTGGCAGGGGGGCAGCCTATCCATCTCTTTACGTCAGCCTTATGGCAGAGCCCCATAACGATTGCGCCAGGAACTGATGGAATCCGGCCACAACCCTCAGAGCGCGAAGAACGCCGCCACGAGCAGCGCCCCGCCCACCCCGGCTGCCGACCACGCCGTCCTCGGCAGCCGCAGACCGCCCCCGACCAGCGGCGCCGCGAGCAACAGCGCCCCGCCCAGCGGCAGCCACGCGTGCAGACCGCCGCCCCAGCCCGTCCGCACGCCCTCGTCCGTACCCGGCTTCACCACCACCGGGATCGTCGCGCCCTCCTCCGCCGCGACCGACCGCTCGATCGTCAGCGTCCGACGGGTCGAGGCGGGGTCCTCCGGCGCGAAGCGGCCGTCGCACGTCTCCTCGGTGCAGCCGGTCACCGTCAGCGTGCCGTGCTCCCGCCCCTTGGCGAGCAGGACGTGCTGGGCCGAGTTCCAGGAGGCCCAGGCGCCCGCGACGACGAGAAGGAGGGCGACCAGGGCCATGGCGGCGTTACGGACGTGCGTCATGACCCGCGATCGTACAGTCGTACGTTCCAGTGGCAACGGGCCTACGCGTTGTACGCGGACTGCGCCCGCTCCAGCCCCTCCGCCACCAGGCACTCCACCGAGTCCGCCGCCCGGTCCACGAACCAGTCCAGGTCCTTGCGCTCCGTCGACGAGAAGTCCTTCAGGACGAAGTCCGCCACCTGCATCCGGCCCGGTGGACGCCCGATCCCGCACCGCACCCGGTGGTACTCCGCACCCATCGCCTTCGTCATCGACTTCAGACCGTTGTGCCCGTTGTCACCGCCGCCGATCTTCAGCCGCAGCACCGAGTAGTCGATGTCCAGCTCGTCATGGATCGCGACGATGTTCGCCGTCGGCACCTTGTAGAAATCGCGCAGCGCCGTCACCGGACCGCCCGACAGGTTCATGTACGACATCGGCTTCGCGAGGATCACTCGGCGGCTCGCCGGCCCCGGAGGACCCATCCGGCCCTCGACGACCTGCGCCTGCGCCTTCCCCGCCCGCTTGAACGAGCCGCGCATCCGGTCGGCGAGCAGGTCCACCACCATGAACCCGATGTTGTGCCGGTTGGCCGCGTACTCGGGGCCGGGGTTGCCGAGGCCGACGATCAGCCAGGGCGCGTTCGCGTCGTCGGTCATCCGTTCCACGTCTCCTCGTCCAGATGCATCCAGACACGTCCGGATACGAAAAAACGGGGTGACGGGCCGTGCGGCCCGTCACCCCGTCACGTCAGGCAGAGCCTACGGCTCAGGCCTCTTCGCCCTCGGTGGCCTCGGCCTCGGCGGCCGGCTCCTCGGCCTGCGCGGCCAGGACCTGCAGGACCACGGCGTCGGCGTCGGTCACCAGGGTCGAGCCCTTGGGGAGGGTGATGTCCTTGGCGAGGATGGAGGTACCGGCCTCCAGGCCCTCGACGGAGACCGTGACGGCCTCGGGGATGTGGGTGGCCTCGGCCTCGATGGAGAGGGTGTTCAGCACGTGCTCGAGCAGGTTGCCACCGGCGGCGAGCTCGCCCTCGGCCTGGACCGGGATCTCGACCGTGACCTTCTCGCCGCGCTTGACCAGGAGCAGGTCGACGTGGACGAGGAAGCCCTTGATGGCGTCACGCTGGACGGCCTTCGGGATCGCCAGCTCGTTCTTGCCGTCGACGTCCAGGGAGAGCAGGACGTTCGGCGTACGCAGCGCAAGGGCGAGCTCGTGGGCCGGGAGGGTCACGTGCGCCGGCTCGGAGCCGTGGCCGTAGACGACCGCGGGAACCTGGCTGGCACGACGGATCGCGCGGGCGGCGCCCTTGCCGAACTCGGTACGGACGGCAGCGGCGAGCTTGACCTCGGACATGGTGCACTCCTCGTAGAAAGGTGACGAAAAACCTGGGTCACCCGGCCACGACTGGCGATGGCCTGCTACGAAGAGCGCGTCGATAACGGACCGCCGTGACCCTGTACATCCGTACGGGTACGGCCTCCCTCGCCGAGCAACTACGGCAGTCTACCGGCCCACCGCCCTACCACCCAATTCGATCACCGAAACACGACCGAGGGCCGCTCCCCCGAACGGGGAAACGGCCCTCATGTCTACCGAGCTACGGCTCAGTGCTCCTCGAAGAGGCTCGTCACCGAGCCGTCCTCGAACACCTCGCGCACCGCGCGCGCGATCGTCGGCGCGATCGACAGCACCGTGATCTTGTCGAGCTCGAGGGCGCCCGGCACCGGCAGCGTGTCCGTGAAGACGAACTCGCTCACCTTGGAGTTCTTCAGACGGTCCGCGGCCGGACCCGACAGGATGCCGTGGGTGGCCGTCACGATGACGTCCTCCGCGCCGTGCGCGAACAGCGCGTCCGCCGCGGCGCAGATCGTGCCACCGGTGTCGACCATGTCGTCCACCAGGACACAGACGCGGCCCTTCACGTCACCGACGACCTCGTGCACGGTGACCTGGTTGGCGACGTCCTTGTCGCGACGCTTGTGCACGATCGCCAGCGGGGCGTCGAGCCGGTCGCACCAGCGGTCGGCGACCCGCACGCGGCCCGCGTCCGGGGAGACGATCGTCAGCTTGGCGCGGTCGACCTTCGCACCCACGTAGTCCGCGAGCACCGGCAGCGCCGACAGGTGGTCCACCGGGCCGTCGAAGAAGCCCTGGATCTGGTCCGTGTGCAGGTCCACCGTCAGGATGCGGTCCGCGCCCGCCGTCTTGAGCATGTCCGCGACCAGACGCGCCGAGATCGGCTCACGGCCGCGGTGCTTCTTGTCCTGACGGGCGTAGCCGTACGACGGGATGATCACGGTGATGCTCCGGGCCGAGGCCCGCTTCAGGGCATCGATCATGATCAGCTGCTCCATGATCCACTTGTTGATCGGAGCCGTGTGGCTCTGGATCAGGAAGCAGTCCGCGCCACGGGCCGACTCCTGGAAGCGGACGTAGATCTCACCGTTGGCGAAGTCGAACGCCTTGGTCGGAACGAGGCCGACACCCAGCTGGTGCGCGACCTCCTCGGCCAGCTCGGGGTGGGCGCGGCCGGAGAAGAGCATCAGCTTCTTCTCGCCGGTCGTCTTGATCCCGGTCACAGCACTGTCTCCTCAGACGTGTTGTCTGGTCGCCATCCACGAGCTGTCGTGCGCGTGTGCGAGCCAGCCGAATTTGTGTGCACGTATCACGGTACGCCGAGTTCGACGTACCCGTTTCCGGTCAGCTCGCGCCGGCGGAGTCCTCGGCCGCGGCCTGAGCGGCCTGTGCGGCAGCACTGCCGGGACGCTTCCGGGCGACCCAACCCTCGATATTCCGCTGCTGGCCCCGGGCGACGGCCAGCGAACCCGCCGGCACGTCCTTCGTGATCACGGACCCGGCGGCGGTGTACGCGCCGTCCCCGATCGTGATGGGAGCCACAAACATGTTGTCCGACCCGGTCCGGCAGTGCGACCCGATCGTGGTGTGGTGCTTCGCCTCACCGTCGTAGTTCACGAAGACGCTCGCCGCGCCGATGTTCGTGTACTCGCCGATCGTGGCGTCACCCACGTACGACAGGTGGGGGACCTTGGTGCCCTCGCCGACCGTCGCGTTCTTCATCTCGACGTACGTGCCGGCCTTGGACTTCGCGCCCAGGTTCGTGCCCGGACGGAGGTACGCGAACGGCCCCACGGAGGCGCGCTCGCCGATGACGGCGGAGTCGGCGACGGTGTTGTCCACCCGGGCGCCCTTGCCGACGCGGGTGTCCTTCAGGCGCGTGTTCGGCCCGACGACGGAGTCCTCGCCGAGGTGGGTGGCGCCGAGGAGCTGCGTACCGGGCAGGACGACGGCGTCCGGCTCGAAGGTCACCGTCACGTCCACGAACACCGACGCCGGGTCGACCACGGTCACACCGGCGAGCATCGCCCGCTCGATCAGCCGCCGGTTCAGCAGGGCGCGGGCCTCGGCGAGCTGCACGCGGTTGTTGATCCCGAGGATCTCGCGGTGGTCGCCGGCGACGGAGGCGCCGACCCGGTGCCCGGCCTCACGCAGAATCGACAGCACGTCGGTGAGGTACTCCTCGCCCTGGCTGTTGTCCGTCCGCACCTTGCCGAGGGCGTCCGCGAGCAGCTGCCCGTCGAACGCGAACACGCCGGAGTTGATCTCACGGATCGCCCGCTGCTCGTCGGAGGCGTCCTTGTGCTCGACGATCTCCGTCACGGCGCCCGTCGCCGCGTCCCGCACGATCCGCCCGTACCCGGTGGAGTCGGGGACCTCGGCGCTCAGCACGGTGACGGCGTTGCCGTCGGCGGCGTGCGTGTCGGCCAGGGCGCGCAGGGTCTCACCGGACAGCAGCGGGGTGTCGCCGCACACGACCACGACGGTCCCGTCGGGCGCCTGCCCGAGCTCCTCCAGGGCCATCCGCACCGCGTGCCCGGTGCCGTTCTGCTCCTCCTGGACGGCGGTGCGGGTCCCGGCGTAGTGCTCCTCCAGGTGCCCCCGCACGAGCTCACGGGCGTGCCCGACGACCACGACGAGGTGCTCGGGCTCCAACTCCCGGGCGGCGGACACGACATGCCCGACGAGCGACCGCCCGGCGATCTCGTGCAGGACCTTGGGGGTCTTCGACTTCATGCGGGTGCCCTCACCCGCTGCGAGGACGACGACGGCTGCCGGGCGATTGGCGCTCACGGGAATGCCCTTCGGCTTTGGGTGGTGGACGCACGAAGGATACCGGGGGGTCGGGGTGCGGACATGAGCGCGGGTCCTGACCGTGATGGTCAGGACCCGAGTGAAGAAGCTCCCCCGCCAGGACTCGAACCCGGACATAAGGCACCAAAAGCCTCAGTGCTGCCAATTACACCACAGGGGATGGCGTACAGGGTTGAAACGGACATCACGTCAGTCCCGTGCCCCGGCGGCCTCCACTATGCCGTACCAGGCGCCTTCGATGCGACGGTGTTCGCCGCGGCGACACGGGGGCTCGCCCGTAGGGTGGTGGGTATGACCACAACGGGGGCGGATCGGGACGCTGAGGGCGTCGGGAGTTGGTGGTGGTGGGGGAGACGGCGGAGTGTCGTCCTTGATGTGGGGCTTGCCCTCGTGTCCGCCGTGGAATGCGGGCTCGAAGGGGTCGGGTTCGCCGAGCAGGCCTCGCTGCCCGTGCCCGTCGGGGTGCTGTTCGGGCTGATCGTCGGGTCCGTCCTGCTCGTGCGGCGGCGGTGGCCCATCGGGGTCGTGCTCGTGTCGATCGCCGTGACGCCCGCCGAGATGGGCTTCCTCATGGGGATCGTCGGGCTGTACTCGCTCGCCGCCTCCGACGTGCCCCGGCGGATCACCGCCCTGCTGGCCGGGATGTCGACCGTGGCCGTGTTCGTCGTGACCGTGGTGCGCATGCGGCAGGACGTCGCCCAGGCCGACGTCGGGCAGCCGGACATCGACCCCAGCGGCTGGTACGTGCCGGTCGTGGCGTTGTTCATGACGCTCGGGCTCAACGCGCCGCCGTTGCTCTTCGGCCTCTACATAGGGGCGCGGCGCCGGCTCATGGAGAGTCTGCGGGAGCGGGCGGACAGTCTGGAGCAGGAGCTGTCGCTGCTCGCGGACCGGGCGGAGCAGCGGGCGCAGTGGGCGCGGCAGGAGGAGCGGACGCGGATCGCGCGGGAGATGCACGACGTGGTGGCGCACCGGGTGTCGTTGATGGTGGTGCACGCGGCGGCCTTGCAGGCGGTGGCGTTGAAGGATCCGCAGAAGGCGGTGCGCAACGCCGCGCTGGTGGGGGACATGGGGCGGCAGGCGCTGACCGAGCTGCGGGAGATGTTGGGGGTGCTGCGGGAGGGGTCCGCTCCCGTGGGGCCCGCTCTGGTGCCGCTGGCCGCTGTGGGGCGGGCCGCTGCCGCTGCCGCGGAGGCCGCCGCCGAGGACGGGCCGTGTCTGGACGCGGTGGAAGGCCTGTGTGAGCAGTCGCGGCTCGCGGGGGCCGTCGTGGAGCTCGTGGTGATCGGTGAGGCGCGTGCGTATCCGCCGGAGGTGGAGCGGACGGCGTACCGGGTGGTGCAGGAGGCGTTGACCAACGTCCACAAGCATGCGGCGGGGGCCGCGGTCGTGGTGCGGCTCGCGCACCGGGGGGCCGAGGTCGCCATGCAGGTGGAGAACGGTCCGTGTCCTTCGGACGCGGGGGTCGCGGACGTCCGGCTGCCGAGTGGGGGGAACGGGCTCGTGGGGATGCGGGAGCGGGTGCTGCGGCTCGGCGGCGTGTTCGTGTCGGGGGCGACCGACGCCGGTGGGTTCAAGGTGTCGGCCGTGCTGCCCGCCGCTACGGGGGAGTGACGGTCACCCCGCCGTCAGGCGGGGCGGCTGCGCGCCCGTGATCAGCGTCGAGAGCGCCGCGTCGATGTCCTTGCCGAGGTACCAGTCGCCCGCGTGGTCGAGGCTGTAGACCCGTCCCTCCATGTCCATGGCGAGGATCGCCTGGTGGTCGCCCTCCTCGCCGAGCGGCGCGAGCTCCGTGTCCAGGGCGCGTCCGAGGTCCGCGAGGGTGCGGGAGAGATGGAGTCCGGCGAGCGGGTCGAAGCGTACGGCCGCCGGTGCTATCTGGCGTCCGTGGCCGGGCGCGGTGATCCGCAGGCCCCCGAATTCGGCCCAGGCCTCGACGGCGGCGGGGAACACGCTGTGCCGGTGTCCGGCGGGGGAGAGATGGGCGCGCAGCGTGTCGGCCCATTCTTCGGCGAGCTTGATGTCCCAGCGGCCGGGCTGCCAGCCGGCCTCGCGGAGGGCGGCATCGACGTTGACCGGGAACCGGGTGGTGCTGAGGTGGTCGGACATGAGGGCGCGGTCAGCCGTTCTCGACAGGCGTGGTGGGGTCGACGGTGCGGACACCGAAGTGGGCGAGCATCGCAGTACAGGAGCGGCAGGGTGCGGCGTAGCCGCCGTGCAGCGGGTCGCCGTCCTCGCGGATGTGCCGCGCGGTGAGCTTGGCGTGCTTGAGGGAGCGGCGGGCCTCGCCGTGGGTGAGCGGCTTGCGCTGGGCGCGTTTGGAACGTGCGTTCTCGGTGGCGGTGAGGTGCCGGGAGAGCAGGATCGCCTCGGGACATCGTCCGGTGAAGCGTTCGCGCTGGCTGCTGGTGAGGGTGTCCAGGAAGTCCTGGACGAGGGCGTGCAGGGTGGGCGGCCGGTCGCCGCGGCCGGCGGTGCACGTGAGGGTCGTCTCGCCGCGTACGGAGAGGGCGGCCCCGACGGTGGGGAGGATGCCGTCGCGGCGCTGAACCAGTAACGGCGCGCGCGTGGCGTCGGCGCTGCTGCTCCAGTTGAGGCGTGGGTCACCCTGTGTGGGTGTCGGTGCTGCGTGCATGGTGCTCGTCTTCCCCTCCTGCAATCCCCCGAGTTGCGGGGACAGCCTGCCAAATAGGGAGCCATATGGGGAAGCTGGGGCGCCCAAACGTGGCTTCGGTGTGTCGGAATCATGGTGCACCTGTCATGGCGTCGTGACAGTTGGTCACCGTCGGATCGGGCCGGTTCGGCCTCTTGTGGCAGCGCATAGGCTGTGCGGCATCAGTCAGGATGCAGCCAGCGGCTGCGGGTAGTAGCAGTCAGCGACGCCAGTGCAGGGGGCAACCGCCATGACGACAGGTCGGCTCGGGCAGGACACCGCGCCACCGAACGCGGCCTATGCCGGGCAGGTCGTGCACTTCCCGGACCCGGTCCGCGCCTCCCGTCACCCGCGAGGGGTACGGGTGGACGAGTTCGGTCACCCGGACTTCTCGCCGTACGCGCGCGCGGCGGCGGAGATCGCCGACCCGCCGGAGGGTTTCGGGGTCGACGAGCTGCGGCTCACGGACTACGTGTCGGCGAACGCGGCGATGGCGGCGACCGGTCATGAGCTGTGGGACACGATTCCGGCGGTGGCGACGCCGCACGGCTGGACCTGGCACCACGTGGCGCGCAGTCGCCGGATGGAGCTGGTCCCGGTCGAGGTGAAGGCCTTGCTGCGCCATCACGGCGGGGTGGCGACGGCCGCCGTGGACCATGCGAAGCGGGGCACGCGCCCGTTGCAGGAGACCCGGCCGGCGCACTTCGGGCTGCCGAAGGGTCTGGTGTCGGTGTCGGAGCAGCAGCTCCAGGGCGTCGAGGAGGATCTCGGCTACCGGCTTCCGGGGGCGTACCGCTCGTTCCTGAGGGCGGCGGGCGGCTGTGCCCCGGTGGGTGCGGCGCTCGACGCGGAGCTGGGTCTCCTGGTCGACCAGCCGTTCTTCACGGTGCGGGAGGAGGCGGGCGTCAATGACCTCGTCTACGTCAACAAGTGCCTCCGTGACCATCTGACCAAGGACTATCTGGGCGTCGCGTTCGTCCAGGGTGGTCTGATCGCGCTGAAGGTGCGGGGTGAGGGGGTCGGTTCGGTGTGGTTCTGCGCGTACGACGACGCCCGGGACTCCGGCGAGGTGGCGGCGGGCTGGACGGTGGCCGATCGGGTGCAGCGGCTGCTGCTGCCCTGTGGTGCGGACTTCGACGCGTTTCTGCAGCGTCTTGCGGGCAATCCGCCGGAGCTGGAGACGGTGGCGAACCTGATGGTGGACGGTGGCTTCGCGCGTGCGGTGCCCGTGGTCCCGGTGGGGGAGTGAGTGGGCTGTGGTGACGTTCGCGCAGGCGCAGGAGCGCGCCGAGGAATGGATCAACGGCGAACTGCCGTCGTACCAGCACCGTGAGGTGCGGGTGCGGGAGTTCGAACTGGGCTTCGTGGTGTGGGCGGAGGACCGCGAGGGAGGTCCGACGTCGGACGGCGGGCGTCAGCGGCTCGTGATCGCCAGGGACAGCGGTGAGGCGACGCTGTGGCCGGGGCTGCCGGTGGGTGAGGTGATCCGCCGGTACGAGGAGGAGTACGGGGCCGCGGAAGACGTTCCGGCGCAGGCTGCCGTGCCCGCGGCCCGGATCGATCTGAACCAGACGTCGTTCCTGCTGAGTCCGCCGGAGTGGCTGCAGGACGCGGCGGACCGGATCGGGCTGCCGAAGCAGCCGAACGCGTCGCAGGAGAGCGGGAGTTCGTCGTCGTCGGTGGACGACGCGTCCGAGCCGGTGGCGGCGGGGGCGACCGGGCCTTCGGCTTCGGTGGCTTCGTCGTCCTCTTCGTCGGAGGGTGCGGGGGTGGCCGCGGTGGCGGGTGCCGTCGCGTACGAGCCGACCGCGATGGACGGGGTTCCGGCGGAGACGCCGGCGGTTGCCGTGGCGCCGGCGCCGGTTGCTTCGGTCGCGGCTCAGGCTCCGCCCGCGCCGGCGCCTGCGCCCCTCCCGACGCCTGCTCCTGCCCCTGTCGCTGCGCCCGCTCCTGTAGCTGCGCCTGGCCCCGCTTCGACTCCGTCGCCCGCGCCCAGTCCGTGGGTCGATGCCAACGCGAGTTCCGGTGGTGTGGACGGGGCGGTGCCGTTGCCCGCGACCGTGTTCGCGCCGGCGCTGTCGGGGGCGGACGACGAGGACACCCCGCCGCCGCAGGTGGGTGCCGACGCGCCGACCGCTCTGATGAAGGGCGGCAGCGCGCTGCCGCCGACCGCCGTGGCCCGCCGGCTCGACCCGGCCGCGCCGCCGCCGGGTGGCGTTCCGGCGCGCCCGTCCGCGCCGTCGGCACCCGTGCCGCCGCAGGCGGGTCCCGGTGTGCCGCCTCCTCCCGCGCCCGCGCCGTCGGCGCCGGGTGCGGGGGACATCGCGGACGCGGCGACGAGCAAGGCCGCGCTGCCGCCGAAGAGCGGGCGCGGTCCGGCGACGCCGCCTCCGCCGCCGGGAGCCCCCGGTGTTCCGGGCGTCCCGGCCGCTCCGGGCGTTCCCGGCGGGTCGTCGGGTGCGGGGGCGTACATCCCCACGCAGCTGGTGTCGCAGCTCGGACCCGAGGGTCTTCAGCCGCCCGCGCAGCCGGGTCCTCCCGGTCCGCCGCCCGCTCCGGCCCCGCCGACGCCGCCGCAGCCCGTGCACCACGCGGCGACGATGCTGGCGCACCCGAACCAGGGTGGTCCGGGCGCGCCGCCGCCGCCCCCGCCGCCGCCGGGTGTGCCCGGTACGCCCGCGGGCGGCATCGAGCACGCCGCGACGATGCTGGCCCACCCGGGTCCGGCCGGTCCGACGGCGCCGCAGCCCCCGGGGCCGCCGGCTCCGCCGCCGCCCCTGCACGGCGGGCACACGCCGCCGCCCGCGCCGGGTCCCGTACCCGGTCAGGTACCCCCCGCGTACGGGTATCCGCAGCCGGCGGGTCAGCCGACGGTCGGTCCCGGCTACCAGGCGGTGCTGCGCTATCGCGCGCCCGACGGTTCCGAGACGCAGATCATCCGGCGTTCGGCGCCGGGCACCCCGCATCCGGAGTGGCAGATCCTGCACGAGCTGCGCGCGATGAACGTGCCGCCGCAGCAGGTGCTCGAACTGCACACGGAGCTGGAGTCCTGTGAGCTGCCGGGTGGTTACTGTGCGCGGATGATCCGTGAGACCTGGCCGCAGGCGCGGATCACCAGCATCGCCCCGTACGGTCGTGATCACGCGGGCCGTCAGCAGGGCATGCGGCAACTCCTCACCCATCAGGGTGAGTTGCACCAGGTCGCGGACGGTCCCGCGCGGCCCGCCCCGGTGCGGGCGCCGCTGCCGCAGGTGCAGCCGGCGCCGCCGGTTCCGCCGGAGGCGATCGCGCAGGAGCTGGCCGGGGCGTTCGGTCCGGGCGTCCTGCGCTTCGACCAGCGCGCGGTGTCGCGGCAGGGCGTTCCGGAGCTGGTGGCGCGCACGCTGGTGTGGGCGGGTCTTCCGGCGGACTTCGGGCCGTTCTTCTGGGCGCAGCCCGCGGTGCCGGTGGTGCCGACGCTGGCCGAACTGGCCGCGCAGCGGCAGGTCCAGCCGGCGCCGGACGCGAGTTCGTACCTGGTGCTCGGTTCGGACTTCGGCCGGGCGATCTGTGTCCAGTACGGGACCGCGCACATCGTGGCGGTGCCGGTGGAGGCCGGTCCGGGCGGGCAGTCGGTGCCGCCGCAGTTCGTGAACAGCGGACTGCCGGAGTTCACGCGCGCGTTGGCGCTGCTCGGGCGGATGTGGCGGCTGCGGTTCGGGCTGAACCCGGAGCAGGCGGGCCGCTGGACGGTCGATTTCCAGGCCCAGTTGGTGATGCTGGACCCGGCGGCGCTGTCGTCGCCGGAGAACTGGTGGTCGGTGCTCCTGGAGCAGATGTGGGACGGCCTGCTGTAAGGGGAGTGGCCGGGGTTTCCCGCTGACACCGCTGGACAGACTGTGCTGGACAGAATGTGATGAAAGGCGCTCGACGTGTATGCACGTTGGGCGCCTTTTGTCCGTTCTGATGCAGCATCCTGGACGTTCGGGTCGGGTCAGAGGGAAGGGGCGCCAGGGATGAGTTTCGCTGTCGGACGGGGGCGCGGATACCGGCCCGAACAGGTCGACCGCCACCTCGCCGCGCTCTCCGGCGACCGCGACGGAGCCTGGGAGCGGGCCGCGCGGCTCACCGTCCTCGCGAAGGAGATGGAGGCCGAGGCCGTCCGGCTGCGCGCGGCCGTCGAGGCGCTCGCGCCGCAGCGGTACGAAGCCCTCGGCGACCGGGCGCGGAAGATCCTGGAGCTGGCCGAGCTGGAGGACGAGACGCTCGTACGGGCCGCCGAGGCCGAGTCGCAGTCCCTCGCGGAGGCCGCAGAAGCGGCGGGCCGGGAGGCGGCGGCGGCCGCGCGGGCGTACGCGGACGGCGTCCGGGCGGCGGCCGACGCGGCGGCGGCCGCGACCTTGGCGGCGGCGCGGGCGCGGGCCGAGGAACTGACGACGGACGCGGGGCGCGAGGCGGAGCAGCGGCTGACCGGGGCGCGGGAGGTCTTCGAGGAGACCGAGCGGCGCGCGGCGGATCTCCTTGCGGAACAGCGCGCGGAGCAGACGGCCGTACGGGAGGAGGCGGAGCGTACGGCGGAGGGCCAGGCGGCGGAACTCGACGCCCGGCACGAGGAGCTGCTCGCCCGGGCGGAGGGCCGGCTCGCGGAGGCGCAGCGGTCGCTGGCGCAGACCGAGGAGCAGGCCCGGCACGGCCAGGAGGACGCGGAGGCGAGGGCGGGGGAGCTGCTCGCGGAGGCCCGGATGAAGGCGGAACGGGTCGAGCGCGAGACGGAACGGGTGCTGCGGGAGCACGAGGAGGCCCGGGACGAGATCCACGGCCACATGGACCACATCCGCAACTCGCTGGCGGCGCTGACGGGGCGGGCGGCGACGCCGGAGCGGGAGCGGGGAGCGGAGCCGGAGACGGGAGCGGAGTCGGGATCGGGACCGGAGCCGGATCCGGAGCGGGGAGCGGAGCCGGAGGCGGGACCGGAGTCGGAGACGGGACCGGAGTCGGACTCGGGAGCGGAGCCGGAGGCGGGACCGGAGTCGGAGACGGGACCGGAGTCGGACTCGGGAGCGGAGTCGGACTCGGGACCGGGGTCGGAGACGGGCGACCGGTAACAGGGCCGCCTGGGACCGCCACACGGAATCGGATCGCACGCCATCGGGTGGGCTGGCTAGGTTCCCTTCCATGCTGATGACACTGACGGCCGTCACGCTCGACTGCGCCGACCCCCTGGCCCTGGCCGACTTCTACCACCGGGCCACCGGCCTGCCGCTCCACGAGCGGTCGGACGCCGAGTTCGCGGGCCTCGCCCGGGGCCCCGGGGCGTCCGGCCTCTTCCTGGGCTTCCAGCGCGTCGACGGCTACCGCCCTCCGTCCTGGCCCGCCCAGGACGTCCCGCAGCAGCTGCACCTCGACTTCGACGTCGACGACCTGGACGCTGCGACGGACCGGCTCGTCGCCCTGGGCGCGACCCTCCCCTCCGTCCAGCCGCACCCCGAACGGTGGCGGGTCGTCCTGGACCCGGCGGGGCACCCCTTCTGCCTCACGACCCCGAGGCCGGCCCCCTGACGATCCCCCGGGCCGCCGGGAGGCGCGGCGAGCGGGAACGTTAGCCTCCTCTCCTCTAGGGGAGGGAAGTACTTGAAGCACGTACGCATACCCGGCCGCCGTCTCGCGGCCGCCGCCGTCACCGTCGTCCTCGCCGCCACGGGCGGCACGCTCACCGCGCTCCCGGCCACGGCCGCGACCGCGCCGGCCGCCACGCAGGAGGACCCGCAGCAGACCACTGCGCGGTTCCCGCTCAACGCGGACGTCGTCGGCGCGGGGCCGAGCGGTTTCCTGTCGAAGACCCGCGGCAACGCGCCCGAGTTCCGCTGGACCCGATACGCCGACGGCTCGTCGACCGTGCTGCCCGGGGCCTACGCCGTGGGCGGCGGCTCGGACCTCGTCGTCACCGGCGACAAGCCCATCGCCTACACCAGCAGACGGCTGACGGTCCACGACCTGTCGACGCCCGCCACGGCCGCCGCGGCGCCGGTGGAGGTCGATCTCGACGCCCTCGGTGGCTACCACCTCACGGGAATGGCCGGCAGCACCCTCCTCCTCACGCGGGAGGAGGGCGATCACTGGAAGCAGTACGCCGGCACGATCGACGCCGGCACGCTGAAGGTCCGCTGGGTGCTCGGTGGGCCCGGGCTCGACTGCTACGGGGGCGAGGAGGGCTGGACCGACACCGGATCAGCGCTCTACGACTGCTGGATCGGCGAGCCGAGTACGCACTCCAAGGTCGCCGTCGACCTCGGGTCGGGCAACTCGCCCATGTACCTGCAGGACCAGAACGAGTACGCGCAGCAGGGCGCGGTCTCCGCCACCCACGTGGCCTGGCGCGAGATGCGGCTGTCGGGGGACGGGATCGTCGCCCACCGTCGCGGCTCCTCCGTCGAACGCTGGTTCCCGACGGACGACATCGCCGACCCGCTGCACCTGGTCGGCGGCTGGATGGCGACCGGCCAGAAGGCCCACATCGACGCGTCCACCTACGCCGACGGCGCGGCGAACCCGACGAAGCGGCCGTTCACCGTCCAGTCGATCGAGACCGGCGAGAAGGCCGTCCTCCTCACCGCGTTCTCCTCCGCCGTCGCCGGACCCGGCGGCATCCTCCTGGTGCGCGGCGGCACCCCCGAGCAGGGCGAGGGCCTCTACCGGATCTCGCCGCGCGCCGACGGCGGCGAGCCGGACATCGAACTGGTCGCGTCCACGGGGCAGTCGACCCTGGTCACCCTCACGGACTCCGCCACCCCGACCACGCTCACCGGCGACCAGGTCGCGCGCGGGGTCGACTTCAGCTGGGACCTGTCCCGGGCGGACAGCAGGGTGTGGCTGACCCTGACCCACGTCCGCAGCCGGAAGACGGTGTACGAAGGGTGGCCCGTCCCGAACGGCGTCGCCGCCGGGACACCGCGCCGGATCACCTGGCACTGGGACGGCAAGGACCTGGAGGGCAAGGACTGGGGGAGTCCCGCTGCCAACGGCGCGTACGAGTGGAAGCTCACCGCCCGCCCGGACGAGGGCATCGGCCCCGACCTGGTCTCCACCGGTCGGTTCACCGTGACCCGGCCCGCCGCTCCGCACGACTACAACGACGACGGTACGGCGGACCTCCTCGTCCGGGACACCGCCGGTGTGCTGTGGCGCTTCGGTACCCGGCCCACCGCGCCGGGCGGATCCCTGACGGACACGGGCGCCTCGCGCGTCGGCGGCGGCTGGGGGAGCTACGACCGGCTCGTCTCCGTCGGGAACGTTGCGGGGGGTTCCGAGCCCGACAGCGTCGCCCGCGACCGCTCCGGCGCGCTCTGGCTGTACCGGGGCACCGGCGACCGGAACGCGCCGCTCACCGCCCGGACGCTGATCGGCGGCGGCTGGCAGACGTACGACCAGCTGGCGGGCGGCAGTGACCTGACCGGTGATGGCCGTGCGGACCTGGTCGCCACCGACAAGGCGGGCGACCTGTACCTCTACAAGGGCACGGGATCGGCCACCGCCCCCTTCGCCACCCGCAAGAAGATCGGCTTCGGCTGGGGCGTCTACAACCAGCTCACCGCCACCGGCAACCTCGCTGGGGGCCCCGCCGGAGACCTCGTCGCCCGCGACAAGGCCGGCGTCCTCTGGCTCTACCTCGGCAAGGGCGACGGCACGTTCGCCGCCCGTACGAAGGTGGGCGCCGGGTGGGGCGGCTTCAGCGGCCTCACCGCCGTCGGTGACGCCAACGGCGACGGACGCGCCGACCTGGTCGCCTCGAACGGCGACGAGGTCTTCTACGCGGGGACGGGCGACTGGCGGGCCCCCTTCAAGCCGGGCGCCCGTGTGAGCCTGACTCAGGATTCGCCCTACAACACCGCCTTCTAGCCCCTGCCCCTCAGGTGAGGGCGCACTCCGCCCCCACCGTCTTGCCCGGCGCCCCCGAGCCTCGGGCACCAGCCCCAGCGGTCGGCGAGCGCGTCGACGAGCAGCAACCCCCGGCCCCCGTCCGAGAGTTCCGGACGGGGGCCGGTGAGCTGTCCGGGTCGGGGCGGTACGCGCTCGGCGCGGGTGTCGCCCACCTCGATCCGGGCTACCGGGCCGTGGCGCCTCCGTGACCCGCAGGAGACAGGCAGGGCTCTTTCCGGCTGCGGCGGTGTGGCACGATGCCGCGATGATCTCTTCCTCGCCCATACCGCCCGTCGTTCCCGCCGGCCGTCTGGCCGACATGGAGCAGCCCGTACTCGGACTGTCCAGCGGGTGGGAGCTGCGTCCCTGGCGGCTCGACGATGCCGACGCCCTGCTCGCCGCCGGTCGGGATCAGGCGATCCGCCACTGGAACCGTCTGCTGGTGGACTCCCCGGAGGCAGCGCATCGGAGGATCGAGGCCATGTGCCGGCGGTGGCAGGACGAGCTCAGCGCGATCTGGGCCATCGCCCGGCCGGGCGGCGCGGCGGCGGGTCTGATCGGCTGGGGCGACATCGATCTCGCGGGGGGCGGTGCCGAGATCTTCTACTGGCTGCTGCCCGAGGCACGGGGCGGGGGCGTCGCCGTCGAGGCGACGGAGCGTGTCAGTCGGTGGGCTTTCGACGATCTCGGCCTGCATCGCCTTCGGTTGTGCCACTCGGTGGCCAACGTGGCCTCCTGCCGTGTGGCGGAGAAGGCGGGTTACTCCATCGAAGGGACCATGCGCAGTGCGCTGTTGCACGCCGACGGATGGCACGACGAGCATCTGCACGCCCTGGTCCAGGGCGACATCTGATTCCGCGGCGGGCTCGCGGGTCCGCCGCGATTCACCGCACTAGGCGTGTGCCTCTTCGCCCCGGTCGCCCCCCGCCGCCTCCTTCAGGACCGGGAAGCGGCGCGGCGCGAGGGTGAGCAGGACCAGGAGTGCGAGGGCCGCCGCTCCCGCCGCGCCCACGAAGACGTAGTCCACCGCCGTGTCGACCGCCCGGCGCAGGTGGTCCATGGCCTCGGCCGTCAGGGAGTCGGGGGCGTCTAGGGCGCGGGCCAGGGTGTCGAGGTCGCCGCCGCCGAGGCGGGCGGCGAGGACGCCGTTCGCCACGGCGCCGAAGAGCGCCGCGCCCACGCTCTGGCCGACCTGGCGGCAGAAGAGGACCGACGCGGTGGTCGTGCCCCGTTCCTCGTACGGGACGGTCGACTGGACGCCGACGATCAGCGGCAGTTGGAAGAGGCCGAGTGCTCCGCCGAGCAGCAGCATGAGGAGTGCGGGCTGCCAGGGTTCCCCGGGGAACGGCAGGAACGGGAACGCGAGCAGCAGGAGCAGCGCGAGGGAGATGCCGATGACGGCGGTGAGGCGGAAGCCGATCCGGCCGTAGACCCGGTTGGAGAGCGCGGCGGTGATGGGCCAGCTCAGGGTCATCACCGAGAGCACGAATCCGGCGGCTATCGGCCCGAGGCCCAGTACGGACTGGGCGTACGTCGGCAGGAAGACGGTCGGCGCGACCATGAGCAGGCCCAGCGCGCCGAGGGCGAGGTTGACGGCGGATATCGTGCGGCGGCGCCAGACCCAGCCGGGGATGATCGGTTCGGCCGCGCGCCGTTCGACGACCACCGTGACGGCGCCGAGGGCGGCCGCTCCGGCCAGGAGGCCGAGGGACGGGGCGGACAGCCAGGGCCAGGCGACGCCGCCCTGGACGAGCGCGGTGAGGAGCAGGGCTCCGGTGGCGAAGATCGCGAGGGCTCCGGCCCAGTCGATCCGTACGCGCGTCCCGGGGTCCCGGGGGGCCGCCCGCTCCGGTTCCTTCAGGTGCCTGACGATCAGCCACAACGCCACAAGCCCCACCGGCAGGTTGATCAGGAAGATCCAGCGCCAGTCGGCGTAGCCCGCGAGGAGGCCGCCGGCCGCCGGGCCCGCGACCGAGGACGCGGCCCATACGGAGGAGAGCTTCGCCTGGATCTTGGGGCGTTCCTTCAGCGGGTACAGGTCGGCGGCGATGGTCTGGATCGTGCCCTGGAGCGCGCCGCCGCCGAGGCCCTGGACGACGCGGAAGGCGATGAGGGAGGTCATGTTCCACGCGGCGGCGCAGAGCAGGGAGCCGATGAGGAAGAGGACGACTCCGGCGATGAGGACCGGCTTGCGGCCGAAGGTGTCGCTGAGCTTTCCGTACACGGGCAGGGTGACGGTGACGGCGAGCAGATAGCCGGAGAACAGCCAGGAGAAGACGGCGAGTCCGCCGAGGTCGCCGACGATCTGGGGGACGGCGGTGGACACGATGGTGCCGTCGATGGCGGCGAGTCCCATGCCGAGCATGAGGGCGGCCACTACGGGTCCGCGGCGGGCGGCTGGGGTGGTCGGACCTGCCGTCGCGACCCCTTTCACGTACGGCTCCGTCACCGCGGCATTCCTTTCTTCGTACACCTAAATGTTCGGAGTCAGGGTCCCACCCCGACCACGGGTGGAGGAACCCCTAGGGGCATCTCCCCCATACGGGCCAGGGGCCGTTCGTCCCGGCGGAGGAGGAGAAGGGCCGTTCCGGCTTCTTAACTTGAACTTACAAACCCAGCTCGACCCACCCACTGCTCCAAGGAGAAAACCGTGACCACGGCTGTGACCATCCCCAGGCACGGGGGTACTGGAGGGCGTACGGCCGTCGCCGCGCGGGCGCGTCAGGTCGTCAAGGCGTACGGCTCCGGGGAGACCCGGGTCGTCGCGCTGGACTCCGTCGACGTCGACATCGCCCGCGGACAGTTCACCGCGATCATGGGACCGTCGGGTTCCGGCAAGTCGACCCTGATGCACTGCCTCGCCGGGCTCGACACCGTCACCAGCGGCGAGATCTACCTCGACGAGACCGAGATCACCCGCCTCAAGGACAAGAAGCTCACCCAGCTGCGCCGGGACCGGATCGGCTTCATCTTCCAGGCGTTCAACCTGCTGCCGACCCTGAGCGCGATCGAGAACATCACGCTGCCGATGGACATCGCCGGCCGCAAGCCGGACGCCGAGTGGCTGCGGCGGGTCGTCGACACCGTCGGTCTCTCCGAGCGGCTCAAGCACCGCCCGAACGAGCTGTCCGGCGGTCAGCAGCAGCGCGTGGCCGTGGCCCGCGCGCTCGCCGCCCGGCCCGAGATCATCTTCGGGGACGAGCCGACCGGAAACCTGGACTCGCGGGCGGGCGCCGAGGTCCTCGGCTTCCTCCGCACCTCGGTCGACGAGCTGGGGCAGACGATCGTCATGGTCACGCACGACCCGGTCGCCGCCTCCTACGCGGACCGGGTCCTCTACCTCGCCGACGGGCGGATCGTGGACGAGATGCTCCGGCCGACCGCCGACGCCGTCCTCGACCGCATGAAGGACTTCGACGCGCGCGGGCGGACGTCATGAGTGTCCTGAAGACCTCGCTGCGCAACTTCTTCGCGCACAAGGGCCGCATGGCGCTCTCCGCCATCGCCGTCCTGCTCTCCGTCGCCTTCGTCAGCGGCACCCTCGTGTTCACCGACACCATGAACACGACGTTCGACAAGCTCTTCGCGTCGACCGCCTCCGACGTCAGCGTCAGCCCCAAGGGCGCGGCGTCCGATGACGAGACCCCGCAGTCCGGCCGCCCCGAGTCCCTCCCCGCCTCGCTCGTCGAGCAGGTCAGGAAGGCGGAGGGCGTCCAGGCCGCGCAGGGCGCGATCGCCTCCACCAGCGTCACCGTCGTCGACGCGAGGAACAAGAACGTCGGGCCCACCAGCGGCGCCCCGACCATCGCCCTCAACTGGAGCCCCAACGAGCTCCGTTCGGTGGAGCTCGTCTCCGGCCACGAGCCGCGCGGCCCCACCGACGTGGTCGTCGACGGCGCCACCGCCGAGAAGCACGGCCTGAAGATCGGCGACGAGCTGCGGACCATCGCCGTCGACGGCGACTTCACCGCGAAGATCTCCGGCATCGTCGACTTCAAGGTCACCAACCCCGGCGCCACCCTCGTCTACTTCGACACCGCCACCGCGCAGCGCGAACTCCTCGGCAAGGAAGGCCTGTTCACGCAGGTCCAGGCCGACGCGAAGCCCGGTGTCAGCGACGACGCGCTCAAGCGGAACATCGCCGCCTCGATCGGCGACGGCTACAAGCTGCACACCGCCGCCGAGGTCGCCGACGCGGGCCGCGAGGACGTCGCCGGCTTCCTCGACGTCATGAAGTACGCGATGCTCGGCTTCGCCGGAATCGCCTTCCTCGTCGGCATCTTCCTCATCGTCAACACCTTCTCGATGCTGGTCGCCCAGCGCACCCGCGAGATCGGCCTCATGCGGGCCATCGGCTCCAGCCGCAAGCAGGTGAACCGTTCCGTCCTCGTCGAGGCGCTGCTCCTCGGTTTCTTCGGCTCGGTCGCCGGTGTCGGCGCGGGCATCGGGCTCGCCGTCGGCCTCATGAAGCTCATGTCCTCGGTGGGCATGGAGCTCTCGACCCGCGACCTCACGGTGGCGTGGACGACCCCGGCCGTCGGTCTCGCCCTCGGCATCGTCGTCACCGTCCTCGCCGCCTACATCCCGGCCCGTCGCGCCGGGAAGGTCTCCCCGATGGCGGCCCTCCGTGACGCGGGCACGCCCGCCGACGGCAGGGCCGGCCGGGTGCGCGGCGGCATCGGTCTCGCCCTCACCGCCGCGGGAGCGGCCGCGCTCGTGGCGGCGTCCCGCGCCGAGGAGGCCGGTCCCGGCTCCCTCTGGCTCGGCCTCGGCGTCCTCCTCTCCCTCCTCGGCTTCGTCGTCGTCGGCCCGCTCCTCGCGGGTGCGGTCGTCCGCGCCCTGGGCGTCGTCGTCCTGCGGATCTTCGGCCCGGTCGGCCGGATGGCCGAGCGGAACGCGCTCCGCAACCCGCGTCGCACCGGCGCCACCGCAGCGGCCCTGATGATCGGCCTCGCGCTCGTCGCCGCCCTGTCGGTCGTCGGCTCCTCGATGGTCGCCTCGGCCACCGACGAGCTGGACCGGTCCGTCGGCGCCGACTTCATCGTGCAGTCCGGCACCGGGCAGCCGATCGTGCCGCAGGCCGCTGCCGCACTGGAGAAGGCCCCCGGCATCGACCACGTCACCGAGTACAAGTGGGTCGACGCCACCGTCACCGACCCGCGCGGGAAGACCACGAAGGCCGACCTGGCCGCCACCGAACCGTCGTACGTCAAGGACCTGCGCCGCGAGACCACCTCCGGCACCCTCACCGACGCGTACGGCAAGGGCGCCATGTCGGTCGGCAGCGACTACGCCACCGAGCACGCGGTGAAGGTCGGCGACGTCCTGACCCTCGCCTTCAAGGGCGGCGAGAAGGCGAAGCTGAAGGTCGCGGCGATCACCGCCGACACCGGCCAGGTCGACAAGGGGGCGATGTACATCAACATCAGCACCCTCGCCGAGTACGTCCCCGCCGAGCGGATGCCGCAGAGCCTGCTCATCCTCGCCAGCGCGAAGGACGGCCAGGAGACCCAGGCGTACCAGGCCCTCAAGGACGCGCTCGCGCCGTACCCGCAGTACAAGGTGAGCAACCAGGCCGACTACAAGGAACAGCTGCAGGACCAGGTCGGACAGCTGCTCAACATCGTGTACGGGCTCCTCGCCCTGGCGATCGTCGTCGCGGTCCTGGGTGTCGTGAACACCCTGGCCCTGTCGGTCGTCGAGCGGACCCGGGAGATCGGCCTCATGCGGGCCGTCGGCCTCTCCCGCCGTCAGCTGCGCCGCATGATCCGCCTGGAGTCGGTGGTGATCGCCCTGTTCGGCGCGCTGCTCGGCCTCGGCCTGGGCATGGGCTGGGGAACGGCCGCTCAGAAGCTGCTGGCCCTGGAGGGTCTCGGTGTCCTGGAGATCCCCTGGTCGACGATCCTGACGGTCTTCGTCGGCTCGGCCTTCGTGGGCCTGTTCGCGGCCCTGGTCCCGGCGTTCCGCGCGGGCCGGATGAACGTCCTGAACGCGATCGCGAGCGAGTAGCGCGCCCACCCGTTGTGGGCGTCGCCCCGCTGGGGCGGCGCCCACCCCGCGTGTTGTGGGCATTCGTTCCGCAGGGGACCCCCATGCGGGACGACTGCCCACACGGGGGTGGGTGAGAGCTGCGGTCATCCGCCCACACGGGGGTGGGGCGGATGGCCGCACGCGGGGGCGGCCGGGTCGTGCTTCAGGAGCGGGTGTCCGTGGCGCGTCGTACGCTGGACACCCCGGCCCGTGCGACGTGTCGGGCTGTTCGCGTTGCCCGCCCCCGTCACCCCTCGGGATGGAAAGCTTCATGAGCCTGCACGGCCTGCTCGATGTAGTCGTCAAGGACACCGCCCTCGCCGAGGCGGTGAAGGCCGCTGCCGACGGGAACCGCCCGCACGTGGACCTGGTCGGGCCCGCGGCCGCGCGGCCCTTCGCCGTCGCCGCGCTCGCCCGGGACTCGGGGCGGCCGGTGCTCGCGGTGACCGCGACCGGGCGGGAGGCCGAGGACCTGGCCGCCGCGCTGCGGTCACTGCTCGACCCGGACACGGTCGTCGAGTACCCCTCCTGGGAGACCCTGCCGCACGAGCGGCTCTCGCCCCGCTCCGACACCGTCGGCCGCCGTCTGGCCGTACTGCGCCGTCTCGCGCACCCCCGGGACGACGACCCGGCGGCCGGTCCCGTGAGCGTGGTCGTGGCCCCCATCCGCTCCGTGCTCCAGCCGCAGGTCAAGGGCCTCGGCGACCTGGAGCCGGTGGCGCTGCGGTCCGGGCAGACGGCGGATCTGAACGAGATCGTGGAGGGCCTGGCGGCCGCCGCGTACTCCCGCGTGGAGCTGGTCGAGAAGCGCGGCGAGTTCGCCGTGCGCGGCGGCATCCTGGACGTCTTCCCGCCGACCGAGGAGCACCCGCTCCGGATCGAGTTCTGGGGCGACGACGTCGAGGAGATCCGTTACTTCAAGGTCGCCGACCAGCGGTCCCTGGAGGTCGCCGAGCACGGGCTGTGGGCGCCGCCCTGCCGTGAGCTGCTGCTCACCGAGGACGTGCGCGAGCGGGCGGCGGCGCTCGCCGAGGCCCACCCGGAGCTGGGCGAACTCCTGAACAAGATCGCGGAGGGGATCGCGGTCGAGGGCATGGAGTCCCTCGCGCCGGTCCTCGTCGACGACATGGAGCTGCTGCTCGACGTCCTGCCGAAGGGCGCGATGGCCGTGGTCTGCGACCCGGAGCGGGTGCGGACGCGGGCCTCGGACCTGGTGGCGACCTCCCAGGAGTTCCTCCAGGCGTCCTGGGCGGCCACGGCCGGTGGCGGCGAGGCCCCGATCGACGTCGGCGCGGCCTCGCTGTGGGGGATCGCGGACGTCCGGGACCGGGCGCGCGAGCTGGGCATGGCCTGGTGGTCGGTGTCGCCGTTCGCGGCCGACGCGACGGCCGACGGCTCCGACGGGGACACCCTGACGCTCGGGATGCACGCCCCCGAGTCGTACCGGGGCGACACCGCACGTGCGCTCGCCGACACCAAGGGCTGGCTGGCCGACGGCTGGCGCACGGTCTACGTCACGGAGGCCCACGGCCCGGCGACCCGTACGGTCGAGGTCCTCGGCGGCGAGGGCATCGCGGCCCGTCTCGACGCGGACCTGGCGGAGATCTCGCCGTCGGTCGTGCACGTGTCGACCGGCTCCATCGACTTCGGCTTCGTCGACGCGGCCCTCAAGCTCGCCGTCCTCACCGAGACCGACCTGTCCGGCCAGAAGGCGGCCGGCAAGGACGGCCAGCGGATGCCGGCCAAGCGCCGCAAGACCATCGACCCGCTGACCCTGGAGGTCGGCGACTACATCGTGCACGAGCAGCACGGTGTCGGCCGGTACGTGGAGATGGTCCAGCGGACCGTGCAGGGCGCGACCCGCGAGTACCTCCTCGTCGAGTACGCCCCCGCCAAGCGCGGCCAGCCCGGCGACCGGCTGTACATCCCGACCGACCAGCTGGAGCAGGTCACCAAGTACGTGGGTGGCGAGGCGCCGACCCTGCACCGGCTCGGCGGCGCGGACTGGACGAAGACGAAGGCGCGCGCGAAGAAGGCCGTCAAGGAGATCGCGGCCGACCTCATCAAGCTGTACTCGGCGCGCATGGCGGCCCCCGGCCACGCCTTCGGCTCCGACACCCCGTGGCAGCGCGAGCTGGAGGACGCCTTCCCGTACGCGGAGACGCCCGACCAGCTGTCCACGATCGCCGAGGTGAAGGAGGACATGGAGAAGACCGTCCCCATGGACCGCCTGATCTGCGGCGACGTCGGCTACGGCAAGACGGAGATCGCGGTACGGGCGGCGTTCAAGGCGGTCCAGGACGGCAAGCAGGTCGCGGTCCTCGTGCCGACGACGCTGCTCGTGCAGCAGCACTTCGGCACGTTCAGCGAGCGCTACTCCCAGTTCCCGGTGAAGGTACGGGCGTTGTCCCGCTTCCAGACCGACACGGAGGCGAAGGCGACCCTGGAGGGCATGCGGGAGGGCTCGGTCGACGTCGTCATCGGCACCCACCGCCTCTTCGCGTCCGAGACCAAGTTCAAGGACCTGGGACTGGTCGTCGTCGACGAGGAGCAGCGCTTCGGCGTCGAGCACAAGGAGCAGCTGAAGAAGCTCCGCGCCAACGTCGACGTCCTCACCATGTCGGCCACCCCCATCCCCCGTACGCTCGAAATGGCGGTCACCGGCATCCGCGAGATGTCGACGATCACCACCCCGCCGGAGGAGCGGCACCCGGTCCTCACCT
Organism: Streptomyces sp. NBC_01077; assembly: GCF_045162855.1. Lineage (NCBI taxonomy): Bacteria > Bacillati > Actinomycetota > Actinomycetes > Kitasatosporales > Streptomycetaceae > Streptomyces > Streptomyces sp. NBC_01077. The sequence continues at coordinate 4,212,997 of NZ_CP108669.1, read as the reverse complement.
TCGTCGGCCCGTACGAGGAGAAGCAGATCGGCGCCGCGATCCGGCGTGAACTCCTGCGCGAGGGCCAGGTCTTCTACATCCACAACCGGGTCGACTCGATCGACCGGGCGGCGGCGCGGCTGCGCGAGATCGTCCCCGAAGCGCGGATCGCGACCGCCCACGGCCAGATGTCCGAGACGGCCCTGGAGCAGGTCGTCGTCGACTTCTGGGAGAAGAAGTTCGACGTCCTCGTCTCCACGACGATCGTCGAATCGGGCATCGACATCTCCAACGCCAACACCCTGATCGTCGAGCGCGGCGACAACTTCGGTCTCTCGCAGCTCCACCAGCTGCGCGGCCGCGTCGGCCGTGGCCGGGAGCGTGGCTACGCGTACTTCCTGTACCCGCCGGAGAAGCCGCTCACCGAGACCGCGCACGAGCGGCTCGCGACGATCGCCCAGCACACCGAGATGGGCGCGGGCATGTACGTGGCGATGAAGGACCTGGAGATCCGTGGCGCGGGCAACCTGCTCGGCGGCGAGCAGTCCGGCCACATCGCGGGCGTCGGCTTCGACCTGTACGTACGGATGGTCGGCGAGGCGGTCGCGGACTACCGGGCGCAGATGGAGGGGGGCGTCGAGGAGGAGGCTCCCCTGGAGGTCAAGATCGAGCTCCCGGTCGACGCCCACATGCCGCACGACTACGCACCGGGCGAGCGGCTCCGGCTCCAGGCCTACCGCTCGATCGCCTCGGCGAACTCGGAGGAGGACATCAGGGCCGTGCGCGAGGAACTCACGGACCGCTACGGCAAGTTGCCCGAACCCGTCGAGAACCTCCTCCTGGTGGCGGGCCTCCGCATGCTGGCCCGCGCGTGCGGCGTCGGCGAGATCGTCCTCCAGGGTGCGAACATCCGCTTCGCCCCGGTGGAGCTTCGCGAGTCGCAGGAACTGCGCCTGAAGCGGTTGTACCCGCGCACGGTGATCAAGCCGGCGGTCCACCAGATCCTGGTCCCGCGCCCGACGTCGGGCAAGATCGGCGGAAAGCCGGTGGTCGGTCGCGAACTGCTCGCGTGGACCGGGGAGTTCCTGACGACGATCCTCGGGTCGTAGGCGTAGGCGTAGGCGTAGGCGTAGGGGAGGTGGGGGTGCGCCGTGGGCGCACCCCCGACCGGGGACTACAGCTCGTCCAGGTCCAGCGCCTCGGCCATCGCGCGGTAGCCCGCGTCGTTCGGGTGGAGGCCGTCGCCCGAGTCGTACGCGGGGAGGATGCGGTCCGGGTCCGTCGGGTCCGCGACCGCGTGGTCGAGGTCGACGATCGCGTCGTACGCGCCCGAGGTGCGCACCCAGTCGTTGAAGGCGTCCCGCTTCGCCTCGTTGGCCGGGGTGTCGTAGAAGGAGCCCTTGACCGGGGTCAGGGTCGCGCCGATGACCTTCAGGCCCTTCGCGTGGGCCTGGCGGATCAGTGTGCGGTGGCCCTTGATCAGTTCGGTCACGGAGACGTCGGGGGTGGGCTCGGCGGGGAAGCTCACCGTGCTGCCGCCGATGTCGTTGATGCCTTCGAGGAGGACGACCGTACGGACGCCCCGCTCGTTCAGGACGTCCTCGCGGAAGCGGGTCAGCGCCTTCTCGCCCGCCCATGTCGTGTCGTTGACGACCTGGTTGCCGGCGATCCCCTGGTTCAGGACGGCGCGCGGGTGACCGGCCGCGGCCAGGCGTTCGGCGAGTTCGTCCGGGTAGCGGTTGTCCGCGTCCGTCGCGGAGCCCACGCCGTCGGTGATCGAGTCGCCGAAGGCGACGATGCCGTCGCGGCGCCCGCTGTCACGGCCGCCCGTGACCTCGACGCCGGAGAGGAAGTACCAGGATGTGCCGGTCTCCTTGAAGGCCGTGCCGTTCACGTCCGCGCGGTGGTCGCCGTCGGCCCGGTAGCTGGTGGCACCGGCGAACTGGTGGAAGGTGGCGGGGCCGGTCTCGCCCGCCAGATAGAGGGTGACGGTCAGCGATTCGAGGGCCTTGACCGGGAACGGCGTGCCGTCGCTGAGGAGGGTGCCGCCGACCGGGATCGTGGTGGACGAACGCCCGTCGAAGCGCAGGGTGCGGACCGAACCCGGCTGCACCGCGCCGCCCTTGGCCGTACGGGCGACGGTCGCGCCGGTGATGCGCAGCGGGGTGGTGCCGTAACGGTTGCTCAGCTCGATCCGGGCCCGCGTACCGGAGGCGGTGACGCGGACGACCTGCCGGACGGTGTGGTTGTCGAAGCCCTGCCCCGACCAGTTGGGTCCGAGGGGTGCGCTCGGCGCCTGCGGGGACGCGGCCCAGGCGCCGCGCCAGGACGCTCCGGATCCCGTTGTCGCGTGGTCGGGGGTGGCGGTGGCGGCCGGCCCTAAGGCGAGGGTGGCCGTGGTGAGCAGGGCCAGCGCGGTACGACGGAGGGTGTTCGTGGTTCTCATGTCATCCGTCAATTGCTGACCGACGCGGGCTATTCCCGCGCCTTCGTATCGATGGGCATCTCGATGGGCGTCTCGACGGGCTTCACGGGCGTCTCGACGGGCGGCTCGGCGGGCGGGAGTTGCGTGGTGAAGAGCAGGCCGGTGAGCGAGCGGAAGTACTCCTCCGGGTCCCGGTCGCCCACCGCGCCCGCCACGTTGTGGGTGAGGAGCAGCGTCGCGAAACCGTGGGCGAGCGACCAGGCCGCGATGCCTGCCGTACGGGCGTCGGGGACGTCCGTCAGGTCGGCTACGCCCGCGCGGAGTTCGGCGGAGGCGCGTTCCTTGGCGGCGAGCAGGTCCGGGTCGTCGGCGCGCAGCAGCTCCGGCTGGAACATGACCTGGAAGTGGGCCGGGTGCTCGACGGCGAACCGCACGTACCGCACCCCGCGTTCGCGCAGCTCGGGCGCGGAGGAGAGGGCCTCGGCGAGGAGCCCGTACCCCTCGGTGGCGAGCGCGGTGAGGAGCCCGGTGCGGTCCTTGAAGTGGTGGGCGGGCGCGGCGTGCGAGACGCCCGCGCGGCGCGCGAGGTCACGCAGGCTGAGCGCCCCGGGGCCCTCGGCGGCGATGACGTCGAGGGCGGCGTCGAGGACGGCCTGCCGCAGGTCGCCGTGGTGGTAGGAGCTCCGGCTCGTGCCCTGACCCGTGCTCGTGCCCCGACTCGTGCTCGTCATGGCAGCAGCTTAGCCGTCATCTAGTCATTGACAAGTTCGAGGGGGCGGCTCACTATCTAGTCAGTGACAAGATAGCGAGCGGGCGAAGAGAACGAAGAGGAGAACGCTGTGGAATCCGGACGCGTACGTCAGATGTGGCACCTGCTCGAACCCCTGCACGCCCTGCTCTACTACGCCCCCGAGGCCTTCGAGGAGGCCGCCGCCCTCGGCTACGACACCGCCGAGCGCTGGCCCTCCTACTTCGCCTGGCGCGCCGCGCCCCTCGGCACGGCCGGCCCGGACCGGGTGGCCGACACCTTCTACAGCTTCAGCCCCGCGATGGTCGCCCGGTACGTCCCCGCCGGCTGGGCGACCGCCGCCCCGGCCGAGGTCCTCGCCGCCCGGCTCCGCGCCGTCGACCGCACGTACCGGACGGTCCTGGGGGAGGAGACGGTCGGGAGCGCCGAACTCGCCGAGGCCGCCGCACTCGCCCGCCGCGCCGCCGAGGCGACCCCGGACTCCGGGGCGACCGTGGACTCCGATGTGCGCCGCCCCAGCCGCCCCCTCGCCGCCGCCAACGCCGAGCTGCCCTGGCCCGAGGCCCCGCACCTCGTCCTCTGGCAGGCCGCGACGGTCCTGCGCGAGCACCGGGGCGACGGGCACCTCGCCGCCCTGGCCGAGGCCGGGCTCGACCCCGTCGAGGCGCTCGTCTCCTTCGCGGCGATCGGCGCCGCGCCCGAGCCCGTCTTCGAGAGCCGCGGCTGGAGCGGTGCGGAGTGGGCCGCGGCGCGGGAGCGCCTGGCCGCCCGGGGATTCCTCCACCCGGACGGGGCTCCCGCCGAGGCCGGCCGTGCCCTGCGCGCCGAGGTCGAGCGGCGTACGGACGAGCTGGCCGCCGCCCCCTGGGTCGCTCTCGGCCCGGACGACACCGCCCGGCTCGCCGAGCTGCTCGGCGGCCCCTGGCTGGCCGCGATCGGCTCCGGCCTGCTGCCCTCCGAGAACACCCTCGGCATCGGCAAGGTGTGACACGGCAAAGGCCGTAGGGGTGTCGTGCCGATCGGTTCCCAGGGCCTTCGGTCCGTCGGATTCGGGACCAAGGGGGCGAAGGCCCCCGTACCGTCCGGCCTAGGATTCCAGGGTGCTGACGTATCGAAGGACCCTGGCCGCCTCGGCGCTTGCCGTCGCCGCGCTCATAACCACCGCCTGCTCACCCGGAGCTGACAGCCCGGAATCCGGCGGTGGCGCGGCCGGCAAGCCCGCCGCGCGCGGGACGGCGCTCGCCGCCGTGGACACGCTCACCGTGAAGGGCCGCGCCCCGAAGACCGGTTACGAGCGGGAGAAGTTCGGCCGCGCCTGGGTGGACGTCGACGGAAACGGCTGCGGCACCCGCGACGACATCCTCAAGCGCGATCTGGCCGGCGTCCGGTTCACGGACGGCCGCTGCAAGGTCGCCTCCGGCACGCTCACCGACGACCCGTACACCGGTACCACCGTCCCCTACGTCCGGGGCCGCAGCAAGGTCGACATCGACCATGTCGTGGCGCTCTCCGACGCCTGGCAGAAGGGTGCGCAGAAGTGGGACGGGGAGACCCGGCGCCGCTTCGCCAACGACCCGCTCAACCTGCTCGCCGTCGATTCCTCCACCAACCGCCGCAAGTCCGACGGCGACGCGGCGACCTGGCTGCCGCCGAACAAGGCGTACCGCTGCACGTATGTGGCACGGCAGATCGCGGTGAAGAAGAAGTACGGGGTGTGGGTGACGGGCGGTGAGCGGGACGCGATGAAGCGGGTCCTCGCCGGCTGCCCGCAGCAAAAGCTTCCGTAGCGCGTACCGGGGCCCGGAGAAAAAACGTTTGGCCCATCCGGAAAACGATCTTTACGCTGCCTGCATGGACCTGAACATCTCGACCCTTGCCGAGCGCCCCGAACTGGAAGGGCCGATGTGGGGCATGCGCGACCTCTGGCCCGAGTTCATGATGTACGACCCGGTGGGCTGGGCGAACATCGGGCGGATCGTGCGTGAGCTGCCGGAGTACGTCCTCGTGGCCACCGACGCCGAGGGCAAGGTCGTCGCCCGTGGCTTCAGCGTGCCCTTCCGCCTCGACGTGGACGGGCGCCGCGAGCTGCCCCCGCGCGGCTGGGACGAGGTGCTGCTCTGGGCGTTCTCCGACCTGAAGCACGGCCGGGAGGCCGACACCGTCAGCGCCATCGAGATCACGGTCGACACGAGCGCCCTGGGCCAGGGCCTCTCGCACCGGATGCTCGCCGCGATGCGGGACAACGCCGGGCGGCGCGGCTTCTCCGAGCTGGTCGCCCCGGTCCGCCCGAACGGCAAGCACCTGGAGGCCGAGGCCTCCATCCACGAGTACGCCTTCCGTACGCGTGAGGCCGACGGCCTGCCGCACGACGCGTGGCTGCGCGTCCACGTCCGCGCGGGCGGGGTCATCGAGGCGGTGGCCCCGGCCTCGATGACCGTCTCCGGATCGGTCGAGCAGTGGCGCAAGTGGACCGGCCTCCCGTTCGACACGGACGGCCCGGTCGAGGTCGAGGGCGCACTCGTCCCCGTCCACTGCGAAGCCTCGCGCGGCTACGCGGTCTACGTCGAGCCCAATGTGTGGGTCCGGCACGCCATCTGACGCTCGATCCACGTACGCACGCGTGAGGGGGCCGCTCCCCGGTAGCGGCCCCCTCACGCGTACGCGTGTGTCATCCGGTCAGTCGGTCCTGACGATGTTCTTGGCAGCCGGGACCTTCGCCACGACCGGCTTCCCGTACTGCGAGAACGCGATCGTCCCCGGCTCGTCGCCGCCCACCGTGACCATCTTCAGGACGTACGGCGTGCCCTCCGTGGCCACGTACAGCGTGGACGACTCGCCCTTGTCCCCCGGCTCCGTCAGCTTCAGCGCCTTCTGCCCGTCGACGGTCGTCTCCTCGCCCTTCACGATGCCGCTCGCACCCTGCTCGAACCCGTCGAGGAGCGACTTCAGGTCGCAGAGCTGCAGCATGTCCTTCGCGTCGGGGTCGGACAGCGGCGCCTCCAGCCAGCGGCCCCTGAGCTCCTTGAGCGTGGCCTCCTGCACCTCCGGGCTCTCCTCCTTGACCTGCTCCCGCAGGTAGGCCTCGTCGAAGCGCATGTACACGTTCTTGTCGTCGGCCTTGATGAGCTCGGCCGTGCTGGTCGCTCCCAGTGTCAGCGTGCCCGCGCAGTTCCCCCGGGTGTCGAGGGCGAGGAAGCCGCTCGTCGGCTCGTCGGGGGACTTCAGGTCGACGCGTACGGTCAGGGACTTCGCCGCCTTCGTCGCCGCGAAGGCCTTGTCGACGATCTGCGACCCCGTCAGGTCCCCGAACGGGCCCGCCGCCGGCTTCGTGTCCTCGCCGAACGGGCCGCAGGCGGCGGCGCCGAGCGCGACGGTCGCGCACAGCAGGGCGGCGACAGCGGTACGACGGGTCCGGGGGCGGGGGTGGGTGGCTGCGCGCATGGTGGTGGTGTCTCCGAGGAGGGAAGTACGGGGGAGGGGCGGGGCAGGGAGGCGGAGGGTGCGGACCGACCCGGGTCAGCCGAGCTTCAGCTCCCACTGGGCGGCGTCGTAGGCGAAGCCCGGGGTGACCTCGACGGTCAGGTTCTTGGCGTCCTTCGGGGCGTCGAAGACGTAGGTGACGGTGGCCTTCTTGCCGGGCAGGACGGTGCCTTCGAAGCCCGTGCCGGCCTTCTCGTCGAAGACCTGCTCGGCCGTGACGCCGTCCTGACCCGCCCGCGCGCTCACCATGACGGCCACGGCGTCGAACTTCTCCTTGCCGGCGTTCTTGACGACGACGGTGACCTGGTAGGCCTTGTTGCCCTTGGTGTGGCCGGCCGCGTACTCGCTGGGCGTGTACGGCTTGGGGTTCGAGACCGTGACCTCGACGTCGTCCTCGTAGACCTGGGTGTCGCCGTCCGCCAGGCTGTCGCCCTTGTCGGCCGCCGGGGGCTTCGACGGGGAGTCCGCGGGGGCCTTGCCCGCCGGGGCGGTGCTGCTCGGGGCGCTCGACGGGTCCTTCGGGGCCGTCTCCTTGATGCTCTTGTCGAGCTCGTCGACCGCGTTGCTGACGGCCGTGACCGTGATGACCAGGCCGACGACCGAGAGGACCAGGGACACGAGGCCCAGGATGACGCCGGTGAGCGCCACTCCCTTGTTGTTCGCCTCGCCGCGCTTGACGCGGCCCTTGCCGACGAGGCCCAGGATCAGGGCGATCAGGCCGAGGATGCCGGCCAGCCAGAAGAGGAGCGGGATCAGCCCGGAGACCGTGCCGATGATGCCGAGGATCAGGGCGGCGGTGCCGAGTCCGTTGCGCATCGGCGTGAGCGGCGCGGCAGGCGGAACCTGGGTGTCGTACGACATGGGTGTGTCCTCCCGGACAGAGAAGATGTCTGGCGCGATGGGTCAATCAGACCAGAGGCTGTGAACCGAGTCAACACGGTTCACGAGAAACAGATCGGCTCACGCTGTGAAGTGGTGCGGCGTGCGTTCGTCAGTAAGATCGGAGTCACACGAGGACGCGTCAGCGGGTGAGCCAGGGAGATGGGTCAGGTGCCGGAGAGCGCAGCAGAGTCGGGCGCAACAGAGGTGACCGCCGCCGGGATCGCCCGGCTCGCCGGGGTCGGCCGGGCCGCCGTCAGCAACTGGCGCCGCCGCCATCCCGATTTCCCCAAGCCCGTGGGCGGCACGGAGACCAGCCCGTCCTTCGCCCTCGCCGAGGTCGAACGATGGCTCCGCGACCAGGGCAAACTGGCCGAGGTCCCGCTCCGCGAGCGCGTCTGGCAGCAGATCGCGGGCCATCCGGCCGGCGCGGTCACCGCCCTCGTGCACGCGGGCTGCGCGCTCCTTCTCGTACGGGACCGGTCGGCGGCCTGGCCGTCGCTGGCCGAGCTTCCGGACGAGCGGCTCGTGGAGGTGCTGCCGGTCGCCCTGGAGGAGACGCTCACCGAGCGCATCGGCCCGGAGCGGGCCGTCCTCACCCCCACCGCGCCCGCGCTGAAGGCCTCCGTGCCCTTGCTGCGGGGAGCCGCCGAGCTCGCGGCCGAGACGGGTGTCCGGGAGGCCTTCGAGTTCCTGCTCGGCCGTCACCTCGACGCCAACCCGCGCCAGTACACGCTGACGCCCCCCGGGCCCGCGGCCCTCATGGCGGCGCTGGCCGGAGCCGGAACCCGCATGGAAGCAACGGGAGAAGCGACGGGAGAGGCAACGGGAGAGGCAACGGGAGAAGAGTCGGGGAAGGCGAACCGGAAGGCGACCCGGAAGGCGCCCGCCACCCCCCTCACCGTCCTCGATCCCGCCTCCGGCACCGGAAGCCTGCTGAGCGCGGTCGAGCACCCCGGTGCCGTCTGCGGCCAGGACGCCGACCCCGACCTCGCCGCGCTGACCGCCCTGCGCCTGGCGCTCTCCACCGACGCCGACATCCGGGTCAGGACCGGTGACAGCCTGCGTGCCGACGCCTTCCCGACGCTGGCCGCGGACGCCGTCCTGTGCCACCCGCCGTTCAACGAACGCAACTGGGGCCACGACGAGCTCGCCTACGACCCCCGCTGGGAGTACGGCTTCCCCGCCCGCACGGAGTCCGAACTGGCCTGGGTGCAGCACGCCCTCGCCCGGCTCCGCCCCGGCGGCACCGCCGTCCTCCTCATGCCGCCGGCCGCCGCCTCCCGCCGCTCGGGCCGCCGGATCCGCGCCGATCTGCTCCGCCGGGGCGCCCTGCGGGCCGTCGTCGCGCTCCCGGCCGGCGCGGCGCCCCCGTACGGCGTCCCGCTGCATCTGTGGGTGCTGCGCAAGCCGGTCCAGGGCGAACGCCACGCCGCCGAACTCCTCCTCGTCGACACCGCCTCCGAGCACACCGGTCAGGCCAGGGACGGTCAGGGCCGTGACCGGCTCGACTGGCCGGCCGTGCACACCGCCGTACTGGAGGCCTGGAAGCCGTTCGACCGGGACGGGACCGTGGCCGGGGCGCCGGGGGCGAGCCGCTCCGTCCCCGTGATCGAGCTGCTGGACGACGACGTGGACCTGGCTCCCGCCCGGCACCTGCCGCCTCCGGCCGCCGCCGAGGGCGCGGCCCAGCTGACGGGGGTCCGGGAGCGGCTGACGGAGACCCTGCGCCGTACGCGGGAGCTGACGCCGCCGCCCATGACGGACCCGGCGGGCGCCGTCGGCGTCGGCCGGCCCACCACGACGGTCGGCGAACTCGCGCGCGCCGGGGCCCTGACGCTGCGCGCGGGCGGCGCGGGCACGGCCCCGGCCGGCGCCCCGGTCGCCGTCCTCACCGACCACGACGTCCTGGCCGTGCGGCCGCCGTCGGGCGCGCTGCCCGACGGCCCGCCCGAGGAGCCGGTCCTCCTGGCCGCCGGTGACGTGGTCGTCCCGGTCCTGGGCGGTGGCGCGATGGTCCGGGTCGTCGACGACTCGGCGGCGGGCGCCGCGCTCGGCCGCAACCTCCAGCTGTTGCGCCCCGATCCGGCGGCCCTCGACCCCTGGTTCCTGGCGGGTTTCCTCCGGGCCACCGCCAACACCCGGCAGGCCAGCAGCTACGCCTCGACCGCGACCCGCGTGGACGTCCGCCGTCTCCAGCTCCCGCGCCTGCCCCTGTCGGAGCAGCGCCGCTTCGGCGACCGCTTCCGCGCCCTTGGCGCCTTCGAGGACGCCCTGCGCGAGACCTCCCGCCTGGGCGACCAGCTGGTCCAGGGGCTGTACGACGGACTGGCCGACGGCACGGTGGCGCCCTGACGGCCACGTGATCCGTCCGGCTCGCTCGGCGACTCCGCGCGGCGGCTCGTTCGGGGACTCGTTCGGCGGCTCGTTCGGGGACTCCGCGCAGGGGACTCCGCTCCGCAACGGTTCGGGGTATCCCGGATCCGTTGTCCGAACGGGTGTATACGCTCGTCTCCGCACCCGATCCGTTCGAGCAGGAGCAGCAGGAATGTACGGCCCTCCGCAGGCCCCGCACGCCCCGCAGTCGCCTCAGCCGTCGCAATCGCCGAAGGGACCCGCCCCCGGCGGGCTCGTCGCTCTGCGCGTGCTGTTCTGCGCGCTTTCCCTGCTCAGCTGCGGTTTCCTCGGCTGGGCGCCGTTGCTGCGGCTCGCGATCGTCACCCGCAAGGCGTGGGACTGGGCGCTGTTCGGGCTCGCCCTGCTCGGGTCGGCCGCGCTCTTCACGTACATCGCCGTCACGGGTGAGGAGGTGGGCAGCGATCTGGAGGCCTTCCTCGGGATCGGCGCGATCGTGATCCTGTCGGCCGGCTCGATCGCGTACTACCTGGTCGCGGAGATCCGCCACTTCGAGCGGCTCCGTACGCCGCCGGCGCAGCACCACCCGCTCGGGTACGCGTACGGCACCGCCGTCACCGCGCCCCATGGGGTCGCACCCCAGAACCCGTACCTCGGCGAAGCCCCGTCCGTCCCCGTCCCCGCCCCCCACGTCCCCAACACCCCTCGCGCCGACCGCATCGACCAGGTCCGCGCCGAGCTCGACGAGCTCAGCGACCTGCTCCGGCACACCGGGGAAGGCGACGGTCGGGCGTGAACGGGCGGGTCATCGGCGGGCGTTACGAGCTCGCCACCGTCATCGGACAGGGCGGCATGGGTCAGGTCTGGACGGCGTACGACCGGAGGCTCGACCGCCGGGTCGCGGTGAAGCTGCTCCGGCCGGCCATCATGACGGGCCCCGCCACCGCCGCCGACGAGCTGCGCCGCCGCTTCGTGCGCGAGTGCCGGGTGACCGCGCACGTCGACCACCCCGGTCTGGTCACCGTCCACGACGCGGGCAGCGAGGGCGAGGACCTGTATCTCGTCATGCAGTACGTGGAGGGCGCCGACCTCGCCGACCATCTCGCCGAGCACGACCCGTACCCCTGGGAGTGGGCGGTCAGTGTCGCCGCGCAGCTGTGTGCCGTGCTCGCCGCCGTCCACGCCGTGCCGATCGTGCACCGCGACCTCAAACCGCGGAACGTGATGGTCCGCCCCGACGGTTCGGTCATCGTCCTCGACCTCGGTGTCGCCTCCGTCCTCGACAGCGACACCACCCGCCTCACCCACACCGGTTCCCCCATCGGCAGCCCGGCCTACATGGCGCCCGAGCAGGCCATGGGCGGTGCCGTCGGACCCTCCACCGACCTGTACGCGCTCGGCGTGCTGCTGCACGAACTCCTCAGCGGGAACGTGCCGTTCGCCGGGTCCACCGCGCTCGGGGTCCTCCACCGGCATCTGTACGAGGCTCCCGTACCGCTCCGACAGCTGCGGCCCGAAGTCCCCGAGCCCCTCGAAGCGCTCGTCCTCCGGCTGCTCGCCAAGGACCCGAGGGAGCGGCCCTCCGGCGCGCACGAGGTGTACGAACACCTGCTGCCGCTGCTTCCCGCGCGCGGGGCCCCGGCGGGCCCGATGGACCCGACCCGGCCGTTCCTCCGCCCGCACGCGCCCTGGCCGGACCGCCCGGCGGCGGCGCCGGCTGCCGCGGTTCCCACGACGGCCGTTCCGGCAGGGGTTCAGGCCGTTCCGGTGCAGGCCCCGCCGCCCGCGCCGCCCGTGCCGCCCACCGTCCCCCGGGCCGACCCGAGGACCTCGTATCCGCCGCCCCCCGCCCGCCCCGATGTCGCCGCCGCCGTGGACGAGGTGAAGCGGTTGCTCGGCGAGGGGGCGCTCACCCAGGCCGTGGACATGCTCGGCGCGATCCTGCCCGCGGCCGCCGCAGAACACGGCGAGCGGTCGCCGGTCGTCCGCATCCTGCGCAAGCAGTACGCGTCCACGCTGATGGACGACGGCCAGTACCGGCGCGCGCTGCCCGAGCTGCGCCGCCTCGCGGCGGACCGCGACGCGGAGGCGGGCGCGGCGGATCCGCAGGCCCTGCAGTTCCGGTACGACGCCGCCCTGTGCCTGGAGCAGCTCGGGGAAACGGCTGCCGCGCTCACCGAGTTCCGCGCGGTCCTGCCGTACTACGAGGGGGATCCGGCGCGCGCCTTCGACATCCGGCAGCGGGTCGCCCTGCTCCTCGTGGCGACGGGGGAGCACGCGGCCGGGCAGGACCAGCTCCAGCGGCTGCTGTTCGACGCGGAGCGCGCGTACGGCCCGTATCACCCGCTTCCGGCGGACTTGCGGAGGGTGCTGGAGCACCAGCGGCAGCTGGGGCCGTGATCCTGACGGAACGCCAGGATCACGACTCGACAACTGATCGACCCGTGCGCCTTCATGATCCCTTTTGACCGTTTTGTTGCATGTAATCTTCGCGTCTGATCATGTCCGCGCCCCCAAGGAATCCCTCATGACGACGCCGCCCGCGCCCCTCTCCCCCGAGCAGCCCGCCGCCTCGGAGCAGCCCGCCCCCGCGAAGAAGGGCAGCCGCATCCTCAAGAAGGTCGGCGGTGTCGTCCTCGCGATCGCCCTCGCCCTCGGCGTGAAGCTCGGCCTGCCGTACCTCACCGGCGACGCCCCCGTGCACGCCAAGGCCGGCGAGTGCGTCACCGTGACGGGCCCGGACAACGACCCCAAGGTCGACACCACGGACTGCTCCTCGGGCAAGGCCGACCTGTTCAAGGTCGTCAAGGTCATCGACGACACCTTCGACGTGAACAAGTGCGGCACGGAGCTGTCGGCGCTCGCGCAGCAGCTGGAGTCGGACAAGTTCGTGCTGTGCCTCGAAGAGGTCCCCGCGAAGTAGTTCGCGCGAACAGCCTTCCGAGAAGGGCCGGAACCCCCGTGAGGGTTCCGGCCCTTCTCGCATGCCCGACGAGACGCGCTACGGCTGCCCGACGGGCTTCGGCCCGCGCCCGGGCGTCGAGGGCGCCCCGGGCTTCGGCTCGGCCTCAGGTCCCGCCTCCGCCCCGGGCTTCGGCTCCGCCCCGGGTCCGGCGACGGACGGGGCGACCACGGCGGGCGTCGGCGTGACCGGGGACTTGCTGATACCCGGGGGGCGGGCGGGCGGCGCCGGGGTCGGGGCGACCGTGCTGCCGGGCACCAGGACGACCAGCAGGTACGCGGCCGCCACGGCGGCGACGGCGCCCAGCGAGGCGAAGGCGAGGCCACGCACCCGCCGCAGCCCCCGACTCCGCCCCTGAGGGGGCTCGTCGTGACGCAGATCCCGGTACGTGACGAGGGCGGCGCGGGCGGCGAACGCGGCCCGCAGCCGCTCCTCCGTGACGGTGAGGGGATCCTGGCGGCCCTCGGCATGCGGTCTCATCGGCCCGCCTCCAGCTTCTTCTCCAAGGCGTCGAGCGCGCGGCTCGCCGTGGACTTCACCGTGCCGCGCGAGAGGCCGAGCGTCTGCGCGATCTGCGCCTCGGTCAGCTCCGACCAGTAGCGCAGGACGAGGACCTCGCGCTGGCGGCGGGTCAGCCCGCCGAGCGCGTCGAGCACGTGCCGGTGCTCCTCGGCGAGCAGCAGACCCTCGTCGACGGGCGGCCCGGCGACCGGGTGGGGAGGGGTGTACGCGCGCGCGGTGCGACGCCTGCGCAGCACGGAGCGGGCCGCGTTGACCACGGCGGTGTGCAGGTACGCGCCCGGGTCCTGGAGCCCGTGCAGGGAGGTGCCGTACGTCCGGCACACGGCGGCGAACGCGTCCTGGACGACGTCCTCGGCGGTGTGCAGGTCGTCGACGAGGAAGAGCGCGAGCCGCACCATGTCGAGCCGTCGCGCGCGGTAGAGCTCGGTCAGGGTGGGCGGCGGCTCGTGGTCGTACGAGTCGCCCACGGCATGCAGATGCCGCCCCCGCCCCCGTACGGTCGCGGGCGCGTCGTCGTCGAACCGGGTCCGGGTCCGGGAGATGCGGGCGAGCAGCCGGCCCCACCAGGGCGACGGCCGGTCGTCGGGTACGGCTGCGGGTACGGATATGGCGTACGACAACTGCACGGTCCTCGTTCCGTTGCGGGAAGGAGGGACGACCGGACCGAAACCTGCGCAAGCCCGACCCGGTCGCCCACTCCACGGTGCTACCGCGTGGGGCTACTTCTGGATGACGCGGGGCGCGACGCCGGCCGGAGCCGCCGCCGGCTTGGCCGCGGGGGCCGCGGCGGGGGCGGGCTGTGCCACGGGCTTGGCACCCTGGGCGGACGCGGGCGCGGGCGCCGGCTTGCCGGGCGCGACGACCTTCGGAGCGACGGCCGGAGCCGGGGCGGCGAGGGGCTTGGCGGCCTTCGGGGCGACGGCCGGGGCCGGGGCGGCCTCGGGGGCGGCGTCGGGGGCTGCGACCTTCGGCGCGGCCGGGGCGGGCTTCGGGCCGGAGTCGGCGACGGCCTGCGCGACGAAGCCGCCGCCGAGGAGGAGCGCGGCACCGGCGACGACGCCCAGGATCCGGGGGCGGGGGCGGAGGTTCCGCTTGACGTGGCTGGACATGGGGTTCTCCCGAGGAAGGGGACGGACACGGTCTGAAGGGCGCCTTCAACCCACCAGACGTCCGTCACCCCCCGAGGTTGCGACCCGAAGCAAGAAATCTCCCACCGGATCTCGGCGCCTGGGGTCTCGGTGCGCCCGCCAGGGTCTCGGCGCCTGGCGCCCCGGCGCTCTCGCCCGGATCTCCGCACCCGGGGATCCGGCGCCTCGCGCTCCCGGACGCCGCCCTCGCCGACGCCCTGCCCGCGCCCGCACCGCCGCTGGCTCCGCTCCTTCGGTGCCCCGCCGCCACTGTGGCTGCGCCCCTGGGCCTTCGGCGCCCGCCCCGCCGCTGGCTGCGCCCCCGCGCCTTCCGTGCCCCGCCGCCCCCGCTGTGGGCAACTGTTCCTCCCCCAGACTCCGTCCGGGGGGACCCCCAGGGGCGGAACGGGTGGGCACAACGGAACGGCGCCCCTTGCCGGGCCTAGACTTCCGCGCCTGAACCCGCACCACAGGTGCGCCGCCACTGCTTGGTGCGGGTCCAGGCACAAGGGGCGGAGGCGCCGCCGAGGGCGCCGTCCCGTGTGCCCACCCGTCCCGCCCCGCGGGACGATTGCCCACACGGCGGGCGGCGGGCGCGGGTGCCTGGCAACCGGGGTGTGCCCACACGGCGGGCGGTGGGTGCGGCTGCCCGGCTACCGGGGTGTGCCCGCGCGGCGGGCGTTGGGTGCGGCTGCTCGGCAGCGTGGGTGTGCCCACACGGCGGGCGTTGGGTGCGGGTGCCTGGCTACCGGGGTGTGCCCGCGCGGCGGGCGGTGGGTGCGGGCCCGGTGGTCAGCGCGTGAAGTCGAACCTGAACTTGAGGGTGGCCAGGTCCTCCTCGTTCGCGTTGAACGCGGCCACATCCAGGTTGAACTTGGCCTTCGGGACCTCCCTCGGGAGGTTCAGGGCGTACGTCAGCTCCACCTCGCCCGGCTTGATCGGTCCGCCCGCCGGGTCCGGGGTCACGGTCAGGGTGCCGCTGCGCAGTTCCTCGAAGAGGTCGATCTGCTTCTGCAGCAGCTTGATGAGGCCCAGTTTGACCGTGAGGTTGTAGAAGGCGCCCTCCTCGATGGCCTCCTGGACGGTCGCCTTGATGGTCATCTTCGCCGGACTGCCCGGCTGCGGCGGGTCCGGGGTGATGGTGATGCTCTGGATCTGCAGCGCGTCCGTGGGCAGGCCCGCGTCTTCGTAATCCCAAGTGCTCATGTCGCGGAGCGTAGCGTCAGCATCGCTCAACGTGTGCGATCGAAGCGCCCCGGCCGGGTCGTTCGGAGCCGCGACGCGGTTCGTCCCGACGTCCTTTTAAGTACTGAGGGCAAGTACCCACCCCTCCCCACCTGCTGTGAGTGGTTCCCCTGAGGGTGCGTCACCCACACGAGCGAACTCTGCCAACTGGGCTGGATCTTGGGGTGGTTGCCTGGCATATGCTCGCGGCGATCCGAACTGAAAATAGTTCGGCCCCCGACCGGGAGTCGCAATCCTGGCGAGGGCCTGACCAAACAGGAAGTAGACCCTTCCCGATGGATGCTCAGCACCCTAGCGCGCCCTCTTCCCGCACGGGCGTCATCCACGCCAACGTGCCGCACACCACGCGCTACACGATCGTCGGCAACCACCTCGCCCGGCACGAGCACCTCTCGCTGACCGCGATCGGCCTCGCCGTCCACATCCAGTCGTTGCCCGCCGGCACGCCCGTCGGCATCAAGGCGTTGGCCGGGCGCTTCCCCGAGGGCGAGATCCGCGTCGCCGCCGCGCTGCGCGAGCTGGAGGCGCACGGCTACCTCTCCCGGACGCGCGAGCGTCAGCCCAACGGCGAGATCAAGACCCGGACGGTTTCGTACAACCAGCCGGGCGGGTCAGCGGTCGCGGCTGAGGCTGACGACCCCGCGGACCCCGACCCCGACCCCGAGCCCGAGACCGACCCCGAGCCCGAGACCGAGCCCGAGACCGACCCCGAGACCGACACCGGCCCCGAGCGCGAGCTCACGTCGGGCTCCGAGACCGAGACCGAGACCGAGATCGAGGCCGAGTCCGAGCGGAAGCCGGCGCGCAAAAGCCCGGCCGGCCCCCTCCCCGAGGGTCCCGCCGCCCGACTCCTTCTCGATCTGCGGCGGCACGATCCCCGCATGCTGCTCTCCGCGCGGGACGTCCAGCACCTCGCCCCGGCCGTGGATGCCTGGTTCGCCCGGGGCGCGAGCCCGGAGGCCGTACGGCGGACCCTGCTCGGGGCGCTCCCCGAGACGCTCAGGCACCCGGCGGGCCTGCTGTCCCACCGCCTGACCAGCCTCCTGCCGCCCCCGCTGCCCACGCCGTCCCGCGCCACCGGCCCGTACCCGATCCAGTTCTGCGTCACCTGCGACGAAACGGCCTTCCGCGCCCCGGAACCGGGCCAGTGCCCGGACTGCGCCGCAGACGCCGCAGACGCCGCAGACGCGGCGGAGCTTCGGCGCGCAGCGTGAGTCAGTCTCCGTGCCGGCTCCCTCACATGGAGGACACGTTCCACAGGTCGAAGTACGAGTTGGTCTTCTCGTCGTTGCAGTCGAACAGCCGCGCCACCGCGCCCACCTGGTCGCCGCCCCACATGTTCACGCAGGTCGTCGCCGCCAGCTTCGGCTGGAACTTCCACAAGTGGTCGAAGCTCTCCACGCCCTTGCGGTTGAACAGGGAGTCGGTGGGGTCGTTGCAGTCGTAGAGCTTGATGTGCCCGCCACTGGCGGCGGTGGACTCGAAGTTGTTCAGGCAGTACTGCGGCCAGGCCTTGCTCTGGACCTTGAAGTACTGCGAGCCCGCGTCGACGACGTTCCACTTCTGGGCGTCGGTGCCGTTGCAGTACCACTGCTGGACGAACTGCCCGGGGTAGGCCTGGCTGTTCGGGATGTCCAGGCAGTAGCCGTTGCCGATGTTGATCTCGATGTTGTAGACGCTCGCGGCCTGCGCCGGGGCCGTCGACAGACCCAGGCCGGCGACCGCCGTGGCCGCCGTGAAGATCGCTGCGAATCTCTTGCGCATGACGTGGGTCCTCCCCGTAGAACTGCTCCGGCCCCGGCGCGAGCCGCCGCCCGGCCGCGCCACTGCCGCACATCCTGCGGCTCCGACCGTGCCGCGTCCGCCCCCGTGACCCCTGAGACGTCCCGGGACGGGGGAGACGGGACGGGGAAGGGGGCGGGAGAGAGGGGAGGTGGCCCCGGAGCGTCGTGCATACGACCTGGCTCAACCGGACGGCGTGACCGGGGACCACACGGCGAACCACTGCTCGGCGCCGTACTCCTCGAACCGCTCCACCTCGGTGAACCCGAGCTTCGCCGCGAGGCGCATCGCGCGCTCGTTGGCGGTCTGGGTGGAGAGCACCAGCGGCTCGCCGGGATGTGTGTCGGCGAACCAGTCGAGTGCCGCCGCGCACGCCTCGGCGGCGTACCCGCACCCCCACGCCTGCGGCAGGAACATGTAACCGAGCTCGGCCTCCCCGGCCTCCGGACGGACGTGCTCCGGACGGACGTGCTCCGGACGGACGTGCTCCGGACGGACGTGCCCCGGACGTCCCGCGTCGCGCCGATCGAGTGTGATCATGCCGATCATCGCTCCGTCGAGCTCGATCACGAAGAGGCCGGGGCGCCGTCCGGGCACCTCGGGCATCCCGCGTTCGAGCTCGTCACGCGGTCGGGAGCCGCCGACGTACGTGCCCACCTCGGGCGATGCGAACAGCTCGACGAACGCCGCACGGTCTCGGGCCTCGGACTCGCGGAGCACGAGCCGTTCGGTCCGTATCGGGGCAGGCGGCCATGTGACGGTTCCCGGTCCAGTCATACCGGGCAACCTATAGGCCGCCCTAGCTGTTCTGTCCCGGGAGGTTGTGGACGGGTGAGCCAGGTCTCGGCTGAGGGATCTTGAAGGGGTGTGACCCAGATACGCCAGAAACCCGCCAGAACTTGATCTTGGCCTGCTGAGTGCCTGACGCTGTCGGGGATCTTGGCGATGGCGGTCGGCCATGCCCTCGACATCTCAGTCTCCAAGATCCCCGACCTCGTCACCCGCGATCAGCTCTGCGTCTCCTCGCGGCGTCCAATAGCGGCCGCATCGGGTATGACGAGCAGCTTGCCGGTGGTACGCCGAGCCTCCAGATCGCTGTGGGCCTGGGCGGCCTCGGACAATGCGTAGCGGCCCGTTACGGTGACCTCAAGCGCCTTGGAGCGCACCCACTCGAACACATCGGCGGCCCGTCGGAGCAGTTCGGACCGATCGGCGATGAAGTCCCCGAGGCTGGGCCGGATCAGGGTCAGCGAACCGCCGTGGGCGAGCCGAATCGGATCAAACGGCGGCACGGCACCACTTGCCGCGCCGAAGAGCACGAGATGGCCGCGGGTTCGCAGGCTGGCGAGGCTCGCATCGAAGGTGTGCGCGCCGACGCCGTCGAAGACAACCGGCAGTCCCTGACCGCCGTTGAGCCGCCTCACCTCGGCTGCGAGATCGTCGACTGCGGAGGAAAGGATCACCTCAGCGGCCCCGGCACGCTTCGCCAGCTCGGCCTTCGCCGTGGTCGACGTCGTGCCGATCACCCTGCCGCCGAGATGGGTGATGAGCTGGGTCAAAAGCAGCCCCATGCCACCAGCAGCCGCATGCACGAGCACCGTGTCGCCCCCCTGAACCGGGTAGGCGTCCTTGACGAGATAGTGCGCGGTCATGCCTTGGAGGAGCACGGCGGCGGCTGTCTCGAAGCCGATATCGTCGGGCAGCGGCACCAGCCGGGAGGAGTCCACGACGGCCCGCTCGGCATACGTGCCGGGAATCTCCACCCAACCGACCCGGTCCCCGACTGCGACGTCAGCGACGCCGGGTCCAACTTCGACGACCGTGCCGGCGCCCTCAGCGCCCGGGGTGAAGGGCAGCGGGAGGCTGTACCGGCCTTCGCGGTGGTAGACGTCGAGGAAGTTGACCCCCGATGCGGCGACCTCCACGATCGCCTCGCCCGGACCCGGCCGCGGCTGGTCCACCTTGGCCTCCTGCAGCACCTCGGGACCGCCCACTGCGTACACCTGAATCGCTCGCATGTTCCTCCAATTAACGGCTCATCCCCCACCAACCCCGTTGATGGCGATCCGATTCCCGGCAAGCAGACCAGCCCGCCGCCCCCGCTGTGTGGTCGAGGACGGCTGGCCCCTGCGCCGGGCCGCCGAACGCTTCCAGGTCTCACCGACCACCGCCCAGCGATGGGCCGACCGCTACCGCGCCCTGGGCGAAAAGCGGGCATGGGTGACCGCTCCAGCCGTCCCCATCACACGCCGCGCCGGACACCGACCCGGACCGAACGCCGGATCATCAAGGTCCGCCTCCTGCGCCGCTGGGGACCGGCCCGTATCGCCCACCTGCTCGGCCTGGTCCCCTCGACCGTCCACCGCGTCCTGACCCGCTACCGACCGGCCCGCCTGACCCACCTCGACCGCGCGACCGGGCACGTCATACGCCGCTACGAACGCGAGAAACCCGGCGAGCTCGTGCACGTCGACATCAAGAAGCTCGGCAACATCCCCGACGGCGGCGGACACAAGGTCCTGGGCCGGCAAGCGGGCCGCAAGACCCGCAGGAACGCCGGCTACAGCTACCTGCACACCGCCGTCGACGACCACTCCCGCCTCGCCTACAGCGAGATCCACGCGGACGAGAAGAAGGAGACCGCCACCGCCTTCTGGCAACGGGC
Source organism: Streptomyces sp. NBC_01077 (assembly GCF_045162855.1). Classification (NCBI taxonomy): domain Bacteria; kingdom Bacillati; phylum Actinomycetota; class Actinomycetes; order Kitasatosporales; family Streptomycetaceae; genus Streptomyces; species Streptomyces sp. NBC_01077. The sequence goes on along the minus strand of NZ_CP108669.1, from coordinate 4,192,828 downwards.
CCACGCCTTCTTCACCGGCGCTGGGATCACCGTCGAACGGGTTCTGACCGACAACGGCTCCTGCTACCGCTCACGCGACTGGCGCGACAGCCTGGCGGCGGCCGGGATCACCCACAAACGAACCCGGCCCCACCGGCCCCAGACCAACGGCAAGGTCGAACGCTTCAACCGCACCCTGCTCGACGAATGGGCCTACGCCCGCCCCTACCGGTCAGACATCGAACGCCGCGAAGCGTTCCCCGGCTGGCTCCACTCCTACAATCACCACCGCGGACACACCGCACTCGCAGGCAAACCACCCGCAAGCCGCGTCCCCAACCCAACGAGGCAATACACCTAGCGCGCGGCGAGCCGCTCCATCAGGGCGGCGCTGCGCGCCAGCACCTCGCGCTCCTCGCCGGTGAGTTCGAGCTCGATGGCCTGGGCGAGCCAGCCCACCCTGCGCCCGCGCTCCGCTTCGAGAGCGGTCCGTCCCGCAGGGGAGAGCTCCACCAGGGACTTGCGGCCGTCCGTGGGGTGAGCCCGGCGGACGACGAGCCCCTGTTCCATGAGCAGCCCGACCGAGCGGGCCATGGACTGGGGTCGTACGCGCTGGTCCGCCGCCAGATCGCTGGTGGTCATGGCCCCGTCGCGATCGAGGGTGCCGAGCACGGAGACGTGGCCGAGCGGGATCCGGTCCTCGTGCTTCACGCGCCGCGTGAGCTTGCCCATCGCGGTACGCAGTTCGGTGGCGACGGCGGCGGGTTCCGGGGTGGGCATAGGGCACTTTAACCGGCGACCACCGGCGAAGCCGTGCCAGCCATCTGTGCAGCAGAACTGAACAGCCGAACTGAACAGCTGAACTGAACAGCATTGCTGTAGAGTCAGAACTGTCGCGGCACGCGCCAGCGCTGTCGCAGCAGGGCCGCGGCGTACGTCAACGCGAAGGACCTTCCATGGTTTCCCCGGCAGTTGAGTCCACCGTCATCCAGTCCGTCACCGCCCGCAGGGTCATCGACAGCCGGGGCAACCCCACCGTCGAAGCCGATGTCCTCCTCGCCGACGGATCCCTCGGCCGCGCCGCCGTCCCCTCCGGCGCCTCCACCGGCGCACGGGAGGCAGTGGAGCTGCGCGACGGGGACCCCGAGCGCTGGCACGGCAAGGGCGTCGACCGTGCCGTCGCCCACGTCAACGGCGACATCGCGGCAGCGGTCGTCGGCCGCGACGCCGGCGATCAGGCGGGACTCGATGCCGCGCTCGTCGCGCTCGACGGCACGGCCGACAAGTCCCGGCTCGGCGCCAACGCGCTCCTCGGCGTCTCCCTCGCCGCCGCGAAGGCCGCCGCGGCGGCCCACCGCCGGCCGCTCTACCGGTACCTCGGCGGGGCCGACGCCCGCCTCCTCCCGCTGCCGATGATGAACATCGTCAACGGCGGTGCCCACGCCGACAACCCGCTGGACTTCCAGGAGTTCATGATCGCTCCGGTCGGAGCGGAGACCTTCGCGGAAGCAGTCCGTATGGGCTCCGAGGTCTTCCACACGCTCCGTCGCGATCTGCTGTCCGCCGGGCACGCCACGGGCGTCGGCGACGAGGGCGGCTTCGCGCCCGCACTCCGTACCGCCGAGGAGGCGCTGGACTTCGTCATGGCGGCCATCGAGCGCACCGGTTACCGGCCCGGCACGGACATCGGCCTGGTCATGGACCCGGCCTCTTCGGAGTTCTTCCGCGACGGGGTGTACGACTACGCGGGCGAGGGTGTCCGCCGTACGCCCACCGAGCACGCGGACTACCTGGCCAAGCTGATCGACGCGTATCCGATCGTCTCCGTCGAGGACCCGATGGCCGAGGACGACCTGGACGGCTGGCGGGAGCTGACCGCCCGCGTCGGCGACCGCTGCCAGCTCACCGGCGACGACGTGTTCTGCACCAATGAGAATCTGCTGCGCGAGGGCATCCGCACCGGTGTCGGCAACTCGGTCCTGGTCAAGGTCAACCAGATCGGCACCCTGACCGAAGCCCTCGCCACGGTCGCCACCGCGCACCGCGCCGGCTGGACCGTCGTCATGTCGCACCGTTCCGGCGAGACGGAGGACACCACCATCGCGGACCTGGCGGTGGCGACGGGCTGCGGCCAGATCAAGACCGGCTCGCTGTCCCGGTCCGACCGTACGGCGAAGTACAACCAGCTCATCAGGATCGAGGAGGAGCTGGGTGCGTCCGCGCGCTACGCGGGCGGAGCGGTGCTGGACCGTGCCGTCGTCACCACGTCGGGGGCGCTCGGCTCCTAGGGGGTGTCAGCGGGCGTAGAGGCCGCGGGCCCGGGGCAGGTCCACGGGGGTTCCGTCCTCGGGTACGTACAGGAAGTGGTCCAGCTGCCAGGTCTGCGTACGGGCGGCCTGGCCGTTCGTGGTGGTCACCCAGGGCGGGTACACGCGGAACCCGCGCTTCCCGCCCGCTCCGTCGTCCGAGACCACGCCGTGCCGGCGAAGCGCCTCCACCGGGAACACGAACTGGCCGAAGCCGTCGGAGTCCTGGTCCCGGCAGCTGATGACGACCAGGTCGATGCCGTCCGCCGTGTCGAAAGGCGCGATCGGCCCGGCAGGCGACCTCGTCCACACGGTGACGAACTGGCCGACCTTGGTGGGGGTCGTCCTCGCCACCCGGAACCGGACGGAGCGGCCGTCGACGGTGAACGCGTGGGCCGCGTAATCGGCGGACTCGGCTTCCGGCACCGGCCGTGAGCAGGTGAGACCGCAGGGGCCGTAGACGAGCGCCTGCGCCGCGAGGAGATCTCCGGGGGGTGGGGCGGAGTCGGAGGCACGCGCACGGCTGGTCGTCATGCGGCCACCCTGTCACGGCCCCGGCCCCGGCGGCAGCCCCGGCGGCGGCACTGCACCGGCCCCGGCGGCGGCACAGCAAACCGGCCCCGGCGGCGGCATCGCACCGGCCCCGGCGGCGCGTGCGGGTGACGCCGGTCGCGGCCCTGAGGAGCGTCGCGCCACGCCGGTGACGAAACCCTGCGACAACTGCGTTCCCGCCAATGCATTCTGGCCAGCGCCGGCATGGGTCGGCATGGGTCGGCATGGGCCGACGTGGGTCGGCGTGATCGTCGGGGGAACGGGGGAATCGATCGATGTGGTCGGTGGTGTCGTCGGGGGAGCTGCCCGACGGGGAGCGGTTCGAGTGGTTCGCGGACATGATCTCGCGGGAGGTGATGCCCACCAGACTCACCAGCGAGCGGCCCGCCGACTTCACGGCCGAGGCGGCCCTCCTCGACCTGGGGGAGCTGCACGTGTCCAAGGTCGCCTACTCGCCGCTGCGTTCGCAGCGCACACCCGCGCTGATCCGGCGGGGCGACCCCGAGCAGTACCAGCTCGGTCTGGTGACCAAGGGCGCGATGACCCTCGTCCAGAACGGGAACAGCTGCGAGGCCGAGGTCGGGGACCTCGTCTTCTGGGACACCTCGCGGCCCTCCGACGCCCGTTACGTCTCCGACGGCGACCCCGGGCAGCTGGTGATCCTCCAACTGCCCCGTGACGTACTGCCGTTGCGCGCCGCTCGGCTCGACGGACTGCTCGCCCGCCGGATGCCGGGCGGCAGCGGCCTGGGGGCGGTCCTCGCCGACTTCCTGCGCTCGCTCGTCGCGCACGGCGGCGCGTGCACGCCGGACGAACTGAGCCGTATCGGAGCCACCGCGATCGATCTCGCGGCGGCCTGTCTGGCGCAGAACACGGACACCGAGAAGCAGCTCCCCGCCGAGGTGCGCGCGCGGGCGCTGCTCCGCCGGATCCACTCCTTCATCGAGTACAACCTGGGCGATCCGGAGCTGACCCCCGCCGACGTCGCGGCCCACCACAACCTCTCCGTCCGCACCCTTCACCAGCTCTTCAGGGGTGCCGGGGAGGAGACCGTCCAGGCCCGCATCCGGCGGCGGCGGCTCGAACGCTGCCGCGCCGACCTCGAACGGCCCGAGCTCCTCACGTACCCCGTGCAGGCGGTCGCGGCGCGGTGGGGGTTCAGCGGACCGGCGGTGTTCAGCCGGTCCTTCCGGGAGGCGTACGGGGCGAGCCCGACCGAATTCCGCGCGCGGGCGACGGCGGGGCGGCCGGGGCGTGCGCTGAGCGTCAAGGAAGTGCGCGCCGAGCGCACAGCCTGATGATCACGCGCTTCCTAGGCTCGGAGCCGTTCGATCGGTTCGAGACGGGGGATGCGGCATGGGGAAGCGAAACGATCAGGGGGTCTGGGACATGGACGACAGCGGCGGGCGTGCGAGCATGCCCCGGTGCGTGAACTGAGTGAGTTGATCGAGGTCGAGGACCCGGCGTGGCCGGTCCTCGGCGAGAAGCTGCGGGCGGCGCCCGTACGCGTCGAGGTGCTGGACGCCGATGCGGCGGGGGGTGCGGCCACGCTGCTGCGGACGCAGGTGACCGTGCGGTCGTTCCTGGGGGCGTTCGTGCTGTACAGCGGCGGGGCGTTCGTCGACGACGGCTGGCTGCGGGTGTACGGCAGCCCGGCCGCCGACAACGACCGGCGGATGCCGTCGCTCGCGCGGGTCAACGGCTACCCGGCGGACGCGGAGGCCGACCCGGGGTGGCGGCCCGAGGCGGGTCTCGTCGTGGCCCACGACGTCCTCGGCGGGGTGTTCGTCCTCCAGGGCGGGCCCGCGGAGCAGGTCGGGCTGCCGGGGCAGCCCGGCGAGATGGTGTACTTCGCGCCCGACTCGCTGAGCTGGGACGCGCTGGGCGCCGGGTACGGGGCCTGGCTGTCGTGGATGCTGTCCGGTGGCACGGAGGAGTTCTACGAGGGGCTGCGCTGGCCCGGCTGGCAGGACGAGGTCCGTCGGCTGGACGGAGACCGGGGGCTCACCCTCCACCCGCCGCTGTGGTCGGAGGAGGCGCACCGGGACCTGGCCGCGACCAGCCGGCGCGTCGTGACGATGGCGGAACTCCTGGAGTTCGAGCGGGAGACGGGCGCGGGGCTCGACGAGACGGACCCGGGCTTCCTGGGGAACGCATGAGTGCCGGGGAGGGGGCGGCGGTGACCGCACGCACGGCACGGACGCCCCGCCTCGACCTCGAACCGCTCGCCGTCGCGCACGCCGACGAGATGACCGGGGTCCTCGCCGACCCGGCCCTGCACACCTTCATCGGCGGCGCCCCGCTGACCGCGCCCGAACTGCGGGCCCGGTACGAACGGTTGACGGCCGGCTCACCGGACCCGGCGACGGTCTGGTGCAACTGGGTCGTCCGGCTCCGCACCGAGAACCGGCTGGCCGGAACCGTGCAGGCGACGCTCACGGACGACGGGCGGGTCGCGGAGGTCGCCTGGGTGATCGGCACGGAGTGGCAGGGGCGGGGCATCGCGCGCGAAGCGGCGGAGGCCCTGGTCGCCCTGCTGCTGGAGCACGGCGCCCACACGATCGTGGCCCACGTCCACCCGGACCACACGGCCTCGGCGGCGGTGGCCCGAGCGGCCGGCCTCACACCGACGGACCGGGTGGAGGACGGCGAGATCCGCTGGGAGCGACGGGTCTGCTGAGGCGGGACGACATGCGGTACGGGCGCCATCGCGGGGAGAGGAGGACGAGCAGCAGGGCCACCCCCGCCCCCGCTCCCGCCCCCAGTCCGGCGCGCAGGCCCGGAGGCCGGAAGGTGCAGGAGATCTCCCTCTGCCCCTCCGTGACGGGGACCGCGAGCAGCCCCCCGTACGACTCCGCCGGCGCGTTCTCGCAGTGCCAGCCCGCGATGCTCGGGGCCGCCATCACGGCTGTGCCCCTGGCGCCGGGCGGGAGTTCCGCCCGTACGCCCGTCGTCGTGATCTCGATCGACGTCGCCGCACGGGCGCGCAGGACCGTCACCGCCGACCGCAGGCGTTCGTGGTTCAGGCAGGCGATCTCGCCGCCGGGGGACGGGACGGTGGGCTTCTCGCCCGCCTCGCGCTGCATCCCCAGTGACGTCATCGCCGCTCGTCGCTTCGGCCGGCCGCCCAGCAGGTGCGTCTCGTGCGGGCCCAGGCGGGCCGTGCCCGTCGTGTCGGGGGCCCACAGGAAGACCTCCGTGCCGACCGGGCACGCGCCGTCTGCCCGCGGAGCCTCGTACACCCGTGTGCCGAGCAGGAGTTCCTGGTTGCGGAAGGGGGACCTGCCGTAGGCCGGGGGCGGGCCCGGCGGCCGTACCGTCACCAGCGGCAGGGGCTCCCCGCGGACCATCTTGCCGTCCCGCCACCTCGCCCCCACCCCGAACAGCGCGTCCGTCACCGGGTTGTCCAGGCTCAGCAGGTTCCGGCCCCGGGACGTCCAGCCGCCGCCCAGCGCGGTCAGCGTCTCCGTCAGGACCGCCGGGGTGTGGCTGCTGTAGTACGCGGCGCCCTGGCCGCCCAGGAGCAGCGGGTCGTTGCCCGCCACCCGGGGCAGGCCCGAGTCCGTGCGGTACGCCGGCCAGCCGTCCGCCTCCGCGAGTGCCGCCGCCCGCCGTTCGTGCTCCGCGCCCCACGGCGGGTAGTCGTCGAGCCGGCCGAGACGTTCCCGGTCCGCGTACGCCGTCGTCGCAGCGGCCTGGCCGACCACGGTCCCGATGACCAGGAGCGCGGCGAGTGCCCCGTACCGCCCCCGTCGCGGCAGCAGCAGCGCACCGGCCACCGCCGCCAGGCCCACGGCCGTGAGCAGCAGCGCCCAGGACGTGAGGAAGGGGCTCGGGAGCGACCCCGCCGCCAGGATCGCCACGACCGCCGTTCCGCCGAGGAGCGCCCGGCGGTCCGGGAGACCGTGGGCGAAGCCCGTCCACGCGGCCAGGACGAGGACGCCGGACAGGACGAACGTCTGGCGGTACGGGCTGCCGTTCGGCGTCGCGAACGCGTGCCACAGGAGGTGCGTCGGGCCCCACTGCATCGAGGCCACGACCACCCCGCACAGGCCCGCCCACAGCCACCGTTCCCGGCTAGGGATCTCGCGGCGGAACAGCAGCGCGCCCACGAGCAGCAGCACCGCCGTGGAGACGAAGGCCGCCGGCGTGGAGAAGCTGTACGTCACCGGGAGCAGCCGGGCGAGGACGTCGGTGGCGGGCGCCGGGTCGAACTCCCTCACCAGCCCCGGGTGGGCGTGGCGCGAGCCGAGGAAGACGGGGACGAGGACGGGGGCGGCGAGGGCGATCCCGATGCCGGTCGTCAGCGCCGCCCGCAGCACCGTGCGGACGGCGCCGCGCGACGCGGTGCTGTGGATGGTGCCGCGGACGGGGCTGACGACGCTGCCCGACGCCGTGTCGCCGTCGGCGCCGTCCTCCGGGTCCGTCACCGCGAGCCGGACGAGGAGGACGAGGGCCGCGCCGAGCGTCGCCATGTACGCCGTGTAGAAGTTCGCCACCCAGCAGACCGCGACCACCAGCGGGCCGAGGAGCGGCCGCCTGCCCTCCCGTACCCACTCGCCCACCAGGCAGAGCAGCGGGAAGGCGATCAGGCCGTCCAGCCACATCGGGTTGTACGTGCCCTCCGCGAGCGACCAGCCGCAGAGCGCGTACGAGGCGCCCAGGACCGAAGCCCACCACCAGACGCCGGGGCCGAGGCGGCGCAACAGGTACGTCATGGCCGCCGCGGCGACCGCCGTCTTGAGGACGGTGATCGCGTACACCGCGTACTCGATGTCCCCGCGCGGGAAGAGCGCGACCAGCGGGGCGAAGGGGCTCGACACGTACGTGCCGTAGTCGGGGAGGAAGCTCGTGCCCCAGCCCGCCTGCCAGTCGAGCAGCAGCCCGCCGTCCGCCCGGCCGCGCAGCAGGTCCCACAGGTGCGCGTGGAACGGCACGAACTGGTTCGCGAGGTCGTTGACGGCCCGGTGGCGCGGCCCGAAGGGGAAGATCCGGGCGACGGCGTCCCCGCCGCAGACGGCGAGGACGGTGAGGAGCGCGGCGAGGAGGCACGGGCGTTTGATGTTCGACATGACGGTTCGAATATGCCAGCGCCCGACCGGGAAGACCGTGGCCCCGCCACCCAGTTCATTCAATGGTCGCCTGAAGGCCATCCATGCGGACCGGCCGGGACACCGGGCTCCGTTGTCGTGGTCCGCGTGCTGCTCTCGATCGTCGTCCCGTGCTTCAACGAGGAAGACGTCCTCGCCCGTTTCCATGACCACGTGATCGGTGAACTCGCCAAGCTGGACGGCGAGTTCGAGATCGTCTACGTGGACGACGGAAGCCGGGACGGGACGCTCCCGCTCCTCCAGGAGCTCGCCGTGCGCGACTCCCACCACGTCCGGTACGTCTCCTTCAGCCGGAACTTCGGCAAGGAGGCGGCGATGCTGGCCGGCCTACGCAACGCCGCCGGCGACGCCGTCGTGATCATGGACGCCGACCTCCAGCACCCGCCCGAGCTGGTGCACCGCATGGTCGCGCTGCACGCCGAGGGGTACGACCAGGTCGTCGCCCGCCGTACCCGCGAGGGCGACCGCGTCACCCGCACCCTGACCGCCCGCATCTACTACTGGGCGATCAACCGGCTCGTCGACGTCGAGCTCGTCGACGGCGTCGGGGACTTCCGCCTGCTGTCCCGCCGTACCGTCGACGCGATCCTCGGCCTCGGCGAGTACAACCGCTTCTCCAAGGGTCTCTTCTCCTGGGTCGGCTTCCGGACGACGACGTTCTCGTACGAGAACGCCGTCCGCGAGCAGGGCCGCTCCAAGTGGACCTTCGGCAAGCTCCTCAACTACGGCCTCGACGGCCTCCTCTCCTTCAACAACAAGCCGCTCAGGGCCGCCGTCCACCTCGGCTTCCTGCTCGTCCTCGTCGCCCTCGGCTACGCGGCCTGGATCGTCGGCGACGCGCTGGTCAACGGCGTCGACACCCCCGGATACGTCACCCTCCTCGTCGCCGTCACCGCCCTCGCCGGCGTGCAGATGGTGATGGTCGGACTGATCGGCGAGTACGTCGGCCGCATCTACTACGAGGTCAAGCGCCGGCCCCACTACCTGGTCAAGGAGACCCACGGCGGGACGTACGAAGGGACGCGCGAGGGGGCGGAGACAGAGGTGGTACCGGCCGACACCCGGCGTACCGGTGAGTCGTTGTGGGAATCAGTCGCACCGAAGTAGTGGCTCCGGCCCGGGCGACTCCCTAACATCGATCACCGCAAGGTCGTTCAACTGACGCACGACCAGCCCGGGAGGCTCCTTTGCACCGCCGCACTGCGCTCACCGTCTCCGCCGCGCTTCTCGCCGCGGCCCCGCTGCTCACCGCCTGCGGCAGTGACGCCCACCCAGGAGCGGCGGCCGTCGTCGGCGGCGAACGGATCGACGTCTCCAGCCTGCAGGCACAGGTGCAGGACGTGCGCGCCGCACAGGAGCGCTCCCCGCAGGCCGCCCAGCTCGTCCAGGCCACCGGTGACCTGCCCCGCCGCAAGCTCAACGTCATGATCTTCGACCGGGTCGTCGACAAGGTCGCCGCGGACAACGGCGTCACCGTCACCCGCGCCGAGCTCCAGCAGACCAGGACCGCGTTCGTCCGCGAGAGCGGCGGCGAGGAGCGGCTCGCCGACGTCCTCCTCCAGGAGCAGGGCGTGGCCCCCGGCCAGATCGACGACCTCGTCCGCCGCAACGTCCTCATGAACAAGATCGCCGCCAAGCTGGGCGTCACGGACACCCCCGACGGCCAGAAGAAGCTGACGGAGGTCTTCTCCGCCGCCTCCAAGGACCTCGGCATCGACGTGAACCCGCGCTACGGCGCCTGGGACGACGCCCAGGTCCGGCTCGCGAACAGCACCGAGCCCTGGCTGCGCCAGCTCAGCCAGGACCCGGGCGCCGTCCCGGCCGGTGCGTGAGGCGGAGTAAGTTCGAGGGGTGACTTCTGAGAGCCCCGGCCGCATCGTTCTGCTCACCGCCAGCCACCGCGTGGCACCCGGACTGCTGTCCTGGCCCGCCTGGCAGGCGCTGCACGGCGCGGACCGGGTGCTCTGCCCCGACGAGCACCACCCCCAGCTGCCGTACCTGCGGGAGGCCGGGGTCGCCGTCGAGCACCTCCGGCCCACCGCCGAGGAACTCGTCGAGGCCTGCGCCGGAGGCCGCACGGTCCTGCTGCTGCCCTCCGGCGAGGGCGACCGGGCGCTGACCGACGGCCTCGCCCGGCTCGCCGGCTCGGGCCGCCTGACGATGCCCGACCTGGAGCTGCTGCCCGGCTCGTACGACCTGCCCGGCGCCCGGCTCCTCGACCTCGTGCAGATCATGGACCGCATCCGGCGCGAATGCCCGTGGTCCTCGCGGCAGACGCACAAGGAGCTCACCAGGTACGGCATCGAGGAGGCGTACGAACTCGTCGAGGCGATCGAGAACGGCGACCGGGACGAGCTGCGCGAGGAACTCGGGGACGTCCTGCTGCAGGTCGTCTTCCACGCCCGCATCGCCGAGGACGACCCGGAGGAGCCCTTCTCCGTGGACGACGTCGCCGGGACCCTCGTCGAGAAGCTGATCCACCGGCACCCGCACGTCTTCGGGGACGAGAAGGCGGAGACGCCGGACGAGGTACGGGCCCACTGGCTGCGCACCAAGGCGATCGAGAAGCAGCGGGAGTCCGTGACGGACGGCGTGCCGCTCGGCCAGCCGGGGCTCGCGCTCGCCGCGAAGCTCGGCGGCCGGGTGCGAACGGCGGGCCTCGCGGTGCCCCTTCCGGCCGGCGAGGGCATCGGGTACGACCTGCTGGCCCTCGCGGTCCGGGCGGAGGCGGAGGGCGTGGACCCGGAGGCGTCCCTGCGCGCGGCGGCCAAGACGTACCGGGACGCGATCCGCGCGTCGGAGGGCGTGTCGGCCGAGGCGTAGGAGTGCGTGCGGTTCAGCGCTCGCGCGGCGCGCGTGCCTCCGGGTTGTGCCAGAGCGGTGCGGGCGGGCCCAGGAGGCGTTCGGCCGCGGTGTTCGGGCGGACCGTGAAGCGTCCCACGGGCTGCAGGGTGTCGTGGTGGATCCGGGCCTGGTCCGTGCCGAGCTCCAGCAGCGCCTCCGTGACCTCCGTCAGGAAGCCGGGCGGGCCGGCGAGGTAGACGTCGTGCGAGGGCCAGTGGACGCAGGCCCGCAGCGCCTGCAGGAGCCGTTCGGTCGCCTGGTCCTTGCGGTGGCCGGGGGCCGAGGTGATGTAGGTGACGCTGAGTCCGCTGAGACGTTTCTTCAGTCGCTCCGCGTCCCGCCGCCCGTACAGATACTCTTTCGCGCGCGCCACGACGAACAGCCGGCCCTTCAGCTCCGGCTCGGCCTCCGCCGCCTCCGAGAGCAGCGCCTTCACCGGCGCCCAGCCCGTACCCGCGCATATATAGGTACGGAGTCCGCCCGGCTCCGTACACGCGGTCAGGCAGCCGCCGGGCGCGCTGAGCCGCAGGGTCTCGCCCGGGCCCGTCTCGTCGACGAGCGCCGTGCTCATCGCGCCGCCCGGGATCCGGCTCACATGCAGTTCGACCGTGCCGTCGGGGCGGGGCGCGTCCGCGAGCGAGTAGGTGCGCCAGACGCGCGGGACACGCAGCGAGCTGACGCTGACGTACTGCCCGGGGAGGAAGGCGAGCGGCTGCCGGGGCCGCAGGGTGAGGACGGCCAGATCCTCTCCGTACCGCTCGTGCCGGACGACGTCCGCGTCCCACCAGGCCGGCTCCCCGGCCTCCGAGGCCTCCTCGGCGCCCGTCAGCATGAGGTCGGCGACGTGCCCGTACGCCTCGGTCCAGGCCTTCTCCGCCTCAAGCGTCCAGGCGGCACCGGCGGCGTGCGCGAAGGCGGCGAGCAGGCTCGACCCGACGGCGGCGTAGAGCGCGGGGGAGGCGAGGAACTTCCGGTGGTCGCGGCCCAGCCGGCCCAGGTACTCCGCGAGCCCCGGGTCCTCCAGGTGGGTCACCACATGGGTGAGCGCGGCGAAGAGCCGGTCCCGCTGGGGCTGCATGTCCTCGGGGAACAGCTCGCGCATGGCGGGGTTGTTCCAGAAAAGATGCGAGTAGAAGAAGGTGACGGCGTGTTCGGCCCGTCTCTCGACGACCGCGAACGTGCTTCTGAGCATCTGAGGATCCACCGACAAGAATCTAGGGCACGGCCCCCTTCTTGATCGCAGGATCCGACAGACCTCACCTTCCGGACCGCCCTGTACGGTCGGAGGGTGAGCACCACCCCCGGGCCCGGCCCCGCCTCCTGCCCCGTCTCCGGCCCCGCCTCGGACCCCGTCTCCGGCCCCGCACCGACCCCGGCTCGCGAGCCCGCGCCCGAGCTCTTCACCTGGGAGTTCGCGAGCGATCCGTACCCCGCGTACGCCTGGCTCCGCGAGCACGCGCCCGTGCACCGGACGACGCTGCCCAGCGGGGTCGAGGCCTGGCTCGTGACGCGGTACGGGGACGCCCGGCAGGCCCTCGCCGACCAGCGGCTCTCCAAGAACCCGGCGCACCACGACGAGTCCCCGCACGCCAAGGGCAAGACGGGCATCCCGGGCGAGCGCAAGGCCGAGCTGATGACCCATCTGCTCAACATCGACCCGCCGGACCACACGCGGCTGCGGCGGCTCGTCTCGAAGGCCTTCACCCCGCGCCGGGTCGCCGAGTTCACCCCGCGCGTGCAGGAGCTGACCGACCGGCTCATCGACTCCTTCGTGGAGAAGGGGAGCGCGGACCTCATCCACGAGTTCGCCTTCCCGCTGCCCATCTACGCGATCTGCGACCTGCTCGGCGTGCCCGAGGAGGACCAGGACGACTTCCGCGACTGGGCCGGGATGATGATCCGGCACGGCGGCGGCCCGCGCGGCGGGGTCGCGCGGTCGGTGAAGAAGATGCGCGGCTATCTCGCCGAGCTGATCCACCGCAAGCGCGAGGAACCCGGCGACGACCTCATTTCGGGGCTCATCAAGGCCTCCGACCACGGCGAGCACCTCACCGAGAACGAGGCCGCCGCCATGGCCTTCATCCTTCTCTTCGCCGGCTTCGAGACGACCGTCAACCTCATCGGCAACGGCATGTACCAGCTCCTGCGCCACCCCGAGCAGCGCGAGCGGCTCCAGGCCTCGGTCGCGGCGGGCGAGACCGGGCTCCTGGAGACCGGGATCGAGGAGCTGCTGCGGTACGACGGGCCGGTGGAGATGGCCACCTGGCGGTACGCGACCGAGCCGCTGACCATCGGCGGGCAGGACATCCCGGCAGGCGATCCCGTCCTCGTGGTGCTCGCCGCCGCCGACCGGGACCCGGAGCGGTTCGACGGGCCGGACGTCCTGGACCTCGCCCGGCGCGACAACCAGCACCTCGGGTACGGGCACGGCATCCACTACTGCCTGGGCGCGCCGCTCGCGCGGCTCGAAGGGCAGACGGCGCTCGCCACCCTGCTGACTCGGCTGCCGGACCTGCGACTTGCCGCCGATCCGGACGAACTTCGGTGGCGCGGAGGGCTCATCATGCGTGGTTTGCGCACGCTTCCGGTGGAGTTCTCCCCTTCCGTACGACTCCCGCGGAATGACGGACCGTCAGAACTGTGATCTTCACGTGATCGCGGGTGCATCGACTTGTGATGAGCGTTCGAATACGGCTACGTTCCCCGTCAGCTCAGTTCGTCAACTTGGTTGAGTAACTCGACCCGGTCCGACAACTCGGCCCGTCATCACAGCCGTCACGCGAAAGGCGCTCCTATGCGTTCCGGGAACGGACGACACCGTCGCCCCCGTCAGGCCCCCGCAATCGTCGTCGCCGCGGGCGTGACCGGATCCGCCATGGCGCTGCCGCTGCTCGCCACCGGATCCGCCTCCGCCGCCGACGCCGCCACCTGGGACCGGGTCGCCGAGTGCGAGTCCGGCGGCCAGTGGAGTGCCAACTTCGGCAACGGCATGTACGGCGGCCTCCAGTTCACCCAGGACAGCTGGGAGCGGAACGGCGGCCTGGCGTACGCGCCCAGCCCCGACCTGGCCAGTCGCGGCCAGCAGATCGCGGTGGCCGAGAAGGCCCTCGCCAAGGGCTCCACCGAGTGGGCCACCTGCGCGCCGATCGCCGGCCTGACGAACGACGGCACGTCGCCCGGCGTGGACCCCGGCCCCACGAGCATCCCCAAGGCCCCCACGGGGCCGGTCGCCGAGTCGAACCGGACCTCGGGGCTTCCGGGGGCCTCGACGGGCTCCACCGCCTCCGGCGGGGCCACGAAGAAGGCCACGGGGACGGTCTCGCCGACCGCTCCCGTCACGCCCGCCGCGTCCGCCACGCCCGTCTCGCCGACCGCTCCCGTCACGTCGACCACCCCGGCGAGCCCTCCCGCGTCGACCGACCCCGGCGACGCGACCGTGCCCACCACCCCGGGCACGCCCGATGCATCGGTCACCCCGGGTGCTCCGGGGACGCCCACCACGCCCGGCGTGCCGGAGGACGGCGCGTCGCCGACCACTCCCGGAAGCGGGAAGCACCGGGGCGACGCCGCCCCGGAGGAAAGCGGCAACTCGGACAGTTCGGCAGAATCAGGTCGACACGCCTCATCTGATAGCAAGGTGACCGGAAAGCCCCTGGAGAAGCCGTCGACTGACGCTTCGAAGGAATCGGACGCAACGGACAGTCAGGGCAACTCGGGCGCGTATCTCGTGCAGCCCGGCGACAGCCTGTCCGACATTGCACAGGAGAACGAACTCCCCGGAGGCTGGACCGCCCTCTACGATGCCAACCGGCAGACCGTGGGCATCGATCCGGACCTCATCCTTCCTGGTCAGAGCCTCGACCTGACGAACGGTTCGCCCATCGCGGCCGAGTGATTCAGGGGCGTATGTCCGGTTATAGGCAAGTGAGACATGGGTCTCTTCGCCCCAACTGGCGTGTCACGCCCGCAAACTTTGCTCCCGTCACCTCTCACCTGCACAAACACCCCCCACCGGAAGGCAAGTAGGGGCGAAATTTCCGCAATATGCCTCTTTGAACTTCCGGTGGGTCTGTGTCTACGGTCGTCACCGCTCGCCACCGCGGGCCCCGTCGACCGAAACGCCGAATCCTGCCGTCGGCCGATGGGAATTGTCGTCGCGTAAGCGCCGAAGGCAGGAGCGGGGGACCCAAGGTAAGTGCCGGCCCCGGCCGTTGAGACAGACGGCCGACGATCGGCTTGGGGTGAAGCCGCGTGCTAGGACACGCGGCCGGGCAACTCATTGGCCCGAACCCGACAGCTCACCTCGTAGGCGTCGGTGAGGAGAATCTCCATGCTGTTTTCCGGCAAGGGCAAACACCGTCGTCCCTCCAAGGCCACCCAGGTCGTCACGCTCGTCGGCGTCACCGGTGTCGCCGTCGCCGCCCCGCTGATGACCGCGGGCACCGCCTCGGCCGCCACGGTCTCCGAGTGGGACCGCGTCGCCCAGTGCGAGTCCGGCGGCGACTGGTCCATCAACACGGGCAACGGCTTCTACGGCGGCCTGCAGTTCACGCCGTCCACGTGGGCCGCCTTCGGTGGCACCGCGTACGCCCCGAACGCCCACCAGGCCACGAAGGCCCAGCAGATCGCCATCGGCGAGAAGGTCCTCGCGGGCCAGGGCAAGGGCGCCTGGCCGTCCTGTGGTGTGGGCCTCTCCAGCGCCTCGCCCGAGAGTGCCGCCGAGAGCGCGCCGCAGCAGAGCGCCCCGCAGCCGGAGCGGAAGGCCGAGCAGCCGACCACCCGCAGCGAGCAGCGCCAGGCCCCGAAGCAGACCACGCAGCAGGCCGCGCCCAAGGCCGCCGCGAAGAAGACCGTCACCACCCCGACCGGCAAGAAGGTCAAGAAGGGTGACGGCGAGTACAAGGTCAAGGCCGGCGACACCCTCAGCAAGATCGCTCAGGCGCACGGCGTCAAGGGCGGCTGGGCCAAGCTCTTCGAGCTGAACAAGGACGTCGTCGAGAACGCCGACCTCATCTACCCGGGCCAGCAGCTTCACCTGAAGTGAGCCCGGCGGCCCGCGTGAGTCCGGCGGCTCACGCGGCCCCTCCGACCCTCCCGCGGTGACCACCCCGGACCGGCGCGCCCATCCCCCGTGCGCACCGGTCCGGGGTTCCCCCGTTTCGAGCCCCACGCGTGGGCACCGACCGATGGACCTCGTGGTTACCGCCCGGTAGATACGGGGTCCTTCGTCCCGAGATGCATGCCCTTGGGTCCTTTTTCGTCCCAGCGGGCGGGCGCCAGGCCGACCGGAGCCCCTGAGCCGGTTAGGCTCTTGTCGCAAGGCCGAGCGACCCTGCACCGACCTTGCGTCACATCCAGCGTCACATCCCAAAAAGGAGATGCTCGTGCCGTCCATCGACGTCGTCGTAGCCCGGGAAATCCTGGACTCCCGAGGCAACCCCACGGTCGAGGTCGAGGTCGGCCTCGACGACGGCAGCACCGGTCGTGCTGCTGTTCCGTCCGGCGCCTCCACCGGTGCGTTCGAGGCCATCGAGCTTCGCGACGGTGACCCGAACCGCTACCTGGGCAAGGGTGTCGAGAAGGCCGTCCTCGCCGTCATCGAGCAGATCGGCCCGGAGCTCGTCGGCTACGACGCCACCGAGCAGCGCCTGATCGACCAGGCCATGTTCGACCTGGACGCCACGGAGAACAAGGGCTCGCTCGGCGCCAACGCCATCCTCGGCGTCTCCCTCGCCGTCGCGCACGCCGCGTCCGAGGCCTCGGACCTCCCGCTCTTCCGCTACCTCGGCGGCCCGAACGCGCACCTGCTGCCCGTTCCGATGATGAACATCCTCAACGGTGGGTCGCACGCCGACTCCAACGTGGACATCCAGGAGTTCATGATCGCCCCGATCGGCGCGGAGTCCTTCTCCGAGGCCCTCCGCTGGGGTGCCGAGATCTACCACACGCTCAAGGGCGTGCTGAAGCGCAAGGGCCTCTCCACCGGCCTCGGCGACGAGGGCGGCTTCGCCCCGAACCTCGAGTCGAACCGCGCGGCCCTCGACCTCATCATCGAGGCCATCAAGGAGGCCGGCTACACCCCGGGCTCCGACGTCGCGCTCGCGCTCGACGTCGCCGCGTCCGAGTTCTACAAGGACGGCAAGTACGAGTTCGAGGGCAAGTCCCGCTCGGCCGCCGAGATGACCGAGTACTACGAGGAGCTCGTCTCCGCGTACCCGATGGTCTCCATCGAGGACCCGCTGTACGAGGACGACTGGGCCGGCTGGAAGGTCCTCACCGACAAGCTGGGCGCCAAGGTCCAGATCGTCGGCGACGACCTCTTCGTCACCAACCCGGAGCGCCTGGCCCGTGGCATCGAGGAGGGCACCGCGAACGCCCTCCTGGTCAAGGTCAACCAGATCGGCTCGCTGACCGAGACCCTCGACGCCGTCGAGCTCGCCCAGCGCAGCGGCTTCAAGTGCATGATGTCCCACCGCTCCGGCGAGACCGAGGACGTCACCATCGCCGACCTCGCGGTCGCGGTGAACTGCGGCCAGATCAAGACCGGCGCCCCGGCCCGCTCGGACCGCGTCGCCAAGTACAACCAGCTGCTGCGCATCGAGGAGATCCTCGACGACGCCGCGGTCTACGCCGGCCGCAGCGCCTTCCCGCGCTTCAAGGGCTGATCTTCAAGGGCTGAGCCTCACCGCAGGGCAGCTTCCGTACGTCCCCGTACTCGGTCCCGTACCGTGTGCGGGGACGTCCGCGTGAACAGGGGAGGCGACACGACATGGCCGCGAAGGACCGGGACCGGTTCTCCACCGCGACCCGGATCAGGCTGCTCGGCGAGCAGACCGCCGCCCGTGTCTACCGCTCCCAGACCCGCCGCCAGGCCCGCCGCTCCCGGCTCACCGGCCGCGCGGCCTTCCTCGCCCTGGTCGTCTGCTCCCTCGTCGTGGCGCTCGCCTACCCCATGCGGAGCTATGTCTCCCAGCAGGGCGAGATCGCAGAGCAGGAGCGCCGGGCCGCCGAGGCCGCCCGGCGGGTCGAGGAACTCAGGGACGAGAAGGCCCGCCTCCAGGACCCGGCCTACGTCCGCCGCCTCGCCCGCGAGCACCTCCACTACGTGCTGCCCGGCGAGACCGGCTTCACCGTGAACGACCCCGACGCGGAGCAACGGCCCCGCGGCGACCAGGGCGCGGCGGACCGCCCCTGGTACGACAACCTCTGGGACGGCGTCGACCACGCCGACCGCCCCTGACCCCTCCTCCGCACCAGACGAGCAAGGCAGACATGGAAACGCCCCCTCCGCAGACCGAACGCACCGAGCCCACCGAGCAGGACATCGCCGCCTTCGAGCTGCAGCTCGGCCGGCCGCCCCGCGGCCTGCGCGCCATCGCGCACCGCTGCCCGTGCGGCAACCCGGACGTCGTCGAGACCGCGCCGCGCCTCCCCGACGGCACGCCGTTCCCGACCACGTACTACCTGACCTGCCCCCGGGCGGCCTCGGCGATCGGCACCCTGGAGGCCAACGGGGTCATGAAGGAGATGCAGGCCCGGCTCGCCACCGACCCGGAGCTCGCCGCCGCCTACCGGGCCGCGCACGAGGACTACATCGCGCGCCGTGACGCCATCGATGTCCTGGAGGGCTTCCCCAGCGCCGGCGGCATGCCGGACCGTGTGAAGTGCCTGCACGTCCTCGTCGGCCACTCGCTGGCCGCGGGACCGGGCGTCAACCCGTTCGGCGACGAGGCGCTCGCGATGCTGCCCGAGTGGTGGGCGAAGGGCGCCTGCGTGACGCCGTGCGTGACGCCGAAGGAAGAGGACGGCTGGACGGTGGAGCAGTCCGAGGGCGGCCACTTCGCCGTCAAGCCGGTGGACGAGGAGGAGAAGTGACCCGCGTCGCCGGAATCGACTGCGGCACGAACTCCATCCGCCTCCTCGTCGCCGACATCCACCCCGAGACGGGTGACCTCGTCGAGCTGGACCGGCGGATGACGATCGTCCGGCTCGGGCAGGGCGTCGACAGGACGGGCCGGCTCGCGCCCGAGGCCCTGGAGCGGACCTTCGCGGCCTGCCGCGAGTACGCCGAGGTCATCAAGGAGCTGGGGGCCGAGAAGCTGCGCTTCGTCGCCACCTCCGCCTCCCGCGACGCCGAGAACCGCGAGGACTTCGTGAACGGGGTCGTGGAGATCCTCGGCGTCGAGCCCGAGGTGATCACCGGCGACCAGGAGGCCGCGTTCTCCTTCACCGGCGCCACCGGTGAGCTGCACGGCACGGAGACGTACCTCGTCGTGGACATCGGCGGCGGCTCCACCGAGTTCGTCACCGGCAACAAGCACGTCGAGGCCGCCCGCTCCGTCGACATCGGCTGCGTCCGGCTCACCGAGCGGCACGTCCGGCACGACCCGCCGACCGCCGAGGAGGCCGACGCGATCCGCGCCGACGTCCGGGCCGCGCTCGACCTCGCCGCCGAGACCGTCCCGATCGACACCGCCGGGACCCTCGTGGGGCTCGCCGGCTCGGTCACCACGGTCGCCGCGATCGCCCTCGGGCTCCCGGAGTACGACTCCGAGAAGATCCACCACGCCCGGATCTCCGCCGCGCAGGTCGCCGAGGTGACCGACCGGCTGCTCGCCTCCACGCACGCCGAGCGGGCCGCGATCCCCGTCATCCACCCCGGCCGGGTCGACGTGATCATCGCCGGGGCCATCGTCCTGAGGGAGATCGTCGAGCGTGTCGGAGCCCACGAGGTCGTCGTCAGTGAGCACGACATCCTCGATGGGATCGCCCTATCCGTGGCATAGCGGGCATCTATCGACGCCCCCGGCGACATGCCGTCGGGAAAGTTCGTGAAGTTCTTCACAAGGAAAAGGGCCCTGGTGGCGCCTGAAGGGGGTCATTGGGCCCTCCGAGGGGCGCCTCAGGGCCCTTTCGCAGGCGTGGAGGCCGATTCGCTCGTTGTTTCCATCGCGTGAACGGGCACCGTGGTTCAGCGTTAACGGAGGCTCTCCGGGCCAGTTCACAAGGGGTGAACAACGTCCGCCCCCGCACCCCGGTTCCTTTGCAGCACCATGACATGGATCACGTGGGCGGCGGAGTGTAGCAGAGGTACCCGGAGACCTTGTGAAGGGGCGCACGAGCACCCCCCTCAGGAGGGGTGGATACTCGATCTCATGAGCACCACGGAGCGTCCCAGGATCCTCGTAGTAGGCGGCGGGTACGTAGGCCTGTACGCAGCTCGGCGCATCCTCAAGAAGATGCGCTACGCGGAGGCGACCGTCACGGTCGTCGACCCGCGGTCGTACATGACCTACCAGCCCTTCCTCCCCGAAGCCGCCGCCGGCAGCATCTCGCCGCGCCACGTCGTCGTCCCGCTGCGACGCGTCGTGCGCGGAGCCGAGGTGCTCACCGGCCGGGTCACCACCATCGACCAGGACCGCAAGGTCGCCACGATCGCGCCGCTCGTCGGCGAGGCGTACGAGCTGCCTTTCGACTACCTGGTCATCGCGATGGGCGCCGTCTCCCGCACCTTCCCGATCCCCGGCCTCGCCGAGCAGGGCATCGGCATGAAGGGCATCGAGGAGGCCATCGGCCTGCGCAACCACGTCCTCGAGCAGCTCGACAAGGCCGACTCGACCACCGACGAGGAGGTCCGCCGCAAGGCGCTGACCTTCGTCTTCGTGGGCGGCGGCTTCGCCGGCGCGGAGACCATCGGCGAGGTCGAGGACCTGGCCCGTGACGCCGCGAAGTACTACCAGAACGTGTCGCGCGAGGACATGCGCTTCGTCCTGGTCGACGCGGCCGACAAGATCCTCCCCGAGGTGGGCCCGAAGCTCGGCCAGTACGGCAAGGAGCACCTCGAGGGCCGCGGTATCGAGATCTACCTCGAAACCTCCATGGACTCCTGCGTCGACGGCCACGTCGTGCTGAAGAACGGCCTCGAGGTCGACTCCAACACGATCGTGTGGACCGCCGGCGTGAAGCCCAACCCGGCGCTCTCCCGCTTCGGTCTGCCGCTCGGCCCCCGCGGCCACGTGGACTGCAACGAGAAGCTCCAGATCAACGGCCTCGACTACGCCTGGGCCGCGGGCGACAACGCCCAGGTCCCGGACATGGTCGGCCGCAAGGCGGGCAACCCGAACGCCTGGTGCCCGCCGAACGCCCAGCACGCCCTGCGTCAGGCCAAGGTCCTCGGCGACAACGTCGTGTCCGGCATGCGCGGCTTCCCGCAGAAGGAGTACAGCCACGCCAACAAGGGCGCGGTGGCCGGACTCGGTCTGCACAAGGGCGTCGCGATGATCGTCATGGGCAAGGTGAAGATCAAGCTCAAGGGCCGTCTCGCCTGGTACATGCACCGCGGCTACCACGGCATGGCGATGCCGACCTGGAACCGCAAGATCCGCGTCTTCGCCGACTGGACCCTCGCGATGTTCCTCAAGCGCGAGGTCGTCTCCCTGGGTGCCATGGAGACGCCGCGCGAGGAGTTCTACGAGGCCGCCAAGCCCGCTCCCGCGCCGGCCGCCCCGGCACAGGAGAAGGCCAAGGCCTCCTAAGGTCCCGGCAGCCTCCTGAGGCGCAGCAGTACACGCAGTACCCGAAAGGGCCGTCCGCCATCCGTGGTGCGGACGGCCCTTCGCGTGTTTTGCCGACTGATTGCGCTGCGGCGGGACTGTAAACGCCTACGGACGGTGTTCCCTTGGTGACGAGCATTTCTGGGGCACGAGATCACGGAGGTGTGCACCATGGCCGACGCCGCGTCGCGGCTGACGACTCTCGCCGAGGAACTCCTCGGAGGACCGCTCCCGGTCCGACTGCGAGCCTGGGACGGCAGTGAGGCCGGTCCCGTGGGAGGCCCCGTCCTGGTCGTCCGAGACCGCCGCGCCCTGCGGAGGATGATCTGGAAGCCCGGCGAACTGGGCCTGGCCCGCGCCTGGGTGGCCGGGGAACTCGACGTCGAGGGAGACCTGTACGAGCTCCTCGACGGGCTTTCGGGCCTGCTCTGGGAGCGTGACGAGGACACCAGGGGCCTGCTCGCGTCCGCGCGCGACCCCAGGCTGCGCGCCGCAGCAGGCGCCCTGCTGAAGCTCGCGGGACCGCCGCTGCCGCCGCAGCCGCCGGCCGAGGAGATGCGCGGCCGCAGCGGCGGCCGGCACACCCGGCGCCGCGACAAGCAGGCGATCAGTCACCACTACGACGTGGGCAACGACTTCTACGAGCTGGTCCTCGGCCCGTCGATGGTCTACTCGTGCGCGTACTGGGCCTCCGACGGCCCCGACGCGACCCTGGAGGACGCCCAGCGCGACAAGCTGGACCTCATCGCCCGCAAGCTGAACCTCAAGGAGGGCGACCGGCTCCTCGACGTGGGCTGCGGCTGGGGCTCCATGGCCCTCCACGCCGCCCGGGAGTACGGGGCCAGGGTCGTCGGCATCACCCTCTCCCGCGAGCAGGCCGCGTACGCCCGCAAGCGGATCGCCGACGAGGGCCTGACCGACCTGATCGAGATCCGCGTCCAGGACTACCGGGACGTCACGGACGGCCCGTACGACGCGATCTCCTCGATCGGCATGGCCGAGCACGTCGGCGCCGTTCAGTACCGGGAGTACGCCGACATCCTCCACGGGCTCCTCAGGCCCGGCGGACGGCTCCTCAACCACCAGATCTCGCGGCGCCCCGAGCCCGACGAGGAGGCGTACGAGGTCGACGTCTTCATCGACGCGTACGTCTTCCCCGACGGCGAACTCGCCCCCATGGGCCGCACGCTGAGCACTCTGGAGGACGCCGGCTTCGAGGTCAGGGACGTCGAGGCGATCCGCGAGCACTACGCGCTCACCCTGCGCCGCTGGGTGGCCAACCTGGAGCGGAACTGGGACCGGGCGGTCCGGCTCACCTCACCCGGCCGGGCCAGGATCTGGCGGCTCTACATGGCGGCCTCGGCCGTCTCCTTCGAGCGCAACCGGATCGGCGTGAACCAGTTCCTCGCCGTGAAGACCCCTCTGTCGGGGAAGAGCGGCACGGCGCTGCGGCCGCGCGTCTGGAACGAGAAGGCCTGACCCGCGTACGGCGAAGGGCCGGCCTCCCCGGAGGGGGAGCCCGGCCCTTCTCTTCTGCCTGCCGCTGCTACTCGGCCTTGATGGCGGCGAGCATGTTCAGCTTCGCCGCGCTCCGGGCCGGCCACAGGGAGGCGAGGACGCCGACCAGGGCGGCCAGGACCAGGAAGATCCCGATCCGGTCCCAGGGCAGGACCAGGGAGTAGCCCGGCAGGCTGCTCTTGAAGGTCTCGCCGATCGCCCAGCCGAGGAAGGAGCCGAGGCCGATGCCGACGACCGCGCCGAACACCGAGATGACCACGGCCTCCAGACGGACCATCCGCTTCACGCGGCGCCGGTCGAGACCGATCGCCCGCAGCATGCCGATCTCCTGCTGACGCTCGAAGACCGACATCGCCAGGGTGTTGACGACACCCAGGACCGCGATCACCAGGGCCATCGCGAGCAGACCGTAGACGATGTTCAGGAGCATGTTGATCTGGCCGCCGAACAGGTCACGGATGTCCTTCTGGTCCATCACCGTGATCGCCGGGTTGTCACCCATGGCCTTCGACAGCGCCTTCTCGTGGGCCGCGCTCGGGCCGCCCTCCGTCGAGACGAAGATCTGCTGGATGCCCGCCTGCTCGTCGTGGGCGCTGATCAGCTTGGTGTCGATCAGGACCGGCGAGACGAACTCGCTGCCCTCGTAGACCGCGCCGACGGTCAGCTTGCCCTTCTGCTTGTCGAGCCACTCGACGGGGACGGTGTCGCCGACCTTCAGGCCGCGCTTGGCGGCGGTCTTGTCGTCGACGGCGATCTTCCCCTCGCCGAGGGAGGCCATCGAGCCGTTCACGACGGTGAGCTTGAGGACCTGCTCGATGTCGCCGGGGGTGACACCGGAGGCCGAGACGAACGAGCCCTTGAGCTCCAGGGCGCCGTTCTGCTGCGGGGAGACCGCGGTGACGCCCGGGGCCTTCTCCAGGGCCGCCAGGGCCTCCTCGCTGAGACTGGTGCCGCTGGCCATCGAGACCATGTAGTCGGCCTTGATCTGGTCGGTCGTCATCTTGTCCAGGGCCGAGCCGACCGTGGCGCCGAGCACCGAGAGACCGGTGACCAGGGTCAGACCGATGGCGAGCGCGGAGGCGGTGGCGCCGGTGCGGCGCGGGTTGCGGACCGCGTTCAGGCCGGCGAGCTTGCCGGAGACCCCGAAGAGGTTCACGAAGACCGGGCGGATCACGGCGATCACGGGCCGGGACAGGAACGGGATCAGCACGATCACACCGATGAGGGTGAGGAACGCGCCGCCGGCGATGAGCATGCGGCCGTCGTCGCCGCCCTGGCCCGCGCCGAGCACGATGAGCACGGCACCGAGGGCGGTGAGCGCGGCACCGATGGAGTTCCGTACGACGAGCGACTTGGTGCTCGCGGCCGCGTGGACGCTGCCCATGGCGGCGACCGGCGGGATCTTCGCGGCGCGGCGGCCGGGCAGCCAGGCGGCGAACATCGTGATCAGGACACCGACGAGGAAGGCGGTGAGGACCGGGGTGGTGCCGAGGACGAGATCGCCGGCCGGCATCTTCATGTCGAAGGCGTTCATGGCCGAGCGGAGGGAGACGGCCAGGCCGATGCCGAGCACGTAACCGACGGCCGAGGCGACCAGGCCGACCAGACCGGCCTCGGCGAGGACGGAGCGGGTGATCTGCTTGCGCGAGGCGCCGACCGCGCGCATCAGCGCCAGTTCCTTGGTGCGCTGCGCGACCAGCATCGTGAAGGTGTTGGAGATCAGGAAGATGCCGACGAAGAGCGCGATGCCCGCGAAGCCGAGGAGCACCTGGTTGAGCGCGCCGAGACCGGACTCGATGTCCTTGGCCTGCTGCTCGGCGAGGGCCGTGCCGGTCTGCGCCGTGGCGGACTTCGGGACGACCTTCAGAACCTCGTCGCGGAGCTTGTCGGCGTCCGTGCCGGGCGCGGCGGTGACGGTCAGGTTCTGGAAGTAGCCGGGCTTGAGGTAGAGCTTCTGCGCGACGGAGGAGTCGAAGACGACCAGGCTGCCGCCGGCGTTGACGGCGCCGTCCTCGGTGGTGAAGACACCGGAGAGCTCGTACTCCTTCACCGGGCCGTTGGTGGCGACGCGGACGGTGTCACCGACCTTGTAGCCGCCCTTGTCGGCGGTGTCCTTGTCGAGCGCGATCTGCCCGGCCGAGGCCGGGCCGTTGCCGGTCGTGAAGGCGTACGCGCGGTCCTTGCCGTCCTTGCCGGGGGCGAAGTTGGTGCCCTTGTTGGACCAGCCGACGCCGATCAGCTTGCCGTCCTTGTCGGGGACACCGGCGAAGCCGTCGACGCGGGGGGCGACGGAGGCGACCCCGTCGAGCCCGGCGACCTTGTCGACGACCTGCTGGGAGAGGCCGGGGGTCTTCCGGGCCTCCTCGGCGGACGGGTACATCTCGACGGCGACGGCGACGTCGTCGTAGCTCTTCGCCGACTGGTTGCGGAAG
This sequence comes from Streptomyces sp. NBC_01077, assembly GCF_045162855.1. Classification (NCBI taxonomy): domain Bacteria; kingdom Bacillati; phylum Actinomycetota; class Actinomycetes; order Kitasatosporales; family Streptomycetaceae; genus Streptomyces; species Streptomyces sp. NBC_01077. Next base: position 4,167,533 of record NZ_CP108669.1, on the reverse strand, counting down.
GCCTGGGAGAGGGTGTCGGTGAAGACGAGGGTGCCGGAGACGAAGGCCACGCCGAGCATCACGGCGAGCACGGTCATCAGCAGTCTCGCCTTGTGCGCGAGCACGTTGCGCAGGGCGGTACGGAACATGGGTGTGTCCTGGAGGAAAGAGGGACGGCGGGCGGGGCGGGGCTGCGCGGGCCGTACCGGTTCGAGTCCGGTCCGGCGCCGTCGCGTCAGCTCGTACGGCCCTTGGCGTCGAAGGCCTTCATGCGGTCGAGCACGCCGTCCGCCGTCGGGTGCAGCATCTCGTCGACGATCCGGCCGTCGGCGAGGAAGATCACGCGGTCCGCGTAGGAGGCGGCGACCGGGTCGTGGGTGACCATGACGACGGTCTGGCCGAGCTCCCGTACCGAGTTGCGCAGGAAGCCGAGGACCTCGGCGCCCGAGCGGGAGTCCAGGTTTCCGGTCGGCTCGTCACCGAAGATGATCTCGGGGCGGGAGGCGAGGGCGCGGGCCACGGCCACGCGCTGCTGCTGGCCGCCGGAGAGCTCGTTCGGGCGGTGGCTGAGCCGGGCGGAGAGCCCCAGCATGTCGATGACCTGCTGGACCCACTGCTTGTCGGGCTTGCGGCCCGCGATGTCCATCGGCAGCGTGATGTTCTCCAGGGCCGTCAGCGTCGGCAGCAGGTTGAAGGCCTGGAAGATGAAGCCGATCTTGTCCCGGCGCAGCTGGGTGAGCTGCTTGTCCTTCAGGGTGGAGAGCTCCGTCTCGCCGATCCGGACCGAGCCGGAGGAGAAGGAGTCGAGGCCGGCGACGCAGTGCATGAGCGTCGACTTGCCGGAGCCGGAGGGGCCCATGATCGCGGTGAACTCGCCCTGCCGGAAGTCCACGGTGACGTGATCGAGCGCGACCACCTGGGTCTCCCCATGTCCGTAGACCTTGGAGAGATCCGTGGCGCGGGCGGCCACCGCGGTGGCGCGGGACACGGTGGGGGTGGTGGTCACGAGGGACTCCTGTCACTGCGGGGCTGCTGCGGGAACCCCTCCATCGTGTCGAGCGTTCTCGCTCGGATCGTCCGTCCACATGCCCGTTCCCGGGGCAGTCTCGAGTCGGACCGGAGGCCTCGATCCTCCTCCTGAGGTATGACGGCGCCCCTGAGAGACGGGTTCACGCCGACGTGACAGAAGTGCGACGACTTTTCGTCATTCCAGGGGGTACGGCTTTGCGCCTGCGACCCCTGTCACAGTTTGGCGAAACGGGCCTCACCTGCACTGACGCACCCTCAGGCGTCAATAAAATAAGACAACATCGGACCGACGTTCCGCTGAACGAGGGAAGCGTCCCGATAGGCTCATGTGCCAACGCGGAGCTTCGCGACGCCCGGATGGTGGAATGCAGACACGGCGAGCTTAAACCTCGCTGGCCTTCGGGCCGTACCGGTTCGAGTCCGGTTCCGGGCACCACCCGGGCCCCAGGTACGACGCCTGCGGCCCGGTGAAGCCCCTCTCTCTCGCAGGAGCCCGCGTGAGCCCCCGCGCGAAGATCGAAAACTTACGGGAAAAGATCCTCCCCGAGCACTAGAGAGTTTCTTTTGCCTACCCATTACTCTTGACGCGAGGCCGCGCGCATGCGGCACGCCATGGAGGAGTGAGATGAGGAGCAGCAACCCGGTCTTCTCGCGACGGGGATTCAGCCGCGACAACGGCACCGCGGGCTTCAACGGCCAGCAGCCGCAGGCCGGGGGCCCCGCCGTCGGAACCAACCCGTACGCCACCGGCAACCCGTATGCCGAGGGTACGACCAACCCGTACGCGACCAACCCGTACGCCCCGCAGGACACGCAGCTCGGCGCCCCGCAGCAGGCCCGCGGCAACGTGATGACGATCGACGACGTCGTGAGCCGTACGGCCATGACGCTCGGTACGGTCGTGCTCACCGCCGTCCTGTCCTGGCTGCTCCTGCCGGTCGACCCCGCCAACCTGGGCAAGTCCTACGGCATCGCCATCGGCGCCGCCCTGGTCGCCCTCGTGCTGTCGCTCGTGCAGTCCTTCAAGCGCAAGCCGTCGCCGGCGCTCATCCTGGGCTACGCGGCCTTCGAGGGCGTCTTCCTCGGAGTGATCTCGGCCGCCGTCTCGACGTACATCGCGGACGGCGTGGTCATCCAGGCGGTCCTGGGCACGATGGCGGTCTTCGCCGGCGTCCTGATCGCCTACAAGATGGGCTGGATCCGGGTCAACCGACGTTTCTACGGCTTCGTGATGGCCGCCGCGATGGGCTTCATGCTCCTCATGGTGACCAACCTGCTGTTCGCCGTCTTCGCCGGCGGTGACGGCCTCGGCTTCCGCAGCGGTGGCCTCGGCATCCTCTTCGGTGTCATCGGCATCATCCTGGGCGCCTGCTTCCTCGCCCTCGACTTCAAGCAGGTCGAGGACGGCGTGACCTACGGCGCGCCGCGCGAGGAGGCCTGGCTGGCCGCCTTCGGTCTCACCATGACCCTGGTGTGGATCTACCTGGAGATGCTGCGTCTGCTGTCGATCCTGCAGGGCGACGACTGACGCGTCCCGACTCGGGGGGAAGGGCCCGTCCGGCTTCGTGCCGGGCGGGCCCTTCCGCGTTCCGCGTGCGGGCGGAAGCGGTGCTCAGAGCAGTCTCCGGGCCGCCCTCCGCAGGTCGTACTCGTGCAGGATCGCCTTCGCGTGGCCGTACGCCAGGTCGTGCGCCCCGCGGAGCCAGCTCACCCGCTCCTCGAAACGGAGGAGGGAAGGGCCCTCCTCGACGGTGCGCATCCAGTCGGCGATCTCACGACCGGTGCGGCCCGGGATCCGGGCCAGCATGTTGCGGTGGGTCTCTTCGGAGAATGTGTGGGACATCGGCGCCTCCGGACGCGTCGTACCGTGTGCTCCTCGTACTCCTGGCACTTCTTCACGTCACCGTGCCCAAGTGTTCGCCCGTTGGCAAGAGGTCCGGGACGGCGCGTAGGGTCGCGGGGTGCGCGATACGAGTGAACTGACCGCCGCCGTCGAACGCTTCGCCGACCGGCTGCGGGCCGCCCCGCAGAGCAGCCTCCAGCGCGGTGCGGCGGCCGAAGGGCTCGCCCTCGCCCGCGAGCTCGCGGTGCGCGCCCAGCGCGCCGAGGACCCGGAGCGGGAGCCGAGGACCATGCCGGACGCGGGGGTCTTCACCGTGGCCGACCAGCTGGTCGTCGCCGGGAACGATCTGGCCGAGATCCTGCGAACGGCCCCGGCCGACTCCCGCGAGGGGGAACTGGCAGAGGCCGTGGGGCTGGTCCGTGAGGCGGCGGAGCGCTCGGGGCTGTAAGGCCCTCCAGGGGGCTTACAGCGAGGCGATCACGCGGTCCGCCAGGATGTAGACGTTCTCCTCGTCCGACTCGCCGTACGAGAAGGTGAGGGCGAAGGCGCCCGAGACGCCCGAGCCGCCGAGCAGCACCGGCGTACGACCGGAGCGCAGGGCCTCCGCCAGGCGCTCCGCGGTCTCGCGGTGCCCCGGGGTCATACAGAGCGTCGTGCCGTCCGCGAAGACGTACACGTCGAGCGTGCCGAGCGGGCCCGGGCGCACGTCCGTCAGCGCCGTGGCGGTGTCGGCCAGCTCCTCCAGGCGCGCCACCGTCCGCTCGTGGTCGGTGACGACGGGGGTCTGCACCGGCACGAAGTCCGGGTGCGAGGGGTGCCGGCGACGGGCGGCGGCCAGCTCCGCCGAGTCCTCCGGGTACTCCTCGAGCGCGTCGATCGGGTCGAGGGAGTCCAGCGCGTCGACGCCGTCGAGCGCGGCCGCCTCCGCCTCCATGGCCTCCAGGGCCATCGCCTCCAGGCCCACGAAGTCGGCCTGACGCGGGACGAAGAAGGTGCCCTCGTCGACCGGGCCGCCGAGACCGCCCAGCAGGGACGGGGCGTCGGCCGCGTCCCGGGCCTCCTGCGCGGCCCAGAAGGCCCGCGCCTCGGCGAGCTCACGCTCGCGCTCCTCGGCCAGCGCATCGGCGACCGCGGCCCGTATCTCGGCGGCGGGCGTGGCACGGGCCGCGGGTACGGTGACGCCGTGCCCGGCCGCCAGTTCGCTCCGCAGGGCGGTGACCTGCTTGCGGAGACCGTGGACGGCGTGCAGGGCGGCAGCGCCCACGGCCGTGGCAGCGGCCGTGGTCAGCAGCAGGGCAAGAGGCATGGCGCTCACTGACGTACTCCCGATTCCGAGTCGATCCCCCGACTTCCTACATCAGCTTGTCCTGGGGTGGGGCCTGCTGTCAGTGCATTACGTCACGAATTGGACAGGTATTTCTGCCAGGCGTTTAGTCCCGAAACCGCTCTGACCTGCGAAAACGAACTCCCCCGGGACGTAGGTCACATCCTGGGGGAGATTCGGTCACGGCTCGGACGCGGAGCGGTTGGGAGCCCCGGCGCGAGGAGACGCGCCGGGCGCGCACAGGCCCGCGTCCAGGCGGTCAGGAGAGGCGCTCGCTTCTTCGGTCGCGCTGAGCTTCGCCACCGCTGCGGGCAGGTGCCGCCTTCGTTCCTCGGGCGACCCCTACCCTTCGCTACGGCTCAGCTCAGGCGCTCGATGACCATCGCCATGCCCTGGCCGCCGCCGACGCACATGGTCTCCAGGCCGAACTGCTTGTCGTGGAACTGGAGGCTGTTGATCAGCGTGCCGGTGATGCGGGCGCCGGTCATGCCGAAGGGGTGGCCGACGGCGATGGCGCCACCGTTGATGTTCACCTTGTCCAGGTCCAGGCCCAGGTCCTGGTAGGACGGGATCACCTGGGCCGCGAAGGCCTCGTTGATCTCGGCCAGGTCGATGTCGCCGATGGTCAGGCCGGCGCGCTTGAGGGCCTGCTTCGAGGCCTCGACCGGGCCGAGGCCCATGATCTCGGGGGAGAGGCCGGAGACACCGGTGGAGACGATGCGGGCGAGCGGGGTCAGGCCGAGCTCGCGGGCCTTCGTGTCCGACATGATCACGAGCGCGGCGGCGCCGTCGTTCAGCGGGCAGCAGTTGGCGGCGGTGACCAGACCGTCGGGGCGGAAGACCGGCTTGAGGCCCTGCACGCCCTCCAGGGTGACGCCGGCGCGCGGGCCGTCGTCGGCGGAGACGACGGTGCCGTCCGGGGTCGTCACCGGGGTGATCTCGCGCTCCCAGAAGCCGTTCTTGATGGCCTGCTCGGCGAGGTTCTGCGACCGTACGCCGAACTCGTCCATCTCCTGGCGGCTGATGCCCTTCACGCGGGCCAGGTTCTCCGCGGTCTGGCCCATGGCGATGTACGCGTCCGGGACGATGCCGTCCTCGCGCGGGTCGTGCCACGTGGAGCCCTCGGAGGCGGCGACCGCGGCGGTGCGGGCCTCGGCCTCGGCGAAGTACGGGTTGTGCGTGTCGGGCAGGGAGTCCGAGTTGCCCTTCGCGAAGCTGGAGACCATCTCGACACCGGCCGAGACGAAGACGTCGCCCTCGCCGGCCTTGATGGCGTGCAGCGCCATGCGGGAGGTCTGCAGCGAGGAGGAGCAGTAGCGGGTGATCGTGCAGCCCGGCAGGTGGTCCATGCCCATCCGCACGGCCACGATCCGGCCCAGGTTGTTGCCCTGCTCGCCGCCGGGCAGGCCACAGCCCAGCATCAGGTCGTCGATGTCGCGCGGGTCGAGCTCCGGCACCTTGGCCAGGGCGGCCTGGACGATGGTCGCGGTGAGGTCGTCCGGCCGCAGGTCCTTGAGGGAGCCCTTGAAGGCCCGGCCGATGGGCGAACGGGCGGTCGAGACGATCACGGCTTCGGGCATCACGGCTCCATGAGGGTGCGGAGTGAGCGGACTGAAAGGGAAGTTACCCGTACGTACCGCAGGGGTCACCGCTCTGACGGTGTGACGGTGGCCTCTTTTCTAAGCGGGCGCTCAGCCGCCCGCCCCCGCGGGGGCGGGCTACGCCTGGGCGTCCTCCGCGGCCGGGGTCTCCGCGGGCACCGGCAGGCGCCGCCGGCGGCGGTGCTTCAGCAGGGCCCAGGGCGCCCGGGCGCCCGTCACCTCGGTGCCCGCCTCCTTCGCCGCCTCGGCCGCCGCCTTCGCGACCGGCAGCATGTTCTCCCGCCGGGCGGGTTCGAGACGGTCGGTCTCCGGCCAGACGCCGAGCACCGCACACATGGTCGGCAGCACGGCCATCGCCGCCGTCGCGTACCCCTCCGCCGACGGGTGGAAGTTGTCCACCCCGAACATCTCGCGCGGGTTCGCCGCGAACTCGGGACCGAGGAGGTCGCCGAGCGACACCGTCCGCCCGCCCTGCTCGATCACCACGATCGTCTGCGCCGCCGCGAGCTGCCGGGAGGCCCGCCGGGCCAGCCAGCGCAGCGGCTGGTAGACCGGCTCGATCGTCCCCAGGTCCGGGCAGGTCCCGACGACCACCTCCGCGCCGGCCGTCCGCAGCCGCCGGACCGCCGACGCCAGGAGCCGTACCGACTCCGTCGGCGGCATCCGGTGCGTCACGTCGTTCGCGCCGATCATGATCACGCAGACGTCCGGCGGCCCGAGGGGCTGGGCGAGCAGCAGTGACACCTGGCGCTCCAGATCGTCCGAGCGGGCACCGGAAAGCGCCACGTTCCGCAGCACCACCGGCCGCTCCGCCACCGCCGCGAGCCCCGAGGCGAGCAGCGCGCCCGGCGTCTGACCCGAGCGGCGCACCCCCTGACCGGCCGCCGTGGAATCACCCAGAAGGGCCAGCCGCAGGGCGTCGTCCGTGCCGAACGCGCGGCCGTAGAGGCCGTCCGCTCCCGGCGGCAGGGGGGCCGCGCCGCCGCCCACCGTCCGCTTCGCGATCTGCATCTCGGCCAGCAGGACACCCACCGCGGCCACACCCAGCAGCCCGATGCTCCCGCCGCCGTACGCCGCACCTGCCGCGATCCGCCGCGCCACCCTCGCCCTCGACATGGGGCCGTCACCTCCTTCGAGCCGTTCAGGCCCTTCGGACCGTCCGGACCGGCCGGGCCCTTCAAGCCGTTCAGGGTCTAACTGCCCCGTAACCCGCTCCGACTACGCATACGCTGGCCACACCATTACGGAGACCCCGGAGATTACGGTGCAATTCCACGACTCGATGATCAGCCTCGTCGGCAACACCCCGCTGGTGAAGCTCAACAGCGTCACAGCGGGTATTCAGGCGACCGTTCTGGCCAAGGTCGAGTACTTCAACCCCGGAGGCTCGGTCAAGGACCGGATCGCTCTGCGGATGATCGAGGCGGCCGAGGAGAGCGGTGCGCTCAAGCCCGGCGGCACCATCGTCGAGCCCACGTCCGGCAACACCGGCGTCGGCCTGGCGATCGTGGCCCAGCAGAAGGGCTACAAATGCATCTTCGTCTGCCCTGACAAGGTGTCCCTCGACAAGATCAACGTACTGCGGGCGTACGGGGCCGAGGTCGTCGTCTGCCCCACCGCGGTCGACCCGGAGCACCCGGACTCGTACTACAACGTCTCGGACCGGCTCGTCCGCGAGACGCCCGGTGCCTGGAAGCCCGACCAGTACTCCAACCCGAACAACCCGCGCTCCCACTACGAGACCACCGGTCCCGAGCTCTGGGAGCAGACGGAGGGGAAGATCACCCACTTCGTGGCGGGCGTCGGCACCGGCGGCACCATCTCCGGCACCGGCAACTACCTCAAGGAGGCCAGCGGCGGCTCCGTGCAGGTCATCGGCGCCGACCCGGAGGGCTCGGTCTACTCCGGCGGCTCGGGCCGCCCGTACCTCGTCGAGGGCGTCGGCGAGGACTTCTGGCCGACCGCGTACGACCGGAACGTCACGGACCGGATCGTCGCCGTGTCCGACAAGGACTCGTTCCAGATGACCCGCCGCCTCGCCAAGGAGGAGGGCCTCCTCGTCGGCGGTTCCTGCGGCATGGCCGTCGTGGCCGCCCTGGAGGTCGCCAAGGAGCTGGGCCCGGACGACGTCGTCGTCGTCCTGCTGCCGGACTCGGGCCGCGGCTACCTCTCCAAGATCTTCAACGACGAGTGGATGGCCGACTACGGCTTCCTGGAGGACACCTCCACGGCCACCGTCGCCGACGTCCTGCGCCACAAGGAGGGCGTCCTGCCCTCCCTCGTCCACATGCACCCGGACGAGACCGTCGGGCAGGCCATCGAGGTGCTCCGCGAGTACGGCGTCTCCCAGATGCCCATCGTGAAGCCCGGCGCCGGCCACCCCGACGTGATGGCCGCCGAGGTCGTCGGCTCGGTCGTCGAGCGCGAGCTGCTCGACGCGCTCTTCACCCAGCGCGCCTCGCTGGAGGACCCGCTGGAGCGCCACATGAGCGCGCCGCTGCCGCAGGTCGGCTCCGGCGAGCCCGTCGCCGACCTGATGGCCGTCCTCGGCGAGGCCGCCGACGCGGCGATCGTCCTGGTCGAGGGCAAGCCGACCGGCGTCGTCAGCCGCCAGGACCTGCTGGCCTTCCTGGCCAACGGCGGCGCGAAGTAGGACCCGGACCGTGCGCGTGGGGGTGCTCGCGGGTGCGTTCGCGCAATCGGTACGAGCGCGACACGTACCCGCAGCACCCGCTTAACACGCGTCCGGCACATTGATGTTTGTCGGCGTCACGGACTTCCGGAGCGGCTCCCGGACTCCTGAGACGCCGCCGGACGCGGAGACCGGCCCTGACCCGGGCCCGTGTCCTCGCGGGGACCGCCGTCGTCCCGCCCCCCGGTATCGGGGGTGCGGCGGTCCCCGCGCCGAACACCTCGTCGCACGACACCGGGCCCCTCGCCTTCGCGAGGGGCCCGGTGTCGTGCGGTGGTGCGGTCAGGAGTTCTCGGCGATACCGCCGCCCGAGACCCTGAGGACGTACATGCCCTGCGGCTTCGTCGAGTACGGGGCCCTGGTCAGGAACGCGTACGCGCCGTCGGACACGTACAGGGCGCTCGTCACGGCCCCTTTCCCCTTCTCGTTCGCGTAGACGGCGTCGACCTGCTGCTTCGCCGTCTTCAGCCAGGCGGCCGCGCGCTCGCGGTCCCATCCCGGGATGCCGGTCCCGGCGCAGTCCGTCAGGAACGCGCCGGCCTTCTCCCGGTCGGAGTCCACCTCGCAGGCGAACATGACGATGTCGCCGTTCTTCTCGGGGACACCGCCGATGGAGAGGCGCTGCCTGCCACCGTTCGACACCGCTCCGGAGAAGTGCCAGCGCTTGCGGTCGCCCGGGACGTCGATGAGCTTCTGTTCACCGAGGGCGACGTCCCACCGGGCCGCGAGACCGCTCAGGAAGTCGTCGACGCGGTATCCGGCGGCGATGACCTTGCTGTCGCCCAGACGGGGCGCCTGAGCGGCCGGTACGGCCTTGTCCGGCCACTCGGCCGCGGACGGCGCCTTCGTGGGCGTCGTCAGACCGGGGGCTTCCGTCGCCGGGGTGGACGGATCGTCCGAGCCGTAGCGGCTCTTCGACGGGGTGTCCGTGGCGGGACGGGCCTCCGGGGCCGGGGCCGCCGGGGGCTTCGTGCAGCCGGCGAGGACGGCGACGGCCGCGAGAGCGACCGTCGCCGAAACCCGGCGCAGGGTGTGCGCGCCGCCCATCAGTATCCGAAGGCGCAGTTGCCCGCGTCGGGGATCGAGGTGGGGACGAAGGCGACGGCGTCGAAGGCCACGTTCGCGTCACCGGTGCCGGTGTCGTGGAGGTTGTCCGCCTCCACCCGGCCGCCCTTCCAGAACTGGACGCTGCCCAGCTTGAACCAGGTGTCCTTGCCGTTGCTGCGGGTTCCCTGGTTCACCCGGCAGGTGTCCGGCACCGCGCCTTCCGAGTTGGCCCCGGGGATGACGGTGTAGCGGACGACCGCCTGGGCGCCGTGGTTGGGCAGGTGGACCCACACGTTGTACCGGTTGCCGACGTCGTCGGCGGCCGGCAGGGACTTCGGGTTGAGCTCCCAGCGGGCCGTCACCTTGTGGAAGAAGTCGCTCTCCGGGTAGCTGTGCGTGAAGAACACGTGGCCGTCGTAGCCCGCGCCCAGCTGGTGGAGGTCGATCTGCGCGATGTACGGGGTGGCACGGAACGTGCCGTCGGTGCGCAGCTTCGTGAGGTTGTCCCCGAGCTGCAGGGAGAACTTGCCGTCGGGGGCGCCCTCGAAGTCCCCGCAGCCGTAGACGTCCTCGTGCTCGTTGAGGTCGTCCACGACGATCGCGTACGGGTTGTTGTTGGGCTTGCTCAGGCACGGACCCGACGGGTACTTGGCGATCAGGGCGGGCTCGCCCGAACCCAGCTCGTAGGTCAGGTCCTCACGCGAGGAGTTGTCCGAGTTCTGGCCGCCGATCCAGGAGACGCTGCCGGCCCAGCGGCAGGTGTCGTTGAAGGCCGGGCACGGGTCGGCGGTGTTCGGGGTGCAGTTGTTCACGTTGGGCGCGCAGAACCGGTACGGGTCCGGCGGAAGGTTCAGCTGGACGCTGAGGAGGCCCGGGAAGTCCGGAGTCTCGTAGGACTCCTCCCAGTTCCACGTCTTGTGCGGGGTCTCCGCCCAGCCGAGGACCTTCTCCTGGTACGGCCACTTGGCCGGGTGGGCGGCGTCGTCGTAGCTGAGGCGGAGGAAGCCGGCCCGGTCCGGCGGGTAGCTCGGGTTCGCCGGGTTGTTGAAGTAGCCCAGGCCGCGCGGGGCGGACGGGTCGGTGTAGACACCGCTGTTGTAGGCCCAGAGGGCCATGTACCAGTTCTCGAGGTACTGGGGGTCGTTGCTGTTGGTCTCCATGCCCAGCGCGTACAGCTGGTTCCACTTCTCGGCGAGGATCTGGATACCGGCCGCGATGTTCGTCGCGTAGTCGGTGGAGATCGCGCCGGCCCGGGTGGCGTCGAAGCGGATCGGGTGCTTCTCCGACATGCCGGTGGTGACCTGGGCGATGCCGTATCCGCAGTCGCCCTTGTCACGGTTCGGGTAGTAGTGGATGGAGGCCTCGTTGCCGAACCAGTCGGCCTGGAGGACGTTGCCCGCGGCGCCGTTCACCGAGTGCCAGGACGCCTGCTTGAAGTTCGACTCCTGGGCCAGGATGCCGAGGACGACCTGCGCGGGGATGTTGCCGCCGCCGGACAGGGCCGGCTTGGGGAAGAGACCCTGCGGGCTGTACGCGGGCAGGCCGGTGTCGTGCCAGTTCGCCGGCCGCTGTGTCGTCAGGTTGCCGTGCACGGCCTGGTCGACCGCCCACTCCACCATGTTGGCGCTCGGCTGGAGCGCCTGCCGCTTGGGGTCGTTCCGCTTGACCAGGCAGGGAATCTCCATGGCCGGGATCTCGCCGTAGACCGCCGCGCCCGAACCGGACAGGCACAGCGACTCCGCCGCGCCCTCTCCGCAGGTGAGCGGGTCGACGTCGTCGCGGCCCGCCGAGACGGCCGCGGCGCCGAAGGTGGCGGGGCCCGCGGTGGGACCGGTCGCGGTCGTGAAGGCCGCCGGGCCCATCGCGGGACTGCCCGCCGTGCCCTTCGCCGGCTTCACCCGCTCGACGTCGGTGTCGAAGGCGACGGACGCCTTCGTGCCCGTACGGACGGCGGTGGCCTTGATACGGATCAGGCCCGCGGCCTTGCCGTCGGCCGAGGCCGCGCCGGGACCGGAGCCCTCCGGCGTGGTCACGCCCTTCAGCTCGTCCGAGACCACCGAGGTGGTGACGAGGTGGCCCTCGCGCGAGACGCCCATCGGCTGCCCCGTGAAGGGCTGGGTCTTCAGGCCGGGGGCGTGGGACGTGTCGACGTCGCCCACGTCTCCGACGGCGAGGGAGCCGCCCTTGCGGGGGAACAGCTTGAGCTTGCCGACCGGAGCCGAGCCGAGCGCGGTGAGCTTTCCGCCCTGCCAGCGGCTGATGACGCTCTTCTTCTGGTTCACCAGACCCAGGTCGAGGGCGCCGTCGGCGGAGGAGGTCAGCGCGAAGACCGGTCCGGGGAGCTTCGTCTGCTTCCGGGCCTTGAGGGTCTTTCCACTGGCCGCCAGCTTCACCAGGTCGCCGCCGAGGACGCCGTAGTCCCCGCGAGCGGTCGGGAGCAGGTGGGTGACCCGGCCGTTGATCTTCCGGTCCGAGGTGATCCGGCCCGTCGCGGCGTCGGCCTCGATGACCGTGGTCGTGCCGGGGGAGCTGTCCGTGGCCGTGCTGGAGGAGAACAGCACCCGGTCGTCCTCGCCGCAGCCCGGCGAGAAGTACGCGAGCTGGACGCCCTGGGCGACCTCGGTGACCTTGCCGTCGCTGAGCCGCACCACCGCGGCGAAGGCGCCGCGGTAGGTCGCGCCGGGCTTGTTGACCCACAGCGACGGCATGTAGACGGCAGCGGCGTACTTGCCGGAACCGGTGGTGCACACGTAGCCGGTCCAGGGGCCGACGTCCATGTCCTTGCGCCGCAGGGAGGCCACCTCGCGGAAGGTGTACCCGTCCTGCTCCGAGGCCGCCATGATGTGGAAGCCGTCCGAGTCGCCCGTACCGCTGACCATCAGGTCGCCGGAGGCCTCGTAGCCGGCGCCGAGCGCCTTCTGCGCGGCGGGGAAGAGCGTGCTGGACGTGGCGTCCGCGGCCTCGGCGGGGGCGTTCTGCGCCACCACGGGGACCAGCGCGACCGAGGAGGCCAGGACCGCGGTCGCGACCGCCTGGCCGGCGAGCCGCCGCCGCGGGGTCTGGATGCGCTTCAGCATGAGCCCTCTCATATCCAGTCCGTGCAGCTGCCGTTGACGAGCGGCGGGGAGACCACGTGGCCGTCGCTCTCGTAGACCAGGGGTTCCGGGTCCCAGCTGTCGCTCTGGATGTTCCAGCAGGCCTTGTTGGTGGCCTTCCAGTTGCCCATCAGCGAGGTCCCGCTGGGGGAGCCGGCGCTGAGGACCGAGGTGCCGTAGGCGTGCTCGACGCCGCCGAGGGTCGGCGTGTGCCAGAGCGTGCCGTACACCTGCTCCGGGTAGGCCGGGTCGATCGTCACCTTGGCCCAGGTGGCCTGGCACAGCGGCGACCAGACCAGCTTCACCTCGATGTCCGTGCCGACGTTGATCTGGTGGAGGACCTCGGCATCGGCGGCGCAGCCCATGGCGTACGGGTCCTCGCCCGTGCAGGTCGCCCGCCAGCAACCGGCGGTCGCGCCGGCCGACGCCGAGGGCGCCGTCATCAGCTGGGCCAGGCAGAGGAGTGCCAGCGCGGCACCTGCCCGACCCCATCGTCTTCTGTGCACCAAAGTCTCCTTGGGGAGGGAATGTTCAGCGAAAAGGAGTTCGAATGGTGATGCCCGATCCAGGTGTGTCTGATCGGTGCATGACACCCAATAGCCGCTGGTCACGGGCGATTTCGGATACGAGGCCCGACGGGAAGCGGAATTCTCCCGGAGCGTAGGTCGCGGACCCGGCCCGTGGGCTAGAGCGGACGGTGAGTGTGGCTGAAAATGATCGGTTCTCGGCTGGTGATCATGCCCTGGTCAAGATTCCGGTCGGGCATTACTGTCACAACGCTCCGCAAGATCGAACTCCGCTGTGCCGAGGAAAGGCATCGTCATGCGCGCACCAGGGAAACTCCGTCTCGGCGGAGCGGTCGCCGCTTTCGCGCTGGCCGCGCTGGGCGTCGCCGCGCCCCAGGCCCAGGCCGCCGCCGCGACCGCCGCCGGCACCTCCGCGACCGCCGCCACGACGCCGGACTGCCAGGGGATCTGTGTGCTCGGCGTACGCGCCGCCACCCACCCCACGTACGACCGCTTCGTCGTCGACCTCGGTGAGGGCACGATCCCCAGCTGGACGACCAGCGTCCAGACCGAGCCGCTGACCTGCTGCGCGGACCCGGAGCCCAAGGTCGTCCCGATCACGGGCACGTCGTACCTGAAGATCCTGCTGTCCTCGGCCACGACCTTCGACTTCAGCACCAACACCGTGGTCTACACGAGCCCGCGCCACGAGACGTACGCCTTCCCGAGCCTGAAGGGCCAGGGCCAGTACGGCACCAACGACCCCGAGAGCCGGGCGTTCCCCATCGGCCTCGCGCTCGACGACTACTCTTCCTACAAGGTCTTCAAGCTCACGGCCCCCAACCGCCTCGTGGTCGACATCTTCCACCCGGCGCCGTAAACGGGAGAGGTCCATGGTGCGGACAGACGGAGTCGTTTCCTCCTGGGGCAGGATCGTCTGCTGGCTGGAAAACAACGCCCCCGTCACCGCGCGGGCGCTCAACCAGCCTGCCGGGGACGCCGAAATCCGGACTCTGAACAACGCCCTGGGCTTCCCGGTCCCTGCGGAACTGGAATCCTGGCTGCGCCGGAACAACGGCAGCGCGGATGCCGGGCTCTTTCCCGGCGCGGAGGTGTTCCTCGACTGCGCGCGCATCGCGGACCGCTACCGGAACCACCGCCGGATCGCCGAGGACATCGGCGACGCGGACTGGTGGCTGCCGTCGTGGATCCCCGTCCTCGCCGTGGCGGACGCCCACTACGGACTCCTTCTCGACGCCGGGAGGAGCGAGAGCGGTGCGCCGGCCCCGGTCCTGGCCTTCCGCGAGACCGACCACGCCGGGGTCCACGCCCCGTCGCTCGGACACGTCCTGACCGCGGTCGCCGACGTACTGGAGCAGGGCGGCGGAGCAGGCGCCCTCACCCGCGGACGGAACCCGTTCGTCCGGGACGGCCGGCTCGACTGGAACTGACGGCTCGACCGGGACACGGCTCGACCGGGACACGGCTAGACCGGAACCGGCGGCCGGCTCGACCGGGACTGGTCGGCGGCACGGATTCGGGCGCACACGCACGGGCGGGGCCCGGTGAGAAATCACCGGGCCCCGCCGTCGTGCTGTCGCACTCCTGCTACTTGGGCGCGTCGACCCAGTAGTCGTCACCCTCCAGGACGCGCTCGTTCTTCCGGAAGGTCGGGAAGAGGCTCATGGACTGGGTGTTCTGATGGTTCGACATGCTGGCGCGGCCGCACGGCTCGGTCCAGGTCGGCAGGTGCTCCCGGGGGTCCGGGATCATGTGCCACAGGCCGGCGGAGTCACGCTGCGCGATGGTGTTCGCGCACTCCCTGCCGTTCGTGACCTCGCCGAGGTTCTTGCCGCCCCAGGACTTCTTGACCGCCGCGCTCTGCCAGCTCGCCGCGAAGGGGAACTCGTCGCAGCTGGGCACGTCACCGGAACCCAGCTCGGGCGACATGGTGGCCAGCGGGCTGCGCACCCACGAGTCGGGGCAGATCGTGTCCCGGTTGTGGTCCACCAGGAGCTTGGGGTTGCTCGGCGGAACCGGCACGTAGACGTCGTTGGACAGGAACGTGAGCGGCTCCTTGCCCCGCAGGCCGTACCCACCAGGGAGCTTCTGCTGCACCAGCCGGATGTGCGCCGCGGCGGCGGGGAACTTCTTGGAGTTGATGCTGTACGTCGGCTTGTACCAGGAGAAGACACAGCCCGGGGTCGTCTTGACCTCGATGTCGCACCGGACGTCGAGCGGCGACTTCTCCACTTCGAGCGGGTTGGCGATCGGGGTGCTGTTGACCGAGCCGTTGAACTTCCAGTACGGAGTGATACGGCCCCGCTCGGTGCCCGCCGTCGGCGCCCACTTCATCCGGGACGTGACGATCGCCGAGTGGGCGTCGCCCTTGGTCCACGTGGTGCTGCCGGTCCACGCGCTGGTGTTCGTCGTGCAGTAGCCGCGGCACAGGAAGTCCAGGTTGATGGTCGCGGTGCTGATGCTCGCGTCCATGGACTTGAGCCGCAGAGAGGCGGTCTGCGTCGTCGTGTCGGTGTTGACGTCGGTGTCGACCTCGAGCCGGAAGATGAACGTGGCCGTGCCCTTGGGCACGTTGTTCTCCAGCCAGACGACGCTCAGGTCGTCCACGACGCATGCGTCGGTACGGGTGTACGTGATCGAGTCCGCGGCCACCGAGCAGCTCGCGGTCTCCCCGGTGCCGGCGGTCGTGGCGGCGGCCGCGGACGACCGCAGGAGGGCGCCCGACAGCTGCTCGCCCGACGACAGCACTGCGGTCGCCCCGGCGGCGCCGGCCTTCGCCGTGCCCGTCTTCGCCGACGCGTCGGCCGACGGAGCGGCGCGCAGCGCGGAGAATCCCGTCAGCGTCGGGAAGAACGGCTCGTCGACGTCCTGGGGCGGCTCGACCTTCGCCGGCTCCGGGGCGTTCGGGTCCGGGTCGCCGAAGGTCAGATCGGCCGGGATGCCGGAGTAGTCGCCGGGGACGAAGGCGATCGCGTCCCAGGCGATGTCCTTGTCGCCGTTCCCGTCACTGGTGAAGTTGGAGAGGCTGACCTGGGGAAGCGTGTCGCCGAACTGGTAGGCGCCCAGGTCGACCCACTTGTTCGACGCGTTGTCGGTCTGGGAGATCGTCTTGGTGACCGTGCCGTCGACGGTCTGAATCCGGTAGTCGGCGATCTTGGTCTGGGCCCCGTGGTCCGGGATGTGCGCGTAGACCTTGGCCTGTCCGCCGGGGACCGGCTGGTTCAGCTTCCACACACCGTCGATGTACAGCCGGTGGCCGTAGTCCGGGTCGGGCTTGCGGGTGTGGGTGAACCAGAAGTGGTTGCCGTACGCGGCACCGATCTGGTGGGTGTCCATCTTCCCCGGATAGGTGCCGTCGCTCCACACGTAGTAGTTCAGGTTGAACGTGCCGTCGGACTTCACCGCCCCGCAGCTCCGTGACGCGGATCCTGCCGGTATGACGCCGTTGGGCACGTCGTCGACGATCAGCGCGTCCGCCGGCAGCCCGCTGGAGCAGCGCGGCGGGTAGGAGTTGGCGTCGGGCTGTTCCGGGTACGAGGTGTTGAACCGGTGGACCTGGTTGCCGCACTCGGCACCGGAGCCACAGTTCTTCCACGTCACCGGCTTGTTCCACCAGCAGTGCAGCCAGTGGGGGTTGGTGTCCTTGTTGCCGGCGTCCAGGGTGCAGGCACCCTGGCCGGGGTCGTTGGAGTCGCCGTCGCCGATCTTGCCGAAGTCGCAGGAGTTGGACGCGTCGCAGAACAGGCCGATCGGCGGCTTGGCGCGCGTCCGGTCTCCGTTGGTGGTCCAGTTGGCGGAGACGTACCCGGCCTTCATGTCACCGGGGGCGAACATGGCCGTGAGGGGGCGGGCGGCCCAGCCGATGACCTTCTCCTCGTACGGCCAGTCCTGCGGGTGCGCCGCGTGGCTGTAGTCGTCGAGGCCGAGCATGTTCTCCAGGAACGGGGTGCGGTTCGCCTTCCACAGCGGGTTGGCCGGGTTGTTGGTCCAGCCCACGCCCCAGTGGCCGGCCGAGTCCGCCTCGGACTGCGGGTAGAAGCCCGAGTTGTACGCCCACAGGGCGAAGAACCAGCTCTCGATCCACTTGGGGTGGCCGTCGTTGACCTTCATCCCCGCGTTGTACGTCTGGTTCCACTTCTCCGACAGGATCTGGGCACCGGCCGCGATGTTGGCCGTGTAGTCCAGCGCGACGGCCTCCTGCTGGAGGACCGACTTGGTCGGCTGGTCGTGGCCCGGGAGCCGCATGCCGTCGGTGGCCTGGGTGATGCCGTAACCGCAGTCGGCATCGGCCCAGTCGATCGACCACGGGTCGACCTGGGTGCCGCTCGGGTTGTAGTCGACGCCGTAGAAGTTGCCGATCAGGCTGTTGGAGGTGACGCCGGGGACCGCGTACCGGGTGGCCTGCCACATGTTGGACTCCTGGGCGGTGACGCCGAGGAGGATCTGGGACGGGATGTGCCAGCGGTCGTTCGTGCCGTCCTCGGTGTCCAGCTTCCCGTTGGGGTCACCGGCGAGGACGATCGGCGGGAACAGGCCCTGGGGCTGGTAGCCACCCATGCCCGTGTTCTTCCAGTCCGGGTTCCGGTAGAAGTCGAGGCGGCCGATGACGGCCTGGTCGACCGCCCACTCGACCTGCCGTGGGGTCGGCTGGAAGGCCTGCTTCTTCACGTTGTTGCGCGGTACGGAGCAGGTGCGCTCGGAGGCGTCCTCGCTCGGATCGGTCGGCGAGCCGGAGAGGGCCTGGGCATCGGCCGTACGCGCGGAGGGCGCGGTCGCACCGGTCGCGGGCGTCGCTTCGGCGGCCCCGGACTTCGCCGTGGCCGCGGACTTCACGGTCCCGGACTTCACGGCCTCGGACTTCGCCGCTCCGGACTTCGTGGTGGCCTCGGGTCCCTTCCTCGGCTGCGGGAGCGCCGGGGAGGTCTTCCGACCCTGCTCCTGCGCCGTGCGGCCGCCGATCCGGTCCTTGCCGGGCACGGCGTCCAGGGTGACGGTCCGCGCCGTGCCGAGGAGCCGCAGCGTGGTGCGCGCGGTGCGCTCGGTCAGCGCCTCGTCGGGCCGGACACGGGTGTCCTTGCCGTCCGCCCAGGCGGTGGTGACCGCGGCGTGGCCGTGGCTGGAGAGCAGGGCGTCCTTGGCGATGCCGCCGGGGTTCCTGACGGTCTTCGGCGGGGCGCCCTCGGTGGCGGCCTCGCCGGTGACGTAGACGGTGCCGTCGGCCGAGGAGGCGAGGTCCCACGCGGTGAGCGGGCCCGAGGCCACTGTGGCCGCCTTCGTCCCGTTCCGGCGGAGCTGCGCGGCGCCCAGGTGGTGGGCGTAGCTCGTCGGCACCGCCTTCACGTCGGCGTTCTCGGCGCGGTCGATGTAGGTGAGACCGCCCGAGGAGTCCACGGTCAGCCGGAAGGGGACCGTCCGGGTGCGGGTGATCTCCCGGAGCCTGCCCTTGGCGCCGGCGGCGACCAGCCGGTTGCCGTGGGCGGCGACGACGCCGTCCGCCGTCGGCACGGCCGAGGTGACCTGGCCCGGGTACGCGGTGGGGGCGCCCGTCCTGCCCGTGGCGGCGTCCACGGTGATCAGCCGGGTCCGCTGCGCGGCGTCGGCCTCGTGCGAGAGCTGGGTGAAGACGGCCTGCTCGCCCGTACCGCAGCCGGGGCTGAAGTAGGCGAGGGAGGCCTGGAAGGGGAGCTTGGTGACCTTGCCGGTGGTGAGGTCCACGGTGGCCGCGAAGGCTCCGCGCGCCATCAGCTCCGGCTTGTTGGTGAAGGTGCGCGGCGCGTACGCGACGGCCGCGCGCTTTCCGGAGGTGGTGAGGCAGGCGTTGCCGATCCAGGTGTCGGCCTCGAAGCCCGGCTCGGACAGGGTGGCCGCGGTCTTCCAGGCGTAGCCGGCGCTCTCGTCGGCGACGAGGAGGTGGAAGCCCGTCCCGTCACCGGAGGTCGTGAACGCGGTGTCGGTGGACTTCTGGTAGCCGGCGCCGAGGACGGTGGACCGCTCCGAGGGCGCGACGGCGCCGGGTCTGTCCACGTCCGTGGTGGCGGGTGTCTGCCCCTGGGCGGCGTGTGTCGGTGGTGCGGATTCGGATGCCAGCGCGGGCATCGCCAGCGGTACGGCCAGCGCTGTTGCCAGCGCGACCGTGAGCGGCGCCACGAGCCGCATGGGTATGTGCTTCACACTCTTCCTTCATCGGGTGGTGCTGGCGCACCGTCGGACCGTCCGGTCCGTGCCGCTTGAAGGGGGGCGCGTGGCGCCTCGGCCGTATCCGGGAAGAGCTGCCCGGGGTCTCCGCCCCACGCCTCGGCTCGGTGGCCGTGACTCCCTTACGCGTACGGACAGTTCGGGCCTGGGGGTTCGGGACGCGGCAGACGGTACTCGGCTGTCCGGAGGGGGCCAAGCCCTTTGATCGGCTCGGGAGTTGCCGGGTTTTTCGCGATTGACGTGACCATGGCGGATACGTGACGAGGGCGCCGGAGGGGGGTGTGCGGCCCGGGGGGTGATCAACTTCCCTGGTCGCGGCGGGGGTTGGTGCGAGTCGGGCGTCGGGCACCCCGATCGGGGGGTCGCGAGGGCGAATGCCCCCGGTCGGTCGGAGTGTGATTCAGATCACCGTGCCCGTCTCGCAGGGTGGCCCTCCCCTGGTCTGTCTGCATATCGTTATGCAGAATCATTCGCGGGTGAATAGACGAAAGGGGGACGGCATGAGCGACAGCCCGGCCGGTCGGCTGCAGGCGCTCTTCGAGGGGCACCGGCTGACACCGACCCAGCGGCGGATCGCGCACAGCATGGTGCGCCGCGCCGCCGACGTGCCCTTCCTGTCCAGCGTCGAGCTGGCCGAGCTCGCCGGGGTCAGCCAGCCCTCCGTCACCCGCTTCGCCGTCGCCCTCGGCTTCGACGGGTACCCGGCGCTCCGCCGCCATCTGCGCGAGGTCGCGCCCCCCGAGCCCGGCGCCGCCGAAGGGCAGGGCGAGGCGCTCAACGAGTACCAGCAGGCCGTGCTCGCCGAGATCGAGAACCTCAAGCACCTCGCAGGACTGCTCGCCGACCCCGCGCCCGTCGAGCGGGCCGGCCGGCTGCTCGCCCGCTCCCGCCCGCTGCCCGTGCTCGGGCTGCGGGCCGCCTCCTCGCAGGCGCGTGGCTTCGCCTACTTCGCCGCCAAGGTGCACCCCGACGTCCGGCTCCTCGACGAGGCCGGCTCGATGCTCACGGACCGCGTCGACGCCGCCGTACGCGCCGGGGCCACGGCCCTGCTGTGCTTCGCGCTGCCCCGGCACCCGCGGGAGGTCGTCGAGGCCCTGGAGTACGCGCGGGCGGTCGGGCTCACGGTCGTGACCGTCGCCGAGTCGGCGTTCGCGCCCGTCGCCGCCCACAGCGACCTGCTCATCCCGGCCGCCGTCGGCACCGGACTCGCCTTCGACACCGTCTGCGCGCCGATGATGCTCGGCCGGGTCCTCCTGGAGGCCATGGCCGACGAACTCCCGGACGCGCAGGCGCGCCTGGAGGAGTTCGACGCGAAGGCGGCGGCGCGGGGCCTGTTCGTCGAATAGACCCCTGCCGAACAAACCCCTGCCGAACAAACCCCTGCCGAACAAACCCCTGTCGAACGGGCTCCTGCCGAAGGGACCACTGCCGAAGGGACCCCTGTCGAACGGGCCCTCGGCGAAGAGGGCCCCCGACCGCGAGGGCGGGTGGGCCGGGTCAGACCTCCAGCTCCGACACGATCTTCTTCAGCTGGTGGCGGGCCATCGCCAGATTCGACCGGTCCTTGTCGAGGGCGAGGTAGAGGAACAGGCCGTTCTTGCCCTGCCCCTTGAGCAGCCGGATCAGGTGGTACTGCCGGCCGAGGGTGATCAGGATGTCCTCGATCTCGTCGCCGAGGCCGAGCATCTCCATCGCCCGGACCTTGGCGCGCACCACGTCGGTGTTGCCGGCCGCGGCGACGTTCAGGTCGAGCTCCTTGCCGCCGCCGATCGTGCCGAGCGCCATGCCGCTCGTGTAGTCGACGAGGGCGGCGCCGATGGCGCCGTCGATGGAGGCTGCTTCCTTGAGGGAGGTCTCGGTGTTCGCCATGGGTGTCGCACTTCCTTTTCGTGTACGTGTCTTCTTCGTGGTTCGCTGCGTCAGTTCAGGTCTTTGCGTTCCAGCGCGCCGTCGACGAGTTCGCCTATCCGGACGCTGGACCTGCGGGCCTCCAGATGGAGCCGCCCGACATTGATCCGGGGCTCGGCGAGCAGCGTCAGGACGGCCGCGCCGCCCGCCGCGTACGTCGCCACGTAGCCGTTCTCACCGCGTACCAGCAGCTCCCGGAACCGGCCCTGGCCGGTCGTGTCGGTCAGCCGCTGGCCGACGCCGAGTGCCGCCGCGGTCAGCGCGGCCACGCTCTCCGCCTCGCCGTCCACGGTGTCGTGGGCCAGGACGAGCCCGTCGGCACTGGCCGCGAGGGCGCCGGTCAGCTGGGGCAGCCGGGCCCGCAGCCGTCTGAGCTCGCCGAGGACCTCGGCTTCTGCCGTCATGAGCTGTTTCCTTTCGGCGCGCAGGCGCAGGGCACGCCTCATCACAGGTGTGCCTCCAGGGCGTCACGGAGCCGGCGCAGCAGGGCGATGTCGGGGTCGGTCACCGGCAGGGCCGGTAACAGGGCGGGCGGGGGCGGTGGCGGCGGTACGGGGGTGGGGTCCAGCGGCGTCTCGACCAGCCCGGCGGCCGCGAGCCGCCGTACGTCGAGGAGGGTGTGGAAGGCGGGGCGGCCGAGCACCCGGGCCAGCTCCGCCGGGGTCCGCTTCCCGTCCGCGACGGCGAGCAGGGCCCGCTGGCGCGCCCCCACGGTCTGGCCGGGGGCGGCGGGGCGCGGCACGACGGGGGCGGTGTCCACGGCGGCGTACGGCCAGACGGCGTCGAGGAGTTCACGGCGGCGCATCGTCTCGCGCTCGACCGCCTCGGCCGACACCGGCCGCACGGTCCCGAACCAGTGCCCCACCCCGTACCGGAACCGGGTCGGTCCGCTGGTGGGGGAGAGGGCGAAGAAGGCCGCGTCGAAGACGGCGCCGACGTGGCAGATCTCCAGCTCGCCGTCGTGGAGCCGGCCGCTGTCGACGAGGAAGCGGCCGACCGCGCGGTGGGCGCCGGCCCGGTCGACGGCCTCGTCCCAGCCCTCGCGGGGCAGGCGCCCGCCGGTGGTGAGGAGGACGTCGACGCCGGGTGCGGCGGGGCTCTCGGCGTGCACGACCCGGCCGTCGACGAGGTAGAGCGTGCCGTGGTCGCGCAGCAGGGCGCCGGTGGCCTTCTCGGCGGCGAGCCGGACCAGCATCGGGGAGACGGGGGTGGCGACCGCGCCTGCCGGGGGAGGGCCGCTCATCCCAGGACCAGTCTCTCGGCGAGGTCGCGGAGCCGGATCCGGGCGAGGGCGAGGTTGCCGGTGTCGCGGTCGAGCCAGAGGTGGAGGAAGACGCTGCTGTCGAAGGACGTCTCGACGAAGCGGAGGACGTGGTAGCCGGCGCGGGTGGTGACGATCAGGTCCTCGACGGGTGGCCCGGCCTCGGCTCCGGTTCCGTCCCCGGTGCCGATGAACGAGTCGAACTCGGCGGCGGAGCGGGCGAGTTCGGCGGTCTCGGCGGCCGTCGTCTCGTGGTCGCCGACCGGGGAGTCGCCCGCCGTCCCGAGGGCGAGCCCGCTGGTCCAGTCGACCAGGGAGGCTCCGCGAGCGCCCGGCAGGGCCATGGCCTCCAGAAGGCACTCGTCGATTCCGGGCACGCGGATTCCCCTCCCGATGCGGCGTGCGGACGTGCGGCAGTGACGGCGACGTTACTGAACGCAGCGCTCCCGGGAGGGCGTTCTGGCATTTTCCATCGGTACTTGCCAGCGTCTGACGGCAATCGCGCCGGATTGTGTGTCAGGTCTTGGACTCCACCGCGCGCGCGATCTCGGACAGGTCCTTCGCCAGTGCCTTGGCGACCGCCTTCGCGCCGAAGCGGGCCATCAGCCGGCCGAGGAACCCCGCCCTGCGGCCGTGCGCCGGCCGGGCGGAGAACGTCATCCGCAGGATGCTCGCCCCCGCCCCGTCAGGAGTGAGGGTGATCTCGGAGACGTAGTGCATGCCGTGCGACTCGGCGACGGTGACGTACCGGTCCGGCGGCTCGGACTCCGTCACCAGCATCTCCTCGGTGGCCTCCTTGCCGAGCATCCGGCGGGTCTCGCGCCACCGGGTGCCCACGCCGAAGCCGCCCTCGGTGAGCACCTCGACCCGCTCGACGCCCGAGAGGACGCGGGGCATGTCCCGCAGGTCGGTGATCGACTCCCAGACCCGCCCGGGGGAGGCGTCGACCCGGCGCTCGACGACGACGGTCGTGGTGTTCGAACCGCTTCCCGTTCCAGTCATGGCTTCATCGAAGCCGCGACGCCGGGCCCGCGCTACCCGACGGGCGCGTCCGCGCTGCCCGACGGGCGCGTCCGCGCTGCCCGACGGGCGCGTCCGCGTCACCGGTCGGGTAGCGCGTCCGCGTCACCGGACGAGCGCGTCCGCCTGCCCGCCGCCCGACTCGGCGACGATCTCCGCGAGCGTCTGGGGCTTCCGCACCGTGGCGAACGTGACCACGTCCTCCTCGCCCACCGTGAAGCCGTGGATGCCCGGCCGGGGCAGGCTGTTGTACGCGTAGTGGTGGGCGAAGTAGTACGCGCCGGTGTCCGGGACGGCCACGACGTCGCCCTGGTGCAGCAGCGGCAGCGCCCGGCCCGTGGCGAGCAGGTCCCCGGCGAAGCAGGCGGGGCCCGCCACGTCCTGGACGGTGACCTCCCCGGTGCGGGGGCGGCCCTCGGAGTCGTACGCGAGGACACGCAGCGGCCAGGCGTCGGGGGCGTAGACCGTCCGGGTGGCCAGCTGTACGCCCGCGTGGGTGACGGCGATCGGGCGGCCCCCGGAGGTCTTGGTGTACTCCACCCGGGCGAGGACCGTGCCGTGCTTGGCGAGCAGCGAGCGGCCGAATTCGGTCACCAGGCCGTAGCGGCCGTCGAAGAGTCCGGGGACGGTGTCGGCGAGCAGCCGGGCGTACTCGGCGTACGTCGGCTGCTCCTCGTCCGAGGTGAAGTCGACCGGCAGGCCGCCGCCGATGTCGAGGGTGTCGATCTGCTGCCGGCCGGCCGCGCGGTTGATCTCCTCGGCGAGTGCGTACGCCTCCCCGATCCCTTCGGCCATCAGGGCGAGCGGGACGCCCTGCGAGCCGGTGTGGGTGTGCAGCCGGGTCAGCCAGGGCCGCTCCAGGTAGGCCTGGACGACGGCCTTGCGCGCGCCCTCGTCGCGGAGCGCCACGCCGAACTTGGAGGTGGCCGTCGCCGTGGAGAGGGCGCCGATGGAACCGGCTCCGACCTGCGGGTTCACCCGGATCCCGAGGGGTGAGGCGGTGGGCGCGGAGGCGACGAGCGCGTCGAGCCTGGCCAGCTCCTGGAGGTTGTCGGCGTTGACGGCGATGCCGAGCGCGAGGGCCTGGCGCAGCTCGGCGGGGGTCTTGGCGGGGGAGTCGAGCACGGTGCGGGTGGGCGGGACTCCGGCGGCGCGCGCGAGGGCCAGCTCGCCGGGGCTCGCGACCTCGACGCCGAGCCCGGCCTCGTGGAGCAGTCGCAGCAGGGGGACGAGCGGGGCGGCCTTGACGGCGAAGGCGTGCAGTACGGGCGCGTCGGTGACGGCGGCGAAAGCGCTGGTCAGGGCGGCTGCGGAGGCGCGGATGCCGGCGGTGTCGAGGAGTGCGACGACCGGTTCGGCGGGGGAGAGGAGTCCTTGATCGACGGAGGCTCGGACGGCGAGATCGCGGCGGGATGAGGCCATGTGTCCATCCCATCACCGGGACGGTCGGCCCCGCAGCTGTTGACTAAGACTATTCATACCGCCAGGATGTGAATAGTTGAACGACATTCGAGGAGGCACCGCCATGTCAGGACCCCGCCCCGTACGAGCAGCACGCGGTACGGAACTGAGCGCCCTGGGATGGCAGCAGGAGGCCGCCCTCCGGATGCTCCAGAACAACCTCGACCCCGAGGTCGCCGAGCACCCCGACAAGCTCGTCGTCTACGGCGGCACCGGCAAGGCCGCCCGCGACTGGCGCTCCTTCGACGCCATGGTCCGCACGCTCCGGACGCTGAAGCAGGACGAGACGATGCTCGTCCAGTCCGGCCGCCCCGTCGGCGTCATGCAGACCCACGAGTGGGCCCCGCGCGTCCTCCTCGCCAACTCCAACCTGGTCGGCGACTGGGCCAACTGGGAGGAGTTCCGGCGCCTGGAGCACCTCGGCCTCACCATGTACGGCCAGATGACCGCCGGCTCCTGGATCTACATCGGCACCCAGGGCATCCTCCAGGGCACGTACGAGACCTTCGCCGCCGTCGCCGCGAAGAAGTTCAACGGCACCCTGGCCGGCACGATCACCCTCACCGCCGGCCTCGGCGGCATGGGTGGCGCCCAGCCCCTCGCCGTCACCATGAACGACGGCGTCGCCATCTGCATCGACGTCGACCCGCGCGCCATCGAGCGCCGCATCGAGCACCGCTACCTCGACGTCAAGGCCGACAACCTCGCCCACGCGCTCGCGCTGGCCGTGGAAGCCCGCGACGCCCGCAAGCCGCTCTCCATCGGCCTCCTCGGCAACGCCGCCGAGCTGCTCCCGCAGATGCTCGCCGAGGGCGCCCCGATCGACATCGTGACCGACCAGACCTCGGCCCACGACCCGCTCGCCTACCTCCCGGTCGGCGTCGCCTTCGACGACATGGCCGACGCCGCCGCCAAGGACCCGGCCGGGTTCACGGTGAGGGCCCGCGAGTCGATGGCCAAGCACGTCGAGGCCATGGTCGGCTTCATGGACGCGGGCGCCGAGGTCTTCGACTACGGCAACTCGATCCGCGGCGAGGCCCAGCTGGCCGGTTACGACCGCGCGTTCGCCTTCCCCGGCTTCGTCCCGGCGTACATCCGCCCGCTGTTCTGCGAGGGCAAGGGCCCGTTCCGCTGGGCCGCCCTGTCCGGCGAGGCCTCGGACATCCACAAGACGGACAAGGCGATCCTCGACCTCTTCCCGGAGAACGAGTCGCTCCACCGCTGGATCAAGATGGCCGGGGAAAGGGTCCACTTCCAGGGTCTCCCGGCCCGCATCTGCTGGCTCGGCCAGGGCGAGCGCGACAAGGCCGGCGACATGTTCAACGACATGGTCGGCAACGGCACCCTCGCCGCGCCCCTCGCGATCGGCCGCGACCACCTCGACTGCGGCTCGGTGGCCTCCCCGTACCGCGAGACCGAGGCCATGCTCGACGGCTCCGACGCCATCGCCGACTGGCCGCTCCTCAACGCCATGGTCAACGTCGCCTCCGGCGCCTCCTGGGTCTCCATCCACCACGGCGGCGGTGTCGGCATGGGCCGCTCCATCCACGCGGGCCAGGTCTCGGTGGCGGACGGCACGGCGCTCGCGGGCGAGAAGATCCGCCGCGTCCTGACGAACGACCCCGGCATGGGCGTCATCCGCCACGTCGACGCGGGCTACGACATCGCGGAGCGGGTCGCGGACGAGAAGGGCGTACGGGTCCCGATGCGCGAGGGCGACTCGGTGGCCGGGTCCGCCGCATCCGAGGGCTCGGCGTGAGCGCGACCTTCCACGCCATGTGGCGGTCGCTGCGGCCCATCGGCCGCAGCGCCGCCTCCGGCGGCTACCGGCGCTACGCCTGGACCGAGGCCGACGCCGACTGCCGCCTCTGGTTCCGGATGCAGGCCGAGGCCCGCCGCATGGACGTCGAGACCGACCGCAACGGCAACCAGTGGGCCTGGCTCGGCGATCCGACCGCCGGGGACGCGGTCGTCACCGGCTCGCACCTGGACTCCGTTCCGGACGGCGGAGCCTTCGACGGCCCCCTCGGCGTCGTGTCCGCCTTCGCCGCGCTCGACGAACTGCGCTCCCGCGGGGTCGTGTTCAAGCGGCCCCTCGCCATCACCAACTTCGGCGACGAGGAAGGCGCCCGCTTCGGCCTCGCCTGCGTCGGCTCCCGCCTCACCGCGGGCCGGCTGACGAAGGAGCAGGCGTACGAGCTCCGCGACGCCTCCGGGACCAGCCTTCCGCAGGCCATGGAGGCGGCCGGGTACGACCCTTCGGGGATCGGGCCGGACCCCGAACGGCTCGCCCGTATCGGCGCGTTCGTCGAACTCCACGTCGAGCAGGGCCGCGCCCTCGACCTGTCCGGGGACTCCGTCGGCATCGCCTCCGCCATCTGGCCGCACGGCCGCTGGCGGTACGACTTCGCCGGCGAGGCCAACCACGCCGGCACCACCCGGCTCGTCGACCGCCGCGACCCGATGCTCACCTACGCGGAGACGGTCCTCGCCGCCCGCCGCGAGGCCGAGCTCGCGGGCGCCGTCGCCACCTTCGGCAAGATCGCGGTCGAGCCGAACGGCGTCAACGCCATCCCGTCCCTGGTCCGCGGCTGGCTCGACGCGCGCGCCGCCGACCAGGGCGCCCTGGACAAGGTCGTCACGGGCATCGAGGCGGAGGCCCGCGCCTACGCCGAACGCCACGGCATCGACCTCACGGTCGTCCAGGAGTCCTTCACCCCGGTCGTCGACTTCTCGCACGCCCTGCGCGACGAGCTGTCCCGGATCCTGGGCACCGAGGGCAAGGTGCCGGTCCTCGGCACCGGCGCGGGACACGACGCGGGTATTTTGTCCGAATCGATCCCGACCGCCATGCTGTTCGTACGGAACCCCACCGGGGTCTCGCACTCCCCGGCCGAGTTCGCGGCCGAGGACGACTGCGTGGCCGGGGTCCTCGCACTCGCCGACGTACTGGAGGAGCTGGCGTGCCGCTGACGACGTACTGGCTGGAACACGCCTGGCTCGACACGAACGTCGAGCCGGGCGTGGCCCTGGAGGTCGACTCCGGCGGCCGGATCGCGGCCGTACGGACGGGGCTCGCCGCCCCGCCCCCCGGCGCGGCCGTCCTCCGTGGCCTGACGATCCCGGGTCTCGCCAACGCCCACTCGCACGCCTTCCACCGCGCCCTGCGCGGCACCGTCCAGGTCGGCTCCGGCACGTTCTGGACCTGGCGCGAGGTCATGTACAACGTCGCCCAGCGCCTCACCCCCGACAGCTACTTCGCCCTCGCCCGCGCGGTCTACGCGGAGATGGCGCTCGCGGGCATCACGGCCGTCGGCGAATTCCACTACCTGCACCACGCGCCCGGCGGCACCCCGTACGCCGACCCCAACGCCATGGGCGAGGCCCTGATCGCGGCCGCCGCCGACGCCGGTATCCGCATCACCCTCCTCGACACCGCGTACCTCTCCGCCGGCTTTGGCGCCGCCCCCGACCAGCACCAGCTCCGTTTCTCCGACGGCACGGCGGAGGCCTGGGCCGAGCGGGTGAGCGGGCTCAAGGAGAGGGAAGGCGTACGCATCGGGGCGGCGATCCACTCCGTACGGGCGGTCCCGGCCGACCAGCTGTCGACGGTGGCCCGCTGGGCCCAGGACAGGCAGGCCCCCCTCCACGTCCACCTCTCCGAGCAGACCGCCGAGAACGACGCCTGCCTGGCCGCCCACGGCCGCACACCCACCCAGCTCCTCGCCGACCACGGCGTGCTCGGCGCGCGGACCACCGGCGTCCACAACACCCACATGACGGCCACGGACATCGCGTTGATCGGCTCGACGTCCACCGGCACCTGCATGTGCCCCACCACGGAACGGGACCTCGCCGACGGCATCGGCCCGGCCGTCGCCCTCCAGCAGGCCGGCTCCCCGCTGTCCCTCGGCAGCGACAGCCACGCCGTGATCGACCTCCTGGAGGAGGCACGGGCGATGGAACTCGACGAGCGCCTGCGCACCCGCACCCGAGGCCACTGGACGGCGGCGGCACTGCTGCGCGCGGCCACGGCGGACGGCCACGCGGCCCTCGGCTGGACGGACGCGGGCACGCTGGAGGCCGGCGCCCTCGCCGACTTCACGACGATCGCCCTGGACTCGGTCAGGACAGCGGGACCGGTGCCGCGTCTGGCAGCCGAGACGGCGGTATTCGCAGCGTCGGCCGCGGACGTGCGGCACACGATCGTGGGCGGACGTCACGTCGTGCGGGACGGGGTCCACCAGTCCGTGCCGGACGTGCCCCGGGCCCTCGCGGAATCGATTGCCGCACTGCGCGGCTGAAGCGCCTGAAGGAGACACCTCGCACCATGAACACGGGCCCCGCGGCGACGAACAACCCGGCGGCGACTTCCGCCCCCACGAGCGCGAACAGCGCCGTGGCGACGACCGCCACCGCCATCGTCAACATCGCCAGTCTCGTCACCAACGACCCCTCTCTCGGTGATGGAACCCCTCTCGGCCTGATCCAGGACGCGGCCGTCGTCATGGACGGCGACCGCTTGGTCTGGGTCGGTGAATCCAGCAAAGCACCGGCCACTGACAACCGGGTCGACGCCGGTGGACGGGCGGTGATCCCCGGCTTCGTGGACTCCCACTCGCACCTCGTCTTCGCGGGCGACCGCACGGCCGAGTTCAACGCGCGCATGTCCGGCCAGCCGTACAAGGCGGGCGGCATCCGCACGACGGTCGCGGCGACGCGCGCGGCGTCCGACGAGGCGCTGTCCGCGAACGTGGCCCGGTTCATGGCGGAGGCCCTCCGCCAGGGCACGACCACCTTCGAGACGAAGTCCGGCTACGGCCTCACGGTCGAGGACGAGGCCCGCGCCCTGCGCATCGCGGCCGAGCACACGGACGAGGTGACGTACCTCGGCGCGCACATCGTGTCCCCGGACTACGCCGACGACCCGGCCGCGTACGTGGAGCTGGTGACGGGCGAGATGCTGGACGCCTGTGCCCCGTACGCCCGTTGGGTGGACGTCTTCTGCGAGAAGGGCGCGTTCGACGGCGACCAGGCGCGCGCGATCCTCACGGCCGGCAAGGCGAAGGGCCTCCACCCCCGGGTGCACGCGAACCAGCTCACGTACGGCCCCGGCGTGCAGCTGGCGGTGGAGCTGGACGCGGCGAGCGCGGACCACTGCACGCACCTCACGGACGCGGACGTGGACGCGCTGGCGAACGGGTCGACGGTCGCGACCCTCCTCCCGGGCGCGGAGTTCTCCACCCGGGCGCAGTGGCCGAACGCCCGCCGTCTCCTGGACGCGGGCGTGACGGTGGCCCTGTCCACGGACTGCAACCCGGGCTCGTCCTTCACGTCCTCGGTCCCCTTCTGCATCGCGCTGGCGGTACGGGACATGGGGATGACCCCGGACGAGGCGGTCTGGTCGGCCACGGCGGGCGGCGCGGCGGCCCTGCGCCGCACGGACATCGGCCGGGTGACGGTCGGCGCCCGTGCGGACCTGACCGTCCTGGAAGCCCCGTCCCACGTCCACCTGGCGTACCGCCCGGGCGTCCCGCTGGTGACGGAGGTCTGGCGGGCGGGCGTGCGGGTGGTCTGAGGGCATGATGAAGCGTCAAAAGTGAGGCCGAGCAGTCCGGTTGATCACAGGGTGCGGTGAGTACGGGTGCTCATGTGGGCGGGCACCGTCCGCTCGCATGATTCCCGCATGAGGAAAGCGACCCGCTTCACGAAGATCGTCCTGGCAGCCGCGCTCGGCAGCATGGCCCTGACCGCCTGCGGCACCGAGGACTCCACGGGCAGGGCCCCCGGGAAGGTGTCCGCCGGCGGCGCCACCGCCTCGACGGAACCGGCCCCGACGCGGACGGTCCCGTCGGATGCCCTGGCGACGCACCCCGACCCGGAGGTCCGGTTCCTGGCGCTGGAGACCCGCATCACGAACGAGTGCGCGCCGGGCACCATGCCCGAGTTGCCCGCACTCCCGGCGGTCGACGACATCTCCGAGACGGTGGGGCCGGAAGAGCAGCCGACACGGAGCCCCGAGCCGGTCCCGCTCCCCACGGACGCCCCCGAGCCGCCCTCCTCCGAGCCCACGGCGGCCGAGGAAGTCCCGCTGTCCTCCCTCGGCAAGTGCGTCGGGGACGCACACGCCGAGCGCATCCGGAAGGCGCTCGACGGCGCGAGCCCGGACGACTACGCGGAGCTGCGAAAGAGGCTGACGGCCCTGGACTACCTGCCGGAGATCATTCACCGGATGCCGGACCGCGGGGGCAGGCCCCAGGCCCGGATCGACTTCCGAGAGCAGAGCATCAGCGGCGATCTGGCCGTGGAGGTCACCGCCACCGACCGCGGGGTGACCGCCGACCCCTTCGGAGCCCCCGTGGAGAAGTACGTGGACGTCACCAAGGTGAAGCGGAAGCCGAGCCGGGAATCCCGCACCTCCTGACGGCCGCCGCCGCGCATCCCGTCACGGCCCGCATCCCGAAGCGGTGGAGCGTCAGCGGAACTCGTGGACAAGCTGGATCCCGCCCACGATGTGCGCGTTGAACTCGTCCAGCTCCTCCGCCGGCACCCACAGCTCCAGGATCGTCCGCCCACCCGCCTGCCGGACCGGGTACCTGCGCAGGAACTCCGTGTCGACCTCGAAGCGCGTGACGAACCCGGCGCCGTCGTGCTTGACGTTCCAGTCGCGCGCGATCCGCACCGCGTACTCCTCGTTGAGGACCGGGTAGAAGATCGGCTGCTCCGGCAACCGCGGCGGCCAGGCGCGCCACCCGAGCTCCTGTACGAGGCCCAGCTCGGTCGGGCCGGTGGGGCGCCACAAGGTGGTCGTGGCTGCGGGAACTGTCGTGGGGCGTCGGGCGGTCACGGGTTCGCTCTTCTGGTGGGGCCACCGCGGGTGCGGTCTGCCGGGGGCCCGACCGTACCCGCGGTCCCACACCGCGGCCAGCGGGTTTCGTCGTCGGCTACGCGGCCAGCTCCGCGACCAGTTCCGCCGCCTCGTCCAGCGCCGCCACCTCCCCCTCCGTCAGGTTCGGGTCCTCCGCCCGTCGCTCCCGTGCCGCCCCGACGTGCGGCAGGACCGGAGTGGTGGCGGCCGACAGGAATGCGGCCAGGCCCGCGTGCGCGCCCGGGGCGTACGGGGCCGGGGTGACCGCCACCTCCGCGAGGATCAGCGCCGACATCGCGTGGTCCAGGCCCGGCGGGTGGCCCTCCTCCGCCGTGTGCCAGTCGATGACGACGGGACCCCGGTCGGTGGTCAGCAGGACGTTCCCCGGATGCAGGTCCAGGTGTGCCGGCGGCGTCCCCGGCAGCGCGTGCAGCCTGCCGAGCAGCTCCGCGAGCAGCGCGCCCGCCGGTTCCGGTTCGTACGTGTCGGCCAGCAGGGCGTCCAGGAGCGACGGTCCCGAGAGGCGCTCCATCACCAGGTCGGGGCCCTCCGCGCGCAGGACCGCCGGGACCGGGTAGCCCTGGCGTGCGAGCCGTGTCATGAGCCGTGCTTCCCGCGTCGCGTCGCCGCCGTTCCGGTACCGGCGCAGGACCCGTGCCCCGTCCCCGGGCAGCGCGTACACGTCCGCCGTCCTGCCCCACCCGATGATCTCCAACTCATCGACCGCACCGGCCCCTTGATCACCGCTGTTCCCCACGATGTCCCCTCCTTCACGGGTTGGTCACGGAAAGACCCAGTATCCCTGCCGCCGACGACCACGGACCGGTACCGTCCTGTCCTGGTAGTGCTCAGGGGGTAGACCGGGGGGTCGGCGGGTGAGTGCTTTTCGTGTGCGGATCGTGAGGCCGGGGGAGCTGAGCGAGCCCGAGATCGAGGCCTGGCGCGAGCTGCGCGCCAAAGCCGACGGGCCCGCGAATCCCTTCATGGAACCGGAGTTCACCCGCGCGGTCGCCGAGGTGCGCCCGCGGTCGCGGGTCGCCGTCTGGTGGGAGGGCGACGAACCGGTCGGCTTCTTCCCGTACGAGAAGGAACCGCTCGGCCGGGGCCGCGCCATCGGCTTCGGGGTCTCCGACAGCCAGGGAGCGGTCCTGCGGTCCGGACTGCGGCCGGGTGCACGGGCGTTGTTGCGTGCCTGCGGTCTCGCCGTCTGGGAGTTCGACAACCTGGAGGACGGGCAGCCGGTCTTCGAGGGTGCCGCCGCCGAGTCGTTCGGCTCGCCCGTGATCGACGTCGGCGAGGGGTACGCGGCCTATGAGGCCCTCCTGCGCGTCCAGTCGCCCAAGTTCCTCAGGACCACCCTCGCCAAGGAGCGCAAGCTCGGCCGCCAGGCCGACGGCGAGGTGCGCTTCGTCTTCGACGAGCGCGATCCGGCGGCCCTGCGCACCCTCATGGAGTGGAAGTCCGCCCAGTACCGCAGGACCGGCCGCGGGGACCGCTTCGCCAAGGAGTGGATCAGCACCCTGGTCCGCCGCCTCCACGAGCTCCGCACGCCCGGCTGCTCCGGCGTCCTGTCCGTGCTGTACGTGGGGCAGCGCCCTATCGCCGCTCACTTCGGCCTGCGGTCCGAGACCGTGCTGTCCTGCTGGTTCCCGGCGTACGACCCCGAGTTCGCGAAGTACTCGCCGGGACTCGTCCTTCATCTGCGGATGGCCGAGGGCGCGGCTGCCGCCGGGATCGGGATGCTGGACCTGGGGCGCGGCGACGCCGAGTACAAGGACGCCCTGAAGACGGGGGAAGTGACGGTGTACGAGGGTGCCGTCGTCCGCCCGGGGGTACTGGGCGCCCTGCACTGGCTGCGACGGGAGCCCCCGCTGCGCGTGCACCGCTTCGTCCGGACCCGG
This sequence comes from Streptomyces sp. NBC_01077, assembly GCF_045162855.1. NCBI lineage: Bacteria > Bacillati > Actinomycetota > Actinomycetes > Kitasatosporales > Streptomycetaceae > Streptomyces > Streptomyces sp. NBC_01077. The sequence goes on along the minus strand of NZ_CP108669.1, from coordinate 4,133,782 downwards.
CCGGCCCTCGCGGCCCGGGGGCGCGCCGTCCTCAACGGCCTCGCTCGCCTGCGGGGTCACCGTTAGCCACCCCACGGCGCCGCCACCCGCGCCGATGACCGCGTCCGCCCTTGTCGGGCCGCCACCCGCGCCGATGACCGCGTCCGCCCCTGTCGGGCCGCCACCCGCGCCGGCGACCGCGTCCGCCCCTGTCGCGCCGCCACCCGCGCTGGCGATCGCGTCCGCCCCCACCGGGCTGGCACCCGCCGCATGCGCCGCACCCGTCCTGCCCGCCGTACCCCGATCTCGTACGTCTCTGGGGAGACCCCCGATGAGCAGCACTGCCGCCCCCCGGCCCCTCTCCGTCGCCGAGCTCGATCTCGACGCGGCCGACGGGCCCGTCATCGGATTCCGGCCCGCGCCCGGCGGTCCGGCCGTCGTGCCCGGTGACGTCTACGCGCTCGTACGGCTCCGGGGCCGGCCCGCCGCCACCGTCGTCGGTACCGTCCCCGCCGGTGAGGACCCCGCCGAGGTGCTCGCCGCCCTCGCCAGGCGGCGGCTCGCAGAGGAGGGGAAGCCCGGGACCGACGCCGAACGCCTCGCCGCCGCCCGGGGGGACGCTTCCGGCACGCTCACCCCGCCCCGTACCTCCGTCGTCGTCGCCACCCGCGAGCGCCCCGAGCAGCTCGTCCGCGCCCTCGACTCGCTCCTCGTCCAGGACCACCCGGACTTCGAGCTGATCGTCGTCGACAACGCGCCCCGCACCTCCGGCACCCACGAGCTCGTCACCCGGAAGTACGCCGACCGCGTCCGGTACGTCCGTGAGGACACCCCCGGCCTCGCCACCGCCCACAACACCGGTCTCGCCGCCGCCGACGGGGTCGTCGTCGCGTTCACCGACGACGACGTCATCGCCGACCCGCACTGGCTGACCGCCCTCAGCGAGCCCTTCACTGCCGACCCGGGCCTCGGCTGCGTCACCGGTCTGATCCTGCCCGCCCGGCTGCGGACCCCCGCCCAGATCCTCCTCGAATCGCACGGCGGCTTCGCCAAGGGCTTCGCCCCCCGGGTGTACGACCCGGCGCACCCGCCCGCCGACGAGCCGCTCTTCCCGTTCACCGCCGGCAGCTTCGGCTCCGGCGCCAACATGGCCTTCCGTGCCGACGCCCTCCGCCGGGCCGGCGGTTTCGACCCGGCGACCGGCACCGGGACCGCGGCGAAGGGCGGCGACGACCTGTACGCCTTCGTCGCCGTCCTCTCCGCCGGCTTCCGCCTCCGCTACACCTCCGAGGCCCTCGTCTGGCACCACCACCGCGACACCTGGCAGGACCTGCGGAACCAGGCGTACGGCTACGGCGCCGGCCTCACCGCGTACCTCACCGCGACCCTGGTCCGCAGCCCCCGCCTGCTGCCCGCCCTGCTCGCCCGGCTGCCGCGCGGCCTCGCGCACGCCCGGACCATGACCGCCCAGCGGGGCGGCGGGGACGGGGGCGAGGGCGACGACGGGGTCCCCGGCGAGCACGGCACCCAGCGCCATCCCTGGCCCGCCTCGCTGTCCCGGCTTGAGCGGCGCGGCATGCTCTACGGCCCGATCGGATACGCCAAGGCCCGTGCCCAGGCCCGCGCCAAGGTCCGTGCCCAGGCCGGTGCGCGAGCGCGGCAGGGGAGGAACACCCGATGACGAACGCGCCCCTCCACACCCGGATACCCGTCCTCCTCTACCACGCCGTGATGGAGGACCCCCCGGACTGGATCGCCGAGTTCACCGTCTCCCCCAAGGAGTTCGCCTCCCAGCTCGACGCGATCGCCGCCAGCGGCCGTACCGCCGTCACCGTCGGCACCCTCGCCGCGCACTTCGCCACCGGCGCCCCGCTGCCGCCCCGGCCCGTCGTCCTCACCTTCGACGACGGCTTCGCCGACCTGGTCGGGCCGACCGCCGAGGCGCTCGCCTCCCGCGGCCTGCCGTCCACCGCGTACCTCACCACCGGGGCCATCACCCGGGGCCGGCCGTGTCTGCTGCCGCCCGCGCCGATGATGACCCTCGCCCAGGCGCCGCTCCTGGAGCAGTACGGGATGGAGGTCGGCGCGCACACCGCCACCCACCCGCAGCTCGACACCCTCGCGCCGGGCGCCCTGCGGCGGGAACTGCGCGAGTCGAAGACGGTGTTGGAGGACGTCCTCGGGCGCGAGGTGCGGCATCTCGCCTACCCGCACGGCTACAACAGCCCGGCCGTACGGCGGGCCGCCGCGGCCGCCGGGTACACCTCGGCCGTCGCCGTCCGGCACGCACTCAGTTCCGGCGCCGACGAGATCTACCGCATCGCCCGGCTCATCCTGCGCCGTGGCCACACCGTCGCCGACATCGAGCAGTGGATGGAGGGGCGCGGCGCGAAGGCGGCGCCGTACCCGGACTCGCTGCCCACGGTCGGCTGGCGGATGTACCGCAGGGCCCGTGCCCTGCTCAAGGGTCCCGAGTTCGCCGGCTGAGCGACGGACCATCCGAAGATCGACAACTCCGGCGATCCGCCCGGGAGTTGAAAGCCCGAACAAAACCGAAGTACGTTCCTGTACTTCGCCGAAAGGGACAGTTCGTGGGGGGAGAGGCCGTGCAGCGTCAGGGGCCCGCACCGGTGACCGGGAGCGGTGTGCCGCCGCAGCCCTCCGCCACGGACCGGGACACGGAGGGCCGGGAAGCGGAGGACCGCGAGGCGGAGGACCGCGAGGCGGAGAGCCGGGAGACGGCGGGGCGGGAGGCCAAGGCGCCCCGCCCCCGCCTTGACCGTGGCGACGGCCGAGGCGTCGGCCGTGGCGATGGCGTCGGCCGAGTCACTGCGCCCCGGGGCCGTCTCGTCACCGCCCTCCGCTCCCCCTCGGCCCTCAACCTCCTCGCCCTCCTCGTCGCCGGGGCCCTCTGGCTCTGGGCGCTGCCCCGCATCGACTTCCGCACCATGGACGACTACGGGCTCCTCGACCGCTTCCCCCTCACCTTCTACGCCGCCCTCACCGTCCTGACCGGCGGCTTCGTCATCACCCTGCGCCGTGCCGGCACCGCGCCCCTCTGGCCCGCCACCTATTGCGCGGCGATGCTCGTCGCCCTCAAGGCGCCGCCGGCGATCCTCTACGACTCCGTCCGCTACGCCTGGGCGTCCAAGCACGACGCGATCATCAGCCGGCTGCTCACCGAGGGCACCGTCCACCCCGGGCGCGAGATCTCCGGCGGCATGTCGGCCTACGACCAGTGGCCCGGCTTCTTCTCGCTGGACGCCGCCCTGGTCCGCGCCTTCGGGGTGGACGCCGCCGCCTCGTTCATCAACTGGGCGCCGGTCGCGCTGGGTCTGCTCACCGTCCCCGTCCTGATCCTGGTCTATCGCACGTTCAGCGACGACTGGCGCCTCGTGTGGACCGGCGTGTGGATCTTCCAGCTCGCGAACTGGGTCGGCCAGGACTACCTCTCCCCGCAGGGGTTCTCGTACCTGCTCTATCTCACCGTCTTCGCCGTCGTCGTCCGGCACTTCGTCCTGCCCGGCTCGGCGGGCGCGCTCCGCGACCGCTCCGCGCTCGACCCGGCCGCCGCGGCCGTACCGCCGCCCACGACCACCCGGCAGCGCGTGATCGCCGTCCTCTTCCTCGTCCCGATCATCGCCACCATCAACGCCTCGCACCAGCTCACCCCCGTGATGCTGTGCGCGAGCCTCTTCGCGCTCTGCCTCACCCGCCGCTACCGCAACCTCGGGCTCCTCGCCACCAGCGGCCTGATCATGCTGGTCTGGAACCTCACCATGGGCCGGGAGCTGTTCCTCGACACCCTCGGCACCCTGCGGGAGAAGGCGGGCGACCTGCTCGCCAACTCCCGTCCCGGCTTCGCGGGCGACCCCACCGGGCCGGGCCCCGAACTCGTCGGCAGCGCCAACGTCCTGATGGTGCTCGCCCTCGGCGGTCTCGCCGTCGCCGCCGTACTCCTCCGCCGCAAGCTGGTCCGCAGCGCACTGCCGCTCCTGCTGACCGCCGCGGCCCCCCTCCCGATGTTCGCCGTCAACGACTACGGCGGCGAGATGATCTTCCGGGTCTATCTCTTCGGTCTTCCCGGTGCCGCCTTCTTCGCCGCGGCCGCGCTCGTCCCCGCCGCCGGGGCCGCGAGCCGCGCCGCCGCGGTCGCCCGCCGGACGGCCGCCGTCGCCCTGCCCGTCACCCTCGTCGCCATGCTCGCCGGCTTCCTGCCCTCGTACTACGGCAAGGAGGGCATGCACTACGCGCCGCCCGGCGAGACGGCGCTCACCCGCCGCGCCTTCGACCGGGCGCCCGAGGGGGCGCTGATCCTCGCCGCGACCGGCGCCTTCGCCGACTCGTACTACCGCTACGACCACTACGAGCGCTGGTTCTTCACCGAGCAGGAGGTCGACGAGAACCTCCGCATGCTGAAGGATCCGGCCGGCTACCTGGCCGGCGGCATCCCCCCGGGCCGACCGGCCTATGTGATCCTCACGCCCACCCAGGGCGAGGCCGTCATCGGCGAGGGCTACCTCCCGGAGGGCGGCTTCGACTCCCTCGGCAAGGCGCTCAAGGCGTCCCCGCTGTTCGCGGTCGTGGAGGAGAACGAGCACGGGCTCGTCCTCCGCTACAAGCCGACCACCACCGGCTGAACCCCCCACAGACGACGGGCCCGTCACGCCACCCGCCCGTCAGACGACCCGCCCGCCACACCCCACGCGACCCACGCGACCACCCGTACGAGGAGCAGGTACGCCATGGCCCACCCACGCCTGACCCCACGCGTCCAGCGCAGAGCCGCCCTCGCGGCCTCCGGATGGCTCGCCCTCGCGGCGACCGCCTTCCCGGGCGGCTCCCCGGTGCGCTGGATCCCGGTCCTCGCCTTCGTCGTCCTCGCGCCCGGCCTCGCCCTGTTGCTCCCGCAGCCGCTCGGACTGCGCCCCGGCGCCCGCCTTGAGGCCCTGGCGCTCGCCGCGCCCGTCAGCCTGTCCGTGGCGACCCTCGTCGCGACCACCCTGTTCCTGACGAAGTCCTTCTCGCTCACCGTCTTCCTCGTCGTCCTCGCCCTCTTCGTGAGCGTCGTCGCCACCCTGCCCGGAGTGCCGCTGCCGGCCGCCACGCGCGGGGCTGTCGAGCGCGACGGCGCCCGGCCCTCCGGGACCCGTACGCTCCGGATCCGGTCGCCCCGGTTCCGTGAACGGGGGACCGGTGGGGGCGGATGACCGCTCGGCGCGCCGAGGGCGGTCCCTGGATCCGGCTCGTGATCGCGCTCGCGGCCGTGGGCGCGCTGACCGCCGGGATCGGAGTCTGGGCGACCCTCGACGAGGGCGACGACCGCTGTACTCCCGACGCCACCCTCGTCGCCCCGTGCGGGGCCTGGTGGGGCGCGTACATCCCGCACGACGAGGACAGTTCGCTCACCCGGCCCGTGTACGCCTTCGAGAAGAAGATCGGCCGCAAGCTCGACCTCGTCTACACGTACCACGACATGTCGGGGAGCAGGGCGGACGGCGAACTGCTCACCCCCGACGAGCGCGAACTCGGCCGCGAGCGGCTCCTCATGCTCGCCTGGGAGTCCACGGTGTGGACGGAGAAGCACCACGCCGGCTGGACCGAGAAGCAGCTCGGCTGGAAGAACATCGCCGCGGGGACGTACGACACCTCCGTCATCGACCCCCAGGCCAAGCGCATCAAGGAGTACGGGAAGCGGGTCTTCTTCTCCTTCGACCAGGAGGCCGACTTCCGCATCCCCGAGGGCGCCGGGGCCCCCGAGGAGTACGTCGCCGCCTACCGCCACCTCCACGACCGCTTCGAGAAGCTGGGCGTCACCGACGTGGTGTGGGTGTGGACGGTCTCCGGCTACCTCGGCAACGCCGAGCAGATGAAGGCGCTCTACCCCGGCGACGACTACGTCGACTGGATCGGCATGGACCAGTACAACTACTACCTCTGCCACAAGTCGCCGGACTGGCTCGACTTCGACAAGAGCCAGCGCCCCGGCTACGACTGGCTCCGGAAGAACATCTCCGCCGACAAGCCGATCATGCTCTCCGAATTCTCCACCGCCCCCGACCCGGAGCAGCCGGAACGGCAGCGCGACTGGTACACCGCGATCCCGGAGGTGGCGCCGAGCCTGCCGAAGGCACGCGCGTACGTGCACTGGAACCGGGCCGTTCCCGGACCCGGCTGCGACCTGACCATCAACTCCGGACCCGGCCTCGACGGCTACCGGATCGCCGGCCAGGACCCGTACTTCCGCCAGGACGTACCGAACCGCTGACCCGCCGGACACGACCCTAGGGGCGGCTGCCCGACGTCAGCCCCCGGAAGGCGCACACCGCCATCGTGCCGCCGGCCAGGCCCAGGAAGAGCGGGAGCGGGGCGGTGGCGAAGGCCTGCTGCCCCGCCCAGCCCGCCCAGACGAGCACCCACACCACACCGGCCGTGACCCGCGCGCCCACCCCGACCACCCGCAGCAGCACGGCCGTGAGCACCAGGCTCAGCGCCTGGAGCGCGATCGGCGCGACGGCCCGCTCCACCCCGTCGCCCAGGAGCGTCGCGCCGGGACCGCCGGCGTCGGCCGGCCGCAGGCCGAGCAGGGGCGGCGCGGTGTGCAGGGCGAGGAAGGTGGCGAGCAGGACCGTTCCGGCGAACGCGGGCCGGAAGACCCGGAGTCCGACGGCGGCGCCCTGGAGGGCGACCAGGATCAGCCCGGCGAGGAGCGTGACCGGGGGCAGCGCGGCGAGCAGCCCGGTGCCGGACAGCGTCGCCACGTCCAGCTCGCCGGACCGGGCGAGCGGCAACCAGAACAGCCCGGCCGCCAGGCCGAGCACCAGCCACAGCCAGGTCGTCCACCGGTCCGGGGTGTCCGGCGCCTCCGTCCGTGACACCGGCGGCGGCAGAGGCCTCGCGAGAGGTCCCGCGAGAGGGCCCGCGGGCTCGTCGTCACGCTGCCGGGGTACGTACACCGGGATGCCGAACGCCGGCGTCACCGACTCGTGCGCCCCGCGCAGATAGGCGCTCTCCCGCGCCCAGTTGGTGCCGTACCCGTCCTCCGCGCGCTCCTTCACCCGCGCCGCCGCCCGGGGGCGTTCGGCCGGTGCCCGGCCCTTGAGGGTGGCCCGCAGGCCCGGGACGGATGCGATCGCCATCAGGGTCATCCCGCCGAGGACGGCCATCCCGGCGCCGCTGATGCCGTACGGGCCGATCAGCACGGCCGCGCCGCCCAGCACGAGGAGGCACATCGCGCCCTGGAGGGCGGCGAGCATGCCCGTACGGCCCTGGACCCGTAGCACGCCGATGTAGAGCTCCACGGCGACCCGGGGGAGCGCGGCGGCGGCGAGGAGCCGCAGCACGGTGGAGCCGTTGTCCTGGTACCCCTGGCCGAAGGGCGAGAGGATCAGCGGGGCGAAGACGACGAGGACGAGCACGACGGGGACGAGCAGCAGCACCATGCGGCGCAGCGCGCCGCGCACCCCCTCGGCGAGGGACTCGGGGCTGTGCGAGGCGTGCGCGGTGAGCGAGGAGGCCATGTTGATGGCCATGAACTCCATCGTGCCGCCGACGGTGTACGCCGTGTAGAAGAAGGCGTTGTGGGCGGCGTCGAAGCGGACGGCGACCATCACCGGCAGCAGACTGATCATGACGAGGCTGAAGAACGCGCCTACGGAGTCCCCGGCCACGAACCGGCCGATCTCCCGCATGCTCGGCGGCTCGCGGTCCCGGTCGGCACGGGCCTGCTGGGGGATGAGCCGGCGGAACACGAGCCAGCCCAGCGGCAGGACGGAGAGTGCGATCGCCGCCGCCCAGGAGACGAAGACGCCGAGGAGCGGCACGGCGGTCGCGAGCAGGACGAGCAGGACGAGCTTGCCGAGCGAGAAGACCGCGTTGCCGACGGGGACCCAGATCGCCCGTCTCAGACCGGTGAGCACCCCGTCCTGGAGGGTGAGCAGGGCCCAGCCGACCGAGGACGCGGTGAAGAAGATCCCGGCTGAGACGGTGCCGAGGGGGGCGTACGAGGGGCCCCACAGGTCGAGGGTGAGCAGGAAGACACCGCAGGCCACGGCGACGACGACCGTGCTGAACAGGTACAGGCGCACGACCAGCGGCCCGGTGGCCCGGCCGGCCCGGGGCACGTACCGGACGACCGCGCCGGACAGCGTGGTCGCCGTGATCGAGGCGAGCATCCGCTGCGCGGCGATGGCGGCGGAGCCCTGCCCGACGGCCTCCTCCGAGTAGTAGCGGGCGGCGATCAGCCAGAAGCCGAGCCCGAGGGCCGCCGAGACGCCGGTGGACAGCATCAGGGCGTAGGCGTTGCGGAACATGGAGTTGTCGCCGCCGTCGTCCTTCGCCTCGGTCGGCGGCGGCTCGTGGACCTCCGCGGCGTCCGAGTCGGATCCCCGCAGCCGTACCGCGTCCGTCACCGTGTGCCGCCGGGGACCAACGACGGCTTGGCCGGGCGGATCCCGGCGCCGCGCAGCACACCGAGGGCCTCGTCCGCGCGGCGCGGGTCCACGGGCAGGGCGTGCCGGGCGAACCAGGCGGCCGGCCCCGGAGCGGGGGAGGGGTCGGTGAAGGCCTCGCCCGCGTAGCTGTCGAGCGGCGGGTCGTAGAGGTAGCCGGTGGTGATCCGGCGCCGGGCGAGGGCGGCGACGGCCGCGTCCCGGTCCTCGACGAGCAGGGGCACCCGGTACAGCGGCTGTGGTGCGCCGCCCGGGGACGCCTCCGGCGCGCCGTACTCGCTCGCCAGGAGCAGGACGGTGCCCGCCGTGTGCGCGTCGAGGACGTCGTCGAGCCGGGCGAACCTGCGGGTGGTGCGCCGGAGCCGGCCGGAGCCGGGCCGCAGCCGGTAGTCGTGCATGTCGACCCGGACCCAGGAGTGGAAGGGTTCGAGCGCGGGCGCCGCCGTGAGGGCCTGCTTCAGCTCCTCGGCGCGGAGCGGCATCCGTATCTCCTCCCGCTCCTCCAGACCGAGCCGCCGGACGGCCGCGCGCGCGGCCCCGACGAGGCGTAGTCCGCGCAGGGTGGACTCGGCGTACGGCCGGACCAGATGGGCGAGTTCGGCGGTGGTACGGGTCGGGTGCAGCAACGCGTCGCGGGCGGCGGCGAGTTCCTCGCGGAGCCCCGGGTCGGCGAGGGCGAGGAAGCCGCCGGTCTTGGCGGCGGTGTGCTTCGAGAGGCTGAACACGGACGCCTCGCCGTACGTGCCGACCGGGCGTCCGTCGACGGTGGAGCCGATCGCGTGGGCCGCGTCCTCGATCAGCGGGATGCCGAGCCGGTCGCAGCGGCCCCGCAGCTCCGGAGCCGGGTCGGGGTTCCCGTACAGATTGGTCGTGAGGACGGCGGAGAGGTCCCGCCAGACGGACTCGGGCACGGCGGCCGTGTCGATCGACCCGTCCCGGGGGTCGAGCGGTGCCTGTACGGGGCGGAGCCCGGCGGCCAGGACGACGAAGAAGATGACGTCGTCGTTGACCGGTGACATCAGCACCCGGCCGCCGGGTCTGCACCAGTGGCGCAGTGCGAGATAGAGGCCGAAGCGGCACGACGGCACGTAGAGGCACTCCCTGCCCCCGAGCCGGGCGCGCATGCGTTCTTCCAGTTCCGCGTACGCAGAAAACATGTGATTCCCCCCTGAACCCCCGGGCTCAATGTGGCCCATTCCGGACGCCGCGTCAACAAGGCCCCCCTGTGCCGCGGTTGGTCGTGGGACCGGCCGCGCGCACGGCGCCCGACCCGGCCCCGAACGCGCCGTGCGGAAGGGCCCGTCACGGGTCGAAAGACCGTGAACGGGCCCTTTCCGCAGCCATCTTGGCGGCTCGGGGAAGCCGGTGGAGGTCATTCCTCCAGAGTGAGACCCCGGCGCAGCCTGGCGAGGGTGCGGGCGAGCAGCCGGGACACGTGCATCTGCGAGATGCCGAGCTCCGTGCCGATCTCCGACTGGGTCATGCCGGAGACGAAACGGAGGGAGAGGATGTGCCGCTCGCGGGCGGGCAGCGAGGCGATCATCGGCTTCAGGGAGGCGACGTACTCGATCCCGGTCAGGCCGTTGTCCTCGTAGCCCAGCCGGTCGGCGAGCGTGGCCTCACCGCCGCCGCCCTCCTCCTCGTCGGGCTGCGCGTCGAGCGAGCTCGCGGTGTACGCGTTGCTCGCGGTCATGCCCTCGACGACCTCCTCCGGCGAGATGCCGAGTTCCTCGGCGAGCTCGGCGACGGTCGGGGCGCGGTCGAGGCGCTGCGCGAGCGCGTCACCGGCCTTGGCGAGGTCGAGCCGCAGCTCCTGGAGTCGGCGCGGCACGTGCACGGACCAGGAGGTGTCGCGGAAGAAGCGCTTGATCTCGCCGATGATCGTGGGCATCGCGAAGGTGGGGAACTCCACGCCGCGGGTGAGCTCGAAGCGGTCGATCGCCTTGATGAGGCCGATGGTGCCGACCTGGACGATGTCCTCCATCGGCTCGCTGCGGGTGCCGAAGCGCGCGGCGGCGAACCTGACCAGGGCCAGGTTGAGTTCGACGAGGGTGTTGCGGACGTACGCGTGGTCGTGGGTGCCCTCTTCGAGCTCCGCGAGCCGGGCGAAGAGCTGCTTCGACAGGGCGCGCGCGTCGACCGGTCCGATGTGGACGAGCGGGCGGTCGGTGAGCTGCTCCGGGAGCCGGACGGCGCGCTCGTCGGAGGGGGCGGCGGTGAGGTCGGGGGTGGGGTCGAGCGGTCGGTCGAGGGGGACTGCTGCCGACGGCGCGTCGGGGGTACGCGGGGCGTCGAGCCGGGGTGACATGGGTCTCCTTCGTGGTTCTTTGCTGCGGTTTGCGGCGCCTCCGAAGCCGGTCGTGTCGGGTGTTCCCTACTAGCCCTACCTGCTCGACGCCGAAGGTCGCAAGTGTCGATAATCCGCTTTGCCCCGTTATGTGGTGGACCTCGTGTGCATCGGAGGGTGCCCCGCTTGTAGGGTTCGAGGCACGTCAGTCGGCATCCGCGAGAGCGAGAAGAGGCACGGCCATGGACCGCGAGAACATCGGCAGCGCACCGCCCGCGCGGTTGCGGGTCGAGGTCCGGACCGTGGACGCGAGTGAACTCCTCGCCCCGGTGGGTGAGCTCGATCACTACACCGCCGAACTACTGCGTTCCCCTCTGGACGAGGCGCTGGACGCGGGCCGTTCGCGGCTCGTCGTCGACTGCTCGGGCCTGGAGTTCTGCGACTCGACCGGGCTCAACGTGCTCCTCGGCGCCCGGCTGAGGGCGGACGCCGCCGGCGGTGGCGTCCATCTCGTGGGGATGCGGCCCGCGGTGGCCCGGGTGTTCCACATCACGGGCGCGGAGGCCGTCTTCACCGTGCACGAGACACTCGCCACAGCCCTTCCCGGCTGATCCCGCCCCGGCCGGGCCCGCCCTCATGACCCGGCCCCGCCCGCACGGCCCGTACGTCCCGCCCTCTGTCCCGTCGATCGGTGAGGTGAAGCGCTGATGGACCAAGCTTCCGACGTCCGTACGCTCGCCCTCGGCGAGACCAGCGGCACCGTGCCGCTCGCCCGTGACTTCACGCGGTCCGCCCTCCACGAGTGGGGCTGGCTGCCGGCCGCCACCGCCGACCGCAGGGCCGCCGCCGAGGACGTCCTGCTCGTCGTCTCCGAACTCGTCACCAACGCCTGTCTGCACGCCGAGGGCCCCGAGCGCCTCCGTGTCCTGCGGCTGCCCAAGGTCCTGCGCCTCGAAGTCACCGACCGGGGCGCCGGAGCACCCGCGCCCCGCACCCCGCACCGGTCCGGCCGCCCGGGCGGCCACGGCATGTTCATCGTGCAGCGCCTCTGCCTCGACTGGGGCATCGAGCGCACCCCCGGCGCCCCCGGCAAGACGGTCTGGGCCGAACTCGCCGCACCTGCCTAGGCCGTGTCCGCCTGACCGGCAAGGCACTCCCCAGGACTTTCACCGTCTCTCTTCTTCCCTCCGTAAGGCCTCGGGCGTACCTTGACGCCCAATCTGAAAGACCGTCAGTTACGTTGCGGTGAGGGGTGCTCGGGGTGTCCAAGGAGCCGAACCGGAGGAGAAGGACCGCCGCGCTCACGGCGGCGGTCGCGGTGGCGGGCGCGGCCGTGCTCGCCGGCGCACCGGCCGCCCAGGCGGCCGTCGTCGACGTCAACTACGCCTGCGAGACGAAGATCGGGCCCAAGGGCGCCGTCTCGCCCGTCGACATCAAGGCCGTCAAGAACGGCAGCGCGTACACGATCACCATGTCGTTCGAGAAGGGAGTCTCCGACAGCCCGGTCGAGCTCCCCAAGGGCGTCATGACCCCGCGCGCCGACCTCGTCCTCGGCGGCGCCGACTCCGGCACCGTCAAGGTCAAGGGGACGCCGAACACGGCCGCCATCCCGCCCGACACCCCCATCAGGATCGGCACGCTGACGGGCACGTACACGCCGAAGAAGAACGGCAAGGTCACCTTCACGGCCGGGACGCTCACGGTGCACGCCCTCGGCATGGACGCGGCCGTCTGCACCCCGAAGAACAACCCCGCGCCCGCCCTCGAACTCGAGGTGACCGGCCTCTCCGGCGGCTCCGACACCCCACCGCCCTCCGACGACCAGGAGGACACGGGCGCCGAGCTGCCCAAGACCGGCCCGCTCGACTCCGCCCTGGCCCTCGGCACCCTCGGCGGCACCGTCCTCCTCACCGGCGCGGCCGGAGTCCTCTGGCTCACGCGGCGCACGGCACGCTGATGCGGGCGGTGGCACGCACCGGGCTCGTGGCCGCCGCGACCGCCCTCGTCGGCGCGGTCGCGGCGGCCCCCTCGGGCGCCCAGGCCCCCACGGCGGCTTCCCCCGGCGCGCAGGCCTGGACGGCGGCGCCCGCCGCCGGACGGCCGTACGCCTATCTGGAGGGCCCCGCCGGCAGCGTCCTCCAGGACACCCTGTCGCTGACCAACCCGGGTGCGCGGCCGCTCACCGTACGGCTCGGCGGGGAGGGCGCACCCGTGTCCTTCGCCGCCCGGACCGTGACCGTGCCCGCCAGGACCCGCGCGGACGTGCCGTTCGCCGTGACCGTCACCGCGGACACCCCGCCGGGCGAACACCGGGGCGCGGTACGGGCCACGGCGGCCGGCCGGGAGGTACGCGTCGACCTGCGGCTGCGGGTCAGCGGCCCGAGGCTCGCCGCGCTCACCGTCGAGGACGTCCGCGTCGACACCGCGACCGGCGCACTCCGGTACACCCTGGTCAACCGGGGCACCACCGTCCTCGCCCCGCACCTCGCGGTGCACGCCGAAGGCGTCCTCGGCACCGTCCTCGACCGGCCGGGCCGGCCCCTGCCGCTCACCCTCAGGCCCGGCGAGCGGGCCACCCGTACCGAACCCTGGCCCGACCCGCCCGCCCTCGACTCCGTCACCGTCCGGCTGACCGCCACCGCCGACGGGGCGACCCCCGCCACCGCCCGCGCCGAGGCCTCCTTCGCCTCGGGCCCGGCGCTCGCCGGGGCGACCGGACTGCTGCTCGCGGCGGCGGGCGGCGGATACGCCGTACGGCGGCGCGGAAGGTCCCGTACCCAGCGAGCCTCCGCGGGAGCGAACACATGAGGTGGATACGTACAGCGGCGGCGCTCATGACCGCGCTCGCCCTCGGCCTGCTCCCCGCGGCCCCCGTCGCCGCGGCCCCCGGCCCCGCCGTCGAGCTCTCCCAGGCGGAGGGCGGCAAGGGCGGCGAGATCAACGTCAGCGGCAGCGGCTGGAAACCGGGCGCGCTGCTCATGCTGCTGATCTGCGGCCAGGCCGCCCCCGGCAAGGGCGTCATCGGCGGCACCAACTCCTGCGCCAACACCGAGGGCCGGGCCGCCACCGTCGACGCCCGGGGCGGCTTCAGTGCGAAGCTCCCGGTCGCCGAACCGCCCAAGCCCTGCCCCTGCGTGGTGCACGTGGCCGGAGTCACGGGCCAACAGGACGCCGTCGACCGCGAGTTCACCGTCGCCGGGCATCCCACCGCCCCGCTCCCCGAGGCCTCGGGCGACGGGCGGCTCGCCGTCCTCGCCGCCGTACGCCTCGACGGCTCCAGCGGCCTCCTCACCTGGTTCGGGGCGCCGCCGTCCCGCGAGATCGTCTTCACCGTCGGCAACCTCGGCTCCGCACCCGTCAAGGACCCGGTCTTCCAGGTCGGCTCCAGCCACGGCGTGTTCGCGCCGCAGTACGAGGAACGGCAGTGGCGCGGCACGGTCGACCCCGGCAAGAAGGCCCTCGTCCGGCTTCCCGTCGAACTCACGGCGGGCGCGCACGGCGACTACCAGGTCTCCGTGCGGTACGCGGGCAAGGTCCTGGTCGAGCAGCCGTGGGGGGTCGGCCGGCCCTGGGGCGTGACGCTCTTCTGGCTGCTGCTCGCCGTGGTCGTACCGGCGGCGCTGTTCCGGATCGGGATGGCCGTGGTGGACCGCGCCCGCCCGGCGACGAGCCCCGCCCGGCACCGGCCACGGCCCCCGGCCCGGCCCCGGGCCGGCCTCCGCACACGTGCCTCCGGCCCCGCGCTGCGGGACCCGGGGGACGACGAACCGACCGCGGCCCTGCCGTGGTTCAGTCCTGACTCCGCACCGTCAGCCCCAGAGAGCAGCCCGACGACGAAGGGACATGCGTGAGTACGCAACGGAGGATGAGCGCGGCCGGAGTCGCGCTGATGCTCGGCGGCGCGGGGATCCTGATTTCCGCCGGCCCCGCCCAGGCCGCCGAGGTCTCGTACAAGACGGAGTGCATCCCGCCGTCCATCTCCGGACTTCCGCCCGTGCAGGGCACGACGAAGGTGCTGATCACGGCACCGGCGGAGGCCAAGGTCGGCGACGAGGTCGAGATCGTCTGGAAGACGGTCCAGGCCGCGTCGAAGAACCCCGACGTGCTCGACCTCGGCCAGGACACGGTCAAGCCGACCGGCGCCCTCACCGTGGGCGGGGTGGGGACCGGCACGGTCGCGATGGAGGGACCCCGGCAGAACCCGCCGATCCCCAAGAACAGCGCCATGGTGCTGCCCGACATGAAGGGGAAGCTGAAGCTGACGAAGGCGGGCGAGTTCACCCTCACGCCCGACAAGTACACGATCAACGTGTCCAAGCCGCTGTCGACGGACACGAAGTGCGCACCGAAGGAGTCGGTGCCGGTCGCCGCGACGATCAAGGTCACGGACGGCAGCGGTACGACGACCGGCGGGACGAACGGCGGGTCCACGACGACCACCGGCGGTACGACCACGACGTCGGGCGGCAACGCGAGCGGCAGCACGACGGGTGGCTCCACGACGACCACCGGCGGGTCCACCACGACCGGCGGGGGCTCGAACAACACCGGCGGCTCCTCGACCACCTCCTCGGGCGGCACCGGCGGATCCTCGGGCTCGGGCTCCGGCTCGGACTCCGGCGGATCGTCCAGCGGCGGTACGAGCGGCGGTGGCGGCGGCCAGACGTCCTTCCCCGGCGAACAGGTCTCCGTCACGTTCGGCTGCCAGGCCCCCGGCCCCGCCGACATCAAGTCCAAGGTGACGATCGACGCCAAGAAGAACGGCGGCGTCTACGACCTCACGGTCAAGACGGCCAAGGGCGTCATGGACAGCCCCGCAGCCCTCCCCAAGGGGGCACTCAAGGCCTCCATGGCGGTCAGGATCGGCGGATCCGACAGCGGCACGGTGAACGTCACCGGGCCCCCGAACCCCACCGATCTGAAGCTGGGCGACCCGGTGAACCTGCCGGACATGAAGGGCACCTACAAGCCGGGAGCGACCGGCAAGTCCACCCTCAGCCCCGGCACGCTGACCATCACGGTCACCCTCGGCAGCTCGCAGATGCAGATCCCGTGCCAGGTCAAGGGCGCCGTCAAGGCCTCCCTCGAACTGGACACGAGCAAGCAGGCGGGCGGCGCGTCGGGCGGTTCCGGCAGCGGCTCGGGCTCGGGCAGCGGTTCCGGCTCCGGCAGCGGCTCCGGCGGCTCCGACGGCGGGAACCTCGCCGAGACCGGCGCCGAGAGCGACGGCGCCCTGCGCGCCCTCGCCCTGGTCGCCGGCACGGTGATCCTGCTCGGCGGCGCGGTGTTCACCTTCACCCCGTGGGCGCGCCTCAGGCGCTGACGCGGGGGCGGAAACGGCGGAGGGCCGCCGCACCGGATCGGTGCGGCGGCCCTCACGGCCGTACGGGAGACATCATCGGCGCGGGAGACGTCAGTGGACGCTGCCCATGAGCCCCTGGACCTTCTTGCGGTACATGAAGATCGCGAAGCCCGCCGCGACGGCGAGCGTCGCCTGCATCGCGATGATCCCTGTTCCGTTCAGGTCCACGCCCGCGATGGACAGCAGACCCGTGGTGCAGTCACCGGCGGTGACGGCGAGGAACCAGACACCCATCATCTGGGAGGCGTACTTCTTCGGCGCCATCTTCGTGGTGACGGAGAGGCCGACGGGGGAGAGGCACAGCTCACCGATGGTCTGGATCATGTAGATCGTGACCAGCCACATCGGGGAGACCTTGGTGCCGTCGCCCGCCATGTTCATCGGGACGATGAAGACGAAGAAGGACGCACCGACGAGGACCAGACCCATCGCGAACTTCACGATGGTGTTCGGCTCCTGGTTCTTGCGGGCCAGCCACAGCCACATCCAGGCGAAGACCGGGGCGAGCGCCATCACGAACAGCGGGTTCAGCGACTGGTACCAGGTGGCGGGGAAGCCGAGGCCGAAGATCGTGCTGGCGGTCTTGTCGTCGGCGAACAGCGACAGCGTCGAGCCACCCTGGTCGTAGATCATCCAGAAGATGGCGGCGGCGACGAAGAACCAGATGTAGCCGGTCACCCGCGACCGCTCGCCGGAGTCGAGGTCCTTGTCGCGCTTGATGCGGGCCAGGACGGCGACCGGGATGATCAGGCCCGCGAGGGTGATCGGGACCATCGCCCAGTTCAGGGTGTACATGCCCATGGCGACGACGGCGCCGTAGAACACGGCGACCACGAGGGCCACGACGGCGGCCTTGGTGATGACGGCCTTGCGCTCCGCGGCGGACAGCGGGTTCGGGACCTCGCTGCTCTTCGGGTTCAGCGTCTTGCCGAAGAGCAGGAAGACGGCGAGGCCGAGGCCCATGCCGACGGCGGCGAGGGCGAAGCCCAGGTGCCAGTTGACCTTCTCGCCGACGGTGCCGATGACCAGCGGGGCGAAGAACGCGCCGAGGTTGATGCCGACGTAGAAGAGCGTGAAGCCACCGTCACGGCGCGGGTCGTCCGCGCCCTTGTAGAGGTGGCCGACCATCGTCGAGATGTTGGCCTTCAGGAGGCCGGAGCCGACCGCGACGAGCGCGAGGCCCACGAAGAACATCGCCTGGCCGGGGATGGCCAGCGAGACGTGGCCGAGCATGATCACGGAGGCCGCGATCGCGACGGTCTTGCGGGCGCCCCAGACGCGGTCACCGAACCAGCCGCCGGGCATGGCCATCAGGTAGACCATCGAGACGTAGACGGAGTAGATCGCCGTCGCCGTCGCCGCGGTCATCGCGAGGCCGCCGCCCTGGCTGCCCGTAGCGGCGTCCACGCCGCCGGAGACCAGGTACAGAACGAGAAGGGCCCTCATGCCGTAGTAGGAGAAACGCTCCCACATCTCGGTCATGAAGAGAGTGGCCAGACCACGGGGGTGGCCGAGGAAGGTCTTCTCGTAGCCGAGGGGTTCGGCCGAGTCCTTCGTCAGGCTGGACGCCATGTCGATCCTTGCTCTGTCGGGACGCGCGCCTTGTGAGCGTGATGCGCCCGGTGGGGGAGGCCGGCACCGGCGGAATCGGAGTGGACTCCACCGGGATCCACGCCCCTGGAGTCGCGTATGCGCGTCCCGGGACCCGGCCCACAGGTCATTCACTGTCCTCAAGGTTCGGCTGAGCCGACCTCACGCAGAAAGAGGACCTTGGCGCGTGAAGCTGGCCAAAGGTCCCCGATTACCGCTACAGACGTCGAGCCACCATACGACACGACAGGGCCGGATATGGAAGGACTTGAGAGATGGATCACAGGTGAGGGTGCAACCACGCAAGGTCATTCGAAGGTCATGTGCAAGATACCCACAAGATCCCCAGGGTTCCCTCCCTCCCCATGGATCATGCCCCGGCCTCCCACCCGTGCGGACTACCATCACCCCATGACCCGTGTACTGCTCGCCGAGGACGACGCATCCATCTCGGAACCGCTGGCCCGCGCCCTGCGGAGAGAGGGGTACGAGGTCGAGGTCCGCGAGGACGGCCCGACCGCCCTCGACGCCGGACTCCAGGGCGGCGTGGACCTCGTCGTGCTCGACCTGGGACTGCCCGGCATGGACGGCCTCGAAGTCGCCCGGCGCCTGCGCGCCGAGGGCCACACGGTCCCGATCCTGGTGCTCACCGCGCGCGCCGACGAGGTCGACACGGTCGTCGGGCTCGACGCCGGCGCCGACGACTACGTCACCAAGCCCTTCCGGCTCGCCGAACTCCTCGCCCGCGTCCGGGCCCTGCTCCGGCGTGGCTCCACCGAGCCCGCCGTCGCCCCGGCGACCCACGGCGTACGGATCGACGTCGAGTCGCACCGGGCCTGGATGGGCGACGAGGAGCTCCAGCTCACGGCGAAGGAGTTCGACCTGCTGCGGGTCCTGGTCCGGGACGCGGGCCGGGTCGTCACGCGCGACCAGCTGATGCGCGAGGTCTGGGACACCACCTGGTGGTCCTCCACCAAGACCCTCGACATGCACATCTCCTGGCTCCGTAAGAAGCTCGGCGACGACGCGGCGAACCCCCGCTACATCGCCACCGTGAGAGGCGTCGGCTTCCGCTTCGAGAAGAGCTGACGGGCCGGGCGGCTCAAGGCCCGTAGGCTCGGACGAGTTCCCCGTCCCCCCGCCCGGAGGGCAACCGTGCGTCGCCGCCTCATCAACTCCACCCTCGCCGTGGTGCTCGTCGTCATCGCCGTCTTCGGCGTCTCGCTCGTCATCGTCGAGACCCGCACGATCTCCAGCAGCGCCCAGGAGAGCGTGGACCTGGAGGCGCTGCGCATCGTCTCCATCGTCGACAGCCGGCTCATCGGCGGCGAGCCGGTCAACCCGGACATCCTGTCCGAGCAGAGCGGCGCCAAGCGGTACGCGCAGATCCACATCCCCGGCCGCGACACGATCGAGATCGGCACCCGCCCCGAGGGCGACGTCACCCGGGGTCTCGCCGAGGGCGAGCGCGGCGAGACAGTGATCGTCGAGGAGTCCCGCTCGGCGGTCACCGCCGAGGTCGGCCGCACCCTCATGATCATCGGCGCGGTGGCCCTGCTCGCCGTCATCGCCGCCGTCCTCCTCGCCGTACGGCAGGCGAACAAGCTGACGTCCCCGCTCACGGACCTCGCGGAGACCGCCGAGCGCCTCGGCTCCGGCGACCCGCGTCCCCGGCACAAGCGGTACGGGGTGCCGGAGCTGGACCGGGTCGCGGACGTCCTCGACGCCTCGGCCGAGCGCATCGCCCGGATGCTCACCGCCGAGCGCCGCCTGGCCGCCGACGCCTCGCACCAGCTCCGTACGCCCCTCACCGCCCTCTCCATGCGTCTGGAGGAGGTGGCGCTCGCCGACGACCTGGACACGGTCAAGGAGGAGGCGACGATCGCGCTCACCCAGGTCGAGCGGCTCACCGACGTCGTGGAGCGGCTCCTGACGAACTCCAGGGACCCGCGTACGGGCTCCGCCGTCGCCTTCGACCTGGACGAGGTCGTGAAGCAGCAGCTGGAGGAGTGGCGGCCGGCCTACCGCAGCGCGGGGCGGGCCATCGTCCACTCGGGCAAGCAGGGGATGCGGGCCGTCGGCACCCCCGGCGCGGTCGCCCAGGTCCTCGCGGCCCTGATCGAGAACTCGCTCATGCACGGCGGCGGCACCGTCGCCGTGCGGACGCGGGTCACCGGCAACCAGTCGGTGATCGAGGTCACGGACGAGGGCCCGGGCGTCCCGGCCGACCTCGGCGCGCGGATCTTCGAGCGGGCGGTGAGCGGCCGCAGCTCCACGGGGATCGGCCTCGCCGTCGCCCGCGACCTGGCGGAGGCGGACGGCGGCCGTCTGGAGCTGCTCCAGCAGCAGCCGCCGGTCTTCGCGCTGTTCCTGAGCCGGGAGGTCAGGAGCGTCTCGGAGGAGACGCCGGACCGCCCCGTACGGTAAGAAAGCGGCCGGTGTCAGACGCGGTCGGGCTGTCGGCGGGTCGCCTGGCGGGGTGCCTGCTCCAGGAACGATTCGGCGGTCTGCACCGCCTCCTTCGCCGGCAGCGCGCGGAACACCCACGTGCGGTACGACCAGAAGCGGAACAGGGTTCCGATCCCGATGCCGAAGAACTTGAAGAAGTTGCTCGCGAGCGGGCCGTCCCAGCCGAAGCCGTACGTCGCCGCGTAGAGCACACCGTTCTCGATCACCATGCCGACGACGCTGAACAGCAGGAACAGCGACATCTCCTTGGTGCGGCCGGACTTGTCACGGTCGCGGTACGTGAAGTAGCGGAACCCCACGTAGTTGAAGACGATCGCGACCACGGTGGCGATCAGGCTGGCCCGCACCATCGGAATGTCCGTGGCACCGCGGACCAGGTTGAAGACGCCCAGGTTGACCAGGACGCCGAGACCGCCCACCACCCCGAACTTGGCGACCTCGCGGACGAGCCGGTCGAGTCGCGTGCGCAGCGCGCCGGGTTCACTCATGGTGATGGCTCTGTCCCGTCCGTCCGGGTGACGTCCGGGCGACGTCAACCCAACCATGCTAACCAGCGCTCCTGTCACCCGCCCGGGTACCTCGTAAACCATGGGGAAACCCAGCCCTCACCTGCACTGTCCTTGTGCCAAACCACAGCCGGACGAGTGTTCACGGATGGTGCGGATACCCTAAGAGGGTGACGTTCCCGGTAGTCGGCATGGTCGGTGGCGGTCAGCTCGCCCGAATGACCCACGAGGCGGGCATCCCCCTCGGCATCAAGTTCAAGCTCCTCAGCGACGCCCCGCAGGACTCTGCGGCGCAGGTGGTGAGCGAGGTCGTCATCGGCGACTATCGCGACCTGGCTACGCTGCGTGACTTCGCGCGCGGATGTGACGTGATCACCTTCGATCACGAGCACGTCCCCACGGAGCACCTGCGGGCCCTTGAGGCGGACGGCATCCCCGTCCGCCCGGGGCCCGACGCGCTGGTGCACGCCCAGGACAAGGGGGTGATGCGCGCGAAGCTCGACGAGATCGGCGCACCCAGCCCCCGGCACCGCATCGTGGCGGACCCCGAGGACGCGGCGGCCTTCGCCGCCGAGGTCGGGGGCTTCCCGATCATCCTCAAGACGGTGCGCGGCGGCTACGACGGCAAGGGCGTCTGGTTCGTCCGTACGCCGGAGGACGCCCGCGATCCCTTCCTGGCGGGCGTCCCGGTCCTCGCCGAGGAGAAGGTCGACTTCACGCGCGAGCTCGCCGCGAACATCGTCCGCTCCCCGCACGGCCAGGCCGTCGCCTACCCGGTCGTCGAGTCCCGGCAGGTCGACGGCGTCTGCGACACGGTGATCGCGCCCGCGCCCGACCTCGACGGCGAGCTCGCCGGGCAGGCGCAGGAGCTCGCGCTCCGCATCGCCAAGGAGCTGGGCGTCGTCGGCCACCTCGCGGTCGAACTGTTCCAGACCACGGACGGCCGCATCCTCGTCAACGAACTGGCGATGCGCCCGCACAACTCCGGCCACTGGACCCAGGACGGGGCGATCACCTCACAGTTCGCCAACCACGTCCGGGCGGTCCTGGACCTGCCCCTCGGCGATCCGCGCCCGCGCGCACCGTGGACCGTGATGTGC
The DNA here is from genome assembly GCF_045162855.1 of Streptomyces sp. NBC_01077. Taxonomy (NCBI): domain Bacteria; kingdom Bacillati; phylum Actinomycetota; class Actinomycetes; order Kitasatosporales; family Streptomycetaceae; genus Streptomyces; species Streptomyces sp. NBC_01077. The sequence continues at coordinate 4,112,039 of NZ_CP108669.1, read as the reverse complement.
AATGTCCTGGGCGGCGACTACCCGGACATGTACTCCGCGTACCTGCACTGCATGGCCAGGGACCCGCAGCTCAAGATCCACATGTATGGCAAGGACGTGAAGCCCGGCCGCAAGGTGGGGCACGTCAACACCTACGGCGACGACCTGGACGACGTGCTGGAGCGCGCGCGTCACGCCGCCGGCTATCTGCGAGGAACGATCACCGAGTGAGCAGCATCAGCACCTCCCCCGCCGTCGGCATCGCCATGGGATCCGACTCCGACTGGACCGTCATGGAGGCCGCCGCGCAGGCCCTCGACGAGTTCGAGATCCCCTACGAGGTCAACGTCCTCTCCGCGCACCGGATGCCGCGCGAGATGATCGCGTACGGCGAGGAGGCCGCCGGCCGCGGCCTCAAGGCGATCATCGCGGGCGCCGGCGGCGCCGCCCACCTGCCCGGCATGCTCGCCTCCGTCACCCCGCTGCCCGTCATCGGCGTCCCGGTGCCGCTGAAGTACCTCGACGGCATGGACTCGCTGCTCTCCATCGTGCAGATGCCGGCCGGCATCCCCGTCGCCACGGTCTCCGTCGCCGGCGCCCGGAACGCGGGCCTGCTCGCCGCCCGGATCCTCGCCGCGCACGACCCCGAGCTGCAGACCCGGATGAACGAGTTCCTCCAGGAGCTCAACGACCAGGCCACGGAGAAGGGCAAGCGCCTGCGGGCCAAGGTCGAGGGCGCGGACTCGTTCGGCTTCGGCAAGTGAGCGCGGCGGACCGTCTGGAGGAGGCCCGCGAGCTGCTCGCGGGCCACCCCGTCGTCGACGGCCACAACGACCTGCCGTGGGCGCTGCGCGAGCACGTCCGCTACGACCTGGACCGCATGGACATCGGCGCGGACCAGACCGGCGCGCTCCACACCGACCTCAAGCGGCTGCGGGCCGGCGGCGTCGGCGCCCAGTTCTGGTCGGTGTACGTGCCCTGCCGGCTCGCCGGCGACGACGCGGTCAGCGCCACCCTGGAGCAGATCGACATCGTCGACCAGCTCCTGGAGCGGTACGCGGGCGACCTCGCCCCGGCCCTGACGGCGGACGACATGGAGGCGGCCCGCAAGGAGGGCCGTATCGCCTCCCTCAAGGGCGCCGAGGGCGGCCACTCGATCAACAACTCCCTCGCCACCCTGCGCGCCCTGCACACCCTCGGCGTGCGCTACATGACGCTCACCCACAACGACAACAACGACTGGGCGGACTCGGCGACCGACGCGCCCGGCGTCTGCGGGCTCTCCGCCTTCGGTCGCGCGGTCGTCCGCGAGATGAACCGCTCCGGCATGCTCGTCGACCTCTCGCACGTCGCCGCCACCACCATGCGCGACGCGCTCGACGCCTCGGCGGCGCCGGTGATCTTCTCGCACTCCTCGGCCCTGGCGGTCTGCGACCACCCGAGGAACGTCCCGGACGACGTCCTGGAGCGGCTGCCCGCCAACGGCGGCGTCGCGATGGCCACGTTCGTGCCCAAGTTCATCCTCCCCGCGGCCGTCGAGTGGACCGCGCGGGCCGACGACAACCTCCGGGCGCACGGCTTCGACCACCTCGACACCACCGCCGAGGCCATGAAGCTGCACCGCGCCTTCGAGGAGGCGAACCCGCGCCCGATCGCCACCGCCGCGACGGTCGCCGACCACCTCGACCACATGCGCGAGGCGGCCGGCATCGACCACATCGGCATCGGCGGCGACTACGACGGCACGGCCTTCACCCCGGCCGGCCTCGACGACGTCGCCGGCTACCCGAACCTGGTCGCGGAACTCCTGCACCGTGGCTGGTCCCACCCGGACCTCGCCAAGCTGACCTGGTCCAACGCGGTCCGCGCCCTCCGTGACGCGGAGGCGGTCTCGCGCGACCTGCGGAGCCGTACGGCACCGTCGAACGCGACGATCGACTCCCTGGACGCGCAGGGGGCCTGACGGCCCGGCACGACCTTGCTCCGCGCTCGGTGTGCTTCACCCGGACGGCGCAGTCCACCGAGCCCCCGCACGGGCCCGGTGGCACGGTGGACGGTACTGCCCCGCCGAACTCGGCGGGGCGGTACTGCATCACCGAGTTGGAGTAAGACCATGGCGGAACTGCTAGACGATCATCAGAGCCTCTCCACCGTCCCTGCCGCCGCCGGGGAGCTCGACCCCCCCGAGCCACCGCCGCCGCTCGACGAGACGTCCCGCGCCCGCGCCATCCTGGCCGCCCAGCCCGTCGTCGAGGGACACACCGAACTGCCCCGGGCCCTCGACCCGGAGGACCTCCCGCCCACCCGCGCCGGGGAGGCCGGAGCCCAGTTCTGGTCGCTGCACGTCGGACCCGGCGAAGACGCGGCGGGCGTCGTCGGGACCCTGCGGCGCATCGACGCCATCCGCGCGCTCGTCGCTGCCTGCCCCGAGGACCTGCGCCTCGCCCACACGACCTCCGAGATGGCCCACGCCCGCAACTGCGGCCGTGTCGCCGCCCTGCTCGGCCCGGTCAGCTGGACGGCGCTCGGCGCCTCCGCCGCGACCCTGCGGGCCTATCACGCCCTGGGCGTACGGGCCGTCAACGTCACCCGCTTCGACCGCTTCGCCCGCGAGGCGGTACGGGAGATGAACCGCATCGGCCTGGCCGTGGACCTGTCCGGCGCCGACCAGGACACGGTCCGCCGCACCCTCGCGGTCACCCGCGCCCCCGCCCTGCTCACCAGGGCGGCCCCGGAAGGCCTGCCCGACGACGTCCTGGCCCTCCTCGGCGAGAACGGCGCCGTCTGCATGGTCACCGTCACGGACGAACCGGCCGCCGTCGCCGACGTCCTGGACCGGGTGCGCACGCAGGCGGGCGCGCACTGTGTGGGTGTCTCCCACACCACCGTCCCGGCCGTCGGCTACGTCCCGCTCTTCGCGGAGCTGCTCCGCCGGGGTTGGACCGCCCAGGAGCTGGTGGGCCTCGCGCACGCCAACGTCACCCGTGCGCTGCGCGAGACGGAGTTCCTGTCCCGGACCAACCGCATCCGGCCGGCGGCGGCCTGACGGTACGACGGGAAGAGGGGGCGCCGAAGCGCCCCCTCTTCCCCGTGTCCGCCCCTCAGGCGCGCGGGCGGCCCATCGCCCGGTACGTCCAGCCGGCCGCCCGCCAGCGCTCCGGGTCCAGCGCGTTGCGGCCGTCCAGGATCACCCGCGACGCGGTGACCTCGGCGAGCTCCGCCGGGTCGAGCTCGCGGAACTCGCGCCACTCCGTCAGGTGCAGCACCACGTCCGCCCCGCGCACGGCCTCGCGCGCCGAGTCCGCGTAGCCCAGGGTCGGGAAGAGGCGGCGCGCGTTGTCCATGCCCTTCGGGTCGTAGACGGTGACCTGGCCGCCCTGGAGGTGTATCTGACCGGCCACGTTCAGCGCGGGGGAGTCACGGACGTCGTCCGAGTCCGGCTTGAAGGTGGCGCCGAGGACGGCGACCCGGCGGCCCAGGAAGGTGCTCCCGCCGAGGGCCTCCCGCGCCATCTCGACCATCTGGCCGCGGCGCCGCATGTTGATCGAGTCGATCTCGCGCAGGAACGTCAGCGCCTGGTCGGCACCCAGCTCGCCGGCGCGGGCCATGAAGGCCCGGATGTCCTTGGGGAGGCAGCCGCCGCCGAAGCCGATGCCGGCGCGCAGGAACTTGGGGCCGATCCGGTCGTCGTGGCCGAGGGCCTCGGCAAGCTTGGCGACGTCGCCGCCGGCGGCCTCGCACAACTCGGCCATCGCGTTGATGAAGGAGATCTTGGTGGCGAGGAAGGAGTTCGCGGACGTCTTCACCAGCTCGGCCGTCGGGAAGTCGGTCACGACGAACGGCGAGCCGTCGCCGACCGGCCCGGCGTACACCTCGCGCAGCAGCTTCTCCGCCCGCTCGCCGGCGACGCCGACGACGATCCGGTCGGGGTGCAGGGTGTCCTGCACGGCGAAGCCCTCGCGCAGGAACTCCGGGTTCCAGGCCAGCTCGACGCCCTCCGGGAGCACGCCCGCGAGCCGCTCGGCCGAGCCGACGGGCACCGTCGACTTGCCGACGACCAGAGCCCCTTCGCGGACGACCCCGGCGAGAGAGGCGAAGGCGGCGTCCACGTAGCTCATGTCGCAGGCGTACTCGCCGTGCTTCTGCGGGGTGTTCACACAGACGAAGTGCACGTCGCCGAAGGCGCCGACCTCCTCCCAGGAGGTGGTGAAGCGCAGTCGCCCGCTCGACCCCTCGATGCCGGCCACGTGCTTCGCGAGGAGTTCCTCGAGACCGGGCTCGTACATCGGGACGCGGCCGGAGGAGAGCAGCTCGATCTTCTCGGGGACGACGTCGAGCCCCAGGACCTCGAAGCCCAGTTCCGCCATGGCCGCGGCGTGCGTGGCGCCGAGGTAGCCGGTACCGATCACGGTGATCTTGAGGGCCATGCGGGTCTCCAGTGAACGTCGGGCGGAATGCCTGCCCGAGCATAGTCGTGCCCTGGTCCGTGGCCCCGGCACGCCCTACCATTTGGGTTACTTAACGGTAGTTAGCAAAAGTGGGAGTGAGTGAGCGTCGTGGGTTCTTCCGATTTCGACCTGTATCGGCCCTCCGAGGAGCACGACATGCTCCGGGAGTCGGTGCGTGCGCTCGCGGAGGCGAAGATCGTGCCGTTCGCCGCCGCGGTGGACGAGGAGGGCCGCTTCCCGCAGGAGGCCCTGGACGCGCTGGTCGCCAGCGACCTGCACGCCGTGCACGTCCCGGAGGCCTACGGCGGCGCGGGCGCGGACGCGCTCGCGACGGTGATCGTGATCGAGGAGGTCGCCCGCGCGTGCGGCTCCTCCTCGCTGATCCCGGCGGTCAACAAGCTGGGCTCGCTGCCGGTGATCCTGTCCGGCTCCGAGGAGCTCAAGCACAAGTACCTCGGCCCCCTGGCCAAGGGCGACGCGATGTTCTCCTACGCCCTGTCCGAGCCCGACGCGGGCTCGGACGCGGCCGGGATGAAGACCCGCGCGGTGCGTGACGGGGACTTCTGGGTCCTCAACGGCGTCAAGCGCTGGATCACCAACGCCGGCGTCTCCGAGTACTACACCGTGATGGCCGTCACCGACCCCGACAAGCGCTCCAAGGGCATCTCCGCGTTCGTCGTGGAGAAGTCCGACGAGGGCGTGTCCTTCGGCGCCCCGGAGAAGAAGCTCGGCATCAAGGGCTCCCCGACCCGCGAGGTCTACCTCGACAACGTCCGCATCCCCGCCGACCGCATGATCGGCGCCGAGGGCACCGGCTTCGCCACCGCCATGAAGACCCTCGACCACACCCGCATCACCATCGCCGCCCAGGCCATCGGCATCGCCCAGGGCGCTCTCGACTACGCCAAGGGCTACGTCAAGGAACGCAAGCAGTTCGGCAAGCCCATCGCCGACTTCCAGGGCGTCCAGTTCATGCTCGCCGACATGGCCATGAAGCTCGAAGCCGCCCGCCAGCTCACCTACGCCGCCGCGGCGAAGTCCGAGCGCGTCTCCGCCGGAGGCGACAAGGAGGACCTCACCTTCTTCGGCGCCGCCGCCAAGTGCTTCGCCTCCGACGTCGCGATGGAGGTCACCACCGACGCCGTCCAGCTCCTCGGCGGCTACGGCTACACCCGCGACTACCCCGTCGAGCGCATGATGCGCGACGCCAAGATCACCCAGATCTACGAAGGCACCAACCAGGTCCAGCGCATCGTCATGGCCCGCAACCTCCCGTAGGGGAGGCACGAGAAAGGGCGCCCCCGGACGAAGAGGGCGCCCTTTCTCGTGCGGTGACCGGGTCAGCGATCCGACTCGACGGTGACCTTCTCGTCGTTCTGGATCTGCTGCACCAGCTGCTTCACCTTCGGCATGTCCCACTTGAGGGAGTTCTGCGGCGCCTTGCCCGAGATCGGCATGTTCATCGACTTGCCGTCGCCGCTGTTGATGCCCTTCATGGCGAAGAACATCTTCCCGAGGTCGTACAGCGACATGTCCTTGTCCACGACCAGCGTGTCCAGACCGGCGCCCAGCGTCGGGTACAGCTCGAACGGGTTGAGGATCGTGCCCGGCGTCGCCGCCTGGTTGGCCAGGGCGGAGAGGAACTTCTGCTGGTTCTTCGTCCGCTGGAGGTCCGACTGGGCGAAGGCGTACCGGGTGCGGACGAAGGCCAGGGCCTGCTCGCCGTTGAGGGTCTGCGTGCCGGCCTGGAAGTCGGCGCCGGACTTCTTGTCCTTGAAGCCCTTGTCGATGTTCAGCTCGACCCCGCCGAGCGCGTCGACGATGTTCGCGAAGCCGGCGAAGCCGATCTCGGCGTAGTGGTCGATGCGGAGGCCGGTGTTGAACTCGACGGTACGGACGAGCAGCTCGGGGCCGTCCATCGCGTACGCGGCGTTCAGCTTGGAGCCGCCGCGCGCCGGGTACGACTTGCCCGACTCGGAGCCGACGAAGTTCGGGATCGTCACCCAGGAGTCACGGGGGAGCGAGACCATCGTGTTCCCGCTGGAGCAGGCCGCGAGGATCATCATCGAGTCGGTCCGCTTGCCCTCGGCGGAGCCGGTGTGGAGCTTCTTCTTCTCCTCGGCGGACATGCCCTCACGGCTGTCGGAGCCGACGATCAGATACGTCGTGCAGTCGCCCTCGGAGGGCCGCTCGATGACCTTGGAGAGGTCGACCTCGTTGCGCATCTGCGAGCTGGCCCAGGCGTAGGTGCCGATGCCCCAGGCGAGGACGCCGACGACCAGGACGATCGAGCCGACCTTGATGCGCTTGCGCCAGTTCGGGGCGGGGCGGCCGGGACCTCCGCCGCCGGGGCCCGGCGCGTACTGCGGCGGCACGGTCCCGTGCCCTCCGCCCTGCTGGCCGCCGTAGACCTGGCCCGAGCTGTAACCGGAGTCGTAACCCGAGCCCTGCGCCTGGGTGAAGTTCGGGTTGTAGCCCTGGTCGTGCCGAGGCGGCTGCTGCGGAACCTGCGGACGCTGCACATGGCTCATCCGGCGAGGTCCCTCAGGCTGGGAGTTCGCGTTGCCACGGCCGTAGCCGCCGTCTTCGGGCCAGTCATTCATGCGGACCAGTGTGCCGGGCAGGCCTTTACGCGCGACAGGCCGGGTGGAAGATCGGACCGGTGCTGTTGCCAAGCTGATGCAAAGCGGACCGAACGGCGACGGCCACGAGACCCGGCATATGGTGGAGGGCATGACAGATCAGGGCGATATCCCGGGCAAGCCCACCTCCGCCTCCCGCACCACCCTCAGCCACATCATGACCAGCCACGACACCAACCTCCTCGGTACGGTGCACGGCGGCGTGATCATGAAGCTGGTGGACGACGCGGCGGGCGCCGTCGCGGGCCGGCACTCGGGCGGACCGGCGGTCACCGCCTCGATGGACGAGATGGCCTTCCTGGAGCCGGTACGGGTGGGTGACCTGGTGCACGTGAAGGCCCAGGTCAACTGGACCGGCCGCTCGTCGATGGAGGTCGGGGTACGGGTCCTGGCGGAGCGCTGGAACGAGTCCACGCCCGCGACCCAGGTCGGCTCGGCGTACCTGGTCTTCGCCGCGGTCGACGCGGACGGCAAGCCGCGCGCGGTTCCCCAGGTCGTCCCGGAAACGGAACAGGACAAGCGCCGCAACCAGGAAGCCCAGATCCGCCGGACCCACCGCCTGGCCCGCCGCCAAGCCATCAAGGAACTCCGCGAACGCCGAGCCGCCGAAGGCTACGAGGACTAGGACGGCCTGGACGGCGCCCCCGGCCCGTTGTGGGCAATCGTTCCGCAGGGCGGAACGGGTGGGCACAACGGAACGGCGCCCTTGGCGGCGCCTCCGCCCCTTGTGCCTGAACCCCAGCCCGGCCCCCGGGTCACGGACAGACGACCCGGTCCCCGGTCACCGCCTCGAAGGGCCCCGCCCGCCCCGCATCCTCCGCCCGCACCGCCGTAACCCCCTTGTAGTCCGCCCCCACAGTCACCCGCAGAGTCCCGCCCCGCCGCGCCACCGCCCGAAGCTCCGCCCCCGGCAGTGCCGCCGCGAGGGTCTTCGCCGAGCGGTCCCAGCGCGGGTCGTACTCCACGAGCGTCCGCGCCCGCTCCTTCCCGGCCCCGGTCATCGGCGTCCGGGTGGTGTCGAAGCCGGTCCCGCGCAGCGCGTCGTCGACCTTCCGGCCGAGCCCGTCGGTCCGGGTCCCGTTGTAGACCTGCACCCGCACGGTCCGCGGCGCCACATCCACCACGACGGCCTTCGGCGCCTTGGCCGAGGACGAGGACGAGGAGGAGGCCGAGGACGACGCAGGCGCCAACGGCCGATCCTCCCGCAACGCCTGGAACAGCTTCTGCGCCTTCGCCGCGTCCCACTTCACCGTCGACCCGATCCCCTTCACGGGGAAGCTCATGTCCCCGATCGGCACGGACACGAACTCCGACGACGCCGGCGTGAAGCCGCGCATCGCCTTGGAGAGGGCGAGCAGCTGATCCGTACCGAAGTCCTCGTCGGCCCGGACGGAGCTCAGCATCGTCGTGGCGACCTCACGGAACCGCACCGGGTTGAACAGCACCCCGCCGCTCGTGATCCGCTCGATCAGCGCCGCCAGGAACCGCTGCTGCCGCTGCATCCGCCCGATGTCGGCGGCCCCGTCGATGTGCCGGGACCGCACGTACTGCAGCGCCTGCCCGCCGTCCAGCTCGTGGGTGCCGGCCGTCAGGTCCAGCCCGGTGTGTGAGTCCTTGACCGGCCGGGTCGTACAGATCTGCACCCCGCCGACCGCGTCCACCGTCCGCATGAAACTGGCGAAGTCGACCTCCAGGTAGTGGTCGATCTTGACGCCGGTCATCGACTCGACGGTCCGTACGGTCAGCGAGGGCCCGCCCTCCGCGTACGCCGCGTTCAGCTTCACCGGATGCGCGTGGTGCTTCTTTCCACTGGTCAGATCGGTGTGCTCGGGCATCTCGGCGTACGAGTCACGGGGCAGGCTCACCACGCTGGCCCGCTCCCGGTCCTCCGAGATGTGGACGAGCATGACGGTGTCGGTGCAGTGGCAGGGCGCGCCGCCGAGCCGGTACTTCGCCCTCTCCTCGGGGGTGATCCGGTCCCGGCCGTCGGTGCCGACGACGAGGACGTTCATCCCGTGCCCGGCCTGGGGCCGGTTCTTCATGTCCTTGAAGGGGTCGACCCGGGTGATCCCGGTGTCCAGGCCGGTCACCACGGCGTGCCCGATCCCGCCCGCCGCGAGCACCGTCACGGAGAGCGCCGTCGCCATCCGCATCCCCCACCGGGGGCGCCTGCGCCGCCGGCGGACCGGTACGGCACGGGCGGTGGGCCGGGGACGGGGCGTGCGGGGCGGTGTGGGCACGGACGGACACCTCCGCGGGTGTGACAAAGGGAACCGTGAGCACGGTAGGCCCATACGATCAGCGCAAGGCAGCACCACCCGGGCGGCGCGCCCGCTGTCCCCCGTTCGCGGTAACGTGGCGGGCAATGAACGCCACGCCCCCCGTCTCCGTGATCATGCCGGTCCTCAACGAGGAGCGGTATCTGCGCACCTCGGTTCGTCACATCCTGGAGCAGGAGTACGACGGCGAGATGGAGGTGGTGATCGCGCTCGGCCCGTCCACGGACCGCACCGACGAGATCGCCGCCGAACTCGTCCGTGAGACCGCCTCCGAACGAGCCCGCGTCAAGACCGTGCCGAACCCCACGGGCCGTACGCCCGCCGCGCTCAACGCGGCGATCAAGGCCTCGCGTCACCCGATCGTGGTGCGCGTGGACGGTCACGGCATGCTCTCCCCGAACTACATCGCCACGGCCGTCCGGCTCCTGGAGGAGACCGGCGCGCAGAACGTCGGCGGTGTCATGCACGCCGAGGGGGAGAACGCCTGGGAGGACGCGGTCGCCGCCGCGATGACCTCGAAGATCGGCGTGGGCAACGCCGCCTTCCACACGGGCGGCGAGGCGGGCCCCGCCGAGACCGTGTACCTGGGTGTCTTCCGGCGCGAGGCGCTCGAACAGCAGGACGGCTACAACGTGGAGTTCATCCGCGCCCAGGACTGGGAGCTGAACTTCCGCATCCGCGAGGCCGGCGGCCTGATCTGGTTCTCGCCGGAGCTGCGCGTCCAGTACCGCCCGAGGCCGTCCGTGAAGGCCCTCGCGAAGCAGTACAAGGACTACGGCCGCTGGCGCCACGTCGTGGCCCGCTACCACGAGGGCTCCATCAACCTCCGCTACCTGGCCCCGCCGACCGCCGTGTGCGCCATCGCCGCCGGCCTGGTCGTGGGCGCCGTCCTCACCCCGCTCGGCTTCGTGATCCCGGCCGGCTACCTCGCCGCGATCACGGCCGGCTCGCTGCCCGCCGGCAAGGGCCTCTCGCTCAAGGCCCGCCTGCAGATCCCGGTGGCCCTCGCGACGATGCACATGTCGTGGGGATACGGCTTCCTGACGAGCCCCCGCTCCCTGGCGAAGAAGGTCATCGCGAGCCGCCGCCCGGCCGTGAAGACCGGCGAGACCGAGTCGGTCTGACGACTCCCGTACGAGAACGGCGGCCGGGTCCCTTTCGGGGCCCGGCCGCCGTTCTCGTACGCGGGGGAGGGGTCAGCTCTTCCCGTCCCACTTGTAGACGGAGTAGACGTCCATGCAGGCCGCCTTGTCGTCGGCGCCCTCGGGCAGGTCGCCCGCGACGGCCGTCGGCCTCTTGTACACGGTGCCCTCGCGCCAGTCCGCTCCGACGACGAGGGCGATGCCCTCGGCCTTGGCGTCGGCCCGGACCTTGGCGTCGGGCAGCCCGAGGGCCTTCGCCACGGACAGGGCGTTCGCCTTGCCCTGGTCGCCGGCGTCCTTCGGGTACAGGACGACCGTGTCCTCGCGGGGCTGCGCCTCCCTGGAGGACTCGGCCTGCGTGAAGCCCTTGCCCGTGAGGACCGCGGTGATGTCCTTGGCGCGGCCCTCGACGGGCGCCTCGTCGGTGCCCGCGGTGCCGTTGGCGACGGTCACGGCGAAGGAGCCCGGGGCCTCGGCGGCCGTCTTCGGCTTCGCGGAGGCCGAGGGCTTCGGCTTGGTGCCGGCCTTGTCGCCGTTCTTGTCGAAGGCGACGTCGTCACGGAGCATCGACCACATCTTGGCGGCGGAGGACGGGACGAGTTGGAGCCAGGCCTTGGGGTTCGGCGGGTACTCGGAGGTCGGGACCGTGGCCGTCGTGAGGCGGTCGAGCTTGACGTTCTTCAGCTGCATCGACAGGTCGAAGAGCTTTGCCACGGTCTTCAGCTCGTCGGAGACCTGGAGGGCACGCGTGGCCGTCTCGGCAAGACCCATCAGGCGACCGGTGTCGCTCCAGGCGTTCTGGCCCTGGAGCTTCTTCATCATCCCGTTCATGTACATGTGCTGGGCCTTGGCGCGGTTCTGGTCGCTGCCGAACGCGTGCCGGGTGCGCAGCCATTGGAGGGCCTTCTCACCCTTGACGTCGGTGGTGCCCTTCTGCAGTTTCAGCTGGGAACCGCCCGGTGCCGCCCGGGTCGACCTGTCGTAGACGGCGTCGCTCACACAGACCGGAACACCCCCGACCTCGTCGGCCATCGCCACGACACCGGCGAAGTCGACCATCAGCCAGTGGTCGATGTAGACGCCGGTGAGGCTCTCCCAGGTGGTGAGGGTGCAGCCGGGGCCGCCGCGCTGGAGGCTCTCGTTGATCGGCCGGTTGTCCGTGGCCGCGTAGGGCGTGCCGTCCTCGCCCTTGCATGCGGGGATGTGGACGACCGTGTCGCGCGGGATGGAGATGATCGAGGCGTTCTCGCGGTCCGCCGAGACGTGCAGCAGCATCTGTACGTCGGCGAGCGGCGGGCGGTCCTTGTCGTTCCGGCCGCCGCCCAGGGCGATGTTCTTCTCGTCCGCCCGGCTGTCGGATCCGATCAGCAGGATGTTCAGCGGGGTGTCGCCCAGCGCGTTCGGCGGGGCCTTCTTCACACCGCTCTCACCGCCCGCGCGGCCGCCGCTGCGGATGTTGCCGTTCAGGTGCTCGTAGTACAGGTATCCGGCGCCGGCCGTGCCGAGTATCAGCACCGACAGCGTGATCGCGATCCAACGCAGCGCCTTGCGCTTGCCGGCCTTCTTGGCGCGCCGGCGGGAGCCGCCACGGCGGTGGCCCGTCCGTCCGTCGGCGCCGCCACCGCTGCCGTTTCCGGTGCCGCGCCGGCGCTCGGCGCGGGTCGTGGCACCGGAAGCCCCGGTCCCCTCGGTCTCCTCGGGAGCGTCGGCCCCGGCGCCGGTGGCGGCACCGGCGTCGTACAGCTCGTCGTCCCAGCCCAGTTCACGGGCGCGCGGAACGCGTCCACGCGTTCCCTCCCCACGCACGCTGTTCTGTCCCACCCCAGGTCCCCTCGTCAGTCAGGAGTGCGTCAAGTCCCGATGTTTCCGGACTACTTGGCGCACACCTGCTTGTCAGCTTCTACCTTCTCGACGTCCGGCGCCTTCGCCGGACCGGTGATGGGCACCCCCGCGCCCTTGAAGTCGGCGCCGAGGACGAGCGTCATGGGCTCGCGTTCCCCTGCGTTCTGCGTGCCCGGCTTGAGCGCCGTGGCGGGCAGCCCCATCATGTCCGCGAGTGTGCGGGCCTGATCGGCCTGGTTCGGTGCGTAGGTGAGCGTGGTCTTCGCCGCCTTCTCGGGGGCGTTGCTCTTGTTGGTGGAGCGGGTCACGCCCTGGTCGTTCTGCAGCCAGTTGATGGTCGACTGGGCCGCGCCCTGGATGCCACTGCCGTTGAAGACGTCGACGCGTACGTCGACGGCCTCGGCGCGTGCGCCCTTGAGGAGCGCGGCCTGCGCCTGTGTCTGGGCGTTCTTGGCGTCCTGCTGCTTCTTCTTCACCTCGGTGAGCGAGGTGTCGGCCTGCATCGCGGCGAAGAGCTGCGGTGCCTGCGTCGGATGCGGCACCACGGTGATCGGCTTGGGCTCGTCCGGGTTGTCGATGACCGGGAGGGTCGCGAACGCGATGTTCTTCGTGTCGATCCCGGAGAGCTCCTTGGCCAGGTCCTGGAGCTTGCCGAGGGACCCTATGCCCTTGTCGACGGTGAGCGCGTTCGTGGCCGCCTCGGCGAGGTCGTACAGCTTCGTCGGGCTGGTGAGCGTCTCGTCCGACTTCATCTGCCGGATCATCGAGCCGAGGAACTGCTGCTGGACCTTGATCCGGTCCAGGTCGCTCTTGTTGCCGAAGCTGGAGCGGGTACGGACGAAGGCGAGCGCCTTCTCCCCCTCGATGACCGACTCGCCGGCCGGCAGCTTCAGGTGCGACTTGGGGTCGTCCACCGGCTTCTCGACGCAGACCTTCACGCCGCCGACGGCCGTGGTCAGTTCCTTGACGGCGTTGAAGTCGACCATCATGAAGTGGTTGACGGTCAGGCCGGTCAGTTCCTTGACCGTACGCATGGTGCATCCGGGGTCGCGGCCGTCCTGGCCGAGGCTCACGTTGAAGCGGGCCTTCTGCTGGCCGGGGATCGTCAGGATCTGACCGTCGGGCTGCCGCGTCTGGCACTCCGGGATCGTCGTCACCAGGTCGCGCGGGATGGAGAGCGCCGTGGCGTTCGTCCGGTCCTTGGAGACGTGGAAGAGGATCGTGGTGTCCGCGTGGCCGGGGCTGTTGTTGTCGCCGTAGCCCGAGTTGCCCTCGCCGGTCCGCTTGTCGGTGCCGATGATCAGGACGTTGAACGCCTCGCCCTCGCGGAAGCCCTTGTTCTCGGCGCCCACGGGGTCGACGACGTCGATGTTCCCGTCGAGCTTGTTGTAGAGCAGGTACGCGCCGGTCGCACCGCCGACGAGGACGAAGGCCATCGTGCCGCCGGTCCACAGCAGGACCTTCTTCTTGCGGGACGCGCCCTGCTTGCGCTTGCGGCGGCTCGCGGGCGACTGCTGTCCGCCGCCCGGCTCGGAGACCCGCCGCTGGCGCTGGCCGGGTACGGGTGCGTCGACGGGGGTGTCGGCGGGCGCGGGCGCGGGAACGGTGGATCTACGGGGCCTGGACGGTGCTTGCGGCTGCCCAGCGGAGTGGTCCAGTCGCAGTTCGTAGTTGCCCGTCTGCGGGTTGAGCACCCACTGGTCGGCGGGGTCGATCTCCTCCGCCCGTCCACGGCTGTGCGCGTCCACGGTTACTCGAGTCCTCCGTCGGTGCCACGCGAGGCGCCTCCCCCAGTGGGCGCCGCTCTCTCGGTCGTTCGATCCTTGATGGGTGCGACCACGCGGTCGGGGTGCACCGGATCGCGTCACACTATCCGCCCAGTTCAGTGTGGGGCGACGCGCGTGACAAACTCCACGCCGCTTACAACCGGGCAATTTGCTCAAACCTCATCGCTCCCAGCCCTCCCCTTGGTGTGCCCTTTACCCACCGCCCCCGCGGCGCGTTCCGGAGGCCGTTCTAGGTGCACACTCCTTCCGCCGCGTTCCGCCCCGTGAAGGTGGGGGTGACGGAGGGCGCCGGGCTGTCCGCGTCGTCGGGCTTGCCGTCCGCCCCGTTCCCGTTCGTCTGCGCCCCGTCCTTCTTCTCGTCGCCGGGGGTCACCACGACGGCCCTGTCCTCCCGTAGCTGCTTGAAGAGTTGACTCGCCGCCGGCTGTACCAGTTCGTCCCGGTTCGCGTCGTATCGGTACGAGCGGCGGGGGACCGTGAGGAACTGCACCTTCTCGGTCGGCACGGCCCGCATCGAGCGCGCGAGGTCGTACAGGTCCCGCAGCGAGTCGAGCCCCGGGTCGGTCGTGATCGCCTTGGTGGCCGCGTCCAGGACCGGATAGAGCTTGGTCGGGTTCAGCAGCACCCCGTCGCTCTGCACCTTGTTGACCAGGGCGCCGAGGAACTGCTGCTGGCGGTCCATGCGTTCCGTGTCGCTGCCGTTGCCGATCGACTTCCGGGCCCGTACGAAGCCGAGGGCCTGCTCCCCGTGGAGCGTCTGGCGGCCCGCGGGCAGCTTCAGCTTCGCGTCGGGATCGTTCACCGGCTCCTTGAGGCAGACCTCCACGCCGTCGACGGCGTCCACCATCTTCTTGAAGCCCCGGAAGTCGATCACCATGTGGTGGTCCACCCGGATCCCGGTCAGCTTCTCGACGGTACGGATCGTGCACGCCGCCCCGCCGAACTCGAAGGCCCAGTTGAACTGCGCGAACTGCTCACGGGTCCGGGTCCCGTCGGCCTTGCGGCAGCTCGGGATCGTCACCATCAGGTCGCGGGGGAGGGAGACGGCGGTCGCGCTCTTCTTCCCCGCCGACAGGTGCAGCAGGATCGTCGTGTCGGAGCGCTGGGTGCCCTTGTCCTTGCCGTACTTGCGGTTCCCCGCGCCGGCCCGGGTGTCCGAGCCGATGAGCAGGATGTTGCGGGCGGCCGAGACGACGGCCGCCGGGCGCTCCTTCTCGTACTTCTGGAGCTCGGCGGCGGCGGTGGTGTCCGTGGTGATGTTGCCGTCGAGCTTGCGGTAGAACCACCAGCCGACCCCGGCCGCGGCCAGCACCACGACCGAGACGCCGAGTGCCGTCCACCGCAGCCAGTGGCGGCGTCGGCGCGGCTCCTCCGGAGCCCCGGGAGCCGTGCCCTCCGTCGCGGAGGGATCCGGTTCGGCGGGTGTGCCCGCACGGTCCGTCACGTCTGAGTCCGTCCTTCATGGCGTCGGCGGCGCGCCGGGCGGCAGCCGGTCGTAGAAGGAGACGGCCGAACCCCACGCATGGTTGTGCGGAAGGAGTCGACTCCCCCCGGCCGATCATGTACCGGACGGGGCGCAGGGACCCGGGGACTCGGCGCGGCGTTGGGCCGAAAGGGGGTCCTGGCGGTCATCCGGCGCCCGGGTCGGCGGGGGCTGAGGCCGGATGAGTCTGAACGGACGCTCGGCCGAGGCGGGTGGGCGCCCGCGGGCCGGGACGGGATGAGGCGTGTTCGGCGGTTGTGGTTCAGGCCGCGGTGGTCGTCACTCGTTCGCTCTCCACGCGCTTGGCGAGGGACTCGGGAGCCAGCTGGTCCAGGTTCCGGCAGAGGACCACGGAGCCGCCGGCCGCGAGGGGTGCGTACAGGCCCGTCGAGAGGCCCTTCCAGTCCTCGTACCCGAGTCCGGAGAGCAGCCGGGCGCCGGGCGTGAGGCCGAGTGCCTCCGCGTCCGCCCGTGCCTGCTCGACGAGCTGTGCGCCGCTGCGCTCCGTACCGTCGACGACGAGTGCGGGCTCGGCCGGATCGACCGGCACGAACGGGGCGAACCGGTCGCCCTGGCTCGGCACCTCGACCGCGTAGTCCGCGTACCCGGCGGGCACGGCCGGGAAGCGGCGGCCCAGCGGGGCCAGGGAGAGCGCGATCCGCTCCCCGGAACAGGCGAGACCCGCTTCGAGCGTCTCCGGCCCCGCGACCACGAGGTCCGCGTCCGCCGGGTCGCCGCCGACCTCCACGGCCACCCCGACGGACGAGCAGGCGAGCAGCCAGACGGCGGTCTGCCAGTGCGCGGGCAGCAGCAGCGCGAGCCGGTCGCCGGGCGCGGCGGACAGTTCGCCCTGGAGCAGGTTCGCCGTCTTGGCCACCCAATTGGCGAAGGTGGCGACGGACAATTCCACCCGCTCACCGGTGGCGTCGTCGTAGAAGGTGACCAAGGGGCGGGCGGGGTCCGCGGCGAGCGCGGATCGCAGCAGGTCGGCGGGGGTGCGGTCGCTGGCGTTCACGCCGGACAGCGTACGCGCGCCGCCGCACGGGGGTCCGCCGTACCGGTGACGCCGTCCACCGGTCGGCCCGACGGGGAGTCAGTTTCCGGGCGGGTTCCCGGCGCGCGGAACGGCCCCGGGGTACGCACGATCGGCCCATGATGCGTGCCTCACTCGCCTCCTCGATCGCCGTCACCTGCGCGGCGGCCCTCGCCCTGCCGGTCTCTCTTGCCGCACCCGTGGCGGCCGCGGTGCCTTCGGCGCTCGGGCTGCCACCGGCGGCCTCCGCACAGCCACCCGCGCCCGAACTGCCAGGCGCCACCCAGTCCCTGCCACTGGGGCCACTGGACGGCACCGACCGGGCCCTGGGCGGCGGGGCGGACGACGCCGGCGTACAGGGACTCACCCGACGCGACGTCAGGCCCTTCTCGCTCGTCGGCGTCGTGTGGGACGACCCGGCGGCCGCCCTGCACGGCGTCGTGCAGGTCCGCACCCGGGCCACCGGCGGCGGTGCCTGGTCCGAGTGGCAGGACGTGGAGACCCACAACGAGGAGCACGGCGCCGACCCGGACACCGCGGAGGGTCACGGGCGGGCGCTCAAGGGCTCCACGGCCCCGCTGTGGGTGGGCGACTCGGACGGCGTGGAGATCCGCGTACGGGGGGAGGAATCGCTCCCCACGGGCCTGCGGCTCGAACTGGTCGACCCGGGCGAGGCCCCGACGGAGACCACGGCGGAGATGACGCCCACGACGCCCACGACGGCGATGACGCCCACCACCGTGACCGCGCCCGCGACGCCCGCGCCCGAGACGCGTACGGCGGCGGCCTCACTGGCCCTGGCCGGTCTGAGCGCCGCGGAGGCGGCCGTCAGCGGCGTCAACGCCCAGCTGGCCCCGTACGGTGCGGCCTGGATCCCGGCCCTGTCGAAGGAAGCGACGGAGATCACGCTCCCGTACATGCCGAGGTCGCAGGAGGTGAAGGCGCCCGCCGAGGCTCAGGCCCCCGCCGAGGTTCAGGCGGCCCCGGCCGCGGCGAAGCCGTACATCGGCCCCCGTCCCAAGATCATCACCCGTAAGGGCTGGGGCGCCGACGAGCGCATCCGCGAGAAGGGCTTCGTCTACACCAAGAGCATCAAGGCCGCCTTCGTGCACCACAGCGCCACCGGCAACAACTACACCTGCGCCCAGGCCCCCTCCGTTCTGCGCAGTATCTACCGCTACCACGTCCAGAGCAGTGGATGGCGAGACTTCGGCTACAACTTCGCCGTCGACAAGTGCGGAAACATCTACGAAGGACGTGCGGGGGGCGTGGCCAAGCCCGTCCTCGGCGCGCACACCCTCGGCTTCAACACCAACAGCATGGGCATCGCCGTCCTCGGCACGTTCACGAAGAGCGCCCCGCCGGCCGCCGTGGTGACCGCCGTCGCCCGTCTGACGGCCTGGAAGCTCGGGCTGCACGGGGTGAACCCGAAGGGCGCCGCGTATCTCGTCTCAGGCGGCGGAAACCTGTACAAGAAGGGCAGTACGGTCAAGTTCAACGCCATCGCGGGACACCGTGACGGATTCGCCACGGAGTGCCCCGGCGCACGGCTGTACGGCAAGCTCGGAACGGCCCGCGCGAGCTCGGCGAAGTACCAGGGAAGGAGCTGATGGGGTCATCGGGGCAACGATCTGCCTAAACTGACCGGTCATATCGCACGGACGACCGAGACGGGCGAGCCGACCGGCCCCGAACAGGAAGCAGAGACGACAAGGTGACTGAAGCGATCCTCCTGGTCGGTGGCAAGGGAACAAGGCTGCGACCGCTCACGGTCAACACGCCCAAGCCCATGGTCCCGGCAGCAGGCGTCCCCTTCCTGACGCACCAGCTGGCCCGCGCCCGCGCCGCCGGCGTCGAGCACATCGTGCTCGCCACCTCGTACCTGGCCGAGGTCTTCGAGCCGCACTTCGGTGACGGCTCGTCCCTCGGCCTGAGCCTGGAGTACGTCACCGAGGAGGAGCCGCTGGGCACCGGCGGCGCGATACGCAACGTGGCCTCGCGGCTGCACTCGGGCCCCGACGACCCGGTCCTGATCTTCAACGGGGACATCCTGACGGGCCTCGACATCCAGGCCCTCGTCGCCACCCACTCCTCCTCCGGCGCGGACGTCTCGCTCCACCTCACGCGGGTCGACGACCCGCGGGCCTTCGGTCTGGTCCCCACGGACTCCACCGGCCGCGTCACGGCCTTCCTGGAGAAGCCGCAGACGCCCGAGGAGATCGTCACCGACCAGATCAACGCGGGCGCGTACGTGTTCCGGCGCTCGGTCATCGACACGATCCCCGCCGGCCGCCCCGTCTCGGTCGAGCGGGAGACCTTCCCCGAGCTCCTCGCCTCCGGCGCGCACCTCCAGGGCATGGTCGACTCCACGTACTGGCTGGACCTCGGCACCCCGCAGGCCTTCGTCCGCGGCTCAGCCGACCTGGTCCTGGGCCGCGCACCCTCCCCGGCCGTCCCGGGCCGCTGCGGCGACCGCCTGGTCCTGCCGTCGGCGCGTGTCGCCCCGGACGCCAAGCTGACCGGCGGCACGGTCGTCGGCGCGGACGCGGTGGTCGGCGAGGGCGCCCGCATCACGGGCTCCACGCTCCTGGCCGGCGCGGTCGTCGAACCCGGCGCGGTGATCACCGACTCCCTGATCGGCGCGGGCGCCCGCATCGGCGCCCGCACGGTCCTGACGGGCGCGGTCATAGGCGACGGCGCCCAGGTGGGCCCCGACAACGAACTCCGCGACGGCATAAGAATCTGGTGCGAAGCCACCCTCCCCGCAGGAGCGGTCCGCTTCTCCTCGGACCAGTAACCAGCACGCCGGGACGTATGCCCGCCCGGTTGTGGGCATACGTCCGCCAAGGCGGAACGGGTGGGCACAGCCCCTCAGGGCGCCGCCCGCTCCCCGCGCCGCCCGCTCCCCGCGCGCCCACCCACAGGGCTCGCACGCACGCACGCCCCCGGGATCCGCACGACCCCGCCCCCGGCGCACCCGCCCGGCTACGCTCGTATCCATGGCCGGCCGCTTCGTACCCGAACCCACGCGCACGACGACGCGCGGCGGCCACGTCCCCGTACCCGTGACGGAAGACGCTCCGCTGGACCTCGGCCTCACCCTCGGCCCCCTCCGCCGCGGCCCCGCCGACCCCACCTTCCGCGTGACCCCCGACGGCTCCGTCTGGCGGGCCAGCCGCACCCCCGACGGCCCCGGCACCCTCCGGGTGGCCGTCCGCGACGGCCAGGTCGCGGCCGAGGCCTGGGGCGCGGGCGCGACCTGGCTCCGGGAGAACCTCCCCGCGCTGCTCGGAGCCGAGGACGACCCCACCGCCTTCGTCCCCCGCCACAAGCTGGTCCTGGCGACCCACCGTCGCCGCCCGGGCCTCCGCCTGACCCGTACGGGCCTGGTCCTCGAGTCGCTGATCCCGACGGTCCTGGAGCAGAAGGTCACGACGACCGAGGCCTACGGGGCCTGGCGGCTGCTCGTACGGAAGTTCGGGGAGCCCGCGCCGGGCCCGGCCCCCGAGGGGATGTACGTGATGCCGGACGCCCGCACGTGGACGCAGATCCCGTCCTGGGAGTGGCACCGCGCGAACGTCGACGGCAAACGCTCGGCGGCGATCGTCCGCGCGGCCCGCGTGGCGGCCCGCCTGGAGGAGGCCGTTCACATGGACCCGCCGGCGGCCCGCGTGCGCCTGGAACTGATCCCCGGCATCGGCCCCTGGACGAGCGCGGAGACGATCCAGCGCAGCAACGGCGCCCCCGACGAGGTCACCACCGGCGACCTCCACCTCCCCGGCATCGTCGGCTGGGCCCTCGCGGGCGACCGTACGACCGACGACGAGGCGATGCTGGACCTCCTGGCCCCCTACGCGGGCCAACGCCACCGAGCGGCCCGCCTGATCCTCCTCAGCGGCCGCGTACCGCCCCGCAGGGCACCCCGCATGACCCCGGGCAACATCACGGCGCTCTGATCGGGCCCCTCCACAGCAAGGCCCCACCACGACAAGGCCCCACCACGACAAGGCGCCACAGAGGCTCACCGCACCACGGAACGCTCCCCGCGTCGCAGGCTCACCGCACCACGCACGGAACGCTCCCGAAGGCGCAGGCTCACCGCACCTCGACGAACTCCGAAGCCATCCGCGCCGCCCGCTCCCTCGGCGCCCCCGCCGGGTGGCCGATCGCCACCGCGCCCAGCGGGTCCCACCCGGCCGGCAGGTCGAGGACCTCCCGTACGACGTCCCGGCAGAACATCGTCGAGGACACCCACGCGGAGCCCAGCCGCTCACCGGCCAGCGCCACCAGGAAGTTCTGGACGCCCGCGCCCGCCGCCACCACGAACATCTCGCGCTCGGCCGCGTCCCGGCGCGCATCGCCGTAGTGGTGGGAGCCGTCCATGACGAGACAGGGCACCGCCAGGTACGGGGCGTTGCGCAGGACGTCCCCGCGCCGGACCCGCTTCGCGATGGACTCCTCGGACTTGCCGTCCCGCCGCAGGTCCGCGATCCACGCGTCCCGCATCGCGTCGAGCAGCCGCATCCGCGACCCCGCCGACTCCAGAAGCACGAACCGCCACGGCGTGGTGTGGTGCGGGGCCGGCGCCGTGACGGCCGCCGCGACCGCACGCCGTACCGCGCCCGGGTCTACGGGGTCGTCGGTGAACTCCCGTACGGTCCGCCGCAGCGTCACCGCCTCCCGTACGGCCTCCGAGGTGCCGAGCCGGAACATGTCGTCGGCGGCGCCGCGCACCAGCGCCCGCGCCCCCGGCTCCTCGTCCCCGGCCACCACGTGCGCCAGTCCGCGGACGACGGCGACCGGCAGACCGGCGGCCTTGCCCTTCACCAGGTCGCCCGCGGCGGCGAGTTCGTCGGCGGTGGCGACCACGGTCGCGCTCAGCGGATTGCCGAACGAGTCGGTCCCGCCGCGCAGATCGTCGAGGACCCGCACTCCGGCCGCCCCGATCGCCACGTCGGTGAGCCCACCGCGCCAGGGGCGCCCGAAGGTGTCCGTGACGACGACGCCCACGTCGACGCCGAGCGCCTCGCGCAGCCCCGAACGGATGTGCCGCGCCGAGGCGTCGGGGTCCTCGGGCAGCAACAGCACCGTCCCGGCAGGGGTGTTGGACGCGTCGACCCCGGCGGCGGCCATGATCAGGCCCTGCCGGTTCTCGACGATCCGCAGGGCGCCGCGCCGCGCCACCACCCGTACCGTCTCGGCGTCGATGGCCTCCTCGCGGTCGTCGGCGGCGATCACCCGCCCCTCGGCCTTGCTCACGATCTTGGAGGTGACGAGGAGGACGTCCCCGTCGACGAGTTCGGGCGAGACGGAGGCGATCAGCTTGGCCAGGTCGTCCCCGGCCGTCACCTCCGGCAGCCCGGGCAGCGCCCAGACCCGGTACGAGGGAGCCTCCGGGGCCACCCCGGTCTCAACAGACCCCGCGGACCCAGCAGTCACATCAGTCACCGAGGTCACCGGAGCTCCTCCGCGAGCGCCAACGCCTCCCGCGCCATCGCGGCCGTCGCCTCGACGTCGGTCATCATCAGCGGGACCGCCCGGCAGCGGATGCCCGCCGCCTCGACGTCCGCGACCGCGCCCGCGTCGACGGTGTCGACGAGCCAGCCGTCGACGAGCTCGGAGCCGTAGTTCCTGGCGACCGCCGCCGCCGTCGACTCCACGCCGACCGCCGCGAGCACCTTGTCGGCCATCCCGCGCACGGGTGCGTCGCCGACGATGGGGGAGAGGCCCACCACGGGCACCTCGGCCGCGACGATCGCCTCACGGATCCCGGGCACGGCCAGGATCGTCCCGACGCTCACCACGGGGTTGGACGGCGGGAAGAGGATGACGTCCGCCTCGGCGATGGCCTCCAGGACGCCCGGCGCGGGCTTCGCGGCCTCCGCGCCGACCGGCACGATCGCCTTCGCGTCCACGGAGGCGCGCAGCTTCACCCAGTACTCCTGGAAGTGCACCGCGCGCTGCTCGCCGTCGACCTCGATCGCCACATGCGTCTCGACGCGGTCGTCGGACATGGGGAGGAGGCGTACGCCCGGCTGCCAGCGGGCGCACAGCGCCTCGGTGACGGCGCTCAGCGGGTAGCCCGCGCCGAGCATCTGCGTACGGACGATGTGGGTCGCGAAGTCCCGGTCGCCGAGTCCGAACCACTCGGGTCCGACGCCGTACGCCGCGAGCTCCTCCTTGACGGTGAAGGACTCGTCGCGACGGCCCCAGCCCTGTTCCTCGTTGATGCCACCGCCGAGGGTGTACATCACCGTGTCCAGGTCGGGGCAGACCTTCAGCCCGAAGAGATGGATGTCGTCACCGGTGTTGCCGATGACCGTGATCTCCGCGTCCGGCGCGGCCTGCTTGAGGCCGCGAAGGAAACGGGCACCACCGATACCGCCGGCCAGAACCACAATGCGCATGCACAGCAGTCTCTCAGGCGACGACCACCCCGGTGGTGACAGGGGCGGCGACCGGGGCGCACTGCGCCTGGAGCGACTCGTGCATCGGCATCTCGGTGAGACCCGGGAAGTAGACGTGCAGGCTGACGGCCGGTTCGAGGGAGTCGTTGACGACCTCGTGGACGTACCCCGGCGCGAAGACGCGCTGCGCGCCCGGCGCGAGCGTCCGCGCGTCGTCGGTGAGCGCCGGG
Organism: Streptomyces sp. NBC_01077; assembly: GCF_045162855.1. NCBI lineage: Bacteria > Bacillati > Actinomycetota > Actinomycetes > Kitasatosporales > Streptomycetaceae > Streptomyces > Streptomyces sp. NBC_01077. The sequence continues at coordinate 4,088,767 of NZ_CP108669.1, read as the reverse complement.
GCGCCCCCGCTCGTGCGCTCCGTCAGTTCTCCCTCCAGGACCGTCAGTACGCCGGAGGAGACCCCGTGGTCGTGGAGCCCGCTGCCCTGGCCGGGCACCCAGGAGAGCAGCCACACCTCGTAGCCGGGCCCGGTGCGCAGCCGGTGGTACCAGCGGGTCGTGGCGTCGTACTCGACGTACGGGGCCCACTGGGCGCGGTCGTCGGCGATCGAGCGCGCGAGGCCGGCGAACTCGGCCACGGTCACGGGGTGGGCGCGCTCGGGCTGGAGGAGGTGCGGGACCTCGAGGATGTCGCCGGCGATCTGAAGGTCGCTGTCCATGTTCATGGGTGGGGAGGTTCCTCAGCAGAAACAGAAGCGGTGGGGGTCACGGAGACGAGGTGACGCGAGTGACGCAGGGTGACGCTGGGAGAAAGGCTGGAGCTCTACGGCATCAACAGCTGGGACAGCAACAGCAACAGCGCGCCTGGACAGCGCTGCGGAACCCACGGCTGTGGGTCGCGGAGAGCACTGCGGTCGCTGGCATGCCACCAAAGGTGGCCGGAACGGCACCCGACTGTCAACCCAATGCCCGATTTGGGGGTAATGTTTCACCTCATCCGGTTACAGTGCGCGGAGAAAGGTTTGTTCAGCCGCGGACCAGGAGAGATGGCGCTTCAACCGTGCCCGTAAACATGGCGGCGCCCGCGTGATCGACCACGCTCGGTCACCACGTGGACCCCGGCCGGTCCGTGATCGGACTGTGATCCGGATCGCTTCCATGGCTGGATCGCAACAAGATCCAAGTCTCGGACGTCCTCCCTTACGAGGGTCGCGCACGGTGCGCCCAAGCCGGTGGCATGTGTCACGGTTTTTGGTGATTTGAACACTTTCCGCATAGGCTTGGTTCCGCAGAGTGAATACGAGGCCCAATAGCAGATCTCGGCTTGACTCGCGCAGAGCACGAACTTGTAATTTCACTCGTGTCGTTCGGCCGGGTTCGCAACGGCAACACCACGGGGACGCACAGAACAGACGAGGGGCGCACATGACCGAGTTGTTCCAGGAACTGCTGGTCGAGGACGCGGCGGACGAAGAACTCGGCTGGCAGGAGCGCGCGCTGTGCGCCCAGACCGATCCCGAGTCCTTCTTCCCCGAGAAGGGCGGCTCGACCCGAGAGGCCAAGAAGGTCTGCCTCGCCTGCGAGGTCCGCTCCGAATGCCTCGAATACGCCCTGCAGAACGACGAGCGGTTCGGCATCTGGGGCGGCCTCTCCGAGCGCGAGCGACGCCGCCTGAAGAAGGCCGCCGTCTGAGCCGCCGCAGGCGAGGCCCGAAACCTGCCGGGCCCCGCGCGCCACGGCGCGCACCCGAGGACAAGACGAACGGTCCGCCCCCTGTGGTTCACCCACAGATGGCGGACCGTTCTGCGTATTCCGTGTGAAAGCGCCCCGGAACCGCCCCGCCCCCTCCGTCCGCAGGCGGCAGGCCCCTTCCTCCCGCTCTGTCCACAGGGCGGCGGACCGCTCCGCGTGCAGCCGTTAGTGTGGGCCTCCGTCCGAGACGCTCCCCACGCCCCCCGCGGGCGACCCCGGCCGGAGGGCCCGTAGCTCGATGTCCTCAACTCCTGAGTTTCCGCGACACGTCGTCACCGCCGTGCTCGTCACCCACGACGGCGCCCGCTGGCTGCCGGACGCCCTCGCCGGGCTGCTCGCCCAGGAACGCCCCGTGCAGAACGTGGTCGCCGCCGACACCGGCAGCGCCGACGACTCGGCGCAGCTCCTCGCCGACGCCATCGGCACGGACCGCGTCCTGCACCTCGCGCGCCGCACCGGCTTCGGCGCCGCCGTCGAGGAGGCCGCCCGCACCGCGCCCGTGCTCGGACCCGAGGACCTGGCCTATCTGAAGCGCCCCAGCGGCTGGGACCCGGTCAGCCGCAGCTGGAACGACGAGGCCTACGACCTCCCCGAACTCCCGCACGGCGAACCGGTCCAGTGGCTCTGGCTGCTCCACGACGACTGCGCACCCGAGCCCGGCGCCCTCGCCGAACTCCTGCGCGTCGCCGACTCCGACGCGGACGCCGCCGTCATCGGCCCCAAGCTGCGCGGCTGGTACGACAGGAAGCAGCTCCTGGAGACCGGCGTCTCCATCGCCCGCAGCGGCCGCCGCTGGACCGGACTCGACCGCCGCGAGCAGGACCAGGGCCAGCACGACCAGGTCCGCTCCGTCCTCTCCGTCTCCACCGCCGGCATGCTCGTCCGCCGCGACGTCTTCGAGGAGCTCGGCGGCTTCGACCGACGACTGCCCCTCATGCGCGACGACGTCGACCTGTGCTGGCGCGCCCACTCCGCCGGCCACCGCGTCCTCATCGCCCCCGACGCCATCCTCCGGCACGCCGAGGCCTCCGCCCGCGAGCGCCGCACCGTCGACTGCGCCGGCCGCACCGCGGCCAACCCGCACCGCGTCGACAAGGCCGGCGCCGTCTACACCCTCCTCGTCAACACCCGCGGCGCCGCCCTCCCGTACGTCTTCGCACGGCTCGTCGTCAGCACCCTGCTCCGCACCCTCGCCTATCTCGTCGGCAAGGTCCCCGGTCAGGCCGTCGACGAGGTCATGGGCCTGCTCGCCACGCTGCTGCGCCCCGAGAAGATCCTCGCCGCCCGCAAGCGCCGCAAGAACCCCGTCGTTCCGGCGAGCGAACTCCGCCCGCTGTTCCCGCCGCCCGGCGCCACCGTGCGCGCCGCCGTCGAACAGCTCACCGCCAACTTCGGCGGCTCCGAGGCCGAATCCGGCGGCTCCCGCCACGGCGTCGCCGAGTCGGGACCCGGCGGAGACGACGCCGACTACCTGGAGATCGAGCAGTTCGCGCGGCTCAAGAAGATCGCCCGCAAGCCCGGCCCGGTCCTCTTCGCCCTCCTGCTCCTCATCTCCCTGGTCGCCTGCCGCAACCTCTTCGCCGGCGGCTCCCTCGCCGGCGGAACCCTGCTGCCCGCGCCCGATACCGTCTCCGAACTCTGGTCGCGGTACGCCGACGGCTGGCACGCCCTCGGCACCGGCGGCACCCAGACCGCCCCGCCGTACCTGGCGGTCCTCGCCGCACTCTCCGCGCTCTTCCTCGGCTCCACCTCCACCGCGCTGACCCTGCTGCTCGTCTGCTCGGTCCCGCTCGCCGGCTTCACCGCGTACTTCGCCGCCCGCGGCATCGTCGAGTCCCGGCTCCTGCGCGCGTGGGGCGCCATCGCGTACGCGTTCCTGCCCGCCGCCACCGGGGCCCTCGCCACCGGCCGGCTCGGCACCGCCGTCCTCGCGATCCTGCTGCCGCTGACCGCCCGCGCCGCCGTCGCCGCCCACGGCTTCAACCGGCCGGACCGGGGCAGCTGGCGCGCCACCTGGGCGTACACCTTCCTGCTGACCTTCACGACCGCGTTCACCCCGGTCGTCTGGCCGCTCGCCGTCCTCCTCGGCCTCGGCGTGCTCGTCGTACGCCGCTCCGACATCACCGCCTACGGGCTGCGCTTCCTGGCCGCCGTCGGCACCCCGCTCCTCGTCCTCGCGCCCTGGTCGCTGACCCTGCTCACCGACCCGGCCGCGTTCCTGCGCGAGGCCGGCCTCGACATCCGTACGGGCACGGCCACCGCGCTCGACCTGCTCGGCACCAGCCCGGGCGGCCCCGGCACCACCGGCGGCCTCCTCCTGGCCGGCCTCGTCCTCGCCGGCCTGGCCGGACTGCTGCGCGAGGAGCGGCAGCTCGCGGTCCGCGCCGCCTGGGCCGCCGGCCTCGCCGGACTCCTCTTCGCAGTCCTCTCCAACGGCGCGGGCGGCACCGGCTGGGCCGGACCCGCCACCCTCGTCTACGGCGCCGCCCTCATCGCCGCCGGCATGATCGGCGCCGAGGGGGGCCGCACCCGCGTCGCCGCCCACGGCTTCGGCTGGCGCCAGCCCGTCGCCGCGCTCATCGCCCTCGGCTGCGCCCTCGGTCCCGCCGTCGCCGCCGCCGGCTGGATGATCGACGGCGCCGACGGCCCGCTGACCCGACGCGACCCGGTCCAGGTCCCGGCGTTCGTCGCCGAGGAGTCCGGCACCCGCGACCAGCCCCGCACCCTCGTCCTCGGCGGCACCTCGCCCGGCGAGGTCACGTACACCCTGGTCCGCGGCTCCGGTGCGCGCCTCGGCGACGCCGAACTCACCGCGGGAGCCGAGGACGACCCCCGCCTCGACGACGTCGTCGCCCACCTGGTCGCGGGCTCCGGCGCCGACCAGACCCAGCAGCTCAGCGGCTACGCGATCCGCTACGTCCTGGTACGGGACGGGGCACCGCGCCAGATGAGCCGCGTCCTCGACTCCACCCCCGGGCTCAGCCGCCTCAGCCAGCTCGACGGCAGCGCGCTCTGGCGCGTGGACCGCGAGATCGCCCGCGTCATGATCGTCCCGCCGGCCGCGAAGGCCGCGGAGGGGACGACGGACGGGGCGACGGCGAAGCCGGCCGACGCCGCGAAGGACTCGGCACCGGTCGCCGTCGCCGCCGGCCCCGTCGAGGCGCACACCGAGATCCCGGCCGGCCCCACGGGCCGCGTCCTGCGCCTCGCCGACCGCGCCGACGAGGGCTGGACCGCCACCCTCGACGGCAAGGAGCTGACGCGCACCACCGTCGACGGCTGGGCCCAGGGCTTCGAACTCCCCGCCCAGGGCGGCCGCCTCGACGTCACGTACGACCAGCCGCTCACGCACAGCGCGTGGATCTGGGCCCAGGTCGGCCTCGCCGTCGTCCTGCTCGTCCTCGCCCTGCCCGGACGCCGCCGCGAGATCGACGACGACCTGCCCGAGGAGGAGCTCGCGATCCCCGCCCAGGCGACCGAGGGCGACGGCCGCCGGGCCCGCCGGCTGCGCGCCGCGGCGGACGCGGAGGCCGAGGCCGCCGAAGCCGCCGAGACCGGCCCCGCACCGGAAGCGGCACCGGCCCCGATCCCCGAGCAGCAGGCGTACGAGCCCCAGGAACACGGCGGCGGCTACGACCCCGCCTACGCCCAGGCGCAGGAGCAGCCCCAGGGCGGCCACCAGGAGCAGCCCCAGCCCCAGGCCTACGCCGACCAGGGCTACTACCAGGAGTACGCGGCCGACCCGTACCAGCAGCAGCCGTACGCGTACCCCCAGCAGGGCTACGACCAGCAGCAGCCGCAGCAGTACGACCAGCAGCCGTACGCCGAGCAGGGCTACGACCCGCAGCAGTACGAGCAGCAGCAGTACGACCCGCAACAGCAGTACGACCCGCAGCAGTACGACCCGTACAACTACGGCTACGGGCACCCCCAGGGCCACGAGACCGAGCAGCGTCCCGACGGGAGCAGCAACCAGTGAAGCGCACGACCCTCTCCCTGATCGCGGGCGCCACGGCGCTGGCCGCCGTCACCGGCTTCGCCGCCCTCACCACCCCGGACGGCGCAGCCGCTCCCGAGGTCAAGGCGGCCACCCGGCTGCCGGTCGAGCGCGCCGGCCTGGCCTGCCCGATGCCCAGCACCTCCGAGCTGGCCGAGACCCTCTACACCTCGTACACCCCGACCAGCGGCGGTACGGACACGGCGAAGAGCGGCTCGGGCACGGCCGGGAAGTCCTCCGCCCCCACCGCCCAGCTGCGCACCGCCGCGAGCACGACGACCGCCGGCGGCGCCACCAAGGGCGGCAAGAAGCCCCCCAAGGCCCCGGCCACCGTCACCGCCCCCGGCAAGCCCGTCACCGCCGAGGCGGACGGCCCCGCCGTACCCGCCCTCACCGGCTCGGCGACCGGCACCCTCGCCCCCGGTTGGACCGTCCAGCAGACCACCGTCGTCCCGGCGGGCGGCGCCCGCGGCCTCCTCGGCCTCAGCTGCGGCGCCCCGGACACCGACTTCTGGTTCCCCGCGGCCTCCACCGCCAAGGAACGCCAGGACTACGTCCACCTCACCAACCCGGACGACACGGCCGCCGTCGCCGACATCGAGCTGTACGGCCCCGAGGGCGTCCTCAAGTCCCAGTTCACCGAGGGCATCCCGGTCCCCGCCCGCTCCACGGTCCCCGTCCTGCTCTCCACCCTCACGGGCGAAGCCGCCAAGGAGTCCGTCACCGTCCACGTCACCACCCGCAGCGGACGCGTCGGCGCGGCCATCGGCTCCGCCGACGAGAAGCTCGGCAGCGACTGGATCGCGGCCTCGGCCGACCCGGCGAGCACCGCCCTGCTCCCCGGCATCCCGGCCGACGCCACCTCCGTACGCCTGGTGGCCTTCGTCCCGGGCGAGGACGACGCCGACCTGAAGATCCAGCTGGTCACCCAGAACGGCACGATCGTCCCCGCGAGCGCCGGCTCCCTGCACGTGAAGTCCGGGATGACGGCCTCCGTCGAACTGCCCGACCTCACCCGCGGCGAGGTGGGCTCGCTGATGCTCACCCCGAGCGACCCGAAGAAGCCCACCCCGGTGGTGGCCGCCCTCCGGGTGGTCCGCGGCAAGGGTGAGAACACCGAGGTCGCCTTCGTGCCGGCGACCGGGGCGATCTCCGCGCGCGCGACGATCGCCGACAACCGGGCCAAGGGCACGACGCTCGCCCTGACCGCCGTCGGCGCCGACGCCCAGGTCAAGGTCACGGCCTCGGCCGGTTCCGGCGCGGGGACGCCGGTCTCGAAGACGGTCGCGGTCAAGGCGGGCACGACGAAGGCCCTCAGCGACCTGGTCCCCGAGGGCCTCAAGGGCTCCTACGCGCTGACCGTCGAACCGGTCTCGGGCGGCAAGGTCTACGCGTCCCGGACGCTGGCGCTGCCGTTGGACGGCACTCCGATGTTCACGGTCCAGACCTTCGTCGACGACCGGGGCACGGTCGAGGTCCCGTGGGCCCGCCAGGACCTGGGGGTCCTGGACTAGGAGCCTGGGGTCACGGGCGGGGGACCGACCCCGCCCGTACGAAGGAATCAATCCTTCGGGGGCGATCCTTCGAGCGCCGGGGGTGATCCTCCGAGGGACCGCGGGCGCCCCTCCGAAGGCCGGGGGAGACCCTCCGAAGGCCGAGGGGGACGCTCCGAGGGCCGGCAGAGACCCTCCGAGGGGTGTCGGGTGATCCGGTCGAGGGTCAGTCCTGCCCGTACCGGGGATCGACGGACTCGGGGGAGAGCCCGAGCAGCTCGGCGACCTGCTCCACGACCACCTCGTGGACGAGGAGCGCCCGCTCGTCCCGGTTCTTCGACCGGATCTCGACGGGCCGCCGGTAGACGACCACGCGGGCGGGATCGTTCTTCTCGGCGGGCGCGGAGCCGCCCAGCGGCACCGTCTCGCCCGACACGGACGGCGGCACCTCCATCACGAGGAACTCGACGTCGGCGAGCTGCGGCCAGCGCCGCTCCAGACGCTCCACCGAGTCGAGGACGAGATCGCGGAACGTGTCGGCCCGGCTCGAGGAGAGCGGCACCTGCGGCGGGGCGACCGGTCCCCGCATCCCGCGGCCGTGCCGGTCGCGGCGGCGCACCCGAGGCTCCGCGGGGGGCTCCGTGGAGTGGTGCGGGGGGCTCGGCGGCACAGGACTGTCCATCACTGACGCAGCGTAACCCTCATCGGTGTCCGCGCACCGTGGCGCACCCTCGCCACCTTCCCGGGTGCCCCGGCCCCACCAGCCCACCCCATGTCGAAACCTGAACATTCCGGCCAACCGTCCGCCCGATTCGACAGCCCCTCGCGATCGGCCATCTGGCCGCGGTTGACCGGATCTGTACCCAGGACTGTCCGGATCGACTCCGGACGCCACCCCCTTGTGCCCCCTCCCGCGCAGGTCAGAGCAGCCGCCACCCGAAGGGGGGTGGCGGAGGTCACAGCGCGACACGGTGGAGTGACCTGAGGGAGAGTCGTCGCGGCCCGCTCAAGAGTGCGGTACCGTCCAACGTCGTGAGCCCTGTACGTCGCTGTTCGCGCACTGCGTGCGGCCGCCCTGCCGTCGCGACACTGACGTACGTCTATGCCGACTCGACTGCGGTCCTCGGCCCGCTCGCCACCTACGCCGAGCCCCACTGCTACGACCTGTGCGCCGAGCACAGCGAGCGCCTCACCGCCCCGCGAGGGTGGGAGGTCGTGCGGCTGACCGACGGTTCCGCCCCGCCCCGCCCCAGCGGCGACGACCTCGAAGCCCTGGCCAACGCGGTTCGGGAGGCGGCCCGCCCCCAGGAACGCGCGGCCGGCGCCGGCGGCAAGGGCGGCGGAGGACGCGGCGGCGACCCCATGGAAGTCGGGCGCCGAGGGCACCTGAGGGTGCTGCGGTCCCCCGACAACTGAGCGCAACCGGCCACCGTCCGCGTACCCCCTCCCCGCTCCGGGTAGTTTTGGCGTTCCGTACACGCGCCGCACACGCGTGCCGAGAACTCAGGAGGGTGGATCCGTGACTGTCGATCTGTCGCAGATCGTGAAGGCGTACGACGTCCGCGGAGTGGTACCCGACCAGTGGGACGAGACGCTCGCCGAGCTCTTCGGCGCCGCCTTCGTACGAGTGACGGACGCGGACGCGATCGTCATCGGCCACGACATGCGCCCCTCGTCGCCCGGCCTGGCGGACGCCTTCGCGCGCGGCGCGGCCCGCCTCGGCGCCGACGTCACCCTGATCGGACTCTGCTCCACCGATCAGCTGTACTTCGCCTCCGGCAGCTTCGACCTGCCCGGCGCGATGTTCACCGCCTCGCACAACCCGGCCCAGTACAACGGCATCAAGATGTGCCGCGCGGGCGCGGCCCCGGTGGGCCAGGACACGGGCCTGGCGGAGATCCGCGAGCTGGCGGAACGCTGGTCGGAGACCGGCGCGCCGGAGGCCGCCCCGACCCCGGGCACGGTCACGCACCGAGACACCCTCACGGACTACGCGACGTACCTGAAGTCCCTGGTGGACCTGACGACGATCCGCCCCCTCAAGGTCGTGGTGGACGCGGGCAACGGCATGGGCGGCCACACGGTCCCCACGGTCTTCGAGGGCCTGCCGCTGGACGTGGTCCCGATGTACTTCGAGCTGGACGGCACGTTCCCGAACCACGAGGCGAACCCGCTGGACCCGAAGAACATCGTCGACCTCCAGGCCCGTGTCCTGGCCGAGGGCGCCGACCTCGGTCTGGCCTTCGACGGCGACGCCGACCGCTGCTTCGTCGTCGACGAGCGCGGCGAGCCGGTCTCGCCGTCGGCGATCACGGCCCTCGTCGCGGCCCGCGAGCTCGCGAAGCACCCCGGCGGAACGATCATCCACAACCTGATCACCTCGTGGTCGGTGCCGGAGGTCGTCCGCGAGAAGGGCGGCGAGCCGGTCCGTACGCGCGTCGGGCACTCCTTCATCAAGGAGGAGATGGCGAAGACCGGCGCGATCTTCGGCGGCGAGCACTCGGCGCACTACTACTTCAAGGACTTCTGGAACGCGGACACGGGCATGCTGGCCGCGCTCCACGTCCTGGCGGCCCTGGGCGGCCAGGAGGGCACCCTGTCCGCCCTGGTCGCGGCGTACGACCGCTACGCGTCATCGGGCGAGATCAACTCGACGGTCGCGGACCAGAAGGCAAGCGCGGCGAAGGTCAAGGCGGCGTACGAGGGTGAAGGCGTGACCCTCGACGACCTCGACGGCCTGACCGTGACGGCGCAGGACTGGTGGTTCAACCTCCGCGCCTCCAACACGGAGCCGCTGCTCCGCCTGAACGTCGAGGCCCGCGACGAGACGACGATGGCCAAGATCCGCGACGAGGTCCTGGCCCTGGTCCGCGCCACGGCCTGACCCGCCTGCCACCCACCGCCGGGGGACGGGGCACCCCCCGTCCCCCGGCGGTAGGCTGACCTGGCCCGAAACCGCTTGTTCGAAGGGACACCCCATGCCGCTCGAAGCCGGCCTCCTGGAGATCCTGGCCTGCCCCGCGTGCCACGCTCCACTGAACGACCGCACGGCGGACGAGACCCCCGAACTCATCTGCACGAGCCCGGACTGCGGCCTCGCCTACCCGGTCCGAGACAACATCCCGGTCCTCCTGACGGACGAGGCCCGCCGCCCGTAACCCGGCGAGCCGGGGCCCCGCAGGCGACGACGCCCAGGGCCCCTCCACCGGCAGGAGGCAGCACGAACGCCGACGGCAGGCGGGTCACACCGGGGAGCAACGGCAACCGCCCGAAGGCAGTACGGAGCCACTGGAGGGCGACAGCAACCGCCCGAAGGCAGCACCGAGCCGCCTGACGGCGACAGGGAGGGCCGGTGCCAGCAGTCCGACAGCCAGGGCGGCACAGCGCCGCAGGGGAGCCGCGCAACACGAGTGCCGGCCCGCGCCGCAGTGCAGCACGGACCGTCCCGCGCCGGGACCGTCCGGTACGTCACGGGTGCCGGCCCGCGCAGCACGACAAGGGTCTGTTCCGCGCCGCACGGCAAGGGCGCCGGCCCGCGCCACCTGGCAGGGACCGCGCCGCGGAGCTCGGCACGGGTTGTTCCGCGCCGGGCAGCAAGGGTGCTGGCCCGCGTCACATGGCATGGGTCTGTTCCGCGCCGGGCAGCAAGGGTGCTGGCTCACGCCGCACGGCATGGGTCTGTTCCGCGCCGGGCAGCACGCGTGCTGGCTCACGCCGCATGGCACGGATCTGCTCCGCGCCGCGCAGTACGGCACGGGCTCCGTTCTACGCCTGGCCACGCCGCGATTTGCAGTACGGGTTCCAGCCCACACAGACCAGGCTCGGTACTCGCGTCACACTGCACGGGTTCCGACCGCGGGTGCGACGCGCGCGACGCAGCTCCCCGACCGCCCCCGCCCCCCTTCCCACCCTGTCCGACCCGACCCGACCCGCCCCTCCCCGAAGGGTCCGCCGCCAACGGCGAGCACCCCCCACGGGAAGCCCCGCACCTCTGTCATCCCACCTGCACGGGTGGTGCGGGTGGGAACCGACAAGCACGGCCGAAGGCCGGGCGCACCCCAAGCCCCACACCACCCCGCACCCGCACCCGCACCCGCACCCGCACCCCAAGCCCCACACCACCCCGCACCCGCACCCCAAGCCGCGCACCATTGAAGGTGCCCGCACCAACAGCACCCGCACTAAAAGCACCCGCACTAAAAGCACCCGCACTAAAAGCACCCGCACCAACAGCACCCGCACCAAGAGCCACCCCCCAAGCCCCCCGCAGGGGCCCGCGACGACGACCGCGACCGGAGGCACCCGCCCCATGCTCGACGAGACCCTCCTCGACGCCCCGGACGACCTCGCCCTGGCGGACCGCCGCGGTCTTCTCCGCGGCGCCGCCGAAGCCGGAGCCCGGGTAAGGACGGCGGCCCGGCACGCCGCCGAGGCCGGCATCGCGGACCTCCGCCCCGAGGGCCGCCCCCGCGCCGTACTGGTCGCCGGTCCGGGCACCGCTGCCGCGGCCGTCGCGGACCTGATCGGCGCCCTGGCAGGAGCTTCGGCTCCCGTCGTACGCCTTCAGCCGACCGGCGTCGCCCCCGCCGCGGGCGCCCTGCGCTGGGCGCTGCCCGGCTGGGCGGGCTCCGTGGACCTCTTGCTGCTGCCGACGACGGACGGCTCCGAACCGGGCCTCGCCCTCCTCGCCGAGCAGGCGTACCGCCGCGGTATCACCGTCGTCGCCGTGGCCCCGAAGGCCTCGCCGCTCGCCGAGGCCGTCAGTGGTTCACGGGGTCTGTTCGTCCCGATGGCCATCGCCCCGAACGAGACGCCGAACGAGTACGCCGAGAACATCGCGGCCAGCCCGGGCACTCTCTGGGCCCTGTTCACCCCGCTGCTCATGCTTCTCGACCGGGTCGGTCTTCTGGAGGCCCCGCCCGAGGCTCTGGAGAAGGTCGCCGACCGTCTGGACCGTACGGCTGAGCGCTGTGGCCCGGCCATCGCCACGTACAGCAACCCGGCGAAGACGCTCGCCGCCGAGCTCGCGGACACGCTGCCGCTGATCTGGACGGAGGGCGCGGCCGCGGGCCCGGCGGGCCGCCGTTTCGCCGCGGTCCTCGCCGAGCTGGCGGGGTTGCCGGCGCTGGCGGCCGAGCTGCCGGAGGCTCTGCCGGCCCATGGCGTCCTGCTCGCGGGTGACTATGCGGCGGGTGCCGACCCGGACGACTTCTTCCGGGACCGGGTGGACGAGCCGCAGGCTCTCCGGGCCAGGGTCGTCCTGCTGAGGGACCGCCCGTCGGACGGCCTCACCGCCGCACACGCGGCCCGCGAACTGGCACTCAGCCATGAGACGGCCATCAGCGAGCTGGAACCGGAGGAAGGTGATGACCTGGAGACACTGGCGGAACTGCTCGCGGTGACCGACTTCGCGGCTGTCTATCTCTCCCTGGCCACCCCGGGCCGCACGGCCCTCTGACCGAGCCGCACAAAGCGCGCCCCCACCCAACAACCACCGAGCAACCCCCACCCCACACGCCCACCCCTCACGCCCCACCCCTCACGCCCCACCCCACCCATCCACCCGTCCATCACCCCGTAACCCACCCGTCACCCGCCCCCTGTCACCTGTCTCCCGACACCCCTCACCATCCGTCACCATCCCGAGGAGCTGGCAGGCACCATGGACCGCCTCGTCAACACCGTTCGCCCCTACGCCTGGGGATCCACGACGGCCATCCCGGAGCTGCTCGGAGTCGCTCCGACCGGCGAGCCCCAGGCCGAGATGTGGATGGGCGCCCACCCCGGCGCGCCTTCCCGCACCGAGCGCGGCTCGCTGAACGAGCTGATCGCCGCCGATCCCGTACGCGAACTGGGGCAGCGTTCCGTCGAGAAGTTCGGACCGCGGCTGCCGTTCCTGCTGAAGGTGCTCGCCGCCGGCGCCCCGCTCTCCCTCCAGGCCCACCCCGACCTGGCCCAGGCGCGGGCGGGGTACGCGGCCGAGGAGGCCGCCGACATCCCGATCGACGCCGCGCACCGCACGTACAAGGACGCCAACCACAAGCCCGAGCTGATCTGCGCGCTCACCCCCTTCGAGGGTCTGTGCGGTTTCCGCGCCCCCGCCGAGGCCGCGGACCTCCTTGCCGCGCTCGGCGTCGACTCGCTCAAGCCGTACGTCGACCTGCTCCACGCCCACCCCGAAGAGGCCGCGCTCCGCGAGGTCCTGACGGCGCTGCTGACCGCCGACCCGGAGGAGATGGCGCACACCGTCGCGGAGGCCGCCGCCGCCGCGGACCGTCTCGGCGGCGCCCACGTCCCGTACGCGAGCCTCGCCCACCACTACCCGAGCGACCCCGGCGTCATCGCCGCGATGCTCCTCAACCGGGTCGTGCTCCAGCCCGGCGAGGCCCTCTACCTGGGCGCGGGCGTCCCGCACGCCTACCTCTCCGGCCTCGGCGTCGAGATCATGGCCAACTCCGACAACGTGTTGCGCTGCGGACTCACCCCCAAGCACATCGACGTCCCCGAACTCCTGCGCGTGGTCCGCTTCGAGCCGACCGATCCGGCCGTCCTGCGCCCCGAGGCCTCCGAGACCGGGGAAGAGGTCTACGACACCCCGATCGACGAGTTCCGTCTGTCCCGTTTCGTACGGCCCGAGGGTGCTGCCCCGACCGACCTGACCAGCCCGGCCCCGCAGATCCTGCTCGCTGTCGCGGGTCGCCCGAAGGCGGGCGAGGTGACGCTCGCCGCAGGCGAGTCCGTCTTCGTGCCGGCGGGCGAGAGGACCGAACTCTCCGGTACGGGGACGGTCTTCCGCGCCACCGTCGTGGCCTGATGCGACAATGACCGGCCGAACCACGGCGACACAGCCGGTGCATCGACGAAGGGACCACGTACACCCATGAGCGCGTCAGGCGGAACCAAGGCGATCGTGGCGGCACTCGCCGCCAACCTGGCGATCGCCGTAGCCAAGTTCGTGGCGTTCCTCTTCAGTGGTTCGTCGTCGATGCTCGCGGAGAGCGTCCACTCGCTCGCCGACTCCGGCAACCAGGGCCTGCTGCTCCTCGGCGGCAAGAAGGCGCAGCGCGAGGCGACCCCGCAGCACCCCTTCGGCTACGGCCGCGAGCGGTACATCTACGCCTTCCTCGTCTCCATCGTGCTCTTCTCCGTCGGTGGCATGTTCGCCATCTACGAGGGCTACGAGAAGATCAAGCACCCGCACCCGATCGAGGCCTGGTACTGGCCGGTCGGCGTCCTGATCTTCGCGATCATCGCCGAGTCCTTCTCCTTCCGCACCGCCATCAAGGAGTCGAACCTCATCCGCGGCGGCCTCACCTGGACGCAGTTCGTCCGCCGCGCCAAGGCCCCCGAGCTGCCCGTCGTCCTCCTGGAGGACCTCGGCGCGCTCGTCGGCCTCATCCTCGCGCTCGGCGGCGTCGGCCTCGCCCTGCTGACCGGCGACGGCATCTGGGACGGCATCGGCACCCTCTGCATCGGCATCCTGCTGATCGTCATCGCGATCGTGCTGGCCGCCGAGACCAAGTCGCTGCTGCTCGGCGAGTCCGCCGGCATCGACGACGTCAGGAAGATCGAGGCCGCGGTCGTCGACGGCGAGACCGTCACCCGCCTCATCCACATGCGTACGCTCCACCTCGGCCCGGAGGAGCTCCTCGTCGCCGCCAAGATCGCCGTCCAGCACGACGACTCGGCCGCCGACGTCGCGCACGCCATCAACGCCGCCGAGGAACGCATCCGCGCCGCCGTCCCGATCGCCCGGGTCATCTACCTGGAGCCCGACGTCTACAACGAGACGGCCGCCTCGACCGGCACCAATCCGGCCAAGAGCCTGGACGGCAACGGCCACTGACCCCACTCCACGAGGCCCCCGAGACCCCACGGTCCCGGGGGCCTCGTGCATGTGCGGCGGTTTTCGGCCACGCCTCGCCGCCCGATGTGGACTGTGGCTCGCCGCACTGTCCGGTGTAGATTCGTGACCAGCCAGACGTCGCTGCTGATGGCGGTCGGGCGGTCCTCGCGGACCGGCCGAGGGAGAGAGGGCCTCCGACGACGGCACCGTGGGAAATCCCGGGCATTCGTGTGCCCCGGAGCCTTCGTGGTGCCCGGCGCCCCAACCGACCCTCGCACCCGAAACACACGAGGAGCAGCTCAGTCATGACGACTGTCGCCCAGGACTTCAAGGTCGCCGATCTCTCCCTGGCCACCTTCGGCCGCAAGGAGATCACCCTCGCCGAGCACGAGATGCCCGGCCTGATGTCGATCCGCCGCGAGTACGCCGAGCAGCAGCCGCTCGCCGGCGCCCGCGTCACCGGCTCCCTGCACATGACCGTGCAGACCGCCGTCCTCATCGAGACCCTGGTCGCCCTCGGCGCCGAGGTCCGCTGGGCCTCCTGCAACATCTTCTCCACCCAGGACCACGCCGCCGCGGCCATCGCCGTCGGCCCGAACGGCACCCCGGAGAACCCGCAGGGCGTCCCGGTCTTCGCCTGGAAGGGCGAGACCCTGGAGGAGTACTGGTGGTGCACCGAGCAGGCCCTCACCTGGCCGAACACGCCCACCGGCGGCCCGAACATGATCCTCGACGACGGCGGTGACGCCACCCTCCTCGTCCACAAGGGCGTCGAGTTCGAGAAGGCCGGCTCCGCCCCGGACCCGGCCACCGCGGACAGCGAGGAGTACGGCTACATCCTCCGTCTCCTCAACCGCACCCTCGGCGAGAACCCGCAGAAGTGGACCCAGCTGGCGTCCGAGATCCGCGGCGTCACCGAGGAGACCACCACCGGCGTCCACCGCCTGTACGAGATGCAGCAGGCCGGCTCCCTCCTCTTCCCGGCGATCAACGTGAACGACGCCGTGACGAAGTCGAAGTTCGACAACAAGTACGGCTGCCGCCACTCGCTCATCGACGGCATCAACCGCGCCACCGACGTCCTCATCGGCGGCAAGACCGCGGTCGTCTTCGGCTACGGCGACGTCGGCAAGGGCTGCGCCGAGTCCCTCCGCGGCCAGGGCGCCCGCGTCATCGTCACCGAGATCGACCCCATCTGCGCCCTCCAGGCGGCGATGGACGGCTACCAGGTCGCGACCCTGGACGACGTCGTCGAGACGGCCGACATCTTCATCACCACGACCGGCAACAAGGACATCATCATGGCCGGGGACATGGCCAAGATGAAGCACCAGGCCATCGTCGGCAACATCGGTCACTTCGACAACGAGATCGACATGGCCGGCCTCGCCAAGATCGAGGGCATCGTCAAGGACGAGGTCAAGCCGCAGGTCCACACCTGGAAGTTCCCCGACGGCAAGGTCCTGATCGTCCTCTCCGAGGGCCGTCTCCTGAACCTCGGCAACGCGACCGGCCACCCGTCCTTCGTGATGTCGAACTCCTTCGCGGACCAGACCCTGGCCCAGATCGAGCTCTTCACGAAGCCGCAGGAGTACCCGACCGACGTCTACGTCCTGCCGAAGCACCTGGACGAGAAGGTCGCCCGCCTCCACCTGGACGCGCTCGGCGTCAAGCTGACGACCCTCCGCCCCGAGCAGGCCGCGTACATCGGCGTCGACGTCGAGGGCCCGTTCAAGCCGGACCACTACCGCTACTGATGCCCCGGCCGGCGGCGCCCGCGCGCTGACGCGACGCCGCCCCGGACACCCGTAGAGGAACAGGCAGGCCCCCCGCACCCCCGTGCCGGGGGGCCTGCCCCGTCCAGCCCCCGCCACCGCTTCCGGAAGCGCCCCCTCCCGAGGACCGATCCATGCCCCGCGGCCGCTATTCGCTCCATGACCCGCACGACCACACCCCCCTCGGTGAAGAACACTTCCACTGCGCGCCCGGCCCCTCCGGCTGGCGCTACGTCTCGCAGATCACCACGCCCTCGGGCGACCACCAGGGCTCCGTCGACCTGGCCGTCGACGAACTCGGCCGCCCCATCCGCCTCGAACTCCACGCCGCCGGCTGGCAGGTCCGCGGCGCGGCCCTCGACGGCGTCACCTGGGTCCGCACGGACCCCACCGGAACCCACGCCACCGAAGGCAATGTGCGCGCCCACGCCTTCACCGGCACGTCCCCGGCGTTCCTCGTCGCGCTCACGCGACTCCTGCGGCTCACCCCCGATTCCCCCGAGACCCGTGTCCGGCTCGTCGCCCTCACGGACCCGGTGCTCGCCCCCCTCACGGTCGACCAGTCCTGGGCCCTGCTGAGAAGTGAAGCGCACGCCACTGACAACGGCCCCCTGATGGTGGACGAGTACCAGGTCAGCGCCCTGGACACGGGCGAACGGCACACCGTCCACATCGCCGGCGACGTGGTCCTCGCAGCCCCCGGCATCGAACTCGAAGCCCTGGAAACCCCACCGTCGGTCTTCCCCTGACGATCAGGCGGGCGGAGCGAACCCGGTAGCGGGAGCCCGCGACTCCTCGCCCCCGACCGAAGGCGGAGCAACCGGCGACGCGACGGGGGAGGGGGCGGCCGGCGGAGCGACAGCCGGCGTCGGCACTCCCACGGGCCCGGCAGATCCGGCCGCCCCCGCCATCGCCCCACGCACCCCCGCCGGAGAGCCGAACGCCCGCCGGGCGTCCCGCGCCTGCCGCTCGGCCACCACCCCCGCCAGATACGCGTCGGCGGGCACCCCCGGCGGCGGAGGCGTCCCCGTCCGTGCCACCAGCTCGTCGGCCAGCCGCTCCGCGAGCCGCCGCCCCACGGCCGGATCCAGATCACGCGCCCGCGTGAGGTACTGCCGTATCTCCAGCCACAGGGCCTCGGGCACCGTCGAGAGATCGAGCCCGGCGAAACGCCCCACCAGCCACGGCGGCGGCGGAGGCACGGCAAGCACCCGCGCGGCGGGTATCCGCTCCCGCACCACCAGCGTCCCCGCGAAGACGTCCCCGAGCCGCCGCCCCCGCTCCGACACGAGCGACGCGACACAGGCGACGACCCCGAAGGTCATCAGGATCTCGACGACCCCCATCGCCCCGCGCACGAGGGCGTGCCGGAACCGGATCGGCCCGCCGTCGTCCCGCACCACACGAAGTCCGCAGGCCATCTTCCCCAGCGACCGCCCGTGGGACAGCGTCTCCACCGCGATCGGCGCCCCCACCAGGATCAGCAGGAAGGAAGCGACGGACATCGCCATGGTCGCCGCCTCGTCGAGCGACGCGGTGGCGACCGCCAGCACAAGCGTGACCAGCAGATACGCGGCCCACACCACCACCAGGTCGATGAGCACCGCCAGCGCGCGACTCGGCAGCCGCGCGGGCTGCAACCCCAATACGACGGCGTCCCCCGTCACCAACCCACTCACGGCACCCACCCTTCTCCGCCCTTCCCGACCCCTCCGAACGCCAGTCTGCCAAGCTGACCCGCAGCGCGCCGCAGCAGTACGGACCCGTCCGCAGCCGATGCCTGGAGCAGCAGCCGATCATGGACCTCGACGTCTACGTCACCGCCCACCGCGCCGAGTGGGAGCGCCTCGAGCACCTCCTGCGCCGGGGCGGCAAGCTCACCGGCGCCGAGGCCGACGAACTCGTCTCCCTGTACCAGCGCACGGCCACCCACCTCTCGATCGTCCAGTCGAGCGCCCCGGACCCCATGCTCACCGCCCGGCTCACCCAGCTCGTGGCCCGCGCCCGCGCCGCCGTCACCGGCACCCGCCGCTCCTCCTGGCGCGACGCTGCCCGCTTCCTCACGGCCGGATTCCCCGCTGCCGTCTACCGCTCCCGCCACTGGTGGGTCCCCACCGCCGTCCTCTCCACCCTGCTCGCCGTCCTGATCGGCTGGTGGATCGGTACGCACCCGGAGGTCCAGGCCGCGATCGGAGCCCCCACGGACCTCCGCGAGATGACCCGCCCCGGCGGCCAGTACGAGACGTACTACTCCAGCCACCCGGCGGCCTCCTTCGCCGCTCAGGTCTGGACGAACAACGCCCAGGCCGCGGCCATGTGCCTGGTCCTGGGCGCGTTCCTGGGCATCCCGGTGCTCTGGATCCTCTTCCTGAACATGCTGAACGTGGGCGTCGCCATCGGCCTGATGTCGTCCGCCGGCCGTCTCGACGTCTTCCTGGGCCTGATCCTTCCCCACGGCCTGCTCGAACTGACCGCGGTCTTCGTCGCCGCGGGCACGGGCCTCCGCCTCGGCTGGACGGTCATCGACCCGGGCCCCACCACCCGCCGCGCCGCCCTCGCGGAACGCGGCCGAGCCGCCGTCGGCATGGCCATCGGCCTGGCCCTGGTCCTCTTCGTCTCGGGCCTGATCGAAGGCTTCGTCACCCCGTCCGGCCTGCCCACCTGGGCCCGCATCACCATCGGCATCGCTGCTGAGCTGGTCTTCCTCGCCTACGTCTACGTCCTCGGCGGCCGAGCCGCCCGCGCCGGAGACCAGGGCGACCTCGAAGAACCCGACCGCAGCGCGGAGCTCCCCACCGCCGCCTGATGTGCGTACGGCCCCGCTGACCTGCTAGTGTCCTCCGGTGCCCACAAAAACCATTGACATGGTGGTCGTGGGGAGGTAGATTCAAACGGTTGCCTGGAACTGGACAGTTCGGCAGCAATCAAGTAGAGTCTCACTCACTCCGGTCGGGAATTCGATTCCACGGAGTCACCCCGATTCTCATTCGAATCAAGAAAGCCACCGATTAGGTCGGCCGAAATGATTCTGATAAAGTCGGAACCGCCGAAAGGCCCCCGGAGTGAAAACAAAAGGGACCGGAAAGCACCGAGGAAATCGGATCGGAAAGATCTGATAGAGTCGGAAACGCAAGAACGAAGGGAAGCCCGGAGGAAAGCCCGAGAGGGTGAGTACAAAGGAAGCGTCCGTTCCTTGAGAACTCAACAGCGTGCCAAAAATCAACGCCAGATTAGTTGATACCCCGTCCATCTTCGGATGGCGAGGTTCCTTTGAAAGTCCTGCTGGCCCTTGTGGCGGGTAGGCAACATACACAGCGAGGACGCTGTGGACAGTCGGCCTTATTCCGGCCTGGCTGTCCCGCTCAACGCGAGTGTCACCCGATTACGGGTAAACATTCACGGAGAGTTTGATCCTGGCTCAGGACGAACGCTGGCGGCGTGCTTAACACATGCAAGTCGAACGATGAAGCCCTTCGGGGTGGATTAGTGGCGAACGGGTGAGTAACACGTGGGCAATCTGCCCTTCACTCTGGGACAAGCCCTGGAAACGGGGTCTAATACCGGATAACACCGGCTTCCGCATGGAAGCTGGTTAAAAGCTCCGGCGGTGAAGGATGAGCCCGCGGCCTATCAGCTTGTTGGTGGGGTAATGGCCTACCAAGGCGACGACGGGTAGCCGGCCTGAGAGGGCGACCGGCCACACTGGGACTGAGACACGGCCCAGACTCCTACGGGAGGCAGCAGTGGGGAATATTGCACAATGGGCGAAAGCCTGATGCAGCGACGCCGCGTGAGGGATGACGGCCTTCGGGTTGTAAACCTCTTTCAGCAGGGAAGAAGCGAAAGTGACGGTACCTGCAGAAGAAGCGCCGGCTAACTACGTGCCAGCAGCCGCGGTAATACGTAGGGCGCAAGCGTTGTCCGGAATTATTGGGCGTAAAGAGCTCGTAGGCGGCTTGTCACGTCGGGTGTGAAAGCCCGGGGCTTAACCCCGGGTCTGCATCCGATACGGGCAGGCTAGAGTGTGGTAGGGGAGATCGGAATTCCTGGTGTAGCGGTGAAATGCGCAGATATCAGGAGGAACACCGGTGGCGAAGGCGGATCTCTGGGCCATTACTGACGCTGAGGAGCGAAAGCGTGGGGAGCGAACAGGATTAGATACCCTGGTAGTCCACGCCGTAAACGTTGGGAACTAGGTGTTGGCGACATTCCACGTCGTCGGTGCCGCAGCTAACGCATTAAGTTCCCCGCCTGGGGAGTACGGCCGCAAGGCTAAAACTCAAAGGAATTGACGGGGGCCCGCACAAGCAGCGGAGCATGTGGCTTAATTCGACGCAACGCGAAGAACCTTACCAAGGCTTGACATATACCGGAAAGCATTAGAGATAGTGCCCCCCTTGTGGTCGGTATACAGGTGGTGCATGGCTGTCGTCAGCTCGTGTCGTGAGATGTTGGGTTAAGTCCCGCAACGAGCGCAACCCTTGTCCTGTGTTGCCAGCATGCCCTTCGGGGTGATGGGGACTCACAGGAGACCGCCGGGGTCAACTCGGAGGAAGGTGGGGACGACGTCAAGTCATCATGCCCCTTATGTCTTGGGCTGCACACGTGCTACAATGGCCGGTACAAAGAGCTGCGATGCCGCGAGGCGGAGCGAATCTCAAAAAGCCGGTCTCAGTTCGGATTGGGGTCTGCAACTCGACCCCATGAAGTCGGAGTTGCTAGTAATCGCAGATCAGCATTGCTGCGGTGAATACGTTCCCGGGCCTTGTACACACCGCCCGTCACGTCACGAAAGTCGGTAACACCCGAAGCCGGTGGCCCAACCCCTTGTGGGAGGGAGCTGTCGAAGGTGGGACTGGCGATTGGGACGAAGTCGTAACAAGGTAGCCGTACCGGAAGGTGCGGCTGGATCACCTCCTTTCTAAGGAGCACAGTACCGATTGCAGGCAAATGTTCTGCACGGTCAGCTCATGGGTGGAACGTTGATTAGTTGGCACAGTCTCTCTCCGAGAAATCGTTAGTACTGCTTCGGCGTGGAAAACGGGATCGAGGAACGGACTGTGCTTGGCACGTTGTTGGGTATCTGAGGGTACGGCCGTAAGGTTTGTATCTTCGCGATGCCGGCCCCAGTGAACTCATCTGCTTGTCGGGTGGGGTGATGGGTGGCTGGTCGTTGCTTGAGAACTACACAGTGGACGCGAGCATCTGTGGCCAAGTTTTTAAGGGCGCACGGTGGATGCCTTGGCACCAGGAACCGATGAAGGACGTGGGAGGCCACGATAGTCCCCGGGGAGCCGTCAACCAGGCTTTGATCCGGGGGTTTCCGAATGGGGAAACCCGGCAGTCGTCATGGGCTGTCACCCATGCCTGAACACATAGGGCATGTGGAGGGAACGAGGGGAAGTGAAACATCTCAGTACCCTCAGGAAGAGAAAACAACCGTGATTCCGGGAGTAGTGGCGAGCGAAACCGGATGAGGCCAAACCGTATGCGTGTGATACCCGGCAGGGGTTGCGCATGCGGGGTTGTGGGATCTCTCTTTCACAGTCTGCCGGCTGTGAGACGAGTCAGAAACCGTTGATGTAGGCGAAGGACATGCGAAAGGTCCGGCGTAGAGGGTAAGACCCCCGTAGCTGAAACATTAACGGCTCGTTTGAGAGACACCCAAGTAGCACGGGGCCCGAGAAATCCCGTGTGAATCTGGCGGGACCACCCGCTAAGCCTAAATATTCCCTGGTGACCGATAGCGGATAGTACCGTGAGGGAATGGTGAAAAGTACCGCGGGAGCGGAGTGAAATAGTACCTGAAACCGTGTGCCTACAAGCCGTGGGAGCGTCGGATACAGCTTGCTGTATCTCGTGACTGCGTGCCTTTTGAAGAATGAGCCTGCGAGTTTGCGGTGCGTTGCGAGGTTAACCCGTGTGGGGAAGCCGTAGCGAAAGCGAGTCCGAATAGGGCGATTCAGTAGCGCGCTCAAGACCCGAAGCGGAGTGATCTAGCCATGGGCAGGTTGAAGCGGAGGTAAGACTTCGTGGAGGACCGAACCCACCAGGGTTGAAAACCTGGGGGATGACCTGTGGTTAGGGGTGAAAGGCCAATCAAACTCCGTGATAGCTGGTTCTCCCCGAAATGCATTTAGGTGCAGCGTCGTGTGTTTCTTGCCGGAGGTAGAGCACTGGATAGGCGATGGGCCCTACCGGGTTACTGACCTTAGCCAAACTCCGAATGCCGGTAAGTGAGAGCACGGCAGTGAGACTGTGGGGGATAAGCTCCATGGTCGAGAGGGAAACAGCCCAGAGCATCGACTAAGGCCCCTAAGCGTACGCTAAGTGGGAAAGGATGTGGAGTCGCAGAGACAACCAGGAGGTTGGCTTAGAAGCAGCCACCCTTGAAAGAGTGCGTAATAGCTCACTGGTCAAGTGATTCCGCGCCGACAATGTAGCGGGGCTCAAGCGTACCGCCGAAGTCGTGTCATTGCAGCAATAGGGCCAACGCCCGCTGTGATGGGTAGGGGAGCGTCGTGTGCCGGGTGAAGCAGCCGCGGAAGCGAGTTGTGGACGGTTCACGAGTGAGAATGCAGGCATGAGTAGCGATACACACGTGAGAAACGTGTGCGCCGATTGACTAAGGGTTCCTGGGTCAAGCTGATCTGCCCAGGGTAAGTCGGGACCTAAGGCGAGGCCGACAGGCGTAGTCGATGGACAACCGGTTGATATTCCGGTACCCGCTTTGAAACGCCCAATATCGAGCCCATTAATGCTAAGGCCGTGAAGCCGTTCCGGACCCTTCGGGGAAAGGAAAGTGGTGGAGCCGCTGATCCAAGGTGGTAGTAGGTAAGCGATGGGGTGACGCAGGAAGGTAGTCCAACCCGGGCGGTGGTAGTCCCGGGGTAAGGGTGTAGGGCGTTGTCCAGGTAAATCCGGACAGCACATAGCCTGAGACCTGATGCCGAGCCGATTGTGGTGAAGTGGATGATCCTATGCTGTCGAGAAAAGCCTCTAGCGAGTTTCATGGCGGCCCGTACCCTAAACCGACTCAGGTGGTCAGGTAGAGAATACCGAGGCGTTCGGGTGAACTATGGTTAAGGAACTCGGCAAAATGCCCCCGTAACTTCGGGAGAAGGGGGGCCACGTCTGGTGATCGGATTTACTCCGTGAGCTGGGGGTGGCCGCAGAGACCAGCGAGAAGCGACTGTTTACTAAAAACACAGGTCCGTGCGAAGCCGTAAGGCGATGTATACGGACTGACGCCTGCCCGGTGCTGGAACGTTAAGGGGACCGGTTAGCTCTGTTTCGACAGGGCGAAGCTGAGAACTTAAGCGCCAGTAAACGGCGGTGGTAACTATAACCATCCTAAGGTAGCGAAATTCCTTGTCGGGTAAGTTCCGACCTGCACGAATGGCGTAACGACTTCTCGACTGTCTCAACCATAGGCCCGGTGAAATTGCACTACGAGTAAAGATGCTCGTTTCGCGCAGCAGGACGGAAAGACCCCGGGACCTTTACTACAGTTTGATATTGGTGTTCGGTTCGGCTTGTGTAGGATAGGTGGGAGACTTTGAAGCCGTGACGCCAGTCATGGTGGAGTCGCCGTTGAAATACCACTCTGGTCGTGCTGGATGTCTAACCTCGGTCCGTGATCCGGATCAGGGACAGTGTCTGATGGGTAGTTTAACTGGGGCGGTTGCCTCCCAAAGGGTAACGGAGGCGCCCAAAGGTTCCCTCAGCCTGGTTGGCAATCAGGTGTTGAGTGTAAGTGCACAAGGGAGCTTGACTGTGAGACCGACGGGTCGAGCAGGGACGAAAGTCGGGACTAGTGATCCGGCGGTGGCTTGTGGAAGCGCCGTCGCTCAACGGATAAAAGGTACCCCGGGGATAACAGGCTGATCTTCCCCAAGAGTCCATATCGACGGGATGGTTTGGCACCTCGATGTCGGCTCGTCGCATCCTGGGGCTGGAGTCGGTCCCAAGGGTTGGGCTGTTCGCCCATTAAAGCGGTACGCGAGCTGGGTTTAGAACGTCGTGAGACAGTTCGGTCCCTATCCGCTGCGCGCGTAGGAATATTGAGAAGGGCTGTCCCTAGTACGAGAGGACCGGGACGGACGAACCTCTGGTGTGCCAGTTGTCCTGCCAAGGGCATGGCTGGTTGGCTACGTTCGGGAGGGATAACCGCTGAAAGCATCTAAGCGGGAAGCCTGCTTCGAGATGAGTATTCCCACCTCCTTGAGAGGGTAAGGCTCCCAGTAGACGACTGGGTTGATAGGCCGGATGTGGAAGCCCAGTAATGGGTGGAGCTGACCGGTACTAATAGGCCGAGGGCTTGTCCTCAGTTGCTCGCGTCCACTGTGTTAGTTCTGAAGTAACGAACTGTGCCGATTTCCGGTTGGTTAACTTCATAGAGTTTCGGTGGTCATAGCGTTAGGGAAACGCCCGGTTACATTCCGAACCCGGAAGCTAAGCCTTTCAGCGCCGATGGTACTGCAGGGGGGACCCTGTGGGAGAGTAGGACGCCGCCGAACAATCATTGTGGGAAAGCCCCGCACCTCATGGTGCGGGGCTTTTCTGCGTTTACGGGCCGGAACCCTTTCGCGGAGGGCGGCCATGTTGTGGTCGGCGGTCAGAGGCGGCCGGCTGCCTTGAGGGCGAGATAGGCGTCGGCCAGGGCCGGAGCGAGGGTTTCGGGCGAGGCGTCGACGACCGTCACGCCGTGGCGCTGGAGCTGTTCCGCGGTGCGGGCGCGCTGGGACTGGGTCTGCGTGGCCGCCGCGGCCTCGTAGACGCCCTCGATCGTGCCGCGGGTCGTGGCCATACGGGCGATGTGAGGGTCGGAGACCGAGGCGAGCAGGACCGTGTGGCGCTGGGCGAGCTGCGGCAGGACCGGGAGGAGACCCTCCTCGATCGGAGCGGCGTCGAGGCTCGTCAGGAGGACGATCAGTGAGCGGCGGGGAGCGCGAGCGAGGGCCGTGGCCGCCAGACCTCGGGCGTCGGTCTCCACGAGCTCGGGTTCGAGCGGGGCGAGCGCGTTGACCACGGAGGGCAGGACGTCGCCGGCGGAGCGGCCCTGGACCTGGGCGCGGAGCCGGCGGTCGTAGGCCAGGAGATCCACGCGGTCACCGGCTCGGGAAGCGAGCGCGGTGAGAAGGAGAGCCGCGTCCATGGAGGCGTCCAGACGGGGGATGTCGCCGACGCGGCCGGCCGAGGTGCGGCCGGTGTCGAGGACGATCAGGATGTGGCGGTCGCGTTCGGGGCGCCAGGTGCGGACGGCGACCGTGGTCTGGCGGGCGGTGGCCCGCCAGTCGATCGAGCGGGTGTCGTCGCCGGGGACGTACTCGCGGAGGCTGTCGAACTCCGTGCCCTCACCGCGTGTCAGCACGCTGGTGCGGCCGTCGAGTTCACGGAGCCGGGCCAGGCGGGACGGCAGGTGCTTGCGGCTGGTGAACGGGGGTAGGACGCGCACGGTCCAGGGGACCTCGTGGTTGCCCTGACGGGCCGCCAGGCCGAGGGGGCCGTACGAGCGGACCGTGATCCGCTCGGCCCGGCGGTCGCCGCGGCGGGTCGGGCGCAGGCTCGTGGTGAGACGGCGGCGTTCGCCGGCGGGGACGGTCAGGCGTCGGCGTGAGGCGGTCTGTTCGGTGCCGGGGAGCCAACTGCTGGGCGGCCAGGCGTCGCGGAGCTGGGCGCGGAGGCGACGGCGGGACGGGTTGGTGACCGTGAGCTGGACGTCTGCCGCGTCACCGAGTCGAACGGATGTGTCACCACTTCGGGTGAATTGGAGCGTTCGTACTGGCGCCGCCAGGGCGTAGTCGCACAGAATTGCGAGGGAGAGGGGCGCGTTCACCGCGAGCATCCCTGCCCAGCTGGGGGCGAGGATGCCGACGGGGAGCGATCCGAGGGCGGCGAGCAGCGCGGTTCGTCCGGTGAGGGCCATGGGGCGCCGTTCTCAGCGGGGGACGGGGACGTGGGCGAGGATCGAGTTGATGACGGAGTCGGGGGTGACTCCTTCCATCTCGGCCTCGGGCCGCAGGTGGATGCGATGACGCAGGGTGGGGAGAGCGAGGGCCTTCACATCGTCCGGGGTGACGTAGTCCCGGCCGGTGAGCCAGGCCCAGGCGCGGGCGGTGGAGAGCAGGGCGGTGGCGCCTCGGGGGGAGACCCCGAGCGTGAGTGAGGGGGATTCACGCGTGGCACGACAGATATCGACGACATAGCCGGTGATCTCGGCGGAGACCGAGACCTTGGCGACGGAGGCCCGGGCGGCTTCGAGCTCGGCGGGGCCCGCGACGGGACGCACTCCGGCGGCCTTCAGGTCGCGGGGGTCGAAGCCCTCGGCGTGACGGGTGAGGACTTGGATCTCGTCCGCGCGGGAGGGCAGAGGGACCGTCAGCTTCAGGAGGAACCTGTCCAGTTGGGCTTCGGGGAGAGGGTAGGTGCCCTCGTACTCGACGGGGTTCTGGGTCGCGGCGACAAGGAAGGGCTCGGGCAGGGGGCGCGGGGTGCCGTCGACCGTGACCTGACGCTCCTCCATGGCTTCCAGGAGGGAGGACTGGGTCTTCGGGGGCGTGCGGTTGATCTCGTCGGCGAGCAGGAGATTCGTGAAGACCGGACCGGGTTGGAAGGAGAACTCGGAGGTTCGGGTGTCGTAGACCAGGGAGCCGGTCACGTCGCTCGGCATCAGGTCGGGGGTGAACTGGACGCGCTTGGTGTCGAGTTCGAGTGCGGCGGCGAGCGAGCGGACCAGCAGGGTCTTGGCGACGCCGGGCACGCCTTCGAGGAGGACGTGTCCCCGGCAGAGCAGGGCGACGACGAGACCGGTGACGGCGGGGTCCTGGCCGACCACGGCCTTCCCGATCTCGGTGCGCAGGGCCTCCAGGGAGGCGCGGGCGCTGTCCGAGTTCGTAGCGGTCTCGGGGGTCGGGGCGCTCATGAGGTGCGTACCTCTCTTTCGAGGGCGTCGAGTTGGTCCGCCAGGCGGATGAGAGCGGCGTCGTCGGCGGGAGCCGGGCCGAAGAGGAGGTTCATGGGGTCCGCGGTGGTCTCGGGGAGACGGACGGAGAGTGCGGGGAGGAGACGATCGGAGGAGTGGGCGTCCTGGACGGGGACGCCGAGCAGCGGGGCGATCCGGGTGCGGGTCGCGGTGCGCAGCACCGAGGCGGCGCGGTCGCGGGCGTTCGCCTTGCGGTAGAGGCGGGCGCGGCCCTCGGTGGCCTCGGAGGCGCGGAGGGCGACGGGGAGGCGTTCGGTCACCAGGGGGCCGAGGCGGCGGCCGCGCCAGATGGCGGCGAGCAGGGCCGCGATCGCGAGCTGGAGTGCGCCCCACAGCCAGCCGGAGGGGATGAGGGCGAGGAAGTTGCCCGTGGTGTCGTCGTCGGGTGCGTCGGCGGTGGCGGAGGCATCGGTCAGGGAGGGGAGGTACCAGACGAGATGGGGCCGGGAGCCGAGGAGTTGCAGGGCGAGCGAGGCGTTGCCCTGTTGGTCGAGACGCTCGTTGAAGAGGATGTCGGGCGAGCCGAGGAGGACGGTGTCGGTCGTTCCTCGGCCGGGGATGCTGAGCAGGGTCGGCAGGCCGTCGGAGAGGTAGCAGGAGTCCGTGGAGGTGTCGGGGGCGGCGCGGTACCGCTCGCCGCCGAGGTCGACGCTGCCGGCGCGGGTGGCCGCCGCCAGGGTGCAGGAGGGGGCGCGGTTCTCCACGGGAGTGCTGGTGGCGCTGGTGACTCCCGGGGCCAGGGTGGGGAGGGAGGATCGCCCGGCACCGACGAGGACAGTGCGGCCGGCGGAGTCCGTCATGGCCCGGCGGAGTGTGGACTGCTGAGTCTCCGTCAACAGGTCGGGTGTCGTGACCAGGAGGGTCGAGTCGGTGCCGGTCGCGGCCGTGGCCTCGTCGAGGGTGGTGACGACGGTGAGCGTGATTCCGCGGGCCTTGAGGAGTTCGGCGACGGCCCGGCTGCCGTTCGGGTCGGCGGAGCGGGGGTCGAGGGCGCCGTGGGCGCCGGAGGACCGCACCGTCGCGAGGACGAGGCCACCGATGAGGATCAGGGCGAGGACGAGGGCCGCGCCGCGGGCCCGGGTCCAGAGCCGACGGGCGGAGGGGGCGGTCGACGTGGGGCTCGTGGCCGGGCGGCTCATGCGGGCATCCCCGTGGAGGCGGTGTCGAGGATGGGACGGGTGCGCTCCAGGGCGGTGTCCAGTTCCTCGATGCGGCGGTACGCGGGCTCGTCGGCGGTGCGTCCGCCGTATGTGACGTCGTCGAACACGCGGACGGCGAGGCGCAGGTCGTCCGCGTGGGACGGCAGGGAACGGCTGGCTTCGGCGGCCGCCTCGTCCGCGGTGCGGCCGGGGCGGGGGTCGAGCAGGGTGCGTTCTTCGAGGGAGCGGACGATGGCCCGCGTGCGTTCCTGGACGGCCTGGTTCCAGCGGCCTGCGGCGGCATGGCGGGCGGCGGCCGCCCGGTGGTCGCCGGCGGTGCGGGGGCCGTCCGCGAAGAGGGAGTCGCCGGCGGTGCCCGGCGTCCGGTGGGGGGTGCCGAGGCGCCACCAGAGGGCGGCGACGACGGCGATCACGCACAGGACGACCACGACGAGGCCGATCACGCCGCCGGGGGTGGCGCCTGACGCGGCGTCGAAGAGGTCGCCGACCCACTCCCAGAAGCGGTCGAGGCCGCGCTGGAGGAGGTTCGGGTCGTTCTCGTGGTACATCGGTTTGGACAGCTCCCGTTCCGCCGCCTCGCGGGCGGGGACGCGGGAGCTGTCCACCGGGATGTCGCCGTCGGCACGGAGCCGCGCCAGTGCCGTGGTCGTTCCCCCCGTGACCGTCACGGCATCAGCCTCCGACGGTCCGGTCACCCGGGGTGGGGTCGTAACCGGGGAGGCCTGCGGCCCGTGCCAGTTCGAGGTCCAGGGCTTCGCGACGGATGCGCTGGTCCACGTAGAGGAGGACCGTCACACCGGCCGAGATCGGGTAGGTGATCGCGCTGGTGATCACGCCGCCGATGCCCGTGATGATCAGGAACGGCCAGCCGAAGGTGGGGGAGGTGCCGGAGAGCATGCCCGAGAAGCCTTCGCCGTCGACCGCGATACCGAGGATGGTGAACGGGATCGCGATGATCATGGCGAAGATGAAGATCAGCAGCTGGGTGAGGAGCGTGATGCCGAAGATCCGCCACCACGCGCCCTGCACCAGCTTCGCCGAGCGCTTCAGCGACGGGATCACGCCCCCGCGCTCCAGCATCAGGGCGGGGGAGGCGAGGCTGAAGCGGATCATCAGCCAGACGGCCACCACCAGGGCGCCGAGACCGCCGAGAAGGGTCAGGGCCACGCCTGCGCCGCCGCCGACCAGGAGGCCGGGGAGTAGACCGACCATGACGATGGCCGCGCTCATCGCCCCGAGCAGCAGGGTCAGGCCGATGAGCTGGAGGAGCCGCGGGCGGGCCTCCTGCCAGGCGGCGCCCAGCGAGACCGGGCGGCCGAGGACGGCGCGGCTGATGACGACGGTCAGCAGTGCGGCGCTGACCAGGGACGCCATCAGCGTCACGAGCAGGGCGGGGCCCAGACCGATCAGGGACGACTGGGCCGCGTCGAGGGACTGCTCGAGCGCCTCGGCGGGGGTGGCGTCCGGGCTCGTCGCCGGAACGTCGGGGGTGAGATACCGCTGGGCCAGGATGTCGGCGATCTGGGAGATCACCGCGACCGTGACGGTGATCGCCAGCACGGTGCGCCAGTAGGTGCGGAGGGTCTTGACCGCGCCGTCGAGGATCTCGCCCATGCCCAGCGGGCGCAGCGGGATCACCCCGGGCTTCGCGGCCGGCGGCCTGCCCCAGTGAGCGTTCGGGGGAGGGGCGCCCCAGCCCTGGCCCTGGCCGGGTGCAGGGGGCGGAGTCTGGCCGGTCGGCGGGGACCACTGGCCGGCGGGCGGCTGGTCCTTGGACCACTGAGGGGCGGAACCGTTCGCGTCGGACGGAGCGGCGGGTCGGGGGACCCCGGAGCCGTTCTGGTCGTCGGAGGGGGCGGATCCGGGCGAGGTCCAGCCCGGAGTGTCGTTCACGGTCGTCCACCTCGGAGGAATGGTCGCGGTGCCGGATCGGCGAACCGGCTCGGTCACGGCGGCCGACACCTGACACGGCGGCGGGCCGGGTGCCATCGTGCCACGCGGGACCCACCCGTGGGCGGGAGCTGCCTTGTCCTTCGTACCTTTGTCCGGACCTTCATTGTGCGAGCGGCAGGCGGCACACTGTGCGGATACCCGATCATCACGCGCGAACCGTGCGGTGACGGGCCGAGCGGGGCGCGATCGACGGGATCGCGGTCCGGGCTGGGGGAGACGCTGTGGGGCAGGTCACGGCAGGTAACGATTGGCTAATGGGATGATGTCGATATGAAGGGACGCGTTCTTGTCGTCGACGACGACACCGCACTGGCCGAGATGCTCGGCATTGTGTTGCGGGGTGAAGGGTTCGAGCCGTCGTTCGTCGCGGACGGTGACAAGGCGCTTGCCGCATTCCGGGAGGCCAAGCCTGACCTGGTGCTGCTCGACCTGATGCTGCCCGGGAGGGACGGCATCGAGGTGTGCCGCCTGATCAGGGCCGAGTCGGGTGTGCCGATCGTCATGCTCACCGCGAAGAGCGACACGGTCGACGTGGTCGTGGGTCTGGAGTCCGGGGCCGACGACTACATCGTCAAGCCGTTCAAGCCGAAGGAGCTCGTGGCCCGTATTCGGGCGCGGCTGCGGCGGTCCGAGGAGCCGGCGCCCGAGCAGCTCACCATCGGTGACCTGGTCATCGACGTGGCAGGGCACTCCGTGAAGCGGGACGGGCAGTCCATCGCCCTGACCCCGCTGGAGTTCGACCTGCTCGTCGCGCTGGCGCGCAAGCCGTGGCAGGTGTTCACCCGTGAGGTGCTCCTCGAGCAGGTCTGGGGCTACCGTCACGCGGCCGACACCCGGCTGGTGAACGTGCACGTCCAGCGGCTGCGCTCGAAGGTCGAGAAGGATCCCGAGCGGCCGGAGATCGTGGTGACCGTCCGTGGCGTCGGATACAAGGCGGGGCCGAGCTGACATGAGTACAGGCAGTGCTGCTCCGAAGCCCGGGGACCCGGGAGACCGTACGGGGCGGGCTGCCGGACCGGGGCGGGGGGGCTCGCGTTCCGGCCGTCCGCCGCGGGGTGGAAGGCTCTTCAGGGACGGGGCGCCGGGTGGACCGGTCCTCCGGCTCTTCGCGCGCTGGGTGCGCCGGCCGTTGCTGCCCGCTGTGCGGCTGTGGCGGCGGAACATCCAGCTGCGGATCGTCGCGGGCACCCTGCTGATGTCCCTCGGAGTGGTGCTGCTGCTCGGCCTGGTCGTGATCGGTCAGGTCCGCAACGGTCTGCTCGACGCCAAGGAGAGGGCCGCCCAGAGCCAGGCCGCCGGCGGGTTCTCCGCCGCCCAGGACCGGGCGGCGACGACCCCTCCGGCCCCCGGGCAGCAGGACGGCGGGCGGGCAGGTGCCTCCGTGAACTGGCGCTCCACACTGGTCGAGCAACTCGCCAGCGGTGGCCAGAGCGCCTTCAACGTGGTCGCGCTCTCCCTCGACACCGGTGACGCCGCCAGCCGCGGCGCCCGGGCCTCCGGCGAGGTCGACCCGACCACCAGCATCCCCGCCGAACTACGGCACTCCGTGGCCCAGGGCACGGACACCTTCCAGAAGTTCACCCGCATCCACTACACCAGCGGCAAGGCGTCCGAGGCCGGTCTGGTGATCGGCAAGCGGCTCAACGACGCCGAGGGTGACCAGTACGAGCTGTACTACCTCTTCCCGCTGACCCAGGAGGAGGACTCCCTCACCCTGGTCAAGGGCACCCTGGCGACCGCCGGGCTGTTCGTCATGGTGCTGCTCGGCGCCATCGCCTGGCTCATGGTGCGCCAGGTCGTCACACCCGTGCGGATGGCCGCCGGGATCGCCGAGCGGCTCTCGGCCGGCCGCCTCCAGGAACGGATGAAGGTCACCGGCGAGGACGACATCGCCCGGCTCGGCGAGGCCTTCAACAAGATGGCCCAGAACCTCCAGCTCAAGATCCAGCAGCTCGAGGAGCTGTCGCGGAT
Organism: Streptomyces sp. NBC_01077; assembly: GCF_045162855.1. Taxonomy (NCBI): domain Bacteria; kingdom Bacillati; phylum Actinomycetota; class Actinomycetes; order Kitasatosporales; family Streptomycetaceae; genus Streptomyces; species Streptomyces sp. NBC_01077. The sequence continues at coordinate 4,056,235 of NZ_CP108669.1, read as the reverse complement.
GCAGCGGCGGTTCGTCTCGGACGTCTCGCACGAGCTGCGCACCCCGCTCACCACGGTCCGGATGGCCGCCGACGTCATCCACGAGGCCCGTGTCGACTTCGACCCGATCACCGCGCGCTCCGCAGAACTCCTCGGCGACCAGCTCGACCGCTTCGAGTCGCTGCTCTCCGACCTTCTGGAGATCAGCCGCTTCGACGCGGGAGCGGCGGCGCTGGAGGCCGAGCCGATAGACCTGCGCCAGGTCGTGCGCCGGGTCATCGGGGGCGCCGAACCCCTCGCCGAACGCAAGGGCACCCGGATCGTGGTCGTCGGCGACAAGCAGCCCGTCGTGGCCGAGGCGGACGCCCGCCGGGTCGAGCGGGTACTGCGCAACCTCGTCGTCAACGCCGTCGAGCACGGCGAGGGCCGGGACGTGGTGGTGAAGCTGGCCGCGGCCGGTGGGGCCGTCGCCGTCGCGGTACGCGACTACGGCGTCGGACTCAAGCCGGGCGAGGCGACCCGGGTGTTCAACCGCTTCTGGCGCGCCGACCCGGCCCGCGCGCGCACCACCGGTGGCACCGGCCTCGGCCTGTCGATCGCGGTCGAGGACGCCCGGCTGCACGGCGGCTGGCTCCAGGCCTGGGGCGAGCCCGGCGGCGGATCGCAGTTCCGGCTCACCCTGCCGCGGACCGCGGACGAGCCCCTGCGGGGCTCCCCGATACCCCTGGAGCCCGAGGACTCCCGGCGCAACCGAGAGCAGGCCGCCGCCGGACGCGCCCAGGACAACGCCCGCCTCGCGGCGGTGCCGGCGCAGCCCGTCGGCGACCGGCCGAAGCTCCCCGTATCGCCGAGGCTGCCCGCGCCGCCGCGGGCGACCGTCGACCCGACGGCCCTGCCCGGCAGCGGTGCCCGGGTCGTGGCGCGTGCGGCGGCGGAGAACGACGGCGGTGGGGCGGGTCCGGCCACGGCCGACGCACACGGGAACGCGGAGCGGGAGGACGGGACGCGTGGGCGCTGACTCCCGAAAGGGGCAGGCGGGGCGGGGCTTCCGAGTGGGGCACGTGGTGTGGGGCTTCCCAGGCTTCCGAGAGGGCCGCACGGATCAGGGGCTCCGCCCGGGGCAGGGCCGCAGTACGCGCGCGGTGGTGGTCGCCGCGTGCGGCGGGCTCCTGGTGACCGGGTGCGCGGCGATGCCCGACAGCGGGGACGTGCAGGCGGTCCGAGGCGCCAACCAGGGCGACTCGCAGGTACGGGTCTACGCCGTCGCTCCCAGGGAGAACGCGGACCCGGACGAGATCGTCGACGGCTTCCTCGAAGCCATGACCAGTGACGACCCCGGCTTCGCCACCGCCCGCAAGTACCTGACGAAGCAGGCCACGCGGACGTGGAAGCCGGAGCAGAGCATCACCGTGCTCACCACCGCGCCCAACCGTGACCAGGCCGACCGCAACGCCGACCCCGACAACCAGGGCCGTTCCTATCCGCTCTCCGGCCGCAAGATCGCGACCGTGGACGCCCGTCACGCGTACCAGCCGATCAGCCCCGCCACGTACCTGCAGTCGATCCATGTCGTGCAGCAGCCCTCGGCCAACGGCAAGGGCAAGGAATGGCGCATCGACAGCCTGCCGCCCGGTCTGGTGCTCGGCGAGGCCGATTTCCTGCGCAACTACCGGTCGGTCAACAAGTACTACTTCGCCTCCGGGGAGGACTGGGTCGTCGCCGACCCGGTCTACATCCGGCAGCGCCAGGACCCCGTCACCCGGATGGACCCGGTGACGCAGACGGTCAAGGCGCTCCTCGAAGGCCCCACGAACTGGCTGAAGCCGGCCGTCGACTCCAGCTTCCCCTCGGGTACGGAGTTGAAGAAGGGCGTCACCACGCTCACGACCGACGACCAGTCCACCCTCAAGGTGCCGCTCAACGCCAAGGCGGACCTGGTGGGCGGCGAGCCGTGCCGGCGGATGGCGGCGCAGCTGCTGTTCACGCTGCGGGACCTCACCTCCGTACGCGTCGAGCAGGTGGAGCTCCAGGGGACGAACGACCGGTCGCTGTGCCGGCTCGGAAAGGGGCAGGCGGCCGAGTTCGCCGCGGTCCGGCCCACGGACCGGGAGGAGAACCCGTACTTCGTCGACGAGCACCACAAGCTGATGAAGCTCGTCGGCGCGGGCAAGGAGGCGAACGCGCCCTCCGAGGTGCCCGGCCCGCTCGGGAAGGGCACCACGCGGCTCGGGTCCGTCGCCGTCGACCGGGGCGAGACCCGCGCCGCCGGGGTCGGGGAGAGCGGCCGCGAGCTGTTCGTCGCCTCCATCACCACCGAGCAGGAGGGGGCGCCGGCGATCCTGCGCAGCAGGGCCGCCAAGCCCGCCGACCGGCTGTCCGCGCCCAGCTGGGACGGCCGGGGCGACCTGTGGATCGCCGACCGGGACCCGGCCGCCCCCCAGCTGTGGATGGTGCCCGACGGCACCGGTGACCCCGTCAAGGTGCGGACACCGTGGCTGGAGGACGACACGAGGATCGAGTCGCTGCGGGTCTCCGCCGACGGGGTCAGGATCGCGCTGGTGGTCACCCGGGACGGGGACACGACCCTGCAGATCGGCCGGGTCCAGCGGCAGACATCGGGCGACGAACGGGTCGTCTCCGTGCTCGACCTCCAGCCTGCCGCGCCCCGGATGGAGTCGGTCACGGCCGTCTCCTGGGCCGGGCCGAGCAGGCTCGTCGTCGTCGGCAAGGAGGCGGGCGGCGTCCAGCAGATCCGCTACCTCCAGACCGACGGCTCGACCTCGGCGACCTCGGTGCTCCCCGGTCTGAACGGGGTGACCTCGGTGGCCGCGCCGCACGGCGACTCCGTGCCGGTGGTCGCCGACTCCGGAAACGACGGCATCGTGCGGCTCGTGCCGGGTACGAACTGGCAGCCGGTGGTCAAGACCGGGACCTCGCCCGTCTATCCGGGGTAGCAGCCCTGCAGGCCCATCCGGGGCAGCAGCCCCGCACGCGTAGCCGGGGCAGCGGTCCCGCCCGCCCGCGCGTGGACTCCGTGACGGCGCGTACCTGACGTACTCGGGGGGCTCCCGCAGGGTTTTCCACAGGGGTGGCCGGGGCGTTCGGGAAGGCGCACAGTGGAGCCATGCGGGGGTGGTGGCGCGAGATCGCCGGGCTGGTGCTGCCGGTCGCCTGCGGAGGCTGCGGCAGGCCGCGCACCGAGCTGTGCCCGTCGTGCGAGGCCGCGTTGACCGGGGCGGGGGAAGGGCCGCGCAGGGTGCGGCCGTCGCCCGAGCCGGCCGGGCTGCCCGTCGTCCATGCCGTCGCGCCGTACGCCGATGCCGTACGGGAACTGCTCCTCGCCCACAAGGAACGCGGCGCGCTCACCCTCGCCCGGCCCCTGGGCGGAGCCCTGGCCGTCGCCGTGGAGGCCGCTGCCGGGGGCAGTGACGGCCTCGCGGCGCGACCGCTGCTCCTTGTACCGGTGCCGTCCTCACGGCGCTCCGTAAGGGCGCGTGGCCACGATCCGACGCGCCGGATCGCGCTGGCCGCGGCGGCCCGGCTGCGGTGCGCGGGACGGCAGGCGCGGGTCGTGCCCGTGCTGCGGCAGCGGCGGTACGTGGCGGACCAGGCGGGTCTCGGGGCGCGCGGACGGCTCGCGAACATCTCCGGCGCGCTGGAGGTCGTGCCCGGCGGCGGGCGACTTCTCGGGGCGGGAAAGGTGATCCTCGTCGACGATCTGATGACCACGGGCGCCTCGCTGGCGGAAGCGGCGCGCGCCCTCGGAGCCGTACACCGTCCGTTCATTCCTGGAATACCGCACGGCTTACCGGTTGGTTCGGCGCAGCGCGGATTCGAACAGCGGGCGGCGGCTGTGATCGCATCCTCTCCCGCTTCGTTCGAAATAAACCGGAACTCGCCAGGAACTTGGATCGTTGCAGGTGGTGAGAGGTGAAAGCGCCCGAACGGAGGTATGTCGCGGTAGCGGGTGCCGACACCCGTCCGAAGGGGCTATGTTCGGTTGTGAGGAATGGCGAAAGCCATCGCCTCACCGAATACATGGTTGCGCCTACAGGACAGGAGTTCAGGGCGAATTAACCTCTTGTCGATGGGGTGGGGATCTTGTCGACTGGGGAGGAGGAGGTGAAAGTCGCCAAGTCCGAGCTCCGGTAACCACCGGAGTCTGGTGCAAAGGGAGATGCCCGGCGGCCGAGAGAGCCGATCAGGGCGATCCGGGAACGGAGTTCTGCGTGGACATCGTCGTCAAGGGCCGCAAGACCGAGGTGCCCGAGCGGTTCCGTAAGCACGTGGCCGAGAAGCTGAAGCTGGAGAGGATCCAGAAGCTCGACGGCAAGGTGATCAGCCTCGACGTCGAGGTGTCCAAGGAACACAACCCGCGGCAGGCCGACAGGTCCGACCGCGTGGAGATCACCCTCCACTCCCGAGGCCCGGTGATCCGGGCCGAAGCCGCGGCGGCGGACCCGTACGCGGCGCTCGACCTCGCCAGCGACAAGCTCGAGGCACGACTGCGGAAGCAGCACGACAAGCGGTACACCCGCCGTGGAAACGGCAGGCTTTCGGCGGCGGAGGTCGGGGACGTGGTGCCCGGCGCCGCCCAGCTCAACGGAGACGGCCAGCTCGTCGCCGACGAGGCCGACAAGGTGCCCACCACGATGATGGGCTCGATCGAAGTCCAGGGCGAAGGCCCGCTGGTGGTCCGCGAGAAGACCCACCGGGCCGCACCGATGACGCTCGACCAGGCTCTCTACGAGATGGAGCTGGTCGGACACGACTTCTACCTCTTCGTCGACTCCGACACGAAGCAGCCGAGCGTCGTCTACCGCCGACACGCCTACGACTACGGCGTCATCCACGTGGAGAGCGACCCGCTCGCCGAGGGTGGCGGCGCCGGCGGTGCGCTCGGCGGCTGACGGCCGCCCCGCGCCCCCCATACCCCAGTTACCCCTCACGGTGCCCCTGGAGCGCCCTTCGCGCCCCCAGGGGCACCCCCGTGCGCCCACGGATCACGCCATTGCCGCCGGGGCATGAAAGCATGGAGTGCACGCCAACCGGTGCTCCCTGAGTATCGGTTGAAGGACCGGAAACGAATTCAGGCCACGGCCTTCAGGGGGAGGAACGATGGCGGACAGCTTCGGGCCGGTGCTCAGCGGGCGCGAGCACGGCAGTGCGGTCCCGGAGGGATCGGATTCGGACAGCGGTGCATTCCGCAAGGAGCCGATCCGGGTGCTCGTCGTGGACGACCATGCCCTCTTCCGCCGCGGACTCGAGATCGTCCTCGCGCAGGAGGAGGACATCCAGGTCGTCGGGGAGGCCGGAGACGGGGCGGAGGCCGTCGACAAGGCGGCCGATCTGCTGCCCGACATCGTCCTGATGGACGTACGGATGCCCCGGCGCGGCGGCATCGAGGCGTGCACCTCCATCAAGGAGGTGGCCCCCAGCGCGAAGATCATCATGCTGACGATCAGCGACGAGGAGGCCGACCTCTACGACGCGATCAAGGCCGGTGCCACCGGCTACCTCCTCAAGGAGATCTCCACCGACGAGGTCGCGACGGCCATCCGCGCGGTCGCGGACGGGCAGTCGCAGATCAGCCCCTCGATGGCGTCGAAGCTCCTCACCGAGTTCAAGTCGATGATCCAGCGCACCGACGAGCGCAGGCTCGTGCCCGCGCCCCGGCTGACCGACCGTGAGCTGGAGGTCCTCAAGCTCGTCGCGACCGGAATGAACAACCGGGACATCGCCAAGGAGCTGTTCATCTCCGAGAACACGGTGAAGAACCACGTCCGGAACATCCTGGAGAAGCTGCAGCTCCACTCCCGGATGGAGGCCGTGGTCTACGCGATGCGGGAGAAGATCCTGGAGATCCGGTAGCTAGCCCAGCGCCGCCACCAGGTCCTTCGCCAGCTCAGGGGCGTCCACCCGCTCCACCTTCACCGCGTCGCAGCCCACCCATTCGGCCGCCTCGCGCAGCGCCCGCGCCACTGCCGGCACGGCCTTCGGGCCGTCGAGCGTCACCTGGCGGGCGACGAGCGTCCCGCCCTCCCGCGCCGGGTCCACCCGGCCGACCAGACGGCCGCCGGCGAGGACCGGCATCGCGAAGTAGCCGTGCACCCGCTTCTGCTTCGGCACGTACGCCTCCAGGCGGTGCGTGAAGCCGAAGATCCGCTCCGTGCGGGCCCGCTCCCAGATCAGCGAGTCGAACGGCGACAGCAGAGTCGTACGGTGCCGCCCGCGCGGCTCCGAGGCCAGCGCCGCCGGGTCCGCCCAGGCGGGCTTCCCCCAGCCCGCCACCGTGACCGGCACGAGGCCCGCCGCCTCGACCACCGCGTCGAACTGCTCCCCCTTGAGCCGGTGGTAGTCGGCGATGTCCGCGCGCGTGCCCACGCCCAGTGCCTCGCCCGCCTGCCGGACGAGCCGGCGCACGCACTCGGTGTCGTCCAGGTCGTCGTGGAGCAGCGTCTGCGGGATCGCCCGTTCCGCCAGGTCGTACACCCGCTTCCAGCCGCGCCGCTCGACCACGACCACCTCGCCGTACATCAGCGCCCGCTCGACGGCGATCTTGCCGTCGGACCAGTCCCACCACTCGCCCTTGTTCTTCGCGCCGCCCAGCTCGGTCGCCGTCCGCGGCCCCTCGGCCCGCAGCTGGTCGATCACCTTGTCGTACGCCCCCGCCGACAGCTCGTGGCCCCAGTGCGGGCGGTCACGGTAGGCGCGCCGGCGGAAGGCGAAGTGCGGCCACTCCTCGACGGGCAGCACGCAGGCCGCGTGCGACCAGTACTCGAAGGCGTGCGCCCCGGTCCAGTAGGCGTCCTCGACCGTCCTGCGGCCGACGGCGCCCAGGCGCGCGTACGGAATGAGCTCGTGGGAGCGGGCGAGGACGGAGATCGTGTCGAGCTGGACCTGGCCCAGCCCGCGCAGCACCCCGCGCACCCCGGCGCGGCGATCGGGCGCGCCCAGGAAGCCCTGGGCGCGCAGCGCGATCCGGCGGGCTTCGTCGGCGGACAGTTCGGCGGCGGGGCGCGGCACAGTCGTCATGGACGGCACCCTAGGCCCCGGCACTGACAGTCGAGCTCGCGTCGCAGGTCAGGGCAGGGCCCCGAGCCGGGCGCCGGTGGGCCCAGGACCTGCCCGGCGGATCTTGGCCCGGGCCGCGGCGCTGATCCGGGCCTGTCCGGCGGATCATGGCCGGGGCCGCGGCGCTGATCCGCCGGACCCGACCTGGGCGGTGTCTTGCCGATCGGGCCGGGCTCGCGGCGCGATCGAGCGGCGTGATCGACAAGACACCCCCTAGGACTTCGAGGCGGGCAGTTCGCGGGACGGGAGGTACGGCAGGGGGCTCGGGAGGCCGAAGTCGGAGGGGAGCAGGGCGGCGATCCAGCTGTCCCGGAGCGTTCCCTTGTTGGTGAGGCCGGCGCGCTGCGCGCCCTCGACGACGAAGCCGACCCGCTCGGCCACCGCGCGCGAGCCGGCGTTTCCGAGCTCGGCGCGCCAGACCAGGCGGGTGCAGCCGAGCCCGGTGAAGGCCCAGTGGGCGACGGCCCGGACGGTCTCCGTCATGTAGCCGCTGCCGCGGTGCTCGCGGGCCAGCCAGTAGCCGACCTCCCAGACGCCCATGCCGCGACTGCTGAGGGTGACGGCGGCGAGCAGCGGGCCGCCGGCCAGCGGTTCGACGGCGAACGTGTACTCGGTGTCCTCACGCCAGCCGTCGGGCACGAGCCGGTTCAGGAAGAGTTCGGCGTCCTGCCGCGTGTAGGGGTCGGGGACGACGGTCCAGCGCCGGATGTCCGGGTCCTGACAGATGGCGTACACCGCGTCGGCGTCCGCGGGCACGAAGTTCCGCAGCCGCAGTCGTTCGGTGGTGAGGGTGATCGGCTCCATGTCTGGATTCTGGTGAGCCGCCGGGCTGGATGCGAACACTTTTCGGGTGGGGCGGCACCTTCCGCCCACCTCGTGCGTTCTCTTTCCGGGCGGACGTACGGCTCCGGCACTGTGGGCCTCCCTTCGCGAGGGCGGTCTCGCTTACGATGGCCGTTGCGGTGGGGACCACCTGCCGTGCCCGCGCTCGCGTCCATGACAAGACCCAGTGCCAGGCCCGATCGGCAAGGAGACCAGCCTCAGTGTCCGTCTTCAACAAGCTCATGCGTGCAGGCGAAGGAAAGATCCTGCGCAAACTGCACCGCATCGCGGACCAGGTCAACTCCATCGAAGAGGACTTCGTCAACCTCTCCGACGCCGAGTTGCGGGCGCTCACCGATGAGTACAAGCAGCGGTACGCCGACGGTGAGAGCCTCGACGACCTGATGCCCGAGGCCTTCGCGACGGTGCGCGAGGCCGCCAAGCGTGTCCTCGGTCAGCGCCACTACGACGTCCAGCTGATGGGTGGAGCCGCGCTCCACCTCGGCTATGTCGCCGAGATGAAGACCGGTGAGGGCAAGACCCTCGTCGGTACCCTCCCGGCGTACCTCAACGCGCTCTCCGGCAAGGGCGTGCACCTGATCACGGTCAACGACTACCTGGCCGAGCGTGACTCCGAGCTCATGGGCCGGGTGCACCGCTTCCTGGGTCTGTCCATCGGCTGCATCCTCGCCAACATGACGCCGGCCCAGCGCCGTGAGCAGTACAGCTGCGACATCACGTACGGCACGAACAACGAGTTCGGCTTCGACTACCTGCGCGACAACATGGCGTGGTCCCAGGACGAGCTCGTCCAGCGCGGCCACAACTTCGCCTGTGTCGACGAGGTCGACTCCATCCTCGTCGACGAGGCCCGGACGCCGCTGATCATCTCCGGCCCGGCCGACCAGGCGACGAAGTGGTACGGCGACTTCGCCAAGCTCGTCACCCGCCTCTCCAAGGGCGAGCCCGGCAACCAGCTCAAGGGCATCGAGGAGACCGGCGACTACGAGGTCGACGAGAAGAAGCGCACCGTCGCCATCCACGAGGCCGGTGTCGCCAAGGTCGAGGACTGGCTCGGCATCGACAACCTCTACGAGTCGGTGAACACCCCGCTCGTGGGCTACTTGAACAACGCCATCAAGGCGAAGGAACTGTTCAAGAAGGACAAGGACTACGTCGTCATGGACGGCGAAGTCATGATCGTCGACGAGCACACCGGCCGTATCCTCGCCGGCCGCCGCTACAACGAGGGCATGCACCAGGCGATCGAGGCGAAGGAAGGGGTGGCGATCAAGGACGAGAACCAGACCCTCGCCACGATCACCCTGCAGAACTTCTTCCTGCTGTACTCGAAGCTCTCGGGCATGACCGGTACGGCCATGACCGAGGCCGCCGAGTTCCACCAGATCTACAAGCTGGGCGTCGTCCCAATCCCCACGAACAGGCCGATGATCCGCAAGGACCAGTCCGACCTGATCTACCGGACCGAGGTCGCCAAGTTCGCCGCCGTCGTCGACGACATCGCGGAGAAGCACGAGAAGGGTCAGCCGATCCTCGTCGGCACGACCTCCGTCGAGAAGTCCGAGTACCTCTCGCAGCAGCTGTCCAAGCGCGGTGTCCAGCACGAGGTCCTCAACGCCAAGCACCACGACCGCGAGGCCAGCATCGTCGCCCAGGCCGGCCGCCGCGGCGCCGTCACCGTCGCCACGAACATGGCCGGTCGCGGTACGGACATCAAGCTCGGCGGCAACCCGGACGACCTCGCCGAGGCCGAGCTGCGCCAGGCGGGTCTCGACCCGGTCGAGCACGTCGAGGAGTGGGCCGCGGCCCTCCCCGCCGCCCTGGAGCGTGCCGTGAAGGCCGTGAAGGCGGAGTTCGAGGAGGTCAAGGACCTCGGTGGGCTGTACGTGCTCGGCACCGAGCGCCACGAGTCCCGCCGTATCGACAACCAGCTGCGCGGTCGTTCCGGCCGTCAGGGCGACCCCGGCGAGTCCCGCTTCTACCTCTCGCTCGGCGACGACCTGATGCGCCTGTTCAAGGCGCAGATGGTCGAGCGCGTGATGGCCATGGCCAACGTGCCGGACGACGTGCCGATCGAGAACAAGATGGTCACGCGGGCGATCGCCTCCGCCCAGTCGCAGGTCGAGACCCAGAACTTCGAGACGCGCAAGAACGTCCTGAAGTACGACGACGTGCTCAACCGGCAGCGCCAGGTCATCTACGGCGAGCGCCGCCGCGTCCTGGAGGGCGAGGACCTGCACGAGCAGATCCAGCACTTCATGGACGACACGATCGACGACTACATCCGCCAGGAGACCGCCGAGGGCTTCGCGGAGGAGTGGGACCTCGACCGTCTGTGGAACGCCTTCAAGCAGCTCTACCCGGTGAAGGTCACCGTGGAGGAGCTGGAGGACGCGGCCGGGGACCGGGCGGGCATCACCGCCGAGTTCATCGCCGAGTCCATCAAGGACGACATCCACGAGCAGTACGACTCGCGGGAGAAGCAGCTCGGCTCGGAGATCATGCGTGAGCTGGAGCGTCGCGTGGTCCTGTCCGTCCTGGACCGCAAGTGGCGCGAGCACCTCTACGAGATGGACTACCTCCAGGAGGGCATCGGCCTGCGCGCCATGGCGCAGAAGGACCCGCTGGTCGAGTACCAGCGCGAGGGCTTCGACATGTTCACCGCCATGATGGAGGGCATCAAGGAGGAGTCCGTCGGCTACCTGTTCAACCTGGAGGTCCAGGTCGAGCAGCAGGTCGAGGAGGTCCCGGTGCAGGCGAGCGGTCCGTCGCTCGACAAGGAGGACGCGGTTCCGGCCGGGGCCGGGCGTCCGGAGATCCGCGCCAAGGGGCTCGACACCCCGCAGCGGCCGGACCGGCTGCACTTCTCCGCGCCGACGGTGGACGGTGACGGCGGTGTCGTCGAGGGCGACTTCGCCTCGGACGACGTCGACTCCGGTGACGGGATGACGCGTGCGGAGCGTCGCAAGGCGCAGAAGAACGCGGGTGGCGGCGGGCGTCGCCGCAAGAAGTGACCTGGAGCCGCTGACGCGGTGAGTTCTTCGCGGAGGGGTCGGTTGCCCGGTGGGCGGCCGGCCCCTTCGTCATGCGGGGCGGTCCGTGGGCTGGGCCGTGGGGCGGGTCGTGGGGCGGTCCGTGGGGCGGGTCGTCGTGCCGAGGCCGTCGAGTTCCACGGCGGCGCAGCGCCAGCGCTGGTCGGCGCCGCGCTCCAGCCGGAACGCCATGGCCCGGACGCGGGGGCCGGTGGCGATCGTCGCGAAGGCCTCCACCGCGGTCCGGTCGTCGTCCAGCTGGACCGAGCAGCGGCGCAGGACCGGGCGGGGGCCGAGCGAACGCAGGGGCGTCTCGGGGGCGATCCGGACGAGCTGCTCGTACGCGTCTCCGACGGTGTGGCCGAGCATCCAGTGGACCGGGCGTTCGCCGCTGAGCACGGCGAGGAGACGCTCGGCGAAGACGGTGTGCGGAGGGAGGGTGCGGGGGCTGCTCGTGCGGGGGTGGGTGCCTGCGGGGCCGCGGGGGCGGGTGCCTGCCGGGCCGCCCGGGGCCGTGCGGGGGCGGGGCGTGCGGGGGCGGGTGGTCGCCGTGGCGGGGTGCGGCGGCTGCGGCTGGGTCTGCGGCTGCGTCGTGAGTGCGGCGGTCATGGCGGGCCCCTGTCGTTTCGTAACCAAGTGATACCGGTCGGTAACTTTCCGTTGGGGATCTTGTACGGGTGGGCTCCGCGGGCCCGCAAGGAGTCCGCCGCGACGTGACCGGTCGAAAACCGAATCACCTATCCGGGTGACGCGAGGGAAAACCGGCTCTCCGGGGTCCCGGGAGCCGCCTTCTGCGGTGGACGTACGCCGACGTCGGTCGGCCACCCCGAAGGGGGACTCCGCACGTATCCTGAGGGCCTCTCCGTCTACGAAAGCGGCCAGCCATGCGCGTGTACGTCCCCCTGACCCTCCCCGGTCTCGCACAGGCGCACAAGGCGGGCGAGCTGGGCCCCGGTCCGCTGACCGCCTACGCCGTCACCCCCGCCCTGCGCGAGTGGTACGTCTCCGACGACATCGAGGAGCTGGAGTACGCGGCGCTCAACCGGGCCGCGTCCGCCTCCCTGCGCCTCCTGGCCGGCGATCCCGAGGCACCCCGGCGCCGGATCGTCGTCGCCGTCGACGTCGCCGACAAGGACGCGGCGACCGACCCCGACCGGGGGCTCGACGCCGCTTCCATCGGCGAGGTGCGGATCGCCGGGCCCGTACGGCTCGCCAAGGCGGCGGCGGTGCACGCGGACGCGGACGACGCGGCGGCGGACGTGACGGCGGCGGCGGACGCGCTGGGGGCCGCGGACCAGGGGGACGACGACGCGCGGTTCGTCGTCGACGGGGCCGAGGACCATGAGCTGCTGTGGTTCGGGGTGCAGGAGATTCCCGGGCTGCTGGGCTGAGCCCTCTCCGGAATCTTGAGTGTCGGCGTCGCCGGGTACGGTCTTTCTCATGGGGAAGCACGACGGCTTGCGCGGCAAGCATCTGGTCTGGGACTGGAACGGCACACTGCTCGACGACATCGGCGCGGTCATCGGGGCGACCAACGCCGCGTTCGCCGAGCTCGGGCTCGAATCGATCACTCTTGAGCAGTACCGCGAGCTCTACACGGTGCCGGTGCCCAAGTTCTACGAGCGGCTCATGGGGCGGCTGCCCACCGACGCCGAGTGGTCCGTCATGGACGGCGCCTTCCATCGGCACTACTGGGAGCGGGCCGAGGCCTGCGGGCTGACCTCCGGGGCCGCGGAGCTGCTCGCGGCGCGGCAGGAGTCCGGGTTCACGCAGTCGCTGCTGTCGCTCGCGCCGCACGCGGAGCTGATACCGCTGGTGCGCCGGCACGGGATCGCGGAGCGGTTCGTGCGGATGGACGGGCGGGTCGACGCCTCGACGGACGGGAAGTCCGGGCACATGGTCCGGCACCTGGCGGCGCTGGAGGGTGTCCCGGCGGAGCGGGTCGTCGTCATCGGCGACGCCGCCGATGACGCGGTGGCGGCGGCGCACGTGGGGGCGAAGGCGGTGCTCTTCACCGGGGGGTCGCACAGTCGGGCGTCGTTGTCGCGGGTGGGGGTGCCGGTGGTGGATTCCCTGGAGGAGGCCGTCGCTGTCGCGGAGGAGCTGGTCTAGTCGTTCACGGCTGCGGCCGGCGCACCGGCCGCAGCCATCCCTGGGGCAGTGGCCCCGGTCAGGCCTTCGCGCGGAGGACCTTCAGGAATTCGCGCATCCAGGTGGGGTGGTCCGGCCAGGCCCGGGAGGAGACCAGGAGGCCGTCGACGACCGCCGCGCTGTCCTGGAAAGTCGCACCGGCCGCCTGCATGTCCAGCTCCAGGGCCGGGTACGCCGTGACCCGGCGGCCCTCCAGACCGCCGACCGCCGCCGTCAGGAGCGGTCCGTGGCAGATCTGGGCCACCGGCTTGTCCGCGTCGAAGAAGGCCTTGAGGATCTTGCGGAGCTCCGGGTCGTTGCGCAGGTACTCCGGCGCCCGGCCGCCCGGGATCACCACAGCCACGTACGCACCCGGGTCGACCTCCGAGAAGGCCAGGTCGGCGGGCCACGTGTAGCCGGGCTTCTCCGTGTACGTGTCGAAGCCGGGCTCGAAGTCATGGACGACGAACCGGAGCTGTTTGCGGGCCGGGGCCGCGATGTCGACCTCGTAACCCTCCTCGAGCAGCCGCTGGTAGGGGTACATCACCTCCAGCGACTCCGCCGCGTCTCCGGTCACGATCAGGATCTTCGCCATGGCTCTCCCAGATCACAGATGGTCGGTCTGCCGTGCTGCGCCCATGCTCGCGTACACGCTGCCCGCGTCGGGGCGCTTTGCCAAGAGGACATGTGTCGCTGTCCATAACGTCAAACTTCCACCCCCTCTTTTGTACACATACGGCTCATGACGGTTCGGGGGTCGGGGGAGATAGGCTTTTCCCGTGATCAGCGCGATACGCCGAGGGGGCAGTGAAGCCCCCGGCTGCCGCCCGGTCCGCGACAGCGGCCGGGCCGACCGTGCGTTCGCCGATCCCTTCCGTCCGGGCGCGCCGCTCTCCGTGGCCGATAACGACCCGGGCATCTCTCATTCGGGCATAGCGTCGTCTTCGACCGGAATCACCGCGTCGAGGCGTCGTTGTGTCCTTTCTTCCACCGACGTCACGCAACGGCGCGCGACAGGAGTCAGAGGACATGCAGACCAAGCTGGACGAAGCCAAGGCCGAGCTGCTCGAAAGGGCCGCTCGGGTAGCTGAGCACAGCCCGGTCGGGGGGCGACTTCCGACGGGCCCGGAGGGTGCCGGGGAGCGCCCGGACCGGGACACGGTGCTCGAGTACCTCCAGCGCTACTACCTGCACACCGCGCCGGAGGACCTCGGCGACCGGGACCCGGTCGACGTGTTCGGTGCCGCGCTCTCGCACTACCGGCTCGCGGAGAACCGTCCGCAGGGCACGGCGAACGTGCGTGTCCACACTCCGACGGTCGAGGAGAACGGCTGGACTAGCAGCCACTCCGTCGTCGAGGTCGTCACCGACGACATGCCGTTCCTCGTGGACTCGGTCACCAACGAGCTCTCGCGCCAGGGCCGCGGCATCCACGTCGTGATCCACCCGCAGGTCCTCGTCCGCCGCGATGTCACCGGCAGGCTCATCGAGGTCCTGTCGGCGCAGATCCAGGGCGACCTGCCGCACGACGCGCTCACCGAGTCCTGGATCCACGTCGAGATCGACCGTGAGACCGACCGTGCCGACCTCAAGCAGATCACCGCCGATCTGCTGCGCGTCCTGTCCGACGTCCGTGAGACGGTCGAGGACTGGGACAAGATGCGCGACGCCGCCATGCGGATCGCCGAGGGCCTGCCGGCCGAGCCCACCGCCTCCGATCTGCGTCCGACCGAGGTGGAGGAGGCCCGTGAGCTGCTGCGCTGGCTCGCCGACGACCACTTCACCTTCCTCGGGTACCGCGAGTACGAGCTGGTCAACGGTGACGCACTGTCCGCCGTGCCCGGTACGGGCCTCGGTATCCTGCGCTCCGACCCGCAGCACGGGGGCGACGACGAGGGCCACCACGCCCACCCCGTCTCGCCCTCGTTCAGCCGGCTGCCCGAGGACGTCCGGGCCAAGGCGCGCGAGCACAAGCTGCTGATCCTGACGAAGGCCAACAGCCGCTCGACCGTGCACCGCCCCTCGTACCTCGACTACGTCGGTGTGAAGAAGTTCGACGCCGACGGCAACGTCATCGGCGAGCGCCGCTTCCTCGGCCTGTTCTCCTCGGCCGCGTACACCGAGTCCGTCCGCCGGGTCCCGGTCGTGAAGCGCAAGGTCCAGGAGGTCCTGGAGGGCGCCGGCTTCTCGCCGAACAGCCACGACGGCCGCGACCTGCTCCAGATCCTGGAGACGTACCCGCGCGACGAGCTGTTCCAGACCCCGGCCGACCAGCTCCAGTCCGTCGTCACCAGCGTCCTGTACCTGCAGGAGCGGCGCCGGCTGCGGCTCTACCTGCGCCAGGACGAGTACGGCCGCTACTACTCGGCCCTCGTCTACCTGCCGCGCGACCGCTACACGACCCGCGTCCGGCTGCGGATCATCGACCTCCTGAAGGAGGAGCTCGACGGCATCAGCGTCGACTTCACCGCCTGGAACACCGAGTCGATCCTGTCCCGGCTGCACTTCGTCGTCCGCGTCAAGCCCGGTACCGAGCTGGCCAAGCTCACCGACGCCGATGTCGACCGCATCGAGGCCCGCCTCGTCGAGGCCGCCCGCTCCTGGTCCGACGGCTTCGGCGAGGCACTGAACGCCGAGTGCGGCGAGGAGCGCGCCGCCGAGCTGCTGCGCCGCTACGGCAACGCCTTCCCCGAGGGCTACAAGGCCGACCACTCGCCGCGCGCGGCCGTCGCCGACCTGGTCCACCTGGAGGCCCTCGCCCGTACCGGCGGCGGCAAGGACTTCGCGCTCTCGCTCTACGAGCCGGTCGGCGCGGGCCCCGGCGAGCGCCGCTTCAAGATCTACAAGACGGGCGACCCGATCTCCCTCTCCGCCGTGCTCCCGGTGCTCAACCGGCTCGGCGTCGAGGTGACCGACGAGCGCCCGTACGAGCTGCGCTGCGCCGACCGTACGCACGCCTGGATCTACGACTTCGGCCTGCGGATGCCCGCCCCGACCGGCAACGGCGGCGACTACGTCGGCGACGACGCCCGCGAGCGCTTCCAGGAGGCCTTCGCCGCCACCTGGACCGGCGAGGCGGAGAACGACAACTTCAACTCGCTCGTCCTCTCCGCCGGGCTCAACTGGCGCGAGGCCATGGTGCTGCGCGCCTACGCCAAGTACCTGCGCCAGGCCGGTGCGACCTTCAGCCAGGACTACATGGAGGACACCCTCCGTAACAACGTCCACACCACCCGGCTGCTCGTCTCCCTCTTCGAGGCCCGGATGTCCCCGGAGCGCCAGCGCGCCGGCACCGAGCTGACCGACGGCATCCTGGAGGAGCTGGACGGCGCCCTCGACCAGGTCGCGAGCCTGGACGAGGACCGGATCCTGCGGTCCTTCCTGACGGTCATCAAGGCCACGCTGCGGACCAACTTCTTCCAGCTGACGGCGGACGGTACGCCGCACTCGTACGTGTCGATGAAGTTCGACCCGCAGGCCATCCCGGACCTCCCGGCGCCCCGCCCGGCCTTCGAGATCTGGGTGTACTCCCCGCGCGTCGAGGGTGTCCACCTGCGCTTCGGCAAGGTCGCCCGAGGCGGTCTGCGCTGGTCCGACCGCCGTGAGGACTTCCGTACGGAGATCCTCGGCCTGGTCAAGGCGCAGATGGTGAAGAACACCGTCATCGTGCCGGTCGGCGCCAAGGGCGGCTTCGTCGCCAAGCAGCTCCCGGACCCGTCCGTGGACCGTGACGCCTGGCTGGCCGAGGGCATCGCCTCGTACAAGACCTTCATCTCGGCGCTGCTCGACATCACCGACAACCTGGTCGCGGGCGAGGTCGTGCCGCCGCTCGACGTGGTCCGCCACGACGAGGACGACACCTACCTCGTGGTCGCCGCAGACAAGGGCACCGCGACCTTCTCCGACATCGCCAACGGGGTCGCCGAGGCGTACGGCTTCTGGCTCGGCGACGCCTTCGCCTCCGGCGGCTCCGCCGGCTACGACCACAAGGGCATGGGCATCACCGCCCGCGGCGCCTGGGAGTCCGTCAAGCGCCACTTCCGCGAGCTGGGCCACGACACCCAGACCGAGGACTTCACGGTCGTCGGCGTCGGCGACATGTCCGGCGACGTCTTCGGCAACGGCATGCTGCTCTCCGAGTACATCCGTCTGGTCGCCGCCTTCGACCACCGCCACATCTTCATCGACCCGAACCCGGACGCGGCCGTCTCGTACGCCGAGCGCCGCCGGCTCTTCGAGCTGCCCCGCTCCTCCTGGGCCGACTACGACGTGTCGCTGCTCTCCGCGGGCGGTGGCATCCACCCCCGCAGCGCCAAGTCGATCCCGGTCAACGCGCAGGTCAGGGCCGCCCTCGGTATCGAGGACGGCATCACCAAGATGACCCCGGCCGAGCTGATGAAGGCCGTGCTCCACGCGCCCGTCGACCTGCTGTGGAACGGCGGCATCGGTACGTACGTCAAGTCCTCGGCCGAGTCGAACGCCGACGTCGGCGACAAGGCCAACGACGCCATCCGCGTCGACGGCCAGGACGTTCGCGCCAAGGTCATCGGCGAGGGCGGCAACCTCGGCGCGACCCAGCTGGGCCGTATCGAGTTCGCCCGCACCGGCGGCCCCGAGGGCCGGGGCGGCAAGGTCAACACCGACGCCATCGACAACAGCGCCGGCGTCGACACCTCCGACCACGAGGTCAACATCAAGATCCTGCTCAACGGGCTCGTCGCCGAGGGCGACATGACCGTCAAGCAGCGCAACAAGATCCTCGCGGAGATGACCGACGAGGTCGGCACGCTCGTCCTGCGCAACAACTACGCGCAGAACACGGCCCTGGCCAACGCCGTCGCCCAGTCGCCGTCCCTGCTCCACGCCCACCAGCGGTTCATGCGCCGCCTGGGTCGCGACGGGGCCCTCGACCGGTCCCTGGAGTTCCTGCCCAACGACCGGCAGATCCGCGAACTGCTCAACAACGGCCGCGGCCTGAGCCAGCCGGAGCTCGCCGTCCTCCTCGCGTACACCAAGATCACGGTGGCCGACGAGCTCATCGGTACGGAGCTGCCGGACGACCCGTACCTGCGCGGGCTGCTCCACGCGTACTTCCCGACGCTGCTGCGCGAGAAGTTCACCGAGGCCGTCGACAACCACGCCCTGCGCCGCGAGATCATCACCACCGTCCTGGTCAACGACACCGTCAACGCCGGTGGCTCGACCTTCCTGCACCGCCTCCGCGAGGAGACCGGCGCGTCGATCGAGGAGATCGTCCGGGCGCAGACCGCCGCCCGTGCCATCTTCCGTCTCGGCCAGGTCTGGGACGCCGTCGAAGCCCTGGACAACCAGGTGCCGGCCGATGTCCAGACGCGGATGCGGCTGCACTCGCGTCGGCTCGTCGAGCGCGGTACGCGCTGGCTGCTCAACAACCGGCCGCAGCCGCTCCAGCTCACCGAGAACATCGAGTTCTTCGGCGACCGCGTCGAGCAGGTCTGGGCGCAGCTGCCGAACCTGCTGCGCGGCGCGGACCTGGAGTGGTACCAGTCGATCGTCGACGAGCTGACCGAGGTCGGCGTGCCGGAGGAGGTCGCGCTGCGGGTCGCCGGCTTCTCCTCCGCCTTCCCGATCCTCGACGTCGTCGCGATCGCGGACCGGATGGGCAAGGACCCGCTGGCGGTGGCCGAGGTCTACTACGACCTGGCCGACCGGCTGCGGATCACCGACCTGATGGACCGGATCATCGAGCTGCCGCGCAGCGACCGGTGGCAGTCGATGGCCCGCGCGTCGATCCGCGAGGACCTGTTCGCGGCGCACTCGGCGCTGACCGCGGACGTCCTGACGGCCGGGAACGGCACGTCGAGCCCGGAGCAGCGGTTCAAGGACTGGGAGGAGAAGAACGCGGCGATCCTGGGCCGCGCGCGGACGACCCTGGAGGAGATCCAGGGCTCGGACACCTTCGACCTGGCGAACCTGTCGGTGGCGATGCGGACGATGCGCACGCTGCTTCGTACGCACAGCTAGTCGTGTGAATGGCTTGGGCCCCGCCGGTTCTCCGGCGGGGCCCTTCCCGTTGTGCGCCTCACGCGGTCTCTTCGGGGGGTCCCGTCACCGTCGACGTCCACAGGCGGCGGGCGGCGAGCAGGGCCGCGCCGAGCAGGAGGCCGTTGCGGAGCACCATGACGGTCAGGCCCTGGGTGGTGCCGACGATGACCTGGTCGTACAGGACGGGGTACGCGAGGGAGCTCAGCGCGGCCGCCGGGAGCAGGAGCAGCGCCACCGGGCGCATGACGGTGCTGCGCGAGGTGAGGCAGACGGCGGCGAGCCCGAGCAGCCAGATCATGTACTGGGGGCTGATCACCCGGCTGGTGGCGGTGAACAGCAGGACGGCGGCGAAGGCCGCGTCGAGCGGGGTGGCCGGGGTCCAGCGGTGGGCCCGTACGCGCCAGAGGAGCAGCCAGCCGAAGGCGATGACGGTGAGCAGCAGGGCGAGGTGGCCGAGGCTGGAGACGTACGGGCCGACGTACTCGAAGGCCCCGTAACGGAACTCGACCCTGCCCGGCCAGACGCCGGTGGCCTTGGCCAGCGCGAGGGCCGTGCCGCCCAGGGACTCGATCTGGATGCCGCGGCTGCCCTGCTGGCGCAGGAAGCCGAGGGACTCGGAGAAGAGCAGCGCGAGGGTGGCGAGGAGCGCGAGGGCCGCCACGACCGCGGCGGTCCAGGCCTCGCGGGTGGTGCGGCCCCGGGGGGTGCCGATCAGGGCGAGCGCCGGCCAGACCTTGACCATCGCGCCGATGCCCGCGAGCGCCCCGCCGAGCTGGTGGGAGGCGGTCGAGCGGGCGTTGAGCGCGAGCAGCGCGAGGACGGCGAGGGCGGTGGTCTGGACGTCGTACCGGGCGAGCGGCAGATGCAGGAGCAGCGGCAGGCCGCAGACCCAGATCCAGGCGCCGTGGGTGAGGCGGGCGCTGTCGGCGCGGGCGAGGGCGACGGTGATGACCGCGTCGGCCAGCAGGGTGAGCGCGACGAACGCCTGGAAGTACGGCAGCCAGGGGAGGACGCCCGGCGACATGATCACGAGCCCCGCGCCGGGCGGGTACTGCCAGGTGACGTCGCCGGGCGGGAAGGTGCCCTGCGCGAACTGCTCGTACCAGTGCTGGTAGAGGTCCACCTCGCGGCCGACACCGCCGATGCCCAGGGTGTCGCGGAGGAGCAGCAGCACCATGCCGACACGGGTGAGGAGCCAGACGGAGGCGACGGCGACGTAGGGGCCGCGGCCGACCGTGACGAAGGTGGCGGAGGTGAAGGTGTCCGAGTCGAAGGGGGACCCGGTGAGGCGGGGGAGCTCGGTGCCGGTCCGGCGCCGGCCTCCCGAGGCGCCGGTCCGGTGCCGGCCTCGCGCGACTCCGGAGCCGGTGTCGGTGTCGGTGTCGGACGCGGTTCCCTGTGGCGACTGAGGGTGATCGTTCGTCATCCCTCCGCACTGTAGTCCTTATTGCACTAATTGCCCTTTTTCTTGGACCCTGTCGCGGTGAACTCCTCGTACGCCGCGACCACCTCTTTCGCCGGGCCGTCCATCCGCAGCGTGCCCGCCTCCAGCCACAGGGCCCGCTCGCAGGTCTCCGTGATGGTCGAGTTCGAGTGGCTGACCAGGAAGACCGTCCCCGCCTCGGCCCGCAGCTCGTCGATCCGCTGCCGGCTGCGGCGGCGGAAGCGCGCGTCGCCGGTGGACAGGGCCTCGTCGATGAGCAGGACGTCGTGGCTCTTCGCGGCGGCGATGGAGAAGCGCAGCCGCGCCCCCATCCCGGAGGAGTACGTCCCCATGGGGCGGGAGATCGCGTCGTCCTTCTCGTTGATGCCGGAGAAGTCCACGATCTCGTCGTAGCGCTCACGGATCTCCGTGCGGCTCATGCCCATCGCGAGCCCGCCCAGGATCACGTTCCGTTCGCCGGTGAGGTCGTTCATGAGGGCCGCGTTGACACCGAGGAGCGAGGGCTGCCCGTGGGTGTAGACCTGGCCCCGCTCGACGGGCTGGAGGCCCGCGATGGCCTTCAGGAGGGTGGATTTCCCAGATCCGTTCGAACCGATCAGGCCAATCGCCTCGCCCCGGTACGCGACGAAGCTGACGCCCTTCACGGCGTGGACCCGGCGGCCGGCCGGTCGCGCTCGGCCGGGCCGGAGCATGCGGCTCAGGGCGGCCGTCGCGGCACCTCGGCCGCCGGTGTGCCCGCCGTGGACGGTGTACGTGATGTGGACGCCGTCGACCACGACGGTGGGGGTGGGGGTGGGGGTGTAGGGGGCGGTGCTCTGTGGGTCGGCCACCGGGGTGGCGGTGCTCTGTGGGTCGGCCCACAGGGTGGGGGTGTTCTGTGTGTCAGCCACGGCCGTACGTCTCCTCCGCCTTCCAGAACCAGATGAAGCCGCCCCCGAAGGCCAGCAGGGCCCAGCCGACGGCGAGTGCCCAGACGTGCGGCGGCAGCTGCGCCGAGGTGTAGCTCTCGATGAGCGCGAAGCGCATGAGGTCGATGTAGACCGCCGCCGGGTTGCACCGGAGGGCCAGCACCACGGCGTCGGGGAAGCGTCCGCTGCTCGCCAGGTGCTGGATCGACCACATCGCGCCCGAGGCGTACATCCAGGTCCGGAGCACGAACGGCATCAGCTGGGAGATGTCCGGGGTGCGGGCCGCGAGCCGGGCGAGGACGAGCGCCACGCCCGTGTTGAACAGCGCCTGGCAGAGCAGCGCCGGGACGGCGAGCAGCCAGCTCCACGACGGGAACTCGCCGAGACCGCACAGGATCATGGCGAGCGCGGCGAGCGAGAGCAGCAGCTGCTGGAGCTGCTGGAGCGACAGCGAGATCGGCAGGCTCGCGCGGGGGAAGTGCAGGGCGCGGACCAGGCCCAGGTTTCCGCTGATCGCCCGGGTGCCGGCCAGGATCGTGTTCGACGTGAACGTCCACACGAAGATGCCGGTGATCAGGAAGGGCACGTAGTCGGCGACGCCCTGCTTGGCGTCCATGAGGACGCCGAAGATCAGGTAGTAGACGGCCGCGTTGAGCAGCGGAGTCATCACCTGCCAGACCTGGCCGAGGCGCGCCTGGCTGTACTGCGCGGTCAGGCGGGCGGTCGCGAAGGCGGCGATGAAGTCGCGGCGGGACCAGATCTGCCGGGCGTAGGCGGGCAGTGAGGGACGGGCGCCGCTGACGGTGAGTCCGTGGCGCCGGGCGAGCGCGCCCAGGTCGTCGCCGTGGCGGTCGGTGCCGTCGGTGCCGTCGGTGCCGTCGTGGCCATGGAGGGTCTTGGGTGCCGCTGTCGGCGGGAGGAGCGTCTGGGTCGTCACGGGTGGGCGCTTTCGACGAAGGGTGCGGGCATCGTCGGCGATGGAACGGGTCCGTATCGTCGCTACGGGGAGACTAGGGCGATCGCACGTCGGAACGCAACCGTATCGTCGTGACGCCCTCGGGGCGTCGCGGTTGGTTAGGATGCCGTTCATGACCGATCCGACCCCCCGCCGCGCCCCCGCCGGAGCAGCCGTACTCCGCGAGGACGTGACCGAGGCCATCCGCGCCGCCGTCTTCGAGGAGCTCGCGGCCGTCGGCTTCGCCCGGATGTCCATCGAGGGCATCGCGCGCCGCGCGGGAGTCGGCAAGACTGCCGTCTACCGGCGCTGGAAGTCCAAGCTCGCCCTCGTCCTCGACCTCGTCGGCGCCTTCGCCGCCCAGGGCCTGCCGGCGCCCGCCACCGGCTCCCTCCACGGGGACGTGCGCGCGCTCCTCGAAGTGGCCTCGCACGCCCTCCGCCACCCCGTCGCCTCACAGGTCATCCCCGACCTGCTCGTCGAGGCGGCCCGGCAGCCCGAGATCGCCGAGGCCGTCACCGCCGCGCTGCTCGACGGGCAGCAGGGCGTCGTGACCCAGATCGTCCGCGAGGCCGTCGCGCGCGGCGAACTCCCGGAGGGCACCGACCCGGGCCGCGTCCTCGACCTGGTCGTCGGGCCGCTCTACTGGCGCGTCGTCGTGGTCCGTACGCCGCTGCCCCCGGGGTACGTGGACGATCTGGCGCGCTCGGCCGTGGCGGCGCTGAGCGCGTAACAGGGTCCTACTTCACCGCGCCCGCCATCACCCCCGACGCGAACTGGCGCTGGAACGCGAAGAAGACCACCAGCGGCACCACCATCGACACGAACGCCCCCGGCGCCAGCACGTCGACGTTGTTGCCGAACTGCCGTACCTGCTGCTGGAGCGCCACCGTGATCGGCGGCGACTGCGAGTCCGCGAAGATCAGCGCGATCAGCATGTCGTTCCAGACCCACAGGAACTGGAAGATCCCCAGCGAGGCGATGGCGGGACCGCCGAGCGGCAGCACCACCTGGGTGAAGAGCCGCACCTCGCCGGCCCCGTCGAGCCGCGCCGCCTCCAGGAGCTCGCGCGGGATCTCCGCGAAGAAGTTCCGCAGCAGGAAGATC
Source organism: Streptomyces sp. NBC_01077 (assembly GCF_045162855.1). Classification (NCBI taxonomy): domain Bacteria; kingdom Bacillati; phylum Actinomycetota; class Actinomycetes; order Kitasatosporales; family Streptomycetaceae; genus Streptomyces; species Streptomyces sp. NBC_01077. Next base: position 4,032,739 of record NZ_CP108669.1, on the reverse strand, counting down.
GCGAACGGCAGTCCGAACGCCGTGTGGAAGAGGACCACCCCGAGCGTCGTCTCGAAGAGGCCGACCGCCCCGAAGAGCTTCGACACCGGGACGAGGGCGACCTGCACCGGGACGACGAGCAGGGCGACCACCCCGAGGAACCACCAGTCCCGGCCCGGGAACTCCAGCCACGCGAACGCGTACCCGGCGAACGAGCCGAGGAGCAGGACGAGCAGCGTGGACGGGACGGTGATCAGGACGGTGGAGAGCAGGGAGCCGGTGATCGTGTCGTTCGCGAGGAGATGGGTGTAGTTCTCGGTGGTCAGCTGGGCCGGGGCCGTCAACACCCGCCACCAGCCGCTCGCCGCGATGTCGGAGGGCGAGCGGAGCGAGGAGAGCAGCAGCCCCACCGTCGGCAGCAGCCAGAACAGACCGGCCAGGACGAGGAAGACCCGGACCGCGCCCCCGGCGGCACGGGCGGCGGCGCGCGCGGCGAGCGTCCGGGGAGCGGGGGGACCCGCGAGCTCCGTGGAGACCTCGGTACGCGCACGCGTGCGGGTGGCGGAGGAACTCATCGGCGGGCCTCCCGGCGCAGGCGGCGGATGTTGAGGACCATCACCGGGACCACCAGGAGCAGCAGCAGGACGGCGATGGCCGAGCCGACCCCGAGATCGGCGTCCGTACCGAAGGACGAGCGGTACAGCTGGAGCGCGAGCACGTTCGCGTCGTCCTGGGCGGAGCCCGGCGCGATGACGAAGACCAGGTCGAAAACCTTGAGCACATTGATCATCAGGGTGACGAGGACGACCGCGAGGACCGGGGCGAGCAGCGGCACCGTGATCCGGCGGAACACCTGCCACTCGTTCGCCCCGTCCACCCGCGCCGCTTCGAGCAGTTCGCGCGGGACGGCGGCGAGCCCGGCACCGATCAGCACCATCGCGAACCCGGCCCACATCCACACGTACGCGCCGATGACGGCCGGGGTGACGAGCGAGGGGCCGAGCCACTCCACGCCGTCGTACTGCTCCCGGAAGTTGCTCGCGGGCAGGCGCAGTACGGCTCCGTCCGCGCGGTCGGCGGGCAGCGTGAAGGTGCCGTCGGCCGCCGCCGTGGCCCTGGCGACCACCTTTCCGTCCCGTACGGCCTCGATCCGCAGCCCCGCGAGGCCCAGTTCGGCCGGGTCGACGACGTTCTGCCGCCCGCCGCCGCCCCGGGTGAAGTCCAGCCAGGCCGTACCGGTGACCGTGTCCCCGGCGGAACCCCCGGCGGGCGCGGGCTCCCGGGCCGGGCGGGCCTCCTTCGGCATCTGCCCCGGCGCCACCCCGATCAGCGGAAGCCGTACGGGCTCCCCGGCACGGACCGGCTCTTTGGTGACGAACGCGCCGCCGTCGGCCGCCTTCAGCGGATGGACGGGCAGCGGCCGGGCCCGGGGGAAGCCGGAGGACTCGGCGAAGGTGTCGTGGACGCCGACCCACACGGCGTTGGCGACGCCACGGTCCGGGTCCTGCTCGTAGACCAGCCGGAAGATGATGCCGGCGGCGAGCATCGAGATCGCCATCGGCATGAAGACGACCAGCTTGAACGCCGTACCCCAGCGCACGCGTTCGGTCAGCACGGCGAAGATCAGACCGAGGGCGGTCGCGACCACCGGGGCGACGACCAGCCAGATCACGTTGTTGCGGACGGCGGTGCGGAGCGAGTCGTCGGTGACCAGGGAGAGGTAGTTGTCCAGGCCGACGAACGAGGAGCCCGAGCGGTCGAAGAACGAGCGCTGGACGGAGTACCCGATCGGGTAGACGACGAGCGCGCCGAGCAGCAGCAGGGCGGGCAGCAGGAACCCCGCCGCGACCGTCCTGCTCCTGCTTCCGCTCCTGTGGGGACGGGGAGTGTTCCGGGGCATGTGGCGCTGCCTCAGCTCTTCGCCGCGGCCCGGTACGCCTTCTCCGCGTCCTTCTCCAGACGCGCCTGCGTCCCCGCGATGTCCTTCGGGTTCTTCAGGAAGTCCTGGAGCGCCTTCCACTCGCCCTTGCCCGGCGTCCCGCCGAAGGACTGCGGCATCTGGTCCGACATGTCGAAGCGGAAGTCGTCACCGGCGCCGATCAGCGCCTTGGCGATCTCGCGCTGGACGTCGTTCGGGTACGCCGACGGGTCCAGGTTCTTGTTGGGGGAGAGGAAACCGCCCTCGGCCGCCCAGATCTTCGCCGCGTCCGGGGACGCGAGGAAGGCGAGCAGCGCCTGCGCGCCCTTGGTGTCCTTGAGGGCCACGGCCGCGTCGCCGGCCGTCACCACGGGAGTGGTGCCCGTGCCGACGGTGGGGAACGGGAAGACCTTCGCGTCCGTACCTATCTTCGCCTTCGTCTGGGCGATGTTGACGGACGCGAAGTCGCCCTCGAAGACCATCGCCCCCTTGGGCGTGTCGCCGCCCGTGAAGGTCTGGGTGACCGACACCGGGTACTCCGTCTGCAGCGCGCCGCTCGTGCCGCCCGCGAGCAGCGCCGGCTTGCCGAACAGTTCGGCGAGCGTGGTCAGGGCCGCGGTGACGGACGGGTCGGTCCACTTGATCGTGTGCTTCGCCAGCTGGTCGTACTTGGCCGGGCCCGCCTGGGAGAGGTAGACGTTCTCGAACCAGTCGGTGAGGGTCCAGCCGTCCGCGCCGCCGACCGAGACCGGGGTGACGCCGTAGGCCGAGATCGTCTCGGCGGTGGTGAGGAACTCCTTCCAGGTCTTCGGCTCGGTGGCGCCGGCGCTCTCGAAGACGGCGGAGTTGTACCAGACCAGCGACTTGTTGGCGGCCTTGAAGTAGACCCCGTACTGGGTGCCGTCGACCGCGCCGAGCTGCTGCCAGCCGGGCGAGTAGTTGGCGGCCAGCTGGGCCTCGGCCTCCGGGCCGACCGGCTTCAGCCACTTCTGGGCGGCGGCCTGCTGGATCGCGCCGACCTGCGGGAGCATCGCGATGTCCGGCGGCGAACCGCCCGCGATCTTCGTACCGAGGAAGTTCACGATCGGGTCCTGGGCGGGCACGAAGGTGACGGTCGCACCCGTGCGCTTCTCGAACTCCTTCAGGACCTTGGTGAAGTTCTCCTGTTCGGGGCCCGTCCAGACGGCGGCGACCTCGATCTTCTCGCCCTTGAGGGGGAGGGCCCCGCTGGGCCCGGATTCCCCCGGATCCTTCTCGGACCCGCCGCCACCGCAGGCGGCGAGGGTGAGCGCGGTGATGGCGGTGAACGCCGTGATGGTCACCGCGGTCCTGCTGCGTGGACGAAGAGTTGTACGCATTGCTGCCCCGTCTCTCCCGTGCGCTTCGCTGTCCCGTGCCGACAGGTCTACGCCCGGTGACGGAGCCCCGCAATACCGCCTTCCGTGTCAAGTGGGCGATCGTGACGCCCTCGTGACGTGCAGTCAGCCGTGGGTCGCGGGGGTCAGCGGGGGCACGGGGGTCGCCTCGACCGAGCGGGCGGCCCGGTCCAGCGCGCTCGCGAGGAGGGCCAGATCCGTCGGTCCGTTGCCCAGCTCGCGGACGGGGCGGCGGGTGGGCGGATCGCCCATCCGCTCCCACTCCAGCGGCACGACGGTGGGCCGGAGCGTCGCCGTCCGGGGGATCCGGCCGGTGACGCGGCCCGCCTGGAAGGGGGTCACCCGGCCGTCAGGATGCCCGAGGCGCCCGCGCCCTGCCGCCGGTACGTCCGGTCCCGCGGTCACCGGAGGCGCGTCGAGCACGATCCGCAGCCGGGCCCCGTGGGCCAGCTCCGTGTCGGCGGTCCGGTCGGGACGCGCGGAGGTCGCGACGAGGTGTACGCCGAGGCGCTCACCGTTCCGCGCGACGGCCTCCAGGGCCCGCACGACGGACCCGGCGGCGGGCCGCCCCGAGGCGCCGAGCGCGGGCGCGACGAGGGCGTCGAAGTCGTCGACGAGCACGACGAGCCGGGGGAGGTGGACGGGGCCCGCGATGCGGGCGGGGGAGTGCTCACCGGTGGCGGGCCGGGGGATCCGCCCGGCCGTCTCCTCACCGGCGGCGCGGGGCACGCGCCCGCTGGAGCGGTCGGCGAGGTCGCCGTCGCCGGGTCGGGACACGCGCCCGCTCGGGTATCCGCCGAGGTCGGCGTCTCCGGCGCGGGGGATGCGCCCGCTCGGGCGGTCCGTGAGGTCCCCGTCGCCGGTGCGGAGGGTGCGACTGCTGGGGCGGTCGTCGCCGTCCCGGCGCGGCAGCCGCCCACTGGGCGTATCGGTCAGGAAGGCGTCACCGCCGGCCCGTGTCCGGGCACTGGACCGCTCGTCGAGCGAACCGTCGCCGGAACGGGGTACGCGTCCGCCGGCGTACCCGCCGAGGTCGCCGTCGCCGGGTCGGGACACGCGCCCGCCGCCGAGGTCCTCGGCCCCGGCGCGGGGTACGCGCCCGCTGGGGCGGCCGCCCAGGTCCTCCGCGCCCGTGCGCGCCATGCGGCCGCCCGGGTGGTCGGTGAGGTCGTCGTCGCCGGTGCGGAGGGTCCGGCCGCTGGTGCGCCCGGCCGGGTTCTCGGACCCGGAGTACGTGCCCCGGCCGCTCGATCGGCCTCCGAGGTCATCGGCACCGGGGTACGCGCTCCGCCCGCTCGCCCGGCCGTCGAGGTCGCCGGGGTACGCGCTTCGCCCGCTGGGGCGGCTGTCGAGGTCGCCGGAGTACGTGATCCGGCCGCTGGGGCGGCCGCCGAGGTCGTCCGCCGGGGGGTACGGGCCGTCCGTGCGGCCGCTTCTCGTGCTCGGGAGGGAGCCGATCGTGCCGTCGCCGGTGCGGAGGGTGCGGCCGCTCGGGCGGTCCGTGAGGTCGCCGGAGTCCTGGAGACGGACGGTCGCGCGGGCGCCCTGGGGCACGGACTCCGCCGCGCTCGGCGCGCGCTGGCCGATCATCCGGTCGGCGGCGGGCGCCGCGCGCGTGCCCCGGCGGTCGGCGAAGTGGCCGTCACCCAGGATCTCCGCCCGGCGCTTGAGCTCCGCGCCGAGCGCCTGCGCGAACTCTCGCATCCGCACCGGGTCCGAGGCGACCAGGTGCTCGGTGACGTGCGGCAGCTCCGTACAGACCGCGAGTCCTTCGCCGCGGTCGCCGCCCGCCCCGTCCACCAGGAGCAGGCCGAGCCGGTCGGGGCGGCCACCGGCCGCGAGGGAGGCGGCGATCGAACGGAGCAGCTCCGTCCGTCCGCTTCCGGCCGGGCCCTCGATCAGCAGGTGCGGGCCCTCGCGGGTGAGGTCCACGGCCAGCGGGCCGCGCGGCCCCGTGCCCAGGACGGCCGTGCCGTCCCCGGCGGAGGCCCAGCGGGCCATGAGGGAGGCGGGGGTGGCACGGGCGAGCCCCAGTTCGTCGAGGAGGCGGGCCGACGGGGGCAGCGCGGCGGCACGCGTGCCCGGCGCTGCCGTCGTGTCCGTACGCAACGGGGCCAGCGCGCGGCCGAACCGCTCGGCCCAGGCGACGGAGACCGCGTCGACCACGCCGACGGTGCCGTGGCCCGCGACCCGCCCGCCGGAGGTCCGGAGCAGCCGCAGCGCCGTCGCCACGTCGCCGCTGAGGAGCGCGGCGGCCCCGCACTCGCGGAACGCGAGCGAGGCGGCGCACGCCGTCTCGTACGTGGCGGCCACCGGGGAGACCGGGGAGGCCGAGGGCGCCTCGGCGAGGCACAGGAGATGGATGCCGGCCGCCGCTCCGGCTCCGGCCAGCCGCGCCACCGTCTCGCGCAGGGCGGCCGAACCGGGGTCGCCGTCGACGACCACGACCGTCGTCGGCCCCTCGTGGCGGGCCGCCGCCTCGGCGACGGACGCGTGGTCGGCGCTGGGCCAGCCGGGGCCGAGCGGGCCGTCGTCGAGCCGCCGGGTCAGCTCCGCCGTACGGGCCTGGGCCTGCTCGCGGTCGTACGCCAGGAGCAGCCGGCAGTCCTGGCCGTGGGCCGGCCGGACGTGCGGGAGCCAGCCGAGCCAGCCCCAGGCCCGGCGCCGCTCGTCGAGCGAACGGTTCCGGTCGGCGCTGATGAGCACGATCTCCAGGTCGGAGGGGGAGTGCAGGGCGGCGAGCTGGGCGACGACCGAGCGGGCGAGACCGGCGAGCCGGTCGGCGGGGCCCGCGAGGCCCAGCGAACCGGCCTCCCGCAGTCCCACGGTGACCGGGACGCCGGAGAGGTCGGCGCGGTCGGTCGTGCCGAGCCGGACCACGAGGGATTCGGGGTGGTCCTGGCCGCGCTCCCAGAGCCGTGGGCCGGGACCGAGGGCGGTGAGCAGGACGGTGGCCGGGTCGGGCCAGGTGTCGGCCACCGGCACGGGCGCGGGGGAGCCGTCCCGGGCGCCGGTGCCCGTCCGGGTGCCCGCGTGGGTCTCCGGTGCCGTCCGGGGGTCGGCGGTGGGGTTCGGGAGCTCCTCGCGCCCGCCCGCCAGACGCCGGGCCCAGGCGCCGAGGCCGCGCTTGCCGCCCGGGCGCGGGGAGTCGGCCGGTGCCGAGGGCGCGTCGGCGCGGGACGGGCGGGTCCTGCTGTGGGCCTCGCCGCCGCCGGGCCCGTCGTGGCGGTCGTAGCCGTCGTGGTCGCCCGCGCGCGCGTGGCCGGGTGAGTCGGCGCCGCGACCGGCGCCGGGGGAGCCCGCACCGCGGCCGGGGCCGTACGGGTCGTCGTACGCGCTCTCGGGGGCGCCGAACGGGACGCCGCGCGCCCCGCCGTGGGTGGTGTCGTCCGCCGGTCCGCCGGGAGCCGTCCGGGGCACGCCCGCGTGGCCGGGACGGTCGGTCACGGCCGCCCGGTCCGCCGCGTCCCGGTCGTCCGCTCCGGGCGCGACCCGCAGGTGACCCTCGCCGTCGGGGGCCGTCGTCCTCGTGTCCGTACCGCCGAGGTCGTCGCCGGGGCCGGTCAGGCGGAGGGCGGACTCGCCGAGGCGCAGCAGCGCGCCCGGGAGGAAGCGGACCGGGCGGTCGCCGACCGGCACGCCGTCGAGGGTCGTACCGTTCGTCGAGCCCCGGTCGGCGACCGTGACCCGGCCGTCCTCGCCGACGGTCACCGTGCAGTGCGCGCGGGAGACGTCCGGGTCGTCGAGCGGCACATCGGCGTCCACGGAACGGCCGATTCTGATCGGTCCGCCGTGCAGCAGGTGCACTCCACCCGCGTCCGGGCCCGCCACCACGTGCAGCCGGGCCGCGGCCGTCTCGCCGACGCGGTCGTCGGGGCCGGGGACCTGGAGGGAGAGGACCGCGCCGTCGACGAGCGGGGGTTCGCCGAGCACGCAGCGCCGGCTGTCGAGCCGCTCCGCGCCCGCGTAGAGCACGGTGGTGCCCGAGGCGGAGGTGTCGGGGCCGGTGACGGCGGCGGCGAGATTCGAGGCCACGGCGGCCAGAGCCGTCCCGGCCGGGGCCGTGACGAGCACGTCGCAGGTACGCCCGGCGCCATGGCCGGCGTACGGCGCGAGGACGGTCAGCCGGATCTGCATCGCCGTCAGCGGTCCCTTCTGCGCGAGATGCCCGGCAGGGGAACCGCCCTGTGACTCCCCCCACCCGGCACGGACGCGTCGCCCGGTACAGGTCGGCACGGCGCGGGGGCTCCCGACCCCTCCGATGCGACGTGCTGGAGGCATCCTCGCACCTGCCACCGACAACCCGCCCCCGGGTCGGCCGGAAGTGATCTTGAATGGTCGGCTGTGAACGCAAAAGTGCCTGGTTGAGCATGCCTTCGGAACTTGCCCGGCAACCGTCGCGCCTCCAGGAGCGTCTTCTTCCGGACAGAAGCCGGGCGGAAACACGGGTCCGGTCCGGGCGCCTCCGGTCCGCGGCGGACCCGGCCCGGCCCGCGCCCGACAGGTGCCGGCCCCCCACCGGCCCCGTCCACCGGCAGCGGAACCGGCCTGTGGACGACCGGCCTGTACCTCGTCCGGCGGCACTAAAGTGGGTCGGACACCCGGACGGGTCACAACTGAGGACAGGGACCCCGGGAAACAGCACCGGATCACCCAGGACCACGATCAGCAGGGAGCGCGTGACGTGCGGCCTATCGGCAGCAAGTACCTGCTCGAGGAGCCGCTCGGCCGCGGCGCCACGGGCACCGTCTGGCGAGCCCGCCAGCGGGAGACGGCGGGCTCCGAGGCGGCCGTGGCCGGCCAGCCCGGCGAGACCGTCGCGATCAAGGTCCTCAAGGAGGAGCTGGCCAACGACGCGGACATCGTGATGCGCTTCCTGCGCGAGCGGTCCGTGCTGCTCCGGCTCACCCACCCCAACATCGTGCGCACCCGCGACCTGGTCGTCGAGGGCGATGTCCTCGCGCTCGTCATGGACCTCGTCGACGGCCCCGACCTGCACCGGTACATCCGGGACAACGGCCCGCTCACCCCGGTCGCCGCCGCCCTCCTGACCGCCCAGATCGCCGACGCGCTCGCCGCCAGCCACGCCGACGGCGTCGTCCACCGCGACCTGAAGCCGGCCAACGTCCTGCTCGCCGAGCAGGGCGGCCAGATGCACCCGATGCTCACCGACTTCGGCATCGCGCGCCTCGCGGACTCCCCTGGCCTGACCCGCACCCACGAGTTCGTCGGCACGCCCGCGTACGTGGCGCCGGAATCCGCCGAGGGCCGCCCGCAGACCTCCGCCGTCGACATCTACGGCGCGGGCATCCTGCTGTACGAGCTGGTCACCGGCCGGCCCCCGTTCGCGGGCGGCACCGCCCTCGAGGTCCTCCACCGGCACCTCAGCGAGGAGCCGCGCCGGCCCTCGACCGTGCCCGGACCGCTGTGGACGGTCATAGAGCGCTGCCTCAGCAAGGACCCGGACCGGCGGCCGAGCGCGGTGAACCTCGCGCGCGGTCTGCGCGCGGTCGCCGCCGGCATCGGCGTGCACTCCCCGCCCGCCCAGATCGAGGCGGCCGACGGCGTCGGCGCGCTCCTCGCCCCGGATCCGGCGCCCGCACCGGTCCCGCAGACCCCGGAGGCCCAGGGGGCCGCGGACCCCACCCAGGTGCTGCCCAGCGGCGCCGGGATGCCGCCGCAGTACGACCCCGCCGGCGCGACCAGCGTCATGCCGACCGGCGGCACGGCGGGCGCCGCCGACCCGACGGCCGTCATGCCCCCCGTACCGCCGCAGCCGCCGCAGTCCGGACAGGGCGCGCAGTCCGAGGAGCCGCACCCCTGGCAGAGCCAGCTCCGCGCGGCCCGCGACCGCAACGAGCAGACGCAGGTGCAGTACCTGGACCCGAGCCAGGACCCGCTGCGCCGCCGCCCGCAGCGGCAGCAGCAGCCCCCGCAGAACCAGCAGCCCGGCCAGTACGGGCAGCAGCAGCCGCGGCAGTACCCGCCGCAGCGGCCTGCGCAGCAGCGGCCCCAGCAGCCGTACCCGCCGCAGCATCAGCAGCAGCACCAGCCGCAGCAGTACGCGCCGCCGCCCGCCCCGCAGCAGTACGCGCCGCCCCAGCAGCAGTACAACCCGCCGCAGTCGCCACCCCAGGCCCCGCCGCCGGCCCCGCGCGAGCCGCGTCCGCCGCGTCAGCGCAGCGCCAACCCGGTGCGGATCCCCGGCCTCGGCTGCCTCAAGGGCTGCCTGGTCATGATCGTGCTGTTCGTCGTGGCCGGCTGGCTCGTCTGGGAGCTGACCCCGCTCCAGGACTGGATCGCCGAGGGCAAGGGCTACTGGGAGGCCATCGGCGACGGCATCGCGAAGGTCACCGACTGGTTCTCCTCGTTCGGCGAAAGCACCGGCTCCGGGGGTACTACCGGCGGTACGGGACAGTAATGCTGCCGATTTATCGACTTCCGAGGGGTGATTTCCCCTCGGAAGTGACGACCGGCGGCCGTGGACGCGTAACTTTGCACGCGAACCGCAGCCGCTGAGGGAGCAGTCTTGGCACGGAACATCGGCAGCCGCTACACCACCCACCAGATTCTGGGGCGGGGCAGTGCAGGAACGGTGTGGCTCGGCGAGGGGCCCGAGGGTCCCGTCGCCGTCAAACTGCTGCGCGAGGACCTGGCCTCCGACCAGGAGCTCGTCGGCCGCTTCGTGCAGGAGCGGACCGCCCTGCTCGGCCTCGACCACCCCCGGGTGGTCAAGGTCCGCGACCTCGTCGTCGACGGCAACGACCTGGCCCTCGTCATGGACCTGGTGCGCGGCACCGACCTGCGCACCCGGCTCGACCGGGAACGGCGGCTCGCCCCCGAGGCCGCGGTCGCGATCATCGCCGACGTCGCCGACGCCCTCGCCGCCGCGCACGCCGCCGGGGTCGTCCACCGGGACGTCAAGCCGGAGAACATCCTGCTCGACATGGAGGGCCCCCTCGGGCCCGGCGGCGCCCACCCCGCCCTCCTCACCGACTTCGGCGTCGCCAAGCTGATCGACACGCCGGGCCGCACCAAGGCCACCCGGATCATCGGCACCCCCGACTACCTCGCCCCCGAGATCGTCGAGGGCCTCCCGCCGCGCGCCGCCGTCGACATCTACGCGCTCGCGACCGTCCTGTACGAGCTGCTCGCCGGCTTCACGCCCTTCGGCGGCGGCCACCCCGGCGCGGTCCTGCGCCGCCACGTCACCGAGACCGTCGTTCCGCTGCCCGGCATCCCCGAGGAGCTGTGGCAGCTGATCGTGCAGTGCCTGGCGAAGGCGCCGGCCTCCCGGCTGCGCGCCTCCGAGCTGGCTGCCCGCCTCAAGGACGTCCTGCCGCTGCTCAAGGGCATCCCGCCGCTCGACGTGGACGAGCCCGACGCGGAGCCGGCGCCGGAGCCGTACGAGGAGGACACGTACGCGACCGGTACGGGCGCCGGTGAGCCCGGCCCGCGCCGGGCCGCCGTCCCGCTCGTCCCCGGCGCCTCCGCCGACTCCAACCGCGACACCCACACCTCCATGCGGGTCCCGGCCCCCGACGAGCTCTCCGGCGGCCCCCTGGGCACGGCCCGCGCCCCGCGCCCCGCGGGCGCCCGCAGACCCGGCTCGGCCCGCCACAAGGCCGAGGCGGTCCGCAAGCGCCGGATCACCCTGACCATCGCGGCGGTCGTCGTCGCGGGCGCGCTCGGCGCGGGCGGCTACCTCGCGGCCTCGGGGGACGCGGACACCCCGCCGCAGGACTCCAAGCAGTCCTCACTGCCGTAGCAGCGGCGGCGAGCCGTTACGCTGGACGCGTGGCAGTCGTCGATGTATCCGAAGAGCTGAAGTCCCTCTCCTCGACCATGGGGTCGATCGAGGCCGTCCTGGACCTCGAGAAGCTGAGGGCCGACATCGCCGTGCTCGAAGAGCAGGCCGCGGCGCCGTCCCTGTGGGACGACCCGGAGGCGGCGCAGAAGATCACGAGCAAGCTTTCGCACCTCCAGGCCGAGGTCCGCAAGGCCGAGACCCTGCGCGGGCGCATCGACGACCTCGCGGTGCTCTTCGAGCTCGCCGAGGAGATGGACGACCCGGACACCCTCGCCGAGGCCGAGACGGAGCTCGTCTCCGTCCGCAAGGCCCTCGACGAGATGGAGGTCCGCACCCTCCTCTCCGGCGAGTACGACGAGCGCGAGGCCCTGGTCAACATCCGAGCCGAGGCCGGTGGCGTCGACGCCTCCGACTTCGCCGAGCGGCTCCAGCGCATGTACCTGCGCTGGGCGGAGCGCCACGGCTACTCGACCGAGATCTACGAGACCTCGTACGCGGAAGAGGCCGGCATCAAGTCGACCACCTTCGTGGTGAAGGCGCCGTACGCCTACGGCACGCTCTCCGTCGAGCAGGGCACCCACCGCCTGGTCCGCATCTCGCCCTTCGACAACCAGGGCCGTCGCCAGACCTCCTTCGCCGGTGTCGAGATCCTGCCGGTCGTCGAGTCCTCCGACCACGTCGAGATCGACGAGTCCGAGCTGCGCGTCGACGTCTACCGCGCCTCGGGTCCGGGCGGTCAGGGCGTCAACACGACCGACTCGGCCGTGCGCATCACGCACCTCCCGACCGGCATCGTCGTCTCCTGCCAGAACGAGCGCTCGCAGATCCAGAACAAGGCGAGCGCCATGAACGTCCTCCAGGCCAAGCTGCTCGAGCGTCAGCGCCAGGAGGAGCGGGCCAGGATGGACGCCCTGAAGGACAGCGGCAGCTCCTGGGGCAACCAGATGCGCTCGTACGTCCTGCACCCGTACCAGATGGTCAAGGACCTGCGGACGGAGTTCGAGGTCGGCAACCCGCAGGCCGTCCTGGACGGCGAGATCGACGGCTTCCTGGAGGCCGGCATCCGCTGGCGCAAGCAGCAGGACAAGTAACCCCGCGGCACGGCATGTCCGGGCCCCGCACCGTCACGGTGCGGGGCCCGTCGTCGTCGTGTCCTGCCGCGTCCGTCCGGTCGGCGGATTCGCTGGCGCAAGCGGAATCAGGTCCGTGAGGGCGCTTTGTCGACAAGGTAACTGGTGGTGTGGGGCCCGGAGTTCCGGGTTTACATCACAGTTGCATCGTCGCATGTGGGACACCTGGTGATCTTTCGGGCATCGCACGCGCAACGACCTTGACGCTTCATCGGAAAGTCGGAAGGGTGGCGTACTGGCATGCGCATTTCTGGGGCGCGTGCGAACGGGGGCCGGCCCAGTAGTGAGCCGCCTCTGTCGCGTGCCCCGAGCGCTGCCCCATGACGAGATGAGCTACTGGGGGTAGCAGCCAGATGACCAAGCAGTTGCGAGTCCGTATCGCGCGCATCGCCGCCGGTGCCGTGATCGCCGCCGGCGCGTCGCTCACCGCGGCGGGTGCGGCGCAGGCCGTGGGCGCCTTCGGCGAGAGCGACGGCCCGACGCCGACGCCCACGTGCATACCGGGTGACCTCGGTTGTGAGACGACGGCGCCTCCGACCACCGAGCCGCCGACGACGGAGCCTCCGACCACGGAGCCGCCCACCACCGAGCCTCCGACCACCGAGCCGCCGACGACGGAGCCTCCGACCACGGAGCCCCCGACGACGGAGCCGCCCACCACGGAGCCTCCGACCACGGAGCCGCCCACGACGGAGCCGCCCACCACCGAGCCGCCGGTCACCACGCCGCCGACCTCGCCGGAGCCGGGCGACACGGACGGCCCGGGCCAGACCCAGCCGCCGACCACCCCGGGCGACGACAACACCGACAACGGTGACGCCGGTACCTGCACCGTCGACCTCGACGGCGCCGAGTGCGTGGACACCGGCAACAACAACACCGACACCAACAACGCCGGCTCGCAGCCCGTGCAGCAGGGTCAGGCGAAGGAGGAGCTCGCCGAGACCGGTGCGGCCGAGACCTCGTTCCTGATCATCGGTGCCGCGACCATGATCGCCGGTGGCATCGGCTTCCGCATGCTGCCGCGTCTCGTCGCCGGTGGTCGTACCGCCGTCTGATCCACCCGCGTGCGTGGATGCGTGCAGCGCATGACGTGCAGAGCATGAGGAAGGGCCGGGGAGATGCTCCCCGGCCCTTCCTCATGGTTCCGGCTCGTGTGGACGCCGCGCGGTCGCGCTAGACCGTACGGACCGCAGCGAGCAGCGCGATCGCGGCCAGCAGGGCGATCGCCAGCGTCAGCAGCATCGCGGGCGAGAGACCGCCTTGCGGGGTCAGTCGCTCCCGGTTCGCGCGGCAGACGGGGCAGCGGCCCTCGGCGACCGGGGCCGCGCAGTTGGCGCACACCAGTCGGTCGTAGGTCATGCGCTCTCCTCCTCCCGCACTGGGCTTCACACCAGGACAACGTCCGGTGGGGTCCGGACGTTCCCCCTACCACTCTGCCAGCTCGACGGCGTTTCGGCGCGCCCCACCGGATTGCGCCCGTTCCGTCCGGAAGGGCGAAAAGGATAAACGTCGCAAGCCGGAACCGCGACTGCGCGGGTCTTCCCCGGTCGCGTAAGGTCACGCACACCTACTCCCGGCCGACCGTGGTGCATCCGTGATCCGATTCGACAACGTCTCCAAGTCCTATCCGAAGCAGAACCGCCCCGCGCTCCGGGATGTATCCCTGGAGATCGAGAAGGGGGAGTTCGTCTTCCTCGTCGGTTCGTCCGGCTCCGGAAAGTCGACTTTCCTGCGGCTGCTCCTCCGCGAGGAGCGCGCCAGCCAAGGCCAGGTGCACGTCCTCGGCAAGGACCTGGCCCGGCTCTCCAACTGGAAGGTGCCGCACATGCGGCGTCAGCTCGGCACCGTCTTCCAGGACTTCCGCCTCCTTCCCAACAAGACCGTCGCCGAGAACGTGGCCTTCGCCCAGGAGGTCATCGGCAAGCCGCGCGGCGAGATCCGCAAGGCCGTGCCGCAGGTGCTCGACCTGGTCGGCCTCGGAGGCAAGGAGGACCGGATGCCGGGCGAGCTCTCCGGTGGTGAGCAGCAGCGCGTCGCCATCGCCCGGGCCTTCGTCAACCGCCCGATGCTGCTGATCGCCGACGAGCCCACCGGCAACCTCGACCCGCAGACCTCGGTCGGCATCATGAAGCTGCTCGACCGCATCAACAGGACAGGGACCACCGTCGTCATGGCGACCCACGACCAGAACATCGTCGACCAGATGCGCAAGCGCGTCATCGAGCTCGAGAAGGGCCGCCTCGTCCGCGACCAGGCCCGCGGCGTCTACGGTTACCAGCACTGAGCAGGTAGGGGACAGAACACACCATGCGCGCTCAGTTCGTGCTCTCCGAGATCGGCGTCGGTCTCCGGCGCAATCTCACGATGACGTTCGCCGTCATCGTCTCCGTGGCCCTCTCGCTCGCCCTGTTCGGCGGTGCGCTGCTCATGCGCGAGCAGGTCAGCACGATGAAGGACTACTGGTACGACAAGGTCAACGTCTCCATCTTCCTCTGCAACAAGGCCGACGCGGCCTCGGCCGCCAAGTGCGCCAAGGGCGCGGTCACGGCGCAGCAGAAGGAGCAGATCGAGGCCGATCTGAGGAAGATGGACATCGTCGAGTCCGTCATGCACGAGACGGCCGACGAGGCGTTCAAGCACTACAAGGAGCAGTACGGCGACACCGCCATCGCCTCCGTCGTGACGCCGGATCAGATGCAGGAGTCGTTCCGGGTCAAGCTCGACGACCCGGAGAAGTACAAGGTGGTCGCCACCGCCTTCGCCGGCCGTGACGGCGTCGAGTCGGTGCAGGACCAGCGGAACATCCTGCAGAACCTCTTCGACCTGATGAACGGCATGAACATCGCCGCCCTCGGTGTCATGGGTCTGATGCTGGTCATCGCGCTGATGCTGATCGTCAACACGGTCCGCGTCTCGGCCTTCAGCCGCCGTCGTGAGACCGGCATCATGCGGCTCGTCGGCGCGTCCAGCTTCTACATCCAGATGCCGTTCATCATGGAGGCCGCGTTCGCCGGCCTCCTCGGTGGCGCGGTCGCCTGTGTACTGCTGCTCGTCGGCCGGTACTTCCTGATCGACCACGGCATCGCGCTCGCGGAGAAGATGCAGCTGGTCAACTTCATCGGCTGGGACGCCGTCCTCGCCAAGCTGCCGCTGGTGATCGCCATCGGTCTGCTGATGCCGGCCGTGGCTGCCTTCATCGCGCTGCGCAAGTACCTGAAGGTGTGACAAGACACCTCTGACGGCGGATGGCGTCGTACGGGCAAAGCCCGTGCGGCGCCATTGCCTTGTCCTAGAGTGGGCGCCATGCCGGCCGGCACCGACCAGTTCTGTATCCGGCCCCGCGGAGTACTCCGTGGGGCCGTTCTGACGTTGGTCTTCACGGGAGTCCTGGCCACCGCCGCCGCCACCGGCTCACTGCCCCGGCAGGAGTCCGCCGGCGCCTCCGCACGCGCGGGGGAGCGGCCTCCCGACCGTACGGCGCGTACGACCGTCGACAGCGCCGCTCTGAGCCGGGCCGCCGCCGACGCCATGGCCGACGGCAAGTCGGGCAAGCAGGCCGCCGAGGAGTTCGTCAGCCGCAGCGGCGACCGCTGGGGCGCGGTGTACGACAAGAGGGAGTACGCCGAGTTCGAGCAGGCCCTCGACGGCGCCTACACCGGTGTGGGGCTCTCCGCCGGCCGGGCCGCCGAAGGGAGGGTCCGGGTGACCCGGGTGCAGTCCGGCGGCCCCGCCGAGCGGGCCGGAATCCGGGCCGACGACCGGCTCGTCTCCGTCGACGGGCGCCCGGTCGACGGGCTCTCGGTCTCCGAGGTCGTCGCCCTCCTGCGGGGCGACGGCGTCGCCGGCTCCACCGTCGCCCTCCGGGTCGAGCGCGGCCGCGCCGCCTGGACACAGACCCTGCACCGGGCCCGGCTCGCCACGGAGCCGGTCACCGTCCGCCGCCTCGACGACGGGACCCTGGTGATCCGGGTCGCCGCCTTCACCAAGGGCGCGGGCACGCGCGTACGTGACGCGGTACGGGCCGCCCCGGCAGGCGCAGGAGTCCTCCTGGACCTGCGGGGCAACGCCGGCGGCCTGGTCGCCGAGGCCGCCGTGGCCGCCTCCGCCTTCCTCGACGGCGGTCTGGTCGCCACGTACGACGTGCAGGGCGAACAGCGGGCCGTGTACGCGGAGGGCGGCGGCGACACCGGCCGGCCCCTGGTGGCACTGATCGACGGGGGCACGATGAGCGCGGCCGAGCTGCTCACCGGCGCCCTCCAGGACCGGGGCCGAGCCGTCACGGTCGGTTCGCGCACCTTCGGCAAGGGTTCGGTCCAGATGCCGAGCACGCTGCCGGACGGCTCCGTCGCCGAGCTGACCGTCGGCCACTACCGCACACCGGCCGGTCACGCGGTGGACGGCCGGGGCATCGTCCCCGACCTCGCGGCCGGTGAACGGGCGGAAGAACGGGCGAAGACAGTATTGAGTGGCCTCGGAGGGGGCTCGTAGTGCGAAAATGACCGCACTATGGCAAAGGGACTCGTGAACGTGCAGGGCAAGCCTGCGAAGAAGAACCAGGACAAGGCGCCCGAGCGCAAGATCATCGCGCAGAACAAGAAGGCGCGCCACGACTACCACATCGTCGACACCTACGAGTGCGGTGTGGTGCTCATGGGCACCGAGGTGAAGTCGCTGCGGATGGGCCGCGCCTCGCTGGCCGACGGCTTCGTGCAGATCGACAACCATGAGGCGTGGCTGCACAACATCCATGTGCCCGAGTACATGCAGGGCAGCTGGACCAACCACTCGGCGAAGCGGAAGCGCAAGCTGCTGCTGCACCGCGAGGAGATCGACAAGCTGGAGGCGAAGTCGCAGGAGACGGGTCACACGATCGTGCCCCTGGCGCTGTACTTCCTCAACGGCCGGGTGAAGGTCGAGATCGCGCTCGCCAAGGGCAAGAAGGAGTTCGACAAGCGCCAGACCCTGCGCGAGCAGCAGGACACCCGCGAGACGAACCGGGCCATCGCGGCGGCCAAGCGCAAGCAGCGGGCGGCCCAGGCCGCCTAGCGGCGCGGTCGGGGTTAATACGCTGGCGACGGCACCCGTCGGTCACGTACGATGGGTCGTGCCCGCCTCGCAGTAGGTGTGCACTTGAAAAATAAACATGGGGATGATCGGTTTCGACAGCGGATACCGATGCAGGGGAAGCGTGTCGAGGAAGCGGCAATGATCTCGTTAACCATATGTCGCAACCAATAATCGCCAACTCCAAGAGCGATAACTCCCGCTTCGCCCTCGCTGCCTAATTTTAGGTAACGACAAGAAGCCTCTGTGAGGAGCGTCAGCCCGGGGGTGGTCCCGACCCGGATCCTGGCGTCATTTAGGGATCTAAACCTCTAGCCCCGGTCACGGGGGTTGGAGGGAAATCAAACAGTGACTGAGCCCGTCGGAGACTTGTCCGCGTGATCTCCGGGGCTGAGAAACTCGTAGCGGACTGCGCACGGAGAAGCCCTGTTTCCGTACCGTTGGACGCGGGTTCGATTCCCGCCATCTCCACCGAGCGTCCGAGTGGCATGCCCCCTCGGACACCTCATCCCATGTGGGCAGAGGCCCGGCAGTCTTCGGACTGCCGGGCCTTTGTCATGCGTCAGTAGTGATAGCGGGCCTTGAGGATCTTCACTTCCTTGTCGTCCGCCCGGTAGACGAGTCGGTGCTCGTCGTCGATCCGGCGCGACAAGTAGCCCGACAGGTCACCCTTCAGCGGCTCGGGCTTGCCGATCCCGCTGAAGGGGTCGCGCTGGATCACGCCGATCAGGCGGGTGATCCTGCGGGCCGTCTTCCGGTCCGAGGCGAGCCAGAACCGAAAGTCCTCCCAGGCGGCAGGGTCGAAGTGGACGCTTCTCATTCCTCGCCCCCGGCCAGGTCCCTCAGTTCGTCCATGGTCTTGGCGACCGTCGGAGCGCTCGCGCGGTCGCGGGCCACGGCCTCCATCAGGCGCAGGGCGTTGGCGGGAGAGCGGAGCAGGTAGACGGTCTCCTGCCACGAGTCGTAGTCGTCGGCCGACATGAGGACGGCGTCGCCGTTCTTGGAGGTGATGCGCACCGGGTCGTGATCGGTGTTGACGCGCTCGATCAGGGGGAACAGGGTCGCCCTGGCTTCGCTGGCGCTTATGGACATGGCGTCCGCTCCTCCGGCTCGTGCGAGTTTATGGTACCTAGATGGTACCGGAAACTCGTACAAGTTTGGTGGATGGGGGCCCTGTGATCGTCATGGTCGCCGCGCAGAGGGCGAGTGCCAGGGTCGCCGCGGTGGCCGGGATCAGGAAGCCGAAGGCGGCGAAGGGGGCGTGGTCGGCGGCCCAGCCGCCGGTGGCGGAGCCGGCCGCGATGCCGCCGAGAAGAGCGGTCACGGCCAGCGTCATGCCCTCGTTGAGCTGGGGTGCCGGGGTCAGGCGCTGCACCAGGCCCATGCCCGTCACCAGCGTCGGGGCCGTCGCCATGCCCGCCAGGAGCAGTCCGCCGGCGAGGGCGAGCAGTGAGCCGGTCGAGGCGGCGAGCAGCGGCATCGTCATGAGGACGGCCATCGCGGCCAGACAGGTGCGGAGCCGGACGGTGTGGCGGGCCCGTCCGTAGAGGAGGCCGGCCGCGCAGGAGCCCGCGGCCTGGAGGGCCAGTACCGGACCGGCGACGGGGCCGTCCACGTACGCCACGGTCACCACCTCCATGGAGCCGAAGACCGCCCCGGTGGCGAGGAAGACCGCCAGGAGCGGGGCCATGCCGGGGACCCGCAGCGGGGAGCCCGCGGTGGTGCGGGGCCCGACCGGCGGTTCGGTGGAGCGCTGGGCGGCGAAGATCAGGACGCCGGTGAGGAACAGGACGGCGCCGGCGAGGGTGCCGGCCTCGGGGAAGAGGGTCGAGCAGAGCAGCGCGGCGACGACCGGCCCGAGCGTGAAGCAGAGTTCGTCGGTGGCCTGCTCGAAGGCGTTGGCGGTGTGCAGGGCGTCCCGGTCGCCCTTGAGGAGATGGGCCCAGCGGGCCCGGGACATGCCGCCGGTGTTGGGCGCGGTGGCGGTGAGCGCGGTGGTGGCGAACAGGGCCCAGGCGGGGGCGTTCCCGTGGACGCAGAGCAGCAGGACCAGGTGGCCGAGGACCGCGTAGGCGGTGGCGGGGACGGCGATCCGCGCCTGGCCGTACCGGTCGACGAGCCGGGCGATCCAGGGGGCGGTGAGGGCTCCGGCGGCCATGCCGGTGGCGGTCACGCCGCCGGCGAGGGCGTAGGAGTCGTACGCCGCCGCGATCATGATCACGGCGCTGACGCCGAACATGCCCATGGGCAGTCGGGCGATCAGATTGCCGGCCGTGAAGGCGCGGGTGCCGGGGAGGGTGAAGAGGCGGAGGTACGGGTTGCGGGGGGTGCGTGTCGGTCCGTCGCCGTGGCGGAGGCCGACGGGTGCGCGGTCGCGGTAGCGCGGGGCGAGGGCCGGGCCCGCCGGGGTCAGGGTGAGGTCCGGTTGCGGCATGGATCAAGGCTCGCGGGAGGGGCCGGGTTGGGTCCAACACCTGTTCGGTGGCCATTCACGCATCTGTGTTGTTAAATGCGGCGATGGTCTCCCCGGCATCATCCACCGCGTCGGCATCCCCCGCACCGCGCGACATCGACCCCCGCCTCCTGCGCGCCTTCACCGCCGTCGCCGAGGAGCTCCACTTCACCCGTGCCGCCACCCGCCTCTACGTCGCCCAGCAGGCCCTCAGCCGTGACATCCGGCGCCTGGAGCGCGAGGTGGGCGCCGATCTCTTCGTACGGACCACCCGGCAGGTCTCCCTCACCCCGGACGGCGAGCGCCTCCTCCCGTACGCACTCCGGGTGCTGGCCGCCCACGACGAACTGACCGAGGCCTTCCGGGCCGCACCCCGGCCGCTCCTCGTCGACCTCAACAGCCCCGGCCTCGCCGCCGAGGACGTCCTGCGCCGGGCCCGTGAACTCGCCCCGGACCAGGAGCTGATGGCCCGCTACGAGAGCGGACTCACCGGCGCCGCACGGGAGATCCTCGCCAGGCGGCTCGACACCTCCTTCGGCCGGTACGGCGGACTCGACGCCGCTCTGCGGGCGCGGCTCGACTCCCAGTTCGTGCGGTACGAGCGGATGGCCGTGGTCCTCCCCGAGGACCACCCGCTCGCCGCCCTGCCCGAGGTGCCGCTCGCCCGACTGGCCGGGGAACGGATCTACGCGGGCGCGGGGAACGACCGCACACCCGAATGGACCGACCTCGCCGCCCGGCTCTTCGCCGGGCGCGGCATCGAGATCGCCCCGCCCGCGCCGCTCGCCGTCGGCAAGGAGGAGTTCCGCCGCATCATGGCCAAGCACCGCAACCCGGTGCTCGCCGTCGTCGACTTCCCGCCCATGCCGGGCTGTGTGCTGCGGCCGCTCGTCGACCCCGTACCCCTGTCACCCGTGAGCCTGGTGTGGCGCAAGGGGCTGCGCCACCCCGGTCTGGACGCGCTGCGGACCGCCGCCGCCGAGATCGGCGCCAGGGAGGGCTGGCACGCCCGCCCGGCCGACTCCTGGCTCCCGGAGGGCGAACCGGGGCTGCCGGGCGCCTGAGCGGGTCCGGGTGGCGCGTTCCCCGGCGCTCACAGGGCCTCCGCACTCCGGGTGAGAGCAAGGTTCCGTTGCCGTCACCTCGGGGCACCAGGCTGAAACGCGACCTCCCTAGTGTCAGTGGCAGGTGGACCGGGGCTGTGGACGCCCCAGGACCCGACACCCGCGGAGGTACGACATGGGCGGCGGCCGGTGGATCGAGCAGTGGGAGCCGGAGGACGAGACCTTCTGGCGCGAGAAGGGAGAGCGGATCGCGCGGCGGAACCTGCTCTACTCCGTGCTCTCCGAGCACATCGGCTTCTCCATCTGGAGCCTGTGGTCGGTCATGGTGCTCTTCATGGGGCCGCAGTACGGCGTCGACCCGGCCGGCAAGTTCTTCCTGATCGCCACCGCGACCTTCGTCGGCGCGCTGATCCGGATCCCGTACACCTTCGCCGTCGCCCGCTTCGGCGGCCGTAACTGGACGATCTTCAGCGCCCTGTTGCTCCTACTGCCCACCGGCTTCGCCTTCGCCGTGATGGAGCCCGGGACCTCGTACACCACCCTCGTCCTGGTGGCGGCGCTCACCGGCGTCGGCGGCGGCAACTTCGCCTCCTCCATGACCAACATCAACGCCTTCTTCCCGCTACGGAAGAAGGGCTGGGCGCTCGGGCTCAACGCGGGCGGCGGCAACATCGGCGTCCCCGTCGTCCAGCTCGTCGGCCTCCTCGTCATCGGCACCGCCGGCGCCATGCACCCCAGGATCGTGCTCGGCGTCTACCTGCCGCTGATCATCATCGCCGCCGCCTGCGCCGCGCTCTTCATGGACAACCTCGCCCCCGTCAAGAACGACACCGGGGCCGCCAAGGAGGCCGTACGGGCCCGCCACACCTGGATCATGGCCTTCCTGTACATCGGCACCTTCGGCTCCTTCATCGGCTACAGCTTCGCCTTCGGGCTCGTGCTCCAGACCCAGTTCGGCCGCACCCCGCTGCAGGCCGCCTCGCTCACCTTCATCGGCCCCCTGCTCGGCTCCCTCATCCGGCCCGTCGGCGGCGCGCTCGCCGACCGGCACGGCGGCGCCCGCATCACCCTGGCGACCTTCGCCGCGATGGCCGCCGCGACCGGTGTGGTGATCTACGCCTCCGTGATCGAATCCCTCACCGTCTTCCTCATCGGCTTCATCGGACTCTTCGTCCTCAGCGGCCTCGGCAACGGCTCCACGTACAAGATGATCCCGGCGATCTTCCTCGCCCAGGGGCACGGCAAGGGCCTCGCGGGAGAAGCCGCCGAGGCCTACGGGCGGCGGCTCTCCGGGGCCGCCATGGGCCTCATCGGGGCGGTCGGCGCACTCGGCGGCCTCGGCATCAACCTCGCCTTCCGCCAGTCCTTCCAGACCTCGGGCACCGGCACGGCGGCCTTCGTCGCCTTCCTGGCCTTCTACGGGGCCTGCATGGTCGTCACCTGGGCGGTATACCTTCGGCGGCCGGCCGCGGTCCCCGAGAACGCCGAAGCCGTCACCGCGCCGGAGCCCCGGCCCGGCTACGCGAAGGTGTGATCCCCAGTGCCCGGCGCGGACCGTAACGACCAGGAAATACGGGCGAACCGAGACCGTCACGCGTCCCCGTCAGGCTCTGGCCCCATGGACGAGCAAGAACACGGCCCCCTCGCCGGCTTCACGGTCGGCGTCACCGCGGCGCGGCGCGCGGACGAACTCATCGCGCTGCTGCGCCGGCGCGGCGCGGCCGTCGTCCACGGCCCCGCCCTGCGGATCGTGCCCCTCGCGGACGACACCGAACTCCTCGCCGCCACCAAGGAACTCATCGGTCACGCCCCGGACGTCGTCATCGCCACCACGGCGATCGGCTTCCGGGGCTGGGTCGAGGCCGCCGACGGCTGGGGATACGGCGAGGAACTCCTCGCCGTCCTGCGGGACGTGGAACTCCTCGCCCGGGGACCCAAGGTCAAGGGGGCCGTACGGGCCGCCGGACTCACCGAGTCCTGGTCGCCCAGCTCGGAGTCCATGGCCGAGGTCCTCGACCGGCTCCTCGCCGAAGGGGTGGACGGCCGGCGGATCGCGCTCCAGCTGCACGGGGAGCCGCTGCCCGGCTTCGTCGAGGCGCTCACCGCCGGCGGCGCGGAGGTCGTCGGCGTCCCCGTCTACCGGTGGATGCCGCCGGAGGACACCGGGCCGCTCGACCGGCTGCTCGACGGGGTCCTGTCGGGCGGCCTGGACGCCGTCACCTTCACCAGCGCCCCTGCCGCGGCCTCGCTGCTCTCCCGGGCCGCGGAGAAGGGCGTACGGGACGCTCTCGTCGCCGCGCTCCGGCACGACGTCCTCGCGGTCTGCGTGGGGCCCGTGACGGCCCTCCCGCTCCAGGCCGAGGGCATCGACACGTACCAGCCGGAGCGGTTCCGGCTCGGCCCGCTCGTCCAGCTGCTCTGCAAGGAACTGCCGGCCCGCTCAAGGGTCCTGCCCGTGGCCGGCCACCGGGTGGAGGTCCGCGGGCACGCCGTCCTCGTCGACGGCCTCCTGCGGCCCGTCCCGCCCGCCGGAATGGCCCTCCTCGGGCTGCTCGCCCGCCGCCCCGGCTGGGTGGTCTCCCGGGCCGACCTGCTGCGCGCGCTGCCCGGCGCGGGGCGGGACGAGCACGCGGTGGAGACGGCGATGGCGCGGCTGCGGGCGGCGCTCGGCACGCCGAAGCTGATCCAGACGGTGGTGAAACGCGGCTACCGCTTGGCGCTGGACCCCACGGCGGACGAGAAATACGCCGAGTAGGCCCAGAACCGGGCCTGGCACCTCGCCCCGCACGGGCCGTGGCCCTGGGCGCCTCTTCCCGCGCGGGCCGTGGCCCTGGCGCCTCGCCCTCGCCCCGCCTGGGCCGTGGCCCGTGGGGCCCGCGCCCCGCCGCCCGCCGTGTGGGCAATCGTCCCGCATGGGGGTCCCCTGGACGAAGTCCTTGGGGGAGGGACGGGTGGGCACACGGGACGGCGCGCTCTGGCGGCGCCTCCGCTCCTTGTGCCTGGACCCGCACCATCGAGTGCGGCGCGCCTGTGGTGCGGGTCGGGGCGCGGAAGCCTGGGCCCGGCAAGGGGCGCCGTCCGTTGTGCCCACCCGTTCCGCCCTGGGGGTCCCCCCGGACGGAGTCTGGGGGAGGAACAGTTGCCCACAACGGGGGCGGTAGCACATCGACGGGGAGTGGCGTGACCGCCGCCCCTTCCGGTGCCTTCTGAACGACGACCCGCCCCGTACGGTGATCTCGCCTGACACGGTGCCATTCGGTGGCGTACGCTCGACGGCTGCCCAGTGCACGTCAGAAGGGGGCCTTAGGTGGCCGCGCAGGAAGCCGTGGACACGGTCAGAGACCGTGAGATCGGTGTCGAGCAGGAACATCTGGATCACGTCTACCGCCGACTGGAGGAGAAGATCCACGAGGCGGAGTTCCTGATGAACGACGCCGCCCAGCGGGGCCAGGTCGGCACGCCCGGCGCCCTCGCCGAGCGCGACGCCCAGGTCTTCCGGGCCGGCATCCACCTCAACCGGCTCAACAACGAGTTCGAGGACTTCCTCTTCGGCCGGATCGACCTCCTTTACGGGAAGGACGGGAAGAAGGGGCCCGACGGCGCCTACACCTCGATCGAGCCCGCCGAGGACGCCGTACGGCCCGACAACACCGCCGAGATCGGCGAGACCCTCCACATCGGCCGGATCGGCGTCCTCGACTCCGACTACGCGCCGCTGGTCATCGACTGGCGCGCGCCCGCCGCCGCGCCCTTCTACCGGTCCACGCCGGTCGATCCGGGCCGGGTCGTACGCCGCAGGGTCATCCGCTCCAAGGGCCGCCAGGTCCTCGGTGTCGAGGACGACCTGATGCGTCCCGAGCTCCGGGCCACCCTGGACGGGCGGGAACTGCCGGTGATCGGCGACGGCGCCCTGATGGCCGCCCTCGGCCAGGCCCGCAGTCACACCATGCGGGACATCGTCTCCTCCATCCAGGCGGAGCAGGACCTCGTCATCCGCGCGCCCGCCGCCTCCGTCACGTACGTCGAGGGCGGGCCGGGGACGGGGAAGACGGCGGTCGCGCTGCACCGGGCCGCCTACCTGCTCTACCAGGACCGGCGGCGGTACGCGGGCGGCATCCTGATCGTCTCGCCGACCCCGCTCCTCGTCTCGTACACGGAGGGCGTCCTGCCCTCCCTCGGCGAGGAGGGGCAGGTCGCCATCCGTGCGGTCGGTTCGCTGGTCGACGGCGTCGAGGCGACCGCCTACGACGACCCGGCCGTCGCCCGGATCAAGGGCTCCTCCCGGATGCTCGCGGTCCTCCGCAAGGCCGCGCGCGGCGCCCTGGAGACCCCCGCGCCCCGGGCCCAGGCCCAGCTCGCCCTGGGCGAGGACGACGAGCCCGCCGCGCCCGTCGGCACCCCCACGCGCCTGCGTGTGGTCGCCTTCGGGCGCCGTCTGGAGCTGGAGGCCGACGAGCTGCGGCGTATCCGCCACAACGTTCTCGGCGGCGCCGCGCCCGTCAACCTGCTGCGCCCGCGCGCCCGCCGGCTCCTCCTCGACGCGCTGTACTCCAAGTCGGGCGCGGTCGGCCGGCACAGCGACCCGGAGCTCGCCGCCGAACTGCGCTCCTCCTTCGACGAGGACGTCTCCACCGAGGACTCCTTCCTCGGCTTCCTCGACGCCTGGTGGCCCGAGCTCACCCCGCGCCGGGTCCTCGACGCGATGGCCGACGAGCGGCGGCTCGGCCGCTGGGCCCGCCGCATCCTCAACCCGGGCGAGGTGCGGCGGCTCGCCCGCTCGCTGCGCCGCAAGGAGCTGTCCGTCCACGACGTGGCGCTCCTCGACGAGCTGAACACCCTGGTCGGCGCGCCGGCCAGGCCCCGGAGGAAGCGCGAGTACGACCCGCTGGACCAGCTCACGGGCCTGGAGGAGCTCATGCCCGTACGGGAGGAGACCCAGCGTGAGCGGGCCGAGCGGCTCGCCGCCGAGCGCACCGAGTACGCGCACGTGATCGTCGACGAGGCGCAGGACCTCACGCCCATGCAGTGGCGGATGGTCGGGCGGCGCGGCCGGCACGCCACCTGGACGGTCGTCGGCGACCCGGCGCAGTCCTCCTGGTCGGACCCGGACGAGGCCGCCGAGGCCCGCGACGAGGCCCTCGGCACCCGGCCGCGGCGCCGCTTCGAGCTGACCGTGAACTACCGGAACCCGGCCGAGATCGCCGAGCTCGCCGCCAAGGTGCTCGCCCTCGCCATGCCGGGCAAGGAGTCGCCGCGCGCGGTCCGCTCCACGGGCGTCGAGCCCCGTTTTGTGCCGGTGCGGGAGACGGCGGGGAAGCCGGATCTGGCCGAAACCGTACGGTCCGAGGCGCGGCTGCTCCTGGAGCGGGTCGAGGGCACGGTCGGTGTCGTCGTGGCCATGAACCGGCGTCAGGAGGCGGCCCGCTGGCTCGCCGAGCTGGGCGACCGCGTCGTGGCGCTCGGTTCCCTGGAGGCGAAGGGCCTGGAGTACGACGCCACGGTGGTCGTCTCGCCCGCGGAGATCGCGGACGAGTCCCCGGCCGGTCTGCGGGTGCTCTACGTGGCCCTGACCCGGGCTACGCAGCAGCTCACGGTGGTCGCGGGCGCGGCGGACATGCCGGACGAGGCGGGGGTGCCGGACCTGCTGCGGGACTGACCTCCCCCGGCCCGGGGCAGGGCCGGGGGTGCCGTACGAGGGCCGATTTCCAGTCAACCTGTGGCGCTGGAATCACCAACCAGGGTGGTTTGTTAGCCTTGTCGTGGCACCGGCTCGATCCAAGCCCCCGGGCCCAACCTTCGTCCCTCTGAGGGACCACTTGCCGCGAGGCGAGCATGGCGGGTCGGTGCCACTTAGACGTATGTACAAAGTTGAGGCCCTCGTCACCCCTGGTGACGGGGGCCTCTTCTGTTTCCCCAGCACTTCTCGTATGGTGGAAACTACTTTCCGAAAACAAAATGACCGCATTACCTGCTACCGGCAGGTAGGTGCGACCATCGGAGGGCGCCGCCGGGCAACCAGCCGGGGCGGCGTAGCAACGAAGCTCAGGGAAAGCAGAGGAACTCGGCCATGGCAACGGCGCCCAGCGTCTCGTACTCGATGACGGTCCGGCTGGAGGTTCCCGCGAGCGGAACCGCGGTCTCCCAGCTCACCACGGCGGTGGAGTCCCACGGCGGATCCGTCACCGGCCTCGACGTGACCGCCTCCGGCCACGAGAAGCTCCGTATCGACGTCACCATCGCCGCGACCTCCACCGCGCACGCCGACGAGATCGTCGAGCAGCTGCGCACGATCGAGGGCGTCGTCCTGGGCAAGGTCTCCGACCGTACCTTCCTGATGCACCTCGGCGGCAAGATCGAGATGGCGTCCAAGCACCCCATCCGCAACCGTGACGACCTCTCGATGATCTACACCCCGGGCGTCGCCCGCGTGTGCATGGCGATCGCCGAGAACCCCGAGGACGCCCGCCGCCTCACCATCAAGCGCAACTCCGTCGCGGTCGTCACCGACGGCTCCGCCGTCCTCGGCCTCGGCAACATCGGCCCGATGGCCGCCCTGCCCGTCATGGAGGGCAAGGCCGCCCTCTTCAAGCGCTTCGCCGGCATCGACGCCTGGCCGATCTGCCTCGACACGCAGGACACCGACGAGATCGTCGCGATCGTCAAGGCGATCGCCCCCGGCTTCGCGGGCATCAACCTGGAGGACATCTCCGCGCCGCGCTGCTTCGAGATCGAGGCCCGGCTGCGCGAGGCCCTCGACATCCCCGTCTTCCACGACGACCAGCACGGCACCGCCATCGTCGTCCTCGCCGCCCTCACCAACGCGCTGCGCGTGGTCAACAAGGGCATCGGCGACGTACGGGTCGTCATGTCCGGTGCCGGCGCGGCCGGTACGGCCATCCTGAAGCTGCTGATCGCGGCGGGCGTCAAGCACGCCGTCGTCGCCGACATCCACGGCGTCGTGCACGCGGGCCGCGAGGACCTCGTGGATGCCGCGCCCGGCACTCCGCTGCGCTGGATCGCCGACAACACCAACCCCGAGGGCGTCACCGGCACCCTCAAGGAGGCCGTGGTCGGCGCCGACGTGTTCATCGGCGTCTCGGCCCCGAACCTGCTGGGCGCGGATGACGTCGCCGCGATGGCGGAGAACGCGATCGTCTTCGCGCTCGCGAACCCCGACCCGGAGGTCGACCCGGCCGCCGCCCGCCAGACGGCCGCAGTCGTCGCCACCGGCCGCTCGGACTTCCCGAACCAGATCAACAACGTGCTGGTCTTCCCGGGTGTCTTCCGCGGCCTCCTGGACGCCCAGTCCCGTACGGTCAACACGGAGATGATGCTGGCGGCCGCCACGGCCCTCGCCGACGTCGTCACCGAGGACGAGCTGAACCCGAACTACATCATCCCGTCGGTCTTCAACGACAAGGTCGCGGGTGCGGTCGCCGGAGCCGTGCGCAACGCGGCGAAGGCGGCGGCCGGCGGCCCTGCGGCGACCGGGCGCTGACGGCGCGTCGCGATTCGCGGAGGCGTAAACCCGCCTTTAGGGTGGCTTTTCGGCTCCGCGTGGTTTTCGCGGAGTCGACAGAACGTCACCACCACGGGGCTCTGGCGCTTTTCGTGTGACCCCAGGGGGTGCCGGATTGGCGTTCCCGCCGCTGGTGGGGGCAGGATGCGTGTTTGGGCGCGAGGGTCTGTCATTAGACCCGGGTCCGGGGACTGTCCGAAGGCCCTGGCAGCATCGGCTTCGCTGTACCCAATCACGCGGCTTCCGCCGCGTGGCACGCCTCACAGGCAAGAAGAACACGGGAGTAACAACATGAACCGCAGTGAGCTGGTGGCCGCCCTGGCCGACCGCGCCGAGGTGACCCGCAAGGACGCCGACGCCGTGCTGGCCGCTCTCGCCGAGACCGTCGGTGAGGTCGTCGCCAAGGGCGACGAGAAGGTCACCATCCCCGGCTTCCTGACCTTCGAGCGCACCCACCGTGCCGCTCGCACCGCTCGTAACCCGCAGACCGGCGACCCGATCAACATCCCGGCCGGCTACAGCGTGAAGGTCTCCGCGGGCTCGAAGCTCAAGGAAGCCGCCAAGGGCAAGTAAGGCCCCCAAGGCCGCGTAAGCAGCCTGGAGGCGCAGAAAGGGCGGCCACCCTGTCAGGGGGTGGCCGCCCTTTCGTTTGCCCGTCAGACGGGCAAGGACGCCTTCGGAGGCCGGTGTACGCGCGTGCGTGGCGCCCTGTGAAGGGGCCACGCACCCGCGTACCGCCCGATCACACCAGCGCGCTGCCCGGGAGCTCGACCTTGGCGCCGAGCTCGACGAGCTTCTCCATGAAGTTCTCGTAGCCGCGGTTGATCAGCTCGATGCCGTGCACCCGGGAGGTGCCCTGGGCCGCGAGCGCCGCGATCAGGTAGGAGAAGCCGCCGCGCAGGTCGGGGATGACCAGGTCGGCGCCCTGCAGCTTCGTCGGGCCGGACACGACCGCCGAGTGCAGGAAGTTGCGCTGGCCGAAGCGGCAGTCGGAGCCGCCGAGGCACTCGCGGTACAGCTGGATGTGAGCGCCCATCTGGTTGAGCGCGGAGGTGAAACCGAGCCGGGACTCGTACACCGTCTCGTGGACGATGGAGAGGCCGGAGGCCTGCGTCAGGGCCACGACCAGCGGCTGCTGCCAGTCCGTCTGGAAGCCGGGGTGCACGTCCGTCTCCAGGTGGATCGCGTTGAGCGAGCCGCCCGGGTGCCAGAAGCGGATGCCCTCGTCGTCGATCTCGAAGGCGCCACCCACCTTCCGGTACGTGTTGAGGAAGGTCATCATCGAGCGCTGCTGGGCGCCGCGCACGTAGATGTTGCCCTCGGTCGCGAGCGCCGCCGACGCCCAGGAGGCCGCCTCCAGGCGGTCCGGGAGCGCCCGGTGGGTGTAACCGTCGAGGCGGTCGACACCGGTGATCCGGATGGTCCGGTCGGTGTCCATGGAGATGATCGCGCCCATCTTCTGCAGTACGCAGATGAGGTCTTCGATCTCGGGCTCCACGGCGGCGTTCGACAGCTCGGTGACGCCCTCGGCGAGCACCGCCGTCAGCAGCACCTGCTCGGTCGAACCGACCGACGGGTACGGCAGCCGGATCTTGCAACCGCGAAGACGCTGCGGGGCCTCCAGGTACTGCCCGCCCTCCCGCTTCTCGATCGTGGCGCCGAACTGGCGGAGCACGTCGAAGTGGAAGTCGATGGGCCGGCCGCCGATGTCGCAGCCGCCCAGGCCCGGGATGAAGGCGTGGCCGAGGCGGTGCAGCAGCGGGCCGCAGAAGAGGATCGGGATACGGGACGAGCCGGCGTGGGCGTCGATGTCGGCGACGTTCGCGGACTCGACGTGCGTCGGATCGAGGACGAGTTCGCCGGGCTCCTCGCCCGGGCGGACCGTCACACCGTGCAGCTGGAGCAGCCCGCGGACCACGCGGACGTCACGGATGTCGGGCACGTTGCGCAGGCGGCTGGGGCCGCTGCCGAGCAGTGCGGCGACCATCGCCTTGGGCACGAGGTTCTTCGCGCCGCGGACGCGGATCTCACCCTCCAGCGGGGTTCCGCCGTGGACAAGCAGGACATCGTCTGTGCCGGTCATGAATCTCGCGTTCCGGAGTGGGGTCGGTCGGGTGGCCAGTGAAAAGGGTAAGGGGCCATGAGACCTCCATCGGGTGCCTTGGGGGGCCTGTCAGATGTAATGAATTCGGCACAACACCCTCTGTTCCCGTGATCTTGCGGAGCGTCACCGTCCGCTTCTCTCACCGGAACGGCCCACGGGCCCCTCTCCGTCCCTCCTCCCTCGCGGCGGTCACCGAGCTGATCTGCGGTGGTCGGCGACTTCCCGCCATCGCGCCCCTCCGTCCCGTCCGACAACCCCCGCGAACGCCGAAGATGCGAGATCATGTGTCGCATGACCGAGGTGTCCTCGCTCACAGGACGGCTGCTCGTCGCCACCCCCGCCCTCGCGGACCCGAATTTCGACCGTGCGGTGGTGCTGTTGCTCGACCACGACGACGAGGGCTCGCTCGGCGTGGTCCTCAACCGGCCGACGCCGGTGACCGTCGGCGACATCCTCGCCCCCTGGGCCGGACTCGCCGGCGAACCCGGCGTCGTCTTCCAGGGCGGCCCCGTCTCGCTCGACGCGGCCCTCGGCGTCGCCGTGATCCCCGGCGACGAGGGCCCGCTCGGCTGGCGTCGGGTGTACGGGGCGATCGGCCTGGTCGACCTGGAGACCCCGCCCGAGCTGCTCGGACCGGCCCTCGGCTCGCTGCGGATCTTCGCCGGGTACGCGGGCTGGGGCCCCGGCCAGCTGGAGTCCGAGCTCGGTGACGGGGCCTGGTACGTGGTCGAGTCGGAGCCCGGCGACGTCTCCTCTCCGCAGCCCGAGACGCTCTGGCGGCAGGTGCTCAGACGGCAGCGCGGCGACCTCGCGATGGTCGCGACGTACCCCGACGACCCGTCCCTGAACTGAGGGCGACCCGTCCCTCAACCGAGGGCCCCGGCTTTCAGTACCCTTGGCGGTTATGAGCACTCTCGAGCCCGAGCGCGGGGCAGGTACGGGAACCCTCGTCGAGCCGACGCCGCAGGTGTCCCACGGTGACGGCGACCACGAGCGCTACGCCCATTACGTCCAGAAGGACAAGATCATGGCGAGCGCCCTCGACGGCACCCCCGTCGTGGCGCTGTGCGGAAAGGTCTGGGTACCGGGGCGCGACCCCAAGAAGTACCCGGTCTGTCCGATGTGCAAGGAGATCTACGAGTCCATGGGCGCCGGCGGTGGCGACAAGGACAAGGGCGGCAAGGACAAGTAGCGGTGTCCTGACGTCCGGCGATCTCGGGGGGGCCCCCGTCACGCGTACTTCGGTACGTGGGACGGGGGCCGTTTCGCGTGGTGGGGCCCTTCGGTACGCGTTGCGCAGGGTGCATCCGCCGGTCACGGAGTGGTTGAGGTGGTCGAGACCTCTTGTCGGGTCACCGGAGGCGCGCCTAACCTCACGCGTGTTGTGCAGAACGAAACGCGCATTGCGCATGCTGCAACGCACGCACCTGGAGGGGATCCGTCATGAAGCTTCCTGCCCTCCCCCAAGCTCTCGGCTTCGCTCGAGCAGGGGGGACCCCCATCACCGCCCTGGCCGCCGCACTCCTGCTGGCCGGCCTGACCGCCACGGCCTGCGCGCCCCAGACGTCCGACGGCAAGGCCACGACGGACGAGGAGACCGGCACCCTGCGGGTCTGGCTCTTCCAGGAGGTGAGCAACAAGCCCAAGGAACAGGTCGTCGAGCAGGCCGTCGCCGCCTTCGAGAAGAAGCACCAGGGCGCCGAGGTCGAGGTCGAGTACATCCCCGTCGAGACCCGCGCCCAGCGCGTCAAGGCCGCCTTCAACGACCCCAAGTCGGCCCCCGACCTCATCGAGTACGGCAACACCGACACCGCCGGCTACGTCAAGGACGGCGGACTCGCCGACATCAGCGCCGAGTTCGGCGCCTGGGACGAGGCCAAGGACACCGACCCCACCGCCGAGCAGTCCGTCACCGTCGGCGGAAAGGTCTACGGCGCCCCGCTCTTCGTCGGCGTCCGCGCCCTCTACTACCGCACCGACGTGTTCAAGGAACTCGGCCTCACCGCCCCCAAGAGCCAGGCCGAACTCGTCTCCACCGCGAAGAAGATCCGTAAGGCCAAGCCCGACCTGTACGGCATCGCCGTCGGCGGCGCGTACACCTACGGCGCCATGCCCTTCGTCTGGGCGGCCGGCGGCGAACTCGCCACCGCGAACGGCGACTCGTACAAGGCCGCCGTCAACAGCGAGGCCGCCCGCAAGGGCATCACCACCTACACCTCGCTCTTCGGCGACGACAACTGCCCCGCAGCCAAGTGCGCCCAGATGGGCGGCAACGCGACCGTCACCGCCTTCGCCTCCGGCAAGGCCGCCATGGCCATCGGCGGCGACTTCAGTCACGCCGCCGTCGAGGCCGGCACCGTGAAGGGCAAGTACGCCGTCGTCCCGCTCCCCGGCACCACCCCCGGCTCCATCGCCCCCGCCTTCGCCGGCGGCAACAACATCGGCGTCCTCAAGAGCACCTCGCACCGCAGCCTCGCCGTCGACCTCCTCAAGTCCCTGACCGGCAAGGAGACCCAGGGCCGGCTCTTCGACGCGATGGGCTTCCTCCCCACGTACACCGACGTCCGGACCGCGGCGGCGCAGCGGCAGCCCTTCGTGAAGCCCTTCATCGACACCCTCGGCGCGGGCACCAGGTTCGTCCCGGCGTCCCCCGGCTGGGGCCAGATCGACGCCTCCCTCGTGCTGCCCACGATGTTCCAGGAGGTCGTCAGCGGCCGTAAGGACGTCAAGGCGGCGGCCGACGACGCCGCGAAGAAGATGGACGCGGCCTTCGCGCCGGCGGGCTGAGACGCATGACGACCCAGCTCACCGCCCCGGAGGAGCGGCCGGGTGCGATCGCGCCCCCGGCCCCCCGGCCCGCGCGCCGCGGCGGCCCCAGGGGCCACCGCCCGTGGACCCCCTGGCTGTACCTCCTGCCCGCCCTCGCCGTCCTCGGCGGACTCCTCGTCTACCCCGTCTACCAGCTCGGCCTGATCTCCTTCCTGGAGTACACCCAGGCCCAGGTCAGCGGCGGCGAGCCCACCTCCTTCAAGGGCTTCGGCAACTACACGACCCTCTTCGCCGACCCCCAGTTCTGGCAGGTCCTCCTCGCCACCGTCCTCTTCGCCGCCGCCTGCGTCGTCACCACGCTCGCCGTCGGCTGCGCACTCGCCGTACTCCTCACGCGCGTGCGTGCCCTGCCCCGGTTCATCCTGATGATGGCCGCGCTCGGCGCCTGGGCCACGCCCGCGATCACCGGCTCGACGGTCTGGGTCTTCCTCTTCGACCCCGACTTCGGCCCCGTCAACAAGCTGCTCGGGCTCGGCGACTTCTCCTGGACGTACGGGCGGTACAGCGCCTTCGCCCTGGTCCTCCTCGAAGTCGTCTGGTGTTCCTTCCCGTTCGTGATGGTCACCGTCTACGCGGGCATCAAGGCCATCCCGTCCGAGGTCCTGGAGGCCGCCGCCCTCGACGGCGCCTCGCAGTGGCGGATCTGGCGCTCGGTCATGGCGCCGGTGCTCCGGCCCATCCTGGTCGTCGTCACGATCCAGTCGATCATCTGGGACTTCAAGGTCTTCACCCAGATCTACGTGATGACGAACGGCGGCGGCATCGCCGGCCAGAACCTCGTCCTCAACGTGTACGCCTACCAGAAGGCCTTCGCCTCGTCCCAGTACAGCCTGGGCTCGGCGATCGGCGTCGTCATGCTGCTGATCCTGCTGGCCGTGACGCTCGTCTACCTGCGCCTGCTGCGACGTCAGGGAGAAGAACTGTGACCACCTTCCGTGTCCGGCGGCCCGGGCGGCTCGCCGCCGAGGCCGTCACCCTGCTCGTCGCCGCCGCCGTCGCCTTCCCGCTGTACTGGATGGTCCTCTCGGCCTTCAAACCGGCCGGCGAGATCCAGTCCACCGAGCCACGGCCCTGGACGCTCTCCCCGTCCCTCGACTCGTTCCGGCGCGTCTTCGAACAGCAGGACTTCGGCCGCTACTTCCTGAACTCGCTGATCGTGGCGGGCACGGTCGTCCTCGCCTCCGCGCTGATCGCCTTCCTGGCGGCGACGGCCGTCACCCGGTTCCGCTTCAGGTTCCGGACGACGCTCCTCATCATGTTCCTGGTCGCCCAGATGGTGCCGGTCGAGGCCCTGACCATCCCGCTGTTCTTCCTCATGCGGGACGCCGGCCAGCTCAACACCCTCGGCGCCCTGATCCTTCCGCACATCGCCTTCTCGCTGCCGTTCGCGATCTGGATGCTGCGGGGCTTCGTCAAGGCGGTGCCGGAGGCGCTGGAGGAGCAGGCCCAGATCGACGGGGCGAGCCGCACGCGGTTCCTGTGGCAGATCCTCTTCCCGCTGGTCTTCCCGGGCCTCGTGGCGACGAGCGTCTTCTCGTTCATCTCGACCTGGAACGACTTCCTCTTCGCGAAGTCGTTCATCATCAGCGACACCTCGCAGTCGACCCTCCCCATGGCCCTGCTCGTCTTCTTCAAGCCCGACGAGAACGACTGGGGAGGCATCATGGCCGGCTCGACCGTCATGACCGTCCCGGTGCTCGTCTTCTTCGTACTCGTACAGCGCCGCCTGGTCTCGGGACTGGGCGGGGCGGTGAAGGACTGACGCGATGACCCACCCCATGGACCTGATCCCGGCGCCCGCGCGCGTGGAGGGGCCGTACCGCTGCGGCTTCGCCCTGGACCGGCGGACGACCCTCAGCGCGGCCGCCGGCACCGGGACCACCGAACGCTGGCTGCGCACCACGCTCGGCGCGGCCTTCGGCCTGCCCCTGCGCGAGACCACCGACGAGAACGCCACCAACGCCGTCCGGCTGCGCATCGACGACACCCTCGCCCCCGAGGCGTACCGGCTCGACGTCCTGATGAACCAGGTGGCCGTGATCACGGGCGGCGGCCCGGCCGGCGTCTTCTGGGGAGCCCAGACCCTCCGTCAGCTCCTCGGCCCGGAGGCCTTCCGCAAGGCACCCGTGAAGGAGGGGGCGGTCGCGGCCGTGACGGCGCAGACGATCGAGGACGCCCCGCGCTTCGCCTGGCGCGGCCTCATGCTCGACGTCTCCCGGCACTTCATGCCCAAGGACGACGTCCTGCGCCACCTCGACCTGCTCGCCGCCCACAAGCTCAACGTCTTCCACTTCCACCTCACCGACGACCAGGGCTGGCGCATCGAGATCAAGCGGCACCCCCGGCTCACCGAGGTCGGCTCCTGGCGGTCCCGCAGCAAGTGGGGACACCGGGCCTCGCCCCTCTGGGACGAGACCCCGCA
Organism: Streptomyces sp. NBC_01077; assembly: GCF_045162855.1. Taxonomy (NCBI): domain Bacteria; kingdom Bacillati; phylum Actinomycetota; class Actinomycetes; order Kitasatosporales; family Streptomycetaceae; genus Streptomyces; species Streptomyces sp. NBC_01077. The sequence continues at coordinate 3,997,069 of NZ_CP108669.1, read as the reverse complement.
CGGCGGGTTCTACACCCAGGACGACATCCGCGAGATCGTCGCGTACGCCGCCGAGCGGCACATCACCGTCGTCCCGGAGATCGACATCCCCGGCCACTCGCAGGCCGCCATCTCCGCGTACCCCGAACTCGGCAACACCGACGTCGTCGACACCGCCGCCCTCACCGTCTGGGACACCTGGGGCGTCAACCCCAACGTCCTCGCCCCGACCGAGGCCGTCCTGCGCTTCTACGAGGGCGTCTTCGAGGAGGTCCTCGACCTCTTCCCGTCCACCTTCGTCCACGTCGGCGGCGACGAGTGCCCCAAGGACCAGTGGAAGGCCTCCCCGGCCGCCCAGGCCCGTATCGAGGAACTCGGTCTCGCCGACGAGGACGAGCTCCAGTCCTGGTTCATCCGCCACTTCGACCGCTGGCTCGCCGCCCGCGGACGGCGGCTCATCGGCTGGGACGAGATCCTGGAAGGCGGCCTCGCCGACGGCGCGGCCGTGTCGTCCTGGCGGGGGTACGGCGGAGGGATCGCCGCCGCCGAAGCCGGGCACGACGTCGTCATGTGCCCCGAGCAGCAGGTGTACCTGGACCACCGTCAGGCGCCGGGCGAGGACGAGCCGATGCCCATCGGGTACGTCCGCACCCTGGAGGACGTCTACCGCTTCGAGCCCGTCCCGCCGGGCCTCTCGCCCGAGGCCGCCGCCCACATCCTGGGAACCCAGGCCAACGTCTGGACCGAGGTCATGGAGAACCGGTCCCGCGTCGACTACCAGGTCTTCCCGCGCCTCGCCGCCTTCGCCGAGGTCGCCTGGTCCGCGCTGCCCGCGCCCGAGGCGCGCGACTACCCGGGCTTCGAGCGCCGGATGAGCACCCACTACCGGCGCCTCGACGCCCTCGGCGTGGACTACCGGCCGCCCGCCGGACCCCACCCCCGGCAGCAGCGCCCGGGGGTCGTCGGACGCCCCCTGGAGGGCACGCCCCCGATCGTGTGAGAGACGCCCCGCCACCCCCGCCCGCCGGCCCGGCGTCCCCTTCACCCAAGAGCGACGAAACGGAAGTTACCGTCGCTCAGCGGGGCGTCCCGGACGGAACAGTCCTTCGCGGACCCTCGCGCCGGACCGCTCGGAAGATGTGCCAGAGTTGCCACGTCCGGCCTGTGAGCACGTACGGTACGCCCACACGCAGGCGCGACCGCCGGGCACATTCGGGGACCACCGGGACACCGGGAAGGGGCAGCGGGTTGACCACGCACGCACCACAGACGGCGCAGTCCGTGACGCTGCCCGCCTCGCTCGACGAGGCCGTGGCGGCACTCACGGCCATGCCGGCCGCCGTCCCCGTCGCCGGTGGCACCGACCTGATGGCCGCCGTCAACAAGGGGCAGCTCCGCCCCGCCGGACTCGTCGGTCTGAGCCGCATCAACGAGATCCGCGGCTGGCAGTACCAGGACGGCCACGCCCTCCTCGGCGCGGGCCTCACCCACGCGCGCATGGGCCGCCCCGACTTCGCCGCCCTCATCCCCGCCCTCGCCGCCGCCTCCCGCGCAGCCGGACCGCCCCAGATCCGCAACGCGGGCACCCTCGGCGGCAACGTCGTCACCGCGGCGCCCACCGGCGACTCCCTGCCCGTCCTCGCCGCCCTGGAGGCCGACCTGGTCGTCCTCGGGCCGCTGGGCAGCCGCGAGATCCCCGTCTCCCACCTGCTGGCAGGACGTGACCTGCTGGCCCCCGGCGAGCTCGTCGCCTTCGTCCGCGTCCCGCTGCTCCACGCCCCCCAGGTCTTCGTCAAGGCCACCGGCCGCACCGGCCCGGCCCGCGCCACCGCCTCCGTCGCCGTCGTCCTCGACCCGGCCCGGCGCGGGGTGCGCTGCGCGGTCGGCGCCGTCGCGCCGATGCCGCTGCGCCCCCTGGAGGCGGAGCGCTGGATCGCCTCGCTGATCGACTGGGACAACGACCGCGGCCTCGCCCCCGAGGCGCTCGCGGCGTTCGGCGAGTACGTCGCCGCCGCCTGCATCCCGGACCCGCCGGGCGACGAAGTGTTGCCCCCGGCCGTACTGCACCTGCGGCGCACCGTCGCCGCACTCGCCCGACGGGCACTGGGGAGGGCACTGTCGTGAGCAGCAACGAACAGCACGGGAACCAGGGCGGGAGCCCGGGTGGCTGGGAGCCGATCCCGCAGAGCGAGGGGTACGACGGGGACGCCACCGCGTTCGTCCAGCTGCCGCCCGACTTCATGCTGGACGGCGTCCCCCTGGAGGCGCCCGGACACGGCTACGTACCGCCGATGATCACCCCGCTGCAGCCGCTCACCCCGGCCGCGGCGACGGGCACGTGGACGGTGCACGTGCCGACGCAGGCGGAGCAGACGCAGTACTTCGACGGGGCGGAGTACGCCGAGCAGGGCGGGTCCTTCCAGCAGGCCGAGCAGTTCCAGCAGCCGGCGGAGTACGTCGAGCGGTCCGGGTACGCGGAGCGGCAGGGCCACTTCGAGCAGGCCGGGCACACGGGGCACACCGGGCACGCGGAATACGCCGAGCACTTCGAGCAGGACCCGCACGCGACGGCCGAGTGGCGCTTCACGGAGGGGGCGGCGCCCGCCGCCTCCGGCACCACGGGCCAGTGGGAGATCCCGGTCGTACCGGACGCGGCCGAAGAGGCCGGGACGGGGGAGGAGCCGGGCGAGTTCGCCGCCTCGGCCGTCAGGCCGTACGCGGAGGCCCCGGCGACCCTGCCGGGCGGCGCCCCGGCGCCGTGGGCAATTCCCGCGGAGCCGGCGGCGGAGGCCGAGCCGGTCGAACAGACCGAGCCGACCGAGGCGGCTGAGGCGGCCGAGGCGGAGGCGCGGGAGACGGCCGGCGAGCCGGGCGCTGCCGACGCCTCCGACGCGTCCGACCAGACGTCGGAGCCCGACCCCGCCCATGAGCCCGACCCTGAGCCCGCCCCCGCTCCCGAGCCCGAGGCGGGCGCGAACGCCTACGCCTCCACGGACAGCGACGAGCACCCCCACACCTCGTACACCCTCCGCGTCAACGGCGCCGACCGGCCCGTCACCGGCTCCTGGATCGGCGAGTCCCTGCTCTACGTCCTGCGCGAGCGCCTCGGCCTCGCCGGGGCCAAGGACGGCTGCTCGCAGGGCGAGTGCGGCGCGTGCAACGTGCAGGTCGACGGCCGGCTCGTCGCCTCCTGCCTGGTCCCCGCGGCGACCGCCGCCGGGAGCGAGGTGCGGACGGTCGAGGGCCTCGCGGTCGACGGCGAGCCCTCGGACGTGCAGCGGGCCATGGCGAAGTGCGGCACCGTCCAGTGCGGCTTCTGCATCCCCGGTATGTGCATGACCGTGCACGACCTCCTGGAGGGCAACCACGCCCCCACCGAACTCGAGGCCCGCCAGGCACTCGCCGGCAACCTGTGCCGCTGCTCCGGCTACCGGGGCGTCCTCGACGCCGTACGGGACGTCGTGTCCGAGCGCGAGGCGAGCGCCGCGGCCACCGCGTCCGAGGCCGCCGACGAGCCCCGGGTCCCGCACCAGATTCCCCACCCGCACGACGGAGGCATGGCGTGAGCGACGCGATCACCGCCGTTCCCACGGTCCCCGCCCTGGACACCCCCGGGGCCCTGGACCAGGAGCCGGCCGCGCACGGCCTCGGCACCTCGCTTCCGCAGGCCGAGGCGCGGGCGAAGACCGAGGGCACCTTCCCGTACGCCTCCGACCTCTGGGCCGAGGGGCTGCTCTGGGCCGCGATCCTGCGCTCCCCGCACCCGCACGCGCGCATCGTCTCCGTCGACACCAGCGCCGCCACCGCCATGCCGGGCGTACGGGCCGTGGTGACGGCCGCCGACGTGCCGGGCGCGGCGACGTACGGCCGCCGGGTCGCCGACCGTCCGGTCTTCGCCGCCGACCTGGTCCGGCACCACGGCGAGGCGCTCGCCGCCGTCGCCGCCGACCACCCCGACACGGCACGGCTGGCCGCCGCGGCGATCAGCGTCGAGTACGAGGTGCTCGACCCGGTGACCGACCCGGAGAAGGCGTTCGCGGCCGAGGCGCTGCACCCCGACGGGAACCTGATCCGGCACATTCCGCTGCGCTTCGGCGACCCGGACGCGGTGGGCGAGATCGTCGTCGAGGGCCTGTACCGCATCGGCCGCCAGGACCCGGCGCCGATCGGCGCCGAGGCGGGCCTCGCCGTACCGCGCCCCGACGGCGGAGTGGAGCTCTACACCGCCTCGACCGACCCGCACACCGACCGGGACCTCGCCGCCGCCTGCTTCGGGCTGCCGCCCGAGCAGGTCAAACTGGTCGTCACCGGCGTCCCCGGTGCCACCGGCGACCGCGAGGACCCGGGCTTCCAGATCCCGCTGGGCCTCCTCGCGCTGCGTACCGGGTGCCCGGTCAAGCTCACCGCTACGCGCGAGGAGTCCTTCCTCGGCCACGCCCACCGGCACCCCACCCTGCTGCGCTACCGCCACCACGCGGACGCGGAAGGACGCCTGGTGAAGGTGGAGGCGCAGATCCTGCTCGACGCGGGCGCGTACGCCGACTCCTCCTCCGAGTCCCTCGCGGCGGCCGTGGCCTTCGCCTGCGGCCCGTACGTCGTCCCGCACGCCTTCGTCGAGGGCTGGGCGGTCCGTACGAACAACCCGCCGTCCGGCCATGTGCGGGGCGAGGGCGCGATGCAGGTGTGCGCGGCGTACGAGGCGCAGATGGACAAACTGGCGGCGAAACTGGGCGTGGACCCGGCCGAGCTGCGCATGCGGAACGTCATGGCGACCGGCGACATCCTGCCGACCGGCCAGACGGTGACATGCCCCGCCCCGGTGGCCGAACTCCTGGCCGCTGTACGGGACTTCCCGCTGCCTCCGCTCCCCAAGGACACCCCCGAGGGCGAATGGCTGCTGCCGGGCGGCCCCGAGGGCGCGGGCGAACCGGGCGCGGTACGGCGGGGCGTGGGCTACGCGCTGGGCATGGTGCACATGCTGGGCGCGGAGGGCGCCGACGAGGTCTCCACCGCCACCGTACGGGTCCAGGAGGGCGTGGCGACGGTCATCTGCGCGGCCGTGGACACCGGTTCGGGCTTCTCGACGCTCGCCCGCCAGATCGTGCAGGACACCCTCGGCATCGACGAGGTCCACGTGGCCCCCGTCGACACCGACCAGCCGCCGGCCGGTCCGGCCGCCCACGGCCGCCACACCTGGGTCTCCGGCGGGGCCGTGGAACGGGCCGCGAAGATGGTCCGCACCCAGCTCCTCCAGCCGCTGGCCCACCAGTTCGGCATGTCGACGGAGCTCCTCCAGATCACCGACGGCAAGATCACCTCGTACGACGGAGTCCTCTCGACGACCGTCACCGAGGCGATGGACGGCAAGGAACTCTGGGCCACCGCCCAGTGCCGCCCGCACCCGACGGAGCCGCTCGACGAGGCGGGCCAGGGCGACGCGTTCGTCGGCCTCGCGTTCTGCGCGATCCGCGCGGTGGTCGACGTGGACATCGAACTCGGCGCCGTACGCGTCGTGGAGATGGCCGTCGCCCAGGACGTCGGCCGCGTCCTCAACCCGGCCCAGCTCACCACCCGCATCGAGGCGGGCGTCACCCAGGGCGTCGGCGCGGCCCTCACGGAGAACCTCCGCACCGCCCGCGGCCTGGTCCGCCACCCCGACTTCACGGGCTACGCACTCCCGACATCCCTGGACGCCCCGGACATTCGCATCGTGAAACTGGTCGAGGAACGCGACGTCGTCGCACCCTTCGGCGCGAAGGCCGCGAGCGCAATCCCGGTCGTCACCTCACCCGCCGCAGTGGCCTCAGCGGTACGCGCGGCGACGGGCCGCCCGGTCAACCGCCTCCCGATCCGCCCGCAGGCGGCCGTGGCCGTGCCCAATTCGTAACCATGTGATGTCCGTTGCTTGTGCAACCTGGAGGTGCGCACTGTCGTCGTTCCTGACTACAGTGGACTTCTAGACTCGGTAGTAGACGTCAGGTAGTTCGACGTCACGGCATGGTGGTACACGGGGGAGGAGCGCGGGCATGGAAGCCGACGTGGGCGGGGGCGCGTACGGGATGCGGCCGATGAGTGCCGATGCGGTGCGCTACAACACGGAATCGATGTCGGAGTTCAAGACGAGCATCGACGGTCTGATCGAGATGCTCACCTCCTCCGAGGCCGACAAGGGCAAGATGAAGTCGGACCCGGTGGTGCGCAATCAGTTCGGCGGGGGTGGTGGCGCCTGGGCCGAGGCATCAGGCGTCTACGACTCGTACAACACCGTCCTTCGGCAGCTGACGGAGCTCTCCGGTCTGCTGCAGGACTGCCTGGAGGGCCTTGGCATCGCGGTCATCGCGTCCAAGGACGGCTTCGAGCAGATGGACGACGACGTCAAGCGGAAGATGATCAACATCCACCAGCGGACTGACGACGCCAAGACGAAGGCGGACCGCGAAGCGGGCCGCACCGCCCCGGACGACGGGGCCGGCCAGACGGCCAGGGGCGACGGCTCCCTCCAGTAGGTGGGTGCGGACGGAATGTCGGGGACACGGGGAAGAGGCGAAGGATGAGGCCTGCAGAGGGCGGCGGAGGCGGCGGCGGAACGGACTTCCGCTCGATGTCCCACAAGCAGATGCTGGAGTGGCTGGACGAAGCCAGTACGTTCTACGTCGGTAACGCGGCGGGGCGGTTGAAGACGGCTGCCGCGGAGATGCATCGCATCGCCGCGCAGCTCAAGAACCGCTCCGGCCGCGTGGAGTGGGAGGGCGAGGCGGAGAAGGCGTTCAACGAGTGGGCCGACAGTGTCGTGAGCTCGACACACGCGCTCGGCGACTACAGCACGGATGCGTCCACGTGGATGGACAACGCAGCCGAGGCCATCGCCACCGCGCAGAGCGCCACTCCGCGCTACACCTCCCACGAGTCGGCCAAGGCGAACCTCGCAGCCGCGCAGAAGTACCGCAACGACCCCGACTCGCAGACCATCGCGCGCAACGCCAAGAGCCAGATGGCCGCCAGCGAGGAACTCCAGGCCATCGAGGCCAAGGAGAAGGCGAACCAGCAGGCGGCGGCGGCCGAAATGGAGAAGCTCTCCTCCTCGTACCAGTGGTCGAGCTTCAACATGACGAACCTCAAGCCGCCGACGTTCCCGCCGCCGCCGGGTGACTTTGTGCCGGCGGACGCAGGTGACCGCGGTACCGGGTCCACTTCCAGCGGCTACACGTCACAGGGCGAGAGGCACTCCGCGAACACGGAGACGAGCACGGGGACGCGCACCACACGCTCGCAGCCCGAGACCCGGACCACCCCCGACTCGAACGTCGTCCAGCCCACGGGCGACCCGACCGGGCCCACACATGTCGTACGCCCCGGGGTCCGCCCCGACGTACCCGTGGACCTCGGCATCGACAGCGTCGACACCAAGACGCCGCCGACCACGACCGGACCGACGACGCAGCCCCCGGGCTCTCCGCCGCCGATCACCAAGCCGGACGGCAGTGCGCCTCCGTTCGTGACCACCACCGGCATGCCCCCGCTCCCCTCGAAGGGTGGCCCGGGAACGCCGCCTCCCACCGGCCCCGTCACCGGCGGCACGCGCAACCCGATGAACACCGGCCCGCGCGGCCTTCCGACCGGTCCCGGCCCGCTGGGCGGCCCCCGCGAGGGCATCAGCGGCGGCAAGGCGGTGCCCAACACGAACGGGCGTCCCCAGACCGGCCTCCCACGCAGCACCGTCATCGGCAATGAGCAGGGCGGACGCAACGGCACAGGCATGGGTCGCGGCATGGGCGGCGGTATGGGCAGCCCGATGGGCGGCGGCATGGGCGCCGGACAGAACGGCATCACCGGCGGCCGCCGTCTCGCCGGCGAGACCGGCGGAGTCGTCGGCGGCAAGGCGCAGCGCGCAGGCGCCGCCGGCGGCGCCGCGCGTCCCTTCACGCCCGGTGGCTCCGGCCTCGTGCGCGGAGGCTCCACGCAGCCCGGCGACCGCGAGGAGACGAACGGAGAGCGTCCCGACTACCTTGTCGAGGACGAGGAGACCTGGCAGCAGGGGCGCCGCGTGGCGCCGCCCGTCATCGACTGATCAGCGCGAGGAAGCAGATGCGTACCAGCAGTATTCGTCGGAGCCGTGCCCGAGTCACCGCCTCGGCCGCCTTGGGGATGCTGCTGGTGGGCATCGCTTCCGTACCCGCCCACGCAGAGGGCGTCCGGGACCGGCAGTGGCACCTGGACACTTTCGGCGCCGAGAAGATCTGGCAGCTCAGCACGGGCAAGGGCGTCACTGTCGCCGTCATCGACAGCGGAGTGGAGAAGCAGGGCCCGGACCTCACGGGCCAGGTACTCAAGGGCAAGGATTTCGCGCCGGACGAAACCGGTGACGAGTTCACGGACTACACCGGACACGGCACGGACATGGCCGGTCTCATCGCGGGCACGGGCAAGGCCAACGGAGGCAAGGGCGCGTTCGGGCTCGCTCCCGAGGCCAAGATCCTCTCCGTACGGGTGCCGGGAGCGGAGGGCGGCAAGAAGAGCCAGGCGGCGGCAGACCGTGAGTTCAACACGGTCATGCCCGAAGCCATCCGCTTCGCCGTCGACTCCGGTGCCAAGGTCCTCAACATCTCGCAGGGTGCCACGGCAGGTTCCCAGCAGCTCACGGACGCCGTGAAGTACGCCCTGGACAAGGGCTCCCTGGTCTTCGCCTCCGTCGGCAACACGGGCGACAAGTCCAACAGAGTGGAGTACCCAGGCGCGACCCCCGGTGTCGTCGGTGTCGGCGCGATCGACAAGAAGCTGGCGCGTCTTCCCATGTCCCAGTACGGCCCGCAGGTCGACATGGTGGCCCCTGGCAAGGACACCGTCGCCGCCTGCAGTGGCAGCCGCGTCTGCACCTCCAGCGGTACCAGTAACGCCACCGCCCTCGCCTCCGCCTCCGCCGCGCTCATCTGGTCGAAGCACCCCGACTGGACCAACAACCAGGTCCTGAAGGTCATGCTCAACACCATCGCCGCGCCTACCGAGGGCGGCGGCAAGCGCAGCGACTACATCGGCTTCGGGGCCATCCGGCCGCTCCGGGCGCTGAAGACGCCCGGTGACCCCGGTCCGGCCGGCGTCCGGCCCATCGACGACCTCAGCGAGACCGTGACGCCGTCCGGCTCCGCCTCCGCCTCGGCGGACCCGGCTCCGGCGGAGTCCTCCGTCGCCCCCGCCCCTGCACCGGCCGCAACCCAGGCCGCGAGCGAAGACGGCGGCAACACCGGCCTCTGGATCGGCCTCGGCATCGGCGCGGCCGTGCTGATCGGTGCCGCCGTCGCCGTACCCGTACTCCGTTCGCGGCGGAGCTGAGTTCATCCCTGCACTGCCGCTGACCATCCGTGACTCACATGGGGGAAGTAGATGTCGTTCGACGAGGAATGGAGCCAAGTCCGCAGCGAGAGCGCGGCGATGAGGCTCAACAGCGTGCCCGCCGAGGGTGGCGGTGGTGGTGGTCCCAGTGATTACAAGGTGACCTCCGCCGATCTCAAGGCCATCGGCAACGAGGCCCAGGAGCTCTTCCACTGGTTCGAGCGGGACGCCTTCCACGCGGGCGCCCAGACCGATGCGGCGGCCAAGAGCCTTGATGGCGACGGGTTCCAGACCGGGTCGGCGATGTGGACCATGTGGGACATGTGGCGCGACCAGGCCGAGACGCTCATCAGTGCTTGTGCGCACATCCACAACCACCTTGAGGACACGGTCACCAGCCACGCCAACCATGAAGAAGTGCTGATCACGAACTTCTCCATGTCCACGATCGACGAGCACTTCAAGTAAGCCGAAGGCACGGCACGGCATGGCACGGCGCGGTACGGAAACGGCTGACGAGGGACGTTAGATGCTGAAGTTCGACCAGGTACTCCACGCTCGGCTCGGAAGCCTCCAGGAGGCTTCCTCAGTCTGGTCGGAGGCGGTGTCCAAGCTGGAGAAGAGCAAGGACAAGGCCGAGACCGGCCTCAAGGGCAAGGCGGAGAAGGCCGATTGGAAGGGCGAGAACGCCGGGGTGACCCAGGCGTTCGTCAGGAAGACCGCCAAGGAGTTCGGCGACGCCCTCATAGGGGCGACCAGTATCCGCAACATCCTGCGTGACGCCCACACCGAGTTCCAGGCGGCGAAGAGCGAGCTGGAGAAGCTGGTCGAGCAGGCCCCGGGCAAGGGCATCCGCATCGACCAGGACGGCGTCGTCAGCTACCTGATCCACCCCGACCGCCGGGCCAAGGACTACGACGGCCCCAAGCCCGAACAGGCCGACTTCGAGGCGATGCGGTCGGCGATCAAGGCCGCGATCGACCGGGCGAACAACGCCGACGACGTGGCATCGCGCGCGCTGCGCGGCCTCGTCGGCACGGACAAGAACAACTTCTCCGGTACGAGCTACGACTCGCTCGCCGCCGCCTCGAAGGTGCAGGACGCCGAGGACGCGCACGCCGCCTACGAGCTGTACAAGAAGGGCGACGACGCCACCCCGGCGGAGATCGACAAGCTCAACGCCCTCTTCAAGGCCAACCAGAAGGACCCGTACTTCGCCGAGAAGTTCGCCCTGGAGGTCGGACCGAAGGGCTCCATGGAGTACTGGGCCGACATGGGCGACCCGAGCGACGGCTCGCGCCTCGGTGTCGACCACCGCGACAAGCTGAAGGAACTCCAGACGAACTGGAGTATGACGCTCGCCACCGCGACCCACTCCACCAGCCCCGAGATGGAGCAGTGGAAGGCCGACGTCATCAAGGCCGGCGGCGAGCCCATCCAGACGCGCGGCACCAGCCCGTACGGCTTCCAGGTCATGAGCAACCTGATGCGGGTCGGCGACTACGACGACAAGTTCCTGAAGGACTACGGCAACGGGCTCGTCATCACCGAGCGGAAGATGACGCACGACGGCCGGCTGCCCGCCGACCGCGCCTGGCACGCGATGAACGGCATGCCGTCCCACCTGAACTGGCAGGGCGGCGACCTCGGCAACGACCCCATGATCGGTTTCATGGAGGGGCTCGGGCACAACCCCAAGGCGTCGACGGACTTCTTCAACAGCAGCATCGACCTCACGCCCGAGAACGCCAAGGACGACAAGAAGATCGACCCGTTCGACTACTTCACCAAGGACCGCGAGTGGCCCGAGGAGCTCAACGACAAGGGTGACAGGACCAAGGAGCCCGGCTACAACGCGCTCGGCCACGCCCTGGAGTCCGCGACCACCGGCCACCCGTACGACGCCGAGACCGAGGGCCTCAAGGACGTACGGACCAAGGAGAACGCGGAGGTCATGCAGAAGGTCGTCGAGCGGTACGGCGACGACCCCAAGTACATGCACAAGCAGCCGGGCATCGACGACAGCCTCGGCAAGATGGGTGCCGCCTACATCGACGAGCTGAACCGCTCCCTGGAGACGGACAGCGACACGACGATGGAGGAGAAGAAGAACTCGCCCTTCGGCAACAACGACGACAAGGGCAAGTCCCGGTTCGGCGAGGAGTTCGACACCGGGCTGCTCTGGAACCGCGGCGACGCGGTCAACTTCATGGGCATCGTGTCGCAGAGCGAGACGGGGCACTCGACGCTCTCGGCCGCCGAGACGCTGTACACGACGAGCGTCCTCGACGAGGTCGGCCCCAAGCCGGGATCCACCTTCGACGACCGTGACCTCACCGACGCCCGGACGACCCTGCGCATCGGGTCGGAGGCGCAGGGAATCATGGACGAGTCCCGCATGGCGCAGATCGACAAGGACTACGAGAAGGACTCCGAGGAGCACAAGAAGGCCGTCGGCAGGACGACCGAATGGGTCAAGTTCGGGGTCGGCGCGGCCGCCGCGGGCGGTGTCGTCGCCCTGACGGGCGGCGCCGGTGGCGTACTCGTACCGCTGGCCGCCGAGACGGTGGGCGGGGCCGTGACGACCTTCATCGGCATGGAGGCCGACGACATGGCCGAGAAGTACGAGAAGGACGACCTGCTCAAGAAGAAGTCCGACGACCTGAAGGACGAGGCACTGGCCATGGGCAAGGAGAACTCGCTCAGGCCGGGCATCGCCTACGCGAACGCCCCCGGCTGGAGCGAGCGGGACCGGAACTACCTCGACGAGGAGCTGGTCAAGTACGTCCGGGACTCGCGCATGCACTCCCGCGACAACTCGCTCCCCGACCCGTACGAGAAGAAGTGACGGACATGCGGTCTGCGCTGACGCGACTTGGGGCGGCTGTGGCCGTGGCCGCCCTCCTCACGAGCTGCTCCGGAGGGAACGACGACGGCGGCGCCGAGGAAGCGAAGGGCCTGGCGGCCGCCGAGGTCTGCGGCGGCTTCGCCAAGGACGGGGCGGCCGCGACGGCGCTCAAGGCCGTCCTGGGCAGCGAGCGTTTTGAGGACGACCTGTCGAAGCCGGACAAGGCTCTCGCCGGGCTGCGTGACGATGCTGCCGCGCCGTGGGACGACTCCTACCGGCCGCAGGCGGTGCGCTATTGCGGCCTCCGGCCCGTCGAGGGTGGACCGAAGGACCTCAAGATCGAGGTGGGCGCGGTGGGGAAGGGCCCGTACCTGGGCTCGAAGCTTGCCCCGAAGGTGACCTCCTATACCTCGGGACTTGAGGCCTTCACCTCCTCCGGTCTGGGCTCTGTCTACTTCTCCTGCCGCCTCAAGGCACCCGCCCACGAGATCGTCGTCGAGACGACCATCTGGGGCCCGGCGGGCGTCCCGGAGACGGATCTGGAGCAGCGGACCCGCCTGATCACCCTCGCCAATGCGGCGGCCCGGCAGGTCTCCAAGGAACTGGGCTGCGAGAAGGACGGGCTCGCGACGGGCGTGCCCTCGCCCACCGCGAATCCGACGTCCTGAGAAGGCCCTTCACTCCATGCGATCCACCGTCCACAAGCTCGTGCTGTCGGCCGCCGTTCTCGTGATGGCGGCGGTCGGCTGCACTCCGGGCTCCGACAGCGCGACCTCCGAGGGGCAGTCGGCATCGGAGGTCTGCGGCGGATTCGCCGCAGACCCCGCCGCGGCCGCCGCCCTGGAGGCCATCGCAGGCAAGGGCGCCTCGCTGACGAGTGACGGGTCCGAGCCGGACAGGGTCGTCACCGACCTGCGGAAGGCGGCCCGGACGCCGCAGAGCGGCAAGCAGCGGATGAAGGGCATCCCGTTCTGCACGCTGGAGACGGCCGGGGACGAGAAGAATGTTCTGAGCATCACCCTCCGTGAGGCTCTCGCCGTCCCCGTGTCCGATGCCTCGAAGGAGTTCGTGACGACCTACGCCACCGGTCGGCTGGCGACCTCGTCCGACCTCTTCGCCTCGCTCTACTTCACGTGCCGGGTGAAGGCGCCGGCCCATGACATCCTCCTCGCCGCCGAGCTGGAGCGGGCGGACGAGAACGAGGCCGACCATCCGGGGATCAGGGACCAGCAGATCACCCTCGCCAACGCGGCGGCCCAGTACGTCGCCGCCGAGCTGGGGTGTGCGGGCACGGGGCTGGTCAAGGGCGTGCCGGCGAAGGCGCGGTCGTGAGGCGACCTACACCCCGAGCACCGGGAACGCCCCGATCCGGCCGCCCCGGGCGATGAAGACGCGGTTGCCGCCGCTCGCCAGCTGGTAGGTGCCCTGGCGCTGCATCTCGATGACGAAGAGGCGCGCGTGGGTGGCCTTGTGGACGACCTGTACGTGGCTGATGTCCGGGGAGTGGAGCCAGACCGTCGCGCCCTCGACGGCCGGCGGGTTGACGGTGCCGGGGCCTGTTCCGTCCATGACCTCGTACCAGTCGGAGACGGGGAAGCTGACGTCCCGCATGGTGGAGTACCGGTAGGCGTTGTAGCTGTTCATCGCGAAGACGAGGCCACCGGTGGCGGTGGGCGTGCCCCAGACGCCCGCGCTGCTCTTGGCCTCCTCCTCCCACAGGGAGTCGCCGCGGTCGAGGCGGCGGGCCGTCAGTTTGCGGCCGCCGAAGTAGGCGGCGTTGTTGTCGCCGAGTGCGGGGGCCTGGCCGTCGGTGCCCTGGCCCTTGAGCTCCCAGTCCGTCTCGCCCGTCGCCGTGTACAGGGCGGCGCACAGGCCGTCCCTGCCGTGGATCACGAGCCGCTTCCTTCCCACGACCGCCTTCGCCGGTCCGTTCTGGGAGCGCGGGGACGTCATCGGGCGCGTCCAGGTGGTGGCCAGGGTCCAGGCATCGACGGCCCGCAGTTCGTTGTCCTTCGTCACCAGGTAGACGTGCGTGTCGTCCGCGGCGAGGACGTCGTCGACGTCGGACTGGGTCTGCCAGACGGGGGCGCCGGTGGAGGCGACGAACGCGTTCAGGACGCCGTTCTTGTCGACACCGACGACGAGCCGGTCGGCGACGGAGACGAATCCGGCGTCCGCGTCGATGTCCTTGGCGCGCCAGCGTTCCTTGCCGTTCGTGACGGACAGGGCGAGCAGACCGCCCGTCTTCGCCTGCACGATCACCACGTCCCGTACGGGCAGCGGAAGTTCGCCGTCGGCCGCCATCACGTCGAGCGGTCCCCACAGGGCCTTCGGGGCTTCGCCCGGCTTCATGTCGATGGCCGAGACGAACGCGGCCTCGGGGGTTGCCACGGCGGGTGGCACATCGGCCGTCGGTGACTTCTCCTCGCCGCGGTTCAGCCACCAGGCGCCCGCCCCGCCCCCTGCACCCAGGACCGCCACGCCCACGGCGGCGCCGGTGAGGAAGCGGCGCCGGGACGGCGCGGAGGAGGTGACGACGGTGTCCGCCGGCGCCGCCAGGCGCTTCGTGGCGGCTTCCCGGCGCTTGATGTCCTCGGCGAGCGGGCCCTTGCGCCAGGCGCGGTCGGCGCCCTTCGGCGGGGCGAAGGCCTCGGCGACCTGCGGGGGTGCCGGGCGGTACGCCGGGTCCTTCGCGAGGCACGGCCCGATCAGCTCCTGGAGCTCCGGCGGGACGAGGCTCAGGTCCGGGGTGCCGTGCACGACCTCGTACTGGACGGCCGGCACGTGGGCGCCGTCGAAGGTGCGCCGGCCGCTCGCCGCGTACGCGAGGACCGCGCCGAGCGAGAAGACGTCCGAGGCCGGTCCGACCCGCTGTCCGAGGACCTGCTCGGGAGCCCCGTACCCCGGGGTGACCGGGATCTGGCCCGTCGTCGTCAGGGTGAGGCCGTGTTCGGGGCGTGCGATGCCGAAGTCGATGATGCGGGGGCCGGTGGAGGTGAGCACGATGTTCGCCGGCTTGAGGTCGCGGTGGATCAGGCCGGCCGCGTGGATGTCGTGCAGGGTGCGGGCGAGCTGGGCGGCGAGGGCGCGGACCGTCGGCACGTCCATCGGCCCGTACGCCCGGACGGCCTCGTCGAGCGTCGGCCCGGCGAGGAACTCTGCGGCGATCCACGGCCGTCCGCCCTCGGTCTGCGCGCCGAGGACCCGGGCGACGCCCTTGCTGGTGACGGCCCGGGCCATGTCGGCCTCGCGGACGAAGCGCTGCGCGAGGTGCTGGTCGTGGGCGAGTTCGGGGCGCAGGACCTTGACGGCCGCGGGCGCTCCGGCGCCGTCCCGGCCCACGTACACCTTGCCCATGCCGCCCTCGCCGAGGACGCCGAGCAGGCGGTAGGGGCCGAGCCGGAGCGGGTCGCCGGTGGCGAGGGGCTGCGTGGTCACGGGGTGTCTCCGGGATGCTGGGATCGAGGGTCGAGGGTCGAGGGCGGGTTGGGCTGTGGGACGAAGGCCGGAGGCGCGGGGCCCGGTGGTCAGGCGAAGGGGAGGGCCACGACGGACGACGCTCCCGCCCCGACGATCCGGGTCCGCGACGTGTCGACGACGTACCGGGTGGCCTCCGTGGGGAACACCCAGGCCGAGCGGCGGGTCACCCGGTCGATGGCACTCAGACCGCCGCGGACGGGCGCGTACACGTACTTCGTCCCGACCACCGGGACCGTGTAGAGCTCCGGGGTCAGACTGCGGCCCGAGAGCGCCTCCTCCCAGCGCTTGACGCCCTTGTCGGCGCTGACGACCACGAGTCCGCGGCCGGCCGCGTTCGCGTGGACGAGACCGCCCGAGACGGCGGGGAGCCCGAACGCGGAGCCTTTGCCGTACTCCCAGGCGACACCGCCGTCGGTGAGGCGCAGCGCCCGGAGGCGGTCACCGCCGAGGTAGAGGTGCTGGTCGTCGGTGGCGAGCTGGCCGGGGCGGTAGCCCTGGGACTCCTCGAGCGGGATGTTCCGGCGCCACAACTGGTGACCGGTGCGCAGGTCCCTCGCCTGGACGTTGAAGGACAGCAGGTCCTCGCTGTTCTTGCCGAGCACCAGCCGGTTGCCGACGATCCGCGACAGCCAGGGGCGGGCATTGGTGTCCGTGTGGGGCTGCCGCCATGCCTCCTTGCCCGTGCGCAGGTTGACGGCGATCAGATGCCAGCCGGTGTTGCTGTCCTCGTCGTTCCTGCCGCCCACCCGGGACGAGGCGTAGAGCACGCCGCCCGCCGCGGTGAGGAGTTCCGTACCGAACTGGGAGCCCTCGAAGCCCTTGAGCGTGATCGTCCCGGCGGCCGCCTTGCCGGTGCGGGCGGCGAGCGTACCGATCTGCAGGGCGGACGGTCCCTCGACCGGGTAGGTGGACGTGTAGAAGTTCGTGCCGTCCGTGGTGATCTGCTTGGGGTCGGAGGCCATCGTGTCCTCCCACAGCACCGCCCCGCTCTGCGGATCGAATGCCCGGAACGATGCCGTCTCCGCGAACCCCACGACACCCCCGGCGAGCAGCGGCGTGACGCTCTCCTCGCGGTCCAGGGACTCGCCCCGCCACAGCGCGGCGGGCGCGCCGTCCGAGGCGGTGGTGGCGGGGATGGCGGTGGGGCCTGCGGTGGCGCCGCCCTTGCCCGCCGTACCGTCGGCGTCGTTGTTCGAACCCAGCCAGGCCCACACCCCGACGCCCGCTCCCGCCGCCCCGAGCAGTGCCGCGCCGCCCACCGAGAACAGCCGTCGCCGCGAGAGCGGAGTGCTCGCCACGGTCTCCGCCACCGCCGAGTCCGTCGGGGCCGGCAGGCGGTGGGGGGCGTGGAGCCAGACGTCGGTCGCGCGGCGGGCGATGTCGGTGAGGAGCAGGGGCGGGAGGTGGTCGGCGAACTCGCCGTGGCCGTCGTGGAGTCGGTCGACCAGGGTGCTGGTGGTGGGGCGGGCGGCCGGGTCCTTGGACAGGCAGGCCGTCAGGAGGGGGAGCAGTGCTTCCGGTACGCCGGTGAGGTCGGGGTCGGCGTAGCGGACGCGGTAGAGGAGGTCGGCGGCGGAGCCCGTACCGAAGGGGCCGTGGCCGGTCGCGGCGAAGACGAGGACGCCGGCGAGCGCGAACACGTCGCCCGCGGGCGGGTGTTCCTGGCCGCTCGCCTGTTCCGGCGACATGAAGGCGGGTGTGCCGGCCGCCGCGCCCGTACGGGTGAGGTGGTCGTCTCCGGCCGCGCGCGCGATGCCGAAGTCGATGATCTTCGGGCCGTATGCGGTGACGAGGACGTTCGAGGGCTTGAGGTCGCGGTGGACCACGTCCGAGGAGTGCAGCTGCGCCAGCGCCCCGGCGAGCGCGGCGCCGAGGGCGCGGACGGTCGGCTCGGGAAGCGGGCCGCCGAGCGCGACCGCGTCGTCGAGCGGCGGACCGAGGACGTACTCGGTGGCCAGCCACGGCGTCTCGGCCAGCGGATCGGCGTCGACGACGGCCGCGCCGTGGCGCGCGCCGATGATCCGCGCCGCGTCCGTCTCCAGGCGGAAACGCGCCCGGAAGGCGGGGTCGGTGGCGAGGCGCGCGTGCACGGTCTTCAGCGCGACGGTACGACCGCCGGGGGTGCGCGCCAGATAGACGGTGCCCATGCCGCCGGAGCCGAGGCGGGCGATGAGTCGGTACGTGGCGACCGCGGCCGGGTCGTCGTGGGTCAGGGGCGACAGCATGGATGAGGTCCGTCAGGTCCGGGGGGAGGGGAAGGGGAAGGGAACGGGGAAGGGGAAGGGGCCGGTTTCGTGCGGGTTCTCAGGCCCTTGCCGGCTCGGGGAGTTCGGCGGCGAGGAGTTCCGCGGACTGGCGGGCCAGCGCGGCGACCACCCGGCCCGGGAGCCAGCCCGGGGCGAGCAGGGTGCCGGCCGAGTTCAGGACCGTACCGTGCGGCGTCGGCGGGGCGAGGGTGGTCATCAGGGCGGCTGCCGTGGGCCGGTCGGCCGGATCGCGGGCCAGACAGGAGGCGATCACCGGGCGCAGGGCGGGCGGGAGTTCGTCCCGCTCGGGCATGGTGTGACCGGTGGTGGCGTACGCGAGGACGGCGCCGAGCGCGAAGACGTCACCCGGCGGGCGCGGCCGGCCCCCGGAGGCCTGCTCGGGGGCGAGCGCCCCCGGGTCGAGGCCGGGCAACCCGGTGCGCGGCACGCCGTCGGCCGAGGCGGCCCGTACCGCGCCGAAGCAGGTCAGCCGGGGGCCGTCCGCGGTGAGCAGGACGGCGGCCGGGGACACCCCGGCGTGCGTGAGGCCCTGCCCGTGCGCGGCCGCCAGTGCCTCGGCGAGGGTGGCGCCGACCGCCCGGACGGTGGTCTCGGGCAGGGGGCCGCCGTGGACGGCGAGCGCCACGGGGAGCGGGAGCGCCGGGACGTAGGGGCTCGCGTACCAAGGGGCTTCGCCGGGGCCGGCCACGCCCGTCACCGGGGCGATCCAGGGGCCGAGGAGGAAGCGGGCGGCATCGGCCTCGGCGGCGAAGCGCGCGGGATCGGTGCCGGGCAGCGGGGTGCTGAGCAGCACGGTGTTCTCGCCGTCCTCGGTGCGGGCCACGAACCGGCGGCAGGGCAGGGCGGAGTGGGGCGGATCGAGGCGGGTGATCAGCCGGAACGGGCCGATCCGCCGCGCGGATTCCTGCTGTGTGCGCGACTGTTCCACCGCTCGTGCCCCCCGTCGTCCGTGCACCCCGTGGTGACGGGGGCGGGACGAGCCTACCGAGACGGGGGTGAGGGGCCGTGCCCGGGAGGTGCGCGGGAGGCGGTGTGCGGGCGGTCGCCGGACTCGCGGCGGCGACCGCGGTGCCGCTCGTGATGGAGACCGTCGGTTCCACGGTCAGTACGGGCTACGCGCGAAGCCTGCGAGGCCGAGGGCGGCCGGGGGGAGGAGGGGGAAGAGCGGGGACGCGGCCCGAGGGGGCGATGGGGATCACCTGGGCAGCCGGGGTGTGAGGTGTTGTGAGGTGTGAAGACCCGCAGAGGCCTTTTAGAGACCGTGATCGGAATCGAACCGACGTAACTCGCTTTGCAGGCGAGCCCCTCAACCACTCGGGCACACGGTCATGTGGTGCAACGAGTACGACCGTAGGCGGGGGCCGGGAGGGGCTCAAGGGGTTCCGGGGTCGTGCCATGCGACTGCAATGCCGCTGCCACGCCGCGTTCACAGTCGTACGGCGGTCGTGCGTGCGTCATGCGTGCGTCGTACGTCCAAGGGCTGAGTCGCACCGGGACTCCTGACAGGGGTCATTTACCTCTTCACCTCTTACTCTGGGGGAATGAGCGCCCTCGAACCCCGCGACGCCGAAGCGGACGCAGACATAGCCGCCGACGTCGCCCGGAGACCCGGATCCCTTGCCGCGCAAGGCGCCGGCACCGCCGGCACCGCCGACACCAAGGGGTCCGTCCTCGACCCGGCCCACCGGGCGCTCAGCATCGGCATCGTCTCCGTCGTCCTGCTCATCGCCTTCGAAGCGACCGCCGTCGGCACCGCCATGCCCGTCGCCGCCCGCGAGCTGAACGGCATCCCCCTCTACGCCTTCGCCTTCTCCGCCTACTTCACCACCAGCCTCTTCGCCATGGTCCTGGCCGGGCAGTGGTCCGACCGCCGCGGGCCGCTCGCGCCGCTCACCGTTGGTATCAGCGCCTTCGCCGCCGGACTGCTGCTCTCCGGGACCGCAGGCGCCATGTGGATGTTCATCCTCGGCCGGGCCGTCCAGGGCCTCGGCGGCGGCCTCGTCATCGTCGCGCTGTACGTGGTCGTCGGCCGGGCCTACGCCGAACACCTCAGACCCGCGATCATGGCCGCGTTCGCCGCGGGTTGGGTCGTCCCCTCCGTCGTCGGACCGCTCGCCGCCGGAACGATCACCGAGCACCTCGGCTGGCGCTGGGTCTTCGTCGGCATCCCCGTCCTCGTCGTCTTCCCGCTGGCCCTCGCCCTCCCCGCGATACGCCGCACGGCCTCAGGGCCCGCTGACCCGACCGCGCCCGTCGCCCCCTGGGACCGGCGCCGGATCCGGCTCGCGCTCGGCATCTCGACGGGCGCGGCGCTCCTCCAGTACGCGGGTCAGGAGCTGCGCTGGCTCTCCCTGCTCCCGGCCGCGGCGGGCGCGGCCCTCCTCGTGCCCGCCGTCCGCGGGCTCCTCCCGCACGGCACCTGCCGGGCCGCCCGCGGTCTGCCGTCCGTCGTCCTGCTGCGGGGCATCGCCGCGGGCGCCTTCATCGCGGCCGAGTCCTTCGTGCCGCTGATGCTGGTCACCCAGCGCGGTCTGAGCCCCACCCTGGCCGGGCTCTCCCTCGCCGCGGGCGGTCTCACCTGGGCGCTCGGCTCCTGGATCCAGGCCCGGCCGTGGACGGAGCCGTACCGGGAGAGGTTGGTCGTCCTGGGCATGGTCCTGGTCGCGCTCGCCATCGCGGCGGCGCCGAGCGTGCTGATCACGGCGGTGCCGGTGTGGGTGCTCGCGGTGGCCTGGGGACTCGGCTGTCTCGGCATGGGGGCCGTGATCGCCTCGACGAGCGTGCTGCTCATGAAGCTCTCCGCGCCCGAGGAGGTGGGCGCGAACTCGGCCGCCCTCCAGATCTCCGACGGCCTCTCCAACGTCCTGCTCCTCGCCGCGGGCGGCGCGGCCTTCGCGGCGCTCGGCGGCGGCGCGGTCGGCCACGCGGTCACGTCCTCCGCGGCCACGGGCTCCCACCCGGGGGCCTTCGCGGCGGTCTTCCTGCCGATGGCGGCGGTGGCGGCGGTGGGGGCGTGGGTCGCGACGCGGCTGCACGGTACCGGGGCGCGGGACTGACGCGATCGGTACCACTCTGGCCCCACCCGATGGTACCGTTTTGGTATGGCCATGAACCTGCGTCTTCGCGACGACCAGACCGAGGCACTCAAGCTGCGCGCCGAGCAGGAGGGCACGAGCATGCACGCCATACTGCTCCAGGCCGTCGACGACTACCTCGCCCGCACCGCCCAGCAGGCGATCGTTCGGAAGACCGCCATGGAGCAGGCCGCCAAGTGGCATGAGCTGATGGAGCGGCTCAAGTGAGCTGCGTCTATCTCTCCGCCGAGGACGTCCTGGTCATCGCCGAGTACGCGGTGGACGACCAGGACGTCGTCGTACGCGACGCGGGACTGCTCGAATCGGCGGTGCACCGGCCGGCCGCCGCCATGTTCGGCGAGGAGGCGTACGCCGACCTCCTCGACAAGGCTGCCGCACTGCTCCAGTCGCTCGCGATCAACCATCCGTTCCTCGACGGGAACAAGCGCACGGCCTGGCTGTCCTGCGTCACCTTCCTCGCCATGAACGGCATCCAGCTCCGCCCCGACATCGACGCGGCGGAGCGCCTGGTCATCTCCGTGGCGACCGGTGAGGCCGACGAGGTGAAGGTCATCTCCCACGGGCTGCGCGAGCTGATCGCCACCGACGTGAGCTGAATCCCAACTGGGTCGCACCCACCCCGTTTCGTACGACGTTCCGGCCGGGCCGCCGGTAAGGTGGCCCGGTTGTCATATCTGGACGAGCGTCGAACCCGGAGATCGTGACTACTACCGCCACCTCCTCCCATCACCTTTCTCCCGCCTTCCCCGGCCGGGCCCCGTGGGGTACCGCCGGCAAGCTGCGTGCCTGGCAGCAAGGGGCCATGGACAGGTACCTCCAGGAGCAGCCCCGTGACTTCCTCGCCGTCGCCACCCCCGGCGCCGGCAAGACGACCTTCGCCCTGACCCTCGCGTCCTGGCTGCTGCACCACCACGTCGTGCAGCAGATCACCGTCGTCGCGCCCACCGAGCACCTCAAGAAGCAGTGGGCCGCCGCCGCCGCGCGGATAGGGATCAAGCTGGACCCGGACTACAGCGCCGGGCCGCTCAGCAAGGAGTACGACGGGGTCGCCATCACCTATGCCGGTGTCGGCGTCCGCCCGATGCTCCACCGCAACCGTTGCGAGCAGCGCAAGACCCTCGTCATCCTCGACGAGATCCACCACGCCGGAGACTCCAAGTCCTGGGGCGAGGCCTGCCTGGAGGCCTTCGAGCCCGCCACGCGGCGGCTCGCGCTGACCGGTACGCCCTTCCGTTCCGATACGAACCCCATCCCCTTCGTCACGTACGAGGAGGGGAACGACGGGATCCGGCGGTCCTCCGCCGACTACACGTACGGCTACGGCAACGCCCTCGGCGACGGCGTCGTCCGGCCCGTCATCTTCCTCTCCTACAGCGGCAACATGCGCTGGCGCACCAAGGCGGGCGACGAGATCGCCGCCCGCCTCGGCGAGCCGATGACGAAGGACGCCGTCTCGCAGGCCTGGCGGACCGCCCTCGACGCGAAGGGCGACTGGATGCCGAACGTGCTCCGGGCCGCCGACCAGCGGCTCACCGAGGTCCGTAAGTCCATTCCCGACGCGGGCGGGCTCGTCATCGCCTCCGACCAGGACTCGGCCCGCTCGTACGCCAAGCTGATCCGCGAGATCACCGGCACCAAGGCCACCGTCGTCCTCTCCGACGACACCGGCGCCTCGAACCGCATCGACGAGTTCAGCGAGAACAACGACCGCTGGATGGTCGCCGTCCGCATGGTGTCCGAGGGCGTCGACGTGCCCCGCCTCTCCGTCGGCGTGTACGCGACGACGATCTCGACCCCGCTCTTCTTCGCCCAGGCCGTCGGCCGTTTCGTGCGTTCGCGCAGGCGCGGCGAGACGGCCTCCGTGTTCCTTCCCACGATCCCCAGCCTCCTCGGTTTCGCCAACGAGATGGAGGTCGAGCGCGACCACGTCCTCGACAAGCCCAAGAAGCAGGGCGAGGAGGACCCGTACGCCGAGTCCGAGAAGGAACTCGCGGAAGCGGAGCGGCAGCAGGACGAGGACACCGGTGAGCAGGACATGCTTCCCTTCGAGGCGCTGGAGTCCGACGCCGTCTTCGACCGCGTCCTCTACAACAGCGCCGAGTTCGGCATGCAGGCCCACCCCGGCAGCGCGGAGGAGCAGGACTACCTCGGCATCCCGGGCCTCCTCGAACCCGACCAGGTCCAGCTGCTCCTCCAGAAGCGCCAGGCCCGGCAGATCGCGCACAGCCGCAAGAAGCCGGACGACGAGGCGGATCTGCTCGAACTTCCCGCGGAGCGGCGCCCTGTCGTTTCCCACAAGGAGCTCCTGGAGCTGCGCAAGCAGCTCAACACCATGGTCGGCGCGTACGTCCATCAGACCGGCAAGCCCCACGGCGTGATCCACACGGAGCTCCGCCGGGTCTGCGGCGGGCCGCCGAGCGCGGAGGCCACCGCCGGCCAGATCCGGGAACGGATCAAGAAGGTGCAGGAGTGGGCCACCCGGATGCGGTGACCCCCGCATCGCCCCGTGGCAGGTGTGGCTGAGGCCCGTACGACGGCGTTCGTACGGGCCTCACTCGTCCCGCGGCGGTGCGGCCGGTGAAGGAGCGGCCGCGGGACCGGCGTCGGAGACCGGCCCCCACGGTCGGCCTCCGCGCCCTTCCACGCTACGGGCACGACAAAGCCGATCTTGTCCGCCAAAGTCCCTCGTGCGACCGACGAAGGTCCCGAACCGTCTCTATACGGTCGCCGACGCCCGGATTCTGGACGAGGTCTTCCGCTGAGCGGAGCGGGTCGCTACTGTCCCGGCTCAAAAGCAATCGCCCCGTGGCAGCGCCGCCGCGGAGCGCAGCCGGTGTACCCCTTCCTGCCGGCGGCCTCTGACGTGTGTCGCCGACGGGACCGGTGACGCAACCCCGTGAGAGCCCGCCGTCACTCACTCCGAAGGAGAGGGCGTCGTGACCGCGGAGACCTCCCAGACGCTCGACCGGGGACTCAGAGTCCTCAAACTGCTCGCCGACACCGACCACGGCCTGACCGTCACCGAGTTGTCCAACAAACTCGGTGTCAACCGGACCGTCGTCTACCGCCTGCTCGCCACCCTCGAGCAGCACGCCCTCGTCCGCCGAGACCTCGGCGGACGCGCCCGCGTCGGCCTCGGCGTGCTCCGGCTCGGCCGCCAGGTCCACCCCCTCGTGCGGGAGGCCGCGCTCCCCGCGCTGCGCTCGCTCGCCGAGGACATCGGGGCCACGGCCCACCTGACCCTGGTCGACGGGGCGGAAGCGCTCGCGGTCGCGGTCGTCGAACCGACCTGGACCGACTACCACGTCGCCTACCGGGCCGGCTTCCGTCACCCGCTCGACCGGGGCGCGGCCGGTCGCGCCATCCTCGCCGCCCGCCAGGGCGGCCTGACCGAACCGGGCTTCACGCTCACCCACGGCGAGCTGGAGGCGGGGGCGAGTGGTGCGGCCGCGCCTCTTGTCGGCGTGACGGGCGTGGAAGGCAGTGTCGGGGTCGTGATGCTCGCGGACGCGGTGCCGGAGCGGGTCGGGCCGCGGGTGGTCGACGCGGCGCGGGAGGTCGCCGACGCGCTGCGCTAGGGCGCGCTGCGCCTGCGCGCACGGCGGCCTGGGTTACGGGCCTGGGGCGGGGCTTTCAGTTGTCGGCACCGTGCTGTCGGGTTGTGCCCGCCCGTTCCGCCCCTGCGATGCCCCGGACGGAGTCCGGGGGAGGAACGCATGCCCACAACCTGCCCAGGGGGGTTTGTTCGTGTTGGACCGATCTGCCCGTTCTGGTCGTGGTGATCAGGCCCGCCGTTCTCAGGGCTGCCGCGTGGGCTGACGCCGTGGCATTGCTGATGCCCGTGCGGCGGGCCAGTTCCGTGGTGGTGCGGGGTTCGGTGAGGGCGTGGAGGACTTCGGTCCTCGTACGGCCCAGGGCGGCCGCCAGGCCCCCGCCCTCGCCCCGGATGTCCGGGGCGAGCGGAACGCCCCGGCCCGCCGGATACGTGAGGACCACCGGCCGGTCCGGCAGGTCCTGGACCAGGGGCGCACCCCGCCAGTGAAAGGTCGGCAGCAGGACCAGGCCCCGCCCGTCGAGCCGGACCTCACGGCCCGCCGGGCCCGCCGGCCACTCCCAGACCCCGTCCCGCAGCCGTGAGCCGGGCGCCACCGTCGTCAGGGCGGCGGCGAGGCCCTGCTCCGCGGCCGTCAGCGCGTACCGGGTGAACTCCGCCCGGTGCAGGTCCTGGACCAGCGGCCACACCGGCGCGAGGACCGTCTCGTACGCCGTCCGCTGGGCCCGGTCGAGCGTGCCCCAGGCATCGGCGTCCCCGTCGTGCAGGGCCCGGATCCACGGCGGGACGGGGCCCTGCCCCGCGTACACCCGCTCCAGCTCGGACCGGACGAACTCCGGCCGCGCCGACCGGATCAGCGCGAAGCCCTCCTCCCGCGTCCCGCCGAGGACATCGAGGAAGTACGGGGCCGTCCCGCCCGGCACCAGCCCCGCGAGCGGCTCGGCCGCGCCCGGCAGGGCCCGCAGGAGCCTGCCCCGCCAGCGGCCGAAGAGCAGCGCCTCGTGCGGGGCGCCCAGCATCAGCAGGGCCGCGTGCAGCTCGGGCACGGGGAAGGGGTGGGGCGCGAACCGTACCCGGGTCATGTCGTCCGCCGTGAAATGGATGTGGAGCACCGCACCGACCCCCGTCTGCCGCCAGCCTTTCGGGCAGGACCGTAACCTTCGCGCCGGCGCTCCGCCGATTCCAGGATGACGGCCATGACACCTGACCACGTACTGGACAACCAGGCACCCGCCCGCCGGACCGTCGCCAGAGGGGCCCTCGCCGGGGCCGCCGCCCTGCTGCTCGGTGCCGCTCCCCCCGCCCTCTCCGCTCCCCCCGCTCCTTCCCGCGGGCTCGTTCTCCGGCTGCCCGCGCCCACCGGCCCGTACGCCGTCGGCGCCACCGTCCGGCATCTCGTCGACACCTCCCGCAACGACCCGTGGGCCCCCGCGATCGGCGTACGGGAGCTGATGGTCACCGTGCTGCGGCCGACCGCCACCGGCCGGGGCTTCCCGCGCATGCCCCAGCTCTCTCCCGGCGCCGCCGAGGTGTTCACCGTCCTCGCCGGGCTGGTCCGCCCGCACCTTCCGGCCGCCGGGGTCGACTGGGCGGCCACCCTCACCCACGCCCGGACCGACGCCCCGCCGCTGCCCGCCCGGCGCCCGGTGCTGCTCTACAGCCCCGGCGGCGGGGACTCCCGCGCCATGGGCAGCTCCCTCGCGATCGACCTCGCCTCGCACGGCTGGACCGTCGTCACCGTCGACCACCCCGGCGACGCGTCCGAGGTGGAGTTCCCCGACGTGCGGCCGGGACGCGACGCGGTCCGGACCACCGTCCTCCGTCCCGACCTCGACGCCGAGACCTTCCACACCATGATCGACACCCGGGTCGCCGATCTCCGCTTCGTCCTCGACGCCCTCGGTCTCGACCGGGTCGGGGTCTACGGGCACTCCGCCGGCGGCACCGCCGTCGCCCAAGCGCTCCACGAGGACCCGAGGATCGCCGCCGCCGTGAACCTGGAGGGATACCTGGACCTGATGGACGGCGCACTCCTCCCGGTGGCTCGCGAGGGGACGGACCGGCCGCTGCTCCTCGCCGGTACCGACGGCTACCGGGACGAGCGCCTCGACCGCTCCTGGTCGGCGCTGCTCGCGCACGGCGGGCCCGTCGCCCGCCGGCAGCTCGCCGACAGCGCCCACTGGGTCTTCACCGACTACGCGGCCCTGGTCCCGCAGCTCCGGGCCGCCGGTCTGACGACCGCCGCCGGGCGCGCCGAGATGATCGGCACCGTCGACCCCCGTGTCTCGGTGCCCGCCGTACGGAGGCTCGTACGGTGCTTCTTCGCCCGCCACCTGCCCGTGCCCCGGTAGCTCGTGTGTCCCGGGAGAGCTCGTGTGTCCCCGGAGGCGCGTCCCAGTAGATTGGGTGCGTGCTCTCCAGTCTCTCCCGTCCCCGTGCTCTCGCGGTCTGCGCCCTGCCCGTCGCCGCGCTCTTCGCCGTCGTCGGGCTCGCGCCGTTGCCGTACGCGATCGCGCAGCCCGGTACGACCGCCGACGTGCTCGGCAAGGACCAGGGGCAGGAGATCATCACGATCACCGGCGCCCCGGTCCGGCCCACCGAGGGGCAGCTGCGGATGACGACGATCGTCGCGACCGGGCCGTCCACGGACGTGGACCTCGGGGACGTGACCGACGCGTGGTTCCGTACCGACCGGGCCGTCCTGCCGCACGACTCCGTCTACCCCTCGGGGAAGTCCGACGCCGAGATCGAGAAGCACAACCTCGGTCAGATGAAGGAGTCGCAGGACTCGGCCACGCTGGCCGCCCTCGACTACCTCAAGATGGATCCCGAGAAGGTGAAGGTGAACCTGCACCTCGCCGACATCGGCGGGCCCAGCGCCGGGCTGCTCTTCTCCCTCGGCATCGTCGACAAGCTCGACGGTGACGGCACCGGCGGTGACCTCACCGGCGGCCGGACCGTCGCCGGCACGGGCACGATCGACGCGGACGGCACGGTCGGCGCCGTCGGCGGGGTCTCCCTCAAGACCCAGGCCGCCGCCCGCGACGGGGCCACCGTCTTCCTCGTACCGAAGGCCGAGTGCTCGGACGCCCGGGCCGAGCTGCCGAAGGGCCTGCGGCTCATCCCCGTCACCGCGCTCAGTGACGCGGTGGAGTCCCTCCGGGCGCTGGAGCAGGGGCAGGAGTCGAAGGTTCCGGCCTGCTGACCGTCGCACGGTGCGTGGGGGCGGCCGGTGGGGTGGCCGGGGCGTCCATTCCCCGCCAGGCGGGGAACACCAGCGGTGAGATGCTGGCCAGGAAGTACACCCCGCCGATCGTGAGGAGCGCCGTGGTGAGCCCCGTGCGTTCCACCAGGAATCCGGCGGCGAGCCCGCCGAGCGGGGCGGTGAGCAGCACGGAGGCCGTGCTGGCGCCGCCGACGCGACTGCGCAGTTCCTCCGGGACGGTCTCGTAGAAGACCGTGGTGAGGATGGGGTTGAGCACCCCCGCCCCGAGCCCGCCGAGAGCCATCGCCACGAGCAGCGGCGCGGTGGTGTCGGTGAAGGCCGCGGTCAGGTACGCGGGGGCGCCGGTGAGCAGGAATCCGGCCGCGAAGACCGGACGGCGCGGGAAGCGGTGGCCGACGGCCCCGTAGGCCAGTGCCCCGACGAGGGCGCAGCCGCCGGAGACGGCGACGAGCAGGCCGAGCGAGGCCGAACCGCCCAGGTCCTCGCGGGCGTGGAGCGGGAGGAGGACCGAACTCCAGCTCTGCGCCAGACCGTTGGTCATCATCACCGCGAAGTTGATGCCGAGGAGCAGCCGGGTGCGCAGCAGGAACGCGTAGCCCTCGCGCAGATCGGCCCGGTAGGCGGCGGCGGAGAGCGGCGGGGCTCCGCGCAGGGGTTCGGCGGAGGGTATGCCGCGCAGGCCGGCGAGGACGAGGAGCGCGGAGGCGGCGAACGTGACGGCGTCGACGTACAGGACGGTGTCGGCGCCGATGAACGCCACGAGGAGGCCGGCGAGGGCTGCGCCGGTCATCCGGGCGCCGCGCGAGACGGCGTCGTAGAGGCTGGCGGCGCGGGAGAGCGGGGTGCCGGCGCGCCGCGCCAGGTCGGGGATGAGGACGCTGCGGGCGGTCTCGCCCGGTGCGTGGAAGAGGCCGGTGACGGCCATCAGCGCGCACAGCATCCAGAACTGCAGGAGTCCGGCCCGGTTGAGCAGCGGGATCGCGGCGAGAGCGACGGCGCAGACGAGGTCCGAGACGATGGAGACCCGGCGCCGCCCGATCCGGTCGATGACCGGACCGCCGGCGATCGCGGAGACGAGGACGGGGACGGCCGCGCAGAAGGCGACGAGCCCGGCCTTGCCGGGGCTTCCCGTGGTGTCGAGCGCGAACCACGGGACGCCGATGAGCGTGAGTGAATTCCCTGTGATGGATACGGCGTTGGCGGTGAGGACGGTCGCGAGCGGGACCCGGTCCCCCCGCGCCGCATCTTTCTTCGCCGTACCCGCGTCGTGTCCCCCCGGCGCGGTCATGCGGCCAGGGTGACCGGACGGCGGTGCGCGGGCGTGGCCAGGCGCAGGCCCAACTCGACCAGTCGCCAGCCGAGTTGGACGCGAAGGGTGGAGGTGGAGGTCGAGGCGGAGGTCGACGGCCGAGGGGCGGGGTGTCGCCGGCCGGCGGCCTCGCGGTGGAGTTCGGCGGCGTGCAGCTGGTGGAGCTGGAGGTGAATGTCGGCGTGCATGACTCGGTGGTTCCTTCCGTCAGTTCTCGCGCTCGGGGAACGCGTGCAGATGGATCCGTACGCGCTCGGCGTCCGGCGCGCCCGCCTCTTCGATGTCCCGGTACGTCTCGATGAGGGCGTGCATCTTCTTGTCGAGCTCGCGGAGCTTGTCCGGGGGCAGTCGCAGCGTGAAGTCGCTCATGTCGGACGCGCCGAGCCAGGCGTCGTCCCAGTCGTGCCGGTTGCCGAGGTAGGTGCTCAGTTCCTGTGTGTGGATGGTCGCGATCTCGTGGATGTAGAGGTCGAGGGCGCCGCGGACCTCGGGGTCCGGGTTCCGGGAGAGGGACTCGTCGACGATCACGCCCTCCTGGCCGGCCTTCCACCATCGCTCCCGTCCCTTGCCCCGCGTCGGGTCGTCCACGACGAAGCCGTGGGCCGCCAGCTGGCGCAGGTGGTAGCTGGTCGCACCGCTGGACTCGCCCAGTCGCTCCGCCAGTTGGGAGGCGGTGGCCGGGCCGTGGGTGCGCAGGGCGCGCAGCAGCTGGATGCGGAGGGGGTGGGCGAGTCCGCGCAGGGTGCGCGGGTCCAGGGGGCGGGTCGGGAAACCTTCGGGCTCGGGCATGGTCCGAGCGTAGAGTTGCAAAGAACTACTTGCAAGGGGTTCTTTGCAAGTAGTTCTTTGCAGTCTCGTTCGCGGTCTCCTTCACAGCCTCTTTCGCCGTCCCTTCCCGGATCGGCTCCGCTACTCCTGCGCCGCCTGCTCCACCAGCGGGATGATCCGCAGCGGCACCGGGTTCTCCATCACGATCGCCGTCGACGCCCGCACGATCCCCTCGAACCCCACCACCTTGTCGATCACCCGCTGAAGGTCCGCGTTGGAGCGGGCGACGAGACGGCAGAGCATGTCGCCGTGGCCCGTCGTCGTGTGCAGTTCCAGCACCTCCGGCACCGTCGCCAGGTGCCCCCGTACGTCCGCTCCCTGCCCCTGCTTGATCTCCAGGGTCGCGAACGCCGTCACCGGATACCCGAGCGCCGCCGGGTCCACCTGCGGTCCGAAGCCGCGGATCACCCCGCTCGCCTGGAGCCGGTCGAGCCGCGCCTGCACCGTCCCCCGCGCCACCCCGAGCCGCCGGGAGGCCTCCAGGACCCCGATGCGCGGCTCGCGCGCGAGGAGCGTGATCAGCCGGCCGTCCAAATGATCGATCGCCACAGCGGTCTCCTCATGGTCAGGATGTACAAGTCGCACGGCCATACTCGCCCGCTGCTGTGCAACATGACCAGTGGATCAGCGAACTCTTGCGCACCTTGCAGAACGGCGGGACATTGCTGCCATGACTGAGACCATCGATCACACCCCCTCCACGGCGCGGCAGGCCGATCCCTTCCCCGTGAAGGGAATGGACGCGGTCGTCTTCGCCGTCGGCAACGCCAAGCAGGCCGCGCACTACTACTCCACGGCCTTCGGCATGAAGCTCGTCGCCTACTCCGGACCGGAGAACGGCACCCGCGAGACCGCCAGCTACGTCCTCACCAACGGCTCCGCCCGTTTCGTGTTCACCTCCGTCATCAAGGTCTCCACCGACCGGGGCCGCTTCCTCGCCGAGCACGTCGCCGAGCACGGCGACGGCGTCGTCGACCTGGCGATCGAGGTGCCGGACGCCCGAGCCGCGTACGCCTACGCCGTCGAGCACGGCGCCACCGGCCTCACCGAGCCGTACGAGCTCAAGGACGAGCACGGCACCGTCGTCCTCGCCGCCATCGCCACCTACGGCAAGACCCGCCACACCCTCGTCGAGCGCTCCGGCTACGACGGCCCCTACCTCCCGGGCTTCGTCGCCGCCAACCCGATCGTCGAGCCGCCGGCCAAGCGCACCTTCCAGGCCATCGACCACTGCGTCGGCAACGTCGAGCTCGGCAAGATGAACGACTGGGTCGGCTTCTACAACAACGTCATGGGCTTCACGAACATGAAGGAGTTCGTGGGCGACGACATCGCCACCGAGTACTCCGCCCTCATGTCGAAGGTCGTCGCGGACGGCACCCTCAAGGTGAAGTTCCCGATCAACGAGCCGGCGATCGCGAAGAAGAAGTCGCAGATCGACGAGTACCTGGAGTTCTACGGCGGCGCCGGCGTCCAGCACATCGCCCTCGCCACCAACGACATCGTCGCCACCGTGCGCGCGATGCGGGCCGCCGGCGTCTCCTTCCTCGACACCCCCGACTCGTACTACGACACCCTCGGCGAGTGGGCCGGCGAGACCCGCGTGCCCGTCGAGACCCTGCGCGAGCTGAAGATCCTCGTCGACCGCGACGAGGACGGCTACCTGCTGCAGATCTTCACCAAGCCGGTCCAGGACCGCCCGACCGTCTTCTTCGAGATGATCGAGCGTCACGGCTCCATGGGCTTCGGCAAGGGCAACTTCAAGGCGCTGTTCGAGGCCATCGAGCGCGAGCAGGAGAAGCGCGGCAACCTCTAGCCACACGGCGCGGGGTCCCGGCCCACACGGGGGGTGGGCCGGGACCCCGCCCCGCGGCGTGCGCGCTACTCCCGCGTCGCCCTCGACGCCGTCGTGCCCGCTGCCTTCGCTGCCTTCGCGGGCGGCTCCGGGCGGAGTTCCTTCGGGAGTTCGTCCGAGGGCTCGCCGAGGGCCGTCACGGCCTCCGTCGCCTTCGGCGCGAGCAGCGGCGAGAAGTGCGGGTTGATCCGCAGCGCCTCCGCCAGGTGGCGCCGGGCCGGGCCGAACGCGTCGAGGGCCCGCTCGATCTCGCCCCGGTGGTACGTGAACAGCGCGCTCCGCAGGCCCTCTTCCGTGGCCAGTTTCGCGTACCCCAGCGCCTCCTTGGGGGCACCCGCCCGGTACAGCGCCCATCCCAGCGCGTCCGCCGCCCGCACCGAACGGTGCCCGCGTGCCCACTCCGCCCGCATCCGGGTGACCGCCGCCGCCGGGTCGCCGTGGTCCGCGTCGAGCAGCGCCAGCGGCACCTCGCCCTGTGCCCACGTGCCCGTCCGCAGCCGCTCGTACGCGGCCCGCGCGTCCCCGTCCAGGCCCAGCGACTCGTACAGCTCGCCCGCCTCCAGGACGTACTCCGGCAGGGGCAGCCGGGCCAGCGCCGCCCGCCAGTCCCGCAGCGCCTCGTCGGTGCGGCCGAGCGCCGTGAGCGCCCGCGCCCGGCCCGCGAGCGAGGGCCCGTGGTCCCGCACGAGCACGAGCGCCGCCCCGTACCCCGCGAGCGCCTCGTCCGGTTCGCCCCGCTCCCACGCCAGGTCCCCGAGCCGCGCCAGCGAGGCCGCCTTGTCCGCGCCCGTCTCCGCGAGCGCCACCGCGTCGAGGGCCGCCACGTCGGCGTCCTCGCGCCAGCCCCGGTCGCGGTAGGTCTGCGAGGCCCTCGTCCGCACCGCCGCGCCCGCGTGGAGGCCCTCCAGGGTCTCCATCGCCTTCTGGGTCCCCTTGTAGTCCCCGAGACCGTTGTACGCGTCCATCAGGACGGGGTACGCCGGCCAGCGGCGCGGATCCGCCTTCCGGACCTTCTCGCCCCACTCCTTGGCCGACTTCCAGTCGCCGCGCGCCCCCGCGAGCGCCCCGAGGCCCAGCTGGGCGGCCGTGTTGCCGCGCGCGGCGGGCCGTTCGGCGAGCGAGCGCCGCAAGGCAGTCTCGGCGCGCGGGTAGTCCCGTACGTCGCCGAGGCGCGCGCCCCGCTCCGTGTACGCCGCACCGAGCTCCGCCCAGGACGCGTCGTCGTCCGGGTGGGCGCGCAGCCACTTCTCCCGGTCGGTGATCAGCGCGGCCAGGTCCGGGAGCGAGGCCTGCGCGCCCGCGTGGGCCGCGATCGTCGCCCGCTCCGCCGGACCCGGCGGGCCCGCCGGCCCCTGGCCGAAGAGCTCGGGGACGTACAGCAGCGCCGTCGCCGCGAGCACCGCGCCCACTCCGGCCGCCAGGACCGTCCTCGACACGTTCTGCGTCTTCATGGCGCTCACTGTGCGCCCGCCCGCACCTGTACGAAGAGCACACGAAGCGCCCGCCCCGGCGGGTTCACACCGATGGCCCCGAGTGCCACGCTGGAGGCATGGACGATCTTCTGACGCGGCTGCGTGCCGGGCTCCCCGCCGAGGCGCTGCTCACCGATCCGGACGTGACCGCCTCCTACGCGAACGACATGGCGAGCTTCTGCGAGGCCGGCGCCCCGGCCGTCGTCGTGCTCCCGCGCACCGTCGAACAGGTGCAGCACGTCATGCGTACCGCGACCGAACTCCGCGTCCCCGTCGTCCCCCAGGGAGCCCGCACGGGCCTCTCCGGCGGCGCCAACGCCTCCGAGGGCTGCATCGTGCTCTCCCTGGTCAAGATGGACCGCATCCTGGAGATCAACCCGGTCGACCGGATCGCCGTCGTCGAACCGGGTGTCGTCAACGCCGTGCTGTCACGGGCCGTCGCCGAACACGGCCTGTACTACCCGCCGGACCCGTCCAGCTGGGAGACGTGCACCATCGGCGGGAACATCGGCACGGCCTCCGGCGGTCTGTGCTGTGTGAAGTACGGGGTGACGGCCGAGTACGTCCTCGGCCTCGACGTCGTCCTCGCCGACGGCCGGCTCCTGACCACCGGCCGCCGCACCGCCAAGGGCGTCGCCGGCTATGACCTGACCAGGCTCTTCGTCGGTTCGGAGGGCAGCCTCGGCATCGTCGTCCGGGCCGTGCTCTCGCTCAGGCCGCAGCCTCCGGCGCAGCTCGCGCTCGTCGCCGAGTTCCCCTCCGCGGCCGCCGCCTGCGCGGCCGTCTGCACGATCATGGAGCGCGGCCACACCCCGTCGCTGCTCGAACTCATGGACCGCACCACCGTCCAGGCCGTCAACAAGCTGGCGCGCATGGGTCTGCCCGACACCACCGAGGCGCTGCTCCTGTGCGCCTTCGACACCCCTGACCCGGCAGCCGATCTGGCCGCCGTCGGGGAGCTGTGCGCGGCGGCGGGCGCCACCGAGGTCGTCCCGGCCGCGGACACCGCCGAGTCCGAACTCCTCCTCCAGGCACGTCGGCTCTCCCTCACGGCCCTGGAGACGATCAAGTCCGCGACGATGATCGACGACGTGTGCGTGCCGCGGACGCGGCTCGCCGAGATGCTCGACGGCACGGCGGCCGTCGCGGAGAAGTACGACCTCACCATCGGCGTCTGCGCGCACGCCGGCGACGGCAACACGCATCCCGTCGTCTGCTTCGACCACACCGACGAGGACGAGTCGCGGCGGGCGCGTGAGTCCTTCGACGAGATCATGGCGCTCGGGCTCGCGCTCGGCGGCACGATCACCGGCGAGCACGGCGTGGGCGTCCTCAAGAAGGAGTGGCTGGCACGGGAGCTGGGGCCGGTCGGTCTGGAGCTCCAGCGCGGGATCAAGGCCACGTTCGACCCGTTGGGGCTGCTCAACCCCGGAAAGCTCTTCTGAGCCCACGAGGCGATGTACGCAGGGCCTGAGGGGTCCGCCGGGCCTGAGGAATCCGTCGGGCTTGAGGGGTCCGCCGGGCTTGAGGGATCCGTCGGGTCTGAGGGGTCCGCCGGTGCTGAGGGGTACGGGGTTCCCGAGGGGGTGCGGGCTCACAGCTCGCCGTCCCGCGACTCGTCCGACGGCCACGGGTCGCGCAGCCACAGCTCGTCGGCGATCACGGTGGTCGCCAGGAGCTCGGCGAGCCCGTCGTCGATGCCGAGCCGGTCGGACTCGGTGCCCGGCGGCACCGCGCGCAGGGTCCGCTCCAGCCAGGCGGACACCTGCGCGGAGGGGGCTTCGAGGAGCGCGTCGCCGTCGGGGGAGGAGAGCGCCATCAGGACGACGCTGCGGCCGTCGACCTTCGTGGGCCAGATCCGCACGTCACCGTGCCCGCAGGCCCGGAACACGCCCTCGACGAGGAGTTCGCGCGCGAACGTCCAGTTGACCGGGTGGTCGGTGCCGATGTGGAACGTGATGTGGACGGCGTACGGGTCGTCGGTGCGGTAGGCGAGCCGGGCGGGGACGGGTACGGCGCGCTCGGGCGAGAGCACCAGCTTGAGCTCCAGCTCGCGCTCGACGGTGGTGTTGTCGGTGTTCTGCATGGTCGTACTCCCTCTCGCTGACCGGCCCCGTGCGGGCCTTCACAGGGAGAGAGCGGGGTGACCGAGGTTCATTACGCGACTTCGGGAAGTTTTTTCGGGAAGTTTTTTCAGGTCCGGATGTACCGGCCCGAACATCACCGGGAGTGATCGATTCCGGTACGTGTCCCCCCGAAGGCGGGCTTTCTCGCGGGCTCTTTGTTCCCTCGGGGACGTTCTTCGTTACTGTCCTCCTTGGGCGCGGCATGCCCGGCACGCGGCCGTGCGGATCAAAGGCGTTGTGACTGAACGGAGTCGGGGCAGTGGCTACTCCTCCTGGAGGCGGCGAAGAGGTACCGCAGGCGGGGTACTACCCGGACCCGTCCATTCCCGGGTACATCCGGTTCTGGAACGGGGGCGCCTGGGTTCCCGGTACGAGCAGGCCGGCCCCCACGGACGGTGAGGTTCCTCAGGGTCCGCCGGCCTCGGCGATCCCGGCCGGCCCGATCCTGGCCTCCGGCCCGGCACCCGCGCCGGCCGCCGTACAGCCGTCCCGGCCCGAGCCGGAACCCGTACAGCCTGCGCAGCAGCACCACCACGAGCAGCCGCATCAGCCGCACCAGCAGCCACAGCACCACCACGAGCAGCCGCATCAGCCCGTGCAGCAGCACCACGAGCCGCAGCAGTACCACGAGCCGCATCAGCCGCAGCCGCAGCCCGCTTCCGAGCTCGAACCCGTGCGTCCCGCCGCCTCCGTACCGGCACAGGCGCAGGCGCCCGCGCACGTCCCCGCGCAGGACCGGACGCCCGCCGTCGCACCCGTACCCGCCGTGGAGGAGACCGGGCCCGTCTTCTTCGACGAGGAGCCGGCCGCCGCGGAACCCGCCTCCGCCTGGCAGGCGGACACCTCCCGCCAGACCGGCTTCGGCGGCGACCGCGACCAGAAGGTCTCCTGGGGCGCGCCCCGTACCCCTGATCCGCGCACCCCGGCGGACTGGCCGGTCGCCGGTGCGAGCGAACCCGAGGAGGCGCGGTCGGCCGCCCCGGCGGCGGACCCCCGGGCGACCGGGGGAGCCGCGCGCCTCGGCGGGATGCCGGTCACGCCGATCCCCACGCCCGCCCCGGCCCCTCAGCAGCCCCAGCCGGCTCCGGTGGCCCCTCGGCCCCGGCCGGCCCCCGAGCCCGCGGCGGCGGCCCCGGCGCCCGCCCCCGCGCCCGTACACCAGGCGCCCGTCCCGGCCCCGGCGCCCGCGACACCTTCCTGGGCCCAGCAGCCCCAGCCGCAAGCCCAACAGCCGCAGCCCCAGGCGCACCAGCCTCAGGAACAGCAGCCGGTCGTCCCCTGGAAGCCGCCCGTCGACGACCTGTTCGTCCAGGCGGCCCGCGCGCAGGCCTCCGCGCGCCCCGCAGGGCACGGCAGGCGGCTGCTCGCCCGGCTCATCGACACCGTCGTCCTGGGCGCGCTCGTCGGCGCCGCCTCGTTCCCGTTCGTGACCGCCGCGCTCGATCACATCAACGGCAAGATCGAGGCGGCCAAGGAGTCCGGCGTCACCGTCCAGGTCTGGCTGGTGGACGCCACGACCTCCGTCCAGTTCGGCATCGCCCTGGCCGCGTTCTTCGTCATCGGCGTCCTGTACGAGGCGCTGCCCACCGCCAAGTGGGGCCGCACCCTCGGCAAGAAGCTGTGCGGGATCGAGGTGCGGGACATCGAGGCGCACCAGCCGCCGAGGTTCGGGGCGGCCCTGCGCCGCTGGCTCGTCTACAGCGTCCTGGGGCTCCTGGCCATCGGCGTCCTCAACGTCCTGTGGTGCCTCTTCGACCGCCCCTGGCGCCAGTGCTGGCACGACAAGGCCGCCCGTACCTTCGTGGCGCGCTGAGCCGCGGCCGGACCGTCGGGGGACCCCCGACGGCCGGGGGTCCCCCGAACGGGCGGTGATTCCTTGCGGGGGCGCCGTACCCGGGATGCACTGCCCCCATGAGCACCGATCAGCCGCCGCCCGGCCAGCCGCCCGAGGAGGACCCGTTCCTCAAGAGGCCGCAGGAGCCCCCGCCGCCCTCTGCCGGCCAGCCGCCCCCGGAAGGGCCTCCGCCGGGAGGTCCCCCGCCGGGGAGCCCGTACGGACCCACCGGCGGTTCCCCGTACGGTTCCTCGGGCGGCTCCCCGTACGACAGCGCGCCCCCGCCCCCGCCCCCGTACGGCGGCTACGGCGCCGGCTACGGCGGGACCGATCCGCTCTCCGGGATGCCGCCGCTCGCCGAGTCCGGCAAGCGCATCATCGCCCGGATCATCGACTGGCTGATCGTCGCGATCCCGCTGGCGCTCATCGGCATCCCGTTCCACATCTACTCGCGGGCGACCGAGGACGGAAACGACTTCGGTGACACGGTCAACAGCCTCAACGGCGGGAGCCAGCTGGTCTTCCAGCTGATCACGATCGTCGCGTTCGTCGCGTACGACACGGTGATGGTGGCCAAGAACGGCCAGACCCTCGGCAAGAAGTGGATGAAGCTGCGGGTCGCGATGCTCAACGACGGCTCGACGCCCCCGATGAGCCAGTCGCTGCTGCGCGCCATCGTCCTGTGGCTGCCCGCGCTGATCTGCTGCGCCTGCCTGTGGCCGCTGCTCCTGCTGATCCTGATCCTGGTCGACAAGCCCTACAAGCAGGGCCTGCACGACAAGGCGGCGAAGACGGTGGTCGTCTCCGTCCCTCAGTAGCGGAACCGGCTTCGGTACCGAAACGCCAGTACCGAAGCCATTACGGACGAAGTGTCACGAACCGGTCCGGGTATCGGCCCCCGCGCCCACGCGCGCGGTCGGTACCCGGACTTCTTCGTGCACGGCGGGTGCCGGACTCGGTGCCGTGGTCTTGACGCCCGCCGTCCGCACCGGCATCGTCACCGCCACGAGCAGTCCGAGCAGCAGGCCGGCGAGGCTGATCACCGTGATCCCGAGCGTGGTCGTCGTACCGGAGAGCAGCAGGAGGGCGACGGTCGCGAGGGCGACGGTGGCCGAACCGTAGGCGAGCTGCGCGGCGTTCGGACGCTGCATGACACGTACCGCCCTCTCAGGACAACGGTTCGACTCTAAGACCGTGGATGCCCGAGCGGGGCCGAAGTAAGCGTGACCTCACCCACGGTGGGATGCACGGGGGGCGCACGGAGTCACGGGTCTTGTGATTTTTCCCCGTAAGGTGCCCGTTGATCGTCCGATAATCGGAATTCACCTCCCGCATAGTGCAGTTGGTATGCGCAAGTCAAGATCTGTCTTTTCTTGCGTACCTCCGGTCAAATGTCGTCACTTGTGACGCGCGACCCGCCGGACGGACACCCCACCTTCGGTCCGAAGCGCGGGCGCCGGGGAGGACATATCAAGTGACCAACAGACGACGGGCGATCAGAGCGTCCGCAGTTGTTGTGGCGCTCGCGGCCACCGCCGCTACCGCCTCGACCTTCACCACCGCCTGGGCCGACAATCACGGCAGCGTGCCGTCGGCCGATGTCCGTCACGACCCGGCGCCTGGTGCCGGGATCGACAAGACGGCGGTCGACCACGACCTCGACGGTCCGTTCAGCAAGCAGCAGGCGCAGCAGCGAGAGGCTGCCCTGGAGCAGGTGCTGAGCGGCGAGTCGAAGGTGGAGCGCCGCGGCGGTTCCCAGGTCGTCAAGCTCGACAGCAAGAAGTACGTCGAGCTCGGCCGCGAGAAGACCGACAAGATCTTCACGATCCTCGTCGAGTTCGGCGACAAGGTGGACAACACCACCCTCGTCGACCGCGCCGACGACGACACGACCGAGCCGAAGCCGAAGTTCGGCGGCACGCCCGGCCCCCTGCACAACCAGATAGCCGAGCCGGACCGTGCGAACGACAACTCCACGGCGTGGCAGGCGGACTACAACCAGCAGCACTTCCAGGACCTGTACTTCGGCACCGGCAAGGACGCCAAGGGACAGCCCAAGCAGTCGCTGAAGACCTACTACGAGAAGACCTCGTCCGGCCGTTACTCGGTCGACGGCGGCGTCTCCGACTGGGTCAAGGTCGACTACAACGAGGCCCGTTACGGCTCGAACTACTGCGGCAACAGCAACTGCGCCAACGTCTGGGACGCCGTCCGCGACGGTGTCACGGCGTGGACCGCGGACCAGAAGGCCAAGGGCCGTACCGACGCCCAGATCAAGGCCGACCTGGCGCAGTACGACCTGTGGGACCGGTACGACTTCGACGGCGACGGCAACTTCAACGAGCCCGACGGGTACATCGACCACTTCCAGATCGTCCACGCGGGCGAGGACGAGTCGGCGGGCGGCGGCGCCCAGGCGAGCGACGCCCTGTGGGCCCACCGCTGGTACGCCTACGGCACCAACGCGGGCAAGACCGGCCCGGCCAACAACAAGGCCGGCGGCACGCAGATCGGTGACTCCGGCATCTGGGTCGGCGACTACACGATGCAGCCGGAGAACGGCGGCCTCGGCGTCTTCGCGCACGAGTACGGCCACGACCTCGGTCTGCCGGACCTGTACGACACCTCCGGCCTCAAGGGCGCCGAGAACTCGACCGGCTTCTGGTCGCTCATGTCCTCCGGCTCCTGGCTCGGCCGCGGCAAGGACGCCATCGGCGACCTGCCCGGCGACATGAACGCCTGGGACAAGCTGCAGCTCGGCTGGCTGAACTACACCAAGGTCGCCAACGAGGGCCGGAAGTGGAACTCCACCCACAAGCTGGGTGTGGCCGAGTACAACACCAAGAACCCCCAGGCGCTCGTCGTCGAGCTGCCGAAGAAGCCCGTCACCACCGATGTCGTCGCGCCCGCCGAGGGTGCCGCGCAGTGGTGGAGCAACATGGGTGACGACCTCAAGAACACCCTGACCCGCTCCGTCGACCTGACGGGCAAGACGTCGGCCTCCCTGAAGCTCAAGGGCTGGTACGACATCGAGCTCG
Organism: Streptomyces sp. NBC_01077; assembly: GCF_045162855.1. NCBI lineage: Bacteria > Bacillati > Actinomycetota > Actinomycetes > Kitasatosporales > Streptomycetaceae > Streptomyces > Streptomyces sp. NBC_01077. Next base: position 3,956,832 of record NZ_CP108669.1, on the reverse strand, counting down.
ACTACGACTACCTCTACACCGAGGTGTCGACCGACGGCGGCGCCAACTGGACGGCCCTGGACGGCACCGCCGACGGCAAGCCGCTCCCGCGCGACGCCAGCGGCGCCCCGGCGCTGACCGACGTCTCCGGCACGCACAAGGAGCTCGTCTACGGCCTCGACGCCTACGCGGGCAAGAAGTTCGACCTCCGCTTCCGCTACCAGACGGACGGCGGCGCGGGCGGCAAGGGCTTCACGGCCGACGCCATCACGCTGACCGCCGACGGTGCCACCGTCTTCTCGGACAACGCCGAGAACGGTGACAACGGCTGGGCGGCCAAGGGCTTCTCGCGGGTCGGCAAGGGCTTCACGAAGGAGTACGACCAGTACTACATCGCGGAGAACCGCCAGTACGTCTCGTACGACGCCACCCTCAAGGTCGGCCCGTACAACTTCGGGTTCACCGGTGACAAGTCGAGCTGGGTCGAGCACTACCCGTACCAGAACGGCCTGCTCATCTGGAAGTGGGACCTCTCCCAGAAGGACAACAACACCGCGGTCCACCCGGGCCAGGGTCTGATCCTTCCGGTCGACTCCCACCCGACCCCGCTGAAGTTCAAGGACGGCACCCTGATGCGCAACCGCGTTCAGGCGTACGACTCCACCTTCGGCACCTACCGGACCGACGGCCTCCTGCTCCACAAGGCCGACGTCGCGGCGTGGGTCGCGTCGCAGCCGGGCAACCCGGTCTTCGACGACCGCAAGGGCACCTACTGGCTCAAGGAGACCGAGCGCGCCGGTGTCCAGGTAACTGACACCAACACCAAGATCCAGGTCGTCAAGGAGCCGAAGAACGGCGAGACGATCACGGTTCGCGTGGGTCCGTCCACGAAGTAATCGGTAAAACTGCAGGTCAAAGCGTGATCGGCCGTCGCCCCTCTAGCGGGCGGCGGCCGATCGTGTTTAGGTGCGTCTGACAGTTCAGACCGATGTTCTTATTGACAGTCGATCCACGGGGGAGTGGTTCCGCATGCCCAACGGAGGGTTCTGCAAGTTGCCGGGAGGCAGCGTGGTCGTCGCCATAGGGCTGCCCAGCCCGGCCCGCGACGGCGCCAGCGTCCGCTTCCTGGTCCACGCCGCGAACCGTGCCCGCGCCCTGACCCGGCTGCGGAACCTCGGGCTGCGGGCGGTCTACCTCCGCGGCAACACCGAGCCGCCCACCCCGGACGAGGTCACGGCCGTCCTGCACCACCCCGACGGCCTGCTGTGGAGATCCGCCCCCGGCGCCGCCCAGGAGCTCTGGCACCCCGTACGGTCCCTCCCCAGGGAACCGGCGGCCTGAGAGGGCCCCTGAGGGACCGCTCCGGCCGGGCCTGAGGGAGCAAACCCGCGGGACCGCTCGGGCGGGGGCTGAGGCCCCACCCGCGGGGCCGCTCGGGCCACCACGGGCTCTCAGGCCACCACGGGCTTGCCTGTCAGCTCCACGCCCGCCGTCCGCAGCTCCTCCAGGGCCCGGTCCGTCGTCTCCTTCGCGACGCCGGCCGTCAGGTCGAGCAGCACATGGGTGCGGAAGCCCTCACGGGCCGCGTCCAGGGCCGTCGCCCGGACGCAGTGGTCGGTGGCGATGCCCACCACGTCGACCTCGGTGACGTCCCGCTCGCGCAGCCACTCCGTGAGCGTCCGCCCGTTCTCGTCGCGCCCCTCGAAGCCGCTGTACGCCGCGTCGTACGCGCCCTTGTCGAAGACGGCGTCGATCGCCCCGCTGGCGACGGCCGGCGCGAAGTTCGGGTGGAAGCCCACCCCCTCCGTACCGGCCACGCAGTGCACCGGCCAGGAGGTGACGTAGTCCGGCTCCTCACCGGCCGGCGCGAAGTGCGCGCCCGGATCGACATGGTGGTCGCGGGTGGCGATCACATGCCGGTAGGAGGTGCCCGCCGTCTGGCCGACCAGGTCGGTGATGGCGGCGGCGACGTCCGCGCCGCCGGTCACCGCGAGGCTGCCGCCCTCGCAGAAGTCGTTCTGAACGTCCACAACGATCAATGCGCGGTGCATGGCGGGTGTCCTTAGCGCGTCGGGGAGGGGTGGGATCGAGCCTAGAGACTTCCCCCTCCCACGGGGAGGGGGCGTGGCAGGGGTACGCGTACTCCCTGCACGCACTCCGTCTCCCTACAGGTACTCCGTCGGCAGCACCGGCTCGCCCCGGGAGAGCTGGATCGCCGACATCGGCAGTCCGGCGCGGGCCGCGATGTGCCGGGACCTCGCGGCCTCCAGGGGCTCCCTGGCCACCACGTCACCGCCCTTGACCAGCTCGACCAGGAGCTGGTGGTCGGCGAGCTCCGGCGGGACGGGGCCGGTGCCCAGGACCTCCGCCTCGGCGACCCCGGTCGCGTCGGGCCTGCGCGCGGCCCACTTGCGCCCGCCGACCGAGGCCTTGCCGCCGAGCGACTTCTTGGCGACCGGGGTGAGGGGTGCCTTGAGGTCGGCCGAGGAGGCCCGGGCGACCAGCTTGTAGACCATGGAGCAGGTCGGGTGGCCGCTGCCGGTGACCAGCTGGGTGCCCACGCCGTACGCGTCGACCGGGGCCGCCGCGAGGGAGGCGATGGCGTACTCGTCGAGGTCCGAGGTGACGACGATCTTCGTGTCCCGCGCGCCCAGCTCGTCGAGCTGGGCCCGTACGCGGTGGGCGACGAGCAGCAGGTCGCCGGAGTCGATGCGGACGGCCCCGAGCTCGGGCCCCGCCACCTCGACGGCGGTACGGACGGCCTCGGCCACGTCGTAGGTGTCGACGAGCAGGGTCGTACCGCGGCCGAGGGTCTCCACCTGGGCCTGGAACGCGTCCCGCTCGCTGTCGTGGAGGAGCGTGAAGGCGTGGGCGGAGGTGCCGACGGTCGGGATGCCGTAGCGGAAGCCGGCCGCGAGGTCCGAGGTGGAGTCGAAGCCGCCGACGTACGCGGCGCGGGAGGCGGCGACGGCCGCCAGCTCGTGGGTGCGCCGGGCGCCCATCTCGATCAGGCGGCGCCCGCCGGCCGAGGCCGACATGCGGGAGGCGGCGGCGGCGATGGCGGAGTCGTGGTTGAGGATGGAGAGGATCACCGTCTCCAGGAGCACGCACTCGGCGAAGGAGCCCTCGACGCGCAGGACGGGCGAGCCGGGGAAGTACACCTCGCCCTCGGGGTAGCCCCAGATGTCGCCGGTGAACCGGTAGCGGGCGAGCCACGCGAGGGTCGGCTCGTCGACGATGCCGCGCTCGCGCAGGAAGCCGAGGACGGCGGGGTCGAAGCGGAAGTTCTCGACGGCGTCCAGGACCCGGCCGACGCCGGCGAGGACGCCGTAGCGCCTGCCTTCGGGCAGCCGCCGGGTGAAGACCTCGAAGACCGAGCGTCGGTCGGCGGTGCCGCCCCGGAGGGCCGCCTGGAGCATGGTCAGCTCGTACTGATCGGTGAAGAGCGCGGTCGACGGCACGTCCACCGGCAGCCCAAGGTCCGCAGCGTTCATGTCAGCGATGCTAGCGCAGAAATCGTCAGACTGACGAATAGGGGCCCGGGTGGGTGACGCATCGTGGGCCGAGCGGGTAGCCCGTCTGCGCGGACAGGGGTGACCCGTTTGTGCGACGGGCCCTCCGGGGTGGCAGCATGGGGTGAGTGAGCGTCGCGCCTATTGAGATCGAACGTACGGAATCCGCCGAGGAGGTCTCCGCGGTCGTCGAACCGGACGTGCCCTGGGTGACCCTCGTGCACAACGATCCGGTCAACCTGATGAGCTACGTGACCTACGTCTTCCAGGCGTACTTCGGCTACTCCAAGGACAAGGCGCACAAGCTGATGCTCGACGTGCACCACAAGGGCCGCGCGGTGGTCTCCAGCGGCACCCGCGAGGAGATGGAGCGCGACGTGCAGGCCATGCACGGCTACGGCCTCTGGGCGACCCTCACCCAGGACCGCGGCTGATGGCCGGCCGCTTCGAGAACCTGCCCGGCGGCGGCGCGGCCGTCGCCCTCGACGACGTCGAGATCTCCATCCTCCGCTCCCTCGCCGTCCAGCTCCTGGAGCTGATCGGGCCGGGCGACGAGCCCGCCAAGGACGCCGACCCGCTGGCCGCGCTCTTCGCCGAGGGCCCCAGCAAGCCGCCGTCCGACCCCGCGCTCAAGCGCCTCTTCCCCGACGCGTACGGGGACGACAGCGAGGAGCTGCGGGCGGCCGCCTCCGATTTCCGCCGCTACACCGAGAACGACCTGCGGGCCCGCAAGCGCGAGGACGCCCTCCTCGTCGTGCGCGCCCTGGACGCGCTCTCCGCCGATGTGACGGACGAGGGCGGCGCCGTCCTGAAATTGACCCCGGACGAGTCCCGGGCCTGGCTCGGCGCGCTCAACGACCTCCGGCTGACCATCGGCACCCGTCTGGAGGTCACGGACGAGGAGGGTGAGCAGCTGTACCGGCTGCCGGACTCCGACCCGCGCAAGCCGATGGTGATGGCGTACCTCTGGCTGGGGGCGCTCCAGGAGTCCCTCGTCGAGACCCTGATGTCGTAACGGCACTTCCTCCGGACACCCTGCCGCGGCGGGGTGTTCGCTCAGCGGACGCTCAAATCCGGATAACGAATGCGTTATCAGAGCGTCCGCTTTGCCGTCTTGTACCCCTTTTGCCTGGCGATTTCTGTGGCGTGCGCCACACGTAACTCCCTCGATCACGTCCCACCCCGTGATAAATCTTCACGACCGCTCGGGGACGCCACCCCTGTTCCCGAGGGCGCTTTGGCCGGCTGACCGCCGGTAGCACTCCATCCACATCCGGGGGGATCAGGATCTGATCCGCGACAGACGCACTCGCAGTCGCGCGGATCAGCATGGAGAAAGGCGCACCACCATGACCTCTGTGCAGGTCGACAAGCAGCACGACGGCACCGACGGGGCCGTGGACGGCGGCGAGGGCTACCAGCGTGGCCTCGGCGCCCGGCAGATCCAGATGATCGCGATCGGCGGTGCCATCGGCACCGGCCTCTTCCTCGGCGCCGGCAAGGCCATCGCCAAGGCGGGACCCAGCCTGATCCTCGCGTACGCCATCGCGGGCCTGGTCATCTTCTTCATCATGCGCGCCCTCGGCGAGCTCCTCATGTACCGCCCCGTGTCCGGCTCCTTCGCGGAGTACGCACGCGAGTTCGTCGGCCCGTTCTGGGGCTTCGTGACCGGCTGGACGTACTGGCTCTTCTGGGTCGTCACCGGCATCACCGAAGTCACCGCGGCGGCCACCTATATGACGTACTGGTGGGACATCCCGCAGTGGATCTCCGCGCTGGTCTTCACGTTCGTCCTCTACGGCGCCAACCTGATCTCCGTGAAGCTCTTCGGTGAGCTGGAGTTCTGGTTCTCCATGGTCAAGGTCACCGCGATCATCGGCATGATCCTGATCTGCGCCGGCATCCTCACCATCGGCTTCTCCGACGCCGGCGACACCGCCTCCGTGACCCACCTGTGGGACCAGGGCGGCTTCTTCCCCACCGGCATCGGCAACACGCTGATGACCCTGCAGATCGTCATGTTCGCGTTCCTCGCCGTCGAGCTGGTCGGCGTCACCGCCGGCGAGTCCAAGGACCCGAAGACCGTCCTGCCCAAGGCCATCAACACCGTGCCGTGGCGCATCGCCGTCTTCTACGTCGGCGCGCTGATCATGATCCTGTCGGTCGTCCCGTGGACCGAGTTCCAGCCGGGCGTCTCCCCGTTCGTCGCCGCCTTCCAGAAGATGGGCCTCGGCGTCGGCGCCGCCATCGTCAACTTCGTGGTGCTGACCGCGGCCCTGTCCTCCTGCAACTCGGGCATGTACTCCACCGGCCGCATGCTGCGCGACCTCGCGCTCAACGGCCAGGGCCCGAAGGCCTTCACCAAGCTCACCAAGAGCGGCACCCCGCTGCTCGGCCTGACCTTCTCGGCCTCGCTGATGCTCGTCGGCGTCTGGATCAACTACGTCGCCCCGGGCAAGGCCTTCGAGTACGTCGTCTCCTTCGCCACCATCTCCGGCATGTGGGCCTGGATCATGATCCTGGTCTGCCAGATCCGCTACCGGGCCAAGGCCAACCGCGGTGAACTCCCCGAGTCGACCTTCAAGGCCCCGGGCGCCCCGTACACCAGCTGGTTCGCGCTCGCCTTCATCCTCATGGTCATCGTGATGATGGGCATCGACGAGGGCGCGCGGGTCTCGCTGTACGCCGCCCCGGTCTGGGGTCTGATCCTCGGTGTCTCCTACCTGGTCCTGAAGTCCCGCAACCCCGAGGGTGCCGCCTTCGCCAAGCGGTCCTGACAGGTTCCCGCGAGCGGTCGCCCCAGGTCGTCCCCAAGCGGCCCTGACCTCGACCGTCTCGGCATTCGGGCCGTTCCGTACCACTCCCCGGTACGGGACGGCCCGTCCGCATATCCTGTCGGCATGCTGACCATCACCCGGGCCCTGTACGACCAGATCGTGGAACACTCCCGCGCGGACCACCCCGACGAGGCCTGCGGCGTGGTCGCGGGTCCGGCCGGCACCGGCCGCCCCGAGCGGTTCGTCCCGATGCTCAACGCCGCCCGCTCGCCCACGTTCTACGAGTTCGACTCCGCGGACCTGCTCAAGCTCTACCGCGAGATGGACGACCGGGACGAGGAGCCCGTCATCGTCTACCACTCGCACACCGCGACCGAGGCCCACCCGTCCCGCACGGACATCTCGTACGCGAACGAGCCCCAGGCCCACTACGTCCTCGTCTCCACCGCCGACACCGACGGCGCGGGACCCTTCCAGTTCCGCTCCTTCACCATCGTCGAAGGCGTCGTGACCGAAGAGGAAGTCAAGGTCGTCGAGGCGTACGAGGCCTGACAGACTGGCGCGACACCCGGGCGGCAGGACCCAGGAAGCCGGTGCGAATCCGGCACGGTCCCGCCACTGTGACCAGCGCCTCCGGGCGCTGGGAGCCAGGAACTGACCTGCCGCCTCCCACCACCGATCGGGGACGTGGAAATCCCCGGAGGAGGCACGTTCCGCCATGTCCTGGCCCCGCCGTACCCTGCTGCCCGCCGCGGCCCTGCTCCCGCTGCTCGCCGCCTGCTCGGCCCCCGCGGCGGAGACCCCCGCCGCGAAGGCCGCCCCGGGATTCCCGTACACCGTCTCCAACTGCGGCGAGAAGACGACCTACACGAGCCCACCGAAGCGCGCGGTCACCATGAACCAGCACGTCACCGAGATCATGCTCGCCCTCGGCCTGGAGAAGTCGCTCGTCGGCACCGCCTACCTCGACGACGCGATCCTCCCCGCATACAAGAAGGCGTACGACTCCGTCCCCGTCCTCGCCAAGGAGTACCCCTCCAAGGAGGCCCTGCTCGCCGCGAACCCCGACTTCGTGTACGGCGGTTACTCCTCCGCCTTCGCGAGCAAGGACGGCCGCAGCCGCGACGACCTGAAGCAGGCGGGCATCCACACCCGCCTCAACACCGAGTACTGCCCGTCCGGTTCACCCTCCGTCGAGGACCTCTACCGCGAAGTCCGCGAGATCGGCCGGACGTTCGGCGTCCCCGACCGGTCCGAGACCTGGATCCGGGAGGCGCGGACCACCGTCGCCGCCACCGAGAAGCGACTCAAGGGCACCGCACCCGTCCCCGTCTTCGTCTACGACAGCGGCGACAAGACCGCGTTCACCGCAGGCGGGAAGGGCATCGGCAACGAGCTCATCACCCGCGCCGGCGGCCGGAACGTCTTCGCCGACCTCGACAAGGCCTTCGGCGACGCCACCTGGGAACAGGTCGTCGCCCGCAGGCCCGAGATCGTCGTCATCTACGACTACGGCTCCACCACCGTCGAACAGAAGAAGAAGCGCCTCCTCGACGACCCGGCCCTCAAGGACGTCCCCGCGATCAAGAACCGCCGGTTCGCCGTGCTGCCCCTCTCCGACACCGTCCTCGGCGTCCGCGTCCCCACCGCCGTCGACAAGCTGGCGGCCCAGCTCCACCCCGCCCGGTGACCACGGCCCTCCACGAGGCCGGGCCCCGGACCCCCGTCCGGGCCCCGGCCCCCGCGCACCCAGTCCGGTACGCCCTGGTCGTCGCCGGACTGATCCTCGCCCTGGCCGCCGCCGCGACCGCCTCGCTCGCCCTCGGCTCCGTCCGCATCCCGCCCGGCCAGGTCCTCGACGCCCTCACCGGGCGCGCCGGCCCCTCCCCGTACCGGACGATCGTCCTCGACGTACGGCTGCCCCGGGTCCTGCTCGGCGCGATCGTCGGCGCCGGACTCGCCGTCGTCGGCGCCGTCCTCCAGGCCCTCGTCCGCAACCGGCTCGCCGACCCCTTCCTCCTCGGGATCTCCTCCGGCGCCTCCGCCGGAGCCGTCCTCGTCCTGGTCGTGGGCGGGGGAGCGGGCCTCGTGGGCGGGGTGACGACCACCCTCGCCCTGCCCGCCGGCGCCTTCGCGGGCGCACTGCTCTCCCTCGTCCTCGTCTACGGGCTCGCGCGCCGCGGCGGCACACTGACCAGCACCCGGCTCGTCCTCGCCGGAGTCGCCGTCTCCTACATCCTGTCCGCCCTCGCCACCCTGCTCCTGGTCGTCGCCGGACGCCCCGAACAGTTCCAGGAGGCCATGCACTGGTCCCTCGGCGGCCTCGGCAGCGCCCGCTGGGACACCCTGGCCCTGCCCGCCGCCGTCCTCGCCCTCGGCGTCGGCGCCCTCCTCACCCTCGCCCGCCCGCTCGACCTGCTGCTCGTCGGCGAGGAGAGCGCCACCGTCCTCGGCCTGGACACCGCCCGCTTCCGGGCCGCCGTCTTCGTCCTCGCCTCCCTCGTCACCGCCGTCATGGTCGCCGCGAGCGGAGCCGTCGGCTTCGTCGGCCTGATGGCCCCGCACGCCGCCCGGCTCGCCGTCGGCGCCCCGCACCGCCGGCTCCTCCCCGTCGCCGCGCTCGGCGGAGCGCTCGCCCTGGTCCTCGCCGACCTCGCGGCCCGGACCGTCGCGGCGCCCCAGGACATCCCCGTCGGCATCCTCACCGCGCTCACCGGCGGCCCGTTCTTCCTCTGGCTGATGCGCCGCCGCCCGGAAGGGGCACCGCTGTGACCGAACTGCGCCTGCACGGCCGCCGCCGCCCGGAAGGGGCATTGCTGTGACCGAACTGCGCCTGCACGGCCTCTCGTACGAGAACCGGCTCCGCGCCGTCGACCTCACCGTCCACCCCGGCGAGACCGTCGGCCTCATCGGCCCCAACGGCAGCGGCAAGACCACCCTCCTGCGCTGCGTCTACGGCACCCTCGCCCCCACCGCCGGCCGGGCCCTCCTCGACGGCGACGACCTCCACACCCTCGGCCCCAAGGCCCGCGCCCGCCGCGTGGCCACCGTCCCCCAGGACAGCGCCGTCGAGTTCGAACTCACCGTCGGCGAACTCGTCGCCCTCGGCCGCTCCCCGCACAAACGGTTCTGGGAGGGCGACACCGGCGCCGACCGCGAGCGCGCCGAGGCCGCCCTCGCCCGCGTCGGCCTCGCGGACCTCGCCGACCGCCCGTACCCCACCCTCTCCGGCGGCGAACGCCAACGCGCCCTCGTCGCCCGCGCCCTCGTCCAGGACCCGGCCCTCCTCGTCCTCGACGAACCCACCAACCACCTGGACATCCGCTACCAGCTGGACACCCTCGCCCTCGTCCGCAGCCTGGGCACCACCAACCTGCTCGCGCTCCACGACCTCAACCTCGCGGGGGCGTACTGCGACCGGCTCTACGTCCTGGAGCGGGGGAGGCTCGTCACCGGCGGCACCCCCGCCGAGGTCCTCACCCCCGCCCTCCTCGCGGCCGTCTACGGGGTGGATGCCGAGGTCATCCCGCATCCGAGGACCGGCAGCCCCACCGTCCTCTACCAGCACCGTCCGTCAGGCGGGCGGGAATCATCCACCATGTGAGATCACATTCCGAAACCCGGACCGGGAATCGATACGATGAGCCCATGGTTTCCCACGACGTGAGCGAAGAGACTCCGAGCAGTGTGCTGCTCGTCGCGCGCCTGCACGTCGACCTGTGCCGCCTCGCCAGCGCGATCTGTTCGACCCGCGCTGCGCTCTGAGCGACCGGCCGAGCGCACTTACGTACGACCCCCCTCCGCGCGGGGGCCCCAGCAGCGCGCCCATCACGCCACTTCCGACAGGAGCCCACGCCATGGCCATCGAGGTCCGCATCCCGACCATCCTCCGCACCTACACCGACGGCGAGAAGGCCGTCGAGGGCAGCGGCGGCACCCTCGCCGAGCTCTTCGCCGACCTGGAGTCCCGCCACACCGGGATCGAGGCCCGCATCGTCGACGACGGCAAGCTCCGCCGCTTCGTCAACGTCTACCTCAACGACGAGGACGTCCGCTTCCTCGACGGCATCGACACCAAGCTCACCGACGGCGACAACGTCACGATCCTGCCGGCCGTCGCCGGTGGCATGGTCTGATCCACATGCGCTACGACTCCTCGCTGGCGGCGGTCGGCAACACGCCGCTCGTCCGCCTCCCCCGGCTCTCGCCCTCGGACGACGTCCGCATCTGGGCGAAGCTGGAGGACCGCAACCCGACCGGCTCGGTCAAGGACCGCCCCGCGCTCCACATGGTCGAGCAGGCGGAGAAGGACGGCCGCCTCACCCCCGGCTGCACCATCCTGGAGCCGACCAGCGGCAACACCGGCATCTCCCTCGCCATGGCCGCCAAGCTCAAGGGCTACCGCATCGTCTGCGTCATGCCCGAGAACACCAGCGAGGAGCGCCGCCAACTGCTCGCCATGTGGGGCGCGGAGATCATCTCGTCCCCCGCGGCGGGCGGATCGAACACAGCGGTACGCGTCGCCAAGGAACTCGCCGCCGAGAACCCGTCCTGGGTGATGCTCTACCAGTACGGGAACCCCGACAACGCGGGCGCCCACTACGCCACCACCGGCCCCGAGATCCTCGCCGACCTGCCCTCCATCACCCACTTCGTGGCCGGCCTCGGCACCACCGGCACCCTCATGGGCGTCGGCCGCTACCTGCGCGAGCACAAGCCCGACGTCAAGATCGTCGCCGCCGAGCCGCGCTACGACGACCTCGTCTACGGCCTCCGGAACCTCGACGAGGGCTTTGTGCCGGAGCTGTACGACGCCTCCGTCCTCACCACCCGCTTCTCCGTCGGCTCCGCCGACGCCGTCACCCGCACCCGCGAACTCCTCCAGCAGGAGGGCATCTTCGCGGGCGTCTCCACGGGCGCGGCACTGCACGCCGCCATCGGCGTCGGCAACAAGGCGGTGAAGGCGGGCGAGAGCGCGGACATCGCCTTCGTCGTCGCCGACGGCGGCTGGAAGTACCTGTCGACCGGCCTCTACACGGCGGCGACCACGGAAGAGGCGATCGCAGCGGTCCAGGGCCAGCTCTGGGCTTAGCCCCCCAGCCCTCCCGCCCCCCGCCCCCGCGTTGTGGGCAATCGTCCGCCAGGGGCGGGACGGGTGGGCACAACGGACGGCGCCCCTTGCCGGGCCTGGGCTCCCAGCGCCTGGACCCGCACCAGCAGGCCCCGCAGCCCGAAGGCCCGCAGCCCGCTAACGCGCCAGATGGCGGACCTGGTCCCACACGACCGGGTCCGCCGTTCCCACCTTCCGCCGGAAGTCCCCCACGGGAACCTCCCGCAGCTCGTCCGTCTCCAGGAAGCTCGGCCGCCCCTGCGCGTCACCCACCGCACCCGGCGGCAGCGCGATCACACCCGGCCGCTCGTCGTGGTACTTACTGGTGATCTTGGCGACGAGCACGCTGTTCCCCCGTACGGACAGCACCAGACAGGGCCGGTCCTTCGACCCGGGCCCGTCCTCGAAGGGCACGTCCGCCCACCAGATCTCCGTCGGCTTCGGCAGCCGCGCCGGGACCTTCGGCCGAGAAGGACCGCGCGGGGGACGGGAGGGCGGGCGCGTCCGCCCCGAGGGCCCACGGCCCGACGGCTTCCGCTTCGACCGCTTCCACCCGTCGGCGAGCGCCACGACCAGCGCGATCACCACGACCGCGACCAGCGCGGGCCACCACGACGTGTCCATACCTCAAGACGGTACCGGCGCGCGGCTCACTCCGCCGCAACGGCCCGCCATCCATCCGAACCGGTGACAGAGCCCGTGAGTTCGCCCACAACGGGCCACCGCAAAGGAGCGACAGGCCCTGGTGCGCCTTACGCTCGACAGACCGCACAGCCTCCCCCCTTCCTCAGCGCGCTTTCCGTATCCGTCCACGGAGGTTCACGCTCCATGAAGCTCACCGTCGTCGGCTGCTCCGGGTCGTTCCCGTCCGCGGAATCGGCCTGTTCGAGCTACCTCGTCGAGGCCGACGGCTTCCGGCTGCTCCTCGACATGGGCAACGGCGCCCTGGGCGAGCTGCAGCGACACATCGGTCTGTACGACCTCGACGCGATCTTCCTCAGTCACCTGCACGCCGACCACTGCATCGACATGTGCGGGTACTTCGTCGCCCGCTACTACCGGCACGAGGGCGGACGCTGCGACGCGATCCCCGTCTACGCCCCGGAGGGCGCCGAGCAGCGCCTGACCACGGCGTACGCGGACACCCCGTCCCCCACCTCGATGAGCGAGGTCTTCGACTTCCGCACCCTGAAGTCGGGCGCCTTCGAGATCGGCCCGTTCTCCGTCCGTACGGAGAAGGTGTGCCACCCCGTCGAGGCGTACGGCATCCGGGTCGAGCACAACGGCCGCTCGCTCACGTACTCCGGGGACACCGGGGTCTGCGAGTCGCTGCACAAGCTCGCCGAGGGCAGCGACCTCTTCCTCTGCGAGGCCTCCTTCACCCACGGCAAGGAGGACATCCCGGCCCTCCACCTCAACGGCCGCGAGGCGGGCGCGGAGGCGACCCGCTCGTCGGTGGGCCGACTCGTCCTGACCCACATCCCGCCGTGGACGGACGGCGAACAGAACCTGGCGGACGCGCGCCAGGTGTACTCGGGCCCGTCGGAACTGGCGAGGCCGGGCGCGGTCTACGAGATCTGAGCCTCGCACGGACAACGGGAAGGGCCCCGGAACCGTACGGTTCCGGGGCCCTTCTTGATGCGGGGCGAGGCTCACGCCTTGGTGAGGTCCTCGATCTCCTCCTCGGGCTCGCGACCCGGGGTGGCGAGGTTGAACTTGGTGATCGCGAAGCGGAAGACCACGTAGTAGATCGCCGCGAAGACCAGGCCGATCGGGATGATCAGCCAGGGCTTGGAGGCGTACGTCCAGTTCAGGAAGTAGTCCAGCGCACCGGCGGAGAAGGTGAAGCCGTGGTGCACGCCGAGGGCCGAGGTGATGACCATCGAGGCGGCGGTGAGGACCGCGTGGATCACGTACAGCAGCGGCGCGAGGAACATGAACGCGAACTCGATGGGCTCGGTGATACCCGTGACGAAGGAGGTCAGGGCGAGCGAGAACATCATGCCGCCGACCACCTTGCGGCGCTCGGGGCGAGCGGCGTGGGTGATCGCCAGGGCGACGGCCGGCAGGGCGAACATCATGATCGGGAAGAAGCCCGACATGAACTGGCCGGCGGACGGGTCACCGTGGAAGAAGCGGGGCAGGTCGCCGTGCCAGACGGCGCCGGTGGAGTCGGTGAAGGTGCCGATCTCCTGCCAGGCGACGGTGTTCACGAACTGGTGCATGCCGACCGGGAGCAGACCGCGGTTGATGGCGCCGAAGATGCCGGAGCCGAGGGCGCCGAGGCTGGTCATCCAGTTGCCGAAGTCGGTGATGACGTTGCCGACGGGCTCCCAGAGGAGACCGAAGAGAACACCCATGATGGTGCCGACGAAGGCCATGAGGATCGGGACGAGACGGCGGCCGTTGAAGAAGCCGAGCCAGTCGACCAGCTTGGTGCGGTGGAACCGCTGCCAGACGACGGCGCCGAGCAGACCCATGATGATGCCGCCGAAGACCTTGGGGTCGTTGTACGTCGCAGCGACGTCGACACCCTTGTTCGCGGTCGTGTTGATGACGGCCTCGCTGACCGGGAACGCCTTCAGGACGCTCGAGTACACGAGGAATCCGACGAGGGCGGCGAGAGCGGTGGAGCCGTCGGCCTTCTTGGCGAAGCCGATCGCGATGCCGACGCAGAACAGCAGGGGCATGTTCTGGAAGACCGCGTCGCCGGCAGAGGCGAAGACCGTGGCGACCTTGCCCCAGCCGAGGCCTTCGGCGCCGAACACGTCGGGCTGGCCGAGACGGAGCAAGATACCCGCGGCCGGCAGAACGGCGATCGGCAGCTGCAGGCTGCGACCGACCTTCTGCAGGCCCTGGAACAGGCCGGATCCGCGCTTCTTCGCGGGAGCGGCGGCCTGGGCGGTGGCCGTACTCATCAACTTCCTCCAGTAAGGCAAGGCGCCGCCAGAGGACAGTGAAAAGGGGGGACGGCGACGTCTCGTGGAACGCGGTGGTCTGGACCGCGTGGTCTACACCAATGAGTGGTGTAGACCAGTTGTAGCACGTGAGACTTAGATAAGGAACCTGCGAATTTTGTGTGCTCAGCCATAGCTGGAAATGCACGACATAAGGCCCCCGGACCGTCAGGTCCAGGGGCCTTTTTCGAGCCTTACGAGGGGGGCGAAAGCCCCGTATCGGTCAGGCCGCGGAGGGTGCTCACGGGGTCACTTGACGTTCTCCCGCTCCATCGCGTCCCCGACCTCGTCCGGCTCGCGGCCGGGCGTCTGGAGGTTGAACTTGGTGATCGCGAACCTGAAGATCGCGTAGTAGACGACCGCGAAGGCGAGACCGATCGGAATGATCAGCCACGGCTTCGTCGCGAGGCCCCAGTTGATCACGTAGTCGATCAGACCCGCCGAGAAGCTGAAACCGTCCTTCACGCCGAACGCCCAGGTCACGGCCATCGACACACCCGTGAGCACGGCGTGGATCGCGAAGAGCAGCGGGGCGATGAAGAGGAACGAGTACTCGATCGGCTCGGTGATGCCGGTGACGAACGAGGTCAGCGCGACCGACAGCATCATGCCGCCGACCTCCTTGCGCCGGTGCGGCTTGGCGCAGTGGGTGATCGCCAGCGCGGCCGCCGGAAGCGCGAACATCATGATCGGGAAGAAGCCCGTCAGGAACTGGCCGGCGTTCGGGTCGCCCGCGAGGAACATGGGGATGTCGCCATGGACCGTCGTGCCGTCCGGCTTCTCGTACGTGCCGAACTGGAACCAGATCGGCACGTTCAGGAACTGGTGCAGGCCGATGACGAGCAGCGCCCGGTTCGCCAGGCCGAAGATGCCCGAACCCCACGAGCCGAGTCCGACCAGCCAGTCGCTGAAGTTCTCCAGACCTTGACCGATCGGTGGCCAGACCCACAGGCACAGCGAGGCGAACGCGATCGCCACGAACGTCATGATGATCGGGACCAGGCGGCGGCCGTTGAAGAAGCCCAGCCAGTCGACCAGCTTCGTCCGGTGGTACCGCTGCCACAGGTACGCGGTGAGCAGGCCCATGACGATGCCGCCGAAGACCCCCGGGTTCTGGTACGTGTAGGCGGCGTAGACGTCCCCGGGGGCCAGGCAGGCGCCCCCGATGTCCTTCGTGCCCGAGGGGCAGTCCTTGGGGAACTGACGGAGGACCGTGTAGTAGACGAGGAAGCCGACGACGGCCGCGAGCGCGGTCGAGCCGTCGGACTTCTTCGCCATGCCGATGGCGACGCCGACGCAGAAGAGCAGCGGAAGGCCGAGGTTGCCGTCGAGGAGCGCGCCACCGGCGCCCGCCATCACCGCGGCGACCTTGTCCCAGCCGAGACCCTCCGCGCCGAAGACGTCCGGCTGGCCGAGCCGGTTGATGATGCCCGCGGCCGGCAGCACGGCGATGGGGAGCTGAAGGCTGCGCCCCATCTTCTGCAGCCCCTGGAAGAGCCCGCCCCACAGGGACTTCTGCGGCCGCGCCGCGGCGCTGTCCGTACTCATCGGCGACCTCCCTGCCCGGAACGATCCGGGTCCGCGTCTCGTTGCACACTGGTGTAGACCAGTTGCGATAGGCTCCGGGAGCCCGCTGAGGACAGGCCGCCGGTGATCGTCATCATTCGACAGAACGGCGGCACTCGCTCGCGAAGTTGGGCCAACCGTGAGTTACCGTGACAAAGCGGACCACAGGTGCGCCGAGATTCGCGTTCGCGCGAACGGAACGGACAGGGAGAAACACATGGCCAGCAAGGCTGAGAAGATCGTCGCCGGCCTCGGCGGCATCGAGAACATCGAAGAGGTCGAAGGCTGCATCACCCGCCTGCGCACCGAGGTCGTGGACCCGTCCAAGGTCGACGAGGCCGCCCTCAAGGCCGCCGGCGCCCACGGCGTCGTCAAGATGGGCACCGCGATCCAGGTCGTCATCGGCACCGACGCCGACCCGATCGCCGCCGACATCGAAGACATGATGTAAGCAGCCGCATCAGCTGAAGGGCCCGTTCCGGCAGGGGAACGGGCCCTTCGTCATGCCCGGCTCCGCCACGGAAACGGGCCCCTCCCCACGACGGAAGCGAGCCCCTTCCCGCGACGGGAGCGAGCCCCTTCCCGCGACGGGAGCGAGCCCCTTCCTGCGACGGGAGCGGAGCCCCTCCCCACCCGACGGAAACAGGCCCCATCCCGTGACGGGAACGGCCCCTTCCCCGTATCCCGCTAGGCTCGTCCCATGTCTCGTATCGACGGCCGTACCCCCGAACAGCTCCGCCCCGTCACCATCGAACGCGGATGGAGCAAGCACGCCGAGGGCTCCGTCCTCATCTCCTTCGGCGACACCAAGGTCTTCTGCACCGCCTCCGTCACCGAAGGCGTCCCGCGCTGGCGCAAGGGCAGCGGCGAAGGCTGGGTCACCGGCGAGTACTCCATGCTCCCGCGCGCCACCAACACCCGCGGCGACCGCGAATCCGTCCGAGGCAAGATCGGCGGCCGCACCCACGAGATCTCCCGACTCATCGGCCGCTCCCTGCGCGCCGTCATCGACTACAAGGCCCTCGGCGAGAACACCATCGTCCTCGACTGCGACGTCCTCCAGGCCGACGGCGGCACCCGCACCGCCGCCATCACCGGCGCGTACGTCGCCCTCGCCGACGCCGTCGCCTGGGCCCAGGGCAAGAAGCTCGTCAAGGCCGGCCGCAAGCCCCTCACCGGCACCGTCGGCGCCGTCTCCGTCGGCATCGTCGACGGCGTCCCCCTCCTCGACCTCTGCTACGAGGAGGACGTCCGCGCCGACACCGACATGAACGTCGTCTGCACCGGCGACGGCCGCTTCGTCGAGGTCCAGGGCACCGCCGAGGCCGAGCCCTTCGACCGCAAGGAGCTCAACGCGCTCCTCGACCTCGCGTCCGGCGGCTGCGCCGAACTCGCCGAGATCCAGCGCAAGGCCCTCGAAGGAACCCTCTGACACCTGGCTGCGTCCTGACGGGCGGGCGTACGGATAAGCTCCGTGCGCCCGTCCGTCGTTCGTCTGTACGTATCTGGGGGAGGACCCGCCTTGAAGCGCCGTCTCGCACTCGCCGTGGCCACGGCCGCCGCACTCACCACCGTCCTGAGCGGCTGCGGAGCCCTCGACAAAGCAATGGACTGCGTCAAGACCGCCGACGCGATAGCCACCTCGGTGAGCAACCTCCAGCAGGCGGTCTCCAACGCGTCGAACGACGCCACACAGATCGAGGAGTCCCTCAACTCCATCTCCACGGAGCTGGGCAACCTCAAGAACACCACCGACAACGCCGACCTCTCCAAGGCGGTCGACGACCTCACCAAGGGCGTCGACACCGTGCGCACCGCCGTCAAGAACGGCGACACCACGCCGGACATCACCCCGGTCACCGACGCGGCCACCGAGATCGGCAAGGTCTGCACCCCGGGATAATCGGTGACATGACCCGTCTGATCCTCGCCACCCGCAACCCGGGAAAGATCACCGAACTCCACGCGATCCTCGCCGACGCAGGTCTCGACCTGGAACTCGTCGGCGCGGACGCGTACCCGGAGATCCCCGACGTCAAGGAAACCGGCGTCACCTTCGCCGAGAACGCCCTCCTCAAGGCCCACGCCCTGGCCCAGGCCACCGGCCTGCCGGCCGTCGCCGACGACTCCGGCCTCTGCGTCGACGTCCTGAACGGCGCGCCCGGCATCTTCTCCGCCCGCTGGGCGGGCACCCACGGAGACGACCGCGCCAACCTGAACCTGCTCCTGGCCCAGCTGTCCGACATCGCGGACGAACACCGCGGCGCCCACTTCGCCTGCGCGGCGGCCCTCGCCCTCCCGGACGGCACGGAACGAGTGGTCGAAGGCCGCATGGAGGGCACCCTCCGCCACGCGCCGGTGGGCACGAACGGCTTCGGCTACGACCCGATCCTCCAGCCGGCGGGCCACGAGATCACCTGCGCGGAACTGACCCCGGCGGAGAAGAACGCGATCAGCCACCGAGGCAAGGCCTTCAGGGCGCTGGTACCGGTGGTACGGGAGCTGCTGGGCTGAGGTCCACATGCGAACGCCCTGCGAATCGATCCTTCGATTCGCAGGGCCGTTTTTCGTGCGGCCGGAGGGATTCGAACCCTCACGGGATTTCTCCCACGGGCTTCTAAGGCCCGCGCGTGCTGCCTATTTCGCCACGGCCGCTTGCATAGCCATGGTAGCGGTCACCTTGCGCCCGTTGGAGAGGTACTTCGACGTCCTCCCCGGCACCAGGTGTCGGTGGTCGCATGGCAGTTGGGGCACAGCAGCCTCAGGTTCTCGCGCCGGTCGTCGCGCCAGTCCCCGTTGATGTGATCGACCTCCAGAGTCATCGGCTTACCGAGCCATTCGGGACCGGCACCGCATTCGGAGCACTCCTCGGGCACGCCCACCTCACAGAGCGCCCGCCGGAGCAGGCGTGTTCTGGTCCGGTACTTGCCGTCGTGCCGGAGCAGAATCTCCTCCGCCTGCTTGAACGGAGTAGGGCCCTGCTTTCCACGTTGGTGCGCCTGGCCCAGGAAATGGGACGTGTTCAGCCCGTCCTCCGCAGTCCATTGGCGGAACAGTGAACGCATCTGTCCGGTGTCCGGCAGACCAAGGGCGCGCAGGGTTCCGGCGATGGAGACTGCGGCTCCGACCGCGCTCTGCAAGTCAGCCGGGGTAGGGCGTGTTGACGGCCCGCTACGCCGTCGCCGGTGCGGAAAGCGCGAGATGTCGATGCCGTAGTGGGCGAAGCGCTTCAGGAGGTAACGGCGGAGCTTGACGTGCGGCGGGGTGCCGAAGAAGTCCATGACCTCGTCGATGTCCGTGCACTGCGCCGCCGCCTCAGTCAGCCGCTCGCGTGTGTACCGCGTGCCACTCGTCATCGGGCACGTCCCTTGCCCCGGCCCCGATATGTGTCCGTGGTCGAGTGACAGTTGGGACAGAGGAACCGCAGGTTCTCGATCCGGTTGTTGCGCCAGTCTCCGTCGATGTGGTCGACCTCCAGCGGGAGGGGGCGACCGCGCCAGACGGCCTCGTTACCGCACATGGCGCACTGCTTGTGCACCCCGGACGCAGTCATCGCCCACGTAACCCGGTCGCTCGGGACGCGGCGGGGGTGCGGGCCGTCCTGCTGGACAAGTACATCCCCGGGAGTCCGGCGCCTCCGGGTCTCGCCACGCCGGGAGGGCGCACGGAAGTGCGAGGTATCAATGCCGTACGCCTTGATCCGTCGGCTGATGTGGGTGTGCTGCCCGCCGACGACCTCCACCCCGAGCTGCCGCAGCACCTCGCACATGTTCGTCGAGGCGGCCACGGCCTGCGCCAGGACTTCACGGGTCCACCGTGTCCCCTCCTGCTCGAAGTGCGAGATGTCCACCCCGAGCTTCCGCATCCGCTCCCGCACGTATCGTCGCGTCGAGCTCTTCGGATCCACCCCCAGCCGCTCCAGCGCCTCCGTCAGCGTCCGCGCTCCCCGCGCCGCCTCGTCGAGCCGTTCTTTCGTGTACGCGCTCGTCCCCATCGGACCCCCTCCGCTCCGGCCACCCGTTCGCAGCCTCGCACGGAGTAACGAGCCGAATATCGGACAGTCACGTCATAACGCGTACGGAATGCGGAACGGCCCGCACCGCCCTTTCGGGGGTGCGGGCCGTCCAGGGGGAGGCCAGGGCTCAGACGCCCAGGTCCCTGATGATCTTGGCTACGTGGCCCGTGGCCTTCACGTTGTAGAAGGCGTGTTCCACGTTGCCGTCCTCGTCGACGACGATCGTCGAGCGGATCACGCCCGTCACCGTCTTGCCGTACAGCTTCTTCTCGCCGAAGGCGCCGTACGCCTCCAGGGTCTCCTTCGACGGGTCTCCGACCAGCGTGACCTTCAGGTTCTCCTTCTCGCGGAACTTCGCCAGCTTCTCCGGCTTGTCCGGGGAGACGCCGATGACGTCGTACCCGGCCGCCGCCAGTACGTCCAGGTTGTCCGTGAAGTCGCAGGCCTGCTTCGTGCAGCCGGGGGTCAGCGCGGCCGGGTAGAAGTAGACGATGACCTTGCGGCCCTTGTGGTCCGCGAGGGAGACCTCGTTGCCGTCCGCGTCGGGCAGGGTGAAGGCGGGGGCGGTGTCGCCGGGCTGCAGTCGCTCGCTCATGGCTGGCTCTCCTCGGGATGGTTCGCGTACGCATTCAGAGCCTAATGGGGGTCGGGGAGAGCCCGATGGTGATGGAGCTGACAGACTGTCCACAACGACCGGATCACGACTACGGAGGCAGCGCGGTGTCGGAGGCCAGGACCCCTGCGCAGATCGAGGCGGACATCGTCCGCCGGCGCGAGCAGCTCGCCGTCACTCTCGACGAGATCGGCATTCGGGTGCACCCGAAGACGATCATCGGGGACGCGAAGGCCAAGGTCGCCTCGACGGTCGACCAGACCGCCGGACGGGCCTTCGTCGCCGTCAACCGCGTCGTCTCGGACGTGAAGGCACGATTCACCCATGAGGACGGCGCCCCCCGCCTGGAGCGCGTGGTGCCGGCGGCGCTCGTGGCGGTCGCGGTCATCGGGCTGCTTGCCGCGTCCTCCCGCAGGCACAAGGGATGACCCCTCCCTGCCGCGGGTGGCGCACCCGGGCGGGTAGGTTCACTCCGTGAGCGAGAACACGCACGACAAGCTGCCCATCCGGATGCTCCACGACCGGGTCCTGGTCCGCACCGACTCCCCGGAGGGGGAGCGGCGTTCCGGCGGCGGCATCCTGATTCCGGCGACCGCAGCCGTCGGTCGTCGTCTTGCCTGGGCCGAGGTGGTCGCGGTCGGCCAGAACGTCCGTACGGTCGAGATCGGTGACCGGGTGCTGTACGACCCCGAGGACCGCGCCGAGGTCGAGGTGCGGGGTGTCGCGTACGTCCTGATGCGGGAGCGCGATCTGCACGCGGTGGCCGCGGACCGGTTCCAGGGGACGACGGATTCGACCGGGCTCTATCTGTAGCAGTGCTTGGCGAAGGCCCTGGTGACCACTGTCACCAGGGCCTTCCGCCGTTTTTTGCTAGCCTGGAGACACCCGACGAGACGCGCCGTACCGGGATTCCGACAAGACGACGCACCCTGTTGTTCCGTCTCGCGGAGGTGTTGTCGTCATGGCCTGGGTTCTTCTTGTCGTCGCGGGTCTGCTGGAAGTCGGCTGGTCGATCGGGATGAAGTACACCGACGGTTTCACGCGGCTCTGGCCGAGCGTGTTCACGGGTGCCGGGATCGTCGCTTCGATGGTGTTGCTGTCGCATGCCGCCAAGACGCTGCCGATCGGTACGGCGTACGGCGTGTGGGTCGGGATCGGCGCGGCCGGTGCGGCGGTGCTCGGCATGGTGGTGCTCGGTGAGCCGGCGACCGCCGCCCGGATCTTCTTCGTCTGTCTGCTGCTGGTCGCCGTGGTGGGTCTGAAGGCGACCTCGGGTCACTGACCGGGTGTGCTGAGAGGCGGCCGGGGGCTGCGTGACGCCGCTCCCGGTCCCGCCCCGGCGCCCGCTCCTGCGCCGGCTCCCGGGCCTGCCCCCGCTCCCGGGCCTGCCCCGGCTCCCGCTCCCGGTCCCGCCTCGCCCAGTTCGTACGACTCCTCAGGGGCAACAGAGGCATCAGAGGCATCGGGGGCAACAGAGGCATCCGGGGTATCGGGGACCGGCGGGATCGGCGGCAGCTCCTCCGCCCCCGGCATCACCTGGAGCTCGAAGTCCCGCGGTGCCGTTCCCGCCAGCGCCTCCCGGGTGAACTGTGCCCAGATCTCGGCGGGTGCCCCGCCCCCGTTCATCCGGGGCAGTCCCAGGGCTCCGTACATCGGTTCCTGCCGGCCCGACTCGGGGTCCTGGCCCATCAGGGCGACGACCGTGGCGAGTTCCGGGGTGTATCCGGCGAACCAGGCGGCTTTGTCGTCCTCCGCCGTGCCCGTCTTGCCGGCGGCCGGGCGTCCGGCGGCAAGCGCGGCCGTTCCCGAGCCCGTCTCGACGACGCTCCGCAGGATGGACGTGGTGGTGTCGGCGGCCTCCCGGCTCACCGCCTGCCGGCTCTCGGAGGCCGGTACGGCCACCTCCTGGCCGTCCCTGCTGACGCGTTCGACGAGGGAGTACGTGCCGTGCCGGCCGTGCGCGGCGAGGGTCGCGTACGCCGTGGCCATGTCCAGGACGCTGGCCGTGGCGGGGCCGAGCGCGATGGAGGGGGAGGCGGTGAGGTCGGGGGTGGAGTCGGGCAGTCCGAGGGCGATGGCGGTGCGTCGCACGTGCCCGGGGCCGACGTCGACGGCCATCTGCGCGTACACGGCGTTCACCGAGAGGTCGGTGGCGGCGCCGACGGGGATCTCGCCGTAGCTCTCGTCGTCCTCGTTGGCGGGGTCGTACGGGTTGCCGTTCCAGCCCTCGACCGGGCGCCGGTTGCTTCCGTCGTACACGGTGTACGGGGTGATCGGTTCGCCCTGTTGGGTCTGTGCCCCGCTCTGGACGGCGGCGGTGAAGACGAAGGGTTTGAAAGTGGAGCCGACCTGGTAGTCGCGGCGGGTGGCGTTGTTGACGTACTGCTGGGTGTAGTCGACGCCGCCGTACAGGGCGAGGACCTTGCCGTCGGCCGGGTCGACGGCCGCCGCGCCGACCCGTACGTACCGGTCGGCGGGGGCGCTCGCCGGGTCGAGCCGGGACATGACACGCTCCTCGACGGCCTGGACGAGCGCGTCCTGCTTGGCGGGTTCGAGGGTGGTGGTGATGCGGAAGCCGCCGCCGGCGAGGGTCTTCTCGTCGACGATCCCGTGCCCGGTCAGGTACTCCTCGACGGCCTGGACGAGGTAGCCGCGCTGTCCGGAGAGGCCGGTCGCGGGGCGGGCGGTCTGGGGGGCGGGGAAGCGGGCGGCTGCGCGGTCGGCGCGGGTGAGCCAGCCTTCGGTGACCATGCCGTCGAGGACGTAGTTCCAGCGGGCGACGGCCTTGGCGCGGTTCTCGGGGTGGGTGGTGACGTCGTAGGCGCTGGGGGCCTTGAGGAGGGAGGCGAGGTAGGCGCCCTCGGCGGTGTCGAGGCGTTCGACGTCCTTGCCGTAGTAGGCGCGGGCGGCGGCCTGGAGCCCGTACGCGTTGCGTCCGAAGTAGCTGGTGTTCAGGTAGCCCTGGAGGATCTCCTCCTTGCTCTTCTCGCGGCCGAGCTTGATCGCGATGAAGAACTCCTTCGCCTTGCGGGTGAGGGTCTGCTCCTGGCCGAGGTAGTAGTTCTTGACGTACTGCTGGGTGATGGTGGAGCCGGACTGGCGGCCCTTGCCGGTGACGGTGTTCCAGGATGCGCGGACCATCGCCTTGGGGTCGACGGCGCGCGAGGTGTGGAAGTCGCGGTCCTCGGCGGCGAGGACGGCCTGCCGGACGGTGAGGGGGACGCGGGCGAGCCGGACGTTCTCGCGGTTGACCTCGCCGTCGCGGGCGAGCGTGCTGCCGTCCCGGTAGAGGTAGACGTTGGACTGGGCGAGGGCGGCGGTGTTGGCGGGCGGGATCTCCACCAGGAGGTAGCCGGCGACGAAGGCGCCGGCGAGCAGCAGGGTGCCGAGGAGCAGGAGCCCGAAGAGGGTGCGCAGGACGCGGCGGGGACGGCGGCGCTTCGGCGCGGGGGGTGGGGGTGTGGCGAGGGTGGGGTCCCTCGGTTCCCAGCCCGGTGTGCGGCGGGCTGGCCGGGGGGCGTCGGAGTCGCTCGTACCGGAGGAAGGGGGCATGGCAACCCATATTGCCCCTAAGGCGATGAAACTCCTGAATGCGACCCGAAGGTGACGGAAAATCCGGTCGCGGGTCGCGGGCTCACCTCGCTAGGGTCGTGCGCTTCGGTGTTTTTCCGTGCTTTGCGGCGGGCGTACGGGGAGGGAGCGGCATGCTGCGGCTGTACGCGACGGTGGCCGCGGGTGGCTTCCGGCGCCATGCCACCTATCGGGTGGCGACGGCGGCGGGGGTGTTCACGAACTCCGTCTTCGGCTTCATCCTGTCGTACACGTACATCGCCCTCTGGGACGAACGCCCGCAGCTCGGCGGCTACTCGATGGACGACGCGCTCGCGTACGTCTGGATCGGGCAGGCGCTGATCACGGTCTGCGGGATGATGGGCGGCGGCTTCGAGGACGAGCTGATCGAGCGGATCAGGACCGGGGACATCGCGGTCGACCTCTACCGCCCCGCCGACCTCCAGACCTGGTGGTTCTCGGCCAACCTGGGCAGGTCCGCCTACCAGTTGATCGGCCGCGGGGTCGTCCCGATGGCGGTCGGCTGGCTGGCCTTCCGTTTCACGCTGCCGGCCGGGCCGGGGTCCTGGCTCGCCTTCCTGGTGGCCGTGGCGCTGGGCTCCATGGTCGGTTTCGCGATCTGGTACCTGGTGGCGATGAGCGCGTTCTGGCTGCTCGACGGCCAGGGCGTGGTGCAGGTGGCCTGGCTGGGCGGCCTGTTCTTCTCGGGGATGCTGCTCCCGCTGAACGTCTTCCCGGGCGCGCTCGGCGAGGTCGCGCGGGTGCTGCCGTGGGCGTCGCTGCTCCAGGTGCCGGCCGATGTGTACCTGGGGAAGTACGAGGGCTGGGGGCTTGCCGGGGCGTACGCCTTCCAGGGCTGCTGGGCGCTGGTGCTCCTCGGCACGGGACGGGCGGTGCAGGCGGCGGCGACGCGGAAGGTGGTGGTGCAGGGTGGGTGAGGTGACGCGGACGCGCGTTGGGTCCGGAGGTGCGTACGGGCAGGGTCCGGGTCCGCGGCCGGGTTCCGCATATGGTCCGGATCCGGGTCCCGCTCCCGGCTTTCTGAGTGACTCCTGGCGGACGTACCGCATGGTGGCGGGCATGTGGATCCGCTCCACGATGACGTACCGGGCGTCCTTCGCGCTCACGCTCGTCACGAGCTTCTGCGTCACCTTCTTCGACTTCGTCGTCATCCTCCTGATGTTCGGTCAGGTGGAGGGCCTGGGCGGCTTCGCGTTCGCGGAGGTCGCTCTCCTGTACGGGACGGCGGGCACGGCGTTCGGGATCGCGGATCTGACGATGGGTTCGCTGCAGCGGATGGGGAAGCGGGTCAGGGACGGCTCGCTCGACATGTTCCTGATGCGCCCGGCGCCGCTGCTGGCGCAGGTGGCGGCGGACAAGTTCGCGCTGCGGCGGTTCGGCCGTGTGCTCCAGGGGTTGTTCGTCCTGGTGTGGAGCCTGTGCCTGCTGGACGTGGCGTGGACACCGGTGAAGCTGGTGCTCCTGCCGGTGACAGTGGTGTCCGGGGCGGTGATCTTCGCCGCGGTGATGGTGCTCGGCGCGTCGACGCTCTTCTGGATGCAGGACGCGGCGGAGGTGACGAACTCCTTCACCTACGGCGGGAACACCCTCCTCGGATACCCGCCGACGATCTTCGCGCAGGACCTGGTGAAGGGTGTCGTGTACGTCGTACCGCTGGCGTTCGTGAACTGGCTGCCCGCGCTGTACGTCCTCGGCCGGCCGGCTCCGGCGGGGGTGCCGGAGTGGGCGGCGTTCGCGTCGCCGCTGGTGGCGGCGGTGTGCTGCGGGGTGGCGGGGCTGGCGTGGCGGGCCGGAATCCGCTCGTACCGATCGACAGGAAGCTGAACGGACATGCCCTTCATCGAACTGGAGAAACTGGAGAAGGTCTTCACGGTCCGCCGGAGGGCGGGCCTCCTCCGCCGCGAGAGGAGGGAGGTCCGGGCGGTCGACGGCATCAGCTTCACCGTGGAGCGCGGGGAGATGGTCGGTTACATCGGCCCGAACGGCGCGGGGAAGTCGACGACGATCAAGATGCTGACCGGCATCCTCACCCCCACCGGCGGCCGGCTGAGGGTCGCGGGCATCGATCCCTCGCGCGAGCGCACCCGCCTGGCGCAACGGATAGGAGTGGTCTTCGGCCAGCGGACGACGCTCTGGTGGGACCTGCCGCTGAAGGACTCGTACCGGCTGATGCACCGGATGTACCGGATCCCCGACGCCCGCTACCGGGAGAACCTCGGCCGGTGCGTGGAGCTCCTGGAGCTGGGGGAGCTGCTCGACGTGCCGGTACGCCAGCTGTCCCTCGGGCAGCGGATGCGCGGGGACATCGCGGCGGCGCTGCTGCACGACCCGGAGGTCCTGTACCTGGACGAGCCGACGATCGGCCTGGACGTCGTGTCGAAGGCGAGGGTGAGGGAGTTCCTGAGCGACCTGAACACCACACAGGGCACCACCGTCCTCCTGACCACCCACGACCTCACGGACATCGAGCAACTCTGCTCGCGGGTGATGGTCATCGACCACGGACGCCTGATGTACGACGGGGAGCTGGGAGGCCTGCACGCGGTGGGCGAGAGCGAACGCCTCCTGATGGTGGACCTGGAGCGCGAACTGCCGCCGATCACCGACGTGCCGGGAGCCCGCTTCGTACGGTCGGAGGGCCCCCGCCAGTGGCTGGCCTTCCCGGCCACGACCTCGGCGGCCCCGCTGGTGGCGGCGGTGGCGGCGAAGTACCCCCTTCTCGACCTCTCGGTGCGGGAACCCGACATCGAGACGGTGATCGCGAAGATGTACGGGGGAACTCGGGAAGAGCGCCGGGAGTCCCTGATGTAGGAGGTCAGGCCCATGGTGAGTTTTTCGTACACGGCGGCGGACGAGGAGAAGAGCAGAGGCGTCCGCCGCATGAAGTCGCTGGCGACGGCGCTGCTGCTCGCCGTGGCGGTGATCTACGCCTTGGCGACCTGGGCGCGGAACGCGGGCTGGGGGCCCTGGACGGCCTATGTCGCGGCGGCGGCGGAGGCGGGCATGGTGGGCGCGCTCGCGGACTGGTTCGCTGTGACGGCCTTGTTCCGCCGCCCACTCGGCCTGCCGATCCCGCACACGGCGATCATCCCGACGAAGAAGGACCAGCTGGGTGCGTCGCTGGGCCAGTTCGTGGGCGAGAACTTCCTGTCGGCGGACGTCGTACGGGGCAGGCTGGCGGCCCTGGGCATCGGGAGCCGTCTGGGCGGGTGGCTGGCGAACCCGGCGCACGCGGACCGCGTGACGGCGGAACTCTCCACAGCACTCCGAGGCGCGCTCACCGTCCTCCGCGACTCCGACGTCCAGGCGGTCGTGGGGGAGGCGATCACCCGGCGGGCGGAGGCGGCGGAGATCGCGCCGGGCCTCGGCAAGACCCTGGAGAAGATCGTCGCCGACGGGGCCCACCACCGGGCCGTCGACCTGGTGTGCACCCGGGCCCACGACTGGCTGGTCACCCACGGCGAGTCGGTGATGGACGCGGTCCAGGGCGGCGCACCCGGCTGGACCCCCCGCTTCGTGGACAAGCGCATCGGCGAACGCGTCTACAAGGAACTCCTCCGCTTCGTGACGGAGATGCGGGACATGCCGGGGCACCCGGCGCGCGGGGCGATCGACCGCTTCCTGACCGACTTCGCGGCCGACCTGCAGGCGGACACGGACACCCGGGCCCGCATCGAACGCCTGAAGTCGGACCTCCTGGCCCGCCCGGAGGTCCAGGACATCATCGCCTCGGCCTGGTCCTCGGTCCGCAACCTGATCATCGCGGCGGCGGAGGACGACCGCAGCCAACTCCGCCTCCGCGCCCGCGCCTCCCTGATCTCCCTGGGCAACCGCCTGTCGACGGACGCCCGCCTCCAGTCGAAGGTGGAGGGCTGGGCGGAGGACGCGGCGGCCTACGTGGTCACGACGTACCGCACGGAGATCACGTCCCTGATCACGGACACGGTGGCCGGCTGGGACGCCACGCAGACCTCGAAGAAGATCGAGGCGAACATCGGCCGCGACCTCCAGTTCATCCGCATCAACGGCACGGTGGTGGGCGCCTTGGCGGGCCTGCTGATCTATACGGTGAGCCATGGGGTGGGGGGCTGAGGGGGGGAGTATCCGCCCCCGGCGGGGTCAGCGCCGGCCGGCCAGATGTCTGGGCTCAGCCCTGGTCGCGGGTGCGAGGTCGGCCCTAGGCGGAGGACTAGGACGTTTTCTTTCGGATCACCTTGCCGGACTCCACATCGCCGCCATCATCATCTGGTCGGCGAGGTGATCCGAAAGAAGCGCTCTAGTGCTGTCAGTGCCCGTTGATAATGTGCTTCGTCCAGTCGTGGAGTTCATGAAGGGACGGGGTACGTGCGGAATGTGACTTGCCATCAAGTCGGCGGGCAGCGGTTGGCCGAGGCGCTCGACGACATCGACGGGCGGGCCTACACGCGGTGGCACTCGCTGCGGTACGGCAGCATCTCGCCGACGCTGATCCGGGCCATGGCGGACGAACTGCTCGACCATGTCGCCGCGCGAACGGTGACGGAGCCGGGGCTCGACGCTGCGGCCGGCACGGTCGCCGTCACCGCCGCGGAGTGTGTGCACGGAGTGCTGAGCATCATGTGCTTCCCGAGCGGGGACCAGGAACTCCGGTTCCCCCTCGTCGGGGAGCGGATCAGCACGGACCCGGACGACGACGAGTTCGGGGACGGGCCCATCACCTTCCGGGACGTCGTCAAGGAGGCGCCCACCGCGCGGACCTGGCTCGACATGTTCGAGATGTGTGTCGTCAGCGGGCATGTGTGGGACTGGGAGCGGGTCAATGGGCTGCTGCTGCGCGGCGACTACGCGCCCGCCATCCGTGACGGCGTGCCCTACAACCGGTACACCTCCGTCTCCGACCCCGCCGACCTCGCCGCCATGGACGCCCTGTGTCCCTATCTCACCGAGGCGGCCGGGCATCTGCCCCGCGACTGGCCTACGGTTCCGCTGCGCAAGCCGGACGCCGGGGAGCGCACGGAGGCCGCCCGGCGGCTCGACGAGGTCGGCGACGCGCTGAGCGCGGACCAGCAGCTGCTCCGCGTACTCCTCGACGACGACCAGCACGCCTTCGAGGACGCCCTCGTCGCCCGGCTGGTCGCGTACCGGGAGAGCGTCGAGGCCGATGCCGGTGATCCCGCGCCCCGGTCCCTCCTGCCCCTCGGCACCCTCGCCCTGGCTTGCCTCGCCGTCCAGGTCCATGGGTGGGAACTCGGTGTCCGGTCCGGGTATCTGCCGTACGGTCTGCTGGGATCGCCGGACGCGCCGCGCCGGGCGGCGGAGGGGAAGCGGAACGATTTGGGCTGCTGGGCCGCCAAGTAGGCCACCCGGGGTGCGGAAGTGGGTCTGGCCCGACATCCAGGACATCGTCGTGGAGACGGACTCGCCCCCACCGAGGCAGCGCGTACGTCTGTGCGGTAGCCAAGGACGGAAGACCACCTGCCCCACGTCGGCGAACGCCATCTGCCGGATCTCCACGCCCTGCGACCCCGGTAGCCCCGACGGCGCCGAGCCTCAGTCCGTGTCTTTCGCGATGATCCGAAAGACACGGCCTAGCCCAGGGCCCGCTCGGACTCAGCCCCGGTCGCGGGTGACGGCCCAGGAGGCGGCGGCCACGGCCCCGGCGACGGAGAACACCGCGGGCCAGGCCCCGATCTTCTTGGCGAGCGGATGGGACCCGGCGAACGCGGCGACGTAGGCGGTCGTGAGTCCGACGGACGCCTTGACCCCACCCACCTGCTGCCACTCCCGAGCAGCCACGACCCCGGCCCCCGCAAGCACAACCCCACCGAGCGGCCGCTTCTTGGTCCACCGAGCGACGGCGTAACCGCCTACGAGTCCGGCAGCAGCTATGGCGGGGGTGGGGATGCGGGGCATGGCGGGGGCCTTCCTGTCAGGGGTTCGTCCTTCGAGCCTACGAGGGGGTGTGGACGTGTTCCCCGCCGGGCACCGACATCGGCTCGTTCGGGGTGGGTGTGGCGCATTCGGCGCACAGGGTCTCGTCGGCGAGCGGCCGGAACAGCATGGGTTGGGTGTGGTTGCCGGTGCACTCTCGTGTGCCTTCGAGGCGGACGGAGAGCCGGGTCCGGGTGGGGGTCGGTGTGGGCGGGGTCGGCAGGGCACGTGGCGGTACGTCGCGGAGGAGGTAGCGGACGAGGCCGCCGGGCCGGTGTACGGGTGTTCCGGCGCCGGGCATGCCGCGGAGGACGTGCTCGTGGATGGCGGTGGAGATGTGCCCGGCGTCGAGCCAGCGAGCGGCGAGGCGGGTGAGTTCGTCGCGCATGCCCGGAGGGATGTGGCGGAGGGCGGGGGAGAGGAGGGGCAGCGCGCCGATGAGGGCGCGGGCCTCTTCGAGGTGGGGGCTGGTGGGTGTGCCGTCGGCGGTCTCGGTCTCGTCGTTGGGTTCGACGGCCTCGCCCACCTGGCCCACGTCGCCAGGCTCGGCCGTCTCGGCCGTCTCGGCCGGAAGGTTGGAGGTGTCTTCCTTCAGGTCTTTCTTTGGATGACGGTCGGTGGACGGGGTCACCGGCCCACCGGCGGCCGGGGTACCGGCGACCGGTTTCCGGGGACTCGGTACGACCTGCGGGGCTACGCGATCCGTGCAGGTGAGAGCGGGTGTCCGTGCAAGGAGCTTGGTGGCCTCGTCGGAGGTCAACGGGATGCTGGAGACGAGCTGTTGGGTGACCCAGCGACCACCGGCCGCCTGGACTCGCCGATCATGCACGAATCCCTCCTCCTTGAGCTGCCGCTTGGCGCGAGTGAACGCGCATGCCCCGATACGGGCACGTTCGGCGGTCGCGGAGAGAGACTCGCGCGCGTCCTGGGGAAGGGAGAGCTGCCAGGTCAAAAGCCGAACGGCGTCGGAATTGAGCCGAGGGTGCCGGATGAGCTCGTGCGAGAACTGGCTGAAGGCGCGAGAGGGCGCGTTAAAGTGCCGGTAGATCACGGTGGAGTCCAATTCCACTAGTGGTTCAGGCCCTCGCCGATGGCTGCAACCGTCGACGGGGGCCGTTTTGCGCGAACGTACCGCACTCAATGTGTCTGGGCTGGCACGGTGAGTGAAGACCGCCCGTGTGGGTGACCTTCAGGTGCGTGCTTCAGCCCCCCCCGCGGCGAACGGTCACTGGGCGTGGGGGCTCCGCTGACTCCAAGCGGGGCTTATACGTGGTGGTCTGTCATGCTCAACTCCTTATATAGAAGCATCCGGTGGTGAACGCGGGGCCGCTCGGAGTCGATGTGAGGGGCGTGGCGATGAAGACGATCGGGCTGATCGGTGGGATGAGCTGGGAGTCGACAGCGGAGTACTACCGGTTGCTGAACGAGCTCACGCGCGACCGCCTTGGCGGACTCCACTCGGCGCGGTGCGTGCTCTACTCGGTGGACTTCGCGGAGATCGAGCAGTTGCAGGTCCAAGACCGTTGGACAGAGGCAGGCAAGATCCTTGCTGCGGCTGCTCAGGCTCTCGAGGCAGCCGGCGCAGACATGGTGCTGATCTGCACCAACACCATGCACAAGGTCGCCGACCATGTCGAGGCGGCGGTTTCCATCCCCCTGCTGCACCTGGCCGACGTCACCGCGGAGGCTGTACGGGCGTCGGGTCTGCGTCAAGTCGGGCTGCTGGGCACGGCGTTCACCATGGAGCAGGATTTCTACCGAGGCCGTCTCGAAGTCGGCGGACTCGATGTACGCATCCCGGACGCTGAGGGGCGCGCGATCGTTCACCGCGTGATCTACGAGGAGCTCTGCCTGGGCATCGTGCGGGAAGAGTCCCGCGGCGCCTACCAGAAGGTCATCATGGACCTGGTCGCCGGCGGAGCGGAAGGCATCATCTTGGGCTGCACCGAAATCGAGCTTCTCATCGGTTCCGAGGACAGTCCCGTTCCGGTCTTCCCCACCACACGACTTCACGCTGCGGCTGCCGTGCACGCAGCTCTGTCCGACACCCAGAACGACGGCCCGACCAAATCCGCATCCCACTGACAGCCGACTTGCCCCGCAACGGGCGGCTGCTCGGGGTTGCGGTACAGGTCTACCTCGGGTGCGGCCGCCCTCTTTCCGAGTGTGGCGGCCTCCGCCGCCGCGTCAAGGGCGCCTGCGGCGTCGCTGCGCGATGGGCTGCGCCCACCCTTGACCCGGCGGCGGAGGCCGCCTTTCACACTCGGAGGGCGGCCGGGGGCGTGGCCTACGCGACTTGCCCGTGTGTTGCCGGGCGCCGTGGGCGGGTGTCGGGTCGGTGGGTGGGGCGAGGCCGGGCATCGGTTGCGGTCGGTTTGGCTGTGTCGGTGAGTGGGTGGGGGCTGGGTTCGTAGCGGGGGTGGGTGGGTGAAGTCCCGCTGGTCGGGGGTGCGCGGCAGTTGAATGGGGCAGCCGGGCGGCGCTTAGCGAGTTGCGGTGGCCCGTGGTGGGGCTTCAGGCCCCGCTGGTCTGTGTTCGTGGGTGGTGGGAGCTGTCGGCGAGTGTTTCGTGCAGTTTCTCCGCCCGGAATAGGGCATGCGTCCCCTATGGGGCTTAATCCGGGGCCTGTTACTCGGAGAAATGCAGGGTTACTCACCCCTCCCACCCACCGGGGCCTGAAGCCCCACCCCGAACTCCCGCCGGCCGCCAAACCGGAGCCGGGCCGCCCCATTCAACAACTGCGCACCCCGAACCGACGCGGTGGGGACCCGCCGACCCTGGCAACGAGCCAAGCTCCCACCCACCGGCCAGCGGACGCACGCCGACCCCGGATGCTGCCCGAAGCCCGGCGATGACCCCGCCCCCCGGACCGCCCTCCGAGAGGTCTTTCGCTCCTGGAGACGGTGGGTCAAGGGTGGAGCGCAGCGAAATCGGCGAAGCCGACGCGACGAAGGAGCGCCCTTGACGCACCGCCGGAAGGAGCGACTCTCGGAAAGAGGGCGGTCCCACCCGAGGCCTGCGAAGTGGGCCCGCCCCAAGGGCCTGAGCTTTGCCGGTCGTGCCTATCGCCTCGCGGCCGCCGTCGAGTTCGGCCTGTCTTTCTCCTCGTCGGAGAACAGGAGCGTGGGCTCGGCGAGGATGTCGCGGCCGGCCTCGCTCTTGTAGATTTCGTCGACACTGCCGAAGCGGGCTTCCGTGTAGTCGAGTTCGAGCAGGGCGGCGGCCTGGCGGACGGACGCCTCGTCGGGGCCTTCGATCTCGACGAAGGTGGGGAGGTCGGGCCAGGTGTCGAAGTCGAAGGCGACCTCGCCCAGGTGCCACTCCTCGCGGTAGTTCTCCTGGTAGCGGACTTCGGTGAGGCCGAGGCGGCGGAGGATGTCGGCCATGGCGTGGAGATCGGTGACCTCGGTCTCGATCTCGGTGGTGCCGTCGATGGTCGTCGCGTCGGTGACCTGCTTGAGGGTGAGGGTGGAGCGGGTTCCCTCGTCGCGCAGGCGGATCCACGCGCCGCTGTCGAGGGCGTCGTTCTCGAAGATCTTGCGGGTGAGGAGGGTGCGGGGGAACGCTCGCGTGGCGCCCAGGGCGGTGAGCTTGTCCTGGAGGGCGGTGACGTCGGCGTTGAGGAACTTGGCCTCGTACTCGTGCTTCATGTTCGTCTTCCTCGTTGGGTGCGATTACCTGGGGGTGTGGGCCGCGATGAGCAGGCCCATGCGGTGCGTGTGGTCGTGGGGCTGGCCGAGGTGCGGGCGCTCGACGAACGGGTTCGTGCGCAGCGTGAGCAGGACGTCCCAGCCGGGGGCGAAGTGGCGGGTGAGTCTTTCGGGCGAGGTGTAGTGCTCGATGAACTCGTGGCGCTCTTCGACGGGCATCATGAACTCCGCGCCGAACAAGCCCCCTTCGCGCACGAGGGACTGCATGCGGTGGACGAAGTCGGCGAGCGGGCTCTGGTGGTTGGCACTGTAGTGCCAGGAGCAGCTCGTCCAGACGGCGTCGCAGTGGCCCCCTGGGAGCTCGGCAGTCAGGAAGTCCTCGCCGATGATCTGGACCCGCTCGTGGAGCTCCTCGGCCTTGAGGCGGTCGATGAGGCCGGGGGCGTGGGCCTGGGTGTCACCCGGAAGGCTGACCTCGCCTCCGTGGAGGGCGAAGGGGTCGCGCTCGATGGCGATGACGCGGTATCCGGCGACGGCGAGGGGCAGCACGAACTTGCCGTCGCTCGCACCGACGACTGCGACTGTGGCGTCAGGAGGCGTGCGTTCCTTCAGGGTGGCGAGGAACTGGGGGAAGAACGTGAGGGTGTGCTCCCACAGGCTCTGAGTCTGCACGGTGATGTCCTTCCTGGGCGGTGGTGAGGATCGTCTGGACGATCTGCTCCGGGGCACGGCCGGTGGTGTCGATGCGATGCATCGGGAACTGGGCGTAGGCGGTCGAGATTCGGTCTGCGCCTTCCTCGCTCAGGGCGTCCCACCGGGAGATGGGCTTGATCCGTCGGGCGAGGCGCCGCTGCCGTTCGTCCTCCGTGCACAGCAGGTGGTACGTCGTGGGCTGGGGAAGGTCTGGCGGGAGGGCGACGCCGAGGCGGGCCCCGAAGGCGTGGTGGTTCGCGAGACACCGGGCGAAGTAGCTCTCGACGACGACCGGGGTGCCCGCGGCGAGGTGCTCTCGTATCTCCTCGGCGGCCGTGAATAGGGCCGAGAGGTAGAAGCACAGGCGGGCCTCGACGCTCTCCCGCAGATCCACCTGGCGCCGCAGCGGCTGGTAGAAGAGCGGCACGGTGGGGACCAGGACCGCGCCCCTAGCCGCCGCGAGCAGTGGCGCGACGGTGGACTTTCCGCATCCCCGTAAGCCTTCGAGCGCCTCGAAGACCGGGCGGTCAGGCACGGGCGTACACCACGTCCGGGACGGCGAGGGTGAGCTCGTCGGTGGCGGAGGGCCGATGGACGATGTGGTTGGCGGTCTTCTCGTACCAGAAGGCGTGCGAGTCCTTGCCCACGGCCTTGCAGGACATGGTGAGCGCGCCGCGCGGATCGGCCTCGATCCGTTCGATCTCGCGAGGGCCGCCGGCCGGCGCGCAGATCTCCGGCGCCCCGCCCTCGGCGAGGTCTTCGTCGAGGATGACCTCGATGGAGAGCCCGGCCGTCCGGAGGCCCTCGCGGAGGCGGGTGTACGCGGTCGGGTCGCCGACCAGGAGCTCGGGGTGGTGGGTGGCGTTGCCGACCGGGCGGAGGCAGTGCAGCTTGAGCTGACGGGCGCCGAACCTCTGCATGACCCGCGCCAGTGGCAGCACCTCGTCGATGTTCCGCGAGGTCACGGTCATCGTCGCGGCCGTCATGACGCCGAGCTCCCGAGCGAGGTTCAGCGTGCTGAGCGCGGCGTGGTAGCTGCCCAGCCTGCGGATGTCGTCGTTGGTGCCGGCGACACCCTCCAACGAGACCCGCAGCAGGTCCACGTAGGGAGCAATTTCGGTGAGGCGACGCTCGATCCGATAGCCGTTGGTGCAGATCTCCACCCGCATCCCCAGCTCCTGCCGGGTGTAGCGGACGACCTGCGCGAGCTCCTTGTAGAGGAAGGGCTCGCCTCCGAGCAGGGTCACCGCCTCGGTGCCGTACTCCTCGCGCATGAGCCGGATGAGTCCGACTGCCTCCTCGGCGGTGAAGGCGTCGGCCTGCTTCAGGCGCTCGCCGTGGAAGCAGTGCAGGCAGGAGAAATTGCAGCGGTACAGCAGCTGCAAGTACAGCATTCGGATCCTGCAGATTCCGGTGACATCGCGGATCACGCGGGCCTCCTGGCTCAGTTGACTGGCGGGGAGGATCCGATCGTGGCCGTGTGGGTGTGGACGGCGTCACCGCGTAGGCGGACGGTCCGAGGACGTCCTGGGACGTTTTCAGCTCGCGGCGATGCATTCAAAGTGGCTCATCAGCCCTGTGGTGTCCGAAAGGTCAGGCAGCACGACTACCGCGCCGGCTGCGGCCAGTTCCTCCTGGCTGTGAATGCCTGAGGCGACGGCGACGACGTGAGAACCGGTGGAGAGCGCGGCTTCGACGTCCCGCGGTGTGTCCCCCACGAGCACGACGGGGACATCCTGTTCCGCTCCGTAGACGCGGCGGATTCGCTCTCGTGCCACCGCCACAAGATCGGGACGCTGGACCCCGTCAGCCCCGTAGGCGCCGACGGAGAGATCAAGCAGAGAGTCGAGACCGAAGGAGGCGAGCTTGACCTCGGCGTTCGCCGCGATGTTGCCCGTGAGGATCGAGGACACCCATCCCTCCCGCTCCGCAACGCACTTGAGGATGCCCCAGGCGCCCAGCATTGCCGTTCCACGTGCCCGCAGCTCCGCGAACCGCTCCCGCCCGGCATGGGCCAGGGCATCCCGGATCCGGCCCCATTCCGGCTCCGGAACGTGATGCCGCACGAGCATCTCCCGCATGATCAGGCGGTCTGTGCGCCCCTCCGTGCGTGCGGGCTCGGTCGGCGCGAAGCCGGCCAGCGCGGCGAACGCAGCGGAGTAAATCTCCTTGCTCACCCCCGCGTTGTCGATGAGCGTGTGGTCGATGTCCCACAGGACGCTGAGCTGCATACCGCCAGCGTAAGCACTGGCTCGATGTCGCCCGGCGCCGCGGAAACGTCCCACGACGTCCTTGCCCTCCCTCTCGCGACTCGGCTTGTATGGCTTCCGTGAACGAGCGACTTCACTCCGTACTCGCCCAGCGCGGCGTATCTCCCGAATCGCTCGCCGAAGCCTGCGAAGTGGACCCCAAGACCGTCGGTCGATGGCTCGGCGGACGCGTGCCCCACCCGCGGCACCGCTTCAGCGTTGCCCAGCACCTGCGTGTCGAGGAGACCTTCCTCTGGCCCGTACCGCTGGCGCGCAGCGGTCGGCCTGGCACCGGCTTAGGCAGCGGCGAGATCATCGGCACCTACCAGAACCGGGCCAGCGTCCCCAGAGACACATGGCTCACTCTCCTCCAGGGCGCCCAAAGGCAGATCGATGTCCTGATCTTCTCCGGCACTTTCTTCGCCCAGACCAACCCCCACGTCGCCAAGATGCTCGCCGAGCGCGCGGCCACCGGGGTGCGTGTACGCCTGTGCTTCGGAGACCCGAGCGGCAACGCAGCCGCCACCCGAGGCCGCGAGGAGGGCATCGGCGACACCCTCGCCGCCAAGATCCGAGCCTCCCTCACCTACTACCGCCCGCTGCTACCCGAAGCCGGATGCGAGGTACGGCTGCACGACACCACGCTCTACAACTCCCTCTTCCGGTATGACGACGATCTGCTGGTCAACCCACATGTCTGGGGCCAGCCGGCGAGCGCCAACCCCCTGTTCCACCTCCGACGAGTGGATGCCACCAGTTGGTTCGACAACTACGCTCAGAGCTTCGACGCCGTCTGGGCCGGCGCACGGCCCTGGACGCCCGATCACGAGGGGACCGCCGCACATGGGCAGGACTGAGTACTACAACGACCCCAACGCCCCCAAGGCCAACACCCTCATCCCAGCCAGCAACCTGCTGGTCATCGACGACAGCGGCGCGATCCTGCTCCAGCGTCGCCGTGACACCGGTCAGTGGGCACTGCCGGGCGGGGCCCAGGACATCGGTGAGACGGCGGCCGAGTGCGCGGTGCGCGAATGCCTGGAGGAGACGGGGATCGTCGCCGAGATCACGGGTTTCCTGGGCGTCTACACGAACCCCCGCCACATCGTCGCCTACACCGATGGTGAGATCCGGCAGCAGTACGAGAACACCTACATCGGCCGCCCGGTCGGCGGCGAGCCCACGATCAACGATGAAGC
Organism: Streptomyces sp. NBC_01077; assembly: GCF_045162855.1. Classification (NCBI taxonomy): domain Bacteria; kingdom Bacillati; phylum Actinomycetota; class Actinomycetes; order Kitasatosporales; family Streptomycetaceae; genus Streptomyces; species Streptomyces sp. NBC_01077. The sequence goes on along the minus strand of NZ_CP108669.1, from coordinate 3,919,011 downwards.
CGACGGCGTCCGCTTCGTTCAGCCTGCCGACCTTGACCAGTACGACATCCACGCCAGCATGCGCCAGCAGATCGGCGACTACCTCGCCGGCACCTACCCCTACCTCGGCTGAGCCGCCAACGCCGCCTCCACCCGCCCCACGGCGGCGAAGATCTCCGGCGCAGCCCGACGGATGAACCGTCCGACGACGCTGTCGTCTCCGTAGCGGCTCAGGATCTCCGCGACACGCTCCTCGGCGGTGGTCTGACCGCCGTCGGTAGTGGTCGTCATGTCGCAGTAGACCAACGAGTCCACCAGCAGCGGCTCATCAAGCAGGGGGAACTCCGCCGCCAGCTCCTCCCGGAGCCCGCGCTCCTCAGCCTCCAAAAGCGCAAACGAGTGGTTCGCAACCAGCCGCATCAGCCGCTCATCGGCCGCGTGCTCGTCGCGAAGGAACCGCGCCCCGTCGAGCGGATGGAAGCCCGTCACGGCTAGCCGGGGCGCGTAGCCGACGTCATGCAGTATTGCGGCGGCGACCAGCAGATCGGCATCCTTGCCCAAGATCCGCCCGACGTCGGCCGCCCGGGATGCGACTCCCCAGCTGTGTGCCCACCGCTTAGGGAGCGCTTCAACGAGCTCGGCTTGTGCGACCTGCTTGGCCAAGTCCGCCGTTAGTCCGCGGCCCAGCATCTCAGAGCCCTGGGGAAGGAGGTGTGAGCTGGCCGACGGAGACACTGTCAACAAAATCTTGCCAGGCCGTTGCTTTCAGGGTGAGCATGGGCCCCTCCGGACGCTTAGAGTCCCGCACGAACGCGCCTGTGGCCGCGTAGGCGCACTCCACACACTCGGTTGTGTTGCCGCCGCTGTAGGACGACTTGAACCAATACCGAGTCGATTCTGAAGGCTGCGGAGAGGGCACCTAGAGCTCCTTGCGGATGCGATGGATCAGGGATGACGAAGCTTCCATGTCCAACGCTTGTGCCCGCAGGTACTCGAACGCAAGTCTGTATCGATCCAGTTCGTCGTCTGTCTCCATGAAGAGCGAGCCGGTGTGCAGGTCCACGTAGACGACGTCGAGGGCCGGCTCAGCTGCTCCAAGGATGACGAAGCTTCCCAGCGCCGCAGCATGCGCACCCTTGGAGAAGGGCAGCACTTGCAGTGTGATCTGGGTGGCTTCGTTCGCTTCGAGCAAACGGTCGAGCTGTGCCCGCATCACTCCTGGGGAGCCGACGACCCGACGCAGGACAGACTCGTCAAGGATGGCCCAGAGGTGGGGTGGTTTGGGTCGCCTCAGGATCTCCTGTCGCTTCATGCGGATGTCGACCAGTCGATCGACTTCCCCTTGATCCAGGCGCAGTTCGTTCGCCTGCTGCAAGGCGGTGCTGTAGTCCCGGGTCTGGAGCAGGCCAGGGATGTAGACGCAGCAGAAGTGATCTTCGCGGACGGCCTCGTCTTCCAGGGTGAGCAGCAGGTTCATGCTCTCTGGGATGGAATCGGCGAAGGTGCTCCACCAGCCTTGTTGCTTGGCGTCCTTGGCCAGAGCGACCACCGCCGTCCGCTCGGCGTCGCTCGCGGCGTACTCGCGGCACAGGGCATCCACGATGGGCCATTTCACGGGGCCGGACTGGGTTTCGTACCGGCTCACCGTCGCCTTGGATACGCCGACACGGCGGCCGGCTTCCTCCAAGGTCATGCCCGAACGTGCTCGCAGCTTGCGCATGGTCGAGCCGAGCTGGCGACGGCGGGTCGTCGTCCTCGATGGCAAGGCGGCTGCCCTTCGTAGCTGTTCATTGCCCGTCCTCTGGGCCCAATCAGGCTATGCGGCCGGGGTGTTGGTATCGCGTGATTCACCCGATCGAGTCCCGCGAGAAGTTACATAGCGGGAATTCTCGCTGCCATACTCGCTTCATCCGGGTCACGCAGCGTCTCCGCATGGATGCGGTGAGTGTGCTGCTGGAGTGGCCGGAGAGAAGGGGAGTCTCGCTGTGGCTTTTAGGGGAGACAGTGGAGGGACGCTTCGCTGCGTCCTGCCGTTCGAAGCGGCGCCTGGTGAATTCAGGCTGTTGCGCAGGGCCGTCCGCTCGACACTGGGGCAGTGGGGTGTTCTGAGTGCAGTGGATGAGGTCGAGCTGGTGGTGACGGAGCTCGCGACGAACGTCATGAAGCACGTGGGCGAAGGCGCATCGGCGACCCTCGTACTCGAACCGCGGGGGAGTCGCCTCAGGGTTGAGCTGCACGACAAGAGCCCGGTGGTGCCGAAGCAGGATGGCGTGGTCGATGGCGAGCAGGAGTGTGGCCGAGGGCTGCATCTCGTGGCGTCGATGTCGGTCGACTGGGGCACGTTGCTTACAGGGACGGGCAAGGCCGTCTGGTGTGAGGTGTCGGTGGTTGCTGACGCCTCGTGCGTGCGGGCTCAGCGTGCGTGCTCGGTTCTCGGCAGCTATCGGGAGCTTCTCGGGGTGAGGGTGCCGCTTCAGGCCTCGCGCTCCAGGGTGAACCAGGAAGCTGCCGTCACGCTGATTGCCGACCTCCTCGTGTGGCTCGCGCTCCAGGGCAGTGACCCCGACGAGGCGCTCTGCCGCGCGCAGCAGCTCTACGAGGCCGGCGAAGCTGCGTGACGGGCGACCGCGCGCATTTTCTCGCGAAGGTCGTCGGGCGTGCGCCAGGCTTCCCCCGCGTAGTTCCTGTGGCACATGCGATGGCAGTTCGCGCACAAAAGTGCGAGGTCCTCCAGCCGAGTCTCGCTGGGGCCGGCGACGTGAAGGGGGGTGACGTGGTGGACCTCAATGTAGTCGGCGCCGAGCGGTCCGTAGGTGGCGCCGAAGTCGAACGTGCACGCGTCGCACTGAATGGGCTTGTTCAGCCTCCGGACCTGTTGAATCCTGCGGTTGCGGAGGCCGCGGTCGCGCTCGCGGTGGAGGGCCAGGCGAACCAGCAGACGTCCTTCGCGTGCGCTCGTCTGCCCGTCCTCGTCCACTTCGTCGGGGTGGACGGGGGCGTTGTACAGCTCGCCACTGGCGATCCCTGCGCGCAGGGCGTGAGCGGCAGCCAGCATCTCCTGCGGATTGGCCAGGAAGTCTGCGACGATCTTCTGCGTGGGGCGCCCGCCCTTGGTCGCACTTCCCGTGTGGTTGGGGTGAGCGGTGGCGATGTCAGTGGTCTTGCGGCTGACACTGTTCGGCGACCGGAACCGGGGGTCGGCCGTGGTGTTCTCGTGCAGGGGGAGTGCGCGGAGCAGGTCGGAGAGACCCAGGACGCGCATGTCGTTCTGCCGCAGCTCACGCCAGCCGTTCTCCACGACGAGCGCGCATGCAAGCAGCAGCTCGTCCCTCACCCACGAGATTTGCGCCATGCGGCTGATCGTACAAGTGTTCCCCGTGTGTGTGGAGTGCCGGAGGAGGCTACGGGATGACGCACACTTGGAAGGCGTTTGTCGGTTGGAGGGCGTTGTCAGTGGTGTCTGTCACTCTCTGTGATGTCTGGCGGGCAAGGCGTCGGCGAGTTACGTGGTCGAAGGAGGGTGCATGACCGGCACTGAGGCGGAGTTCACTTCAATCGAGATCTGTGCTGGAGCCGGTGGGCAGGCCATTGGGCTGCACGCTGCCGGGTTCAGGCACCTCGCGCTTGTGGAGATCGACAAGCATGCAAGGGAAACGCTGCGACGGAACATCGAGGCGCGGCCGGACTGGGTCTGGGAGGAGCGGCACTGCGACCTCAGCCATGCGGATGCCACCACATTCGAGCCGCTTGAGGACGTGAAGAGGGACGGGAAGCTGCTTGAGCCTGAGGAGCTGGACCTTCTCGCTGGCGGCGTACCATGCCCGCCCTTCTCTCACGCGGGAAAGCAGCTGGGGAAGGATGACGAGCGGGACCTGTTTCCGCGCATGCTCCACCTCGTTGAGCAGCTGAGGCCGCGCGCCGTGATGATCGAGAACGTCCGAGGGATTCTGGACCCGAAGTTCTCGGACTACCGGGACTACATCAAGGCCAAGCTGCAGAGCGGCACCTACCGTGCCGACGACGGCTCTCTCGTGACCGATGACGGACTCGGGTATGAGGTGTGTCACTGGGGGATTCTGGAGGCCAGTGACTTCGGGGTACCGCAGCTTCGGCCCCGCGCGATTCTCGTGGCCATCCGCAAGGACGTTCTCAAGGACGTCAAGTACGAGTGGCCGACATCGACGCACGAGCACCCGGTGAGCGTTGTCGAGGCGCTTGGGGAGTCGATGAAGGCGCGGTACGAGGCGTACTACGACGGCCCGCGTGATCAGGAGGCTCGCACTGCCTATGCGCGATGGCAGGCGAGGGCAACGGAGCGTCACGAGGAGCTGGAGGCCAAGGACGGTGCGGGCATCGCCCCCACGCTTGTGGGCGGGTCGAAGAAGCACGGCGGGGCCGACCTCGGCCCCAGCCGGGCCAAGGCGGCCTGGAAGCAACTGGGTGTCTCCGGCCTCGGTGTGGCCAACGACGTCGAGACCTGCAAGAAGAAGGGGTCCGAGGACCGCGACCTCTTCGGTGTCGACGGGCCGATGTTGACTGTGGAACAGGCGGCGATCATCCAGGGCTTCCCGGGAGACTGGATCTTCGACGGCGGTAAGACGGCCCAGTACCGGCAGGTGGGCAACGCCTTCCCGCCGCCGGTTGCCGAGGCTGTGGGGCGGTCGATCATGGATGTTCTGAGGGCCGCCCGCGAGCGGGACGCGAAGTCCTGATCAGTCGGCCTCACTGGAGTCCACCGTGCCCTTGCTTCGTGCAAGGGCACGGTGCTTTGCCACCTCGGCTGCGATGCGCATCGCGCTTTCCTCCGGGGACTCGTGTTCCCAGAACCGAAGGACAGTCCAGCCGGCTTCTTTCAGCTGCTGATTGGTGTCGCTGTCACGTGCAATGTTCCGTGCGACCTTGTCGGACCAGTAGCCAGGGTTCGTCCTGGGCGCCACGTAATGCTCGGGGCAGCCGTGCCAGTAACAGCCATCGATGAAGACGGCGACCTTCACGGGTCTGAAAATGATGTCAGCGGTCCGGCGGAGGCCGGGCAGCGGCTTAGCGGCGACGCGATACCGCAGTCCCTGGGCGTGAAGGAGCCGCCGGACCTGCTGCTCCGGCTTGGTGTCCCGGCTGCGAATCGCCTGCATGTTCCGGCGGCGGGCAGCTGAAGAGGCCCACGATCCGGCAGGCGGTGTCCAGTCATCGGTCATAGCGCTTCACTTGAGTGCAGGGAGAAGCGGGCCGACCTGGGGGAGGTCCGTGTCGTCGGCAAGGACCCACTCCTTGTTGTCCAGCGTAGCCCTGGGCCGGTCCCCATGATGCCCGGCGGCTTCCACGACCCTGAAGCTGACGAATTCGCCACTGCGCGGCATTCTCGGAAGGGGAACACCAAGTTGTTCCATGACCGCCTGGTGTTTCTTCCAGTGTCCGGCGATCAGGATTCCGTCGCCTCGGAGCTCCGTCCTTGAGCGCCCTTCTCCCTTGCGCAGTCGTGCGTTGCCGTCACGCTGCTGCGTTACGGTATCGATGGTCTCGCTGTCGATGAGCCGGTTCTGGACAAGACGGAGGAACCGGTTCAGCCGCTCCTGGCCGGACAGTCCGGACGTGAAGATGTGGTGGACCTGCGCCTCGGGCAAGGAGAGGAGCAGCGTCCTCGGGAAGGCAGCCCCGTCTGCGATCCACGTGATCTTCGTCTTCCCCAGTGCTGAGACCTTGCGCTTCCCGTCCTTGTTGGGTGCTCCGGTCAGGAATTCTGACCTCGCCCGCAGCAGCCCCACGCCGAAGGTTTCCTTCTTTTCGTCCACCCGGGTGAGCAGGCAGATCTGGTCGATCGCTTCTGTGGGGATTTCCCAAGTCGCCAGGCTCGTGAACTTGCAGTCAACCTGGTGACCGCTAATCAGATAGTCCATCCCCTTCTGGGGGCCTGACGGAATGTTGAAGGTGTCCTGCAGTACGATTTCGACCTTGGTTCCGATGTATGTCTTCTCTGTCTTCCTGAGGTCGGCAATCGAGTACCGGCCTGTCCGCTTTCCGTCGAGAACTTCGTCTATCGCGGTGCGGAGCGCCTGCCTGAACCTGTTGTCACGGTTCTGCTGGTCGAGAATCCAGGTCCGCACCTCCTGCAGAGCGGAGTCGGCGGTGACGTCGTAGTTCTTCATGGGGCTACTACTGCTTTGCTTTAGAGCTGGGGGAGGGGAGTGTCGGGGCGGCAACTACGGCATCTCCCGCAGTGGCGACTGTCCACAGTGACCCGTCAATGACGGTGCGGGGTCCTGCGTGGATCCCGTCTGCTGGTGTGACGCAGACGCTGACGAACTCGCCCTCCCGGGGAATGGGAACGCCGAGCTGGTCGGCGATCTCCTGGTGGGACCGGTAGTCGCCCAGGATGATGATGCCCTCGTCCTTGAGTGAGGACCTGGATCCCCCGTTTCCCCTGACGCGCTTCATGTAGTCCTTCTGCTGGGCGACAGTACGGACGACGTTGCGGCCAATCCGCCGCTGCTGGCATCGGCGGAACAGCTCGTTGAGGCGGGCCTGTCCTGAACCGGCTTCATACACTGCAGCACGGTGGACGGGATCCATGTGCAGGAGCGTGTTCTCCGGAAGCTCCTGCTTGTGCCACAGCCATAGAATCTTGTTCCGGTGCTCGGCCTTGACTGTGAGCTTCTTGTCGCGGTTGTTTCCCGCGTTCAGCCATTCTTTCCTTATGCGCAGCAGGCCGGCACTCCACTGGCTCGTGTAGTCATCCGCCCACACGAGCAGGCACAGATGACCCAGCGCCTCTGGCGGGATCATCCAGCCACCGAGCTGCTGGGAGTACTTGCAGTCCACGTCGATGTCCGAGATCTGGTAATCCATGTCGATACCGTCGTCGAACCCGAACTCACGCTGCAGATTGATCTCGACGAGCGTTCCTGCGTGTGTCTTCTCCGTCTTGAAGAGGGTCTGCCAGTCGTAGCGTCCGGTGATCTCGCCGTTGAGTAACTGGTCGATCGTGTCGCGCAGGACAGCGGCGAAGCGGAGCCCCCCGGGGTCGAGCTCGTGGAGCTTCCCGTGCACGGCGGCCAGGCCGGCGTCCTCGCGGCGGAGGTCCTCGGCATGGATATTGGCTGCAGCTGTGATGTCCAGGGGAAACAAGGGAGAGCTCCTGTCCGATCGGTTGAATGCCAAGCCACGCCGTCCGGTTACGGCAACTCGCGTGTTCCAGACCGTTTGGCCTGGTAGCGGAGCAGCCGGAGGGAGGCGTCGTTCGCCGTTGTCGGCGGGATAAGGGTGAAGGCGAGAAACACCCGGGACGGGTCGGCTATCCCGTGCGGGGCGGCCGCGCGGAGTCCTGCGTCGTCCTCCGCCTTCTCGACCGCCGCGTAGAGCAGCACAACGCCCGTGCGACTCCCTAGCGCATGAGGACTGGGGAGCAGTGCGCCAGGCTGTGCCTCCTCGATGAGACGCTGAGCCCATCGGCGGTGCTCAAGACCGGAGATACGTCCGAACGACACCTTTCCCAGCTGGCGATTACGTCGGACAAGAGCGGCGGGGCCGTGTCCCAGGATGCTTGCCTCAACGCGCCGGGCGGGCGTGGTCTGCGGGGCGACGAGGAGCCAGTCGTCGACAGTGGCGAGTGAACCGTCCAGTTGCGCAAGGTAGTTGAGGTGGGGGGCAAAGTGATTGTGCCCCTCCCACTCCAGCTGGCTCAGTACACCGATCAGCGACGCGTGAGGGACGACAGTGGTCGTCGCCTGGAAGGTCCGCGTGAGTGGACTACTGCTGTCGGGAGGCAGCGCCAGTGTGACTGCTGGAGCATCGAACACGGGCAGCAACGGACGCCAGCGATCCGTATTGCGTGCGGTCTGCTCAGCACTCATCGGGTAGGCGGCTGGCTCGATTGCCTTGCCCGGCGACCGGATCTCGACCAGCTCGGAATTGAACATCTTGTTCCGCGCCGACGGCTTGATCAACGCCAGGTGCTGGGAGACGAGAGGCAGCACGCGCTCGGGCGTCAGCTGCGGCTCGCCATCGATCATGGTTGCGTACTGTGCGAGCTGGGCGCGGAACGCCTCTTCGTCCTGACAGATGGCTTCGAAGGCTTCGTAGAGATCGAGGGTCTTGCCCTTGCCGTATGGCTCCTCGCGGCCGATGTAGAGGCGCACCAGATCCCGGTAGCCGTCACGGAAGCCGAACCACCTGCCCATCTGCATCAGAGTGTCGGCCTGCTGCGTCTTGCGGCGGTAGTAGGTGACGGTCAGACCTTCGACGGTGAAACCGCGGGAGAGCTTCGTGCCGCCGACAAGGATCTTCCAGACGTTCTTGGTTCGGTCGAAGTCGAGAGCCGCCTGCTCGTAGTCGCGCTCCTTGTCGCCATTGACGATGATGACCGGGTTACCACCCGCACTCATGAGCTGACGTGCTCTGCTGACGTAGGGCTTGAGCACGTCGTACGACCCTGGAACCGGTGCGCCTTGGGCGTGCGCGTCGGAGACGGGCATGAAGTCCTCGGTGAACAGTCGCGCCAGTCGCTCGTGAGACGAGCTGCTGCCGTAGTGCTCGTGCCACATCGAATTCAGCCGCGAGGCGAGAGCCGAGTGATCTGCCATGCGGACCGAGTCGTGGACAAGCATGGTGTGGTGTCGGTACTTGGTTTCGGGGATGCCCTGGCTGACGCGGTAGAGCTTGACGGCGCCGGAGAGGATGAACGCGTCCAAGGATTCGAGCAGCCGGTCGTCCGGACCGTCGAAGACGCCCCGGACATGCGCCTCCTCTTGGGAGTTGGCGACTGTGCGATCGACAGCGGGGACTGCCCCGTCCAGGTCGTGGAAGTCCTGGACACCCATGTAGCCCACCGGGCGGGGCAGGGAGATCAGGAAGTCCCGGGGGAAGATGTCCTGGCTGTCATCCGGGTCGACGAAGACATTGGCGAACGGGGTCGCCGTGTAGCCGACGTACTGTGCCCGGGGAAGCAGTTGCAGAAGCTGCGAGATCAGGCCGTTGATGGCGGTGCGACTCTCCTTGCCCTCTGTCTGCTTGGCCGGATCGATGGTGTTCACGGATGCCTGGTCTGATTCGTCGTCGATGATCAGAACGGGGAGCTCGTGCAGGATGCCGCCCACCCGCTTGAGGTCCATGACCAGCTTGCTGAGGACAGCCTTGTTCTTCTTCACGATCATGACGCGGGCTGCCGCGGGGTGCAGATTCACGGGGTCGTGCAAGGGCCGCGCCCGGTCGAGCTTCGGGATGTCCAGGGTGCTGATCCCCTGGCCGAGCCCCTTGTAGTCCTCGTCGCGCGTGGTGAGCCGCTCGATATTGAAAGCGCCCTGTCCCGACGGCCGACCGTCGTGGGAGACGAACTTGTGGGGCCAGTCCTCGTCGTCCTGGTAGTCGATGCCGATCAAGGCATCGATGTCGTCAGGGCTGATGCCACGGAGGATGTTCTCCCTGCCGATCAGCTCCATGTCCAGCCGGCGCTGAGTCTGGCCGCGCAGCAGGTTCAGTGTGCCGCCCAGGACAATGACGAGCCGGTATCCGGCATCGATGGCCTTGGCGATGACACCCGTGAAGTTCGCTGTCTTGCCCGACTGAACGTAGCCGACCACCAAGCCGCGGGCGCTGTACGCCTCGGTGCGGGTGGGGTCAGACAAGCGCTCAACGACGCTGTGCGAGGCCTGGTCGAGACTGGCGATGGCGGTCTCGCTCCACCCCTTCTTGCGGAGTACTCGCTCATACGCCGACCAATAGAAGGTATGTGCGGCTGCCTTCTCTTTGGAGTACCACCGCTGGAAGTCTCCGCTGATGACGACGGGCTGAGGACCGGTGACGAGAGGCACCGCGGCGTCGAGTGCCTTGCGCACGTCGTCATCGAAGCCAAGCTGTGCGTAGGTGTCCGCTCGTCGTTGTTCGCTGCGTGCCGGGGCATTGGACCAGGGAGCGGTATCCGCTGTGTCCCAAGACGTCAGCTTCTGGTTCCAGAGAGCTGTCAGATCGGACTGTCTGTCGAGGAGAAGCTCACGGAACCCCTGCAGGTCTTCGTCTGCGGGCTCTTCCGCTTCGGACACTGCGAAGGCGATCTTGGCAAAGCTCTTGGGGCCACGGCTCATCGCCCCCAGGACATCGATGTGCAGATTCAGCAGGCGGTCGTTCACTGGGATTCCTCTCCGCGCGTCATCTCGCAGCGGGCAGCGGAGAGCAGAACGCTGTTCCAGAGAGCCATCTCGTCATCTCGCTGTGCACTTGAGCGGCCCATGCGGAAGTTCTTCTCCAGAATCAGATACAGCATGCCTTTGAGGACCGGTGCATCATTCGACCCGGCCCGGCGGCCGGAGTTGAATGCTTGGCGGTATTCCTTGTTGAGGCGTACGACATGATCTTCGCGGTCGATGTCGAAGAAGACATCGGTCGGCATCGCTTCCCAACGGAAGGTGATCGGATCCTCACCTTCAAGTGCGGGGAGCTCGTCGCGCAGCGTCCGCTTCAGTTTCGGGTCAACTCCCTTGCCAGGCGGAATGACCTCCTTGCGCTGGACTTCGGTCGACCGGCGGGCGGCGTCTCGGTAGACCTTCTCGGCTTCGCCCAGGTATTGCACGAAGGTGCCCCCGTCCCTGTCCCTGGCCTGTTCCAGACCACGGGCAAAGGCAGGGGTGACGTTGACTCCGTCCTTCTTCACCGTCAGGGAGAAAACCTGGTTCTGCTGCGGCGGCAGGTTGATGGCAATCCGGGCGAGATTGTGGTGCGCCTCGCCGCTGCGGGTTCCGTTCCAGCCGCCTGCCTGTACCAGTCGGTCATTCCGGTAGACGTAGAACCCTTGACGCTCGGCGAGCGGACCGATCCCACGAAAAGCCACGAGGGGAGCCTTGGGCGGCCAGATGTGGGCCTCCAGCTCCAGTTCGCCAAGGCCTTCGATCGGCGCCCTGTACGTACGCGGAAAACCTGCACGGCCCGGGATGCGGTATCCGAAGGGGTTGATTCCCTCGACGCCCCGGTGATCGAGTTCTTCGCGGGTCCGTACGTCCTCGACGACGATGTCGATGTGAAAGTCATCCCGGTCGAGGAATCGGTGGAGGTACAGCCCGAGGTGCGTCTCCAGGCGCTCAATCGTTTCGTTGAGGAAGCGATCTGTCTGCCCCGCCGTGATGGTCCCGAAGGCGCGGACCCCGTCCCACCGGACGATGGTGCCGTGCCAGCCGATCACCCCGTCGTAGCGATCGATGAGATCCTGGCAGTACCTGGCCTCGACGATGTCGCACGTGAAGTCATGCTGTGCCTGGGAGGTGAGCCACCGTCGGCCTGTCGATGGGCTTCGCTTGGTGCGACTGATGACGGTCAGCGCATCTGCATGCGACAACGACGCCGCCTTGAGCCCGGCGCCGAAGTGGCCCAATGCGTGGGCGGAGTACTCCTGCTGTCCGCCGACGGTCATGGCAACGTCGAGCGTCTCGTCGTTCATGCCGTGGCCGTCGTCGACGATCAGCAGGCTCACGAGCCGGTCGTCATCGCGCAGGAAGCTCACCACAACGTTCTGGGCGCCGGCGTCGATCGAGTTGTCGATGAGGTCTGCGATGGCTGCTTCGAAGCCGTAGCCCTGGTGGGTCAGTGACTCCACATATCGGGCGGAGGGCGGAAGACGCTTGCTTCCGCTCGTGGGCACATCGAACTGCCAGTCAGGACCGGACTCGTAGGGCAATCGTCTTCCTCGCACACAGGACTGACCTGGGCATGAGGGGGCCAGTCGGACAGCAATGTGACAACCGTGACGTTACTCCAACCGGCTGACACGGCGCGAGGAGCAGCCCGAAGGGGCGGAGGTCAGTCTTCCCCGTGGCACTCCCCGTACGTCCTACCCGACCCGCACCAGCACTCCGCCGACCGCGCCGGCGGCCACCCCGTCGCCCTGCCCCGGGCCGCCAGTGTCGTTGCGTACTGCGGCAGCAGGTCCGCGTTCGACGGGTGGGTGGATTCCGAGGCTGCGAAGGCTTCGTAAGAGGGGACCGTCGCGCGGACGATGCCCAGGTTCGGGGTGCCCGCCTGGGCGAGTTCTCGGAGGGAGGCCTCGATGTCCGTCAGGTGGGCGCGGTACGTGGGGTACTCCGCCTCCAGTTCCGGGTACGCCGCGAGCAGCTCGTCCAGTTCCGGTTCCGGCCAGTGCAGGACCGCCACCGGGAACGGGCGGGAGAGGGCCGTGCGGTAGGTGCCGAGTTCCGACCGGAGGCGGGTGATCTCCGCCTGGAGTTCCGCCGGGTCCTCCGAGCCCAGTGACCACAGGCGCTTCGGGTCGTGGAGTTCGTCCAGGGGGACGTCTGCCGTGTGCAGGCGGTCCGCCAGGACGTCCTCGTCGTCGTGCGGCAGCGCCAGCATTCTGCGGATGCGGTGGCGGGTGATCAGGAGGGACTGGGTCGCGTGGGGGAGTTCCGGTGACGTGGCCAGCAGGGCCGCCGCCTCCGTCAGCGTCGACTCCGCCGCCTCCAGTTCGTCGTGCGCCTCCAGCGTCTCCGCCGCGATCTCCCACGGCGCCGCGTCCGAGGGCCGTGCGCTCCGGACGCCTTCGATGATCGCGCGGGCCTCGGCCTCGTGGCCGTACTCCCACAGGTTCGCCGCCTTCAGCGCCCTGATCAGGAGCGGGTTCGCCGGCGAGGCGGAGAGGAGGGTGTCGTAGAGGGCCGTTGCCGCCTGGCGGTCGCCCGCCAGTTCCAGGTGTGCCGCGGCCTGGAGGTACAGGGGTTCCTGGTCTCCCGGGTACTGCGCTGCCGTGCGCAGCAGGCGCTCGGCTTCGGTGGTGTGGGCGGCAGGCGTGTCGGGGCGCATGCTCTCCACCGTACTGCTGTACGGGCCTGGAGAGTTGGCGCCTCAGCGCTTATCGTGCCCCGCGTGCGGGCCAGGGTGGGGCAGCGGGTGCCGGTCGTCGTCCAGTCGCGAGGGCGGCGCCGTACGGGTGCCCGCGTGCTGTGGGTGTGCGCCGAGGCCGTCGTCACCTGCGGGGTTGTTGTCCTTCTTCTTGTCGTCCACCAGCTCTGGTGGACCAACCAGCAGGCCCGCGCCGAGGCCCGTGAGCAGGTGCTTGTCCTTGAGCGGGAGTGGGACATCTCTCCCCCCAGCAGTAGCGGTAGTACTGGTGGTCCCTCCCGTGCCGGCAGACCGTCCGCTGAGCCCGTCGTCCCTCCCGCCGCATCCTCCGGAGAGCCGGCCCGTCCCACCGCCGATCCCGCCCCGGGCGCGCGCGACACGTCCCCGTCCTCCTCCGCCGCCTTCGCCGTCCTTCGCATCCCCCGCCTCGGTCTCACCGTTCCCGTCGCCCACGGCGTCTCCAAGCGGTCCGTCCTCGACAAGGGGTACGTCGGGCACTATCCCGGGACCGCCGCCCCCGGCCGTACCGGGAACTTCGCTCTCGCCGGGCACCGCAACACCCACGGCGAGCCCTTCCGGTACATCAACCGGCTCGCGACCGGGGACGAGATCTCCGTACGTACGCGCGCGCGTACGTACGTCTACCGCGTCGACCAGGTCCTGCGGCAGACCGCTCCCCGTGACGTCGGGGTCATCCGGGCCGTGCCCCGGTCCCTCGTCAAGCCCTCGTACGGGTACGAGGCCCCCGGCGCCTATCTCACCCTCACCACCTGCACCCCCGAGTTCAGCAGCGCCTACCGGCTCGTCGTCTGGGCGAAGCTGGTCTCGTAGTTAGGCTCGACCGGGTGATCAGACGTCGGCCCCAGTTGTTGTGGCTCCTTCTCCCGTACCTCCTGTTCGTCGTCGCGCTGCCGTTCGTGAACGGGGTGCCGTTGTTCGTTCTCTGGCTGTTCGGGGCGACCCTGCTGACCCCCGTCGCCGTCGGCCTCGCCCGGAGGGGGGACCGACGATGAGCCCCGCCGCTGTCGCCGTTTCCGTCTTCGCGGTCTTCATGGTGCTCACCGTCGTCCTCGGGCTGCTCGCCGTGCGCCGGCATCAGACCGGTGGGCTCGACGCCTGGTCCGTCGGCGGGCGCTCGCTCGGGCCTGTCTTCATCTGGGTGTTGATGGCCGGTGAGGGGTACACGAGCTTCAGTTATCTCGGCGCCGCCGGGTGGGGGTACAACTACGGCGCCCCCGTGCTCTACGTCGTCGCGTACATGTCCTGTGGCTACGCCGTGGGTTACGTCGTCGGGCCCATGCTCTGGGGGTACGCGCGCAAGCACGGGCTCGTCGCCCTCAGCGACATGGCTGCCCACCGGTACCGCCGGCCCTGGCTCGGTGCGGTCGTCGCCGTTCTCGCGACCGTCTTCCTCCTGCCGTACATCCAGCTCCAGATCACCGGCATGGGCGTGGTCGTGTCCACGATCTCGTACGGGACCATCGGCCTCGACCTCGCCTACTTCCTCGCCTTCGCCGTCACCACCGGGTTCGTGGTGGTGAGCGGGTTGCGGGGGAGCGCCTGGGTGTCCGTGCTCAAGGACGCGCTTGTCGTCCTTACGCTGGGGTTCTTGTTCGTGTACGTGCCCCTGCACTACTTCGGTGGGTTCGGGGAGTTCTTCGGGCGGCTCGTCGACGAGAAGAGCGAGTGGCTGAAGCTGCCCGGGCACGGCGGCGAGCAGAGCGGGTACGGGGTCGGCTGGTTCGCCTCCACCACCGTGCTCAACTCCCTCACCGTCGTCATCTTCCCGACCACCGTCGCCGGTTACCTCGGAGCCCGCGACGCCGACACCCTCCGGCGCAACGCCGTCTGGCTGCCCGCGTACAACGTCCTTCTCTTCATCCCCATGCTGCTCGGCATGGCCGCCCTCTTCGTCGTCCCCGGGCTCGTCGGCGCCGAGTCGAACCTCGCGCTGTTCAAGCTGATCACGGACGCGCTGCCCGCCTGGGCCGTGGGGGTCGTCGGCGTCGCCGCCGCGCTCTCCTCGATCGTGCCGATGGCCGTGTTCATGCTGGTCATCGGCACCATGTGGGGGAGGAGCGTGCTGAGTCTCGCGCCACGGCTCCGGGCCCGCGAGAAGGGGCTCTCCCAGGCCGTCGTGGTCGTCGCCGGGGCGCTCGCGCTCGCCATGACGTACACCGCGCCCAACACGCTCGTACGCCTCTCCCTCATCTCCTACGAGGGGATGGCGCAGCTTCTTCCCCTGCTGCTGCTCGGGCTCATGTGGCGCCGGATGACCGTGGTGGGTGGGGTGTGCGGGCTCGCGGTGGGGGTCGCCCTCGTCTGCGCCCTCGTCTTCTCCGGGAACGATCCCCTCTGGGGCGTCAACGCCGGGCTGCTCGCCCTCGTCGTCAATCTCCTCGTGAGCGTGGTCGTCAGTCTGTACGGGGCTCCGGATGCCGGGGACGAACGCGACGACGAGGACGTCCTCGCCCTGGAGGAGTTCACCGACGCGGCCGTCGTCGTCCCAGAACGAGTGTGATCCCCGCGCCCGTCAGGGCCAGCGCCGCCGACGCCAGGACCGCCGTGTCCGGGCCCGCCGTCGCCAGCGCCAGCATCAGCGCCACGCCCGCCGAGGAACCGATGTAGCGGGCGGTGTTGTTGGCGCCCGAGCCCATCGCCGCCCGCTCCGGCGGTACGGAGTCGACCGCGAGGCGCGGCAGCGCGGCGTTCAGGAGGCCGCTGCCCGCTCCCGCCACCAGGAGGCCGGGGAGCAGGCGGGGCCAGGAGCCGGCCGGGCCGTCCAGGGCGCCGAGGAGGGCCAGGACACCCGCCGCCGACAGGGCGAAGCCCAGGGCCAGTTGGTACGGGGCGGAGAGCCGGCCCGCGAGCCGGCGCGTCTGCAGGGCCACCGCGAACGCCGTGCCCGACCAGAGCACGAACAGCCACGCCGCCCCGAGCGGTGACATCCCCGCACCACCCTGGAGCAGCGCCGGCACCACGCTGAACAGACCGATCACCGCCAGGCCCGTGAACAGCGCCCCCAGCGTCGACGCCAGGAACGCCGGTCGCCGCAGCAGCGCCAGATCCACCATGGGCGTACGGCTCCGGTGCTCGACCACCACGAACAGGGCCGTCAGGGCGAGGGAGGCGAGCAGAAGGAGGCCCACCTGCGGGCGCAGCCAGCCGTCCCGGCCGAGGGTGAGCGCGGTGAGCAGGGCCGCCAGGGCCAGGCCGAGGGCTGTCGCGCCCGCGATGTCCGGACGCGGTCGGCGGGAGCCCGGCCCGGACCCCGACCTCTCCGGTGCCGCGTTCCCCGGGAGGGAGTGGGACCTGTCCAGCTTCTCCGGGAGGGAGCCGGACCCGTCCGGTGCCGCTTCGTCGGCCCTCAGCAGCCGCGCTCCCACCGCCGCGATCACCACCGCCGCCGCGCCCAGCACCTCGTACGCGAGCCGCCAGTCCACCAGGCTCAGCGCGCCCGCGAGCAGCGGGCCCAGCGCGATGCCGGCGCTGACGGACGCGCCCCAGATCCCCGTCGCCCTGATCCGGTCCCGGCCCGCCGGGTACGCGTGGGCGAGCAGGCCCAGGCTGCCGGCGAGGACCGCCGCGCTCGCCGCGCCCTGCGCGATCCGGGCCGCGGTGAACGTGGCCGTGGAGCCCGCGAAGGCGCCGAGGGCGGTGGTGAGGCCGAGGGCGAGGGTGCCGAGGAGGAAGACCCGGCGGCGCCCGTGCGCGTCGGCGAGGCTGCCGGCCACCAGGAGGAGGACGGCGAGGCCGAGCGGGGTGCCGTTGAGCAGCCAGGCCTGGGCGGAGGCCGGGGTCGAGAAGGCCGCGGCCATGTCGGGGAGGGTGAGCATCGGGGCCGTGTAGTTCATCAGCGCGACCGTGGTGGCCGCGGCGGTGACGGCGAGTGCGGCCCCGGGGCGGGTGCCGCGGGGTGGGGCGGAGGTGTCGGCGGTGGGCGCGAGCTGGGACATGGCGGGGACCTCCACCCGTCGGTTCGGTGAATGAACTCATTCGTGAGGGACCCAAGGTACCAGCAAGGTTCACTCAATGAACCTGGGTTGGGTACGATGGATCCCATGGCTCTCGGCAAGGACTACGCCCACCAGCAGTGCTCCATCGCCCGCGCCCTCGAAGTCGTCGGTGAGCGCTGGACCCTTCTCGTCGTCCGCGACGCCTTCTACGGCGTCCGCCGCTACAACGACTTCCTCACCCACCTCGGCGCCCCCCGCGCCGTCCTCGCCGCCCGCCTCCAGGCCCTCGTCGAGGCCGGGGTCCTCGACCGGCGCCGCTACCAGGAGTCGCCCCCGCGCGACGAGTACGTGCTCACCGAACGCGGGCTCGCCCTCTGGCCCGTGCTGCGCTCGCTCGGCGCCTGGGGGCGGGCCGAGGTCCCCGGCGCCGTACCGGTACGCCATTTCCACCACGCCGACTGCGGCACCGAACTCGGCCCGTACGGCGAATGCCCGGCCTGTCGCGTTCCCGTACCGCCCGCCGACGTCGAGATGCGGCCCGGCGCCGGGCTCGACCGGGACCCCGCCGACCCGGTCAGCCGCGCTCTCCTCGGCCCCCGCCGCCTCCTCGTCGCCCTGGAACACGCGAAGTCCTGAACTCGGGAACTCCTGGCGCGCCTCGCACGTCCTCACGGTGAGACACCACGTGACATGTGAGGAGAGGGGGAGCGGAATGACGACCGGGAGCCTTGCTCTGCGCGTCCTCGCGCCGCTGTTCTTCCTCCTCGCCCTCGCCGATCTGCTGCTCTCCGACGGCGGTGGCGTCTCCGCCGCCGTCGCGCTCGCCGTGACCAGCGTCGTCTGCGCCCTGTTCGGAGCCCGTACGGCCCCGGCCGTGCCACGCACCGCCGTCCGTACCGCCATCCGCGACCGTGAGCGGCGCACCGCCTTCCTGCCCCAGCGCGACCCCGACGCCGCAGGGCGTCGCAGACCCCGCGCTCCCGGCCGTCCCCTCCTGACGGCCGCGTAGGGAGCCCCGCACCACATCACCCCGGGCACGCTCACCGGAGTGCTCACCGGGAGTGCTCCCGGACACGCTCACCTGGCATCCCCCACGCGGATCCGTCATGCCGAGACCCGACATCTCCCCGGCACGACGAGACCCCACGGAGGGCTCCCCTTGTCCGTCATCCTTTCCGCCTTCGGCTCCCTGGTCGAGCGGCTCGCCGACCTGCTCCAGCCGCTCTTCGCCACCACCGCCACGGCCGCCGCGATCGTCCTCTTCACGATGCTCGTACGGCTCGCGATCCACCCGCTGTCCCGGGCCTCGGCCCGGGGGCAGAAGGCGCGCACCCGGATCGCGCCGGAGCTCGCCGCGCTCCGCAAGAAGCACGCCAAGAACCCCGAGCGGCTGCGGAAGGCGGTGACGGAGCTGCACGCGCGGGAGAAGGTCTCGCCGTTCGCCGGGATCCTGCCCAGCCTGCTCCAGGCGCCCGCGTTCCTGCTCATGTACCACCTGTTCGCCGGCGACCGGATGGCCGGGCACACCCTCCTCGCCGCCCCGCTCGGCGACCACTGGGCCGACGCCCTCTCCCACGGCGGCCTCCTCGGCCCGGCCGGGCGGGTCTACCTCGTCCTGTTCGCGCTCGTCGCCGCCGTGGCGACGTTCACGTACCGGCGCACCAAGGCGCAGCTCGCCGCCCAGCCCCTGGACCTGGGGCAGCCCACACCGGGCGCGGGCGCCATCGCCAAGGTGATGCCGCTGCTCTCCTTCGCCACCCTGATCACGGTCGCCGTCGTCCCCCTCGCCGCCGCCCTCTACGTCGTGACCAGCACGACCTGGACCGCCGTCGAACGGGCCCTGCTCTTCCGGGAGAAGGGCGAGAAGGAGAGTCCCGCGCCCGTTGCTACTCGCGCGTAAGGGTCCAGTGGCTGAACGGGGTCTTGCAGAGTGACCCGTTCTCTTGGAGGATCGACCAATCCTCCGATGGCCGCACTCCATCGGCCGGGGTACCTCAGGGCCCTTCCCGGGCCCGCCTCGACCACAGGGAGAAGTCCATGAAGCTGCTGCGTGTCGGCCCGCCGGGAGCCGAGCGTCCCGCCCTGCTCGACCAGGACGGGACGCTTCGCGACCTGTCCGCGCTGGTCGACGACATCGACGGCAGTCTGCTCGCCGACGCCTCCGCCCTCGACCGGGTACGGGCCGCCGCCGGTGCCGGTGTGCTGCCCGCGCTCGACGCCACCGGGCTGCGGGTCGGCCCGCCCGTCGGCCGGATCGGCAAGGTCGTGTGCATCGGGCTGAACTACCACGGGCACGCCGCCGAGACCGGCCAGGCCACCCCCGCCGAGCCCGTCGTCTTCCTCAAGGCCGCCGACACGGTCGTCGGCCCGGACGACACCGTGCTCGTCCCGCGCGGCTCGGTGAAGACCGACTGGGAGGTGGAGCTCGCCATCGTCATCGGCCGCACCGCCCGCTACCTGGAGACGGACGAGGAGGCCCTCGCGCACGTCGCCGGGTACGCCGTCGCCCACGACGTCTCCGAGCGTGAGTTCCAGATCGAGCGCGGCGGTACCTGGGACAAGGGCAAGAACTGCGAGACCTTCAACCCGCTCGGCCCCTGGCTGGTCACCGCCGACGAAGTACCCGACCCGCAGGCGCTCGGCCTGCGGCTCTGGGTCAACGGCGAGCTCAAGCAGGACGGTCACACCTCGGACCAGATCTTCCCGGTCGCCGAGGTCGTCCGGTACGTCAGCCGGTTCATGACCCTCTACCCGGGCGACATCAT
Organism: Streptomyces sp. NBC_01077; assembly: GCF_045162855.1. Taxonomy (NCBI): domain Bacteria; kingdom Bacillati; phylum Actinomycetota; class Actinomycetes; order Kitasatosporales; family Streptomycetaceae; genus Streptomyces; species Streptomyces sp. NBC_01077. The sequence continues at coordinate 3,899,498 of NZ_CP108669.1, read as the reverse complement.
CAACACCGGCACGCCCGCGGGCGTCGCCATGGGGCAGCCGGAGCCCAAGCCGTACCTGCGCCCCGGTGACGTCGTCGAGCTGGAGGTCGACGGGCTCGGCCGGCAGCGGCAGGAGCTCAAGAGCGCCTGATCCCCGATTGCATCCTTCCTCCGGGAAAACGGCGACGCCCCGCGTGGGGCGTCGCCATTTTCATATCGTTTTTTGCATATTGCCGGATATGGAACCCATCACGCACGAGCGACGAGGCGACCGGCGCCGTCTCGCCGTCATCGCCGCCTCCACGGTCGCGGCCACCGCGCTGGTCGGCGCGCTCGCCGTCAACGGCTGGGCCGACCCGCTCCCGGGCGGCCTCGGCCCCTGCCTGCCGGGCAACTGCCCCACGGGCCCTTACCCCGACATCGGCAGCGGTGAGGTCAAGTACCGCGACAACAACATCAACATCTATGTCGGCGGCGACATGCTCGTCCGTGAGGCCGCCGCCGAGGCCGAGGGCAAGGTCGTCGTCCTGGGCGGCTTCGACATGAACAAGCGCGCCGGCGTCTCCAGCGTCTACAACGTCGGCGTCGCCGGTGTCGGCTCGCGCGTCCCGCCGGACAACGGCACCGACTTCCTCACCGTCGGCAAGAACCTGACCGTCGCCACCGACCAGCGGCTGCTCGCCGAGGAGGGCAAGGTCAGCGGCGTCGTACGGTACGGGGGCGCGCTCTCCGGCACGGTGAACCCGACCCCGGTGAAGGACGCCGACGCCGCCGCTCCGTACGCCGCGCTCCGCGACCGGCTCACCGACGCCAGCCAGTGCTACGCGTACGTGAACGGCGCCTCCCGCACCCCCACCGGCACCGCCGTGAACAACAGCACCGAGACGGTCTTCACGGGTGACGGCACGTCGAAGCTCCAGGTGTTCACCGTCGAGTTCGACCTGGAGTCCACGAGCGGCGGCCAGCAGGGCATCCGCTTCGACAGGATCCCGGCCGACGCGACCGTCCTCGTCAACGTCCTCGGCGCCGACCGCACCGTCGACTCGTACATCAACCAGCTGCCGGACGGCCTGCGCGAGCGGGTCCTGTGGAACTTCCCCGACGCCACCGCCGTCAAGTTCGAGGGCACGGCCCAGTTCGCGGGCAGCGTGCTGGTCGGCGACCAGGCCAGCACGACGACGATCACCATGCCGGGTATGAACGGCCGGTTCTTCACCACCGGAAACCTGACGCACGCCTCGGAGACCACCGGCGGAGGCGGCCAGGAGATCCACGCCTACCCGTTCAACGGCGACCTGCCGTCCTGTGTGAACACCACGCCCACCCCCACACCGACGGACCCGACCCCGACGCCGACGGATCCCACGCCGACCCCGACCGACCCCACGCCCACTCCTACGGACCCCACGCCGACCCCGACCGACCCGACACCCACACCGACGGACCCGACCCCGACACCGACCGATCCCACCCCCACCCCCACCCCCACCGATCCCACGACCGGCGGGTCGACGAACGGCGGCAGTGACGGCGGATACGGCGACGACGGCGGGTACGGGGACTCCGGCGGGTACGGGGGCTCCGGCGGCGGCCACCACGGCCCCCACGGCGAACTCCCCGAGACCGGCGCGGGCACCGGACAGATCGTCATGGGTGCCACCGCCGTCGGTCTCGCCCTCGGTGGCGGCGCGCTCGTCGTCGTGAGCCGGCGCCGGCGGAGGCGGCTGGGCTGAGCGTACGGACCGGCCGGCGTCGTCAGCCGGAGAGCGAGGCGAGCAGGCGGTCCAGCGCCTCGACGACCATGGCGTGGTCCTCGGCCTGCGGCAGCCCCGAGACCGTGACCGAGCCGATCACGCCCACGCCCTCGACCGCGACCGGGAACGCGCCGCCGTGCGCCGCGTACCGGTCGGGGTCGAGGCGTGAGGACGCCTCGAACGTCGTCCCCTTCGCGCGGAACCGGGCGCCGACCAGGAACGAGCTCACGCCGTACCGCTCGACGACCCGTCGCTTGCGGTCGATCCAGGCGTCGTTGTCCGCGCTCGACCCCGGCAGCGCGCAGTGGAAGAGCTGCTGCGGCCCGCGCCGGATGTCGATCGCGACCGGTGCGCGGCGTTCCCGTGCCATTTCGACGAGGAGGGTGCCGAGCGTCCAGGCGTCCTCGTACGTGAAGCGGGGGAGGACGAGGCGGGCCTCCTGGGCCTCGATGTCGCTCACCTCCTGGCCGCTCACCTCCTGGTCACTCACAGCGTCACCGTGATTCCCTCGTGGGCGGACTTCTTCGCCGCCTCCAGGACGTCGAGCGCGGCCGCGGCCTCGTGCGCCGTCACGGGGTTCTCGCCGGTGCCGCGCAGGGCGGCGGCGACGGCCGCGTAGTACGCCGGGTAGTCGCCCGGCAGCGACTCGACCGGGGTCCCGCCGCCGGTCAGCGGCGACTCGCCGGCGCCGAGCCTGCCCCACAGCTCCTCCGGTTCCGCGCCCCACACCGTGCCCGGCACGGGCCGCAGCCCCTCGCGGAGGGCCGCCTCCTGCGGGTCGAGGCCGTACTTCACGAAGCCCGCGCGCTGCCCGAGCACCCGGAAGCGGGGGCCGAGCTGGGCGGTGGTGGCGCTCACGTACAGGTGCGAGCGGACGCCGTTCGCGTGGGTGAGTGCGAGGAACGTGTCGTCGTCGGCCTCGGCGCCCGGCCTGCGGACGTCGGACTCGGCGTAGACGGAGACGACCGGACCGAAGAGGACCAGGGCCTGGTCGACGACATGGCTGCCGAGGTCGTAGAGCAGCCCGCCGATCTCCGACGCCGCGCCGGACTCGCGCCAGCCGCCCTTGGGGAGCGGACGCCAGCGCTCGAAGCGGGACTCGAAGCGCTGGATCTCGCCGAGCGCCTTCTCGTCGAGGAGGTGGCGGAGGGTGCGGAAGTCGTTGTCCCAGCGGCGGTTCTGGAAGACGGAGAGCAGCAGGCCCCGCTCCTCGGCGAGCGCGGCGAGGGCGCGGGCCTCGGCGGCGGTCCCCGCCAGCGGCTTGTCGACGACGACCGGCAGGCCAGCCTCCAGGGCGGCTGTGGCGATCGCCACGTGCGTCTTGTTCGGGGAGGCGACGACGATCAGGTCGAGCTCGTCCGCCGCGCCTTCCGTCCACAGCTCCTCGGGGGTGGCGACGACCCGGACGCCGGGGTGCGCGGCGCGGGCCTCGGCGGCCCGCTCGGGGTTGCCGGTGGTGACGGCGGCGAGGACGAGGTCCTCGGAGGCGGCGATCAGCGGGGCGTGGAAGACGGAGCCCGCGAGGCCGTAGCCGACGAGTCCGACGCGGAGGGGGGTGCGGGGGGAGGTGCCGGTCGCGTCCGGGCCGGTCATGTCGGTGCCAGTCATGCTTCTCACTTAAGCAACGGTGTTGCCAAAGTGCAAGCGACAGCGACAATGGGCAGGTGAAGACGGACCTGAGTGGAGTGGTGGAGTGAACGTGCCGGCCCTGCGCAGCCCCAACGCGGCGCTCGTGCTCGACCTGCTGCGCACGGCGGGGGAGGCCGGCATCAGCCGCCTCGAACTCGCCGAGCGGACCGGGCTCACCCCGCAGGCCGTCAGCAAGATCACCGCGCGGCTCCGGGCCGAGGGTCTCGCCACGGAGGCCGGCCAGCGCGCCTCGACCGGCGGCAAACCGCGTACGGTCCTGCGGCTCGTCCCCTCCGCCGGGTACGCCGTCGGCGTCCACCTCGACCGCGACGAGCTGACCACCCTCCTCACCGACCTCGCGGGCACGGTCGTCGCCCGGCGCACGCGCGCCGTGGACCTCGGCGAGGGGGCGGGGCCCGTCCTGGACGCGGTGACGGAGGAGGTGCGGGACCTGCCGGCCATAGCCGGATCGCGAGCCGGTGCCGAAGCGCCCGCCCCCGTCCTCGGCGTGGGGGTCGCGATGCCCGGACCGCTGGACCACCGCGCGGGGGTGCCGGGCCGCGTGACGGGCTTCCCCGAGTGGGAGGGCCACCCCGTCCGCGAGGAGCTGGCCGGGCGCCTCGGGCTGCCCGTCGTCCTCGACAAGGACACCAACGCCGCCGCCCTCGGCCTCGCCGTCCGCCCCGCCGCCCCGGGCTCCTTCGCGTACGTCCACCTCGGTACGGGTCTGGGTGCGGGTCTCGTCCTCGGCGGGGCGCCGCTACGGGGGGACAGGACGGGCGCGGGCGAACTCGGCCACCAGACCGTGCAGCTCGACGGGCCCCCGTGCGGCTGCGGCGGGCGCGGCTGCCTGGAGGTCCTGTGTCTGGCGGCGGTCGCGCGCGGCGACGTCGCCGAGGCCGCGCGCGTCCTCGGCGCGGGCGCGGCCAACGTCGTACGGCTCCTCGACATCGACCAGGTGCTGCTCGGCGGCCGTGTGGTCCTGGGTGCGCCGGACGTGTTCGCGGACGGGGTGCGGGAGGTCCTGGCAGGGCTCGGGCTGACGGCGCCGGTGGGGGTGGCGGGGGAGCGGGACGCGGTGGCGGAGGGGGCGGCGTGGCTGATCCTCGCCCCGGTCTTCGGAAAGTAGACAGAGAGGTAAAGAGGCAGATGTGAAAGTAGGCCGATCGGACGGATCTGCCTACCCGTCCGAGTGCGCGCCCGGCGTCGCTCCCGGGCCCGCCCTCGCCGCCATGGCAGCGTCGCGGCCGACCCGTACGCCCGCGAGCAGCAAAGGCCCGCCCCATGGCATCCGCCCCCCTGCGACCGCGTCGCGCCCGCGCCCTGACCACGGCCGCGCTGGCGGCCACCGCGATCGGCCCTCTGACCTGCGCGGCGCCCGCCCTCGCCGCGCCCGCCCCGGCCGTCCCCGCCCGGTCGGAGCCCGCGCCCGCGCCCACGGCCCCCGCCCCGGCGCAGGCCGCGCCCGCCATCCCCGCCCCCGATCCCCCCGCCCCCACCTGCGGCACCCCCTCCGGGTCCGTCTTCCCCCTGGACACCCGGATCCACGACGGGCCGGTGGACTACCCCGCAGGGGGCCGCCTCCAGGAGTGGAAGCTCGACCTCACCAACACCACCGACGCCTCCTGCTCCGGCATCCACCCCGTCCTCGTCCTCACCGACGGCGAGCGGGTCCTGCGGCCCGAGCAGATCCGGTTCGAGTTCTACGACGACGGGTCCGCGCGCTGGCGGCCCGTGACCTTCGAGGCGACCGAAGAGGCGGAGAACGTGGGAGCGTTCACCGGTTTCGGCGGCTTCACGGTGCCCGCCGGTCACACCCTCACCGTCCCCGTACGCCTCGCCTTCCGCGCCGGGACCGCCCCCGACGAGGTCGTCGTGAACGCGGCGGTCGTGCAGCGCCGGGGCGCCGACGGCGACTGGGTCGGCGAGTCCGGCGACTACCACCTGACCGTCGGCCCGGCCGACCCGACCGGCCCAGACGACCCCGCACCTGACACATCCGGCACAGCGGCCCCGGTCGACCCCGCCCGGCCCCCCGGGACCGCGCCCAGCCCGCCGGGCTCGACCACCGTGGGCCCCCGGGACCCCGTACTCGCAGGTTCGGATCACGAACTCGCCCGTACGGGACGGGAGTCGGAGGAGTACGCCAAGCTCCTCGCCCCGCTCGCCGCCGCGCTCGTCGCCCTGGGCGTCGTCCTCTTCCGATCCGCCCGCCGTCGCGCCCGGCACCGGTGAGCCACGTTGCGTACACCTTCCCGTTCATACCCGTCTGCGACCATCCCCCGGTGAACTACCAGAACGCCCCCAGCACCCCCGGTGCCCCCGTCAACTCCGGCATCCCGGAGCACGGACGCGTGCCCAAGTACTACGCCGTGAAGGCGAAACTCGCCCTGATGGTCGACGAGTTGGGGGAGGGTGGGCTGCTGCCCACCGAGCGTGACCTCGCCGTCCGGTACGAGGTGTCCCGCGAGACCCTCCGGCAGGCGCTGCGCGAACTCCTCCTGGAGGGACGGCTGCGCCGCCAGGGCCGGGGCACGGTCGTCGCGGGACCCAAGCTCGAACAGCCGCTCTCGCTCGCGAGCTACACGGAGGGCGTCCGCCGCCAGGGCCGCCGCCCCGGCCGCACCCTGATCTCGCTCGACCGGTTCCCCTGTCCGGAGGCCCTCGCCCCCGAGGTCGGCGCCGAACGCGGGGAGCCCGTCTGGCACATGGAGCGGGTGCTCCTCGCCGACGACGAGCGGGTCGGCCTGGAGAGCACGTACGTCTCCGAGGCCCGCGCACCCCACCTGGACACCGAGTTCGACCCGGACTCCTCCTTCTACTCCTACCTCCACGACCACCTCGGCATCTCCTTCGGCGACGCCGACGAGCGCATCGAGACGGTGCTCGCGACCCCCCGCGAGGCCCTCCTCGTCGGCACCCCGCCGGCGCTCCCGATGCTGCTGCTCCACCGCGTCTCCCGGGACACCGCCGGACGGCCCCTGGAGCGCGTCCGCACCCTCTACCGGGGCGATCGCTTCAGCTTCACCGCCCACCTGGGGCAGCAGGGCTGAGCCCCCACAAGACCACAAGCCGGGCACGGTAAATCACGAAACGATAACGGGTCTGGTCCAAGCTTGTCGGTCCGTTCACCGTCCCGTCGCCCACCGGCCCCGTCCGGGTCACCCGATCCCAGGACCGTCGACGGCATGAAGGTGATCGTCGTAGGAGCCGGCGTGGTGGGAACCATGCACGCCTGGCACGCAGTGGAACGCGGCCACGAGGTCGTACACATCGAGCGCGAGGCCGAGGCGCGCGGAGCATCCCTCCGCAACTTCGGCCAGATCTGGGTGAGCGGACGGGCGGGCGGAGAGGAGCTGGACACCGCCCTGCGCGCCCGGGAACTCTGGGAGGGCATCGGGGCCCGGGTCCCCGGCCTCGGCTTCCGGGCCATCGGCTCCCTCACCCCCGTACGGAACGAGCTGGAGCTCGCCGTCGCCGAGGCCGCCGTGGCCCGCCCCGACGCCGCCGCCCGCGGCTACAAGCTGCTGACGGCCGGCGAGGCCCTCGCGGTCAACCCGGCCCTGCGGGGCGCGTTCGAAAAGGGAGTGGCCGAGGCGGCGCTCTGGTGCGAGCGGGACGCGGCCGTCGAGCCCCGCCTCGCGCAACTCGCCCTCCGTGAAACGCTCCTGGCCACCGGGAAGTACACCTTCCTGCCGAACCGAGAGGTCCGCGACGTCGTCGGAGAGGACGCCGTCCGCGACGACCGGGGCGAGATCCACACCGGCGACGCCGTCGTCCTGTGCACCGGCGCCGCGCTCTCCGGCCTCGTCCGCGAGGTCGCCGGCGAGATACCCGTCCGCCGCGTCCGGCTGCAGATGATGCAGACCGAGCCCCTCGGCGAGCCGCTCACCACCTCCGTCGCCGACGCCGACTCCTTCCGCTACTACCCGGCCTACGCCTCCGAGGCCCTGGACGCCCTCCAGGCCGCGCAGCCGCAGGACCCGACCGCCGCCGCCCACAAGATGCAGCTGCTCATGGTGCAGCGCCTCGACGGCGGACTGACCATCGGCGACACCCACGAGTACGAGCACCCCTTCGCGTTCGACACCCTCGAAGACCCCTACGAGCACCTCACCCGCGTCGTCGAGTCCTTCCTCGGCCGCCCGCTGCCGAAGATCAAGCGCCGCTGGGCCGGGGTGTACGCGCAGTGCGTCGACCCCAGCCGGGTCGTCCACCGCCAGCGGGTCCGCGACGGCGTGTGGCTGGTGACCGGGCCCGGCGGCCGCGGCATGACCTGCTCGCCCGCCATCGCCGAGACGACCGCGAACGAACTGGGCTGGTGAACACCGTGACCGAGAACCCCAAGCACACCCTCGTCGTACTGGACATGGCCGGCACCACCGTCGCCGACGGCGGCCTCGTCGAGCAGGCCTTCACCGCCGCCGCCGAGCGCCTCGGCGAAGACCCGGCCACGATGATCGACTACGTCCGCGCCACCATGGGCGAGTCCAAGATCTCCGTCTTCCGCCACCTCTTCGACGGCGACGAGACCCGCGCCAAGCAGGCGAACCTCGCCTTCGAGGCGGCATACGGAGAGCTGGTCTCCGCCGGCCGGATCGCCCCGATACCCGGCGCGGCCGAGGCGATCGCCGAGCTGAAGGACCAGGGCCGGACGGTGGTCCTCACCACCGGGTTCGCCCGGGTCACCCAGGACGCGATCCTCGACGCGCTCGGCTGGCGCGACCTGGTCGAGCTGACCCTCTGCCCGGCCGACGCCGGCGGCCGGGGGCGCCCGTACCCGGACATGGTCCTCGCGGCCTTCCTCCGTACCGGAGTCGTCGACGACGTCCGACAGCTCGTGGTCGCGGGCGACACCTCGTACGACATGCTCAGCGGGGTCCGCTCGGGCGCCGGGATCGTCGCGGGCGTCCTGACGGGCGCGCACGACGAGGCGGCGCTCAAGGAGCACGGCGCGACGCACGTACTGGCCTCGGTCGCCGAACTCCCCGCGCTGATCAGGGAGTCGGACGCATGACCAGCGGCATCCGCTTCGACGCCGTGTCCGTCGCGTACGGCGGCACCACCGTTCTCGACCGCCTCGACCTGACCGTCGAGCCCGGTGAGGTCATGGCCCTCCTCGGGCCCTCGGGCTCCGGCAAGACCACCGCGCTGCGGGCCGTCGCCGGGTTCGTGCGGCCGGCCTCCGGGCGGGTGCTCATCGGCGACCGCGACGTCACCGGACTCCCGCCGTACAAGCGGGGGATCGGCATGGTCGTCCAGCAGTACGCCCTGTTCCCGCACCTGCGGGTCGAGGCCAACGTCGCCTTCGGCCTGAAGGCGCAGAAGGTGCCGAAGAGCGAGATCCCCGGCCGGGTCGCCGAGGCCCTGGAGATGACCGGCATGGCGGCCTACGCCCACCGGTACCCCCGGGAGCTCTCCGGCGGCCAGCAGCAGCGCGTCGCCATCGCACGGGCGCTCGCCATCCGGCCCAAGGTCCTCCTCCTCGACGAGCCGCTCTCCGCGCTCGACGCCCAGCTGCGCTCCGGGATGCTGGCCGAACTCGCCCGCCTCCACCGTGAGTTGCCCGACGTGTCGATCCTGTACGTCACCCACGACCAGGTCGAGGCGCTGACCCTCGCGGACCGGATCGCCGTCATGGACAAGGCCCGGCTCCAGGACTGCGGCACCCCGCAGGACCTGTACCGCAGGCCGCGTACGGAGTTCACGGCCTCGTTCGTCGGCAACGCCAACCTGCTGCCGGTGACGGTCGGCACGGACGGGGTCGTCTTCGAAGGGACCGAGCTGAAGGTCGCGGTCTCCGGCGCGGCCCCCGGGTCGGCCGCCACGCTCTGCCTCCGCCCCCACCTGGTCGGCCTCGGCGAGGGCCCGAACCCGCTCCGGGGACGGATCGTCGAGGTCCAGTGGCGCGGGTCCACGCACCGGCTGTACGTCGAGATCGGCGGCCACCGCGTGAAGGCGGACGTACGGGAGCTGCGGGAGACGCCATTGCTCGGGGCCGAGGTCGCGCTGCACTTCGCGCCCGAGGACGCGGTGCTGCTGGCCGCAGGGGTGAACGATGGCTAGTCGGGCTCCAGGCTCCGTCAAGGAGCACTCCGCAACCGGCGTTGTGCCCACCCTCCCCCAGGCTTCGTCCGGGGGGACCCCCATCGCCCCTGCGGAACAGATGCCCGCAACGAGGTCCCGGCGATCAACCCCCGCATGGGTCTGGGCCCTTCCCCCCGTCGCCGTACTCGCCGTCGTCTTTCTCTACCCCCTCGCGCTCGTCGTCCAGGAGTCCCTGGCGCCCGGCGCCTACGGTGACGTCTTCGCCTCCGCGTCCTTCCGCGAGGCCCTCGTCACCACGGTGTGGCTCGCCGTCGCCGCCACCGTCGGGTGTCTGGTCCTCGGCTTCGTGCTCGCGGTCGTGATCGCGTTCGTGCCGTTCCCCGGCGGGAAGGCGGTGTCGAAGTTCATCGACGTCTTCCTCTCCTTCCCGTCCTTCCTGATCACGCTCGCCCTGCTGTTCCTCTACGGCACGGTCGGCATGGCCAACGGCGTCTGGACGGATGTCACCGGGGATCCCTCGGGCCCGTTCCGGTTCCTGACGACCCCGTGGGGCGTCCTCCTCGCCGAGATCACGTACTTCACCCCGTTCGTGATGCGGCCGCTGCTCGCCGCCTTCTCGCAGATGGAGACGGCCCAGCTGGAGGTGGCCTCCTCGCTCGGCGCGCGGCCGCTGCGGATCGTCCGGCAGGTGATCCTGCCCGAGGCGCTGCCCGCGCTGGCCGCCGGCGGAAGTCTCGTCCTCGTCATGTGCCTCAACGAGTTCGGGATCGTGCTCTTCACCGGCGCAAAGGGCGTCACGACCCTCCCGATGCTCGTCTACAGCAAGGCGATCCTCGAATCCGACTACGCGGCCGCCTGTGTCGTCGCCGTCGTCAACGTCGCGCTCTCCGTGGGCCTCTACGTCCTGTACCGGGGGGTGAGCCGCCGTGCTGGTGCATAGCCGTACGGGCAGGTGGACGGCCTGGGTCACGTTCGCCGTCCTGTTCGTCCCGCTCTTCGCCCTCCCCCTCCTGGTCATCGTCGCCGCCTCGTTCTCCACGAACTGGTCCGGCGCCTTCCCCTCCGGGCCGACCGCCGGGCACTACGCGGCGGCCGTCCGCGGGGAGTCCCTCCAGGCACTCACCACCAGCCTGATCACGGCCGTCACCGCGAGCCTGATCGCGCTGACCGTCGGCACCTGGGCCGCGCTCGCCGGGGCCGCGCTCGGCAAGAAGGGCAAGCGGATCCTCGACGCGCTGTTCATGCTGCCGGTCGCCGTGCCGTCCGTGGTCGTCGGCCTGGCCGTCCTCGTCGCGTTCTCGCAGCCGCCGGTGCTCCTCAACGGCACCCGCTGGATCGTGATCCTCGCGCACACCGTGCTCGTCACGGCGTTCGCCCACCAGTCGGTCTCGGCCGCGATCCAGCGGCTCGACCCGATGTACGAGCAGGCGGCGGCCAGTCTCGGCGCCCGCCCCTCGTACGTCCTGCTCCGGGTGAAGCTGCCGCTCCTGCTGCCGTCCGTGAACGCGGCCGCCGGACTCTGCTTCGCCCTGTCCATGGGCGAGTTGAGCGCCACGATGATGCTCTACCCGCCGGACTGGATGCCGCTCCCGGTGCTCATCTTCACGGCCACCGACCGCGGCTCCCTCTTCACCGGATCGGCGCTCGCCGTGGTCCTCATGACCGCGACCCTGCTGGCCCTGCTCGCCGTCTCCCGTATCCGTACCAAGGCTTCCTTCCGCTAGAGATCCTCAAGATCCTCAGGAGAAAACGACGTTATGCGTACGTACGCCAAGCCGATCGCCGCCGTCACCGGCTCCCTCGTCCTCGCCGCGGGCCTCACCGCCTGCGGTGGTTCCTCCGCCGCCTCCGACGAGAAGATCGTCACCGTCTACAGCGCCGACGGCCTCAAGGGCGAGGCGGGCGACGGCTGGTACGACAAGGTCTTCGCCGACTTCGAGAAGAAGACCGGCATCAAGGTCAAGTACGTCGAGGGCGGCTCCGGGGAGATGGTGCAGCGCGCCCTCCGCGAGAAGAGCAACACCCAGGCCGACGTCATCGTGACCCTGCCGCCCTTCATCCAGCAGGCCGGCTCCAAGGGCCTGCTCCAGAAGTACACGCCGCAGGGCGCCGACCAGGTCGGCGGCGGCGACAAGGCGAGCGACGGCACCTGGACCTCCGTCGTCAACAACTACTTCGGCTTCGTCCACAACAAGAAGGAGCTGCCGGCCGCCCCCAGGTCCTGGGAGGAGCTGCTCGACGGCAGGTTCAAGAACAAGCTCCAGTACTCCACCCCGGGCGTCGCGGGCGACGGAACCGCCGTCCTCATCAAGGCGATGCACGACTTCGGCGGCCAGGAGCCGGCCATGGAGTACCTGAAGAAGCTCCAGGCCAACAACGTCGGCCCGTCCTCCTCCACCTCCAAGCTCGCCCCCAAGGTCGACAAGGGAGAGCTCCTCGTCGCCAACGGCGACGTGCAGATGAACTTCGCCCAGTCCAGGTCCATGCCGAACCTCGGCATCTGGTTCCCGGCCAAGGGCGCGGGCAAGCCCACCACCTTCGCCCTGCCGTACGCGGCCGGCCTGGTGGACAAGGCCCCGCACACCGAGAACGGCAAGAAGCTCCTCGACTTCATGCTGACCGAGGGTGCTCAGCGTGAGGTCAGCGCGGTCGGCGGCGGCTTCCCGGCCCGCAAGGACGTCAAGGCGACCGACGCCAACGCCATCGAACTGGCCAAGCTGATGGAGGGTGTCGAGGTCTTCGAGCCGGACTGGGCCGACGTCGACAAGAACCTCAAGACGTACGTCGACGCGTGGAAGTCCGCGACCGGAAGCTGACCGGGGCCGACGGGCCACTCAACGGCACCAAGAGTTCACCGTACGACTCTGGAAAGCCTCCGTTGATCGCGGAAAGATAACGGGTACGGACCAACGCCCCTGAGAAATCAGGGGCGTTGGCATGCCCGAGCTTCTTTCCACGGACTTCCACGGAGGACTCCGACATGCCGATCACCGGCATCTCCCGCCGCACCGTGCTCGCCGCCGCCGGTGCCACCGCGGCCGTCGCCGCCACCGGCCTCGCGACCGCCCCCGCCGCCCAGGCGGCCTCGCCCACGCTGCCCAACGGCACCAGCAAGGACAAGGTGCTCGTCGTCGGCATGGACGGCCTGCGCTACGACCGGATCGACGCCGCCCAGGCCCCGAACCTCAAGTCCCTGATGGCGAACGGCACCTTCGGCCGCTCCCTGCTCTACGCCAACCCGATGGCCGCGACCTCCTCCGGCCCCGGCTGGTCCACGATCTCCACCGGCGTCTGGCCCGACAAGCACGGCGTCAAGGACAACACCTTCACCGGCAAGAACTACGGCCAGTACCCCGGCTTCCTGGCCCGCCTGAACCAGGTCCGCCCCGAGCTCTCGCTCTTCGCCGCCGTCGACTGGCCCGAGCTCGACACCCACGGCACCGTCACCCCCGGCGCCGACGCCAAGCTCGTCCACAACAACGACTACGCCGTCAACGACCTCGTGATCACCGACGCCACCGAGGACATCCTGCGCAACCAGAACCCCGACGTCCTCTTCGTCTACTTCGGCGAGACCGACGAGATCGGCCACAACCACGGCGCCGCCAGCCCCAAGTACACCGACGCCATCGACGTCCAGGACGGCTACCTCGGCCGGCTGCTCGCCGGGATCAAGGCCCGCCCCGCGTACGCCACCGAGCGCTGGACGGTCATCGTCACGACCGACCACGGCCACACCGACGGCGGCGGCCACGGCGGCTCCTCCATCGAGGAGCGGCGCACCTTCGTCCTCGCCCAGGGCCCCGGCATCGCCGCCGGCGCCCGCCCCATCGACACCCGGCTCGTCGACGTCGCCGCCACCGTGTTCCGCCAGCTCGGCATCACCCCCGCCGCGTCCTGGGGCCTCGACGGCAAGCCGATCCAGGACCGCTCCACCGACCCCTTCGACAGCCTGTACGGGTCGCTGACCGGCCGCGTCGACGAGACGGGCATCCCCGCCGGGGTCCTCGGCTTCACCCGCACCGCGCCCAGCGGCTGGTCCGTCATCAACAACGCCATGGGCACCGGCGGCATGACCGAGTGGCGCGGCTGGTCCTTCGCCACCGACGAGTTCTGGTCCCGCTCCCAGCGCGACCAGTCCCGCGAGCTCAACGTGCGCGCCCGGGGCGTCTTCGCCGTCGCCGACTCCGACGAGTGGGCCGACAAGACCTTCTCCGGTACGTACGACTCGACCCTGGTCACGCCGGCGTACGGCGTCTCCGGCGCGACGCGGGTCACCCTGGACTTCACCACCTTCTACCGCCAGGAAGGCAGCCAGACAGCCCAGGTCCAGGCCGTCTTCAACGGCGGCACCCCGACCGTCGTGAAGAGCTACACCTCCGACGTCGTCTCGCAGCCCCAGTCGCTCACCGTGAACGTCCCCGCCGGGGCGTCCAGCGTGAGCTTCCGCTTCCGCTACACCGGTTCCAACAACTGGTACTGGGTGATCGACGGGGTCAAGGTCACGGCTTCCTGACTCAGGCCCTGCCCGCCCGCGCAGGCTGGGCCTAGTCTTGGGGGCGTCGCCACAGCGCTGTCGCGGCGCCCCCAGCACACCGCACATCTGTACGGCAGGAGTCCCGCACCCATGGCAGAGCGCAAGCCGATCGAATCCTGGCTGACCGACATGGACGGCGTCCTCATCCACGAGGGCGTGCCGATCCCCGGCGCCGATGCGTTCATCAGGAAGCTGCGGGAGACCGGGAAGCCCTTCCTGGTCCTCACGAACAACTCGATGTACACGGCTCGTGACCTGCACGCCCGCCTCGCCCGGATGGGTCTCGAAGTCCCCGTCGAGAACATCTGGACCTCGGCCCTCGCCACCGCCAAGTTCCTCGACGACCAGCGCCCCGGCGGCACCGCGTACGTCATCGGCGAGGCCGGTCTGACCACCGCGCTGCACGACATCGGCTACGTCCTCACCGACCACGACCCGGACTACGTGGTGCTCGGCGAGACCCGCACGTACTCCTTCGAGGCGATGACCAAGGCCGTACGGCTCATCAACGCCGGCGCCCGCTTCATCTGCACCAACCCCGACGAGACCGGCCCCTCCCTCGAAGGCCCGCTCCCGGCCACCGGCTCCGTCGCCGCGCTCATCACGAAGGCCACCGGCAAGGAGCCGTACTTCGCGGGCAAGCCGAACCCGCTCATGATGCGCACCGGCCTGAACGCGATCGGCGCCCACTCCGAGACGAGCGCCATGATCGGCGACCGGATGGACACCGACATCCTGGCGGGCCTGGAGGCGGGCATGCAGACCTTCCTGGTCCTCACCGGCCTGACCGGCGAGGACCAGATCGACCGCTTCCCGTTCCGCCCTTCGAAGATCGTCAAGTCGATCGCGGACATCGTCGACCGGGTGTAGCCGGCCGACCCGCGGGCCCCTGCGGATGCGAAGAGCCCCGATCCGGGTGACCCTGCCAGTATCAGGAGGTCACGATGCGTTCAGGTTCCATTGCTCTCCGTGCCGCAGGGGCGACCCTGGTGCTCGTACTGGCACCCACGGCCGGTAGCGCGTACGCCCACGACGGGGTGAAGGTCACCGTCACCCCGTCCACCGCCTCGCCCGGCGCCGACGTCGACGTCCGCGTCCAGGGCTGCAAGGGCACGACGGGTGCCGCGAAGTCCCAGGCGTTCGTCGCCGACGCGGCACTCACCGGCCGGGACGGCGGGGGCGCCCCGCTGTTCGGCGACACCACGATCAAATCCCGGCTCGAGAACGGCACGTACAAGGTCAGCGTGACCTGCGACGGCCATGACCACCCGGATGTCGGCACCGTGCGCGTCGAGCGCCAGAAGCCGACCCACGAGCCGACCCACCAGCCCACCCACCAGCCGACCCACCAGCCGACCCACCACCCGAGCCCGGTCGCCCCGGTCCGCGCCGGCGGTGGCGGCACCGCCGCCTTCGCCGCCCCGGCCGCCCCCGGAGTCGCCCAGACCACCAGCGAGAGCGGCCTCGGCACCCCGTACACCCTGCTCGGCCTCGGCATGGCGGCCATCGCCGCCGTGGCGGTCGCCTTCCGCAGCTCCCGCCGCCGCGCCGCCGACTCCGGTACGGGCACGGGCACGGGCACGGGCACGGAGTGACGGTGTCGTCCGGATCCCGCCCGGCGGGCAACGGGCGACTCGTCACCGGCGTGGCCTGGGCGCTGCTGCTCTCCGGGCTCTGGCTCTGGGGTCGCGACATCACCGAGGGCCCCGGGGGCAGCTCCGCGCCGACCACCGGCGACATCGCCGCCGTCGGCCGCCCGCTCGGCGTGGCGCTGCCCCCGGCCAGGGACCCGCTCGCGCCCGTCGAACCCCGGCGGGTGGAGATCCCCTCCCTCGGCATCACCGCGCCCGTCGTGGCGCGCGGCCTGGACAGCACGGGGGCGATCGACCCGCCGCCGTACGAGATGCCGCACACGGTCGGCTGGTTCGGCTCCGGCACCCGGCCGGGCGCCGCCGGCCCGGCCCTCCTCGTCGGCCACGTCGACACCGAGACCCGGCCGGCGGTCTTCTACGGCCTGAGCGCGGCCCGCCCCGGAGCCAAGGTCCGCATCACCCGAACGGACGGATCGGTCGCCGAATTCACGGTCGACGACGTCCAGGTCTACCCCCGGGAGCACTTCGACGCCCGCAAGGTCTACGGCGCGCGAGACCCCCACCGCGCGGAACTCCGCCTCATCACCTGCGGCGGCACCTTCGACCGGAAGTCGAACGCCTACACGGCCAACGTCGTCGTCTCGGCCTACCTGACAGCAGCGGAAAAGACCTGACGCCCGCCTGCCCCCGCCCCGCAAGGGCCCCGCACGCGGACCTGGCCCCGGTCGGCGGCACCACGTCCCGCAGTCGCCGCCGACCGGACCGGTCCTCGACCGCAGGGCTCACAGGCGCGGGAGGAGCCCGGCGCCACCGCGGGAGGTCTGGGTTCCGGACACTGTAGAGGCCCCGCCCCGCCCGGCCCAGAGGGCTGTCGTGTCCCGATGGCCGCGACCGCTCCGCACGTGCCCGACGGGCCCCGCATGTCCGCACGTCCGACCGCGTGCCGAGCCGGGTTCACGCTCCCGGCCATACCACCGAGGCCGCCACCCGCGCCGGGCGCGAGGCGCTCCTCGTCCTCCGCGGCATCCCGAACCGCGACTGCGGCCGGCACCCGGCGGGCGGCGCTGCTCAGGGCCGCGGTTCAGCGGCTCAAGCGGCACTCGGCCACCACCGTCCGCCTCGACGCGGGCAAGGCCGGCTGGGGCAAGCCGGCCGACCTCCGGGTCCCGCTCAAGTAACTGGCCCGCGACGCACGGTAGTTCGGCCGGTCGCAGAGGTCGGAGAACGACCAAGACCCCCTCACCATCGGTGAGGGGGTCTTGACTCTGCGTGCGCCGCCAGGGACTCGAACCCCGGACCCGCTGATTAAGAGTCAGCTGCTCTAACCAACTGAGCTAGCGGCGCCTGCTGACAGAGAGAACTCTACCCGACGTGCAGGTGTGCTCCTGACCAATAACGGTCACCTCCGGCCTGTCGGATGGTCGTATCAGGCCTTCGATCCGTCAAAATGCGATTTGTCCAGACAGTTGAGACACTGACGCCCGAAACCAAGGGTCAAAAGATCTTGACGAGTGTGGAGGGGAATCGCATGAGCGTGCCGGTCTTCGAGGAGTTCGAACCCGCGGCCGACTGCGGCTGCCCGGGGTGCGCCCGGCAGCGGCGTGACCTCGCGCTTGGTCTGCCGGTCCGGGCGGGCGGCCATCCGGCGGCGCACGGCGCCCGCCGCGCCCTGGTCCTGGTGACGGCGGCGGGCGTGGTCCTGGGTGGAGGCGGGGCAGCGGTGGCGACGGCTCTCCCCCCGCCGACGGTCCCGTTCACCCCCGCGGACCTTACGGACCTGGCGGACGGGTCGGTGCGGGCCGCCGACCCGGGAGCCGACACCCCGCAGGGCGGCCGGGAGCCGTTGCACGGAGCGCCGGGCCCCGGCGGGCAGCCCTCCCCGAACGCGACTCCGACGACCAGTCAGATCTCGACGGGCACCCTGCGGCAGACGACCCGGGCCGAGATCATCAACCGCGCCAAGCTGTGGGTGACCGCCCAGGTCCCGTACTCCATGGAGAAGTACTGGTCGGACGGCTACCGCCAGGACTGCTCCGGCTACATCTCGATGGCCTGGAACCTCCGCAGCAACGAGTGGACCGGCAGTCTCGACCGCTTCGCCGAGCGCATCGACCGCACCGAGCTGCAGCCCGGCGACATCCTGCTCTTCCACAACCCGGCCAACCCGACCCGCGGCTCGCACGTCACGATCTTCGGCGGCTGGACCGACTACACCCACACCTCCTACGTCGCGTACGAGCAGACCAAGCCGCTTACGCGGAAGCAGGCGACGCCCATGGCGTACTGGGAGAACTCCAGCCGGTACGTGGCCTACCGCTACAAGGGCGTCGTCAGCGGCGGAGCTACCGGCAGCATCGGCGGCGGGGCGACGCCCACGGCGACGCCGTACCCCGGCGTGGCGATGTTCGGTCCCGGCGCGGACAACGCGTACATCACCCAGCTCGGGCGGCTCCTCGTCGACCGCGGCGGCAAGAAGTACTACAGCAAGGGACCCGGCCCGAAGTGGGGTGACGCGGACCGGCGCGCGACCCAGGCGTTCCAGCTCGCACAGGGCTGGAAGGGCAAGGAGGCGGACGGCCTGCCCGGCCCGGCGACGTGGAAGCTCCTGGTGACCGGCGGGGGCAAGGGCATCGGCGGTTCGAGTGGTTCGAGCGGGTCGAGTGCGAATGCGACGGGGTTTCCCGGGCGTGGCTCCTTCCGTCCGGGCCAATCCAACGCATATGTGGAGAAGCTGGGCAAACAACTGGTGAAGCGGGGCTTCGGCAAGCACTACCTGTCGGGACCCGGTCCGCGCTGGACGGAGGCGGACCGCCGCAACGTCGAGGCGTTCCAGCGGGCACAGGGCTGGCGCGGCGCAGCGGCCGACGGCTACCCGGGCCCGGAGACCTGGCGGCGCTTGTTCCGATGACCCCGAGAGCATGAGGTGGACCCGAATGACGGCATCGACCCCCAACCCCGCGGATTCCGGCGCGGCGGCCTCACGTGACGCGGCCCGCACGGCCCGCCGCCTGACGGACGGCACCCTCCCCCGCACGTCCCCTCCCCAGGGCGCACCCCCGGGCACCCCGCCGACCTGGCAGAGCGCGGCGCCGGAGCCCGCGGCGGACGGTGCGGCGGGTGCGGGTGCGGGTGCGGTGGCCGATGCCGCTCCGGCACCCACCGGGGGTGACGCGCCGGCGTCCGCCCGGGACGGAGCGCCCGTGCCCGCGGGCGTCACGTCGAGCGTCACGGAGGGCGTCACGTCGGGCGCGGTGCCCGGTGTGTCGGCTCCCGCGCCGGAACCCCCTGCGGTGGGGGAGCCGGCTCCGGCCCAGGACGGCACCGCGGTGTCCGCGGGGGCCGGGGAGCCGGGGACCACGCGGCGCAGGGTCCTGGTGTGGCCCGAGCCGGGCGCGAGAGGCGGCAGCGCCGCGGAGGCGGCGACACGGCCGGACGACCCGACGGGACCCGACGGCACGTCACCGGGCCACGGGACGACGCCTGTCGGTACGCGGTCGGGGCAGTCGGGGGAGTCGGCCACGGCTGTCGTCGGTACGACGACGGGGCCGCCCGCCGCCTCGGGAACCGCCCCGACGGGCGCGGGCCAGGCCCCGGCCGAGCGCACCGTCCCGGCGACACCCGGGCCGTCCGGGGACTCCGCCGGTACGGCTCAGCAGGGCGGGTCGACTTCCGCCCCCGCCGGTACGCGGCCGGGCGCCCAGGCCGGCTCTGCCGGCACGTCCCCGGGACACCTGGCGGGACCTGCCGGTACGCAGCCGGGCGACCCGACGAGGCCTTCCGGTGCGTTGCCGGTCCGCCCGGTCGGGTCCGCTGCCGGTACGGCCACGGGGGCGCCGGCCACCCCGGGAACCGCCCCTGTGGTCACCCGAATCCAGCCCGTCGCGCCCGCCTACCCCGGTACGCGGCCGGGCGACCCGGCAGGGCTTTCCGGTGCGTTGCCGGTCCGCCCGGTCGGGTCCGCTGCCGGTACGGTCACGGGGGCGCCGGCCACTTCGGGATCCGCCCCGGCCGTTCGGCCGGAGGCGGTCGACGGCACCGCACCCTCGGGCGGGGGCAAGCACGCCCGCCCCGCGGCCTCCGCTCCCTCCTCCTCGAAGGCTCCCGCCGTCACCGTGCGGTCCGGTGGTCCCGCGCCGGTCCCCGTCGCGGTCACCGCGCCGACCGCCCCGACCGCCCCGACAGGCGCGGAGCCCGGCGACACGTCCGACCGTCCCGCCGAGCGCAGCGACACGCCCGACTTCGGGCGGATCGCCGGTGCCGGCGTCGGAGCCGTCGCCGTGCCCGTCGCCGCCGTCGTGCGGGTCGCGCGGCGGAAGAACGTGATCGGGGCCGAGACCACCGGCTCCATCCCGGTGCATCTGCTCTTCCGGGACGAGCCGGAGACCGCCGTTCCCCGCGCGCCAGGTGGCGACGACGGCGGTCCCGACACCGTCTCCATGGCGGCACCCACCCTGTCCAGGACCGGCAACGGACCCGCCATCCCCGGCCCGTCGAAGATCCAGGCCCAGACCCAGGCGGACGCCGCCGGCACCGAGGCCGCGAGCCGGGCCAAGTCCAAGCAGAGGCCCAAGCCCCTGCCCAAGGCGCAACCCAAAGCGCAGGCCAGGGCACAGGACAAGACGCAGGACAAGGTCCAGCCCAGGGCGCAGGCCAAGGCCACCACCGCCCGGCCCGCTCCCACCGCCCGGCCCGCTCCCACCGCCGACCCCGCCCTCGTCGAGCGGCCCGGGCCGGTGCTGCCCGGCTGGGTCGGCGTGGTCGGCGGAGCCCTCGCACTCGCCGGGTGCGCGGCCGTCGTGTGGTGGGCCGGGGCCGTGCCCGAGGAGGCCGCCCGGATGCTGCGGCTGCCGGAACGCCCGTACAACGGCATCCATCTCGGCCAGTGGGCGCTCCTCGCCCTCGGTGTCGTCCTCGCCCTGTTCACGCTCGGCGGGCTCGGCCGGGGCCGGGTCGGCTACGCCTGGGTGCTGACCCTGTTCGGCGACTACCGCGGCACGGTCCGCCGTACCGGTCTGCTCTGGGTCAGCCCGCTCCTGCTGCGCCGCCGGGTCGACGTACGGCTCCGGCACTGGCGCAGTGAGCCGCTCTCGGCCGTGGACGCCAAGGGCACCGCGCTCGATGTCACCGTGCTCGTGGTGTGGCGGGTGCGGGACACGGTCCGGGCGGCGCTCGGTGTCGACGGGCACGAGGACTACCTGCGGGAGCAGGTGGAGGCGGCCATGGCCCGGGTGCTCTCGCAGCTTCCGGCGGACGCCTTCCACGAGGACGCTCCGACGCTCCGGGACGCGGAGGCCGTCGGCGAGGCCCTGACGCGGATGCTGTCGGCGGAGTGCGCCCCGGTCGGTGTGGACGTGTTCTCGGCGCAGCCGACGCGGATCGAGTACGCGCCGGACGTGGCGGCGGCGATGCGCAGGCGTCGGATCGCGGCGATCGACGCGAAGCACCGGGACAGCGTGCTCACCTCGGTGGTGGACGCGGTGGACGACGTGGTCCACCGGCTGACCAGTCGTGGTCTGGTGGAGCTCGACGACTATGAGCGCAAGTCGCTGGTCAAGGACCTGACGGTGGCGTTCTACACGGGTCGGACGGGTCCTGTAGAGGGGGCGTGAAGGGATGGACATGTTCAACTTCCGTCCATACCTTGGTACTTGGTCCAGACCAAAATCGGTACGACGTACCACCGCACGCGTGCGCGCACGGCCCAACGGAACTCCCCCACGTTCTCCTGGAGCGACAGCATGCGCAAAAAGTCAGTCGGGGCGGCGGTGGTGGCGCTCGGCGTCGCCGGCGTCACCCTCTTCGCCACCGGTAGCGCCGGCAGCCACGGCTACACCGACTCGCCGATCAGCCGTCAGAAGCTCTGCGCCAACGGCACCGTGACCAACTGCGGCTCCATACAGTGGGAGCCCCAGTCGGTCGAGGGCCCCAAGGGCTTCCCCGCCGCCGGTCCCGCCGACGGCAAGATCTGTTCCGCCGGGCTCACGCAGTTCGCCCAGCTGGACGACCCCCGAGGCGGTGCGTGGCCCACGACGCAGCTCACGTCGGGGCAGAGCTACAGCTTCCGCTGGCAGTTCACGGCCCGGCACGCCACCACCGACTTCAAGTACTACATCACCAAGAACGGCTGGAACGGGACCCAGAAGCTCACCCGGGCCATGCTGGACCCCCAGCCGTTCCTGACCGTCCCCTACAACAACCAGCAGCCGCCGGCGACCCTCTCGCACTCCGGGACGATCCCGGCGGGCAAGACGGGCCGCCACCTGATCCTGGCGGTGTGGACGATCGCGGACACCGCGAACGCGTTCTACGCGTGCTCGGACGTCAAGTTCTGACGGCCGGGCGGCCCGGTGACCGTTCCTGACCGTTCATTTCTGATGAGTCGTCAGTTACAGTCCGGCCCATGAGGGGTGCGGACACCGTCGCGGAACTCGTACGGCGCCAATGGGGCGACCACCGGATCGGTCTGAGGGACGAGCACCACACCCTCACTCACCACCAGGTCGCCGCCGGCGCCGCCGCGCGGGCCGCACTGCTCGTGGACCTGATGCCACCCCTGCCGGGGGGCGAGCCGCACCTCGGCATCCTGCTCGACAACACGCCGGAGTACCCGCTCTGGCTCAGCGCGGCGGCCCTCGCGGGGGCCGCCGTCGCCGGGATCAACCCCACCCGGCGCGGGGCCGAACTCGCCCGGGACATCCGGCACACCGAGTGCCGGGTCCTGGTCACCCAGCGCGCCCACCTGCCGCTCCTCGACGGCCTCCCGCTGCCCGGCCTGCGCATCCTGGTCACGGACACCGACGCGTACCGGGAACTCCTCGCCCCCTACGGGTCCGCCCGCCCGGGCGACGCGCGGCTCGGGCCCGTACGTCCCGACAGTCGCTTCCTGCTCTCCTTCACCTCCGGTTCGACGGGCGCACCGAAGGCCGCGCTCTGCAGCCAGGGGCGGCTGGCGGCCGCAGGGGCCTCCCTCGTCTCCCACTTCGGTGTGGGGCGGGACGACGTCCACTACATCTGCATGCCGATGTTCCACGGCAACGCGGTGATCGCCGACTGGGCGCCGGCGCTCGCCGCCGGGGCCGGGGTGGCGTTGCGGGCCCGCTTCTCGGCCTCCCGGTTCCTGCCGGACGTACGCCGCTTCGGCGCCACGTACTTCACGTACGTCGGCCGGGCGGTGCAGTACCTCCTGGCCACCCCGCCCGGCCCGGACGACCGCGCGCACCCGCTGCGGCTCGGCTTCGGCACCGAGGCGGGGGCGGTGGACGCGGCCCGCTTCCGCGAGCGCTTCGGAGTGCCGCTCGTGGAGGGGTACGGCTCCTCCGAGGGAGGCGCGGCGATCCAGCGGACGCCGGACACGCCGACGGGGGCGATAGGCCGGGCGGCGCCGGGCGACGACCTGGCCGTGGTGGACGCGGAGACGGGCCGGGAGTGCGAGGCGGCCCGCTTCTCATCCACCGGCCGGCTCCTCAACGCCTCCGAGGCGGTCGGCGAGCTCGTCAACCGGGGCCGCAGCCCCTTCGAGGGCTACTGGCGCAACCCGGAGGCGGAGGCGGCCCGGCTGCGCGACGGCTGGTACTGGACGGGTGACCTCTTCTACCGGGACGCGGACGGATACCTCTACTTCGCGGGCCGTACGGACGACCGGCTGCGGGTCGACAGCGAGAACCTGGCGGCGGCGATGATCGAACACATCCTGGCCCGATGGGACCGGGCCGCGGGGGTGGCGGTCTACGCGATACCGGACCCGGTGGCGGGGGACCAGGTGATGGCGGCGCTGGCCCTGCGTGAGGGGGCGGTCTTCGATCCGGCGGAGTTCGCGACGTTCCTGGCCGCGCAGCAGGACCTGGGGACGAAGATGCCGCCGAGGTTCGTCCGGGTGACGGAGGAGCTCCCCCTGACGGCGACGAACAAGATCCACCGGGTGGCCCTCCGCCGAGCGTCCTTCCTCTGTCAGGACCCGGTCTGGTGGCGCCCCACGCCGGGCGCGCCGTACGAGCCCCTGACCCCCACGGCCGCCGCCGCGCTCCAAGCGGAGTACGCCCGCCACGGCCGGAAACCAAAGTTTACAAACCGCTGAGCGTTAACTAAAGTTGCCGCATGACCTCCTCTGAGATCACCCCCGAAGAACAGGTCGAGCTCGACAACGCCCTCTACGACGCCCTCAACCCGCTCGCGTCGGCCCTGCGGCAGCGAGCGTCAGGACTGCCGGCGGACCGCATGTGGGCGGCGGACCCGGTCGACGTGGCTCTGTCCGTACTGGCCGCCTGGAAGGTGGTGGACGCGGAGGTCAAGCGGCTGACGGCCATCGCGGCGGGAACCGCCGGGTCCTACGGCGCGAGCTACGAACAGCTGGGCGCCGTATGGGGCATCACCCGGCAGGGCGCCCGCAAGAAATGGCCCGATGCCGTCACCCGTTCGGCGAGCGTCGCACTCGAACTGTGGGGCGGAACGGCCGAACTGACACCCTCGTCCGGAGGCTGGGGCTGGACCGGCAAGGGCGCCGACGGAACGAGCGGCCCGGCGGCCGGCGACGACGGGTATGCGACGAGGGAAGAGGCGGCAGCCCACGCAGGCGCCTTCCTCAAGGAACACGCCCTCGACCAGCCCTAGGCCGTGCCCGGAGCGTCCCGGCACAGGGCCCACAACGGGGTGGGGGGGGGGTAGGTCCAGCCCCACCCCCGCCCCACCCCCCAGCCCCATCGCCCCGCCCAGGACGGCGGGCCTAACGTGGGGCCGCATGGAAGCCCGTACTCTCTGGCAGGCGCTCACCCGGCTCCGGTTCCCCCTCGGGCCCTGGCCCTGGCGGGCCGTCGCGTACCTGGTGAGCGGAGGGCTCGTCGGGGCCGCCGCCTGCGCCGTGTTCCTGCTGCTCGGGCTGTTCTCCGTGCTGCTCGTCGGGCTGCCCCTGCTCCTGCTCTCCGGCCTCGCCCTCGGCGGCATCGAGCGCCGCCGCCTCCGCCTCGTCGACCTCGACCCCGCCCCCGACCCGCACCGCGTCCCCACCGCACCCGGCCTCGCCGCCTGGCTCCGGCTCCGGGCGGGGGAGCAGGCGACCTGGCGGGAGTTCGCGTACGCCCTGCTCCTCGCCACCGTCCTGTGGCCGCTCGACCTCCTCGCGGTCGCCGTCGGGATCGGCCTGCCCGTCCTGCTCCTCGGCGCCCCCGTCCAACTGGCCGTGGACGGCCACGAGGCCAAGGTCGTCAAGGCGTACCTGGTGACCTCCTACCCGGAGGCCTTCGCCGCCGCCCTCCTCGGCGCGGCCCTTCTCGTCGCCCTCCTCTACCCCCTCGCCGCCTTCGCCGGCGCCCGCGCCGCCCTCGCCCGCGCCCTGCTCACCCCCCGCGAGACCGGACAGCACGGCGCGATCGGCGAGGTCATCGCCTCCCGCTCCCGGCTCGTCGACGCCTTCGAGGCCGAGCGGCGCCGGATCGAGCGCGATCTGCACGACGGCGCCCAGCAGCGCCTGGTCGCCCTCACCATGACCCTGGGTCTCGCCCGCCTCGACGCCCCGCCGGACGGCCCGCTCGCCGACCAGCTGGCGAAGGCCCACGCGGAGGCCGGGCAGGTCCTGACCGAGCTGCGCGAGCTGATCCACGGCATCCACCCGCAGGTCCTCGCCGACTACGGACTCGGCCCGGCCCTCGCCGACGCCGCCGACCGGTCCGCCGTGCCCGTCGCCACCGACGTCGAGTTGCCCCGGCTGCCGGATTCCGTCGAGAGCGCGGGCTACTTCGCCGGCTGCGAGGCCCTCGCCAACATCGGCAAGCACAGCGGCGCCACCCGGGCCAGGATCACCGCCCGGCACGCGGACGGTGTCCTGCGGATCGACGTCGAGGACGACGGGCGCGGCGCCGCCGACCCGGCCGGGGGCACCGGTCTCACCGGCCTGGCCGACCGGATCGCCGTCCTCGATGGCACACTGACGATCATGAGCCCGCCGGGCGGGCCGACCCTCCTCCGAGTGGAGATCCCGTGTCCCGCACTGACCACCGGCTCGGCACCGGCCGCAAGCTCCGCGTCGTCCTCGCCGAGGACAGCGTCCTCCTCCGGGAGGGACTGATCGGGCTCCTGGCCCGTTTCGGCCACGAGGTCGTCGCCGCCGTCGGGGACGCCGACGCCCTGCGCGAGGCGGTCACGGCCCACGATCCGGACATCGTCGTCACCGACGTCCGGATGCCGCCCGGTTTCCAGGACGAGGGGCTGCGCGCCGCGGTCGCGCTCCGTGCCGAGCGCCCCGCCCTGCCGGTCCTCGTCCTCAGCCAGTACGTGCAGCGCAGCTATGCCGCCGATCTCCTCGACGCGGGCGACGGCACCGGCGTCGGCTATCTGCTCAAGGACCGGGTCGGTCAGGTGGAGGAGTTCCTGGACGCCCTCGCCCGGGTCGCGGACGGCGGGACGGTCGTCGACCCCGAGGTCGTACGGCAGCTGCTCCGCCGGCACCGCGATCCGCTGGCGGCGCTGACCCCGCGCGAGCGCGAGGTCCTCGGCCTGGTCGCGGAGGGCCATTCGAACGGGGCGATCGCCCGTCGGCTGGTCGTGACCGAGGCCGCCGTCGGCAAGCACATCGGCAACATCCTGGCGAAGCTGGACCTGCCGCCGGCCGAGGACACCCACCGCCGCGTCCTCGCCGTGCTCACCTACCTCAGGGCCTGAGAAGGGGGAGGGGCGGGCACACGAAAAAGCCCCCGCTTCCGCGAGGGGCTTTCTCCGTCTGTGCGCCGCCAGGGACTCGAACCCCGGACCCGCTGATTAAGAGTCAGCTGCTCTAACCAACTGAGCTAGCGGCGCCTGCTGACAGAGAAAATACTACCCGGTCCCGCGGGGTGCTCATGACCACCTCGCGCGACCGGGCCGTCGGGACCCTCGAATGGCTCGGATTCCCCGGTTTCCTCAGAGCGCCAGCGCCATGACCACCGGCGCGGCCCGGCGGTTCAGCGTGTCGGCCGCCGCGCGCAG
The DNA here is from genome assembly GCF_045162855.1 of Streptomyces sp. NBC_01077. Lineage (NCBI taxonomy): Bacteria > Bacillati > Actinomycetota > Actinomycetes > Kitasatosporales > Streptomycetaceae > Streptomyces > Streptomyces sp. NBC_01077. Next base: position 3,873,006 of record NZ_CP108669.1, on the reverse strand, counting down.
CCGGTGGGCGTGCTCGATCGGCAGGGAGAGTGCGAGGCAGCCCACGGCCGAGCCCGCCGTCAGCGGGACGGCGGCGCAGACCGTGCCCACCGCGTACTCCTGGAGGTCGAGGACGGGGACCGTCGCCGGCTGGCTGTCCAGTTTGGAGAAGAGGATCCGCTCGCTGGTGATCGTCCGGGAGGTGAGCCGGGCGATCTTGTGCCGGGAGAGGTGGTCCCGCCGTCCGTTCTGGTCGAGCTGGGTGAGCAGGCACTTGCCGACCGCGCTGGCGTGCGCCGCCGAGCGGAAGTCCACCCACTCGTTGACCTTGGGTGTGCGCGGACCGTCGGCGAACTGGGTGATCTTCACCTCGCCGTCGATGTACCGGCTGATGTAGACCGCCGCGCCGACGGAGTCGCGCAGCTCGGTCAGGGTCTCCTGGAGTTTCGCCTCCAGGGCCTCGCGGCGGGTCATGCCGGAGCCGAGGAGGACGAGGGAATCCCCGATCACGTACGCGCCGTCGGCGACCTGCTCGACGTACCCCTCACGGCGGAGCATGAGGAGCAGCGAGGACAGGTGGGCGACGGGCAGGCCGGATTCGCGCGCGATCTGGACGTCCGTCACTCCGCCACCGTGCCGTGAAATCGTCTCCAGGACGCGCAAGGCGTATTGCACCGAGTGGAACGGCGCGGTGGGCTCGGGCTTCAGCGCCACGGTTTCCCCCTACCAGGTTGTGACCGCAAGCTTTCGTACCACGATAGCCGCCAAGCACCGTTTACGGGGCGGCTGTTGGCGAGAATGATGCGGAGCATCCGGGCCCTGGGCTGGGGCGCACCACCCTGGCATATGCCCTGGTCATGAGTGCTCCGCAGAGTCTCAGGTCAGGGCCGTGCGCGAGGGTGCTCGCGCAGGCGTTCGGCCCTGGGGGAACCTGAGATTTTTTATGGGGAAACGGACGCGGTAGCGGCTGTTCCGGTCGCCTTCCGGCCTCCGTCCGGTGGCCGAGAACCATCGGGCGTCCTCCGGAATAAACGGAGACACCCTCCTGTTGTCACCCAGTCGAAGCCGATCCGGTCGTTTCAGCCGTTTTGGTCGATGCATGAGTCCGTAGTCCGTACGTCTGCCGAGGAGGGTCCCGAAGGTGACCGACGCTATTCGAGGAGAGGCGCGGGGCTCCGCGCCCGTACCGCTGTCCGTACTGGACCTGGTGACCGTCGGCAGCGGCAGGACCGCGACCCAGGCGCTCGCCACCAGCGTCGAGCTGAGCAGGCTCGCCGAGCGGCGCGGCTTCCACCGGCACTGGGTGGCCGAACACCACTCCATGCCCGGCGTCGCCTCCTCGTCGCCGGCGGTGATCCTCGCCCACCTCGCCGCCCACACCCGGCGCATCCGCCTCGGCTCGGGCGGCGTCATGCTGCCCAACCACGCCCCGCTCGTCATCGCCGAGCAGTTCGGCACCCTGGAGGCCTTCGCCCCGGGCCGGATCGACCTCGGCCTCGGGCGGGCGCCCGGCACCGACGGGGCCACGGCCGCCGCCCTGCGCCGGAGCAACACCCTGAACGAGGGCGCCGACGACTTTCCGGAGCAGCTCGCCGAGCTGACCCGGTTCCTGGACGACGACTTCCCGGACGGCCACCCGTACGCCAGGATCCACGCCGTGCCCGGCCCGGTGCAGGGCCCGAAGGGCCGCCCGCCGATCTGGCTGCTCGGCTCCTCCGGCTTCAGCGCGCGCCTCGCCGGCCTGCTCGGGCTGCCCTTCGCCTTCGCCCACCACTTCTCGGCGAGGAACACGATCCCGGCGCTCGACCTCTACCGGGAATCCTTCCGGCCCTCCGGGATCCTCGACGCGCCGTACGCGATGATCGGCGTCTCGGCGCTCGCCGCCGACGAGGCGGCGCAGGCCCGCCGCCAGGTCCTGTCCGGCGCCCTCGCGATGCTGCGGCTGCGCACCGGCCGGCCCGGTCTCGTCCCGACACCGGAGGAGGCGGAGGCGTACGGATTCAGCTCCGCCGAGCGGGAGTTCGTGAACGACTGGCTCGCGAACATCGTGTACGGCACCCCGGACGAGGTCCGTACCGGCCTGGACGACCTCAGGAAGCGGACGGGCGCGGACGAGCTGATGATCACGGCCAACGCGCACGGCGGGGAGGCGCGGCTGAGGAGCTACGAGCTCATCGCGGACGCGTACGAACTCCCGGAGCTCCCGGAGGAGTAGGGCGCGAAGGGGGGTCATGGAGGCCCCGGCAGGGTGGCGGGGAACCGGGGCGCCGAGTGGCGGCGAAGCGGGGCGCCGGGTGGCAGCGAAGCGGGGCGCCGCATTCCGGGCCGGGGGCGGCCGGGTAAAAACCCTGGTTTCCGCGACCGGTTGGTTCCTGCACGGATCCGGCCCGCTCCACCCCTAAGTGAACCTTAAACCGCTCGTCACCGATGGTGGCGGGCGGTTCCGTTTTGTGCTGCGCGCCTCTGACAAGGCCTTTCCTCCTCGAATTGGTCTAGTCCTCAATCTGGTTCAGACCATTGACGCACTGTTCACGTGCCGGTTATCACTGCTCCAGCTCCTGTACGGCACCACCCCCGCACTCCCCGATGGAGGCCGCACGTGCACCCCCGTAAGCCCTTGATCGCCGCGCTCCTCAGCGCGGCCCTCGCCGCCGGCGCCCTCGCGGCGACCGTCGGCCTCGGCTCCGCCCAGGCGGCCGACACGACGACCACTGCCGCTGCGGGTGGTGTGCGCATCGCGTACTACGACCAGTGGAGCGTCTACGGCAACGCGTTCTACCCCAAGCACCTCGACACCCGGGGCATCGCGAGCCAGCTGGACGTCATCAACTACTCGTTCGGCAACATCCACCCCACCAACCTCACCTGTTTCGAGGCCAACAAGGCCGCCGGTGACGACAACAACCCCAACGCGGGTGACGGTGCGGGCGACTCGTACGCCGACTACCAGAAGTCCTTCAGCGCGGCGGACAGCGTCGACGGCGTCGCCGACACGTGGAACCAGCCGATCGTGGGCGTCTTCAACCAGTTCAAGGAACTGAAGGCGAAGTACCCCCACCTGAAGATCAACATCTCGCTCGGCGGCTGGACGTACTCCAAGTTCTTCAGCGACGCGGCGAAGACGGACGCGAGCCGCAAGAAGCTCGTCTCCTCCTGCATCGACCAGTACATCAAGGGCAACCTGCCCGTCGAGGGCGGCTTCGGCGGCGCCGGCACGGCGGCCGGCATCTTCGACGGCATCGACATCGACTGGGAGTACCCCGGCTCCTCCGGCGGTCACCTGGGCAACCACTACGCCCCCGAGGACAAGCAGAACTTCACGCTGCTCCTCGCCGAGTTCCGCAAGCAGCTCGACGAGTACGGCGCGGCCAACGGCGGCAAGAAGTACCTGCTGACCTCGGCCCTCCCGGCCGGCCAGGACAAGATCAAGTACATCGAGACCGACAAGATCGGCCAGTACTTGGACTACGCCAACATCATGACGTACGACATGCACGGCGCCTGGGACGGCGACGGGCCGACGTACCACCAGTCCCCGCTCTACTCCGGTGCGAACGACCCGACCGACGTGATCGCGCCGGGAACCGAGAAGTACTCGATCGACAACGCGATCGACTCCTGGATCGACGGCAAGCCCGCCTACGGCATCGCCGGCGGCTTCCCCGCCAACAAGCTGACCCTGGGCTACGAGTTCTACTACCGCGGCTGGAAGGGCGTCCCGGCCGGGACCGCCAACGGCCTCGCGGGCACCGCGACCGGCGGCTCCAACGTCCGCCCGCTCAGCCAGCAGGCGGGCATCGCGCACTACAAGGAGCTCGGCGGCATCGTCGACAACGCGTCGACCACCTTCTGGGACGACCAGGCGAAGGCCTCGTACTTCTACAAGGACGGCGAGTTCTTCACCGGCCTCAACCAGCGGTCCATCCAGGCCCGGGTGGACTACGCCAAGCAGCGCGGCCTGGCCGGCGCGATGATGTACTCGCTCCTCGGCCTGGACGACAACGCCACCCTGCTGAAGCAGATCAACACCGCGCTCGGCGGCACGACCGCCCCGCCCACCACGACGCCTCCGACCACCCCGCCGACGACGCCCCCGACCACCACGCCTCCGACCACCCCGCCGACGACGCCGCCGACGGGTTGCGGCTCGGTCCCGGCGTACGTGGCCGGCACGATCTACAACGCGGGCAACGAGGTCTCCCACAACGGCCGCAAGTACAAGGCCCAGTGGTGGACCCAGAACGAGACGCCGGGCACGACCGGCGAGTGGGGCGTCTGGAAGGACCTCGGCGCCTGCTGAGTGCCCGACCGGCCGAGTCCCCCTGACCGGCTGAACCCCTCATGAACCGCTGCCCCCGCCCGGAATGTCCCTCCGGCCGGGGGCAGTTCCATGCCCTCGTGCGGTGGTGCACGGGCCTCAGACCGGGAGCGGCTCCGTGCCGATCAGCTCCGCGATACGGTCCGGGGCCACCGCCCGCGAGTACAGCCAGCCCTGCCCCGTGTCGCAGCCGATCCTGCGCAGCCGGCTCGCCTGCCCCGAGGTCTCGACGCACTCCGCGGTGACCGTGAGCCCCAGCCGGTGCGCCAGTTGCACGAGCGCCTCGACGATCAGCTCGTCCGCCGGGTTGGCGTGCTCCTCGTCCTGGAAGCCGCGGACGAAGGAACCGTCCAGCTTGAGCACGGAGACCGGCAGTCGGCTCAGATAGGCCAGGTTCGAGTAGCCGGTGCCGAAGTCGTCGATCGCGATCCGCACCCCCATGTCGCTCAGCGCCTGGAGCGCCTGGAGCGGCCGCCCGGCCGAGCCCATCACGGCGGACTCGGTGAGCTCCAGCTGGAGCAGGTGCGGGGCGAGACCGGTCTCCGCGAGGATGCCGGCCACGTCGGCGACCAGGTCGGAGTCCCAGACCTGACGGACCGCCACGTTGACGCTGACGAAGATCGGGCGCTCGCGCGGATGGTCCTTCTGCCACTGCCGGGCCTGCCGGCAGGCCGTGCGCAGCACCCAGCGGCCCAGCTCCACGATGGAGCCGTCCTCCTCGGCGATCCCGATGAACCGATTCGGCGCGAGCGGGCCGAACTGCGGGTGGTTCCAGCGCACCAGCGCCTCCACCCCGCGCACCGCCCCGTCCGTCAGATCCACGAGGGGCTGGTACTCCAGGGCGAACTCCCCGCGCTCCACGGCCGGGCGCAGGGTGGAGGAGAGCGCCTGCCGGGTCATCCGGTGCGCGTTGCGCTCCGGGTCGAAGAGGGTCCAGCGGGCCTTGCCGTCCGCCTTCGCCCAGTACAGCGTGGTGTCCGCGTCCTGCATCAGGGCGGTGGCCGTCGTGCCGGACCCGGAGCGTTCGACCACGCCGATCGAGGCGGAGACCGAGAGCCGCTGGCCGCCCAGGTCGAAGGGCTGCTGGAGCGCGCACAGCACCGAGCGTGCCAGATCGGCCAGTTGCTCCGTTCCCGTGGAGTCCTCGACCAGGATCGCGAACTCGTCCCCGCCGAGGCGCGCCACGAGATGGCCGCCGCTGCGGGTGTAGCCGTCGCTGTCCGCACACTCCGTCAGCCGGGCGGCGACGGCGGCGAGAAGCCGGTCGCCGACGCGGTGGCCGAGGGTGTCGTTGACCGCCTTGAAGCCGTCGAGATCGAGATAGCAGAGACCGATCCGCCCTATTCTGCCATACCCGTACGACTCGTACGACGAGCTGATCGTTTCGCCCGCGCTCACCGTGCCCGCAGTGTCCGCATGGTCCGCGGCGTCCTGTGCGGAGGCCTCCAGGGCCGCCGAGAGGCGCTCGAAGAACAGGGCGCGGTTGGGCAGTCGGGTCACCGGGTCGTGCATCTGGAGGTGCCGCAGCCGCGCCTGGAGTTCGCGCCGGTCGCTGATGTCCGCGATCGACAGCAGGACCCGCCGGCTGTCGGGCACGGGGGCGACGGTGACCTCGGCCCACAGCGAACGCCCGTCGGCGTGCTTGAGGCGGCGCGTGCAGCGGAAGCGCGAGCGGCGGCCGCGCAGCACCTCGCGGTACGCGTGCCAGGTCCGCCCGTCGGACGCGAGGTCGACGAGATCGGCGGCGGCCTGCTCCCGGAGCGCCTCCGGCTCGGTGCCGAGGAGGGTGCCGAAGGAGTCGTTGGCCGAGACGACGACGCCGTCCTGGTCGACCACGGCCATCGCGAGCTGGGCGACCCGGAAGGCGGCGCGGTAGTCGCGGAGTTCGGCGGCGAGGCGGTCGGCGCGCCGGTCGGTGCGGTCGGTCCGGTCCTCGACGGGGTGATCGGAGTGACGCTCGGCGTACTGCTCGGAGTGCTGCGCGGGGTGACGCTCCGTGAGTGCGGGCTCTGCCGCGTGCGTCTCCGGCGGCTCTGGGTGCACCGGTCCTTCGGGGGTTCCGCTCACCGCTCGCTCCCGTAGTGCAGTCGGGCCGGTCACATGTGGTCGGGACGGTCGGCCAAGGAAGAGTGTGCCGATCATAGAGCCCGTGCGGGGGAGCCTTCCAGCTCCGGGGCCTCTCCGGTGGGCCTCCGCCGCTGTGAGACCTCCCACCGTCACACCCCGCCCGATCGTTTCTGCTCAGGTCTGACACGGGTCGATGGCGACGTGACCGAATGTGACTTTCCGTGAGCTGAAGCGCGCTCGTGTCGCGTCGACCCCATGGCGCGCCCTCACCCGACCGGGGCAGCGGAAACATGCGAAATGCCGCAAACCATCACAAGGTGGGTGAGGTGTCCCGCATTCCCGATCCGGAGGTCCACGTGAGGGGTCAGCAGCCACCCGGGGGAGTGGAACGCTCGCGGCTGCGTGCCGGGGCGGCGGCCTTCACCTCGCTCGCCGCACTCGCCGCCACCGGGCTCGTCGCCGGCCCCGCCGTCGGTGCCCCCTCGGCGAGTCCCTGCGCCCTGCCCCGTACCGCGGCCCATCACTCGCTCGGCCTCGACACCTGGAACAGGTCGTATCCACGCCCCGACCGCGCCCTCGACGCGGTCATGATCTTCCTGTCCTTCCCGGACGCCGAACCTCTCACCGATCCGGCCGAACTCACCGCCGACCACTTCCCCGCCACCAGCGAGTTCTTCAGCCGCGCCTCCTACGGGCGCTTCACCCTGCGCCCGCACCCCCAGCGCGTCTGGACCCCGATGCCGAAGGAGTCGAGCGCGTACGGCATACGGCGTGACTGGGACGCCGGACAGCGCGCCGCCTACCTCCGGGACGCGATCGGCGCCGCCGACGCGAGCGTCGACTTCTCTCGGTACGACATCGTCTACCTCGTCGCCGACCCGGACGCGCCCGGCGTGGACTCCGACGCGACCAAGGTCGTCAACCTCGATCGGCCGATGGAGGTCGACGGCACCGAGATCAAGCGGGTCGTCACCGTCTTCGAGCGGCACCCGCCCGACCGCAACGTCCTGGCCCACGAGACCGGGCACGTCTTCGACCTGCCCGACCTCTATCACCGCCCGGCGGACGGCAAGGGCGACTGGGACACCCATGTGGGTGACTGGGACGTCATGGGCAGCCAGTTCGGGCTCTCCCCGGACCTCTTCGGCTGGCACAAGTGGAAGCTCGGCTGGCTCTCCCGCGCCCAGGTGGCCTGCGTCCAGGGCGCGGGTCCCCGGATGGTGAGCCTGGAGCCGACCGACGCCCAGCCGGTCGCCGGCGCCAGCCTCGGCACCCGGCTCGCCGTGGTCCGTACGGGCCCCGACAGCGCCCTCGCGGTCGAGGCCCGGAGCAGCGCCGGGAACGACGCCGAGACCTGCACCGAAGGCGTCCTCGTCTACCGGGTCCGCGGCGGCACGGCCTCCGGCGACGGCCCCGTCGAGGTCGTCGACGCGCACCCGCGCACCGACGCCTGCTGGGACCGCTCCGTCTACCCGCCGCTCGCGGACGCCCCGCTGGAGGAGGGCGAGACGCTCACCGTGCCCGGAACGGGGGTACGGGTGGAGGTCACGGAACGCACCGGAACGGGTGCCTGGACGGTCAGGATCACCCCGCCCGCCGTCGACAGGGACGGCTGAGCGGCAGAACCGGCAGAGACGGCAGAGACCGGGAACACGAAGAAGCCCCTCGCTTCCGCGAGGGGCTTCTTCCGTCTGTGCGCCGCCAGGGACTCGAACCCCGGACCCGCTGATTAAGAGTCAGCTGCTCTAACCAACTGAGCTAGCGGCGCCTGCTGACGTCGTAGACATTAGCACCCGGATCGGCGGGAGGAAAAATCGATACCCGCACGTCGGCGGCGGAAGCCGCCCGGACGGCCCGCACGCAGGCCCAGAGCACGACCTCGGGTCCCGGCAGCCAGGGGCTCCGGGTGTCGGGCGCCACCAGCCAGCGGGGCCCGGAGGCGTCGGACGGCACGAGCGGCGGCACGGTCACCGCGTCCCCGACCCCGTGGCAGAGCGGCCGGGGGACCGCCTCGCCCCATTCCTCCCAGTCGAGCAGGGCCGGCAGCCGCTGGGCCGTGCCGGGCGCCGTGAACAGCATCATCCGGCCCCGGTGCACGGCGACGGGCCCCGAACCCGGGCCCTCCTCCCACAGTCGGTCCAGCATCCGGCGCCCGAAGACCGGGTCCACGTTGACGACGTCGAAGACCGTCCCGCAGGGCAGCGCCGCCGGGGAGGTCGGCCGAGCCTCCCAGCGGGTGAGGGCGGCCTCACGGCCCCCGGCGGCCGAGGCGAGCCAGGCGGCCCCGTCGGCGGTCACCCGAGCGGTCTGGTGCCGCCCCTCGTCGCCCTCCCGGAGGAACCGGAAGATGTCGTGCGGGGTCTCGTCGCGCAGCCACGTCGTCATGACTCCAGGTCTACCGGCTGTCACGCGACGGTCGCCGAGAGTTCATGGAATCCCGGACAGAAGAGGAGGGAGGGGAGTATCGTGCACCCCCGGCATATGCCAGAGGTGCTTTTTAGGCCACTCGGGGGATGCCGGTCCACCCCGGCTCGACTCCGGTCCGGCGCCCCGGTCCGGCCCCCCGCTAGGCCCCGGCTCGACCTCGGTCCGGCCTCCCCCGCTCGGCCCTCCGGTCAGTCCTCCGGTCAGTCCTCCGCCGGCCGGCCGTTCGTCCTGATCAGGTCGCGGCCGAACTCGATCATCTTCCGGGCGTAGTCCTCGGTCCACTGCGCCCGCTCGGCGACGTCCGCCGCCGTCAGGCGGTCGAACCGGCGCGGATCCGCCAACTGCGCCGCCGCGATCGCCTGGAACTCGGTCGCCCGGTCGGTCGCCGCGCGGAACGCCAGCGTCAGCTCCGTCGCGCGGGACAGCAGCTCGCGCGGATCGTCTATCGACTCCAGGTCGAAGAAGTGCTCCGGGTCGGCGGTCGCCTCGGCAGGCTCGAAGATCAACGGTGCCGGCCTGAGCCGTCGCTGTCCGCTTCGTTCCGCGGGTTCCGCCATCGTTCTTCTCCTCCTCGCACAGGCACGGCCCGGAATCCCGGGCCGTCTTCCATTGTCCCGCGCCCCGCAAGAGCGCGTACTTTCCCCCGTACGCCCCCGGTCCACCCCGGGTCCACCCCCACACCCCGGTTTCGACCGGGCCGGAGGCTCACGGCGTCCAGGTCACCCGGTGCTCCTCCAGATGGGAGAGGACCGCGTGGTTCGCCTCCCAGCCGTCCGGGAACGACACGGCGGCGCCCAGCTGGACCGGCTCCGTCGACGGGTGGGCGTCGAGCAGGTCCGTCACGCCCGCCCGGCAGACCACGACGCACGCGTGCCGGTGCCGGGAGGCGAGGACGCACAGCCGGCCCGTCTCCAGGTGGAAGGCCGTCGCGTCGGGGCGCCCGGACAGCGGGTGGAGGACGACGGTCACGTCGTACTCCCGCCCCTGGAGCCGGTTCGCGGTGTCCACGGTCACGCCCGTGACGCCCAGTTCGGCGAGGGCCGCCCGGATCGCCGCCGCCTGGTCGCGGTGGGCGGTGCCGACCGCGACCCGGTCGGGCGTCAGGGGTACGGGGGTCTCCGAGCGCTCCGAGACCGCCGCCCCGCCCCGGTCGAGGAGCCGGCGCACCACGAGGGCGACCGCGCCGACCGCTTCGGGGTCGGTACGCGGGGTGTGCCGGGCGGGCAGTTCGAGCAGGCCCCAGCCCGACTCCGCCGCCTCGTCGAGGACCCGGTCGGGACCCGAACCGTCCGACGCGACCGTGAAGGAGAGCCTTCGGTCCCCGTGCCCGGTGCCGCTGCGGAACGGCGTGAACGGGTAGAAGGCGTCCGAGACCAGCGGCGCCGCCGAGGCGGGCAGCCGCCAGGACACCGGCAGCCGGTGCTGCGGCAGCTCCGGGTTGTGCGCGAGCAGGGTGGAGACCGCGCTCGCCGACGGGTCGTACGAGAGCCCCGCCCACTGCTCGGCGCCCACCACCGAGAACGGGTCCAGCTGCCCGGGGTCGCCCACGAACAGCGCCCGCTCGAAGAGCCCCGCCACGGCGAGCAGCGCGTCGGAGCGCATCTGGTACGCCTCGTCGACGATCGCGTGCGCCCAGGGCTCGACGTTCTTCACGTGCGCCCACTTGGCCGCCGTGGAGAGGACGACCGGCAGCCCGGCCAGCTCACCGGCCTTCGCCGACTTCCGTACGTTCTCCAGGTCGTCGAGCGTCTTGTCGTACGGGTCGCTGTCGTTCGAGTGCAGTCGGCCGACCTCCAGGTCCGGCTCCTTCTCGGCGAGCCGCAGGACCAGGTCGTCCACCTGCGCGTTCGTCTGGGCCACCACCATGAGGGGGCGCCCGGCGGCGGCGAGTTCGAGCGCGGCCCGCACCACCAGCGTCGACTTCCCGGCGCCGGGGGGGGAGTCCACGACGACACCGCGCGCGGTGCCGTGCAGGGTGTCGGCCAGGATGCCGGCGGTGGCCCTGCCGGCCTCCGCCGAAGGATCGAAGGGCGCCGAACCGTCCAAGGGCGGCGTCGACAGGTCGAACACGGTCACAGCACGTCCTCCGCGGTCACGGCGTCGGGCAGTTCCACGGCGTCCGACCGGGGCGGACCGCCGTGCGTCCAGGGCGTCTCCTCCGCCTCCGGCAGCTGCGGCCCGACCCGCTGGTCGTGCTCGAACAGCGTCCAGGCGATCCGCTCGCCCTTCTCCGGCACCGAGCCCTCCACGGGCTCCTTCGAACGGCCCATCTTGTCGAGGAGCCGCAGGAGCAGCGCCCCGTCCTCCTCGTACCGCACGAACTCCGCCGACTGCGGCTTCCCGTCGAGCGAGCGGTACACCTTCACCTTCTCGCCCAGGTGCGGCCGGTCCTCGGTGCGGACGGTGAGCAGCGGACGGGGCGCGGGCCGCTTGGACTCCGTCCACGCCATCGTCACCTCGACCACCTCGCCCGTGAACGCCTCGCCCGACAGCCGCCGTCCGGCGAGCACCAGGGGATCGTCGAGGGCCTCCTGCGCCTCCAGCTGACCCTGCGCCTGCTCGCGCGCGGCGAGCTTCCGGGCCGCCGTCACGGCGTCGTCCCGGCGCGGCTGCGGCGGCTCACCGGCCGTGACCCGGTCCCGGTGAGCGGTGAAGGACCAGCGGTCGCGGGTCCAGCGGTCCTCGACCCTGGCGCCCTCCGGCAGCTCCCGAAGCAGGCCGATCGCCCGCCAGACCGCGTCCCAGGTCGGCTTCATCTGGGAGGCGACGAGCCGGCGCAGCTCCCGCTCGGCCCCGTGCAGTTCGCCGAGTCCGCGCTCGGCGGCCTCGCCGTCCTCGGCGGCGCCGACGGCCTGCCGGGCCCGGTCGTACCGCTCGATCGCGGGCGCGAGGAGCCGGTTGTCGAAGGCGGGGTCGGTGGCGGGCCCGGCGGGCGGGCACAGCAGCTGCCCCTGGGAGTCCCGGCCCGTCTCGGCCCGGAGGGCCGCCTCGGCGCCCGGCTCCGCAGTGCCCCGCGCCGCGTCGGACGGATCGATCCAGGCGAGCAGCGCGCCCAGGTGCTGGTCCTCCAGGGAGGACTGCCCGGTCGCCCAGTGCCGGTTGAGGAGATCCGTCGCCGACAGCAGCAGCGAGGAGCCGGGCACCCGGGCCCGGTCGCCGAAGTGCGTCAGCCAGCGCCCGAGCAGCGGGACGCGCGGCGGCGCGGGGAACGGCGTCTCCGGGTCCTGCTCGGCCGTCCGCCGGAACCGCGTGGACCGCCCGAGCAGCCGTACGTACTCGATGCCGGCCCGGCTCGGCACGATCAGCTGCGGCGCGTCCGCGCACAGCTCGACCTCGACCTTCACCTTCTTGCCGGTCTCCGGGTCGACCTCGCTCTTCTCCGCCGCCTCGACGACCGCCGCGAAGGAGTCGATGTACGGCAGGACCTCCTCGGCCAGATCGGCGAGGAACGCGAACCTCAGGTCCCGGTCCCGGGGCTGAGCCACCACCAGGAGCCGCGGCTCCTCGGGGTCGGTGCCGACGAGGGCGCCCAACGGGGCCCCCGCCTCACCGGCCGTGGTCAGCGGGACGAGGACGAGCGGCCGCTCGGAGAGCCGCCGGTGCCGGACGGTCGCGAGGGGCTGCGCGCGGCCCGACTCGACGGCCTCCATCCGGGCGAGCGTGGAGATCAGCGACATCCGGGGGCCCCCGTCTCCGTCAGCGCCTCCTGGCGCAGCGCCCGCGCCCGGCGCAGCGCCGCCACCGCCGGGTCCTCCGGGTCGCCCTCCTCGCCCCGCGAGGCCGCGAGCACCGCGCCGACCGTCGACAGGCCGCCCAGCTCACCCCGTACCGAACGGCCGAGGGTCTCCACCGCGTCCGCCTCCCGGGCCCGCGACCGGCAGTGGAAGGCCAGCTCGCACGCGGCCAGGCACTCCGGCGCGTACTGATGGGGCACGCACTCCACGGCGGCCGTCAGTTCCTCCGCCGAGCGCTCCGCCACATCGAAGCTGACGCCCTCCGGCAGGGCGGCCGCGATCTCGTCGATCCGGGTCAGCCGGTCGAGCTGACGCCGGGTGACCGACCGCTGTTTGCGGACGTCGACGACCGAGGCCGTCGGCACGTTCGAGAAGTCCTTCGGGCAGACGAGGAGCACCGACTGCGCGACCCTGGCGCCCTCGGTCACCGCCGCCACCCGTTCGAGCGCGAGCACGTACACGGCGGCCTGCCGGGCCGCCGCTCCCACCTTCGACGCGTCGGCCGCGCCGTCGACCATCGGGAACGACTTGATCTCCACGACCGTCCACCCGCCGTCGGGGCGGACCACCACGGCGTCGGGCTCCAGGTACACCGGAGAACCGGCCACCTCGAGGGCGAGCAGCGGATGGTCGAGCAGCGCCCACCCCTCGGCCGCGGTCGCCTCCCGCAGGGCGAGCGCCGTGCGCGCCACCCGGCCCTCGGGCCCGGCCGCCGCCAGATCGGGCACGGACACCGTGCCCGGCTCGTCGACACCGATCAGGCGCAGCAGCTCGCGGCCGCCGTCCGCCTTGACCTTCGCCTCGAAGGAGTTGCCCCGCACGATCGCGAACTGGGACTGCCCGAACGGGGCCGGCGAGCCGAGCTTCGCGGCCAGCGCGGACTTGTCGACCCCGGCGCCGTCGAGCAGGGCCCGGCGTCGGCAGCCGGGGTTGGCGGCCAGTGCCGCGAGGGCCCGCGCGTCCAGCGGACGCGGCGGAGTGGCCGGTCCGCGCAGCTCAGCGAGCAGCTTTCGACGTGTCGTCTGCGGAGGTCGGGACAGACCGCTGTCCAGGGATGCGCTCACCCGTGGAAGTCTCGCATCCGCCACTGACAACCGGGGGCGCTTCCGCCGTCCCGCGCAGTCGCCGGGCGAGCCGCAGCACGTACGGGGTCAGCAGCAGACCGGCGCCCATCACGGCCGCACCGGCGACCGCGTCCAGCAGATAGTGATTGGCGGTCCCCATCACCACGAGCGTGGTGACCAGCGGATACGCCACCCCGAGGGCCTTCGCCGCAGGCGTCCGCCCGTACCGCCACAGCATCACCCCGCACCACAGCGCCCAGCCGACGTGCAGGCTGGGCATGGCCGCGTACTGGTTCGTGAGACCGCCGAGTCCGCGCGGTGCACTGGCCTCGCCGCCCCACCAGCCGTACGCGCTGAAGTGGGCCATCGTGTCGGTGAAGCCGTACGCCGGGTCGAGCAGCCGGGGCGGGCAGGTGGGCAGCAGCGTGAAGCCGACCAGACCGAGCAGCGTGGAGGCCATCAGCCAGGTCCGGGCGGCCCGGTAGTGCGCCGGGCGGCGGCGGAAGAGCCAGATCAGGATCGCCGGGGTGACGAGATAGTGCAGGGAGGCGTACGCGAAGTCCGCCGGGATCCCGAGCGCGGGCACGTCCGTGAACAGCCGGTTCAGCGGGTGCTCGGCGTCGATCCCGAGCAGCTCCTCAAGACGCAGGATCGCCAGCCCGTGCTCGACGGCCGAGGCCTCGTCGCCGCGCACGAGCAGCCGGCCGCACGAGTAGGCCGCGTACACGACCGCGATCAGCGACAACTCGGCCCACCAGCGTGGCTTGCGCATACGAAAAGTCCCCCCGACCGGTGATCGCCCCAGGGGAGTGGACGCCGGACGCCGACCGGAGGTTGCCCGGACGTCACCCCGAATCCACGTGGGCGATGATGGGAGAGAGGCACGTCCGCACCGTGAACCCCTGGAGATCCTTCCCATGGCACCGCGCATCCTGCTCGCCCGGCACGGCCAGACCGAGTGGTCACTTCTCGGCCGGCACACCGGCAGGACCGACATCCCGCTGCTCGACGAGGGGCGGCGCGGCGCGAAGCTCCTCGGAGAGCGCCTCCACCGCGGCCCCTGGCAGGGGCTGCCCGGCGTGGAGGTGCGCACCAGCCCGCTGGTCCGCGCGAGCGAGACCTGTGAGATCGCCGGCTTCGGCGAGCGGGCCGAGCCGTGGGACGCGCTGATGGAGTGGGACTACGGGGCGTACGAGGGGCTGACCCCGCCGCAGATCCAGGACATCCAGCCGGGCTGGTTCATCTGGCGCGACGGAGTCCGGGACGGGGAGACCATGGCGCAGCTCTCGGACCGTGCCGACGAGGTCGTGAACTGGGCCCGCTCGGCCGACCGTGACGTCCTGGTCTTCGCCCACGGGCACATCCTGCGCTCGATCGGCGCCCGCTGGCTCGGCGAGGACGTCTCCTTCGCGTCCCGCATCCGCCTCGACCCGACGAGCCTGTCGGTCCTCGGCTGGGCGTACGGCGCCCCGGCGGTCGAGCGCTGGAACGACACCGGGCACCTGGAGTAGCAGGCCCCGGGCCGCGGATCCCGTACGCGCCGCCGGGTCGCGGATTCCGTACGCGCCCAGGGTCGCGAATCCTGAACCGCGCCCCCGGGCCGCGGTTCAGTACGAGGCCAGGGCCTGGCGCGTGTCCGAGAGCATCCCGCGGATACGCGCCGAGGCGATGCCCTCCAGGGAGTCCACCACCCGCTTCGCCTCGGCCGCGGCCTCGTCCGGGCGTCCGGCGTGCGCCAGGTCCTTGGCGAGATGAGCGCGGTAGAGCGCGAGGTTCCGGGCGAAGTGCGGGTTCTGCAGGACCGTGGCCCGGTGGGCGTGCCGGGCGGCCCGGCCCCAGTCGCCCAGGGCCGACCAGCACTGCGCCTCCAGGGCCTCCCGCTCCGGCTCCCCGAAGAACGACATCCACTCGGGGTCGTCGTCCGCCGCGCCCCGGTCGAAGAAGCCGTGGGCGCGGCCGAGGGCCTGCTCGCAGGCCGAGCGGTCGCCGAGTCCCGCCCACGCGCCCGCCTCCCGCAGCGAGAGCAGGGCGAGCAGCCGGGCCGAGTCCAGCGGCTGCGCGGCCCGCAGGCCCGCCTGCGCCGCCCGCACCGCCTCGCGGTACCGGCCGGTGTCCCGGGCCAGGAAGGACGTGTTGCAGAAGGCGTGCGCCTCCAGGGCCGCGTTCCCCGACACGCGCGCGGTGGCGAGGGCCTCGGCGTAGTGCGAGCGCGCGTCCTCGTGCCGGCCCGAGTCGTGGGCCAGCCAGCCGACGGAGAGGGAGAGCTCGCCCGCGCCCGCGTGCAGCCGGTCCTCGGTGGAGCGGCGGGTCATGGTGCCGGTGTCGAGCAGCGCGTACGCGGCTCGGAGCGGCTGGGCGGCGACCTTGTAGAGCCCGTCGGCGCCGTGCCGGTCGTCGAGCAGACGGATCTGCCGTACTGCGTCCTCGACGGCCCTCACCTCGGCGTCGCCGATCCGGTGGGTGCCGCGGGGGGCGGGGATCGCGACGGCGGGGCCGCCGAGTCCCAGCGAGGCGGCCGCCAGGGTGGCGGAGCCGCTCGTCATGAATGCGCGACGCAGCACGTCGCTCTCCTCATCGTTCCGGGTCGAGATGGCGGCGGGAGGCGGAGCCCCGGCCGCGACCGGCTGCCGCCGGCCGCGCACCGTCTCCCGCGCGGAGAAGCCCAGGTCGGAGAGGCCCAGACCGGGGAACATGTGCAGGAAGACCCGCTCGTACGCGTAGTTGGGGCAGCGGATCTCGCCCGCCTCCACGCGCCCGATGTAGCGGGCGTCGCACGCGACCTGTTCGCCGATCTCCCGCGCCGCCCGGCGGACCGCCGCGGCGAACTCCGCCGGCGAATGCTGTCCGCGGAGCCGGCGGAAGGCGAGATTGGGAACTGCCCGTGACGTCGCCATGGCCGAGCCCTCTCCTGTGCTGCCGGGTGGTCCGGCGGCAAGAACGTACCTGCTGTGACTGGATGCGTACGCAGAGTTTGGCTACAAATCGGATATCTCGCCTGCGATCTGCCATGAACTGCCATCCTTTGCGGCGGCATGGCGCCGTAGCCGTTGACGCGCACGGGCGTTGAACCGTAAGGGAGAGACGGAACGTGTCTCCTCAGGAGCGAGGAGGGGTCTCATGTCGGAGATCGGTTCGCAGTCGGCCACGTGGCACGCACCCGCCCCGGACGCCTGCGCGTCCCATCCCCAGGCGCCGGTTCCGGCCGGGCCCCAGCCCGCCGCCGAACCCTGGGACCTGGTGACCGTGCCGGTCCGGCAGGGCCTGGAGGCCGTCGACATCCTGCGCCGCGGCGCCGCCCCCGCCGTCGGCCCCGTCGTGCACGACGGCTCCTGCGACACCCTGGGCTTCCTCGTCCCGCCGGGCACGGCGGCCGCCTGGGACATGCCCGGCAGCGCGTGTACGCGGACCTCGGGGCGCGGCCTTCGCCTCCCCGAGCTGCCGGAGCTGCCCGAACCCGCCGGGGACGCGCCCCGCCCCGCCGGCTGGCTGCTGCCCCCGGGCGACACCGACCCCGTCACCGACCCCGTCGTCCTGCGCGAGGCGCTCGGCGAGGCGGCCCGGCTCATCGAGGCGGCCGACGGCTGCCACTGAGGCCCGGCCGCCGGGCCGTCGCTCTCGCCGTCGCTCGGGCCGCCGACCGGACCGGGCTCCCGTGTCGGGGCCGTCGGGGTGGCCGGGGCTGTCGGGCGGGTCCGTCGAGAATGCCCCGATAATGGGCCCGTGGCCAGGAACAAACAGCGCGACCGGGCGGCGTCCGCCGCCTCCGTCGTCGAGACCGTCGACGGCGGGCTCGCCGAACTCATACCCGACCGGGAGCGCCCGCGCGCCTGGACGCTGCTCATCGACGGCGCCCCGCAGTCCCACGTGGACCTCGACGACCCCGCGCACCTCACCTTCGAGTACCAGCGCCGCCTCGGCCACATCGCCGACCTCGCCGCCCCGCCGAACCGGCCGCTGCAGGTCGTCCACCTCGGTGGCGGCGCCTTCACCCTCGCCCGGTACGTCGCCGCGACCCGGCCCCGCTCCACGCAGCAGATCGTGGAACTCGACGGGCTCCTCGTGCAGCTCGTACGCCGGGAACTGCCGCTCGACACCGGTGCCCGGATCCGGGTCCGCTCCACCGACGCCCGTGCGGGGCTCGCCAAGGTCCAGGACGGCTGGGCCGACCTCGTCATCGCCGATGTGTTCAGCGGGGCCCGCACCCCGGCGCATCTGACCAGCACCGAGTTCCTCGGCGAGGTGCGGCGGGTGCTGCGGCCCGGCGGCTTCTACGCCGCGAACCTCGCCGACGGACCGCCCCTGACGCATCTGCGCGGCCAGATCGCCACGGCCGCCGCCGTCTTCCCCGAGCTGGCGCTGACCGCCGACCCGACGGTGCTGCGCGGTCGCCGCTTCGGCAACGCGGTGCTGCTCGCCTCCGACCGGGAGCTGCCGGTGGCCGAGCTGACCCGCCGGGTCGCCACCGACCCGCACCCGGGCCGGGTCGAACACGGGCGGGCCCTCGCCGACTTCGCCGGGGGAGCGGCGCCGGTCACCGACGCGAGCGCCAAGCCCTCACCCGTACCGCCCGCGTCCGTCTTCCGCTGATCGCGTGGTCGCCTGATCGCCTGATCGCCTGGTGGTCCGGTCGTCCGGTCGTCCGGTCGCCGGGTCAGACCGCGCGGTCGTCGATCTCCACGCGGGGCGCGGTGTCGTGCCAGACGCAGAAGACGGACAGCTCGCGGCCGTCCGCCGTGAACGTGACCCGGATCCAGCTCGGCTGCTTCCACACCTGCATCTGCCAGCCGGAGGCGGGGATCGCCGAGACCAGCTCGGCCGAGGTCGCGCCCAGGTCGAAGGTCACCCGGCCGCCGTCCACGGTGTAGCTCTTCACGTTCGAGTCCGTGGGGGGAGCGGTGGCGGGGGGAGCCTGCGGCGTCGGCTTCGTCGTCCGTGACGGGGGCGCCGACGGGGTGGACGGGGCCGAACGGTCACCGCTCGGCGTGGGCTTCTTCGTGACGGACCCGGTGGGCTCGACGGTCCGGGGCCGCCGGGTCGAGGAGGACAGCGGATCGCTGCCGGCCGTGACCGGTTCGTCGGCACTGCCGGCCGGGAGGGGCAGTGCCCGCGGGGGGTCGTACACCGTGCCGGACAGCACCGTGTGCACTCCCCACCAGGACAGGGTGACCGCCGCGCCGGTGGCGAGCGACCAGGCCAGGGCGTGAACGAGTCCTCTTCGCATCGGGGCCATACTGCACCACTCCCGGCGGACCCCCACCGGAGGGTGCTCCCCTCCTTCACATTCCCCCGAATGGCGTACGGTGCGGCCCATGGCAAGTGTGCTCGTGGTCGAGGACGACCAGTTCGTGCGCTCCGCCCTCATCCGCCAGCTCTCCGAGGCCTCCCACACGGTACGGAGCGTCGGTACGGCTCTGGAGGCGTTGCGCGAGGTCGCCCATTTCCGTTTCGACGTGGTCATCCTGGACCTCGGACTGCCCGACCTGGACGGGTCCGAGGCGCTCAAGATGCTGCGCGGAATCACCGACGTACCGGTGATCATCGCGACCGCCCGGGACGACGAGGCGGAGATCGTACGGCTCCTCCACGCCGGGGCCGACGACTACCTCGTGAAGCCCTTCTCGGTCGACCACCTGTCCGCCCGGATGGCCGCCGTCCTGCGCCGGGCCCGGTCCGCCGCCGGCGAGGCGCCGCCGTCCAGGGCGATCCAGGTCGGCGGGCTCACCGTCGACCCGCTGCGCCGTCAGGCGGAGCTCGACGGGGCGCCCCTGGACCTCACCCGGCGCGAGTTCGACCTGCTCGCGTTCCTCGCCGGGCGGCCCGGAGTCGTCGTCCCGCGCAAGGAGCTGCTCGCCGAGGTGTGGCAGCAGTCGTACGGGGACGACCAGACCATCGACGTACATCTGTCATGGCTACGGCGGAAATTGGGTGAAACGGCCGCCCGCCCCCGCTATCTGCACACCCTGCGCGGGGTCGGCGTGAAGCTGGAGCCGCCCCGGGAGCCGCAGCCGTGAGATGGGCGCTCGTCAAGGTGTCGCTCGCCGTCACCGCCATGGTCGTCGTCGCCTTCGCCGTCCCCCTCGGGCTCGTCGTCAAGGAGATGGCCCGCGACCGGGCCTTCTCCAACGCCGAACGGCGGGCCGCCGGCCTCGCCCCCGTGCTCGCCATCACCACCGACCGCGACGAACTCGACAAGGCCGTCGCCACCACCGAGGACGGGGCGGCCGGGCGGCTCGCCGTCCACGTGCCCGCCGCGGAACCCGGCGACACGGGCCTGGAGATCGGCACCCGGCGGGCCGGCGAGGAGGAGCTCTCCGCCACCCGCCGGCTCGGCCGGGCGTCCATCGCCGAGGTCCCGGGCGGCTTCGCGCTGCTCCAGCCCACCGCGCTCAGCAGCGGCAAGGTCGCCGTCGTCGAACTCTTCGTCCCCGAGGGCGAGGTGTCCAACGGTGTCGCCACCGCCTGGCTGGTCCTCGCAGGGGTCGGCATCGCCCTGATCGTCGGCTCCGTCGCCGTCGCCGACCGGCTCGGCGTCCGGATGGTCCAGCCCGCCCAGCGGCTCGCGGGCGCCGCCCACGACCTCGGCGAGGGCAAGCTCGGCGCGCGGGTCCCCGAGGAGGGCCCGCCCGAACTCAAGTCGGCCGCCGTCGCGTTCAACTCCATGGCCGACCAGGTCGTCCAACTCCTCACCAACGAACGGGAACTGGCCGCCGACCTCTCCCACCGGCTGCGCACCCCGCTCACCGTGCTCCGGCTCAACGCGGCCTCGCTGGGCTCCGGTCCGGCTGCCGAACAGACCCGCGCGGCCGTCGAGCAGCTGGAGCGCGAGGTCGACATCATCATCCGGACCGCCCGGGACGCGAAGCCGCAGACCCAGGCGACCGGGCCCGGCGCGGGCTGCGACGCCGCCGAAGTGGTGCGCGACCGGATGGAGTTCTGGTCGGCGCTCGCCGAGGACGAGGGCCGCCGGGTCCGGGTCGCGGGCGTCGAGCGCCCGGTCCGCATCCCGGTCGCCCGCCCCGAACTCGTCGCCGCGCTCGACGCCCTGCTCGGCAACGTCTTCCGGCACACCCCCGAGGGCACGGCCTTCTCGATCGACGTCCACAACGGCGACGACGCCGTCATCGTCCTCGTCTCCGACGCGGGCCCCGGCATCGCCGACCCCGCCGCCGCGCTCGCCCGGGGCAACAGCGGGGCCCGGGACGGCTCCACGGGCCTCGGCCTGGACATCGTGCGGCGGATGGCGGAGGTCACCGGCGGCGACGTCCGCATCGGGCACTCGGTCCTCGGCGGTACGGAGGTCAGGATCTGGATCGGCCTCGACGGGCGCCGCACGGGCGGCGCGGCCGGCCGCAGGGGTCACCGCCCGCCCCGCCGCCGACGCGGCGGCACGGGCACCCGCCGGGCCGCCGAAGGCTGAGCCGCCCCCAGCCCCCCAACCTTTCGTGGTTCCGATGCCCTCCTTAAGCGGACCCTAAGGATCCCCGCCCGCGCCCCCGGACGCCTTTTTGTCCGTTCTCCGGTCGCTAGCGTGCTGCCGCACCCCCACCCCACCCCCAGCACGCAGAGGCAGGCACGCGATGGGCACCAGTTCGCACCGGCGCAGGGCGAGCACCAGGACCAAGGTCGTCGGAGCGGTCGTCGCCGCGGCGGTCGTCGGCGGCGCCGCGTTCGTGCTCACCGGCACGGCCCAGGCCGCAGCGGTCGGCGCCGCGTACACCAGGACCAGCTCCTGGACCGGTGGCTACACCGGCCAGTACGTCGTCACCAACGAGACCTCCGCCGCCCAGTCCGACTGGACCCTGGAGTTCGACCTCCCGGCCGGGACGACCATCGGCAGCCTCTGGAACGGCGAGCACACCGTCTCCGGCAGCCACGTCACCGTGAAGCCCGCGAGCTGGAACAAGCAGCTCGCCCCCGGCCAGTCCGTCACCGTCGGATTCGTCACCTCCGCCGCCGGGCAGGCCGGCGACCCCGCCAACTGCCTCATCAACAAGGCGACCTGCTCCGCCGGAGGCACCGCCCCCACCCCCAGCGGCCGCCCCACCGAGCAGCCCACCGCCACGGCCTCCCCCTCGGCCACCGCGACGCCCAAGCCGACGGCCACGGCCACCACGAGCCCCAGGCCGACCGCCACCGCGACCACGGCGCCCACACCCACCGCCACCCCCACCCCCACCCCGACGCCCACGGCGACCGCGACCGGCGCCCCCGTCACGGCCGCCCAGTACGCCCCGTACGTCGACACCTCGCTCTACCCGACGTACGACCTGCTCGCGACCGCCGACGCCACCGGCGTGAAGGAGTTCAACCTCGCCTTCATCACCTCCGGCGGCTCCTGCGCCCCGCTGTGGGGCGGGGTCACCGACCTGGCGAACGACAAGGTCGCCGCCCAGATAGGCGCCCTGCGCGCCAAGGGCGGGGACGTCCGGGTCTCCTTCGGCGGCGCCGCCGGTCACGAGCTGGCCCTGAACTGCTCGTCCTCCTCGGCGCTCGCCGCCGCGTACGGCAAGGTCATCGACCAGTACAAGCTCACCAAGGTCGACTTCGACGTCGAGGGCGCCGCCCTGCCGGACACCGCCGCCAACACCCGCCGCTCGCAGGCGATCGCCCAGCTCCAGAAGTCCCACCCCGGCCTGAACGTCTCCTTCACCCTGCCGGTCATGCCCGAGGGCCTGACCCAGCCGGGCGTCGACCTGCTCGCCGACGCCAAGCGGAACGGGGTCCGTATCGACGCCGTCAACATCATGGCGATGGACTACGGGCCGGCCTACAGCGCCGACATGGGCACGTACGCGATCCAGGCCGCGACCGCGACACAGGCCCAGATCAAGGGTGTCCTCGGGCTCTCCGACGCGGCCGCCTGGAAGGCCGTCGCCGTCACCCCGATGATCGGCGTCAACGACGTCGCCAGCGAGATCTTCAAGGTCGACGACGCCACCCAGCTCGTCGACTTCGCGAAGTCGAAGGGGATCGGCTGGCTGTCGATGTGGTCCTCGACCCGGGACAAGCAGTGCGCGGCCGGCGCGGTGAACTACGCGGACGCCACCTGCTCCTCGATCCTCCAGCAGCCGCTGGCCTTCACGAAGGCCTTCGCCGCCTACAAGTAGCCCATCCCGCACGCCCCACTCCGTACGTCCCACCCCAGGAGCCATCGCGCCCCCCACACCGCGCGCCCCGGCCGGGCCACCCCACCTCCCGGCCGGGGCGCGCACCCCTGTGCCCGTCGGCCGTCAGGCCCGGGAGACCCTCCACTCCTCCGCGTAGTCGTTGAAGATCGCCCGCAGATGGTGGCCGATCTTCAGGTAGTCCAGGTCGTCGAGGTTGGCGAGCGACACCCGGACCGACCACTGGGGGCCGTCGAAGCCGCCGCCGTTGAGGAGGACGACGCTGGTCTGCTCGGCGAGACGGAACAGCGGGTCGACCGGCTCGTAGTTCTTCTCCAGGAAGTCGGCGAAGTCCTTCCCGTGCACCCGCTCGGCCTCCGCGAGCAGGTCGAGCTCGATGTAGTACCCGGCCCGCTTCGGGTCCTCGGCGATCTTCATCTGGGCGCCTTCGAGGAGCAGGTCGAGGCGCTGGCGCACGATGCCGCGGATCTTCTCCTTGTACGCCTGGCCCTCGGGGAGCAGGTCGAAGAGCGAGAACAGCGACATCATGACCTGCTGGGGGAGCGAGAGCCCGGCCGTGTGGTTGAGGGCGACCTGGCGGGAGTCGGCGACCAGACGGTCGACGAAGCGGATCCTCTCCGGCTCCAGGGAGAGCGTTCCGTACCGCTTGCTCAGGCGCGCCTTCACGTCCTGCGGCAGGTTCGCGATCATCTCGTCGATGACGTTGTCGTCGTGGAGGCCGATGACGCCGAGCCGGTGGCCGGTGCAGCCGTAGTGCTTGGAGTACGAGTAGACGAGGAGCGTGTTGCGCGGCAGGTCGGCGGCGAGCGAGCGGAAGCCCTCGACGAAGGTGCCGTACACGTCGTCCGTGACGAGCAGCAGGTTCGGGTTCGTGGTGGCGACGATGTCCTTGATCTGGTTCGTGACCCGCTCGCTCAGTGCCAGGGACGGCGGGTTCGACGGGTTCACGACGCAGACCATCTTCACCGAGGGGTCCGCCAGCTTGGCGACCTCCTCGGTCGGGTAGCGCCACTCGCGCACGCCCGTCTCCGCGAAGAGACTCGCGTTGACGTTCACGACGTCGAAGTCGTACGTGTCGAGCTCGGGGATCTCGATGTACGGGGTGAAGACCGGCACCATCAGGGCGATCCGGTCGCCCTTCTTCAGGATCCCGTTCTTCAACAGGGAGTCGAAGATGTAGCACATGGCGGCCGTGCCGCCCTCGGTCGCGAAGAGCGACATGTTCCCGGCGGGCGGCCGCCCGCCGAACATCTCGTCGTTCACGTAGCCGCGCACGATCTGCTCGGTGTGCGGCAGGATCCGGTCCGGTACGGGGTAGTTGTCGCCGATCGTGCTGTCGGTCAGCTCGTGCACGAACGCGTCCTTGTCGAAGCCGAAGCGCTCGACCGCGTACTCCACACAGCTCTGCAGCAGTTCGATCCCGGGCAGGTCCGGGTGCCGCCGTACGAAGGTGTCGAAGCGGTCGCCGGCGCCCCGGAGTTCGGGCATGCCGCCGAGGTTGTCGGCGGTCCAGACGCGGCGCGACTCGGAGAGGGAGAAGTAGCCGAGCGCGAAGAAGGCCTCGCGGGGCCCGGTGGCGACCCAGTTCGGGTTGCCGCGGCCCGCGTTGAGCATCTGGGCCTGCGACTTCTCCTTCTGGCCGGGCTTGTCGGCCTGCGCGGCCTGCGCGATCTGGATGAACTTGTCCTTCAGCTCGAACGGCGAGAGCTGCGCGAAGGACTGGATCTCCTCGCGGGTGAAGGTGGTCTTGGGCACGGTGACTTCCTTACGTACGAGAGGGCTGCGGCTCAGTGGTTGAGGATGACGATCACGGCGCCCCAGATGGTCAGCAGGACGTTGCCCACCGCGTAGGGGATCGTGTAACCGAGCGTGGGGATCTGGGACTTGGACTGTTCGTTGATCGCGCCGATCGCCGCGGTCGTCGTCTGACCACCGGCCAGGACGCCCATCAGGATCGGGAAGCGGATCTTCTGGACGTAGTGGCCGACGCCGAAGCCCACGAGCAGCGGGATCACCGTCGCCACCGCGCCCCAGACGAGGAGCCCCCAGCCGGCCGTCGAGAGGCCGCTGGTGAAGCTGGGCCCGGCGTTGATGCCGACGACCGCGACGAAGAGGCAGAGCCCGAGGGTGTCCATGAACCACTGGGCCCCGGGCGGCACATTGCCGTACGTCGGGTACTTGCCGCGGATCCAGCCGAAGACCAGACCCATGATCAGCGCGCCGCCGGAGGTGGACAGCGAGATCGGCACGCCCGACACGGTCAGCGCCGGGATGCCGATGCAGCCGCCGAGGAAGATGCCGAGGCCCACCCAGAGCATGTCGGTGGCGAAGGAGGTCGGCACGGGCTTGCCGATCGCCTTGCCCGCCGGGTCCACCAGGCGCTTCGGGCCGGTGAGGATCACCGTGTCGCCGCGCTCCAGCGTCGTGGAGAGCCGGTACGGGAACTCCGCACCCGAGCGGTAGATCTTGTCGATGTAGACGCCGACCATGAACGGCTCGCGGCGCAGGTCGGCGACGGTCCTGCCGAGCTGCTTCTTGTTCGAGGCGACGACGTGCAGGGTCTCCGTCTCGTAGCCGAGCAGCTCCACGTCGTCCGTCTCGGGACCGATGCGGGTGCGGGCGTCGAAGTCGACGAGCGAGCCGCGCAGCGCGCTGACGGCGACCACGTCGCCCGAGCGCAGCACCGTCCGCTGGTCGTGGGCGAGGACCTGTCCCTCGCGCCGCACCCGGGTGATGTAGATGCGGTGCCCGAGCTCCTTCTGCTGGTTCTCGAAGTCGTCGATGGTCCGGCCGACCAGCGGCGAATGATCCATCTCGTACGCACGGAGGACGACCTCGTAGTAGCCCTCGGCCAGGTCGGGGTTGTCTCCCGGGGCGTCCAGCTCCTTGGCCAGCCGCGCGGACTCCTCGGCCAGGTCCCGCTTGTACAGCTTGGGCAGGACGTTGGCGAGGAGCATGGCGCAGAGGATGGTGCCGAGCGGGTACGTGACGGCGTAGCCGATCGCGACCAGGTTCTCCTCGTTCTTCATCTGGTCGGCGGAGAGCCCCGGCAGGTTGCCGATGGCGTCCTGGGCGACACCGATGACCGCGGACTGGGTGAGCGCGCCGCCGAGCAGGCCGGCGGAGAGCCCGGGGCCGTAGCCGAGCATCACGGCGAAGCCCCATGAGACGAGGAGGCCCGTCACACAGACGACGACCGCGTTGAGGACCTGCGGCAGGCCGTCCTTCTTCAGGCCGCGGAAGAACTGGGGGCCGACCTTGTAGCCGAGGGCGAAGAGGAACATGGTGAAGAAGAGGTTCTTCACCGTGCCGTCGATCGTGACCTCGAACTGCGCGCCGAGGAGCAGTCCGGCCACCAGGCAGCCGGTGACGGCGCCGAGCGCGATCGCCTTGTAGCGGAGCTTGCCGAAGAGGAAGCCGAGCGCGACGGTGATGAAGATCAGCAGCTCGGGGTGGGGCTGGAAGATGTTCCGGTCGAGGAAGTCGATCATGGGCGTCCTCTCACGCTCCGAGAATGCCGACGAGCAGCGGGCCGGTCAGCGGAAGCAGGAAGTTCGAGAGCGTGTACGTGACCGTGTAGCCGAGCATCGGGACCGAGCTCTCGGCGACCTGTGTCACCGAGGTGATCGCCGGGGTCGAGCACTGCTGGCCGGCGATGGCGCCGATGAGCACCGGTTTCTCGATCTTCAGGAACTTGCGGCCGACGAACAGTGAGATCGTCGCGGGCACCAGGACCATCGCGATCCCCGCGAACGGCAGCAGCGCCCCGTACTCCTTGAGCAGCGGCCAGGCCTGCGGGCCGGACACCAGACCCGTACACGCGATGAAGATCGCGAGGCCCATGTCCTTGAGGGTGGAGGCGGCCTGAGGCGGAAAGGCGCCGAAGGTCTGCGTCCGGGAGCGGAACCAGCCGAAGAGCAGGCCGGAGATGAGGCAGCCGCCACCGGTGCCGAGCGACATGGGGACGTCGCCGAAGGTGACGACGACCTGCCCCAGGAGCGAACCGCAGACGATGCCGAGACCCAGGTAGATGAAGTCCGTGGCGTCGTTCTTCACGACCGCGCCGATCTTGGACGCCATCTTCCCGAGACCCGAGCGGGAGCCGACCAGGGTGAGTACGTCACCGCGGTGGACGACGGTCTCCGGGGTCGCGGGCAGGTGCTGCTCGTTCCGCAGGACGTCCGTCACGTACACCCCGCCGGAGGAGAACTCCGGGTGCTCCTTGGCGAGGGTGTCCAGGGACTTGTCGACGATGCCCTTGTCCGTCAGCGAGATCTCGGTGGTGGCGAGCGGGGTGTCCAGGCCGGGGACGGCCGGGGTCTCGGGACCGATGATCCGCCCCGCCTCGATGATGTTGGCCCGCCGGCCGACCGTGAGCACCAGGTCGGAGAGGGTCAGCTCGAAGTCCGGCGGAGGAGGGGTGAGGATCTTGCTGCCCCGCTTCACCGCCTCGACCGTGACCCGGCCGCCGAGCCGCCGTTCGAGCTCACCGACCTCGGCGCCGTCCGCGAGCGTCACCAGGAACGTCCGGCCGACCATGCCCGGGAGCGCCTCGCGCTCGTCGGACTCCAGACCGCCGCCCGAGCCGCGCATCTTCTCCCACAGCTCGCGGCAGGCGTCGCGGAGGTTGATCCGCAGCATCATCGGCATGATCTGGCTGGTGTAGATGACGATGGTGATGAGGCCGAAGAGGTAGCAGACCGTGTAGGCGGTGGCCACATGCCCCTGGTACTGGGTGATCTGCTCCTGCGTCAGGTCGGAGAGGTTGCCGATGGCCTCCGTGGCCGTACCGACGACGGCCGACTCGGTGGCGGCGCCGGCGAGGATGCCGGCGGCGGTGCCGACGTCCAGATCGAAGGCCTCGGCGAGACCGAGGGCGATACCGACGACGCAGACGACCTCGATGAGGCAGAGGGCGAAGAAGCGCAGGCTCTTCCTGTTGAGGTTGGAGAAGAACTGCGGTCCCGCCATGTAACCGAGCGAGAAGATGAAGAGTGCGAAGAAGATCGTCTTCACGTCGTCGGAGATGGTGACCTTCGTCCAGGCGCCGATGAGCAGCGAGACGATCAGGGTGCCGCAGATGCCCCCGAGGGTGATGGGTCCGACCCGGAGCTTGCCGACGAGATAGCCGGCCGCGAGGCAGAGAAAGAGGGTGAGTTCGGGAGAGTCCGTCAGGATTCCCATCCGCCGTCACCCTGCCCAAGCAGAGCTAAATGTGAGGATATTGGACATAAAGGGACGCTAACAGGGTGAACGGCGAAGTGGATCAACGCCTCGCCCGAACGGGTGAGCGTGGCCCAGGAGTTCGATTTCCCGGCGGCGCGCCGAGGGGGGCCTCCGCCGTCACCGTCGACCGATCGGCCGCGCCGCCTCCCGTCGAACGTCTTCGACGATTCCCGGACCTTGACCGTGTTCTGGTGGCGCCCCAATAGTGGGAGCGCTCCCATCGCTCTTCGACGGGATATCCATGCGCAGCACGTCGCCGCCGGAGCCTCCGCCTCCTTCGGCTTCACCGGCACCTGGACCGGCACCAACCCCGTACCGGCCGCCTTCACCCTCGGAGGTACGACATGCTCCGCCGCCTGATCACCGGCGCGGCCCTGCTCGCCGCGGTCCTCACCACCACCCCCGCCTCCGCCGCCGACACCCCGCTGCGGGACCTCGCCGAGGCCCGGGGCGTCTACCTCGGCAGCGCCGTCACCGCCGGGAGACTCACCGGTGGGTACGCGGACGTCGCCGGGGCCCAGTTCGGCTCCCTCACCCCCGGCAACGAGATGAAATGGGACGCGGTGGAGCCCGCCCGGGGCGCGTACGACTGGACCGGCGCGGACCGCGTCGTCGCCTTCGCCGAGGCCCACGGCCAGCGGGTGCGCGGCCACACCCTCGTCTGGCACAGCCAGCTCCCCGGCTGGCTCACGAGCGGCAGCTGGACCGCAGCCCAGCTGCGCACCCTCATGACCGACCACGTCACCGCCGAGGCCGGCCGCTACAAGGGCCGGATCGACCACTGGGACGTCGTCAACGAACCCCTCGCCGAGGACGGCACCCTGCGCCCGTCCCTCTGGGGCGCGGCCCTCGGCGAGTCGTACATCGCGGACGCCTTCCGCGCGGCCCGGGCCGCCGACCCGGCCGCGAAGCTCTACCTCAACGACTACTCGACCGATGCCGTCGGCGCGAAGAGCGACGGCATGTACGCCCTGGTGACGCGGCTCCTCGCGCAGGGCGTGCCGGTCGACGGGGTCGGCTTCCAGGCCCATCTCGTCCTGGGCCAGGTCCCCGCCTCCCTGGAGACCAACCTGCGCCGCTTCGCCGACCTCGGCGTGGACGTGGCGATCACCGAACTCGACATCAGGACGGCCCTGCCCGCGACCGAGGCGAAGCTCGCCCAGCAGAAGGCGGACTACGCCTCCGTCCTGCGCGCCTGCCTCGCCGTCACCCGCTGCGCGGGCGTCACCGTCTGGGGTTTCACCGACGCGGACTCCTGGATCCCGGACTTCTTCCCGGGCCAGGGCGCGGCGACGCCGTACGACGAGAACCTCCGGCCCAAGCCCGCGTACGCCGGGATCGCCGAGACCCTCGCCCCGGCGAACCCACCGACCCCGGGTGTGTGCTCCGTCACATACGCCGTCACCAGTCAGTGGACGGGCGGCTTCACGGCCCAGGTCACCCTCAGGAACACGGGTACGGCCCCGCTGAACGGCTGGACCGTCCGCTGGACCCAGCCCGCGGGCCGGCGGGTCACCCAGGCCTGGAACGCGACGGTGACCCAGACGACGGCGGAGGTGACGGCCACCCACCTCTCGTACAACGCGACGATCCCCCCGGCCGGCTCGACCGCCTTCGGCCTCAACGGCACCTGGTCCGGCACCAACCCGCCTCCGACGACCCTCACCTGCACACCGGGGCAGTGACACCCGGACATGCGAGAACGACCGAGGCCCCCAGTTCTTTCGAACTGAGGGCCTCGGTCAACAGGGTGAGTAACGGGACTCGAACCCGCGACATCCTGGACCACAACCAGGTGCTCTACCGTCTGAGCTATACCCACCATGACCGGCGGTTTTCCCGAAGGTTTCCCTGACCGGCCGAGAAGAAGTCTACAGGGTCCTGGAGGGTGCTCGCGCCCGCTTTTGATCGCGGGCACGAGCGGCCCTGCGCGGAGGGGTTTATTCGGCCGGTACGACGTGGCGGGCCGCGATCTGCTTCGCGGTCTCCGAGTCGGGGCCGGGCTGCGGGACGAAGACCGCCTCGCGGTAGTAGCGCAGCTCCGCGATGGACTCGCGGATGTCGGCGAGCGCCCGGTGGTTGCCGTTCTTCTCCGGACTGTTGAAGTACGCCCTCGGGTACCAGCGGCGGGCCAGCTCCTTGACCGAGGAGACATCGACGATCCGGTAGTGCAGGTGGCTCTCCAGGGCGGGCATGTCCCGGGCGAGGAAGCCGCGGTCCGTGGAGACCGAGTTCCCGCACAGGGGTGCCTTGCCGGGTTCCTTGACGTGCTCGCGGATGTACGCGAGGACCTGGGCCTCCGCGTCGGCGAGCGTGGTGCCGCCGGCGAGCGCGTCGAGCAGCCCCGAGGCCGTGTGCATCTGGCGCACGATCTCGGGCATGGTCTCCAGGGCCGCGTCCGGCGGGCGGATCACGATGTCCACTCCGTCGCCGAGCACGTTCAGTTCCGAGTCGGTGACCAGTGCGGCCACCTCGATGAGTGCGTCGTCCGTCAGCGAGAGCCCGGTCATCTCGCAGTCGATCCACACCATGCGATCGTTCATGCGTCCACCTTAGGGGGTGTCTCGCCGATCAGGCCGGGCTCGCGGCGCCCGTGGTCCAGTCGGGTGCCGTGCGGCGTGAGGCGGGTTCGGGCGGACGCAGGCCGAAGGGCCCCCGGGGGAGGTGTCCCCGAGGGCCCTTCGGTCCTGCGTCGCGCCGCTTGTGGCGGCGGCGGTCTTCTGGTTACGGCGCGCTGCGCTGGCCCGGCAGCGACGGGCGCCCCGGAGCGTAGACGTCGGACTGCGGCTTCCCCGGGTCCAGCAGGGACGCCGGGCGCCGGATACCGGCCGCGACCTGGGCGGGCACGACCGCGTCGAGCACCGCCGTACCGGCCTCACCCTGCGGCCGCCGCGCACGGTACGCCGCCCGGTAGGCCGCCGGCGAGGAGCCGAGCTGGCGCCGGAAGTGGCCGCGCAGCGCCACCGGGGAGCGGAAGCCGCACCTGCCCGCGACCTCGTCGACCGAGTAGTCGGAGGTTTCGAGCAGCCGCTGCGCCTGCAGCACCCGCTGGGTGATCAGCCACTGGAGCGGGGCCGAACCGGTCAGCGAGCGGAACCGGCGGTCGAAGGTCCGCCGTGACATGTACGCGCGCGCAGCCAGGGTCTCCACGTCGAACTGCTCGTGGAGGTGCTCCAGCGCCCAGGCGACGACCTCGGCCAGCGGGTCGGCGCCGATCTCCTCAGGTAAAGACCTGTCGAGGTAGCGCTCCTGACCGCCGCTGCGCCGCGGCGGGACGACCAGCCGGCGCGCCAGGGCGCCCGCGGCCTCCGTGCCGTGGTCGGTCCGCACGATGTGCAGACACAGATCGATTCCGGCCGCCGTGCCGGCGGACGTCAGTACGTCCCCGTCGTCGACGAAGAGCTCCCGGGGGTCCACATGGACCGACGGGTAGCGCTTGGCGAGCGTCGGCGCGTACATCCAGTGCGTGGTCGCCGGGCGGCCGTCGAGCAGGCCGGCCGCGGCGAGGACGAACGCCCCGGTGCACAGACCGACGATCCGCGCGCCCTCCTCGTGGGCGCGGCGCAGCGCTTCGAGCGCCTCCGGCGGTGGCGGCGAGGTGATCGACCGCCAGGCCGGGACGACGACGGTGCCCGCACGGCTGATGGCCTCCAGGCCGTACGGCGCGGTCAGTTCGAGTCCACCGGTGGTCCGCAGCGGGCCGTCCTCGCCCGCACAGACGAGCAGCCGGTAGCGGGGCACCCCGGCGTCCTGCCGGTCGATGCCGAACACGGAGAGCGGGATGGAACTCTCGAAGATGGGGCCGCCACTGAACAGCAGCACCGCGACGACTTCGCGACGGCGGCGCCCGGTCAGCTTCCGTGCGGCCTCCGGTGCGGTGGAGTCCTGGCTCATGACGCTAAGCCCCCCTCGGTGTTCGCGTCTCCCTGGTCGTGTCGCTCCTGCACGTTTCCCCTCGGTTTTGCACGAGACCCCAGTCTTCGGTACCCATGATCGAATCTACTGCGTCCTGTGGCGCCGGCGTGACAAGTTCTCCATCCGATGGATTGTCGACAAGGCCACTTGGCGTGAAGCGATCGATCGCGAAGTCTTCCGTCCGACGGCCGCCGAGGGAAGGGGCGGTGCGGCGAACACCCCGTACGCGGGGGGTGTGAGCCCTTGGGGCGGGGCATTCTCGGGTGCCGGCACCAGGGTTGGGCAACCGTTCCGCCAAGGACTCGCCGACAGATGGAAGTTGGCTGAAAACATATGGGATCGCGTGTACGAACCTGTCAACTCCACGAGGAGCGGGAGCCGTCAGGACCCCGTTTCGGGCTGATTTGCCCCTAGGGGCCGTGCCCCTAGCCGCGCCGCCTGCCGCGAGGCATGCCGTGCCCCTAGCCGCGCCGCCTGCCGCGGGGCGCCTCGCTCCGCATCCCCTGCTCCGAGCGGCGCAGCAGCACCCGGCAGACCGCCGTCACCGAGACGAGGCCGAGCGCCGTCCCGGCGGCCCCGCCGAGCGAGGTGCCGTAGACGACCAGGACCACCGGGACCAGCACGCAGCAGAAGGCCGCCCAGCGGACGACGTCACCGGCCTGGTCCGCCGCACCAGCGCCGGCCCCCGCGCGCGGGACCGTCCCCGCCGCTCCCTGGTCGTTGCCCGGATCCGGGTCCGCGGGGCCGGCCGGAGCGAGGACGGGTGCCCGGCGGCGGCCGCGGGGCGCGGCGAGCACGGCGGCGGGGGCGGTGGAGGTCTGGCCGGCGGCGGTCGATGGTGCGGGCACGGACGGTCTCCCTACGACGGTGGGCTGGACCTGTGGCAACGAGAAGCGGAACCCTGCGGTCACTCTCGGCGACGTCCGTTTGGCCCCCGTACGGACGCCTGTAGGGCACAACCGGCATTGCCAGATCCCGAGCCGCTCGTGCATGCTCCCTGGAACGCCGCGCGCGAGCGGGGCGCACGCCGGGGAGTGGCACGGCGGGCTCTGGGCAGGAGAGGAGTGTCGCCGTACCCTTGGGGGTATGGGCTTGGGAAGATGATTCCCGGACACAGCTCCGCCGCCACCCGTTGTTCCGCCCCTCCGTTTCCCGTCCCTTCTCACGAGGACCCTCTTCGCCGAGACACCGATGGCCGGTCACGAATTCCCCGAACCCGCGGACCGCAAGCGCGTCGCCGATTCCACGGTCGACCCCCTCGCGGTAGAACAGCCACGTCACGCCTGCGACCCGGCCTTCCGGCACGGGGTCGTCGTCGGCTTCGACGGATCCATGTCCAGTGAGCGCGCCCTCGCGTACGCCATCGGCATGGCCAGGCGCTCCGGCTCGGGCCTGATCATCGTGCACGTGGCCAACAGGCTGCCCACCACGGTGTGGGCCGGCTGCGAGCCCCCCGTTTTCGTCGACGTGCCCGATCACCGGACCGAGGTCCTCGGCCTTGAGCTGGCCTGCGCCGAGCACCTCTCCGAGGTGCCCTGGATCCTCGTCGAGCGCGGTGGCGACATCTGCCACGAGCTGGAGGAGGTCGGCCGTGAGTACTCGGCCGACGCGATCGTGGTCGGCTCCACGCACGGGATCGTCGGCCGGATCTTCGGCTCGGTGGCCGGGCGTCTCGCGCGCCGCGCCCAGCGGCCCGTGATCGTCATCCCGTAACGCGTACGGCGCCCCTTCCGTCCCGTACGACCCGTCAGGTCCCTCCCTCAACTGACGTCATCCCGCCATAAATTCGGCCTTCCTCAGGTGAATTGTGCGCTTGTGAAGGGTACATAAAGGTCACCGGAACACAGCAGCTCACGCAGCACACCTGCGCACTTGAAGGGAGCCCGCCGTGAACAACGAAGTCGCCGCGGGAAACACCACTTCCACTCTCGGCCACCTCGCACTCGGACTGACCCTGCTGGCCTTCGGCCTGGGCGGAACCGGTGTCATCGACAACGTCGCGGCAGCGGATGCCGCGGGCCTCGCCACCTGGGTCGGCGGGGTGACGCTCTTCCTCGTCGGCCTGCTCGCCCTCCGTGCGGGCGACAAGGGAGAGGGCACGGCGTTCGCGGCGCTCGGCGCCTTCTGGTTCACCTGGGGAACCGCGGCCGGCGGCGGAGCCTCCGCCGACGCCGTGGGCGTCTTCCTGCTCCTGTGGGCGCTCCTGGCGCTCACGCTGACGCTGGCCGCCTCGGGTGGCGGACTGTTCGGACAGGGCGTGTACGGGCTGCTGTTCGTCGCGCTCCTGCTGCTCGGCATCGGGGCGCTCGCCGACAACGGCGGGCTCGCGAAGGCCGGCGGCTGGGTGGCGGCCGTCGCCGGTCTGATCGCCTGGTACGGCGCCACGGCGGCCGTCGCCGGGTGGCCGACCTCCCTGGCCCGCGCGGGCCGTGGGGCCGCGGCCGCGAGCTGACCGTAGGGCACAGAGGAAAGTAGGGCACAAAGGAAAGCGGTCCCCCGTGCACCTGGGATGCACGGGGGACCGCTTTCGTGTCCGGTCGAACCGCCGGGGGACAGGCCCGGCGGCGCGGCTCGGGGGGACAGGCCCCGAGGTCGCTGCTACTCGACCGTGACGGACTTGGCCAGGTTGCGCGGCTTGTCGATGTCGCGGCCCATGGCGAGCGCCGTGTGGTACGCGAGGAGCTGGAGCGGGATGCCCATCAGGATCGGGTCCAGCTCGTCCTCGTTCTTCGGCACGACGATGGTGTGGTCGGCCTTCGCCTGCTCCTGGTGCGCGACCGCGAGGATGCGGCCGCTGCGGGCCTTGATCTCCTCCAGGGCCGCGCGGTTCTTCTCGAGGAGGTCGTCGTCGGGGACGATCGCGACCGTCGGCAGGGCCGGCTCGATGAGGGCGAGCGGGCCGTGCTTCAGCTCGGAGGCCGGGTAGGCCTCGGCGTGGATGTAGGAGATCTCCTTGAGCTTCAGGGAGGCCTCCAGGGCGACGGGGTAGCCCCGCACGCGGCCGATGAACATCATCGACTGGGCGCCGGCGTACTCCGCGGCGATCTTCTTGATCTCGTCCTCGGTCTCGAGGATCTCCTGGATCTGCGCGGGCAGCTTGCGCAGGCCCTCGATGATCCGCTTGCCGTCGGTGACGGACAGGTCGCGGATGCGGCCCAGGTGCAGGGCGAGCAGCGCGAACGCGGTGACCGTGTTGGTGAAGCACTTGGTGGAGACGACGCAGACCTCGGGGCCGGCGTGGACGTACACGCCGCCGTCGGCCTCACGGGCGATGGCGGAGCCGACCACGTTGACCACGCCGAGGACGCGGGCGCCCTTGCGCTTCAGCTCCTGGACGGCGGCCAGCACGTCGTAGGTCTCGCCGGACTGGGAGACGGCGATGTAGAGGGTGTCGGGGTCCACGACCGGGTTGCGGTAGCGGAACTCCGAGGCCGGCTCGGCGTCGGCGGGGATGCGGGCCATGGACTCGATGAGCCCGGCGCCGATGAGGCCGGCGTGGTACGAGGTGCCGCAGCCGAGGATCTTGATCCGGCGGATGGTGCGGGCCTCGCGCGGGTCCAGGTTCAGGCCGCCCAGGTGCACGGTGGAGAAGCGGTCGTCGATGCGGCCGCGCAGCACGCGGTCGACCGCGTCGGGCTGCTCGGAGATCTCCTTGTGCATGAACGTGTCGTGGCCGCCCATGTCGTACGAGGCGGCCTCCCACTCCACGGTCTCCGGGGTGGCGGTGGTGGACGCGCCCGAGGTCGTGTACGTGCGGAAGTCGTCGGCCTTGAGGGTGGCCATCTCGCCGTCGTCGAGGGTGACGACCTGGCGGGTGTGGGCGATCAGGGCGGCGACGTCGGAGGCGACCAGCATCTCCTTCTCGCCGATGCCGAGGATGACCGGCGAGCCGTTGCGGGCCACGACGATGCGGTCGTTGAAGTCGGCGTGCATCACGGCGATGCCGTAGGTGCCCTCGATGACCTTGAGCGCCTCGCGGACCTTCTCCTCCAGGCTCTCGGCCTGGGAGCGGGCGATGAGGTGGGTGATGACCTCGGTGTCCGTCTCGGAGGCGAAGACGACGCCGTCGGCCTCCAGCTTGGCGCGGAGCTCCTGGGCGTTGTCGACGATGCCGTTGTGGACGACGGCGACCTTGTTCTCGGGGTCGAGGTGCGGGTGCGAGTTCACGTCGCTGGGGGCGCCGTGGGTGGCCCAGCGGGTGTGGGCGATGCCGGTGGTGCCGGAGAAGCGCTTGGGGACGCGGGCTTCGAGGTCACGGACCCGGCCCTTGGCCTTCACCATCTTCAGGCCGGTGGCCTTCGGGCTGGTGATGACCATGCCGGCGGAGTCGTATCCCCGGTACTCCAGACGCGCCAGGCCCTCAAGGAGCAGCGGGGCGACGTCGCGCTTTCCGATGTAACCGACAATTCCGCACATAAAGGTGAAACCCCTCCAGGTCAGTGGATGTACTCGGCCGTCCGGGTGGTCCGGCGTGCCCTCGGCCGTGTCAGCCGTAGACGATGCGGCGCAGCTGCCGGAGCGAGAGCTCCGGTGGCGCCACGGCCCGGTGCGGCAGTTCGGCCGCGATCCGTTCGAAGATCTCGGCGTTCACTGCCCCGCCGGACTGCAGTTCGCGGTGGCGGCGGCGGACGAACTCCTCGGTCGTCTCGTCGAAGTACGCCAGCACGTCGAGCACCACCCGGGCGGCCTCACCGCGCTGGAGCGCGGTGCTGCGGACCAGGTGGTCGATGAGGTCGTCGTGCGACGGGCGGCGTTCGAGCACCCGTGAATACTGAGGGGTTCTACGCGCCTTTCGCAAGAATCCTGCCCGATATCGGGCAGGCGTGTCATGATCCGCCCTCGAATGGAGGGGCTTGGTCCAGACCTTGACCGATGAGAGTCCCGGCGGTACGCATGGTGACGGTTCGGATATACAAGTCGACAGACGCGTCCAACGCCCGAAGGGGACCAAGCCTGTGAGACAGCGCCGAAGGATTCCTCGCCTGATCGGATCCCTGCTCCTGGTCGTCGCCGCCGGCGTCGGCTGCGGCGAGGCCGCCGCCGACAGCACGACGGACGACAAGAACGACACGGCCGCCGCCGAACCCGAGGTCCGCCCGCTCGGCCGCATCGTGCCCGTACCCGCCTCCGTCACCCCCGAGGGCGAGCCCTACACCCTCTCCCACGCCACCCGCATCGGCGTGGACGCCACGAACCGCGAGACCCGGGACCTCGGCCGCTACCTCGCCGGGCTGCTCCGCCCCGCCACCGGATTCCCGCTGCCCGTCGTCGACGACAACGCCGCCCTCGGCGGCATCCGGCTCCGCCTCAACCCCGGCGACACCGCACTCGGCGACGAGGGCTACCGGCTCCGCTCCGCACCCGACGGCCTCACCCTCACCGCCCGCGAACCCGCGGGACTCTTCCGCGGCGTCCAGACCCTGCGCCAGCAGCTGCCCTCCGCCGTCGAGCGCAAGAGCGTCCAGAACGGGCCCTGGAAGATCGCGGGCGGCACGATCACCGACACCCCGCGGTACGGCTACCGGGGCGCCATGCTCGACGTCTCCCGCCACTTCTTCACCGTCGACGAGGTGAAGCGGTACATCGACCAGCTCGCGCTCTACAAGGTCAACACCCTCCACCTGCACCTCTCCGACGACCAGGGCTGGCGCATCGCCGTCGACTCCTGGCCCCGCCTCACCACCTACGGCGGCTCCACCGAGGTCGACGGCGGCCCCGGCGGCTTCTACACCAAGGACCAGTACAAGGAGATCGTCCGGTACGCCGCCTCCCGCTACCAGGAGGTGATCCCCGAGATCGACATGCCGGGCCACACCAACGCGGCCCTCGCCTCCTACACCGAGCTCAACTGCGACGGCGTCGCCCCGCCCCTCTACACCGGCACCAAGGTCGGCTTCAGCTCCCTCTGCGTGCCGAAGCCCGTCACGTACGACTTCGTCGACGACGTGATCCGCGAGATCGCCGCGCTCACCCCCGGCCGGTACATCCACATCGGCGGCGACGAGGCGCACTCCACCAGCCACGCGGACTACGTGACCTTCATGGACAAGGTGCAG
This sequence comes from Streptomyces sp. NBC_01077, assembly GCF_045162855.1. Classification (NCBI taxonomy): domain Bacteria; kingdom Bacillati; phylum Actinomycetota; class Actinomycetes; order Kitasatosporales; family Streptomycetaceae; genus Streptomyces; species Streptomyces sp. NBC_01077. Next base: position 3,835,095 of record NZ_CP108669.1, on the reverse strand, counting down.
CCGGTCGTCGCGAAGTACGGCAAGAAGGTCGTCGCCTGGCACCAGCTGACCGGCACCACCCCCGCGCCCGGCGCCCTCGTCCAGTACTGGGGCCTCGACCGCACCCCCGCCGCCGAGAAGGAGCGGGTCGCCGCGGCCGCGCGGGGCGGCACCGGGCTGATCCTGTCGCCCGCCGACCGCACGTACCTCGACATGAAGTACACCAAGGACACCCCGCTCGGCCTCGCCTGGGCCGGGTACGTCGAGGTGCAGAGGTCGTACGACTGGAATCCGGCCACCTATCTGCCGGGGGCGCCGGAGAGCGCCGTCCGGGGCGTCGAGGCGCCGCTGTGGACGGAGACGCTGGCCACCACGGACGACCTCGACGTGATGGCCTTCCCGCGCCTGCCGGGCATCGCCGAACTGGGCTGGTCGCCGGCGGAGACCCACGACTGGGAGACGTACAAGGTCCGCCTCGCGGAACAGGCACCGCGCTTTGACGCGATGGACATCGACTACTACCGGTCGCCGCAGGTGCCCTGGCCTTCGGAGTAGCCGGTCCGTTCGCGCGGAACGCCCGGCCGGTTCTCCCGGCCGGGCGTTCCGCGTGCACTCGGGAGACGCAGTCCACCCCCGTGCCGCCGGGCGTGAACGTCGAGTGTCTGGCGCACGCCGTCGCTGCCGGGCACGACACCTTCGCCGTCACGGTCGAGTACATCGCCCTGGTGACGGACGGCCCCCGGTGAGGTTCCACGCCGTGGCCGTCACGGTCGTGGGCGTCGTCGGTGCTCTCGCCGTGGTTCTCGTCGTCACCCGGTGACCTCGAACGACTCTGCGGCGGGGTCGACGGTCGGCCTCGTCGGGTGGTGAGGCGGGGCGCGGGCGGGAGCGGTTCGTCACCGCGACGAAGGACTCGCTTCCGGAGTCACCGAACAGCCCAACTTCTTCTCGGCAAAGGCCAGATACTTCTTCGTCAGTTCGGTGAGGAGGCGTCGGGTCTTCGGGACGTCGTCGCGGATGGAGCCGTCGAGACTGAGTTCGATCTTGTCCCGGGAGTCGGGCTTCTCGCAGAAGAAGTACGTCACCGTCCCGGAGTCCCAGATCAGGCCCTGCTCCCCCACGTCGAGCGGTGTGCCTCCGGCCTTCTCCCAGGTACTCCAGTCCAGGTCGAAGGCCCCGAGCTGCCGGCGCGCGGTGGCCATGAAGTGGTTGTTGCCGTCGAGATAGACGACACAGGTCGCCGATTTCCTGATTCCGTACAGCTCGAACGGCGTCCGTGGATCAGAGCTGACCCTCTCCCCGTCAGGCAGGAAAGGATCCACCTCCGAACCCGCGAACGCGTCCCAGCACAACCGCGCCGGAACCTCCGCCCGCCGCTTCTCCGGAGGGGAGGAACAGCCGCCCAACAGTGCCGCGCCCACGAGGGCGGCCGCACCCACGGCGACCATCCGCGTACGTCGCCTTGTCATCTAGTGACCCCTTTCCGTGGCCACAAGGTCCCGCCCCACGGAGTGAGCCGACGCCGTCTGCGTCGAGGCCGCCCCCTGGAGGTCCTTGATGTCCGTGGCACTCAGATCCGTGCCGCGCGCGGCGGCCGCCACTGCCGCCGAGGCGGCATCCTTCGCCGCCCTCTCGGCACGGCTGTATCCGTCGGACGACTCCCGGCGGGACTCACCCGCCTTGTCCTGCTCACCCGTCTCCAGAACCGACGCCGTCACGTCCTCCTGGATCCAGCCCACCACGTCGCCCGCCAGCGGAAGCATCTCCAGGTACTTGGCTCCGGCCGCGGAGATCACGCGGTTGACCCACTTCGCCTCCTCCGCCGCGGCCTTGTTGAACTCCTCGTCCTCGTGGAGCTGGTTCTCGTGCACGGCCTGGGCCCGTGCCTCCGACATGATGCCCGCGATCTCGCCGCCCGGGTGCACGGCGTTCCTGATGGCCGCGTCCAGCTCGCTGTGCTCGGAGCGGTGTGTCAGGACGTCGTGGACCAAGGCCGTCGTGTACGCCTGCTGCGCGCTGGTGATCGCGCCGTAGGCGCTCGGGTCCTGGCCCACCGCGCCGAGGAAGCGGGCCATCTGGGACTTGTCGAGTTCGGCCGCCGCGCCGAACGGCTTGATCATGTCGGCCCCGTTCTCCGCCGACGCCTGGAAGTCCGGCATGTACTCGGCCGCCATCCGGCCGAAGTGGCCGGACAGCTCCCGCAGCGGAGCGGGGTCGTCGCCGGGCTTCTCCACGACCAGCTCCGGGTTCTCACCGATCTTGGCCACGACCCGCTCCAGGACGTCGGCCATCGCAGGGGTGTGCTTCACCGGCGTCTCGTCGAGGTCGCCCGGGGGCCGGTGGGTGACGGCGGTCTCCAGGGCGTCGCCCACCGCGGCCTGGGCCCCCTCACCCCCGCCCGGGGACTGCGCGTCGTACCAGTCGACGGCCGGCTTCTGGTCGAGCATGTAGTCGACCATGCCCTGCGGCTTACCCTGCTGGCCGTCGACGGTGTCGTCGGCCTTGGTGACGATGCCGTCCCCGTCGCTGTCCTGACGCACGGGCTCGTTGAAGAAGGCCGTGGCCGCCTCCGGGTTGTTGCTCAGCGCCTCCATCAGGCCGGTGAGCGGGTAGAAGCCCTTGCCGCCCTCCTCACCGAGGTTGAGCCTCTGCTCCATGTTGTGCGGCAGACCCCATTCCCAGGCCTTGGGGTCCTTACGGTCCATCGCGACCATGTCCCGGCCGACGCCGGTCAGGAACTCCGTGTCGTAGGTGCCCTCGCGCAGCAGCGCACCCAGTGCCTGGTAGCCGTACACCCGCGAGGTGACACCGGAGACGCCGGTGACGTCCATCTCCTTGCGGCCCGCCCGCATCAGGTCGGCGGTCCATGCCGCGTCGAGGTGCCCGGGAGTGCTCTTCTGGGTGGCCAGGCCGAGGATGTTCCCCATGTCGCCCTGGATGCCGGCGACGAGGGCGGCCCGGTCCTGTCCCGCGGGGCCGAGTCCGGTCGAGTCGAGGGACAGCCTCGCGTACGACTGCAGAGTGCCCTCCGGGCCGATTCCCCGGTAGAACGACACCGCGAACTCGGGATCGTTGCGGTTGTCGTCGAGCACTTCCTCCAGCTCGCGCAGGGCTTCCACATTGCGCGCGGTCCCGCCGTCGCCGGTGACCTGCTTCATCAGGGTGGCGGCCCGGTCGGCCTGCTCCTGGTCGAGCGTCCGGTACTTCGGGGCACGGAAGTCGTGCTCGTCGGGGTTGTTGGCCCGCAGCGCCCGCGCGAGCGAGTCGTCGGCGTCCGCCGCGTCCTCCACGAGTCTGTCGACGCGCTGCTGCATGGCCACGATCTTGGCCTTCTCGCGCTGAACGGCACCCTCGTAGTCGGGGTCGTTGTGCCACTCGCGGTAGTGGTTCGCCAGCGGGTCGGCTGCACTGACCTTGCCCTCGCTGTCGACCCGCAGTCCGGCAGCGGGAGCTTCCTCCTCGACGATCCGCCTGAGCGCGTCGCGCACCGCCTTGATGGTGGTGTACCCGTCGGAGAGGATCTGGTGCATGCCCTTCGCCGCTGCGGCGGCGTCCGCGAACTCCTTCGCGGTCTTGTCGATGAAGGGCTTGGTGACCTCGGCGTTGACACCGCGCCAGTCGGCCTTGTGCGCCTTGGTCCGCATGCCCGTACGTGCGTCCTCGGCCAGCTTGTCCAGCTTGCCCGTCATCTCCGACCAGGCGTCCACGGCGGTCTTCAGCTTGTCCATCGGCGCGTGGTAGACGTCGTCGAATCGTGGTTCCGTCATGGTTCGGCTCCGCCTCTAGGAGAAGTGCCCGCTGACGGTGGCCACGGACAGCGATGCGGCGATGTCCTGCTCTTCCCTGGCATGGGAGGCGGCCGAGTAGTCGAGGTGGTTGGAGATGTGCGCGCAGGCGTCGAGAAGGGTGCGCAGCTGGGTGTTCCAGCGGTCGTGAACGGTGAGCAGCGCCGAGCCGCTGGCGAAGTCGCTGTTCGTCAGCGCGATCGCCGCGTCGAAGGTCCCCGGTCGTGCGTGGTCCCCGTCCTTCGCGAGCCGTTCACGCAGGACGTAGGCGTCACCGCCGATGGCGCCGAGCTCGTCCCTCGACACGCTCAGGTCGGCGTTACCGGCCCCACCCGAGCCCCCGGCTGACGGGGCCACCTGATTGAGTCGCATCCGGGTGCTGTCTGCCGCGGCGACCTTCTCGGCCGCCCAGTCCTCTTCGAACGACATGCCGCGTCTCCCCCCACCTCGGTCCCCGGCAGGTGCTGCCGGGGAGCGATCCTAGTCCGACGAACGCTCGGGACCGCACGCGGCAGGACGGTTTCGGCCTCGGCCGCAACTGCGCCTCCGTACGGCGGGGATGAGATGCGAGCCCCGGCGGAGGACCGTACTCCGCCGGGGCTCGCACCGGTACGGGGGGTTACGCGAAGCGGGCGATCGGGTTCACCAGGTCGCCGACCAGCTGGAGCGCCGCCGACGGGTCGGAGAGGTCGACCATCTGCTTGTTGTTGCGGAGCTGGAGGCGGTTGAGGGCCGACAGGGCGAAGGTCTCCGCGAACATGTCGTACTGGGCGAACCGGTCCGACAGTTCCGGCTTCGACTGCTCGTAGCCGCGCACGCACTCCGCGACCGTCCGCCAGAAGCCGTCCTCGTCGAGGACGCCCTCCGTCGCGAGCGTCGCCGCCAGGAAGCGGAGGAAGCAGTCGAAGACGTCCGTGAAGACCGAGAGGAGTTTCATGTCCTCCGGGATCTCGGCGCGGACCCGCTCCACCGCCGGCGGCAGGACCGCCGCCGGGTCCATGACGACGATCTCCTCGGCGATGTCCTTGAAGATCGCCCGGGCGACCGCGCCGCGCTCGTCGAGGACCAGGATCACGTTCTCGCCGTGCGGCATGAACGCCAGGTCGTACGCGTAGAAGCTGTGCAGGACCGGCAGGAGGTACGCGTCGAGGTACTGGCGCAGCCAGACCGACGCCTCCAGACCCGACTCCTTGATCAGCGCGCCCGCGAACGACGCGCCCGCGTGGTCCACGTGGAGGAGGGAGGCCATCGTCGCCAGCCGCTCGCCCTCGGCGAGGGACGGTACCGGCGACTCGCGCCAGAGCGCGGCCAGCATCTTGCGGTACGGCGAGTAGCGGTCGGTCGCGGCCTCGTACTCCAGGTGCCGGTAGCCGACGGCCGCCCGCTCGCGGATGATCGAGAAACGGGCCGAGCGGAAGGTCGAGTCCGACTCGATCAGGGTGTGCAGCCAGTCGTTGATCGCCGGAGTCGCCTCCATGTACGCGGCCGAGAGGCCCCGCATGAAGCCCATGTTGAGGACCGACAGCGCCGTCTTGACGTAGTGCTTGGCCGGGTCCGAGGTGTTGAAGAAGGTACGGATCGACTGCTGCGCCAGGTACGTGTCGTCGCCCTCGCCCAGGTACACCAGGCGCTGCTGCGCGACCTCGGCGGCGAAGGTGACGGACAGCTTGTTCCACCACTGCCAGGGGTGGACGGGCATGAGGAGGTAGTCGGCCAGGTCGAGGCCGCGCGCCGCCAGGGTCGCCGCGAAGCCGTCCACCGCCGCGTCGCCGAGCTCGGCGCGGACGAAGGCCTCGTAGTCGATGCCCGCGCCGGCCGTGAAGGTGGTGCGGTCGCGCCGCGCCGCCAGCCAGATCAGGTGGATCTCGCTCGCCGCCTCGGGGGCGTACGCGCGGAACTCGTCGACGCCGAAGCCGAGCCGGCCGTTGTTGGCGACGAAGCAGGGGTGGCCCTCGGTCATCCCGGTCTCGATCGCCTGGAAACCGCCGTGGGCGAGCTCGGCGGAGGTGACGGGCTCCTTGGTGGCCTTGTAGGCCGTACCGGCGAGAGTGGAGGAGATCTCCTCCAGGTAGACCGGGAGGACCTCGTCGCTCAGACCGAGGGCGCCGCGCAGCTCGGTGATGAACTGGAGCGCGTCGAGCGGGAGCTGCTCGTCGCCGCGGTGGCGGCTGATCGACTCGGGGTAGACCTGCCAGTGGTCGAGCGCGTACCGGTCCGCGGTGAAGCGGTACTCGGTGGCGCCGTCGTCCGAGAGGACCTTGTAGCGGCTCTCGCCCAGTTCCCGCGGGTCGAGGAGACGCTCGTGGGCGAACTCGGCGAGGCCCTTGCGGATCAGCGCGCGGTTGGCGTCGGCCCAGCGCTCGGGGGTGAGGTGGGCGACGGGGTCGACGCCCTGAAGTGTGGTGCTCACGCGGCGACTCCCACGGCGGCCTCGAACTGCTCCCGGGTGCAGAAGCTCAGCAGGGCCTTCTTCTCCGGCTTCTGGATCTCCCGTTCGGGTACAAAGCCGACGGCCTCGTTGAGCGCGTGGACGGCCTTGTTGGACACGTCGGGCTCGACGACCACGCGCGCGGTCGCCGGGTCGGCGAACAGCTCGCGCATCACCTCGGTGATCACCCTGCGGGTGAAGCCGTGCACGGGGGTCTCGGTCGGGGCGACGAGGAAGTGCATGCCGACGTCACCCGGCTGCGGCTCGTAGAGCCCGACCAGCTCCAGGTGGGCGGGGTCGTAGCGCTCCATGAGGATCGCGGGCGTCCCGTCGACCAGGCCGATGAACGCCTCGTGGTGCGGGTGCGCGGCGAACGCCGTGTACTCGCGCACGACGTCCTCCGGGGTCGCGTCCTGCATCATCCAGAAGGCGGCCTTGGGGTGGGTGACCCAGGCGTGGAGCAGCTCCGCGTCCTTGAGGGGATCGAGAGGGCGGAAGCGGACGGTCATGCGGCGAACTCCTGGAAAGCGATGGTCTTCTCGACGGGGTAGTACTCGTAGCCCAGCATCGCCCCGATGATGTACGCGTTGCGGTACGCCCCCATGCCGAGGTCGGGCGAGGTGATCGAGTGGGTGTGCACGGAGGCGTTCTGCACGAAGACCCCGCGGCCCGTCGTGTCGACCGCGTAGTTGCGGGCCACATCGAAGCGGCCCTGGCCGTCCCAGACGAGCCGGTCGCGGACCGGCTCCAGGAAGGCGGGGACGGCGTACCTGTACCCGGTGGCGAGGATCAGGCCCTCGGTGTCCAGGGTGAAGTCCTTCTCCTGCTCCTCCTGGCGGAAGCCGAGGGTGTACGTGCCGCTGGTGTCGTCGTACGCGGCGGCGTGCAGCGCGGAGTTGGTGAGGAGCCGGGTGGGCACGGGGCCGTCGAGGTTCTTCTGGTAGAGCAGGTCGAAGATGGCGTCGATCAGCTCGCCGTCGATGCCCTTGAAGAGGCCCTTCTGCTGGGTCTCCAGGCGGTAGCGGGTCTGCTCGGGCAGCGCGTGGAAGTAGTCCACGTACTCCGGGGAGGTCATCTCCAGGGTGAGCTTGGTGTATTCGAGGGGGAAGAAGCGGGGGGAGCGGGTCACCCAGTTCAGCTTGTACCCGTGGACGTCGATCTCGCTCAGGAGGTCGTAGTAGATCTCGGCGGCGCTCTGGCCGCTGCCGACCAGGGTGATCGACTTCTTCTTCTGCAGCTCCTCCTTGTTCGGGAGGTAGCGCGAGTTGTGGATCAGGTCGCCGCCGAGGCCCCGGCAGGTCTCGGGGACGTACGCCGGGGTTCCGGTGCCCAGGACGAGACGACGCGAGCGGAACGTTTCTCCGGCCTCGGTGGCCACCACGTACACCTCGGCGGCCTCGTCGAACGTCACGTTCGCGACGGTGGTCGAGAAGCGGATCGAGGAGAGCCTTCCGGCGGCCCAGCGGCAGTAGTCGTTGTACTCGGTCCGCAGCGGGTAGAAGTTCTCGCGGATGTAGAACGAGTACAGCCGGCCCTTGTCCTTCAGGTAGCTGAGGAAGGAGTACGGCGAGGTCGGGTCGGCCATCGTGACCAGGTCCGACATGAACGGGGTCTGGAGGTGGGCGCCTTCGAGGAACATCCCCGAGTGCCACTCGAAGTCGGGCTTCGACTCCAGGAAGAGGCCGTTCAGCTCGTCGATCGGCTCGGTCAGGCAGGCGAGTCCGAGGTTGAACGGACCGAGCCCGATGCCGATGAAGTCGTGGATCTCAGTCGTCTCAGGCGTGGACAAGGGTCTCTCCCAGGTACTGCTCGGCGTGGCCGGCGATCAGATCGAGGACGGCGGCGATGTCGGCCGCGGTGGTCTCGGGGTTGAGCAGGGTGAACTTGAGGTACTGGCGGCCGTCGACCTTCGTACCGGCGACGACGGCCTCGCCCGAGGCGAACAGGGCCTTGCGGGCGTACAGGTTGGCGCGGTCGATGTCGGCGGGGGAGGTGACGGCCTCCGGGATGTAGCGGTAGACGAGGGTGGAGAGCTGCGGCTCGACCACGACGTCGTAGCGCGGGTCGGCGGCGAGCAGCGCGAAGCCCTCGGCGGCCAGGTCGCAGACCTCGTCGAAGAGGCCGCCGACACCGTCGGCGCCCATCACGCGCAGGGTCATCCACAGCTTGAGCGCGTCGAAGCGGCGGGTGGTCTGGAGGGACTTGTCGACCTGGTTGGGAATCTTCCCCCACAGTCCTTCGGACGTGGGAGGTGCCCCCATGTCCCCGGTCTGACGCGGGTTCAGGTAGTCCGCGTGGTAGGTCGCGTGCCGCAGGGTCGCCCCGTCGCGGACCAGGATCGCCGAGGAACTCACCGGCTGGAAGAAGGACTTGTGGAAGTCGACGGTGACCGAGTCGGCCCGCTCGATGCCGTCCAGGAGGTGGCGGCGGGTCGGGGAGGCGAGCAGTCCGCAGCCGTAGGCGGCGTCCACGTGCATCCAGGCGCCGTACTCGTCGGCCAGGGCGGCGATCTCGGACAGCGGGTCGATGGAGCCGAAGTCGGTGGTGCCGGCGGTGGCGACGACCGCCATCGGGACGAGGCCCTCGGCGCGGCAGGCCTCCAGCTCGGCGGCGAGGACGACGGACTGCATCCGCTTGTTCCGGTCGACCGGGATGGAGATGACGGCGTCCCGGCCGAGGCCGAGGAGGGCGGCCGACTTCTGGACGCTGAAGTGGCTGCAGTCGGAGGAGAAGATCCGGAGCCTCGACAGGTCGTCCGTCTTGGCCTCCTCGCGGGCGAGGAGCAGCGCCTGGAGGTTGGACTGCGAGCCGCCGCTGGTGAACACGCCGTCGGCGGCGGGGCCGAAGCCGATGCGGCCGTTGGTCCAGTCGACGAGCTTGCGCTCGATGAGGGTGGCGCCCGCGCTCTGGTCCCAGGTGTCGAGCGAGGAGTTGACCGCCGAGAGGACGGCCTCGCCGAGGACGGCCGGGATGACCACCGGGCAGTTGAGGTGGCCCAGGTAGCGGGGGTGGTGGAAGTAGACGGCGTCGCGGAGGTAGACGCTCTCCAGCTCGTCGAGCGCGGCGGAGGAGTCACCGAGCGGCTTGTCGAGGTCGACGGCGTCGATGACGGGCGCGAGCTCGGCGGGGGTCACTCCGGTGAACGGACCTCGCGTCGTGGCGAGTTTGTCCGCCACCCGCTCGACTCCTTCGATGACGGAGCGCCGGTAGCTCTCCGCCGTGGCGTCGTTGAGCAGGTGAGAGCGCATGTGGGGGGCCTCCCGGTACGGGGCTCGGTCGCGCCCTCCGGACAGGAAAGGGGCGAGGGGCGACGCGGTGAAAACAAGGTTAGCCTAACCTAACTTTTCACGGCAGCGATCCCTCGCCCCTCACGTGTCACGGCAGTTGGCGGTCGCCATCGACCGGACTGTCCGCTTTTGGCGGGGTGTGCCCTGGGCTTACGCGTCTTCCTGCGTCTCGTCCGGGACCTCGCGCAGCGCGTCCTCGGACAGGCCCTTGCGCCAGTAGCCGACGAACGTCACCCGGCGGCGGTCGAGTTCACGGTCCCGCACGAAGTGCCGGCGCAGCGCCTTCACCGCGCCGGACTCGCCCGCGATCCAGACGTACGGGGCCTCCCCGGGCAGCTCGACCCCGCGCACCGCGTCCACGGCGGACGGCGCCCCCTCCTCGCGTACGAGCCAGGTGACGGTCGCGTCGGCCTGCGTCGCGAGCTCCGTACGGTCGCCCGAGTACGGCACCTCAAGGAACACCTGGGCGCGGGTCTCGGCCGGCAGCCACTCCAGGATCGCCGAGGCGGCCGGAAGGGCCGTCTCGTCCGCCCAGATCAGGACGGAGTCGGCGTCGCCGGGCAACTGGAAGCGGACACCGGTGTTCTCGGCGATCGCCGGGCCGAGGACGACCACCCGGTCGCCGGGGGTGGCGCGCGAGGCCCAACGGCAGGCGGGGCCGCCGTCCTCGTGGATCGCGAAGTCGATGTCGACCTCGTTCACCGGCTCGGTGCGCTGCTCGCGGACGGTGTACGAGCGCATCACGGCCCGTACGTCGTCGGGCATCGCGCGCCAGGCGCCGAGGATCGCGTACATGTCCGGGTTGTCGAGGGGAGGCATGGCGGGTGCCTCCTGGCCGGGGTGCGGCAGGAAGAGGGAGAGCGACTGGTCGCGGCCGCCGGCGGCGAAGTTCTTCAGCTCGTCCCCGGTGAAGGTGACGCGGACCAGGGACGGGCCGAGCCGCCGGGTCCGGTCCACCTGGAGGTGGAAGAACTGGAAGGGGGCGGTCTCGGGGTTCGTCATAAAAACATAGGTTAGCCTAACCTCATAAAGCGGGAGGGCCCGCCACCCCTCGGGGGTGGCGGGCCCTCTTCACCGGGTCGGCCGGGTCGGCCAGGTCGGCCGGCTCAGTCAAGTCGTCCGGGTCGGTCGGGTCAGGCCTGCAGACCCAACTCCCGCGCGATCAGCATCCGCTGGACCTCGCTCGTGCCCTCGCCGATCTCCAGGATCTTCGAGTCGCGCCACATGCGGGCCACCGGGTACTCGTTCATGAAGCCGTAGCCGCCGTGGATCTGGGTCGCCTCGCGGGCGTTGTCCACGGCCACCGTGGAGGAGTACAGCTTCGCGATCGCCGCCTCCTTCTTGAACGGCTCACCGAGCACCAGCCGCGAGGCAGCGTCCCGCCAGCCGATGCGGGCCATGTGCGCCCGCATCTCCATGTCGGCGATCTTGAACTGGATGGCCTGGTTGTCGCCGATCGGCCGGCCGAAGGCGTGACGTTCCTTCGCGTACTTCACCGACTCGTCCACACAGCCCTGCGCGAGCCCGGTCGCCAGGGCCGAGATCGCGACCCGGCCCTCGTCGAGGATCCGCAGGAACTGGGCGTAGCCACGGCCCTCTTCGCCGACCAGGTTCGCGGCGGGCACCCGGACGTCGGTGAAGGACAGCTCACGTGTGTCCGAGGCGTTCCAGCCGACCTTGGAGTACGGCGCGGCGACGGTGAAGCCCGGGGTGCCGGAGGGGACGATGATCGAGGAGATCAGCGGGCGGCCGTCGGGCTTGCGGCCGGTGACCGCCGTGACCGTCACCAGACCCGTGATGTCCGTACCGGAGTTGGTGATGAAGCACTTCGAACCGTTGATGACCCAGTCGTCGCCGTCGCGGACGGCGGTGGTGCGGGTGCCGCCGGCGTCACTGCCCGCGCCGGGCTCGGTCAGCCCGAAGGCGCCCAGGATCTCGCCCGAGCACATCCGGGGGAGCCACTCCCGCTTCTGCTCCTCGGTGCCGAAGAGGTGCAGGGGCATCGCGCCGAGCGACACCCCCGCCTCCAGGGTGATCGCGACGGACGAGTCGACCCGGGCCAGCTCCTCCAGGGCGATGCCGAGCGCCAGGTAGTCGCCGCCCATGCCGCCGTACTCCTCGGGGAACGGCAGCCCGAACAGGCCCATGCGGCCCATCTCACGGACGATCTCGTACGGGAACTCGTGCCGCTCGTAGTAGTCGCCGATCTTCGGCGCCACGACATCGTGCGCGAACGCCTCGACGGTACGGCGGAGTTCCTCGTGCTCTGTGGAGAGCCGGTGGTCGAGGGACATGGGAATCGTCACTCCTTGTGGGAGAGGGCACGGACGGTACGGGAGGGGCTGGGCCTACCCAGCTGTTCGGCCATCCACGCGCTCGTGGCGGTGAGGTCGGCCAGATCGACCCCGGTCTCGATGCCGAGGCCGTCGAGCATCCACACGAGATCCTCGGTGGCGAGATTGCCCGTCGCGCTCTTCGCGTACGGGCAGCCACCGAGGCCGCCTGCCGAGGCGTCGACGGTGGTCACACCGTGGCGGAGGGCGGCGAGGGTGTTGGAGAGGGCCTGGCCGTAGGTGTCGTGGAAGTGCACGGCGAGACGGTGGGTGGGGACGCCGGCGCCGTTGAGCGCGGTCAGCAGTGCTTCGACGTGCCCGGGGGTGGCGACGCCGATCGTGTCCCCGAGGCTCAGCTCGTCGCAGCCCATCTCGGCCAGGGCCTTGGTGACCCGGACGACCTGCTCGATCGGGACGGCGCCCTCCCAGGGGTCGCCGAAGCACATGGACAGATAGCCGCGGACCTTCAGCCCGGCCTCTATGGCGCGGGTGACCGTCGGGGCGAAGAGCGCGAGGGCCTCGTCGACGGTCCGGTTGAGATTGGCCTTCGCGAAGGACTCGGTGGCCGAGGCGAAGACGGCGATCTCGCGGGCGCCGAGGGCGAGGGCGCGGTCGAGACCGCGCTCGTTCGGCACGAGGACGGGGAGACGGACGGGCAGGTCGCGGACGAGCGGGAACAGGTCCTCCGCGTCGGCCAGTTGGGGCACCCACTTGGGGTGCACGAAACTGGTCGCCTCGACGGTGGAGAGCCCGGCGGCGGCCAGCCGCCGGATGAACTCCGCCTTGACGTCGGTCGGGACGGCGCCCTTCTCGTTCTGCAGCCCGTCGCGGGCGCCGACCTCGTGGATCCGGACGCGGGCGGGCAGCGCGGGATCGGGGACGACCATGGGCAGTCCTGCGGCGGTCACGCTTCCTCCCGGGGGGCGACGACGGCCAGGATCTGGTCCATGGCGACGGTGCTACCGGGCGTGACGTCCAGCTCGGTGACGGTGCCGGCGTGCGGGGCGGAGATGACGTGCTCCATCTTCATCGCCTCGACGACGAGCAGACTCTGCCCGGCCTCGACCTCGTCCCCGACGGCCACCTTGACGACGGTCACGGTCCCGGGCATGGGAGCGGCGAGCGTGTCGGCGCCACCGTGCTTCGCCCCGCTGAGCGCGGCCTCGACGGGGTCGTGGTCCATGACGTGCCAGGAGTCCCCGTCACGGCCCAGCCAGTTGCCGGCGCGGTGGAAGTGATGGGCGATGCCGTCCACCGTGACCGTCACCGACGTGCCGGTGACGCGGGCGGAGGCCGGCGCCTCGACCATGACGGGTTCCAGTCCCGCCACCCGTACGGGGAAGGGGAGCGGGGCAGGGCTGCCGCCCAGGCGCCAGCCGCTCGGCACCGAGAACGGGTCGGTCCAGCCGTCCCGGGGTGCCGGGGCCAGCTCCGCGAGCCGTACGGCCGCGGCCGCCGCGTACACCTCCTCCGGGACGCCCTCGGGGATCAGGCTCTCCGCGTCCCGTTCCACCAGGCCCGTGTCCAGGGCGCCGGAGACGACGTCAGGGTGGGCCAGGAGGCGGCGCAGGAAGCCCGCGTTCGTCGGGACTCCCAGGGTCACCGTGTCCGCCAGGGCCGCGCGGAGGCGGCGGAGGGCCGTCGGGCGGTCCGGGGCGTGGACGATGACCTTCGACAGCATCGGGTCGTAGAGGGACGAGACCTCCGTACCCTCCGACAGGCCCGAGTCCGTGCGGACCCCGGCGCCGGAAGGCTCGTTCAGGGCCAGGACCGTGCCGCCCGAGGGCAGGAAGCCCCGGGAGGGGTCTTCCGCGCAGATGCGCGCCTCGATCGCCCAGCCCGTGAGGGTGATGTCCTCCTGGGTGAAGGGGAGCGGCTCGCCCGCCGCCACCCTCAGCTGCCACTCCACCAGGTCCACGCCGGTGATCAGCTCGGTCACCGGGTGCTCGACCTGGAGGCGGGTGTTCATCTCCATGAAGTAGTACGAGGAGGGGTCGCCGCCGGGGACGATGAACTCGACCGTGCCCGCGCCCACGTATCCGCAGGACCGCGCCGCCTCGACCGCCGCCGCACCCATCGATGCCCGGATCTCCGGGGTCAGCAGGACGCTCGGCGCCTCCTCGATGATCTTCTGGTGGCGGCGCTGGAGCGAGCACTCGCGCTCGCCCAGGTGGATCACGTTGCCGTGGGCGTCCGCCAGGACCTGGATCTCGATGTGCCGCGGGCGGTCGATCCACCGCTCCACGAGCAGCGTGTCGTCGCCGAAGGAGGAGCGCGCCTCGCGACGGGCGGACGCGATCTCGTCCGTCAGCGTCGACAGGTCGCGCACCAGCCGCATGCCCTTGCCGCCGCCGCCCGCGCTCGGCTTGAGGAGCACGGGTGCGCCCAGCTCGCGGGCGGCCGCCTCGAGGTCGGGGTCGGCGGCGCCCGGGACGACCGGGACACCCGCCGCCTTCACCGTCTCCTTCGCCCGGATCTTGTCGCCCATCAGGGAGATCGCGGAGGCCGGCGGGCCGATGAACGCCAGGCCCGCGTCGGCGCACGCCCGCGCGAAGCCCGCGTTCTCCGCGAGGAACCCGTAGCCGGGGTGGACCGCCTGCGCACCCGTCCGGCGCGCCGCGTCGAGGAGCGCCTCCACCGACAGGTACGACTCGGAGGCCGGCGGCGGGCCGATCCGTACCGCCGTGTCCGCCTCCCGTACGTGCCGGGCGTCGGCGTCGGCGTCGCTGTACACCGCCACCGAACGCACACCGAGCGCCCGCAGCGTGCGGATGACCCGGACCGCGATCTCGCCGCGATTCGCGACGAGCACTGTGTCGAACATGGACGTCCTCACACCCTCACATCCGGAAGACGCCGAACTGGGGGTCTCCCAGGGGCGCGTTGGCACAGGCGGTCAGGGCGAGTCCGAGGACCTGCCGGGTCTCCATCGGGTCGATGACCCCGTCGTCCCAGAGCCGGGCGGTCGCGTAGTAGGCGTTGCCCTGGCTGTCGTACTGCTCGCGGATCGGGGCCTTGAAGGCCTCTTCCTCGTCCGCGCTCCACCCGTCGCCGAGCTGGTCGCGCTTGACGGTCGCGAGGACGGACGCGGCCTGCTCGCCGCCCATGACCGAGATCTTGGCGTTCGGCCACATCCACAGGAAGCGCGGGGAGTACGCCCGGCCGCACATCGAGTAGTTGCCCGCGCCGTACGAACCGCCGACGACGACCGTCAGCTTCGGGACCCGGGTGGTGGCGACGGCCGTGACCATCTTGGCGCCGTGCTTGGCGATGCCACCGTGTTCGTACGCCTTGCCGACCATGAAGCCGGTGATGTTCTGCAGGAAGACCAGCGGAATGCCGCGCTGGTCGCACAGTTCGATGAAGTGCGCGCCCTTCTGGGCGGACTCGGCGAACAGGATGCCGTTGTTGGCGACGATCCCGACCGGGTGGCCGTGGATCCGGGCGAAGCCGGTGATCAGCGTCTGCCCGTACTCGGACTTGAACTCCTGGAAGCGGGAGCCGTCCACGACCCGGGCGATGACCTCGCGCACGTCGTAGGGGGTACGGGAGTCCACCGGCACCGCGCCGTACAGCCCGGCCGGGTCCACCTTCGGCTCCTCGGCCGGCTCGACCGACCAGGGGAGCGCACCGCGCTCGGGGAGCGTCGCGACGATGTTCCGGACGATGCGCAGGGCGTGCGCGTCGTCCTCGGCGAGATGGTCGGTGACGCCGGAGATCCGGGAGTGGACCTCGCCGCCGCCGAGCTCCTCCGCCGTGACGACCTCACCGGTCGCGGCCTTCACCAGCGGCGGACCGCCGAGGAAGATCGTGCCCTGGTTCCGTACGATCACGGCCTCGTCGCTCATCGCCGGCACGTACGCGCCACCGGCCGTGCACGAACCGAGGACCGCCGCGATCTGCGGGATGCCCGCGCCGGACATCCGGGCCTGGTTGTAGAAGATCCGGCCGAAGTGCTCCCGGTCGGGGAAGACCTCGTCCTGCATCGGCAGGAAGGCGCCGCCCGAGTCGACCAGGTAGAGGCAGGGGAGACGGTTCTCCAGCGCCACCTCCTGGGCGCGGAGGTGCTTCTTCACCGTCATCGGGTAGTACGTGCCGCCCTTGACCGTCGCGTCGTTGGCGACGATCACGCACTCGCGGCCCGAGACCCGGCCGATGCCCGCGATGACCCCGGCCGCCGGTGCCGCGTCGCCGTACATGCCGTGCGCCGCGAGCGGGGCCAGCTCCAGGAAGGGTGAGCCGGGGTCGAGCAGGGTGTCCACCCGGTCCCTCGGCAGCAGCTTCCCGCGCGCGGTGTGCCGGTCGCGCGCCCTCTCGCCGCCGCCGAGCGCGGCGGCGGCGAGCTTGGCGCGCAGGGTCGCGGCCAGCTCGTGGTGTGCCGCCTCGTTCGCCTGCCAGGCCGGCGAGGCGGGATCCGCCGCACTCGCCAGCACAGGTGCCTGCTGCATCCCTCGAGCTCCCTTGCTCGGTTAATGAGCGTTAACGTATGCCGTTCAGGTTAACGACCGCTAACCGGGTTGTCTAGAATCGAATCCATGACCACGACCCCGACCGCCACCAGCAGGACCGATGCCCCGACGCGGCGCGAGCAGATCCTCAAGGAGGCCGCCCGCCTCTTCGCCGAGCGCGGCTTCCACGGCGTGGGCGTGGACGAGATAGGGGCCGCCGTCGGCATCAGCGGCCCCGGCCTCTACCGCCACTTCCCCGGCAAGGACGCGATGCTCGCCGAGCTCCTCGTCGGCATCAGCGAGCGGCTCCTCGACGGCGGTCGCCTGCGGGTCGGCGAAACCACCGGCGACCCCGAGGCCCTGCTCGGCGCGCTCATCGACGGGCACATCGACTTCGCCCTCGACGACCGGCCGCTGATCACCCTGCACGACCGGGAACTGGACCGGCTCAAGGACGAGGACCGCAAGCGGGTACGGCAGCTTCAGCGGCAGTACGTGGAGCTGTGGGTGACGGTGGTGCGGGAGCGGTACCCGGACGCGTCCGAGAGCGAGGTGCGGACGGCCGTCCACGCGGTGTTCGGACTGCTGAACTCGACGCCGCACCTGGCCGCGCTCGGTCGCGGCCCGATGGAAGACCTGCTGCGACGGCTCGCCCACGGGGCCTTCGGGGCGCTCGAAGGCTAGAACGGGGCGGGTCCACGGGACGGAACGATTGCCCAGAACAGCGGGGCTTCCTCCAGAATGAACCCCATGCCGATACTCAGTCGCCCCGCCCTTGTCGAGCACCTCGTCCGCGCCCGGATCGCGGGAGACGTCGCCACCCCGCGCGACAACAACCTCTCCCACTACCGCAAGCTCGCCAACGGCGACCGGCACTACTGGCTCGGACTTGAGCTCGGTGACCGCTGGACCGACGAGCAGGACGTGCTCGCCGTGATGGCCGAGCGTTGCGGTGTCATCGACGATCCCGCCCACCGCGTCGGCCAGGACACCATCGACCCCGAGCTCACCGTGGACGGCCTGGAGCGGATGGCCGCCCGGCTGCGCAAGGCCGCCGCCGGCAAGGAGCGGGTCCTCTTCGCGACCGGTCACCCCGGTGCGCTGATCGACGTGCACAGCCGGGTCGCCGCCGCGCTGCGCGCGCAGGGCTGCGACATCGTCAGGATTCCCGGGGGTCTCGTGGCCGACGAGGGGTACGTCGTGCAGTTCGCGGACGTCGCCGTCTTCGAGCGCGGCGCGAGCCTCTGGCACACCCACTCCCCGGAGCCGATGAACGCCATCCTGGACGCGCTCGGCGAGGACGGCCGCCCCGATCTGGTGATCGCGGACCACGGCTGGGCCGGGCGCGCGGGCCAGCGCGGGATCGACTCCGTCGGCTACGCGGACTGCAACGACCCCGCCCTCTTCATCGGTGAGGCCGAGGGCACGATGCAGGTCACGATCCCGCTCGACGACCACGTCATCGACCCGCGCTTCTACGAGCCGATGACGGCGTACACGCTGGACGCGGCGGGCCTCGCCTGACAAGCCCGGGGCCCGGCCCGATCGACAGGACACCCCTAGTCCGGCGTCCTGTTCCGCCGCTGCTCCACGCCCGGCGTCGGGTCCAGGTAGACGCGGCGGATCGATGGGAAGCGTTCGCGGAGTTGGTCCTCGGCGTCCTCGCAGGCCCACTCCACCTGCTCCGCCGAGGAGACGTCCCGGAAGTCGACCTTCGCGGCGATCAGGACCTCGCCGGGTCCCTGGATGAGCGTGGTGAGATCGAGGACGTCCACGATGTGCGGGACGGAGAGCAGCTCCTCGCGGACCTCGGCCCGCACGTGCTTCGGCAGCGGCCGGCCGATGAGGAGTTCGGCGTTGGAGCGGCCCAGCACCCAGGCCACGTACACGAGCAGCACGCCGATGAGGATCGAGGCGACGCCGTCCCAGACGGCGGAGCCGGTGATCTGGACGCCGAGGAGGCCGCCCGCCGCCAGCATGAGTCCGCAGAGGGCGGCGGAGTCCTCCATGACCACCGCCTTGACGGTGGTGTCCGGGGTGAGCCGCAGATAGCGGGCGAACGGGGTCCGGGCCCGTTCCGCCTCGGCCTGGACCTGTCTGACGCCGGTCCGCAGGGAGTAGCCCTCCAGGACGAAGGCGACGCCGAGGACGATGTACGAGACGAGCGGGTCGCCCAGTTCCTCGCCGTGGGTGAGGGTGTGGATGCCGTCGTAGACGGAGAAGACCGCGCCGCCGACGAAGGTGGCGACGGCCGCGAGCAGGGCCCAGACGTAGCGCTCGCCCGCGTATCCGACGGGGTGGTCCTCGTCGGCCGGCTTGTCGCTCCGCTTGAGCGCGGTGAGCAGCATGACCTCGGTGACGGTGTCGGCGACCGAGTGGGCGGCCTCCGACAGCATCGCGCTGGATCCGCTGATGACACCGGCGACGGCCTTGGCGGCGGCGATCCCCAGATTCGCCACCGCCGCCACGATCACCGTGAACGTACTCTCGCCCTGTTCCGCCATGCATCGGACGGTATGTCCGATCATCAGCGCGGAACGCGAACGACACCCTCCTGGATCACCGAGATCGCCAGCTTGCCGTCCTGGGTCCAGATCCTGGCCTGGCCGAGGCCGCGCCCGCCTGCGGCGGACGGCGACTCCTGGTCGTACAGCAGCCATTCGTCGGCCCGGAACGGCCGGTGGAACCACATCGCGTGGTCGAGGGAGGCCCCGACCACGTCCCCGACGGCCCAGCCGCCCCGCCCGTGCGCGAGCAGCACGGAGTCGAGCAGCGTCATGTCGGAGACGTACGTGGCGAGGACGACGTGCAGCAGGGGGTCGTCGGCGAGCTTGCCGTTGGTACGGAACCAGACCTGGGAGCGCGGCTCGCGCGGCTGCCCGACCGAGCCCCAGGGCGGTACCTCGGCGTACCGCAGGTCCACCGCCGCGCGGGCCTCGATCAGCCGGTCCGCGACCTCGCGGGGGAGGTGGCGGGGCAGCATCTCGGCCGGTGAGGGGAGTGATTCCGGGTCGGGGGCCGGGGGCATGTCCGACTGGTGGTCGAGCCCCTCCTCGTACGCCTGGAAGGAGGCGGAGAGGTGGAATATCGGCTGGCCGTGCTGGACGGCGACGACCCGGCGGGTGGTGAAGGAGCGTCCGTCGCGGATGCGGTCGACCGTGTAGACGATCGGCGCGCCCGGGTCCCCGGGGCGCAGGAAGTACGCGTGCAGGGAGTGCGCGAGACGGTCTTCCGGTACCGTCCGGCCCGCCGCCACCAGCGCCTGGGCGGCCACCTGGCCGCCGAAGACGCGGGGGACG
Organism: Streptomyces sp. NBC_01077; assembly: GCF_045162855.1. Lineage (NCBI taxonomy): Bacteria > Bacillati > Actinomycetota > Actinomycetes > Kitasatosporales > Streptomycetaceae > Streptomyces > Streptomyces sp. NBC_01077. The sequence continues at coordinate 3,815,536 of NZ_CP108669.1, read as the reverse complement.
AGCGCGGAGCGGGACTCGCCCCGGAAGATGTCCCGCTCGATCCGCTCCAGGTCGAGCAGATCGAGCAGGCCATCCAGGGCGCTGTGCGCTTCGGGCACCTGGACCTACAGGCCCATCGACTTGGCGATGATCGACTTCATGATCTCGCTGGTGCCGCCGTAGATGCGGTTGACGCGGTTGTCGGCGTACAGGCGCGCGATCGGGTACTCGTTCATGTAGCCGTAGCCGCCGTGCAGCTGGAGGCAGCGGTCGATGACGCGGTGCGCGACCTCGGTGGTGAAGAGCTTGGCGCTCGCGGCCTCGGCCGGGGACAGCTCGCCCGCGTCCAGGGCCTCCAGGGCGCGGTCGGCGACGGCCTCGGCGGCGTCGACCTCGGCCTGGCAGGCGGCCAGCTCGAACTTGGTGTTCTGGAAGTGCGCGACCGGCTTGCCGAAGACGGTGCGGTCCTGCACGTACTCCTTGGCGAACCGGACGGCGGCCTTGGCCTGGGCGTAGGCGCCGAAGGCGATGCCCCAGCGCTCGGAGGCCAGGTTGTGGCCGAGGTAGGAGAAGCCCTTGCCCTCCTCGCCGAGGAGGTCCTCGACGGGCACCTTGACGTCGACGAAGGCCAGCTCGGCCGTGTCGGAGGTGCGCAGGCCCAGCTTGTCCAGCTTGCGGCCGATGGAGTAGCCCTCGGACTTCGTGTCCACGGCGAAGAGGGAGATGCCGAAGCGGCGGTCCTCGGCCGTCGGGGCGGAGGTGCGGGCGCAGACGATCACGCGGTCGGCGTGGACGCCACCGGTGATGAAGGTCTTGGAGCCGTTGAGGACGTAGTGCGTGCCGTCCTCGGAGAGCTTGGCGGTGGTCTTCATGCCCGCGACGTCGGAGCCGGTGCCCGGCTCGGTCATCGCGAGGGCCCACATCTCCTCGCCGGTGACGAACTTCGGCAGGTAGCGCTTCTTCTGGTCGCCGGTGGCGAGCATCTTGATGTACGGCAGGGCGAGCAGCACGTGGACGCCGGAGCCGCCGAACTGCACACCCGCGCGCGAGGTCTCCTCGTAGAGGACGGCCTCGAACTTGTGGGTGTCCAGGCCCGCACCGCCGAACTCCTCGGGCACGTTGATGCCGAAGATGCCCAGCTCGCCGAGCTTGTCGTAGAACTCGCGCGGCGCCTGGCCGGCCGCGAACCACTCGTCGTAGACCGGGACGACCTCGGCCTCGATGAAGGCGCGGATGGTCTCCCGGAACGCCTCGTGGTCCTCGTTGAATACGGTACGGCGCACGGTGCGGCTCCTCCGATGTGCGGGCCCAGTTGTCTAAGCGCTTGCTCAGTCTTTCGTCAACGAAGTTACCCAGCAGTCACCCACCCTGTCCAGACTTCTCGCCTGTGATCCAGGCCCGCCCCGCGGAGTCGTACACGTACACGGGCCGCCCCTTCGCCCCGCTCGTCCGAAAGGGTGCGCCGTCCTCGTCCCCGATCCGGACCGTGCCCCGGCGCCCCTCCGAGCTCCACTCCAGCTCCAGGTACCAGCGGCAGTCGCACCCCGCCGCCCCCGCCGAGACCAGCAGCTCCTCCGGCTCGGCGGCGCTGACCGCGTACGGGAAGGAGACCGCCGGGAGCGTCCGGCCCTCCTGCCCGGAGGCGTCGTACCCGTCCAGCGCCCGCGCCACCGGCCGCGGCCGGTCCAGGTCCACCTCGAAACGGCGCGGCGTCACCGCCCCACCGCACCCGTCGTCCATTCGGTACGCCGCCCACGGCAGCGGCGCGCCCCGGTCCACCACCCGCACGTGCAGCGCCTGGAGCACCACCGCCGCCGCGCTCTTCCCCTGTACCGACACCCGCACCAGCGTCTCCCTGCCGTCCACGGCCCCCTGCGCCGCCGCCCAGCTCCGCGCGTCGGCCGCCTCCGGCGGGGGAGGGGGCGTCCGCTCCACGAGGTAGGTGTGCCCGCATCCGTTCTTCCAGATGTCCGAGGCGACCGTCCACGTCAGCGGCGCCGGTGGTTCGGCGGCCCGCTCCCGGGTCTTCCCGGGCAGGAGTACGGCTCCGAGCGTCACCGTCCCCGCGACCGCCAGCGCCCCGCAGACCACGCTCACCCACCCCCACCGGCGCCTCCGCCGCTCGGGCGGGAGGCCCGGCACGCGCGTGTGCACGGGTTCCGGCTCGGGCTCGGGCGCCGCCTCCGGGGCCGGCGCGGGCTCCGGGCCGGGCTCGGGCGCCGGAGGGCGGCGGGCCCCGTCCGCGCGGGTCCAGGCCACCTCCAGGGCCCGCCGCTCCTCCTCGTCCGCCCCGCACAGCAGGGCGAGGCGGTCCACCACGGCGAACTCCTCCGGGACGGTCGCGCCGGAGCAGTAGCGGTGGAGGGTGGACGCGCTGACGCTCAGGCGCCGGCCCAGCGCCTCGTAACTCCTCCCGTCCCGCGCCTTCAGCGCGCGCACGAGTCGCGCGAACTCCTCGACGGCGGCGTCCTTCGGCATTCCATCCCCCTCGCCCCTGCGTCCCACCCTTCACGTCCTTGCACGTCAGCGGGGGTGGAATGGTTCCGGGACGGACGGTGGGCGCGTCACCGTTGCAGGCGGCGGGCGCCGGCCCGACGCTGGTCGAGCACTGACCGAACGACCCGACGGGGGATCCACCACCATGAACAAGCTCCGTACCGCACTCGCCACCGCCGCCGCTGCCGCCCTGGGCCTCGCGGCCCTCGCCACGGCCCCGGCGCAGGCCGCTGCCCAGCCCGCCTTCCTCGCCGCCTCCCAGATGCCGCCGTCGTCGACGCCGTGGACCGCCACCCAGGTCTTCACCGGCATTCCGGAGAACGGCGGCGCCCTCTGCGCCCCGTACAAGATCCCGGCGCAGAACACCCGCTACCGCGAGTTCAGCACCGAGCTCGACACCAACGGCGTCCAGATCACCACCGTCGCCCGCACCGAGGCCGACGCCGTGAAGCTGGTCGACACCCTCCGCAAGGCCCTCGCCGGCTGCGGGCCCCTGCTGGAGCGGCAGAACCCGGGCCTGCACGCCGTCAGCGCCTCCCACGGCAAGGTCGCCGTCGAGGAGGGCGCCTGGGTCTACAGCCTGGACACCGCCGACCCGGAGGTCGGCAACACCGACATCCACCTCTTCTCGGTGGGCCGTGACGGCCGGACCGTCACGTACGTCCGGTGGGGTCAGATGGGCGACCTGAAGGACGCACCGCTGACGGCCTTCAAGGCGACGACCCGTACCGCCGCGAACAAGCTCTGGTCCTGACGCAGCGTCATCCTGGCGGATGCCGAACTACTCAGAGTGACAGTCAAGTCGCTGAATACCTCCCTTCGGGCGATACTGGGAGGTGAGCTGAGCTTCCGACGTCGGCACGCTCGTGGGTCGAGCCGAGCTGCCCATCCGTCATCAGACCGGTACCGGTCGGGGGGACCGTTTCGTATGTGATGCGAAAGGACGCGTCATGGAACTCGAATCCCTCCCTCTCGAATCCCTGCCCGATGAGGTCGTCGCCCAGATCGAGGTACGGGACCGCTGGAGGCGTGCAACGGCCGCCGGTGGCCTGGAGTTCCTCATCACCGACATCGGGAAGTGGCCCCTGGGCAAGACGGTGCGGGTCGCGTTCCTCGACGGGAACGACCAGCTGCACGCGGACATCGCCGGAGCGACGAAGCAGATCACCGACACCTGCAACCTGACACTCGACTTCGGGCAGAACGGCGGGGGTGGAACGTTCCGGCGATGGACCGAGGCCGATACCGCCCTCGCCGCCGAGATCAGGGTCAGCTTCGACCTGCCGGGCTTCTTCTCCCTGGTGGGCACCGACAGCACGGACAGTGCCATCGGCGCGGGAGGTGGCGAGGTCGGCGGCAACCCCGGCCAGCGCAGCCTGAACCTCGGACGGTTCGTGTCGAACAGGCCCGCCCAGTGGGAGGGCACCGTGCGGCACGAGTTCCTGCACGCACTGGGGTTCCACCACTCCCACCAGAACATGCGCGGCACCTGCGAGGGCGAGTTCCGCTGGGAGGACGAGGTCGGGTACGTCCCCACGCAGGACCCGTCCGGTGTCTTCGTGGCGGACGCCCAGGGCCGGCGCCCCGGCATCTACACCTTCCTCGCGGGTGAGCCGAACAAGTGGCCGCGCGCGAAGGTGGATCACAACCTGCGCACCGTGGATTCCCCGGATCTCGTCGCCGGGCCCTTCGACACGAAGTCCGTGATGCTGTACCGGTTCCCGACGTTCTTCTACAAGTCCACCCCCAGCAGCTGCGCGCCGACCGGTAACGGGCAGAGCCTGTCGGACGGCGACAAGCGCGGGCTCGACCTGCTGTACCCGCACACCATGGGCGCGTTGGCGGACCGTCAGGCCCGGGCCGACGCGGTCCTGGAGTCGCTCGGGGCCGGTCCTGAGGGCGTTCCCGGTGCGAACGGCGGCGACCTGGCCGAGGCGTACCGCAGCCGGGTCGAGGAGCTGGCCGCCGCCCAGGCCGCGGGCGTCCACTGACCCGGTGCTCTTCGTCGAGGACGACTTCTTCGACGTCACGGCACCGGCGGCGGAGGGTTCGGCCGAGGGCATGGCCCGCGCCTGACAGCCTCGGTCGGGTGAACGACCCCTCGGCCTCGCCCCTCACCGGGACTTGAGCGCGAACCACAGCTCCATCCGGACGTCCGGGTCGTCCAGGTCCCGGTCAAGGAGCCGGGCACAGCGGGCGATCCGCTGCCGGACGGTGTTGCGGTGGATGTCCATCGCCGCCGCCGTCCGGTCCCAGCTGCCGTGCAGGGACAGCCAGGTGCGCAGGGTCTCCCCGAGGGGTTCCGTCAGCGGGGCGAGCAGTGCGCGGGCGTGGGCGGCCGCCTCGTCCGGGTCCACCAGTGCGGCGATCCCTCCCGGGCGGTGCCGGACCAGGGGTGTCCGGGTGGCCTCCGCCCGGCGCAGGGCCCGCGCCGCCTGCGCGTCGGCGGCGGCGAGTTCCGCCGCCTCGGCGGGGGCGCTCGCGCCGAGCGTCCAGCCTTCCTGGGAGGTGACGGCGGCGGAGGACGGCACGAGCAGACGTACGGTTCCGGGGTCGGCGTCTCCGCCCGCGCCCGTACCCGCACCCGCGTCCGCGTGCGCACCCGCGTCCACCAGCGGCGTCCCCAGCGCCGCCGCCAGGCTCGCCGCCGCGAACGGCGTGCCGTCGCCGCCCGTGGCGTGGACCACCGTCCACGGGCCCGGGCCCAGGGTGCTCGCGACCTCGGCCGGGGCCGCGCCGAGCAGCAGCCGGACCAGGGCCCCGTCCCGTACGGTCACGTCCGCGCCCCGGTGCGGGGCCGTCAGCAGGGAGAGCAGGACGACCGCGACACCCGCGATCGTGTGGTCCCCGGGGCCGCGCCGTTCCGTCGCCACCCCGAGCGTCAGCCCGTCCCCGCCGCCGAGCGCGTACGCGGCGAGCCGGAGTCCGCCGCCGTCCCCGCTCGCCGAGGCCGGGCCGCCCGGGCGCGGGCCGAGGACCCCCGCGAGCTCGCGCAGTGCCCGCGCCGCCTCCGCCGGCACCTCCCGGCCGGCCGCCACCGACTCCGTACCGTCCGTCCCGAAGAGCACCGCCCGCCCCGCGAGCCGCGAGGCGAGGGCGCCGAGCACCGCCGGGACCGGGGCCGGCCTGGCCGCGGCCGCCGCCAGGGACTGCTGCGCCTCCGTGACCCGGCGCAGCTCGTGCAGCCGCGCTTCCGCCATCAGCCGCCACAGCGCCCGCGCCACCGCCGTGAACGGGGTTTTCGGCGGCACCTCGACCAGCGGAAGCCCGTGCCGGGCGCAGGCCTCGACGAGCTCCGCCGGGACCGTGTCGTACACCGGCGTCACCCCGAAGGCGAGTGCCGCCGCCCCCGCCTCCACCACCCGCTCCACGTAGTGCGCCGGATCGGTGAGCAGCACGCCCGCCGTCATGAGGAGCTCACCGCCGAGGAGGTACGGATACGGGTCGGCCATCTCCGAGGTGTGCACCCAGTGGATCGAGACGTCCTCGGGCCCGGCGAGCAGCCGCAGCCCGAGGTCCCGGCGGGCGAGCAGCGCGGCCAGGGAGACGGGTGGTGCGGGAGGAGTGGAGGCGGGCTCGGCGGAGGTCATGGTCATGGACCCTTCGTACATCCCCCGCCCGGACAGTGGAGGAAACGTACACTTCTACGTCGCTTTCCGGCCACCTACTGTCATGGCATCCAGAGGCCGCGGGTACGGGCGGATGTCCCCGCGATCAGCATCTGGTCACTCCCCTGCACGACACGCCACCGAGGTGAACGAAGGAGGGCCCATGGCCGTCGACTACACAGTGATCGTCCTGTACTTGGCCGGCATGCTCGCGATGGGCTGGTGGGGCATGCGCCGCGCCAAGTCCAAGAGCGAGTTCCTGGTCGCCGGACGTCGCCTCGGCCCCTGGATGTACTCCGGGACGATGGCCGCCATCGTCCTCGGCGGCGCCTCCACCATCGGCGGCGTCGGCCTCGGCTACAAGTACGGCCTCTCCGGCGCCTGGATGGTCTTCGCCATCGGCCTCGGCCTGCTCGCGCTGAGCGTCTTCTTCTCCGCCCGCATCGCCCGGCTGAAGGTCTACACCGTCTCCGAGATGCTCGACCTGCGCTACGGCGGCAGGGCCGGCGTCATCTCGGGCGTCGTCATGTGGGCGTACACGCTGATGCTCGCGGTCACCTCGACCATCGCGTACGCCACGATCTTCGACGTCCTCTTCGACCTGCCCCGGACCGTCGCGATCGTCCTCGGCGGCACCATCGTCGTCGCCTACTCGACGCTCGGCGGCATGTGGTCCATCACCATCACCGACATGGTGCAGTTCGTGGTGAAGACCGTCGGCGTGCTGCTCCTGCTGCTGCCGATCGCCGTCGTCAAGGCGGGCGGCTTCGCCGAGATGAAGGCCGCGCTGCCCACCTCGTACTTCGAGCCCCTCGGCATCGGCGGCGAGACGATCTTCACGTACGTGCTGATCTACACCTTCGGCATGCTCATCGGCCAGGACATCTGGCAGCGGGTCTTCACCGCCCGCACCGACAAGGTCGCCAAGTGGGGCGGCACCGTCGCCGGCACCTACTGTCTCGCGTACGCCCTGGCCGGAGCCGTCATCGGTACGGCGGCGAAGGTGCTCTACCCGAAGCTGCCCAGCGCCGACGACGCCTTCGCGACCATCGTCAAGGACGAGCTGCCGATGGGTGTCCGGGGCCTGGTCCTCGCCGCCGCGCTCGCCGCCGTCATGTCCACCTCCTCGGGCGCCCTCATCGCCTGCGCCACCGTCGCCAACAACGACATCTGGTCGAAGCTGCGGGGGCTGACCGCGAAGAACGGCGACGACCACGACGAGGTGAAGGGCAACCGCCTCTTCATCCTGATCATGGGCATCGCCGTCATCCTCATCGCCATCGCCCTCAACGACGTCGTCCAGGCCCTCACCGTCGCCTACAACCTGCTGGTCGGCGGGCTCCTCGTGCCGATCCTCGGCGGGCTGCTCTGGCGCCGTGGCACGGTCCAGGGCGCCCTCGCCGCGGTCACCGTCGGAGGCCTGACCGTCATTGGCCTGATGTGGGCTTACGGAATCCTTGCAAATGAGCCTGTTTACTATGGTTTGTTGGCCTCGCTCGCCGCATATGTGATCGTTTCCCTGGCGACCCGCCCGACGGACGCCGCCGTGCTCGCGCACTGGCGCGCCCGCCTCGCGGGCCGGGAGACCCCCGAAGCCGACCCGACGCCGGAGACCGTGCCGGCCGCCGTGACCGGCTGACCGCACCAAGACTCCCGGCCGGGGCCCCGAGACCCGGGGCCCCCGACCGGACCACCGATACACCCCAGGAGGACCCGACCATGAGCAGCAGCGACCAGAACACCCCGCGCGGCCCGATCGACTCGTCCCGCATCCCGCGGTACGCCGGTCCCGCGACGTTCGCCCGGCTGCCGCGACTCGACGAGGTCGGCACCGCCGACATCGCCGTGGTCGGCGTCCCCTTCGACAGCGGTGTCTCCTACCGCCCCGGCGCCCGCTTCGGCGGCAACGCCATCCGCGAGGCCTCCCGCCTGCTCCGCCCGTACAACCCGGCGCAGGACGCCTCCCCGTTCGCCCTCGCCCAGGTCGCGGACGCCGGTGACATCGCCGCCAACCCGTTCAACATCAACGAGGCCGTCGAGACGATCGAGGCCGCGGCGGACGACCTGCTGAACTCCGGCGCCCGCATGATGACCCTCGGCGGCGACCACACCATCGCGCTGCCGCTGCTCCGCTCCGTCGCCAAGAAGCACGGCCCCGTCGCCCTGCTCCACTTCGACGCGCACCTCGACACCTGGGACACGTACTTCGGCGCCGAGTACACCCACGGCACCCCGTTCCGCCGCGCCGTCGAGGAGGGCATCCTCGACACCGAGGCGCTCTCCCACGTCGGTACGCGCGGCCCGCTGTACGGCAAGCAGGACCTCACCGACGACGAGAAGATGGGCTTCGGCATCGTCACCTCGGCGGACATCTACCGCCGCGGCGCCGACGAGGTCGCCGACCAGCTGCGCCAGCGCATCGGCGACCGCCCGCTGTACATCTCGATCGACATCGACTGCCTCGACCCGGCCCACGCGCCCGGCACCGGCACCCCGGAGGCGGGCGGCATGACCTCCCGCGAGCTCCTGGAGATCCTCCGCGGCCTCTCCTCCTGCAACCTGGTGTCGGCGGACGTCGTCGAGGTCGCCCCGGCCTACGACCACGCCGAGATCACCGCGGTCGCCGCCTCCCACACCGCGTACGAACTGACGACGATCATGTCCCGCCAGATCGCGGCGAGCCGCGCCTCCGGCGCGAAGTAACCTCCGGGGCGGTAGCGGGCTCAGGTGCGGGGTGGGGTGCGGCCCGGTGGTCGGGTCGTGCCCACCCGTTCCGCCCTGCGGAACGCCTGCCCACGACCTGAAGGGACACCCTCCATGACCCACGACCACGACCTGGTGCTGCGCCCCACGGAGGCGCAGACGACCGCCGCGCTCAACCCGCCCGCAGGGCGCAACGGCGGCGACCTCGTCGTCGAGACCCTCACCGGCCTCGGCGCCACCACCGTCTTCGGCCTCCCCGGCCAGCACGCGCTCGGCATGTTCGACGCCCTGCGCCGCTCCGCCCTCCGGTACGTCGGCCTCCGCGTCGAGAACAACGCGGGCTTCGCCGCCGACGCGTACGGCCGGATCACCGGCGAGGCGGCCCCGCTGCTGCTCTCCACCGGCCCCGGCGCGCTCATGTCGCTCGCCGCGCTCCAGGAGGCGGCCGCCGCCTCCGCCCCCGTCCTCGCGATCGGCAGCCAGATCCCCGTCGCCGGGCTCGGCGGCGGCCGGCACGGCTACCTCCACGAGCTGCGCGACCAGCAGGCCTCGTTCCGGGACGTCGTGAAGTCCGTCCACACGGTCCGTACGCAGTCCCAGATCCCGTCCGCCATCGCGGCGGCCTGGGAGTCGGCGCTCACCGCCCCGCACGGGCCGGTCTGGGTGGAGATCCCGCAGGACGTCCTCCTCGCGGAGACCACCCTGCCCGTCGTGACCGCGATGGACGCGACGCCCGAGGAGGTCGTTCCGCGCCCCGAGCTGACCGCGGTCGCGGCCCACCTCCTGGCGAACGCCGAGCGTCCGGCGATCATCGCCGGCGGCGGAGTGGTCCGCTCCGACGCCTCCGGCAAGCTCCTCGCGCTCGCGGAGCGCCTGGACATCCCCGTCGTCACCACCTTCGGCGGCAAGGGCGCCTTCCCCTGGGAGCACCCGCTGTCGCTGCAGTCCTGGCTGGAGGACCGGCACACCACCGACTTCCTGGAGGACGCCGACGTCCTCCTCGTCGTCGGCTCGGGCCTCGGCGAGCTGTCGTCGAACTACCACACGTTCGCGCCGCGCGGCCGGGTGATCCAGATCGAGGCGGACGCAGGGAAGCTGGAGTCCAACCACCCGGCGCTCGGCATCCACGCGGACGCCCGCCTGGCCCTCCAGGCGCTCCTGGAGACGGTCCCGGAGCGCCGGGACCCGACCGCCCCGGAGCGGGTCTCGGCCGTTCTGACGAAGGTCAGGGACCGGATCGCGGCCCAGGACCTGGGCCTGGAGCAGCGGATCGTCGCGGCCGTACGGGAGGCGCTCCCGGACCGGTCCCCGAGCTTCTGGGACATGACGATCCTGGCGTACTGGGCGTGGTCTGCCTTCGACGCGAAGCACCCGAACACCATGCACTCCGCCCAGGGCGCCGGCGGCCTCGGCTACGGCTTCCCCGCGGCGCTCGGCGCGGCGGCGGCGGACCCGAGCCGGCCGGTCCTCGCGGTGTCCGGCGACGGCGGCGCGATGTACTCGATCGCGGAGCTGGCGACGGCGAGGCAGTACGACCTCGACGTGACGTGGCTGATCGTCGACGACGGCGGCTACGGCATCCTGCGCGAGTACATGACGGGCGCGTTCGGCGAGGCCACGGGCACGGAACTGTCCCGCCCGGACTTCGTGGCCCTGTCGGAGTCCTTCGGCGTCCCGGCGACCCTGACGACCCCGGAGACCCTGACGACGGACCTCGCGAAGTCCCTCGCCACCCCGGGCCCGTCGGTCGTGGTCCTCCCGGCCCTCCTGAGGATGTTCGAACCGACGCACCTGTGAGCGCGCCGCCCGGGGTCCGGCCCGGCCGGACCCGCCCGAAGCCCGGCCGGACCCGCCCGAAGCCCGGCCGGGCTCCTAGGACTCCCGGCCGGACCCGCCGGGACCTTCGACCGGACATCGCCCCCGATTTGTTGCAGCGGGATGAAATCGCAGCCCACCCGTGTTGGGCCTTCCGGTAGAGCAGGACGAACGGGAGGCCACTCGTGGCGGCGGTCGGGGAAGAACAGCGGGGCTGGGCGCGCAGGCTCGCCGGGTACGCGTGGCGGTACAAGGCGAACACTCTGCTCGCGCTCGGATCCTCGCTGGTCGGCATGGCCGTGCTCGCTCTCGTGCCGCTGGTCACCAAGGTGATCATCGACGATGTCATCGGGACGAAGACCCGGGACCTCGGCGTCTGGACCGGCCTCCTCATAGCCGCCGCCGTCCTCGTCTACGCCCTCACCTACGTCCGCCGCTACTACGGCGGCCGCCTCGCCCTCGACGTCCAGCACGACCTGCGTACCGACATGTACGCCACCATCACCCGGCTCGACGGGCGGCGGCAGGACGAGCTGTCGACCGGGCAGGTCATCGGGCGGGCCACCAGCGATCTCCAGCTGATCCAGGGCCTGCTCTTCATGCTCCCGATGACCATCGGGAACGTTCTGCTCTTCCTCATCTCGCTGGGCGTCATGGCCTGGCTGTCCCTTCCGCTGACCCTCGTCGCCCTCGCCGTCGCCCCCGCCCTCTGGTTCATCGCCAAGCGCAGCCGTACCCGCCTCCACCCCGCCACCTGGCACGCGCAGCAGCAGGCCGCCGTGGTCGCCGGGGTCGTCGACGGGGCCGTGACCGGCGTCCGGGTCGTGAAGGGCTTCGGCCAGGAGGACCAGGAGACCGGCAAGATCCGCGAGGCCGGGCGGAAGCTGTTCGCCGGCCGGCTGCGGACGATCCGGCTGAACTCGAGGTACACCCCGGCCCTCCAGGCCGTCCCCGCCCTCGGCCAGGTCGCCGTCCTCGCCCTCGGCGGCTGGCTCGCCTACCGGGGCCAGATCACCCTCGGCACCTTCGTCGCCTTCTCCGCCTACCTGGCCTCCCTCGTCGGCCCGGTCCGCATGCTCGCGATGGTCCTCACCGTCGGCCAGCAGGCCCGCGCCGGCGTGGAACGGGTCCTCGACCTCGTCGACACCGAGCCGGTCATCAAGGACGGGACCAAGGAGCTGCCCGCCGACGAGCCCGCCACCGTCGAGTTCGACGACGTCTCGTTCGCGTACCAGGACGGGCGTCCCGTCCTCGACGGGTTCTCGCTGGAGATCCGGGCCGGTGAGACCGTCGCCGTCGTCGGCGCCTCCGGTTCCGGCAAGTCGACCGTCTCGCTGCTCCTGCCCCGCTTCTACGACGTCACCCACGGCGCCGTCCTCGTCGGCGGCCACGACGTCCGCGAGCTCACCCTCGACTCGCTGCGTGCCGCGATCGGCCTCGTCCCCGAGGACTCCTTCCTCTTCTCCGACACCGTCCGCGCCAACATCGCGTACGGCCTCCCGGAGGCCACCCAGGAGCAGATCGAGACCGCCGCCCGCGCCGCCCAGGCCGAGCGGTTCATCGCCGAGCTGCCCGAGGGGTACGACACCAAGGTCGGCGAGCACGGCCTGACCCTCTCCGGCGGTCAGCGCCAGCGCGTCGCGCTCGCCCGCGCGATCCTCACCGACCCCCGGCTCCTCCTCCTCGACGACGCCACCTCCGCCGTCGACGCCAAGGTCGAGCACGAGATCCACGAGGCCCTGAAGTCGGTGATGGCGGGCCGTACGACCCTGCTCATCGCGCACCGCCGCTCCACCCTCGGCCTCGCCGACCGCATCGCCGTCCTGGAGGACGGCCGGCTCGCCGACATCGGCACCCACGCCGAGCTGGAGGAGCGCTCCCCGCTCTTCCGGCGGCTGCTCACCGACCCCGACGAGCTGGGCGCCGTCTCGCCCGGCCGCGTCACCCCGGCCGAGGTCCCCGAGGACCGCACCCTGCGGGCCGAACTGGACGCCGAGTTCGACGCCGAGCGGGGCATCACCCCCACCCTGTGGGTACGGGACGAGACCGCCGACCGGGAGAGCGAGGCGCCCGGGGCCACCCCCGAGCTGCTCGCCGCCGTCGAGGCCCTGCCGCCCGCCGACGACACCCCCGGCATCGACGAGGCCCGCGCCGTGTCGCCCGAGGACGCCTACGGTCTGCGCCGGCTCCTGCGCGGCTTCGGCGTCCCGCTGCTCATCAGCCTCGGTCTGGTCGCCCTCGACGCGGGTGCCGGACTGCTGCTTCCGGTCCTGATCCGGCACGGCATCGACGAGGGCGTGAACCGGCTCGCGATCGGCGCGGTCTGGGCGGCGTCCGCGCTCGCCCTGGTCACCGTGCTGGTGCAGTGGGTCGCGCAGACCGCCGAGACCCGGATGACCGGCCGTACCGGCGAGCGGGTCCTCTACGCGCTGCGTCTGAAGATCTTCGCCCAGCTCCAGCGGCTCGGTCTCGACTACTACGAGCGCGAGCTCACCGGTCGGATCATGACCCGGATGACCACGGACGTGGACGCCCTGTCCACCTTCCTGCAGACGGGCCTGGTCACCGCCTTCGTCTCCGTCGTGACCTTCTTCGGGATCATGGTCGCACTGCTGGTGCTCGACCTCCAGCTCGCCCTGGTGGTCTTCGCGACCCTGCCGGTCCTCGCCGTCGCCACGTACTACTTCCGCCGCTCCAGCGTGAAGGCGTACGAGCTTGCGCGCGAGCGGATCAGCGTCGTCAACGCCGACCTGCAGGAGTCCGTCTCCGGGCTCCGGATCGTGCAGGCCTTCCGCCGCGAGCAGTCCGGCGCGGCCCGGTTCGCCGAGCGCAGCGACTCCTACCGCGAGGCGCGCGTCCGGGGCCAGTGGCTGATTTCCATCTACTTCCCGTTCGTCACGCTGCTGTCCTCGGCGGCCGCCGCGGCCGTCATGATCGTCGGCGCGAACCGGATCGAGGCCGGCTCGCTCACCACCGGCGCGCTCGTCGCCTACCTGCTCTACATCGACCTGTTCTTCGCCCCCGTGCAGCAGCTCTCGCAGGTCTTCGACGGCTACCAGCAGGCCGCCGTCTCGCTGAAGCGGATGCAGGAACTCCTCCAGGAGCCGACGTCGACGGCCGCCGCGCCCGCGCCCCTGGACGTGCTGTCCCTGCGCGGCGAGATCGCCTTCGAGGACGTCTCCTTCGCGTACGGGGGAGAGGACGGCGCCCCGAAGGACGAGACCGCCCTCACCGGCATCGACCTGCGCATCCCGGCCGGCCAGACCGTCGCGTTCGTCGGCGAGACCGGCGCGGGCAAGTCCACCCTGGTCAAGCTGGTCGCCCGGTTCTACGACCCGACGGGCGGCCGGGTCACAGCCGACGGCACCGATCTGCGGGACCTCGACCTCACGGCGTACCGCCACCGGCTCGGCGTCGTTCCGCAGGAGGCGTACCTCTTCGCCGGGACGATCCGTGACGCCGTCGCGTACGGCCGTCCGGAGGCGACCGACGCCGAGGTGGAGGCGGCGGCCCGCGCGGTCGGCGCCCACGACATGATCGCGACCCTCGACGGCGGCTACCTCCACGAGGTCGCCGAGCGGGGCCGTAACCTCTCGGCCGGTCAGCGCCAGCTCATCGCGCTCGCCCGGGCCGAACTCGTCGACCCGGACATCCTGCTCCTCGACGAGGCCACGGCGGCCCTGGACCTGGCCACCGAGGCCCAGGTCAACCAGGCCACCGACCGCCTCGCCGGACGCCGTACGACGCTGGTCGTCGCCCACCGGCTGACCACCGCCGCCCGCGCCGACCGGGTGGTCGTCATGGACCACGGCCGGGTCGCGGAGGACGGTACCCACGAGGAGCTCCTCGCCCTGGACGGCCGGTACGCGGAGCTGTGGCGGACGTTCATCGGCGAGTCCGTGGACGAGGAGGAGCCGGAGCGGGTGTGAGGCGGGCCGCCAGGCCGTGACTGAGTACGGGCCGCCCGGCGGGATGAGTATCCGGGCGGATTCCGGACCACCGCCCCGGCGGCTTGGATCGGGGCATGAGCCACCAGCCCCGCACCCGCGCCGCCTCGCCCGTCCCCATCACCCCGCCGGACGTCGAGGGCGCGCGCCTGCGGAAGCGGTCCATGATCGGGGCCGGGCTGTTCCTGCCCGCGAGCCTGCTCGCCGGCATCCTGGTTCTCACCCGGGAGAACACCGCCCGCTGCCTCGCCTACGGGAGGGCCTGCGACGGCACCCCCGGGTCCTTCTACCTCGCGAGCCTGGTGATCGGCCTCGCGGCCCTGGTGACCGTGCAGAGCACCTCCCGCGCCGACGTCCGCCGGGCGGCGTTCTGGACCCAGCTCGGCGCCGAGGGCGTCTTCCTGCTCTTCCTCCTGACCGCGTTCTCCTAGGGACCCACTCGTAGGAACCCACGCCGGAGGCAACCATTCCGGAGGCGGCTGCGTCGTATGCCCGTACGTCCGTACACCCGTACGGTGATCCACTCGGGAGGGGAAACGCATGCCCACGGACACGAAGAACGCCCGACGTGACCGACGGCTGCTCGCCCGTGTCCTCGCGCCGCTCCTCACCGCCCTCGCGCTGATCATGACCCCGGCCACCCTCGTCCCCGGCGCCGGTGCCACCACCGCCGAGGCCGCCTCCGTCTGCCAGGGCCGCCCCGCCCGGACGATCGCCTTCGCCACCGGCGAGCTGCGCCTCTACCGGACCCGCCACTACGCCTGCGCCGTCACCGTCGCCAAGCGCCCCGGTGCCGCGCGCGCGATGGCCGTCTCCCTCCAGCCGCGCGGCGGCCGGCCCGCCGTCCAGTCCGGACGCTTCGGCCGACAGGCCGGGCCCGTCACCGTCCACGCCCTCAACCGCTGCGTCCGGGCGAACGGTTCGGTGGCCGGTCAGGGCGCGTCCACCGGCTGGATCCTGTGCTGATGTGCAGGAAAGTCCAAGGGTAAGGACCAACTGGGGCTGGCGGTCCACACGTTCCCCCCGCTAGGTTCGCGACACCGTTGTGAACCAAGGGGAGGGTGAATGCGCAAGTCGCTGAGATGGGCGCTGTCGCTTTCGGTGCTCATAGGCACCGTGGCACCGACCGGCGTGGCTACCGCCGCGGACACGGACACGGGCAGCACGGCCGTCGTCGACTCGCAGAGCACGGACATCAAGGACCGCATCCTGGCGATCCCCGGGATGAGCCTGATCGAGGAGAAGCCGTACGCCGGCTACCGCTTCTTCGTCCTGAACTACAAGCAGCCGATCGACCACCGGCGCCCGTGGGCCGGCACGTTCGACCAGCGGATCTCCGTCCTCCACAAGGACACGAGCCGCCCGACCGTCTTCCGTACCAGCGGCTACTCGCTGAGTACGACACCGAGCCGCGCCGAGCCGACCAGGATCATCGACGGCAACCAGGTCTCCATGGAGTACCGCTTCTTCACGCCGTCCCGTCCGCAGCCCGCCGACTGGTCGAAGCTCGACATCTGGCAGGCGGCCAGCGACCAGCACCGGATCTTCACCGCGCTGAAGAAGATCTACGGCCAGAAGTGGCTCTCCACCGGCGCCTCCAAGGGCGGTATGACCGCCACCTACTTCGAGCGCTTCTACCCGCGTGACATGGACGGTGTCGTCGCCTACGTCGCCCCGAACGACGTGGTCAACAAGGAGGACTCGGCCTACGACCGGTTCTTCGAGACCGTCGGCACCAAGGAGTGCCGCGACCGCCTCAACAACCTGCAGCGCGAGGCCCTGGTCCGCCGCGCCCCCCTTGAGGCCAAGTACAAGGCGTGGGCCGAGTCGGAGGGCGTCACCTTCAACACGGTCGGCACGCTCGACAAGGCCTACGAGGCCGTCGTCCTCGACTTCGTGTGGGGCTTCTGGCAGTACTACGGCGAGGACGTCTGCGACCAGATCCCGGTGGCGAAGACCGCCACCGACGACGAGGTGTACGGCACGATCGACGCCTTCTCCGGCTGGGCCGCCTACACCGACCAGGGCCTGGAGCCGTACACCCCGTACTACTACCAGGCGGCGACCGAGCTCGGCTCGCCCACCATCAAGCAGCCGCACCTCAAGGGCCTGAGCCGCTACGGCTACCAGCCCGCGAGCAACTTCGTGCCGCGCGAGATCCCGATGAAGTTCAAGCAGCACGCCATGCGTGACGTCGACAGCTGGGTCCGCAACAACGCGGACAAGATGCTCTTCGTCTACGGCGGCAACGACCCGTGGGGCTCGGAGAAGTTCCGCCTCGGCAAGGGCGCGCGCGACAGCTACGTGTACGTGGCGCCGGGCGCCAACCACGGTGCGAACGTCGCCGGGCTCGTCGAGGCCGAGCGGGACAACGCCACCGCCCGCATCCTCGCCTGGGCCGGCGTCCCCGCCCCGGCCGTCCAGGCGGCGCAGCCGCTGGCCCGCTTCGACGCGCGCCTCGACAAGCCGGTCGACGAGGACACGACGCGGGAGCACGGCCTGCGGCCGTAATGGTTCCCGGGAGGGGGTGGGGTGCGTCCGGCGGCGCACCCCACCCCCTCCGTCGTACCGGTCCCGTCAGCGGTACGACAGGCCGTACCCCACCGGGTGGAGCACCTTCGTCGGGTCGTCCGCGCTCTGCACGGGGACCGGGAGGCGGCCCCGTGGCCGGGCCCGGCCGGCCAGGACCCGTACGGCGGCCCGGAGTTCGACATCGGTCCAGGAGTAGGCGGCGAGCGTCGCCCGCTGCCCACCGAGCCGGGCGATGTCGTACGGGTTGCGGATCGCGATCGTCACGACGGGCACCCCGGTCGCGACGAGCCGCGCCACGAGCGTGCGCTGCGGGCTGGTCGCGGTGACGTTGTACGTCCCGACGACGACCACGTCCTTGCCCGCGGCCGCCGCCACCGCCTCCTCGATCTTCGCGGCCGTCGGGGTGATCCCGGTGGAGAGCGCCGTCGCGGTGAAGCCCAGCTCCGTCAGGGCGGTCGCGAGCGTGGTGGTCGGCGGACCCGTCGTACCGGAAGGGGAGGCCGGGTCGGCACCGACGACGAGGACCGAGCCGTGACGGGCCGGGCTCAGGGGCAGGAAGCCGCCCTCGTTGAGCAGCAGGGTCGTGGTGGCCTCGGCGATCCGGTCGGCCTGGGCGAGGTGGGCGGCGGTGCCGACCACCCGCTCGACGCCGGCCCGGGTGACGTACGCGTTCCGGAACAGGCCCAGCTTCGCCTTGAGCCGCAGAATCCGCAGGATCGATTCGTCGAGCCGGTCCTCCGTCAGCTCGCCGTCCCTGACGGCCTTCAGGACCGCGTTCCAGGCCACGTCCAGCTTCGGCGGGTTGAGCAGCTGGTCCACACCGGCCTTCAGAGCCAGGACCGGGACGCGCTCGTCGCCGTACTTGGTGCGCACCCCCTCCATGCCGAGCGAGTCGGTGACCACCACGCCGTCGTAGCCGAGCTGCTCGCGCAGGATGCCGGTGAGGATCGGCCGGGACAGCGTCGCCGGGTCCTCGCTGGGGTCGAGCGCCGGGACCACGATGTGCGCGGTCATGATCGAGTCGATCCCGGCCGCGATCGCGGACCGGAACGGCGGGGCGTCGAGCTCGCTCCACTGCGCCCGGGTGTGGGTGATCGTCGGCAGCCCGTAGTGGCTGTCGACGGCGGTGTCGCCGTGCCCCGGGAAGTGCTTGGAGGTCGCCGCGACCCCGGCCCGCTGGTAGCCCTTGACCTGCGCGGCGACCAGACCGGCGACCGCCGCCGGGTCCGAGCCGAAGGAGCGGACGCCGATGACCGGGTTGGCCGGGTTGACGTTGACGTCCGCGACCGGGGCGTAGTTCTGCCGGATGCCGACGGCCGCGAGCTCCTCGCCCGCGATCTGCGCCGCCTTGCGGGCGTCCGCGTGCGAGCCCCCGGCGCCGAGGGCCATCGCGCCGGGCACCAGGGTGGCGGGCTCGCCGACCCGGCAGACGATGCCGTGCTCCTGGTCGGTGGAGATGAGCGCGGGGACCGGCGTGGGCTGTGCGAGAGCGGCCTGCTGGATGCCGTTGGAGAGCGCGGCGATCTGCTGCGGGTCCCGGGTGTTGTGGGCCCAGGAGAAGTAGATGACGCCGCCCACGTGGTAGCGCTCGACCAGTTCGGCGGCCGTACGGACGCCGATCTCCAGGAGGTTGGCGTCGATGTCGGCCTGGTCGGGTGCGGTCGCCGAGTGGCCGTACACCCGCATCACGAAGAGCTGGCCGACCTTCTCCTCGAGGGACATGCGGTCGATGATCCGCCGGAGCTTCCGGTCGTCGTGCCGGTCCTGCCCGGCGTGGGCGGGGGTGCTCACCCCGGTGACGGCGGCCGCTGCCGCGGCGGCGGTCACCGTGAGGAGGGTGCGTCGGGAGGGGGCGGGGGCGCGGTGGTGCACTGATGCTCCTTCCGGCCGTGCGAGGTTGAAGGAACCCGTGTCGGGAATCCCCGGAAGCCACCTCTGAAGGAAACTTCCAAGGGTCACGGATAGCCCGAAAGTAACTGCCAGGTCAAGGACCCGCGCACGAATCACCCACGGCGGCGATCCCGGGCCAGAGTTCCTGGAGCGTACGGACCGTCTCCCGGATCGCCGGGCGCCGCGCCGCCCCGGTCCGCCACATGGCGTGCAGGCGGCGCGTCGGCATCGGGTCGAGCCGCACCGGCGTCACCTCAGGCGGCAGCGTGCCGCGCCCGAGGCGCGGCACGAGCGCGATCCCCAGACCGGCCGCGACCAGCGCCACCTGCGTGTGGTTCTCCTCCGCCTGGTGCACGATCAGCGGCTCGAAGCCCGTCTCCCGCAGCGTCCGTGTCAGCCAGTCGTGGCAGACCGTCCCCGGCGGCTGCGAGATCCACCGCTCCGCCGCCAGCTCCTCCCGGCGCACCGAGTCCCGCGCCGCGAGCGGATGGTCCCGGTGGACGAGGATGTCGCACAGATCGTCGCCGATCACCGCCTGCTCGACCCCCGGCGGCACCGGCAGCGGGGCGATGTCCCAGTCGTGCGCCACCGCCAGATCGATCACCCCCCGCGCCACCAGATCGATCGAGACGTGCGGGTCCACCTCCGAGAGACGGGCGTCGACATCGGGATGGGCCCGGGCCAGCTCCGCGAGCACCCGGGGCATCAGGCCGCGCGCCGCGCTCGCGAAACAGCCGATCGCCAGCCGTCCGGCGGGCCGGCCGCGCCGCTCTTCGAGCCGTACCTCCGCCTCCTCCACGAGGGCGAGCAACTCGCGTGCTGTGGAGGCGAGTTGATGGGCGTCATCGGTCAGCCGGATGCCCCGGCCGCTGCGTTCGAGCAGGGTCGTACGGGTCTCCCGCTCCAGCTTCGCGATCTGCTGGGAGACCGCGGACGGCGTGTAGCCGAGGGCGGTGGCGGCGGCGCCGACACTGCCGTGGACGGCGACGGCGTGCAGGGCGCGCAGACGGCCGAGATCCAGCACGGTGCGTCCTCCGGGTGGTCGGCGTGACATGGATGAAGCGTTGCTACATCCCACCATGAAGGAACCCGTGCTGGTGCTACACAGTCGCGGCGACCATGCTCAACGTCATGCGCCCCGCCCACCTCGCCCTCGCCGCCCTGGTCGCCGCCGTCTGGGGAGTCAACTTCGTCGTCATCGAGATCGGCCTCGACCACTTCCCGCCGCTGCTCTTCTCCGCCCTCCGCTTCCTCGCCGCCGACCTGCCGGCCGTGTTCCTCGTGGGCCGGCCCACCGTGGCCTGGAAGTGGATCCTGTCGGTCGGACTCGTCCTCGGCGTCGCCAAGTTCGGGCTGCTCTTCACCGGCATGGACCTCGGCGCCCCCGCCGGACTCTCCTCCCTCGTCCTCCAGGTCCAGGCCGTCTTCACCGCCCTCTTCGCCTTCGCCGCACTCGGCGAACGCCCCGGCCGCCTCAAGACGGCGGGCATGGGGGTCGCCCTGGTGGGCATCGGCGTGGCCGCGGTCGACGAGGGCGGGGCCGGATCCCTCACGGGCTTCGTCCTGGTGATCGGCGCGGCGGTCTGCTGGGGCGTCTCCAACGTCCTGACCCGCAAGGCCTCCCCGCCCGACGCGCTCAACTTCATGGTGTGGGTCAGCACCGTGCCCGTCCTGCCACTGCTCGGCCTGTCCCTCCTCCTGGAGGGCCCGGAACGCGACCTCGCCGCCCTGCGCAGCCTCGACTGGACCGGTGTCGGCGTCATCGTCTACGCCGCGTGGATCACGACCGTCTTCGGCTTCGGCGCCTGGGGCTGGCTGCTGCGCCGCTACCCGGCCTCGTCCGTCGCCCCCTTCTCCCTCCTCGTCCCCGTCTTCGGCATGTCCTCCGCGGCGCTCGTCCTGGGCGAAGGGGTGAGCCCGGCCCGCTGGTGCGCGGCGGCGCTCCTTGTCGGGGGAGTGGCGCTGACGTCGTTCGCCCCGCGCCGCCGGGCCGCGAAGAATTCCGTGGCGACCGCGCACCCCGTGGCCGTATCGTCGACCGGCCGTCCCCTCGGCGAGGAACGGCGCACGACCAGCCAGGAAAGGCCCGCATGACCTTCGAGCACATCACCGTCGACGCACCCGAACCCGCCCCCGGCACCGTCCTCCTGAGCGGCATCCCCGGCAGCGGCAAGTCGACGGTCGCGGCGGCCCTCGCGGCCCGCTTCGCCCGGGCGGCGCACATCGAGGTCGACGCGCTCCAGTCCCTCATCGTGAGCGGCTGCCACTGGCCGACCCCGGACGGCGACCCGGAGGCGGACCGCCAGATCCTGCTGCGCGCCCGCAACGCCTGCCTGCTCGCGGACAGCTTCACCACGGCCGGCTTCCTCCCGGTCGTCGACGACGTGGTCGTACGCCGCTCCCACCTGGACTTCTACCGCGCCCGGGCGACGGGCCCCCTGCACCAGATCTTCCTGGCCCCGGGCCCGGCCAAGGCCTGGGAACGCAACAACGCCCGCGACAAGCGCCTGACGACCGACTGGACGTTCCTGGACGAGGCGATGCGCGCGGAGCTCTCGGGCGAGGGCGTCTGGATCGACAACGCGGACCTGACGGTGGCGGAGACGGTGGACGCGGTCCTGGCGGCGACGGGCCTGACGCCGCAGAAGTAGCCCGTCGGGTCCCCACCGAGGTGGGGACCCGACGGGCTACGACTTCATCGGCTTCGCGGTCAGGCGAACATGTCGGCGAGGAGCTCGGGGCCGATGACGATGGGGGCGGGCCGGTAGGCGGGCGGCAGCGTGCCCATCAGCTCGCGGACCAGGAAGTCCCAGCAGCGGGTGCGGACGTGGGCGATGCAGTCGATGAAGGTGTGCTCGGCACCGGGCACGATGTGCAGTTCGAAGTCCTTGCCGGCGGCGAGGAGCCGGTCGGCGAGCCGCAGGGTCTGGTGCGGGTGGACCTGGTCGTCCATGTCGCCGTGGATGAGCAGCAGCTTGCCCGCGAGGCGGTCGGCGAGGTCCAGGCTGGAGGTCCGGTCCCAGGCCTCGGTGTTGTCCGCGCCGTCGTAGGACTCGACGAAGCCGGCGTTGAAGGAGCGGGCGTCGTGGGAGCCGGAGAGGGCGGCCCCGACCTTGTACACCTCGGGGAAGTCCAGCATCGCCCGCGCCGCGGCGAACCCGCCTCCGGAGTGGCCGAAGACACCGACCCGCTCCAGGTCCATCCACGGCCGGGTCTCGGCCAGTTGGCTCAGGGCCGCGGCGTGGTCGGCCAGGCAGCCGGCGTCGGCCAGGTGGCCGAAGGAGGCGTCGTGGAAGGCCTTGCTCCGTCCCGGGGTGCCCCGCCCGTCGAGCGCGATGACCACGAAGCCGAGTGCGGCGAGGGGTTCGGCGTCCATGCCCATGCCGCCGGGGTCGAAGCACGGGGCGACCCGGTTGACCTGCGGGCCGGGGTAGAGGTTGTCCACCACCGGGTAGCACTGGGTGGGGTCGAAGCCCCGCGGCCGGTAGAGCACACCGTAGATGTCGGTCTCTCCGTCGGCCGCCTTGACGCGGAAGCGTTCCGGCGCGGTCCAGCCGGTGGCGGTGAGCTTGGCGATGTCGGCGCGCTCCAGCTCGACCAGCACCCGCCCGGTCCAGTCGCGGACCGTGATGACCGGTGCCGTGTCGACCGTGGACGCGGAGTCGATGAAGTACTCCCGGTCGTACGGGCTTTCCGGCAGTGTGGCGATGTGGTCGAGCGTGTCGTCGGTGAGCTTGGCGAAGCCGGAGCCGTCCAGGCCGACGCGGCACACCGTACGACGGTAGGGGTCCTCGTCGACGAGCCCGGAGGCGGTGAAGTACACGACCCGCTCGGTCTCGTCGACGCGCAGGATCTGCCGCACCAGCCACGGCCCGGAGGTGACCTGGCCGAGCAGGGCGCCGGTGTGCAGGTCGTAGCGGTAGAGGTGGCCCCAGCCGTCCCGCTGCGAGTACCACAGCACCTCGTCGGCGAGCACGCGCACGATCGGCGGCTCGGTCATCCACTGGTTGGGCTCCACCCGGGTCGCCCCGGACTCGCTGACCACGGTGGTGACCTCACCCGTGCCGGGGTCGAGGCGGTTCAGGGTGAGGGAATGCTGGTCACGGGGCCGGGCGAGGAAGTACACGGCCGAGCCGTCCGCCGCCCACCACGCCCACTTGACGGTGATCGGCGACACGTGGGTCATGGTCAGCGGCTCGGTCTGGGCACGGACCACCGTGCCCTCGGCGACGTCGAGGACGACCAGCTCGGCCTGCGGCAGGTGCTCGTCCCCGGCGTACGCGAACCGCTGGGTGTGCAGGCGGGGCGCACCGCCGTCGGCGGGCCTGGCCTCCACGAGCTGGGTCTCTCGGACCTCGCGCTCGTCGGTCCGGTGGGCGAGGACCTTCGTCGAGTCCGGCGACCAGGCCACCGCGGGCGGCAGATAGGGCACGCCGAGCTTGCGCAGCAGGGTGGCGTTGCCGGTCGCGGCAGGGCCCGGACCGTACGCGTGATCGGGGGCGCCGTCGGTGGTCAGCGGCCACTCGCGGCCGTCGGACAGCGACCGCGCCCACAGGTCGTGCCCCCGCTGGGACACCGCCGACTTCCCGTCGGGCGACGTCACGTCCAGCGGATTGCCCGGGACGGAGAACTCGGCCGGCTCGCAGACGTAACTGTCCAGGTCGCAGCGCCAGTACGCGCCGAACGCGACGAACTTGACGTCGTCCGCGGTCAGTTCGATGCCTATGAACGGCAGGGCCTCGGGGTCGACCTGCTGCTCGGAGGCGGTGGCCAGCGCGGCGGCCAGCCGGGCGTGGTCGAAGACCGGCTCACGGGTGCCCGCCGCCGGGTCGACCAGCACGAACCGCCTGCCGACCCCGTTGCTCACCGCGTACCAGAACCGTGCGCCGCCGTCGATCCACTGCGGCCTGACCTTGTCACCGACGACGAGCTCGCCCGGGCGGGCGGGACGGCGGAGAAGCTGCTCGGCGGCCTGGTAGTTCTGAGTAGTGCTCATTCTTCTTGTCCGTCCCCGTTGTCGGTCGATGTTGATCTTGATCAGAGTCGCGCCACTGTAGCGGTTCAGAGGCTGCGGGCGGTGATGTCGCCGTAGGAGGTGGTGGCGTGGATGTTGAGGCCTGCGGTGGCGCCGTCGGTGTGGGTGAGGGCGTTGTGGATGCGGCCGTAGGCGGTGCCGGCGTCGAGGGTGGCGGAGACGCCGCGGGCGGCGCCGACGGTGATCTCGCCGGACTGGGTGGTCAGGGTGACCGTGCCGCTGACGGCTTCGGTGATGCGGAGGTCGCCCTTCTGGGTGCTGATCTCGGCGGGGCCGCCGAGGCGGCCGACCGTGATGTCGCCGGCCTGGAGGGTGAGGCGGGCGGTGGCGGTCTCGTCGAGGTTGACCGTGCCCTGTGCGCCCTCGATGGTGACGTCGCCGAGGCGTCCGACGCCGCGGAGTTCGGCGGCGGCGGTCTTGGCCTCGACTCGGGAGCCGGCGGGCAGCTGGACGGTCACCTCGACCGATCCGGAGTCGCCCAGGATCCGGTTCTTCGCCGGGGCGGCGGTGATCCGCAGGACGCCGTCGGCGTACTCGACGGTGATCTGCTCGGCGGCCTTCACGTCGGCGCCCTTGGCGGCGTTCGCGGGGCGGACGTCGACGGTGGCGTCGGCCCGGTCGGCGGCGATGAGCTGGATGCGGCCGGCGGGGATGTCGAGGACGGTGGAGATCGCGGCGGTGGTGGCGAACTTCTGCAAGGTTCTTCTCCTTCTTGGGGCGGGCCCACTCTCGGGCCCGCCGTTTCCGATGAAGGAAAAGCTACGTTGCGTTCATGAGTCTGGCAACGCACTCGTTGCGCCAAATCGGCATTCGTGCAGGTAGATGCCAGGATTTCGTTGCAACGGTTTCGAGGCTAACGCAATGACCGAACGCCGTTGCGTTGCAATGGAGTGAAGGTGAACGCTATGCGGGGGGCGGTGCGTCCGCCGCCGCGGGCAGGGCGCGCCCCGGAGGCGGCGGGCGGGGTGTGCCTCAGGGGCCGCGGACGGGGGGTACCCGAGGCCGCGAGCGGGCGCGACCCGGAGGTCGCAGGTAGGGCGCGACCCCGAGGCCGCCCCGCGACCACCTGCTTCCGAGGTCGCCCCGCGACCACCTGCTCCGAGGCCGCCCCGCGACCACCTGCTTCCGAGGGCGCCTCGCGCCCCGTTACTTCCGAGGCCGCCCCGTGGACCCCCGTACCACCAGCTCCGCCGGGACCCGCGCCAGGCCGCCGGCCGGGGGCTCCTCCGTGCCCATCGCCAGGCGGCCCGCCCGTGCCCCCGCCTCGTGCAGGGGGAGGTGGACCGTCGTCAGGGACGGGACCGCGTCCACCGAGAAGGGGAGATCGTCGAAGCCCGCCACGGACACGTCGCCCGGGATGTCCAGGCCCCGTTCCCGCAGGGCCGCGCAGACGCCGAGGGCCACGGTGTCGTTGGCGGCGACGACCGCCGTGAGATCCGGGTCGCGGGCGAGGAGTTCGGCCGTGGCCTCGTAGCCGGCCTTCCGGTCGTACGCGCCGTGGACCGTCGGCCCCTCCGTGATCCCCGCCGCTGCGAGCGCCGCCCGGTGGCCCTCCAGGCGGTGCCGGGTCGTCGTCCGGTCGGCCGGGCCGGCCGCGTAACCGATGCGCCGGTGGCCGAGTTCGAGCAGGTGCTCGGTGAGGCGGCGGGCGCCGGCGCGGTTGTCGAAGACGAGCGCCGCCGCGTTCGCGTCGCCGACGGCCGGCGGTCGTCCGCACAGCACGACCCGGGTCCCCGCCTCCGCCAGCTTGGCCAGCTTGGCGGTCGTCGCGGCCAGGTGCTCGGGGTCCTCCAGTGAGCCGCCCATGAGGATCACGGCGGCGGCCCGTTGCCGCTGGAGCAGGGTGAGGTAGGTCAGCTCGCGTTCGGGGGAGCCGCCCGTGTTGCAGACGACGGCGAGCTTCTCGCCGCCGCCGCGACCCGATCCGCTCTCCCCGATGGCGGTCTGTGCCGCGCTCGCCATGATCCCGAAGAAGGGGTCGGCGATGTCGTTGACGAGGACGCCGACGAGGTCGGAGGTGGCGGCGGCGAGTGAGCTCGCGGGCCCGTTGAGGACGTAGTCCAGCTCGTCCACGGCCCGCAGGACCCGCTCGCGGGTCGACGCGGCGACCGGGTAGTTGCCGTTGAGGACGCGGGAGACGGTGGCGGGCGAGACCCGTGCGCGAGCTGCCACGTCCGCCAGGGTGACGGTCATCGTGTGCGTACCTCCAGGGCCCTTGTCGACGGCGATGTCGGCAGGCTAGCGTCATCGTCGATGGAAAGCGCTTTCTATCGAGGCGCGGAACACCGGGGAGAGGAACCTTTCGTGACACGCAGGACAGTCCGCATCGCCATGAACGGCGTCACCGGACGCATGGGACACCGCCAGCACCTCGTCCGCTCGATCCTCGCCCTGCGCGAACAGGGCGGCCTCGACCTCGGCAACGGCGAGACCCTCTGGCCCGAGCCGGTCCTCGTCGGCCGCCGCGAGCCCGCCCTGCGCGCGCTCGCCGAGCGCCACGGCCTCACCGAGTGGTCGACCGACCTCGACGCCGTCCTCGCCGACGACACCATCGACATCTACTTCGACGCCCAGGTCACCTCCGCCCGCGCGGAGGCGATCACCAAGGCCATCCAGGCCGGCAAGCACGTCTACACCGAGAAGCCGACGGCGGCGGACCTCGCCGGCGCCCTGGAACTCGCCCGGCTCGCCACCGAGAAGGGCGTCAAGCACGGCGTCGTCCAGGACAAGCTCTTCCTGCCGGGCCTGCTCAAGCTGAAGCGCCTCATCGACGGCGGCTTCTTCGGCGAGATCCTGTCCGTACGCGGCGAGTTCGGCTACTGGGTCTTCGAGGGCGACTGGCAGGACGCCCAGCGCCCCAGCTGGAACTACCGCAGCGAGGACGGCGGCGGCATCGTCGTCGACATGTTCCCGCACTGGGAGTACGTGCTCCACGAGCTCTTCGGCCGGGTCACCAGCGTCTCCGCGCACGTCGCCACGCACATCCCGCAGCGCTGGGACGAGCAGGGCAAGCCGTACGAGGCCACCGCCGACGACGCCGCGTACGGCATCTTCCAGCTGGAGGGCGGCGCCATCGCCCAGATCAACTCCTCCTGGACCGTCCGGGTCAACCGCGACGAGCTCGTCGAGTTCCAGGTCGACGGCACCCACGGCTCCGCCGTCGCCGGACTGCGCAACTGCCGGGTCCAGCACCGCTCGGCCACCCCCAAGCCGGTCTGGAACCCGGACATCCCGGCGACCGAGCCCTTCCGCGACCAGTGGCAGGAGATCCCCGACAACGCCGAGTTCGACAACGGCTTCAAAGCCCAGTGGGAGCTGTTCCTGCGGCACGTCACCCTCGGCGAGCCGTACCACTGGGACCTCCTCGCCGGCGCCCGCGGCGTCCAGCTCGCCGAACTCGGCCTGCAGTCCGCCGCCGAGGGCCGCCGCCTCGACGTCCCGGAGGTGAGCCTGTGATCCGCCTGCCCGCCATCGGCGGCGGCGTACGCGAGTACGCGCCCCGCACCGAGCCGCTGAACCTGGGCGGGAGCGGCACCCTCACCTCCCGTACGGTGTTCTCTGCCGCCCATGTCGTCGCCGACCCGTACGCCGACACCACCCCCGACTCGGCCGCCGCCGTCGACTGGGACGCCACCCTCGCCTTCCGCCGCCACCTCTGGTCCCACGGCCTCGGGGTCGCCGAGGCCATGGACACCGCCCAGCGCGGGATGGGCCTCGACTGGACCGGCGCCGCCGAACTGATCCGCCGCTCGGCGGCCGAGGCGAAGGCCGTCGGGGGGCAGATCGCCTGCGGCGTCGGCACGGACCAACTGACCGGCGCGGACCGACCGACCGGCCCCGCCGGGCTGGCAGCGGTCCGCAAGGCGTACGAGGAGCAGCTGGCGCTCGTCGAGGAGACCGGCTCCCAGGCCATCCTCATGGCCTCCCGCGCCCTCGCCGCCGCGGCGGCGGGCCCGGACGACTACCTCGACCTGTACGGCCATCTCCTCCGCCAGGCGAGCGAGCCGGTGATCCTGCACTGGCTCGGCCCGATGTTCGACCCGGCACTCGACGGGTACTGGGGATCGGCCGACCTCGACACCGCGACCGAGACCTTCCTGGAGGTCATCGCCGCACACCCCGACAAGGTGGACGGCATCAAGGTCTCCCTCCTGGACGCCCGGCGCGAGGTCGAACTCCGCCGCCGCCTCCCGGAGGGCGTGCGCTGCTACACGGGCGACGACTTCCACTACCCGGAGCTGATCGCGGGCGACGAACAGGGCTTCAGCCACGCCCTGCTGGGCATCTTCGACCCGCTGGCACCGCTGGCGGCGGAGGCGGTACGGACCCTCGACACGGGGGATGTAAACGGTTTCCGTGCCACCCTCGACCCGACGGTCGCCCTCTCCCGCCACCTCTTCCAGGCCCCGACCCGCTTCTACAAGACGGGAGTCGTCCTCCTGGCCTGGCTGGCCGGCCACCAGGACCACTTCACGATGGTCGGCGGCCTGCAGTCCGCCCGCTCGCTCCCGCACCTCGCGCGCGCCTACGAACTGGCCGACGGCCTGGGCCTGTTCCCGGACCCGGCGCTCGCGGAGGACCGGATGAGGTCCCTGCTCACGGTCCACGGAGGACTGCGATGAACCTCGACCGCTTCAGCGTCAACCAGATGACCGTCAAGCAGCTCGCCCTGCCCGAGCTGGTCACCCACTGCGTCCGCCTCGGCATCACGGGCGTGGGCCTGTGGCGCGAACCGGTCCAGGAGTACGGGGTCGAGGCGGCGGCCGACCTCGTACGGGACGCGGGCCTCACCGTCACCACCCTCTGCCGGGGCGGCTTCTTCACGACGGACGGCTGGCTCGCGGAGAACCGTGCGGCGATCGACGAGGCCGTGACCCTCGGCACCGACACCGTCGTCCTGGTCTCCGGCGGCCTCACCCCCGCCTTCCCGGACCTGGCCTCGGCCCGCGCGCGCATCACCGAGGCGATCGGCGAACTCGCCCCGTACGCGGGGGAGCGCGGCATCCGCCTCGCCGTCGAACCCCTCCACCCGATGTACGCCGCCGACCGTTGCGCGGTCTCCACCCTGGACCAGGCGCTGGACATCGCGGAGCACTTCCCGGCCGAGCAGGTGGGCGTGGTGGTCGACACGTACCACCTCTGGTGGGACGACCGGGCCCCGGCGGCGGTGGAACGCGCGGGTGCGGGCGGCCGTATCCACTCCTTCCAGCTCGCCGACTGGACCACCCCGCTCCCGGCGGGCGTCCTGACCGGCCGGGGTCAGCTGGGCGACGGCGCGATCGACCTCCGGGCCTGGGCCGACCTGGTCGAGAAGGCGGGCTGGACGGGCCCGGTGGAGGTCGAGATCTTCAACGACGACCTGTGGTCGAGGGACGGCGTGGAGGTCCTGGAGGAGACGCTGGAGCGGTTCCTGGGGGTGTGACCGACGGGGGCGGGCGGGAGCGCGGCGCGGGAGGTCAGCGTGGCGCGGGAGGTCAGCGGGGCGTGGGAGGTCGCGGGGCGCGGGCCGCTTCCGCGGTGCCGAGTCGCCCCGGTCGGGCGCGGGTTACTTCCTGGGCCCGCCGCCCAGGATGTCTCCCAGTCCGCCGGCCGCGGCGCCCCCGCCCTTCTTCGTCGCCGCGCGCTTCGTCATGACCGCGAGGACCACGGGGACCAGGATGTCGACCGCCCGGGTCACCGTGGCCGCCGGGATGCCGGTCCTCTTCGCGATCGCGTTCGCCGCCGGGCGGGCCAGCTTGCCGAGGACACCGGCCATGAGGCCGCCGGCCGCCAGGCCGCCGAAGGAGGCGACGCCCTGCAGCGGGGGCTCGGCCGTGGTCACCTCGTCGACGGCGGCGCGGACCTCGTCCGCGCTGGACGGTTCGGCCGCCGCCATGCGCAGCTCGCCGGAGAGCTCGGACACCGAGCTGCCCACGAGCTCCTGCGCCCCTGCGGCGTCCGTGCCGAGCAGTCCGGCGATCTCCTGGAGCCTGTCGTCGCCCAGCTCGTTCAGGACGTCGTCCTCGAAGGATTCACTCATGCCGGAAACGCTACGACCTGCCCCCTTCGTCGGCACGCCGAGAGCGCCGCGGGGGAACCCTCCCGCCCGCGCGGGGCGTCCTGGGACGGGGGGGGCGGGTGTGCCGGACTGGCTGTTCGTGGTCTTGATCCCGGCCGGGATGATCGGGCTGGGTGTCGGCGGGTTTCTGATCTGGGCGCGGCTGGGGACGGACCGGCCCGTGGAGCACCACAGCGTGGAACAGAAGGAAGGGGACCGGGAGGCTGAGCCCGGCGCCCCGAAAGGGGAGTTGTCCACAGCGCCCGGCGGGGTGTCCGACCGGTTCGCTACCGTCGGGGCATGTCCAACGAGGGTCGTGGGCCGGGTCCGGCCGTGGTCGAAGGGGTCCTTGAGCGGATCACCTATGCCAACGAGGAGAGTGGGTACACGGTCGCGCGGGTCGACACCGGGCGCGGGGCCGGGGACCTGCTCACGGTGGTCGGGTCGCTGCTCGGGGCGCAGCCGGGGGAGTCGCTGCGGATGGAGGGCCGTTGGGGATCCCATCCGCAGTACGGCAAGCAGTTCACCGTCGACAACTACACGACCCTGCTGCCCGCGACGATCCAGGGCATCCGCCGCTATCTCGGCTCCGGCCTGGTCAAGGGCATCGGCCCCGTCTTCGCCGACCGCATCACCCAGCACTTCGGTCTGGACACCCTCGACATCCTCGACGAGGCCCCCGCGCGCCTGATCGAGGTTCCGGGGCTCGGCCCCAAGCGCACCAAGAACATCATGGCCGCCTGGGAGGAACAGAAGGCGATCAAGGAGGTGATGGTCTTCCTCCAGGGGGTCGGCGTCTCCACCTCCATCGCGGTCCGGATCTACAAGAAGTACGGGGACGCCTCGATCTCCGTCGTGCGGAACCAGCCCTACCGGCTCGCCACCGACGTCTGGGGAATCGGCTTCCTCACCGCCGACAAGATCGCCCAGGCCGTCGGGATACCCCACGACAGCCCCGACCGCGTGAAGGCCGGCCTCCAGTACGCCCTGTCGCAGTCCAGCGACCAGGGGCACTGCTTCCTGCCCGAGGAGCGGCTGATCGCCGACGCGGTGAAGCTCCTCCAGGTCGACACCGGGCTTGTCATCGAGTGCCTCGCCGAGCTGGCCGAGGACCCCGAGGGGGTCGTACGGGAGACCGTGCCCGGGCCCGAGGGGACGCCCGTCACCGCCGTGTACCTGATCCCCTTCCACCGGGCCGAGCTGTCGCTCGCCGGACAGCTCCGGCGGCTCCTGAGGACCGACGAGGACCGGATGCCCGCCTTCCGGGACGTCGCCTGGGACAAGGCCCTCGCCTGGCTCGCGGACCGGACGGGGGCCTCGCTCGCGCCCGAGCAGGAGGAGGCCGTACGGCTCGCGCTCACCCGGAAGGTCGCCGTGCTCACCGGCGGGCCCGGCTGCGGCAAGTCGTTCACGGTCCGCTCCATCGTGGAGCTGGCCCGCGCCAAGAAGGCCAAGGTCGTCCTCGCCGCCCCCACGGGCCGGGCGGCCAAGCGGCTTGCCGAGCTGACCGGCGCCGAGGCCTCCACCGTCCACCGGCTCCTCGAACTCAAGCCCGGCGGCGACGCGGCCTACGACCGGGACCGGCCCCTCGACGCCGACCTCGTCGTGGTCGACGAGGCCTCCATGCTCGACCTGCTCCTGGCGAACAAGCTGGTGAAGGCGGTGGCGCCCGGGGCCCATCTGCTGCTCGTGGGCGATGTGGACCAGCTCCCGTCGGTCGGCGCGGGCGAGGTCCTCGGTGATCTGCTCGCCCCGGGAAGCCCCGTACCGGCGGTCCGGCTGACCCGGATCTTCCGGCAGGCCCAGGAGTCCGGCGTCGTCACCAACGCGCACCGGATCAACGCCGGCACCCCGCCCAGGACCGAAGGCCTGCCGGACTTCTTCCTCTTCGTCGAGGAGGAGACCGAGGACGCCGCCCGGGTCGCCGTGGACGTCGCGGCCCGCCGGATTCCGGCCAAATTCGGTCTCGACCCGCGCCGCGACGTGCAGGTCCTCGCCCCGATGCACCGGGGCCCGGCCGGCGCGGGCTCGCTCAACGGCCTGCTGCAGCAGGTCATCACCCCGGCCCGCCCCGATCTCCCGGAGAAGCGGTTCGGCGGCCGGGTCTTCCGTGTCGGTGACAAGGTCACCCAGATCAGAAACAACTACGACAAGGGAGCCAACGGCGTCTTCAACGGCACGGTCGGCGTCGTGACGCAGCTGGACACCGTCGAACAGCGGCTGACCGTACGGACCGACGAGGACGAGGAGGTGCCGTACGACTTCGACGAGCTGGACGAACTAGCCCACGCGTACGCGGTCACCATCCACCGTTCGCAGGGCAGTGAGTATCCGGCCGTCGTGATCCCGGTCACCATGAGCGCCTGGATGATGCTTCAGCGGAACCTGCTCTACACGGCCGTGACCCGGGCCAAGAAGCTCGTGGTCCTCGTCGGCTCCCGCCGGGCGATCGCCCAGGCGGTCCGTACGGTCTCCGCGGGCAGACGCTTTACCGCACTCGCGTTTCGGCTCACAGGCGGCGCCCTCGTGTGAAAGATCACGGAGGACTACCGGAACCGGGGCGAAGGGGGCAGGATATGAAGGTTGGCGGCACTGAGTGCCGCCGATTGGCCCAATGGTCGACCCCGAGTGCACTCTCCTGAGCCAAATGGGGGATGGTAGAGACAGTCAGGGCACCTCGAAGAAGAGGCACTACGTCGGTGAGGGATGACGTGAGCGACAACTCTGTAGTACTGCGGTACGCGGACGGTGAATACACCTACCCGGTGGTCGAGAGCACCGTCGGCGACAAGGGCTTCGACATCGGGAAACTCCGAGCCCAGACCGGTCTGGTCACCCTGGACAGCGGATACGGCAACACCGCCGCCTATAAATCCGCGATCACCTACCTCGACGGTGAGCAGGGGATTCTGCGGTACCGCGGTTACCCCATCGAGCAGCTGGCCGAGCGCTCCACCTTCCTTGAGGTGGCGTACCTGCTGATCAACGGTGAGCTGCCCAAGGTCGACGAGCTGTCGACCTTCAAGAACGAGATCACGCAGCACACGCTGGTCCACGAGGACGTCAAGAACTTCTTCCGTGGCTTCCCGCGGGACGCGCACCCGATGGCGATGCTGTCCTCGGTGGTCTCCGCGCTGTCCACCTTCTACCAGGACAGCCACAACCCGTTCGACGAGGAGCAGCGCCACCTCTCCACGATCCGGCTGCTCGCGAAGCTGCCGACGATCGCGGCGTACGCGTACAAGAAGTCGATCGGGCACCCCTTCGTCTACCCGCGCAACGACCTCGGGTACGTCGAGAACTTCCTGCGCATGACCTTCTCGGTCCCGGCGCAGGAGTACGACCTGGACCCGGTCGTCGTCTCCGCGCTCGACAAGCTGCTGATCCTGCACGCGGACCACGAGCAGAACTGCTCGACCTCCACCGTGCGTCTGGTCGGCTCCTCGCAGGCGAACATGTTCGCCTCGATCTCCGCCGGCATCTCGGCCCTGTGGGGCCCCCTGCACGGTGGCGCCAACCAGTCGGTCCTGGAGATGCTGGAAGGCATCAAGGCCAACGGTGGCGATGTCGACTCCTTCATCCGCAAGGTGAAGAACAAGGAGGACGGCGTCCGCCTGATGGGCTTCGGCCACCGGGTGTACAAGTCCTTCGACCCGCGCGCCAAGATCATCAAGGCGGCGGCGCACGACGTCCTCTCGGCCCTCGGCAAGTCCGACGAGCTGCTGGACATCGCGCTCAAGCTGGAGGAGCACGCGCTCTCCGACGAGTACTTCGTCTCGCGCAACCTCTACCCCAACGTGGACTTCTACACGGGCCTCATCTACCGCGCGATGGGCTTCCCGACCGAGATGTTCACCGTGCTCTTCGCGCTCGGCCGCCTTCCCGGCTGGATCGCCCAGTGGCACGAGATGATCAAGGAGCCCGGCTCCCGCATCGGCCGCCCGCGCCAGATCTACACGGGTGAGATCCTCCGCGACTTCGTCCCGGTCGAGGGGCGCTAGTCCTACACAGGACCCGAGCCCGGAACACCTGAAAAAGAGGAAGCGCCCCGCGCCGTCGATCCCCCCACGGGTCGACGAACGGGGCGCTTCCCATGTCCCGGTGCGGATTCCCCCCACGGGATCCGGGCCGGGCGTCTGCGGGTGTCAGCAGAAGCTACGCGGGTCGGGCGCGACGCGGTCTGCCGGGGAACGTACGGGAGGGCCGCTCAAAGCTCCCCGGTGCACGTGCCCCGGCCAACGCTTGCCTGGAACGTCCCCCAAGACATTCCATGAACGTCCCCCAAGACGTTCTCGGCATCGCCCATTTAGACTCGCGAACAGCCCAGATGGTTACCCCACAATATCTGTGATCTAGATCTCTTTGTGAAGGTCCTGTGCGTCACACGTGGGTGAATTCACGTGAAGCGACGCAGTCGCAGGCTGTTGGATACGACGAATACGGACGAAAACGCCATCGCGAGGCCCGCGATCATCGGGTTCAGAAGTCCGGCCGCCGCGAGCGGCAGGGCCGCCACGTTGTAGCCGAAGGCCCAGCCGAGGTTGCCCTTGATCGTCGCCAGGGTGCGGCGGGAGAGGCGGATCGCGTCCGCCGCGACCCGCAGGTCGCCCCGGACCAGGGTCAGATCGCTCGCCTCGATCGCCGCGTCCGTGCCCGTTCCCATCGCCAGACCGAGGTCCGCCGTGGCGAGTGCCGCCGCGTCGTTCACCCCGTCGCCCACCATCGCGACCGTCCGTCCCTCCGCCTGGAGCCGCCGGACCACCTCGGCCTTCTCCTCGGGCAGGACCTCCGCGATCACCTCGTCGATGCCCACCTCGGCCGCCACGGCCTCCGCCGCCGCCCGGTGGTCCCCGGTGAGGAGGACCGGGTGCAGCCCGAGGCCGCGCAGCCGGGCGACCGCCTCGGCGCTGGTGTCCTTGACGGTGTCCGCGACGGTCAGGGTGCCCCGGGCGAGCCCGTCCCAGGCGATGTGGACGGCGCCGGGCTCCGCCGTCGCCGAGACCTCGACGCCCTCCGCCGTGAGCAGGGCGGCGCGGCCGACGAGGACCAGATGGCCGTCGACCGAGCCGCGCACGCCGAGCCCGGGGACGTTCTCGAAGGTCTTCGGTACGGGGAGCTCCCCGCAGCGCTCGACCGCGCCGGCCGCGACCGCGCGGGCCACCGGGTGCTCGGAGTTGTGCTCCAGGGCCCCCGCGAGCCGCAGCAGCCGGAGCTCGTCGACACCCTCGTACGGGGACACCGTGCGCAGCGACATCCGGCCCGTGGTGACCGTTCCCGTCTTGTCGAGGACGATCGTGTCGATGCGGCGGGTGGACTCCAGGACCTCGGGGCCCTTGATCAGGATGCCGAGCTGGGCGCCCCGGCCGGTGCCGACCATGAGCGAGGTCGGGGTCGCGAGGCCCAGGGCGCAGGGGCAGGCGATGATCAGGACGGCGACGGCGGCCGTGAAGGAGGCCGTCGGGTCGTCGGTCGTCAGCAGCCAGGTGACGAGGGTGCCGAGCGCGATGAGCAGCACCACGGGCACGAAGACGGCGGAGATCCGGTCGGCGAGCCGCTGCACCTCGGCCTTGCCGTTCTGGGCGTCCTCGACGAGCTTCGCCATCCGGGCGAGCTGGGTGTCGGCGCCGACCCTGGTGGCCCGGACGACGAGCCGGCCCGAGACGTTGACGCAGCCGCCGGTGACCGTGCTGCCCTCCGTGACGTCGAGCGGCAGCGACTCGCCGGTGAGCAGCGAGGCGTCGACGGCCGACGTGCCCTCGGTGACGGTGCCGTCGTTGGCGATCTTCTCGCCGGGCCGTACGACGAAGAGGTCGCCGGCCCGCAGTGAGGAGACCGGCACCCGTACCTCCGTTCCCCGGCGCAGTACGGCCACGTCCTTGGCGCCGAGTTCCATCAGGGCGCGGAGCGCCGCGCCGGCCTTCCGCTTGGCGCGGGCCTCCAGGTAGCGGCCGAGCAGGATGAAGGTGACGACCCCGGCAGCGACCTCCAGATAGATCGCGGAGGCGGCCTCGGAGCGGTCCACGGTCAGGTCGAAGCCGTGCCGCATGCCGGGCATGCCCGCGTCGCCGAGGAAGAGGGCCCAGAGCGACCAGCCGAAGGCGGCGAGGGTGCCGACCGAGACGAGGGTGTCCATGGTGGCGGCGCCGTGCCGGAGGTTGGTCCAGGCGGCCCGGTGGAAGGGCAGCCCGCCCCAGACGACGACGGGGGCGGCGAGGGTGAGCGAGAGCCACTGCCAGTTGTCGAACTGGAGGCTCGGGACCATGGCGAGCAGCACGACGGGTGCGGCGAGCAGCGCGGAGACGGTGAGCCGTTGCCGGAGGGAGGCGAGCTCGGGGTCCTGCGAGGGGTTCCGTGCGCGGTCCTTGCCCTGCTCCGGAGCCTCGGCCGAGGGCTCCGGCTCCGGCGGCGGGGGTTCCTCGGCGGTGTAGCCGGTCTTGACGACGGTGGCGATCAGCGCGTCGACCCCGACCTCCGGGGGGTGCTCGATCCGCGCCTTCTCCGTGGCGTAGTTGACGGTCGCGGTCACCCCGTCCATGCGGTTGAGCTTCTTCTCGACGCGGGCCGCGCAGGAGGCGCAGGTCATCCCGCCGATCGTCAGCTCGGTGACCGCGACATCGACGGGGGGTGCGGTGGTGCTGGAGGTCATGTGCGGTTCCAAAGGGGAGCAGGGCCGTACCCGGTAACGGTACGGCCCTGCGTCACGGTGCGGGGGAGCGGTCAGACCAGCTCGTAGCCGGCCTCGTCGACGGCGGCGCGGACGGCCTCCTCGTCGAGCGGGGCGGCGGAGACGACGGTCACCCGGCCGGTGGAGGCGACGGCCGTGACCGAGGAGACGCCCGGCAGTTCGGAGATCTCGCTGGAGACCGCACCCTCGCAGTGGCCGCAGGTCATGCCCTTGACCTGGTAGACGGTGGTGAGGTCGGTCTTCGTCTCTGCGGTCATGGCGTTCTCCTCGTGGGTTCAGGGCCGTACACCACCAGATTATACCCCTAGGGGGTATGAATTCCAGTCAGGTGCGGTCGCGCCGCGCCAGCGATCTCAGCCAGAGGAGCCCGGCGGCGGTCACCAGCACGAGCCCGCCCACCGAGAAGAGGGTGAAGAGGTGCTCCTGCTGGGAGGTGGGCTGCGGGATGTATCCCTGCGTGAAGAGTGAACGGTCCAGGCCGGTCGAGGTCACCCGGAGCACCAGCCAGAGCGCGATCCCGTGCATCGAGTCCCAGGGCGCGTGCAGCACCGCGACCCCGAGGTACGTGCCGATGACGGGTCCCGCGAAGCGGAAGCGGCCGTCGGGGCGGCGGAAGGCGAGCAGGACCGCGCCGGCGATCGCCGTCCACAGGCCGTGCCCGAAGGGGGCGAGCACGCCGCGCAGGGTCTCGGTCTCCAGGAGCGAGCGCAGGTCGATGCCGTCCATGGTGACGGCGGCGTTGAAGGCGTACCCGGGGCTCTCGAAGGCGGCGAAGCCGAAGCCGACCGTGCCGCCGGGCACCAGTCCCGCGCGGACCCCGCGCAGCCGTGTACCCACAGCGCGAGACCCCCCCGGGCAGCGCTTCCAGAGGCCGGGGCGCGGGCGCGGGTCCGGCGGGGCCGCCTCGGGCGAGGGTGGCGGTGAGGGTGTCCGGGTGGTGGGCGGGTACTCGTGCACGCGAAGACCTCCAAGTCCCTCTGCCGACAGGTCATCTGACGGGAGCCGACCCCCGAAGGGATCTGACGGCATCTGGCCGGAGCCTATGGTAAACACCCGATATGCCGCATTCGGGGACCACGCTCATCCTGATCATGACGATCGCCGTCCTGGCGCCGCTGCTCGCCTACGCGGTCGGACGCAGGCTTCCCGTGCCCCTCGTCATCTTCGAGATCCTGCTCGGCATCCTCATCGGCCCCGACGTCCTGGGCTGGGCCCACCCCGACGCGCTGATCGACGGACTCTCGGAACTCGGCCTCACCATGCTGATCTTCCTCGCGGGGTACGAGATCGAGTTCGGCAAGGTCCGCGGCGACACCCTCCGCCGCTCCGTCCGGGCCTGGCTGATCGCCCTCGCCCTCGGACTCGCCACCGGCGTCCTCCTCGGCGGCGGATACACCAAGGGCGTCTTCATCGGCGTGGCGCTCACCAGCACCGCGCTCGGCACCGTCCTGCCCGTGCTCCGGGACGCGGGTGACCTCCACGGGCGGTTCGGCTCCGTGGTCATGGCCTTCGGCGCGGTCGGCGAGTTCGGCCCGATCATTGCGATGGCGCTGCTGCTCAGCGGGCGCGGCGCGGCCGAGTCGACCGTGCTCCTCGCGGTCTTCGCGGCGCTCACCGCCGGGGCCGTGTTCTGGGCGCTGCGGCCGCGCCCGCCGTGGTTCTCCCGGATCGTCGTCAAGACCCTGCACACCAGCGGTCAGTTCGCGGTCCGGTTCGTCTTCCTGCTGCTCGCCCTGATGCTCGGCGCCTCGCAGGCCCTCGGGCTCGACATCCTGCTCGGCGCCTTCGCGGCCGGACTCATCACCCGGCTGGTGCTGACCGGGGCGGCGCCCGAGTCGGGGCCGCAGATCCTGGAGAAGATCGAGGGCGTCGGCTTCGGCTTCCTCGTCCCGGTCTTCTTCGTCGTCACCGGGATCGAGTTCGACCTGGCCTCGCTCCTCGACGGCGGCCGCACCCTGCTCCTGCTGCCGGTCTTCCTGCTGCTGTTCCTGGCGGTGCGCGGCGGGCCGATCTGGTTCCTCGCCCCGCGCGACCTCGGCCGGAAGGACCGGGGCGGGCTCG
Organism: Streptomyces sp. NBC_01077; assembly: GCF_045162855.1. Taxonomy (NCBI): domain Bacteria; kingdom Bacillati; phylum Actinomycetota; class Actinomycetes; order Kitasatosporales; family Streptomycetaceae; genus Streptomyces; species Streptomyces sp. NBC_01077. The sequence continues at coordinate 3,776,748 of NZ_CP108669.1, read as the reverse complement.
TGCTGTACGGCTCCACCGCGCTGCCGCTCGTCGTCGCGATCACGACCATCGGCGTGGACGACAAGGCGATGACGGCCGGTGAGGCGGCGGCGCTCGTCGGGGCCGGCATGGTCTCCGTGCTCGTCTTCCCGCTGATCGCGCTGAAGTCGCGGTCGGGGGCGAAGGCCCTCCCGTCCGAGCAGGTCAGTGGCTCGGAGTCGTGGTGACGTCGGTGAGCGGGGTGAGGTAGCGCAGGAGCAGCGTCTTCAACTCGTTGATGGTCGCGTCCCGCTCGGGTCCCTCGGGTGCGGCAAGGACGAGGGCCAGACCGCCCTTGAAGGTCGCGAAGGTCATGTCGGCCACCCGGGCGCGCTCCGGGGCGGGCATCGCGGGGGCGAAGTGGGCGATCACCTCCTGCACGCGCGCGAGGAGCGAGGCGTGCAGGGCGTCGTGCTCCTCCGCGATCCGGCCGGGGACCTCGGAGCCGTGCATGAGGGCGAGGAAGACGGGGTTCTCGCAGTTGAACTCGATCATCGGGTCGACCACGGCGTCGAGCAGCTCGGGCAGCGGCAGGGCGAGGTTCTCGGGGACGAACGCCTGGCCGTGGGCCTCCCGCATCTCGTGCATCAGGCGCTCACCCAGCTCTATCGCGATGGCTTCCTTGTTCGGGAAGTACTGGTAGAGCGTGCCCGGCGAGACGTGGGCCTCGCGGGCGATCGCGTTGGTGCTGGACGCCGTGTAGCCGTTCGCGCAGAAGACGCTCGCGGCCGCCTGGAGCAGCTGCGTGATACGGCGCTCGCCGCGCGCCTGGCGGCGGGGCGGCTTCGGCTCTTCGGACCTGTCTTCGGACATGACTGTCCCCAGCTCTCCTCAACGCGTTTGACAAACACGAGAGGTCGCTCGCATTCTTGAGAAACGCGAGTGACCACTCGTGTTTGCCAGTCTATGGCAACGGGCGACCCATGTGACCTGCCGGGAAGCGAGCACAGGGGTCAGGTGAAGGGGACACCTCGTCATGGCCGAAGTCAAGAAATCAGCGCCCGGCGGGGGTGGATCCAGTGGGTCCCCGAAGAGCGGCGGCGGATCCCCGAAGGGGGACCGGACAGGCGGCTGGACGCGGTTCGTGACCGCCCGGCCGCGCCTCACCCTGCTCGTGGCCCTCGTCCTCACCGCCCTCGCCGTCCTGGCCGGCGGCGGGGTCGCCGACCGGATGGGCAGCGGCGGCTGGGAGGACCCGGCGGCCGAATCCACGTACGCGACCGAGGCCCTGGGGCACCGGTTCCCCGGCTCCCAGCCCAATCTCCTCCTGCTCGTCGACGCCGGAGCGGCCGGGACCGACGCGCCGGCGGTCGCCGCCGAGGCGCGGCGGCTCGCCGAGCGGCTCGACGCCGAGCCGGGCGTCGACGGCGTCGGCTCCTACTGGTCCACCGGCTCGCCCGCCCTCCGCTCCGAGGACGGCCGGAAGGCCGTGATCGCCGCCCGCATCGCCGGCGAGGAGAAGGACGCCGCCGCCGTCCTCGACCGGATCGCCCCCACGTACCGGGGCACGCACGGCCCCGTCGAGGTCTCCCTCGGCGGCGGTCTCGCCGTGCGCCACGAGATGCAGACGGTCATCCAGGAGGACCTGCTGCGGGCCGAGCTCATCGCCCTGCCCCTCACCCTCGTGCTGCTCGTCATGGTCTTCGGCAGCGCCGTCGCCGCCCTGCTGCCGCTCGGCGTCGGCATCGTCGCCATCCTCGGTACCAACGCCGTCCTGCGCGGCATCACCGAGTTCACCGACGTCTCCGTCTTCGCACAGAACCTGACGACGGCCCTCGGGCTCGGACTCGCCATCGACTACGCCCTGTTCGTCGTCCGCCGCTACCGCGAGGAGCTCGCCGCCGGGGCCGACACGTACACCGCCGTCCGCGCCACCCTGCGCACCGCCGGGCGGACCGTGCTCTTCTCCGCCCTGACCGTCGCCGTCTCGCTCGCCGCGATGCTGGTCTTCCCGCAGTACTTCCTGCGCTCCTTCGCGTACGCCGGAATCGCCGTGGTCCTGCTCGCCGCGACCGCCGCCCTCACCCTGCTCCCGGCGGCCCTCGTGCTGCTCGGCGACCGCGTCAACGCGCTCGACATGCGGCGCCTCCTCCGGCGCGGCCGGGCGCCCGGCCAGGACAGCGCCGGCGCGGGCTGGGCACGCGCCGCCGCGCTCGTGATGCGCAGGGCGCCGGTCTTCGCCGTCCTCACCACCGCCGGACTCGTCCTCCTCGGACTCCCCTTCCTCGGCGTGAAGTTCGGCACCGCCGACGACCGCCAGCTCCCCGTCACCGCCTCCTCCCGGGTCGTCCAGGACGAGCTGCGGGACGGCTTCCCCGGCGACCCCGGCGGCGGGATCACCGTCCTCGCCGAAGGAGAGGCCACCCCCGCGCAGTACGCGGACTACCGCGAGCGGATCGCCACCCTCGACGGTGTCGTCCGGGCCGACGGGCCGGTGACCGCAGCCGGCGGCCACGCGTACTTCACCGTCGTGCCCGAGGGCGAGACCGTCGGCGCCGAGGCCCAGCGGGCCGTGGCCGAACTGCGCGCCGCACCCGCCCCGTTCGAGACCTCCGTCACCGGACAGGCCGCCGTCCTCGTCGACTCCAAGGACGCCCTCGCCGAGCGGCTGCCCTGGGCGGCGGCCATCGTCGTCCTCACCACACTGCTCCTGGTCTTCCTGCTCACCGGCAGCGTCCTCATCCCCGTCCAGGCCGTCGTCCTCAACGCCCTCAGCCTCACGGCGATGTTCGGCGCGGTGGTCTGGGTCTTCCAGGACGGGCACCTCGCGGGACTCCTCGGCTTCACCCCCACCGGAGACATCGAGACCACCCTGCCCGTGCTCATGTTCTGCGTGGCCTTCGGACTCTCCATGGACTACGGGGTGTTCCTGCTCTCCCGGATCAAGGAGGAGTACGACGCCACCGGCGACCACGAGCACTCCGTCCGCTTCGGCCTGCGCCACACCGGCGGACTCATCACCGCGGCCGCCGTGATCCTCGCCGTCGTCATGGTCGCCATCGGCACCTCCCGCGTCACCAACACCAAGATGCTCGGCCTCGGCGTCGCCCTCGCCGTCCTCATGGACGCCATGGTGGTCCGCAGCCTCCTCGTCCCCTCCGTGATGAAGCTGACCGGCCGCCTCACCTGGTGGGCCCCGGGACCCCTGCGCCGTCTCCACGACCGGTTCGGCATCAGTGAGTCGGACGGGCACAACCTTTCGGCGGACCCGGGTGTCGAAGAGATGTCCCAGAAGTGGCGAGAAACCACTTCACTGCGCGGCTGAGAAGAATTCCTGGGGGATTCGTGGCACACATGCGTACGGCTCTGGTCATGGCGACGGCTCTCGTCGCAGGTGTCGCCCCGATGGCGCTCGGGGGAGCGGCGGCCTTCGCCGCCCCCGGGGCCGGGTCCCGCCCGGCCGCCCGGACCGCTTCGGCCGCCTCGGCGGCCGAGGTGGGCACGGTCGTCCAGGAGGGGGGCCGGCTGACGGTACCGGCGGGCGCGGACGCGCCGGTGACACTGCGGCTCAAGGTCACCCTGCCGGCCGGGGTCACCGGCCCGGTGCGGGCCCACATCGGGCTCCCCGTCGAGGCGTTCCCGCCGGCCGGCCCCAGCCCGCTCCGGCTGGCCGCGGCGCTCGGCTCCACCTGTTCGGTCAACGGCGGGCCGCTCGCGGCCTGCGCCTGGGACTCGCCGTGGATCGACGACGAGGACTACCCGCACCCGGTACGGCTCAAGCTGCCGGTGACGGAGGCCGCGACCACGCTCACCTACGCGGTCACCATCGACACCTCATCGGACCAGGCCTGGGTCGGCTCCCTCGACGCGCCCGTGGAGCTGAACGACTCCACGGGCGCCGTGGTGGCGAAGGGCGTGGCCGGACTCGACTTCGTCCTCGGCACGTCCGAGCCGAACCGCCTGGGCGCCGTGCACGCCCGCGACAAGGACGGGGTGCTCTGGCGGTACGAGGGCACGAGCCGGATCGAGAAGCCGCTCAAGCCGCGCAGGAAGGTGGGCGGCGGCTGGAACATCTACACCGCGGTCGTCCCGGTCTCCACCCCCATGTCGAACGGCACCGGCGACCTCGTGGCCCGGGACAAGGCCGGTGTCCTCTGGTACTACAAGGGCACCGGCAACCCGGCCGCCCCCTTCGCGCCGCGCACCAGGGTCGGCGCCGGCTGGAACATCTACACCGCCTTCGCCGGCCGCCCCAACGGCACCCTGGTCGCCCGCGACAAGAACGGCGTCCTGTGGAACTACGAGCGGAACTACGGCACCTCCGCCCCGTTCATCCCGCGGATCAAGGTCGGCGCCGGCTGGAACATCTACAACACCCTCGTGGGCTGGGCCGGCGGGCCGCTGGCCCGTGACACCGGCGGGGTGCTGTGGAGGTACGAGGAGACCGGCAGCATGGGCGACCCCGAGGGCTATCCCTTCCGCAGGCCCGTGCGGGTCGGCGCCGGCTGGAACGCCTACACGGCCGTCGTGGGGACCGGCGACCTCGGCCGGCGCGACTACGCCGACGTCGTCGCCCGGGACAAGGCGGGTCAGCTCTGGCTGTACCAGGGCGTCATCAAGAACGGCAGGCTGGTGCCGGGACCGACCCGCACGCCGGTCGGCCCCGGCTGGAACATGTACGACTTGATCTTCTGAGGACGGCCGTACAACCATCGGCGTGACCCGGGTGTCGAACAAGCGTCAGGGAAGTGAAGCGAGTTCACTTCCCGCGCTGATGAACAGACACACAGGGGGAACATCGTGGCACGTATGCGTGCGGCTCTGGTGCTGGCGACGGCTCTCGTCGCGGGTGTGGCGCCGGTGGTGCTCGGGGGAGCGGCGGCCGTCGCCGCCCCCGGCGCCGAGTCCGTCCCGGCCGTGGGGGCGGCCTCGACGGTGGAGCCGGGGACGGTCGTCCAGGAGGGCGGCCGGCTGACGGTTCCGGCGGGCACCGAAGGTCCGGTGACGCTGCGGTTCAAGGCGACCCTGCCGGCCGGGGTCACCGGTCCGGTGAAGGCCCGCGTCACCCTTCCCATCACCAACTGGCCGCCCGGCGGCTGGACCGACCACCGCACGGCGGCCCGGATGGGGTCCACGTGCTCGGTCGGCGGCGGAGCGTTCGAGGCCTGCGCCTGGCAGGGGACGAGCTTCACCGACGACCCCGGCCCGTACCGGATCGTGCTCGACCTGCCCGCCGTGGAAGCCTCGGCGACCATCGACCACGCCGTCACGATCGACCTGCCGTACGAGCTCGCCTGGATCGGCTCCCTCGACGCGCCCATCGAGCTGAAGGACGCGAGCGGGGCCCTGGTGGCCCAGGGCACGGCCGGACTCGACGTCGTCCAGGGCACGTCGGAGTCGTACGCCGTGGGCGCGGTGCACGCGGTCGGCAAGAACGGGTGGCTCTACCGCTACGAGGGCACCGGCAAGCCCGGCGCCCCCCTGTCGGCCCGCAGGGAGATCGAAGCCGGCTGGGGCGTCTACACCGCCGTCGTCCAGGTCGAGGACACCCGCGCGAGCGGGCACGGCGGCCTCATGGCCCGGGACAAGGACGGTGTCCTCTGGTACCACAAGGGAACCGGCAACCCCGCCAAGCCGTTCGCCCCGCGACTCCGCGTCGGCGCCGGCTGGAACATCTACACCTCGATCGCCGCCGGTCCCGCCGACGGCGAGATCGTCGCCCGGGACAGGGACGGCGTCCTCTGGAACTACAACAGGGCGGCCGGGTCCACGTACAAGCTCGCGGGACGCGTCAAGGTGGGCGGCGGCTGGAACACGTACAACGCCGTGACGCGGTACGGCCGGGGAGCGGTCGCCCGGGACACGAGCGGGGTGCTGTGGAAGTACGACGGCGCCACCGCCGCTCCGGACTGGAAGCCGTTCGCGCCGCGCGTGAAGGTGGGTGCCGGGTGGAACACCTACTCCGCGTTCGTGAGCACCGTGGACGTCTCGGGCGACGGGAAGCTCGACCTCCTCGCCCGTGACACGGCGGGCAAGCTCTGGCTCTACGGGCCCGCCACGAAGAACGGCAGCGAGGTGCCGGCCTCGAACCGGACCCAGGTCGGCTGGGGCTGGGACACGTACACCCTCGTCTTCTGACGGCTCCACCAACGCCGCCAAGCCCTTGAGACGGCAGGACGCCGGGTCCCGGAGTGTTCCGGGGCCCGGCGTCCTCGTCAGGCGTGCGGCGGCAGGTCAGTCGCGGCGGCCCCGGTTGCCGGGGCGGCCGGCGACCCAGACGCGGATCGTGTCCGCGTACCAGTAGGGCTTGCCCGACTCCACGTGGTCGGGGGCAGGCAGCAGTCCGTGCTTCCGGTAGGAGCGGACCGTGTCGGGCTGCACCCGGATGTGTGCGGCGATGTCCTTGTACGACCAGAGCCTTCTGTCCGTCATGCCTGGTACCTCCCTGCGCGCCGCGCAGCGGCGGCGGGGGTGCCGTTCGGGGGCGCTGCGGGCGTGCGATGGCGATCACTGAGCCATTGCCCCCTGCAACGCCCCCTCCAGACAGGAGGAGAGGGCCTGTCGAGCGCCTGTGACGGAAAACCCGCGTAACGGAGATATGCGTGACGCCGAAGGGACGTGCGTGACGAAAGTGAGGCATCGGGACATCGGCGTGTCCGCGTGCGTCACCCCTGGTCAGAGAGATATGCGCCGGTCACACGCCGCAGGAGCGGAGGAAGCGCCGGGTGCGCAGCGCGATCGGGTACGGGACGTCGGGCTCGCACGGGTACATGTCCTGCTCGACGATCGCGAACAGGTCCACGTCCAGGGCCGACGCGGCGGCGAGCACCGGTTCGAGCGAGGGCACCCCGGACGGCGGCTCGCACATCACGCCCCGCGCCACCGCCGGCCCGAACGGCACCTCATCGGCCACCACCCCGGCCAGGATCTCCGGGTCGACCTGCTTGAGGTGCAGGTAGCCGATCCGCTCGCCGTACGTCTCGATCAGCTTGACGCTGTCCCCGCCGGCGTACGCGTAGTGCCCGGTGTCCAGACAGAGCGAGACCGCCTCCGGGTCGGTCGCGTCGAGGAACCGCGTCACGCTCTCCTCGCCGTCCAGATGGGTGTCGGCATGCGGATGGACGACGAGCCGCAGCCCGTACCGCTCGCGCACCTCCCGTCCGAGCCGCTCGGTGAGCCGCGTCAGGTCCCGCCACTGCCCTGCGGTGAGCGTCCGGTCCTCCAGCACCTCGCCCGTGCGGTCGTCCCGCCAGAAGGACGGGATGACGACGAGATGGCCCGCGCCCACGGCCTGCGCGAGGGCCGCGTTCTCGGCGACGTGCGCCCAGGTCCGGTCCCAGACGTCCGGGCCGTGGTGGAGGCCGGTGAAGACCGTCCCCGCCGAGACGCGGAGGCCGCGCCGCGCGGTCTCCTCCGTCAGGACGGCCGGATCGGTGGGCAGATAGCCGTACGGGCCGAGCTCGATCCACTCGTATCCCGCGCCGGACACCTCGTCGAGGAAGCGCTGCCAGGGCACCTGCCGGGGATCGTCGGGGAACCACACCCCCCAGGAGTCCGGGGCGGAGCCGATCCGGATCCGTGACGGGGAGGGAGACGAGGGCGAGGGAGGCTGCGCTGACGGCTTCGTCATGCCTGCCACCTTGACCGGGGCGCGAGAGCAGCGTCAAGGACGCCGCTCCGGCCCGCCCGGGTCCGGTCCGGTCGCCCGAATGTCCGACGGGTCCGGTCCGGTCGTCCGAATGTCCGGACATATCGTTGACACGCCTCCGGGCGGACGACTAGACCTGGGTGCGGAGGGACCGAGCGCGCAGGGACCCGGGCGCGGCGGAACCTGAGCGCGGCGGGACCCGGGCGCGGAAGCCGGACGCGAGAGGTGGCGCGGGTGGAGTCGGAGCCGTACGACCTGATCACCATGGGGCGCCTCGGCGTGGACCTGTACCCGCTCCAGGCCGGTGTCGGGCTCGACCGGGTCGACACCTTCGCCAAGTTCCTCGGCGGCTCCCCGGCGAACGTGGCCGTCGCCGCCGCCCGGCTCGGCCGCCGCACCGCACTCGTCTCCCGCACCGGCGCCGACCCCTTCGGGACCTATCTGCGCCGCGAGCTGAAGGGCTTCGGGGTGGACGACCGCTGGGTGACCGAGGTCGAGGAGTACCTCACCCCCGTCACGTTCTGCGCCCTCTTCCCGCCCGACGACTTCCCGCTCACCTTCTACCGCCGCCCCAAGGCCCCCGACCTGGAGATCCACCCGCACGAGCTGGACCTCGACGCGATCCGCGCCGCCCGGGTCTTCTGGGCGACCGGCACCGGCCTGTGCGCCGAGCCGAGTCGCGCCGCGACCCTGGAGGCGCTGCGGGCCAGGTCCGGGCGGGGGGAGACGGTCCTCGACCTGGACTGGCGGCCGATGTTCTGGGCGGACCCGGCGGCGGCCCGCCCGTACTACGCCGAGGCACTGCGGCACGCGACCGTCGCCGTCGGCAACCTCGACGAGTGCGAGGTGGCCACGGGGGAGCGCGAGCCGTACGCGGCCGCCCGCGCCCTCCTCGACGCCGGAAGGGACAGCGGGCTGCGGCTCGTCGTCGTCAAGCAGGGCCCGGAGGGCGTCCTCGCGCTCGCCGCCGACGGGACGAGCGCCGAGGTGCCGCCGCTGCCGGTGGACGTGGTCAACGGCCTCGGCGCGGGCGACGCGTTCGGCGGGGCACTCGTCCACGGACTGCTCGCCGGCGCCGACCTCGACACGACCCTGCGCAGGGCCAACGCCGCCGGCGCGATCGTCGCGGGCCGCCTCGCGTGCTCGTCCGCGATGCCGTACGCCGCCGAGATCGAAGAGGCGCTCGCCGGCGGCAGCGGAACCCTGGCGGAAAAGGGGTAGGGGTCTGCCATGAGCACCGATCACCCCCCGTCCCTCCACCTGCCCGCCGGGACCACCGCGCGTGGCCCGTACGCCCTCGACATCGACCCCGAGCGGGCCGGCTGGACGTACTCCGCCCTCCGGATCCTCACCCTCGGACCGGGCGGGATCCACTCCTTCGAGAGCGGGGATTCCGAATGGGTCGTGCTTCCCCTCTCCGGTGCCTGTAGCGTGCGCGTCGACGGCGAGATCCTCGAACTCCTGGGCCGCGCGAGCGTGTTCGACGGAGTGACCGACTTCGCCTATGTACCGCGCGACGCCCACGCCCAGATCGCCTCCGGTGCGGGAGGCCGCTTCGCTTTGGCAGGAGCGAAGTGCGAGCGACGACTCCCCGCCCGCTACGGCCCCGCGCCGGAGGTTCCCGTCGAGATCAGGGGCAGCGGCAACCGCGCCCGCCAGGTACGGAACTTCGCCTCGGCCGCCACCGCCGAAGGCGATGATCGATACGGCTTCGACTGCGACCGGCTCATCGCCGTCGAGGTCGTCACACCCGGCGGCAACTGGTCCTCCTACCCGCCGCACAAGCACGACGAGCACCGCCCCGGCACCGAGTCCGTCCTGGAGGAGATCTACTACTACGAGATCGAGGGCCCGCACGGCCTCGCCTACCAGCGGATCTCGCCCTCCCGGCCCGGCGGTGCGGAACTCCTCGCCGAGGTCGCGGACGGCGACGCCGTCCTCGTCCCCGACGGCTGGCACGGCCCGTCGATCGCCCAGCCGGGTCACGCTCTCTACTACCTCAACGTCATGGCGGGTCCCGGACCCGAGCGGGAGTGGAAGATCTGTTTCCACCCGGACCACACGGAGGGATACGCATGAGCGGTACGAGCCGTACGAGCATCCGGCTGACCGTCGCCCAGGCGCTCGTCCGCTTCCTCGCCGCCCAGTACACCGAGCGCGACGGGGCCCGGCAGCGGCTGATCGCCGCCACCTGGGGCATCTTCGGCCACGGGAACGTCGCCGGAATCGGCCAGGCCCTCGTCGAGGACCCCGCACTCATGCCCTTCCACCAGGGCCGCAACGAACAGGCCATGGTGCACGCCGCCGTCGGCTACGCCCGCCAGTCCCACCGGCTCTCCGCGCACGCCGTCACCACCTCCATCGGCCCCGGCGCCACCAACCTCGTCACCGGCGCCGCCCTCGCCACCGTCAACCACCTGCCGGTCCTGCTCCTGCCCGGCGACACCTTCGCGGGCCGCCCCGCCGACCCCGTACTCCAGCAGCTCGAAGTCCCGTACGCGGGCGACGTGTCGGTCAACGACTGTCTGCGCCCCGTCTCGAAGTACTTCGACCGGGTCGGGCGCCCCGAGGCGCTGATCCCGGCCGCGCTCGCCGCGATGCGGGTCCTCGCCGACCCCGTGGACACCGGCGCGGTGACGCTCGCGCTGCCGCAGGACGTGCAGGCGGAGGCGTACGACTGGCCGGAGGAGTTCTTCGCCGAGCGGATCTGGCGGGTCCGCCGTCCCCGCCCCGACACGGCCGAACTCGACGCCGCCGTACGGGCGATCCGGGCGGCGAAGCGCCCGCTGATCGTCGCGGGCGGCGGCGTCAGGTACAGCGGCGCCGAGGACGCCCTGCGGGCCTTCGCCGAGAGGACCGGCATCCCCGTCGCCACCACGCAGGCCGGCAAGGGCGCCCTGCCGTACGACCATCCCTGCGAGACCGGCGGCATCGGCCACACCGGCAGCTCCACCGCGAACGCCCTCGCCGCGACCGGCGATCTGATCCTCGGCGTCGGCACCCGCTACACCGACTTCACCACCGCATCCGGCACCCTCTTCCCCGAGGGCGTCCGCTTCGTCAACCTCAACATCGCCGGCTTCGACGCCCACAAACTGGGCGCGCTCCCGCTCGTCGCCGACGCCCGGGAGGGGCTGACCGCGCTCACCGAGGAGCTCGGCGACCACGACGGAACCACGGCCGAATGGATGCTCTCCAAGGCGGACTGGCAGGAGCAGGTCGACGCCGCCTACGCCGTCCCCGACGAGGACGCCCGCCCCACCCAGGCCCAGGTCCTCGGCGTACTCGACACTCTGGTCGACGACAGCGACATCCTGATCAACGCCGCCGGATCGCTCCCCGGCGACCTCCACAAGCTGTGGCGGACCCGCTCGCCCGACCAGTACCACGTCGAGTACGGCTACTCCTGCATGGGCTACGAGATCCCCGCCGCCCTCGGAGTCCTGCTCGCCGCTCCCGACCGGCCCGTCTGGGCCCTCGTCGGCGACGGCACGTATCTGATGAACCCCACCGAAATCGTCACCGCCGTGCAGGAACGCCTCCCCCTCCGGCTGATCGTCCTCCAGAACCACGGCTACGCCTCGATCGGCGGCCTCTCGGAGGCGGTCGGCGCCGAGCGGTACGGCACCGACTACCGCCACCGGGACGCCTTCGGCGGCTTCACCGGCCCGCCGCTCCCCGTCGACCTCGGCGCCAACGCCGCCTCCCTCGGCATGCGGGTGCTGCGCCCCCATACCGTGCGTGACCTGCGGGAAGCCCTCGCGGACGCGCGGACCGCGACGGTTCCCACATGTGTCTACGTCGAGACCGAAACGGCAGACACTGTGTCGGGCCCGCCCCCGGCCCAGGCGTGGTGGGATGTGCCCGTGGCCGAGACCTCGACCCGCCCGTCGGCGGTCAAGGCCCGCGAGGAGTACGACCGGCACGTCACCGCCCGACGCCGCCATCTCTGAAGGAGCATTTCGTCATGACGAACACCGTCAAGACTGTCAGCCACTGGATCGGTGGCAAGACCGTCGAGGGCACGTCGGGCAACTGGGGCCCGGTCACCGACCCGGCCACCGGCGCCGTCACCACCCAGGTCGCGCTCGCCTCCGTCGAGGAGGTGGACGCCGCCGTCGCCGCCGCCAAGGACGCCTTCGCGACCTGGGGGACCTCCTCCCTCGCCCAGCGCACCACCATCCTCTTCAAGTTCCGCGCGCTCCTCGACGCCAACCGCGACGCCATCGCCGAACTGATCACCGCCGAGCACGGCAAGGTCCACTCCGACGCCCTCGGCGAGGTCGCCCGCGGCCTGGAGATCGTCGACCTGGCCTGCGGCATCACCGTCCAGCTCAAGGGCGAGCTCTCCACCCAGGTGTCGAACCGCGTGGACGTGGCGTCGATCCGCCAGCCCGTCGGCGTCGTCGCCGGCATCACGCCCTTCAACTTCCCGGCCATGGTGCCGATGTGGATGTTCCCGATCGCCATCGCGACCGGCAACACCTTCATCCTCAAGCCGAGCGAGAAGGACCCGTCGCCGTCCCTGAAGATCGCCGAGCTGCTCGCCGAGGCGGGCCTCCCGGACGGTGTCTTCAACGTCCTGCACGGTGACAAGGTGGCCGTGGACCGGCTCCTGGAGCACCCGGACGTCTCCGCGATCTCCTTCGTCGGCTCGACGCCGATCGCCCGGCACATCCACACCACCGCCTCCGCCAACGGCAAGCGCGTCCAGGCGCTCGGCGGCGCGAAGAACCACATGCTGGTCCTCCCGGACGCCGACCTCGACGCGGCCGCCGACGCGGCCGTCTCGGCGGCGTACGGCTCCGCCGGCGAGCGCTGCATGGCCATCTCGGCGGTCGTGGCCGTCGGCTCCATCGGCGACCAGCTCGTCGACAAGATCCGCGAGCGCGCCGAGAAGATCAAGATCGGCCCCGGCAACGACCCCACCTCCGAGATGGGCCCGCTCATCACGGCCGTCCACCGCGACAAGGTCGCCTCCTACGTCACCGGCGCGGCGGCCGAGGGCTGCGAGGTCGTCCTCGACGGCACCGGCTACACCGTCGAGGGCCACGAGAACGGCCACTGGATCGGCCTCTCCCTCCTGGACCACGTGCCGACCACGGCCAAGGCGTACCAGGACGAGATCTTCGGCCCGGTGCTCTGCGTGCTGCGCACCGAGACGTACGAGGAGGGCCTCGCCCTCATCAACGGCTCGCGCTTCGGCAACGGCACCGCGATCTTCACCCGCGACGGCGGCGCGGCCCGCCGCTTCCAGATGGAGGTCGAGGCCGGCATGGTCGGCGTGAACGTGCCGATCCCGGTGCCGGTCGGATACCACTCCTTCGGTGGCTGGAAGGACTCGCTCTTCGGCGACCACCACATCTACGGCAACGACGGCGTGCACTTCTACACCCGCGGCAAGGTCGTCACCACCCGCTGGCCGGACCCGTCCGACGCCCCGGCGGGCGTGGACCTGGGCTTCCCGCGCAACCACTGACACGCCGTAGGCCACGTGACACGCCGTAGGGCATGACGGCCCCCGGGGTGCGGACCCACCGCACCCCGGGGGCCGTCGCCATGGGCGGTGGATACCGCGCCCGGTGGTACGGAGGGCCGGTGGATACCGCGCCCGTGGTACGAGCGGCCCGCGCCGTACGACTCCAGGAGGGCGGGCACCTCCGCCCCGGGACAGCCGAGGTCCGCGGCGAGCCCGCTTAGGCTCGACATCATGCGACTCCGACTTCCCCGGTGGGCCGCGGTCACCGCCGTCCTCGCCGTTCTCGCGGGTGCCGGCACCTGGACCGCCGTCGCCTCGGACGATCCGCCGCCCGTGCACCGGGCGGACCGGATGCTCGACCTCGACGGGGCCCGACTCGACACCTCGTACTTCACCGGCGACGGAGACGGCCGCCGGCCGGCCGTCCTCCTCGGCCACGGCTTCGGCGGCTCCAAGGACGACGTCCGCGCCCAGGCCGAGCAACTCGCCCGTGACGGCTACGCCGTTCTCACCTGGTCCGCGCGCGGCTTCGGCGCCTCCACCGGGGAGATCGGTCTCAACGACCCCGACCGCGAGGTCAAGGACGCCCGGAAGCTGATCGACTGGCTCGCCGCCCGGCCCGAGGTCCTCCTCGACAAGCCCGGCGACCCGCGCGTCGGCGTCACCGGCGCCTCGTACGGCGGCGCGATCTCCCTGCTCGCCGCCGGGCACGACCCGCGCGTCGACGCCATCGCCCCGCAGATCACCTACTGGAACCTCGCCGACGCGCTCTTCCCGGACGACGTCTTCAAGAAGCTCTGGGCCGGGATCTTCTTCTCCGCAGGAAACCAGCCGGGCGCCCCGACCGGGGCGGGGACGGGCCGGACGGAGCCGGGCCGGACGGGGACGGGACAGGCCGGGACGGGGCAGCCCGCGTCCGGTAAGTCCGCGTCAGGGAAGACCGCGTCCGGGAAGTCCGTCGCCTGCGGGCGTTTCACCGCCGAACTCTGCTCCCTCTACGAGCGCGTCGCCGTCTCCGGCAAGCCCGACGCCGCCGCCCGCGCACTCCTCGAAGCCCGCAGCCCCTCCGCCGTAGGGGCCAAGGTCAAGGTGCCCGCCCTGCTCGTCCAGGGCCAGTCCGACTCCCTCTTCACCCTCGCCCAGTCCGACGCCATGGCCCGTACCCTCACCGCCAACGGCGCCCCCGTCGCCGTCGACTGGATCTCCGGTGGCCACGACGGCGGCGACCGCGAGACCGAGCGCGTCGAGCGGCGGATCAGCACCTGGTTCGACCGCTGGCTGAAGCGCGACACCTCCGTCGACACCGGCCCCGCGTTCCGCGTCAGCCGTACCGGCGGCGTCGACTCCACCGACGGCCGGGCCACCCTGCGCGCCGCGACCGCCGACCGCTACCCGGGACTCACCGCCGGCGCCACGAGCGTCCCGCTCGCCGGACCGGCGCAGACCTTCGCCAACCCCGCCGGCGCCGCACCGCCCGCCGTCTCGGCCGTCCCCGGCCTCGGCGGCGGAGTCGCCGGACTCTCCTCCCTCGGCGTCGGCCTCTCCCTCGACTTCCCCGGCCAGCACGCCCGGTTCGACGCGAAGCCGCAGGCCGAGCCGCTCCGGATCACCGGCACGCCGACCGTCCGCGTCAAGGTCACCTCCACCGCCACCGACGGTTCCGCCGTCCTCTTCGCCAAGGTGTACGACGTCGGGCCCGACGGCCGGCAGCAGGTGCTGCCCGCCCAACTCGTCGCCCCCGTCCGCGTCGACGGCGCCGAGGCCGGGAAGAGCGTCACGCTCACCCTGCCCGCCGTCGACCACGGGGTGGAGGCCGGGCACCGGCTCCGGCTCGTCGTCGCCGCCACCGACCTCGGCTACGCCTCCCCGACCGTCCCCGCCGACTACACCGTCGCCGTCGAGAGCCCGCTCACCGTCCCCACCGCGCCCGGCCTCGACACCCAGGCCGCCGCCCTGCCCTGGTGGGTCTGGGGCCTGCCGCTCCTCGGCCTCGCCGCCGCCGGCGCGCTGCTGCTCACCGCCCGCCGCCGCACGACCGCTCCCGCGCCCGACCCCGAACTGGCCGCCGTACCGCTCCAGATCACCGGGCTCTCCAAGAAGTACAAGGGCGGCGACCGGTACAGCGTCCGCGACCTGTCCTTCCGCGTCGAGCAGGGCCAGGTCCTCGGCCTCCTCGGGCCCAACGGCGCCGGGAAGACCACCACCCTGCGCATGCTGATGGGCCTGATCACCCCCGACGAGGGCGAGATCCGGGTCTTCGGCCAGGCCATCCGGCCCGGCGCCCCGGTCCTCTCCCGCGTCGGGTCCTTCGTCGAGGGCGCCGGCTTCCTGCCGCACCTCAACGGCCGGGAGAACCTGGACCTGTACTGGAAGGCCACCGGCCGGCCCGCCGAGGACGCCCATGCCGACGAGGCCCTGCGCATCGCGAACCTGGGCAGCGCCCTCGACCGCGCCGTCCGCACCTACTCGCAGGGCATGCGGCAGCGCCTCGCCCTCGCCCAGGCCATGCTCGGCCTGCCGGACCTGCTGATCCTGGACGAGCCCACCAACGGACTCGACCCGCCGCAGATCCGCGAGATGCGCGAGGTGATGATCCGGTACGCGGCCGGCGGCCGTACGGTCATCGTCTCCAGCCACCTCCTCGCGGAGGTCGAGCAGTCCTGCACCCACCTCGTCGTCATGGACCGGGGACAGCTCGTGCAGGCCGGGCCGGTCGCGGAGATCACCGGCTCCGGCGACACGCTGCTCGTGACGCTCGGGGCACCCGTCCCCGACGCCCTCGTGGAGAAGATCGACGCCCTCCCGGGCGTCGCCACGGCGACCCGGACCGACGGCGGGATCCTCGTCCGCCTCGACACCCTCGCCCCGACCGCCCTCATCGGCGAACTCGTCGGCCTCGACGTGCCGCTGACCGGCATCGGACCGCACCGGCGCCTCGAAGACGCGTTCCTGACCCTGATCGGAGGAGGAGCCGCATGAGCCCGCTGCTCGACACCCCCACGGCTCCGGTGGATTCCGCCCCCGGCTACCGAGCCGGACGCACTCTGCCGCTGCGCGTCGAGGCCCTGCGCCAGTGGAAGCGCCGCCGCACCCTGATCATGGTCGGCATCCTGGTCGCCCTGCCGTTCGTTCTGCTGATCGCCTTCGCGATCGGCGGCGACCAGGACGGCGGCGGCAACGGCCGCATCACCCTGATGGACACGGCGACCGCCTCCGGCGCCAACTTCGCCGCGACCTGCCTCTTCGTCTCGGCCGGCTTCCTCCTCGTCATCCCGGTGGCGCTGTTCTGCGGGGACACCGTCGCCTCCGAGGCGAGCTGGTCCTCCCTGCGGTACCTCCTGGCCGCGCCCGTGCCCCGGTCCCGCCTCCTCGCCTCCAAGCTGACGGTCGCCCTCGCCTACAGCGCGGCCGCGATGGTCCTCCTGCCGCTCGTGGCCCTGGCCGTGGGTACGGTCGCCTACGGCTGGGGGCCACTCCAGCTGCCCACCGGCGGTGCGGTGCCCGCCGGGGACGCGGTGCTCCGCATCGGTATCGCCGTCGCCTTCGTCTTCGCCTCCCAACTGGTCACCGCGGGCCTCGCCTTCTGGCTCTCCACCCGCACCGACGCCCCGCTCGGCGCGGTCGGCGGAGCCGTCGGCCTGACCATCGTCGGCAACGTCCTGGACGCCGTCACGGCGCTCGGCGACTGGCGCGAGTACCTGCCCGCGCACTGGCAGTTCGCCTGGATCGACGCGCTCCAGCCGCAGCTGGAGTGGGGCGGGATGGTGAAGGGCACGGCGATCTCCCTGACGTACGCCCTCGTCCTCTTCGCGCTCGCCTTCCGCGGCTTCGCCCGCAAGGACATCGTGTCGTAGGTGTCGTGGGCCCTGAGCAGCATTCCTGCGCAGGGCCCTACGGTCTTCTTCTCACAGCCACCCCCTTCGAGCCGCTTCCGCACCCGCGCGGAAGCGGCTCGTCGTGCCGAGGGCCGCCATCAGCTCGCCGACCCGCCGGCTGTACGTCCGCGCGGACATGCCGAGGCGGGCCGCCGCCGTCTCGTCCGTGAGCCCCGACAGGAGGGCGTCGAGCACCGGACGCAGCTGCGGCGGGAGATCGCTGGGCGGCCGCGGGGGCGGCGGCGCGAACGTGAGCTCCTCGGCCGTCGCCCAGCAGGCGTGATGGGCCCGGGCGAGGGCCTGCACCACCACCGGGTCGCGGATCAGCAGCAGCCCGTTGTAGAGCAGTTCCAGGTCGAGCGGGACCGCGGCCACCGTCCGGTCGACCACGATCATCTTGAACGGGATGGCCTCCGCAAGGCGGGCCCGGCCCGGAATCCGGAGCCCGCTCTCAAGGCGTGGCAGAGCATGCCGCGGCACGATCCGTCTGACCTCGCCGGCCCGCTCCGCCGCCGCCCGCATGCACGCCGCCGCCAGCTCCAGGAACGGCTCGGGGATCGCGCAGCCCGCCGACGCGACCGGGTCGTCGAAGGTCAGCAGCTCGTACCGCGTGGAAGCGGCCAGCCCGGCGAGCGCCGCGCTGATGCGCCGCGCACCCCGGACCGGGCGCCCCGCGGGCCGCTGTCCCTCGGTCGCGGCCCGGTTCATCGCCGAACGGGCGAGCATCACGGAGCCCGCGCTCTCTGCCACCGCTGACCACCCCCGCCCGATCGATGTCCACTCCATGTACGCACGCGACTGCACACGGTGACAACCCCTGTTGAAAAGGATGGCGAATCCATGCCACCCGTGGTCACCCCGGTCGCCGTTGCCGCATCGAGATGCATCCGCAACTCCTTCGACTGCTCCCAGCGGGCCTCCCGTTCGTCACATTCGCAAGTGCCCTACCAAGAGGGGGAGATGACATGGAACGACACATCACGGCGGCGGCCGGGCGTCGCCGTGGCCGGTTCTCGGCCACGGTCGCGGGTCTGCTCGCGGCCGGACTCGCGATCGGAGGCTGCGGCGCGAACGGCGAACGAACCAGCGCCGACCGGTCGAACCGCGAGGCCGGCCGCACCGCCCCGGCGGCCCCCGACGGAGCGGGCACCGCGAACCCGGAGGGCGTGCGGGAGGACGGCGGCCGGCCCTCCGCGGCGCCCGCCCCCGACTACCTGTCCACCTTCGCCCTGGACGTGGACACCGCCTCGTACGGCTACGCCCGCCGTACCCTCGCCGAGGGCCGGCTGCCCGACCCGGCGACCGTACGCCCCGAGGAGTTCGTCAACAGCTTCCGCCCCGACTACCCGCGCCCCTCGGACAACGGCTTCAGCGTGACCCTCGACGGGGCCCGCGCCGGGCAGGACGGCTGGTCCCTGGTCCGGGTCGGACTCGCCACCCGCGCGGCGGACAAGAGGGGCGAACGCCCGCCCGCCGCCCTCACCTTCGTCGTCGACGTCTCCGGCTCGATGGCCGAGCCGGGCCGGCTCGACCTGGTCAAGGAGTCGCTCGGGCTGCTCGCCGACGAGCTCCGCGACGACGACTCGATCGGTCTGGTCACCTTCAGCGACGCGGCCGAGACCCGGTTGCCCATGACCCGGGTGGGCGATGCCCGCGGCCGGATCCGCGAGGTGGTGGACTCCCTCACCACGAGCTCCTCCACCAATGTCGAGGCAGGCGTCCGCGCCGGCTACGACGTCGCCGTCGACGGTCACCGCAAGGGCGCCACCAACCGGGTCGTACTGCTCTCCGACGCGCTGGCCAACACCGGTGCCACCGAGGCGGGGACGATCCTCGGGCGCATCGAGGAGGAGCGGAAGCAGTACGGGATCACCCTCTTCGGCGTCGGGGTGGGCAGCGACTACGGCGACGCGTTCATGGAGCAGCTCGCCGACCGGGGCGACGGCCAGACCACGTACGTCTCCAACTCCGCGCAGGCCCGCAAGGTCTTCGTCGACCAGCTGCCCGCCCATGTCGAGCTGCGCGCGCGTGACGCCAAGGCACAGGTCTCCTTCGACCGGCGGACCGTCGAGAAGTTCCGGCTGATCGGCTACGAGAACCGGGAGGTCGCCGACGAGGACTTCCGGAACGACCACGTCGACGGCGGCGAGATCGGCGCCGGTCACACCGTCACCGCGCTGTACGCGGTCAGGACCAGGGCCGGGGCGACCGGCCCGGTCGCCACCGCCACCGTCCGCTGGCTCGACCCGGCCACGCGCGCGCCCCACGAGCGTTCCGGCTCGGTCGGCACGGCCGGCCTCACCGCCGACATCTGGGGCGGCGGCCACGACAGTCTGCAGCTGACGGCGATCACCGCCTACTTCGCGGACGCCCTGCGGGGCGGGGGCCTGCCGGGCGCCCCGGGGTTCCGGGCGCTCGCGGGCAGCGCCGACGCGATCGCCGGACGGTCGGGTTCGGCCGTGGTCCGGGAGCTGGCCGACGCCGTACGCCAGGCCGACGTGCTGTTCGGGCGGGCCGTGGGGCCGGACCGGACGCCGGAGGGTGGGGCCACTCGCGAGGGTGAGCTGCGGTCGGGCGACCCGTACAGCTGACGGGCGCGGCGGGCAGGGGACGGCGGTCGGGTGGCAGGCAAGCGACGGCGCGCGGCGGGCAGCGGGTCGGATCGGCCGCTTGCGGGTCACAACGGCCGCTCGCGGTCCAGAATGGCCGCATGGCCTCCCTGTTGCTCGCCCTCGCCGTCGGATGCACCGGCCTGTACGCCGGTTTCATGCTGATCTTCCAGACCGGGATCATGCCCGCGCTCGCCCGTCTGACGGACGCCGAGTTCGTCGTGGCGATGCGCCGGATCAACGAAGCCGTCCCGAGGGGCGTGTTCCTGGTCGTCTTCCTCGGGGTGGTCGCCTTCCCTGCCGCCGCGTTCTTCGTCCCCGTCGACGGGCGGACGGACACCCAGAAGTGGCTCGTCCTCGCGGGGCTCGTGTGCGCGGCCCTCAATCACGTGGTCACCGTCGGCGGCAACATCCCGCTCAACAACGCGCTGGCCGCCTCGGAGGCCACGGGTGACGAGCCGTCGGCCGTCCGGGCCGCCTTCGAGAGGCGCTGGAACGGTTTCCACCGTGTCCGCACGCCGCTGATCGTCGTCGCGTTCGGCCTGCTGACGGCCGCGGCGGTGCTCTAGAACCGCCGGAACCGCTCTGGAACCGTACCCTGCGGACGGTTTCTGGCGTGATCTCGTGCGTGTCGGACCCTTCGCGATCCGCAAGAGCCCTGCGAAAGCGTACCCCTGAGTCCGGAAACAGCCTTCCGGCATGCGTTGGTCTGCGCCAGTGACGAAAATCTTACGGCCTTATACCCCCGCAAAGGGGGTGAATCACCCCGATATCCCGGGTTGGGTTTCCGTACCCTCCGGTTTCTTATTGACATGCCTACGGGGGTCTTTTCTAATCATCGAGAGTCATCCCACGCGCTGACACCGCACAGACACTGAGGGGGCAAGGTGGACGTCCGGATTCTGGGGGGACTGTCGGTACGTGAGCACGGGGTGTCGATCACGCCGACAGCCGCCGCGCCTCGGCAGCTCCTCGCCCTGCTCACCGCCAGCGCCGACCAAGTCGTCCCCGTGACGGTGCTCACCGAGGAACTGTGGCCGTCCGGCGCCCCTCGTGGCGCCCGCACCGAACTCCAGGCCCACATAACCGAGTTGCGCACCCTCATCGCGGGTGCGCTGCGCGGCGCCGCTCCGGCGGAACCCGGGCCCGGCTGGTCCGACCGGCGCTCCGCCGACGCGATCCTCGTCTCCCAGCCCGGCGGCTACCGGCTCGACACCGGCGGCGGCACCAACGACGTCCGGCAGTTCGAGCGCGCGGCCGGCGCCGGCTACCGCGCCATGGAGGCCGGCGACCTCGCGCGCGCCGCCCTCCGCCTCGGCGAGGCACTCGCCCTCTGGCGCGGCGAACCCTATGCGGGCGTCGCCGCGGGACCCCGGCTCCGCAGAGAGGTCGAGCGCCTCGAAACCTCCCGGCTGAGCGTCCTCGACCAGTGGGTGGAAGCACAGCTGGGCCTCGGCCGGCACGCCGAACTCGTCTCCGAACTCTCCGGTCTCGTCGCCCGCTACCGCACCAACGAGCCCCTCCACGCCCACTACATGGTGGCCCTGCTGCGCTGCGGCCAGCACGACGAGGCCCTCACCGTGTACGAGCGGCTGCGCGTGGCCCTCAAGGGAGAGAGCGGCATGGAGCCCTCTGCGCGCCTGCGCCGCCTCCAGCGCTCGGTCCTCGCCGTACGGAACACCGCGGTCCGCCCCCTGTACGCGCCCCGCATCCCGGCCCAGTTCAGCCCGCCCCGGGCCCGGCTCGTACCGGCCGGTTCCGTCGGCTGACCGTCAGACGCGGCCGCCGGCCCGCCCGTCCGAGGGCGACCGGCCGACCGTCCGACGCGGCCCAGGGCGGCCGGCCCGACCAGCCGGACACCTCCCAGGGGCCTTCACCGGGAATGAAGTGCGGCAACTCACCGTTGACCGACTCCCGAAGCCGAACTAATTTCGGCGAGCAGTACGGGTTTCCTCCCAGGTGCCCGATTTCGCTCGACAACGGGGGACAGGGCCATGACCTTGCACGGCGCGGACGGCGCGGACGGAGCCGATGGCACCGACGCGCTGCTCACGGTCCTCGAACTGCTCGCCCGGCAGGCCCCGCCCGCCCGCTTCGACACCCTCCTCGACGAGGCCCGTCTCACCGGCCTCGCCGGAGCGGAACTCGACCGCCTCGAACGGGCCGTCGCACTCGCCGGTGAGGTCCACGCCGGACGCGAGCAGGACGTGCGCCGCGAGCGCGAGCAGGACGCGCGCCGCGAGGACGGGCTCGCCACGCTCATCGACACCGCCCGCGACCTGACCCTCTCGTACGACCTCGACAGCCTGCTGCGCGTGATCACCCGCCGCGCCCGCCGGCTCCTCGGCCTCGACCTCGCGTATGTGACGCTGCGCGGCCCGCACGGAGCCTGCTACGTCCACACCACCGAGGGCTCCCGCCCCGGACAGGCCGGCGGACCGCGACTCGCCCCCGGGCTCAGGATCGCCGAGGGGTACGGACTCGGCGGCGCCGTCCAGCTGCACGGCGAAGCCGTCTGGACCGCCGACTACCTCGCCGACGAGCGCTTCGCCCCCTCCGGCTCCCTCGACGCGGGCGTCCACGCACCCGCCTTCGACGAGGCCGCCGAAGCGGCCCTGCGCGCCGAGGACCTGCACGCGATCATGGCCGCGCCGCTGCGCAGCGGCGACACCGTGATCGGCGCCCTGCACGGCGCCGACCGGCGGGTCCGCGACCACACCTCCGAGGAGATCGCACTCCTCACCGCGCTCGCCGACCTCGCCGCGCTCGCGGTCGAGAAGGCCGGACTCCTCGACCGCACCCGGGCCGAGGTGTCCGAACTCGAACGGGACAGCTCCCGGGTCCGCACCAGCCTCACCCGGATGCGGCACGTCAGCGAGGCCCACGGCCGCATCATGAACCTCGTCCTCGCGGGCGGCGACCTGGGCAGCGTGGCCAAAGCCGCCGCCGACGCCCTCGACGCGACCGTGATGATCCGCGACCAGGGCGGCCAGTCCCTCGCCATCGCCGGCGACCTGCCCGGCCTCGACGAGGAGGCCGTCGCCAAGGCCTCGCTCGACGCGCACGCCCGCCGCCGCCCGGTCCTCGCCGACGACGACACCTGGGTCGCCCCCGTCATCGCCGGCTCCGAGGACCTCGGCGGCCTCGTCATCCGCGCCGCCGGCGGCCTCACCGGAGAGGACGAGCGGCTCCTCGAACTCGCCGCCCAGTCCGTCGCCTTCCTCCTCCTCATGCGGCGCTCCACCGCCGTCGCCGAAGGACCCGTACGCGACGAACTCCTCGACGACCTCATCGCCGACCCGCCGCACGCACCCCAGCAGATCGCCCAGCGCGCCCGCCGCCTCGGCGTCGACCTGCGCAAACCGCACGTCCTCGTGCTCGCCCGGCCGGAGGGCGGCGAACAGGGCAGGGCCGTGGTGTGGGCGTCCTCGTACGCGTACCGCCTCAGTGGTCTGAAGACCGTGCAGGGCGGCTGCATCGTGCTGCTGCTCCCGGGCATCGACGCCTCGGCCGCCGCCAGGGCCGTCGCCGCGGAACTGTCCCCGCTGCTCGGCCACCCCGTCTCCGTCGCCGCCGCCGGACCCGGCTGGAGCCCGGACGGCGTCGCCCGGCTGCACCAGGAGGCCGGCCGCTGCCTGGACGCGATGAGCGCGCTCGGCGGCACCGGCTCGGCGGCGTCCGTGCAGGACCTGGGCTTCCTCGGGCTGCTGCTCTCCGACGACAACGACGTCGACGGCTTCGTCGAGGCGGCGATCGGACCCGTACTCGACTACGACGCCGAGCGGTTCACCGACCTCACCCACACCCTGGAGGCGTACTTCGCCTCCGGGGGCAGCCCGACGAACGCGGCCGAGGCGCTCCACGTCCACCCCAACACGGTCTCGCGCCGCCTGGAACGGATCGGTGAACTCCTCGGCCCCGAGTGGCAGAAGCCGGGCCAGGTCCTGGAGGTCCAGCTGGCGCTGCGCCTCCAGCGCACCCGGGAGGTCCTGGCCAGGGCCCGTGCCACGACGGACCCGGGCCGACAGCTGCCGGGTCCGCCGGAGCGCACCGGCTGATCGCCGTGCGCACACGCTGATCGCCGAGCCGCACACACTGATCGCCGGAGCGCACCGGCCGATCGCCGTGCGCCCCGGCTGATCGCCGCGTGGGTCAGCTCGCCGTACGGCCCGAGCCGTAGCCGGAGCCGTAGGACGCCTCCCAGTCGGTGGACGCCATGACCGTCGCCGCGTGGGCCGCCGACGCCAGCGTGATGTGCCGGTGCCAGCCGCGGAACGAGCGGCCCACGAAGTCCCGCAGCCCCGCCCCCTCGCCGACCTCCACGAAGTCCCGCTCCACCCGGCGGGCCAGCTTCGTCAGTCGCAGCAGCGAGCCGACCGGCGAACCGGTCAGATCGCTGATCCACACCCGGGCCGGAGCCCGGCGCGGGTCGTCCCACTCGCCGAGCAGCACCAGCGGACGCATCCGCTCACCGCCCGGCGTGGGCAGCGCCACCCGGACCGCCGTGGCAAGGGAGGTACGCGAGGTCCGCGCGCCGGCCACCGTGTCCACCCAGCTCACCGGCCTGCGCAGGCCCTTGAGCGACTCCAGGATCTGCATGGCGGACAGCGGTCCGGCCCCGAATCCGGGCAGCGAACGGTCGGCGATCGCGAGCCGGGAACCCGGACCGATCCGGGCCACGACCGGCACCCCGGCCCCGGCGAGCCGGGTGAGGGCCGCCCGTCCCGCGCCGCCCCGGATGTCGAGCAGCACCGGCTTGCGGGTCACGTCGGACCAGCGGGCGGTGTCGAGCGCCGCCGCCACCGCGCACTCCTCCAGGGTCTCCTCGCCGGCCTCCTGGGGAACCTCCGCGCGGTCGCGCCGCGTGCGGTCGTTCACCCAGGGGTCCGGCAGGAACAGACGCCAGTTGACGGGGACGCTCAGCTCGTCGCTCGCGAACCACACCCCGAACGCCTGCTGGCCGTGGAAGACCTGCCCGCGCTCCGGGTCGAAGCGCCGGTCCACGCCCACCGAGTGCTCGCCGGCCTTCGGGATCGGCATCGGACGCACCACCCAGGCCTGCGGGCAGCTGTTCCGCTCCAGGTACCGGGCGAGCGCCGCCCGCATCGGCTGCCAGTCCCAGGTGGAGCTGGACACGAAGTGGTGCAGGCTCTGCTCGGCTGCGGGACCGCCTATCTGTGCGGCGATGTTACGGATGGACTTGCGGCCCTGCGCGGTGAGCAGGCCGTGCAGATACTGCTCGGCCTTCAGACGCTGGTCACGGCGCGGGAAGCCGGAGAACAGCGCGGCACACAGCTCGGCGTAGACGTCCTCGCGCGAGTCGGCCGCACCGACGGACCTGACGACGCCCAGGGGAGCGGCCGGAGGAACAGCCCCGGTGACGGCCTTGCGCTTGATTGCGACGGATGTACTCACGACACTCCTGCCCGAAGGTTGCGCAGCTCCCTCCCGCTGCACCACCACCGTCGCCCGTCACCGCCCCCGGGGACGAGGTGTACCCGGCACCCGAATCGGCCGCCGGATGGTGGCCGGACCACCTCCCGACGTGTCGTCGCAGGTCACAGCCGTCTCCACGCATCTTCTACGGGCCCTCGTCACGCTCCTCCGGAATACCCCGCGGGGGATCTGACAGACTCGCCGAACCGGCTTTGACCCGTCGCACGGCGTGGCCGGACCATCGCAGAGCGAGGCTGCACGGGCCGGACCCCGGTTAATGCCCCAGGCCGGGGGCCGTGCCTGTGCGCCTCGCCTTGATCCGTCCCTCGTACGCTTGCGGCCATGGGACTGCGCGCAGAACTGCCGGTCGTCGGAGTGGTGGCCGCCGGTGGCGCCCTCGGCGCATCCGCCCGCTACGGCGCGGAGCTGCTCCGGCCGACGCCCGAAGGCGCCTTCCCCTGGACGACGTTCACGGTCAACGTGATCGGCTGCGGTGTGCTCGGCGTGCTGATGGTCCTGCTCACGGAGCGGTCGGCCGAGTGGTCGACCGAGGCCCCGCACCCGCTCCTCCGCCCCTTCCTCGGCACCGGATTCTGCGGCGGGTTCACCACCTTCTCGACGTACAGCCTCCAGACGGAGCGGCTGCTGAGCGCCGGCGATCCGGCGCGCGGTCTGCTCTACCTGGCCGGGACCCTGGTCACCGCGCTCGCCGCCGTCTGGGCCGGGGTCGCCGGCACCAGGGCCGTACGCAGGAGGGCGGGGCGGGGACGGGTGGGGCGCGCGTGAACTGGCTGCTCGTCGTCGCCGGAGCCGCCGTCGGCGCGCCCCTGCGCTACCTCGCGGACCGCGCGGCGCGGGCCCGGTTCGGCCCCGGCTTCCCCTGGGGCACGTTCACGGTGAACACCGTCGGCTCGTTCGTGCTCGGGCTGCTCACCGGGGTGGCGTCGACCCACGTCCATCTGCTGCTCGGCACGGGTCTGTGCGGGGCGTTGACGACGTACTCGACCTTCTCGTACGAGACGCTGAAGCTGTACGAGGACGGGGCGAAGGCGCACGCGGTGCTCAACGTGGCCGGGAGCCTGGCCGCCGGACTCGGAGCCGTATGGCTGGGAGTCCGGACGGCCGGGCTGGTCTAGGCAGGGGCCTCAGGCGGTGATCCAGTCGCTGGTCGCGATCACCGGCTGGACTCCGTCACGGTGGATGGTGCCCTCGATGAGGCCGTACATCCGGTCCGCCGCGAAGTACACCTCGTTGTCGTTCTTCAGGCCGAAGGGCTCCAGGTCCACCAGGAAGTGGTGCTTGTTCGGCAGGTTGAGCCGGACCTCGTTGACCGTGGAGACGTTGTCCAGGACCCGGTCGGCCATCGCGTGCAGCGTCTGCTGGAGCGAGTAGCTGTACGTCTCCGCGAACGCCTCCAGCATGTGACGGCGCACCTTCTGGTACGAGCGGTCCCAGTCGTGCTCCTCGTCCGCCGCCGCCGGGGCCGAGTTCGCCCAGCGGGCGGTGACCTTGGTGGCGAGGATCCGGTCGTACGCCTCCTGGAGCGTCGTGTACCTGTCCTTGATGAAGCCGTGGAACTCGGAGTTGGTGGAGTTCATGACCGTGAGGTCCTTGAGGCCCGAGAGGACCTGGAGACCGGTGTTCTCCGAGTAGGTGATCTGCGCGGTGCGGACCTCCTGACCCTGGCGGACGAAGGAGTGCTGCTCCTTGCGGGTGGGGACGGAGATCCGCTCCCAGGCGTACTCCTCCACCCGGATCTGCGCCCCGTGGATCACCGGCTGCGAGCTCACGAAGTGCTTGGCCAGGAGGATGCCGAAGGCCTCGGGGGAGGCCACGCCGTGCTCCTTGGCGAAGGCGTAGACCGTGTTCTTGGTGGTGTCGGTCGGCAGGCAGTTGCCGTTGTCGCCGGTCAGATGGACGTCGCGGTACTCGCCGCGCAGCGCCACCGACACGTTCAGGTCGCGGATCTCGTGCCAGGCGCCGTCGTTGCCCTTGCGGGTGACCGTGACGATGCGGTTCTCGGCCTTGCCGTACTGGTTCTGCGCCAGGACGTGCTTGCTCATGCTGCTCAGCTCCTGCGGGTACGTGGATACGGATATCCCGTACGCCCGGCGTCCAGCGCCCCCCGTCGTCCCTGAGGGTCCCGCTCCCCGCCGTCCGACCCGTGAACGGCGGGCCGCCCCGGGACTGACGAGCATCCCGGTCCGTAGGTTTCGCTCGAAGATATGGCCCCTTCCGGCCACTGGCAATGGGGAGGGCTTCGCGTAGGGGAAGCGTCAAGACGGGCATTAGCGGCGTTAGGGGCACGTCAACGGAGGCGGCGAGCGGCCTGAGGAGAGGTTTCCTCATCTCGTCCGAGAATCCGCTTCTCGTCCGAGAATCCGTTCTTCCTTCTTCCTGCATCCGGGAGCTCACGATGGCCGACGTGGCCTTCGTCGTCACCACGGTCGCGATCTTCGCGCTGGTGGCCTTCATCGCCAAGGGGGTGGCCAAGCTGTGAGTGCCGAGAACATCGTCGGTCTGCTCGTCGCGGCCGCCCTGCTGGGCTATCTCGTCCTCGCCCTCGTCAAGCCCGAGAGGTTCTGAGTACGGATATGAGTCCTGTTCTTGCTGGGGTTCTCCAGCTCCTCGCGCTGATCGTCGCGCTCGGTCTGTCGTACCGGCCGCTGGGTGACTACATGGCGCGGGTCTACTCCTCCGACAAGCACCTGCGGGTGGAGAAGTGGATCTACAAGGGCATCGGCGCCAACCCGTCGGTGGAGATGCGCTGGCCCGCCTATCTGCGCGGTGTCCTCGCCTTCTCCGCCGTGAGCGTCCTCTTCCTCTACCTGCTCCAGCGGGTGCAGGGTTCGCTGCCCGGCTCGCTGGGCTTCGTGTCGATCGACCCGGATCAGGCGTTCAACACGGCCGCCTCGTTCGTGGCGAACACCAACTGGCAGTCGTACTACGGCGAGCAGGCCATGGGCCACGTCGTGCAGACCGGCGGCCTGGCGGTGCAGAACTTCGTCTCGGCGGCGGTGGGCATCGCGGTCGCGGTCGCCCTCGTCCGCGGCTTCGCCCGGTCCCGTACCGGTGAGCTGGGCAACTTCTGGTCCGACCTGGTCCGCGGCACGGTCCGCATCCTGCTCCCGATCTCGGTGATCGGCGCCCTGGTGCTCGTCGCCTGTGGCGCGATCCAGAACTTCGCCGGCATCCACGAGGTCGGCCAGTTCATGGGGGGCAGCCAGCAGTGGAACGGCGGGGCGGTGGCCTCGCAGGAGGTCATCAAGGAGCTGGGCACGAACGGCGGCGGTTACTTCAACGCCAACTCGGCCCACCCCTTCGAGAACCCCAACGGGCTCTCCAACCTCTTCGAGATCTACCTGATCCTCGTCATCCCCTTCGCGCTCACCCGCACCTTCGGCCGCATGGTCGGCTCGCTCAAGCAGGGGTACGCGATCCTCGGCACGATGGCGACGATCTGGCTCGTCTTCACCGGTCTGATGCTGTGGACCGAGTTCGCCGGCAAGGGCCCGGCGTTCGAACTGGCCGGCGGTGCGATGGAGGGCAAGGAGACCCGCTTCGGCATCAGCGCGTCGGCGATCTTCTCGGTCGCCACCACACTGACCTCGACCGGCGCGGTGAACTCCTTCCATTCCTCGAACACCGGCTTCGGCGGCGGGATCAACCTCCTGGGCATGCAGCTCGGCGAGATCGCGCCCGGCGGCGTCGGCTCCGGCCTCTACGGCATGCTCATCATGGCGATCATCGCGGTGTTCATCGCCGGGCTGATGGTCGGCCGGACCCCGGAGTACCTGGGCAAGAAGATCGGCACCCGCGAGATCAAGTTCGCGGCCTGCTACATCCTCGTCACCCCGGCGCTCGTCCTCGGCTTCACCGCCGTCGCCATGGCGCTGGACACGCCGTCGAACTCGATGACGAACTCCGGCGCGCACGGATTCTCCGAGATCCTCTACGCCTACACCTCGGGCGCCAACAACAACGGCTCCGCCTTCGCCGGTCTGAACGCGGACACGCAGTGGTTCAACTCGACGATCGGCATCGCGATGCTGCTCGGCCGGTTCCTGCCCATGGTGTTCGTCCTCGCGCTGGCCGGCTCGCTGGCCGAGCAGACGCCCGTACCGGAGACGGCGGGCACCCTGCGGACCGAGAAGCCGCTGTTCACCGGCCTCCTCGTCGGCACGATCCTCATCATCACCGGTCTCACCTACTTCCCCGCCCTCGCGCTGGGACCGCTCGCCGAAGGGCTCGCAGCATGAGCACCATCACTCCTACCCGGCCCCCGCAGTCGGGGGCGCCCAGCGGCCGGCCGGCCGAGGCCGGACGCGTCGGCAGCGGACTGTTCGACCCCAAGCAGCTGGTCACGTCCTTCCCGGACGCGATCAGGAAGCTCGACCCGCGGGTCATGGTCAAGTCCCCGGTCATGTTCGTGGTGTTGATCGGTTCGGTCGTGACCACCGCGCTCGCGGTCAAGAACCCGGGGGACTGGTTCGGCTGGGCGATCACGGCCTGGCTGTGGCTGACCACGATCTTCGCCAACCTGGCGGAGGCGGTGGCCGAGGGACGGGGCAAGGCGCAGGCCGACACCCTGCGGAAGGCCAAGACGGACACGGTCGCCCGCCGGATCATCGGCAAGAGCGAGGAGCGGGTCCCGGGAACGGAGCTCCGCATCGGTGACCTGGTGGTCTGCGAGGCCGGCGACATCATCCCCGGGGACGGTGACGTCGTCGAGGGCGTGGCCAGCGTCGACGAGTCCGCCATCACCGGCGAGTCGGCTCCGGTCATCCGCGAGTCCGGCGGCGACCGCTGCGCCGTCACGGGCGGTACGAAGGTCCTCTCCGACCGGATCGTCGTCAAGATCACGACGAAGCCCGGCGAGACCTTCATCGACCGGATGATCGCCCTGGTCGAGGGCGCCGCGCGGCAGAAGACCCCCAACGAGATCGCGCTCAACATCCTGCTCGCCTCGCTGACCATCGTCTTCCTGCTCGCGGTCGTGACGCTGAAGCCGTTCGCGATCTACGCGGGCGCCGACAAGCAGACCTCGCTCATCGTCCTCACGGCACTCCTTGTCTGCCTGATCCCGACGACGATCGGCGCGCTGCTCTCGGCGATCGGCATCGCCGGCATGGACCGGCTCGTGCAGCGCAACGTCCTCGCGATGTCGGGGCGTGCGGTCGAGGCCGCGGGTGACGTGTCGACGCTGCTGCTCGACAAGACGGGCACGATCACGCTCGGCAACCGCCAGGCATCGGAGTTCGCCCCGGTCGCCGGGACGACGGAGGCCGAACTCGCCGACGCGGCCCAGCTGTCGTCGCTCGCGGACGAGACGCCCGAGGGCCGCTCGATCGTGGTCCTGGCGAAGGAGAAGTACGGGCTGCGGGAGCGCCACCAGGGCGAGCTCGCCGGCGCCGAGTGGATCGAGTTCACCGCCCAGACCCGGATGTCGGGTGTGGACCTCGTCGAGAACGGGGCCGGGCGGAAGGTGCGTAAGGGCGCGACCGGTTCGGTCGTGGCATGGGTGAAGGAGCGGGGCGGCAGTGTCTCCGAGGACGCGCAGGCGCTCACGGACCGGATTTCCCAGGCTGGTGGCACGCCGCTGCTGGTGGCTCTGGAGGACGGCAAGGGCGCGCGGGTCCTGGGTGTCATCCACCTGAAGGACGTCGTGAAGGAGGGCATGCGGGAGCGGTTCGACGAGCTGCGCCGGATGGGCATCCGTACGGTCATGATCACGGGCGACAACCCGCTGACCGCGAAGGCGATCGCCGAGGAGGCGGGCGTCGACGACTTCCTCGCCGAGGCGACGCCCGAGGACAAGATGGCGCTGATCAAGCGGGAGCAGGCGGGCGGGAAGCTGGTCGCGATGACCGGTGACGGTACGAACGACGCACCCGCGCTCGCGCAGGCGGACGTCGGCGTGGCGATGAACACGGGCACGTCGGCCGCGAAGGAGGCCGGCAACATGGTCGACCTCGACTCCAACCCGACCAAGCTCATCGAGATCGTCGAGATCGGCAAGCAACTCCTCATCACCCGAGGCGCGTTGACGACCTTCTCGATCGCCAACGACGTGGCGAAGTACTTCGCGATCATCCCCGCGATGTTCGCGGTCGCCTACCCGTCGCTCGACAAGCTCAACATCATGGGCCTGGCCTCGCCCGAGTCCGCGATCCTCTCCGCGGTCATCTTCAACGCGCTGATCATCGTGGCGCTCGTACCGCTCGCCCTCAAGGGCGTCCGCTACCGGCCGAGCAGCGCCGACTCCATGCTGCGGCGGAATCTGGGGATCTACGGCCTGGGTGGCCTGATCGCCCCGTTCATCGGCATCAAGATCATCGACGTCCTTCTTTCTCTCATCCCCGGAATCGGCTGATCGACATGAACACTTCCGTAGGAAGCACAGGACGTCTGCTCTGGGCGGGCCTCCGCGCCCTCCTCGTCCTGACCGTGATCACCGGCGTCCTCTACCCGCTCGCCGTCACCGGTATCGCCCAAGTGGCCTTCCCCGGCAAGGCGAACGGATCCGAGGTCACCGACGTGAGCGGCAAGGCCGTCGGCTCGGAACTGATCGGCCAGACCTACAACCTGCCGCTCAAGGAGGGCGAGGAGACGGCGGCCCCGGACCTGCGCTGGTTCCAGCCGCGCCCGTCGAACGGCCTCGGCTCCAACAGCGTCAACACCCAGTACTCGATCATCCTCTCCGGCGCCACCAACCGCTCCGGCGACAACGAGGACCTGATCCAGTGGGTCAAGGACGCCAAGGCTGCCGTCATCAAGGACAACTCCACCGCTTCGTACACGGTGAAGGCGTCGGACGTCCCCGCCGACGCGGTCACCTCCTCCGGCTCCGGCCTGGACCCGCACATCTCCCCGGAGTACGCGACGCTCCAGGTCCACCGCATCGCCGAGAAGAACAACCTCGACGTCGCGGCGGTCGACAGGCTCGTCGCCGACCACACCGACGACCGCATCCTCGGATTCATCGGCGAGCCCCGCGTCAACGTCCTCCAGCTCAACATCGCGCTGAAGGCGCTGGTGGCGGCCCGGGGCTGAGCCGCGCCCGTCAGGCGCCCGGCAGCACCCGGGTCTCGACCATGGGAAGTCCCTTGACCCACCAATGGTCGTAGCGGCTGTAGACCCGGCGGTCACGGGCGGCCAGGAAGCCGTCGAGCGCCTCGGCCTCCTTCGCGAGTTCCGCCCAGACCCGGGCGGGCAGCGGGTGGAAGGCCGAGGCCTCGATGCCTCGCTCGACGGGGCGCCAGACCCCGGCCACGTACCCGTCGACGAGCAGCGTCGGCAGCGTGTCGCCGTTCACGCGGATCACGTGCTTGCGGTACTCGGCCGGGATCACGCGGCTGCGGTCCGCGTAGGCCAGCAGGATGCTGTCCCACATCGCCATCAGCCGGGGCGGCGCCGGGACGTCCTCGTCGGGCCGAGGCGCCCCGGGTACGTCGTGGAGCACCGCCCCGCCGGGCCCCTCCACCTGCTCGAGCTCGCCTTCGAGCAGCCGTACCGCCTCGCGCACCTTCCCCCGCGGCGCCAGCGTGAACTGCGCCATGTCGGGTACGGACGCCGGCCCGAAGCCCTCCAGGTAGCGCCGGATCAGGACGGCGAGCCCCGCCGTCGCCGCCTCCGGATCACCGAGCACCGGCAGCGGCGCGCTCGCCGTCACGAACGACTGCGCCGCCCCGAACGACCACGGCGGACCCGTCGGCGCGTGCCACAGCGGCGCGTACTGCCGCATCATCCGCCACACCACGGCCTCCACCGGCCCGCCCCGCGCCGCCTCCAGGCGCTCCCGCATCTCGGCCCCGGTACGCGCCTCCCCGGCGTACTCGAGGAGAGCGGGCAGCAGGGCGTCCGCGTCGGCGGCCGTGAACCCCGCCGCCTTGAACCGGGGGTCGTGGAGCCGCGAGCCGCGCAGCGTCGGCTCCATGCCCTCCCGGAAGGCCCGGTAGTCCCCGGCGTGCACCAGGTGCAGCGTGAGCCGCATCAGGGTCGACCTGACCAGCTCGAAACCCTCCACGGCCTTGTCGAGCCGCGCGGGGTCGAAGCCGGCGACGCGGTTCCACAACGCGACGTAGGGCGAACCCGGTTGCTGCGCCTGCAGCGCCACCACCTGCCGTACGGCGTCCTCGACGCCGATCGACACCCGTTCGAGCAGCAACTGCCGGGCGAGGGTGGAGCGGTTGAGGGCGCGCGCGGTGATGGCCATGGCGCGATTCTGCCTGCCGGCGGCCCGTGGGGGCTTCCTGGGGCTTCGGCTCTCTGGGCCTCACGGGTTCCCGGGCTCATGGGCTCATGGGCTTCGCAGGGCTCACAGGCTTCGCAGGACTCATGGGCTTCCCGGGGCGCACGGGCTTCCCGGGGTGGGTGATGGATACGCACCGTAGGGTCGTGGCCATGGGGGAGACGTCGACGTTCACATCCGCACGGCCGCAGGCGGAGGAGACGGGCACAAGGGCGCTGCCACGCGCGCGTGCTGCGGTCGCCGGGGCGATACCGGTCGTCCTACGAGGTGCCGCGGGTAGCAGAGGCGGCGGGGGAGGCGGTACGGGCGCCGCGTCACGCCGGCGCGGGATCGCCCTCACCGCACTCTGCTTCCTCGTCTGCTGCGGCCTCGGGCTGCAGTCCTGGACGGCGATGAAGCTGACCGGCTTCGACCTCGGCATCTTCGACCAGGCGGTCCGCGCGTACGCGCACTTCGAGCTGCCGAGGTCGCCGATCAAGAACGTGCACCACGAGTTCCCGCCCGGCTTCTCGCTCCTCGGCGACCACTTCACGCCGGCGCTCGCGCTCCTCGCGCCCCTGTACTGGGTGTGGGACGACCCACGGGTCCTGGTCCTCGCGCAGGCCGCGCTGTTCGCGGTGGGCGTGCCGGTGGTCCGGCGGATCGCCCGGCACAGCTTCGCGGGCGCCGCCCCGCTCACCGTACGGAGGGCTGCGGACCTCGGCGGGCTGGTGTACGCGCTCGGGTGGCCGCTCCTGAACTCCGCGTGCAACGGCTTCCACGAGGTGGCGTTCGCCGTCCCGTTCACCCTCCTCATGCTGGAACGGGGCCTCGCCCACCGGTACGGCGCGGCGGCCTGCTGGGCGGCGCTGCTGTGCACGGCGAAGGAGGACATGGGCCTCGTCGTCGGCGCCTTCGGCCTGGTCCTGGCGGTACGGGCCCATCGCGCGGGCCACCGCGGCGGCAGGACCACCGGGGTCGCGCTGGCGCTGGCCGGGCTGCTGGTGTGTGCCGTCGTGATCGGCTGGTTCCTGCCGGCGATGGGCGGCCCCGAGGGCTACTACTGGTCGTACGGCAGCCTCGGCGCCGACCCGGGCGCCGCCCTGGACCGTGTCCTCACCGAGCCGTGGGTGCTGCTCCAGGTCGCCGCCACCCCGGCGGTGAAGGTCGGCATGGTGGCCTGGATCCTGGGCACCCTGGCCCTGCTCCCGCTGGGCTCACCGACCTTCCTCCTGGCCTTACCGCTCCTCGCCGAACGGGTCCTCTCGGACAACCCGAACCACTGGCCGGTGATCAACCACTACGACGCCTTCCTGTGGCCGATCCTGCTCACGGCGGCACTGGAGACACTGGGGCGGCTGCGCGAGCGGCGGGTACTCGCCCGCCGCTGGGCGATCACCGCGATCGCCCTCTCCTCGGCGGCCGCCGTCATCCTCGGCCTCGGCCTCCTCGTCCGCCCGGACTTCTGGCGGCCGTCCCCGGACAAACGCCCCCTCGCCACGGCGGCCGCACTCATTCCGGACGGCGCGACGGTGGAGGCGGACAACACCATCGCGCCCCGCCTGACCACCCGTATGCACGTGGTCATCGCCGACGGGACCCCACGCGGCGCCGACTGGGTCCTCCTCCGCGTGAAGGACCGGACCTTCCCCTTCGCCTCCACCGAGGAACAGCGACAGCGGGTCGAACTCCTCCTGGCCCACGGCTACACGGAGGTCTGGAGCCACGACGGAACGGTTCTCCTCCACCGCACCACCGCCCTCCCCATCCCCGGCATGCACCGCCCGGGCCCGGACAGCACCCCGATCCGGGAGGCCGTACCGGCGGACGTGGGCACGAATCTGTTCCTGCGTTAGCGACGCGCGCGTGCGGAACGGCGGACGGCGGACAGGCGGACGAACGGACGGCCGGCCGGATGGGCGGGGGACGGGCGGACGGACGGACGGCCGGATGGGCGGAGGGGGCTCTGGATGGCGTCGGTTCACCGAACTCACGCCCGGGGGACACCCGGTCCTCACTCTCCCTCGTGACCATCGCCGCATGACCTTCACCCGCACGTTCCGCCGTACGTCCCCCCGCACGGTCACCGCCCGGGCCGCGCGTCCGGCCGCCGCCGGTTCCGCCGTCGCTCTCGCCGTCGCCGTCGCGCTCCTCGCCCCGACCTCCCCGGCGTACGCCGCGAGCAACGCCGTACCGACGTACGAGGTGAAGATCAACCTCACCGTGGCGGCGCTCGACGCGTCCCACGCCCCGACCTCGGCGGTCAAGTCGGCCTTCGGGATCACCGGTTCGGCCAAGGCCCGTTCGTACAGCTACTACGACACCGACGCCCTGGAGCTCGACGCCGAGGGGTGGAGCGTCCGGCTCCGTCACAAGTCCGGGTCCTCGTTCGAGGAGACGTACAAGAAGCGGTTCCCCGTCGCGAACGGCGACATCGACGCCGCGCTCACCACGGCCGACGCCGCCGGCTTCGACAGCGGCGACACCAACTACGACGCCGAGGTCGACTGGGGCTACGCGAAGCAGACGCTCAGCTTCAGCACCGAGAAGAGCCACAGCGCCTCGGGCTACTCGGGCACGGCGATGCCGACGAGCACGACCGGCCGCACCTGGCTGGTCAACGACATCCCCGGCAAGCTGGAGGACTGGCGCAGCGCCGCCTGGGGCAAGACCACCGTTCAGGCCTCCCGCGCGCACGGCCCGGTGACGGCGAAGGTGTACGGCGGCGCGTGGGGCGCCTCGGACGACGCGAGCATCGAGGTGCTGCCGGTCGTCGGGGCCGGCGGGACGGGCACGGAGTACGTGGTCGAGCTGTCGTTCAAGACCGACTCCTACGCCGACGCGGCCGACCTGCACGACGACGCCATCGCCGTCGCCGAGGCCAACGGCTGGCTGTTCCACGGGGACATCCTCAAGACGCAGCTGATCCTCGACCGCTACTGAGCCCGGTGCGGGCCGGAGCCGCGCGTTCACCCAGGACTCGCCCCGATGTCGCGCACTCGACGCTCGCCGTTGTGGCCGGAATTGGACCATGAGGCGCCTCCACGGGCGACATCCACGTGTTCAAAGGGAGTTCAGATGAATCCGCGCCTCCTGCGCCGGCCTGCCGTCGTGGTCCTGCCCCTGTCCACCGTGCTCGCGCTCTCGGTGGTCATGGGTACGGCCGAGGCGGAGCCGGCGCGGCACGGCTCCGCCGCCCGGGTCGTCTCCACCTCGACCCTGCCGGACATCCCGCTGGCCGACTTCAGCAACGGCCTGCTGCCCGGCAGCGTCGACGACGACCGGGACGTGAACCTGGGCGGCATCGGCAGCGACCTGTACCCGGCCGAGCGGCGCGGCGAATACTGGACGGTCACCGACCGGGGCCCCAACGGCCAGATAGCGGTCGGCAAGGACAAGCGGCGCACGTTCCCCGTGCCCGGCTTCGACCCGGCGATCGTGAAGGTCCGCGCGGTCGGCGGCAGGATCCAGGTCCTGAAGTCCATCCCGCTCATCACGGCCTCCGGCGCGCCCGTCACGGGCCTGCCCAACCAGCCGGGCCGCGACGAGGCCCCGTACAACTACAACGCCACGACCCCGCTCCCGTACAACGCGAACGGCCTCGACACCGAGGGTCTCGTACGGGACCGGGACGGCAGCTTCTGGCTGGTGGACGAGTACGGCCCGTCGCTCGTGCACGTCTCCGCCAAGGGCCGGGTCCTCGCCCGCCACGTCCCCAAGGGCCTCGGCCTGACCGGCGCCGACTACCCGGTGATCGAGTCGCTCCCGTCGATCTTCCTCAAGCGCAAGATCAACCGCGGCTTCGAGGGCCTCGCGCTTCTGCCCGACGGCGACCTGGTCATGGCGCTGCAGAGCCCGCTGCTCAACCCCGACAAGGCGTCGGGCGAGGACTCCCGCAACACCCGGCTGCTGCGCTTCTCGACCCGTAAGAACCGCGTCACGGCGGAGTACGCGTACCGCTTCGACCCGGTCGGCGTCGTCGAGCCGGGCCAGACGAAGACGGCGGAGCTGAAGATCTCCTCCATCGTGGCGCTGGGCGGCGACCGCGTCCTCGTCCAGGAGCGCACCGACAAGTCGTCCCGCGTCTACGAGGTACGCCTCCGCCGCAGCGCCGACATCCTCGGCTCCGCCTGGGACACGACGGCCGCCCCGACCCTGGAGCAGCTCGACGACGAGGCGGCGGCCGACGCCCCGTTCCTCGCCAAGCGCCTGGTGGTCGACCTGAACACGGTCGAGGGCGTCCCCGGCAAGATCGAGGGCATCGCGGTGGAGGGCTCCTCGACCCTGGTCCTCCTCAACGACAACGACTTCGGCATGACGGACGGGCCCGAAGCCTTCGACGCGAACGGCCGCCTGGTCGACAGCGACGTGGACACCACTCTGGTCCGCGTGAGGCTCACCCGACCGGTCCGCTGACCTCCCCTCCCCCGCACGACCTCGTCCCCTCGGCGCCCAATGGGTCCGCCGAGGGGATTCCTCTGCTGAGGCAGGCCCTCACGTTCCGTGCGAGCCCGCTCCAGCGTCGGTTGCTTCACCGTCACCCGATCCGGCATCGGTTGCTCCACCGTCGCCTGCTCCACCGTCGACCCGGCGCGCCCCGAGCTCGCGTGCGGTCTCGACGAACGCCCGTCCGTGCGGGGCGGGTCCGACGTCGCGCAGGATGACGGCCCACTCGGTGAGCGGGGCGTCTTCGATGGGAGCGAGGTCGAGCGGTTCACCACGCACGGCGGTTCGCCCGAGCAGAACGGCTGGCGCCTGACGTACCACGCCTTCGACTACAACCTCGACTTCTTCGGCATCGGCACCGAGCGGGACCCGCGCTGGGTCCTGGCGGACCGCTCCGAGGCCCGGACGGCACGTGCCGGGGCGGCCCGGGCCGGCCTGTGGGGCAATCACGGGTACGAGGCCGCGTACGCCATGACCTGGGTCGACGGCGACGGAGAGCAGCTGGACGGCACGCGTGCGTACGCCCTGCGCTTCGAGGCCATGCCGCCCGTCGACGCGTTCTGGTCCATCACGATGTACTCGCTGCCGGACTACTACCTGGTCGCCAACTCGATCGACCGCTATTCGATCGGCGACCGCACACCCGGCCTCGTCTACGCCGACGACGGCTCCCTGACCCTCTACCTCCAGCCCCAGGCGCCCGCCGATCCGGCCCACCGCGCCAACTGGCTCCCCACCCCACCCGGACCCTTCCGCCCCATCCTGCGCATGTACGAACCCCGCGCCGGGGTCTTCGA
This sequence comes from Streptomyces sp. NBC_01077, assembly GCF_045162855.1. Classification (NCBI taxonomy): domain Bacteria; kingdom Bacillati; phylum Actinomycetota; class Actinomycetes; order Kitasatosporales; family Streptomycetaceae; genus Streptomyces; species Streptomyces sp. NBC_01077. The sequence goes on along the minus strand of NZ_CP108669.1, from coordinate 3,738,270 downwards.
CGGCACCTTCACGGTGCCGCCCATCAACCCGGCCGACTGAGCCTCCCCGCCGCAGCGCGGCATTCGGGCGATCCGTGAACACGCGGCCCGTTCGCGGGTGTGAAACGGAGGACCGTGGCCACGGAACGAAACATCGGCACTGCGGCCATCACTGAACCGCCCCGACCAGCAAAAAGACCCTCCCGAAGGAGGGTCGATCGCGGAGCGCCCCCGGCAGGACTCGAACCTGCGGCCAAGTGCTTAGAAGGCACCTGCTCTATCCACTGAGCTACGGGGGCCGGGTGGTGGCCGTGTGGCCAGGAGCCCCTTGTGGGTGGGGTGTGGCCTGCCGGGACAAGGATAGGGCTCCGATCACCTTGGCCCGGTTGCTTCACCTGCGTGGCACGATGTGGAGGTTCGGTGAAGCGGAACGATAATCGCAGGCAGGTGCGATTCGCGCAGCGCTTTTCGCGCCACTCGGGGCGGGTGTTGTGCACTCGTTATGCCTGAGCTTCCGGTCGCCACTCTTCTCTTCGGCGCGCAGGGCCGCAATAGGCTTCAAAAACACTCATAAATTGGGCATTCTTCGCATGTGGTGACCTTGGACGAACGGCCTCAGCTGATCGACGCACTCTCCGCCCTGCGCGACCGTGTCGCCGCCGTGCGTCTCCCCCTCCCCCTCCCCGACACACCACGAGCCCGGCAGACCCGGGCCGAGTTGCTCGCTCAGCTCGACGACTATCTGGTGCCCCGGCTCAAGGACCCCGACGCCCCGCTTCTCGCCGTCGTCGGCGGATCCACCGGGGCCGGCAAGTCCACGCTCGTCAACTCCCTTGTCGGGCGGCGCGTCAGCGAGTCGGGTGTCCTCAGGCCCACGACCCGCACGCCCGTGCTCGTGTGCCACCCGGAGGACCACCACTGGTTCGCCGGCATGCGCGTCCTCCCGCAGCTCACCCGCGTCTGGCTGCCCCAGGCCGACGAGGACCACCCCGCCGACGACGCACCCCCCGAGGAGAACGCCCTCCGCGTCGAGACGGCCGCCTCCATGCCCCGCGGCCTCGCCCTCCTCGACGCGCCCGACATCGACTCCCTCGTCGTCGAGAACCGGCTCCTCGCCGCCGAGTTGATCTGCGCCGCCGACATCTGGGTGATGGTCACCACCGCCTCGCGGTACGCCGATGCCGTCCCCTGGCATCTGCTCCGTACCGCCAAGGAGTACGACGCCACCCTCGTCACCGTCCTCGACCGCGTCCCCCACCAGGTCATCGGCGAGGTCTCCCGCCAGTACGAGGCCCTGCTCGACAAGGCCGGTCTCGGCGACGTGCCCCGCTTCACCATCCCCGAGCTCCCCGAGTCCGCCGACGGCGGCAGCGGGCTGCTCCCCGACTCCGCCGTCGCCGCCCTGCGCGGCTGGCTCGCCCACCGTGCCGAGGACCCCGCCGCCCGCCAGCAGGCCGCCGACCGGACCGCCACCGGCGTCATCGACTCCCTCGACGCCCGGCTCCCCGAGCTGGCCGGCGCGGTCGCCGCGCAGTACGCCGCCGCCGTCCGCCTCGGCGGCGCCGTCGGGACCGCGTACGGCGAACAGGCCAAGCGGGTACGGGAACAGCTCGGCCGCGGCGCCGTCCTCGCCGGCGACGCCCGCACCCGCTGGCGCGCCTACCCCCGCGACAGCACCGCCGACGAGCTGCTCGACGCCCTCGCCGAGTCACTCGCCGCCCTCCTCCACTGCGCGGTCTCCGCCGCCGAGGAACGCGTCCGCGACGCCTGGCGCCGCGAACCCGCCGCCGACGCCCTCGGCCCCGTCCGGACCGGCGGCGACCGCGACACGGCCGAGCGGATCGGCGTGGAGGTACGACGCTGGCGCCGCGTCCTCGAAGAAGTCGCCGAGGACGAGGTGCGGACCGTGGAACGCCCCTCCACCTCCCGTACGGCCACCCCCGAGGCCGACACCGTCGCCGCCCTCCTCGCCGCCTCCCTCCTCGGCGGCCGCCGCACCCGCGCCGCGGGCGAACGCCTCGCCGAACTCCTCGGCGCCCAGGCCGCCCTCCGCCTGCGCGACAAGGGCGGCGCACTCGTCCTCTCGTACGTCGACCGAGTCCTGCACGCCGAACGCGACCGGCGCCTCGCGCCCCTCGAAGCGCTCGACGTGACCCCCGAGCCGCAGGCGGAGCTGATCGCCGCGCTCTCCGTACTGCAGAAGGAGAAGTGACGTGGTGGACGACGAGTTCCGAGCCGATGAGGGTGGACGCGAGCAGGGCCGGACCCGCTGGGACGACGGGCTGATCGCGCGCCGCGCGGCCGAGCGGGGCGTCGCCGCCGTCGCCGACGCGCCGACCGGCGACGAGGACCCGGAGGGGCCGGACACCCTGCCGCCCCTCGGCGGGAACTACGGCGGGCTCCTCCGCAGCCGGCTCGACGCCCTCCACGAACTCGTCGGGCTCTCCCGTACGCGGGTCGAGAGCGAGGCCCTCGCCGAGGCCGGGCGGGTGCTCGACGAGGCCGCCGCCCGGCAGCGGCTCTCCTCCCGGCACACCGTGATCGCGATCGCCGGCGCCACCGGCAGCGGCAAGTCCACGCTCTTCAACGCCCTCGCCGGCGTTCCCGTCTCCGAGACCGGCCTGCGCCGACCCACCACCTCCGCGCCCATCGCCCTCAGCTGGTCCGAGGGCGCCGCCGGGCTGCTCGACCGGCTCGCCGTCCCCAGCCGGCTGCGCCGCCGGCCCCTCGCGGGCGGCGCCGCCGACACCGGGCTCCAGGGGCTCGTCCTCATCGACCTGCCCGACCACGACTCGGCGGTCACCGCCCACCGCGACCAGGTCGACCGGGTCCTCGGCCTCGTCGACGGCGTCATCTGGGTCGTCGACCCCGAGAAGTACGCCGATGCCGCCCTCCACGAGCGCTACCTCCGGCCGCTCGCCGGGCACGCCGAGGTCACCTTCGTCGTCCTCAACCAGATCGACCGGCTCGGTACGGAGGCCGCCGACCTCGTCCTCGACGACCTGCGCCGCCTCCTCGACGAGGACGGAGTCGCGCTCGGCGAGCACGGCGAACCCGGCGCCACCGTCCTCGCCGTCTCCGCCCTGACCGGCGAGGGCGTCCCCGAACTGCGGGACATGGTCGCCGGATTCGTCCAGGAACGTACCGCCCCCGAACGCCGGCTCGCCGCCGACGTCGACGCCGCCGCCGCCCGGCTGCGCCCCGCCTATCTCGGCGACGGCAGGCCCGGCCTCGACGAGCGGGCCCGCGACGCCTTCACCGACCGGCTCGGCGTCGCCGTCGGCGCCCAGGCCGCGGGCGAGGCCGCCGAACGGGTCTGGCGCCGAGGCGCCATCCGCGCCTGCGGCACCCCCTGGCTGCGCCTCTACCGCTGGTACGAGCGGATCCGCGAGCACGGCTCCACCGACCCGCACCTCGCCACCCCGGTCGAGGACGAACTGACGGCACGCCAACGCGTGGAGCAGGCGGTACGGATCGTCGCCGACGAGGCCTCGCGCGGGCTCCCGACACCCTGGGCGCAGGCGGTACGCGAGGCGGCGGCGCGCGGAGCCGAGGGGCTGCCCGAGGCCCTGGACGAACTGACCGTCACCATCGGCGACGCGGCGGCCCGGCCGCCCCGCCCCGCCTGGTGGCCCGCCGCCGTCCTCGCCCAGGCCGTGATGACGCTCCTGCAGATCTTCGGCGCGCTGTGGCTGGTGGGGCAGATCGTCGGCGTCGTGGAACCGGGGTTGCTCCCGCCGGTCCTCGTGATGCTCGGTGGCATCGTCGGCGGACCGCTCGTCGAATGGGCCTGCGAGGGGGCCGTCAAGGGCCCGGCCCGGCGGTACGGGCAGGAGGCCGAACGCCGCCTGCGCGAGGCGGCCGCGGCCTGCGGCCGGGCCCGGGTGCTCGACCCGGTGGCGGCGGAGCTGATGCGCTACCGGGAGGTGCGCGAGCAGTACGCGACGGTGGTGGGGACGCGTCCGTCGGCACGGATCGTGGGCGGAATCCGCGGCGGTACGGGCCGGCTCGGGGCCACACGGGCGGGGGTACGGGGGAGGTAGGAGCCTCCGGGTGACCGACCTCGGGCGCCTGGGCCGCCCCCGGTGACGGACCCCTGGGAGCCCGGAATCCCCCGGTTCACCCTCCCGGGTGGGGGAGTTGTCCACATTCCTGTGACTGTGCACAGCACCCGGCGGGATCCTCTCCGCGGCCCCACGATGGGTGCCGACCGGAGAAGAGACAGCAGCGTGAACGCAGGGTGGGGGACCGGAGCATGAACGACACGACCGTGACGCTCGTCGGCAACGTGGCGACGGCGGTGGAGTACCGGGAGACGGCGACGGGCGGGATCGCCAGGTTCCGTTTCGCGGTGACCGCGCGTCGCTGGGACCGCGAGAAGGGACTCTGGTCCGACGGCCCCACCAGCTTCTACACGGTGTCGGCCTGGCGCTCGCTCGGGGCCAATCTGGCGGCCTCCGTATCCGTCGGGGAACCACTCGTGGTGCACGGCCGGCTGAGGGTGCGTGAGGATGAGCGGGACGGGCAGCGCAAGACCTTCGTGGACGTGGCGGCGCTGGCCGTGGGGCACGATCTGAGCCGGGGGACGGCGGCCTTCCGGCGTGCGGCGCGGACGGAACCGAAGCCCGGGCCCGAAATGGTGCCGGCGCCGGAGCGGGACCCGTGGGCGGAGGCGGCGGCGGACGCCGCGGCGGAGTCGGCAACTCGCTTGGTGACCGTCCCCTGACCTTGAGTTGTGGGGATTTGTCGACCAACTCGCCCTGCGCGATAACGATTCCGATTCGGAATGGTTATCTGACCGTATGGCCGGGCACCGGGGGGTTCCGCATCCCTAGGATTCCCGGGTACTCATGTGGCACATGAGCTCATCGGGTCTGTGATCTGCTGGCGTGCGCTCCCCCCACGCGAATCAACCATTGTTCGCGGAGCGGCTCGCCCGGAGGGGAAAGCAATGTATTCAGTACGTGGCCGAGGCGCTGCCCGCCTCGCCGCCGCCGCCCTCGTCTCCGGCCTTGTCATGGCCGGAGCGATAGCGGCCGCCGGTCCGGCACTGGCCGACGACGGTGCCCCGGGCACCGGAGGCGTGACGGCGAAGCTCGGCGGGATGACCGACCGGGACGACGTCGTGATCGCCGAGAAGGACGGTTCGAAGTGGGGCGTCAAGGGCGGCCTCTTCAAGATGCAGGTCGAGGGTGGGGGAACTCTCCAGACCTACTGCATCGACCTCCGGACGCCGGCCAAGCACGACTTCGACTACAAGGAAGTCGGCTGGGACCAGTCCTCCCTGCACAACAACGAGAACGCCGGAAAGATCCTCTGGATCCTGGAGAACGGCTACCCGAAGCTCTCCGCCGAGACCCTCGGTGCGAAGCTCGACGTCGACCTGTCGAAGGACGAGGCCGCCGCGGCGACGCAGGCCGCCATCTGGACGCTGTCCGACGACGTGACGGCGACCCCGAAGAGCCCCGACGCCCGCAAGCTCACCGAGCAGCTCCTGAAGGACGCGGTCAAGCTCGAGGAGCCGAAGGCCTCCCTCTCGCTCTCCCCGTCCTCGGTCGCGGGCAAGGCCGGTGACCGGCTCGGCCCGATCACCGTCTCCACCAACGCCCAGATCGCCAAGCTGGCGACCGCCCCGGGGACCCCGGACGGCGTCAAGGTCGTGGACAAGGACGGCAAGCCCGTCACCGAGGCCAAGAACGGCGACGAGGTCTTCTTCGACGTTCCCGCCGGCACCGCCGACGGCACGGCCGGTCTGACCGCCGAGGCCTCCACCAAGGTCTCCCTGGGCCGCGCCTTCGTCTCCATCGACGGCCCCTCGCAGACCCTGATCCTGGCCGGCTCCAGCGAGTCGACCGTCACCGCGGCGGCCTCGGCCACGTGGGCGAAGAAGGGTGCTGTCCCGGCCGTCACGGTCGCCAAGGACTGCGCCAAGGGCGGCCTGGAGGTCATCGCCTCCAACAAGGGCGACGAGCCCTGGACCTTCGACCTGAAGGGCACCTCGTACACGGTCGCCGCCGGTGAGACGAAGACCATCCCGGTCCCGCTCGCCGAGGACGAGGCGTACAAGTTCACGATCACCGGCCCGAACGGCTTCGAGGAGACCTTCGAGGGCGTCCTGGACTGCAAGACGGCCACCCCCGGCCCGAAGCCGTCCGAGACCCCCACCACGGAGCCCTCGACCGAGCCCTCCCCGTCGACCACCGCTCCCTCGACCGGTGACACCACGGGCGGCACCACGGGTACGACCGGCACCACGACCGGTGGCGGCGACCTCGCCGAGACCGGTGGCTCCAGCGCCACTCCGATGATCGCCGGCATCGCTGCCGCGCTCGTCGTGGTCGGCGGCGGCGCGGTGTTCTTCCTCCGCAAGAAGAAGGCCGCCGGCGCCTGATCCCAGGCCCAGGCCCCCGGTGCCGGCCCCGCCGGCACCGGGAAGGCGCCTGACCTCATGAAGTGATCCGCGTCACATCGGGATCGCCTTGTGACCCCCGCACGACCCCGGAGCGCTCCAGCGCCCGGGGTCGTCGCACGTCCGGGCTCCGTTTCCGCCCCCTACCGCCCGGTACGGCTCCACCGAGGCCCCGGTACGAGCCCCTCCGGGCCCGCCGCCCCCCTCTACTGGTTCGCCCCGGGGGGTGGCGGTCAGGCAAGATGGGGTGTATCTGCCCACTCACTCCTAGCCGGACGGTTTCTCTTGGCTGAGTACATCTACACGATGCGCAAGACGCGCAAGGCGCACGGCGACAAGGTCATCCTCGATGACGTGACGCTGAGCTTCCTGCCGGGTGCGAAGATCGGTGTGGTCGGCCCGAACGGTGCCGGTAAGTCCACCGTTCTCAAGATCATGGCCGGCCTTGAGCAGCCGTCCAACGGTGACGCGTTCCTGTCGCCGGGCTTCAGCGTCGGCATCCTCATGCAGGAGCCGAAGCTGGACGAGGCCAAGACGGTTCTGGAGAACGTCCAGGACGGCGCCGCCGAGATCATGGGGAAGCTCAAGCGCTTCAACGAGGTCGCCGAGCTCATGGCGACCGACTACTCGGACGCGCTGATGGACGAGATGGGCAAGCTCCAGGAGGACCTGGACCACGCCAACGCCTGGGACCTCGACGCGCAGCTGGAGCAGGCCATGGACGCGCTGGGCTGCCCGCCCGGCGACTGGCCGGTCACCAACCTCTCCGGTGGCGAGAAGCGCCGCGTGGCGCTCTGCAAGCTGCTGATCGAGGCCCCGGACCTGCTCCTCCTCGACGAGCCCACCAACCACCTCGACGCCGAGTCGGTGAACTGGCTGGAGCAGCACCTCTCGAAGTACGCGGGCGCCGTCGTCGCCGTCACGCACGACCGGTACTTCCTGAACAACGTCGCCGAGTGGATCCTCGAGCTCGACCGCGGCCGCGCGATCCCGTACGAGGGCAACTACTCCACGTACCTGGAGAAGAAGGCCACCCGTCTCAAGGTCGAGGGCCGCAAGGACGAGAAGCGCGCCAAGCGCCTCAAGGAAGAGCTGGAGTGGGTCCGCTCCAACGCCAAGGGCCGGCAGACCAAGTCCAAGGCGCGCCTCGCCCGCTACGAGGAGATGGCTGCCGAGGCCGACAAGATGCGGAAGCTGGACTTCGAGGAGATCCAGATCCCGCCGGGCCCGCGTCTGGGCTCCATCGTCGTCGAGGTCAACAACCTCTCGAAGGCGTTCGGCGACAAGGTCCTCGTCGACGACCTGTCCTTCACCCTGCCCCGTAACGGCATCGTCGGCATCATCGGCCCGAACGGCGCCGGCAAGACCACGCTGTTCAAGATGATCCAGGGCCTTGAGGCCCCGGACTCGGGCTCGGTCAAGATCGGCGACACGGTCAAGATCAGCTACGTCGACCAGACCCGTTCCAACATCGACCCCAAGAAGACCCTCTGGGCCGTCGTGTCGGACGAGCTGGACTACATCAACGTCGGCCACGTCGAGATGCCGTCGCGCGCGTACGTCAGCGCCTTCGGCTTCAAGGGCCCGGACCAGCAGAAGCCCGCCGGTGTCCTCTCCGGTGGTGAGCGCAACCGCCTGAACCTGGCGCTCACGCTCAAGGAGGGCGGCAACCTGCTGCTCCTCGACGAGCCCACCAACGACCTCGACGTCGAGACCCTCTCCTCGCTCGAGAACGCGCTGCTCGAGTTCCCCGGTGCGGCCGTGGTCATCTCCCACGACCGCTGGTTCCTGGACCGGGTGGCGACGCACATCCTCGCGTACGAGGGCGAGTCGAAGTGGTACTGGTTCGAGGGCAACTTCGAGTCGTACGAGAAGAACAAGGTCGAGCGTCTCGGCCCGGACGCGGCCCGCCCGCACCGTGCCACGTACAAGAAGCTGACCCGAGGCTGAGCGTGCGCCACATCTACAGCTGTCCCCTGCGCTGGTCGGACATGGATGCCTTCGGGCACGTCAACAACGTCGTCTTCCTGCGGTACCTGGAAGAGGCGCGGATCGACTTCATGTTCCGGCTCGCGCCGGGGGACGGTTCCCCCTCGTTCTCCGGCGGGTCCGTCGTGGCCCGGCACGAGATCGACTACGTGCGACCGCTGGTCCACCGGCACGAGCCGGTGACCATCGAGTCCTGGGTGACGAAGATAGGCGCGGCGTCGCTGACGATCGCGTACGAGATCAAGGACCCCGACGTCACGTACGTACGGGCGTCCACGGTCGTCGTGCCCTTCAACCTGGAGGCGCAGCGGCCGCGCCGGATCACCGCCGAGGAGCGCGAGTTCCTCCAGGTGTACGTCGACGACGGGATGACGTCCGCAGCATGACCGTGCTCGCGCCGCTGCACTTCGCCGACGCCAGGGAGGCGGCTGCCCTCGCCGCCTTCCTGACCCGGTTGGTCCACTACGACCGGGCCGCCGCCGTCCGCCTCCAGGGGGGCGGCGGGGCGCTGGCCGTCTTCGGCCGGCCGCCGTCCTTCGAGGTGCTCGCGATCCGTACGGCCCGGCTCGTCGACGCCGTCGAGCTCGACGTCACCGTCTCCGCCGGTGAACTCCTCGAAGGCATCGAGGAGTCGGCGGGCAAGGCGGTCGTCCCGGACTCCGTGACCGGGCCCCCGTGGACCGGCGTCCTCCCGCCGCGCGCCGGCTGGCAGCCGGTCGCCGGACTGCCGGGCGCCGCCGAGATGCGGGGCGCGGTCGCCGCGGCCGTCGCCGAATTCCGGGCGCGGGACGAGGAGTTGCCCGAGGAGCGGCGCACCAGGGCCGAGCGCGACCGGATCGGCCGCGTGATCTGGTCCCGGACCCTCGGGTCCACCGGACTGCCGCTGCGGGGCGTGCACGCCGCGCAGTCGCTGGGTTTCCTGCCGCCGGCGGACCCGGATGCCCCGGTCGCCCTGTTCGCCTCCGGGCCCTGGCTGCGGCTCCGTACCCCGTACGGCTCGATCGCCCTCCGCACGGGCTCCATGTCGCTGACCGTGACCCCCGGGATCTCCGGGTGACCGTACCCGGCGGCCGCCGGACTCATGTCCCTTAGCGAGCCCCTCGGCCCGGTCGGCCTTCTCGGCCCGGTCGGGCCGATCAGCCTGGTCGGTCCTCTCGGCCTCGTCGACCCGCTCGGCTGAACCGCCGCGCGCCCGCCGTCGCGGCCGCGAGCAGCAGTACGGCGAGGAACGCCTGGCCCCAGGGCGGGGCGGAGCCCTCCAGCGCCGGTGCCACCCGCTGCCGCGGGTCGTAGGCGATCCGGACCTCCCCGCCGTCCGGGGCGACCCGGCGGTCCTCCGACAGGGCCGAGGGGTAGCCGCCCGGGCAGCGCAGGGTGTGGCGGTACACGGTCCTCTCGCCGCCGCCCTCGCCGACCGAGACGTCCCGTTCCTCGTGGACCTTCACGACGACACAGTCCGCGACCGCCCCGCGCGAGGCCCACTGATCGGCGGTGGCCACCGTGAGGAGCAGGGCGCCGACCAGCGCCAGCGCGCCCCAGAGGCCCATGATCCCGTCGACGAGCAGGTAGTACGCCACCGCCGAGGCGAGGATCGCCGCCCCGCCGACGGAGACGGCGACCGTGGTGGACGGCGCCGACGCGGCCCCGAAGGACCAGGCCGACCAGGCGTAGACGGCCACCGCGCAGAACGCGGGCAGGACCGTGGCCGTCCAGCTCCCCGCGCCCGCGGGACTCCCCGTACCCGCGGGACTCCCCGTGCTTCCCGTAGCCCTAGATGACATGGACATCACCCCCTCAGGGTGGGACGTCCCGACGCGCCTCCCGGTTGCTCAGCCCTCCGCGTCGTCCGGCCACACCCCGATGTGGTCCTGCTCCAGCTCCAGGGCCACCCGGTGCTCCATGCCCAGCGCGTGCGTGTACTCCGCCGGGAGCTGGAGCCGGCCCGCGCGGTCGAGCATCGCGTACTCCCGTGCCACCAGGGACTCCTTGCCCTGTTCGTCGACCTCCGTGCGGCGCAGTACCTCCGAGGAGGTGCGGCCGTCGCGGATGGCGACCGTGCGGCGGACCTCGGAGGCGACCGCCTGGTCGTGGGTGACGATCACGATCGTCGTGCCCAGTTCCTCGTTGGCGCGGCGGAAGGCCGCGAAGACCTGCTCGCCGGTGGCCGAGTCCAGCTCGCCCGTCGGCTCGTCGGCGAGGAGTACGGCCGGGTTGTTGGCCAGGGCGACGGCGATGGCCACCCGCTGCTGCTGGCCGCCGGAGAGCTGGTTCGGCCGCCGGTCGCGGACGTCCGCGATGCCCAGCATGGCGAGGAGTTCCTCGGCCCGTTCCGCCTTGTGCTTGGCGCGGCCCTTCAACTGCATCGGGAGCACCACGTTCTGAGCTGCCGTCAGGTACGGGAGCAGGTTGCGGGCGGTCTGCTGCCAGACGAAGCCGACGACCTCGCGGCGGTAGCGCAGCCGCGCCTTGCCGTCCATCGCGAGCAGGTCGGCCCCGGCGACCCGGGCCGCGCCGGCGGTCGGCACGTCCAGGCCGGCCAGGATGTTCATGAGCGTCGACTTGCCGGAGCCCGAGGCGCCGACCAGGGCCATCAACTCGCCCTCCTTCACGAGGAGATCGAGTCCCTGGAGGGCCTGTACCTCCACCCCGTCCGTGGTGAAGATCCGGACGAGACGGTCGCAGGCGATGAGTGCGTCATGACCGTACGAGGGCCGGTCGCGCCGCGCGGTCGCCTTCCGCTCCAGCTCCTCCAGGGTGGTGGTGTCCGCAGCGGACCCGGCCGCACCGGCCCGGCTCGACGTGTCGGTCTTCGTCATCGTGCGTCTCCTGCCCTGAGTTCCTTGATCGAGCCCCTGCGTCCCGCCCACCATGCCTGTCCGGCCGCCGCCACCGCCGTGATCAGGACGACCGCGACCGCGGGTACCACCAGCGACCACGGGTCCGCCCGCAGCGGCGCGCTGTCCAGCGGGGCGAACCCCGGTGTCGTCGCGAGCGCGAGCCGGAACAGGTCGATGCCCGGGGCCAGCAGCGGCACCGTCGCCCAGCCGACCAGCGTGCCGCCGAGCGCCGCGAGGACCGCCTGCGGCAGCGCTTCCAGCCCGAGCAGCCGCCGACCCTGCTTGCGGGTCAGGCCCATCGTCCGCAGTCGCGCGAGGAGCGTGGTCCGCTCCGGGGCGTTCTGCATCAGGGAGAGCAGCACGGCCACCACGGCGAATCCGGCGCCCGCGCCGATCGCGCCCAGGTACATCCGCTCGGCGCCCGACTGGAGCGGCGAGTCCACATAGCCGGTCCGCTTCTCGGTCCGCAGCGAGACCAGGAGGGCCTGGGACTTCGCCTTCACCATGGCCCGCAGCGCGGTGCCGTCCGTCGGTCCCGTGACGAGCAGCGTCGTGGGCGCCCGGTGGGTGAGGTCGGCGGCGTTGACGAGGAGGAAGTCGGCGCCCTGCAGGGCGGGGGTGGTCGGCCGGACCGCGACGACCTTCACCCGGAAGACCCCGGCCGCCGACACGACCTCCTGCGGCGCGGTGCCGAGCCGCGCGGCGACCGACGGCGACGCGATGGCGGGCAGCACCCGCTCCGTGTCCGCCGTGACCTCCTCGCCGCCCTTCCCCGTCGACGCGAGCAGCGCCGCCGGGAACGGGCCGAAGCCGGTCCGCTGCGCGAGCCGGGTGTACGAGCCCGGTTCGACGCCCACGAGCACCGAGCTCATCGGCGGGGCGGAGGTGCCCTGGTAGGACGGCAGCGACACCCCGTACTCGATCTGTGCCGAGGCCACGTCCCGCACCCCCGCCGTACCCCGCACCGCCTCGGTGAGGCCGGCCGGCAGCGGGGTCCACTCGACCGAGCCGTCGATCCGGGCGTCCGCGCCGGTCGCCAGGAGCGCGGCCCGGTCGCGGGCGTCGGCGACGCCGGCCAGGACCGAGCCGCCGAAGGCCGCGGTGGTCAGCGCGAGGACGAGCGCCAGCAGGGGAAGGGTGCCCGCCGACGAGGAGCGTCCGGCGCGGGCCAGGGCCAGCGGGCCGACGGCTCCGCGCAGCCGGCGGGCCGGGCGGGCCGCCCACCGCAGCGGCAGCGGATAGATCCGTACGAGGAGCATGGCGGCGATCAGTCCGACGAGCACCGGGGCGGCGCTCACCAGATGGTCACCGGAGTCGCCGGTGCCACGGAGCCGCAGCGAGGCGACCGCGCCCACGGCCAGGACGAGCAGGGTGAGTTCGAGGACCGTACGGCGCCGGGAGGGGCGCGCGGTGAGCAGGTCGTCGCGTCCGCCGTGCAAGCGCGGGCGCCGGTGCGCGACGACCGCCCGCACGGGCAGGACGAGTGTCGAGATCAGGGCGACGGACACGACGGCGAGGAGGGAGGGGCCGAGGGGGATCCCGCCGGACCCGCCGTCGGGCGGCCGGACGGTCACCACCGCGAGGCCGAGGGCGAGCGCGGCGGCCGGGACGGCGACGGCCGAGGTCTCACCGAGCAGCCGCAGCCCGATGCCGGTGAGCGAGGCGCCGCGGGAGCGGATCAGCGAGAGCTCGCTGTCGCGGCGGGCGACGAAGAGGCCGCCGGTCATCGCGAGGACGACCGCTGCGACAGCGCCGATGCCGAAGACGGCGACGGCCACGACCGGATTGATCGCCTCGCGCATCGAGCGGTACGAGTCGACGATCGCGTCGAGCTCGGTGGTGAGGGCGGCATTGCCTCCCACGGCCTTGCGCAGCTTCACCAGGTCGGGGCCACCGGCCGCGGAGTCCAGTGCGGCGTCGAGCCGGTCGGTGTCCCGCCCGGTGAGGTGGCCGGCCGTCGGCATGAACCGGAAGAAGACCTCCGGCTCACCGGTGGTGGAGAGCACGGCGGGCCCCGAGGCGGGGGAGAGGAGCAGCGCCGCCTGCCAGTAGTACTTCACCTCGTCGCCGACCAGCGGGGCGAGCGCGGGGGTGCGCAGCAGCGGCTCCACGACCCAGTACGGGGACTCGGGGCTGCGCGGCTCCACGATCCCGGTGATCGTCACGGCGACCGGGTCCACGGTGACGGCCGGCACGTGCACGACGGAACCGGGCTTCAGGTGCAGGGACTCTGCGGTCTTCGTGGTGACGACCGCTTCCGGCGCGTCGGCCGTGCCCGCGGCGAGCCGGCCCTTCCGCAGCGTGGCGTGCTCGGTGAGGGCGGACGGGGAGGACAGCACGAACTCGGGGGAGATCCCGTCGGGCCGGGGCAGCCACGGGTCGGTTCCCTGGACGCGCTTGACCGTACGGACACCGTGGACGCTCTGCCCGGGGTCGGTCAGCAGCGGCTCGGGCAGCAGGTCCCGCACGTCGTCGCGCTGCGCCTGGAGGGCGGCGGGGGCCAGACTCGCCCCGGGCGTCGACCGGGCGAGCGGGGCGGTCAGTTCGAGGACGGCGTTGCGCGGCGCGGCGTTCTGGATGTCGTGCCGCAGGCCCTCCGTCTCGTACCGGTCGACGGCGCGCGGCAGCGCGGCCGCGAGGTACGCGGTGACCAGGACCAGCAGGGCGAGGGAGGCGGCGGCCCCGGGCGCGGTCCGCAGCCGGGTCCGCACCCAGGGCGCCACCGCGCGGGCGGGTTTGTCGGACCGGGGCATGTCGGGGGCCTTCCTGCGTGCGGCGCGCATGGCGGTGCCGTCGTCGTCGCTGTACGGGGCGGTAGGCGGCATCAGTTCTCCCCCTGGTGGCGCAGCGTCACGGCCGGGTCGGTGCGGCGCAGGGCGATCGCGGCGACCATGGCGAGCGGCAGCGCGGCGACGCCGGCGAGCAGCAGGGCCACCTGGCCGAGGGGCAGTTCGACCAGGACCGGGGGCACGGGCCGGGCGGCCTGGCCGGTGAGGACGACGAGGGGGACGACGGCCCGGGCCAGCACGGTGCCGAGTCCGATGCCGATGAGCAGGCCGATGCCGATGAGGAGCCCCTGTTCGGCGGCGATCAGCCGGGCGAGGCGGCGGCGTGGTGCGCCGAGCGCCCGCAGGACGCCGAACTCGGCGGACCGTTCCCGCATGGCGCCGGCCGAGCCGACCGCGAAGCCGACGGCGGCGAGCGCCGCGGCGGCGGCCGCGACGGCCATGAGCGCGGCGTTGGGGCCGGCGCCGAGCGGGTCGCCGAGCAGTTCGGCGGCGACCTCGTCGCGTACGAGAACCTGGGCGGGGTCGGCGTTGGGGCGGGCACGCAGGGCCGCGGCGACCTCGTCGGCCCGGCCGGGTGCGACGGTCAGCCACCATTCGGTGGCCGACACGGTCGAGGTCTCGCCGGTGGACAGGAACTGGTTGACGGAGGCCAGGTCGAGGAGGATCGTTCCGCCGTCCTCGGGGACGGTGACCGGGCTGGTCGCGGAGGCCACCTGGGCGCCCGGGCCGGTGGTGGGCAGTTCCTCGACGACACTGTCGACGACGACGTTGACGCGGCGACCGCCGAGGTCGACCTCGATCAGATCGCCGGGCCGGGCGCCGGCCGCCGACATGAAGGTCCGGGTGGCCACGGCGGTCAGCCGGCTGGGCGCCTTGGGCCCGGGGGCGTTCATTCGCACCGTGAACTCCTCCATGCCCCAGAACGGGTCTCCGGCGGGCTGCCCGGCGACGGTGAACGTGAGGGCGTACGGGGAGGGGCGGCCGCCGGGTCCCGCGGCGCCGGGCACGCCGGAGGTGGGGACGGGCTTCTGGGCGTCGCCCAGCTTGGTCTGCTCGAAGGCGTGCGTCCAGGAGCCGAGGATCTTCCCGGGGGCGTGGACCTTCTCGCCGCCGTCCGCGCCGACGACGCCGAACCGCTCGACGTGGAGGGTCTGCGCGCCCTTCGCGCCGTCGGCGATCTCACCGGCGAACTCCAGGCCGATGAGGGTGAGCAGCCCGGCGGAGCCACGGTCTGCCCCGGTGCTGCCGGGGCCCGCGGTCAGGGCGCCGATGTCGAGGGTCAGCCGGTGCGTCCGGCCGTCCGCGGGCAGCGGCCCCATGGCCTGCCGGTACGGGACGCCGTTCGGGTCCTCCAGGACCGCAGTGACCCGGGCGGTGCTCTTCGGTTCGGCGAGCCGCAGGTCGGCGGTGAGCGTCCGGGTGCCGGCGGGCAGTGGGAGGCCGGGGCGGGTGGTGGCCTTGGGGGCGAGCGGGGAGAGGAGCGAGCGGACGGGGACGTCGGCGAGGTCGGGGCGGAGCAGCAGACCACCGGCGGCGTTGCGGGTGTCCACGGCCAGGACGGTCGCGTTCTTCCCGGCCACGTCCATGGTGGCCCGGTGCACCGGGGCCACGGCGCGGACGCCGGGGACGGCGCCCAGCTGCTCGGTCTGGGTGGGCTCGCCGGGCCCGGCACTGAGGACACGGACGGCCGCGCCGACCCGGAAATCGGCCTGGTCGCGCTGCGAGCGCTCCCAGGAGCCGCTCTGTCCGATGGCCAGCATGCCCATCGCCACGGCGAGGACGAGAAGCAGGACCGGGCCCGCGCCGCGCAGCGGCCGGCGGCTGAACTGCCAGCCGGCGAGGGCGGCGGAGAGACCGCGCCCGCCCGCCGCGCGCCGCTCGGCCAGCTTGGCGGCGGGCGGCAGCAGACGCAGCGTCAGGACGGTGCCGGCGAGCAGGGCGAGGGCGGGCGCGGCGACCAGGACCGGGTCGACGGAGCCTCCGCCGTCCCCGTCCGCGCCGAGGGTGCCGCCCGCGGCGGCCGGCCGCTGCAGCTGCCAGTAGGCGACGGCGGCGACGGCGAGCAGACCGAGGTCCGCGCCGGCCCGCACGGGACCGGGCAGGGAGGCCGAGCGGGCCTTGCGCAGCGAGACGACGGAGCCGTCCCCGGCGGCGAGCGCGGGTGCGACGACGGCCGCGGCGCAGCACAGGGCGACGGCGGCGGCGACCAGCCACACCTGGAGCGACGGGGTCGTGTCGAGCTGTACGCCGAGGGAGGAGAGCGCGGACCGCTCGGCGAAGAGCCGGGTCAGCGGTCCGGACAGGAGCGGGGCGGCGACCGCGGCCGGCAGGGCGAGCAGCAGCGCCTCGGCGGCAGCGAGTCCGGCGATCCGGCGCCGCGAACCGCCACGGGCCCGCAGCAGCGCGGTCTCACCGGAGCGCTCGGTGCTGAGCAGCCGGGCGACGAGCAGCAGCGCGTACGCGGCGAGGAGGATCAGCTGGACGGCGACGATCAGCAGGGTCGAGCGGGAGACGAGCAGGGACCGCTGGGTCTGCTCCAGGACGGTCGGGAGCGCGGTGGACGCGGAGATCGTCGTACCGAACCGGTCGGTGGCACCGGCCAGCGCCTTCGGGCCCTCGGCCGAGGTGGCGCGCAGGGCGTCGATGCGGTCGGTGGTGAAGCCGGTGAAGTCGGCGGAGCCCAGCCAGGACGTCTCGCCGGAGCTCAGCGCCCCCGAGGCGAGGACGGCGGGTTCGACGAGCAGCGGTCCGTATGTCGTGAACGCGACCGTCCGCACACCGCGGCCCCCGGCCGGATCCAGCTGCCAGTACAGGTCCGCGGTGTCGACGGGCCGGTAGACGCCCGTGACCCGGGCCTTCACCCGGTGGTCGTCGAGCCGGTCGGTCAGGTCGAGTACGGCCCCGGGAGCGACCCGCAGCCGCCGCGCGGCCTCCTCGGGCAGCGCCGTCTCGACGACACCGGCCGTCCGGGCCGCCGAGGGCCAGGCACCCTTGACGAGGGAGAGCCGCGAGCGGTCGAGCGCGGCGAAGTGGGTGAGGTCGGGGTCGCCCTTACGGGCGGCGGGCGGCTGGAGGCTCCGGGGCAGCGCGTACGGCCCCGAGCGTTCGAGCCGCCGCACGGTCACGGGCAGCCCGTCGAAGGTCTTCCGCATGCCCTCCTGGACGGCCTCCTCGGCTCCTGCCCGCTTGGCGGCGGGCACCTGCCCGCTCACCAGGAGCGAGGCGGCCGCCGCGGAACGCCCCCGCAGCCCCGCCTGGAGCGCGGCGTCCCCGATCGCCCCGGAGAACGAGGCGAGGGTGGCGAGCACCGAGGTCGTCAGGAGCACGGCGAGCAGTGCCGCGGCAAGCAGCAGCCGGTGCGCCCTGACACGCAGAAATACGAACCCCGTCACCCATCCCCCTGGCCACCCTGATCACGGTGCGCACGTCGAACATGTGCCGAACGCTCCCGAAACTTCTCTCGGATGCTTTCAGAGTGCATGTGCCGCTGGAAACCGCTTGCGGCCCCACCTTGATCCGATCGTGACCGTTATTCGGCGTTCCGACTCCGGAATGTGTCCGTCCGTGCCCCGGCGGGGCGATGTGGGGGTGCGAAGGGCGGGGCGCGGGTGGCTGAGGGGCCGTCAGCCGGCCGTGTTCACCATCGACCCCGCCGCGTATGTCAGGTAGCGCCACAGTTCGGCCTCGTGCTCGGGGGCGAGGGCGAGGTCGTCCAGGGCCGCGCGCATATGACGGAGCCAGGCGTCGTGGGCCGCCTGGTCCACGGTGAACGGAGCGTGGCGCATACGGAGCCGCGGGTGGCCGCGGTGGTCGCTGTAGGTGCGGGGCCCGCCCCAGTACTGCATCAGGAAGAGCGCGAGGCGCTCCTCCGCCGGACCGAGGTCCTCCTCGGGGTACATCGGGCGGAGCAGCGGGTCCCCCGCGACGCCCTCGTAGAAGCGGCGGACCAGACGGCGGAACGTCTCCTCGCCGCCGACCTGCTCGTAGAAGGTCTGCTCCTGCACTGTTTCCCCGGGAATCTCGTTCACCTTTCCATCGTCTCAGATGACCCGCCCTAGGACTTGAGGTCCAGGACCGCTCGCCGGGGCCCCCGGGCGGCGGGAGAGTGGAGGCATGGGTGAGCGGCGGGACGAGTTCGCCGAGGCCGGCGGGCGGGCGCGACGGGCGCTCGTGCGGGAGATCGAGGCCGAGGGCACGCTGACCGATGCCGGCTGGCGGGATGCCTTCGCCGAGGTCCCGCGCCATCTCTTCGTGCCCTACTACTACGTCCCCGGCACCGGCGGCTACGAGCGGCTCTGGTCCGGTGACCCCGAGCCCGCCCGGCGCGACCGCTGGCTGAGCGGGGCCTACGCGGACACCGCGATCGCCACCCGGGTGCGGGACGGGGAACTGCTCTCCTCCGCCAGCCAGCCCTCCCTGATGGCCCTGATGCTGCACGCCCTCGACGTACGCGAAGGCGATGACGTCCTGGAGATCGGCGCCGGGACCGGCTACCACGCCGCCCTGCTCTGCCACCGCCTCGGCGCGGAGCACGTCACCACCGTCGACCTGGACGAGGAGATCGCCGAGTCCGCCCGGACCCATCTGGCCGCCGCCGGGTACCGGCCCACCGTGGTCGCCGCCGACGGCGCCCGCGGCTGCCCCGAGCGCGCCCCCTTCGACCGGATCGTGGCGACCTGCGCGATGCCCTCGGTCCCGTACCCCTGGCTCGCCCAGTGCAGGCCCGGCGCCCTCGTGCTCGCCCCGCTCTCCACCGGGCTCCTGCTGCTGCGGGTGCACGACGTCACCCACGCGGAGGGACGGTTCCTCGCCACCTCGGCGTACTTCGTGGCGCTCCGGGGCGTCGCCGGCCGCATCCCGCGCCACGGCCCCGCAGGGGACGAGCGCTTCCGCTTCTTCTGGGGCCTGGTCGACCAGGCCCTGGACAGGAACGAAGCGCTCTCGCTCTGGCTGCGCGAGGGGCGGCCGGAACGGGAGCGCTTCGGTGTGACGGTCAGCGGCGAGCGGCAGTGGGCCTGGCTGGACGACCCCGGAGGGCCGTACGCCTGGCCCCTGCTCCGGGCCGGCCGAGAGGCCGGGCCGGGACGGCTCCCGCCCCGGCCCTCGGCAGGGCCGTGATCAGCCCACGCGGATCGTGATCGTCGTCCAGGCGCCGACGTGCACCCGGTCGCCGTCCTGGAGCTGGACGGGGACGTAGGGCTGGATCGGCTCCTCGCCGCCGTTGATCGTGGTGCCGTTGGTGGAGTTCTGGTCCACCACCGCCCACGAACCGTCCGGCTGCTGCACGAGCACGGCGTGCTGGTGCGAGACGCCCGGGTCCTCCGGCGGCACCGCGAGGTCGATGTCCGGGGACTCGCCGGTGGAGTGCCGGCGGCGGCCGATGGAGATCTGGTTGCCCTGGAGCGGCAGGTGCTTGTCCGGCGAGTACGCGGGCAGGTTCAGGCCGCCGGCCTCCGGGCCGCTGCGCTGCATCATCGCCATGAAGTAGTCGCGGTCCGGGCCGATGACCGCGGTCCAGGACAACGGCTGCCGCGGCGGCTGGAACTGCTGCTGCGGGGGCGCGTGATGCTGGGGCGGCGACGGCGGGGCCTGGTGCTGCCCCTCGTACTGCCCCTGGTGCGGCGGCGCCATGTGCGGCGGGGGCCCCTGGTGCTGCGGAGGCTGCGGGGGCGCCTGATGCTGCGGCGGTGCCTGGTGCAGCGGGGGCTGCGGCGGTGCCTGGTGCTGCGACGGCGGCGAAAGCACCCAGTCGTCGTCCGCGCGCGGCTGCGGCGGCGCGGGGGCCTGGACCGGCGCGACCGGCGGAGCGGCCGGAGCCTGGAGGTACGCCGGGGGCGCGGGCGGCTGCTGACCGGGAGGACCGAAGGGGTCGCCCGGAGCGGCCGGACCGGGAGGCTGCTGCGCCGGCGGACGCTGCGGCGGGGCCTGGTGGTGCGTGGGGTCGCCGCCCAGCGGCTCGGCAGGGCGGTTCACCTGCGAGGGCCGCGAACCCTGGTAACCGAACGGGTCCTGCCCCGGCTGCGGTCCCGGCTGTCCGTGCGGTCCCTGCGGCGGCTGCTGTCCCTGCGGGGGCGGCGGCGTGGACTGGAAGCCCGGCGGCAGGTTCAGACCGGGCGGCGGGCCCGGCTGGCGCTGCGCGGACGGGACGTTCTGCGGGGCCACCGGCGTGTACGAGGTCGCCGTGTTCGTGAGGAAGTTCCAGCGGCACTCCTCGCAGAACGGCGCCATGTGCTCGCGCGGAGTACGGCACTGCGGGCAGAGCTCCGCCTGGGCCGTCGCGTTCGGGTCGCCACCGTGGCCGAAGCCACCGGGAGCGGGCGGAGCACCATGACCGGCGGGACCGCCGTAGCCACCGGGGCCTTCGGGGCCGCCGTAACCGCCGGGAGCAGGGGGAGCGTCGTAGCCACCTGGGCCGGGGTATCCGTACGCGGGGGGCGGCGGCGGGGGAGGCGGTGGTACGGCACCCGTCGGCGCACCCGCCCCGGCCATGCGATGGCCGCAGACCTCGCACCAGTCGTCGGAGACCGACTGGTGTCCGTTCGGGCAGGTAGGCATGTCGGTGCTTCCCCCTCTCGTCGTCCGGCCCGTGGCCGGGCTACCTCTTGACGCGAACGGTCTTGGTGGAGCGGGTCTCGAGTGTCATCTCGTCCGCTTCCGCGACCTTCGCCTTCAAACGCACAGTACCGGTCGCCGCATCGACGACGTCGACCACCTTCGAAAGCAGTTTCGCCGTATCCGCGTTGCCGGAGGCCGCCGCGAGCTGCACGGCGCGGCCCAGTTTCGCCGTCGCGCCGTCGTGATCGCCCGATTTGCGGGCATCCAAACCCTGCTGGATGACGTCCGCGAGCTCGGCCTGGCCCGTGTAGTGCGCGACCTGCGGGTTGATCGACGTCGACATCGCCAGGTCGTCCGTCCACACCGCCCGTACCAGTCCTTGGGACAGCGGCTTCGGGTCGCCGCCCAGCGGGTCCGGCGCGATCAGCGAGACCCGGGCGGCCAGCATCTCCTGGCCGACCGCGGCCTGCGGTACCCGCACGCTCACGTGGTAGTCGCGGGACTCGTCGCCCCAGGAGCCCGTCGGGTAGTCCCCGGCGCGCGGTCCGGCCTCGGTGCGCCGCCCGGTCAGGTCCTCGACCGTCGGCGCCACCTGCTTCACGTAGGCGATCTCCACCCCGACCGGGGTCCACAGGCGCAGCGCGACGTCCGCCACGCCCTTGCCCATCGCGTCCTCCATCATCGCCGTGAAGTCGCCGGCGAGGGCGGCCGGGTCGGCGACGATGTCGGCGGTGCCGAGGAGCGCCGAGGCGATCCCGGTGACCTCCTTGACCTCCCAGTCGGTGCCCACTCCGCGCGCGTCGCAGGTGAAGCGGCCGGCGCAGGCGTCGATCGCGAGCCGGAGCTCCTCCGGCGACTCGTGCTCGTTGCGGCCGTCGGTGAGCAGGATGCCGTGGCGGATGGTGAGGTCGGCGGAGGAGAGCAGCCGGTCCGCGAGCCGCAGCCAGGTGCCGATGGCCGTACCGCCGCCCGCGCTCAGCCGCCGCAGCGAGTCCTTGGCCTCGGCCCGGGTCCTGGCGTCGGCGACGGCGAGGCCGCCGTTCCCCGGGTAGACCTCCTTCGCCACGTGCGTACCGGCGACGACGGCGAAGGCCGTGCCGTCGCGCAGGGTGTCGACGGCGGCGGCGGTCGCCTCCCGGGCGCCGCGCATCTTGGTGGCGGGGTAGTCCATCGAGCCGGAGCAGTCGACCATGATCACGACACCGGCGGCGCGGCCGCCCGCCGGGGCGAGCGGCTGCCGGCCGGTGGTGCCGCCCCCGGTCGAGGTGACCGTGACGATCGCGCTGACGTCCCGGCCGCCCTCGGGCAGGAACTCGTTCTGGTAGACGTCCACCGAGAACTGCGGCACGGTCGACTTGGAGAAGTTCGCCATCTGTTACGGCTCCTCGGGCAACAACGGTCAAACGGTGAAGGGGACAGGGGACCGGCGACCGCTCAGGCGGATCCTGCCCCTTGGGGAGTGACGGTGAACGGCACGAGCGCGACCGTGATGTTGTCGTGGCCTCCGCCGTCCAGGGCGTGGCCGACGAGGACCTGGGCGCTGTGCAGCGGGCGGTCGGCCGCGTCGGCCGGAATGACCCGGGCCATGTCCTCGGCGCCCTCCGCGTAGTTCCACAGGCCGTCGGTGCAGACGACGACCACGCCGGACCGGTCCGGCTTGAACGCGGCCGTGTGCGGCTCCAGTTCGTAGGCGTCGGCGCCCAGCCAGCCGGTGATCGCGTGGGCGCGCTCGTCCGCGTACGCCTCCGCCTCGTTCATCAGGCCCGCCGCGACCATCTGCGCGGCCCAGGAGTCGTCCTCGGTGAGCCGGGCGGCCGGGGTGGCCCGGTCGTCCGGCACCCAGTAGACGCGGCTGTCGCCGACCCAGCCCACCACGAGCAGACCGTCGGCGACCACGGAACCCACGATGGTGCAGGCCGGGGCGTTGCGATGGCGGTGCGGGTCGTGCTCGGCCCCGTCCTGGCCGGGCTCCTCCGCGAGGGAGTTGACGGCCTCGGCGGCGGCCACGATCGCCTCGTGCATCGCCTGCTGCGGGTGGGTGCCCCGGGGCAGCGCGGCGAGCAGCGAGGCGCCGGCCGCCGCGGCGGCGGCGGCGGAGGCCTCGTCGGGCCGGGTCGCCGAGGAGACACCGTCGCAGACGATCGCGAGGGTGGCGGGGGAGCCGTCGGGGAGCGTGGTCGCGGAGACGGCGAAGGCGTCCTCGTTACGGTGATGGCGCAGGCCCCGGTCGGAGACGGCGGCGACACTGCCGAGCTCCCGCTCCATGTGGTCGCGCTCGCGGGGCTGCGCGTGCCCGCAGTTCTCGCAGTAGCCGTCGGTGTCCACGTGCCCGGCCCGGCACGCCACGCACAGGGCGGAGCCGGAGCCGGAGCCGGAGGCAGGGGCGGGTGCGGCGGCTGGTGCAGGCGCGGCCGGCGGCGGCGCCGGGTCCGCCCGTACCGCCGCACGCGGGTCCGGGGCCGCCAGCTCGAAGTCCCCGCTGCCCGTCGTGGTCTTCCCGGTGGCCCCGGTGGCCCCGGTGGCCCCGGTGGCCCCGGTCGCGCCGGTGGCCCCGGTCGCGCCGGGCGGCACTGGCCCGTCCGTGCGGACCGCCATCGTGGGCAGGTCGTGGCCACCCGAGTCGGCGCCCGGGAGGTCGCCCGGGTGCTGGGTCGCGGTCGACAGCGAACCGGGGTCCCGGGGCGGGGCGTCCGGCCAGGCCACGGGGCCACCGATGGCCACGGTCGGGCGGTCCGGCTCGACCCCGGCGGCCGGCACGGCCGTCAGGTCGTGACCGCACGCCCCGCAGAACCGGTCACCCGACTCGAGGGGCTCCGCGCAGTCCGGGCAGACGGTCAGACCGTGCGACGGCTTCGGCTTCTGGGACATCCTCACACCCACGTCCGGGGGCGGAAGCGGTTGGCCCGCTCCACCAGTTCGATCCTCTCCTCGCCCCGCTGGGCGAGCCGGGCCAGCACCCGGTACGAGCGTTCGAGGCCGAAGCGCAGTCCGCGCTCGTCCAGTTCACTCCCGAGCAGCAGCGCGCCGCCGCCCGGTTCCGCACCGGGACTCCCGGAGAGTACCCAGTCGAGGGCCGTCCCGAGGACCTCCGTCGACAACTGCTCCCGGCGCACCGCGTCCAGACCGAAGCCCTGGAGCGCCGAGACCTGCGCCGCGGCCGCCGTCAGATCGGCGCCGAGCGGCTCCCACGCCGGGCGCCGCCGCAGCCGCGCCCGTACGGTCGCCACCCGGGCCGCCGTGTAGTGGATCGAGGCCTCCGGTACGGACTCCAGCGTCTGTACGGCTCCGATCCGGTCCCCGGCCGCGAGCTGCACCCGGGCGAGCCCGAAGGCCGCGCTGACGAAGCTGGGGTCGGTGGCCCACACCAGGCGGTAGTACTCGGCGGCGTTGTCCAGCTGGCCCAGCACCTCGGCGCAGATCCCGAGGGCCAGCTTCGGCGACGGCTCGCCGGGGAAGGCGTCGTACACCGCGTCGAAGGCGAGCGCCGCGTGCTCGTGGTCGCCGGTCACCAGGGAGGCGACGCCCCGGTACCAGACGACCCGCCAGTCGTCCGGGTCCCGCTCCTCCAGACCCGCCAGGGTCCGGACGGCGGACGGCAGGTCGCCCAGCTCCAGCTCGGCCCGCAGGGTGCGCAGCCGCAGTTCGGCGGAGGGCGCGGGCGCGGCATGGAGCGCGGCGAGCAGCTCGCCGGGAGCGGCGGCGGCGAGACCGGCGAGGAAGCCGGCGTTGGGGTCGCCCGTGTCGACGCGCGGGACGGGCAGCGCGAGCGCGGTGGCGGGCGTGTCGAGAGGCGCGAGCAACGCCCCGAGCCCGGGCGCGGCGGCAGGCGCCACGGCACCGGGCCCGGCAGGCAGCACCGCACCGGGGACGGCACCGGGCCCGCCGGGCAACGCCCCACCGGGGGCAGTGCCGGGCAGTGCCGCACTCGCACCGGCCTCCGCCTGCTGCTTGCGCCCCCTCCGTGCCCCCAACAGCGACACGTCCCCCGTCAGCTCGGCGAACAGGGCCGTGTCCGTGACCCGTACCTCCGCGCCGAACAGCGTCGACAGCGCCGGCCGCGGCCGCCCCGACTGGAGCGCCACGACCTCCCGCAGCACACCCGTCAGCTGCTCCGCCATCTCCTGCGCGGAGGCGAACCGGCGCGCCGGGTCGGGGTCGGTGGCGCGGACCAGGAAGCGGTAGAACGACTCGTACGTCCGGAAGACCGTGATGTTGTCCGGGTCGGGCAGCGAGTCCACGAAGACGTTCGTGTAGCCCTGGAAGTCGAAGGTCATCACCGCGAGGGTGCGTGCCACCGTGTAGAGGTCGCTCGCCACCGAGGGCCCGACCTCGGCCACCTCCGGTGCCTGGTAGCCGACGGTGCCGTAGATCGCGGACTCGTCGTCGTCCATCCGCCGGACCGCGCCCATGTCGATGAGCTTCAGCTGGTCCTCGGACTGGATGGCGTTGTCGACCTTGAAGTCGCAGTACAGCAGGTTGCGGCTGTGCAGGTGCCCGAGCGCCTCCAGGGCCTCGATCCCGTACGCGCAGGCCTGTTCGACCGGCAGCGGATCGCGGCGGCCGTCCGGGGTGCGCCGGTCGTTGGCGATCTCCTTGAGGGACTTGCCGCCGACGTACTCCATGACGATGTAGCCGTCCATGGAACCGGTGCGCTGGTCGAGGTGCTCGACGAAGTTGTAGATGCGGACGATGTTGGAGTGCTCGATCTCGGCGAGGAAGCGGCGCTCGGAGATCGCGGCCTCCATGGCGTCCTGGTCGCCGGTGTCGAGGAGGCCCTTGAGGACGACCCAGCGGTCGGAGACGGCCCGGTCGACGGCGAGGTAGACCCAGCCGAGGCCGCCGTGCGCGAGGCAGCCCGCGACCTCGTACTGGCCGTGGACGATGTCCCCGCCGCGCAGCTTCGGCACGAAGGAGTACGGGTGCCCGCACTTGGTGCAGAAGCCCTCCGTACGGCCCGGCCGCTCGCCCCGCGAACGGCCCACGGGCGCACCGCAGTCGGAGCGGGAGCAGAAACGCTTCCGCTCGGGGACCTCGGGGTTCTCCATGACCGCGGCCCGCGGGTCGGGGCGCGGCACCTCGGGGATCGACACCAGGCCGGCGCCCAGCCGGTTCCGGGCGGACTGACCCGTCGACGTACCGGAACTGCGCACCGACACCGAGCGGGACGTGGAGGCCCCGGAGAGCGCGCGCGAGAGTCGCCCGGAGACCGAACGGCGGGAGGTCGAGGAGCGCGACGAGGCCCGCGAGGACGCCCGCGAACTGCTGCGTGAGGAGCTGGAGTCCGGCCCGCCGACCCCGGAACCGACGTTGCTGCCCGTGCCCGTGCCCGTGCCCGTGTTCCTGCCCGGCACGGCGATCCCGGTCGGCGTCGACCCGATGAGCCCGCCGGGCGCGACCACCGGGGCGAGCCCGCAGGTGTCGCAGTACAGCTCGCCGCCTCCCATGTCCTCGTACGAACCCTCGCACGAAGGACGCTGACAGCTCCCCACGCCCGTCTCCCCGCTCACCACTGTTCCCCGCTCACCACTGTCGTCCTCCCGCGTCTCTCGGGCCGGACAGTACGTCCGCCGCCGCCTGCTGGTAGCGCAGTACGGCCTGTTCCGCGACCCGCAGATCGCAGGGCGCGCTCCACAGCATCCGGCGGGCCGCGTCGTACCGCTCCACGAGCAGCGGGTCCTCCGCCGCGCCGAGCCGTGCCACCTTCGCCTTGTACGCGTCGAGCCGGCCGCGCAGTTCTGCCCGGACCGCGAGCGGGGCCGTGACCGCGGTCAGCGACTCCCGGGCCCGCAGCAGTTCGTCCTCCGCATCCCGCTCCAGGGACTCCAGGAGCGGGGAGAGCCGGTGCCACTGGGCGTGCCTGCGGTACTCCGCGGCGGCCACGAGCCGCTCCTGGAGCACGATCGGCGGCCCGCTGACGGCCGGCACCTCGGAGGCGGCGATCTTCGCGAGGACCTCGCCGCGCGCCGCCCGCGCCTCGGCGAGCGTACGGTCCGCCCGCGAGAGCACGTCCCGCAGCCGGAGCAGCCGGTCCTCGGAGTCCTGCCGGACCGCGAGCACCGCCTCGATCTCCCGCCGGATGTCCTCGAGGGCCAGCGCCGCCCGGTCGTACCGCTCGGTGTCGGGGCGGCCCCCACCGGGCGCCGAACTCCCCGCCGCCGGGCGCCAGAACGTCAGCGGATCGGTCACGACCTGGGAGCGCAGCGCGGTCAGCTCGGCGGTGATGTCCTCCAGCTCGTCGCCGGCCGGGTGCTCCCCGGGCCGTACGCCGACCGAGTGCGCGAGCGAGCGCGTCCGGCCCAGCTCGGCGGCGAGGAGGTCTATCCGGGCGGGCAGCGCCGACCAGACCGCGTCGGCGGTGACCACCAGGTCGAGCGAGGACGCGTACAGCTCGTTCATCCGCCGGACGAGGCCCTCCAGGGTGAACCGCTCGGTGAGCAGCCCCTGCTCACCCGCCCCGCCCGCCACGTGGACGCTCTCGCCGCGCAGCCGGTCGGTCAGCTCCACGAGCTCCTCACGGCCGGGCCAGCGGCGCCGGGCACGCACCTCACGGGCGTCCCGCAGGGCGCCGGTGTACACGTCGAAGCAGGTCCAGAGCAGGGTGATGGTCCGCTCGGTCGCCGCCCAGCGGTCCCGGGTCGTGCCGGTCAGCTCGGCCCCTTCGAGCAGCCTGCGGCCCGCGTGGTCCTGGAGCGCGAGGAGCGAGTCCTCGACCGCCTTGTGCTCGGCGCCGAGGCGCGCCAGCGCACGGTCCACCTCGTCCCGGTCCATCACCGGCCCAGGGGGTCCCGTGACGCCCATCGATCACCTCTTCCTCTCCGTGTACAGGGCTGGTCGTACGGGGCAGGGCTACTTGTACAGCGGAGTGGGCGGCCCGGTTATCCCCGGCAGGTCCTTCTCCAGCCAGTCCTTGTACGCCTGCTGCCAGGGGCCCTGCCGGTAGCCCACGAGGACCTGGTTGACCCGGCGGACCAGGTCGTCGTTGCCGAGCTTGGCGGCCACTCCGTAGAACTCGGTGGTGAACGGGCGGCCCTTGAGCTCGACCGCGGGGTCCTGGGCGGCCTGGCCGGCCGCCAGGGCGTTGTCGGTGACGACGGCGTCGACCTCGCCCATCTGGAGTCTGGCCAGGCAGTCCAGCTGGTTGGGGACGGTCAGCAGGTCCTTGTCGTCCTTGGTGCCGTCGGCCTCGTCCTTGAAGAGCGCGCCGAAGGAGTTCTCCTCCAGGGCCTCGTAGGCCGTGGAGCCCTCGGCGGTGCAGACCCGCTTGCCCTTCAGCGAGGTGTCGTAGCCGGTGATGTCCTTGGCGAGCTTGGGCGCGAGGACCTGCTGTCCGGCCTGGAAGTAGGCGGTGGAGAAGGCGACCTGCTGGATCCGCTTGCAGTTGATCGT
This sequence comes from Streptomyces sp. NBC_01077, assembly GCF_045162855.1. NCBI lineage: Bacteria > Bacillati > Actinomycetota > Actinomycetes > Kitasatosporales > Streptomycetaceae > Streptomyces > Streptomyces sp. NBC_01077. The sequence continues at coordinate 3,710,326 of NZ_CP108669.1, read as the reverse complement.
CATGGTGCGCACAACGAGGTCGACCTTGCCGCTGTCGAGGGCGGCGATCCGCTGGTTCGTGGGGATCGCCCGGAAGATGACGGCGTCCTCGCTGCCCAGGATGTTCCTGGCGATCTCCCGCGCCAGATCGATGTCGAAGCCTTCGAGGGCGCGGGTCTCCGGGTTCCGGTAGCCCCAGCGGTAGCTGGACTGGTCGACGCCGACGACGAGCTTCCCGCGCTTCCTGATCGCCTCGATCGACGGTCCGTCCGCCGACGAGGGCGTGAGGGAGGCCCAGGGCTTCTCGCAGGTGTCCGCCTTGATCTGGACCCCGGTGCCGATGCCGGCTCCGGGACCGTGCGTGCCGGGCACGGCCGCCGCGTCGGCGCCGTCGTGGGCCAGCGGGAGCAGGGTGAGCGAGGCGGTGAGCCCGCAGGCCACGGCCATGGCGGCCACCCCGCCCCAGCCCCGGAAGCGCTGCGCCGTCCGCCGCACCAGCGGGTACGTGCCGTTCGGCATCCCGCCCCCTCTCACCGGTACTCCGACAGTCTGCGGTTGATGCCGAGCACGGCGCCGGCCGCGCCCAGGATCCCGAGGGCCGCCGCGCCCAGGGGCAGCGCCGTCAGCGCGTCCCTGGCGTCCCCGGCGGAGCGGGTGAACTCGGCCTGCTCGTGCGCGAGGGCGCGCTCCAGGGCCGCGTCGACCTGGTCGAAGGCCTGGCCCGTCGAATCCTTCGAGCCGACGATCCGGCCGAGGGCGCCCTCGAAGTCGCCGGACTCGTCCTTGGCGCGGGCGTCCTTGTGGCGCTTCTGCCACTCCCCGGTGCGGGCGGCGGCTTCGTCGACGGGGGTGCGGCCGGCGTCGTCGTCGGCCCGCTCCCGCGCCGTGGCGAGCGACTCCGTCAGGGTGTCCATGCTCGCCGTGTACTCGGCCTCGTACTTGTCGGTCTTGCCGTCCTCGGTGAGGACGGCGCCCCGGGCGACCAGGGTCAGGTTCTCGTTGGCGCGGGCCGTGAGCGAGCCGATCCGGGCCGTGTTGAGGACCTGGAGGGACTCCTGTCCCTGCTTGCGCGCGCTGTCGAGCCCGGCGCGCGTGACGGTGTGGGCGGCGAGGAGCCAGAGCACGACGATCACCGTGGCGGCGGTGGCGGCGAGCAGTCCGTGGTTGAAGACCCGGTTCGTCCTCGCGTAGTTGCGGCGCTGGGCCCAGACGAGGACGGCGAGGGTGAGCAGGCCGAGACCGAGGGAGAGGAAGGGCCAGGTGCGGGCCGACTCGTCGTCCTTCTGGAGCCGTACCGTCTCGGCCGCGTACAGCCGCTCGGCGGCGGGCAGCAGCGTGCTGGTCATCTGCTGGCTGGCGTACCGCAGATAGGCGCCGCCCAGCGGGAGGCCCTGCCGGTTGGCGGCCCGTGCGCGCTCGATCAGGCCCGTGTAGCGCGGGAGCTGTTGGTTGAGGGTGGCGATCTCGCGGGCCGACTCGCCCGAACCGTCGGTGCTCGCGGCGGCCTTGACGAGCAGCCGGGCGGCGGTGGAGATGTCCCGGTCGTACCGCGCGCGGGACTCCGCGGGCTCCAGGGTGCCCGCGAGGAAGCCGCTGGCGGCGGTGGTGTCCGCGTCGGCGAGGGAGCGGTAGATCGCGGCGGCGTCGGCGGACAGCGGCTGGCTGCGGCTGACGACGTCGTCGGCGGCGGTGGCCCGGTCGTCGACCTGGAGGGCGGTGACGGCCCCGAACGCGACGACGAGCAGGGCGAGGACGGCCCCGAGGATCTGGAGCCGGCCGGGCTCGGTCGTCGTGGCGACCCGCAGCCGCTCCCGTCCCACGGCCCAGGCGCTCTGCCCCGCGGGCGGGGCGGCGCCGGGCGCGGGTGACGGCTGCGCGGGCACGCCGGCCGGGCGCGCGGGCGCGGGCGCCGTGCTCCGCGCCGCCGGGGCGGCAGGTGCGTTCGGCGGGTGTGTCACGTGACCTCCCCCTTGGTCGCCGACTTCGGCCGGTCCGGCCTGCAGTATGGCCGCAGGGGGCCGTCCGCACACCGGGATTGACTGGATCTTGTTCTTATCGTGCCGCATGCCCCCGGCACATCCGCGGGCGAATCCCCTCACTCTGAATACGTCGCCAAGCCGTGATCGGTTCCGTATCGGACATCGCTCGAACAGGTGAACATGGTCGCGGGGCGTCTCTTCACAGCGAAGAGACGCCCCGCGAACCGCCCTGTTCCTCAAGCCCTGTTCCTCAGGTCCCGTTCCTCAGGACCCGTAGTGCTCCCGCAGCAGCGCCGCCGCCTCCGGGCCCGCCGCCACCTCGTCCAGGGCGAGCAGCCCCGCCCCGAGGACCGGCGGCGCCGTCACGAAGCCGACGACGGCCTTCGGCGCCCGCTCGGCGAGGAGTTCACGGATCTTCTCCTCCAGCTGCGGATGGCGCGCGGCGAGCACGCTGCCGCCCAGCATCACCGGCGCCTCCTCGTCGAGCAGCCCGAGCCGCCCGAGCGCGACCGCCGACAGCGCGACGACCTCCTCGGCGAGCCGGTGCACCAGCGACAGCGCGACCGGGTCGCCGTCCGCGCTCACCCGGAAGAGAACCGGCGTCAGCTCGTGCCGTCGCTCGAAGGGCACAAGACCCAGGTGCAGCGCCTCGATCAGCGCGTACATCGTCTCCAGACCGAAGTGCGCCGGCAGCGCCCTGGCCAGCTCGGACGGCTCGCCGCGCCCGTCCTCGGCGCGCGCCCCGAACCAGAGCGCCTCCTCGGCCATGCCGCTGCCGCCGCCCCAGTCGCCGGAGATCTTCCCGATCGCGGGGAAGCGCGCGGTCCGCCCGTCCGGGGTCATCCCGACGCAGTTGATGCCCGCCCCGCACACCACCGCGACACCGCGCGGCTCGTCGAGCCCGGCCCGCAGTATGGCGAAGGTGTCGTTGTGCACCCGCACCGACCGGCTCCAGCCCCTGCGGAGGAGTTCGGCCTGGAGGGCGGTCTCCTCGACGGGCAGGTCGGCGTTGGCGAGACAGGCCGCGACATGGGCGAACGCGGGGGAGAGGCCGGTGCCGCCGGCCTCCGCCCACGCCCGCCCGACGATCTCCGCCAGGGAGTCGACGGCCGTCTCCACCCCCACCACCGGCGGCTGGAACCCGCCGCCGCGGGCCGCGCCGAGGACGGTGCCGTCCGGGGCGAGGACCGCGACGTCGGTCTTGCTGTTCCCCGCGTCGATCGCGAGGAGCACGCCGTTCAGGTTCACGCCCACGCGAGGTGCTCCCGGTTGTGCGCGATCAGCCGGTCGGTGAGCCCGTCGGCGTACGCGTACTGACCCACCAGCGGGTGCGCGAGCAGCGCCTTGAACACCCGGTCCCGGCCACCGCGCAGCGCCGCTTCGAGCGCCAGGTCCTCGTAGGCCGTGATGTTGGCGATGAGACCGGCGTACAGCGGGTCGAGCGGGGCGACCGGCAGCGGCGCGGCACCGCGGGCGCCGACCGCGGCCTGCGTCTCGATGACGGCGTCGTCCGGCAGGAACGGAAGCGTGCCGTTGTTGTACGTGTTGACCACCTGGTACGGCGAACCCCCGCCGCCGAGGAGGGAGGCCGCCAGGTCCACGGCCGCCTCCGAGTAGAAGGCGCCGCCGCGCTTGGCGAGCAGGGTCGGCTTCTCGTCGAGCGCCGGGTCCCCGTACATCTCCAGGAGTTCCCGCTCCATCGCGGCGACCTCGGCGGCCCGCGAGGGCTTGGTGCCGAGCTCCCGCACGACCTCGTCGTGCGCGTAGAAGTAGCGCAGGTAGTACGAGGGGACGACGCCGAGCCGGTCGAGGACCGGGCGGGGCAGCCGCAGGTCGTCGGCGATCGTGTCGCCGTGCTCGGCGAGCAGCCCGGGCAGCACGTTCTCGCCCTCGGGGCCCCCGACGCGCACGGCGCGTTCCCAGGTCAGGTGGTTGAGCCCGACATGGTCCAGGTGGACCTCGGACGGGGCGACGCCCAGGAGCCCGGCGAACTTCCGCTGGAAGCCGATGGCCACGTTGCACAGGCCGACGGCCTTGTGTCCGGCCTGGAGCAGGGCCCGCGTGACGATGCCGACCGGGTTGGTGAAGTCGATGATCCAGGCGTCCGGGTTGGCGCGCCGGACCCGCTCCGCGATGTCCAGGACGACCGGGACCGTGCGCAGCGCCTTGGCGAGACCGCCGGCGCCGGTGGTCTCCTGGCCGACGCAGCCGCACTCCAGCGGCCAGGTCTCGTCCTGCTGACGGGCGGCCTGCCCGCCGACCCGCAGCTGGAGCAGCACGGCGTCGGCGCCGTCGACCCCGGCGTCGAGGTCGGAGGTGGTGGTGATCTTCCCCTCGTGGTCCTGCTTGGCGAAGATGCGCCGGGCGAGACCGCCGACCAGGTCGAGCCGCTCGGCGGCCGGGTCGACGAGGACGAGTTCGGTGATGGGCAGGGTGTCGCGCAACCGCGCGAACCCGTCGATCAGTTCGGGGGTGTAGGTGGAACCGCCCCCCACGACAGTGAGCTTCATCGTGTGTTCAGCCCTTCACTCCGGTCAGTGTGACTCCCTCGACGAACGCCTTCTGGGCGAAGAAGAAGACGAGGATCACAGGGGCCATGACCAGGACGGTCGCGGCCATGGTCAGATTCCAGTCGGTGTGGTGCGCGCCCTTGAAGGACTCCAGTCCGTAACTGAGCGTCCAGGCACCCGGGTTCTCCGAGGCGTAGATCTGCGGCCCGAAGTAGTCGTTCCAGCAGTAGAAGAACTGGAAGAGGGCCACGGCGGCGATGCCGGGCTTCGCCATCGGGAGCACGACCCGGATCAGGGTGCGGAACTCGCCGCACCCGTCGATCTTCGCGGCCTCGATGTACTCGTTCGGGATGGTCAGCAGGAACTGGCGCAGCAGGAAGATGGCGAAGGCGTCACCGAAGGCCATCGGGATGATGAGCGGCCACAGGCTGCCGGAGAGGTCCATCTGCTTGGCCCAGAACAGGTACATCGGGATGATGATCACCTGCGGCGGCAGCATCATCATCGAGATGACGAGCAGCAGCGACAGGTGCCGGCCGCGGAAACGGAGCTTGGCGAGCGCGTACGCCACGGGTATCGACGACACCACGACGAGGACGGTGCCGAGTCCCGCGTACAGCAGCGAGTTCTTCCACCAGGTGAGGAAGCCGTCCGTCTCGAAGACCTTGACGTAGTTCTCCCAGTGCCAGGAGTTCGGCGTCAGGTCCCGGGTGAGCGCCTGCTGGTCGCTCATCAGGGAGGTCAGGAAGACGAAGACGAACGGGAGCACGAAGAACAGGGCCGCGGCGATGCCGAGCGAGTGCACGGCGATCCAGTGCAGCAGCGACTTCCGGCGGGCCCGCTTCTCGGCGGGGCTCACCGTGCGGTTCTCCACGGGACGGGCGGGGGCGGTTGCGTTCGTCATGAGTCAGTCACCCGAGCCGATCAGGCCGCCGCGCCGGCGCATGAGGAGCGCGGTGAAGGCCATGGAGAAGGCGAAGAGCGCCAGTGCCACGACGCAGGCCGCGCCGTAGTTGAACTGGCTGAAGCCGAGGCTGTAGACCAGCTGCGGGAGGGTCAGCGTGGAGTCGTCCGGATAGCCGGGGACGAAGGTGACTCCGGAGCCGCCCATCGCGCCCGAGGCGACCTTCGAGGCCACGATCGGCTGCGTGTAGTACTGCATCGCGCCGATGATCCCGGTGACGACCGCGAAGAGCACGATCGGCGAGATGTTCGGCAGGGTGATGTAGCGGAACCGCTGCCAGGCCGAGGCGCCGTCCAGCTCGGCGGCCTCGTACTGCTCCTTCGGTACGTCGAGCAGCGCGGCCATGAAGATGACCATGAGGTCGCCGACGCCCCACACGGCGAGGACGGTCAGCGCGGGCTTGGACCAGTCGGCGTCGTTGAACCAGGAGGGGGCGGGGATGCCGACCGCCTCCAGGAACGAGTTGACCGGCCCGGTGCCGGGGTTGAGCAGGAAGACGAAGGCCAGCGTGGCGGCCACCGGCGGTGCCAGGTACGGCAGGTAGAAGAGGGTGCGGTAGATCCCGGCGCCGGTCTTGATCTTGGTGATCAGCATGCCGATGCCGAGGCCGAAGAGCACCCGGCAGGAGACCATCACGACGGCCAGCCAGAGGGTGTTCTGCAGGGCCGGCCAGAACTGCGGGAGGTCGCCGAAGACGTACGACCAGTTTCCCAGGCCCCGCCATTCCGGCGGGTTGAGGCCGTCGTACCGCATGAAGGAGAAGTACAGCGTGGAGATGAGCGGATAGGCGAAGAAGACGCCGAATCCGATCAGCCAGGGCGACATGAACGCCAGGGTGCGGAGCGCGTTGCGCCGGCGCTTGGACCGCAGTGTGTTCCGTCCCCCGGGGGAGGGGGCGGCCGGGGCGGCCGCCTCCTTCGCGGGCAGGGTGTCCGTGCTCATGGGTGGCGGGTCCCGGCCGTCACTTCGCCGCGGCGATGTCGCGGTCGATCTGGGCCGCGGTGTCCTCAAGGCCCTTCTTCAGGTCCGTGACCTGGCCCTTCTCGTACTGCTGGGCGAACTTCTGGAGGGTGTCCTGGTACGCGGAGCCGTTCACGGCGCCGTCCGAGGTGGTGGACCTGGGGTGCTGGGCGATGTCCAGGAAGGTCTTGAAGCGCGCGTCGAGCTTCAGGTTCGGGGACTTCAGCGCCTCCAGGGTGGAGGGGACGTTGCCGATGTTGTTGGCGAAGTTCACCACGGCCTCGGTGTCCGTGGTCATGTACTTGACCAGCTCCCAGGCGGCGTTCTGCTTCTTGCTCTGCGGTGCGATGCCCATGATCGTGCCGGAGAGGTAGCCCTTGCCGTAATCGGCCACCTCGTCGTCGGCGACGGGCAGCGGCGCGACGCCGACCTCGAAGTCGACCTTGGCGTTCTTGACGAAGTTCAGCCGCCACTCGCCGTCCAGCTGCATCGCGACCTGGCCGGTCTGGAAGGGGTGCTGGGCGCCCCACTCGTCGCCGAAGGTGGTGCGGTACTTGTCGAGCTTCTGGAAGCCGCCGAGGGCGTCCACCAGGGACTTCTGGTACGTCATCATCTCGGCGAACGCCGGGTCCTTGCCGACGCTCGACTTGCCGCTGGCGTCGAAGTACCCCTGGTGACCCCACTGCGACATGTAGTGCGAGACGACGGTCTCGTAGCCGAGGTAGTTCGGCATGAAGCCGAGCTGCTCGTAGGAGTCGCCCTTGGTCTTGGTGAGCGTCTTGGCGACCTCGGTGAACTCGGACCAGGTCTTCGGCGGGGCTTCCGGGTCGAGGCCGGCCGCCTTGAACGCGTCCTTGTTGTAGAAGAGGCCGTACGCGTCGGAGAGCAGCGGCAGGCTGCACCGCTTGCCCTCGAACTGCGTGTACTCCTGGAGGACCTTCGGGAACGTCTTGTCCAGGTCCAGCTTGTCCTTCTCGATGAAGGGCTCGAGGTCGGTGAGCGCGCCCGAGGCGCAGAACTTGCCGACGTTGGCCGTCGTGAAGGAGGAGACGACGTCCGGCCCCTTCGAACCGCCCGCGCGCAGCGCCTGGCCCAGCTTGTCGTCGTTGATGCCGCCGACGACCTTCACCTTGATGTTCGGGTGGGCCTTCTCGAAGCGGGCGATCTGGTCCTCGATCGCCTTGACCTCGGCGGGCGCCGCCCAGCCGTGCCAGAAGGTGATGGTGGTCTCGGCCTTGGGGTCGCCGGAGGCCGCGTTGTTCGCGGAGCCCGTACAGGCGGAGGCGAAGAGGGCGATCGATGCGGTGGCGGCGAGCGCGGCGGCTGCTCTGCGCGGACGTACGGGCATGACGGTGTCTCCCTGTGGCGGGTCGGGGCGTGCGGAGGGGCAGGGACGGTCAGCGCGAGGTGTCGAAGACCTCGTCGCGCGTGGTGGCGAGGGCGCTTTCGAGTGCGCCGCGCAGCACGGGACTCCGGCGTACGGCGGAGAGGACGAGCCGCGGCCGGGAAGGGGCGAGGTCGGCGAGTTCGGACTGCACGCGCGCGCGCAGGGGTTCGCCGCCGGTGACGAGGGCGTCTCCGGACAGCACGATCAGTTCGGGGTCGAGGACGGCCACGAGGGAGGCGAGTCCGGTGGCGAGGCGCTCGGCGTACCGGTCGAGCAGTTCCGCGTACCGGGGGTCGTCGCCGTGCGCCTCGACGGCGTGGCCGAGCAGCCGGGCGGCGACCTGTACGTACGGCTGCTCGGGGGTGTCGATCCCCGCGGCGCGGGCGATCCGGGGCACGGACTGGACGCCCGCGAGCTCCTGGAAGCCGCCGGAGTTGGCCTTGGTGACCTGCCGTACGAGCGGGGTGCCGGGCACGGGCAGGAAGCCGACCTCGCCGGCGCCGCCGGTGAAGCCGCGGTGCAGTCGGCCGCCGAGGACGAGGGCGGCGCCCATGCCCTCCTCGTTCCACAGGAGGGCGAAGTCCGCGTGGCCGCGGGCGGCGCCGACGCGCTGTTCCGCGACGGCGACGAGGTTGACGTCGTTCTCGTACTCGAACGGCATCGGGAGGACGGCGGCCAGCTCCTCCAGCAGGGTGGGGGAGTGCCAGCCGGGCAGGTGGGAGGCGTACCGCAGGCGCCCGGTGGCAGGGTCGAAGGCACCGGGGGTGCCGATGACCAGGCGCCGGACGTCCTCGCGGCCGATCCCGGCCGCCTTGACGGCCCCGTCGAGGGCGTCGGTGACCTGGCGGACGACGCCGGAGGCGGCACGGCCGGGGGTGCGGAGTTCGTACTCGCCGACGATCTCGCCCGTGATGTCGGCGACGGCGGCGCGGATGCGGAACTGGTTGACGTCGAGTCCGGCGGCGTACGCGGCCCGCGCGTCGACCGCGTAGAGCTGGGCGTTCGGTCCGGGCCGGCCTTCGGTGGTCCCGGTGGCGACGACGAGCCCGGCCGCTTCGAGGCGGGCGAGGAGCTGGGAGGCGGTCGGCTTGGACAGGCCGGTGAGCTTGCCGATCCGGGTCCGTGAGAGGGGGCCGTGCTCCAGGAGCAGGTCCAGGGCTGCGCGGTCGTTCATGGCACGCAGTACGCGCGGCGTGCCGGGCGTTCCCGGGGTCGTACCGGCCATGAGGTCGCACCTGCCCTTCGGCTTCTGGTCGGGCCATTCTGCTGCCTGTCGGCGGCCCGTCTTCCCCTACCACTGTTAGGAAAGTTTCCTATTCGGTGGGAGGAAAATAAGGCGGCCGTCACGGGGGCGTCAATACCCGGGCACACGAGACGCCCCCGAAGGCAACCAAAGCGTTACCTGCGGGGGCGTCGTGTACGCGCGTGCTGCTGCTCGTCCGCGTGCTCCTACTTGTTGAGATCCGGCCTCGGCAGCGGGGTCGCCGCCGCCGACTGCGGCGAGGTCGCCGAGGCGAAGGCCGAAGGGGCCGACATGCCGGCCGTCGGATCGGCGGCCGACTCCTCGGCCTGGGCCGGAACCCCGCCCACGATCCGGATGCCGGCCTCGTCCAGGCCCCGCTTGATCCGCCAGCGCAGCTCGCGTTCCACGCCAAGCGCCTTCCCCGGCATCGTCTTCGCCGAGACCCGGACGGTCATCGAGTCGAGGAGCACCTCGTTCAGACCGAGCACCTCCACCGGACCCCAGAGGCGCTCGTTCCACGGCTCCTCCTTCGCCATGGACTCCGCCGCCCCGACGATCACGGACTTCACCCGGTCCAGGTCCTCCGTCGGCCGGACGGTCACGTCCACGCCCGCCGTCGCCCAACCCTGGCTGAGGTTCCCTATCCGCTTGATCTCACCGTTGCGCACGTACCAGATCTCGCCGTCCACACCCCGCAGCTTGGTCACCCGCAGGCCGACCTCCACGACCTCGCCGGAGGCCACGCCCGCGTCGACGGAGTCACCCACGCCGTACTGGTCCTCCAGGATCATGAAGACACCCGACAGGAAGTCCGTCACCAGGTTCCGGGCGCCGAAACCGATCGCCACACCGGCCACACCGGCCGAGGCGAGCAGCGGCGCCAGGTCGATCTTGAAGGCGCCCAGGATCATCAGCCCGGCCGTGCCCAGAATCAGGAACGACGCCACCGAACGCAGGACCGAACCGATCGCCTCCGAGCGCTGCCGCCGGCGCTCGGTGTTGACGAGAAGGCCGCCCAGGGCCGTCCCCTCCACCGCCTGCGCCGAGCGGTTCATCCGCTCGATCAGCTTCGTCAGGGCCCGGCGGACGGCCATCCGCAGGAGCAGCGCGACGACCAGGATCAGCAGGATGCGCAGGCCGGTGTTCAGCCAGGTGGACCAGTTCTGCTCCACCCAGCTCGCCGCGTTCGTGGCCTTCTCCGCCGCCTCGTCGAGGGTCACCGGAATGGGCTCGGGTTCGGTGGCAGCCGCTGGGGCGGACCAAAACACGGGGGAACCTCCAGGCATCGCGTACGCAGACCATCCACAGTAACGGGGCGTCGGACGTGGTCCCGTAGCCCTGTTCGAGGGAGAGACGGACCTCACCCGGGCAGAGAGAAGGAGTCATGCCGATGTGGTCGAGAACACGCCGGGCCCGTCACCCCGATCCCGGTACGTGGTGGCGTTCCGACCAGGCATGAGGAGAGACTGAGAGCAGTTCGTCCCGGCGCGAGCCACGCGCCGCCGGCGTCATAGGAGGCATCCGTGCCGCATGTCCTGGTCCTCAACGCGTCGTACGAGCCGCTCGGCGTCGTACCGCTCCGCCGCGCACTCGTCCTCGTCCTGGAGAACAAGGCTCTCTGCCTCGAGGAATCCGGCGCCTTCCTGCACAGCGAGACCCAAGTCGTCCCCGCGCCCAGCGTGGTGCGACTGAAGCGCTTCGTGCGGGTCCCCTACCGGGGGCCCGTTCCCTTGACCCGCAGAGCCCTCTTCGCCCGCGACGGCGGGCGCTGCATGTACTGCGGGGGTGTCGCGACCAGCGTCGACCACGTCATCCCCCGCAGCCGCGGGGGTACGCACGCCTGGGAGAACGTGGTGGCGGCCTGCCGCCGCTGCAACCACGTCAAGGCCGACCGGCACCTGCGCGAGATCGGCTGGCGGCTGCGCCACCAACCGGCCCCGCCGACCGGCCTGGCCTGGCGGATCATCGGGACCGGACACCGGGACCCCCGCTGGCTGCCGTACCTCCAGCCGTACGGAGCCGAGGATGTGATGGCCCGGATCGACTCCGTCGCCGACGCCCCCGTGAGGGCGCTGACGACGGGTTGAGCCGGGCCTTTCGCGTACGCACGCGGTACCGGCGTACGTACGCGGGGGCGGTACGGCACGGGAGCGGCGTGCCCCTCAGGGGGCGGGCCGCTCCTCCGGCGTGCCCTCGGCCTCAGCCGTCGGCTCCGTCGGCTGCGACGACTTCACCGGGTCCTGCGGCGGTACGGCAGGCGACTTCACCGGGTCCTGCGGCAGTACGGCATAGGTCTCCACCGACCAGAGCGAGTAGCCGTACTGTGTCGCCCGCGTCTCGCCCTGCACCCGCAGGAAGCGCGTGTCCGCCGCGTCCATCCGGACCGACTCCCGGCCGCCCCGGCCCTCCGCGACCGTGGCCGCCGTGCGCCAGACGCGCCCGTCGGCCGAGACCTGGACCCGGTAGCGGGAGGCGTACGCGTCCTGCCAGTGCAGCACCACCTGCCCTATCCGGGCCGGCTCCGGCAGCTCCAGCTGCCACCAGGCGCCGTCCTCCACCGGGGAGGACCAGCGGGTGGCCGGATCGCCGTCCACCGCCTGGGAGGCCGGGAAGTCCGGCGTCTCGTCGCCCGAGGAGGAGGCCGTCGCCGTCCGCGCCAGATCGGGGCCCGCCGTACGGGGGAAGGCCCGCACCGTCAGCACCCGCTCCTCGCCCGCGAAGGACACCGGCACCCGGTACGTGCCCGCGTGCGCGTCCGGTGCCACCGACACCTCCAGCGGGACGGTCGACCGGGCGCCGCGCTCGACCACCGCCTGCTTCGGCAGGGTGACCGTGATCCCCTTCGGGGGCTTCGCCGTCAGCGGCCCGCGCACCTCGCCGGCGCGCAGGCCCGACAACTCCACGTCCACCCGCTGGGACCGGCCGCCGATCTCCGCGTCCGTCTCCGTACGGGCCAGGTCGAGTCCCGCGCGCGGCCCGTCCGCGAACCACGGCACGAGCGAACGCACCTCGGGCGCCGGTCCCTCGCCGCTCCACACGACCCGCAGCGCCTCGGCCCGCAGCCCCTTCAGCTCGGCCTGCGTCCAGCCGGACGCCGACAGCGGGCCGAGCGGCCGCCAGCCCTCGCCCGGGACGTACGCCTCCACGCGCGCGTCGCCCGCGTCCCCTGCACCCGGCTCCGTCATCACCGTCAGGGCCTCCACGGGCCGCGCCCGGTCGAGCCGCACGGTGTACGAGTCGGTGGCGCGCTCGGCACGGGCCGCCGGGGTCCGGTCCGCGCCGGTCCAGGCCTTCGCCCGGTCCACCGCGCGCGTGAGGAACGGGTCGAGCACCCCCGCGCCGACCGTCACCCGGCTCCCCGCGATGTCCTTCCGCAGCGCTTCCAGGCTCAACTGCGCCCGCCAGGCCGCCGCGCCGTCACCGGACTCCTGGGCCACGAGCATGTCGACCGCCGTCTCGCCCGCCAGGCCGTACCGGGACAGCTGGTCGAGCCAGGGGTCGGTCTCGTCGTCGAGGGTGCCGCCGGCGCTGCCCGAGAGCCGCCCGGGAGCCTCGCGCATCACGGTGAACGCGGCCCGCAGCTCCCGCGCCGTCTTCTCCCGCTGTGCGTTCGCGCCGGTGTCCGCGCTCGTCCGGGGGTCCCAGAAGGCCGCCAGGAGCGGCTTCAGGTACGCCGATTCGCCCGCCGGGTCGAGGACCGAGGAGGCGCCGTTCCCGGCGAGCGCCCGCAGGGCCTCGCGGGCGGTGGGTTCCGGTCCCGCGAGGTCGTCGACGGCCGCCTGCCAGGACTCCTCCGGCCGGTAGCCGCGCGGGTTCCAGGCGTAGTCGGCGGTGGTGAAGAGCGGGACGCGGGAGGCCGCGGGCTGCTCCATGGCGAGTGCGAGGAAGGCGGCGGAACCGGCGGCCACGGCAGGCTCCCGGCCCGTCGCGGGTCCGAGGAACAGCCGGTCCTGCGCGTAGTCGTTGACCGGGTAGTTGTCCATGGTGACCAGCGGGTGGCGCAGCGCGCTCCGGGCCTGCGCCAGTTCGCCGCCGGTGATCGAGCGCGGCACGACGCCGACGCCGGTCCACGCCACCCGCACGTCCGGGTCGAGCGCCCCGGCGAGCCCGGTGCGGTACGCGGTCGGGCCGTCCTGGTAGTACTCCGTCGGCATCACCGTCAGCGGCTCGGCGTCCGGGTGCCGTTCGGCGAGATGGCGGGCGACCGTGTTCGCCACGCGCGCGTGGGCGGCGGCCGCGGCCTCGGGACCCCGCCCGAAGGTGTCGGCGTCCCGGTCGCAGTGCCACTCGTCGTACGAGGCGTCCTGGAACTGGAGCTGGAAGGAGCGCACCCCGAGCGCCCACATCGCGTCGAGCTTCCGCGTCAGCGCCGCCATGTCGCCGGGCGAGGACAGGCACATGGACTGGGCGGGCGCCACGGCCCAGCCGAGCGTCACATGGTTGGCCCGGGCCCGCTCCGCGAGCGCGCGGAACTCGGCCTGCTGCGCGGCCGGGTAGGGCTCGCGCCACTGCGCTCCCCGGTACGGGTCGTCGCCGGGCGCGTACAGATAGCGGTTCTGCTTGGTCCGGCCCAGGAAGTCGACCTGGGCGAGCCGCTGTCCGGCGGTCCAGGGGGTGCCGTAGAAGCCCTCGGTGATCCCGCGCTCGGCCGTGCCCGGCCAGTCGCGCACGACGACCCCGGGGATCTCCCGGCCCGTGCCGAGGAGTTGGCGCAGCGTCTGCACGGCGTGGAACAGACCGTCCTCGCCCACCCCGTCCAGGACGACCGTGTCCCGGCCCTGGAGGCGGCCCGTGGCGAGCCGGTAGCCGCCGCGCGGCAGATCGAGTCGGTCGGGCACGCGCAGGGCGCTCAGCGCGTCCTCGGCGGCCCCGCCGGAGGGTCCCGCGACCCGGAAGAGCGGTCCCCGGCCCGGGAGTCCGGTGTGGACGGTCCGTACCCCGGCGGCCCGCAGCAGCTCGCGCAGGGCGGCGAGGGCGTACGGATCGGCGTCGGCGTCCGCGAGCAGCGTCACCTCGTCCCCGAGGCGTACGGCGGGCCCGGAGCCGGTCAGCGACTGCGGGCGCGGCCAGACGGCGGGCACGCGCGCGGTGGCGGGGTCCGCGGCCGTGCGGGAGGAAGCGGTGGGGGAGGGGGGCGTGGGGGCGACCGGGGTCGCGGAGTCCGCCGGGCCGGTCGGGTCCGCCGGCGCGGCCGGTGCCGTCGGCGCCAGGGGCGCCGTGGGGGCGAACGGGGCCGTCCTCGGGGTCGCCTGCGCCGAGCCCGGCACCGCGCCGCCGAGGAGGCCGCCGATGACGGCGGCGGCGACGGCCGTCGCGGTGCGCTTCCTGCGCCCGAGGTGCCCTAGGTGCACGGAGGTCTCCCTTTCGGCCGGGGCCGCCGGCCGCTCGCCGGATGGTCACGAGTGGGTCACGAGCCCACCACCCGTCGCACTGAGGTGTCAATGCGCGTGGCCGATGTGTCGGCTTTGCCCGGTGAGCCGTCGGCGAGGTGACGTCACTTCGTCACTTTCCGCCGGTAAAACGAGGTGCGGTGGGTAGGGCTCAGTCGTTACCCAGGTCAAACCTGTCGAGACGAATCGGGAGACCCCCGTGGCCACGACCACCCCGCACCTCGGACGGATACGGATTCCGCAGCAGCCGGCCCGTACCGGCGAGCCGCTGACCAGCGAACCGCCGCTCCCCGACGCCGCGCCCCTCACCAGCGAACCGCCCCTGACCGTGGCGGCCCCCCTCACCAGCGAACCCACCGCCCCAGGAAGTGCGGGCACGGAGTCCCCCGGAGTGTGAAGTGACCCTGGCCCGTCTCGCCGCCCGTCACGGCGTCGCCACCGCCTACAGCCCCTCCGCGGGCGTCACCGTGCCCGTGCCGGACGCGACCGTGGTGGCCGTCCTCGGCGCCCTCGGCGTGGACGCGGCGACGCCGGAAGCGGTCGCCGCCGCTCTCGCCGCGGCCGAACGGAGCGACCGGGAGCGCCTGTTGCCCCCGACCCTGGTCCGGTGGCGCGGTGCGGAGCCCGCCCGCCCGCCGGCGGACCTGCCGCCCGGCACCCGGCTCCGGGTCACCACCGAGGACGGTGCCCTCGTCACCGGCCCGGACTGGGAGCGGCTTCCCCCCGGCGTCCACGCGGTCGAGGCGGAGGCCCCCGACGGGCGCGCCGCCACCGCCACCCTGATCGTGAGCCCCACGCGCGTGCCGGGACCCGGGCGGCGAGCGTACGGGCTGCTCGTCCAGCTCTACTCGCTGCTCTCCACCCGCTCCTGGGGCATGGGCGACCTCGGCGACCTGCGCGAACTCGTCACCTGGGCGGGCCGCACGCACGGCGCCGGATTCGTCCAGGTCAACCCGCTCCACGCGGGCGTGCCCGGGGCGCCCGGCGACCCCTCCCCGTACCGCCCGTCCTCGCGCCGCTTCCCGGACCCGGTCCATCTGCGGATCGAGGCGATCCCCGAGTACGCCCTGGTCGGGCCCGAGCGCCGCGAGGAGCTCGACCTGATCCTGGCCGAGGCCGCCGACCTGCGCGAGCGGGTCCTCGGCAAGGGCGCGGCGATCGACCGGGACGCGGTGTGGGAGGTGAAGAGGCGGGCCCTCGAACTCGTCGTCGGGAGCGTCGAACCCGGCCCCGGGCGGCGCGCCGACTTCCACGACTTCCTCGCCGCCCGCGGCCGGGCCCTGGAGGACCACGCCACCTACCAGGCGCTCGCCGAGCGGCACGGCCACCACTGGCGGACCTGGCCCGAGGAGCTGCGTGCCCCCCGCACGGCGGAGGCCGTCGTCCGTGACGACCCCGCCCTCGCCGCCCGGGTCGACTTCCACTGCCGGCTGGCCTGGCTGACGGACCGGCAGCTCGCCGACGCCGCCGCGGCCGCCCGCGAGGCCGGGATGGAGGTCGGGATCGTCCACGACCTCGCGGTCGGCGTCCACCCGGAGGGCTCCGACGCCTGGGCGCAGCAGGAGGCCTTCGCGGCCGGCATGTCGGTCGGCGCCCCGCCCGACGCCTTCAACTCCCGTGGCCAGGACTGGGGTCTGCCGCCCTGGCGGCCCGACGCCCTGGCCGCCACCGGCTACGCCCCGTACCGCGGTCTCCTCCGCGAACTCCTGCGCCACGCGGGCGCGCTGCGCATCGACCACGTGATGGGCCTGTTCCGGCTCTGGTGGGTGCCGGAGGGCCACGAGCCCACCGAGGGCACGTACGTCCGGTACGACGCCGAGGCGATGCTCGCCGTCCTCGTCCTGGAGGCCCACCGCGCCGGCGCCCTCGTCATCGGCGAGGACCTCGGCACGGTCGAGCCGGGCGTACGGGAGGAGCTGGCCGCGCGCGGGGTGTTCGGCACCTCCGTGCTCTGGTTCGAGCGGGACTGGGCGGGCACCGGCCTCCCGCTGCCGCCGGCCGAGTGGCGCGCCGCGTGCGTGGCCACCGCCACCACCCACGACCTGCCCCCGACCGCGGCCCGGCTCGCCGGTGACCACGTCACCCTGCGGCACCGCCTCGGCCTGCTCCCCGGCGACCTGGAGCGCGAGCGGGCGTCGGACGCGGCCGAGACCGCCGAGTGGCTGGGCCTGTTCCAGCGGCTCGGGCTGCTCCCGGAGGGCCCGGGGGGCGAGGAGGCCGAGATCAGGGCCGTCCACCGGTTCCTGCTCGACACCCCGGCCCGCATGGTGGGGGTCTGGCTGCCGGACGCGGTGGGGGACCGCAGACCGCAGAACCTGCCCGGCACCTGGGACGAGTACCCCAACTGGCGGCTGCCGCTCGCGGACGCGGACGGGCAGCCGATCACCCTGGAGCGCCTCGCCGCCTCCCCCCGGGCGCACGCCCTGCTGCGCGAACTCCACGCGCGTACGGCGGCCCAGGAGGTGAGTACAGCGACCTCGGACGCTCGCGTGGCGGCCCGGGACGCCCGTACGGCACCCCCGGGCGCGCGGTCCGATTAGGTGTTCGCTACGTTTGCACCGTGGACAAGAAGAACGCACTGCGCGCCGGCTCGCTCGCGGCCGGTACGACGCTGATGATGCTGCTCATGTCGTCCCCCGCGCTCGCGCTCACCCGCGACGACGGCGACGACCCGGCCCCCAAGCTGTCGGTCGTCGAGACCCTCGGCCTGTTCGTGGCCGCACCGCTGGCGCTGTTCCTGGTGATCATCGGCCTGGTGATGGTGCTCGACAAGTCCAAGAAGGTCTGACCGCCTTCTCCTCCGCTTCGCCGAGGGCGCCGCACGGTACGACGTACCGTGCGGCGCCCTCGCGTGCGTCGAGGGCGCTCCAGGGCCCGTTCGGGCCCCGCTCAGCGCCTCACGCCGTGGTCGCGAGCAGCTTGCGCAGCAGCCCGGCCAGCTGCTCCGCCTCCTCCTCGGAGAGCGCGCCTTCGAGCGCCGCCCGCTGCTGCGCCAGGCCGGCGGTGACGGACTGGTCCACCAGCTCCCGGCCGTGCTCGGTGAGCGTGACGCGCAGCCCGCGCCGGTCGTGCGGGTCGGGGCTGCGCGTGACGAGCCCCGCCTTCTCCAGCTTGTCCAGTCGGCCGGTCATCCCGCCGGTGGTGATCATCAGCGTGGCCGTCAGCTCGCGCGGTGAGAGCGTGTACGGCTCCCCGGAGCGGCGCAGGGTCGCGAGCACGTCGAACTCCCCGAGCGCCAGGCCGTAGGGCGCGTACGCCTTGTCCACCCGGCCGCGCATGGCGTTGGCGAGCCGGTAGATCCGCCCGAACACGGCCATCGGCACGGTGTCCAGGTCGGGCCGGACGGCCGCCCACTGGTCGGTGATGGCGTCGACGGCATCGTGGGCGGGGCCGGGGTTCTTCGTCTCCATGTGACCAGTCTCCTCTTCCTCGTGACTCGATGGCAAGAAAGCCACTTGCAAGTAAGTAGCTTAGTGGTAAGTTAATTATCGCCAAGCCAGTCCGGGGTCGGTAAGTCCGCGAGTCCCGGCACCCGCATCAAGGGGGAACCCGCCATGTCCCGCAAGGCAGCCGTCGTCGCACTGACCGCCCTCGCCCCGATCTCCTGGGGCTCCACCTACTTCGTCACCACGGAGTTCCTGCCGCCCGACCGGCCGCTCTTCACCGGCCTCATGCGCGCCCTGCCCGCCGGACTCCTGCTCCTGGCGCTCACCCGCAAACTCCCGCAGGGCGCCTGGTGGTGGAAGTCCGCCGTCCTCGGAGCCCTCAACATCGGCGCCTTCTTCCCGCTGCTCTTCCTCGCCGCCTACCGGCTCCCCGGCGGCATCGCCGCCGTCGTCGGCTCCGTCGGCCCGCTCTTCGTCGTCGGCCTCGCCGCCCTCTTCCTCGGCGAGAAGCCCACGGTGAAGACCCTGCTCACCGCCGTCGCCGCCGCCTTCGGCGTCAGCCTCGTGGTCCTGAAGGCCGGGGCGGCGTTCGACACGGTCGGCGTGCTCGCCGGACTCCTCTCCTCCCTCTCGATGTCTGCGGGCATCGTCTTCACCAAGCGCTGGGGCCGCCCCGAGGGCGTCGGCGCCCTCGCGCTCACCGGCTGGCAGCTCACCGCGGGCGGCCTGATCATCCTGCCGATCGCCTTCCTGATCGAGGGCGCCCCGCCGGCCCTGACCGGCACCAACCTGGCCGGCTACGCGTACCTCGCCTTCGGCAACACCGCGATCTCGTACTTCCTCTGGTTCCGCGGCATCGAGCAGCTCAGTGCCTCCTCCGCCACCCTCCTCGGCCCGCTCTCGCCGATCACCGCCGCGATCATCGGCTGGGCGGCGCTCGGTCAGGCGCTCGGCCCGGTGCAGCTGATCGGCATGACGATCGCCTTCGGTGCCACCCTGGCGGGCCAGCTGAGCCCCCGTACGCCGAAGGGCCCCCGTGCGGCGAAGGGAGCCACCGGCAGCGCTCCTGGGAGCGCCGAATCGTTCAGCTCGACTGAAAAGATCGATCGAGAAGTTTCGATGGACCTGGAGGTTTCGGGAGTGCGACGGTAGGCCGCATGAGCCTGATCACCGCCCGTCACCCGACCACAGTCGTCACCCGGAAGCCGGCGCCCGTCCGAGGCGCCGGCTTCGGCGTGCTCCTCGCCCTGCTCGCCACCGTCGTCTGGTCCGGCAGCTTCGTCGCCGCCCGCGCCCTGCACGACACCGTCCCGCCCGTCCAGGCCGCCTTCTGGCGCTGGATCGTGGCGATCCTCGTCGTCACCCCCTTCGCCGCCCGCGCCACCTGGCGGCAGCGGCACCTGATCCGCCGTCACCTCGGCTTCGTCGCCCTCGCCTCACTCCTCGGCATCACCGTCTACAACACCCTCGTCAACCAGGCCGGACTCACCACCTCCGCCGGCAACATGGGCATGATCATGGCCGCCTCGCCGGTGGTCATGGCGCTGTACGAGCGGTTCGGCGGCGCCCGGCTCGGGGCCCGGCGCGTGACGGGCATGGTGATCGCCTGTGCCGGCGTGCTGCTCCTGGTCGGCAAGGGGGCACTCCCGGCCCGGCTCGGCGCCGGCGACCTGTGGATGTTCGCCGCGGCTCTCAGCTTCGCCTCGTACAGCGCCCTGCTCAAGCGCCGTCCGGACGGACTCGGCGGGGTCGTCTTCCTCTACGCGACCTTCCTGCTCGGCGCCCTGATGCTGCTTCCGGTGCACGTGGTCAGCGTCGCTGCCCAGGGCGGCTTCGAGCCCACCGCCGGCACCGTCGGCCCGCTCGTCTACGTCGGCGTCCTCTCCTCGGCCGTCGCCTTCTTCGCCTGGAACAAGGCCATCGGCCTCATCGGCGCCGCCCGCGCCGGGATCGTCTACTACCTCCAGCCGGTCTGCGTCGCCCTCCTGTCGGACGCGCTGCTCGGCGAGCGCCTCGGCGCCCTCGGCGTGGCCTGCATGGCGCTCATCCTCGGCGGAGTGGCCCTGAGTTCGGCCCGGTAGGTTGCGCCCATGACCGACTGGGACATCAAGAAGCTCCAGATCCTCCGCACCCTCCGTGACCGGGGCACCGTCACCGCGACCGCGGAGGCGCTGCTCATGACCCCTTCGGCCGTGTCGCAGCAGCTCACCAATCTCGCCAGACAGCTCGGCGTACCGGTCCTCGAGGCCCAGGGCCGCCGGGTCCGGCTCACCGACGCCGCCCACCTCGTGCTGCGGCACGCGGAGGTGGTCTTCGCGCAGCTGGAGCGCGCCGACGCCGAGCTCGACGGGTATCTGCGGGGCGAGGCCGGCGAGGTGCGGGTGGCGGCGTTCTCGACGTCCGTGCCCGCGCTCGTCGTGCCCGCCGTACGGCAGTTGCGGAGCGCGCACCCCGGGCTCGACGTCCGGATCCGGGAGGCCGAGGCGGGGGAGGCGTACGAGCTGCTCTCGGCCGGCGAGGTCGATCTGGCGCTCTCGCTCGCCGCCCACGCGCCCTCCGTGCGCGACCCCAAGTTCAGCCGTGTCCCGCTGCTCGCCGACCCCCTCGACGTGGCCCTGCCCGCCGGGCACCCGCACGCCGACGCGCCGGGCCTGCGGCTCGCCGACCTCGCGGCCGAGCCCTGGATCTTCGGCGGTTCGGGACCCTGGTCGGAGATCACCACCGCCGCCTGCGAGGCCGCGGGCTTTGTCCCCGAGCAGGCCCACAGCGCCTCCGGCTGGACCGCGATCCTCGCCATGGTCGAGGCCGGGATGGGGATCGCCCTGGTGCCCCGGATGGCCTCCGCGGAGCGCCGGGGCGGCGCCGGGATCGTCATGCGCGTCCTCGCCGCCGACCAGCCCCGCCGCCATGTCGTCGCGGCCGTACGGCGCGGGGCGGAGGAGGGCCCGGCGGTGGCCCGGGTGCTCGCCGCGCTCCGGCAGGCGGCCGCCCAACGCGAAACCGTTCAGCAGAGCTGACCCCGACATCGTTCAGCAGAGCTGACCCCGACGTCGTTCGGCAGAGCTGACCCCGACGTCGTTCGGCAGAGCTGACCCCGACGTCGTTCGGCAGAGCTGACCCCGACGTCGTTCAGCAGAGCTGACCCCGACATCGTTCGGCACGGCTACCCCGACATTGTTCAGCAGAGCTGCCCCGACATTGTTCAGCAGAGCTGAATATGCCCATCGAAAACATTCGATGGACCGACCAGGTCCTCCGGGCGCACAGTCGACGCATGACCTTCGAGACGAGCCAGGACCCGCACGCCAACGACGCCGCCCCCTACTCCGGTGGCGACCCGTACGCCGACTACCGCACCGGTGACTTCCCCTTCACCGAGCTGGTGGACCTCGCCGACCGTCGTCTCGGCGCCGGTGTCGTCGCCGCGAACGACGAGTTCTTCGCCGAGCGGGAGAACCTCCTCGTCCGTGAGCGCGCCGTCTTCGACCCGGAGCACTTCGGTCACAAGGGCAAGATCATGGACGGCTGGGAGACCCGCCGCCGCCGTGGCGCCGACGCCGAGAACGTCTTTCCCGCCCCCGAGGACCACGACTGGGCGATCGTCCGGCTCGGCGCCCCCGGCGTGATCCGCGGGATCATCGTCGACACCGCCCACTTCCGCGGCAACTACCCGCAGCGCGTGAGCATCCAGGCCACCTCGGTCGAGGGGTCGCCGAGCCCCGAGGAGCTGCTCGACGCCAAGTGGGAGGAGCTCGTCCCGCCGACCCCCGTCCGCGGCCACGCCGCCAACGGCTTCACGATCTCCGCCGAGCGCCGCTGGACCCACCTCCGCGTCTGCCAGCACCCCGACGGCGGCATCGCCCGCCTCCGCGTCCACGGCGAGGTCGTGCCCGACCCCGAGTGGCTGGAGCTGCTCGGCACCCTCGACCTGATCTCCGTGCTCAACGGCGGTTCGTACGAGGACGCCTCGGACAAGTTCTACTCGTCGCCGACCCAGATCATCCTGCCCGGCACCTCCCGCAAGATGGACGACGGCTGGGAGAACCGGCGCCGCCGGGTGCGCGGCACCAATGACTGGGTGCGCTTCCGGCTCGCCGCGCAGGGCGCCGTCCGTGCCGTCGAGATCGACACCGCCTACCTCAAGGGCAACTCGGCCGGCTGGATCGCCCTCCAGGGCCGCAACGGCGACACGGGCGAGTGGTTCGAGATCATCCCCCGGACCAAGCTCCAGCCCGACACCCTCCACCGCTTCAAGCTCCCGGCCCAGGCCGTCGTCACCCACGTCCGCCTCGACGCCTTCCCCGACGGTGGCGTCGCCCGGATGCGGCTGCACGGGGCGCTGACGGAGCAGGGCGCGGCGGATCTGCGCGCCCGGTTCACGGCGCTCGGCGGCTGACCCTCGGACTTCCGCCCGGCGGCGCGGCAGCGCGCCGACGCCCGCCCGCCGGGCGGACCTCACGGCCGGTTCTGGATGATCGGTACGCGTCATGATGATCAGTAGGCTGATCCGAATGACACGCCTTCGAAGAACCGCCCTGCGCTGGGGAGTTCGGCTCACCGCCGTCCTGGTGCTGCTCGCCGGCACGGTGACCGTGGCCGCGGCCGACACCGTGGACCCGGCCACCGCGCCGCCGGTGCGCACGATCACGTACAACGTCTGCGGTGCCTGGGACTGCCAGAGTCAACTGGACCTCGCGACCTGGACCGGCAAGCTCCGTGACCAGACGGTCGCGTGGGACACCGACGCGCTCATGCTCCAGGAGCTCTGCTTCGGGCAGTGGGCAGCCCTGCGTGACGCACTGCCCGGCTACACCGGTGTGTGGACCAGTGCCAGGTCCCACGAAGGATGCGCCAAGTGGTCCGCCACCGACACCCGGTTCGGCATGGGCGTCTTCCTCAAGGCACCGTCGGCCGACCGGTACGCGGCCCAGCTGACCGTTCCCGACGGGCAGACCGCGCGTGCCGTGCTCTGCGCCCGGGGACCCGTCGACGGCCGCACCACCCTCGCCTGCACCACGCACCTCGCCCAGTACATCGTCCCGGACTTCGGGACCTCCGAGACGCTCGCGAAGATCGACTCCTGGGCCGCCGGAGTCCCCGTCATCCTCGGCGGCGACTTCAACGCGGGCCCCGGGTACTCCCAGCTCGATCCGATCCGCGCCGGGCTGCCCGGCACCGGCCCGTTCGCCGAGGCCGACGAGAACGACACGGACTTCTTCACCAAGGCGTGCAAGGACAACCACGCCACCGTCTGCCGGTCGGGCGAGAGCACGACCTACGAGGACATGAAGTTCGACCACGTCTTCCTCAGCGCCCGCGACTTCCACACGGTGCGCGCCGACGCGATCGAACCCGAGCCCGAGGGCACGCCCCCGCTCTCCGACCACAAGCTGCTGCGCGCCGCCGCCCACCCCGAGACCCGGGCGGGCTCCGGCACCGGCGGCGACCTCACCGGCGACGGCCGCCCGGACTTCCTGGCCGCCAAGGACGACGGCAACCTGCGCCTGTACTCCGGCACCGGCGGCGGCAGTGTCGGCGTCCAGCGCCAGGTCGGCACCGGCGGCTGGGCCGACGCGGTGATCAGCCACCGCGGCGACTGGACCGGCGACGGTCGCGAGGACGTCGTCGCCCGGATCGGCGACGCCCTCTGGGTCTACCCCAACACCGGGAGCGGCGAGCTCGGCCCCCGTATCGCCATGGGCGGCCGGCCCACCGGCTGGACGAACAGCACCCCGATCAGCGCCGGAGACGTCGACGGCGACGGACTGCCGGACGTCGTGGCCAGGAGCGTCACCGGGCTGTGGCTGCACCGCGGCGGTGCGGCCGTCGACGGCGCGCCCACCTTCGCCCCCCGCGCCGCCGTCCTGATCGGCAAGCCGGAGTGGGCGGGGTACGACGTGCTCGTCCCAGGCGACGTCGACCACGACGGCCGGGCCGACCTCTGGGCGCGCGACCGTGCCACCGGCGCCCTCAAGGAGTACCGCTCGGACGGCGCCCAGGAGCTCGTCGAGATCCGCACCCTCGGCGGCGGACCGCTGACGCCGGCCGACCGGCGCCTGGCCGTGACGTCGGGCGACGTGAACGGTGACGGCACGCCCGACCTGTGGACGACCCGGACCGCGGGCACCGCCGAGAACCTGGAGTTCCTGCCGGGCGTCCCGACCGGGCTCGGCACGCCGGTCACCATCGGTACCGGCGGCTGGCAGTGGATGAAGGCCCTGGGCTGATCCACCGGCACGCCGATACGCCGAAGGGGCCCCGGACCGATGCGGTCCGGGGCCCCTTCTCCGCGTACGTACTACTTCGCGGCGGCCGCGTCCGCCGCCTGGGCCCGGAGCGCGCGCTCGACGCCCGCGCGGCTCTCCGTCACCAGACGCCGCAGCGCCGGGGCCGGGTTGTGCTCGGCGATCCAGGCGTCCGTCGCGTCCAGGGTCTCCTGCGAGACCTGGAGCGTCGGGTAGAGGCCGACCACGATCTGCTGGACGATCTCGTGGCTGCGGGTCTCCGAGATGCCCTTGATCGACGCGAAGTACTTCGCCGTGTACGGGGCGAGCAGCTCGCGCTGGTCGGACTGGACGAAGCCGCCGATGACGGCCTCCTGCACGGCGTTCGCCAGCTTGTCGTCCTCGACGACCGAGGCCCAGGCCTCCGCCTTCGCCGGCTTCGTCGGACGGGCCGCGCGCGCGGTGGCCGCGTGCCGCTCGCCCGCCGCCGTACGGTCGCGCTCCAGCTCGGCGGCGATCTCCGCCTCGTCGAAGCGGCCGGTGGCCGCGAGGCGCTGCACGAACGCCCAGCGCAGCTCGGTGTCGACGGCGAGGCCCTCGATCACCTCGGAGCCGTCGAGCAGCCCCGCGAGCACGTCGAGCTCCGCGTCCGTACGCGCGGTCGCCGCGAAGGCCCGCGCCCACGCCAGCTGGTGGTCGCTGCCGCCGTCGGCGGCGCGCAGCTGCTCCTGGGCGAAGGCGCCCCAGCGCGCGAGGCCGGTGGCCCGCCACTCCGGCGCCGCGTACAGCTCGAGGGCGGCCTTGACCTGGCCCTGGAGCGACTGGACCACGCCGATGTCCGACTCCTTGGCGACCCCGGAGAGCACGAGCTCCAGGTAGTCGCGGGTGGCCAGCTCGCCGTCGCGGGTCATGTCCCAGGCCGAGGACCAGCACAGGGCGCGCGGCAGGGACTCGGCGAAGTCGCCGAGGTGCGCGGTGACGTTCTTCAGGGACACCTCGTCGAGGCGGACCTTGGCGTACGACAGGTCGTCGTCGTTGAGGAGGACGACCGCCGGGCGGGACTTGCCCACGAGCTGCGGTACCGCGGTCAGCGCGGCGGCCTCGATGTCGAGTTCGAGGCGCTCGGTGCGGACCAGCTTGCCGGTCGCGTCGAGGTCGTAGAAGCCGATCGCGATCCGGTGCGGGCGGAGGACGGCCTCGCCCTTGGCGCCGGCGGGCAGCGCGGGGGCCTCCTGCTTGACGGCGAAGGCGGTGATGGCGCCGTTCTCGTCGGTCTCGATCTCCGGGCGGAGGATGTTGATGCCGGCCGTCTCCAGCCATGCCTTCGACCAGGTCTTCAGGTCGCGGCCCGAGGTCTCCTCCAGGGCGCCGAGGAGGTCGGACAGGCGGGTGTTGCCGAAGGCGTGGGCCTGGAAGTAGGCCTGGACGCCCTTGAAGAACTCGTCCTGGCCGACGTAGGCGACGAGCTGCTTCAGGACGCTCGCGCCCTTGGCGTACGTGATCCCGTCGAAGTTGACGAGCACGTCCTCCAGGTCGTTGATCTCGGCCATGATCGGGTGCGTCGACGGCAGCTGGTCCTGGCGGTAGGCCCAGGTCTTCTCCGCGTTGGCGAAGGTCGTCCAGGCGTGGGGCCAGCGGGTGCCCGCCACCGAGGCCTGGCAGGCGACGGAGGTGTAGGTGGCGAACGACTCGTTCAGCCAGAGGTCGTTCCACCACTCCATGGTGACGAGGTCGCCGAACCACATGTGGGCGAGCTCGTGCAGGATCGTCTCGGCGCGCCGCTCGTACGCCGCGTCCGTCACCTTCGAGCGGAAGACGTACTGGTCGCGGATGGTGACCGCGCCCGCGTTCTCCATCGCGCCCGCGTTGAACTCCGGCACGAAGAGCTGGTCGTACTTCGCGAACGGGTAGTCGTACGCGAACTTCTCCTGGAACCAGTCGAAGCCCTGGCGCGTGACGTCGAAGATGTGGTCGGCGTCGAGGAACTCGGCGAGCGACGGACGGCAGTAGATGCCCAGCGGGACGCGCTGCCCGTCCTTCTCGTACGACGAGTGCACCGAGTGGTACGGGCCGACGATCAGCGCCGTGATGTACGTGGAGATACGGGGGGTGGGCTCGAAGACCCACACGTCGTCCTTCGGCGTCTCCGGGGTCGGCGAGTTGGAGATGACCTTCCAGCCCGACGGTGCCTTCACGGTGAACTGGAAGGTCGCCTTGAGGTCCGGCTGCTCGAACGAGGCGAAGACGCGACGCGCGTCCGGCACCTCGAACTGCGTGTACAGATAGGCCTGGTCGTCGACCGGGTCGACGAAGCGGTGCAGACCCTCACCGGTGTTGGTGTATGCGCAGTCGGCGACGACCTTGAGCTCGTTGCGGCCGGCCTGCAGATGGCGCAGCGCGATCCGGGAGTCCCGGAAGACGGCGCCGATCTCCAGCGCGTGGCCGTTGAGCACGACCTCGTGGACGGCGGGCGCGACGAGATCGATGAAGGTCTCGGCGTCGGCCTCGGCGGAATCGAAGCGGACGGTGGTGACGGACCGGTAGGTGCCGCCCTCCTGCGCACCGGTGAGGTCGAGTTCGACCTCGTACGCGTCCACGGTGAGCAGCGCTGCCCGCTGCTGAGCCTCTTCACGGGTCAGGTTTGTGCCAGGCACCCGGTCAACTCCTCGGTTTTGTGATGTTTGGCCCATCCTTCCACGGGGCGTGTCGGCAGCGCACGGGACATTTCCCAGGGCGAACGCGAGAGGGCGGCCACCCGTCTCCGGATGGCCGCCCTCGTACCGTTTCGGGCGTCAGGCGCCCTTGAGCTCGGCCGCGACCAGCTCCGCGATCTGCACGGCGTTCAGCGCCGCGCCCTTGCGCAGGTTGTCGTTGGAGAGGAAGAGCGCCAGACCGTTGTCGACGGTCTCGTCCACACGGATGCGGCCGACGTACGAGGCGTCCTTGCCGGCGGCCTGGAGCGGGGTCGGGATCTCGGAGAGCTCGACGCCCTCGGCGTCCCCCAGCAGCTCGTAGGCGCGCTCGACGCTGATCGGGCGGTCGAAGCGGACGTTCACCTGAAGGGAGTGGCCGGAGAAGACCGGGACGCGCACGCAGGTGCCGGAGACCTTGAGCTCGGGGATCTCCAGGATCTTGCGGGACTCGTTGCGGAGCTTCTGCTCCTCGTCGGTCTCGAAGGAGCCGTCGTCGACGATCGAACCGGCCAGCGGGACCACGTTGAACGCGATCGGACGCTTGTAGACGGCGGGCTCGGGGAACTCGACGGCCCCGCCGTCGAACGCCAGCTGGTCGGCGGTCTCGGCCACGGCACACGCCTGCGTGCGCAGCTCGGCGACACCGGCCACGCCCGAGCCGGAGACGGCCTGGTAGGTGGTGGCGATCAGCGCGGTGAGGCCGGCCTCCTGGTGGAGCGGCTTGAGGACCGGCATCGCGGCCATCGTGGTGCAGTTCGGGTTGGCGATGATGCCCTTGGGGCGGTCCTTGATCGCGTGCGCGTTGACCTCGGAGACGACCAGCGGGACCTCGGGGTCACCGCGCCAGGCGGAGGAGTTGTCGATCACGACG
Source organism: Streptomyces sp. NBC_01077 (assembly GCF_045162855.1). NCBI lineage: Bacteria > Bacillati > Actinomycetota > Actinomycetes > Kitasatosporales > Streptomycetaceae > Streptomyces > Streptomyces sp. NBC_01077. Next base: position 3,682,740 of record NZ_CP108669.1, on the reverse strand, counting down.
GCGCCCTGGGAGGCGACCTTCTCGGCGAGGGCCCGGGAGGTGGCGCCACCGGCGGAGAACAGGACGATGTCCAGGCCGGTGTAGTCGGCGGTGGAGGCGTCCTCGACCGTGACACCGTCCACGACGGTGCCGGCGGAGCGGGCGGAGGCGAAGAGCCGCAGCTCGTCGAGGGGGAAGCCGCGCTCGGCCAGGATGCTGCGCATGACTGTGCCGACCTGACCGGTGGCTCCGACGATTCCGACCTTCACGGGGACTCCTCCGTACGTTTGTGCAGGTTGCTGCCGGTCCATGATGCGTATGTCCCGGGTGGCCTTGTCCAATCCATTGTCCAAGGGACGGGACAGCTACGGGGACGTCGGAGCGGGGCCCGTCAGTTCTCCTTCGAGCGGGCGTAGTGCCGGGAGGCCTTGGCGCGGTTGCCGCAGATGGCCATCGAGCACCAGCGGCGGGTGCCGTTCCGCGAGGTGTCGAAGAAGTGCAGGATGCACGCCTCGTGGGCGCAGGCCCGGATGCGGTCGGGGGCGGTGCGCAGCAGGTCGAGGTAGTCGCGGGCGGCGGTCCAGCCGGGGCCCCGGGCGGGGTCCGCGAACTCGGGCTGCTCGCCCGGGCCCTCGGCGGTGAGCGTGGCCCGGATGCGGCCGTGGCCGAGGACGGCGTCGACGCGGGCGGTGGCGGCGGGGTCGCCGGGGTGGTCGACGAGCGCGGCGAGCGCGTCCCGGGCGGTGAGGGTGTGGCGCAGGGTGGTGGCGTCGGCGGTGAACCGCCCCGCCAGGCCGTTGGCGGCGAGCCAGACGGCGAGTCCCTCGACCCCGGTGAGCAGGTCCTGGCGGACGCCCTCGTCGTTCCAGCGGGTGTTGAGGAGGTCCAGGGAGACGGGCTCGCCGGTGAGCGGCCGTGGGTCGATGGCGGTCATGGCGGGAAACCCTTCTCGATGGACTAACCCCTCAAGAGTACGTGAGCGGTTGACGCCTCTCAGGCTAACCTCTAAAGTCAAAGTAAGAGGTTAGTCCCCGTACCCTCAAGGAGGACCCCATGGGCGCCCGAGTCCGCGACCTCGCGGAGCGCACCGGCATCCGCCCCGTCGCCGCCGCCTTCCTGGAGGCCCAACCGATGCTGATGATCGGCGCGGCGGACCACGCGGGCCGCGTCTGGGGCAGCCTCCTCACCGGCCCGCCCGGCTTCACCCGCGCCACCGGCCCGCACACCGTCTCCGTCGCCGGCGGCGTCCCCGCGTACGACCCGCTCGCCGGCGTGATCACCCCCGACGGCACGCCCGTCGGCACCCTCGCCCTCGACCCCCGCACCCGCCGCCGCCTGCGCCTCAACGGCACCGCCCGGCCCAGCGTGCGCGGCTTCACGATCGAGGCCGAGCAGGTCTTCGCCAACTGCCCGAAATACCTCCAGAAACGGGAGTGGTACGGCTCCGATCCCGCCCGTTCCGCGACCGGCGCCGTCCGGCACGGCGAGGTGCTCACCCCCGACCAGGTGCGCCGCGTCCGGGCGGCGGACACGTTCTTCGTGGCCAGCGTCGCCCCCGACCGCGTCGACACCAGTCATCGCGGGGGCAACCCCGGGTTCGTCCGGGTCGACGCGCCCCGGGAGCTCAGCTGGCGCGACTATCCGGGCAACGCGATGTTCCTGACCCTGGGGAACCTGGAGGCGGACGGCCGCGCGGGCCTGCTGTTCCTCGACTGGGAGACCGGGACGACCCTGCAGCTCAGCGGCCTCGCCCACACCGAGTACGGTCCTGAGGGACGCGTCACCCGCTTCCGCATCGAGCGCACGGCCGAGACCCCGGCCGCCAGCCCCCTGCGCTGGTCGCCCCCGGAGTACTCCCCGGCCAACCCGACCGCGGCCTGACGGCGACCCGCCTCATCCCCACGCCGCCGCCCCACGCCGCCGCCCCGCGCCGCATCCCCACGCCGTATCCCCACGCCGCCGCCCCGCGTCAGTACGGGGCGGCGCCAGTGCGGCCCCGGAGATGCGCCACCGCGAGGCCACGCGCCTTTCGTCGATGCCGTACGCCACCGCCACCGCCACCGCCCACCGCACATCAACCGACACCCCGAGGACCGCTCCGTGACCACCACCCCGGCCCCCGACGCCACCCTGCCCACCACCGGAACCGCCCCCTTCCCGGTTCCGGCCCCGGCATCCGCGGGAACCGCCGCCGGAACCCCCCGTCGCCCCGGCCCGCCCCCGCGACCCCGTCCACGGATCCTCCTCACCTCCACCGCCGGGACCGTCGCCGCGCTCCTCCTCCTGGTCGCCGTCGGGACCGTGCTCGATCAGCCCCTGCTCATACCGCCGCTCGCCGCGAGCATGGCCCTGGTCGCCGGTGCCCCCGACCTGCCGCTGTCCCAGCCGCGTTCGGTCGTCGGCGGCCAGCTGCTCTCCGCCCTCGCCGGATTCGCCGTCCTCGCCGTGGCCGGCCCCGGGCTCTGGGGCGCCGCCGTCGCGGGCGGCCTCGCCCTGGGCGTGATGATGCTGGCCCGTACCCCGCACTCGCCCGCCGCGGCCACCGCCGTGATCGTCGCCGTCACGGCCCCGCCGTTCTGGTTGTTTCTCGGCCTTCTCGCCCTCGCCTGCCTCCTCCTCGTCGTCGTCGGTCTCGGGGCCGCCCGCGCCACCGGCCGGACGTACCCCACGTACTGGTTCTAACCTCGGCTCATGAAGAAGGAGTTGAGGGTGGCGGCCTACGCCGTGTGCGTACGGGACGGGCAGATACTCCTGGCCCGCTGGGTGGCGAGCGACGGCACCAAGCGGTGGACGCTGCCGGGTGGCGGCATGGACCACGGCGAGGAGCCCGTGGAGACCGTCGTCCGTGAGGTGGAGGAGGAGACGGGCTATCTCACCGAGCCCACCGCCCTCCTCGGGATCGACTCGATCCGCCGCGGCTGGCTGCGCCGCCTCGCCGGCCCCGGCGACTTCCAGGGCCTCCGGATCCTCTACGAGGCCCGGGTCACCGGCGGTGCGCTGCGCAACGAGACCGGCGGTTCCACGGACCTCGCCGCCTGGCATCCACTCGACACCGTCCCCGAACTGCCCCGCGTCGGACTCGTCGACATCGGCCTCGACCTGTGGCGCGAGCGGCCCCCGGTCGGCCGCTCCCGGCTCGCCGATCCGTCGATCAGCTGAGGGTCGGCCGAACGGCTGAGGATCGGCCGGAAACCGCTCAACCGGTGCAACCCCGCTCAACCGTCCCGCAGGCCCCGCGGTCCTCCCCGCCGACCGCAGTACACGCTCAGCAGCAGAGTCTCAGGGGAGCCCGCATGTCAGCCGTACGCACGACCCGCACCGTCCTCGCCGCCGTCCTCGTGGCGGGGCTCACCGCCACGGCGCTCGCCACCCCCGCCCTGGCGGCGTCCGCGCCGGCGAAGGGCGACCACGCCGCCGCCCAGGAGGCGCTCCGGGCCGCGGTCGACGCCGGCGTGCCCGGCGTCGTCGCCCAGGCCCGGGACAGCCGGGGCAACTGGACCGGCACCGCCGGCGAGCGCGGGGGCAACGACCGTTTCCGCGTCGGTTCCATCACCAAGACCTTCGTCGCCACCGTCCTCCTCCAGCTCCAGGCCGAAGGCCGCATCGACCTCGACGACCCGGTCGAGAAGTGGCTGCCCGGAGTCGTCCGGGGCAACGGCCACGACGGCCGGAAGATCACCGTCCGCCAGCTGCTCAACCACACCAGCGGCGTCTACAGCGTCACCTCCGACCCCGGCTTCCAGGAGAAGATCTTCGGCCCCGGCTTCCTGGAGCACCGCTACGACCGCTGGACCCCGAAGCAGCTCGTCGACATCGCGATGACCCACGCACCGGACTTCGCCCCCGGCACCGACTGGAACTACTCCAACACCAACTACGTCCTGGCCGGCATGGTGATCGAGAAGGTCACGGGCCGCCCGTACGGCAAGGCGGTCGAGAACCGCATCATCAAGCCGCTCAAGCTCCGCGCCACCAGCGTCCCCGGCACCGACGTGACGATGCCGAAGCCGAGCTCACCGGCCTGGTCCACGCTCGTCCCCGACGCCGGCCCGAACGCGCCCGTCCACGACGTCAGCCGACTGAGCCCCACCATCGCCTACGCGGCCGGCGAGATGATCTCCGACTCCAACGACCTCCAGACCTTCTACCGCGCCCTGCTCAAGGGCCGGCTCCTCCCGAAGGCCGAGCTGAGGGAGATGACCACCACCGTCCAGGTCTCTCCCGAACTCCCCGGAGCCGGGTACGGACTCGGGCTCATGAAGCAGAAGCTGAGCTGCGGCAAGGAGGTCTGGGGTCACGGCGGCGGCATCCACGGCTCCTCCTCGGAGGCCGTCACCACCAAGGACGGACGCCACTCGCTCGCCCTGAACTTCAACGCCGACTGGACGGGCGACACCCTCACCGTCGTGGAGGCCGAGTTCTGCGGCACGGCGCCGAAGAAGTAGCCCCCGCGGCGAGCCGTCACCGCGGCAGGACGACGACATACGCGGGGGGCTGCCGGTCGGGCGCGGCCATCAGGGCCGTACGCACCACGGTGGCCTGCTGGTCCATCGCCTCGCGCAGCTTGCGCGGGGTGAGGTGGACGACCGTGATGCCGAGCCGCTCCAGGTGCTCCCGCTTGCGGGTGTACTCGGACCACAGCGCGTCCTCGTCCTGCCGCGGCGCCCGGGTGTCCAGCTCGACGGCGACCGCCTGGTCGGGCCAGAAGGCGTCCACCCCGCCCAGGTGGGGGCCGCCGGGCAGCCGCAGGTCCACGTTCCACAGCGGGTCCGGCAGGGCGAACTCCCGGACCATCTCGTACAGACGCTCCTCGGAGAGCGAGCGTCCCTCGGCGAGCAGTGCGTCCACCGCGTCCACCACGTGCGGCCGGGTGAGCAGCCGGGCGCGGCTCAACTCGCGTACCACCGCGCCCGGTTCGCAGTGCCCGCCGCGTACCGCCTCGGTGAGCAGCCGGCGTACGGTCTCCGCGTCCGAGAGCCCGGACACCGCGTCGGCGACGGCGCGGGCGACCGGGGCGACGGGTACGCCCGTCAGCTCGACCGGCTCCGGGGAGTCGGAGGCGCGTACGACCCGCACCCAGCCGGTGGAGCGCAGCCGCCGGGTGCGGGGGACCAGGATGTCGATCCGGTCGAGGGCGGTGAGCGGGGGAGCGGAGGAGAAGCGGTGCAGGGTCAGCGCCGCGAGCCCGGTGATCATCGCGTCGGGACCCTGCGGGGGTACGGCCCCGGTCCTGCGGGCGTAGAGGAGAGCCGCCCGGAGCCGGTCCTCGCTGGTGGGCGGCCCGGGCTGGAGCAGGAAGACGCCGGGGAGGAGCTGCTGCCAGCCGCCCGGCCGGCAGCGCGCGGCGACCTCACCGGCGGGAATGCCCTGGGCCCTCAACTGGTCGGCGGACGCGATGCGTTGGGTCCGGCCGGTGCGGGAGGCGAGGGGGAGGGGGCGGGGGGTGATGGGGGTGTTGTGGTTCATGTCGGGGGTCTTCCGCGCCCGAAGGCTCCCCTAACCCCTGTTACACGCTCGTCGACAATTAGGGACAAGCTCGCCCTAAAGGACGCGCGTTCGAGTGCCGATGAGGGGCACGCCCGGACGGATCCCACCCGGCGACGGGGCCAGCGACCGAAACGGCGACGGGCGCGGACCGAAACGGCGACGGGACGCGGACCGAAACGGCGACGGGGCCAGCGACCGAAACGGCGACGGGGGCCGCGGACCGAAGTCCGCGACCCCCACCGTCATCCGCCGGTACGTCAGGCGGCGAGCCGGTCGCAGTCCTGGGCCCGCAGCGCCCGCGCCAGGTCGTCCCGCGACTCCAGGACCAGACGGCGAAGGGCCGGCGCGGCCGACTCGTGCGCCGACAGCCAGGCGTCCGTCGCGGCCAGCGTCGCCTCGTCGTCCTGGAGCCCCGGGAACAGGCCCCGGACGATGTCCATGCCGATCTGGATCGACCGCTCGGCCCACAGCCGCTCGATCACCGCGAAGTACTTCTCCGCGTAGGGGGCGATCAGTTCACGCTGCGAGGGCTGGACGAAGCCCGCGATCGTCGCCTCGACCAGCGCGTTCGACAGGGTGTCCGACTCGACGACCTGCGCCCAGGCCTGCGCCTTGACGGCGGCCGAGGGGCGCGAGGCGAGGCAGCGGACCTGGTGGCGCTTGCCCGTCGCCGTGTCGTCCCGGGTCAGCTCCTCGCCGATCCGGGTCTCGTCCGCGCGGCCGTGCACGGCGAGCGGGGAGAGCAGCGACCAGCGCAGCTCCTGGTCGACGTCGAGCCCGTCGATCTTGGCCGTACCGTCGAGCAGCCCTTCGAGGAGCTGGAAGTCGGCCTCGGAGGAGGCCGTCGCGGCGAAGAACCGCGCCCAGGTCAGCTGGTGCTCGCTGCCCGGCTCGGCCACCCGCAGCTCGCGCAGGGCGCCCTCGGCGAGCAGCCGCCCGCCCTCCTCGCGCCATTCGGGGGCCGCGTAGTGGGTGACCGCCGACTTGGCCCAGGCGTGCACCATCTGGAGGACGCCGATGTCGGTCTCGCGGCCCGCGAAGGCGAGGACGACGGAGACGAAGTCCCGGGCGGGCATCAGGCCGTCGCGGGTCAGGTTCCACAGCGCCGACCAGCACAGGGCGCGGGCCAGGGGGTCGGCGATGTCGCCGAGGTGCGCGCGCAGGGTGGCGAGCGAGCCCTCGTCGAAGCGGACCTTGCAGTAGGTGAGGTCGTCGTCGTTGACGAGGACCAGGTCGGGCTTCTCCTCGCCCGCCAGGTCGGCGACGACGGTCCGGGCCCCGGTGATGTCGGCCTCGGCGCGCGCGTACCGCGTGAGCGAACCGTCCGGCGTCAGCCGGTAGAGGCCGACGGCGGCGCGGTGCGGGCGCAGCTCGTCGCCCTCCTGGACGACGGCGAGCTCGGTGATCCGGCCCTCCGCGTCGTAGGTGACGGCCGGCGTCAGGGTGTTCACGCCGGAGGTCTGGAGCCAGGACTTGGCCCAGGTCTTCATGTCGCGGCCGGAGGTCTCCTCCAGGATCGCGAGGAGGTCGGCGAGCCGCGTGTTCCCGTACGCGTGGCGCTTGAAGTAGCGGCGCGCGCCCTCCAGGAACGCGTCCCGGCCCGCGTACGCGACGAGCTGCTTGAGCACCGACGCGCCCTTGGCGTACGTGATGCCGTCGAAGTTGAGCTTGGCGTCCTCCAGGTCACGGATGTCGGCCGTGATCGGGTGTGTGGACGGCAGCTGGTCGGCGCGGTACGCCCAGGCCTTGCGGTTGTTGGCGAAGGTCACCCAGCTGTTGGTGAAGCGGGTCGCCTCGGCGAGCGAGAAGGAGCCCATGAAGTCCGCGAAGGACTCCTTCAGCCACAGGTCGTCCCACCACACCATGGTGACGAGGTCGCCGAACCACATGTGCGCCATCTCGTGCAGGATGACGTTCGCCCGGCGCTCGTACGCCGCCTGCGTCACCTTGCCCCGGTAGATGTACTCCTCGCGGAAGGTCACCATGCCCGGGTTCTCCATCGCGCCGAGGTTGTACTCGGGGACGAAGGCCTGGTCGTACTTCCCGAAGGGGTACGGATAGTCGAAGTTGTCGTGGAAGAAGTCGAAGCCCTGCTTGGTGATCAGGAAGACGTCGTCCGCGTCGAAGTGCTTGGCGAGCCCCTTGCGGCACATCGCGCCGAGCGGGATCTCCAGCTCGGTCCCGTCGGCCAGCGTGCGCTTGTAGGTGTCCGTGACGTAGTGGTACGGCCCCGCCACGACACAGGTGATGTACGTGGAGATCGGCGCCGTCTCCGCGAAGCGCCACACGCCCTCGGCGTCCTGCTCGCCCGCGCCGTTCGACCAGACCGTCCAGCCCTCGGGCGCGGTCACGGAGAAGCGGTACGGGGCCTTGAGGTCGGGCTGCTCGAAGTCGGCGTACACCCGGCGGGCGTCGGCCGGCTCGTACTGCGTGTAGAGGTAGACCTCGCCGTCCTCCGGGTCGACGAAGCGGTGCATGCCCTCGCCGGTCCGGCTGTAGGCGCACTGCGCGTCCACCACGAGCGTGTTCTCGTCGGCGAGGCCGTCGAGGGCGATCCGGGAGCCGTCGAAGACGACCGCCGGGTCGAGGGAGCGCCCGTTGAGGGTGACCGCGGTCACGGACGGGGCGATCAGATCCACGAACGTGCTCGTGCCCTCGCCGGTGCGGCGGAAGCGGATCGTCGTCTCCGAGCGGAAGGTGCGCACCGCCTCGGCGGAGTCGCCGACCGCCGAGCGCAGGTCGAGGACGACCTCGTACCCGTCGACGGACAGCAGCGCCGCCCGCTCGTGGGCCTCGTCGCGGGACAGATTCTCACCGGGCACGGTCACTCCTTCGTGGCGCGTTCGAAACAGCACCGATCCTCCCATGTGCAGCTGTCACCCGAGACACGGGAATGCCGTCGCGCGTCCGCGGGTTCCCTCCTTTCGGCGCACCACCGTCGTCTTTCCGCCTTCTTTCTTGTTTCCCGCCAGCTTTCCCACGGCCGTACCGAGGAGTGACATGTCCGAGAGCAGGACCACCGCCGACTTCTACTTCGACCCGCTGTGCCCCTGGGCCTGGATGACCTCCCGCTGGATGCTGGAGGTCGAGCAGGTCCGCCCGGTCGACGTGCGCTGGAAGGTCATGAGCCTGGCGGTGCTCAACGAGAACCGGCTCGACGAGGTCCCCGCCGAGTACCGGGAGATGCTGGAGACGCAGGCCTGGGGCCCCGTCCGGGTCGTCATCGCCGCCCAGCAGCTGCACGGCGACGAGGTCGTCGGCAAGCTCTACACGGCGCTCGGCACCCGCTTCCACAACAACGGCGAGGGCCCGACCCGCGAGGCGATCGTCGGCGCCCTGACGGACGCCGGCCTGCCCGAGGACCTGGTCGAGTACGCCGACAAGGACACCTACGACGCCGAGCTGCGTGCCTCCCACACGGAGGGCATAGAGAAGGTCGGCCAGGACGTCGGCACCCCGGTCATCGCGGTGCCGGGCGCCGACGGCGACGAGGTCGCCTTCTTCGGCCCCGTCGTCACCCCGACCCCGCGCGGCGAGGCGGCGGCCCGGCTGTGGGACGGCACCCTCCTGGTGGCGTCGACGCCGGGCTTCTACGAGATCAAGCGCACCCGGACGGCTGACCCCAGCTTCCACTAGCCGTCACGGCCTCTCCGGAGGCATGGAAGAACCCCCGTGATTCACGTCATCACGGGGGTTCTTCTTTCATCCGCCTGCAAGCGAAGGTTGAGAAGACGATCACGAGCAGGACGACGGGGGAGCCTTCGCAGGCTCCGGATCAGAAGGAGATCAACGGTACGGAGGCCTTGGCGGCGTGGTAACGCCTGCTCACGTCCTGCCAGTTGACGACCTGCCACATGGCCTCTATGAAGTCCACCTTCTGGTTCTTGTACTGCAGGTAGAAGGCGTGCTCCCAGGCGTCGAAGACCAGGACCGGGACCGAACCCTGGCCGACGTTGCCCTGGTGGTCGTAGACCTGCTCGACGATGAGCCGGCCGCTGATCGGCTCGTACGCGAGGACACCCCAGCCGGAGCCCTGGGTGGTCGCGGAGGCCTTGGTCAGCTGGGACTTGAACTTGGCGAAGGAGCCGAAGGACTCGGTGATCGCGTCCGCGAGGTCACCGACGCCGTCGGCGGCCAGCGGCTCGCCGCCGCCCCCGTCCTTCGGGCTGTTCATGTTGTTCCAGTAGATGGAGTGGAGGATGTGGCCGGAGAGGTGGAAGGCCAGGTTCTTCTCCAGGCCGTTGATCGCGCCCCACTGGTCCTTGTCGCGCGCCTCCTCCAGCTGCTCCAGGGTGTCGTTCGCTCCCTTGACGTACGCGGCGTGGTGCTTGTCGTGGTGCAGCTCGATGATCTGCGGATTGATCACCGGCTCCAGCGCCGCGTAGTCGTACGGCAGCTCCGGAAGTGTGTAGATCGCCATGTGCCCGGCCCCTTCAACGGCTCCTGCTTATTGCAACTTATATGCAAGTGCAGGCTAACAGTAGGTGCAGTGGAAGTTGATCAGCCCTTGGTCCTAGGACGGTCCTAGGCCGGTGCCAGGCCTCCCTCGGGCCGCTCGCCCCATCGCGGAGTGCTTCCGCGCGCTCCGCCGGACGGGGCAATCAGGCGATCGAGGTCGCCGCGTTGTGGGCGGACCGCGGCACCGGAGCGGACCGTCGAAGGCCGTGGAATGCCTGCCCGGCACGGGCGACGCCCTGCTCGGCACGGACGACGAGAACACCGGCGGGTTCGTGAGGACGGCCCCGTACTGCGGAGCCTGAGCACCGCGGAGTCTGAGCACTGCGGAGTCCGACCGCGCCGGCCCGGACACGGCACCGCGCCCCGCCGAGCGTGAGCTCGACGGGGCGCGGCGTCGGAAGGGAGAGGCTCAGACCTCCTCGGCCACCGGCCCCCGCAGCTTCTGCCGCGCGTAGCCGACCACGGCGAGCAGCAGCGTCAGGGCGCCCGTCCAGTACAGCTGCACCCGCGTGCCCTCCTCGCGGGCCATGAGGACGAAGATCGCCGCCATGCCGGCGAGCGCCACCCAGGTCAGCACCGGGAAGGCCCACATCCGCACGACCAGCTTCTCGGGCGCCTCGCGCTCGGTGCGGCGGCGCAGCACCAGCTGTGAGGCGGCGATGAAGAACCAGACGACCAGGATGATCGCGCCGATCGTGTTGAGCAGCCAGACGAAGATGTCGTCCGGACGCCAGTAGCTGAGCAGCACACAGAAGAAGCCGAAGACGGAGGAGACGAGCACCGCAGGGCGGGGGACGCCGCCGAAGGTGCGGCCGAGCGCCTTCGGGCCCTGGCCGCGCGAGACGAGCGAACCGGCCATGCGGGAGGCGCCGTAGATGTTGGCGTTCATCGCCGACAGCAGGGCGACGAGCACGACCACGTTCATGATCTGGCCGGCTGCCGGAATGCCCAGGTGGTCGAGGGTCGCGACGTACGGGCCCTTCTCGACGACCGCCTTGTCGCCCCACGGGACGAGGGTGACGATGACCGCCATCGAACCGATGTAGAAGAGCGCGATCCGCCACATCGCCGTCCGCACGGCCTTGGCGACACCCTGCACCGGATGCTCCGACTCGGCCGCCGCGATGGTGACCGTCTCCAGACCGCCGTACGCGAAGACAGAGGCGAGCAGACCCACGATCAGGCCCTCGGAGCCGTGCGGGAAGAAGCCGCCGTCGCCGCTGAGGTTCGTGGTGCCCGGGGCGTCCGTGCCGGGCAGGACGCCGACGATCGCGAGGACGCCGATGCCGAGGAAGAGGACGATCGCGCCGACCTTGAGCGCGGCGAACCAGAACTCGAACTCGCCGAAGTTCTTCACGGCCGCGAGGTTGGTGACGCAGAAGACCAGCATGAAGAGCGCGACCCAGGCCCACTCGGGACTGCCCGGGAACCAGCCGGTCATGATCTTCGCGGCGCCGATGCCCTCCAGGCCGACGGCGACGCAGAGCAGGAACCAGAAGGCCCAGCCGGCGGTGAAGCCGGCCCAGGGGCCGAGGGCCCGCTCGGCGTGGACGGAGAAGGAGCCGGAGGCCGGGTTCGCCGCGGACATCTCGCCGAGCATGCGCATCACCAGCATCACGAGGATGCCGGAGATCGCGTAGGCGATCACGATCGAGGGCCCGGCGGCGGCGATACCGGCGCCGGAGCCGACGAAGAGCCCGGCACCGATGACGCCGCCGAGGGCGATCATCGAGAGATGGCGCTGCTTGAGGCCGTGGGTGAGGCCTTCGGCAGGTGCGGTCGCGCCGTCCTTGCGGTCGGCCGGCGCGGGCGCGGTGGTCCGAGACATGGGCGAGCCCTGTTCACTAGCTGAGACGGGGGAGGGAGTCCACAGTCTGTGGGGCGCCACCGCTCACAGGGAACGCATGTCCGCTATACGGGCACGACCTTCACACAAGGTGAAGATCTAACCTCGCTTCGTACGCAGCTCCCGCGCCCAGGCCACGAGCAGCACCGCACCGGTCGCCGCGCCCGACCACAGCACCTGCGGCCGGGCCGCGTCGTCCGTCAGCATCAGGACCAGGACCGCGCCCATCGCCGCGAGCGCCACCCACGTCAGCCAGGGGAAGCCCCACATCTTCAGCGTCAGCGTCTCCGGGGCCTCGCGCTCGATCCGGCGCCGCAGCCGCAGCTGCGAGACCGCGATCAGCGCCCAGACGAAGAGCAGCACCGCGCCGACCGCGTTGAGCATGTAGAGGAAGACGGAATCCGGCCACTTCAGATTGAGGAGTACGGAGACGAAGCCGAAGGCCACCGAGGCGAGCACCGCCCGGCGCGGCACCCCTCCACCGGAGACCCGGAGCAGCCCCTTCGGTGCCTCGCCGCGCTCGGCCAGCGAGAACACCATCCGCGAGGAGCCGTACAGGTTCGCGTTGAGCGCCGAGAGCAGCGCCACGAACACCACCACGTTCATGATCTGGCCCGCCGCCGGCACCCCGATCGCGTCCAGGACCGCCACGTACGGCGACTCGCCCGGCTTCATCGAGGTCCACGGCAGCAGCGTCACGATGACGAGCATCGAGCCCACGTAGAAGAGGAGGATCCGCCAGACCGCGCTGCGCACCGCCCGCGCCACGTTCCGCGCCGGGTCGTCGGACTCGGCCGCCGCGATCGTGACGACCTCCAGACCGCCGAAGGCGAAGACGACGGCGAGGACCCCGGAGATCACTCCCGACCAGCCGTTGGGCAGGAAGCCGCCCTGCCCGGTCAGGTTCGCGAGCCCCACCGGGTCCGTGTCGGGCAGCCAGCCCGCGATCGCGAGGACGCCGAGCACCAGGAAGAGGACGATCGCGCCGACCTTGAGCGCCGCGAACCAGAACTCGAACTCGCCGAAGTTCTTCACCGCCGCGAGGTTGGCGAGGGTGAACACGATCATGAAGATCAGTACCCAGCCCCACTGCGGGACGTCCGGCACCCAGCCGTGCGCGATCCGCGCCGCGCCCGTCGCCTCCACGGCGAGGACCACGACGAGCAGGAACCAGTACAGCCAGCCCACCGAGAAACCGGCCCACCGCCCGAGCGCCCGCTCGGCATGCACCGAGAACGCCCCCGACGCGGGCATCGCCGCCGACATCTCACCCAGCATCCGCATGACCAGCATCGCGAGCGCCCCGGCGATCAGGTACGAGACCACGATGCCGGGCCCGGCGACGGCGATGCCCGCGCCGGAGCCGACGAAGAGCCCGGCGCCGATCACACCGCCGAGCCCCAGCATCGTCAGATGACGCTGCTTCAGACCGTGGGAGAGGGGCTCCGGTTCGGAGGCGAGGGAGTCGTGCATGTGGGGGCTCGTGCTCTCTGACGGTTTATGGAGACCCCACAGTCTCTCCAGTGAACGACCCTTGGCGCAAAAGGGACCTCCGCGCATGAGTTCCCAGTGACAAGCGTCACGTGGCGAGAGGTGTGATCGGCGAGGTTTGTTCGGTCTCCACGAAGCACTCGACCGTCGCTTTGTCGGCGGCTGACGGTGATCGAGCGTTCACTCCTGGCATACGGTCAAGGCGTCCCACCCACCCTCACCTCCGCGGAGTACCGATGAGCACCGCCGCCGCCCCCGTCCGTTCCCTCCGTGCGGGAACCGTCCTCGCCGACCTCCTCCCCGCGAGCCGCACCCGCGACATCGCCCTGGTCGTCGGCGGCGCCGCCCTCACCGGCCTCGCCGCGCAGCTCTCCCTCCCGGTCCCCGGCTCCCCGGTCCCCGTCTCCGGCCAGACCTTCGCCGCCCTGCTCGTCGGCACCGCGCTCGGCGCCCGCCGCGGCTTCCTCGCCCTGGCCCTGTACGCGGTGGCCGGCATGGCGGGCGTGCCGTGGTTCGCGCAGGCCTCCTCCGGCTACGGCATGCCGTCCTTCGGCTACGTCCTCGGCATGCTTCTCGCCTCGACCGTCGTCGGAGCCCTCGCCCGCCGCGGCGCCGACCGCTCGGTGCTCCGCACGGCCGGCGCGATGGTCCTCGGTTCCGCGATCATCTACGCGGTCGGCGTGCCCTACCTGGCGCTCGCCACCGGCATGACCCTCGGCCAGGCCGTCGCGGCGGGCCTCACCCCGTTCCTCATCGGTGACGCGCTCAAGGCGGCGCTCGCGATGGGCGCCCTGCCGACCGCCTGGAAGCTGCTCGGCCGCAAGGGCTGAGCCCCGTACGCCTGTACGCCCCGTACGCACACGAAGAGGGCCCGCCGTTCCCCGAGGAACGGCGGGCCCTCTCGCATGGGTGCCCCGGCGCTAGACGCGCTCGGAGACCTCCGCCGAAGCCTTCGCCGAGGCCTTCGCGAACCGCTCCTTGACCAGCGCGATCACGATCACGAGCGCGGCCACGAGCAGCGAGAGCACGACCTGCTCGCGGGCGCTGCCGCCGTCGTAGAGCATGTAGCCGAGGACGAAGACGATCATGGCGATCGTCGCCCAGGTCAGGTACGGGAAGAGCCACATCTTCACGACGAGCTTCTCCGGCGTCTCGCGCAGGATGATGCCGCGCATCCGCAGCTGGGTCACGCAGATGACCAGCCAGACGAAGAGCGCCACCGCGCCGGAGGAGTTCAGCAGGAACGCGAAGACGGTGTCCGGCCACTTGTAGTTGAAGAAGACCGCGACGAAGCCGAAGACGACCGAGCCGAGGATCGCCGCCGTCGGCACGCCCCGCTTGTTGACCTTGGCGAAGGCCTTGGGCGCGTCACCGCGCCGACCGAGCGAGAAGGCCATGCGGGAGGCGGTGTAGAGGCCCGAGTTCAGGCAGGAGAGCACGGCCGTGAGGACGATCACGTTCATGATCTGACCGGCGTGCGCGATGCCGATGGAGTCGAGGGCGGCGACGTACGAGCCCTTGTCGACGATCGACTTGTCGTTCCACGGCAGCAGGGTCAGGACGATGAAGATCGAACCCAGGTAGAAGACGCCGATCCGCCAGATCACGCTGTTGGTGGCCTTGGTGACGGCCTTCTGCGGGTCCTCGGACTCGCCGGCCGCCAGGGTGACGATCTCGCTGCCCATGAAGGAGAAGACGACCATCAGCACACCGGTGAGGATCGCTCCCGCACCCATCGGGAAGAAGCCCCCGCTGTCGGTGAGGTGCGCGAATCCGGCCCCCGGGTTGTCCGAGCCGGGCAGCACGCCGAAGACGGCGAGCATGCCGATGACGACGAAGCCGCCGATGGCCACGACCTTGATGCCCGCGAACCAGAACTCGAACTCGCCGTACGAGGCGACCGAGCCGAGGTTGGTGGCGGTGAGCACCACCATCACGATGAGCGCCCAGCCCCACTGCGGGACGGCCGGGACCCAGCTCTCCAGGATCTTGGCGCCCGCGGTCGCCTCGACGGCGAGCACGACGACCCAGAAGAACCAGTAGAGCCAGCCGATGCTGAAACCGGCCCAGCGGCCGAGGGCGCGGTCGGCGTAGGCGGAGAAGGAGCCGGAGGACGGCCGGGCGGCGGCCATCTCGCCGAGCATCCGCATCACGAAGACGACCATGGCGCCGACGAGTGCGTAGGAAAGCAGGATCGCGGGGCCGGCCGCGGCGATGCCGGAGCCGGAGCCGACGAAGAGACCGGCACCGATGACGCCGCCGATGGCGATCATCGACAGGTGACGGTTCTTGAGACCGGCCTTGAGGCCGTCGGAGGAGTGCGGTGTCCCGGGGGTACCGGTCTCCTCGCCGTCCTTCGTCAGGGTCGGTTGCGGGTTCATGAACGCTTCCTTGCGTGTGGGGGGCGCTCGGGTCGCGAGCCCGAGCATTGAACACCGTGAACGGGTGTGATCGGAAGACCTCATTCCGGATCGTTGTGTGGACCACTGCGCGAGAGTCGAAGGTCCGTACCAGGTCGGATGAAGGTCCCGACCCCGCTGCCTGCTACCCGGCCCCTGACATGCCACACTCGGCTTCATGCGCGTCTACATCGGTTCCGACCACGCCGGCTTTGAACTCAAGAACCACCTCGTCGAGTGGCTCACGGCACACGGCCACGAGCCCGTCGACTGCGGTCCCCACATCTACGACGCCCTGGACGACTACCCGCCGTTCTGCCTGCGTGCCGCCGAGAAGACGGCCGCGGACGCGGACAGCCTGGGCGTCGTCATCGGCGGCTCCGGCAACGGTGAGCAGATCGCCGCGAACAAGGTGAAGGGGGTGCGCGCCGCCCTCGCCTGGAGCGAGCAGACCGCCGCCCTCGGCCGCGAGCACAACAACGCCAACGTGATCTCCGTCGGCGGCCGGATGCACACCCGGGAAGAGGCGACCAAGTTCGTCGAGATCTTCCTCAGCACCCCGTACTCGGGTGACGAGCGTCACACCCGCCGGATCGACATGCTCACCGCGTACGAGAACACCGGCGAGCTCCCCCCGATCCCGGCCCACCACCCGCAGGAGCCGACCGCCTGATGCCCGAGGGGCACACGATCCACCGACTGGCCGCCGACCACCGGGAACGGTTCGGCGGCCGGTCCGTGCGGGTGACCAGCCCGCAGGGCAAGTTCACGGACTCGGCCGCGCTGCTCGACGGCGCCGTGCTCGACACCACCGAGGCCCACGGCAAGCACCTCTTCCTCGGCTTCACCGGCATGGGCTGGGTCCACATCCACCTGGGCCTCTTCGGCAAGGTGAACTTCGGCGACGCGCCCGCCCCACCGCCCACCGACACGGTCCGGCTGCGGCTCGCGAACCCGGAGTCGTACGTCGACCTCCGCGGCCCCACCACGTGCGCGCTGATCACCGACGGCGAGAAGCAGGCGATACACGAGCGCCTGGGCCCGGACCCGCTCCGCGAGGGCGACGACCCCGACCGTGCCTGGCGCCGCGTCTCGAAGTCCCGCACCACGATCGCCGCCCTGCTCATGGACCAGAAGGTCATCGCGGGCGTCGGCAACGTCTACCGCGCCGAGGTCCTCTTCCGGCACGGCATCGACCCCTACCGCGCCGGCAAGGACGTGACGGCGCGCGAGTGGGACGCGATCTGGACGGACCTCGTGGGACTCATGCGGGAAGGCGTCCGCCTGAACCGCATCGACACGGTCCGCCCCGAACACACCCCCGAGGCGATGGGCCGCCCGCCGCGCGTGGACGACCACGGCGGCGAGGTCTACGTCTACCGCCGCGCCCACATGCCGTGCCACCTCTGCACCACGGAGATCCGCACGGCGGACCTGGCAGCCCGAAACCTCTTCTGGTGCCCGGGCTGCCAGCAGCACTAGAGGGCGCGCCCCGCTAGAACCCGTGCGGCAGCCAAGGCGCGACCTGCGACCCGAAGGCGACGGACGCCTCGACCAGCGCCCCTTCGCGGAGCTCGCGCACCCGCCCGGCGCCCGCGAGTGACACCAGCGAGGTCCCGCCCAGATAGGCCGCACCCAACTCCCGTACGGACAAGGCGAGATCGGCCGCGTCATCCGTCCGGACGCAGCTCGCCCCCTTCGCGTCCCCGGTCAGCCGCCACCGCCCCTCGTTCCAAGGACAGAACGTGTCCTCGACCTCGAACACCACATCCACCGGCGCCTGATACGTCCGCGCCTCCAGCGCCGCGCCGACCTCCACCAGGCGCACGTGCAGCGAGTCCCGCACCGTCGGGGCGCAGCGCCGTACGTCGCTCACCAGGTGCTGCCAGGCGTCGTCCACCGGCCGGCTGTGGATCCGTACCTCCCTGGTCAGGTCCACCGAGCAGAGGAACCGCCACAGCGCCGCCTCCGCCGCCGCGTCGAGCCCCATCAACTGATGGACCGCGACGGACCCATCGGCACCCGAGAAGGACCACTCCGGCTTGATCGCGTAGTGGGCGAACCCCACGACCTCACCGGCCCGTTCGGCGAGCACGCACAGCCGCGGCGAAGAACCCTCCCGGTCGGCCGGCGGGTCGATCAGGGGCAGCCGCTCCCACTGGGGCTGCCGGGCGAGCATCCCCGGCCGCCTGGGCACCAGCTTCGCGTACACCGCCTCGCACGCCGCAGAGGACTCCGTCAGATCCGCCCGGCGCAGGGCGACGTCGTCCGTGCCCTCCGGCACCGAGAGCCGCACCCGTGTGGTGTCGATCGTCGCCCGCGCCGCGTACGCGGCCACCCCGTACCCGAACCGCCCGTAGATCTCCGGCTCCGAGGCCGTGAGCACCGCGATCGACTCGCCGGCGGCCCGCAGATCGTCCAGCTGCCGCCGCATCATCGACGTCAGGATCCCGCGCCGCCGGTGCGTGCCGGCCACGCTCACCATCGTCACGCCGCCGGCCGGGACCGACGCCCCGCCCGGCACCGTGAGCCGGAACGTGAACGCCCCCGCCGTACCGACGCACAGGTCACCGTCCCAAACCCCCAGAGACCGGTCGAACTCGGTCAGGTCGTGCCACAGCTCCCGCTCCTCCGGGGCCTCGGGCACACCCCCGAAGGCGAGTTCGAGAACTCCGTACCAGCGGTCCCACTCGGTCGGGTCGAGAACCCGCAGTTCAGTCGTCATATGCCATCGATATCAGCGGCTCGCGTCCGGGGCGACCCGATTTCGCGCGCATTGTCACCGGGGTACCCCTGCGCGATGTCGGACGGGATGGATAGGGTCCAGGCCAATGGGACACCGCGCCGGAGTGAACACGTACGCGGCCCGGATGCGCCGACGCGCCCGCCGGGCCCGCATCGCGCTGCGCAGGTCCGGCGTCGACTACTTCCGCGGGGACGGCTCCGACTGGCTCGCCTTCGCCGGACTTCTGCTGATGATTCCGGCCATCGCCTGCGGAACACTGCTCGACCCGGTCTGGTGCGCACCCGCCGCACTGGTCCTGCCGATCGTGGCCGGCGGACTGCTGCTGCGCCCCGCGAGCCTGCTCGGTCTGTACGCGGCGGCCGCCGGCGCTCTCATCGTCGAGTCCATCGTCCTCGGCCCGTACACCCAGGGCCCCGCGCGCGTGACCCCCGGCACCGTCCTGGTCGTCGCCGCCTGCGGCCTCTTCGGACTGCTCATCGCGCAGTTCCGGGCCCGGGTCGGAGTGCCGTGGCGGCGCGGCGGCACGATGCTCTTCGACCTGCGCGAGCGCATCCGCGTCCAGAGCGCCCTGCCCCGGCTCCCGCAGGGCTGGCACCGCGAGATGGCACTGCGCCCGGCCGGCGGCCAGTCGTTCTCCGGCGACTTCGTCGTCGCCGCCCGCACCCACGGCGGCCGGACCCTGGAGGTCGTCCTCACCGACGTCTCCGGCAAGGGCATGGACGCGGCCTCCCGCTCCCTGCTGCTCTCCGGCGCCTTCGGGGGACTCCTCGGCTCGCTCCCGCCGCACGGCTTCCTGCCCGCGGCCAACGGCTATCTGCTGCGGCAGAACTGGGACGAGGGCTTCGCCACGTCCATCCACCTCGTCCTCGACCTGGAGTCAGGCGACTACGAGCTCTTCTCCGCCGGCCACCTGCCCGCCCTCCAGCTCCACGCGGGCAGCGGACGCTGGGAGGAGAAGGCCGCCGAAGGACCCCTGCTCGGCGTCTACGACGGCGCCGAGTTCCACCCGGTCAAGGGCTCGCTGCGCCCCGGTGACGTCCTCATGCTCTTCACCGACGGCCTCGTCGAGGCCTCCGACCGTGACATCGCCGAGGGCATCGACCGCCTCACGGGCGAGGCCGACCGCTGCGTCGCCGAGGGCTTCGACGGCGTCGCCTGGCACCTGATCGAGGCCGTCGCCAAGGACGTCAACGACGACCGCGCTCTGCTCCTGCTTTCTCGGCCCGCCTGAACGCCCACGCGAGCTCCGGCTCGGTCACCGGCTTCATCAGCTTGCGTACCGGCGGGGTGCACAGCAGCGTCATCACCGCGACCATCGCCAGGGTGGTCACCACCCGGCCCGCCGGGGTGTTCAGCCACTCGAGCTCCTCGAAGACCCCCGCGTACTGACCCGTCCGGATCAGGATGCCGTGCAGCAGATAGCCGCAGATGGTGCCGGCGCCGAGCACGGTGAACCAGCGGTGGCTGCCGGGGACGAGCGAGAGGAAGGCCGCCGTCAGCAGCAGCGTGAAGACGAAGAGGAGTCCTGCCCACATCAGTCCGGGGACGAGCTCCGCGTTCAGGTCCTGCACACTCCGGGACCGGTAGAGCCAGTTCAGGGGGATGGAGTGGGTCACCTTGTAGGTGACGACCAGCGACGCGGCGAGGAAGACGGCCGACGCCACGCGCACGGGCCGCCGGCGCAGGGCCCGGAACTGCTCCGGCCTCATGCGCAGTCCGATCACGAAGAACGGCAGGAACTGCAGGACACGGGGCAGGTCGAGCGCACCGCCGAGGCCCGGGGTCACCGTTGCGAGCGCCGCGATCGCGATCGACACCGCCACCGGCCACCGGACGACCGACCAGAACGGGGCGGTCACGCGCCAGAGGAACAGCGCGAGCAGGAACCACATCAGGTACGAGGGGTGCAGCAGGCTGATCGGCCGGTCGCTTCCCGTTCCGTACTGGATCAGCAGCGTGTACACGACCTCGAAGACCACGTACGGCAGCGCGACGCCCGTGAGCAGTCGCTTGAGCTGGTCGGGCCGCCCGGTGTAGCTCCGCGACAGGTATCCGGAGACCAGGACGAACACCGGCATGTGGAAGAAGTAGACGAACATGTAGAGCGTGCGGGTGGCCCGGCTGCCCTCGACGACGACGGGCAGGATGTGCCCGAGGGCCACGAGCAGGATGGCCAGGTACTTCGCGTTGTCGAAGTACGGGTCGCGACGGGAGGCGGCCGGGGTCCTGACCTCGGGGACCGTCGCGGGCTCCACGGATATGTGCACCGCATCGGTGGAGCCTTGTTGAGTGATGGACGACATGGCCGTTGACGCTAGCTGTGTGTTACCTGTGCGCAAAGCGGTCGACCGAGAGTATTCGAACCGTCAGATTCGGTCATGAATCGACACAATAAGGCACACTCAACCCTCTTGAATCGGGGCAAAAGCCGCTTGGTTGTACCTGTGTGCCGTTTGTCTCCCCCGGGAACCCCTCGGCCCCGACGATTCGTCACCGGGCAGCGGGGGCAGGGGGGTTGGTGGCACGATGGAGACAGCGGGGGGTGATCCGGGATTCGGGCTCCCTGGTGGGCAAGGCGGGACCGACCGAGGGTGTGATCAGTTGTGGCCATTTCACTGTCTGTGGTGTTGCTGTTGGCAATCATCCTGGTGGTGCTGATCCGCGGGGGGAACCTCAAGGGCGGCCCGGCCGTGGTCGCGGTGCTCTTCGGCTTCTTCCTCGCCTCCACCGGCATGGCCGACGACATCCAGCGCTTCCTGGACTCGATAACGCAGACGGTCGCCTCCATAAAGTTCTGAGCGGCGTGCCGCGCGTACGACGAAGGGCCCCCGCCGAGACCGGCAGGGGCCCTTCGCGCGAGACCGGTCGACTCAGAACAGCCGCGTCCCGGCCGGCACCGCACCCTGGACCGGCCCAGGGGCGCCCGGAGCGCCGTCCGCCTGCACCGGACGCAGGGCGAGCCCGCCCCGCCGGTCACCGGTGACCAGGTCGATCCGCTCGTCCCCGGTCAGATCCCCGACGGCGACCAGCGACGGCACCTGCCGGGCGCCGAACCCGGAGGCGGCGACCGTCACCGGTGCGACCAGCGTGTACGGGGCCTCCGTCCCGTAGTCGACGCCGAAGAACTCCAGCGTGCCGCTGCGGGTGTCACGCGCCCAGAAGGTCCCCAGGACGGCACCCGGGTTGGTGTCCGAGGCTCTGAGCTCCTTCGTGTCCCAGCCGCTCGCGGCGAGCACGGTCGGCTCCGCGACATGGATGCCCTGCCGGCTCGCGTACACCTCGAAGTGGAGCAACCGCCCGTCCTTCACGGCGACCAGGCTCGGACTCCCGTAGTCCTGGCGGCTGAGCGCGAACCGGCTGACACCGGACCAGTCGAACCCGGTGATCTCCACCGGCTCCCCGAAACCGCCCGCGCCATTGCCCGGGTACGCGTACAGCCGGCCGTCCCGCAGCGCCACGAGGTCGTTGCGGACGTCGTTCGACTCCTGCGGCCCGTACCGGTTGATCAGCCAACCGGCTCGTGCCACCCGCGTGTTCGCCCAGTCCCGGGTGTCGCTCACGGCCGGGGCCGCGAAACCGCCGCTCTCCCGGCCCGCGAGCAGCGTCAGCCGGCCCGCCGCGTCGACGCCGAGCAGATCGGGGCGGCCGTCACTGTCGTAGTCGCCGAACGGCTCGATGAACGGGTGGGTGACCCGGTAGTCGGCGCTCGCGGTGTCGGAGAGGTTGCCCGCCCGGTCGAAGGCCCGCACCCAGACGCCCGCCGGCCCGGTGCGCTCCGGGGTCACGAACGTGGTGGTGGTGGTGGTGCCGTCCGCGCCGACCGGGATGCGGCGGTCGGCCGCGCAGTCGTAGGTGCCCCATTCGGCGAGCGGGTCGAGGCAGAAGTACGCGGCCTCCGTCCCCGCCGGCAGGCTGATGCGCACCGTCCGGACGGTGCCGGACGGCGCCCCGTTCGGGTACGACGCCGCGTCCAGGAACTCGACCGTGGGAGCGGCGGGCCGGGTCTGGTCCGTGCCGAACCCGCAGGGCGCGGTCCACGCCGAGGCGCCGTCCGCGCTCTCGACCCGGGCCTGCCACCAGTACGGGCCCTCCGCCGGGATCTGCTCCTTGAGAAGCACCGTTCCGGCCGCCGATCCGGACGACGTGTGAACGGCGGTGTCGACGACGGGAGTCTCCGCGGCGCCCTCCTTCCACACCCGGAACCGGGCGTCCAAGGAGCTCCCGGCGGGGTCCTCGCCCTCGATTCGCACGGACAGGCTGACGTCGGTGTTCCCCACCCAGGGCAGCTCGCCGCCCGTCACGCATCCGCCCGGCCACGCCGTCGGCTCGGCCGCCGTGTACGGGAACTCCGCCGCCCGCGCGGTCCCCCCGCCCAGCAGTCCCGCCGCGCAGGCCAGCGCGAGCGAGGCCACGACGGTGGGTCTTCTCCGGCTCTTCTCCATGAGGTCCCCTCCCCGGATCCGTTGATCAACAGCTCATCGGCAAGGGGGAAACGTAGCCACTGGCCGGGCGGGGGGTCGCGCGATTGACGCGAATCCGGCAGGTCCGTACCGGCACTTGGCCGGGAAACGACCACGGCCCGGCTCGCGCGAGGCGAACCGGGCCGTGGACCGTTGGAGCGGGTGACGGGAATCGAACCCGCGTAGCTAGTTTGGAAGACTAGTGCTCTACCATTGAGCTACACCCGCACAGCATCGCGCCGCAGGTCACGAGGACCGCGGCACGAAGAGCATGGTAGCGGTTCCGGGGCCGATCGTGCACACCCCGAAATCAGGGGGCGCCGGACAGTCCCCGTCCATGTACCCTACGTGTCGCACCGACGGGGTGTGGCGCAGCTTGGTAGCGCGTCCGCTTTGGGAGCGGAAGGCCGTGGGTTCAAATCCCGCCACCCCGACCATGACGATCACGCGGCCACCTCGCGCGCTCTTGATCACGTTGTGGGCGTCATCCCGCTTGCGGTTACTATGCAAGCTGCGTGCCCGTGTGTCTTTCTGACCGGGCCGAGCCACCGGAACCGCTTCACGCGGCGCCGGTGGATTCCAGGAATCAGCCACAAGGAGACCGAACCGTGAAGAGCGCCGTGGAGACCCTGAACCCGACCCGGGTTCGGCTCACTGTCGAGGTGCCCTTCGAGGAGCTCAAGGACAGCCTCGACGCGGCGTACAAGAAGATCAACCAGCAGGTCACGGTCAAGGGCTTCCGTAAGGGCAAGATCCCTGCTCGCGTGATCGACCAGCGGTTCGGCCGCGGCGCCGTGCTGGAAGAGGCCGTCAACGACGCGCTCCCGAAGTTCTACACCGAGGCCGTCAACGAGGCCGAGGTCAACCCGCTCGGCCAGCCCGAGGTCGACATCACCGAGCTGAAGGACGGCGAGCTGCTGGCCTTCACCGCCGAGGTCGACATCCGCCCGACGCTCGAGATCCCGGACTACTCCGGCATCGAGGTCACCGTCGACGCGGTCGAGGTCACCGACGAGGACATCGAGAAGTCCGTGGAGCAGCTCCGCGAGCGCTTCGCCTCGACCTCCGCGGTCGAGCGCGCCGCCCAGGAGGGTGACGTCGTCACCATCGACCTCGAGGCCAAGGTCGAGGGCGAGGTCCTCCCCGACGGTGTCGCCGACGGTGTCTCGTACACCATCGGTTCGGGCGAGCTGCTCGACGGCATCGACGAGGCCGTCAAGGGCCTGGAGGCCGGTGGCGAGGCCACCTTCACCTCGCAGCTGAAGGGCGGCTCCGCCGAGGGCAAGGACGCGGAGGTCACCGTCAAGGTCACCACCGTCTCCGCCCGTGAGCTCCCCGAGCTCGACGACGAGTTCGCGCAGATGGCGTCGGAGTTCGACACCCTCGACGAGCTCAAGGCCGACAGCCGCAAGCGCCTCGAGAACATGAAGCAGTTCGACCAGGCCACCCAGGCCCAGGAGCGCGTCCTCGACGAGCTCCTCAAGCTGGTCGAGGTCCCGATGCCCGAGAAGCTTCTCGAGGACGAGATCAACACCCGCAAGCACAACCTGGAGCACCACCAGCTCGGCCAGATGGGCCTCGACCTCGCGAAGTACCTGGAGATCCAGGGCAAGACCGAGGAAGAGTTCCTGGCCGAGACCAAGGAGCAGGCCGAGAAGGGCATCAAGACGCAGTTCATCCTCGATGAGCTCGTCAACAAGGAGAAGCTCGACGTCTCCCGCGAGGAGCTCACCGAGCACCTGTTCCGCCGTGCCGCCTCCTCCGGCATGAGCCCCGACCAGTTCGCCCAGGCCGTGGCCGAGGGTGGCCAGGTTCCGATGCTCGTCGGCGAGGTCGCCCGCGGCAAGGCCCTCGCGGTCGTCGTCGAGGCCGCCAAGGTCCTCGACAGCAACGGTGAGGTCGTCGACCTCTCGGACGACGAGGACGAGGTCGAGACCGCCGCCGAGGCCGTCGAGGCCGTCACCGGCGAGGCCGAGGTCTCCGAGGACAAGTAAGGGGCCCCCGCCCCGCGCGGACCCTGTGACACGGGCCCGTACGCACTCCTGTGCGTACGGGCCCGTGGACGTACGAGGACCCGGCTACGCGCCCCCGACTACCTTGCGCTCCCAGCGAACAGTTCGGGAACCGGGATGGCGTTGTCCTACCTGCGCGTTAGGGTCCATGAAGAGAGGGCAGTGCCCTCGGTACGAGACGCTGAGACGGCCCTGGCCGTCGGAGACGAGCAGGTGGATACGTGACGAATCTGAAGCCTTACGCCGCGGGTGAGCCGTCCATCGGTGGCGGCCTCGGCGACCATGTCTACAACCGGCTGCTCGGCGAGCGGATCATCTTCCTCGGCCAGCAGGTCGACGACGAGATCGCCAACAAGATCACCGCTCAGATGCTCCTCCTGGCCGCCGAGCCGGAGAAGGACATCTTCCTCTACGTCAACAGCCCCGGCGGCTCGGTGACGGCCGGCATGGCGGTCTACGACACCATGCAGTTCATCCCGAACGACGTCGTCACCATCGGTATGGGCATGGCGGCCTCGATGGGCCAGTTCCTGCTCACCGCCGGCACCCCCGGCAAGCGCTTCGCGCTGCCGAACACCGACATCCTGATGCACCAGGGCTCCGCCGGCATCGGCGGCACCGCCTCCGACATCAAGATCCAGGCCGAGTACCTCCTGCGCACGAAGAAGCGCATGGCCGAGATCACCTCGCACCACTCGGGCCAGACCGTCGAGACGATCATCCGCGACGGTGACCGCGACCGCTGGTTCACCGCCGAGGAGGCCAAGGACTACGGCCTCATCGACGACATCATCACGCACGCCGCAGGTGTTCCGGGCGGCGGCGGTACGGGCGCCTGAGCCCCGTCCGCCCACCCAAGAGCCCCAGCCCACCGAACGCCACCAGGACGGTGAACACCCAGATGCAGAACAACCTCTCCGCGAGCGGCCTCTACACCGGCGCGCCGATGGACAACCGCTACGTCGTGCCGCGCTTCGTCGAGCGCACCTCGCAGGGCATCCGCGAGTACGACCCGTACGCCAAGCTCTTCGAGGAGCGCGTGATCTTCCTCGGCGTGCAGATCGACGACGCCTCCGCCAACGACGTCATGGCGCAGCTGCTGTGCCTGGAGTCGATGGACCCGGACCGCGACATCTCGATCTACATCAACAGCCCCGGTGGCTCCTTCACCGCGCTGACGGCGATCTACGACACCATGCAGTTCGTGAAGCCGGACATCCAGACGGTCTGCATGGGCCAGGCGGCCTCCGCCGCGGCCGTGCTGCTCGCCGCCGGTACGCCCGGCAAGCGGATGGCCCTGCCGAACGCCCGTGTGCTGATCCACCAGCCCTCCGGCGGCACCGGCCGCGAGCAGCTCTCCGACCTGGAGATCGCCGCCCGCGAGATCCTGCGCATGCGCAGCCAGCTCGAGGAGATGCTGGCCAAGCACTCCTCGACGCCGATCGAGAAGATCCGCGACGACATCGAGCGTGACAAGATCCTGACCGCCGAGGACGCCCTCGCGTACGGCCTGGTCGACCAGATCGTCTCGACCCGTAAGAGCACGGCCTCCGCCGAGCGCTGACGCCCGACCTTCCCCTGGCACGGCCCGTGTGGCCGAATCACGACCATGTGAACCGTGCCAAGGGGGGCCCGAACGGGGGGCCCGGCAAGGTACCGTCGAATATGAGGCACCAGGAGTCGCTGAACCAAGCACTCCCAGGCGAAGGGGAAGCACCTCGTGGCACGCATCGGTGATGGCGGCGACCTGCTCAAGTGCTCGTTCTGCGGAAAGAGCCAGAAGCAGGTGAAGAAGCTCATCGCAGGACCCGGTGTGTACATCTGCGACGAGTGCATCGACCTCTGCAACGAGATCATCGAGGAAGAACTCGCGGAGACGAGCGAGGTGCGCTGGGAGGAACTCCCCAAGCCCCGCGAGATCTACGAGTTCCTCGAGGGTTACGTCGTCGGGCAGGAGCCCGCGAAGAAGGCCCTCTCGGTCGCGGTGTACAACCACTACAAGCGCGTCCAGGCCGGCGAGAACGGCGGCGCGCAGGGCCGGGACGACGCCATCGAACTGGCGAAGTCCAACATTCTGCTGCTCGGCCCCACGGGCTCCGGGAAGACGCTGCTCGCGCAGACCCTGGCCCGCATGCTCAACGTCCCGTTCGCCATCGCCGACGCGACGGCGCTGACGGAGGCCGGCTATGTCGGCGAGGACGTCGAGAACATCCTGCTCAAGCTGATCCAGGCGGCCGACTACGACGTCAAGAAGGCCGAGACCGGGATCATCTACATCGACGAGATCGACAAGGTCGCCCGTAAGAGCGAAAACCCGTCGATCACCCGCGATGTCTCCGGCGAGGGCGTGCAGCAGGCCCTCCTGAAGATCCTGGAAGGGACCACGGCCTCGGTTCCCCCGCAGGGCGGCCGTAAGCACCCGCACCAGGAGTTCATCCAGATCGACACGACGAACGTGCTCTTCATCGTGGGCGGCGCCTTCGCCGGCCTCGAGAAGATCATCGAGTCGCGGGCGGGCGCCAAGGGCATCGGCTTCGGGGCGACCATCCGCTCCAAGCGCGAGATCGAGGCGAGCGACCAGTTCCAGGAGGTCATGCCGGAGGACCTGGTGAAGTTCGGGATGATCCCCGAGTTCATCGGCCGTCTCCCCGTCCTCACCTCCGTCCACAACCTGGACCGCGAGGCGCTCCTCCAGATCCTGGTCGAGCCGCGCAACGCACTGGTGAAGCAGTACCAGCGCCTCTTCGAACTCGACGGCGTGGAGCTGGACTTCGACCGCCCGGCCCTGGAGGCCATCGCCGACCAGGCGATCCTGCGCGGCACCGGCGCGCGTGGCCTGCGGGCCATCATGGAGGAGGTCCTCCAGTCGGTGATGTACGAGGTCCCGTCCCGCAAGGACGTGGCCCGCGTCGTCATCACGGCGGACGTCGTCCGGAACAACGTCAACCCGACGCTGGTCCCGCGGATCGTGAAGAACGACGGCAGGCACGAGAAGTCGGCCTGAGCCGTACGGACATGGAAGGGGCGCCCCGCCGACTGGCGGGGCGCCCCTTCTCCGTACGCGCGTCGCGGATCAGACCTTGACGCGGATCTCCTTGCGGAACTTGGCGGTGATGGCGGCCGCCTCCTCGCCGGTCCCGGACTTGCCCGCGAGCAGCGAGGCCACATCGATCGGGACGACGAAGCCCACCGTGCTGTGGTCGGCCCAGACACACATGTTCATGGTCATCGCGGGGGTTCCCTCGGTGGCGTCGGCCTCCGTCTTGGCCTGCTGGCACTTGAGAACCGCGCCGTCGGCCTCCGCCGGCGTGTACGTCTTGGGGCTGTCGACGAGCTGCGGCTCGTCACCCTTGCCCTTGTCCTTCTCGGCCTCGGCCTTGATGCTGGCGAAGATGCCGTCGACGACCTTCTCGGGGTCGTCGATCTCGCCGTAGAGACCGCTGAAGGAGAGAGCCTTGCCCCCCAGGGGGTTGGCCTTGTTCTCCACCTTGTAGCCGGCCTGGACCTGGGTGGCGTTCTTGACGCCGCTCTGCTCCGCCTTCTCCAGGAACTTCTTCCCGTCGGAGTCCTGGTCCTTGGCGTCCTTCTTGTACTCGCCGAGGACCGTCTCCGGGGTGGTCAGCTTGTGCGGGCCGTCGTCCGCGACCGAGGCGCCGCCCCCGCCGAACACGAAGTACGCGCCCACGCCCAGCGCCGCGACCACTGCGACCGCGCCGATGATCCAGCCGGCCTTCGACTTCTTCGCGGCCGGCGGGGGCGGCATGTAGCCGCCGGGGCCCTGGGGGGCGCCGTACTGGGGCTGCTGGCCGTAGGGGCCGGGCTGCTGGGCCTGCGGGTAGCCGTACGGCTGCTGCTGCTGCGGCGGGACGCCCTGCGGGGCCTGCTGGGGGTACCCGTAACCAGGCTGGGGGGCCTGCGGCTGGCCGTACGGGCCCGGCTGCTGCGGCTGCTGGCCGTAAGGGCCCGGCTGCTGGCCGTAGGGCCCGGGCTGCTGCGGCTGCTGGCCGTACGGGCCCGGCTGGTTGTAGCTCATCGACAGGTTCCCCTCACAGGATGTTTATGCCTACCGAACATCCTGGCGGAACCGCCGGGGCGGAAGTGCGGCGGGGGCCACACCGTTACCGAACCAAAGCGTTTCAGGACAAGGCGAGGACACCCCTAAACTGGCCCCGTGACCGAGAACACTCAGCAGCAGACAGCGCCCACCACCGAACTGCCGACCCAGTACGCGCCGGCCGAGGTAGAGGGGGAGCTGTACGAGCGCTGGGTAGAGCGCGGGTACTTCGAGGCGGACGCGAAGAGCGAGAAGCCGGCGTACACGATCGTCATCCCGCCGCCGAACGTCACCGGCTCGCTCCACCTGGGCCACGCCTTCGAGCACACGCTGATCGACGCCCTCACCCGCCGCAAGCGCATGCAGGGCTTCGAGACGCTCTGGCAGCCCGGCATGGACCACGCGGGCATCGCCACCCAGAACGTCGTCGAGCGTGAGCTCGCCAAGGAGGGCAAGTCCCGCCACGACCTGGGCCGCGAAGCCTTCGTCGAGCGTGTCTGGGAATGGAAGGCCGAGTCCGGTGGGCAGATCGCCGGCCAGATGCGGCGCCTCGGCGAGGGCCTCGCGTGGAGCCGGGACCGCTTCACCATGGACGAGGGCCTGTCCCGGGCCGTCCAGACCGTCTTCAAGAAGATGTTCGACGACGGGCTGATCTACCGCGCCGAGCGCATCATCAACTGGTGCCCGCGCTGTCTGACGGCCATCTCCGACATCGAGGTCGACTACCAGGACGACGACGGCGAGCTCGTCTCCATGAAGTACGGCGAGGGTGACGACACCATCGTCGTCGCGACGACCCGCGCGGAGACGATGCTCGGCGACACCGCCGTCGCCGTCCACCCCGACGACGAGCGCTACGCCCACCTGATCGGCAAGCGGATCAAGCTGCCGCTGACCGACCGGACCATCCCGGTCGTCGCCGACACGCACGTCGACCCGGAGTTCGGCACCGGCGCCGTCAAGGTGACCCCGGCGCACGACCCGAACGACTTCGCCATCGGCCAGCGCCACGACCTCGAGTCCATCGAGGTCCTCGACGAGCGCGGTGTGATCACCGTCCACGGCCCCTTCCAGGGCCTGGACCGCTTCGAGGCGCGCTCCGCGATCGTCGCCGCCCTGCGGGCCGACGGCCGGATCGTCGCCGAGAAGCGCCCGTACGTCCACTCCGTCGGCCACTGCTCGCGCTGCAAGACGACGCTGGAGCCGCGTCTGTCGCTGCAGTGGTGGGTCAAGGTCGAGACCCTCGCCAAGGCCGCCGGTGACGCGGTCCGCGACGGCCGGGTCGACATCCACCCGGCCGACATGTCGCAGCGGTACTTCGACTGGGTCGACAACCTCAACGACTGGTGCATCTCGCGCCAGCTGTGGTGGGGCCACCGCATCCCCGTCTGGCACGGTCCCGACGGCGAGCTGGTCTGCGTCGGTCCCGACGAGCAGCCGCCCACGGGCGAGGGCTGGACGCAGGACACCGACGTCCTCGACACGTGGTTCTCGTCCGGCCTGTGGCCGTTCTCCACGCTCGGCTGGCCCGAGAAGACCCCGGACCTGGAGAAGTTCTACCCGAACTCCGTCCTGGTCACCGGCTATGACCTGATGTTCTTCTGGGTCGCCCGGATGATGATGTTCGGTCTGTACGCGATGGACGGTCAGCCGCCGTTCCGCACGATCGCGTTCCACGGGATGGTCCGCGACGAGTTCGGCAAGAAGATGTCGAAGTCGTTCGGGAACACCGTCAACCCGCTGGACTGGATGGACAAGTACGGCTCCGACGCCCTGCGCTTCACCCTGGCCAAGGGCGCCAACCCGGGCGTCGACGTCCCGATCGGCGAGGACTGGGTCCAGGCGTCGCGGAACTTCGCCAACAAGATCTGGAACGCGACCCGTTTCGCGATGATGAACGGCGCCACGATCGAGGGCCCGCTGCCGGACGCCTCCCAGATGTCCGCCACGGACCGCTGGATCCTGTCCCGCCTCAACGAGACCGTCGCCCAGGTCGACGCGTACTACGAGGACTTCCAGTTCGCCAAGCTCGCCGACGCGCTCTACCACTTCGCGTGGGACGAGGTCTTCGCCTGGTACGTCGAGCTGTCGAAGACCACGTTCTTCGCGGGCGGCGAGGGCGCCAAGGTCTCCGGCCGGGTCCTCGGCGAGGTCCTGGACGTCATGCTGCGGCTGCTGCACCCGATCGTCCCGTTCGTCACCGACACCCTGTGGACGACCCTCACCGGCGGTGAGTCCCTGGTGATCGCCGAGTGGCCGAAGGACAGCGGCTTCCGCGACGAGGCCGCGGAGAAGGAGATCGAGCTGGTCCAGCGGGTCGTCACCGAGGTCCGCCGCTTCCGCAAGGAGCAGGGCCTCCAGGACGCCCAGAAGGTGCCGGCCCGCCTGACCGTCGACGGCACCCCGCTCGTCGCGCACGAGGCCGCCATCCGCCAGATCCTGCGCCTCCAGCCGGAGGGTGAGGGCTTTGCCGCCACCGCCTCCCTGCCGGTCGCGGGCGCCACGGTCGCGCTCGACCTGTCGGGCACGATCGACGTGGCCGCGGAGCGCAAGCGCCTCGCGAAGGACCTCGCGGCCGCCGAGAAGGAGAAGGCCCAGGCGAACGGGAAGCTCGGCAACGAGGCGTTCCTGGCCAAGGCCCCGGACAACGTGGTCGACAAGATCCGTGCCCGGCTCGCCAAGGCGGACGAGGACATCGCCCGCATCGAGGCCCAGCTGGCGAGCCTGCCGCAGGCCTAGTACGGCATGACGAAGGGGCCCGGAACCGTGACACGGTTCCGGGCCCCTTCGTCATGCCCCTCAGGGCAGGAATAGGGACGAAGTGCCCGATGTCACATCAGACGGGACTTCAGGTCCACGGCATCGGGACGAAAGACCTTGGATGATGGAAGGCATGCTCCGCCTCCCCACCGTCCCCGCGCTGCGCCGTTGCGTGGACCGGTGGGCGGTCTCGCCCCGCGCCCTCGACGTCGTCGCCGCGCTCAGCGCCTTCGGCCTCATGTGCCTGGACGTGCCGGGGCTCGCCCGCGCCGACAACTCCCTGACCGGGGTCACCGCCACCCTGGTCCTCGCCGCCGGTGCCGCCACCCTGGTGCTCCGGCGACGGCTGCCCTGGCTGCCGTACCTGGTGGCGCTCGGGCTCATGGGGTGGCTGCACGAGCTGACCATGATCCAGTTCGCGCTGTACTCGATCGGCCGCTACCGGGGCCGCCGCGCCGCCGTCGTCGCCACCCTGCTGTACGTCGGTGTCGCCTACGGCCTCTTCCAGACACCCGGCTGGCCCGCCCGGCACGGCGACACCCTGAGCGACTTCCTGAGCCTGGTCGTCCCGATCGGCGTCCTCGCCGCGGGCGTCGGCATCGCCGCCTACCGGCAGGACCTCGTCCGCGCCCTGGAGGTCCAGCGGCGCGAGGCCGCCGCCCGGCAGGCCGTCCAGGAGGAGCGGATCTCCGTCGGCCGGGACGTCCACGACCTGGTCGGCCGCGAGCTGACCGTCCTCGCGGTACGGGCCGAGGTCCTCGCCGTACGGGCCAGGGGAGACGGTCACCAGAAGGACTTCGAGGAGCTCGCGGACACCGCCCGACGGGCCCACCTCATGCTCAACGAGACGATCGTGCGCCGCGCCGACCGGGAGGCGGCCACCCCCGGCCTCGAAGGGCTCGCCGGGCTCGCCGAGGAGAGCGAGCGGATGGGCAGCCCCGTCGAGCTGACGGTCGCCGAGGAGGCGAAGGCCCTCTCGCCGTTGCGGCAGGCGGCCGTTCACCGGGTCGTCCAGGAGTGCCTGACGAACACCGCCAAGCACGCGCCCGGGCTGCCGGTGACGGTCGCGATCACGGTGGAGGGCCCCGATCTGCGCATCGAGGTGCGCAACCCCCTGCCGAAGACCCCGCCGGACCCGGCCCCCGTCTCGACCGGCACCGGGCTCTTCTCGATGGAGGAGCGGGTCACCAGCATGGGCGGCACGCTGAAGGCCCGCCGGGAGGGCGAGGGCTATGCGGTGACGGCGCTCCTGCCGACCGGCATCACCCCCGGCTAGCGCACCGTCTCCGCCTTCCCCATCACCCTCTGCAGCCCGTCGAAGTCCTCCACGCACCGCCCCGACCCCAGCGCCACACAGTCCAGCGGCCGGTCCGCGACGAAGACCGGGATGCCCGTCGCCGACGCCATCCGCAGGTCGAGGCCCGGCAGCAGCGCCCCGCCGCCGGTCAGCACGATGCCGTGCTCCATGACGTCGCCCGACAGCTCCGGCGGGCACTCCTCCAGGGTCACCCGTACCGCCGAGATGATCGCCTCGACCGGCTCGTCGAGCGCCGCCCGTACCTCCGGCACCGTCAGTTCCACCGTCCGGGGCAGCCCGCTGACCCTCTCCCGGCCGCGCACGGTGAAGGTCCGCCCCTCCCGCTCCTCCTCGCCCGGCACCGGCCAGGCCGTGCCGATCGCGACCTTGACGTCCTCGGCGGTCCGTTCGCCGATGAGCAGCGAGTGCTCCTTGCGGACGAACTCGGTGAGGGCCGCGTCGAGCCGGTCGCCGCCCACCCGCAGGGACTGGGCCGTGACGATCCCGCCGAGGGAGATGACGGCCACCTCGGTCGTACCGCCGCCGATGTCGACGACCATCGAGCCGCGCGGGTCGGAGACCGGCAGCCCGGCGCCGATCGCCGCCGCCATCGGCTCCTCGATGAGGTGGACGGCCCGCGCGCCCGCGGAGAGGGAGGCGTGCACGATCGCCCGCCGTTCGACCTGGGTGACCCCGCTCGGCACGCAGACCACCATGCGCGTGCGCGGCCGGCGGCGACCTGGGACGGCCTTGCGCACGAAGTGCCGGATCATCTCCTCGGCCGCCTCGTAGTCGCTGATCACACCGTCCCGCAGCGGCCGGATCGCGGTGATCGAACCCGGTGTACGCCCGATGGTCTCCTTCGCCTCCGTGCCGACCGCGAGCGCGTGCCGCGAGCCCTCCTGCACCGCCACCACGGACGGCTCGTTGAGCACGATGCCCTGGCCGCGTGCGTAGAGGAGCGTGTTGGCCGTGCCGAGGTCGATCCCTATGTCCATGATCGCCAAGTTTGCCGGGCCGGTACGGCGGACGGTGGACCGAAAGTCCCGAAAGGGCGGGTCCATGGTCCTGTCGGTCGTGGTGTCGGTACCCGTCCGTAGACTGGGCCCGTGAGTGAGCCGAGCGACCCGAGTGACCAGTTCGACGACATCGTCGACGCCGAAACCACCCGTGACCCCGACCTGGCGGTGATCGAGGCCGGCAGCCGCACCCTGCGCACGCAGGGCGGCGCGCCCCAGGGCGACCCCGTGCCGAGCCGCCCGGAGGACCCGGAGCTCGACAAGGCGCTGCGCGAGGTCGAGACCGAGCTGTCCACCCGCTGGGGCGAGACCAAGCTGGAGCCCTCGGTCACCCGGATCGCGGCCCTGATGGACGTCCTCGGCGACCCGCAGCGCGCGTACCCCTCGATCCACATCACCGGCACCAACGGCAAGACGTCGACGGCCCGCATGATCGAGGCCCTGCTCGGCGCCTTCGAGCTGCGCACCGGGCGGTACACGTCGCCGCACGTGCAGACCATCACCGAGCGGATCAGCCTGGACGGCGCCCCGATCTCCGCCGAGCGGTTCGTCGAGACGTACCAGGACATCAAGCCGTACGTGGAGCTGGTCGACGCCCGCGAGGAGTACCGGCTCTCCTTCTTCGAGGTCCTCACCGGAATGGCGTACGCGGCCTTCGCCGACGCCCCGGTCGACGCGGCCGTCGTCGAGGTCGGAATGGGCGGCACCTGGGACGCGACGAACGTCATCGACGCCTCCGTCGCCGTCGTCACCCCGATCGACCTGGACCACACCGACCGGCTCGGCGGGACGACAGCCGAGATCGCCGGCGAGAAGTCAGGGATCATCAAGCAGGGCGCGACCGTGATCCTGGCCCAGCAGCCGGTGGACGCGGCGCAGGTCCTGCTGAAGAAGGCCGTCGAGGCGGACGCCACCGTCGCCCGCGAGGGCATGGAGTTCGGCATCGTCGCCCGCGAGGTCGCGGTCGGCGGCCAGCTCCTCACCCTGCGCGGTCTGGGCGGCGAGTACGACAACATCTTCCTGCCGCTGCACGGCGCCTACCAGGCGCACAACGCGGTGGTGGCGCTCGCGGCGGTCGAGGCCTTCTTCGGGATCGGCGCGGAGCACGCGCGGACCCTCGACATCGACACGGTCCGCCAGGCCTTCGCCCAGGTGGCCTCGCCCGGCCGGCTGGAGATCGTCCGCTCCTCCCCGACGGTGATCCTGGACGCCGCGCACAACCCGCACGGCGCGCGCGCGACGGCGGAGGGCGTCAGCGAGGCCTTCGGCTTCTCCCGGCTCATCGGCGTGGTCTCCACGAGCGGCGACAAGGACGCCAGGGGGCTCCTGGAGGCCTTCGAGCCGATCTTCGCGGAGGTCGTCGTCACGGCGAACTCCAACCCCCGTGCCACCGACGTGGACGCGCTTGCCGCGATCGCGGTCGAGGTCTTCGGCGAGGACCGGGTCGTCGTCGAGCCGCGGCTCCCCGACGCCATCGAGGTGGCCATCACCCTCGCCGAGGAAGAGGCCGAGTACGGCGGCGCGGGCGTCCTCGTGACCGGTTCGATCTTCACGGTCGGCGACGCCCGGCTGCTGCTGCGAAGGGGCTGAACCCGATGCGTACGCTCTGTTCCTCGACGCTCATCGGCGAGTTCTTCGTGATCGGCTTCGCCGGTCTCGTCGCCATGAAGGACGACAGCCTCGCGATGTCCACCGTCTGGTGGGTCTGCGGTGTCGCGATGGTCATCTCGGTGCTGCTCTGTGGGATGGTCACCCGCCCCGGCGGTGTGCAGCTCGGCTGGGCCCTGCAGATCGGCCTGATCCTCAGCGGCTTCGTCGTCCCGACGATGTTCTTCCTCGGCGCGGTCTTCGCCGGCCTGTGGTGGGCATCCGTTCACTATGGGCGACGGATCGACGACATCAAGGCACGCTGGGCCGAGGCGCAGGCCGCAGGGGCTTCGGCAGGGCCTGACGCTGCGTAATCGAGGGGCGTGCGGGACCTGTAGCCTCGGAGGTCCCGCACACCGCTTTTCCGAAGGAGTTCCCCCGTGAGCCAGCGCACGCTCGTCCTGCTCAAGCCCGACGCCGTCCGCCGTGGCCTGATCGGCGAGATCATCGGCCGTATCGAGCGCAAGGCCGGCTGGACCCTGGCGGCCCTGGAGCTGCGCGAGCTGGACCAGGAGACCCTGGAGCAGCACTACGGCGAGCACAAGGGCAAGCCCTTCTACGAGCCGCTGATGGGCTTCATGTCCTCCGGTCCCGTCGTCGCGCTCGTCGTCGAGGGTGAGCGGGTCATCGAGGGCGTCCGCCAGCTGGCCGGTCCGACCGACCCGATCGCCGCCGCTCCGGGCTCGATCCGCGGTGACTTCGGCACCATCGTCCGGGAGAACCTGATCCACGCCTCCGACTCCGAGGAGTCGGCCCTCCGCGAGCTGAAGATCTTCTTCCCGGGTCTTGTCTGAGCAATGCTGACCCGGCATCAGCCGAACGCAGCAGCCTGTGGGGCGACCGAAGGAATTTCGGTCGCCCCCAGGCATATGAACGTCGATCCCGGGAACGGATCGCCGCGTCCTACCGTCACCTGTACAGAGGTGGACCACCGCGCGGTATCCGGGCGGGCGGCACTACGATGGAAAACTCCACGCCGCACCACCTTCAGCCACCCATTTCAGCCACCGTTTCGCCTACCTGAGAAGCCGTCAACGCTCGCTGGGGAAGGCCCGAAGCATCCTCATGGGAAACAAGGGGAACTCAATGTCGTTCATCGGCCGTGACATGGCTGTCGACCTCGGGACCGCCAACACGCTGGTGTACGTCAGGGGTCGAGGCATCGTTCTGAACGAGCCGTCCGTCGTCGCCATCAACACCAACACCGGCGGCATCCTCGCGGTCGGCGCGGAGGCGAAGAAGATGATCGGCCGGACCCCCGGCAACATCGTCGCAGTCCGCCCGCTCAGGGACGGCGTGATCGCCGACTTCGAGATCACGGAGCGGATGCTCCGCTACTTCATCCTCAAGATCCACAAGCGCCGCTACCTGGCCCGCCCCCGGGTCGTCGTCTGCGTGCCCTCCGGCATCACCGGCGTGGAGCGCCGCGCCGTCATCGAGGCCTCGACGCAGGCCGGCGCCCGCCAGGTGCACATCATCGAGGAGCCCATGGCGGCGGCCATCGGCTCGGGCCTCCCGGTCCACGAGGCCACCGGCAACATGGTCGTGGACATCGGCGGCGGCACCACCGAGGTCGCCGTCATCTCCCTCGGCGGAATCGTCACGGCACAGTCGATCCGGGTCGCCGGCGACGAGCTGGACAACGCGATCATCCAGCACATCAAGAAGGAGTACTCGCTCCTCCTCGGTGAGCGGACCGCCGAGCAGATCAAGATCACCATCGGCTCCGCGTACGACCTCGACAAGGACGAGCACACCGAGATCCGCGGCCGTGACCTCGTCTCCGGTCTGCCCAAGACCGTGGTCATCTCGGCCGCCGAGGTCCGCAAGGCCATCGAGGAGCCGGTCAACGCGATCGTCGACGCCGTGAAGACCACCCTCGACAAGTGCCCGCCGGAGCTCTCCGGTGACGTCATGGACCGTGGCATCGTTCTCACCGGTGGAGGCGCTCTGCTGCGCGGCCTCGACGAGCGGCTCCGCCGCGAGACCGGCATGCCGATCCACATCGCCGAGGACCCGCTGGACTCGGTGGTGCTCGGCTCCGGCAAGTGCGTGGAGGAGTTCGAGGCCCTCCAGCAGGTGCTGGACGCCCAGCCGCGCCGCTAGAAGCAACGTTTCCACCGCACAGCCGCTTCACCCGCACCTGCTTCACCCGCACAGCCGAACAACGAACCACGAGGAAAGGCACGGCCGCCGCACGTGAGGGACACACGAGAGAGCCGGCTGCTCCTGGTGCTGCTGATCGCCATCGCGTTCGCACTGATCACGGTGGACATCCGCGGCGGTCAGGAGTCACCCGTCGACGGTGCCCGGCAGGCCGCAGCGGCGGTCTTCGGGCCCGTCGAGAACGGTGTGGCGGCCGCCGTCGATCCCATCGGCAACGCCATAGGCGCGGTCCGGGACTCCGGCGAGCGACACACCCGGATCGCCGCTCTGGAGAAGGAGAACGCCGAGCTCAAGGCGGAGCTCGGCAGCGACGACCGCAACCGCAACCGGCTGCGTGAACTCGACTCCATGCTGAAGACCGCCGGCGCCGGGCAGTACGGCATCAAGGGCGCGCAGGTCATCGCCATAGGAGCGGCCCAGGGCTTCTCCTGGACCGTGACCGTCGACGTGGGCGCCCGCGACGGCATCAAGCGGGACATGACCGTACTGAACGGCTCCGGGCTGGTCGGCCGCGTCACCACCGTCGGCCCGTCGACCTCCACGGTCCTCCTCGCCAACGACCCCGACTTCACCGTCGGTACGCGCATGGAGAAGTCCGACGAACTCGGCTTCGCCACCGGCCAGGGCGACCGCCCGCTGCTCGTCCAGCTCCTCAACGGCAAGGCCAAGGTGAAGCCCGGCGACCGGCTCGTCACCTTCGGCTCGCGCGCCGACAAGCCCTTCGTACCCGGCGTCCCGGTCGGCGAGGTCGTCCGCGTCGACCCCGCGGGCGGCGGCCTGACCCGCAACATCTACGTCCGCCCGTACGTCGGCTTCACCAAGCTCGACATCGTCGGCGTCGTCGTCCAGGCCCCCCGCTCCGACCCGCGCGACACGGTCCTGCCGCAGAAGCCCAAGCCCGCGCCGACCGTCACGGTCACGGTCACGCCACCGCCACCGGACGGACAGCAGGCCGCCGACGGGCAGCAGCCGCCGAACACCGACCAGCAGGGCCGGAACCAGCAGGGCCAGGACCAGGGGGACGCGACACCGTGAAGTTCAACCGGATCCTCCTCTCCGCCACCCTGATCGTGGTGGCCCTGGTCGTGCAGGTCTCCGTCCTCGCCCGGCTCCAGCTCCCCGGCGCCGTCCCCGACCTGGTCCTGCTCACCGTCGTCGGCCTCGCCCTCGTCTACGGACCCGTCAGCGGCTCGCTCATCGGCTTCAGCGCCGGGCTCCTCGCCGACCTGGCCCCGCCCGCCGACCACGCCGCCGGCCGCTACGCCCTCGTGCTCTGCGTCATCGGCTACCTGGTCGGCCTGGCCCGCCCGGAGAACGGCCGGCTGACCTCCGCGACCGGCCCCATGGTCGTCGTCGTCGTGGCGGCCGTCGGCTCCACCCTGCTGTACGCGGGGGTGGGCGCCCTCGTCGGCGACACCGCCGCCCGCCATGTCGGCCTGGGGTTCCTGCTGTTCACCGCGGCCGTGTACGACCTGCTCCTCGCGCCCTTCACGGTGCCGCTCATCATGGCCCTGGCCCGCAGAGCCGAGAACGACCCGCTCGCCGACGCCGGCGGGGGCAACGGTGCCGACGTCGCCTCCGGCTGGCTCTCCTCCGGCACGGGCCTGAGGATCGGGAACCAGCGCGGCGGCCTGCGCGTCAAGGCCGCCCGCAGCCGCGCCTCACGGGCCGGACGCATCAAGGGAGTCAAGCGACTGTGACCGAGGGGGCACCGGCGGTATGAGCAACATCCCCGAGACTGGGCGGACCCCCCGGGTCCAGATCCGGCTCGTCGTCATCCAGATCCTCGTCTTCTCGCTGCTGCTGACCCTGGGGGGCCGGCTCTGGTACCTCCAGATCCGCAACGGCAAGGAGTACACGGACGAGGCGAAGAACAACCACGTCCAGCAGGTCGTACAGCCAGCCGTGCGAGGCTCCGTCCTCGACGCCCGCGGCGTGCCGCTCGCCGACAACGAGACCCGCCTCGTGGTCTCCGCGTCCCGCACCGAGCTGATGAAGATGAAGGACCGCGGCAAGACGGTCCTGACCCGGCTCGCCGACGTCCTCGACATGAAGCCCGACGAGGTCATCAACAAGATCCGGCTCTGCGACTCGAAGACGCCCAAGCCCTGCTGGAACGGTTCGCCGTACCAGCCGATCCCCGTCACCGACGAGGCCACCACCCAGCAGGCCCTCCAGATCCGCGAGCGCGCCGAGGACTTCCCCGGCATCACCGCCGAACCCACCGCCGTCCGCCGCTACCCGGCCCCCGGCAAGTCCCGCACCTCCCAGGTCCTCGGCTACCTCTCGCCCGTCACCGACTCCGAGATCGAGAAGGCCAAGGACAGCGACTCGCCGTTCCTCCGCTCCGACCAGATCGGCCGCTCCGGCCTGGAGCGCACGTACGACAGGGAACTGCGCGGCAAGGCCGGCGTCACCCGCTACGAGGTCGACAACCTCGGCCGGGTCATCGGCCAGGCCAAGAACGACCCCGCGGTCCCCGGCTCCAACGTCGTCACCTCCATCGACGCCCGCGTGCAGGCGGTCGCCGAGTGGGAGCTGCACAACGCGATGGTGGAAGCCCGCAAGGTCCACGACAAGAACACCAGCGAGAACTACAAGGCCGACTCCGGCGCCGTCGTCGTCATGGAGACGAAGACCGGCCGGATCGTCGCCATGGCCTCCCAGCCGGACTACGACCCCAACGCCTGGGTCGGCGGCATCTCCGCCAGGGACTACGCGGCCCTCACCGGCAAGGACTCCAACTTCCCGCTCCTCAACCGGGCCATCCAGGGCCAGGCCGCCCCCGGCTCGATCTTCAAGGTCGTCCCGACCACCGCCGCCGTCAACGCCGGATACGACTTCAACGGCCGCTACCCGTGCCCGTCCTCGTACTCCATCGGGGGCCAGGTCTTCAAGAACTTCGAGTCCCAGGGCCACGGCTCCATCACCCTCGGCCAGGCCCTCGAAGTCTCCTGCGACACCGTCTTCTACGCCCTCTCCCACCAGCAGTGGCTGAACGACGGCGGCATGAAGCCGAAGAAGGACGCCAAGGACTGGTTCTACAAGACGGCCCACCAGTTCGGCCTGGGCGCCGAGACCGGCATCGACCTCCCCAACGAGGTCACCGGCCGTGTCCCCGACCGGAAGTGGAAGCAGGACTTCTGGGCGGCCAACAAGGACTACTGGTGCAAGATCGGCAAGCGCGGCGGCACGTACGTCCAGCAGCTCTCCTACGAGAACTGCCTCGAAGGCAACCTGATGCGCGCCGGTGACTCCGTCAACTACTCCATCGGGCAGGGCGACACCCTCGTCACCCCCATCCAGATGGCCACCATCTACGCCGCCATCGCCAACGGCGGCACCCTCTGGAACCCGACCGTCGGCAAGGCCGTCATCAGCCCCGACGGCAAGAAGGTCACCGAGATCAAGCCCAAGGCGCACGGCAGGCTCCCCATGGACGCCAAGACGCAGGCCTTGATAGAGGAAGCCCTCGCGGGAGTCGCCACCCGCGGTACGGCCGCCTGGCGATTCGGCGGCTGGCCGCAGGACAAGATCCCGATGCACGCCAAGACGGGTACCGCCGAGGTCTACGGCAAGCAGACGACCTCCTGGTTCGCCACGTACACCAAGGACTACGCGATCATCATGACGATCGCCCAGGGTGGTACGGGCTCCGGCGCCTCCGGCCCCGCCGTCCGCAACATCTACGACGCGCTCTACGGACTCGACGACGCCGGCAACCAGGACCTCAAGCGCGCCCTCCTGCCGCAGCCGCAGCGGAGCCTCCCGAAGATCGAGCCCGATGGCTCCATCGACGCCCCGAAGATCAAGCCGTACGACCCGGAGATCGGGAAGATCGACCCGAACGCGCCCCTGAACACGCCGGCCGACCCGGGCCAGACCGACCCGGCCGACCCGGCCGACCCGGCCGACCCGGGCCAGACCGACCCCGACAAGCCGGACCAGCAGGAACTCGCGGGCCCGCCCGCCACCTGGCGGAGGGACTGAACCGATGACCGCACCCCACGGCTTCTCCGTCTCCCGGTACGCCCCCGAGCGCGGCACGCTCGCCAAGCTGGCCGCGCGCGACTCGGTGGTCCGCCGGCTCGACTGGCCGATCCTGCTCTCCGCGCTCGCGCTCTCCTTCATCGGGGCGCTGCTCGTCTGGTCCGCCACCCGCGGGCGCACCGAGCTCAACAACGGCGACCCGTACTACTTCCTCTTCCGGCACCTGCTCAACACCGGCATCGGCGTCGCCCTGATGATCGGCACGATCTGGCTCGGCCACCGCACC
This sequence comes from Streptomyces sp. NBC_01077, assembly GCF_045162855.1. Taxonomy (NCBI): domain Bacteria; kingdom Bacillati; phylum Actinomycetota; class Actinomycetes; order Kitasatosporales; family Streptomycetaceae; genus Streptomyces; species Streptomyces sp. NBC_01077. The sequence goes on along the minus strand of NZ_CP108669.1, from coordinate 3,640,643 downwards.
CTGCGCGGCGCGGTCCCGGTCCTCTACGGCCTCTCGATCGTGCTGATCCTCACCGTCCTCACCCCACTCGGCGCCACCATCAACGGCGCCCACGCGTGGATCGTCGTCGGCGGCGGCTTCTCGCTCCAGCCCAGTGAGTTCGTGAAGATCACGATCATCCTGGTGATGGCGATGCTGCTGGCCGCGAAGGTCGACGCGGGCGACCAGCTCCACCCCGACCACCGCACCGTCGCCAAGGCCCTCACGCTGGCCGCGCTCCCCATGGGCATCGTCATGCTGATGCCCGACCTCGGCTCGGTCATGGTCATGGCCGTCATCGTCCTCGGCGTGCTGCTCGCCTCCGGCGCCTCCAACCGCTGGGTCCTCGGCCTGATCGGCGCGGGCATCGGGGGAGCGGTCCTCGTCACCGCGCTCGGCATGCTCGACGAGTACCAGATCAACCGCTTCGCGGCCTTCGCCAACCCCGACCTCGACCCGGCCGGCGTCGGCTACAACACCAACCAGGCCCGCATCGCGATCGGCTCCGGCGGCCTCCTCGGCGCGGGCCTCTTCAAGGGCTCGCAGACGACGGGCCAGTTCGTACCGGAACAGCAGACCGACTTCGTCTTCACGGTGGCGGGGGAGGAGCTCGGCTTCGTCGGCGCCGGCCTGATCCTCCTCCTCCTCGGCGTCGTCCTCTGGCGGGCCTGCCGGATCGCCCGCGAGACCACCGAGCTCTACGGCACGGTCGTCGCGGCCGGCATCATCGCCTGGTTCGCCTTCCAGTCCTTCGAGAACATCGGCATGACGCTCGGCATCATGCCGGTCGCGGGCCTGCCGCTGCCGTTCGTCTCGTACGGCGGCTCGTCCATGTTCGCCGTGTGGGTGGCGATCGGACTGCTCCAGTCGATCAGGGTGCAGCGACCGATGACGGCCTGAGCCGCCGAGGCCCTCTGCCCATGTGTTCACTTCCCGTCTAGATTCGATTCATGGCGGACACGAAGCGAGAGATCGAGCGGAAGTACGAAGCCACCACCCGGACCGGCCTCCCGGACCTGACCCGGGCGGCCGGGGTGGCCTCGGTCACCGACGAGGGCGTCACCGAACTCGACGCCGTCTACTACGACACCCCCGATCTGCGGCTCGCCGCCGACGCGCTCACCCTGCGCCGCCGCACCGGAGGCGAGGACGCCGGCTGGCACCTGAAGTTCCCCGTCGCCTCCGGCATCCGCGACGAGATCAGAGCCCCGCTCTCGGACACGCTCCCGCGTTCCCTGGCGGGGCTCCTGCGTTCCCGCGTCCGGGACGGTGAGATCGTCCCCGTCGTCCGCCTCCGCTCCTCCCGGGACGTCCGCCACCTCCGCGACGGCGACGGCACCCTCCTCGCCGAACTCTCCGTGGACACCGTCCACGCCGAAGGCCTCACGCGCGGGGGAGAGGCCGCCTGGACCGAGATCGAGGTCGAACTCGCCGACGACACCGACCCGGCGATCCTCGACGCCGTCGAGAAACGCCTCCGGAAGGCCGGCATCCTGCCCTCGGACTCGCCGTCGAAACTGGCGCGCGCCCTGGCCGAGACAGGCGCGGGCCCGGAACAGGACGAAGGCCGGGACCAGGCCCGGGGCCCCGAGTCCGAGGCGACCCCGGTCACCCCCGCGGCGCCCGGCACCGCCGGAGCCGCCGTCCTCTCCTGCGTACGCGAACAGGTCGACGCGATCGTCGCGTACGACCCCGCCGTACGGCGCGACCTGCCCGATGCCGTCCACCAGCTGCGCGTCGCCTGCCGCCGGCTGCGCAGCGCCTTCAAGACCTACGGACGCGTCCTCGACCGGGAGGTCACCGACCCGATCGGCGAGGAACTCAAATGGCTCGCCGGCGAACTCGGCGTCGCCCGCGACCAGGAGGTCCTCGACGAGCGGCTGCGCGCCCGCCTCACGGACCTGCCCCGCACCCTCGTCCTCGGCCCGGTCCGGGCCCGGCTGCGCCGCCGCGACGCCGCCCACGGCAGGAGCGCCCGGCGCCAGGCCCTCGCCGCCCTCGACTCCGCCCGCTATCTCGCCCTCCTCGGAACCCTCGACGCGCTCCTCGCCGACCCGCCCCTGCGCAAGGACGCCGCCCGCGACGCCCGGACGGTCCTCGCCCGCGCCGTCCGCAAGGACCACCACCGCCTCGCCGGCCGGATCGGGCATGCCCTCTCCCTCGAATCCCCGGGCGAGCGCGACCTCGCCCTCCACGAGGCCCGCAAGGCCGCCAAGCGCGCGCGGTACGCGGCCGAGGCCGCCCGGCCCACCCTCGGGAAGCCGGCGAAGCGGCTGGCGAAAAGAGTGAAGGCCGTCCAGACCCTGCTCGGCGAACACCAGGACGCCGTCGTCGCCCGCGGGGCGCTGCGCGAGCTCGGGATCCAGGCCCACGGGGCCGGCGAATCGGCCTTCACCTGGGGACTTCTGTACGGACACGAGGAGGCCGCGGCGGAGGCCGCCGAGCGTGAGCTCCCCGAGGTCTGGGCCAGGGCCTCGGCACCGGAACTCGTGGCGGCTCTGACCCGCTGAGCACCGGGGTACGCTTGAGAGTCGCCCCCCTGCCAGCTCACGAAGGTTCGAGATGTCTGCTGCCGAGTCTGTCTTCCCGCAGCTCGAAGCTCTGCTCCCGCACGTGCAGAAGCCGATTCAGTACGTCGGTGGAGAGCTGAACTCCACGGTCAAGCCGTGGGAGTCCGCCGACGTCCGCTGGGCGCTGATGTACCCGGACGCGTACGAGGTCGGCCTGCCCAACCAGGGCGTCATGATCCTGTACGAGGTGCTCAACGAGCGCGAGGGCGTCCTCGCCGAGCGCACCTACAGCGTCTGGCCGGACCTCGAAGAGCTGATGCGGGAGCACAAGGTCCCGCAGTTCACGGTCGACAGCCACCGGCCCGTCGGCGCGTTCGACGTGTTCGGCCTGAGCTTCTCCACCGAGCTCGGCTACACGAACATGCTCACCGCCCTCGACCTGGCCGGCATCCCGCTGGAGGCGAAGGACCGGACCGTCGACCACCCGATCGTGCTCGCGGGCGGCCACGCGGCCTTCAACCCCGAGCCCATCGCGGACTTCATCGACGCGGCGATCATCGGCGACGGCGAGCAGGCCGTCCTCGACATGACCGAGATCATCCGCGGTTGGAAGGCCGAAGGCCGGCCGGGCGGTCGCGAGGAAGTCCTCTTCCGCCTCGCGAAGACCGGCTCGGTGTACATCCCGCGGTTCTACGACGTGGAGTACCTGCCGGACGGCCGCATCGGCCGTGTCGTGCCCAACAAGTCCGGTGTGCCGTGGCGCGTCTCCAAGCACACCGTCATGGACCTCGACGAGTGGCCGTACCCCAAGCAGCCCCTCGTGCCGCTCGCGGAGACCGTCCACGAGCGCATGTCCGTCGAGATCTTCCGCGGCTGCACCCGCGGCTGCCGCTTCTGCCAGGCCGGCATGATCACGCGCCCCGTACGGGAGCGAAGCATCACCGGCATCGGCGAGATGGTCGAGAAGGGTCTCAAGGCGACGGGCTTCGAGGAGGTCGGCCTCCTCTCGCTGTCCTCGGCGGACCACTCCGAGATCGGTGAGATCGCGAAGGGCCTCGCCGACCGGTACACGGAGGACAAGGTGGGCCTGTCCCTCCCGTCCACCCGTGTCGACGCCTTCAACGTCGACCTGGCCAACGAGCTGACCAGGAACGGGCGTCGCTCCGGCCTCACCTTCGCCCCCGAGGGCGGCTCCGAGCGCATGCGCAAGGTCATCAACAAGATGGTCTCGGAGGAGGACCTCATCCGGACCGTCTCCACCGCGTACGGCAACGGCTGGCGCCAGGTGAAGCTGTACTTCATGTGCGGCCTGCCGACGGAGACCGACGAGGACGTCCTCCAGATCGCCGACATGGCGATGAACGTGATCGCCGAGGGCCGCAAGGTCTCCGGCCAGAACGACATCCGCTGCACCGTCTCCATCGGCGGCTTCGTCCCCAAGCCGCACACCCCGTTCCAGTGGGCCCCGCAGCTGTCGGCCGAGGAGACGGACGAGCGGCTGCGCAAGCTCCGCGACAAGATCCGCGGCGACAAGAAGTACGGCCGCTCGATCGGCTTCCGCTACCACGACGGCAAGCCCGGCATCGTCGAGGGCCTCCTCTCGCGCGGCGACCGCCGCATCGGCGCGGTCATCCGCGCGGTGTACGAGGACGGCGGCCGCTTCGACGGCTGGCGCGAGCACTTCTCGTACGACCGCTGGATGGCCTGCGCCGAGAAGACGCTGCCGGAGATGGGCGTCGACGTCGCCTGGTACACGACCCGCGAGCGCACCTACGAGGAGGTCCTGCCCTGGGACCACCTGGACTCCGGTCTCGACAAGGACTGGCTCTGGGAGGACTGGCAGGACTCGCTCGACGAGACCGAGGTCGAGGACTGCCGCTGGACGCCGTGCTTCGACTGCGGTGTCTGCCCGCAGATGGACACCCACATCCAGATCGGCCCCACCGGCAAGAAGCTGCTGCCGCTGTCGGTCGTGAAGTAGGTCCGTTCGGGTAACACTCCGGCGACGGCCCGGTGCGAGGGGAAACCCTCCACCGGGCCGTCGCGTCATTTCCGGCATGAGCATGGAGAACCCGCCGCCGCCCGCGCTGATCCGCATCCCGATCCGGATCGTGGTGCTCGTGGTCGTCCTCCCGATCCGCATGACCTGGGACGCCCTCACGGCCACGGCCCACTTCCTCGACCGCACGGCCCTCCGCCCGGTGGGCCGGGGGATCGCGTGGGTGTTCACGGGGATCGGCCGGGGTCTGGCCTGGGTGTTCACGGGCGTGGGGAGGGGCCTGGCCTGGGTGTTCACCCGCGTGGGGAGGGGCCTCGCCTGGGTTTTCCGTCACACGGTGAGCCGCCCGTCGCGCTGGTTGTACGGGGCGGTGCTCGCGCCGGTGGGGCGGGGGATCGCGTGGGTGTTCACCGGTGTCGGGCGGGGGATCGCCGTCGGGGCCGGATGGCTGTGGCGGGGGCTGTCGGCCGCCGGTCGCCTGCTCGCCAACCTCGTGTTCGTGTGGCCGTGGGTGGGGCTCTGGCGGTACGTGGTCGTGCCCGTCTGCCGCTACGGGATCGCCGTACCCGCCGCATGGCTGTACCGGCAGGTCCTCGCTCCGCTCGGCACGGGGCTCCTGTTCCTGCTGGAGAAGGCGGTGTTCGTGCCGGTCGCCGCACTCTTCCGGTACGTCCTGGTCCCTCTGTTCCGGTACGGGGTGGTCGTGCCCGTCCTCTGGCTCTGGAAGCGGGTCCTCGTGCCCGTCGCGCGGGAGGTCCGGGACGCGTTCGCCGTCTGCTGGCGGGTCGCCGGGTACCTCTCGCGGGCCGTCGGGCGGGCGCTGAAGTGGATGGCCTGGAATGTGGTCGGGCGGCCCACGGTCTGGGCCTGGCGGAACGTCTGCACGCCCGTCGGGCACTGGGTCCGCGACAGCGTGTGGGCCCCCGCCCGCAAGGCCGCCGTCGAAGCGGGGCGGGTGGCCCGGGACGCGCTCGCCTCGGCCCGCGCCGCCGTGCGCGAGGCCCGCCGGGATGCCTGGCGTGCCCTGGTCGGCGGAGTCAGGTCGGCCGAGCCCGGGGAACCGGAGGTGGCCCGGGCGCGTACTCTGGGTAGTACAACGAACGTCCCCGGCGCGGCGCCCGCCCCCGAGATCTCCCTGCGAAAGCGGGGGTGAACCGGGCGGGACCCCCAGGGCAACCCGTACATCTCGTGGACGGCGCCACCCGCGCCGCCCCGCACCGAGGAGAAGAACCACTGGGCAAGCGACAGCCCGAAGGCCCGCCGCCCGCACCGGCGGTGCAGCGCATCCGACTGCGCTACACCAAGCGCGGCCGCCTCCGGTTCACCAGCCACCGTGACTTCCAGCGCGCTTTCGAGCGTGCGCTCCGCCGTGCCGAGGTGCCCATGGCGTACTCGGCCGGCTTCACCCCGCACCCCAAGGTGTCGTACGCCAACGCCGCCCCGACGGGCACGGGCTCCGAGGCCGAGTACCTGGAGATCGCCCTCACCGAGACGCGCGACCCGGAGACCCTGCGGGTCCTGCTCGACGAGTCCCTCCCGGCCGGCCTCGACATCACCGACGCCGTCGAGGCCCGGACCTCGGGTCTCGCCGACCGGCTCACCGCTTCCATCTGGGAGCTGCGCCTCGAAGGCGTCACCGTCGAGGACGTGGAGAAGGCCACCGAGGCGTTTCTCGCGGCCGAGACCGTGGAAGTACAGCGCAAGACCAAGAACGGCGTCCGCACCTTCGACGCGCGTTCCGCGGTCACCGAGCTGACGGCAGCCGCTCCCCAGGGCGATCCCCAGGGCGATAGGCCGCTGGACAGCGCCTGTGCGATACTGCGGCTGGTTGTTCGGCACGTGACACCTGCCGTACGACCCGACGACGTCCTGTCCGGTCTCCGAGCTGTGGCCGACCTGGCGCCGCCGGTCCCCGCTGCGGTGACCAGGCTGGCGCAGGGGCTCTTCGACGAGGAGTCCGGCACGGTGACCGACCCGCTCGCGCCCGACCGCGAGGCAGTCACGGCCGCATCTACCACGGCCGCCGAGACCGCCTCTGCGACGGCGCCGGGTGCCGGCACCGCGTAGGGAGCGGTCGTTGTAGCGCAGCCCTGGTACTCGGGAGCCACCTGGGTCGGGCCGCGCACTGACCAGGAGACTTTCGCCAGGCCGTCCGCACAGGGCGTACGGAACCGGCGAGCCAGACATAGAGCTCCCGTGCGGCGCCCGCGCCCCGGACGGCGGCACCGCGCCACAGGCGCGACCGTGCCGCCGGACCGGAACCAGGCGCGGCGCCCGGGAGCGTGACGGGAGAACCCCGCATGCTCGAGTCCAACGAAGACACCAACGCCCCCGGTGACAAGCTGCCGCCGCGCCGCAGGCGCCGCGCCGCTTCCCGCCCCGCCGGTCCGCCGGTGACGGGCGCGACCGCCGACACCACAGCGGCCACCGAGGCCGCAGCCGTGGAGGCCGCCCCGGCCGAGGCCGAGGCCGCACCCGCGCCGCGGACCCGCCGCCGGGCCACCCGCAAGGCCACCGCATCGGCCGCCGAGGCCACGGCACCCGCCGTGGAGACCCCGGAGCCGGTCGTGGAGACCGTCGCCGCCGTGGCCGAGGACGTGGAGGAGGCCCCCGAGGCCGCCCCGGCCCGTACGCGCCGCCGCGCCACTCGTAAGGCCACCTCGCCGGTGACCTCCCCGGTCGCCGCCGAGGCCCCCGATGAGACCGCTGTGCCGGAGGCCGTGGCCGCCGAGGCCGTCGAGGAGGCCCCCGAGGCCGCCCCGGCCCGTACCCGCCGCCGCGCCACCCGCAAGGCCACCGCCCCGGCCGGCGCGCCCGCCGCCGCCGAGGAGACCGTGGTCGTGGCTCCGGTCGCCGAGACCGCCCCGGCCGCCGAGGTCACGGAGGAGGCCGCCGCGCCCGCCCCGCGTACCCGCCGCCGTGCCACCCGTAAGGTCACCTCGCCCGAGGCGACCACCGAGGCGACCACCGAGGCCGCCACCGGCGAGTCGCTGCCGACGGCGGCCGTCGCGCAGATCGCCGCCGAGGAGGCGGAGGTCACCGCCGCCGAGACCGCGGCCACCCGAGGCCGTGGCCGCCGTCGCGCGACCTCCCCGCAGTTCACCTCCGAGCCGGCCCCGGTCCGGGAGACGCGCCGTGCCGCGCGCCCCGCCGTCGCCGTCTTCCAGGCCCCGGTCTTCGCGGAGCCCATGTTCCAGACCCCGGAGACCGCCGCCGCCGCGGCAGCCTCCGTCGCGGTGGAGCCGGAGGAGGACGAGCTCGTCGAGACGGACGAGACGGTCGAGGCCGTCGAGGCCGAGGTCGTGGAGACCCCCGAGCCCGCCGCCGAGCGCGCCGAGGCCGGTTCCCGCCGTCGCCGTCGCCGCCGTGGCGAGGCCGTCCCCGTCGAGCCCGTCCCGGCCACCGTCGCCGACGAGCCCGAGGTCGAGGCCGTCGCCGACGAGGTCGAGGAGGCCGACGAGGCCGAGGAGACCGACGAGTACGAGGACCGCCCGTCCCGCCGTCGCCGCCGTGGCGGCCGTCGCCGTCGTCGCGGCGAGCTCACCGAGGTCGACGAGGCCGAGGAGGGCGAGGAGCCGCGCGCCGAGGACGAGACCGATGAGTCCGAGGAGGGCGAGGACGAGCAGGACGAGGCCGAGGGCTTCTCCGGCGGATCCAGCAGCTCCCGTCGCCGTCGCCGTCGCCGCCGTCGCAGCGGGGACGCCTCCGCCGACGTCGAGGGCGCCGACGAGGAGGGCGTCCGTACGGTCGTCAAGGTCCGCGAGCCCCGCCCGGCCCGTGAGAAGGCCGAGCCCGGCACCGGCGCCGACGAGGTCCAGTCCATCAAGGGCTCGACCCGCCTGGAGGCCAAGAAGCAGCGCCGCCGCGAGGGCCGCGAGCAGGGCCGCCGCCGCGTCCCGATCATCACCGAGGCCGAGTTCCTGGCCCGCCGTGAGGCCGTCGAGCGCGTCATGGTCGTCCGCCAGAGCGGCGAGCGCACCCAGATCGGCGTCCTCGAGGACAACGTGCTCGTCGAGCACTACGTCAACAAGGAGCAGGCCACCTCGTACGTCGGCAACGTCTACCTGGGCAAGGTCCAGAACGTCCTGCCGTCCATGGAGGCCGCCTTCGTCGACATCGGCAAGGGCCGCAACGCCGTCCTGTACGCCGGTGAGGTCAACTTCGAGGCGCTCGGCATGGGCCACGGCCCGCGTCGCATCGAGACCGCCCTCAAGTCCGGCCAGTCGGTCCTCGTCCAGGTGACGAAGGACCCGATCGGCCACAAGGGTGCCCGCCTGACCAGCCAGGTCTCGCTGCCCGGCCGCTACCTCGTGTACGTGCCCGAGGGCTCGATGACCGGCATCAGCCGCAAGCTCCCGGACACCGAGCGCGCCCGCCTCAAGACCATCCTCAAGAAGATCGTCCCCGAGGACGCGGGCGTCATCGTGCGCACCGCCGCCGAGGGCGCGAGCGAGGACGAGCTGCGCCGCGACGTCGAGCGACTGCAGGCGCAGTGGGAGGACATCCAGAAGAAGGCGAAGAGCGGCAACGCCCCGACGCTGCTCTACGGCGAGCCGGACATGACCGTCCGGGTCGTCCGCGACATCTTCAACGAGGACTTCTCCAAGGTCATCGTCAGCGGTGACGAGGCGTGGGAGACCATCCACGGCTACGTGCACCACGTCGCCCCGGACCTGACCGACCGCCTGTCCAAGTGGACGAGCGAGGTCGACGTCTTCGCGACGTACCGGATCGACGAGCAGCTCATGAAGGCGCTCGACCGCAAGGTCTGGCTGCCGAGCGGCGGCTCGCTGGTGATCGACAAGACCGAGGCGATGATCGTCGTCGACGTCAACACCGGCAAGTTCACCGGCCAGGGCGGCAACCTCGAAGAGACCGTGACGAGGAACAACCTCGAAGCGGCCGAGGAGATCGTGCGTCAGCTCCGGCTGCGCGACCTCGGCGGCATCGTCGTCATCGACTTCATCGACATGGTCCTGGAGTCCAACCGCGACCTGGTGCTGCGCCGCCTCCTGGAGTGCCTGGGCCGGGACCGGACCAAGCACCAGGTGGCCGAGGTCACCTCGCTCGGCCTGGTGCAGATGACCCGTAAGCGGGTCGGCCAGGGCCTCCTGGAGTCCTTCTCCGAGACCTGCGTCCACTGCAACGGCCGCGGTGTCATCGTGCACATGGAGCAGCCGACCACCGCCGGTGGCGGTGGCGGCGGCAAGCGCTCGAAGAAGCGCGGCCGCGGCGGCGCCGAGCACGTCCACGAGCACGAGCACGCCGAGGCCGCGGAGACCGAGGTCGAGACCGCGGAGGCCGAGACCGAGGCCGAGGTCGCCGCCGAGCTGGCCGCCCCGGTGGCCCTGCCCGAGCCGATCGCCGCGGACGAGGAGCTGTACGGCTCCATCGCCGAGGCGGAGGCCGCCGCCACGCGCGGTCGTGGCCGTCGTCGGGCGACCCGCCGGGTGTCCGCGCCGGTCGCCGCGCGGCCGGTCGTGGAGACCGAGGCCGTCGTCTTCGAGTCGAAGCGGAAGCCGGAGCCCGTCGCGGCGCCCGAGCCGGTCGTCGAGCCGGAGCCCGTCGTGGCGCCGGTCGCCGAGGCCGTCGTCGAGCCGGTGGCCGAGCCGGTGGTCGAGGAGACCGCGGCCCCGGCCCCGCGCGGCCGTCGCCGTGCCACCCGCCGGGTGACCTCCCCGGTCGTCTCGACCACGGAGCCGGCCGCCGCGCCGACCGTCGTCGAGCCGGTCGTGGCCGAGCCGGTCGTCGAGACCGCCCCGGAGCCGGAGCCCGTCGTGGCGCCGGTCGCCGAGGCCGTCGCCGAGCCCGTCGTCGAGGAGGCTCCCGTGGCCGCCCCGCCGCGTGCCCGCCGCCGGGTGGTCCGTAAGGCCACCGCTCCCGCCGGTTCGCCTTCGGGCGCCGAGGAGGCGGCCGTCCTCGTGGTGACCACGGCCCCGGCCGAGGTCCCCGCAGAGGCCGAGACCGAGGCCGAGCCCGCCCCCGTCAAGAAGACGGCGGCGCGCAAGACCGCGGCGAAGAAGGCCACGGCCAAGAAGGCCGCCACCAAGAAGACGGCGGCGACCAAGAAGACCGCGGCGAAGAAGACCACCACCAAGAAGGCCCCGGCCAAGAAGGCGGCGGAGAAGACCGCCGCCCCGGCCCAGGACTGACCGGTGAGGTACGGGCCGCCGCCCCGCACGTCGAGGCGGCGGCCCGTACCGAACGGGCGAATTTGACCCTCCGAGGCAGCCGCCCGTAACCTAGACCGTCGGCGTGTCTATCGACGCGTCGCGCCTCTGAGCACTTCCCTCCCGCTCGCCGGGAGAGGCCGCTCGTCCGATTCCGGAACGCCGCGGGCCCTCGGGTCCGTGTGAGCGGCTGGCCTCAGAGGTTTCGATCCCGAGTGAGAGAGAGATCCGCGTGTACGCCATCGTGCGCAGCGGTGGTCGCCAGCACAAGGTTGCTGTCGGCGACATCGTTGAAGTTGACAAGATTCCCACTGCCAAGGTTGGCGACACGGTCGAGCTCTCGACCCTGCTCGTTGTCGACGGCGACGCCGTGACCAGCGACCCGTGGGTCCTGGCCGGGATCAAGGTTCAGGCCGAGATCGTGGACCACCACAAGGGCGCCAAGATCGACATCCTGCGCTACAAGAACAAGACCGGCTACCGCCGTCGCCAGGGTCACCGCCAGCAGTACACGGCGATCAAGGTCACCGGTATCCCCGCGGCTGCGAAGTAAGAGGGACTGAGACATGGCACACAAGAAGGGCGCATCGTCCACCCGGAACGGGCGCGACTCCAATGCCCAGCGGCTCGGCGTGAAGCGCTTCGGCGGTCAGACCGTCCTCGCCGGTGAGATCCTGGTCCGCCAGCGCGGCACCCACTTCCACCCGGGCTCGGGTGTCGGTCGTGGTGGCGACGACACGCTGTTCGCCCTGCAGCCCGGCGCGGTGCAGTTCGGCACCCACCGTGGCCGCAAGGTCGTGAACATCGTTCCGGTCGCCTGATCGGTTCATTTGCGGAGGCGGACCTCACTTCCCGTTCGGGAAGCGGGTCCGCCTTTCGCGTGTTACTAGATAGACATTCCGCACGTAAGTAGATGGAGGCACAACCATGACCACCTTCGTGGACCGCGTCGAGCTGCATGTCGCCGCGGGTAACGGAGGCCACGGCTGCGCCTCCGTTCACCGGGAGAAGTTCAAGCCGCTCGGCGGACCCGACGGCGGCAACGGCGGCCGTGGCGGCGATGTGATCCTGGTCGTCGACCAGGCGGTCACCACGCTCCTCGAATACCACCACTCGCCGCACCGCAAGGCCACCAACGGTCAGCCCGGCGCCGGTGACAACCGCTCCGGCAAGGACGGCCAGGACCTCGTCCTGAACGTGCCCGACGGCACCGTCGTCCTCGACAAGGACGGCAACGTGCTCGCCGACCTCGTCGGCCAGGGCACCACCTTCGTCGCGGGCCAGGGCGGCCGCGGCGGCCTCGGCAACGCGGCGCTGTCCTCCGCGCGCCGCAAGGCCCCCGGCTTCGCGCTCCTCGGCGAGCCCGGCGAGGCCCGGGACATCGTCCTGGAGCTGAAGACCGTCGCCGACGTGGCGCTCGTCGGCTACCCGAGCGCCGGCAAGTCCTCGCTCATCTCGGTCCTGTCGGCAGCCAAGCCGAAGATCGCGGACTACCCCTTCACCACGCTCGTCCCGAACCTGGGCGTCGTCACGGCCGGTTCGACCGTCTACACGATCGCCGACGTGCCGGGCCTCATCCCGGGCGCCAGCCAGGGCCGTGGCCTGGGCCTGGAGTTCCTGCGCCACGTCGAGCGCTGCTCGGTCCTCGTGCACGTGCTCGACACCGCGACCCTCGAATCGGACCGTGACCCGGTCACCGACCTCGACATCATCGAGGAGGAGCTGCGGCAGTACGGCGGCCTCGAGGACCGGCCCCGCATCGTCGTCCTCAACAAGGTCGACATCCCCGACGGCCAGGACCTCGCGGACATGATCCGCCCGGACCTGGAGGAGCGCGGCTACCAGGTGTTCGAGGCCTCCGCCGTGGCCCGCCTGGGCCTCAAGGAGCTCTCCTTCGCCCTCGCCGGCATCGTCGCCGAGGCGCGCGCGGCCAAGCCGAAGGAGGAGGCGACCCGTATCGTCATCCGCCCGAAGGCCGTCGACGACGCGGGCTTCACGGTCATCTACGACGAGGCCGAGGACGTGTACCGGGTGCGCGGCGAGAAGCCGGAGCGCTGGGTCCGCCAGACCGACTTCAACAACGACGAGGCCGTGGGCTACCTGGCCGACCGCCTCAACCGCCTCGGCGTCGAGGACAGGCTGATGAAGGCCGGTGCCCGCGCGGGTGACGGTGTCGCGATCGGCTCCGAGGAGAACGCGGTCGTCTTCGACTGGGAGCCCTCGATGATGGCCGGCGCCGAAATGCTCGGCCGCCGAGGCGAGGACCACCGCCTGGAGGCCCCGCGTCCGGCAGCCCAGCGCCGTCGCGACCGCGACGCGGAGCGGGACGACCCGCAGCGCGAGTTCGACGAGTTCGACCCGTTCTAGCAGGGCCGGACGGCACGCCGGTCCGACGGACGGAGTCCGGCGTTCCAGCGGGCGTGACCGTCCCGGCAGCCGCTCGGCAGGCGCCCGTACCCCCGGTGGGGGGTGCGGGCGTCTCCCGTAGGATCCTGGTGTGAGTACCGTCCCCCCGCCCGAGACCGCAGGCAGGCTCAGCGTCGTCGTCATCGCCTACAACGACGAGGCGCTGGTGGGCCAGGCGATCAGGTCCGCGCTGGACCAGGGCCCCGTGGTGGCGGAGGTCGTCGCCGTCGACGACTGTTCGAGCGACGGCACGGCCCGCGTCCTCGACGAGCTCGCCGCCCGGCACCCCCGCGTACGCGTGGTCCACCGCACGGAGAACAGCGGCGGATGCGGCTCTCCCCGTAACGACGGCATCCGGGCTTCCACCGCCCCGTACGTCATGTTCCTGGACAGCGACGACATCCTGCCCTCCGGCGCCGCCGAGGCCCTGGTCGCCGCCGCGGAGCGGCACGGCACCGAGGTGGCCGTCGGCGTCTGCGTCCGGCGCGAACTGCCCGAAGGCAGGGACGTCCGCTGGCAGCCCGCTCTGTACCGGGAGGCCGCCGTCCTGGAGACGCCCGCGGACCTGCGCCCGCTGGTCCACGACACGCTCTGCGTCAACAAGGTCTACGACCGGGCCTTCCTCACCGAGCACGGCATCCTCTTCCCCGAGGGCCGCTTCGTCTACGAGGACTTCCTCTTCACCGCCCGGGTGTACGCCGCCGCCCCCCGCGTCGCCGTGATCCCCGACACCGTGTACGTCTGGCATGTGCGCCGCGCCGCCGCCCAGCTGTCGATCTCCCTCGACCGTGTCGGCGTCTCCAACTGGCAGGACCGGATCGCCGCCCACCGCGCCGCCGTCGACACCTTCGCCACGGCGGGACGCGCGGAGCTCGCCGCGGCCTGCCGCACCAAGTTCCTCGAACACGACCTCCGTATGTACGCCCGTGACCTGCGGCTGCGTGACGCCGCCCACCGGGCCGAGTGGTGGACGCTCACCCGGGACCACCTGGCCGGCTTCCAGGAGCCGGAGATCGCCGCCGCGGTCGCTCCCGCCCGCTGGATCGCCCGGTTCCTGCTCGCCGCGAAGGAGCCGCGCGATCTGCTCCGGCTGTCCCGGCTCGCCGCGAACCCGGCCCGGCTGCTGCCCCCGTACGCGGGCACCCGTACCGCCGCCGTCTGGGCCGACGACCTGCCGGAGGCCCCGCTGGACGGCGTGGACGGTCTGCCGCTCGACGAGCTGCCGCTCGTCGTGGACGCGGAGCTGCGCATCGGCGGGGGCGGCGACCTGCTGTTCACGGTCCGGGACCTGTACGGGCGGCTGGCCGAGGCCGGTCCTCGTACCGCCGAACTCGCCTTCCTGCCGCGCGGCGACACCGAGCCCGCCCGCACGGAACGAGCCGAGCTGCACGCCGTCCGAGGTCCGGACGGAGGCGACACGCCGGAAGGTGCCGACGGGTCGGACGGGGCCGGGGGCGGCTGGTCCGCCCGCGTGCCGGTCCGCCTCACCGGGCTCGCCGGAACGGGGCGCCGCCGCGGCCGTGAGGGCGTCCAGCTGTGGGACATCGGGGTCACCGTGACGTGTGCGAACGGGGAGTCGTTCACCACGTCTCTGCGGCTGCCGGACGGCGCCCAGCGGCGCTCGGTCCTTCCGAGCAGCCGGTACGGTGTACTTCTGGTGCAGCAGTACGCCACGGCGAACGGTTCGCTGGCGGTACGGATCGCACCTGGAGCCCGGGACGGATTCCGGGCGGTCAGGGCCCGGCTCCGTCGGCTTGCCCGCAGTTCACAGTGAAAGGGTTTGGGGCGCTATGACTTATCTGATCACCGGCGGCGCCGGATACATCGGCTCCCACGTGGTCCGCGCGATGACGCAGGCCGGTGAGCGGGTCGTCGTCCTCGACGACCTGTCCACGGGATACGAGGCGCGGGTGCCCGAAGGCGTCCCCCTGGTGGTCGGCTCCACGCTCGACCGCGAGGTCCTGGACCGGACGATCGCCGAGCACGGCGTGACCGGTGTCGTCCACCTCGCCGCCAAGAAGCAGGTCGGCGAGTCCGTCGAACTGCCGCTGCACTACTACCGCGAGAACATCATCGGTCTCACGGTCCTCCTGGAGGCGGTCGCCGCCGCGGGCGTGCGCAACTTCCTCTTCTCCTCCTCCGCCGCGGTCTACGGCATGCCGGACGTCGACCTCGTCACCGAGGAGACCCCCTGCCTGCCGCTGAGCCCGTACGGCGAGACGAAGCTGGCGGGCGAGTGGGTGGTCCGCGCGGCGGGCGCCGCGCACGGCATCTCGACGGCCTGCCTGCGGTACTTCAACGTGGCCGGTGCCGCGGCCCCCGAGCTGGCCGACACCGGGGTCTTCAACCTGGTCCCGATGGTCTTCGAGCGCCTCGACGCGGGCGAGTCCCCGCGGATCTTCGGCGACGACTACGACACGCCCGACGGCACCTGCATCCGTGACTACATCCACGTCGAGGACCTGGCCGACGCGCACCTCGTCGCCGCCCGCAAGCTCGCGGAGTGGGCCGAGGCCGGCGAGCCGCGCGACCTGACGGTCAACATCGGCCGCGGCGAGGGCGTCTCCGTCACCGAGATGGTCGAGCTGATCAACGAGATCACCGGCCACACCATCGCGCCCGTGGTCACCCCGCGCCGCGCCGGCGACCCCGCCCGGGTCGTCGCCGCCGCCGACCGCATCGCGTCGGAGCTCGGCTGGAAGGCACGGCACGACGTGCGAGACATGATCGACTCGGCCTGGGCCGGCTGGGTCGCGCGCCGCGGCGCGACGGTCTGACCGCAGCAGCGAGCGACGGTCAGACCGCGACAGCAAAGGGGCGGGGCGGGGAGTGTGAACTCCCCGCCCCGCCCCTTCGGCGTTCTCGCCGAACCGTCAGCGCTCCAGGAAGGCGAAGAGCGCCTCCCAGCGGTCGGTGATCTCGTCGGCGGCGTACCGCTTCACGTTCACGAAGGCCGCGTCGCCCATCCGGTCCCGCAGCTCCTTGTCGGTGATCAGCGTGCTGATGTGGCCGCCGAGCTCCATGGTGTTGCCGAGACGGGCGAGGAGACCGTCCTCACCGTCACGGATGATCTCCCGGACGCCCGGCGCGCAGTCGAAGGCGGCACAGGGCACGCCCGCCGCCATCGCCTCGAGCAGGGTGATCGGGAAGCCCTCGGCGCGGGAGGCCTGCGCGAACACCGAGGCCTCGGAGAGCGCCCCGAGGACGTCGTTGGTGCGCCCCATCCACTCCACGGAGTCGTCGAGACCGAGCTGGGTGGTACGACGCTGCAGCGCCTCCTCCTCGTCCCCGGTCCCGTAGATCCGCAGCTTCCAGTCGGGGTGGCGGGACGCGATCTCGGCCCAGCTGTCGAGCACCATGTCCACGCCCTTCTCGTGAGAGAGGCGACCGATGCAGGCGACGACCTTCTCGGTGCGCGGCGCCGGGACGTCGGGCATGAAGGGCAGGGCGTTGGGCATGTGCCCGACGTTGTCCATACCGGCCCGGATCCACCGGTCCGCGTCGCCCGGGGTGAGGACGAGGAGCCGGTCGACACCCTTGTAGTACCGCTTCACCCGGCCGAGCCGGGAGGAGCCGGCACTGGCGGCGTACGACTCGTGGCTCATGCCGATGACGACATGGCCCTTGGTGTCGGCGAGGGCCACCCACTCCATCGCCCAGACCTGGGTGACGATCACGACGGCACCGGGCCGGGCGGCGGCGAAGAGCGCCGTCATCCGGTCGGCGCGTTCCCGCATGCCGGCCGCGCGGGCCGCGTGGCGCCGCCGCTCGGGCGCGTTGAGCTTGCCCTTGAGGCCGCGCAGGGCACGGACCTGCGGCGGGTGCGCGTCGTACAGCGTGGTGGTGTCGTACGGCAGGGCTTCCGGGAACTCGTGCTGCCGTCCCTCGGGGGCGGGGGTGATGCCGATGACGTGGACCCGGTTGCCGCGGTCGGTGAACTCCCGCGCCATCTGGTGGGTCCAGGTCGTGACACCGCCCATCTCGTCCACGCTGTTGGAGACGATGAAGATGTCGCGGCCGCCGGACACGGTGGTCTGGTTGGTCACTTCCCGCTCCTGGTGAAGAACTTGGCGACGATCTGACGGGCCGCGTCGCCCCGGTCGTACTCGCTGAACTCCGTGTTGAACCGCTGGCGGGCCGCCGCGAACTTGGTGTCGGCCTCGTCCTTGAAGTTGGCGATCACTCCGAAGAGCTCCTCCTCGGTGCCCACGACGGGGCCGGGAGCGCGCTCCTTCAGGTCGAAGTAGGTGCCCCGGTTCTCCTTGGAGTACTCGTCGTAGTCGTACGTGAAGAAGATCATCGGGCGGTCGAGCAGCCCGTAGTCGAACATCACGGACGAGTAGTCGGTGATCAGCCCGTCCGCGAGGGCGAGCAGCGGGGTGATGTCGTGGTGGCTGGAGACGTCTATGACCCGCCCCCGGACCGACGGCGGCAGCGACACGCTGTTCAGGTAGTGCGTCCTGATCAGCAGCGTGTGCGTGTCACCGAAGCGCTCGGCGAACTCCTCGACGTCGAAGGGGGCCTGGAAGGCACGCACCTTGCCGCCGGGGGCGGCACGGAAGGTCGGCGCGTACAGCAGGACCTTCTTCTCCGGGTCGATGCCCAGCTCCGCGGCGAGCGCACCGCGGTCGCGGTGGCCCGTCTCGGCCTCCTTGCGACGAGCCTCGGCGAGGTCGTCGTTGCGCGGGTAGCCGACGGGAAGCAGCACCTCCTCGCGGAGCCGGAAGCCCCGGGCGAGGGTGCGCCGGTCGTGCTCACCGCGGATCAGGAAGTGGTCGAAGCGGTCCAGAGCCTGCTGGAACGACGCCTGGGCGGCCAGTCCGCGGGACTTGGTGTTGGGCTCGTCGAAGCCCATCCGCTTGAGGGCCGTGCCGTGCCAGGTCTGGATGTACGTGGTCCCCGGGCGCTTGGTGAGGCGCAGCGGGAAGCCCTGGTTGTCGATCCAGAACTCGGCCTGGGCCAGCGCCCGCAGGTACTGCCAGCTCCAGCGCTTCACCAGCGTGGCGTCCTCGGGGAAGCCGGTCGGCTTGGCACCCGCGTACGACCAGACGGCCTCGAAGGCGACGCCCTGACGGCGCATCTCCTCGTAGATCGCCTTGGGGCTGTCGCTGTACTGCTTGCCGAGGTGGCTCTCGAAGACCACGAGGCCCTTGCGGATCGGCAGCTTGCTGTAGAACTCGTGGTAGACGCGCAGCTTGGTCTCGCCCGAGTTCAGGTCCTTCTTGGCCTTGAGCAGGCGGCGCAGGCTCGTCTTCGCCAGCTGGGCGGTGCGCCCGTGCATGGCGCCCTCGATCATGGCCGTGGTGTGCACGGCCGCCTTGCCCTCGGCGGCGAGGACGTAGGACAGGTTGCCCTTCTTGGTGACCTCGGGCACGAAGCGGTCCGAGACCAGCTTGGTCAGCCGGGGGCGGATCCGCAGGCTGTCGGCCTCGTCGATGGGCGTGCCGCCGACGGAGACCCGGGTCCGGATGTGCTGACCGTCGACCGTGAGGATCAGCCGGACGTCCCAGACCGCGTCGATGATGCCGAGCGGGCGGACGGTGCGGGCGATGTCCGCCGTGCCCTTCCACTCGATCCAGGCACCGGCGTGCCGGAGCGTGGTGACCGGGATGCGGGCGGTCTTGCCGCCGACGCTGCGGCGGGCCGAGAACTCGAGGACCGCGCTGATCTCCGCGTCCGGGCTGATCCGGCCCAGCGGGTTGACCACGCGTCCGCCGAGGCTGACGACACCGTCATCGCTGGAGTACGAGGTCAGCCGGTTGCCCAGGGCGAGCGAGGTCAGCGACCTGGTGTCGTAGCGGGAGGGGGTGACGTCCAGGATCTGGCGGCCCCGCTCGGTGTCGAGGTGCTCGGCACACCAGTAGACCTCTCCGTCGCGCTCGGCGAGCGGGACGGTGAGCCGGCCGGGGTTGGTGAGCGCGTCGGTGGCCGGGAGGAGGTTGTGCCAGTCCTCCTTGCTCAGCAGGAAGGCGCAGATGGCGTGCATCCGCTGCACTTCCTCGTACGCCTTCGGGTCGATCTCGGCGAGGTAGCCGTTGGCCAGCTCGGCGAACTCGCGCCGGTAGTCGTCACCGAGCAGCGGCAGGTCGCGCAGGTGGAGGACCAGGTCGTGCTTGAGGAACTTGATGTCCTTGCGGTACTTGAGCTCGTCGTAGCCCTTGCTCTCCAGCAGGGCGTCCACGCGGCGGTGGATCTCCATGCGGTGCACGAAGTTGGCGATCTCGTGGCGCCTGTTGCTGATCGACTTGGAGGCGGCGCTCTCCTGCACGTTCCAGTAGTAGACGTGGTTCGGGATGAGCGTGATCCGGCTCGCGGCGACGTAGGCCTGGGCCGAGAAGAGCAGGTCCTCGTAGTGGATGCCGACCGGGAACTCCAGGCCCTGCTCGATGAGGAACTCGCGCCGGTAGCACTTGTTCGTCGAGAGGGTGTCGAACACCAGCAGGTCGGACAGCTCGGTGATCGACTCGATCGTCCGGGTCTGCGAGTAGAGCCAGGGGTACCACTCGGTGGTCTTCTTGTTGCGGCTGTCCAGGTGGACGCGGACGCACAGGCCCGAGACCAGGTCGGAACCGGTGCTCTGGGCGGCGTCGAGCATGTTGCGACAGGCGTTGCGCTCCAACACGTCGTCGCTGTCGAGGAACATGACGTACGTGCCGGTGGCACGCTGGATGCCGAAGTTGCGGGGCGCACCGCAGCCGCCGCTGTTCTGCGGCAGCTGGAACGCCCGGACCCGGTCCGGGGTGCCGGCGGCGAGCGCCTGGGCGACCTCGAAGGTGTCGTCCTTGCTGCAATCGTCGACGATCACGACTTCGACGCTGTGCAGGGTCTGATCCAGCACCGACTGTACGGCCGTCGGCAGACGCTCTGCGTCGTTGTATGCGATGACGACCACGGAGACGTCAGGCACTTCCACCTCGATCCACTTGTCTTTCCTCCAGACACACCCAAGCTACCTGGTGTTCCCCCCGTGCTTTGCCGCGCCCGAGGGCGTGACAATGACCGCCGTGCCCGGATCGTTACGGGGCCGAGAGGGTCTCGGGGGCAACCATCGACACGCCTGCGGAGTCGCACTCAGGGGCGTTGTCGGGGTGCGGCGGCCCGGACGGCGGCACATGAGGCGAGAACTTACCCCAAACCTGCCCACCTCCGGGCACGCGAGGTGACAGGGAACACAGTGCCCGGGCGTGCCGACGGGGGTCGGGCGGGACCGGACCGGGGTCACGGGCGGACCAGTCGGTCCACGCGGTAGTACGAGGCCGTGCACCGGGCGGCCCAGTCCTTCTCGTACACCTCGGTGAAGAAGGGTTCGGCGAGCGCGCCGATGTACAGGGGACGGTACGTGACCTCGCGGCGGCCGGCCGCCACCTCCGCGCGGATCCGGGCGTCCTGCCGGTCCCACGCCACGCTGCGCACCACCGTCTCTTCCGTCAGGGCGCGCACCGCGGGCACCAGGGCCGCCAGGCTCGCCACGGCGACGGCGCCGGTGACGACCAGGGCGGCGAGCCGGGCGGCACGGACACCGGCCGGTGACGGCGACCCTCCGAGCCGGTGTCCGTCTCCCGGTGCGGGTCGGCCTCCGGGCCCGTCGCCCTCGCTGCTCGTCGCATGTCCGTCCCGGAGCCCGCGCCCCAGCCGGTACCCGAACCAGGCCCCGTAGCCGCTGAGTGCGAGCAGGAACGGCACGAGGAAGCTGGTCCACGTGCGCGCGTACGTCCAGCCGCTCGCTCCGTAACCGCTGCGCAGTCCGTACGCGGCCACGAGGCTCCCGAGCACGATCAGCGGCAGGGGCAGCAGCACGACGGCGACCTGAAACGTTCCTCCCGACGAGGTCCGGCCGGCCCGCGCATCCTCCCCGCGGCGGTCGCGACGGTCGGAGAGGGCCACCGCCAGGCCGAGGAGCACCCCTGCGCCGAGAGCGCCCGCGTACGCCCATTGCCCGCCGATCGTCTCCCAGATCCGCCACCAGTCGTGGAACGTCTCCCCGACCCCGGACAGGCTCAGCGGCTCCTTCGGCTGCTGGGCGCGCCGCCAGCGGGCGCCCGGGGACGTGGTGAGCATCACCAGACCGATCAGGAGGCCGAGGCACCAGGCCGCGCACCAGGTCGACGCGAACCGGTCGCGCGTCCGGCCGAACCGGGGCAGACAGAGCACGCCCGTCGCCGCGGCGATCAGCCCGGACATCGCGACGAAGGGCTCGCTGAGCATGCCGGCCGCCGTGCCGAGCAGGGCGGCGGCGCCGACGGCGGTGCCCCGCGCCCAGCGCCGGCGACTGCGGGCCCCCCACACACCGGAGAGGACCGCCCAGACGCCGAGGACGCTCGGGAGGGTGTGGGAGATGGTGGAGGGAGCCCAGAGCAGTACCTGGTACGAGCGCGTTCCCGCGAAGAACAGCAGCGCTTCGAGTACCAGAACGGCCGCCGCGGCCGCCGTGGCGGGGAACGGCAGGCGGAGCGCGCGCAGCGCGGCGCGGGCAAGGAGGAACAGTCCCGCCCCGAGCGTCACCACGAGGAAGGCGGGGAGCAGCTTCGGCCCCCGCATGTCGTCGGTGTAGAGCAGCCCGGTCAGGAAGGCGTTGGTGACCCGTCCGTTCTGGGTGCGGTAGAAGTCCGCGGTGATGCCGAGGACTCCCATGTCCCGGGTCTTCCAGAGGGCGCACCAGTCGTCCGACGTGGGGCGCAGGTACACACCGAGGAAGGCGCCGACCGAGAGCAGCGCCCCGGCCCCCATGGCGATGACGAGCGCGACCCAGGGGAGTGCCTGCCGGAGTCCGCGTGCCGCGTCGATGTTCTCTCCGTCGTCGTCCGACATTCGTACGTCACCGCGCTCCGACAGGGTCGTTCTACTCACGGTTCATCGCTCCAGCTACGGGGCTCTATGGGTGACAAAAGATAAAAAATGCCACGTATATCAATATCTGCCCCGCATGCTTTGCCGCATGGACGACATGCCGACCGGGGGCGGCCACCCGGGCGACGCCGGACGGTCACCGCCGCTTCGTACCCTGGCCGCGCTGCTCGAAGGAGAGTTCGGTGGCGGTCCCTCAGGACGTTCTCTTGCCCATCCCTCTGGAGTGACCGCTCATGACCAGGCTTTCCGTCGTCGTCCCCTGCTTCAACGAGGAGGACGTCGTCGAACGCTTCGACGCGCGGATGCGCCAGGTGCTCGACACCCTGCCCGTCGGATACGAGATCTGTTACGTCGACGACGGCAGCTCCGACGGAACGCTGGGCAAGCTGCGTGAGATCGCCGCCCGGCACCCCCACCAGACCCAGTACGCCTCCTTCAGCCGCAACTTCGGCAAGGAGGCCGCCATGCTCGCCGGCCTGCGCAAGTCCACCGGCGACGCCGTGGTCATCATGGACGCCGACCTCCAGCACCCGCCCGAGCTCCTCGCGCGCATGCTGGACCTGCACCACCAGGGCCACGACCAGGTCATGGCGCGCCGGACCCGCGAAGGGGACAAGAAGCTCCGCTCCGCGCTCAGCCGCATGTACTACCGGGCCGTCAACCGCTGGGTCGACGTGGAACTCACCGACGGCGTCGGCGACTTCCGGCTGCTGTCCCGCCCCGCCGTCGACGCGCTGCTCTCGCTGCCCGAGTACAACCGCTTCTCCAAGGGCCTCTTCTCCTGGATCGGCTTCGACACCGTCACCTTCGACTACCAGAACGCCGCACGCGAAGGCGGTGAGACGAAGTGGAAGTTCAGCTCCCTGATCAACTACGGCATGGACGGACTGATCTCCTTCAACAACCGTCCGCTGCGCATCGCCCTCTGGCTCGGAATGATGCTGACCGGGCTCGCTGCCCTCTACGCGGTCTGGGTCGTCGCCGCCGCCCTCACCCAGGGCGTCACCGCCCCCGGATACGTCACCCTGGTCGCGATCATCGCGGGACTCGGAGGCGTGCAGATGGTGATGCTGGGGCTGATCGGGGAGTACATCGGCCGTATCTACTACGAGACCAAGCGCCGACCGCACTTCCTCGTGAAGGAGACCCACCGCTCCTTCGGCCGCGGGGCGTCCGAACGCGCCGCCGCCGAGCGGATCCGCGTCGTGGCCACCGAGGGAGAGCACTGATGGCGCAGGCGCCCGACGGGCTGACGGAGCAGGTGACCGGCAGGCCGACGAAGCAGGCGCCCGAGCGGCGGACGGAGCAGGTGACAGGCCCGGCGAGGCGCGCACGGCTCGCCGAGATCTTCCGCTTCGGACTCGTCGGCGGCGTCAACACCGTCACCTTCTTCGGCTGTTACCTGCTGCTCCACCCCTGGATGCCGTACTTCGCCGCGTACTCCCTCGCCTTCCTCCTCAGCATGGTCGGCTCCTTCTTCCTCAACACCTACTTCACCTACCGCACCCGGCCGACCTGGAAGAAGTTCGCCCTCTTCCCGCTCACCAACGTCACCAACTACCTGGTGCAGAGCGTCGGTCTGTACGCGCTCGTCACCTGGGCCGGCATGGACGACAGAATCGCGCCACTCGTCGCGGCCGTCGTCGCCATCCCCTTCACCTACCTGATCTCCCAGCGGATCCTGGTGCCCCGGAGCACCGGACAGGACACCGGGGCCCCCGGTCCAGGGAGCGAAACGGACGAGCGGCAGCCCTCCCGGCTCGCGTAGATTGCCTGGCAGTCGCGGCGGGGAACACGCGGCGCGTGGGACAGCCGAGTGAGGACGACGCAGGTGGCGGCACAGGTGACGACGCAGATGACCGGTGACACGGACGGGTCGAGGCAGTATGTGACGGAGGCCCGCAGGATCGTCGTCAAGGTCGGCTCCTCCTCGCTCACCACCGCCTCCGGAGGCCTCGACGCCGACCGCGTCGACGCCCTCGTCGACGTGCTCGCCAAGGTCCGCAGCGGCGGCGAGAAGGAGATCGTCCTCGTCTCCTCCGGCGCCATCGCCGCAGGCCTCGCACCGCTCGGCCTCACCCGCCGCCCCAAGGACCTCGCCCGGCAGCAGGCCGCCGCCAGCGTCGGCCAGGGACTCCTCGTCGCCCGGTACACCGCCTCCTTCGCCCGCTACGGCGTCCGCGTCGGACAGGTCCTCCTCACCACCGACGACACCAGCAGGCGCGCCCACTACCGCAACGCCTACCGGACCCTCGACCAGCTCCTCGCGATGGGCGCGCTGCCGGTCGTCAACGAGAACGACACCGTCGCCACGGACGAGATCCGCTTCGGCGACAACGACCGGCTCGCCGCCCTCGTCGCCCACCTCGTCCGCGCCGATCTGCTCGTCCTGCTCTCCGACGTCGACGGCCTCTACGACGGGGACCCGGCCAAGCCCGGCACGTCGAGGATCGCGCAGGTCGAGGGCCCCGCAGACATCGCCCATGTGGAGATCGGCTCGGCCGGCAAGGCGGGCGTCGGCACCGGCGGCATGGTCACCAAGGTCGAGGCCGCCCGGATCGCCGCGGCCGCCGGCATCCCCGTCGTCCTCACCTCGGCGAGCCGCGCCGCCGACGCCCTCGCCGGCCGTGACACCGGTACGTACTTCCGCCGCACCGGCCGCCGCTCCGCCGACCGGCTCCTCTGGCTCGCCCACGCCTCCACCCCGCAGGGCTCCCTCACCCTGGACGACGGAGCCGTACGCGCCGTCGTCGAGGGCAAGAAGTCCCTGCTCGCGGCCGGTGTCGCAGGCATCGAGGGCGACTTCGTGGCAGGTGACCCCGTCGAACTGCGCGACACCGCGGGCCGGGCCGTCGCCCGCGGTCTCGTCAACTTCGACGCCAAGGAGATGCCCCGGATGCTCGGGCGCTCCACCCCCGAGCTCGCCAAGGAGCTCGGACCCGAGTACGAGCGCGAGGTCGTCCACCGCGACGACCTGGTCGTCATCCGCTGACCCTCGCGCCCCTCCCGAAACGGCTGAAAGTGCGGCCATCCGGAAGGGACGTTTACCAAAACCGCCCCAAGTGCCGCCTCGGGCTGGTCAACTTTGTCTCGGGGGTAAGAGACCAGGGCGGGGTACAGCACCACACGCATCACACAGGAGGCCGCCGGTGAGACGAGCGCGCCCAGGGGCACCGCCCCGAGGGACTGCCGAACGCGCCCTGACCAGTGTCGAGGCCGGAGCCGACTTCGACGAGGCACGGGACAGGTCCACGGACACGAAGACCGAGACCACCACCGAGACACGCGAGGTTCGCGAGGCACGTGAGGCACGCGCCAAGGAACAGCCAGTGTCCAAACTCTGGCACATCACCCTCAGCGTGTCGGGTGTGGAGTCACCGCTGAAGGAGGTGCGACGCGGGCTCGAACAGCTGGCCCACGACCACCCCTTCCTGCTGACCAGCCGCTATGCCAACGACCACGCCGAGATCCGGTACTGGGAGGAGGCCCGCGACCTGCACGACGCCGCGGCCGTCGCCCTGCGCCTGTGGGGCGAGCACCGGCAGACCGCCAAGCTGCCGCCGTGGGAGATCGTCGGCCTCGAGGTCATCGACCGCGAGACCTACCACCAGCGGATCGCGGAGGGCTACGGCCCGCCGCCCGCGGCCCCGGTCGGCGTCCACCCGTACTGAGCGGGAGCCTTGGAGACGCCCCCCCGTGCGGGGCGTCTCGGAACGACCGGGGTACGTCTCGGAGTGCGGGATACGTGAGGGATGTCCGCAGGGGTGCCAGTACCCTGCGGGCATGACCTCGCTCACGCCCCTCGACAACCTGTCCCCGGTCACCCGGGCCGCCTACCGGGCCCGTGGCGCCGCCGCCGAAATCGCGCCACTCCCGCGCGCGACCAAGGACGACGCTCTGCTGGCGATCGCGGACGCCCTCGAAGTGCGCACCGCCGAAATCGTCGAGGCCAACGCCGAGGACATCGCCAAGGCCCGCGAAGCCGGGACCAGCGAGGCGATCGTCGACCGGCTCACCCTCACCCCCGAGCGGGTCCGGGCCATCGCCGCCGACGTCCGTGACGTGGCCGCGCTGCCCGACCCCGTCGGCGAGGTCGTCCGCGGCTCGACCCTGCCCAACGGCATCGACCTGCGCCAGGTCCGCGTGCCGCTCGGCGTCGTCGGCATCATCTACGAGGCCCGGCCCAACGTCACCGTGGACGCCGCCGCCCTCTGCCTCAAGTCCGGCAACGCCGTCCTGCTCCGCGGCTCGTCCTCCGCGTACGCCTCCAACACCGCCCTGGTGAAGGTCCTGCGCGACGCCATCGGCGGCGCCGGGCTGCCCGCCGACGCCATCCAGCTCGTCCCCGGCGAGTCCCGCGAATCGGTCCGTGAACTGATGCGCGCCCGCGGCCTCGTCGACGTCCTCATCCCGCGCGGCGGCGCCTCCCTGATCCGCACGGTCGTCGAGGAGTCCACCGTCCCGGTCATCGAGACCGGCACCGGCAACTGCCACGTCTACGTCGACGCGCAGACCGACCTCGACATGGCCGTCGACATCCTGATCAACTCCAAGGCCCACCGGGTCAGCGTCTGCAACGCGGCCGAGACCCTCCTCGTCCACCAGGACGTCGCCGCGGCCTTCCTGCCCAGGGCCCTCGACGCGCTGGCCGCGGCCGGCGTCACCGTCCACGCCGACGAGCGGGTCCTCGCCCTCGCCGAGGGCACCAAGGCCACCGTCGTACCGGCCACGCCGGAGGACTGGGAGACCGAGTACCTCTCGTACGACATCGCCGCCGCCGTCGTCGACTCCCTCGACAAGGCCGTCGAGCACATCCGGACGTGGTCCTCGGGCCACACCGAGGCGATCGTCACCACCTCGCAGGCCGCGGCGCGCCGCTTCACCCAGCTGGTCGACTCGACCACGGTCGCCGTGAACGCCTCCACCCGGTTCACGGACGGAGGACAGTTCGGCTTCGGCGCGGAGATCGGCATCTCCACCCAGAAGCTGCACGCCCGGGGCCCCATGGGCCTTTCGGAGCTGACCTCGACCAAGTACATCGTCACCGGTGACGGTCACGTGCGGTAATCGCTCCTTTCGGTACGGGCGGGGAGGGTTCGCACTCTCCCTGCCCAAAAGCACCTCGCGGGTCTACTCTGAATCCGTGCCGGACGACGTGGGGGGCAGGCCGTTCCAGGACGGCGGGGACCCTGAGGACTCTGTCGACCGCGGAGGCGCCGACGAGGTCTACGCCGACGTGGTGTTCGACGAGGACTTCGTACGGGCCGCGACGATTCACGAGCCCACCGCGGTCGAGCGGCTCCTCGCCGCCGCCCAGGCCCGCGCGGAGGCCGAGGCGGCCCGCGCCCGTGCCGGTGGCGGATCGGGCGACGACGACCTCTACGAGGAGTTCCACGACCCCTCCGGCCTCACCTACGAGCCGGACGACGTCGGCGACGACGCCAGCCCCTACGGTCGCCACGGCGGCGCTCTGCGCCCCTACCGGGGCAGGGCCCGCTGGCTCCGGCCCGTCGCCTGGGTCCTCGCCCTCGTCATGGGGGTCGGCATGGTCGCCCTGGCCTTCAGCGCCGTCTACCGGGGCGCGGCCGCCAACCGTCAGGACCAGGTCCCTCCGCCGGCCACGACGGGCGTCGACACGCCCAACCCGAACCCGGCCCCACCCGCCGCCCATGCCCCCGCGGCACGCTCCGCGTCCCCCGGGTAGCGGTCCGTTTCCGTCTCGGTAGGGTCGGCTTCCGTCTCCGTGGAGTCCGAGTCCCCCGAGTGGCCGAGCCGTTTCCGGCGCCACGGTGGCGCCGGGACACCCGGACGGCGGAATTCTTCCGAACTTGTCGTGTACCTCGGCGTTTACCGAAGCCCCCGCAGACCTACCCTGAAGGTATGGCAGGGCGTGGCGACCCGCCTGAGGGGACGCCCGACGGTCTCCCCGGTGGTGAGGACGAGTACAGGTCCGTCGTCTTCGACGAGGCGTTCGTCCGTGCTGCCCACCTCCAGGAGTTCTCGGCCCGGGAGCGGATGGGTGAGCACGCCGAGGCCGTCCGCAGCCGCCCCTCCTCCTGGCAGGGCCGGAGCGGCTCCCGCCAGGCCCTCATGCTGGTCCTGCTGATCCTCCTCGCCTTCGGTACGGCCATCTATCTGGGCGTCCGCAACCCGTACCAGCCCCCCGTCGACCAGCGGGCCGAGCCGCTGCGGACCACTGTGGTCCCGCTCGCCCCGCAGGGCACCGTCGCGGGCGGTGTGCCCGACCGGCTCTTCGACCACAGCCCGGTCGCCGAGTATCGCACCGGGGCCGCCGGCATCAACCTGCCCGTGGCGGGACGCACCACCCACTTCGCCGAGGGCCAGGTCGTCACCGCTCTCAGCATCGCCAAGGACTACCTGGTGGCCTCCTCCCTGGAGCCCGACGTCCTGTCCGGGGTGACCGTGCGGCCCGCGCGCCTGCTGCTCGACCCCGACCAGCTGGAACAGTTCGACCGGAGCGTGGAGGCACCGGCCGACGACGGCCGGCACGCCCTCGCCGGCTGGCTCGTCCGCTTCGACCCCCGGCAGGTCGTCCTCGCCGACCCCGGGACCCGTGTCCAGGGCACCCTCCGCTTCGAGGAGACCAGCCCCGACACGCTGGACGTCACCGCGGACCACACGTACACCTACGCCCTGCGCCCGGCCGCCCAGGGTGCCGGGCCGGTCGCCCAGGCCTCGCTCTTCACCGTCCACCGCGAGGTGCACTTCCGCTTCGACCGCGAGGACCTGCGCATGCACCGGGCCGAGCTGGTGACCAGCACTGTCGAGGCGGGTCCGCAGGCGTGCGGCGCGGACACCACAGGCTCCCTGAAGCCGCTCCTGGCGGGAGCGCGGGCACCCGAGGCGGGCGGCGGACCGGCGGTCACCGACCCGTACGCCACGGGCCGGCCCGCCACCCCCTCACTGTGCGGAGCACTGGCGCCGAGCGCTCAGCCCTCGCTCTGAGCGGTCCCGCCGCCGTCCGAGCTGTTCCTGCCGTCGCCCGCGGTTCCGTCGGTACCGGCTGTCCCTTCGGTGTCCTGCTTCTTCTGGCCCTGGCCGCCGCCGAAGGCGTTGCGCAGCTTCCCGCCCAGATCGCCCGCCAGGTCACCGGCGCCCCCGGCTATGTCGCCGACCAGCTTGATCAGCGGATCCTTGCTGGTCCGCACCGTGTCGGCGTAGTGCCCCGCCGACTCGCGGAACGAGTCCGTGACCGAGGTGTCCTTGTCCTCCGAGCGCTTCGGGTAGTGACCGTCCATGATCCGCTGGAAGTCGCGGCTCTCCGACCACTTCTTCAGCTCCGCCGCCCGGACGGTGGTGAAGGGATGCGTGCGCGGCAGCACGTTGAGGATCTTCAGGACGGAGTCCCGCAGGTCCCCGGCCTTCTCGTACTCGTCGGCCTGGGCGAGGAACGCGTCCACGTTCATCTCGTGGAGGTGGTTGCCGCCGGCGATCTTCATCAGACCGCGCATCGAGGCCTGCACGTCCTGCCCGACGAGGAGCCCGGCCCGGTCGGCGGAGAGCTCCGACTTGCGGAACCACTCGCGCAGCGCCGTGACGATGGCCATGATCGCGACGTTCCCCAGCGGGATCCAGGCGATCTTGAGCGCCAGACCGGTGAGGAAGAGCAGCACCGTGCGGTACACGGAGTGCCCGGAGAGCGCGTGGCCGACCTCGTGGCCGACGACCGCCCGCATCTCCTCCTCGTCGAGGAGCTCCACCAGACCGGTGGTGACGACGATGATCGGCTCGTCCAGGCCGATGCACATCGCGTTGGGCTTCGGGTCCTGCGTCACGTACATCGGCGGGACCTTCTCCAGGTCCAGGATGTAACAGGCGTCCCGCAGCATGTCGTTGAGATGGCTGAACTGTGCGTCGCTCACCCGGACGGAGTCCGAGAGGAAGAGCAGTCGGAGACTGCGCTCGGGCAGCAGTCCGCTGAGCGTCTTGAAGACCGTGTCGAAGCCACTGAGCTTGCGCAGCGCCACCAGCGCCGAGCGGTCGGCCGGATGCTCGTAGGACCGCGAGGAGATACCGGGGAACCGCTTCCGCTGCCTGCTCGGCACGTTCCCCTGGTCTTTCTCGGTCATGGATGCCCCCTGTTCGTACGAGTCGGTGCTCGTCCCCCTGACGAACCCCAGCCTAGGTGCTGGCGCTACCGTGTGCCGGGGCCTGTGGATAACTCGGGCACCGAGGACGACCGAGGAGCACGACCGACATGCCGGACACCGCCGACACCGCTGCCGCCCTGCTCGCGGCCACCGCGCAGCAGGGGCCGGGTGACACGCTCCGCATCGTGCTGCTCGTCTCGATGGTGGGTGGCGCCCTGCTCGCCTGGTTCCTGCTGCGCGGCTATCGCACCGACGACACGGGTGACGGCAGCACCACCCGCGGCACGGACGGCGGCACCGAAGGCAACACCGAAGGCAACACGGACCGTGACGCGAGTGCCTGAGTCGGCGTGAGCCCGTCCGGACCGCCCGCATACGATGTGCGCGAAGTCTCCGCTCCCATCCCCGATCGATAGGTCTGCCGAAGATGAGCCTCCACAGCACCGCCGCCAACCTGGTCTCTCTCGCCGAGGGCGCCGAGCACGGCGGCAACCACGA
This sequence comes from Streptomyces sp. NBC_01077, assembly GCF_045162855.1. Lineage (NCBI taxonomy): Bacteria > Bacillati > Actinomycetota > Actinomycetes > Kitasatosporales > Streptomycetaceae > Streptomyces > Streptomyces sp. NBC_01077. Next base: position 3,610,084 of record NZ_CP108669.1, on the reverse strand, counting down.
CAGCCTCAGCCCCTACCTCACCGGCTTCGGCGCCTTCGGTGCCCTGCTTCTGCTGCTGTGGATCACCACCCGCTTCAACCGCGACCGCTGAACCGGCGACCCTGATCCGGCGTCCGCTGCCGTGCCAGTAGGCTCTGCACGCATGGGAGAGCAGGAAATGCCTACTGGCGGGCGCGGGAAGCGCCGACTCGGCGTGATGGGCGGAACCTTCGACCCGATCCACCATGGACACCTGGTGGCGGCCAGCGAGGTCGCCGCCCTGTTCCATCTGGACGAGGTCGTGTTCGTACCGACCGGTCAGCCGTGGCAGAAGAGCGACACGACCGTGTCGGCGGCCGAGGACCGCTATCTGATGACGGTCATCGCGACGGCCTCCAACCCGCAGTTCTCGGTCAGCCGGATCGACATCGACCGCGGCGGCGCGACCTACACCATCGACACCCTGCGGGACCTGCGCTCCCTCAACAGCGACTCGGACCTCTTCTTCATCACCGGGGCCGACGCGCTGTCGCAGATCCTCACCTGGCGCGACGCCGAGGAACTCTTCTCGCTCGCGCATTTCATCGGCGTCACCCGGCCGGGCCACGACCTCACCGACGACGGACTGCCCAAGGGCGGCGTCTCGTTGGTCGAGGTGCCCGCGCTCGCCATCTCCTCCACGGACTGCAGGGCGAGGGTCGCGCAGGGCGATCCCGTCTGGTACCTGGTCCCGGACGGCGTGGTGCGCTACATCGACAAGCGCCAGCTGTACCGCGGCGAGTGAGCTTCGGGGAGGGGCACCGGTGAACGATCAGCAGCATCCGTACGACCCGTACTATCCGCAGCCGCAGATCATCGGCTACGACGAGTACGGGCAACCGGTGTACCAGCAGCCGCAGGCGCCCCAGCAGGCTCAGGGGCAGCACTACGACCCGTACGGCGGTCAGCAGCAGGCCCAGCAGCAGCCGCAGCAGGGGTACGGCTACGACCCCTACGCCCAGCAGCAGTACCAGGGGCAGCCTCAGCAGCCCCAGGAGCCGCAGTACGACCCGTACGGGCAGCAGGGCTACGCGTACCCGTCCTACGACACGGGGCAGCAGTGGGCCGTCCAGGCGGACCCCGCCGACCAGGCACCGGCCCAGGCCTCCGCCCCGGCCCATGTGCAGGCAGCGCCGGCCGCGCCCGTCGCGGCGCCGGTCGGTGTCCCCGGCCAGCGCCCCGCATCCGAGCGCTCCGCCCCGGCCCGGCCCGGCACCGACGACGACCGCGAGTACCGCACCGAGCAGTTCTCGTTCATCGAGGAGCCGGACGAGGACTCCGAGGACGTCATCGACTGGCTGAAGTTCACCGAGAGCCGCTCGGAGCGTCGCGAAGAGGCCAGGCGCCGGGGCCGCAACCGGATCATCGCGCTCGTCGTCGTGCTCGTCCTCGCGGCCGTGGGCGGCGTCGGCTACCTCTGGTCCGCGGGGCTGCTCCCCGGGGCGTCCGAAGGGGACCAGAAGGAGAACACCGCGACCGGTCCGCAGAAGCGCGACACGATCGTCGTCCACCTCCACAACACCACGGGAGGCGGGACCTCCACCGTCCTGCTCGTCAACAACACCACCACCCGCCAGGGCACCTCGGTCCTCATCCCCAACTCCGTCGTCGTCGCCGACGGCGAGGGCGACGCGACCACCCTCGGCAAGTCGGTCGAGGACGACGGGTCCAGCGGGACCCGCGAGGCGATCGGCAACCTCCTCGGCGCGCCGATCACCGGCACCTGGCGGCTGGACACGCCGTACCTGGACACCCTCGTCGACCTCGTCAGCGGTATCGAGACCGACACCGACACCGAGGTGCCCGACCCGAAGAAGGGCGCCGAGCCGCTGGTCAAGAAGGGCGAGAAGCAGTCCCTCAACGGCCGCGCCGCCGTCGCCTACGCGACCTACCGGGCGCCCGGCGAGGCCGAGACCAAGCAGCTCCAGCGCTTCGGCCAGGTCATGTACGCGGTGCTGCGCAAGATCTCGGACAATCCCGAGTCCGCCACGATGACCGTCGAGAGCCTCACCCAGATCTTCGACCCCTCGCTCTCCGAGAAGGACCTCGGCGCCGCCCTGGCCAAGCTCGCCGAGCACGCCAAGATCGGCGACTACAAGACGGCCCTGCTCCCGGTGGGGCAGGACGGCACGCTGACCGAGGGCGCGAGCGACAGTGTGGTGAAGGACATCCTCGGCGGAAAGGTCACCGCTCCCGAGGCGGGCGACGTGCCCCGGGTCTCGCTGCGCGACGGTTCCGGCAAGAAGGCGACCGAGGCGGCCCGGATCGTGCTGATCAACGGCGGCTACGCCTTCGTGGGTGGCGGCGAGGCGGACACCCAGGAGAAGTCGCAGGTCGTCTACGGTGACGATCTCCAGAAGGCGACGGCGGCCGAGGTGGCCAAGACGCTGGGTCTGCCGGCCGGCTCGGTCACCAAGGGCAGGCCCTCGGGAGCGGCCGTGGTGACCGTGGTCCTGGGCCAGGACTACAAGCTGCCGGGGGCCCGGTAACGGCGCTCCGGAAAACGTTGGCGGGGCCGTCGGCGGTCCGTGAGACCCTGGAGGGGTAACCGACCGCCGACGAAAGCCTGCTTGTGACCGCCACGGATCGCTCCATCGAACTCGTCAACGCCGCCGCTCAGGCGGCCGCCGACCGGCTCGCGCACGACATCATCGCGTACGACGTCAGCGATGTGCTGTCGATCACCGACGCCTTCCTGCTCGCCTCCGCGCCCAACGACCGCCAGGTCAAGTCGATCGTCGACGAGATCGAAGAGCGCCTCAACAAGGACCTCGGCGCCAAGCCGGTCCGCCGTGAGGGCGACCGCGACGCCCGCTGGATCCTCCTGGACTACGTCGACATCGTCGTCCACGTCCAGCACAGCGAGGAGCGCGTCTTCTACGCGCTCGAGCGCCTGTGGAAGGACTGCCCCGAGCTCCCGCTCCCCGAGGACGCGGCGAAGACCCGCGGCAAGGGCGCCGAGCACGCCGCCCTGACCGGTGTCGACCTCTCCGAGCACGCCGCCGGGCTGCCCGACGGACCGGACGGTGAGCTGAGCTGAGCACCACCAAGGGCGGCACTGGCCGCCGAATCGTCCTCTGGCGTCACGGTCAGACCTCATGGAACCTGGAGCGCCGCTTCCAGGGCTCGACGGACATCGAGCTGACGGAGACCGGCGTCGCCCAGGCGCGCCGGGCCGCCCGGCTGCTCGCCGCGCTGAAGCCGGACGCCATCGTGGCCTCCGACCTGAAGCGGGCGGCGGCCACCGCCGCCGAGCTGGCCGTGCTCACCGGCCACGCCGTCGCCCACGACTCCGCGCTGCGCGAGACGTACGCGGGGGAGTGGCAGGGGCTGACCCACGACGAGATCGTTGCGCGGTACGGCGAGCAGTACGCCGCCTGGAAGCGCGGCGAGCCCGTGCGCCGGGGCGGCGGCGAACTGGAGACCGAGGTGGCCGACCGGGCCGCCCCGGTGGTTCTGGAGCACGCCGACAAGCTTCCCGAGGACGGCACGCTCGTCGTGGTGAGCCACGGCGGCACGATCCGCACCACCATCGGCCGGCTCCTCGGGCTGGAGTCCCAGCACTGGGAGAGCCTGGGTGGCCTCACGAACTGCTGCTGGTCGGTCCTCGGTGAGGGCGCCCGCGGCTGGCGTCTGATGGAGCACAACGCGGGCACCCTGCCCGAGCCGGTCCTCGGCGACGACGACTGAGCCCCGCGACCGGCCTGCCGGACCCGGATTTCACTTTCCGGCAGGTCACAGGCTAAAGTTCTTCTTGTTCGCAGCGCAGAGCGCGAAGAACACGAGGGGCTATAGCTCAGTTGGTAGAGCGCCTGCATGGCATGCAGGAGGTCAGGAGTTCAATTCTCCTTAGCTCCACAATCACCGGATCCCGTCCCCAGCAGGGGGCGGGATTCGTCGTTACGTCACCTCCCGCAGGGACGCGAGCCCCTGGCGGCTCTCCTCGTCGTTCGGCGTGTAGGCCACGATCCTGCACTCCGGCATCCCGTTCACCGAGAGGGAGACCGAGGTCAACCGGACCTCGCCCATCAACGCGTGACGGAAGACCTTCACCCGCGTCCCCGGCGGGACCACGTCGCCGCTGCGCCACAGCCGGGCGAACTCCGTGCTGGCCTCCGCGAGGGCCCGTACGAACTCCTCCCAGGCCGGCTCGCCGACATGGCGTCCGTACGCGCCCCGCAGCTGGGCCACCATCAGCGGCAGCTCCCGCTTCCGGTCGACCACCGGGCAGGTGGGCCCGGGCACGCTGAACAGTGCCCACAGCACGTTGCGTACGCCGAACGGGCCCGTGTCCAGGTCGTCCCGGCCCTCCTGGAAGAAGAGCCGCTCGTACATCGAGTTGGTCGCGAGCACGTCGTACCGCGCGTTGTAGAGCACCGCCGGGTGCGGGTCCAGGGCGTCGAGGATGCCCTGGATCTCCGGGCTCACCACCGACACGTCCGCTGCCGACCGCTCCGGCGCGTACGGCACCTCGGCCAGGTGGTAGAGGTGCTCGCGTTCGGGCCGGTCGAGCCGGAGGGTCCGGGCCACCGCGTCGAGCACCTGCGCCGAGGCGTTGATCGGGCGCCCCTGCTCCAGCCAGGTGTACCAGGTGACGCCGACCCCGGAGAGCTGGGCGACCTCCTCGCGGCGCAGCCCCGGCGTACGGCGGCGGAGTCCCGGGGGCATCCCCACGTCCTCCGGTGTCACCCTGGCCCGGCGGCCGCGCAGGAACGCGGCCAGCTCCGGCCGTCTGCGTCGCTGTGTCGGTACTGCTGCCACGATCGTCACACCCCCATGGTCGAGTCCCCGTGCCGCCGCTGCCAGGTGCTGTCAGTACCAGCATCAGCGGGCTCTCGTTACCCGTATCCGATCGAGGTCACGCTCGACGCATGACCTCGACCACAACACGTCCCGTACTCAGTAAAGACGGTGGCACCGACAACCGCCCCGGACTGTTGCTCGGCGTGGTCCTCGCCGCCCAGTTCATGGCGCTCCTCGACGTCTTCATCGTCAACGTCGCCGCCCCGACGATCCGCGTCGAACTCTCGGCGTCCGGAGCCGCGCTCCAGCTCGTCGTGGCCGGATACACCATCGCCTACGCGGTGTTACTGATCACCGGGGCGCGCCTCGGCGCCCTCGTCGGGCACCGCCGGATGTACCTCGGCGGCCTCGCCCTCTTCACCGTGGCCTCCCTCGCCTGCGGACTCGCCGCCGGAAGCAGCCAGTTGATCGCCTTCCGGCTCGTCCAGGGCGCGGGCTCCGCCCTGATGATCCCTCAGGTGCTCAGCCTCATCCAGCGAGAGTTCACCGGCGAGCACCGGGTGAGGGCGCTCAGCGCGTACTCCGCCGTCCTGGCCACCGGCGCCGCCGCGGGACAGGTCGTCGGCGGGGTCCTGGTGAGCGCCGACCTCTTCGGCACCGGCTGGCGGCCCGTCTTCCTCGTCAACGTCCCGATCGGCATCGTCCTGCTCGTCCTCGGCGCCCGGGTCCTGCCCCGTGACGCCCGGACCGCACCCACGCGTGCGCGTGCCCTCGATCTGCCGGGCCTCGTCCTCCTCGCCGGCGCCGTGTCCCTGCTGACCGTCCCCCTGGTCCTCGGCCAGGAACAGGGCTGGCCGCTGTGGTCCTGGCTCTCGCTCGGCGGCTCCCTGGTGTTCCTCGCCCTCTTCGGCGCGTACGAGTCGCGGCTCGCCCGGCGCGGCGGCGCCCCGCTCATCGCCCCGCGCGTGTTGCGGCTCCCGGGTATGGGACGGGCCGTCTTCTGGATCGCCGTGTCGATGGGAGTCAACGCCGGCTTCCTGTTCACCCTCACCCTGCATCTGCAGGGCGGGCTCGGCCTCAGCGCGCTGCGCGCCGGACTCACCTTCGGTCCCGCGGCCGTCGTCTTCGGCACCGTCGGACTGACCTGGCGGCGCTGGCCTGCCCGGCTGCACCGCGCACTGGTCCCGGGCGGATTCCTGCTCGCCGCCGCGGGAGCCCTCGGCGTCGGCGGGCTGCTCGCGGACGGCGGCACGGGCGGCTGGGGGCTCTACCCGGCCCTGGGCGCGCTCGGCGCCGGCATCTCGCTGGCGTTCAGCCCCGCCCTGACCGGCGCGCTGGCCGGCGTACGACCGGAGGACGCGGCCGACGCGAGCGGACTGCTCGCCACGGTGACCCAGCTCGGTCAGCTCATCGGGGTCGCCGCGTTCGGGACCCTGTTCCTCGGCGCGGCGGACGGATCCGGAGCGCAGAACTCCGCCGACGCGCTGTGGGCGACCATGATCGCCCTGGCTGTCGCCGCCGTCGCCGGCGCGATGGCCGGACCGTGGCGCCGAGCACGCTGACCCCCTTGCGGGGCCATGGCAGAATCGGACGGCCGGAGGGGGACGAGGATCCGGACGGGAGGGTGGCCCAAGTGCTCGGCGACAACGGCGGGGTGTCCTATGGGTGCACGGCCTGCGGCCACAGCTGGAGCTGACTGATGGGTGCACACAGGCGGAAGTGCGACTGGTGCGGCAGCGGCACGCCCATCGTGCGCGACATGGACCCCGTCAACCCAGGGTTCCAGTACTGGTGCGAGGAGTGCGCGCGGGCGCTGATCATAAAAGGCGACCCCATCGAGACGTACCGCGAGCTGGAGGGGGAGCCGATCTACGGTCGGCTCCTCGACGAGCACTGCACCCTCAAGCGGTTCTACTCCTTCGCCACCGCCTGACGCCGCAGCGTCAGCACGTACCCCACCAGCAGTGCCGTCGTCGTCAGCGGATAGATCGCGGACAGCACCATCTGACCCACGTTCTGGTCCAGTTCGGGCCGGCCCGGGTCGTGCGGAACCCACCACAGGGCGAACGACGCGAAGGCAAGGGCCACCGCCCCCGTCACCGGCCACACGCGCGTGGCGCGGTCCGCGAGCAGGATCAGCAGCGGCACACACCAGACCCAGTGGTGGGACCACGAGATCGGGCTGATCATCAGCGCCGTGAACGCGCAGACGATCACCGCCACCGCCTTGTCGCCGCGCAGCGCGGCCCGTACCGCGAGCACCATCGCCACACCACCCAGCACGGCCGCGGTCACCGCCCACCACATGCCCGGGTCGTCGGTGTGCATCAGCCGCGCCAGGACGCCACGGATCGACTGGTTGCCCGTCTCCTCGGCGAAGCCGACCCGGCCGGTCTCGAACAGCGTCTCCGTCCAGAACCGCTTCGAGTCCGCAGGCAGGGCGAGCGCCACGGCCAGCGTCGTCCCCAGGAACACCCCGGTCGCCGTCACCGCCGTGCGCAGCCACGTGTTCCAGCTCCGGTCCCGGCGCCACAGCAGCACGCCCGCGACGAGCAGCAGGACCACGAAGAGCCCCGGTGTGAGCTTTACCGCGGTCGCCAGACCGATGCCCAGGCCGGCCCAACGGCTGCCCTGGCGTCGGGTGAGGTCCCAGAGCACCGCCACCGCTATGAGCAGGTTGATCTGGCCGTACCGCAGGGTCGTCCACACCGGCTCGCACCAGACCACCACCGCGGCGACCCACAGCGTCGTACGCCACAGGTCCGTACGGGACAGCGTCGGGCGGACCAGCTGCAGCGACAGCTGGACCAGCGCGACCACCAGGAGCAGGTTCCCCGCGGTGGTGAGCGTCCGCATCAGGGGCACGCTCACCAGGGTCAGCGGGACGAACAGCAGGGCTGCGAAGGGCGGGTAGGTCATGCCGAGGTTCGCCGAGGTCGCGCGCATCGCGTACAGGTCGCCGCCGGCCCGTACCGTCTCGCCCTCGGCCCGGTAGACCATCACGTCGAGCATGTTCACGTGGGCGAGGCGTTGCGCCACCCAGAAGGCCGCGAACGAGAGCAGGCAGATCGCCGCGGCGGTGGCCAGGGGCCAGGGCCGGGCGCGGGTCTTGGAGAGCACGGAGACGGACACAGTCGGCGACCCTACCCGGCAGGTCAGGAGGGCCCGGAGAATCGATTTGGAGTTCTGCCGGGGAGCCGGTTAATGTTCTGTCTGTCGCCGCGAGGGAAACCGAAACGGAGACGGAAAGCAAGGGGCTATAGCTCAGTTGGTAGAGCGCCTGCATGGCATGCAGGAGGTCAGGAGTTCAATTCTCCTTAGCTCCACAGAAAAGAAGCGGGTCACCCGGATCGGGTGGCCCGCTTCTTCGTATACCGCTTCTTGGTACGCCGTGCCCTGCTGTACCCTGGCGCCATGCGTGCCGTACGCCTTCTGCTTACCGAGCCGCGCTGATCAGTCCCGACGGATGACAGACATCCGTCGGAGTCGGCGCGGCGTCCCCTCCTGTGCGAGGGGTTTTTTCATTTCACGGCAGTCCGTGGCAGTGGGCAGAGACGATCGATGGAGCTTCAAGGACCATGACCGAGATCAATACGGCCGCCGAGACGGCGGCCCCGCATCGCTACACGGCGGCCATGGCCGCCGACATCGAGGCACGCTGGCAGGACTTCTGGGACGCCGAGGGCACGTACGAGGCCCCGAACCCCACCGGTGACCTGGCGGGCGACCCCGCGATCGCCGCCCGGCCCAAGAAGTTCATCATGGACATGTTCCCGTACCCCTCGGGTGCGGGCCTGCACGTCGGCCACCCGCTCGGCTACATCGCCACGGACGTCTTCGCCCGCCACGCGCGCATGACCGGCCACAACGTCCTGCACACCCTGGGCTTCGACGCCTTCGGCCTGCCGGCCGAGCAGTACGCCGTGCAGACGGGCACGCACCCGCGTGTGTCCACCGAGGCCAACATGGAGAACATGAAGGTCCAGCTGCGCCGGCTGGGCCTGGGCCACGACAAGCGCCGGTCGTTCGCCACGATCGACCCGGAGTACTACAAGTGGACCCAGTGGATCTTCCTGCAGATCTTCAACTCCTGGTATGACGACGAGGCCGCCAAGGCCCGTCCGATCGCCGAGCTGATCGAGCAGTTCGAGAACGGCACCCGCGAGATCCCCGGCACCACGCGTGCATGGAGCGAGCTGACCGCCGCCGAGCGCTCCGACGTCCTGGGCGAGTACCGCCTGGCGTACGCCTCCGACGCGCCCGTCAACTGGTGCCCCGGCCTGGGCACGGTCCTGGCCAACGAGGAGGTCACCGCCGACGGTCGCTCCGAGCGCGGCAACTTCCCCGTCTTCAAGTCCAAGCTGCGCCAGTGGAACATGCGGATCACCGCCTACGCGGACCGCCTGCTCGACGACCTGGACGCGCTGGACTGGCCCGAGGCCATCAAGCTGCAGCAGCGGAACTGGATCGGCCGCTCCGAGGGCGCCCGAGTCGACTTCCAGGTCGGCGACACCGACGCGATCACCGTCTTCACCACCCGCCAGGACACCCTGTTCGGCGCCACGTACATGGTCCTGGCGCCCGAGCACGACCTGGTCGAGAAGATCGTCCCGGCCACCTGGCCCGAGGGCACCCACGACGTGTGGACCGGCGGACACGCCACCCCGTCCGAGGCCGTCGACGCCTACCGCAAGCAGGCCGCCTCCAAGTCCGACGTCGAGCGGCAGGCCGACGCCAAGGAGAAGACCGGCGTCTTCACCGGCGCGTACGCGACCAACCCGGTCAGCGGCGCGCAGGTCCCGGTCTTCATCGCCGACTACGTCCTGATGGGCTACGGCACCGGCGCCATCATGGCCGTCCCCGCGCACGACAGCCGCGACTTCGCCTTCGCCCGCGCCTTCGAGCTGCCCATGCGCTGCGTCGTGGAGCCGAGCGACGACCGCGGCACCGACCCGTCGACCTGGGACGAGGCCTTCTCCTCGTACGAGGCCAAGCTGGTCAACTCCTCCAACGAGGACGTGGCGCTCGACGGCCTGGGCGTCGTCGACGCCAAGGCGAAGATCACCGCATGGCTGGCCGACCGCGGCATCGGCGAGGGCACGGTCAACTTCCGCCTGCGCGACTGGCTGTTCAGCCGCCAGCGGTACTGGGGCGAGCCCTTCCCGATCGTCTACGACGAGGACGGCGTCGCCCACTCGCTGCCCGAGTCGATGCTGCCGCTGGAGCTGCCGGAGGTCGAGGACTACTCGCCGCGCACCTTCGAACCGAACGACGCGGACACCCAGCCGGAGACCCCGCTGTCCCGCAACGAGGACTGGGTCAACGTGACCCTGGACCTGGGTGACGGCGCCGGTCCGCAGAACTACCGCCGCGAGACCAACACCATGCCCAACTGGGCCGGTTCCTGCTGGTACGAGCTGCGCTACCTGGACCCGCACAACTCCGAGAAACTGGTCGACCCCGCCGTCGAGCAGTACTGGATGGGCCCCCGCGAGGGCATGCCGACCGGTGGCGTCGACCTGTACGTCGGCGGCGCCGAGCACGCCGTGCTGCACCTGCTGTACGCGCGCTTCTGGTCCAAGATGCTGTTCGACCTGGGCCACATCTCCTCGGCCGAGCCGTTCCACAAGCTCTACAACCAGGGCATGATCCAGGCCTTCGTCTACCGGGACGCGCGCGGGATCGCCGTGCCGGCGGCCGAGGTCGAGGAGCGGGACGGCGGCTTCTGGTACCAGGGCGAGAAGGTCAGCCGCGTCCTGGGCAAGATGGGCAAGTCCCTGAAGAACGCCGTGACGCCGGACGAGATCTGCTCCGAGTACGGTGCCGACACCCTGCGCCTGTACGAGATGGCGATGGGCCCGCTGGACGTGTCGCGTCCCTGGGACACGCGCGCGGTGATCGGCCAGTACCGGCTGCTGCAGCGGCTGTGGCGCAACATCGTCGACGAGTCGACCGGTGAGGTCACCGTCGTCGACACCGAGGCCGACGAGGACACGCTGCGCGCCCTGCACAAGGCGATCGACGGTGTCGCGCAGGACATGGCCGCGATGCGCTTCAACACGGCCATCGCCAAGATCACCGAGCTGAACAACCACCTGACGAAGTCCGGTGGCGCGATCTCCCGGTCGGTCGCCGAGCAGCTGGTGCTGCTCGTCGCCCCGCTGGCCCCGCACATCGGCGAGGAGCTGTGGCGCAGGCTGGGCCACAGCGACTCGGTGGTCCACCAGGGCTTCCCGGTCGCCGACCCGGCGTACGTCGTCGACGAGACCGTGACCTGTGTCGTGCAGATCAAGGGCAAGGTCAAGGCCCGCCTGGAGGTCTCCCCGTCGATCACCGACGCGGAGCTCGAGACGCTGGCGCTGGCGGACCCGCACGTGGTCGCGGCGCTGGGCGGCGCGGAGATCCGCAAGGTGATCGTGCGGGCACCGAAGCTGGTCAACATCGTCGCCGGCTGACGTACATAGGGGTTTCCCCTACGGGCAGGTTGGGGGTTCCGATGGAACCCTTGGCCTGCCCGTTCCGTTTACCGTGGAGGTACCACATCCGTGGGGACCGGACGGACGCCGGAGGGGCGCACATGGAAGCCGCGATTATCACGATCATGGCGCTGCTCTTCTTGTCTTTCGTGGCGCTGGGGGTCTTCGTCACGGTGAAGGCGGTCAAGGCCGCCAAGCGTGGGGTGGACCGCACCCTGGACCAGGCCCGGCGCACGGTCGAGGACACCACGCTGCGGGCCAAGAGCTTCGGCCAGACCGGGGCCGCGGGCGAGCTGGCCAGACTGCGGCTCTCGCTGCGCACCTCGATGCGGGCCACCCAGGAGGCCCTGCAGGCCGGGGTCGGCGAGGACGCCTCGCTGAAGGAGTCGCTCGACCTGTTCCACCGGCTCAGCGCGCACGGGCTCGAACTGGACGAGGACCTCAAGCGGATCGAGCGGGAGCCCGACCGGGCATGGGTGGCCGGGCAGCTCCCCGAACTCGCCGCGCGGACCGAGCGGATCACGAGCTCGGCCGACGCGTTGCGCCGCGCCGCCCGGGACCGGGCCCTGAGGTTCGCCGAGGACGACCTTTCGGCACTCAGTGCCCAGATCGACGTCGAGGCCGGTGCGCTGCGGCACTGGACGACGGGTCCCGAGACCACGTCCGAGAGGTCGGGGACGGTACCGGGTGCCTCTTCCGGGACCGCGGGGCCGCGTGCCGGTTCCGGGAGCTCGGGACCGGGGGCCGCTGCCGGGAGCACGGCTCCGGGGGCCGGCGGTGAGCCGTCCGCGATCACGGCGCCCGACCCCCGACTGACCTCCTACCCCTGGGAGAAGTCGGCCCGCCCCGAGACCACCACCTGACGGAACGGGGACGGGGGAGTCCGTCCGGGCGCCGGGGCGGGACGGGGGCTCGGTGGTGTCCGGGCGTTCACGACGGGGGCCGGGCTGCCGTGTGCCGGTCTCGGCGGGTAACCTCCCGCTCATGTCCCGGCATGTCGCGATCGTCACCGATTCCACGGCCTACCTGCCACCCCAGACGAGGGAGCGGCACGCCATCACCACGGTCCCGCTGACCGTCGTCATCGGCGACCGCGCCCTTGAGGAAGGCACCGAACTCTCGGCCAAGGCGCTCGCCGAGGCCCTGCAGAAGAAGCGGGCCGTCACCACCTCGCGGCCGAGTCCCGAGACCTTCGCCGAGGCCTACCGCGAGGCGGCAGAGGCCGGGGCGAAGGGTGTCGTCTCCCTCCATCTGTCCGCCGAGGTCTCCGGGACCTACGACGCGGCCGTGCTCGCCGCGAAGGACGCCCCTGTGCCCGTGCGGGTCGTGGACACCCGCATGATGGGCATGGCCCTGGGCTTCTGCGCTCTCGCGGCGGCCCAGGTCGCCGAGGCCGGCGGATCGCTCGACGAAGCCGTCGCGGCCGCCGAGAAGCGGGCGGCGGGAACCTCCGCGTTCTTCTACGTCGACACCCTGGACTATCTACGCCGCGGCGGGCGCATCGGGGCGGCGCAGGCGCTGCTCGGCTCCGCGCTCGCGGTGAAGCCGCTCCTCGAACTCGACGGCGGGCGGATCGAGCTGCGGGAGAAGGTGCGGACGGCCTCGAAGGCCATCGCGCGGCTCGAGGAGATCGCCGTGGAGCGCGCCGGCTCCGGCGCCGTCGACATCGCCGTCCACCACCTCTCCGCGCCCGAGCGGGCCGCCGCCCTCGCGGAACGGCTCAGGGAGCGGGTACCGGGCATGGCGGAGCTGCATGTCAGCGAGGTGGGAGCGGTCATCGGTGCCCACACGGGACCCGGGCTGCTCGCGGTCGTCGTCTCGCCGCGCTGAGCCGGTCCGTCGCGGGGCCGTCAGCCGTGGGGGCCTCCGTCCCCCGCGGGAGTGATGGAGTTGTCCACAGTGCGGGCCCTGTCCACGGAACGTGGGTGAGCCCCGCACGGCACGACGGTGATTCCTACCGTCACATGCATGACTCTTCGTACACGCGACGCATCGACCACCCCCGGCGTTCTCGGCACGGCGGGCGCTCCGACCAGTGGTCCCGGCCGGGCGCCGGGCTCGGACGGGCGGAGCCGTCCCGCAGCGCGCGGCACGTCTCCCGGGCGAGCCAGGAGGCGGACCCGGGTGAGGAGGGTCGGCACGGCTCCCGAGGCCGTCGTGCGGCGGCGGGGGGACGCGCTGTTCCCCGCGGCGGCAGAGGCGGGGAGGGTTGCGGAACCGGATGCGATCACTGATCCGACGGCTGAGCCGGAGGCGGAGGAGCGGGGCTCTCCGCCTGGGGTACGCGAGCGAGGTTCGCCGCCCGGGGCGCGGGAGCGGCTGACGGCGGGGCTGCGTGATCGGACCCCGATGTGGATGCAGACGCGGTTCGGGCTCGAACCGAGGGCGCTGGCCGCGTTGACGGTGATCCTGATCGTGGCCGCCGGTCTCGCGGGCGGTTACTTCTGGACGGGGCGGCCGGAGCCGGTGCGTGCTCCGGAGCTCGTCCGCGCCGCGCCTGTCGCTGCCGCGCCCGCCGCATCTGCCGCGCCCGCGACGAAGGCCGGGCCGGGGTCGGCTGCGGGCGGGGCGCGGGTGATCGTCGACGTCGGGGGCAAAGTGCGCAGGCCCGGTGTGCTGACCCTGCCGGCCGGCTCGCGTGTGGCGGACGCCCTGCGGGCCGCGGGCGGCGCGAAGCCCGACGCCGATCTCACCGGACTCAACCGGGCCCGTGTCCTGTTCGACGGTGAGCAGGTCCTCGTCGGTCTGCCGGGGACGCCGGTCGGCGGCTCCGGCACCGGCACCGGATCGGGTCCCGGGAGTGGCGGCGCCGGAGGCGGTGGGCAGGGGGTGCCGTTGAGCCTCAACACGTCCACGGTCGAGCAGCTGGACACGCTTCCGGGCGTCGGCCCGGTCCTTGCCCGGCACATCGTCGACCATCGTGCGGAGCACGGCGGCTTCCGGTCGGTCGGGGAGCTGCGGGAGGTCAACGGCATCGGCGAGCGACGGTTCGCCGAACTCGAACGGCTGGTGCGGCCGTGAAGCGGGACGAGACGACGGCCGAGGAGCGGGACGAGACGACGGCCGAGGAGCGGGCGACCCGGGAGCCGTTCCGGGAGGAGGGGCCGGCCGATCTTCGGCTCGTCCCGCTCGCGGTGGCGGCCTGGGTGGCGGCGGCCTGTGCGGTGGGGGTCGCCGGGTGGTGGACGGTGGCCGGTGTCGGGGTCTGTCTGGTGGGAGCCGCGCTCCTCTGGACACCGGTCGCGGCCCGGTGGCTCGGCGGGACCGCCCGGCCGGGCGAGGGACCCGCGGCGGAGGACGGGCGCGCCGTGGGCGACGGGCCGGCGCGCCAGGGGACACCCGGGTGGCGGTTGCGGGCGACCGCGTGCGCCGGGGTCCTGCTGTGTGCCGCCGCCGGGGCCGCCTCGGCGGGGCTGCACGCGGCGGATCTGCGGCGCGGGCCCGTACCGGCCCTGGCGCGGGAATACGCGCGGGCGCAGCTGGAGGTGACGGTGACCTCCGACCCTCGGCTCACCCGGCCCCGGGTGCGGGGCAGCGAGACGGTACCGGTCTCCGTCGTCCTGGACGGCGAGGTGACCCGGGTCGAGCGGTCGGACGGCACGGTGCACCGGACCAGGGCGCCGGTGCTGCTGATCGTGCCGCCGGGGGAGGGGCGGGCGGAGTGGCTGCGGCTGCTGCCCTCCACCCGGCTGAAGGTCGACGCCCGGCTCGCGCCGCCCTCGCGCCCCGGGGATCCCTTCGCTGCGGTGCTCAAGGTCGGTGGGGCGGGACCCCCTCGGACCGTCGGCGCACCGAGCGCGCTGCAACGGACGGCGGGGGAGCTGCGCGCCGGCCTGCGGCGGGCGACCGACGGCCTCGACCCGGACGCGCGGGCCCTGTTGCCCGGTCTGGTCGTCGGGGACACCTCGCGGATCGGATCCGAGCTGCGGGACGCCTTCGAGGCCACCGACCTCACTCATCTGCTCGCCGTCTCAGGGAGCAATCTGTCCGTCGTCCTGCTTCTGCTGGTCGGCCGTCCCGGGCGGGCGCACCAGGTGGAGCGCGGCGGGCTCGCGCCCCGGCTGGGGATGTCGCTGCGGGTGACCGCGGTGTCCGGGGGAGCGCTGACGCTCGCCTTCGTGGTCGTCTGCCGGCCCGACCCGAGCGTGCTGCGCGCCGCGGCCTGCGGACTTGTCGTGTTGCTCGCGATCGGCACCGGCCGGCGGAGATCGCTGATCCCCGCGCTGGCCACCGCCGTGCTCCTCCTGGTGCTCTATGACCCCTGGCTCGCGCGGAGTTACGGATTCCTGCTCTCGGTCCTCGCCACCGGTGCGCTTCTGACGGTGGCCCCGCGGTGGAGCGAGGCGCTGCGGCGGCGCGGAGTGCCCGGGCGCCTGGCGGAGGCGTTGGCGGCGTCCCTTGCGGCGCAGGCGGTGTGCGCTCCCGTCGTGGTGGTCTTCGCCGCCAGGGTGAGCCTGGTAGCGATCCCGGCGAACCTGTTCGCCGAGCTGGCGGTGGCGCCGGCGACGGTGTTCGGTTTCGCCACGCTCGCCGTGGCGGCGGTCTGGATACCGGCCGCGGAGGGGTTGGCGTGGGTGGCGGGATGGCCGGCCGGGTGGATCGCACGCGTGGCCCGTACGGGCGCTGCTCTGCCGGGGGCGGAGCTGACCTGGCCCGGCGGGTGGTGGGGCGGGCTCGCCCTCGCGCTGCTGACCGCGCTGGTGGTTCTCGCGGCGCGCAAGCTGCCGTACCGGGGGCCGGTCGCCGTGCTCGCCGTCGTTCTGCTGCTGCTCGTGGTGGTGCGGCCGGTTCCGCTGACCCGGTGGGCCACCGGATGGCCGCCGCAGGGCTGGGTGTTCGCGATGTGTCAGGTGGGCCAGGGGGATGCGACGGTCCTTGCGGTGGGTGGGGACGCGGCCGTCGTGGTGGACGCGGGACCCGACCCCGTACCGGTGGATCGATGTCTGCGTGAACTCGGGGTGCGGAGAGTGCCGTTGCTGGTGCTGACGCACTTCCACGCGGACCATGTGGCCGGGCTGCCGGGGGTGTTGCGGGGGCGGTCGGTGGGGGCGATCCAGACGACGGGGCTGGAGGAGCCGCCGGCCCAGGCGGCGTTCGTACGACGTACGGCGGCGGCCGCGCGGGTGCCGCTGATCCGCGCGGTGCCGGGGGAGCGGCGGAGGGCCGGGGCCTTGGAGTGGAGCGTGCTCTGGCCGACGGTCGGTGCCGGGGCGGGCGGGGGAGTGCGAGCGGCGGCCGGCTCCGGTGGGGCGAACGATGCCAGTGTCACGCTGCTCGTCCGGGCCGCCGGTGGGCTGACGCTGCTGCTTCTCGGCGATCTCGAGCCGCCGGCCCAGCGGGCTCTGCTGCGGGTGCATCCGGGGCTCGCGCCGGTGGACGTGCTCAAGGTCGCTCACCATGGCTCCGCGCATCAGGACCCGGGACTGATACGGGCCGTACGGCCGCGGCTCGCGCTGGTGTCGACGGGGCGCGACAACCCGTACGGGCATCCCTCGCCCCGGACGGTGGAGTCGTTGCGGGCCGGTGGGGCGCGGGTGCTGCGGACGGATCGGGACGGGGCGATCGCGGTCGTGGGGGCGGGATCCGGGCTCGTGGCCGTATCGACGGGAGGGTGACCCGCCGATGGAGAGAAACCCTTGTAAAGAAGTCTTTCTAAAGATACCTTTCCATCATGCCGGAGGAGATCAGTGACCCGCCGCCCGAGGGCGAGCAGCCCCGCAGTATCCGACTCACCGACCCGCGAGCCCTGCGGGCCTACGCCCACCCTCTGCGGATGTCGCTGGTGGGGCTGCTGCGCAGCAGTGGACCCTTCACCGCCACCCGGGCCGCCGAGCTGACCGGGGAGTCCGTGGCCAGCTGCTCCTACCACCTGCGGATACTCGCCAAGTACGGGCTCGTGGAAGAGGCGCCGGGCGGCCGGGGGCGGGAGAAGCCCTGGCGGGCCACGGCCCGGTACACGGAGTGGCCGGAGTACAGCGAGGACTCCTCGATCGCCCAGGCCGCCGACGCGCTGAGCGCCGCGGTCGCCGAGCGGTACTTCGAACGGGTCACCCGGGCCATGGAGAACCGGCACAGGCTGCCCAAGGAGTGGCAGGAGGCCGAACAGTTCGGCGACTCCCTGCTTCACCTGACCCATGAGGAGCTGGCCGACCTCGGAGCGAGGATCGACGCGCTGCTCCGGCCCTACGAGGCGCGTGAGTCCGACCCGTCCCTCCGGCCGGAGGGTGCCCGGCCCGTCAGTGTCCTGCGGGTCGCCTACCTGGACCTGGACGTCCCCGACAGCGAGAAGGAGTGAGCGGGATGGCTCTCGTGGATCGTGTACCGGCGCTGCTGCGCGAGCGGACCTTCCGCCGCTACTGGACCGGCCAGACCATCTCCCTCGCCGGGGACCAGATATCGCTCATGGCGATCCCGCTCGCCGCCGTCCTGGTCCTCGGCGCCGACGCCGCGGCGATGGGCTGGCTCAAGGCCGCCGAACTCCTGCCCGCGCTCCTGCTCAACCTGCCGTTCGGCGCCTGGGCCGACCGGCAGAGGAGCCGCAGACGCGCGATGATCGCGGCCGACATCGGGCGGGCGGCGCTGGTCCTCACCCTCCCCGCGGCCTATCTGCTCGACGCGCTGACGCTCACCCAGCTGTACGTGGTGGCCTTCGGGATCGGTGCGTTGACCGTGCTCTTCGAGGTCTGCAACACCACGCTCTTCGTGGCACTCGTACCGACCGAGCGCTATGTGCAGGCGAACTCGCTGGTCAACGGCAGCCGTTCGACGGCCTGGCTGGCGGGGCCCGGGATCGGCGGACTCCTCGTGCAGTTCCTCACCGCTCCCTTCGCCCTGGTCGCGGACGCTCTGACCTATCTGGTGTCGGCCGGGTACCTGGCCCGGATCAAGCCGGTCGAAACCCCGCCGGCCCCCGTGGCAAAGGGGCACTTCACCGAGGGGCTGCGCTGGGTGGTGCGGGAGCGTTCGATGCGCGCCCTGTTCGCGGCCTCCGGCACGGTCCAGTTCTTCAACTACATGTTCCACACCCTCTTCGTGCTCTACGCGACCACCGAACTCGGCCTCGGCGCCGGACTGCTCGGCCTGGTGCTCGCGGCGGGAGCCGTGGGCGGTCTCCTCGGGGCGGTGGTCAGCGGGGCGGTCGTCCGGCGGATCGGCATCGGTGGCTCGCTGGTGTCCGGCTTCCTCGGATTCACGCTGCCCCTGGTCCTGATACCCCTGGCCGACGGCCCGCTTCCGCTCGTGGTGTTCGTGCTGTTCGTGGCGGAGTTCCTCTCCTGCGTCGGCGTGATGATCGTCGACATCGCCGCGGGATCGTTCCAGATGGCGCTGATACCCGACGCCGTGCGGGCCCGGGTCATGGGTGCCTTCCGGACGCTCAACCACGGCTTCCGCCCGCTCGGCGCGCTCGTCGGCGGTTTCCTCGGCACCGTGATCGGGCTGCACCCGACGCTGTGGGTCGCCACCGTCGGGGCCGTGTTCGCCGTGTTGTGGCTGCTGCCCTCCCCGCTGCCCCGGATGCGCGAACTGCCCTCTCCGAAAGAGGAGTCGGCGCCGGTCGGATAGCCGGGTGGCGGGAAAGGCGGACCGGGCAGACTGGCGGAATGACTACGCGACCGACGGCACCCGTTCCTTCCGAGCCCTTCGCCCCCACGCCGGGGGACGTCCAGGCCTATCTGCAGCGCATCGGTGCGGAGCGGCCGGACCGCGCGGATGCCGACGCACTGCGCGATCTGCAACTGCGCCACCTGCTCACCGTGCCGTTCGAGAACCTCTCCATCCACCTCGGCGAGGACATCGTCCTGGACGAGAAGGCGCTGCTCGACAAGGTGATCGGCGCGCACAGGGGCGGGTTCTGCTACGAGGTCAACACGGCGTTCGCCGTTCTGCTGCGGGGGCTCGGCTACCGGGTCTCACTGCTCCAGGCGCGGGTCTTCGGGCCGGACGGGAAGCCGGGCATCCCGTACGACCACATGGCGCTGCTCGTGGAGACGGTGGACGGGGAGCAGTGGATCGCGGACGTCGGCTTCGGTGACCACAGCCACTTCCCGCTGCGCTTCGACGACCACGGCGACCAGGAGGACCCGGGCGGTGTGTTCCGGCTCGTGGTCACCGACGAGGGCGATGTGGACGTACTGCGGGACGGGAAGCCGCAGTACCGGATGGAGGTACGGACGCGCCGGCTCGCCGACTTCACGGTCGGTGCCTGGTACCACCGGACCTCGCCCGACTCGCACTTCCCGCGCAGTCTCGTCTGCTCCCTGCTCACCGAGGAGGGCCGGATCACCCTCAGCGACCGGAAGCTGATCACCCGTACCCGGGGCGAGCGCGACGAGCGGATCCTCACAGGGGACGACGAGGTGCGGGGGGCCTACCGGGATCTGTTCGGGATCGAGCTCGACGTACTGCCGGTCGTACGTGGCGGAATTTCCGATTCGAACCCTCGGTAACGCTTGCTCACGCTTGACCGGTTTGCGTCGAACGCCCCAACGGTGATCGAATGCGACTTCGTTGCATAGTGAACGAGTCGCACGGGGGTGCGTGAAGAATGTTCGATCGTCTCTTCGGGAAGCGGGCGGCGGGTGCCGCGCGAGGTGGTCCGCTCGCCGGGCTCTCCGTCCCCGCCTCGGCGGGGATGCTGAGCTGCCGGGTGCTCGACCCCGTGCACGAACCGGTCCGGCAGGCCGAGTTCGTCCTCAGCGACGCCGCCGGGCGCAAGGTGCTCGCCGGGGAGACCGACCCTTACGGCACGGCGCTCGCGACCGTGCCGGCGGGCGAGTACCGGCTCGCGGTCACCGCCGAGGGCTACACACCGCACCACGGCAGGGCGGTGGTCGCCGAGGGTGGCCACACGGGCCTCGACGACGTGCTGCTCCAGATCGCCCCGCAGCCCCAACTCCCCGAGCCCGGCGACTGGGAGATCGACCCGACGCATTCCCAGATCGGCTTCACCGCACGCCACATCGGACTTGCCCGGATCCACGGCCGGTTCAACAGCTTCGCCGGGGCGGTGCGGATCGGTGACCGCATGGAGCACTCGGCGATGCACGTCGTCATCGACGCGGCCTCCATCGACACCGGGGTGCAGATGCGCGACGACCACCTGCGCTCCGGTGACTTCCTCGACGTCGGCGCGTACCCGACGCTGGAGTTCTTCAGCGAGCGCTTCACGCACAAGGGCGGCAGCCGTTGGGCCGTCACCGGGGCGCTCACCCTCCACGGAGTGAGCCGCACGGTGACGCTCGACACCCAGTACCTGGGCCTCGGAAGCGGTCTGGAAGGCGAGACCCGGTGCGCCTGCCGGGCCACCACCGAGCTGCACCGGGAGGACTTCACCCTCACCTGGCAGACGCTGCTCGCGCGGGGGATCGCGGCTGTGGGGTCCAGCATCAGCATCGATCTCGACATTCAGATCGTGCCGCAGGCCGCCGCGCGGGGCTGACGGACACTGCGGTTACGGCCGCCGCGTCACGGGGCTTCCAGCCAGCCCTCGTACTCGGCGGCCAGGTCGTCGAGCGCCGTCGGGTCGAGCCGGCCGTGCGGGTCCTCGACCACCACCAGCCACTGCGCGTCCTCGGCGTCGTCCTCCCCGGCCAGGGAGTCCCGTACGAGCTGCGGTTCCTCGGCGACGCCGAAACGGTCGGGGAGTTCCCCGGCGACCTCCTCGGCGGCGTCGCGGTCGGGGAGTACCAGTACGTGTCGTTCGCTCACCCCGCCATTCTCGGGCATGGCCGTCGATGCGCGTTGCTGTCGGCCAGGCATCGCTGTCGGTGGGCGTCGCCGTCGGCGGGCATCACCGTCGATGGGCTTCGCTGTCGGTGGGCTCGCTGTCAGTGGCCCGTGGGATGCTGGATCGCGATGGCCACCAGAAAGACTTCCCCCGACGACCTCCTCGGCCCCGTGACGCTCGCCGTGGGACAGGAGGACCTGCTCCTCGACCGTGTCGTCCACGAGGTGGTGGCGGCCGCCCGCGCCGCCGACGCCGACACGGACGTGCGCGACCTCGCGCCCGAGCAGCTCCAGCCCGGCTCGCTGGCGGAGCTCACCAGCCCCTCGCTCTTCGCCGAGCGGAAGGTGCTGGTCGTGCGGAACGCCCATGATCTCTCCGCCGACACGATCAAGGACGTCAAGGCCTACCTCGACGACCCGATCGAGGACATCTCGCTCGTCCTCCTCCACGCGGGCGGCGCCAAGGGCAAGGGGCTGCTCGACGCGGCGCGCAAGGCGGGGGCGCGGGAGGTGGCCTGCCCGAAGACGACGAAGCCCGCGGAGCGGCTGACGTTCGTACGCCAGGAGTTCCGGACGCTGGGGCGTTCGGCCACGCCCGAGGCCTGCCAGGCGCTCGTCGACTCCATCGGCAGCGATCTGCGGGAGCTCGCCTCCGCGGTCGCGCAGCTCACGTCCGACGTGGACGGGACGATCGACGAGGCCGTCGTCGGGCGCTACTACACGGGCCGCGCCGAGGCCTCCTCCTTCAACATCGCGGACCGCGCGGTGGAGGGGCGTGCGGCGGAGGCCCTGGAGGCCCTGCGCTGGTCGCTCTCGACCGGGGTCGCGCCGGTGCTCGTCACGAGCGCGCTCGCGCAGGGCGTACGGGCGATCGGCAAACTGTCGTCGGCGCGGGGTGGGCGGCCGGCCGATCTCGCGCGGGAGCTGGGTATGCCGCCGTGGAAGATCGACCGCGTGCGGCAGCAGATGCGGGGCTGGACCCCCGACGGGGTGTCGTTCGCGCTGCGGGCCATCGCCGAGGCGGACGCGGGGGTGAAGGGCGGCGGGGACGACCCGGAGTACGCCCTGGAGAAGGCGGTGGTCGCGGTGGCTCGGGCGGCGAGGATGCGGCGGTAGCGCGGTCGGGGGTTGGGGTCGGGCGCCCTTTGTGAGGTGCGCTGGGGCCGGGGCCGGGGTTTTTGTGCGGTGCGGGTGGTTCGTGGCTGGTGCCGGAGCGGGTTCCCCCACCCCACCCCTTCCCGAAACCCTGCCGGGGGCGGGTGGGGGCTGAGGCGAGTTTTCCGGGGGCTGCGCCCCCGACCCCCTTGGGGCTGCGCCCCCGACCCCCTTGGGGCTGCGCCCCCGACCCCTTTGGGCTGCGTCCCCGCCTTGGAGCTGCGCCCCCGACCCCTTCGGGCTGCGCCCCACCCCCTCGTTGCGTCCGCGATACGCCGAAGGCCCCACCGCTCCTGGGGAAGGAGGTGGTGGGGCCTTCGGCGTTCAAGCTGGTGGGCTCGCACCCGCGTGGCGAACGCGTCCGCGTGCGAGTCCTGGGTGGCCGGGCGGGAGCGGGAGAGAGGGCCCGCTGGGTCCCGTACGGCCGATCACATCAGAGCTCAGCCCTGGAGAGCGGCAGCCTTGGTGGCCAGCGCCGACTTCTTGTTGGCGGCGGCGTTCTTGTGGATGACGCCCTTCGAGACAGCCTTGTCGAGCGCGCGGGAGGCGGCGCGAGTGGCCACGACGGCCTTCTCGACGTCACCCGCGGCGACGGCCTCGCGGGCCTTGCGGATCGCGGTCTTGAGCGAGGACTTGACGGCCTTGTTGCGCAGGCGCGCCTTCTCGTTCGTCTTGTTCCGCTTGATCTGGGACTTGATGTTCGCCACGAAAAGAGCCTTTACAGGTTCGATGTTCCTTCTGGATGCGTCTCGCAGGCTGAGAGGGCACACGAGACACAGCTGTCCACACTATCAGCCACCCTCGTGCCCGCCCAAACCGGGCGTCGGGCGTCAGGCATGGGACCATGGAGCCTACGTATCGATCCGACATCGCCCCGAGACGAGACCCTGCGTGCCCGCGACTCCTACCAACGTGCCCGAGCCGAGCCGTACCGACCCGGCTCTGATCCGCAACTTCTGCATCATCGCGCACATCGACCACGGCAAGTCCACGCTCGCCGACCGGATGCTCCAGCTGACCGGTGTGGTCGACCAGCGGCAGATGCGTGCCCAGTATCTCGACCGCATGGACATCGAGCGGGAGCGCGGCATCACGATCAAGTCCCAGGCGGTCCGGCTGCCGTGGGCGCCGACCGAGGGGCCGGCTCAGGGCGACACGCACATCCTGAACATGATCGACACCCCCGGGCACGTCGACTTCACGTACGAGGTCTCGCGTTCGCTCGCGGCCTGTGAGGGCACGGTCCTGCTGGTCGACGCGGCCCAGGGCATCGAGGCGCAGACGCTGGCCAACCTCTACCTGGCCATGGAGAACGACCTCACGATCGTTCCCGTGCTGAACAAGATCGACCTGCCCGCCGCCCAGCCGGAGAAGTTCTCCGAGGAGCTCGCCAACCTCATCGGCTGCCAGCCGGAGGACGTCCTCAAGGTCTCCGCGAAGACCGGCATGGGCGTCGAGGCGCTGCTCGACCGGGTGGTCCGGGACGTGCCGGCCCCGATCGGTGTCGCCGACGCCCCCGCCCGCGCGATGATCTTCGACTCCGTGTACGACTCGTACCGGGGTGTGGTGACGTACGTACGAGTGATCGACGGCCAGCTCAACAAGCGCGAGCGCATCAAGATGATGTCGACCGGCGCCACCCACGAGCTCCTGGAGATCGGTGTCTCCTCCCCGGAGATGACGCCGTCGGACGGTCTCGGCGTCGGCGAGGTGGGTTACCTCATCACCGGTGTGAAGGACGTCCGCCAGTCCAAGGTCGGTGACACGATCACCTCCCTGCACAAGGGCGCCACCGAGGCCCTCGGCGGTTACAAGGACCCGAAGCCGATGGTGTTCTCGGGCCTCTACCCGCTGGACGGCTCGGAGTACCCGGACCTCCGCGAGGCCCTCGACAAGCTGCAGCTCAACGACGCCGCGCTGGTCTACGAGCCGGAGACGTCCGCCGCCCTCGGCTTCGGCTTCCGCGTCGGCTTCCTCGGGCTCCTCCACCTCGACGTGATCCGTGAGCGGCTGGAGCGCGAGTTCGGGCTCGATCTCATCGCCACCGCCCCCAACGTGGTCTACCGCGTGGTCATGGAGGACGGCAGCGAGCACACGGTCACCAACCCGAGCGAGTTCCCCGAGGGCAAGATCGACGACGTGTACGAGCCCGTCGTACGCGCCACGATCCTCGCCCCCAGTGAGTTCATCGGCGCGATCATGGAGCTGTGCCAGACCCGCCGCGGCACCCTGATCGGCATGGACTACCTCTCCGAGGACCGGGTCGAGATCCGCTACACCCTGCCCCTCGCCGAGATCGTCTTCGACTTCTTCGACCAGCTGAAGTCCAAGACGCGCGGTTATGCCTCCCTCGACTACGAGCCCACCGGCGAGCAGGCCTCCAGCCTGGTCAAGGTCGACATCCTGCTGCACGGCGACAAGGTCGACGCGTTCTCCGCCGTCACCCACAAGGACGCCGCGTACGCCTACGGTGTGCGGCTGGTCGCCAAGCTGCGCGAGCTCATCCCGCGGCAGGCCTTCGAGGTGCCGATCCAGGCCGCGATCGGCTCCCGGGTCATCGCCCGGGAGACCATCCGCGCCATCCGCAAGGACGTCCTCGCCAAGTGCTACGGCGGTGACATCTCCCGTAAGCGGAAGCTGCTGGAGAAGCAGAAGGAAGGCAAGAAGCGCATGAAGATGGTCGGCTCGGTGGAGGTGCCGCAGGAGGCCTTCATCGCCGTCCTCTCCAGCGACGAGTCCTCCGGCAAGAAGAAGTAACCGGGACGAGCCGTACATCGCTGTCCAGGGGAAACGACGGGTCCACGTGCCGAGTGCGCGTGGGCCCGTTCGTTATGAAGCGACCTCCTGCAGCCCCTTACGCGCCGGTCCTCGGGCCTTTACTCTGAACCCGGCTCGAAGGTTACTCGCCAGTTAGTTACGAACCACCAGAAGGCACCGCCGCCGCCCGGAGGACGTCGTGAGCGACACACAGACCCAGATCGAGAATCGGCCGCCCTCCGTGGCGACCCTCTTCCTTGAGCGCGTCGAGCGGACTCCGGATGCGGAGGCCTACCGCTATCCGGTGCCCGCCGCCTCCGGCGCCGGCCCGGACGACTGGAAGTCGCTCAGCTGGGGGCAGGCCGCCGAGCGGGTCTACGCGATCGCCGCCGGCCTCGTCGACCTCGGCGTGCAGTCCGAGGAGCGGGTCGCCCTCGCATCCTCCACCCGGGTCGAGTGGATCCTCGCCGACCTCGGTGTGATGTGTGCGGGTGCCGCGACCACGACGATCTACCCGCAGACCAACGCCGAGGAGTCGGCGTTCATCCTCTCCGACTCCGAGTCCCGGGTCCTCATCGCCGAGGACGCGGCCCAGCTGGCCAAGGCCGTCGAGCGCCGCGCCGACCTGCCGCACCTCCGCCACGTGGTCGTCGTCGACGCCACGGGCGTGGAGAGCGACGGTGAGTTCGTCCTCTCCCTCGCCGAGCTGGAGGCGCGTGGCCGGGCCTACCTGGAGAAGCACCCCGAGGCCGTCAAGGAGCGGGTTGCGGCGATCACGTCCACGCAGCTCGCCACCCTCATCTACACCTCGGGCACCACGGGCCGCCCCAAGGGCGTCCGCCTTCCGCACGACAACTGGTCGTACATGGCCAAGGCCATCGCCGCCACCGGTCTCGTCACCCAGGCCGACGTCCAGTACCTGTGGCTGCCGCTCGCCCACGTCTTCGGCAAGGTCCTCACCTCCGGCCAGATCGAGGTCGGGCACGTCACCGCCGTCGACGGCCGCGTCGACAAGATCATCGAGAACCTGCCGGTCGTCCAGCCGACCTACATGGCGGCCGTGCCCCGCATCTTCGAGAAGGTCTACAACGGCGTCGCGGCCAAGGCCCGCGCCGCCGGCGGAGCCAAGTACAAGATCTTCCAGTGGGCGGCCGACGTCTCCCGCCAGTACGCCAAGGCGAGCCAGGACAACTTCCGCCGCACCGGGACCGCCTCCGCGCCCTTCGGCCTCACGGCCAAGCACAGGGTCGCCGACGTCCTCGTCTACAGCAAGATCCGTGAGGCCTTCGGCGGCAACCTGCGCGCGTGCATCTCCGGATCCGCCGCGCTCGCCCCCGAGATCGGCTACTTCTTCGCCGGCGCGGGCATCCACATCCTGGAGGGCTACGGACTCACCGAGACCTCCGCCGCCTCCTTCGTGAACCCGGGCGAGGCCTACCGCACCGGCACCGTCGGCAAGCCGCTCCCCGGCACCGAGGTCCGGATCGCCGACGACGGCGAGATCCTGCTGCGCGGCCCCGGCGTCATGGAGGGCTACCACGGCCTGCCGGAGAAGACGACCGAGGTCCTGGAGTCCGACGGCTGGTTCCACACCGGTGACATCGGCGAGCTGTCCGCCGACGGCTACCTGCGGATCACCGACCGGAAGAAGGACCTGATCAAGACGTCCGGCGGCAAGTACATCGCGCCGGCCGAGGTCGAGGGCCAGTTCAAGGCCGTCTGCCCGTTCGTCTCGAACGTCCTCGTCCACGGCGCCGACCGGAACTTCTGCACCGCGCTGATCGCCCTCGACGAGCCGACCCTCCTCGGCTGGGCCGCCGAGCACGACCTCGCCGGCAGGTCGTACGCCGAGGTCGTCGCCGACCCGAAGACCGTCGCGATGGTCCAGGGCTACATCGACCGCCTCAACGAGGGCCTCCAGCGCTGGCAGACGATCAAGAAGTTCCGCCTGCTGCCGCGCGACCTCGACATCGAGCACGGCGAGCTGACCCCGTCGCTGAAGCTGAAGCGGCCGGTGGTGGAGCGGGAGTACAAGGGCCTCATCGAGGAGATGTACGCGGGGTCGCGGGAGTCCTGACCTGCGCGGACTCCGGTTGTCCACAGGTAGACCGGTTACCTCGGGCAGTACGGGACAATGGGCTCATGCCTTCCGTACTGCCCGATGGTGAGTCCGTTCCCGACGACGGGGCGCTGCCCCCGCACGCCCTCGAAGGGGCGGGGGAGCGGCCGCTGGGGTTCTACCTGCACGTGCCGTACTGCGCGACGCGCTGCGGCTACTGCGACTTCAACACCTACACGGCCAGTGAGCTGCGGGGGACCGGTGGCGTGCTCGCCTCCCGGGACAACTACGCCGAGCAGGTCGTGGAGGAGATCCGGCTGGCCCGGAAGGTGCTCGGGGACGACCCGCGACCGGTGCGGACCGTGTTCGTCGGCGGGGGCACGCCGACGCTGCTCGCCGCCGGTGATCTCGTACGGATGCTGGGGGCCGTCCGGGACGAGTTCGGGCTCGCCGACGATGCCGAGGTGACGACCGAGGCCAATCCCGACTCCGTGAACCCGGCCTATCTGGCCGAGCTGAGGGCCGGTGGGTTCAACCGCATCTCCTTCGGCATGCAGAGCGCCAAGCAGCACGTCCTCAAGATCCTCGACCGGACCCATACCCCGGGGCGCCCCGAGGCGTGCGTCGGCGAGGCGCGGGCCGCCGGGTTCGAGCACATCAACCTGGACCTGATCTACGGCACCCCCGGCGAGTCCGACGACGACTGGCGGGCCTCCCTCGACGCGGCCATCGGCGCCGGGCCCGACCACGTCAGCGCCTACGCGCTGATCGTCGAGGAGGGGACCCAGCTGGCGCGGCGGATTCGGCGCGGCGAGGTCCCCATGACCGACGACGACGTCCACGCCGACCGGTACCTCATCGCTGACGCGGCCTTCGAGGAGGCGGGGTTCTCCTGGTACGAGGTGTCCAACTGGGCCACCTCCGAAGCCGGGCGCTGCCTCCACAACGAGCTGTACTGGCGCGGCGCGGACTGGTGGGGCGCGGGGCCCGGGGCGCACTCGCACGTGGGCGGTGTCCGGTGGTGGAACGTGAAGCATCCCGGTGCGTACGCGGCCGCGCTGGCCGGCGGGAAGTCGCCCGGCGCCGGGCGGGAGCTGCTGTCCGACGAGGACCGTCGGGTCGAGCGGGTCCTCCTCGAGCTGCGGCTCAAGGAGGGCGTCGAGCTGTCCCTCCTCAAGCCCGCCGGGCTCGCGGCGGCCGGCAAGGCCCTCGCCGACGGGCTCCTCGACCCCGGGCCGTACGAGGCCGGGCGTGCGGTACTGACCTTGCGGGGCCGGCTGCTCGCCGACGCGGTGGTGCGGGACCTGGTGGACTGAGGCCGGTCCGTCCTACGGGGACGTCACGAAGTCGATCAGTTCCTCCACCCGGCCCAGCAGCTCCGGTTCCAGGTCCTTGTACGACGTCACCCTCGAGAGGATGTGCTGCCAGGCCGCCCCCGTGTTCTCCGGCCAGCCCAGGGCCCGGCACACGCCGGTCTTCCAGTCCTGGCCGCGGGGGACCTGCGGCCAGGCCCGGATGCCCAGCGACGACGGCTTCACCGCTTCCCAGACGTCGATGTACGGGTGGCCCACGACGAGGACGTCCGGCGAGGTCACCTGGGCGGCGATTCTCGACTCCTTCGAGCCCGGGACCAGGTGGTCCACCAGGACGCCCAGGCGGGCGTCCTGGGCCGGGGCGAAGTCCGCGACGATCGACGGGAGGTCGTCGACGCCCTCCAGGTACTCGACGACCACGCCTTCGATGCGGAGGTCGTCGCCCCAGACGCGTTCCACCAACTCCGCGTCGTGGCGGCCCTCCACGTAGATCCGGCCCGCCCGCGCCACCCTCGCCCGTGCGCCCGGGACCGCCACCGAGCCCGACGCCGTGCGGGTCGGGCGGGTGGGGGCCGCGGACGGGCGGATCAGGGTCACCACCCGGCCCTCCAGGAGGAAACCGCGCGGGTCCAGCGGGAACACGCGGTGCTTGCCGAAGCGGTCCTCCAGCGTCACCGTGCCCGCCTCGCAGCGGATCACCGCCCCGCAGAAGCCCGTCGTGACCTCCTCGACGACGAGGTCACGGTCGGCCGGGACCTCGGGAACGGGCGCCGAGCGCTTCCAGGGGGGCGTCAGGTCCGGGTTGTAGCTGCGCATGGGCTCGATCCTGTCCAGGGCGCGGTGTCAGGGGGTGCTGCCGGGGGTCCGGGGGTCGCCCCCCGGGAGATGCAGTCAGGGGGGCGTCAGGTCCGGGTTGTAGCTGCGCATTCGGGCGACGTTATGCGACGGAGAAGCGCGTTGCCAGTTCCTCCCGCTGGAGTCGTACGAACGGGGCGTCCACCACCGCCCCGTGCCCCGGTACGTACATCGCGTCCTCGCCGCCGAGCCGCAGCAGCCGGTCGAGCGCGTCCGGCCAGCGGGAGGGGATCGCGTCCGGACCCGCCTGCGGTTCGCCCGACTCCTCGACCAGGTCGCCGCAGAAGACCACCTCCCGCTCGCCGGGTACCAGGAGCACCAGGTCGTGGCCCGTGTGGCCGGGGCCGACGTTCGCCAGGAGGACCTGCCGGCCGCCCAGGTCGAGCGTCCACTCGCCGGAGACCACATGGCGGGGGGCCACCAGGACGTCCACCGCCTCCGTCGCCGCCGTCTCGTCGAGCCCGTGCCGTACGGCGTCCGCGCGGAGTGCCTCCCGGTCCCGCACCCGGCCCAGCAGCTCGTCCGAGCCCACCGCGCCGAAGACCTCGGCGCCGGCGAAGGCCGCCGTGCCGAAAACGTGGTCGAAATGGGGGTGGCTCAGTGCGATGTGCGTCACTCTGCGGTCGCCCGTGAGGCCCGCGATCTGCGTCCGCAGCTCGGCGCCCTCCGCGAGCGAGGAGCCCGTGTCGTACAGCAGCACCGCCCGTTCACCCAGTACCAGTCCGACCGTGGCGTCCCACCGGGGCAGCCGTCGCCGGCCCACCCCGTCCGCGAGCCGCTCCCATCCGTACGCTTCCCAATCCACGTCCATGCGGCGACGCTAACCGGTGGAGGCGTCGCCACCTTGCCAGGAGCGACGCCCGCCGCCGTACACTGGCCGGGGGATCGCTGGCACTCGGACGGGGTGAGTGCCAAAAGCGGAGCAACCGGAACGACGACGACAGCTGGAGGTGCGCACGATGCTCAGCGAACGCAGACTCGAGGTCCTGCGCGCCATCGTCCAGGACTACGTCGGGACGGAGGAGCCCGTCGGCTCCAAGGCGCTCACCGAGCGCCACAAGCTCGGCGTCTCGCCCGCCACCGTGCGCAACGACATGGCCGTGCTGGAGGAGGAGGGCTTCATCGCCCAGCCCCACACCAGCGCCGGCCGCATCCCGACCGACAAGGGCTACCGCCTCTTCGTCGACCGGCTCGCCGGCGTCAAGCCGTTGTCGACGCCCGAGCGCCGGGCCATCCACAACTTCCTCGACGGCGCGGTGGACCTGGACGACGTCGTCGGCCGTACGGTCCGGCTGCTCGCCCAGCTGACCCGCCAGGTCGCCGTCGTCCAGTACCCCTCGCTGACCCGATCGACCGTCCGGCACGTGGAGCTGCTCTCGCTGGCCCCCGCCCGCCTGATGCTGGTGCTCATCACGGACACCGGCCGCGTCGAGCAGCGACTCATCGACTGCCCCGCGCCCTTCGGTGAGACCTCGCTCGCCGATCTGCGGGCCCGGCTCAACAGCCGGGTCGTCGGCCGCCGGTTCGCCGACGTGCCGCAGCTGGTGCAGGACCTCCCCGAGTCCTTCGAGGAGGTCGAGGACCGCGCCACGGTCTCGACCGTGCTCGCGACCCTCCTCGAAAGCCTCGTCGAGGAGCACGAGGAGCGGCTGATGATCGGCGGTACCGCCAATCTCACCCGCTTCGGACACGACTTTCCCCTGATGATCAGGCCCGTCCTTGAAGCTCTGGAGGAACAGGTCGTGCTCCTCAAGCTGCTCGGCGAGGCCAAGGAATCGGGCATGACCGTACGCATCGGGCACGAGAACGCCCACGAGGGGCTGAGCTCCACGTCCGTCGTCTCGGTCGGCTACGGTTCGGGCGGCGAAGCAGTCGCCAAACTCGGCGTGGTCGGACCGACCCGCATGGACTACCCCGGAACGATGGGAGCGGTACGCGCAGTGGCACGTTACGTCGGACAGATCCTGGCGGAGTCGTAAGTGGCCACGGACTACTACGCCGTACTCGGCGTGCGCCGCGACGCGTCCCAGGACGAGATCAAGAAGGCCTTCCGGAGGCTCGCGCGCGAGCTGCACCCGGATGTGAATCCCGATCCGAAGACGCAGGAACGCTTCAAGGAGATCAACGCCGCCTACGAGGTCCTCTCGGACCCGCAGAAGAAGCAGGTCTACGACCTGGGTGGCGACCCGCTCTCGGCCTCCGGCGGAGGCGGCGCGGGCGGCTTCGGGGCCGGTGGCTTCGGCAACTTCTCCGACATCATGGACGCCTTCTTCGGCACGGCATCGCAGCGCGGCCCGCGCTCGCGGACCCGCCGCGGCCAGGACGCCATGATCCGTCTGGAGATCGACCTCAACGAGGCGGCCTTCGGCACCACCAAGGACATCCAGGTCGACACGGCGGTCGTCTGTACGACCTGCTCGGGCGAGGGTGCCGCACCCGGCACCTCCGCGCAGACCTGTGACATGTGCCGCGGCCGTGGCGAGGTCTCACAGGTCACCCGGTCCTTCCTGGGCCAGGTCATGACCTCCCGCCCCTGCCCGCAGTGCCAGGGCTTCGGCACCGTCGTCCCGACCCCGTGCCCCGAGTGCGCGGGCGACGGCCGGGTCCGCTCCCGCCGCACCCTCACCGTCAAGATCCCGGCCGGTGTCGACAACGGCACCCGGATCCAGCTCGCGGGCGAGGGCGAGGTCGGCCCCGGCGGCGGCCCCGCCGGCGACCTGTACGTCGAGATCCACGAGACCCCGCACGAGACCTTCCAGCGGCGCGGCGACGACCTGCACTGCACGGTCACCCTCCCGATGACGGCGGCCGCGCTCGGTACCAAGGTGCAGCTGCAGACCCTCGACGGCCTCGAGGAGATCGACGTCCGTCCGGGCACCCAGTCCGGCCAGTCGATCCCGCTGCACGGCCGTGGCGTCACCCATCTGCGCGGCAACGGCCGGGGCGACCTGATCGTGCACGTCGAGGTGATGACGCCGGGCAAGCTCGACGCCGAGCAGGAGAGGCTCCTGCGCGAACTGGCCAAGCTGCGCGGCGAGGAACGGCCCACCGGGCAGTTCCAGCCGGGGCAGCAGGGGCTGTTCTCGCGGCTGAAGGATGCCTTCAACGGGCGGTAGGCAGCGCCGGTATCTGTTGTACGGAAAGGGCGGCACACGCATAGCGGCGTGTGCCGCCCTTTCCGTACCCGGCGTATTCCGCACCTGACGTACGAATTCGGTCGGGAAGCGGGGGCATGGGACGATGCCCGTATGTCCACCACCGCACTGAACGATCTCTCTCGGTTTCCGATCGTGCAGGCCCCCATGGCGGGTGGCGCCTCCTGTCCCGAGCTGGTCGGAGCCGTGTGCGCGGCCGGGGCGCTCGGCTTCCTGGCCGGCGGATACAAGACGGCCGGAGGCCTCTACCAGGAGATCAAGCAGGTGCGTGGGCTCACCGCACGCCCCTTCGGCGTCAACCTCTTCCTGCCGGAGTCCGGGCGGTCCGCCGACCCCGCCGCCGTCGAGGTCTACCGCCATCAGCTCGCGGGCGAGGCCGGCTGGTACGACACCCCGCTCGGCGAGACCGACGACTGCCGTGACGACGCGTACGACGCCAAACTGGCGATCCTCCTGGAGGACCCGGTCCGCGTCGTCTCCTTCACCTTCGGCTGCCCCGCGGGCGAGGTCCTCGCCTCCTTCGCGCGCGTGGGTACGTTCACGATCGTGACCGTCACCTCCGCCGAGGAGGCCCTCGCCGCCCAGCAGGCCGGAGCGAACGCCGTCTGCGTGCAGGGCGGCGAAGCGGGTGGACACCAGGGCACGTTCCGCGACGACCCCGCCGACGACGCCCCGGGCACCGGACTGCTCGCCCTCCTCACCCAGGTCCGCGAGAGCGTCGCCCTGCCGATCGTCGCCGCCGGCGGCATCATGCGCGGCGCGCAGATCGCCGCCGTGCTGGCCGCCGGTGCCGCCGCCGCCCAGCTCGGCACGGCCTTCCTCTGCTGCCCCGAGTCGGGCGCCCACCCGCTCCACAAGCGGGCCCTGACCGACCCGCTGTTCACCCGGACCGCCCTCACCCGGGCCTTCTCCGGGCGCCCGGCGCGTGGCCTCGTCAACCGCTTCATGCGCGAGCACGGGCCGTACGCCCCCTCCGCGTACCCCGAGATCCACCACCTCACCGCCCCGATCCGCAAGGCCGCCGCGACCGCGGGCGACGCACAGGGCATGGCCCTGTGGGCCGGTCAGGGCCACCGGCTCGCCCGCGAACTCCCCGCCGGGCAGCTGGTCGAGGTGCTGGCCGCCGAACTCGACACCGCTCTCTCCGAGCTGCCTCACAGGAGCGCCTCATGACCGCACCCGTCTTCGTCGTCGACGCCGTTCCCGGCCCCGGGAGCTTCCTCCTGGACGGCCCCGAGGGCCGGCACGCCGTCTCCGTGAGGCGGCTGCGGGAGGGCGAGGAGCTCGTCCTCGCCGACGGCCGGGGCCGGTGGGCCGCGTGCGTGGTGCTCGCCGCCGAGGGCAAGGACCAGCTCACCGTGCGCGTCGACGAGGTCCACGAGGACCCCGAGGAGGAGCCCCGGATCACGGTCGTCCAGGCGCTGCCCAAGGGCGACCGGGGCGAACTCGCCGTCGAGACCATGACGGAGACCGGGGTGGACGCCGTCGTGCCGTGGGCCGCCTCCCGCTGCATCACACAGTGGAAGGGCGACCGGGGCCTCAAGGCGCTCGCCAAGTGGCGGTCCACCGCGCGCGAGGCCGGCAAGCAGTCGCGCCGCTCCCGGTTCCCCGAGGTCGCGGACCTGATGACGACCAAGCAGGTCGCCGCGCTGCTCGCCGCCGCCGATTTCGCGGCCGTCCTGCACGAGGACCGCGACCACCCGAGCGGGGCGCTCGCCACC
The DNA here is from genome assembly GCF_045162855.1 of Streptomyces sp. NBC_01077. Taxonomy (NCBI): domain Bacteria; kingdom Bacillati; phylum Actinomycetota; class Actinomycetes; order Kitasatosporales; family Streptomycetaceae; genus Streptomyces; species Streptomyces sp. NBC_01077. The sequence continues at coordinate 3,576,106 of NZ_CP108669.1, read as the reverse complement.
GCCGAACTCCCGGAGAAGGGCTCGATCGTGCTGGTCGTCGGCCCCGAGGGCGGTGTCTCCCCGGAGGAGCTCGCCGCGTTCGAGGCGGCCGGGGCGAAGCCGTACCGGCTCGGCCGGAGCGTGCTGCGGACCTCGACGGCGGGTACGGCGGCGACGGCGCTCGTCCTGGGGCGTACGGGGCGCTGGAGCTAGGGGGTGTTCTTGCCTGGGCCGCGGGAGACCGAACCCGGTGGGCAGCGGCCCCCGCGTGCTCCTTAGGCTGACCGCATGGCCGACGAGTCCCCTCTGATCCGCAGTCTGCGCGTCGCGGTCGCCGCCGCGCCCGACGACGTGCCCCTGCGCCTCCACTTCGCCGAGCTCCTCCTCGCGGAGGGGCGGAACGACGAGGCCGTCGCGGAGGCGGCCGTCGCCCTCCAGCACGCGCCGGGGGACGCCGGCGCCCGCGCGCTGATGGTCCGCGCGATGGGTCTGCCACCGGCCGGGAACCAGTCGCCCGCGTCTGCGCCGACCCCCGTCGAGAACGTGCCCGAGCCGCCCGCGTCCGCGCCGGCCCCCGTCGAGAGCGCCTCCGAGCCGCCCGCGGGCAAGGCCGCCGCCTTCGACTGGGACGCCGCCGAGCAGCAGGTCCAGGACCTCGTCGGGCCCCGTTTCCTGGAGGACCCGCAGGCCGCCGACGGTGAGGGCGCCGCCGGGGACGCCGCCGCCTGGGACATCGACGCCCCCGGCTCCGTACGTCTCGCCGACGTCGGTGGCATGGACGAGGTCAAGGACCGTCTGGAGGCCGCCTTCCTCGCCCCCATGCGCAACCCCGAACTGCGCAGGCTGTACGGCAAGTCGCTGCGCGGCGGCCTGCTCCTCTACGGGCCTCCCGGCTGCGGCAAGACCTTCATCGCACGGGCCGTCGCCGGCGAGCTGGGCGCGAACTTCCTCACCGTCTCGCTCTCCGACGTCCTCGACATGTGGATCGGGGCCTCCGAGAAGAACATCCACGACATCTTCGAGACCGCCCGCCGCCAGGCCCCCTGCGTCGTCTTCCTCGACGAGCTGGACGCCCTCGGCGCCAAGCGCTCCCGCACCCACCACAGCGGCCTGCGCAACGTCGTCAACCAGCTCCTCACCGAGCTGGACGGCATCGCCAGCGGCGCAGGCAACGAGGGCGTCTTCGTGCTCGCCGCCACCAACGTGCCCTGGGACGTGGACATCGCGCTGCGCCGCCCCGGCCGCCTCGACCGCACCCTCCTCGTACTGCCGCCGGACGCCACCGCGCGCGAGGCGATCCTCCGCTACCACCTGCGCGAGCGCCCCATCGAGGCCGTCGACCTCGGCAAGCTCGTCAAGGCCACCGAGGACTTCTCCGGCGCCGACCTCGCCCATGTCTGCGAGACGGCCGCCGAGGCCGCGCTCCTCGACTCCGCCCGCAGCGGCTCAATACGCCTCATCACCACCAAGGACCTGCTCGGCGCGGCCAAGCAGATCAAGCCGTCCACGGAGCCCTGGTTCGCCGCCGCCCGGAACGTCGCCATGTTCGCCAACGAGGGCGGTCTGTACGACGACCTCCTCGCCCACCTCAAGCGGAAGCGCAAGCTGTGACCACGCCGACCGCGCTCCTGCGCGCCGAGGCCCTGTACGACACGGGCCGGTACGCGCAGGCCGGCCGGCTCGTCGCCCAGCACCTGGCGACCGAACCGGAGGACGCCGAGGCGCTCGTCCTGCTCGCCCGCTGCCACCACCGCGCCGAGGACCACCAGGCCGCCCTGGACGCCGTGGACGGCGCACTGGCCGCCGAACCCGAGCTGCTCATGGCCTGGCTGATGCGCGTCCAGATCCTGCTCGGCCTGCGGCGGTTCCAGGACGCGGAGACCTCCGCCCGGTACGCCGTCCGGCTCGCTCCGCAGTACTGGGGCACCCACTACGCCCTCGGCACCGCCCTCGCCCAGTTCGCGGAGCACGCGCGTACCGTCGAGGCGTACGAGGCGGCGCGGGCCGCCGTCAGCCTCGCCCCCGAGGAGGACGCGGCCCACTTCCTGGTGGGGCTCACCGCCCAGCGCCGGGGCGACCACGCCACCGCGCAACGGGCCTACGAGGCCACCCTGCGGCTCAACCCGCAGAGCAGCGAGGCCCACAACAACCTGTCGCTGCTGCGGCTGCGGCGCCGCTGGTTCCGGCGTGGGGCCTGGACCCAGGCCGCCGAGGGCTTCGTCGCCTCCGCCGCGCTCGACCTCCAGGACCGCAAGGCCCGCTACAACCTGGAGGCCATGGCCTGGAACACCGTCGCCGGGGCCCGCTGGGTGGCCCTGCTCGGCTTCATCGCCTCGACGTTCGGCGCCGCCCCGGCCCGCGGCGGGGACACCGGAGCCGAGGCCGTCGTGCCGTTCGTGATCGGCGTGGCCGTGATCGTCGGCGCCTGGGGCGGCTGGGTGCTGTGGATGGGCCGCCGGGTGCCGCCCCGGCTGCGCCGTCCGATGCTCCTGGTGGCGCGCTCCTGCCGGCCGGTGATAGCGATGGCCACCGCCGTGGGGCTGCTCGGGCTCTACTCGGTGGTGTCGATGGCCCTGTGGTCCTTCGACGCCGGGGTGGTCGGCGGGCTTGGGACGCCGCTGTTCTGGGCCGTGATCATCACGTACTGGGTGAGCCGCTCGGCCCTGAACCGGCGCGCCCCCAAGGACTGAGCCGGGACGGGGTGACGTCGGGGGGCGGCGGATAGCATGCGCGTGTAGTGACCGACGAGGCGAGGAGACCCGGGCCATGGCCGGAGAGCCGCAGAGCGACTGCCTGTTCTGCAAGATCGTGGCGGGGGAAGTGCCCGCGACGATCGTGCGCGAGACGGAGACGACGCTCGCGTTCCGCGACATCAACCCGCAGGCGCCCACCCACGTTCTCGTCATCCCGCGGCTCCACTACCCGGACGCCGCCTCCCTCGCCGCCGCCGCGCCGACCGTCGCCGCCGACATACTGCGTGAGGCCGGAGAGATCGCCGCGCAGGAGAAGGTCGACGGTACGGGCTTCCGGACCGTCTTCAACACCGGCGCCGGCGCGGGCCAGACCGTTTTCCACGCCCACGCGCACGTGCTGGGCGGCCGCGGTCTCAACTGGCCGCCCGGATAGCCCGTGTCCGTACGAGAACTCGTCGTGCTCGGGACCGCCAGCCAGGTCCCCACCAGGCACCGCAACCACAACGGCTATCTGCTGCGCTGGGACGGACAGGGCATCCTCTTCGACCCCGGTGAGGGCACGCAGCGCCAGATGCTGCGGGCCGGGGTCGCCGCGCACGACATCGACCGGATCTGCGTGACGCACTTCCACGGCGACCACTCGCTCGGCCTGGCCGGGGTGATCCAGCGGATCAACCTCGATCAGGTCCCGCACCCGGTCACCGCGCACTACCCGGCGAGCGGGCAGCACTTCTTCGAGCGGCTGCGGTACGCCACGGCCTACCGCGAGACCGTGAAGCTGGCGGAGGCCCCGGTGGCCGCCGACGGGCCGCTCGCCGTCACCGAGGCGTACACCCTCGACGCGTGCAGGCTCTCGCACCCCGTCGAGTCGTACGGCTACCGGCTCACCGAGCCCGACGGGCGCCGCATCCTGCCCGAGCGGCTCGCCGCGCACGGCATCGAGGGCCCCGACGTCGGCCGCCTCCAGCGCGAGGGCGTGCTGAACGGGGTGACGGTGGAGGACGTCAGCGAGGTCCGGCGCGGGCAGCGCTTCGCCTTCGTCATGGACACCCGGCTCTGCGACGGCGTGCACGCGCTCGCCGAGGGCGCCGACATGCTCGTCATCGAGTCGACCTTCCTCGACGAGGACGTCCGCCTCGCCACCGACCACGGCCATCTGACGGCCGGCCAGGCCGCCGCCGTCGCCCGGGACGCGGGCGTCCGGCATCTCGTCCTGACCCACTTCTCGCAGCGCTACTCCGACCCGGCCGAGTTCGAACGGCAGGCGCGGGCGGTCGGTTTCGACGGCGAACTGAGCATTGCCCAGGACCTCATGCGGGTCCCCGTACCGAAGAGATAGACCCGGAAACACCATGCCCCTTCCCAAGGCCGAACTGCACCTGCACATCGAAGGCACCCTCGAACCCGAGCTGGCCTTCGCGCTCGCCGCGCGCAACGGCGTCACCCTGCCGTACGCGGACACCGCCGCCCTGCGCGAGGCCTACCGTTTCAGCGACCTCCAGTCCTTCCTGGACCTCTACTACGGCCTGATGGCGGTCCTGCGCACCGCCGAGGACTTCACCGAGCTCACCGACGCCTATCTGGAGCGGGCCGCCGCCCAGGGGGTCCGGCACGCCGAGATCTTCTTCGACCCGCAGGCGCACACCGCCCGCGGCGTCCCCATCGGCACCGTGATCGAGGGCATCAGCGCCTCCCTCGAACGCTCCGAGGAGCGGTACGGGATCTCCACCCGGCTCATCATGTGCTTCCTGCGCGACGAGTCGGCGGAGTCGGCGCTCGCGACGCTCGACGCCGCCAAGCCCTATCTGGACCGGATCACCGGCGTCGGCCTGGACTCGGCGGAGGTCGGGCATCCGCCGGCCAAATTCCGGGAGGTGTACGAGGCAGCCGGGGCACTCGGTCTGCGTCGCGTCGCCCACGCGGGCGAGGAGGGGCCCGCCGCGTACATCCGCGAGGCGCTCGACGTGCTCGGCGTGGAGCGGATCGACCACGGACTGCGCTGCATGGAGGACCCGGAGCTCGTCGAGCGGCTCGTGCGGGAACGTGTGCCGCTCACGCTGTGTCCGCTGTCGAACGTCCGGCTGCGCGCGATCGACGTGCTCGGTGACCATCCGCTGCGGGCGATGATGGCGGCGGGGCTGGTGGTCACCGTGAACTCCGATGATCCGGCGTACTTCGGGGGGTACGTGGGGGACAACTTCGACGGGGTGCGGGATGCGCTCGGGCTGACGTCGGAGCAGCTTCGGGAGTTGGCGCGGAACTCGTTCGAGGCGTCGTTCCTGGAGGACGACGAGGCTCGTCGGGCGCGGTACCTCGCCGAGGTCGGGGCGTACGAGTTCGGCGGGGCGTAGAAGGGGCGGCGGGAGTGGGGGTGGGGGCGCCTGCGGCGGGCCTCCTCCCCACCCCGCCCCTTCCCGGAACTGGGGGCAAGCCCCAGACCCCGTACGGCCTGCGGCCGTGTCCTCGAACACCGGACGGGCTGAATCTTCAGCCCCGGTCGCTCGGCCTCGCCAGCCGGAACGCCGACTTCGCCAGGCGGCGGCGGCCCGCAGGCGCCGGGATCGGGGCGATCTCCTGCTCCGGAGCGCCCATCTGAGGGACCGTCGGCGGTGTCGCCGCCGCCGTGCCCGCCAGGACCGCGCCCGCCGCGCCGCCCCTGCGCCGCACCGACCCCGGGACCAGCGGCCGGCCCGAGACATGGCGGGCCACGGCCGTCATCGGGATCGCGACCAGCAGAAGCAGGACGCACAGGGTCATGCCCATTCCCGGGTAGCCGGCCCCCTCCGACAGCAGGCTGCCGGCCAGCGGTCCGCACGCCACGCCCAGTGAGGACGCCGAGCCGACCAGGACCGCCCAGCGGCCGCGCGGGTCGAGTGAGGCGGCGAGGCCCAGGAGGTAGGACAGGACCACGGGGTAGACGGCGTTCCACAGGATCTCGCCGGTCGCGAACGAGGCCAGGTTCCCGGCCGCCGAGCTGAGCAGCACGCAGCCCGCGATGAGGACGGTGCCCATGCCGATCGGCACCGCCCGGCCCAGCCGGGAGCCCAGTGCACCGGCCGCCGTGACTCCCAGGAGCCCCGCGCCGAGCGCCGCCGCGAACACTGCGCCGACGGTGACCTCGGAGAGGCCGGCCTGCGTCAGGCCGATGCGGCCGCTCACGCCCCACAGAGCGTTCTGGGAGAGGGACCAGAAGAGGATGCCGCCCGCGAGGACGGCTCCCGCCCGGCGGTAGGGGAGCGGGCCGGTCGGTGCCGCCTCCCGGGGCTCACGGATCGAGCCCGGCAGTCGGGCCGTCAGCGGCCACACCAGGGCCGCCGCGCAGGCGATCGCGAACAGCGGCGGCGCATGGCCGCCGGACAGGTGCGGGAGGGTCAGGTAGAGCCCGCCCGCCGTGGCCGAGACCGAGAGCAGGCCGAGTGTCGCGGCCCGGTGCGGGTCCGGCCGGCCGGCGATCCCGGCCGCGGCCACCGCCGTCGCCGTACCCGAGCCGAGGCCGCCGAGGACGGCGCCGGCGACGACCAGGGGCACGATGCCCGTCGCGGCGGCGGAGCCGTATCCGACCGCCATCGCGAGCAGGCCCGCACGGGCCGCCCGGCGGGGGCCGATCCGTTCCCCGTGCGCGGCGAGCGTGAAGCCCGCGCAGGAGGAGCCGAGGAGCAGGACGGAGCCGACGAGGCCCGCCTGTGCGGGGGTGAGGCCGAGCCCGGCGGAGAGCCGGCCGACGACCGTCGGCAGCAGGTACGGGGCGAGGTAACCGGCGGTGAAGAGGGTGACGAGGGCGACGAGGGCCCCCGGGACGCGCGGGCGCGACGACATGGGCGTTCCAGGAACTGAACAGGGAAATGAGATGGCGCCCGGTGAGCCACGGGGTCGCGGCACCATGTGTATCAAGCATCCGAGTGAGCGGAGAAGGCAGTATCCCCCGATTCAGCACGTGATACGGGTCACAATGGGTTTGGGGGCGGGTGGACTGGGTATCGCGCGAAGACCGTGTTGCGTCACCCCCGTCTCCCGAGCCCCATCGGGCACACTGTCCAGATCGGCACCGCGGTGCCGATCCACGCACCACGACCGGGGAGTCCGCCGTGACCACAGCAAGGGGAGACCACTCGCAACAGGACGCCGGGGTCGACCCGTTGGTGTGCCTGCGCGAGCCCACCGACCCCGCCTGCGACGTCTTCCTGACCGGCACGGTCTTCCTCGACATCATCTTCACCGGCCTCGACTCCGCCCCCGTCCGCGGCACCGAGTCCTGGGCCCGCGGCATGGGCTCCAGCCCCGGCGGCGTCGCCAACATGGCCACCGCCCTCGCCCGGCTGGGGCTCCGGACCTCCCTCGCCGCCGCATTCGGGGACGACCACTACGGCGAGTACTGCTGGGACGCGCTCGAACAGGGCGAGGGGATCGATCTGTCGCTCTCCCGGACCGTCCCCGGCTGGCACTCCCCGGTCACGGTCTCCATGGCCTACGAGGGCGAGCGCACGATGGTCTCCCACGGCCACGAGGCCCCGCCGTTCGACGGCGCCCTGCCCGCCTACCCGCCGCACGCGCGCGCGGCCGTCGCCTCCCTCGTCCCCGGCCGCGGCGAGGACTGGGTCGCCCGGGCCGCCCGCGGCGGCGCCAAGGTCTTCGCCGACGTCGGCTGGGACGACACCGGCCGCTGGGACCTGGCGGGCCTCACCGACCTCGCGCACTGCGAGGCCTTCCTGCCCAACGCCGCCGAGGCGATGCGCTACACCCGCACCGACTGCCCCCGGGCCGCCGCCCGAGCCCTCGCCGACAAGGTCCGCTACGCCGTGGTCACCCTCGGTTCCGAAGGCGCCTACGCCGTCGACGGCGCCACCGGCGAGACCGCCGAGGTCCCCGCCATCCAGGTCTCCGCCCTCGACCCGACCGGCGCCGGGGACGTCTTCGTCGCCGGGTTCGTCACCGGCACCCTCGCCGACTGGCCGCTCGCCGACCGCCTCGCCTTCGCCGGCCTCACCGCCGCCCTCTCCGTCCAGGAGTTCGGCGGCTCCCTGTCCGCCCCCACCTGGGGCGAGATCGCCGCCTGGTGGCAGCACGTCCAGGGGCACGCCAGCCAGGACCCCGAGGCCCTGCGCGGCCGCTACGCCTTCCTGGAGCGGCTCCTGCCGGCCCCCGCCCGCCCCTGGCCGCTGCGCCGGGCGGTGCCCACGATCGGCTTCCGCGCGGCCCCCGCCTGACGGCCCCGCGTAAACCGCTACGGGCTTGTCGGCGCCAAGTCGTAGGCTTGGTGATCCAGAGGTTGTCGAGCAGCGAGAACCCCTGCACGGGAGGTATGTGCAGGCCCTAGTGCCGGCCCATGACGCAGACACCCACAGCCCACGACGGTGCTCCCCAGGACGGGACGCCCGGACAGGCCCGCGCCCATTTCGTCGTCCCCGCCAAGCACCCCATGGTGACCCTGCTCGGCTCCGGTGACGCGCTGCTCCGCGTGATCGAGCGGTCGTTCCCGCGGGCGGACATCCACGTCCGGGGCAACCAGGTCAGCGCGGTCGGCGACGCGGCGGAAGTCGCTCTGATCCAGCGCCTGTTCGACGAGATGATGCTGGTGCTCCGCACCGGTCAGCCCATGACGGAGGACGCGGTGGAACGCTCGATCGCCATGCTCAGGGCGAGCGAGAACGGTTCGGAGGGCGGCGAGGAGACCCCCGCCGAGGTGCTCACGCAGAACATCCTCTCCAATCGCGGTCGCACGATCCGTCCCAAGACCCTCAACCAGAAGCGGTACGTCGACGCGATCGACAAGCACACGATCGTCTTCGGCATCGGTCCGGCCGGTACGGGAAAGACCTACCTGGCCATGGCCAAGGCGGTCCAGGCCCTGCAGTCCAAGCAGGTCACCCGGATCATCCTGACCCGCCCGGCCGTCGAGGCCGGCGAGCGCCTCGGCTTCCTGCCCGGCACGCTCTACGAGAAGATCGACCCCTACCTGCGCCCGCTCTACGACGCGCTGCACGACATGCTCGACCCGGACTCGATCCCCAAGCTGATGGCCGCGGGCACGATCGAGGTGGCGCCCCTGGCCTATATGCGTGGCCGTAGCCAGCCTGTCTTCACGAACGTCCTGACGCCGGACGGCTGGCGCCCCATCGGCGACCTGGAGGTCGGTGACCTCGTCATCGGCTCCAACGGCGAGCCGACTCCCGTCCTCGGCGTCTATCCGCAGGGCGAGCGGGACGTCTACCGGGTCTCAGCCCAGGACGGCTCCTGGACCCTGTGCTGCGGCGAGCACCTGTGGACGGTCCGCACGGCCTCCGACAAGCGACGCGACAAGCCGTGGCGGGTCCTGGAGACCCAGGAGATGATCGGCAACCTGCGGGCCGCGCACGCCCGCAGGTACGAGCTGCCGCTGCTCACCGCCCCCGTGGCCCTGCCCGAGCGTGATGTTCCCATGGACCCCTACGCGCTGGGTCTGCTCCTTGGAGACGGGTGCCTGACCGGCTCCACCACACCCTCGTTCTCCGGCGAGGACGGCGAGCTTGCCGAGGCGCTCGAAGCGGCCCTGCCCGGGGTTGTGGTCCGGGCGAAGAGCGGTCCGGACCACGTCCTGAACCGCGTGAAGGCCCCCGGCGACGTCGTCACGCTGGAGAATCCCGTCACGGGGATGCTCCGGCAGCTCGACCTTCTCGCCACCCGGTCCCACTCGAAGTTCGTTCCGGACGACTACCTGTACAACTCGGCCGAAGTCCGGCTCGCACTCCTCCAGGGGCTTCTGGACTCCGACGGCGGCCCGGTCACCCAGGCCGACCGCACCTGCCGGATCCAGTACTCGACCGCCTCGATCGTGCTCCGCGACGACGTGATCGCGCTGGTCCAGTCGCTCGGAGGTGTCGCCTACACCCGGCGTCGTCCGGCAGAGGGGCGTCCCCAGGGCACAGCGCTGGGCAAGCACCGTTACGACGCCCACATCGTCGACATCCGTCTGCCGGAGGGCATCGAGCCCTTCCGGCTCGCCCGCAAGCGCGACGCGTACCACGCAGCGGGCGGCGGTGGCCGGCCGATGCGGTTCATCGACTCCATCGAGCCCGCCGGGCGCGAGGAGACGGTCTGCATCCAGGTCGCGGCCGAAGACTCGCTGTACGTCACACAGGACTACCTGCTGACGCACAACACGCTCAACGACGCGTTCATCATCCTGGACGAGGCGCAGAACACGAACCCCGAGCAGATGAAGATGTTCCTCACCCGCCTGGGCTTCGACTCGAAGATCGTCATCACCGGTGACGTCACCCAGGTCGACCTGCCGAACGGGACGAAGAGCGGTCTGCGACAGGTCCGCGACATCCTGGAAGGCGTCCAGGACGTCCACTTCTCGACGCTCACGTCGCAGGATGTCGTCCGGCACAAGCTCGTCGGCCGTATCGTCGACGCGTACGAGCAGTACGACCTCCGCAACGACAGCCGCGACGACAGCCGCGGTGAGCATCGGCGCGGCCGTAACGGGAAGTAGAACGCAGAACACATGTCGATCGACGTCAACAACGAGTCCGGTACCGAGGTCGACGAGCAGGCGATCCTCGACATCGCCCGCTACGCGCTCGCGCGCATGCGCATCCACCCGCTCTCCGAGCTCTCGGTGATCGTCGTGGACGCGGAGGCGATGGAGCAGCTCCACATCCAGTGGATGGATCTGCCGGGTCCGACGGACGTCATGTCCTTCCCGATGGACGAACTGCGCCCGCCGACGAAGGACGACGAGGAGCCCCCGCAGGGGCTCCTCGGCGACATCGTGCTCTGCCCCGAGGTCGCCACCCAGCAGGGCAAGGACGCGCCGACGGAGCACTCCATGGACGAGGAGCTCCAGCTGCTCACCGTCCACGGTGTGCTCCACCTCCTCGGGTACGACCACGAGGAGCCCGACGAGAAGGCCGAGATGTTCGGCCTCCAGGCGGCGATCGTCGACGGCTGGCGTGAGGAGAAGGGCCTGACCGGCCCCTCTCCGGCGCCCACCGTTTCCTGACCCCGATGGACGTTTCGCTGATCCTCGGCGCGGTGGCCCTGGTCGTCGTGGCCTGGCTCGCCGCCTGCGCCGAGGCCGGTCTCGCGCGTGTCTCCAGCTTCCGCGCGGCCGAGGCCGTACGCTCCGGCCGGCGCGGGGCCGAGAAACTCGCCCAGGTCGCCTCCGACCCGACCCGCTATCTCAATGTGGCGCTGCTCGTCCGTGTCGCCTGCGAGATGGCGGCCGGCGTCCTGGTCACGTACGCCTGCCTCGAAGCCTTCCCGGAGACCTGGGAGGCGCTGCTCGTCGCCATCGCCGTGATGGTCCTCGTGTCGTACGTGGCCGTGGGCGTCTCGCCGCGCACCATCGGCCGCCAGCACCCGCTGAACACGGCGACGGCCGCCGCGTACGTACTGCTGCCGCTGGCCCGGATCATGGGGCCGATCCCGCAGCTGCTCATCCTCATCGGCAACGCGCTGACGCCCGGCAAGGGCTTCCGCAAGGGCCCGTTCGCCTCCGAGGCGGAGCTGCGGGCCATGGTGGACCTCGCCGAGCAGGAGTCGCTCATCGAGGACGAGGAGCGCCGCATGGTGCACTCCGTCTTCGAGCTGGGCGACACGCTCGTACGGGAGGTGATGGTGCCCCGTACCGATCTCGTCTGCATCGAGCGGTACAAGACGATCCGTCAGGCCCTCACCCTCGCGCTGCGCTCCGGCTTCTCCCGTATCCCCGTCACCGGGGAGAACGAGGACGACATCGTCGGCATCGTGTATCTGAAGGACCTGGTCCGCAAGTCGCACATCAACCGGGACTCCGAGTCCGACCTGGTGTCGACGGCGATGCGGCCCGCCGCCTTCGTGCCCGACACCAAGAACGCCGGTGACCTGCTGCGCGAGATGCAGCAGGAGCGCAACCACGTGGCCGTCGTCATCGACGAGTACGGCGGCACGGCCGGGATCGTCACCATCGAGGACATCCTGGAGGAGATCGTCGGCGAGATCACCGACGAGTACGACCGGGAGCTGCCGCCGGTCCAGGACCTCGGCGGGGGCAGCCACCGGGTCACCGCGCGTCTCGACATCGGCGACCTCGGCGAGCTGTACGGTCTGGGACCCGACGAGTACGACGACGAGGACGTGGAGACCGTCGGCGGTCTGCTCGCGAAGGCGCTCGGCCGGGTGCCGATCGCGGGCGCGAAGGCGGTCGTGGAGCTGCCGGACGGGCGTTCGCTGCGGCTGACGGCCGAGTCCCCGGCCGGTCGCCGGAACAAGATCGTCACTGTTCTCGTGGAACCGCTGGAACCGGAGGAGAAGCAGGCATGACCCCCGACGAGCTGCGCGCCTTCTGCCTGGACTTCAACGACGCGACGGAGGAGTTCCCGTTCGGCCCGGACGTCTCCGTCTTCAAGGTCGCCGGGAAGCTGTTCGCGCTCTCGTGGCTCGAATCCGAGCCGCTGCGGGTCAACCTCAAGTGCGATCCGGACGAGGCGGTACGGCTCCGTGAGGAGCATCCGGCGGTCGCCCCCGGCTATCACATGAACAAGCGGCACTGGAACACGGTGACCGTCGGAGAGCTCCCGGACCGGATGGTCCGGGAGCTCGTCGAGGACTCGTACGACCTGGTGGTCGCGGGTCTGCCGAAGGCCGTACGGCTCCGTCTCGACAGGCCGTAGCCCTCGACCGGCCGTAGCTCTCCCGCCGGCGTGGTTCAGGACCGGCGCCGCAGACCGAGGCCGATCAGGACCGCCGTGCCGAGGACGATCGCCGCGTCCAGGACGAGGACCGTGCGGACGCCCCCGTACAGGTCACCGCCCGTGGTGGCGAGCACGCCGAGCAGCGGGATGCCGAGCGTGAGGCCGACCTGCTGGGTGGTCGTCACCAGTCCGGTCGCCAGGCCCTGCTCCTCGTCCGGCACACCCGAGGTGACGGTCAGTCCGTACGAGATGATCGCGCCGAGGTGGCACATCGAGGCCAGCGAGACGGCGACGGTCGCCAGGATCACGCCCGACTCCTCGCCCAGGCCGAGCAGCGCGGCCGTCAGCACGCCCTGTCCGGCCAGCGAACCGACCAGCGTGCGGCGGGCGCCGATCCGGCCGATCACCTTCGGCGCGAGCATGCCGGCCACGACCGACATCACGCCCTGCACACCGAAGATCAGACCGGTCACGAAGGCCGACAGGTCCAGGGTCTCCTGCAGGTACAGGGTGAGGACGAAGACGACGGTCGACATCATCGAGAAGGTGATCAGACCGCCCAGGTTGCCGAAGGCGACCGTGCCGCGCCGCAGCATCGGCAGCGAGACCAGCGGGGCCGCGTGCCGGGACTCGACCCGCACGAACACCGCGAGCAGCACGATGCCCGCCACCAGGGTGACCAGCACGTCCGTGCCGCCGAAGCCGCGCTCGGCCGCCGTCGACAGGGCGTAGATCAGGGCGAGCAGACCACCGGTGACGGTCACCGCGCCGGGCACGTCCAGCCGGGGCCGCTCGGGGGTGCGGGACTCGGGGAGCAGGCCCGGGGCCAGCGGCAGCACGATGACGGCGAAGAGGGCGAGCAGGCCCATGGTGGAGCGCCAGCCGAGGGTGTCCGTCATGACACCGCCGAGGACCATGCCGACGGTGAAGCCGAGCGAGAGCAGCGTGCCGGAGATGCCGAGTGCCCGGTCCCGCAGCGGACCCTCGGGGAACGTCGTGGTCAGCAGGGACATGCCCGTGGGCACGATCGCGGCGGCGCCGATGCCCTGGAGGGCGCGGCCCGTGAGGAAGGCGGCCGGGTTCCAGGCGAAGGTGGCGAGCAGCGAGGCGAGGCCGAAGAGGGCGAGTCCGGCGAGGAAGAGCTTCTTGCGTCCGTAGAGGTCGCCCATGCGTCCGAAGAGGAGCAGGAAGCCGCCGGAGGGCAGCGCGAAGGCGGTGACGGCCCACTGGAGGGCGGACTGGCCGAGGCCGAGGTCGGCGCCGAGGACGGGCAGCGCCACGTTCAGTACGGAGAAGTCGAGCGCCACCATGAACTGGGCGGCGCAGAGCACGAAGAGGATGAGCCGGGTGCGGCCGGTGAGGGCCGGGGGAGCGGCCGGGGTGCCGGTACCGGTGCCGGTGTCGGTGGGGGGAGAGGTCAGGGTTGCCATGTCCCCACCCTCGGTGTTCGGGAACAAGGCTGGGGAGCGGGTACTTATGCTGTTGGTCGTACCACCAGGCAGCCAGGGGGAGGAAGCACACGTGGCCACCGCTCTCGAGAGCACCACGACGAAGCAGCACCGACTGGGCGAACTGCGCGAGTTCCTGATGAGCCGTCGGGCCCGGGTCAGCCCGGCCGAGGCGGGGCTCCCGGACGGCGGTCCGCGGCGCCGGACACCGGGCCTGCGCCGGGAGGAGGTCGCGGTCCTCGCGGGCGTCGGGGTCTCCTGGTACCAGTGGCTGGAGCAGGGCCGGGACATCACGGTCTCGCCGCAGGTGCTCGACTCGGTGGCGCGGGTGCTGCGGCTGAGCCCGGCGGAGCGGCGCCATCTGTACGTGCTGGCGGCGCTGAACCCGCCGGCCCCGGAGACGGCGCCGGAGGACCGGGACATGTGCGACGGGCTGCGGCGGCTCATCGACGCGTGGATGCCGTTCCCCGCGCACATCATGGACGTGTACTGGAACACCGTCCTGTACAACGACGCGGCGGCGATCGTGCTCGGGATGGGTCCCGACATCGCGCAGAACTGCCTGGTCACCTTCTTCACCGAGCCGCTGTACCGCACTCGCATGGCCTACTGGGAGGAGCTCGCGCCCCGGGTCGTCGCGCAGTTCCGCGCGGCGTGCTCGGAGAGCCCCGAGGACGAGGGTTTCCGGGCGGTCGTCGAGGAGGTCAAGGAGCTGAGCCCGGAGTTCGCGGAGCTGTGGGAGCGGCGGGACGTCATCCCCGGCGGCCAGAACCGCAAGGAGCTGGAGCACCCGCTGGTCGGCACGCTGTACGTCGAGGCGACCCAGCTCAGGGTCCCGGCCCGCCCGGACCTGGTGATCGTGCTCCACACCCCGCTGGCGGAGGCCGGCACGGCGCAGAAACTGGAGTGGCTGGTGTCGCCGGAGGGGCGTCGCGGGGCGATGTACCCGGTCGCGGGCTGAGTTCCGGGGCGGACCTATGCTCAGGGGCATGACACTCAGCAGCGAGCACGGCGACCTCGGCGCCGAGGACCTCAAGATCATCACCCTGGCGCGCAGCGCCCGCGCCCGTAACGGTGTGCCCGAGGGGGCCGCGGTGCGGGACGAGACCGGTCGTACGTACGTGGCGGGGACCGTGGAGCTGGAGTCGCTCAAGCTGAGCGCGCTGCGGACCGCGGTCGCGATGGCGGTGGCGAGCGGCGCCCAGTCCCTGGAGGCGGCGGCCGTCGTGTCGAACGCCGAGTCCGCCACGGACGAGGACCGCGCGGCGGTACGGGACCTCGGCGGCCCGGAGACCCCGGTGCTGCTTGCCGGCCCGGACGGGCAGCTGCGCGCGGCGGTCACGGCGGGCTGAGCGAGCCGGCCGCCGCCCGAGCCGAGCGGCGTGGCGTCGCACGGGCGAGTGGCCCAGCGGCGTGGCGTCGCACGGCGAGTGGCCGAGCGGCGAGAACTGGACATCGAGGGCCCGGCGTGCACGCGCCGGGCCCTCGTGCGTCACCACGTTTGTGTCTTTGTGAAGGATCACCGCACCTTCTCTTGCCTTCCCATGCGGTCTGCGTCTCAATGAACACCGGTTCGCCCGACGGACCGTCAGATCTCCACCATTCACGCAGTGTCCGCACCCCTGCGTTCGCCATCGGAAGGGGTTCGAACTCGCCATGAGAAGCAGAAGCACCTTAGGGGCCGTCGCGGTTCTCGCCGGAGGACTCGCCGCCGCCTCGCTCGCCTTCGCGCCGACGGCCGCCGCCGTCTCGCCGGGCTCGGCCACGGCGACGTACGACTGCGGTACGTGGGGCGGCGGCAGCGCCACCCTCGTCGCGACGCAGAACGGCACGGCCGCGACCATCACCGTCACCTCGGCCGTGACGACGCCGATCGCGGTCGGCGCCGACCAGATCAACGCCACGCTGACGATGGCCAAGGCCGGCGGCGGTACGCGGGTCTTCACCGGCAAGAAGAACCCGCCGCTCGCCGGTGGCGGTTCCGTGGTCATCGGCCCACTGAGCGGGACCGTGGCCTCCGGCGACAGTCTCAACTCGTACTTCGCGGGTGTCGCCCTCAAGATGGTGATCTTCGGGGTCACGGTGAACTGTGACGCGGTGACGTCGCAGTCGCCGGGGCCGTTCGTCTTCAGCTGAGCCCTGCACAAACCGGACCGGTGTCGCCCTGGGCGGCACCGGTCTCCGTCGTGTTCCGGAGCGGTGGTCGGGCGGCTGACCTGCGAAAACGCAGAAGGGCGAGCGATCTTGACAGTATCTGACGGGACATCAGTCGATGTCTCCCACGTGCATTGACTTCTCTCCGCCCGCAGCCGTCAATGGCGCCCACTCATCCCTCAGGAGGGGGCACACACATGGCACTCACCCGATCCCGGGCGGCGGCCCGAAGACGGCGCTGGACCGCCGTCCTCGGCGCCACCGCCCTCGCGGTCGCCGGCGGCGGCGCACTCGCCGCCCCGGCCGGCGCGACCGGCACGTCCGTGGAGGTCCAGTTCCCCACGCGCTGCGTCCCGCCGCCGATCGCCGGCATCCCGCCCATCGAGGGCACGACCACCGCCGCGATCACGGTCGACAAGACCAGCCCCAAGGTCGGCGACACGGTGACCGTGACCTACACGATCACCAAGCCCGCCGCGTCCAACCCGGTCGACCTCGCGCTCCCGGCCGACATCATGACGCCCAGCGGCAAGGTCGTCCTCGGCGGCGCCCAGACCGGCGCGGTCACCGTCAACGGGCCCAAGAAGAACCCGCCGGTCCCCGGCAAGGGCTCCTTCCCGGCCTTCTCGATGACCGGCACCTTCACCGTCACCCAGGCCGGGTCGATCTCCCTCTCGCCCGGCGACTACAACATCCACACCAGCTACCTCATGGAGCTGGACACCCCCTGTACGGTCCTCAACCCGCCCGCCCCGGTTTCCGAGACGGTCGTCGCGAGCCCCGTGACCAGCCCCAACACCCGCGCGCTCCAGCTCGACACCGCCTCCGGCGACGCCGGCGTCCGGGTGACCGTCAACGGCTCCAAGTTCACCCCGCTCACCGACGTCACCGTCGTCGGCCGCGCCGGAGCGGCGGAGACCGCCGACCGGATGACCGTCACCACCGACAGCGAGGGCTCCTTCGCCGCGCGCCTGAAGGTCAACGACGTGGCGACCACCGGGATCGTGGCCTACGAGGGTGCGGCCTGGGACCCCGACAAGGGCGCAGGACCCGCCGCGTACAAGGTCGTCGTACCGGCGCCGCCGAACAGCCAGACGATCACCGCGGCCGTCACCGCCGGCGAGCTGTCGATGACCCAGGCCGGGGACGCCGTCGAGCTGTCGTCCGTCGACTTCGGTCAGGGCGGCGCGGCGACCGGCGACCTCAAGACGGTGACGGTGAAGGACTTCCGCGGCGGCCCCGCGGGCTGGTCCCTCACCGGCAAGGTCACCGACTTCACCGGCACCGGCGGCTCCATCGGCGCCGGCAGCCTCAGCTGGACCCCGGCATGCACCGCCAAGGCCGGCAGCCCCAGCACCTGCGCGGCCGGCTCGTCCGGTCCGGTCGGCAGCGGTGGCGCGACCCTCGCCTCCACGCCGAACGGTGCCCTCACGGGCGGCGAGTTCACGATCGACGCGGGGCTCTCCCTCGACGTCCCGGCCTTCACGGCGCCGGGCTCGTACGCGGGCGTGCTGACGCTCACCCTGTCCTGACCACCGTGCGGGCCGGGCGCGCACCCGGCCGGCCCGCTCCGCACCCCGGGGGTTCCGACTCGTGCGCACGCTGTACGTACTCCTCCTGAGCGTCCTGAGCGCCCTCCTCGTCACGCTTGGCGCCGCGCCGAGCGCGGAGGCCGCCGAGAACGGCGAATGGGCCGTCTATCCGGCCGCCGCCCAGCTGGGCAGCCGCCCCTACTTCTTCCTCACCGCCGACCCGGGCTCCACGATCACCGACCGGGTCACCGTCGCCAACAAGACGGCCGCCCCGCTGACCTTCCGGCTCTACGGCGCCGACGCCTACAACACCGACCGGGACGGCGGCTTCGCCGTCCGCACCCAGCGGGAGAAGCAGACCGGCGCCGGTGCCTGGATCAAGCCCGAGCGGACCCGGATCACCGTCCCGCCCGGCTCCGCCGTCACCGTCCCGTACACGCTGACCGTCCCCGCCGACGCCGACCCCGGCGACCACCCCGGGGCCCTCGTCGCCCTCGACGAGCGGATCAGCCCCGGCGGGCGGGGCTCCGTCGCCGTCGGCGTCCAGCGCGCCGTCGCCGCCCGCCTCTACCTGCGGGTCAACGGGCCGACCGTGCCCGCCCTCGCCGTCGAGGACGTCACCCTCGACCAGGACCGGCCGCTGGTCCCCGGCACCGGTGCGAGCAGCGCGGTCGTCTCGTACACGCTGCACAACCGGGGCAACGTGACCCTCAACCCCAAGGTCGCCCTCCGGGCGGAGGGCCTCTTCGGGCGCACCCTCCTCGACCGCGACCTGGCGAAGGTGCCGTCCGAGCTGCTGCCCCGGCAGAAGATCCGGCTCACCGAGCGGTGGACCGGCTCCCCGCAGCTCGACTGGGGTGACGTCACCCTCACCGCCATCGCGAAGGACGTGAACGAGACGGGCACGGTCTCCTTCCTCGCCCTGCCCTGGTTCGCGGCCGCGACCCTGGTCGTGGGGGGTGCCGTGGGCCTCTTCGGCCTGCGGATACGGAGGCACAGAGCGGCCCGCACGGAGCCGAGTGCGCACGTGAGTACGTGAGGCGGGCGCTCATCGGGGACAATGGCCCCCATGAGCGCTCGCAACCAAGAAACCGAAGCCGTCCACCGGGCCGGCTTCGCCTGCTTCGTCGGCCGCCCCAACGCGGGCAAGTCCACCCTTACGAACGCTCTGGTCGGCCAGAAGGTGGCCATCACCTCGAACCGGCCGCAGACCACCCGGCACACCGTCCGGGGCATCGTGCACCGCCCGGACGCGCAGCTGATCCTGGTGGACACCCCCGGCCTCCACAAGCCGCGCACCCTCCTCGGCGAGCGGCTCAACGACGTCGTGCGCACCACCTGGGCCGAGGTCGACGTGATCGGCTTCTGCCTGCCCGCCGACCAGAAGCTCGGCCCCGGCGACAAGTTCATCGCCAAGGAGCTCGCCGGGATCAAGAAGACCCCCAAGGTCGCCATCATCACCAAGACCGACCTGGTCGACTCCAAGACCCTCGCCGAGCAGCTCATCGCCGTCGACCAGCTCGGCAAGGAGCTGGGCTTCGAGTGGGCGCAGATCGTGCCGGTCTCGGCCGTCGGCAACCAGCAGGTCCAGCTCGTCGCCGACCTGCTGGTCCCGATGCTCCCGGAGTCCCCGCCGCTCTACCCGGAGGGCGACCTCACGGACGAGCCGGAGCAGGTCATGGTCGCGGAGCTGATCCGCGAGGCCGCGCTCGAAGGCGTACGGGACGAGCTGCCGCACTCGATCGCGGTGGTCGTCGAGGAGATGATCCCGCGCGAGAACCGGCCGGCGGACCGGCCGCTGCTCGACATCCACGCCAACGTGTACATCGAGCGCCCCAGCCAGAAGGGCATCATCATCGGCCCGAAGGGCAGCCGGCTCAAGGAGGTCGGCATGAAGTCCCGGAAGCACATCGAGGCGCTCCTCGGCACCCCGGTCTTCCTCGACCTCCACGTCAAGGTCGCGAAGGACTGGCAGCGCGACCCGAAGCAGCTGCGGAAGCTGGGCTTCTAGTTCCGCGGTCCTACCGAGGACCCCTCGCGCCGCGTTGTTCCCCCCTGCCCGCGGCGCCATCATCCGGTCGGTACGTGTCGACGCGTACCGACCGGTCGAACATGGGGGAACACATGGACGTCGTCTTCGACAGTGACGTGTTACCGGCCGCCGCACGGGCCGCGGGCTGGCAGGAGCTCGCCGACCAGGCCCTCTGCGTCACCCAGGTCCGGTATCCGGACGAGGGCGGTCTGAAGGTCCGGCTCAAGGCCGTGGCCCTGCGCGAGGGCGTCCAGCTCACGGCGCTGACCTACGGCTCCCTGGCCTGCCGGCGGACCCCGGCGCTCATCAGGAGGTCGGACCCCGAGCTGTACCAGCTCGCCCTGATCACAGGCGGGCGCCAGAACCTGGAGCAGTGCGACCGGAGGGTGTCGCTGGTCCGGGGCGAGATGGTGCTGTACGACTCCTCACGGCCGTACGAGGCCTCGGTCACCGCCGAAGGCGCCCTCGCCGACTCGCTCATCCTGAACGTCCCGAAGCGCCTCCTGCCCTTCCGTGACGCCCACGTCTCCCGACTCCTCGCCGTCCCCCTCGCCGCCCGGCAGGGTGTGGGCGGGCTCCTCGCCCGCTTCCTCACCGGCCTCCGCGAGGAGGCGCCGCACTGCACGCCCCAGGACACGGGCAGACTGCAGAGCGCCGCCCTCGACCTGGCGGGCGCGGTCCTCGCCCACCACCTCGACCGGGAGCGGTCCCTGCCGTCCCACACGCAGCAGCACGTCCTCTTCCTGCGGATCGGGTCGTTCATCCGCGCGCACCTGGGCTCCGAGGACCTCACGCCCGCCGTCGTCGCCTCGGCGCACCAGATGTCCGTCCGAGCCCTGCACCGGCTCTTCGCCCACCACAACACCACGGTCGCCGACTTCATCCGGCGCCAGCGCCTCGAACACTGCCGGCGCGACCTGACCGCCCTCCACCTCAGCCACCTCACCGTGCACGCCATCGGCGCCCGCTGGGGATTCCCGCGGCCCGCCGTCTTCAGCCGGGTCTTCCGCGCCGCGTACGGGCTGCCGCCGGGCGAGTACCGGCACCGGGCACTCCTCCGCGCGGGCACGCGGAGGTAACGACCGGGCACGGAGTGCGAATGGCCCGGCGGGGTGGGCTGGCTAGCGTCCTGCCCGGCGGTGGAACCCCCACCGACCGCAACGGGAGGAAAGCACCCATGCTGAAGAAGCTGATCGCGAGCGTCGCCGTCATCGCCGCGGCCGGGCTCGGCGCAGGCGTCACCGCCTCGCCGGCCGCCGCGGCCGTGTGTCCGTCGGGGGCGCTCTGCGCGTACCTCTCCGCGAACTACGCGGGCGACCCGGGCACGGTCTACGGCAACAACAGCAACCTGCTCCAGTACAACAAGTTCAACAACGCGGTGTCGGTGTCGAACTCGGGCAACGACTGCAGCGTCCGCATCTACAGCGGCACCGGCCGCACCGGCTCGTCCGTGAACATCCCCAGGGGCTACGGCATCGGGAACCTCTCCGGTACCGCCTTCTACAAGAACGTCGCCTCGAACCACTGGTGCTGATGCCGTGAACCTGCGACCAGCGGCTCTGTTCGTCCTGTGCCTGCTGGCAGTGGGCGGGTGCTCCCCGGCACCCGCCCACCGGGACGCGAGCACCCTCCCCGTCCCCCTGGACGGGGCCACCGTCGTCCCCGAGCGGCAGGCCGGGACGCTGTACGAGGCCGAGGAACGGGCCGTCGACGCGTGCATGAGCCGGCGCGGCTTCGCCTACGAGCCCGTACCCGCCGCCCGGCCCGTCTCCGCCAACCCCTACGGGCTGCTGACCGAGGACGCCGCCGGGGCCGACGGCTACGGTCTCGCGTCCGCCGCCCTCGACGGCCGCCCGGACGACCCCAACGCCCCCGCCCTCGCGAAGCTGCCCGAGGCCCGGCGCACGGCCTGGCAGGCGGCACTCGTCGGGACGGGGAAGCGCCAGCTGACCCTGACGGCGAGCGGAGCTCCCTCGCTGCGCGTCAACACCGACGGCTGCGTCTACCTGGCCCGCCGCGAGGTCTACGGCGGGGCATGGGAGCAGGCGGAGGTCGACGCCACCGGAGCGAGCACGGAGGTCGTCGCCCGGGTCGCCGCCGCCCCCGAGTTCCTGGCGGCGCAGCGGACGTGGGCCGCCTGCATGGCGGAGCAGGGGGAGAAGGCCGGCACGCTCCAGGAGGCCCGCGGCCTCGTCCAGGACGCGGTGCTCCGGGCCGGCGACGACCGCCAGGCCCTGCTGCGGGCGGGCCGCCGCGAACAGGAACTGGCCCGGCGCGACGCGCTCTGTCAGGGCCGCGCCGGCCTCGCCGAGGTCGTGCGCGCCGCCCAGGGGGACGTCCAGGCCCGGCTGCCGAAGGCCTCGTGGGCCAAGGCCACCCAGGTCAGGGAGTTGCGCGAGCAAGCCCTGCGGAGGACGGGCGGCGCGTGACCCCGGGGGCCACGGCTCAGGCGCCTTCCTTGAGGACCCTCGTGATGAGGGCCCTCTGCGCTTCCGTCAGGCGCGGATCGCCGCAGCGGACCGTGCGGTCGTCGACCGTGATCTCGTACGAGAAGCCGTCCGGCACGCCCCGGCCGTCGTCGTCCCCGTCCGCGAGGACCGTGATCGCCAGGGCGTGCCACTCGGCGGCGTCAGGCCGGCCGGAGGTGTCCACCTCCGCCGACCGCTCGATGCCCGCGAAACCGCCCGTGCGCCGCACTCGAATCCGCATGGCACCTGTGTACCAGCCGGATCAGTCGGTCGGTACGCCCACCGCCGACCAGGCCTTCAGGACGGCCTGGATCTCCTCCCCGTCGCCGTACCGCGCCCGCGCCGCCGCCACGGTGGCCGCCGCGAACTCGGAGAACCGGGCCTCGGGGGCGAGCGTCCCGCCGGTCATCACGTCGTACCAGATCTGCCCGGCCCGCTCCCAGGCGTTCCCGCCGAGCTCGGTCGCCGCCAGGTAGAAGGCGTGGTTGGGGATGCCGGAGTTGATGTGCACGCCGCCGTTGTCGCGGCCGGTGCGGACGTAGTCGTCCATGTGGCCGGGCTGCGGGTCCTTGCCGAGGACGTCGTCGTCGTACGCGGTCCCCGGGGCCTTCATGGAGCGCAGCGCCGTCCCTTCCACGTTCGGGTGGAAGAGGCCCTCGCCGATGAGCCAGTCGGCCTGGTCGGCGCCCTGGCCGAGCGCGTACTGCTTCACGAGGGAGCCGAAGACGTCGGAGACGGACTCGTTGAGGGCGCCGGACTGGCTGAAGTACTCCAGGTTCGCCGAGTACTGGGTGAAGCCGTGGGCCAGTTCGTGGCCGATGACGTCCACGGGCAGCGTGAAGTCGAGGAAGATCTCGTCGTCGCCGTCGCCGAACACCATCTGCTCGCCGTTCCAGAAGGCGTTGCCGTACTTCTCGTCGTAGTGGACGGAGGCGAGCAGCGGCAGCCCGGCGCCGTCGATGGAGTTGTGCCCGAAGGCGTCGAGGAAGAGGTCGAAGGTGGCGCCGAGGCCGGCGTACGCCCGGTTGACGGTGGCGTCCCCGGTCGCCGCGTCGCCCTCGCCGCGGACCTTCGCCCCCGGCAGGTCGGTACCGCGCTCGCAGTCGTAGATCGTGCGGTGCGGCTTGCCGGCCTCGGCGGGGCCGAGCGTGGGCGCGGTGCCGGGCAGCGGCAGGATCCGGAACGTACGGGCCGAGGCGTCCGCGATGAGCGTACGGCGCGCGGCGGCGGCGACGGCCGGGTTCGAGGAGTGCGCCAGGTGCTCCAGGAGGTGCGGGGGGACGATCGAGCAGAACACGGGGGAGCGGTGCGAGGCAGGCGTCTGGGGAGTCATGCTCGCAATGTGGCACTGCGTGAGCCCACTGTCACGGGATGAGACGAGGATTGGCGAAATGGAGTGATGCGTCACTGTTCGGGCTTGACGTGAGCGCCGTCCCGCATACTGATACGGGACGTCCGCCTCCGTCGTCCCTGGGCTAGGCTGCGGCACATCATGCGTTTCGGGCTGCTTCTCCTTAGCTGCCGCGGCGAGGGCCTGTAGTCGTAGGCCGACCCCCTCCCCGCGGGACCTGGTGTTGCGTTCGATCAGTCGGCCGTCCCTCCCCAGCAGGACTCGAGGAGCCCAACGCAATGAGCCAGTCCCCCTTCGTCAGCCGCCCCACGCCCGTCACCAACGCGACGCAGCTGCAGAAGCCGTCCGGGATGCCGATCCACAAGTACGGCCAGTACGAGGCCGTGCAGATCCCCGACCGCACCTGGCCCGAGCAGCGGATCACCAAGGCCCCGCGCTGGCTGTCGACCGACCTGCGGGACGGCAACCAGGCGCTGATCGACCCGATGTCCCCGGCCCGCAAGCGCGAGATGTTCGACCTGCTCGTCCGCATGGGCTACAAGGAGATCGAGGTCGGGTTCCCGTCCTCCGGCGAGACCGACTTCGCGTTCGTGCGCTCCATCATCGAGGACGGCGCGATCCCGGACGACGTCACCATCTCCGTACTGACGCAGGCCCGTGAGGACCTGATCGAGCGGACCGTGGAGTCCCTGGTCGGCGCGAAGCGCGCCACCGTCCACCTGTACAACGCGACCGCGCCCACCTTCCGCCGCGTCGTCTTCCGCGGCTCGAAGGAGCAGATCAAGCAGATCGCCGTGGACGGTACGCGGCTGGTCATGGAGTACGCGGAGAAGCTGCTCGACGAGCGCACCACCTTCGGCTACCAGTACAGCCCGGAGATCTTCACCGACACCGAGCTGGACTTCGCCCTGGAGGTCTGCGAGGCCGTCTGTGACGTCTGGCAGCCCGGCCCGGGCCGCGAGATCATCCTCAACCTGCCCGCCACCGTGGAGCGTTCGACGCCGTCCACGCACGCGGACCGCTTCGAGTGGATGTCCCGGAACCTGACCCGCCGCGAGCACATCTGCGTGTCGGTCCACCCGCACAACGACCGCGGTACGGCCGTGGCGGCGGCCGAGCTGGCGATCATGGCCGGCGCCGACCGCATCGAGGGCTGCCTGTTCGGGCAGGGCGAGCGCACCGGAAACGTCGACCTGGTGACCCTGGGCATGAACCTGTTCAGCCAGGGCGTCGACCCGCAGATCGACTTCTCGCAGATCGACGAGATCCGCCGGACGTCCGAGTACTGCAACCAGATGGAGGTCCACCCGCGCCACCCCTACGCGGGCGACCTGGTCTACACCGCCTTCTCCGGCTCCCACCAGGACGCCATCAAGAAGGGCTTCGACGCCATGGAGGCCGACGCGGCCACCAAGGGCGTCACCGTCGACGACATCGAGTGGGCCGTGCCGTACCTGCCGATCGACCCGAAGGACGTCGGCCGCTCCTACGAGGCCGTCATCCGGGTCAACTCGCAGTCCGGCAAGGGCGGCATCGCGTACGTCCTGAAGAACGACCACAAGCTGGACCTGCCCCGCCGGATGCAGATCGAGTTCTCGAAGATCATCCAGCAGAAGACGGACACCGAGGGCGGCGAGGTCACGCCGGCCGCGATCTGGGCCGTCTTCCAGGACGAGTACCTGCCCAACCCGGAGAACGCCTGGGGCAAGATCCAGCTGCGCTCCGGCCAGACCACCTCCGACACGGACGGCACGGACACGCTGACCGTCGAGGCGATCGTCGACGGCGCCGAGACCGTGCTGTCCGGCTCCGGCAACGGCCCGATCTCCGCGTTCTTCGCCGCCCTGCAGTCGATCGGCGTGGACGCCCGTCTGCTGGACTACCAGGAGCACACGATGAGCGAGGGCGCCTCCGCGCAGGCCGCCTCGTACATCGAGTGCGCCATCGACGGCCAGGTCCTGTGGGGCATCGGCATCGACGCCAACACGACCCGCGCCTCCCTGAAGGCGGTCATCTCGGCGGTCAACCGCTCCGCCCGCTGACCCGCTCCCGCCGCTCCTCACACGACCGCCCCGTCCCCTTCCGAGGGGGGCGGGGCGGTCGCGCATGTGCGACCGAGTCAGGTTTCCGGCCGAGCGCCACCCCGGAGGGTGATCTCGCGACGACCGGTTCGGCCATCGGACCCGGCGTGATCGGCGCCGCCGTGGCCGCCGTCCTCGTCGGTGGAGGCTTCCTGGCCTTCGCAAAGCGCCGTCGCCGCGCTTCCTGAACAGTGACGTGTCTCGGCCATCTCCACGGTGAAGTGCTGACGGGGTGCTGACGCCACATCAAGGATGTGGCTAACATCACGCCAACGCCGGCAGTGCAGCCGGGCCGTTGAGGAGGTGCGTGTGCGGTCTGCCCGGAATTCACGTGGTGGGAAAGTGGGCGTCTGCGGAATCCGCACCTCCTGGAACACCGTCGGAGACGGCGAGTTCTTCTGCGAGGAGTGCGGGGGCGACCGGAACTACCGGCGCCGCACCGGCCGCCGCAGGTTCGCCGTCCTGGGCGTCCCGGTCCTGCCCCGGGGCTGTACGGGCCCCGTCGTCGAATGCGCGGCCTGTCACACGCGCTTCGGTACGGAGGTGCTCGACCACCCCACGACCAGCCGCTTCTCCGCGATGCTGCGGGACGCCGTGCACACCGTCGCCCTGGCCGTGCTCGCGGCCGGCGGCACCGACTCGCGGGCGGTCCTCGACCGGGCCGTGAGCGCGGTCAGGTCCGCGGGCTTCGCCGAGTGCACCGCCGTCCAGCTCGTCGACCTCGTCGAGGCCCTGGAGGCCGACACCGGGCGCTTCATGCCCGAGGTGAACCCCGAGGGCGCGCTCCTCGCGATCGAGCTGCACGAGGCCCTGGAGCCGCTCACCCCGCACCTGGCGTCCGCCGGGCGGGAGTCGATCCTCCTCCAGGCCGCCCGGATCGCCCTCGCCGACGGGGTCTACAGCCCGGCCGAGCGGGAGGTCCTGGGGACGGTCGGCAACGCACTCGCACTCGCTCCGGACGACGTCCTCCGCCTGCTCGCCTCGGCCCGGACGGTGCCGTAGCCGGTTCGCGGGCCGGATGCCCTACGGCGCGATGTTCTGGTTGAGCCGGAACACGTTGTCGGGGTCGTACCGGCGCTTGACCGTCCGCAGCCGGTCGTAGTTCTGGCGGTAGTTGACCCGTACCCGGTCCTGGTCGTCGGTGTCCATGAAATTCACGTACCCGCCCTCCTGGGTGTGCGGGCGCAGGGCCGCGTCGTAGGCGCGGGTCCAGGCGATGTTGTGTTCCGAGTCCGCCGGGTCGGTCCAGGTGCCGCCGAAGGAGTGCGAGAAGACGGCGTCGCGGTAGGCGAACGCGGTGTCCTGCGCGCCCATGCGGTGGCAGGCGCCGTCGATCGGGAAGATCGCCGTGTCCGATTCGAGGGACGGCATCGTCGCGCCGTATGTCATGTGGGCCGCGATCGCTCCGTCCGAGAGCTCGCGGCTGAAGTTGCCCTTCCAGTAGTGGTAGAGCCCGGCCGGCAGCTGTTCGTCGAAGAGGGTGTTGACCACCGGGTACGGCATGCGCTCCATGAACCGGCCGATGACCGGGCCGAGCCCGTCCAGGCGGGCGAGGACCTTCTCGTCCTCCGCCTCCGGGCCGCTGAAGCAGGTGAACGCGGCGCAGATCGGGCGCCCGTGCCAGCGTTCGGGGAGGAACGGTTCCTCCGGGCCGAGCGCGAGGACGAGGATCGAGTTCAGCTCCCAGGGCGCCACCGTGATCATCGCCTGCCAGGCGCGCGCCACGTCCCCGTCGAGCGGGTAGCAGCTCAGGCCGCCGAAGACGTCCGCGACCGGGTGCAGCCGGTAGGCGAGCGAGACGGCGACCCCGAAGTTGCCGCCGCCGCCCCGCAGCGCCCAGAACAGGTCCGGGTTCCGCTCGGCGTCGCAGGTCACGAGCGTGCCCTCGGCGGTCACCACGTCCGCGGCGATCAGGTTGTCGCAGCTCAGACCGTAGCGGCGGGCCAGGTGGCCCATGCCGCCGCCGAGGGTGAGGCCGCCGATGCCGGTCGTGGAGATCACCCCGCCGGTGGTGGCGAGCCCGAAGGCGTGGGTGGCGTGGTCGAAGTCGCCCCAGGTGGCGCCGCCCTCGGCCCGTGCCGTACGGGCCTCCGGGTCGACCCGCACCCCGCGCATCCGGGACAGGTCGACGACGAGACCGTCGTCCACGGTGCCGAAGCCGGCGACCGAGTGGGAGCCTCCGCGCACCGCCAGGGGGAGGTCGTGCTCCCGGGCGTACAGCACCGCCGCGATCACGTCGCCGGCGTCCACGGCGTGGACGACGACGGCCGGGCGGCGGTCGTGCAGGGCGTTGTAGACCCGGCGGGCTTCGTCGTACGACGGGTCACCGCGGGTCACGACGGTGCCGCGCACGGCACCGCGAAGCGTGTCCAGGGGGTCGGCTGTGGTGGTCATGTCTCCGGTGTAGCCCGGTGGGGGCGGCCCGCGCATCGCCCGAACCGCCCATGTCCGGCAACCGGTCCGTATGGGCTGTTCGGACCATGCCGGCCGGACGACGAGATCTCAGAAGGTCTCGGCAGGTCTCAGAGGATCGAGTGCGCGTACGCGTACGCCGTGGCGGAGGCGCGGGAGCCGACGCCCAGCTTGGCGAAGATGTTGTTGAGGTGCCGGGCGACGGTGTGCTCGCTGATCACCAGCTCACGGGCGATGTCCTTGTTCGTGCCGCCCGAGGCGACCAGCCGCAGTACCTCCGCCTCCCGCGCGGTGAGCCCGCCCGGGAGCCGCCGTCGTGTCCCGCCGGTGAGCAGCGCGGCCGCGCGCCGGGCGTCCGGTACGGCCCCGAGCCGCTCGAAGACCGCCCGCGCGGTGCCCAGCTCAAGGCGGGCCGCCTCCTCGTCGCCCGCCCCCCGGTCGGCCGCCGCGAGCAGCATCCGTACCTGTGCGGCCTCGTACGGCACCCGGAGCTCCAGCCACCCGGCGAGCGCCCGGCGCAGCGGGAGCAGCGCGTGCGGGCTCTTCTCGGCCAGGGCCACCGAGCCGAGGGCCGTGTCCGCCAGGGCCCGCAGCAGGGGTACGTCTCCGTCCGTGTGTCCCGCGAGTGCGTCGAGGTCCGCCGCCGCCCTCGCCGCCCCGGGTACGTCGCGGACGGCGAGGGCCACCTCCGTACGGGCGGCGAGCAGGCGGGCCCGGCCCAGGACGTCGTGGTCGGGGTCGTTCCGGCAGGCCAGGGCCAGGTCGACGCCCGCCACGGCCGCGTCGGCCCGGCCCTGCGCGAGGCGCAGGAGCGCGAGGCCCGGCTGCGGGATCCTGCCGAGCTCGTGGGCGTGCCCGTACGAGACGGCGGCCGCTTCGAGGCGGCCCTGATGCCGCTGGACGTCCCCGGCGGCGTAGTACGCGGCGGCGGCCGACTCCAGGCAGTCCACCGGCACCTCGCGGCAGGCCTGCCGGGCCTCCGCCTCGGCGAGCGCCCAGGCCCCGAGGAGGTCGAGGACCTCGACCCGGTGGGCCCGGCAGACGCCCCGGAAGGGGTTCTCGCCGGAGGGGACGGTCATGGGGAGCGGGGCGGTAGGGGTTCGGGTCTCTGCCGAGTCCGGCGGGCGGCCCGTCCACGGCGGGGCGCACCACTCCATCGCCGCGTTCGTCCACTCCACCGCCCGGGCGAAGTCGGCGGCCTCCATGCACTGGGTCAGGGCCAGGCAGTACAGCCAGCCCGTGACCATGCCGCTCAGTTCGCCCGCCGACACCGCGCACATCGCGTCGTCGAGGAGGGCGAGGCCCTCGGTCCTGCGGCCGGCCGCGAGGAGCACGCGGGACTCGGTCTGGCGGCTGAGGGCGAGGAGGTCGGGGCTGCCGGAGGCGAGGGCGAGGGCGGTCATGCGGCGGGTCGCGGCGAGGGCGGTCTGGTGTTCGCCGTGCGCCGAGGCCTCCTCGGCCGCCGTCATGACCAGGAAGCACTGCTCCGGGCAGTCCGGCAGGTCCTCCAGGTGGTGCCGGGCCCGGTGGAGCCAGCCGGCGGCCGCCGCGGGCCGCCCGAGGCCGGCGTACTCGTAGTGCAGCCACCAGGAGGCGAGTCCGGCGCCCCGGTGGTCGTCGGCCGCGAGATAGGCGGCGTGCGCCCGGAGCCGGGCGGTGACGGACTCGTCGACGTGCCCGGACCACCAGGCGGCGTCGGCGAGGACGGAGAGGTCGTCGGCGGTCAGGCCGCGCGAGGGATGCCGGTCGTGGGCGTGGAGCAGCTCGTACGCCTCGGCCCAGGACTCACGGGCGGCGGCGCCCCTGGCGCGTTCGACCGCGTCGATCGTGGTGGGTGCGGACATGACTCTCGCCTCTTCCCGGTCCTTTCAGAGTAGGACCGGGAAGAGGCGAGGGCCTGCGAAGGCGAAGGCCCTACTTGATCGCTCCGCTCGCGCGCAGCATGTCCTCGCGCTCGACGATCTTCACGCGCTCGCGGCCCTGCGGCTCGCCGAGCGCCTTCTCGGCGGCGTCCAGCGCGTACCAGCCCTCCCACGTCGTGTACGTGAGGCCCTTGCCCTCCAGGAAGGACACGACGGCGTCCGTCTCCGGGGTGTCGGGGGTGAGCAGGCGGCCGTTCGCGAAGTCGTCCAGGAGGTTCGCCACGGTCTCGTTGGCGTCGCCCTTGGTGTGGCCGATGAGGCCGACGGGGCCGCGGCGGATCCAGCCGGTGCAGTACGTGGAGGCCATGTGCTCGCCGGTCTCCTCGATGACCCGGCCGCCCTCGTCCGGGACGGTGCCGCTGGTGGTGTCCCAGGGGAGCTTGGGCAGCTCGTCGGAGAGGTAGCCGACGGCGCGGTAGACGGCCTGGACGTCCCAGTCCGTCGTCGTGCCGGTGCCCTTCACGTTGCCCGTGCCGTCCAGCTCGGTGCGCTCGGTGCGCAGGCCGACGACCTGGCCGTCCTCACCGAGGATCTCGACGGGCGACTCGAAGAAGTGCAGGAAGAGCTTGTGCGGGCGGTCGCCGACGTCGCGGATCGCCCAGTTCTCCAGGGTCTTGGCGACCATGTCGGTCTGCTTGTTCTTGCGCCGCTCGGCGATCGAGCCCTCGTCGTAGTCGATGTCCTCGGGGTTGACGATGACCTCGATGGTGGGCGAGTGGTCCAGCTCGCGAAGCTCCATGGGGCTGAACTTGGCCTGGGCCGGGCCGCGGCGCCCGAAGACGTGGATCTCGACGGCCTTGTTGACCTTGAGACCGTCGTGGACGTTCGCCGGGATCTCGGTCGGCAGCAGCTCGTCGCCGGTCTTGGCGAGGATGCGGGCGATGTCGAGGGCCACGTTGCCGACGCCGAGGACGGCGACCTTCTCCGCTTCGAGCGGCCAGGTGCGGGGGACGTCCGGGTGGCCGTCGTACCAGGAGGCGAAGTCGGCGGCGCCGTACGAGCCGTCCAGCTCGACACCCGGGATGCGCAGCGGGCGGTCGGCCATGGCGCCGGTCGAGAAGATCACCGCGTCGTAGAAGGCGCGCAGGTCGTCGAGGTGGATGTCGGTGCCGTAGTCGATGTTGCCGAAGAGGCGGACCTGCGGCTTGTCGAGGACCTGGTGGAGGGCGTTGACGATGCCCTTGATGCGCGGGTGGTCGGGGGCCACGCCGTAACGGATGAGGCCGAAGGGGGCCGGCATCCGCTCGAAGAGGTCGATGGACACACCCGGCTCGGCGGCGGCCTCGGACTTCAGCAGCGCATCGGCGGCGTAGATTCCGGCGGGGCCGGCGCCGACGATCGCGACCCGGAGGGGGCGGGGCATGACTGGGTTCCCTTCGCAAGCGACGTGGCGACGAAGCCGCCGACACTTAGGTCACCCTAAATAATCCCGGGAGCGGAGTGGTACCCGCCCCCGGTCTATGAGCCCATAAGGCGGACTTATGACTTCTCAAAGTCCTCCGCTGTCTGGAGTGGGCCCGGCGCCACGAACGGCGCGAACTCGCAGATCCCCGCCGCCACCCCCGCCGACACCGCCTTCGGCTCCGCCGTCCCATGGAAATAGGAGGCATGCGGCGACTTGTTGATGGGCTTGCGCCGCGTTCGTTCGAAAATACCGCCGGTTTGTAGGACCTCGTCGATTCTCTTCGCCGCATGCTGCTGTGGCTTTCGAATTCCCTGATCGAACAGCCCGATGTATCCGCCGGACGCGAACACCCGTGCGCCCGGATCGCTGGCCATGGATTAACTCCCCAACGCTGCGCCGCAGTTGCACGACCTGCGCATCTGCCGATTCTACGGATCCGGCCCCACCCTGGTGAGGCGAAGAAGGAAATGGATTCAGAAAGGCATACGTTGGTGAAGGAAGACATCATGAAGACGACCACGGGGGCCATCGAAGCCGCACAAGAGGCAGTGACGGAATTGCGCGAGGCGCTCGCGAGGGCCGGAATCAGGCTTCCCTCGCTCGGGCCCGACGTCGTCACCCTCGCCGCCGATCCTCCGAGGCCGCTCGTCGCATTGGGATGCTGCACGGTGGAAACGGCTCGGCTCCTCGCCGCCGCCGTCCTGCCGGGGGAGGAGAGCCGGTCATGACACTGCCCATCGGGTCGTACGTCGTCGAGATCCGCACCGGGCGGGTCGGGAGGGTCATGGGGCACGTAGGGCCCTACGTCCAGATCCGGCCGCTGGGCGGCGGACGGGAATGGGACGTGGAGCCCGACGGAGTACGGGAGGCCACCTCGGCCGAGCGCCTGAGTGCGGCCACGGCGCACGTGAACGCGCGAAGCCGCGGAGAGGTGCCCTGACAACGCACCACGTGGTACGCGGAACGCCCGGCCGGGAGGGGACCCCCGGCCGGGCGTTCGTCGTGCGGAGGGCACGAGTGTCATGGCCCCGTGGGCCCGTACCGGTCCGGAGGCCGCCTCCCGTACGCGAGAATGGGCGCATGAGTCTGTTCCGCGACGACGGCATCGTGCTGCGCACCCAGAAGCTGGGCGAAGCGGACCGCATCATCACGCTCCTCACGCGCGGTCACGGGCGCGTACGCGCCGTGGCGCGCGGGGTCCGGCGGACGAAGTCGAAGTTCGGCGCGCGGCTCGAACCGTTCTCGCACGTGGACGTGCAGTTCTTCGCCCGGGGGAGTGAGCTGATCGGGCGCGGCCTGCCGCTCTGCACCCAGAGCGAGACCATCGCCGCGTACGGCAGCGGCATCGTCACCGACTACGCCCGCTACACCGCCGGCACCGCCATGCTGGAGACGGCGGAACGGTTCACCGACCACGAGGGCGAGCCCGCCGTACAGCAGTACCTGCTGCTCGTGGGCGGCCTGCGGACCCTCTCCCGGGGCGAGCACGCCCCCCACCTCATCCTGGACGCCTTCCTCCTCCGCTCGCTCGCCGTGAACGGCTACGCGCCGAGCTTCGACGACTGTGCCAAATGCGGCATTCACGGACCCAACCGGTTCTTTTCGGTGGCGGCGGGTGGTGTCATATGCGGCGACTGCCGGCCTGCCGGAAGCGTCGTACCCTCTGCGGAGGCCATCGGCCTGCTCAGCGCGCTGCTCACCGGCGACTGGGCGACGGCGGACGCGTGCGAGCCGCGTCACGTCAGGGAGGGCAGCGGACTCGTGTCCGCCTATCTGCACTGGCACCTGGAGCGCGGCCTGCGCTCGCTGCGGTACGTAGAGAAAAGCTAGGTAGGAGAGACCACGTCATGGCCATCGCACGACTGCTCGGTCGCCAGCGCCGCGAGTACAGCACCCCCGAGCCGCACCCGTCCGGCGCCCGCCCGCCGAAGCTCCAGTCGGAGCTCGTCCCCGAGCACGTCGCGATCGTCATGGACGGCAACGGCCGCTGGGCCAAGGAGCGCGGCCTGCCCCGCACCGAGGGGCACAAGGTCGGCGCCGAGCAGGTGCTCGACGTGCTCCAGGGCGCGATCGAGATGGGCGTGGGGTCGATCTCGCTCTACGCCTTCTCCACCGAGAACTGGAAGCGCTCGCCCGAGGAGGTGCGCTTCCTGATGAACTTCAACCGCGACTTCATCCGCAAGTCCCGCGACCAGCTCGACTCGCTCGGCGTGCGGGTGCGCTGGGTCGGCCGGATGCCCAAGCTGTGGAAGTCGGTGGCCAAGGAGCTCCAGGTCGCGCAGGAGCAGACCAAGGACAACACCAAGCTCACGCTGTACTTCTGCATGAACTACGGCGGTCGCGCGGAGCTCACGGACGCGGCGCAGGCGATGGGCGAGGACGTGAAGGCGGGCCGGCTGGACCCGTCGAAGATCACCGAGAAGACCATCCAGAAGTACCTCTACTACCCGGACATGCCGGACGTGGACCTGTTCCTGCGGCCCAGCGGCGAGCAGCGCACCTCCAACTACCTGATCTGGCAGAGCGCGTACGCCGAGATGGTCTTCCAGGACGTGCTGTGGCCCGACTTCGACCGCCGCGACCTGTGGCGGGCCTGTGTCGAGTTCGCCCAGCGCGACCGTCGCTTCGGCGGTGTCGACCCGGCCGACATGGCCGTCCTCGACAAGGGCTGAGCCGAACGAGGCCCGAGCCGTACGGACCGACTGTCCGTACGGCTCGGGCCTTTTGCCACCTACGCGCAGGTGCCGACGAAGGTCGCCCGGGTCACCACGTCCGTCGAGGCGGCCGACGTGTCCAGCCAGGCCGTCCGCTGCCCTTCGCCCAGCGACGGGGCCAGCTGGAAGCCGGAGGAGCAGGAGACCCTGCTGTACGCCGGAGTGCCGTTCAGCACGTCCGCGAGCGGGGCCGCGTACACCTTGCCGATCGTGCCGTTCCAGCCGCCGAGGGCGCTCGAGGCGTCGTACGTCGAGTAGGCGAAGTACTCGTCGCTGACGGAGAACTGGCCGGAGTACGCCTGGGACGGCTTGCCGAGCTTCTTCTTCTGGGTGAGATCGGCCAGCGGCGCCGACCAGAACGCGTCGCTGCTGAAGAGGAACGACGTCGTCTCGCGCCAGAAGACCCGGTCCCCGGTGAGCTGGATGTCCGTGATCTCGCCGAAGATGTAGGACTGGATCCGCACGCGCTGCGCGGTGCCGGTGGCGAGGTCGTACACGTTGATGTGATCGCCGTCGTTGTCCCGCCAGGCCACCTTGCCGTGCTTCATGGTCAGGCGGTCGGCGTTGGTGCCCGCGGCCGGGGTCAGATTGACCGTGGTGCCGTCGCGGTCCAGGAGCATGACGTCGGACTCGCCGTCCCGCTTGTCGATGTAGACGAGCCGGCCGTCCTCGGTCACGGGCTGGAGCTCGTCGCCCGGGCCGTCCACCAGCTTGCGGATCGGGCCCTGGCCGTTCTCCTTGGTGGAGTACACGCCGATGGAGTCGGCGGTGACGCGGGTGAAGACGATGCGGTCGTCGTCGAGGGACGGGTCGAGGAGGTAGGCGTCCTTCTGGGCCAGTTCACGCTGCGGGTGCTTGCCGAAGCGGCCGACCGTGATGCCGAAGCCCGCGCTGCCCGCGCCCCACGCGACGGCGTCGCCGTGGCTGATCGCGTACACGTCGCCGTTGATCTGCGCGGCCTGCTCGTCGATCGCGCCGGCGTACACCTCGTACGCGGGCAGGACGTCGCCGGCGAGCGTGGTCCCGTCATGGGTGCCGGACGCGCGCTCCCAGCCCTCCTCGATGCCGTGGTCGTCGAAGGCCCTGGCGATCGCCTCGCGGTCGGCGCGGGAGACCTTGAGCGACTTCGCGGCGAGGGTGACCGCGTTCCGCATGTCCGAGAAGCCGGAGAGCGGGGTCAGGTAGTTCTGTGCCGCCCGGTAGACGATCCTGTCCGCGAGCGCCGGGTCCAGGGCCTTGCGCATGTCCCACATCGCGCCGGACACGACCGTCGAGTTGAGGTGCACCCCGCCGTTGTCGATGTCGAGCGAGACCGGGAGGTAGTCCTCGCCCGCGACCCGGCCGTCGTTCATGTCACGCAGGGCGCACTCCTCGAGCGGCTTGGTGCCGTTGCAGAGGTACTCGCCGATCAGGCCCGACGTCGGGTCGGTCATGGCGACGCCCTTGTCGGCGGTCTCCATGGCGTTGCCGAAGTAGTCGGAGATCGCCTCGTTGAGGGCGCCGGACTGGTTGAGGTAGACGAGACCCGCGCTGTGCTCGGTGACCCCGTGGGCCATCTCGTGGCCGACGACGTCGAGACCGACCGACAGCGGTACGCCGCTCATGTGGCCGTACACCATCTTGGTGCCGTCCCAGAAGGCGTTCGCGTAGTCCTTGCCGTTGCTGGCGACGTTGACGACGGAGTGGATCGTGCCGCCCTTGCCGTCGACGCCGTCACGGCCGAGCCGGCCCTTGAGGTACTCGTAGACCTTGCTCGCGTTGACGTGGGCGTCGACCGCGCCGGAGGTGGTCGCCGTACCCGCGAAACGGTTCGTGGGGGAGGAGACGATCGTCGTGCCCTCGCGGACGGGGCCGTTGGCGACGTCCAGGTAGCTCTGCCGGTTGGCGTCGTACGTGATGACCTGGCCGCCGGTCACCGGGAACATCGCCCGCGCCGAGTCGACCAGCGTGTACGAGCCGTCCGCCTCCTTGCCGACGTCGAGCGGGGTCTCCGTACCGTCGACGCGGACGCCCGTGCCCTTCTCGGGGGAGGCGGCGGCAGCGGCGGCGGCAGCGTCGATGTTGTTGTACGAGAGGGCGATTCCGCCGACGTGGGCGTCGACGAAGACCTCCTGGCGCAGCGGCTCCCCGGCCGCCGTCGCACCCGTCACCGTGAAGTGCCAGGCGAGCCGGCCGCCGTCCGCACCCGGCAGGACCGTCAGGCCGTGGCGCTCGGTCGCCGTGCCCTCGGCGGCCGCGAGGCGCGTGTCCAGGGTGAACATCCGCCGCTCGGCGGTGGCCTCGGCGACCCTCGGGGTGGTGGAGACGGTCAGCTCCGGGTAGAGCGTGCCCGTCGCGGAGGTCACGTGCTGACCGCCGTCGGCCGCCTCCGTCTGCACCGCGTACTCGGCACCGAAGACCGGCACGCCGTTCCGCTTCTGCTGGAAGCGGACCGAGGACTGGCCGCCGGAGGCGCTCGTCCTGACCGTGGCGAGATCGGTCACCGGCACGCGGTACGTGTCCTGGTGGGCCTTCAGATGCGCGCGGGCCGCCTCCGCCGGGGTGCCCCGGCGGGCGGTGGCGCCGTCGAGGCCCTGGGTCATGCGGGGCGCGACCGTCGCCTCCTGCGTGGCGGCCGGGGTGGGCTCGTTCACCTCCTCGGCCTGCGCCGGAGCGGTCAGCAGTACCGAACCGGTCGCCGCCATGACCACACCGGTCGCGAGCATCCGGCGTATCCGTCGGATTCTCTGAGTCCTCACGAAGCCCTCCCCATCACGCACGTTCGCGAGGGCCTGAGAGACCCTCGCGACTGATGGGGTCGATGGTTCGGTAGGAGAGCTTCCGCTTACAAGGGGTGAGACGCGGCGCAAAACCGCCCAGGCGTAAAGCCGCCTCGTTCTGCCCTACGGCGCGGGCAACCAGCCCGACTCCGAAGCGTGCCAGCCGAGTTGGAACCGGGTCGCCGCCCCCACCGACTCCATCAGCTCGTGCAGCCGCCGCTGCACCGTCCGGTGCCCGATCCCCAACTGGCGGGCGATCGCCGCGTCCGTGAGCCCCACGTGCAGCAGCGCCACGATCTGCCGGTCCACCGGATCGAGCGGGCCCGGCCCGTCGCACTCCGACCCCCGGACGGCCGGGTGCAACTCCCGGCCGAGCGCGAAGTACTGCTCGAACAGCGAGATCAGGGCCGTGAGCAGACCACTGCGGTGCACCACGAGGGCCACCGGCTCCGTCTCCTCCCGCTCGGGATCCAGCGGCAGCAGCGCCACGTCCTCGTCCACCACCACCAGCTTGATCGGCAGCGACTCCGTCACCGCGATCCGCTGCCCCTCCGACGCCAGGTCGGTGAGCCACCGGGCCGCCCGGGGTTCCTCCAGCCACGCCCGCGACACCACCGACCGGACGACCACACCCCGGCGCATCGACTCGCGCTCGACCTCGTCGACGTTGTCCTCGAAGGTGATCGCGACCGCTCGGTCCATCGCCGGCACCAGCGACCGCACCTCGCGCCGCGCCTTCCGCTGCATCTCCACCAGCCGCCGCCGGATCGCCGCCGCCCCCGACAGCACCTCCACCGGCGCCCCGCTCGTCCGGGACTGCGCCGCCCGGTGCCGCTCGGCCAGCTCGGACACGAAGTGCTCGACCCGGTGCAGCGCGGACCGGCGCGACTCCAGGAGCGGGCCCAGCGCGAGGACGGGCGACGCGGCCCGGTACCGTACGCCGTCCTCGTCCCGCTCGGCACTCGCGAGCCCCCGGTCGACAAGTCCCTGCAGCGCGCGGACGACGGCCCCGGGGTCCGCGCCGGGCTCCGTGACCGACGCCGGGACGCTGTCGGGACGGTCGACGAGCAGCCGGTAGACGGCGTCCTGCTCGGCGTCGAGACCGAGGAGCGAGAGCAGCGAGGAGTCGGGGGCCGGAGCCGGCTCTTTCGACGTGCTCTCCATGCGCTTCCCCCTCCGGCGGCCGACGACGGGGCCAGGGTAAGCGGGATGATCGAAAACCGGTACGGGGACCGGTTGCCCGTGCGGCTACGATCGCCGCCGTGAACGAAGCGACGGAGAGCGGCACCCGGGACGGGCTCGAACTCGTCTACCCCCCGGTTCTCGCCGAGGTGAGCGAGGCCGTACGCGTCCGGCTGCGGGCCACCCGCTGGTGGCGGGTACTGCGGTGGACGGCCCACTGCGCCTGCGTGCTCGCCCTCGCCGCCGCGGCCCTGGCTGTGCTGGTCGCGCGGGACCCTGAGCCCGGGACGGCGGTGGAGATGACCTTGCTCGGCCTCCTGGCCGTGGCCGCCGCGGAGCTGCTGCCCTGGGCGACCGCCCGCAGCCTCTTCCTGATGATCCGGTCCCAGGGCGAGGCGCGGGCCCTCGTGGACGAGAACGGCGGGCGGTGGATCACCCGGGACACCGACGTCGCGATCCGGTGGGCGATGCTTCCCCGGTACGTCGAGACGCCCCGGCTCTTCGTCCTGCTCACCGCCCGGCGGACCGGCACCGGCTTCGCGTACCTGCCCAAGAGCGGGCTCGCCGACCCGGCCGACGTCGACCGACTGCGGGCGGTCCTGGACCGGAACTCCGCCCGGGTGTGAGCACCCACGCGAAAACGGCCCGTACCGAGGCGGTACGGGCCTTCTCGTATGTCAGGTCACTTTCCGGCTGTCAGGTCACTTCCCGGCGCAGTCCGCGCACGTGCCGAAGATCTCCACCGTGTGCGCCACGTTCACGAAGCCGTGCTCCGAGGCGATCGTCTCGGCCCACTGCTCCACCATCGGGCCCTCCACCTCCACGGCCTTGCCGCAGACGCGGCACACCAGATGGTGGTGGTGGTCGCCGGTCGAGCAGCGCCGGTACACCGTCTCGCCCTCGCTCGTGCGCAGCGCGTCGACCTCTCCCGCGTCCGCGAGGGACTGGAGCGTGCGGTAGACGGTGGTGAGGCCGACCGAGTCGCCGCGGTGCTTGAGCATGTCGTGCAGCTCCTGGGCGCTGCGGAACTCGTCCACCTCGTTCAGCGCCGCGGAGACGGCGGCACGCTGCTTGGTCGAGCGGCCTCGTACGGGGGGTCCTGCCGTCACCACGGGGGCCTCCTTGAATGCTTGTCTGCCCCCGCCATTCTGCCAGCCCCCCACGCCCCTGAGTCCGGGCCGGATCAGACCTTCACGTCGTCCGTCGGCCGCCGGGTCGCCGGAACCGGTGCGTCACAGCTCTCCGCACCCGCCTCGGCCGCCCGCGCCCGCCGTTTGGCGAGCGGCGTGGCGAGCAGGGTGAGCAGGACGAAGACGCCGATCGCGTACAGGACGATCGTCGCACCGGGCGGCACATCCTGGTAGTACGAGGTGACCGTGCCCGCCAGGGTGACCGTGATGCCCGTCACCACCGCGAGGACGAAGGTCGCGCGGAAGGACTTCGACAGCTGCTGGGCCGCCGCGACCGGCACCACCATGAGGGCGCTGACCAGCAGCAGGCCGACGACCCGCATGGCGACCGTGACGGTCACCGCGGCCGTGACCGCGATCAGCAGGTTCAGGGCGCGCACCGGGAGGCCGGTGACGCGGGCGAACTCCTCGTCCTGGCTGACGGCGAAGAGCTGCCGGCGCAGACCGACCGTGACCAGGACCACGAAGGCGGCCAGGATCGCGATGGCGGTGATGTCCTCGGTGGAGACCGTGGAGAGCGAGCCGAAGAGGTACGAGCTGAGGTTGGCGTTGGAGCCGGTCGGCGACAGGTTGATCAGCAGGACGCCGCCGGCCATGCCGCCGTAGAAGAGCAGCGCGAGCGCGAGGTCGCCGCGGGTCTTGCCGTACGCCCGGATCAGCTCCATCGCGACCGAGCCGACGACGGCGACGGCGGTCGCCATCCAGACCGGGCTGGAGTTCAGGAGGAAGCCGAGGCCGACACCGGTCATGGCGACATGGCCGATGCCGTCGCCCATCAGCGCCTGACGGCGCTGGACCAGGTAGATGCCCACGGCGGGTGCGGTGATGCCGACGAGCACGGCCGCGAGGAGCGCGCGCTGCATGAAGGCGAGATCGAGCATTTCCATGATCAGGTCAGCTTCCTCAGGTCAGCAGACCCGTACGGAGCGGCTCCCCGGCCGCGTGCGGATGGACGTGGTCGTGGCCCGGCAGCGCGTGCTGGCCGAGGGCCTCGGGCGGCGGGCCGTCGTGGACGACGCAGCCGTCGCGGAGCACGACCGCGCGGTCGATCAGCGGCTCCAGGGGGCCCAGCTCGTGCAGGACGAGGAGGACGGAGGTGCCGCCCGCGACCTGCTCGCGCAGGGTCGAGGCCAGGATCTCCTGGCTCGCGAGGTCGACGCCCGCCATCGGCTCGTCCATGATCAGGAGCTCGGGCTCGGAGGCGAGCGCGCGGGCGATCAGGACCCGCTGGTGCTGGCCGCCGGAGAGGGCCGAGACGGAGTCCTTGGCGCGGTCGGCGAGTCCGACGAGGTCGATGGCCCGCTCGACGGCGGCCTTGTCGGCCTTGGTCAGCCAGCCGAACCTGCGGCGGGAGAGCCGGCCGGAGGAGACGACCTCGCGGATGGTGGCGGGGACGCCGCTCGCGGCCGTGGTGCGCTGCGGCACGTAGCCGACCCGGGCCCAGTCGCGGAACCGCTTCCGGTCCGTGCCGAACAGCTCGATCGTGCCGCCGGTCAGCGGCACCTGGCCGATGACGGAGCGGACCGCGGTGGACTTGCCGGAGCCGTTGGCGCCGAGCAGGGCGACGACCTCACCGCGGTGGACGGTGAGGTCGACGCCGCGGAGGACGGGCCGGGCGCCGAGGGCCGCCGTGGCTCCGCGGACGGAAATGACGGGTTCCTTGGCTGCCATCGCTCGTACCTCCTGCTGTGCTGTGATCACTTGGCGCCGAGGGCCTTCTGCAGCGCGGCGAGGTTGGAGCGCATGACCTCGATGTAGTCATCGCCCTTGGACGTGTCCGTGATTCCCTCCAGCGGGTCGAGCACGTCGGTCTTCAGACCGGTGTCGCCGGCGAGGGTCTTGGCCGTCTTGTCGCTCGCGAGGGTCTCGAAGAAGACGGTGGTGACCTTGTCCTTCTTCGCGACGTCCTGGAGTTCCTTGATCCGGGCGGGGCTCGGCTCGGACTCGGGGTCGATGCCGGAGATGCCCTCCTGGTCCAGGCCGTACCGCTCGGCGAGGTAGCCGAAGGCGGAGTGGGTGGTGATGAAGGTCTTCGTCGCGGTGTTCTTCAGACCCGTCTCGAAGTCGGTGTTCAGGTCGCCGAGCTTCTTGACGAGCGCGTCGGTGTTCTTCCTGTAGTCGGCGGCGTTCGCCGGGTCGGCCTTCTCCAGGGCGGTGCCGACACCCTTGGCGACCTCGGCGTACTTCACGGGGTCGAGCCAGATGTGCGGGTCGGCGCCGGCCTCGGAGCCGTGGTCGTGACCCGCCTCCTCTTCCGCGTGCTCCCCCTCGGCGTGGTCGTGGCCTTCGTGGCCGACCCCGGTGCCGTGGGCTTCGAGCTTCGTGAGGGTGGCGGCGTCGACGGTGTTCTTGACGCCGGCCTGGGCGATCGCGTCGTCGACGGCGGGCTGGATGCCCTTGAGGTAGAGGACGACGTCGGCCTCGCCGAGCTCGCCGATCTGCTTCGGCTTGAGCTCCAGGTCGTGGGGTTCGACGCCGGGCTTGGTGAGCGTGTTGACGGCGACGTGGCCGCCGCCTATCTGCTCGGCCAGGTACTGCATGGGGTAGAACGACGCCACCACGTCCAGCTTGCCGTCGCTGCCCTTGTCGGCCGCGTCGGAGGTTCCGGCGCAGGCGGAGAGGGTGACGATGCCGAGCGTGACGGCTCCGGCGAGGGCGGTGGTGGGTATGAGGCGACGTACGTTCATGACACTCATTTTCAACAAAACTGGAAACGATTGTCAATTGTCGTACGTGTGGTTCCGCGCACGCGGCACCTCGGGCGGCCGTCGCGGGGACCATCGGGCGGCCGTCCGGCGGCCGTCGGGCG
This sequence comes from Streptomyces sp. NBC_01077, assembly GCF_045162855.1. NCBI lineage: Bacteria > Bacillati > Actinomycetota > Actinomycetes > Kitasatosporales > Streptomycetaceae > Streptomyces > Streptomyces sp. NBC_01077. The sequence goes on along the minus strand of NZ_CP108669.1, from coordinate 3,534,319 downwards.
ATCCGCTCACCGAACCGATTTGATACGGGGGGTGCGGGCGCCGGTAACCTGAGGCATTCGCACTTCGTCGTCGTAATGAAGAGAGCACCGTGGCCGCCGACAAGATCGACACCATCGTCAGCCTGAGCAAGCGCCGTGGCTTCGTCTACCCGTGCAGTGAGATCTACGGCGGCCAGAAGGCCGCCTGGGACTACGGACCGCTGGGCGTCGAACTCAAGGAGAACCTGAAGCGTCAGTGGTGGCGTTACATGGTCACCTCGCGCGAGGACGTCGTCGGTATCGACTCGTCGGTCATCCTGGCCACCGAGGTCTGGGAGGCCTCCGGCCACGTCGCCACCTTCACCGACCCGCTGACCGAGTGCACCTCCTGCCACAAGCGCTACCGCGCGGACCACCTGGAGGAGGCGTACGAGGAGAAGCACGGCCGCCTCCCCGAGAACGGCTTCGCCGACCTCAACTGCCCGAACTGCGGCAACAAGGGCACCTTCACCGAGCCCAAGCAGTTCTCCGGCCTGCTCTCCACGCACCTCGGCCCGACCCAGGACACCGGCTCCGTCGCGTACCTGCGCCCCGAGACCGCGCAGGGCATCTTCACCAACTTCGGTCAGGTGCAGCAGACCTCGCGCAAGAAGCCGCCGTTCGGCATCGCGCAGATGGGCAAGTCCTTCCGGAACGAGATCACTCCGGGCAACTTCATCTTCCGCACCCGCGAGTTCGAGCAGATGGAGATGGAGTTCTTCGTCAAGCCGGGCGAGGACGAGCAGTGGCAGGAATACTGGATGGAGCAGCGCTGGAACTGGTACACGGGCCTGGGTCTCCGTGAGGAGAACATGCGCTGGTTCGAGCACCCGCAGGAGAAGCTCTCCCACTACTCGAAGCGCACCGCCGACATCGAGTACCGCTTCTCGTTCGGCGGCAGCGAGTGGGGCGAGCTGGAAGGCGTCGCCAACCGCACCGACTACGACCTGAACGCGCACTCCAAGGCCTCGGGCGCCAACCTCACGTACCTGGACCAGGAGTCCGGCGAGCGCTGGACGCCGTACGTCATCGAGCCGGCCGCCGGTGTCGGCCGCGCGATGCTGGCCTTCCTGCTCGACGCGTACAACGAGGACGAGGCCCCGAACGCCAAGGGCGTCATGGAGAAGCGCGTCGTCCTGCGTCTGGACCCGCGCCTGGCCCCCATCAAGGTCGCCGTCCTGCCGCTGTCCCGCAACCCGCAGCTCTCCCCGAAGGCCAAGGGCCTGGCGGCGGACCTGCGCCAGAACTGGAACATCGAGTTCGACGACGCCGGCGCCATCGGCCGCCGCTACCGTCGCCAGGACGAGATCGGCACCCCGTTCTGCGTGACCGTCGACTTCGACACCCTCGACGACAACGCGGTGACCGTGCGCGAGCGCGACACCATGAAGCAGGAGCGCGTCTCCCTCGACCAGATCCAGAGCTACCTGGGCAGCCGCCTGCTCGGCTGCTGAGTCTGTTCGCTTCGGCTTGCTCCATGCGAAAGCCCCCGGTTCCGTCTCGGAACCGGGGGCTTTCCCGTGCGGTCAGGCGGACGCGACAGCCGCGGCGGCCGCCACGGCCTCCGCCTGACGCCTCGCTCCCTCGGCCGACCGCCGCTTTCCGAACCAGGCCGTCCACACGCCCAGGGCGCCGAGGACTCCGTAGATCATGACCGGGCTGAGGGTGACCATGGTCTTGGTCGGCAGCGCGTACGCGAGGGCGACGCGGACGAGTGCCTCGGCGACGTACGTCACGCCCCACACCAGCGTCATCGTGCGCATGGTGGAGCGGAAGCCCTCGTACTGCCACAGGCCGTTCCACCAGGCGGTGCTCGCCGGGGTGTCGTCGGTGGCGAACTTGCGGCCGAAGTAGAACATCAGCGGTCGCGGCGCGAGCAGGGTCGCGAGGCAGAGCAGCCCGAACAGGCCCGTCACACCCGAGTCCTTGATCAGCAACGCACGGGCGGAGTGTGCGCCGATCAGCGTGACGAGGGCCGTGATCACCAGGAAGACCAGCGTGACGACGGCGAACTCGTCGAGCTTGCGCCGCCAAGCGACCATGATCACGCTGTCCAGGACCGGCCAGGCGCTGCCGGCGAGCAGGGCGGTGAACTCGGACCAACCGTGGTCCTCGATAAGGATGTTGTACGTGAGGATCGGCGCGACGACGTTGAGGCTGATGGTGAGGACCCAGCCGATCGCGGAGGTGGCGCCTGAGCGGGCCGGCGGCTTGTCGGATGTGGACATGGTTCCCCCTGGGAGCGTTTACGGTCGCGGTGCGGGAGAACGCTAGTGAGGTACCGGACAGGGAAGGGAAAACTCCAGGCCAAATGATCTTCAAAAGGTGCGGGCCAGGGGCGCAGGTCAGATGTGTGTGGTTCAGAGCCGTGGGTCAGGCTCTCAACGCACGCTGCGCCAGAGAGATGACCGCCGCGAACGCGTCCTCGATGTCCGTGGTCGACCAGTCGGCGGCATGCGCCGGATCGTGGAAGCGGTCCGTGGCGTCGAAGACCGCGCGGGCCGTCGTCGCGTAGTCCCGCTCCGGCGCGGCGAACACCCCCTCGCGGTGGCCGTCCTCCACGATGCGGGCGATCTGCTCCACCAGATGCTCCTCGTGCCGGTGGACCACCGCGCTGTTCTCGCCGATCAGCACCTGGAAGGTGGCCATCAGCTCCGGATCGCCGCCCGCCTTGCGGCGCTTCAGGGCGAAGAGGGCGGTCAGCCAGTCGGTCAGCCGCTCGTCCGCGGCGCCCGGCCCCTCGACGTACGGCCGGAGCGCGACGATCGTCCGCTCCAGCCACCGCTCGGTCACCGCCTCGCGCAGTGCCGCCTTCGTGCGGAAGTGGCGGTAGACGCTGCCGTGGCTGACGCCGAGGACCCGGGCCACGTCCACGACGGTCGCCTTCGCCGGCCCGTAGCGCCGCAGCACCTCCTCGGTGGCTTCGAGGATGCGCTCTGCGGTCAGGGTCTCGGTGGCGGCCATGGAATGGACATTACCTGTCAGTCGCTGCGGTCCGGGGGCGCCGGTCAGTGCTCGCTGTCCAGGTGTGCCATCTGTGCCGCCGGGTACCGCTCGCCGGCCGCCGCGCCCGCCGGGACGGCCTCCTCGATCGCGGCCAGGTCGGCGGCGTCGAGCGTGACGTCCAGGGCGCCGAGCGCCTCCGCGAGCCGGTCCCGGCGCCGGGCGCCGACCAGCGGGACGATGTCCGCGCCCTGGCGCTCGGCCTGGGCGAGGACCCAGGCGATCGCGGTCTGCGCGACCGTCACGCCCTTGGCCTCGGCGAGCGCCCGCAGTCGGTCCACCAGGTCAAGGTTCCGCCGGAGGTTCTCGCCCTGGAAGCGCGGGCTCATGCCCCGGAAGTCGTTTGCCGCCAGCTCCCGGTCCCGGGTGAAGTGCCCGCTGATCAGTCCGCGCGACAGCACCCCGTACGCCGTGATGCCTATGCCCAGCTCACGGGCGGTGGGCAGGATCTTCTCCTCGATGGAACGGGAGATCAGCGAGTACTCGATCTGGAGGTCCGCGATCGGGGCCACGGCCGCCGCCCGGCGCAGGGTGTCCGCGCCGACCTCGGAGAGTCCGATGTGCCGCACGTGCCCCGCCTCGACCAGCTCGGCGATGGCGCCGACGGTCTCCTCGATCGGCACGTCGGGGTCGACGCGGGCGATCCGGTAGATGTCGATGTGGTCGGTGCCCAGGCGCTGGAGCGAGTACGCCGCGAAGTTCTTCACGGCGGCGGGCCGGCCGTCGTACCCGGTGAAGCCGCCCTCGACCGTGCGGAGCGCGCCGAACTTCACGCTGGTCAGCGCCTGCTCGCGGGCGGCGGCGGGCGCGGTCCGCAGCGCCTCGGCGATCAGCAGCTCGTTGTGCCCCATCCCGTAGAAGTCGCCCGTGTCGAGCAGGGTCACCCCCGCGTCCAAGGCGGCGTGGATCGTCGCGATCGACTCGGCGCGGTCGCTCTCGCCGTACAGCGCGGACATGCCCATGCAGCCGAGACCGAGAGCGGAGACCTGGGGCCCGGTGGTGCCGAGCGGGCGGGTGGGGACGGGACGGCTTGTGGTGGTCATGGCTGTCTCCTGGGGCGTCGTGAGAGGGGTGGAACAGTGCGACAGGACAACCATGACATGACCGATGACAGATTTCAATATCTGTCATTCCTTCGAGTGGTGCGGAGAAAAGCGCGTGCCGTCGCTCTGCGGCCGGGGTAGCGTCACCGGCATGTATTCGTTCTTCCAGATCTACGAGTGAGAGCCGTCGCCGGCAGACCCAGCTCGACCACCGCCCACCTCACTGACGGGAGAACACCGTGGCCAAGAGCCGCAACAACCTCCTCGGCGTCGGAGGACAGCGCAAGAAGCTGTCCCGCGCCGACCAGCTCGGCACCGCCCAGGGCCGCGCCGCCGCCCGCAGCTCGGCCGACGAGCGCAAGCAGGACCTCCTGAAGAAGATGCGCGAGCGCTCCCAGGGAGCCGATGCCGCCGAGACCACGGCGGGTGCCGACAGCACCGACACCCCCGGCACCGGCCAGGAGTAACCGACACCCCGGCACCGGCCAGGAGTAACCGCACCCCGGCACCGGCCAGGAGTAGTCGCTGTCGCATGACGAAGGGCCCGAGGTGTCTCCACACCTCGGGCCCTTTCCGTGGCCTACCGCACCGTCCTCGGCAGGCGCAGCGCCAGCAGGGCCGTGAGCAGGGCCATCGCCAGCTGGAGGAGGAGCGTCACCGTCAGCGGCGTGGCCGAGTCCGCCGGGGCGGAGGCGGTGAGGCTCAGATAGAGGCTGCCGAGGGTGGCGACGCCCAGGGTCAAGGCCGTCTGCTGGGTGGTCACCATCACGCCGCTGCCCACGCCCGCCCGCTCCGCCGGCACCTCGGAGAGCACCACCCGGAAGAGCACCGGGAGCTGGAGACCCTGCCCGATGCCCGCGATCGCCATGCCGGGAAGCAGGCTCAGCACCGACATGTCCGGCCAGGAGCGCCAAGCGGTCAGGGCGATCAGAGCGAGGCCGAGGGCCTGGAGCAGGGCGCCCACCGGCACCACGCGCGTGCCCCAGCGCCGTACGAGCCGCGGACCCGCGAGCGAGGCCCCGAAGAAGGCCACCGCCATCGGGACGAGCGCCAGGCCCGAGGCCACCGCGCCCAGGCCCAGGCCCTGCTGGAGCGCCACCGCGATCACGAACATGAAGCCGCCGAAGCCGCCCGAGAGCGGCAGGACGAGGATCAGCCCGCGCCGCAGCGAGACCAGGTCGAGCAGACTCGGTGGGACAAGCGGGGTGCGGCCCCGGCGGTCCGCCCGCCGTTCCACCCACCAGAAGGCCGCCGCCGCGAACGGGAACACGGCCAGCGACACCCAGGTCCACAGCGGCCAGCCCGCCGTCCGGCCCTCCGTCAGGGGTGCGAGCAGGGTGAGCAGCGAGACCGCGAGCAGCAGCGTGCCCGCCACGTCCACCGGCGCCGGGCGGTCCGAGCGGGTCTCCGGGACCGTACGGAAGGCCAGGACGAGGCCCGCCACCGCCACCGGCACGTTCACCAGGAACACCGCACGCCAGCCCGAGCCCGCGAGGTCGGCGGCGACGAGCACCCCGCCCAGGATCTGGCCGGTCACCATGGAGAGCCCCGCGGTCGCCCCGTACAGGCTCAGCGCCTTGGCCCGCCGGGCGCCCTCCGTCGAGGAGTGGATGGTGGCGAGGACCTGCGGGAGCATCAGCGCCGCCGCCGCGCCCTGCGCCACCCGTGCCCCGACCAGTGTCCAGGCGTCCGGGGCGAGACCGCAGGCGAGCGAGGTCAGACCGAAGGCCGCCATGCCGGCGAGGAAGAGCCGACGGCGCCCGAAGAGGTCGCCGAGCCGCCCGCCGAGGACGAGCAGCACGGCGTACGACAGGCCGTATCCGGCGACGATCAGTTCGAGGAGCGCCGGGCCGGCCGCGAGGTCGTGGTCGATGGACGGCAGGGCGACATTGACGATGAAGAAGTCGATCAGCGGCAGCGCGGCGCCGAGGAGGACGGTGAACAGGCCGAGGGCACCGAGCGCCGGACGGCCGGGCGCGGCGGCCGGGGTACCGGCCCGGGGAGAAGCGGAGGTTGTAGTCACGCATCCGACGATCCGCCGCCACTCAGCCTGGTACCAGAGTGTCTTTATCCTGGTAGAAGCAGTACCTGGCAATGGGCTGACCGCCCCGGCACCCTGGAAGCGTGACGACCATGACGACGGCCGAACCCGGTACGCGGCGACACGAGCTCGCCGCCTTCCTGCGCAGCCGGCGCGAGCGCATCACCCCCGAGCAGGTCGGCCTGCCCCGGGGGCGCCGCCGCCGCACCCCCGGCCTGCGCCGCGAGGAGGTCGCCCACCTCTCCGCCGTCGGCGTCACCTGGTACACCTGGCTCGAACAGGCCCGGGACATCCAGGTGTCCCCGCAGGTCCTCGACGCCCTCGCCGACGCGCTGCTCCTCGACCCGACCGAGCGGAGCCACCTCTTCGCCCTCGCCGGACAGGCCGACCCGCATCCCGGCGCACCCTGCCCGGCCGTGACCCCCGCGCTGCGCGCGATCCTGGAGCAGCTGGAGCCCGTCCCCGCCGCCGTCCAGAACAGCCGCTTCGACTTCCTCGCCCACAACCGGACCTTCGGGCGGCTCTTCTGCGACCTCGACGCCCTGCCCCGGGAGGATCGCAACTCCCTCTGGCTGGCCTTCACCAACGCGGACTTCCAGGCCGCGGCCACCGACCTGCCGGACCTCCTCCCCATCCTTGCCGGGAAGCTCCGGGCCTCCATGGCCGAGCACCTGGCCGAGCCCGCCTGGAAGGCGCTGGTCCAGCGGCTCGAAGCGGCCTCACCGGAGTTCCGGGAGATCTGGGCGCGGCGCGACGTGGTCGCCCCGGGCGGTCGCACCAAGGTCATCCACAACGCGCACGTGGGCCTGCTCAGGTTCGAGCACACCAACCTCTGGCTCGGCCCGACCCCCGGACCGCACCTCGTCACCTACGTGCCCGTCGACGACGAGACCCGGGCCGGCGTCGAGCGGCTCCTGGAATTCGTCGTACGTGAACAGGAGATCCGTCAGGACGACGAGGCCCTCACCGCCGCTTGAGCCCCGAGTCCGTGCCCGTGCCCGTGCCCGAGTCCGTGCCCGTGTCCGCCCCCACCTCGGTCTCCGCCTGACGCTCGTCCTCCCCCTCCAGACACCGGGCCGTCCGTTCCGCCGTGCGGCGGGCCCACTTTCCGCTGGTCAGCGCGCCGACCGCGAGGACGGCGAGGCCGCAGGCCGTCACCACCCAGTAGCCGGGCCGCGCCGCCGTCACGAAATCCTCCGCGGACATCCCGGCACCCACCCCCGTCGCGAGCACCGTGCCGACGACCGCCACCCCGAGCGTCTGCCCCACCTGGCGGCTCGTCGAGGCCACCGCCGCCGCCACCCCGGCCTGCGCGCGGGGCATCCCCGAGACGGCCGTGTTGGTGATCGGCGCGTTGACCAGGCCGAAGCCGATGCCGAAGGCCACGTACCCGATGAAGAGCAGCGGATCGTGGGTCTCCGCGCCGAAGGCCGCGAAGAGCAGCGCGCCCGTGGCCATCGCCGTGCCCGCGAGGAGCAGCGGGAGACGGGGTCCACGCGCGCCCGTGAGCCGCCCCGACAGCGGGGCGAAGACGAAGGTCATGCCCGCCATCGGCAGCACGTACAGGCCGGCGTCCAGCGGGGAGAGTCCGCGCACCTCCTGGAGGTACAGGGTGTTCAGGAACAGGAAGCCGGCGAAGCCCGAGAAGGCGCAGACCGCGACGACGGTGGCCCCGCTGAACGGCGCGCTGCGGAAGAACCGCAGGTCGATCAGGGGCTCTCGGCGCCTCGGCTCGTACACGAGGACCCCGCCGAGGGCCACGGCCGCGATCCCGGCGAAGAGCGGGTCGGTCTCGATGATCGCGTACGTGAGGGAGCCGAGGAGCGTCGCCACGAGGAGCTGTCCGACGGGGTCGGCGCGCCGGGGCCGGGGCGCGCGGGACTCGGGGACGTACCGCAGGGTGAGGAGCAGGGCGACGAGGGCGACCGGCAGGTTGACCCAGAAGATCGCCCGCCAGCCGACCGACTCGACGAGCACGCCGCCCACCAGCGGTCCCAGGGCCAGGGAGATACCGACGACCGAGCCCCAGACGCCGATGGCACGCGCGCGTGCGGCGGGTTCGGTGAAGGTGTTGGTGATGATCGACATGGCGACCGGGTTCAACATCGAGCCGCCCACCGCCTGCACCGCCCGGAAGGCGATCAGCGCCTCCAGGTTGGGGGCGAGGGAACAGAGCAGCGAGCCGAGCGCGAAGACGACGAGGCCGGTCACGAAGACCTTGCGGCGGCCGATGCGGTCGGCGGTGGAGCCCGCGAGCATGAGCAGCGAGGCCAGGACGAGGGTGTACGCGTCGATGACCCACTGCAGGCCGGAGACGGAGGCGCCCAGGTCGCGCCGCAGGGAGGGCAGGGCGACGTTGAGCGCGGTGTTGTCCAGGCTGACGATCAGCAGACTCATGCAGCAGATCGCCAGGACGACGAGCTGCCGGCCCCGCGGGAGCTGCGCGCGTGTGAGCTCTGGCATGTTCGGATAGTACGGCTAACTAATGACCGGCGCAGTGCGCGACAATGGGCCAATGACCGCGTTCTCCCCCCTCGCCATCGGGCCGCACATCGTGCAGCCGCCGGTGGTGCTCGCCCCGATGGCCAGCATCACCAACGCCCCCTTCCGTACCCTCTGCCGCGAGTTCAGCGGCGGCAAGGGGCTGTTCGTGAGCGAGATGATCACGACGCGCGCCCTGGTCGAGCGCAACGAGAAGACGATGCAGCTCATCCGCTTCGACGCGACCGAGCAGCCGCGCTCGATCCAGCTGTACGGCGTCGACCCGGTGACGGTCGGCAAGGCCGTGCGGATGATCGTCGACGAGGACCTCGCCGACCACATCGACCTGAACTTCGGCTGCCCGGTCCCCAAGGTGACCCGTAAGGGCGGCGGCTCGGCCCTGCCCTACAAGCGGCCGCTGCTGCGCGCGATCCTCAACGAGGCCGTGACCAACGCGGGTGACCTGCCGGTCACGATGAAGATGCGCAAGGGCATCGACGACGACCACATCACGTATCTGGACGCGGGCCGGATCGCGGTGGAGGAGGGCGTCACGGCGATCGCCCTGCACGGGCGGACGGCGGCCCAGCACTACGGCGGTACGGCGGACTGGGACGCGATCGCGCGCCTCAAGGAGCACGTGCCGGAGATCCCGGTGCTCGGCAACGGCGACATCTGGTCCGCCGACGACGCCCTGCGGATGATGCGGGAGACGGGCTGCGACGGCGTGGTCGTCGGCCGTGGCTGCCTGGGGCGGCCGTGGCTCTTCGCGGACCTGGTGGCCGGCTTCGAGGGCACGGGAGCCTACGCGGCGCCCGGGCTGCGGGTGGTCGCGGACGCGATGGTGCGGCACGCGCGGCTGCTCGGGGAGTGGCTCGGCGACGAGGCACGCGGTGTCATCGACTTCCGCAAGCATGTCGCCTGGTACCTGAAGGGCTTCTCGGTGGGCTCCGAGATGCGCAAGAAGCTGGCGATCACCTCTTCCCTCGACGAACTGAGCGCTCAGTTGAGCGAGCTGGACCTGGACCAGTCGTGGCCCGTGGGTGCGGACGGTCCTCGGGGCCGTACGTCCGGAAACAACCGAGTTGTCCTGCCGGACGGCTGGTTGAAGGACCCGTACGACTGCTCCGGCGTGAGCGAGGAAGCCGAGCTGGACACGTCCGGCGGCTGAGATCTGGCCTTTCCGGGGGAGTGATCCTCGCCACCCTTGAGGGGGGTGGTGCTCAGATGAGCAGGTTACAAACGGCTGCATCGCCTGAAGGGTGGCACGGGGTGCCACCCTTTTTGCGTTCAAGACTTGAACGCAAGTGCTCGGATGCGCGCTCATGTGAGCGACTTCTCTCTGCTTTGGGTCATACAGCCTTCGGGGCCTGAAAACGGAAGCTACTTCTCGGTTACTTTCGAAGTGCTGGCGGACGGGTGGTTAAGGCCACGTGACCGCTAGGCGTACCTCCCCAGAAGCCTTCGATCTGGGTATGTTCCTCGCCGTCAGGGCAGCCAACCGAGTCATCGAGGAGTCGGGACCCGTGTCGGAAAACAATGATCAGAAGTTCGTGTACGACTTCACCGAGGGCAACAGGGACCTGAAGGACCTGCTCGGTGGCAAGGGCGCGAACCTGGCCGAGATGACCAACCTCGGTCTTCCGGTCCCTCCCGGGTTCACGATCACCACCGAAGCGTGCAAGGTCTACCTCGAGAGCGGCTCGGAGCCGGTCGAGCTCCGCGACGAGGTGAGTGCCCACCTCGACGCCCTTGAGCAGCAGATGGGCAAGAAGCTCGGCCAGGCCGACGACCCGCTGCTCGTCTCCGTGCGCTCCGGAGCGAAGTTCTCCATGCCGGGCATGATGGACACGGTCCTCAACATCGGCCTCTCCGACGAGTCCGTCGTCGGACTCGCCCGCCAGGCCGACAACGAGCGCTTCGCGTGGGACTCGTACCGCCGTCTCATCCAGATGTTCGGCAAGACCGTCCTCGGCGTCGAGGGCGAGCTCTTCGAGGACGCGCTGGACGAGGCGAAGGCCGCGAAGAAGGTCGCCAGCGACACCGACCTCGACGCCGCCGACCTCAAGAAGGTCGTCGATCACTTCAAGAAGATCGTGAAGGCCGAGACCGGCCGCGACTTCCCCCAGGACCCGCGTGAGCAGATGGACCTCGCCATCGAGGCCGTCTTCAACTCCTGGAACACCGACCGCGCGAAGCTGTACCGCCGCCAGGAGCGCATCCCGGGCGACCTCGGCACCGCCGTCAACGTCTGCTCGATGGTCTTCGGCAACCTCGGCCCGGACTCCGGCACCGGCGTCGCCTTCACCCGCGACCCCGCCTCCGGTCACGCCGGCGTCTACGGCGACTACCTGCAGAACGCGCAGGGCGAGGACGTCGTCGCGGGTATCCGCAACACCGTGCCGCTGGCCGACCTCGAGTCGATCGACAAGACGTCGTACGACCAGCTCATGCACATCATGAACACGCTGGAGACCCACTACAAGGATCTCTGCGACATCGAGTTCACCATCGAGCGCGGCCAGCTCTGGATGCTCCAGACCCGCGTCGGCAAGCGCACCGCCGGTGCCGCCTTCCGCATCGCCACGCAGCTCGTGGACCAGGGCCTGATCGACGAGGCCGAGGCGCTCCAGCGCGTCACCGGCGCGCAGCTCGCCCAGCTGATGTTCCCCAAGTTCGACGAGGACGCGAAGGTCGACCAGATCGGGCGCGGCATCGCCGCCTCCCCGGGCGCCGCCGTCGGCAAGGCCGTCTTCGACTCGTACACCGCCGTCAAGTGGTCCCGGTCCGGCGAGAAGGTCATCCTGATCCGCCGCGAGACCAACCCGGACGACCTGGACGGCATGATCGCCGCCGAGGGCATCCTCACCTCCCGCGGCGGCAAGACCTCGCACGCCGCCGTCGTCGCCCGCGGCATGGGCAAGACCTGTGTCTGCGGCGCCGAGGAGCTCGAGGTCGACACCAAGCGCCGCCGGATGACCACCTCCGACGGCCAGGTCGTCGAGGAGGGTGACGTCGTCTCCATCGACGGCTCCACCGGCAAGGTCTACCTCGGTGAGGTACCCGTCGTACCGTCCCCGGTCGTCGAGTACTTCGAGGGCCGCATGCACGCCGGTGCGGACGACGCCGACGAGCTGGTCCAGGCCGTCCACCGGATCATGGCCTACGCCGACCGCGTCCGCCGCCTGCGCGTCCGCGCCAACGCGGACAACGCCGAGGACGCCAACCGCGCCCGCCGCTTCGGCGCCCAGGGCATCGGCCTCTGCCGCACCGAGCACATGTTCCTCGGCGAGCGCCGCCAGTTCGTCGAGCGCCTGATCCTCGCCGACACGGACACCGAGCGCGACCAGGCCCTGGAAGCCCTCCTGCCGCTGCAGAAGACGGACTTCGTCGAGCTCTTCGAGGCCATGGACGGGCTGCCCGTCACGGTCCGGCTGCTCGACCCGCCGCTGCACGAGTTCCTGCCCGACATCACCGAGCTGTCGGTGCGCGTCGCCCTCGCCGAGTCCCGCAAGGAGCCGCACGAGAACGACCTGCGCCTGCTCCAGGCCGTGCACCGGCTGCACGAGCAGAACCCGATGCTGGGTCTGCGCGGCGTCCGCCTCGGCCTGGTCATCCCCGGCCTGTTCACCATGCAGGTCCGGGCGATCGCCGAGGCCGCGGCCCAGCGCATCGACGCCAAGGGCGACCCGCGCGTCGAGATCATGATCCCGCTCGTCGGCACCGTCCAGGAGCTGGAGATCGTCCGCGAGGAGGCCGAGACGGTCATCGCGGAGGTCCGGGCGCAGACCGGCGTGGACCTGAAGCTCGCGCTCGGCACCATGATCGAGCTGCCGCGCGCCGCCGTGACCGCCGGTCAGATCGCCGAGGCCGCGGAGTTCTTCTCCTTCGGCACGAACGACCTGACGCAGACGGTGTGGGGCTTCTCCCGCGACGACGTGGAGGCCTCGTTCTTCACCGCGTACCTGGAGAAGGGCATCTTCGGCGTCAGCCCCTTCGAGACCATCGACAAGGACGGTGTCGGCGCGCTCGTGCGCAGCGCCGTCCAGGCCGGCCGCGCCACCCGCCCCGACATCAAGCTCGGTGTCTGCGGCGAGCACGGCGGTGACCCGGAGTCGGTGCACTTCTTCCACGAGGTCGGTCTCGACTACGTCTCCTGCTCGCCCTTCCGGATCCCGGTGGCGCGTCTGGAGGCCGGCCGCGCGGCGGCCGAGTCGAAGGGCAGCGACAGCCGCTGAGTCCTGCTGAACGGGGGGTCAGGAGCGGCGGTCGGGCCCTCCTGAACCCCCGTTCAGCAGCGGGAATCCCGGAACCACTCCGGTACGGCCGGGGGCGCCGTCGGTCACCTCACCACCCTCACCGGCGGGCGGCGGCTCCGGAATCACGGCGACGGGACGGACACCTTTGTGCGGAGGTGTCCGTCCCGTCGTTTGTTTGTTGAGCGGATGTGAGTAGTTGTTCAATTGCGCCTGATTGAATTATTGGCCATTGAACTTGTTCGGTTCCTCACCGCAAAGAATGGGACGGGCGCGGCCCCCGGATCCCCACCCGGAGGCCGCGCCCTTTACCGATGCCGGGCAGGTGAGCCGCAACCTCGCCGACCGCCGCCGGACGGGCAAAGCCCCCCACGGTCTTCACCACGTCACCTCGGTCCTGAAGGTTTCCTGCCCGACCCGTACAGCTTTTCGGTTCCGCCCCCATTGCCGCGATGCTTTTCAACTGTGGCTGAAACACCCTGGTAACGTGCAGTGATGCTGTGCATACTCGTCGTCGGGGGTGGTTGCGAGTGCACAGGTGGGGACGTCATGCTGCGGATTCATTTCACCGGAAACGACCTGGCGGGGGTGCGGACCGCCGCCCGGCCCGATGTTCTGTGGGAAACGATTCTCAGTTTTCACCGTTTAAGGGACCGGCGCGGCCCCGTCGTCTTCGGAGAATGGCGCTCCGAAACCCGGATGCGGCTCGGTGGTGAGACCCGGCTCCTCGCGGCGCTCGTTCCCAGCCGGGGCTATTTCCCCGACTTCCTGACGCCCGCCGAGGGCGTCATCGGGCTCGACGAGGGGCTCCAGGCGATCCGTGCGACCCCTGCCGGCCGGCTGCGCGGCGAACTCTCGCTGCTCGCCGCGGGCCGGTCCGGCGGGCGGACGGTACCGCATTCGCTGCGCGCCCTCGCCGACGGCGGCGCGGAGCCCTTCGACCGGCTCGTGGGGGCGCTGCGGAGCTACCACCGGGCCGCCGTGGAGCCGTACTGGCCGCACATCCGGGCCCGCGTCGAGGCCGACCGGGCGCGCCGCGGCCGCGCGCTCCTGGACGGTGGCGCCGACGAACTCCTCGCCTCGCTGCCGCCGATGCTGCGCTGGCGCGCGCCCGTCCTGGAGGCCGACTACCCGGTCGACCGGGACGTCCACCTCGACGGGCGGGGGCTGCTGCTCCAGCCCTCGTACTTCTGCCGGGGGACCCCCGTCGTGCTGCGCGACCCCGCGCTGCCGCCGGTGCTCGTCTACCCCGTCACCCACGGCGAGGCGCCGACGGTGCGCGCGCCGGGCGGCTCCTCGCTCGCCAAGCTGGTCGGCCAGACCCGCTCGGCGGTCCTGCACGCCATCGGCGACGGCGGTACGACGAGCGAGCTCGCCCGCCGGGCCGGGGTGTCGCTCGCCTCGGCGAGCCAGCACGCGGGCGTCCTGCGCGAGGCCGGACTCATCGCGACCCTGCGCCACGGGAACGCGGTCCTGCACACACTGACGCCGTTGGGCGCCGCCTTGCTCGGCGGCGCCCAACGGACGGTGGATCTGCGGTGCTACGCGCGCAACGGGCCGGTCACCTCGTAGGTGACGCGAAGGACGGGCCCGTCACCTCGAAGGCGTCACGCGCGGAACGGGCCCGTCACCTCGTAGGTGATGCCGGCGGAGGAGCTGCCGCTCGTGCCCCGCTGGCTGGAGAAGTACAGCCGCGTGCCGTCGGGGGAGAAGGCGGGGCCGGTGATCTCCGAGGAGGACTGGCCGCTGATCCGCAGGAACGGGGCGACGACGTCGTCCGGGGTGATGACGCAGATCTCCATGTTGCCGCCGTCCTCGGCGATGAAGAGGTCTCCGGAGGAGGAGCCGGTGACGTTGTCGACACCGGTGAGCGGGGCGGCGCCGTTCGGTACGAGCGAGTCGTCGTAGGCCAGCTCGTAGGTGCTGGTGGTGAGGTTGAGCTGCCAGAGGCGGTTGTCGCCCTTGGTGGTGAACCAGACGGTGTCGTTGGCGTAGTGGCAGCCCTCGCCGCCGTTGAACTTCTTCGAGCCGGAGACCTGGCTGCGGGTCACGGTCGGGGAGCCGTCCGGGTCCGGCACGTTCTGCCAGGTGAAGGAGCCGGAGGTGGCGGTGCCGGCGACCATCACCTGGAGGGTGCCGGCGGAGAGGTTGCCCCAGGTGGTGGGGATGAAGCGGTAGAGGCAGCCGCTCGTCTCGTCCTCGGTCAGGTAGACGACCTTGCGGACCGGGTCGGCCGCGGCGGCCTCGTGCTTGAACCGGCCCATGGTGTCCCGGCGGACGGCCGCGTTCACGCCGTACGGGTCGGTCTCGTAGACGTACCCGAGGCTGACCTCCTCGCAGGAGAGCCAGGTGTTCCACGGGGTCCTGCCGCCGGCGCAGTTCTGACGGGTGCCGGACAGGATGCGGTACGCGCCGGTGACGGCGCCGGTCGAGCTGAACCGCACCGCGCTCGTGCCGCCGCTCGGGTTGATCTCCGAGTTGGACACGTAGATCCAGCCGGTGCCGTCGGCGAAGCAGGCGCCGCCGTCGGGAGCGCTGTGCCAGGTGTACGAGGTGCCGGGCACGGTCTGGCCGGACCGTGCGATGACCCGGCTGGTGAAACCGGCGGGCAGCAGGATGCCGTTGGCGTCCGCCGCGCCGAGGGCGCCGTAGGGGCCGGCGCCGGGCTGGGCGGGGGCCGCGTACGCGGCGCCGTGCATCAGTGTGCCGCCGAAGGCGGCGGCCGACGTGCCGATGACCGCTCCGCGCAGGAAACTGCGTCGCTCCACGTCTCACTCCTGAGAAGGGTGGTGAACCGCCCCGTCATGCCGGTCGGCGACGGGGTCGCGCGCTTCCGGAAACTAGGAGTACGGAATTGACTGTGCATCAACAAGCGGTGAAGAGGAAGCGGCGGGGCCCTGTCGGTCGTGCGGGGGCCTTCGGTACCTGGGGCTCGGGGGACCCTCGGCGCCTGGGGCTCGGGTGACCCTCGGCACCTGGGGCTCGGGGACCTTCGGCACTTGGGGCTGTCCGCTCCTGCGGGGACACTGGGGGTATGTGCGCCGGCCGGGACATTCGTGATCGTGACGACCTCGACGTGCTGCTGCGGCGCTTCTACCGCGCGGCCTTCGCCGACCCGCTCATCGGGCCGTTCTTCACCGAGATCGCCGGGACCGACCTGGAGGTCCATCTGCCGCGCATCACCGACTTCTGGGAGCGCGCCCTCTTCCGTACCGCCGACTACGGGCGGGACGCCTTCGCCCCGCACTCCGCACTCCATTCCGCCCGGGCCCTCACCGCCGCCCACTTCGGACGCTGGGTGCAGCTCTGGCACGCCACCGTCGACGGCCTCCACGCCGGCCCGCTGGCCGAGCGGGCCAAGGCGCAGGGCGAGCGGATCGCTCTCGCCCTGCTGCGGCGGCTCGCCGGGCCCGGGGCGGACACGGCGGGCTCCGGCGGGGGATTCGTGCCGTTGGCGGCCCTTGAGCTGCGCTCCGTGGCCTGAGCGCAAAAAATCTTCGGGAGAGCGATGAGTTACGGGCGGGACGCCCGTCCTACCTCTTGAGAGCGCCGGAACGACCGGAACGCAAGGGAAGAGAGCGCATCATGGCCCCGCAGATGATCTTCGTGAACCTGCCCGTCAAGAGTGTCGACGCCAGCAGGGCCTTCTTCGAGAAGCTCGGCTTCTCCCACAACCCGCAGTTCAGCGACGAGACCACCGCCTGTGTGGTCTTCAGCGAGACGATCTTCGCGATGCTGCTCGAAGAGCCCAAGTTCAAGTCCTTCATGGCCCCCGGCAAGGAGCTCTCCGACGCCACCAGGACCACCGAGGTCCTGGTCACCCTGAGCGCCGAGAGCCGTGAGAAGTGCGACGAGCTGGCCGACGCCGCCCTCGCCGCCGGCGGCACCCCCGCGAAGGAGCCGATGGACCTCGGCTTCATGTACGGCCGCTCCTTCGCCGACCTGGACGGCCACCACTGGGAGGTCTTCTGGATGGACCCGGCGGCCGCCCAGGGCTGAGCCCCGCGCGTGTCAGGCGGAGACGCCGCCGTCGATCACCAGGTCCGTGCCGACGGCGGAGCCGGCCGCGTCCGACGCGAGGTACAGCACGGCCGCCGCCACCTCGGCTGCGGAGGAGATCCGCCCCAGCGGAGACTCCTGCTTCATCCGGACCTCCCGATCGGCCTCCGTCTCGCCGGGCCGCAGGGACATCGTGGACTCCGAGGCGCCGGGGCTGACCGCGTTGATCCGGACCCCGTCGGCGATGTGGTCCAGGGCCGCGGCCCTGGTCAGCGCCGACACGGCCGCCTTCGAGACCTGGTAGCCGAAGACCCCGGGGATCCGGACGTGCGGGCCCAGGTTCGACGCGATGTTCACGATCGCCCCGCCCCCGTGCGCCCGCATGTGGGCCACCTCGGCCTGCAGGGCGTGCAGCACCCCCGTGACGTTGATGTCGAGCAGGGTCTGCCAGTCGTCCAGGGGGAAGTCGGCGGCGCTGTGCCCGCCCCGGAAGACCCCCGCGTTGTTCACGGCCACGTCGAGGCCGCCGAAGACCTCGACCGTACGCCGGACCAGCTCCCGTACGGACTCGGCGCGGGCCACATCGGCCGTGACGGCCGCGGCGGTGCCCCCGGCGGCCTCGATCAGGCCCACCGTCCCCTCCAGGGGCTCGGCGGTACGGCCGGCGACGACGACCTTCGCGCCCTCGGCGGCGAAGGCGAGCGCGATGGCCCGGCCGAGACCGGAACCGGCCCCGGTGACGAGGACGACGCGGTCGGTGAAGCGTGCGTTCATGTGAGCTGACTCCCGTGTGAGTGTGTGTGGTTACTTGACGCGGATCGTGGCCGCGGCGAGCGCCGCGAACAGGGCGGCCGCTGCCGCCAGTGACACCGCGTCCCCGCCGAGGGTGAGCAGTGCGGCGAAGACCACGGTCGGGCCGAGTTCCATCGCCGTGTTCAGGACGCCGCCCGCCAGGCCCGCCCGGTGCGCCGGGACGCCCTCGGTGGCCAGGACGGCGGCGGCCGCGAAGGACAGGGCGCCGCCGGCCGGCAGCAGGAGCAGGCCGGGGAGGAGCCCGTACGCGTACGGGACCGAGGTGTCGAAACCGGTCGCGGCGAGCAGTCCGAGTCCCGCTGCCGCCGTTCCGAGCCCGGTCGCGGTCACGCGCCCGGGGCCGTACCGCCTGATCAGCGGGCCGGCGAGCCGTCCCGAGCCGAGCAGGGCGACCGCGAAGGGCACGAAGGCGGCGGAGGTCCCCAGCTCGTTCCAGCCGCGCTGCTGCTGGAACGCGAGGGAGAGCAGGATGAAGACGGTCGCCGTACCGGCCGCCGTGAGTCCGATCGCCGCGAGGCCCAGGACCCGGCGGCCGTCGCGCAGGAAGTCCGGCGGCAGCAGCGGGTCGGCGGTGCGTCGCTCGACGGCCGCGAAGGCGGCCAGGAGGACGAGCCCGCCGAGGAGGGGGACGAGGACGGGGGCGGAGCCCCAGGGGTGGGCGTCGGTGAGGACGAGCCCGAAACTGGCGAGCGTGATCCCGGCGGTGGCGAGCAGGGCGCCGGGGAGGTCGAGGGACCTGCGGTCGGCGGCGGGCCCGGGGAGGTCGGGGGACCGGCGGTCGACGGCGGGCCCGGGGGCGTCGTCGGGTGCGGTCCCGGGCAGTACGCGTGGCGTGAGGAGCAGGGCCGCGACGGTCACCGCCACCGGGACCGCGAAGGTGCCGCGCCAGGAGGTGGCCCCCGCGATCACCCCCGAGAGGAGATTCCCCGCCGTCGCGCCGAGCACGGAGAGGCCGCCCCAGGTGGCCATCGCCCTGCCGTACGCGGCCGGTTCGGGGAACAGGGACCGGAGCACCGCCATCGCCGCCGGGGCGACGAGCGCGGCGCCCACGCCCTGCCCGAACCGGGCGGCGAGCAGCGCCTCGTACCCGGGGGTGAGCGGCGCGAGGGCGGACGCGGCGCCGAAGACCAGCAGCCCCGTGGTGAGGCTCCGGCGCCCGCCGAAGCGGTCGGCGAGCCGCCCGCCGAAGAGCAGCAGCCCGGCGAAGGTCAGCCCGTACGCGGCGCTCAGCAGGATCAACTGGGCACGGTCGAGCCGGAATTCGGCGCCGATGCGGGGGAGGGGGACGGCGAGGGAGGCGAGCGTGAAGATGAGCGTCATCTGCACGGCCCCGAGGAGCGCGAAGCCGCCGCGTGTACGGGGGCCGGGTTCGCGCCCGCTGTTCGTGACCCCGCCGTTCGTGACCCCGCCGGGCTCCCGCGCCTTCGTCGAAAGCATTCCCATCCCCTATACTTGACTGTACATTCCAGAATTAGCGCCGAAGAATGGGCGCCCCCCGTGGGCGCCCATTCCTCATCCCTGCAGGCTCATTCCAGCAGGTCCAGTGCCTGTTCCGCCGCGTCCCGGACCCTGGTCGGGTCGCTCGACGCCTTGCCGACCACCCGGATCCCCTGGAGCAGCACGAGCAGCATGCGCGCCAGGGCTCGCGGGTCCCGGCCGGCCGGCAGCTCGCCCCCGGCGCGGGCCCGGGTGAGCGCCGCGTACAGGAGCGTCTCGACCTGCTCCCAGCTGAGCTCGACCCGGCGGGCCACCGCCGTGTCGTGCGGCCCCAGTTCCGCTGCCGAGTTGGTGACGAAACAGCCGTTCAGACGCTCCTTGTCGGCCGACGCCTCGGCGGCGAAACGGCGGACGAGCGTGCGGACGGCCGGCAGGGCCGGGCCCGGTGCGGACAGCTCCTCGACGAGCCGGGGGTCGCGGGTCTCCAGGTAGCGGTCCATCGCCTTCAGGTACAGCGCGTGCTTGTTCCCGAAGGTCGCGTAGATGCTGGCCCGGCCGACACCGAGGCGCTCCACGAGGTCCGACATCGTCGTCGCCTCGTAGCCGCGCGCCCAGAACAGCTCGAGTGCGGCCTGGAGCGCGGCGTCGGGATCGAATTCCTTGGTCCTGGCCACAAGAAGACCGTACGGCTATCTGGAACGATCAGTCAAGTTACGTCAGGCGTACGGGGAACACCGTCACGGCGACCTCGTCGTCGTCCAGGCACCGTCCCGTCTCCAGGTCGAAGCGCTGCTTCAGGAGCGGCGAGGCCACGAACGGACGTCCGCCCGCCGAGCCGACGAGCCCCCGGGAGAGCACCTGAGCCCCCGTGAACGGGTCCCGGTTGTCGATCGCGTACAGCCGTCCCGACCGGTCCCGGAAGACCGCCGCCTGCCGGCCGTCCGGCAGCAGCACCGCCGCGCCCCGGCCGGGCGTCAGCCGGGACTCCTCGCAGACCGTCAGCCAGGAGCCGGGGGCGGGCGAGAGTTCGAGTGAAGTCGTGGTGCGCGTCGTGAGAGTCGTCATCGGGAGGAAGCCCCTTCCAGCGTGCTGTTCGTCCTGCCGAGCGTCAGGATCGTGAGGTCCGGCTTGATCTGGTCGCGCTCCGGCACGAAGCGGACCGAGGGGTCCGGTGCCTCCGGCGCGTTCACGAAGGAGACGAAGCGCCGCAGCCGGTCCGGGTCGTCCAGGGTCTGCGCCCACTCGTCCTGGTAGTCGGCGACGTGCGCCGCCATCAGCGCCTCCAGCTCGTCGCAGAGCCCGAGCGAGTCGTGCACCACCACGTCCTTGAGGTGGTCGAGCCCGCCCTCCAGGCGCTCCAGCCAGGTCGACGTCCGCTCCAGGCGGTCCGCCGTCCGGATGTAGAACATCAGGAACCGGTCGATCAGCCGCACCAGTTCGGCGTCGGAGAGGTCCTGGGCGAGCAGGTCCGCGTGGCGCGGGGTCGCGCCGCCGTTCCCGCCGACGTACAGGTTCCAGCCGTTGGCCGTCGCGATGATCCCGAAGTCCTTCGACTGCGCCTCCGCGCACTCGCGGGCGCAGCCGGAGACCGCCGACTTGAGCTTGTGCGGGGCGCGCAGGCCCCGGTAGCGCAGCTCCAGCTGGATCGCCATCTTCACCGAGTCCTGGACGCCGTACCGGCACCAGGTCTGCCCCACGCAGGACTTGATCGTGCGCAGCGCCTTGCCGTACGCGTGCCCCGACTCGAAGCCCGCGTCGACCAGGCGGGTCCAGATCGCGGGGAGCTGGTCCACCCGGGCGCCGAAGAGGTCGATCCGCTGGCCGCCCGTGATCTTCGTGTAGAGGCCGAAGTCGCGGGCCACCTCGCCGATCACGATCAGCTTGTCCGGGGTGATCTCACCGCCGGGGATGCGCGGCACGACCGAGTACGAGCCGTTGCGCTGCATGTTGGCGAGGAAGTGGTCGTTGGTGTCCTGGAGGGAGGCCTGCTCGCCGTCCAGGATGTAGCCGCCGATGCCGAGTGTCGGGGCGAGAGAGGCGATGATCGAGCCGACGGTCGGCTTGCAGACCTCACAGCCCTCACCGCCCCGCGCCTCCGGCCGCCCGTGCGAGTCGAGCAGCGCGGCGAACGAGGTGATCCGCAGGGTGCGGGCGATCTCGTACAGCTCGCTCCGGCCGTACGAGAAGCAGCCGCAGAGCCCCTTGTCGGCCGGCGCCGGCAGCAGCTTCTCGATGATCTTCACGCAACTGCCGCAGCCCGTACCGGCCTTGGTGCACTTCTTCACCTCGGCGAGCGAGGAGCACTCGCCGATCGCATGCTTCGTCACGTTGTGGCAGGAGCAGATCACCGCGTCGTCCGGCAGTGCCGAAGGGCCGAGCGCCACCGGCGCGCCCGCGCCCGCCGGAAGCACCAGCTGCTCGGGGGAGACCGGCGGCACCGTGCCGGTGAGAGGGCGGAGCAGGCCGTACTGCTCGGCGTCGCCGACCAGGACACCGCCGAGGAGGACGCCGTCACCGCTCACGACCAGCTTCTTGTAGACGCCCGAGCGGGAGTCGGAGTACACGACGTCGAGGCAGCCCTCGGCCGTGCCGTGCGCGTCGCCGAACGAGGCCACGTCCACACCGAGCAGCTTCAGCTTCGTCGACAGGTCGGCGCCGGTGAAGCCGGCCCCCTCGCCCCCGCCGTCCCCGGTCTCGGCCGCCAGGGTCGCGGCCACCGTCAGCGCCATCTCGTAGCCCGGCGCCACCAGGCCGTACACCCGCCCGTCGGAGGCGAGCGCGCACTCGCCGATCGCGAAGACCGCCGGGTCCGACGTACGGCACTGCTCGTCGACCGCGATGCCGCCGCGCTCCCCGACGGTCAGGCCGCAGTCGCGGGCCAGCTGGTCCCGGGGGCGTACACCGGCCGAGAACACGACCATGTCCGTGGCCAGTTCGGAACCGTCCGACAGCTTCATGCCCGTCACGGCGCCGTCCGCCGTCACGACCTCCTGCGTGCCGATCCCGGTGTGGACGGTCAGACCCATCCGCTCGATCGTGCGCAGCAGCGCGGCGCCACCGCCCTCGTCGACCTGCACCGGCATCAGACGCGGCGCGAACTCCACCACGTGGGTGTCGAGTCCGAGGCCCTTGAGCGCGCCGGCCGCCTCCAGGCCGAGCAGACCGCCGCCGACGACCGCGCCGGTCGTCGCCGTCTTCGCGTACTCCTCGATGGCGAGGAGGTCCTCGATCGTCCGGTACACGAAACAGCCGCGGGCGTCCTTGCCGGGCACCGGCGGAACGAACGGGTACGAGCCGGTCGCGAGGACGAGCGCGTCGTACGCGAAGACCTGCCCGGAGCGGGCGGTGACCGTACGGGCCTCCCGGTCCACCGACTCCGCCGCATCGCCCACGTAGAGCTCGATGCCGTGCTTCTCCATGAAGCCCGCCTCGACCATCGACAGGTCGTCGGGCGTCTTTCCGGAGAAGTACGAGGTCAGCTGCACGCGGTCATAAGCCGGACGCGGCTCCTCGCAGAGGACCACGATCCTGGCCCGCTCGGTGACCCCACGGTCGGCGAGCGACTCCAGGAACCGCTGGCCGACCATTCCGTGGCCGACCAGGACGATCGTCGGGGTGCGTGTGGTCATGTCAGCGCTCATTGTCAGCAGCCTCCGTCGTGGGTGAGCAGGTGGAGCAGGGGGGCCTCCGGGAGGGCTTCGTCGCCCTCCCAGGCCCGGGCGAGCGCGCCGACCGCGGCGAGGTCACCGAGGAGGACGCCGCCGACGAGACGGTCTCCGCGGACGACCACCTTGCGGTAGGCGCGGCGGGTGGCGTCGGTGAGCTGGACCACGTCGTCGCCGGGTCGGGCGGTTGCTTCGCCGAAGGCGGCGAGGTCCAGCGGGGTGGCACCGCCGAGGGTGAGGCGGGTGAGGGCACGGGTGCCGGTGTAGCGGGGGGCGGCACCCTCGGCGAGGAGCAGGTCCGCCAGGACGTCGGCCTGTTCCAGGGCCGGGCCCGCCAGGCCGTAGACCCTGCCCGCGTGTTCCGCGCAGTCGCCGATCGCGTGGATGTGGGGGTCCGAGGTGCGGAGTTCGTCGTCGACCACGATGCCGGTGGCCACGTCGAGGCCCGCCTCGCGCCCCAGGGCCACCCTGGGGCGGACCCCGCAGGCCAGGACCACGACCTGGGCGTCGAGGACGAAGCCGTCGGCCAGTTCGACCGCCGTGACCTCGCCGTCCCGCTGCCGCAGCCCGCTCACCCGGCACTCGGTGTGCACCTCGACCCCGAGGGACTCGACGTGTTCACGCAGCAAGGCCGAGGCCGTCGCGTCCAGTTGGCGCTCCATGAGGCGCTCGCCCTGCTGGGTGAGCACGACCTCCGCGCCGAGCGCCGCCAGGGCCCGCGCCGCCGAGACTCCGAGGAGTCCGCCGCCGATGACCACCGCCCGCGCCCCGGGCCGTACCCGGTCGCGCAGCGCCAGGCAGTCGTCGAGCGTACGGAAGGCGTGGACGCCCTCCGGCAGCTCCGCCCCGCGCAGTCCGCGCAGCGGCGGAAGCACCGGGTTGGAGCCCGTGGCCAGGACCAGGCGGTCGTAGCCGACGAGCGAGCCGTCCGCGCACTCCACCGTCCGTGCCGCCCGGTCGATCCGCACCGCCCGCACCCCGAGCCGTACCGGCTCGCGGGTCCCGGGCAGGGCGGTCACCTCGGGGGCGTACCGCCCGGCGAGGACGTCGGCGAGCAGCACCCTGTTGTACGGGGCGTGCGGCTCCTCGCCGAGGAGGGTGACGGGCAGGCGCTGGGCGAGCCGGGCGCCCGCCGTTCCGCCCCCGACCACCACGATCCGTGTACTCATACCGGGAAGCGTGCGCGGCCGGTGTTACCCGACGGCATCCCGACTGTTTCCCGTACGGAACGCTGATCTCCGTCCCGGTGCCCGTCCGCTGTGAGGCCGGGCGGGGCGGCCGCCAGGATTAACCCGTGGTCAGGCTCGGCTCAAGCCAGGCTTAAGGATCGGGGGGACGGAGCTGAGCTGGGGATTCCCGTATACGGGCGGACCTAGTGTGCCGGATGTGACCACCGAGGCCAGCCACCCTCTCTACGTATCCCTCCGCAGCGAGCCGGTCCACGCCGCACCGCTGATACCGGCTCCGCCGTCCCCCGCCGCACCGCTGATACCGGCCCCGCCCGTGCCCGCGTCCGCTTCCCGGCCCCTTCCCGCCCTGCGGCTCGCCCCCGAGCGGCTGCGGGCCGCGATCCTCGCCGGTGCCGGGGCCGTCGCCCTTCTCTGGGGTGCCCAGGCCCGGCCCTCCGCCCGCCTCGACGCCTTCTTCGCGTCCGGTGCCCACCTCACCGGTCTGCTCGCCGGGTACGGCGTCCTCGTCCTGCTGCTGCTCATGGCCCGTGTCCCGGCCGTCGAGCACGGCGTCGGTGCCGACCGGCTCGCCCGCTGGCACGCCCTCGGCGGCCGGTACGTCCTCGGCCTGATCGGCGGCCACGCGCTCCTCGCGCTCTGCGGCTACGCCGTGCACACCCGTACCGACCTCGTCACCGCCACCGAGGACCTCCTCGCGTACGGGGCGATCGCCGCCGCCACCGCCGGAACCGCCCTCTTCGTCGCCGTCGGCATCACCTCCGCACGGGCCGTACGGCGCCGGGTCCGCCACGAGACCTGGCGGGCGATTCACCTCGGCGGGCTGCTCGCCGCCGCCCTCGGCTTCGTCCACCAGCTCGCCGGACCCGACATCGCCGACAGCCTCCTCGTCCGCTGGCTCTGGTCGATGGCCCACGGCACCGTCGCCGTCCTCCTCCTCTGGTACCGGCTCGTCGTCCCCGTCCGCGCCGCCCTGCGCCACGAGCTGCGGGTCGTCGAGGTCCGCGACGAAGGCCCCGGGGTCGTCTCGGTCCTCGTCCGGGGCAGGGGAGTGGCCCGACTGCGCGCCGAACCCGGCCAGTTCTTCCGCTGGCGCTTCCTGCGGCGCGGGCTCTGGGCGACCGCCCTGCCCTTCTCCCTCTCCGCGCCCGTCCGCGACGACACCCTGCGGATCACCGTCAAGGCCCTCGGCGACCACACCCGCCGCATCCGACGGCTCCGCCCCGGGACCCGGGTCCTCGCCTCGGGCCCCTTCGGCGCGCTGACCGCCCACCGCCGCACCCGCCGCAAGGTCCTGCTGCTCGCCGGCGGAGTCGGCATCACCCCGCTGCGCGCCCTGTTCGAGACGCTGCCCGGCGGGCCCGGCGACGTGACCCTGCTCTACCGGGCCTCCGACGCGGCCGGGCTCGTCCTGCGCGAGGAGCTGGAGTCCATCGCCCGCGCACGGCAGGCCGCCCTGCACTTCCTCCTCGGCCGCTCGGACGACTCCTTCGACCCCCTCGCCCCGCGCGCCCTGCGCCATCTGGTGCCGGACCTCGCCGCCCACGACGTGTACCTGTGCGGTCCGCCCGCGATGGCACGGGCCGCCACCGCCAACCTGATCCGGGCCGGGGTGCCGGCCTCCCGCATCCACAGTGAGGACTTCGACCATGCGTAGCCGGACCAGGGCCAGACACGGAGCTCCGCGTGCCCCGCGCGCCGTCGGAGAGGAGCAGGCCCGCCGCCGGCTCGCCGCCGTCCTCATCGGCGCCGGCGCGCTCGCCGCGACCCTCCTCACGGCCTCCGTCTCCCCGGCCGCGCCGCCGGCCCCCGACCGTGGGCCGGGCGCCGCAAGCTCAGACGTAGCTCAACTCTCCCGAGATTGATGGACGGGGCAACGATCGCCTCCCTAGGGTCATGGGCATGCCCGAGATCTCGCTGACCACCCTTGTCCTGCTGTGCCTCGCCGCGCTCGTGGCGGGCTGGATCGACGCGGTGGTCGGCGGTGGCGGGCTGCTCCTGCTGCCCGCCCTGCTGCTCGGGCTGCCGAACGTCCAGGCCGCCCACATCCTCGGCACCAACAAGGCCGTCGCGATCGTGGGCACCACCGGGGCCGCGGTCACCTACGTCCGCAAGGCACCCGTGCAGGTCTGGACGGCGGTACGCATCGGGCTCGCCGCCCTCACGGGCTCCATGGCCGGTGCCTTCTTCGCCGCCGGTATCAGCAGCGACGTCCTGCGCCCGGTCATCATGGTCGTCCTGCTCGCCGTGGCGGCCTTCGTGATGCTGCGGCCCTCGTTCGGCGCGAAGCCCGAGGGGGAGGAGCGGGCGCCGCTGACCCGGGCCCGGATCGTGACCGCGATCGTCGTGGTCGGCGGCGGGATCGGCTTCTACGACGGCCTGTTCGGGCCCGGCACCGGAACCTTCCTGGTCCTCGCGCTGACCGCGGTGCTCCACCTCGACCTGGTGACCGCCTCCGCCACCGCGAAGATCGTCAACGTCTGCACCAACGCGGGCGCGCTCGTGATGTTCGCGTACCAGGGCAGCGTGTACTGGCAGCTCGCCGCCGTCATGGCGGTCTTCAACCTGATCGGCGGGACGGTCGGTGCGCGGATGGCGCTCAGCAAGGGCGCCGAGTTCGTGCGCGGGGTGCTGCTCGTCGTGGTGCTCTCGCTGGTCGCGAAGCTCGCCTTCGACCAGTGGGCCTGACCTTCACCGGACCGGTTGCCGCACCCCGATGAGGTGGCCGTACGCGACCACGTTCCCCTGGTAGCCGTTCTTCTTCGAGAAGCCGCCGCCGCAGGTGATCACCCGGATCTCCGCGCGGTCCGCCTCGTCGTACACCTTCCGGTCCGGGAAGTCCTTGTTCCCGTAGACCTCGACCGCGTCGACCGTGAACACGGCGGTACGCCCGTCCTGCCGGTCCACCTCGATCCGGTGGCCCTTCTTCAGGGCGCCGAGCGTGTAGAAGACGGCCGGCCCGTCGGCGTTGTCCACATGGCCCGCGACGATCGCCGTGCCCTTGGCGCCGGGCCGGGTGCCGTCCTCGTACCAGCCGGCCATGTTCCGGTTCCCGGCCGGCGGTACGTCGAGCGAACCGTCCGAGGCCAGGCCGAGCCGCATCATCGGGGTGTCCACATCGGTCTCGGGGATGCGCAGCCGGACCGGCGCCGAGGGCGGCAGCGGGTCGGCGGCGGCGTCGGTGTGCACGCTCGGCCCGGCGGCGAAGGCCTGGGCGGCCGACGGGACGGGCGGGGTGACCTGCTCAGAGCCGTTCTGGACGAGCCAGAGCCCGACGCAGGCGGCCACGGCTATGCCCCAGCCCTTGCTCCTGTTGCTCACCTGGGTTCCCTAGGGTGTGGCCCTGCCCCCGCCGGGCCGTGTTCGGGCGCTCCGGCGGGGGCAGGACAGGCGGATGGTCTTCAGTGGCCCTGCGCGCCGCTCGCCCGGCGGCGCAGGAGCCAGACCCCGCCCACGGCAGCCGCGGCCAGCACCGCCGCGCCCGCCGTGACCTGGGCGGTGTCGGGGCCGACGCTGCCCCCGACACCGGTCTGGACGTGGCCGCTGGGACGGCGGTGCTTGACGGTCAGGTCGCCCCGGGCCGTCTTGCCGTTGTCGCAGGCCACGCTGATGCCGTACGTGCCGGCCTTGGCGTGCTCCGGTACGCGGAACTGTCCGACCACGACCTCCTTGTGCGTGCTCGGGCTCAGCTGGAACTCGCCCGCGCCGAGCGAGTTCGCGTCCCCGACGCCGTGACCGTGCTTGCCGCAGGCGAGCGTGTTGACGGTGACGGTGGTGCCGGGCTCGGCATCGGAGGGGAAGAGTTCGAGCCACTCGGAGTCGCCGGCGAAGGCCGAGGGGACGGCGAGGGCTCCGATCGCGGCGACCGTCAGCGCGGTACCGGTGAACAGGCGGGCAATGGTGCGCATGGGGGGCCTCCGGGGCGCGCGAGCGGTCGAGCGGGGCGGTCCTCCCGGGAGGGACTTCCCGGAACGACCTTCTGTGACCGAGATAAGAGCCGCCGCGCGCGCCGCGCCTCCTGATGAGGCATCAGGATTGGGCCGTCCGATACGGTGTGTCGCCTGGATTTCCGACGTTTATGCAGGTCGGGCCGGGTTTCGTTGTGTCAGCTGACGCCCCGTGCCGAACGGGTGACCGGGGTCCGTCCCGTCCGGCGCGCGGGTCAGATCCCCGTCAGCCCCCCGATCGCCTCCAGGGCCCACTGCTGGGCCCCCGCCGTCGCACCGGCCGCGATGCCCGTGGCCGCGGGGGCGAGGACTCCCCTGAGGGTGGCGAGCGCGCGCCGCAGCCTGCCCTCCTCGTCGGGATCCGCCCGGGTGATCACCGCGAGGACCTCCTCGGCGGCGTCCTGGGCGTCCCCGCGGTCCTGCTCGCCGAGACCGGATTCGGGCAGCTGCCGGATGAGTTCGTTCACGCGCTCGGCGAGTGCCTCGTACCCCGGCGCGACCGTGCGGTTGTCCTCCTGGCGCTGGACGACCTTCTCGTTGCTCCAGGCGAACTGGGAGTGGGAGACGGAGCCCTGGATGTGGAGGCCGTCCTGACGGGGAGTGTCCTGGGGGTCGTTCATGGCGAGGGTTCCTCTCCTTCGGTCTGGCGGTGCTGGTGCTGTTCGACCCGGTCGTTCTGCCACGCGAACTGGCCGCCGTGGACGTCGCCCTGGATCAACAGTCCGTTGACGATCACGGGGGCCGGCGCGGGCTCGGCCGGTTGTTCGGCCTGCCGGACGACCGGCAGGGACGTACGGAGCGAGACCAGGTCGACGAGGCCGTTGTGCACCACGCCACGCCCCTTCGAATCGGTCACGGAGCAGTTCACCAGGCGGCCCGTGCACTCCTCGGTGAAGGTCGCGCCTGCGAGCGCGCAGGCGGCGAAGTCGCTGTCCGCGATGTCCACGGAGGCGGATCCGCTCCCGGTGAGACCGATGCCGTCCGAGCCGGTCACCCGGAGTCTCCGCGCGACGAGCCGCGCCTGGCCGAAGGCGACGACCCCGCCGGTGCTCGTCCCGGTCGCCGCGCAGTCGTTCAGGATCAGCTGCGCCTGCTCGCCGGCGCTGAACCCGATGACTCCGCGCTCCCCTGTCACGTTCCGTGCGGTGACCCTGGCCTCGCCCGCGACGGCCAGCGTGGCCAGGCCGAAGTCGTGGAAGGCGGTGTCGGTGAGGTCGGCGGTGGTGCCGCCGTTGCCCCGTACTTCGAGGCCGGCCTGGCAGCGCTCCACGCGGAGGTGCTCGAAGACGGCCCCGGACTCGTCGAAGACCCGCAGAGCCACCCCCGTCAGGTCCTCGATCCGGACGTGACCGAAGCGGCCCCGGGCGCCCTCGGTGACGGCGATCCCGACGTTGCCCCCGGCGATGCGGCCGCGGAGGACCTCCGGTGTGCCACCCTTGGTGGAGTACACGGCGACGTTGCCCGCGTCGAGGATGTCGCAGTCCTGGAACCTGCCCCGGCCAGTCTCCCGGACGTACACGCCGGTGTCGCGGCACGCGGCGAACCTGCTGTGACGTACCAGCGGGTCGGCGCCGGACGTCACGCTGATGCCGTGCCGCGCGCCGGTGACATGGGTGCCGTCCACGGTGCCCCTGGACTGTTCGGCGAACAGGATTCCCTCGCCGTGCACGTCGGTGATCGTGCAGCTCCGCACGGTGAGTTCGGCCCGGGCGTCGGCGGCGAGCGCCGCCGACCCGGTGCCGGTCAGTCCGGAATCGCTGATCTCGGCATGCGCGTCGGAGACGAGCAGCCCGTGGACGCGGCTGCCCTCCACGCGGCTGCCGCGGACCACGACCCGGGCGCCGCCGATCGCGGCGATCGCGTTGTTCGCCGCGTCGGTGAACCGGCACCGCTCGACGAGCCCCTGGCTGCCGTCGAAGAGGACGCGCCCGTGCGCCACGTTGCTGTCCCGCAGGGTGACGGAGGTGTGCGGCCGGGCGAACACGGCGGGGCCGACGGCACGGTCGGCGCCGGCACGCGCCCGGATCCACGTGTGTTCCAGGGTGAGCGTTCCCGAGCCGCAGCCGACGACCTCCAGGCCCTCGCCCACCAGGTGGAGGCCGTCGACGTGGACCGTGCCGAAGGTCTGCAGGATGCGGCTCCGGCCGCTGACCGTGACGGAGCCGGGGCCGTCGGTGGCGATCAGTCGCACGTCGCCCCGGACGACCAGCGACTCCTCGTAGTGACCGGATGTGATCTCGATGACCGCCGGCCGGTTCCGTTCCGCCGCCGCGCGGAGCGCCGACGTGATGTCGCGGTGGGCGCGGCGGCCTCCGCGCGGCGAGACGACGTATCTCATGGACGGTGACTCCCCCCCCCGTAACGATCTCCGTACTGCTGTCTAGAGCGCGTCCCACTCCACCGAGTCGAACGCCGCGTACACCCGCTCCATCAGCTCCTCGTCCACCGCGAACGTCACCTCGTCGATCGCCGTCACGGCCGCGATGGAACGGGAGTTGGTGACGAACGCGGCCCGGTAGTCCGGCAGATCGGCCAGGGTGACCGGGCGCCGGACCGACTCCAGGCGGGGCTCCAGAAGGGCCATGGTGATCCCCAGGAGACAGGGCGCCGACGGCCAGACCACGGAAGTGCCGTCCCAGAAGGCGATGTTGGTGATCGCCCCCTCGGCGATCTCGCCGTACGGGGAGGTCAGAACGGCCTCGTCGTAGCCGACGCGCAGGGCCGCCTCGCGGTGGTAGCTCTGGCCGAAGCCGCCCAGGTGCTTGATGTGCGGCGCGGGTCGCCAGTACTCGGCGGTCGTCAGGCGCTGCGGGGCGCCGAGGCCGTCAGGGGCGGGTGCGGCGACGGTCACCATGACGCGGACGTCCGGGTACACGTACACCCGTACCGAGGCGTTCCGCTGCCCGGACGTCTCCAGGGCGCCGGTGATCAGGGTGCGGACCCGCTTGCCGTCCAGCTCCTGGTCGAAGAGCTCGCGGGTCGCGCGGTCGAGGCGGGCGAGGTGCAGGTCGAGGCCCTTCACGCGCCCGTCCCGTACCTGCATCGCCGTGAAGTGGCCGAAGCCGGACATGAGGGCGGCGAGCAGTGCGGGGTCGGCCGCGGGGACGCCGTCGATCTCGATGTAGGGGGGCGGAGTCGTCATGTACTCACCGTACGTCCCGGGAAACGGCCTTGGGAAAGAGCTGTGGAACGTCGCTTGACCTCAACCAAACTTGAGGTACCACGATCATCGGCATGGACATCACGAACGCCGTTCAGGCCACCGTCTCCGCCGCGCCCCTCACCCTCGCCGTCGTCGTCGCCAGCGACCGCGAAGGCCGCTTCGCCCCCGTCATCACCGACTGGTTCCGCTCCCGCCTCGCCGAGCGCGAGGACTTCACCGTCACCGTCGTCGACCTCGCCGAGGTCGACCTCCCCACCTCCCTCTCCTACCGCCCCTCCCCGGCAGTCAGCGCCGAACTCGCCAAGGTCGCACCCGTGTTGGAGGCAGCCGACGCCTTCGTCGTCGTCACCCCCGAGTACAACCACTCCTTCCCCGCCTCCCTCAAGAACCTGATCGACCGGCACTACACCGAATGGCAGGCCAAGCCCGTCGGCTTCGTCTCCTACGGCGGCATCTCCGGCGGCCTGCGCGCCGTCGAGCAACTCCGTCAGGTGTACGCCGAGATGCACGCGGTCACCGTCCGCGACACCGTCTCCTTCCACCACGCCCACGGGCTGTTCGACGAGGACGGGCGGCACAAGGACCCCGCCGGCGCGGAGGGCGCGGCCAAGGCGCTCCTCGACCAGCTCGGCTGGTGGGGCCGCGCCCTCAAGGACGCCAAGTCCGTCCGCCCGTACGGCGCGTGAGGAACCGTCACCATGCTGCTGCGACTCCTCGCGCCCCGCCTCAGGCCGTACCGGCCCCTCCTCGCCCTCCTCGTCGCCCTCCAGCTCGTCCAGTCCCTGGCCTCCCTCGCCCTGCCCACCCTCAACGCCGGCGTCATCGACCAGGGCGTCCTGCGCGGCGACACCGACCGTGTCCTCAGCGGCGGCGCCGCGATGGTCGCCGTCACCCTCCTCCAGGCGGCGGCCGCGGCCGCCGCCACCTACACCGGCGCCCGGGTCGCCATGGGCGTCGCCCGCGACCTGCGGTCCGAAGTCTTCCGCCGCGTCCAGGAGTTCTCCGCGCAGGAGCGGGGCCGCTTCGGCGCCGCCTCCCTCATCACCCGTACCACCAACGACGTCCAGCAGGTCCAGACGTTCACCGTCCTCGCCCTGACCATGCTGGTCGCCGCGCCGCTGCTCTGCTTCGGCGGCATCGCCATGGCCCTGCGCCAGGACGTGCCGCTCGCCCTGGTCCTCCTCCTCTTCGTGCCCGTGATGACCGGGGCCGTCGGCGCCGTCGTCCTGCGGATGCGGCCGCTCTTCAAAGGCATGCAGGAGCGCGTCGACCGCGCCAACCGGGTGCTGCGCGAGCAGATCACCGGCGTCCGGGTGGTCCGTGCCTTCGTCCGCGACCGGCACGAGCGGGAACGCTTCGCCGCCGCCAACGACGAACTCCTCTCCGTCGGCCTCCGGGCCGGCCGGCTCCAGGCCCTGATGTTCCCGACGGTGCTCATCATCTGGCAGCTGACGACCGTCGCCCTCGTGTACGTCGGCGCCCACCGCATCGACTCCGGCGCCCTCCAGCCGGGCGGGCTCGTCGCCTTCCTCGGCTACCTGCTCCAGACCTCGATGTCCGTGATGATGGTCCTCTTCCTCCTCATGCACATGCCCCGGGCCGAGGCGGGCGCCGTGCGCGTCCGCGAAGTGCTCGACACCCGCTCCTCCGTCGTCCCGCCGGCCGATCCGGTCCGGACCGTGGTCAGCCGCGGGCATCTGGAGGTCAGGAGCGCGGACTTCCGGTACCCGGGTGCGGAGGAGTCCGTCCTCAAGGACGTCGGGCTGGTGGCCCGGCCCGGTGAGACGACCGCGATCATCGGCTCGACCGGCAGCGGCAAGTCGACCCTGCTCGGCCTCGTCCCCCGGCTCTTCGACGCCACCGGCGGCGAAGTCCTCGTCGACGGCGTCGACGTCCGCAAGCTCGACCCGACGCTGATGGCGAAGACCGTGGGACTCGTCCCCCAGAAGCCCTACCTCTTCTCCGGGACCGTCGCCACCAACCTCCGCTACGGAAAGCCCGACGCGACCGACGAAGAGCTCTGGCACGCCCTGGAGGTCGCCCAGGCCACCGACTTCGTACGAGGACTCGACGAGGGCCTCGACGCGCCCGTCTCCCAGGGCGGCACCAACTTCTCCGGCGGCCAGCGGCAACGGCTCGCCATCGCCCGGGTCCTCGTCGCCCGCCCCCGCCTCTACCTCTTCGACGACTCCTTCTCCGCCCTCGACCCCCGGACCGATGCCCGGCTCCGCGCCGCCCTCCGCGAGGAGACGGCCGACTCGACCGTCGTGATCGTCGCCCAGCGGGTCTCCACCATCCGGCAGGCCGACCGGATCGTCGTCCTCGACCGGGGCCGGAGCATCGGCACCGGCACCCACACGTCCCTGATGCGGGACAACCCCACCTACCGGGAGATCGTCCTCTCCCAGCTCACCGAGGAGGAAGCCGCATGAGTACGGCCACGGCGAGCCGCGCCACGAAGGAGACACCGACCGGCAGCGCCCCCGCCCGCACCGGTCCCCCCTCCCCGCAGCGCGGCCCCGGCCTCCCCACCGCCCCCACCCTCGAACGCTCCCTCTCCTTCCGCGCCTCCGGCCTCCGCCTCCTCCGCACCCTCGCCCCCGACCGGGCCCGCCTCTTCGGCGTCCTCGCCGCCGGCGCCACCGCCGTCGCCCTCTCCGTCCTCGGCCCACTCCTCCTCGGCCGCGCCACCGACCTCGTCGTCACCGGCGCCACCGGCCCGGCCGGGGTCGACTTCGCGGCCGTCGGCCGGGTCCTCGCCCTCTCCGTCGTGGTCGTCGCCGGCTCCTCCCTCTTCACCTGGGTCCAGCTGCGGATCGCCACCACTGTCGTCCAGCGGGCCGGCCACCGGCTGCGCGAACACGCCCAGCACAAGCTGGCGAAGCTGCCCCTCGGCCACTTCGACCGGCAGTCGCGCGGTGAGGTCCTCTCCCGCACCACCAACGACATCGACAACATCACCCAGACCCTCCAGCAGGCCTTCAGCCAGATGACCCGCGCCCTGCTCAGCCTGGTGGGCGTCCTCGCGATGATGTTCTGGATCTCCCCGGTGCTCGCCCTCGTCGCCCTCGCCACGGTGCCCGTCTCGGTCGCCGTCGCCGCCTTCGTCGGCCGCCGCGCCCAGCCGCAGTTCGTGAAGCAGTGGGCGGTCACCGGCCGGCTCGGCAGTCACGTCGAGGAGATGATCACCGGCCACACCGAGGTCGTCGCCTTCGGCCGGCGCGCCGAGGCGGTCCGCCGCTTCGACGAGCTCGGCGAGGAGCTGTACCGGGCGAGCTTCCGCGCCCAGTTCGTGTCCGGGTTCATCCAGCCCGCGCTGACCTTCGTCGGCAACCTGAACTACGTCGTCATCGCCGTGGTCGGCGGACTGCGGGTGGCGAGCGGCACGCTGTCCGTCGGCGACGTGCAGGCCTTCATCCAGTACTCGTACGACTTCAACGGCCCGATCACCCAGGTCGCCGCCATGGCCAACCTGCTCCAGTCCGGGGTGGCCTCCGCCGAGCGGGTCTTCGACCTCCTCGACGCCGAGGAGGAGGACCCGGACCCGGCCGAGCCCGAGCGAAGCGAGATGGGGGTCCCCCCGGCCGGAGGCTGGGGGAGCCCGGACGTGCTCCGGGGCAAGGTCTCCTTCGAGAAGGTCGCCTTCCGCTACGAGCAGGGAAAGCCGCTCATCGAGGACCTGTCGCTCACGGTCGAGCCGGGCAGGACCGTCGCCATCGTCGGCCCCACCGGGGCGGGCAAGACGACCCTGGTCAACCTGCTCCTGCGCTTCCACGAGGTGACCGGCGGCCGGATCACCCTCGACGGCGTCGACACGGCGGAGATGACCCGGGAGGACCTGCGCTCCGGCATCGGCATGGTCCTCCAGGACACCTGGCTCTTCGGCGGCACCATCGCCGACAACATCGCGTACGGAGTGCCCGGCGAGGTCTCGCGCGAGCGGATCGTCGCAGCGGCCCGGGCCGCGCACGCCGACCGGTTCGTGCGCACCCTGCCCGCCGGGTACGACACCGTCCTCGACGAGGACGGGGGAGGCCTCAGCGCCGGCGAGAAGCAGCTGATCACCCTCGCCCGCGCCTTCCTCTCGGACCCGGTGATCCTCGTCCTCGACGAGGCCACCAGCTCCGTCGACACCCGCACCGAACTCCTCGTCCAGCAGGCGATGTCCTCGCTCCGCGCGGGCCGCACCAGCTTCGTCGTCGCCCACCGGCTCTCCACGATCCGGGACGCCGACACCATCCTGGTGATGGACAGCGGCTCGATCGCCGAACAGGGCAGCCACGAGGAGCTGCTCGCCGCCGGGGGAGCGTACGCCCGGCTGCACGCGGCCCAGTTCGCCCCTACGGTGGAGACGTGATCGTCACCGTCCGCACCACCACCGACGCGCGCGCCAAGGCCGATGCCCTGGCGCGCGGCGCCGTCGAGGCCCGGCTCGTCGCCTGCGCGCAGATCTCGGGGCCCGTCACCTCCGTCTACCACTGGCAGGGCGCGATCGAGACCACCGAGGAGTGGGAGGTGGTGTTCAAGACCACCGAGGCCCGCTACCCGGCCCTGGAGGCGTACCTGCTCGCCGCCCACGACTACGAGACGCCCGAGATCCTCGCCACCCGGGTGACCCGGGTCAGCGAGGGCTACGCCCGCTGGGTCGAGGGGGAGACCGCGGCGGCGGCGGTGATCGAGAGCCCGGTGGGCGACGAGCGGCCGTTCTTCGTGTACGGGACGCTGCGCCCGGGCGCGTACAACCACGACCGGTTCCTCTCCGGCCGGATCGGCACCGAGGCGGACGCCGTGCTGCACGGGGCGGTCCTGCACGACGGGCCCGGCTATCCGTACGTCGTCCCGGCGGACGAGGGCCGGGTGGTCGGCACCCTGCTCACGCCCGCCCCCGGCGCCTACGGCGAACTGTTCGGCCTGCTCGACCGTCTTGAGCTGCCCGTCGGGTACGAGCGGGTGGCGATGGACGTCGTACGGGCGGGGGACGGGGCGCGGGTGTCCGCATGGGTGTTCCTGGCGGCGCCGGACGCGCCCCTCGGCGAGGTCATCGAGAGCGGCGACTGGTTCAGCCGGCCGTAGCCGCCGCGCTCTCCGCGCGCTCCAGACGCACCGCGCACACCTTGAACTCCGGCATCCGGGAGACCGGGTCGAGCGCCGGGTTCACCAGGGTGTTGGCCCGGCCTTCGCCCGCCCAGTGGAACGGCATGAAGACGGTGTCCGGCCGGATGGCCGTGGTGATCCGGGCCGGTGCGACGGCCCGGCCGCGCCGCGAGATCACCGCGACCCGCTCGCCCTCGGCCACCCCGATCCGCTCGGCGATCCGGGGGTGGAGCTCCACGAAGGGGCCGGGCGCCGCCGCGTTCAGCTCGGCGACCCGCCGGGTCTGCGCGCCCGACTGGTACTGGGACACGACCCGGCCGGTGGTGAGGACCACCGGGTACTCGGCGTCCGTCTCCTCGGCCGCCGCCCGGTGCACCACCGGCACGAACCGGGCCCGCCCGTCGGGGGTCGCGAACCGCTCCAGGAACAGCCGGGGCGTCCCCGGGTGGGCGTCGGCGCCCTCCGGGGTCTCGGGGCAGGGCCAGAAGACGCCCTGCTCCTCCTCGATCCGCCGGTAGTCGATGCCCGAGTAGTCGGCGGGGCCGCCGGCCGAAGCGCGGCGCAGCTCGTCGAAGACCTCCTCCGGCTCGGCGGAGAAACCCTTCTCCCAGCCGAGGAGCCCGGCGAGCGCGTGCAGCACCTCCAGGTCGCTGCGGACCCCGGCGGGCGGGGTGAGGGCGCGCCGGCGGAGCAGTACACGCCCCTCCAGGTTGGTCATGGTGCCGGTCTCCTCCGCCCACTGGGTGACGGGCAGGACGACATCGGCGAGCGCGGCGGTCTCGGAGAGCACGACGTCGGCGACGGCGAGGAAGCCGAGCGAGCGCAGCCGTCCCTCGACGTGTGCGGCGCGGGGCGCGGAGACCACCGGGTTGGAGCCCATGAGGAGCAGGGCCCGCACGTCGCCGCCGAGCGCGTCGAGGAGCTCGTACGCGCTCCGCCCGGGGCCGGGCAGCGACTCGGGGGGCACGCCCCAGACCCCGGCCACGTGCGCGCGTGCGGCCGGGTCGTCGAGCTTGCGGTAGCCGGGGAGCTGGTCGGCCTTCTGGCCGTGCTCGCGCCCGCCCTGGCCGTT
The DNA here is from genome assembly GCF_045162855.1 of Streptomyces sp. NBC_01077. Taxonomy (NCBI): domain Bacteria; kingdom Bacillati; phylum Actinomycetota; class Actinomycetes; order Kitasatosporales; family Streptomycetaceae; genus Streptomyces; species Streptomyces sp. NBC_01077. Next base: position 3,497,100 of record NZ_CP108669.1, on the reverse strand, counting down.
GCCCTGACCGGTGAGGCAGCCGTAGCCGCTGAGCGGCCGGCCCGCCTTGCCGGTGGCCAGGCAGAGGTTGATCCAGGCGCCGACGGTGTCGGTGCCCTTGGACTGCTGCTCGGGGCCGCGCGCGGTCAGCACCATGCCGGTCCCGGCGTCGGCGAACATCGCGGCGGCCTCCCGGAGCTGAGGCACCGGCACGCCGGTGATGCGCTCGACCTGCTCGGGCCAGTGGGACATGGCCCCGGCCCGCGCGGCCTCCCAGCCGGAGGTGCGCTCCCGGACGAACTCCTCGTCCACCCGCCCCTCGGCGACGACGAGGTGCAGCATGCCGAGGGCGAGCGCGAGGTCCGTGCCGGGGCGCGGAGCGAGGTGGAGGTCGGCCTGTTCGGCGGTCCGGGTGCGGCGCGGATCGATGACGATCAGCTTTCCGCCGTTCTCCTTCAGCTCGGTGAGGTAGCGGAGGGCCGGCGGCATGGTCTCGGCCAGGTTGGAGCCGACGAGGATCACGCAGCCGGTCCTCGGGATGTCCTCCAGGGGGAACGGGAGGCCCCGGTCCAGGCCGAAGGCCCTGCCGTGCGCGGCGGCCGCCGACGACATGCAGAAGCGCCCGTTGTAGTCGATCTGCGAGGTGCCGAGCACGAGCCGGGCGAACTTCCCCAGCGTGTACGCCTTCTCGTTGGTGAGGCCGCCGCCGCCGAAGACCCCCACGGCATCGGGACCGTGGTCGGCGCGGGTCCGGCGCAGCCCGTCGGCGACGGCGGCGAGAGCCTCCTCCCAGGACGCGGGCACCAGGGCCCCCGTGTCAGGGCATCGGACCAGGGGCTCGGTGAGCCGGACCCGGGAGGAGAGCACGGCGGGGGCGGTGCGGCCCTTGCCGCACAGCGCACCCCGGTTGACGGGGAAGTCGGTCCGGTCGACCACCTCAGCGGGCAGCTCCGGGGTGCCGGTGGGGCGGAGCGACATGCCGCACTGCAGGGCGCAGTAGGGGCAGTGGGTGGGAACGGCGGTGACCTCGGACATACGGTCAGCGTGCGTCGGCCGTGTTACGCGGGGCGGCACCGCTCATTACGGGCGCGGTGCCATGCCCTCCGTTCGCTACGGCTTCCGGGGTGAGGCCAGCGCCTCGGTGACACCCTTCTCCCGCGGCCCGAGGAACTGCGGGTCGGGCCGCAGAGCGGCGTCGAGGGAGGCCTTGCCGGCCGCGAAGAGCTCCCGGGTGGTGCCGTAGTACCAGGTGCGGTCGTGGGGTTCGGGGACCCCGACGCCGTACGCGTCGACGCCCGCCCGCCCGCACAGCGCGACGGCCCGCTTGATGTGGAAGTCCTGGGTGACGAGCACGGCCCGGTCGACGCCGAAGACCTTCCGGGCCCGGACGCAGGAGTCCCAGGTGTCGAAGCCCGCGTAGTCGCTGACGATCCGCTCGGCCGGCACCCCGCGCGCGGTGAGGTACGTGCGCATGGCGCTGGGTTCGTCGTACGCGGTCCTGCTGTTGTCGCCGGTGACGAGGAGGACCCGGACCTTGCCCGTCCGGTAGAGCTCGGCGGCCGTGTCGAGCCGGTGCGCGAGGTACGGGGTGGGGCGCCCCTTCCACAGGCCGGCGCCGAAGACGACGGCGACGTCCCGGGCGGGCACGTCGGCGGTGGTACGGAGCTTCCCGGCGGCGGCGGTGTGCATCCAGGTGACGGGGGTGAGCGCGAGGACGGCGCCCAGCATCACGGCCTGGACGGTACGGCGGCGGGCCCGGGTGGTGCGGGGGATCAACCGGGTGAGCCGTGCCGGCATGCGGGAACCTCCGGGGAGTGCGGACGGGTGTCGGTCTGTCACCCCGTCCGACGCGCGTCGGCGGCGTTCGGTTCGCCGGACGCCCCGGGTGTTCCGTACAACACACCGGCCAGGGCCATCCCGAGCAGCATGCCGAGCAGCTGGGCGGCGGCGAAGGCGGGCACCGAGGCGGGGGCGATCCCGGTGAACGAGTCGGAGAGGGCGCGGCCGACGGTGGCGGCCGGATTGGCGAAGGAACCGGAGGAGGTGAACCAGATCGCCGCGCCGATGTAGCCCGCGACCGCGACCGGGGCGAGCGCGGGGCGGCCGATGTGGCGCAGGCCCTGGACGACGAGGACGAGCCCGGCGGTGGCGACGGCCTCACCGAGCAGCAGATGGACCGCCGAGCGCGACTCGGTGGCCCAGGCGCCGGGCACCCGCCCGAACATCGCCTCGGCGAGCAGCGCGCCCGCGACGGCCCCGGCGAGCTGGGCGGCGATGTAGGCGATGACCTCGCGGCCTTTCCGCTCGCGGCGCCGGGACCACCACTCGGAGAGGGTGACGACGGGGTTGAAGTGGGCACCGGAGAGCGGCCCGATGAGGGCGATGAGCAGCCCGAGACCGATGGCGGAGGCGGCGGCGTTGGCGAGCAGCCGGACGCCGATGTCCTGGCTCAGGGAGTCGGCGCGGATCCCGGAGCCGACGATGACGGCGACGAGGGCGCCGGTTCCGATGAACTCGGCGGCGACGCGCCGGGGCAGAGCGGGCGGGGACATTCTCATGGCGGAAAAGATATTCCGTGGAGTGGAATATGGGAAGAAATGGGGAGAGGGAAAGAAGAATCGCCCGTACGCTCCGCGCATGATCATCGATGCCGTACGCAACAACGCCGAGTGGTGCCAGGTCATGTGTGCCGCCCATGGCCACCCCGGCACCTTCGGCGCCCGCGCCTGGACCAGCACCCGCCGCACCCCGCTCTACTACCCGGACGCGGTGACGCTGACCGAGGACGCGGACGTCAAGGACGTCCTGGACGGCATCGACCGCACCACCCCCGGTGCCTCGGTGAAGGACAGCTTCGCCCGCCTCGACCTGGCGGCCGAGGGCTTCCGCCTGCTCTTCGAGGCCAGCTGGATCCACCGCCCGGCGGGCCTCCCGGCCGCCGCGCCGGCCGGCGAGTGGCGCGCGGTCCGCACCCCGGACGAACTCGCCGCCTGGGCCCTGGCCTGGAGCGACGGCGACGAGGACGAGGCGGCCCTCTTCCGCCCCGAACTCCTCGTCGATCCGGCGACGACCGTCGTCGCCGGATACGGCCCGGACGGCCGCGTCCTCGGCGGAGCCGTCCTCAGCGGGAGCGACACCGTCACCGGCGTCTCCAACCTCTTCACGGCGGGGGACACGGACCCGGTCCAGGTCTGGTCGGGCTGCCTCGGCCTCATCGCCTCCGACCGCCCGGTCGTCGGCTACGAGTCCGGCGACGACCTGACCGCCGCCCTGGCCGCCGGCTTCCAGGAGGCGGGCCCGCTCCGCGTCTGGCTCGACGCCTGACACCGCGCGTGCCCCGGCGGATGCCTGACACCCGCCGGGGCACGCGCGTGAGGCCACGGAAACACGCACGTGAGGGCACGGAAAACAGTCGTGACCCCCGTGCAACGGGCAGGCAACCTGCGACCCGCAGGATCGGTGCATGACGGAGCCGGACAGCACGTACGCCACTGCCGCCGGGCTGCTCGGCAGGATCACCGAACAGCTCGGGACCCAGCTCGGCCACCTCCCGCCGCCGAGACCCCTTCCCGGGACGCGACCGCCCAGGACCGCACCCACCCTCGTCGCCGTCGGCCACGGCAGCCGGGACCCGCGCGCCCGCGCCACCCTCGGCCGCCTCCTCGAACGGGTCCGAGAACTGCGGCCCGGGCTCGACGTACGGCTCGCGCACATCGAGCTGAACGCCCCGCTGCTCGACGCCACCCTCACGGAGCTCGCCGCCGAAGGCCGGGACGCCGTCCTCGTACCCCTGCTCCTCGCCCCCGGACACCACGTCACCCACGACCTGCCCGCCGCCCTCGCCGCGGTGCCCGCACTCCGCGCCCGCGTGGCCGAGCCGCTCGGCGCGCACCCCCTCCTCGTCGAGGCCCTCGCCGACCGGCTCGCCCAGGCCGGCTGGGCCGCCGAGGACGGGACCGCCGGCTCCACCGGGGTCGTCCTCGCCTCCGCCGGTTCCCGCGACCCCCGCTCCGGCGCCGAGCTCCGCCGTATCGCCACCCTGCTCGGCGAGCGGCTCGGCGGCGTCCCCGTCGTCCCCGCGTACGCCTCCGCCGCCGCGCCCACCGTGCCCGAGGCCGTCCGCACCCTCGCCGCCCGGGGCCGCCACCGGGTCGCCGTCGCCTCCTGCTTCACCGCCCCCGGACTCTTCGCCACCCGAGCCGCCGCCCACGCCCCCTGGATCGCCTCCGCCCCCCTCGGCGCCCACCCGGCCCTCGCCCGCCTGGTCCTCCACCGCTACGACGGAGCTCTCCGCGCGACCATCCGCGCGCGGGAACTCACCGTCGTCTGAGCGCTTCTGTCGGTCCCTCCGGTTACCTTCGGTGCATGGAAGGCATCGCAGACACCAAGGGCAGCCCGGACATCCCCGACACCACCGACACCCCCGGCTACGACGCCGACGCGACCGATCGCTGGGCCGCCGAGCCCGACAAACGCCCCGGACGCACCGCCTTCCAGCGCGACCGCGCCCGCGTGCTGCACTCCGCCGCGCTCCGCAGGCTCGCCGGCAAGACCCAGGTCGTCACCCCCGGCACCCGCGGGCACGCCTGGGACGCCAGCCCCCGCACCCGGCTCACCCACTCCCTCGAATGCGCCCAGGTCGGCCGCGAGCTCGGCGCCGCCCTCGGCTGCGACCCCGACCTCGTCGAGGCCGCCTGCCTCTCCCACGACATGGGCCACCCGCCCTTCGGGCACAACGGCGAGCAGGCGCTCAACGACGTCGCCAAGGACTGCGGCGGCTTCGAGGGCAACGCCCAGTCGCTCCGCCTCCTCACCCGCATCGAGCCCAAGCGCTTCGTGAAGGACGCCGAAGGGGAGCTCGTCAGCGTCGGGCTCAACCTCACCCGGGCCACGCTCGACGCCGCCACCAAGTACCCGTGGCCGCGCGGCGGCCACCCCGACGACCCCGGCTCGTCCAAGTTCGGCGTGTACGAGGACGACCTGCCCGTCTTCGCGTGGATCCGGGAGGGCGCCCCCGGCCACCGCAAGTGCTTCGAGGCCCAGGTCATGGACTGGTCCGACGACGTGGCCTACTCGGTCCACGACTTCGAGGACGGCCTGCACGCCGGGCACATCGACCCCAACCTCCTCCTCGCCGATCCCGAGCGCGCCGACATCGCGGCCGTCGCCATCGGCCGCTACGTCCCCGAGGACACCGACCCGCAGGAACTCGCCGAGGCCCTCGACCGGCTCGTCGACCAGGAGTGGTGGCCGCACGGCTACGACGGCTCGGCCGTCGCCCAGTCCCGCCTCAAGGACGCCACCAGCCAGCTCATCGGCCGCTTCTGCCTCGCCGCCGAGGGCGCCACCCGCCACGCCTACGGCTCAGGCCGCCTCACCCGCTACGGCGCCGAACTCGTCGTCCCCCGCGAGACCCGCAACGAGTGCGCCGTCCTCAAGGCCGTCGCCGACCGGTACGTGATGCAGCGCGCCGAGCAGGAGGCCCTCCGCGCCGACCAGCGCATCGTCGTCGCCGAACTCGCCGAGGCCCTCGTCGCCCGCGCCCCCGACGGCCTCGAACCGCAGTTCCGGTCCCTGTTCGACCATGCGCGCGACGACCGGGCCCGCAAGCGCGTCATCGTCGACCAGATCGCCTCCCTCACCGACGCCTCCGCCCGAGCCCTCCACGCCCACCTCCGCCCCCACCACTCCTGAGTCGCCCTCTTCCGCCGCCACCGTCCGTGCGGGACGCTCGCATGCACGGCCCGAGGCGGTACGGCCCGACGAACGCCCGGGGGCGTAGGTTGGAACCGGTCGCAAAGAGGAGGAAACGACGTGGTCGACGCAGATCAGACCTTTGTCATCGTCGGCGGGGGCCTGGCAGGGGCCAAAGCGGCGGAGACCCTGCGTGCCGAGGGGTTCAACGGCCGGGTGATCCTCATCGGCGACGAACGCGACCACCCCTACGAGCGCCCACCCCTCTCCAAGGGCTACCTCACGGGCGCCAAGGAACGCGACAGCGTCTTCGTCCACGAGGCCGCCTGGTACGCGGGCCACGACATCGAGCTGCACCTCGGGCAGTCCGTCACCGCCGTCGACCGCGAGGCCCACACCGTGCGCCTCGGCGACGGCACCGTCATCCGCTACGACAAGCTGCTCCTCGCCACCGGCGCCGAGCCGCGCCGCCTCGACGTCCCCGGCACCGAACTGGCCGGCGTCCACCATCTGCGCCGGCTCGCCCACGCCGACCGGCTCCGTCAGGTCATCTCCTCCCTCGGCCGGGACAACGGCCACCTGGTGATCGCCGGCGGCGGCTGGATCGGCCTGGAGGTCGCCGCCGCCGCCCGCGGCTACGGCGCCGAGGTCACCGTCGTCGAGGCCGACCCCACCCCGCTGCACCGGGTCCTCGGCCCCGAGCTCGGCCAGCTCTTCGCCGACCTGCACAGCGACCACGGCGTCCGCTTCCACTTCGGCGTCCGGCTCACCGAGATCGTCGGCCAGGACGGCATGGTCCTCGCCGTCCGCACCGACGACGGCGAGGAGCACCCGGCGCACGCCGTACTCGCCGCGATCGGCGCCGCCCCCCGGACCGCCCTCGCCGAGAACTCCGGGCTCGCGCTCGTCGACCGGGCCGACGGCGGCGGCATCGCCGTCGACGAGTCGCTGCGCACCTCCGACCCCGACGTCTACGCCGCCGGAGACGTGGCCGCCGCCCACCATCCGCTGCTCCACACCCGGCTCCGCGTCGAGCACTGGGCCAACGCCCTCAACGGCGGCCCGGCCGCCGCCCGCGCCATGCTCGGGCAGCGCGTCTCCTACGACCGCATCCCCTACTTCTTCTCCGACCAGTACGACCTGGGCATGGAGTACTCCGGCTGGGCGCCCCCCGGCTCGTACGACCAGGTCGTGGTCCGCGGTGACACCGGCAAGCGCGAGTTCATCGCCTTCTGGCTCAAGGAGGGCCGGGTCCTCGCCGGGATGAACGTGAATGTGTGGGACGTCACAGATCCCATCCAGCAGCTCATCCGGTCCCGTACGGCCGTGGACACGGACGCCCTCGCCGACGCCTCCGTACCCCTGGAGAGCCTGATCTGATCACCCCCGCCCGCACGTAGACTTCATGCGTGGCAGGCAGGATCAACGATGACGACGTGAAGGCGGTCCGGGACGCGGTCCCGATCGACGCCGTCGTGTCCGAGTACCTCCAGCTCCGCAACGCGGGCGGCGGAAACCTCAAGGGACTCTGCCCCTTCCACGACGAGAAGTCGCCGTCCTTCCAGGTCAGCCCCAGCAAGGGACTCTTCCACTGCTTCGGCTGCCAGGAGGGCGGCGACACCATCGCCTTCGTGATGAAGATCGACCACCTCTCCTTCTCGGAGACGGTCGAGCGCCTCGCCGCCAAGGCGGGCATCACCCTGCGGTACGAGGAGGGCGGCTACAACCCCGGCCACCAGCGCGGGGAGCGCATCCGCCTGGTCGAGGCCCACAAGGTCGCCGCCCAGTTCTACATCGAGCAACTCGACTCGCCCGAGGCCGAGATCGGCCGCAAGTTCCTCGCCGAGCGCGGCTTCGACCAGTCCGCCGCCGCCCACTTCGGCGTCGGCTACTCCCCGGCCGGCTGGGACCACCTCACCCGCTTCCTGCGCGGCAAGGGCTTCTCCGACAAGGAACTGATCCTCTCCGGACTCTCCCAGGACGGCCGCCGCGGCCCCATCGACCGCTTCCGCGGCCGCCTCATGTGGCCGATCAGGGACGTCGGCGGCGAGATCGTCGGCTTCGGCGCGCGCAAGCTCCGCGACGACGACAACGGGCCCAAGTACCTCAACACCCCCGAGACCCCGATCTACAAGAAGTCCCAGGTGCTCTACGGCATCGACCTGGCCAAGAAGGACATCGCCAAGGTCAGCCGTGCCGTCGTCGTCGAGGGCTACACCGACGTCATGGCCTGCCACCTCGCCGGGGTCACCACCGCCATCGCCACCTGCGGCACCGCCTTCGGCGGCGACCACATCAAGATCCTCCGCCGGCTCCTCATGGACAACGGCTCGGCCCGGGTCATCTTCACCTTCGACGGCGACGCCGCCGGCCAGAAGGCCGCCCTGCGCGCCTTCGAGGACGACCAGAAGTTCGCCGCCGAGACCTACATCGCCATCGCGCCCGACGGCATGGACCCCTGCGACCTGCGGCTCGCCAAGGGCGACGAGGCCGTCGCCGACCTCGTCCAGCCCCGCACCCCGCTCTTCGAGTTCGCTCTCCGCCAGATCGTGAAGCGCTACGACCTGGAGACCCCGGCCGGCCGCGCCGCCGCCCTCGACGAGGCCGCCCCCGTCGTCGCCCGGATCAAGAACATCGGCGCGCAGCACGAGGTCGCCGTCCAGCTCGCCGGCATGCTCGGCATCCTCGACACCCAGTTCGTCGTCAAGCGGGTCGCCCAGCTCGCCCGCTGGGCCCGCGACCGCGGCGGCAAGGGCCCCGCGCAGCAGCAGAGCCCGCAGCGCGGCTACGACACCGTCACCCCGGCCGCGGCCTCCTCCGGCCCCGCGCTCAACCTGCGCAGCCCCGCCCACCGCACCGAGCGCGAACTCCTCAAGCTCGCCCTCCAGCGCCCCGACCTCGTCTCCCCGGCCTTCGACGCCTACGGGGGCGACGAGTTCACCGCCCCGCCGTACGCGGCCGTCCGCCAGTGCGTCCAGGACGCCGGCGGCGCCACCGGAGCCCCCAACGACTACCTCGACGCCGTCCGCGAGGCCGCGCCCAACGACACCGTGCGGGCCCTCGTCACCGAACTCGCCGTCGAGACGATCTTCGCTAAGACCGTCGACGAGGCCTACGCCGGCGACCAGCTCGTCACCGTCCGGCTCCGTGCCGTCGACCGCCGCATCCGCGACGTCCAGGGCACCCTGGCCCGCCTCGGCGCCCAGGGCGACCCCGAGCAGCTCGCCGCCGTCCAGAACGAACTCTGGGTCCTCACCCAGTACGGGCAGTCCCTGCGGAACAACGGCGCCGCCGCCCTCTGACGCACAGTCAGTCACGCCCCGGTCTCAAAAAGTCACCGCACGCCCCTCGTGGGCTCACTGTGTCGTACCCCACACTGGGTAACGGTGTCGTCCCGCTGCCCTACGCCCCCGGACCGGCAGCGATCACCCCCCTGGAGGTCGCCCGCCGTGCAGACCCGGATCGTGTCCCAGGAACAGCCCGCCGCCGCACCGGACGAGCCGCCGGAGATACCGCCCCAACGCCGTCGCCCCGACCTCGGCGGCAACAGCCCCTCCTCCGACCTCTTCCGCCAGTACCTCCGCGAGATCGGCCGCATCCCGCTGCTCACCGCCGAGGAGGAGGTCGACCTCGCCCGCCGCGTCGAGGCCGGTCTGTTCGCGGAGGAGAAACTCGCCAACACCCCCGACCTGGACTCCCGGTTGGCGAGCGATCTCGACCGGCTCGTCGTCCTGGGACGGATCGCCAAGCGCAAGCTCATCGAGGCCAACCTCCGCCTCGTCGTCTCCGTCGCCAAGCGGTACGTGGGACGCGGCCTGACCATGCTGGACCTCGTCCAGGAGGGCAACCTCGGCCTCATCAGGGCCGTCGAGAAGTTCGACTACGCGCGCGGCTACAAGTTCTCCACGTACGCCACCTGGTGGATCCGCCAGGCGATGTCCCGGGCCCTCGCCGACCAGGCCCGGACCATCCGCGTCCCCGTGCACGTCGTCGAACTCATCAACCGCGTCATCCGCGTCCAGCGCCGCATGCTCCAGGAGCGCGGCTACGAACCCACCGCGGAGGAGGTCGCCGCACAGCTGGACGTGGCCCCCGAGCGGGTCGGCGAGGTGCTCCGCCTCGCCCAGGAACCCGTCTCCCTGCACGCCCCCGTCGGCGAGGAGGACGACGTCGCCCTCGGCGACCTCATCGAGGACGGCGACGCCGCCTCACCCGTGGAGTCCGCCGCCTTCCTGCTGCTCCGCCGCCACCTGGAGGACGTGCTCTCCACCCTCGGCGAACGCGAACGGAAGGTCGTGCAGCTCCGCTACGGCCTCGACGACGGCAGGCCCCGCACCCTGGAGGAGATCGGCCGCATCTTCGGCGTGACCCGCGAACGCATCCGCCAGATCGAGTCCAAGACCCTCAACAAACTGCGGGACCACGCCTACGCGGACCAGCTGCGCGGCTATCTGGACTAGCGGCCGAGCTCGGTGGTGGTGAGGGTCCACGCGCCTTCCGCGTTGAGCAGCAGCAGCTGTGGCCCCTGCGGGACCGGGACCGTCTGCTGGAGCGGCCCGATCTTGTTCAGGAGCAGATCCGAGTCGTACATGCCGCCGCCGGTGCGTCCGCGGACCCCGTGACTCTGGATGCCGACGTAGCCGTCACGGTCGTTCGGGCTGCCCTTGAAGTTCACGTGGAGGTCGGCCCCGTCGCCGAGGTAGAGGAGCGCCTCGGGGCCGTAGCCGCTCAGCGTGCCCTCAAGGCGACGGGCCGCGGCGACGGGCTTCACCCGCAGGACCCAGCGGTTCTCCGCGTCGAGCCGCAGACGCAGCGGCCGGTCCTTGGGGACGGGAGTGACCGTGCTGCCCCGGTAGTCGGGAACGAGCGTGTTGAACAGGTAGTCCCCGTCCTTGTTGCGCTTGTCGAGCAGGAAGAGGCCGACGTACCCGTCGTCCTCGTGCGCGATCTCCACGAGGACGGGGCCGGGCTGGACGCGGCCGTCGAGAGCGATCACGCCGTTGCCCTGCCCCTCGAAGAGGACCGGCTCGAAGACCGGACCGAACTCCCAGCCCTCGACGAGCTCGTACGGCCGGTCGGCGGGCGGGAACGGCGACGCGGCCACGGGTACGACCTCGGGCACGGCCGGTGCGCTCCCGTCGGCCGGCGGCGCCTGACCCGGCACCTTCGCGACCCCCGCCAGGGGTACGGGCCCGGCGACGGCCGGCTCCGGCTCGCCGCCCTCCACCTCGACGCCGAACTCCGTGACCAGACCGGCGAGTCCGGAGGCGTACCCCTGTCCGATCCCGCCGAACTTCCAGCCGCCGGACTCCCGGAAGAACTCCCCGAAGGCGACGGCGGTGACGTCCGGCGCACCCGTCACCGTGCACGAGGCGACGGCCTCCCCGTCCGGGGCGACCGCCGACAGGACGCCGGCGCCCGCCGAGCCGGCGATCACGATCCGCTCGACCGCCGCCTCCACCTCGTTCAATTCGAGGACCAGCGCTGCCGATTCGTGCCGGACCGACCCGGACGGATGGACCGGCTGTCCGTCGAAGACCATGTCCGCGTCCCCGCGGACCCGGCCGTCCGCGCCGAGCAGCAGCGCGGCCACGTCCACGCCCTCGGCGCCCACGTGCAGGGTGACCGACGGCACCCAGGAATTCTTGGTTATGTGACCCATGCCGCACATCATGCGGCATGGGTCACATACCGGTCAGTCGACCTCCGCGACCGCCTGGGCGAACTGTGCCGCGTACAGCCGGGCGTAGGCCCCGCCGGACGACAACAGCTCCTCGTGCGTGCCCTGTTCGACGATCGAGCCGTTCTCCATCACCAGGATCACGTCCGCGTCCCGGATCGTGGAGAGCCGGTGCGCGATCACGAACGACGTACGCCCGTGGGCCAGGCGTGCCATCGCCTTCTGGATGAGGACCTCGGTACGGGTGTCGACCGAGCTGGTGGCCTCGTCGAGGACGAGGATCACCGGGTCGGACAGGAACGCGCGCGCGATGGTGATCAGCTGCTTCTCGCCCGCGCTGACCCCCGCCCCGTCGTCGTCGATGACCGTGTCGTACCCCTCGGGCAGGGTGCGGACGAACCGGTCGGCGTGCGCGGCCCGCGCCGCCTCCTCGATCTCCGCCCGGGTCACCGCGCGCGTGGCGCCGTACGCGATGTTGTCCGCGATCGTGCCGCCGAACAGCCAGGTGTCCTGGAGGACCATGCCTATCCCGGCCCGCAGCTGCTCCCGGGACATCTCGGCGATGTCCATCCCGTCGAGGGTGATCCGCCCGCCCGTCACCTCGTAGAACCGCATGAGCAGGTTCACCAGGGTCGTCTTGCCGGCGCCCGTCGGGCCGACGATCGCGACCGTCTGGCCCGGCTCCACCGTGACCGACAGGTCCTCGATGAGCGGCTTGTCGGCCTCGTAGCGGAAGGAGACGCCCTCCAGGGCGACCTTCCCCTTGAGATCGCTCGGCTGCTGGTCGGCCGGGGTGTCCGGCTTCTGCTCCTCGGCGTCGAGCAGCTCGAAGACCCGCTCGGCCGAGGCCACGCCCGACTGCACCAGGTTCGCCATCGACGCGACCTGCGTCAGCGGCATCGAGAACTGGCGCGAGTACTGGATGAAGGCCTGCACGTCACCGATGGAGAGCGTGCCGCTCGCCACCCGCAGCCCGCCGACCACGGCCACCAGGACGTAGTTGATGTTCGAGAGGAAGAACATCACCGGCTGCATCACACCGCTGTTGAACTGCGCCTTGAACCCGGCCTCGTACAGCGCCTCGTTCTGCTCGCGGAAGTCGTTCGCGGACTCCGCCTGCCGGCCGAAGACCTTCACCAGGGTGTGCCCGCTGTACATCTCCTCCACGTGCGCGTTGAGCGCGCCCGTGGACTTCCACTGCTGCACGAAGTGCGGCTGCGAGCGCTTGCCGATCTTCGCCGCGACGAAGACCGAGACCGGCACCGTCACCAGCGCCACGAGCGCGAGCAGCGGCGAGATCCAGAACATCATCGCCAGCACGCCGACGATGGTCAGCAGCGAGTTGATCAGCTGGCCCATCGACTGCTGGAGGGTCTGCGAGATGTTGTCGATGTCGTTGGTCGCCCGCGACAGCACCTCGCCGCGCTTGGCCTTGTCGAAGTACGACAGGGGAAGCCGCGCCAGCTTCTTCTGGACGTCCTCCCGCATCCGGTAGACCGTCCGGTTGATCACCTTGATCGACATGCGGGTGGAGACCAGCATGAGCAGGCCCGCCGCCACGTACACGCCGAGGACCACGATCAGCACCTCGCCGACGGCGGAGAAGTCGATCCCCTGCCCCGGCGTGAAGTCGACCCCGGTCAGCATGTCCGCCATGCCGGAGTCGCCCTCGGCGCGCAGCTTCTCGATCGCCTGCGCCTTGGTGCCGCCCTCGATCTGCCGCCCGACGACGCCCGCGAAGACGAGGTCGGTCGCCTTGCCGAGGATCTTCGGGCCGACCACGGAGGCCGCCACCGACAGCACACCCGCGATCAGCATCACCCAGAGCGCGCCGCGCTCGGGCGCCAGCTGCTTGAGCAGCCGCTTGCCCGAGCCCTTGAAGTCCATCGACCGCTGGTCGGGGCCGCCACCGGCCATCATGCGTCCGCCAGGACCGGCCATCAGGCTGCCTCCGCCTCGGTGAGCTGGGAGAGCACGATCTCCCGGTACGTCTCGTTGTCCGCCATCAGCTCCTGGTGCCGTCCGGTGCCGACGACCCGGCCCTCGTCGAGGACGACGATCCGGTCGGCGTCCCGGATGGTGGAGACCCGCTGGGCGACGATGACGACGGTCGAGTCGGCCGTCTCCCGGGAGAGCGCGGCCCGGAGCAGGGCGTCCGTCTCGTAGTCGAGCGCGGAGAACGAGTCGTCGAAGAGATAGATCTCCGGCCGCTGCACCAGGGTCCGCGCGATGGCGAGCCGTTGCCGCTGGCCGCCGGAGACGTTGGTGCCGCCCTGCGCGATGGGGGCGTTGAGCCCGTTCTCGAGTCCTCGTACGAAGTCGGTGGCCTGGGCGACCTCCAGGGCGTGCCAGAGCTCTTCGTCGGTCGCGTCGGGCTTTCCGTAGCGGAGGTTGGTGGCGACGGTCCCGGAGAAGAGGTAGGGCTTCTGGGGGACGAGTCCCACGGTCTTCGCCATCAGCGTCGGGTCGAGCTTGCGGACGTCGACGCCGTCGACGAGGACTTCGCCGCCGGTGGCGTCGAAGAGCCGGGGGACGAGGCCGAGCAGGGTCGACTTGCCGCTGCCGGTCGAGCCGATGATCGCGGTCGTCTCACCGGGCCGGGCCACCAGCCCGACGTCCTTGAGGACGGACTCCTCCGCACCCGGGTACCGGAAGTCCGCGCTTCGGACCTCCAGATGACCCCGCAGAAGCAGCTCGGTCACCGGCTCCGCCGGCGGCTCCACGCTGGACTCGGTCGCCAGGACCTCCTCGATGCGCTCGGCACAGACCTCGGCCCGCGGCACCATCATGAACATGAAGGTGGCCATCATGACCGCCATCACGATCTGCATCAGATAGGCGAGGAACGCGGTCAGCGCGCCGATCTGCATCCCGCCGCTGTCGATGCGGTGCGCGCCGAACCAGACGACCGCCACGCTGGAGATGTTCACGACGGTCATCACCACCGGGAACATCAGCGCCATCAGCCGGCCGGTCGCCATCGAGACGTCGGTCAGCTCCGCGTTGGCCCCGCGGAACCGCTCCTCCTCGTACTCGTCCTTCACGAACGCCCGGATCACCCGGTTGCCGGTGATCTGCTCGCGCAGCACCCGGTTCACCGTGTCGAGACGCTCCTGCATCGTCCGGAAGAGCGGCCGCATCTTCCGGACGATCAGGGAGACGGAGATCGCGAGGACCGGCACCACGGCGAGCAGCACGCCCGAGAGCGGCACGTCCTGGCCGAGGGCCATCACGATGCCGCCGACACACATGATGGGCGCGGAGACCATCAGGGTGAACGCCATCAGGGCCAGCATCTGGATCTGCTGCACGTCATTGGTCGTACGGGTGATCAGCGAGGGCGCGCCGAACTGCCCCAGCTCCCGCGCGGAGAACGACTGCACCCGGTCGAAGACCGCGGCACGCACGTCCCGGCCCAGGGCGGACGCCGTCCGGGCGCCGTAGAAGACGGCCCCGATGTTGCAGACGACCTGGACGACGGAGACGCCGACCATCAGGGCGCCGAAGCGCAGGATGTATCCGGTGTCCCCGTCGACGACACCGTTGTCGATGATGTCCGCGTTCAGGGTCGGCAGGTAGAGGCTCGCGCAGGTCTGCAGGAACTGCAGCAGCACGAGCAGGGTGATGGGTTTTCGATAGGGCCCGAGGTGGGTTCGGAGAAGTCTTATGAGCACGGCTCCACTATCGCCCGCACGCCCGGGACGTTACGACTCGGTTTTGGGGTGCGGGGCGAGGCCTGGGGAAGACTTTACGAACCGAACGCACCCGGGTGGAGCTGGTCCCGCGTCGCCACGTACTGCTGCCGCACCGCCTGGCCTGCGGGCAGGTCCTCGCCCGGCTCCAGGATCTGCGCGGCCGCGCCCTGCCAGGCCGGGGGAGTGGACGGCGACAGCGTGCCCCGCGCCACCCCGAGGGCCCAGGCGGCCTGCCGGGCCGCACCGAGCGCCGCGTAATCGGCCGGCTGGGGGACGACGACCTGTGCGCCGAACAGCGCGGGCGCGAGCGCCTGCACCGCCGGAAGGGCGGCCGCCGCGCCGAGCAGGAAGACCCGCCGCACCTCTACGCCCCGCCCGCGCAGCACGTCCATGGCGTCGGTGAGCGCGCAGAGCATCCCCTCGAACGCCGCCCGGGCCAGATGCTCGGGCTTCATCGACTCGCGCCGCAGCCCGCTGAGCGTGCCCGCGCTGTGCGGCAGGTTCGGGGTCCGCTCGCCCTCCAGATAGGGCAGCAGGACGAGTCCGGAGGCGCCCGGCGTCGACTTCAGGGCCAGTGCGGACAGCTCTTCGAGGGAGTCGACGCCCAGCATCTCGGCGGTGCCGCGCAGCGCCCGTACCGCGTTGGAGGTGTGGACGACGGGCAGGTGCATGCCGGTGGCGTCGGCGAACGAGGTGATCATGCCGCTGGGGTCGGCGAGGGCCTCGTGATGGACGGCCATCACGGAGCCGGAGGCGCCGAGCGAGACCACGGCGTCGCCGTGGCCGAGCCCGAGGCCGAGTGCGGCGGCCATCGTCTCGCCCGTACCGGCGGAGATGAGGAGCCCCTCGGGCGTGGTGCCGGCCGCGTCGGCCGGGCCGAGGACCTCGGGCAGGACGGCCTGGTGGCCGAGGGCCAGCTCCACCAGGTCGGGGCGGTACGTGCCGGTGCGGGCCGACCAGTAGCCGGTGCCGGAGGCGGCGCCGCGGTCGGTGGTGCGCCGGGCGGGCCGGCCGAGGAGCTGCCAGACCAGCCAGTCGTGCGGCTGGAGGACCATCGCGACCCGGCGGGCGTGCTCGGGTTCGGTCCGGGCCAGCCAGCGCAGCTTGGCGACCGGCTGTCCGGCGCCGGGCACGGAGCCGACGGCCTCGGCCCAGGCCTGGCGGCCGCCGAGCGATTCGACGAGGTCGGCGGCGGCGACCTGGGCCCGCTTGTCGTTGCGGACGAGCGCGGGCCGCACCAGGCCGCCCTGCGCGTCGAGCGGTACGAGTCCGTGCTGCTGCGCGGACACACCGATGGCCTGCACGCCCTCCAGGAGTCCGCCGGTGGCGGCCTCCCCGAGCGAGAGCAGCCAGGTCTGCGGGTCGACGTCGACGGCCTTGGGTTCGCCCGGGTGAGGGGCGTATCCCTGCCGCAGTACGGCACCCGTGTCCGTGTCACAGACGACGATGCGTGTGAACTCCGCTGAGCTGTCGAGTCCGGCGACTATCCCCATGACACTTGATTCTGCCGCACGCGGGCCGGTTCAGGTGTTGCTGGTGCCCCAGTCGTCGTCCTGGACCTTCCCATTGGCCCCGCCGTGCCCGCGCAGCGCCTGGAACCGGTCGGTCACCGAGGACGGCAACCGGTCGCCCACTTTGTCGCCCACGACGTGCGCGGCCTTGCCCGCGACCTGCCGCCCGGTCTGGGCGGCGGACTCGGCGGCGTTGCGCACGGCCGGGTTCCGCGTGAACTCCTTCGCGGACTTCTTCATCTGCTCGTAGCGCTCGCGTCCGGCCCGCGTGCCGACCACGTAACCGAGGGCGAGTCCCACGACGAACGTCAGCTTGTACCGCATGGCCACCACCTTCCCTGGAGAGCTTCCCTGATGCATCGCTGGTGCCCAGGTGGTGCCCACGGCGATACCGATTGGCGGAGCACCCCCCTGCTTGCGCTAATGTATGTGTCGCAGCGAGCAACCGCCCGCCCGGAGCATCCGGAGTGGGTACGTTCGGTGCAACGCAGCAATCCCCTGTAGCTCAATTGGCAGAGCAGCCGGCTGTTAACCGGCAGGTTACTGGTTCGAGTCCAGTCGGGGGAGCGCGATCCCCTGTAGCTCAATTGGCAGAGCATTCGGCTGTTAACCGGAGGGTTACTGGTTCGAGTCCAGTCGGGGGAGCGGAACGGAAAAGGACCCTTCGGGGTCCTTTTTCGCGTCTCGGGGAACCATGCGGAGCGCGGTGCGGTCTTCATGGTCGAGCAGAGCCGATCTTCCGGAGCAGGAGATCGTATGAGCGGCTATGCTGCGGCAGACGGCGCGCACACATGTACGCGCCTCACCGTTCGGGGCGGTAGCTCAGCCGGTTAGAGCAGCGGACTCATAATCCGTCGGCCGTGGGTTCGAGTCCCACCCGCCCCACCAAAGAAAAACGTTCTGACCAGCACGTTTGGCGGTCGGACGTAAGTGCGGAAGGCCTTGGCGGCCCGTCCATAGCAGGAAATCACATCTGCTTGGACAAAGTTTGGACGCGGGTCACGCGGCGCGTTCGGTTCCCTCGTTCGGCCCACCAGCAGCCGTGTCCCGCGTCACATTCGATCTTACGGCCGTGTCCTCGGCCCCTGGCGACTGGTCGCGACCCGGCTCAGGCTTCTTGGCCTTGCTGCGGCTGACGCTCCCCTTCTCCTCCACCAGATTCGGGCTGGGCTGCTTCGACCTGGGGACGACCGCGCTCGTGGACTCCGCCTCGGCCGTCAGAAGCTGCGGCAGGACGCTGGTGTAGGTGTCCGAGGTGATCTGGCGGGAGCTGTGTCCCAGCCGCTCCTGAACGACCTTGATGTCCGCCTTCCCGAGGAGCGCCAGCGTCGCGGACAGATGTCGGGTGTCGTGCAGACGTATGGGAGGCAGGCCGGACAGCTCGACGAGGCCGATTGAACCGCCGGCTGATCCAGTCGGGGTGAAGCGCCTCGCCGTTCTCGTGGGTCCAGACCCGTCCGCTGTCGACCCACGCCTTCTCTCCGGACCACTGCTCGCGTTCCTGCTGCTGGGTCTCGCGCCAGGCGATCCACAGTGCCTTGGTCTGGGCGTCGAGCGTGATGGTGCGCACGCTGTCCTGCTTCGGCGCCTCGTCGTAGGTCCGGTAGGCAACCTCGACGGTCTGCGCGGAGATGCGGAACCACGAGCCGCTCAGGCTGACCTCACTCCAGGGCAGCGCGCACATCTTGCCGCGGCGGGGACCGCGGAAGATGAACCCGTGCCACATGGCGGCCACCCTGTCGTTGGCGAGGAAGTCCAGAAACTCGCCAGTCTGCTCCGGGGTCCAGACCATCACGGGGCTGGGCTTCAGGCCCGTGCGTTTCCAGTCAGCAACGGGTGGACGTCATCGAGGGAGGGCCACCCGGCAAGCCAACAGGTCGCCGTTGCGAGGGCGCCGCTTCGGGGCTGGTTTTGTAGACGTACAGTCCAGAGCGCCCTGCGTGCCCTTGTGCCGTCAACTGGCGGCAACGTCGCGACACCACCGTTCCGCTGCATCGTCCCAGTAGATCGTCACGGTGCCGCCGCTCCCGTCAGGGGCGGCCAGGGCTTCGAGGTCGGCCGAAGCCAGAGCGGCGAGTGCCGCGTCGGGCAGACGCGGCGGCACAATGAAGCGCAGGCCGGCGACGGTCTCTTCCACGAAGACCTTCGTGCGACCGCGATGAATATCGGGGGCGAGATCCGCACCGCGGCCGATCATGCGGCGTGCGGTCGCGCGTGCGACTTCGAACGACCGCTGGCCCGCCTGCGCGGCGATCGCCTGCAAGAACCGCAGGATCGCGGCCGTCACTGTCGCCCCGAGACCGCCGCCAGCGCGGTCATGATCTCCATGTTGCCGGTATACGTGTACACACGCAGACCGAACACTTCGTGCGCGGCGAGCCCGCGCCACGCTGGGTCCGTGTCAGTGGCCGCCAGGTGGTCCCTGAGCTCCTCCAGAAGGAGAGAGTTCTCGGTCGACCGGGGCTCGCCGCCGGTCTTCGCCCGGTCCAACCATTTGCGCACGTCAGCAGGGCATCGAGTTCCCATCCTGCCCAACGCTGACACCCAGTAGGGGGAGTTCCTCTCGCCGACGCTCTCCGGCTCCCAACACGCCTAACTGATCGTTTCAGAATGAGGTTCGAAGTCGTCTCAAGCAGATGATGCTGCATGCGAGTTGGAGGAGAGCGAGGTGGAGGGCGGCGCGTATCTCGTAGCGGATGCGGAGACGTTTGAACAGGTGGAGCCAGGCGAACGTCCGCTCGACGACCCAGCGGGTCTTGCCCAGTCCTGAGCCGTGCGGAACACCTCGACGGGCGATCTTGGGTGTGATGCCGCGGGCCCGGAGGATGCGGCGGTACTTGTCGAACTCGTAGCCGCGGTCGGCGAACACGCGTCGGGGGCGGCTACGGGGCCGGCCGACCAGCCCGCGGATGGTCGGGATCGCGTTCAGGAGTGGAATGAGCTGGGTGACGTCGTGCCGGTTTCCGCCGGTCAGCGAGACGGCGAGCGGTGTGCCGTGCCGGTCGACGATCAGATGGTGCTTGCTGCCCGGCCGTGCCCGGTCGACCGGCGAAGGTCCGGTGTGAGCCCCCCTAATCCGAGCTGTAGGAGGTTCAAAGTCGTTCGTGCAAGGGCTCGAGCCGCTTCACGCCGGTGACGGATGTCTTGAATCCCCCCGGGCCTGCGAGGCCTCCTCAAAGAGCGGCACCGTCACCGGCGATTTCGTGGGGTGACGCGGACCCCGGACTGATGCCTCGGTGGAGCAGGTGCCGGGCCCGGGTCTGCAGGAGCGCGGCGGCGTGCGACGAGTCGCTCCTGGAGGAGGCGTCGGCGCGCTGCCGTTGGTTCCTGCGGAAAGCCACGGAGGCATCGGGTAGCCGTCGGACCAGAGGCGGCGGGCCGTGATCGGCTGCACCACGACAAGGGACGTGACCCCCACGGAGGGGCGACACGCGATGCGGATCACCTCTCCTACGGTCGGCGCTCACACCACCAGTGGGCCAGATGGGCTCGTGACACCGTTTGGACGGCGCAACAAATACGCGCAGACGTACGACGGATTCACTTCCTCACGCCACGTCACCCATGCAGAGGATTTATCTGATTTTCAGTCTATTGCTGTGAAACATGCGGGAATGCTCCCACGTGACGCCCCATCACCACCTCCGGCAGGGGCAGATCTGCGTCCCCTGCCCGGGGTGAGCCTGCGAGTCGGCACAGGCAGCAGGCCGGCGGCCCAGACCAGCGACAAGAAAGGTTCTGCCATGGCATTGGATGTCACCCGGTGGGCTCCACCCGTCTCTAGCCTGCAACGCAATCTGCTCAAACGGGGAGCCTTCGCCCTGCTCCCCGCATCGTTCCTGGCGGCCGCCCTGGTCCCGACCCACGCCTATGCCGCAGAATCCGCCGTGTTGCTGGGGACCACCGCCAGTTACGGGGTCCTGGCCGGTTCGACGGTCACCAACACGAACCCCACCGTCATCAACGGCGACCTGGGGCTCTATCCGGGCACAGACGTGACCGGCTTCCCGCCCGGCATCATCAACGGAGTGCGACGCGTATTCCCCAACGCCGCCGCCGGTCAGGCGAAGTCCGACCTCATCGTCGCCTACGACGACGCGGCAGGCCGGGGACCCGGGACCATTCTCGATTCGGACGAGCTCGGCGGACGGACGCTGGCGCCCGGCGTCTACACGGCCCCGGCGGACCCGGCGTCCCTGAAACTCACCGGGACGGTCACCCTCGACGGCCAGAACGACCCCAACTCCGTCTTCATCTTCCGGACCCCCTCGACCCTGATCACGGCTTCGTCGAGTTCCGTGGAATTCATCAACGGAGCAAATGCCTGCAACGTGTTCTGGCAGGTGGGCAGCTCCGCCACCCTCGGCACGACCACCCAGTTCAAGGGCACCATCCTGGCCATGCAGTCCATCACGCTGAACAACAGCGCCGTGATCGAAGGCCGCGCCCTGGCGCGTGAGGCCGCGGTCACGATGGACAACAACACCATTACGAGGCCGGCCTGCGCCGTCGGCCCGCCTGGACCTCCCGGCCCGACGGGATCGCCTGGCCCGACGGGTGCACCCGGACCCACTGGTAGCCCCGGCCCGACGGGCGCACCCGGACCCACTGGCAGCCCCGGCCCGACCGGTGCACCTGGACCCGACGGCAGCACCGGAGCACCTGGGCCGACCGGTGCACCCGGACCCGACGGCAGCACCGGAGCACCTGGGCCGACCGGTGCACCCGGACCCGACGGCAGCACCGGAGCACCTGGGCCGACCGGTGCACCCGGACCCGACGGCAGCACCGGAGCACCTGGGCCGACCGGTGCACCCGGACCCGACGGAGCACCCGGCCCCGACGGTGCACCCGGACCCGACGGTGCACCCGGCCCCGACGGTGCACCCGGACCCACCGGTTCTGCCGGCCCTGCGGGACCCGCAGGACCCGTCGGACCCACGGGGCCTGCTGGACCCGCCGGACCCGCCGGACCCGCAAAGCCTGATCACGACCACGGCCACCACGAGGGCGACGAGGGCGAGCAGGGGCACGGTCACGACGAGGGCGAGCAGGGTCACGGTCACGACGAGGGCGAGCAGGGTCAGGGGCACGACGACCACGACCAGGGCAAGCCCCCGTGGGGGGCCGACTTCCTGCCGGGCAGCCTTGACGATGCTCTGGGCCACGCGCTTCCCCGCCATGCGGGACCGGCAGCATGGCTGCCTCCGCGGCCGCGCTGGTATTAGGTCCCCGCGTTCGCGGGTGGCGGCACATTGCACCCCTGCGTGCGTGGCGCTTCCAGATCCTGCTCATGGATCCCGACCGAGTGGGGCGACGAGCACGCCTGGCCAATTTCAGAGATCGCCATCACCCCCGGCGGAGGGTTCATCGTCTACACCGCGAGCCCCAAGAGGCCTCGGTCGGAGAACGTGCAGCTCCTCTTGGTGTGTAGGAGGTCGAGCCCGATAACCTGAGGGCAGACGTAGGGCCGACGAAACGGCCATGAGGCTCCGCCCCCAGCACGGGGGCGGAGCCTCTGCGCGTTGGAATGTGAATCCGTCGCGCGCGAGTCCAAAGCCGTTTGCTGAGCTGGCGCGACGCTCGGGCGGCCCGCCGAGTAGCCCCGGATGGGACAGGGTGTGGACGGCGTTTGGACACAGGGACAGGAAAGGACTGCCAAGGGTAGGGAAGAGGGTGACGACTTCACCCTGCTTGACCAGGCAATACGTCAATCCTGGGCATCAAAAACCAAGGGCCGCCAAGATCCCCAAAGGACTCATAATCCGTCGGCCGTGGGTTCGAGTCCCACCCGCCCCACCACTGCCCGTGGTCGCAGGAAGGTTTTTCCCTGTGGCCATGGGCTCTTCCGTGTACGGGGCTCTCTCTTCCGCACCACGGTGCACAGCCCGTGACGCGCCTCACGGCAACGACACGCCGGGGGTCACCCGGACGGCTCGCCGAGCCGGGGAGTCACGGTCAGGGCTGAGTCGTGCCGCCGCGTCACTCCGTCACTCGGATGACGTGCGCTCCGGCAGCAGCTCCGTCGTGACGAAGGCGATCACCGTCGCGAGGATCACGACCGGCATCATCGCGGAGCCGCCCAGCAGGAGGGCGACGAGGACCGCACTGCTGACCGGCAGCCGCAGGGTGCTGGCCGTGGCGGCCGCCATCCCCGCCGCCATGGCCGGTACGAGGCCCAGGCCGGGCAGGGGGGCCAGCAGGACCCCCGCGGTGGCCCCGAGGAAGAGGGCGGGGAAGACGAGGCCACCGCGCAGGCTGCCCAGGCAGAGGGCGTAGGCGATCCCCTTGAAGAGCAGGACGGCGAGCAGCGCCCCCACGCCCCAGGCGTGCGGGTCGGCGGCCAGCCGGCCCAGGGTGGCCTGGCCCGACAGGGCGACGTCCGCGGGGGTACGGCCGGTGACCAGGGCGTAGAGGGCCGCGCAGCCCGCCGCTGCCACGGCGCACACGACGGTGCGGCCGACCACTCCCGCCGAGACGAAGGCGGCGACGCGCCGGGCGAACGTCAGTACCGGGTGCAGGAGGACGGCGACGGCCAGGGCGAGGGGAATCGTCCAGAGCACGGCCCCCGCGTCCAGACGGGGGAACGGCATGGGCAGTTCGAGGCTGAGGCTGCCCGTCTGCAGTCCGGTCCAGTGTCCGAAGCCGGTGAAGACCAGCGCCCCGACGCCGCTGGAGAGCAGGGCGGGAAGCATGACCGCGAACAACTGCGGCCCGCCGGCCCCCGCCACCTCGATCAGGAGCACCGCGGCGATCAGCGGGTTGCCGAAGATCGCCGCGACGGCGGCCGCGGCGCCGGCCGCGCCCAGCAGCGCGGTGGTCTGCGGGGTCGCCGGAGCCCGGGTGAGGTCACGGAAGAGCAGGGCCAGGCCGCCGCCCAGCGCGATCAGCGGTGCCTCCGGTCCCAGAACGGCACCGAGGGGCAGGCTCGCGGCCGCGGCGAGCAGGATGCCCGGCAGCATGACCGGCGGGGTCCCGCCGGTGTGGAGGCCGGACGCGGGGACGTGCCCGCCGCCACCGGGCAGACGCGCGGCGACCAGCCCGACGACGACTCCGGCGACCAGGAGCAGGGGAAGCGGCCACCACCACGGCGGGGCGTCCCAGCCCAGCCCGTGCGGCAGGTCCGCCCACACGAGGTGTTCGAGTTCGTGAAGTCCGACGAGAAACCAGAACGCGACGAGCGAGACCGGGACGCCGATGACGGCGGAGAAGGCGAGGACCTTGAGGTAGCCGGGGGCGAGGAGGAGGTCGCGCAGCCGGTCGGCCTCCTCGGGCTGCTGTCCACTGCCGGGGCCGGCGGGGGCGGCGGGGTCTGCCCGGCCGACGGGGTCTGCGGGGTCTGCCGGGTCGGCGCCGGTCTCCGTCATGGGAGGCCTTCCGCCCGACCGCTCAGGACTTCTTCGCGGCGGACGGCTTGGCGCTCGTACCCTTCTTGGCGCCGGCGCCGGTGCTGCTCCGCGTGGGCTTGGCGGGCGCGCTCTTCCGCCTCCGCGCGGGCTTCGCCGCGTCCGCCGCCGCCTTCGGCGCTCTCCGGGCCGGTGCGGTCGGCCACTTGAACTCGATCTCCAGCTCGACCTCCCCGCTGCCGACCTCGACCTCCACCTCGCTGCGGAGGTCGTCGGGAATGTGCAGGCTCAGCGTCCCGAGGCCGAATTCCAGCTCGACGTCCCCGCCCTGCCTCAGCGCCGCCGCGAGCGCCGCGAGCTGATCAGCCGCCTCAAGACGGGACATCGAGCGCTTCTGCTCAAACTTGAGATCCTTCATGGGCCGTTTCCGATCCGGTAGAAAGAGTGGATATCGCCCATTCTGATGCCGGGTGCCGGATCCGACATCCTCATGGCCCTGCGCGGAACGGCCGGTCCGGGGCGGCGACTCATCCCGTGAGCTGGTACAGGCTCCTGCCGACGAGCCACAGTCCGAGCAAGAGGCAGATGAGGACGATCGCCGGGTCCTTGTGACGTGTCAGCCAGGTGCGCAGGCCCGTCAGGTTGAGCTGGGCCTTCTCGGGCGCGAACACCATGTACAGCTCCATGGTCAGCAGGCTGGAGGTGGCCAGGACACAGAAGCCGAGGAGAGCCAGAAAGGACTCGACGTGGGAGAGGTCGGCCTTCACGACGGTGGCGGCCGCGGCGCTGACCATTCCCCACGGCTGCAGGAGAACGGCGAGTCCCGCCGCGGACCATCCGGTCGCCTGGTCCATCCGGGACGTCAGCGACCGCCCGGAGCCCCCGGGCCGCTCCGCTCCCTCGGCGGATGCGGAGGGAGCAACGGTGCGGCGGCTTCGGCGGCGCCTGTGCTCGCTGTAGACGATCAGGCTCACGCCGATGACCAGCGTGGCCGCGAGCGCCGCGATCGAGGGCGGGGAGCGGGGCGCGGGCGGTTGCCCGCCCGTGAAGACCAGCACCATGGCGATCACGGCCACGAGGCAGGCGAGCCAGGCGACGATGAAGGCCAGCCCCTTGTACACCCCGCGGGGCGCGGACACGACCAGCACGAAGGCCATGGCCGGCAGGGGGTAGAGCGTGATGGCCGCGCCGATGAGGAGCAGGTCGAGCAGCATGGGCGCGTACGTCGGGCCCGGTCAGCTCGCGAGGACCTTGGCCTTGGCCTGTGCGAACTCGGCTTCCGTGATCGCGCCGCTGTTCTTGAGCTCGGCGAGCCGGGCCAGTTCGTCCGCCTGGCTGCCGGTCCCGTCGGTTCCGGCGGTCTCGCGCACGTACGAGCGGAACTGCTCCTCGTTCTGTCGGACCCGGTTCAACTCGCGTTCGCCCATGCCGCGCCCGCGGGCGATCAGGTAGACGAAGATGCCCAGGAAGGGCAGCAGGATCACGAGGGCGCTCCACCCCGCCTTGCCCCAGCCGCCCAGCTCATCGTCGCGGAAGATGTCGCCGATGATGCGGAAGAGCAGCATGAACCAGAGGACCCAGATGAAGATCATCAGAATGGTCCAGAACATGTTCAGCAGCGGGTAGTCCACTGCCAGGTTCACCATCGAATCCTTCATGGTCGATCTCCTGCCGGTCGTGACGGCCCGCGGCCGCCTGTTCGGGGGCCGCGGTCCGGCGAGACGAACTGCTTCCAGCGTGCGCCGCGGCCGAGCGGCCCGCACTCCGAACCGGTGACCCACGGGTGCGCCTGCCGCACCGTGCCGGGATCGCCTGGGATAGTGGCCGCCCTCTGGCAGGGGCGTGGCGCAGGGGCGTCGCACGGTCTCGGCGTTCCGTGCGACCGAGAGGGAAGCGGGGAAACAGACGTGGACGGGAATCCGACGATCCGCCGGTCGGCCGTGCTCACCGCGGTGCGTTCGATCCTGACGCTGACAGCCGTTCTGGCCGCCTACTACCTGCTGCCGTTGGACTCGGCCTTCACCGTGGGCACCGTGGTGTGGCTCGTCGTCGGTGTCGTACTCGTGGCGCTGCTCCTCGCCTGGCAGGTGCACACGGTCATGCGTTCCGCGCGCCCGGGGCTCCGGGCCATCGTGGGGGTGGCGACGGCGCTTCCGTTCTTCGTGCTGCTGTTCTCCGCCACCTACTACCTGCTGGAGCGCAGTGCGCCCGGGAGTTTCACCGAGGCGATGTCCCGGACCGACGCCCTCTACTTCACGATGACCGTGTTCAGCACGGTCGGCTTCGGCGACATCGCCCCGCGCAGCGAACTCGCCCGGCTGCTGACCACGGGACAGATGACGGCCAACTTCCTGCTGATCGGCGTGGCGGCCCGCTTCCTGCTGGGGGCGGTCCAGGAGGGCCGACGTCTGCGGGGCCTCGGGGGGACGGGCGACGAGCACGGCGGGCGGACGGGCGACGAGCACGGCGGGCCGCCCACCGGGCGGTGACCCGGTGGGCGGCCCGCCCGCCTTCCCGGGGTCAGGACTCGGGCAGCTCCTCCGCGGGTAGCCGGCCCTCGCGCACGGCGTCGACCAGGGCCTGGTGGTCGCGCTCGTTCTGGTCGGCGTAGGCCTCCGCGAAGGTCGCGAGCGCCCGGTCGAACGAGTCGCCGCTGCCCAGGTACGCGGCGATCGCGATCCGGTCGCCGGACCGCGCGTGCGCCCGCGCCAGCGTGACCCCGCACAGGTCGCCGAACGCCTCCATGCCCCTGGGGATCATCTCCTCCGGTACGGCGATGCCCTTCCAGTCGCGCAACTGGCGTATGTAGAAGTCGCGCCGCTTGCCGTCGATCCCGTCCACGCGCTCCCAGCCGAGGAAGATGTCGCTGGTGGCCTGCATCAAGCGCTGGCCGGAGACGACGCGCTCGCCCTGATTGCGGTACGCGCTCGCGCCGACGTGCGCGGCGAGCACGGAGGTGTCCGCCTCCTTGGCCTGGAGGAAGAGCGGGTCCTGGTCGTCCCGGCCGAGGAGCAGGAAGATCCAGCAGCGGGTGCCGACGCTGCCGACGCCGACCACCTTGCGGGCGACGTCCGCCAGGCGGTAGTCCGCCAGGAGCGTGCGCCGGTCGGACTGCAGGGTGCTGCCGTACCGCTCGATCAGACTGCGGAACTGGCGTTCGAGGGCGGTGCGCTCGACGTCGGGCAACAGGTCGCTCGCCGGAACGAGCAGTGGGGGATCCGCCGCGATCACGGGCCGTCCGTCGACCGTCTCGGTGAGCTTGTCGAAGGCCTGGAGGCTGTCGCGGGTTCGGGCCTTCGCCATGGCGTGGGCCAGGTTCTTCCGTCCGCGTTTGTGCAGCCGGTCCGCGGCCAGCGCCTCAAGGCGGTCCGCGTCGATCTTCGCGTACCAGACGTCGAGATCGCGCATGCCCGCGAGGCGGATCATCGCCTCGCGGTAGGAACGGACCGTGCGCCGGACGATGCGGGCGCGCTCGGCTTCGTCGAAGCCGTTCGCCCGGGCGGCGATGACGAAGCTCGCCGACAGTCGTTTGACGTCCCACTCCCAGGGGCCCGGGAGCGTCTCGTCGAAGTCGTTGATGTCGAACATCAACTGCCGCTCCGGTGAGGCGAGGAGACGGAAGTTCAGCATGTGCGCGTCCCCGCACAGCTGGGCGGTGAGTCCCGAGCGGGGGGTGTCGGCCAGGTCGGAGGCCATGATCGCGGCGGCGCCGCGATAGAAGCGGAACGGGGACTCCGTCATACGGGCGTAGCGGATCGGGACGAGCTCCTGGACGCGTGTCGCCGACTGCCCTTCCAGGATCGTCAGCGGGTCGGGCCTGTCGGTGGCCGGCTGGTAGACGGCATGGCCCGACCGCGGTGAGCGGCGCCGGGCCTTCTTGCCGAGCGCCGCGCGCTCCTCCGGCGTGGCGTGGCGCGCCGCGCGCATCGCCGTGGTCGCGTTCTGGGACATCGGAACCTCTCTTACCGGGTGGACGTGAGTCCTAGGAGCAAGACACCCCCTAGCCCTGGTCCTCCATCTCGGCGTCCGCGACGGCGATGGCGATGCCGAGCGCCGCGGAGATGTTGCCCGCCGCCGTCATGACGCGGGCGGTGCCCACGATCGGCGCGATGGCGACCAGGACGTCCTGCAGCTGCTCGGCCGTCATGCCGGCCTCGACGGCGAGGTTGATGTGGGCCGCGTAGGAGATCGGCGGGGCGTCCGAGGCGGCGAGGGCCGCGATCCGCGCGACCATGAGCATGTCCGGAGCCAGTCCGCACCGTTCGAGCGAGTCGACGGTCATGGCGGCGAGGGTGTCCAGGACGGGGGTTTCCGATGCGGTGGACATGGCGTATGTCCTCCTGTCGTGTTGTCGAGCCTTGTGTTGTCGAGCCCGTCAGTCGCTCGCGTGCGACCAGCTGGAGCAGAGCGCCCAGATGATGAACACGTCGATCGCCAGGATGGTGATCGCCCACCACGGCTGGTACGGCAGCCACATGAAGTTGGCGATCATGCTGAGGCCGGCCAGGCAGATACCCGCCGCCCGCGCCCAGTTCGCGCCCTTGAAGAGGCCCACCGCGGTCAGCACGACGAGGATCCCGAGGACGAGGTGGATCCAGCCCCAGGCCGTCAGGTCGAACTCGAAGACGTAGTTGCCGACGCGGGCGTACACGTCGTCCTCGGCGATGGCCGCGATGCCCTGGAGGATGCCGAGGGCGCCCGAGAGGGTCAGCAGCACCGCGGCGAACACGGTGCCCCCGCCGGCAATGCCGCCGCCTCCGGACCGGTGCGCGTTCCCCGGCGCGGTGCCGGTGTTCTTCCCCTGCCCTCCGGCCGGTGTTTGCTGGCTCATAGAAGTCACCTCGCAGCTTGCGATCCGTTGCCGGGCATCCCTTCGGCCGTCGAGCTGGTGGTGCCTCCTCGGGATGGCGGGCCAAGGTGCCTCCCTTCGAGTATCACGGCCGCCGGGGCGGCGTGCTCGACGGCGATGTGACCGCCGCCGTCCGCGGCCGGCCCGCACCTCGGCGGAGCAACCCGGAATGCGGGGCTCGCCACCGTGAGTACCTAATGGGGTACAGGCAGTTTCTCCGCAGCAGCCCCGGGAGTGCCATGAGTACGCCGCCCGAGCCGCCCGATCAGCCCGAGCCCCCAGAGCCGCCGAGGCCGGCCCGACCGCCCGACGCCGCTCCTGACGCTCCGTCGCCGCCGAGCAGGAAGGGCTCACGTGCCGGACGGATCGCGATGAGCACCGTCTCGGCCGTTCTGATCACGCTCACCTGCATCCTCGTGCCGGTGTCCCTGATCACCGTCTGGGTGCACGACATCGTCCTCGACAACGACCGGTACGTGTCGACGGTCGCCCCGCTCGCGTCGGACCCGGCGGTCGAGGCGGCGGCCGTCAAGCGGATCGCCGCAGCCGCCGACGCCAGGGTCGACGGCGCGCAGGTCACGTCCGACATCGCGGCGTGGCTGGAGTCCCAGGGGCTGCCGCCCCGGGTCGGCAACGCGATCAAGTCGCTGGGGCCGCAGCTGGATTCGGCGGTCGACCAGGCCGTCACCAAGGTGGCGACCCGCTTCGTCGAGGGCGACCGGTTCGAGAAGGTCTGGACCGAGGCCAACCGCGTCGCCCATACGGCCGTGGTGCACGCGCTGACCGGCCAGGGCCGGGGCTCCGTGGAGGTCAGCGGCGGCACGGTCACCCTCGACGTGGGAGCCGCCGTCGAGCAGGTCAAGAAGGATCTCGTGGACGCCGGACTCTCCCCGGCGGCGAAGATCCCCGAGGTCAACAAGCAGATGGTGCTCTTCCAGTCCGACAAGCTGGAGAAGATCAGGGACCTGGCCCATCTCCTCGACGTCGTCGGCAACTGGCTGCCCGTCCTCACGGTGGTGCTCGGCGCGATCGGGGTGCTGCTCGCCCGTCGCCGTCGCCGGGCCCTGGTGACCACGACCCTCGGCGCGGCCGCGGCCTGTCTGGTGCTCGCCATCGGCCTGGTGATCGCCCGCCGCTACTACCTCGACCATCTGCCCGAGCAGGTGCAGTCGCCGGACGCGGCCGCGGCGATCTTCGACACGCTGGTCCGCTTCCTGCGGGTCAGCATTCGCACCGCACTCGTCCTCGGGGTCATGGTGGCGCTCGGCGCCTACCTGTCCGGTACGGGCCGGCTGCCGCGCGCCGTGCGCGGCACGGCCGAGCGTACGGCCGACTCCGCGGCGCGCTGGGGCGGGGCCCACGGAGTGCACACCGGGAAGGTGGGCACCTGGGTGGACACCTACCGCCGGTGGCTCACCATCGGGGTGCTGCTCGTCCTGGCGCTGATCTTCGCCTTCTGGAACCACCCGACGGTGCTCACCGTCCTGCTGCTGGTGCTCATCCTCCTCGCCGTTCTCGCCGTCCTCGCCCTGCTGGCGGCCACCGGCCGTGAGGGCAGGGACAAGGTGGCTCCCAAGGGTTGATCCGGCTCCGAGCCGGGAGCGAGCGCACGCCACCCCGTCACCCCGCCCGCCCGTTCGACGGGCGGGCGGGGTGACGTACGGGTCAGTACGGGTCAGTACGTCAGGATGCCCGGGTCCGTGATGCCCGAGGTCCCCGTCTCCACGTGGCCCGCGAGGCGTCGCAGATAGTCGGCGGACGTGTCCGAGGTGATGGTCACGTCGTACCAGGCGCGGCTGGTGCTCAGATCGACGGTGTGGGCGACGGTGGCGCCGCGGGGGACCGTGACGGTCCGCGGGCCGCCCGCGTAGGCATGGGTGACGGTGAGTCGGGCGTCGGCCGTCCCCGCGTTGGTGAACGTGAGGTCCAGGTTGCCCGTGGTGGCGTTGTGGCGGGCCTTGACCTCGGGGACGGCGGTCTTGCCGGGGGAGCGGAAGCGGCGCAGGAAG
This sequence comes from Streptomyces sp. NBC_01077, assembly GCF_045162855.1. NCBI lineage: Bacteria > Bacillati > Actinomycetota > Actinomycetes > Kitasatosporales > Streptomycetaceae > Streptomyces > Streptomyces sp. NBC_01077. Next base: position 3,466,337 of record NZ_CP108669.1, on the reverse strand, counting down.
CCGTTGGGGCCGTGGACCGTGAGGTCGGTGACGCCCTTCGAGTACGTCGTGTTCCAGGTGTCCGCGATCGACTTGCCGGCCTCGGTCGTGTACGTCCAGGGGGCGTCGGTGCGGTTCGCCGAGGTCACGTAGAACTGCGCGCCCGCCGAGGGGCCGCCGCCGAACGTGAGGCCGAACTTGCCCGCGGCGGTGTCGGCGGCGCCGTCCACGAAGGGGGCGTACTTCAGCGGCCGGGTGGGCTTGGCGCCGCGCTCCTGGCGGGGCATGGCGCCGGTCGCCGGAGCGGTGGCGAGGAAGTCGGGGTGACGGTTCTTGTCCGGCGGGTAGTAGCCGCCGACGGGCGGCAGCGAGGCCGCCGAGGTGTCCGTCCGCGTGAAGTCGAAGGCGGAGGTCAGGTCGCCGCAGACGGCCCGTCGCCAGGGCGAGATCTGGGGCTCGCTCACCCCGAAGCGCTGCTCCATGAAGCGGATGACCGAGGTGTGGTCGAAGGTCTCGGAGCAGGTGTAGCCGCCGGTGGACCAGGGGGAGACGACGAGCATCGGGACGCGCGGGCCGAGGCCGTACGGGCCTGCGACGTAGCCGGTCTTCCCCGGGAAGTGGTCGAGCCCCGTCGCGACGGTGGACAGGCCCTGGGCGGCGGAGCCCGGGACGTAGGGCGGGACGACGTGGTCGAAGAAGCCGTCGTTCTCGTCGTAGGTGATGAACAGAGCGGTACGGGCCCACACGTCCGGGTTCGAGGTCAGCGCGTCGAGAACCTGGGCGATGTACCAGGCGCCGTAGTTGGAGGGCCAGTTGGCGTGCTCGGAGAAGGCCTCCGGGGCGGCGATCCAGGAGATCTCGGGCAGCCGGCCGCCCTGGACGTCGGCGCGCAGCCGGTCGAAGAATCCTTCGCCCGCCTTGGCGTTCGTACCCGTACGGGCCTTGTCGAACAGCGGGTTGCCGGGCTGGGCGTTGCGGTACGTGTTGAAGTACAGCAGGGAGTTGTCGCCGTAGTTGCCGCGGTAGGCGTCGTTGATCCAGCCCCAGGAACCGGCCGCGTTCAGCCCGTCGCCGATGTCCTGGTAGACCTTCCAGGAGACGCCGGCCGCCTCAAGGCGCTCGGGGTACGTCTTCCAGCCGTAGCCCGCCTCGGCGTTGTTGAGGACCGGGCCGCCGCCCGTGCCGTCGTTGCCGGTGTGGCCGGTCCACAGGTAGTAGCGGTTCGGGTCGGTCGAGCCGATGAACGAACAGTGGTAGGCGTCGCAGATCGTGAACGCGTCGGCGAGCGCGTAGTGGAACGGGATGTCCTCGCGGGTGAGGTACGCCATCGTGGCCGGGGTCTTGGCTGGTATCCACTGGTCGTACGCGCCCTTGTTGAAGGCCTTCTGGCCGCCCGCCCAGTCGTGGTTGAGGCCCTGGAGGAACTCCATGCCGAGCTTCGTGCTCTCCGGCCGGAAGGGCAGGGTGACCTTCGTGCCGCTCGCCTGGTTCCAGACCGACTTCCCGCTGGGCAGCGTGACGGGGCGGGGGTCGCCGAAGCCCCGTACGCCCTTCATCGACCCGAAATAGTGGTCGAAGGAACGATTCTCCTGCATCAGGACGACGATGTGCTCGATGTCCTGGATCGTTCCGGTGGAACCTTGCGCCGGGATCGCGGCGGCGCGCGCGATGCTCTCCGACAGCATCGTCAAGGCGGCGGTGCCGCCCGCGAGTTGAAGGAACCGGCGACGGTCGAGGTCGGCCATGGGGGAGTTCTCCTCCGGGTCGATACGGGCACGGGTGGGGGTGCGCGTGCGCCGGCCGGGTGGACCGGCCGACGGGCGCCCCAAGGAGAGCGCCCGCGAACCACCGCCCGGCGGCCGTTCCATGACTGCCCGTCGTACGGCAGACGAATCCCTCGTGCCCGAACGGAAAAACCCACAAGCGAACACCCCCGGTGGTCGATGACCCTCGGGGGTGTGCGTGAACCGACAGAAAACTACTCGACGACGAGGTCGACCTTGATGTTGCCGCGGGTCGCCTTGGAGTACGGGCAGAAGGCGTGGGTCTTCTCCAGGAGGGACTTGCCCGCCTCGCCCTGGAGGTGGTCCGGGAACTCGGCGCGCATGATGACCGCGAGGCCGAAGCCGCCGTCCGCGGGGTCCTTGCCGATGGAGACCTCGGCGGTGATCGAGGCGTCGGAGATGTCGATCTTCTCCTGGCGGGCGACCAGGTTCATCGCGCTGGCGAAGCAGGCCGCGTACCCGGCGGCGAAGAGCTGCTCGGGGTTGGTGCCCTGACCGTTGCCGCCGAGGGCCTGGGGGTGGGCGAGGGGGAGGTCGATGTGGCCGTCGGAGCTGACGGCGCGGCCCTCGCGGCCGTTGGCGGTGGCGACAGCGGTGTAGATCGCGTCCATGGTTCTTCCGTTCCTGTCCTCGGGGTGCGGTGTGCTGCGGTGGCTCTCTATTGATAGCGCACTATTCAATTGTGCACAACTCAATCGCGTGTGAGGTGTCCTCGCGTATCCTGGAGCCATGGAGACGCTCGACACCGTCCCGGACGAGGACTTCCTCCGGCTCGACCACCAGATCTGCTTCTCGCTGCACGCGGCGACCCGCGCCTTCAACGGCGTCTACCGCGAGGCCCTCAAGGAGCTCGGGCTCACCTACCCCCAGTACCTCGCCATGCTGGTGCTCTGGGAACACGGCGAGCTGCCCGTGAAGGGCATCGGCGAACGCCTCCGGCTCGACTCCGGAACCCTGTCCCCGCTGCTCAAGCGCCTGGAGACGGCCGGATACGTCGAGCGGCGCCGCAGCCCCGAGGACGAGCGGTCCGTCACCGTGCGGCCCACCGCCGAGGGGACCGCGCTGAAGGAGAAGGCCCGCGACGTGCCGCGCCGGATCGCCACCGCGACGGGCCTCGACCTCGCCGACATCCGCGACCTGCGGGAACGCCTCGACGCCCTGGCCGTCCGGCTCGACGGCGTCGACCCGGACGACCTGAACGTCTGCCGCTAGCCGGCTGCCACCTTCTGCGGCTGGGTTACGGCGCGGTGATCACCAGGGCCGCGTTGTGGCCACCGAAGCCCACCGAGGTCGAGACGGCCAGGCGCAGCCGGGCCGTGCGGGCCGTCGTGGGGACGTCGAGGTCGATGCCCTCGCCCGGCTCCGTGAAATTGGCCGTCGGAGGCACCGTGCTCTCCGCGAGCGACAGCACCGTGAGCGCCGCCTCCACCGCGCCCGCCGCACCCAGCAGATGCCCGGTCACGCCCTTCGTAGACGTCACCGGCGGCCGGTGCGGCAGCAGGGCCGCCAGGACCGCCGCCTCCACGGCGTCCCCGCGCGGCGTGCCCGTCCCGTGCGCGTTGACCAGGTCGACGTCCTCCGGTGACGCGCCCGCCTCGGCGAGCGCGCCCAGGACCGCCGCCGCGAGGCCCGAACCGTCCGGCCGGGGCGCCACCACGTGGTGTGCGTCGGACGTCGCCCCGTAACCGCTGATCAGCGCCCTGGGGCGGGCCCCGCGCGCCGCCGCGTCCGCCGGCCGCTCCAGGACCAGGAAGCCCGCGCCCTCCGCCATCACGAAGCCCGACCGGTCCACGTCGAACGGCCGGAGGCCGCCCGCCGGGTCGTGGAAGCGGCGGGACAGCGCCCGGAGCCGGTCGAAGCCCGCGATGTAGAAGGGGCTCAGGGAGGCCTCCGCCCCGCCCACGAGGACGAGGTCGCAGCGCCCCAGGGCCAGCAGGTCGAGCGCCACACCGATCGCCGTGGCCCCCGCCGCGCACGCCGTGGTCACCGCCATCGACGGGCCCCGGATCCCGAACTCGACCGCCAGCTGCGCCGCGACCGCGTTCGGCAGGGCGCCCGGCACCGCGAACGGTGACATGTCCCCGGGACCGTCCGTCCCCAGCACCCCGCGCTGCGCCTCGTACGTGAGGACGCCGCCGGCCCCGGTCCCGGCGACCACCCCGACCCGCGTCCCGTCCCAGCCGCCCGGGTCCAGACCGGCGTCGGCGAGCGCCTCCCGCGCCGCGCACAGCGCCAGGGCGGCGCTGCGGTCGGGCCGCCGTGCCGCCGCCGCCCGGCCGAAGTCCTCGGGAAGCCCGGGCGCCCGGCAGGCGAGGTAGGTGAGCCCGTCGCGCTCCTCGAGCCCGGCGGTGGGCTTCCCGACGCGCACGGTCTCCCAGGTCGTCGCCCGGTCCGCACCCGCCGGCGTGAACAGACCGACGCCGGTGACGGCCGCGCCGCCGCCCGCCGGGCGGGCGCGGCCCGGCACCGGGCCGCCCCCACCCGGCACCGGCCCGCTCCCGCCGCGCATCAGACCACCCCCGCGTGGACGGCGACCAGCCGCTCGATCGCGGCCACGGTGGGCGCCGCGTACAGCTCCTCCTCCGGTACGGGGATGCTCCGCTCCTTGCGCAGGACGAGCGCGAGCTCGGTCAGCAGGAGGGAGTCGAGCCCGGCCTCCTCGCGGGTCGCCTCCGGTGTGACGTCCTCCGGGTCGAGTCCGAGCGAGACGAGCAGGTTCTTCAGTTCCTCGAAGGTCATACGGCTTCCTTGCCGGTCGGAGTGGGTGTGCGACGGGGGTCGCGTGAGGCCGCCGCGCGCGCGTGGTTCAGGCCGAGCAGCACGCACACGTCCGTCAGGAGCGGTACGTGATAGGCGAGGGGCCTCGGCCCCGCCTGGTCCGGGCGGGAGACGAAGCCCCCGTCCGGGCGCTGCCGGTCGAGCAGGTGGCGGACCGCGCGCTCCGTGGCGCCCACGGCGGACGGCACGGTCGGCGTCCGGGCCACGGCGATCAGCGCGTACGCGGTGCTGATCGGGTCGCTCGGGTCGGACGGCACGTGCCCCCAGCCGCCGTCCGGGTTCTGGGTGTCGACCAGCCGGGCCACCGCCCGAGCACGGGCCCGGAGGACCTCGGTCCCCGTCGGGTGGCCGGGCGCCACGGTGTGGAAGGAGTCGTACGCCAGGACCGTACGGAACAGGGCGTTGCTCTCGTTGAGGCTCCAGCTGCGCTCGAACGGCCCCGCGGCCTCCTGCCGGGCCACCATGAACCGGACCGCGGCCTCCACCACGGTGCGGTGCGCCGGGTCGGGCGCCAGCGCGTTCACGGCCGCCGCCGTTATCGCCACCTCGGAGGCCGTGCCGGGCTCGAAGGTCGGGAAGCCGCCGTCCTCGCCCCGTCGGGCCAGCAGATACCGTCCGGCGGCCGCCACCTCGGCGCCGAACCGTTCCGGGGCCGTCGCGCGCAGGAACTCCACGCAGTACGAGGTGTCGTCGACGTCGCTCTGGGCGACGGCGCGGTCGAAACCCCAGCCTCCGTCCTGGTTCTGACGCTCGATCAGGGCTGCGGCGAGGGCCCGCAGCGTGTGCGTGGGCGCTCCCGCGCCGGCCAGTGCGAGACCGCCGGTGGCCGTCGCGAACACGTCCATGCCGGTGATGAAGGGCAGCCCGCCGTCCTCGCGGAGCAGCTCGCGCAGCTCCCGCGCCCGCGCGCCCACGGCCGCCGCGTACCGGGGCCGGTGCCGGAGCGCCAGCAGGGCGAGGGTCCGGGCGAGATGGTTGCCGTACGGGGGAGGGCCGGGCAGCGCGCAGGGTGCGAGGGTGCGCCAGTCGTCCTCGGTGACGAGCCGCGGCGATCCGGTGCCGAAGGCGTACAGGACCTTCAGGGCGGCCATCTCCGTGGCCAGCCACCGCTGTTGGCCGCGCGCCTCGAAGACGCGGCCGGGGGAGGCGAGGGCGGGGAACGGGTGGGCGCCCAGCTCCGCGAGCACCGTCTGGAACATCAGCCGCTTGCGTCCGGCGGTGAAGTGGTCGAAGCCGCCGAGCAGCCGGGTCAGCGCGGCCGGCCCGTCCACGTACTCGCCGAGCGCCGCGCGGGCGGCGGCCTCCTGCACGGGGTCGGGGGCGCCCTCGTCCACGGCGGTCTTCAGCCGCCGCATGAGCCGCTCCTGGGCGTCCGGGTCGACGCCGGTCACCGTCAGCAGCCGCAGGGCGAGGGCGGACTCCAGGATCCGGCTGTCGCAGGGTGCGCGGAGCAGTCCGTCCGGTCCGGCGGCCGCCACCAGGCGGGTGGCGAGCCGGGCCCGGGCCCGGTCGAGCCGGCCGACGGCGGATGGAAGGCCCGGCGCGGGGCCCGGCGCGGGGCCCGGGGCGGCGAGCGAGGCACTGGCCAAGGGCAGCGCGCAGTACGTCATCGTGGGGGTGTCCTTCATCGGGGTGAGGGAAAGGGCGGGGCGGCCGTCGGACAGCGCGGCGGCGGTCAGCGCGGCGGCGGTCAGGTGGGGAAGAGGCGCCGTACGGCCTCCGCGCCCGCCGGGACCAGCGGGGTGTAGCCGCCCGTCATGACCGCGAGCGGCGCGACGAAGCCGCACCAGGCGATCTCCCGGGGGTCGGGCCGGGGCGCCCGGTCCGCCACCCAGCGGTGGACGGTGAGGAAGCAGTCGCCGTGGGGATCGTCGACGCGGAGCCGGTACGCCTCGGTGAGGCCGGTCACCGTCGTCCAGCCCAGCTCCTCGCGGAGCTCCCGGAGTGCGGCCGCGCGGTACTCCTCACCGGTTCGCACCGCCCCGCCGATCAGGACGTCGTAGTGGTCCGGGTATGCCGGGGCCGTGGGCGTCCGCCGGTAGAGGAGGACCCGGCCGGCGGAGTCGGTGCAGACGGTCGCCGCGTACCGGCGGAGCAGACCGGCGGGCGGTCCGGCCGCCCGTCCGCCCTGGGCGACCACCCGGTCGCCGGGGTCGACGTAGTCGACGCGCTCGTGGGCGTTCGCGTTCACGTCCGCTCGCGGACGCGCGCGGGCAGCGGGCCTGCCGGGCGCAGGTTGATGCCGAAGACGGGCTCCCCGGCCGGGGCGGTCGTCTCGACGGTGAAGCGGGCGAGGAGCGCGCCGAGCAGCGATTCCATCTCCCGCATCGCGAACCGGGTGCCGAGGCAGGCGCGCGGGCCGATGCCGAACGGGAGGTACGCGCCCGGCGGCAGCGGCGCCGCGGCGGGGAAGCGGTCCGGGGCGAACGTCTCGGGTTCGGGCCAGACGTGCGGGTCGCGATGGGTCAGGTACGGGCAGACGAGGAGGTCCGTACCGGCGGGGATCTGCCAGCCGTCGACGAACTCGTCGGCCGGGCTGTGGCGGGGCAGCAGCCAGCCCGTCGGGTAGAGCCGCAGCGTCTCGGAGAGCACCGCCTCGACGGCCGCCGCACCACCGGCCGCCGCGTCACCCGCAACCCGCTCCATGATCGCGGGATGCTGGTCGAGCAGGACGAAAGCCCAGGTCAATGTGCGTGCGCTGCTCTCGTATCCGGCGACGAGCAGGGTGACGAGCTCGTCCCGGATCAGCCGGTCCGTGTACGCCGGGTCCGTCTCGGCCGCGTCGAGCAGCCGGTGCAGGACGCTCGGCCCTTCGCCGCCTCCGCTGTGCCGGGTCCGCGCCTCGGCCAGGGCCCGCAGCACCCGGTCGTCCAGGGCCGCCAGAGCGGCCTCCACCTCCGGCGGGAGGGTGGCGGCGCCGCCCACGTCGGCGGGGAGCGCGGCGACGATGTCCTGCACGGCCGCCAGGTCGACGTACGTCTCGTGGTCGAGGGGGTGGTCGGTCAGCGAGCGCCAGATCGTGTCGACCGTGAAGAACTGCACGTCCTCGGCGATGTCCGTCGACTCGCCGCGACGGGCCCGCCCGGCCCAGCGGTCGACGACGGACGTCGTCGCGCCGGCGATGTGGTGCTCCCAGCGCTGGATGCCACGGCCGGTGAACATCGCCTGGAGCAGCCGACGTTGGGACCGCCAGGCTTCACCCGTCGCGGTCAGCATCCCGTCGCCGAGCAGGGGTTTCGCCCGATGCGAGCGTTTGACGAACCGGTCACCGCCGACGCCGAGCACCTGGTGCACGTGCCGCGGTTCCGTGATCAGGACCGCCGCGCGGCCGCCCCGGCGGAAACCGGTGAGCCGGCCCGGTGTGTGGGCCTGGCGCAGCAGGTCGACGAGGGGTGCTCCGGAGGCGGTCCAGGCCGTCACGGTGCCGTCGTCGAGGAAGTCGGGGAGCATGCCATCCGTCACGCATCGCGATTGCATGATGACGTATCGTAGCGCTCTGTGCGATCTTCAGATCCCGTGCGATCCTCCGGCGCCGTACCCCTCTCGGTCCTCGACCGGCTCTCCCTCGACGTGGCCGCGCTGCACGCGACGGACTCCGCGCTGCACCTCGGCGGCCTGGTCGTCCTCGACGGAGAACCACCCTCCCGCGCCCGGTTCTTGGACCATCTGAGACGCCGCCTCGACCTGCTCCCGGAGCTTGCCCACCGGCCGGCCGGCAGCGCCCGGCGGCCGCTCTGGGAGCCGGATCCCCGCTTCGACCCCGACCGTCACCTGTACGAGCTACCCGGCTCCACGGACCTGGCGGCGGTCACCGCCGAGCTGTTGCGCCAACCCCTGCCACGGGACCGCCCCTTGTGGGGGCTCTGGCTCGTCCACCGGGCGGGCGGCGGGTACGGGCTCTGCTACCGGGCCCATCACGCCTTCCAGGACGGGGCCGCCGCCGTCGCCACGCTGGAACGCCTCCTCGGGTCCGAGGGGTTGCCGCGCCCCCGGGCCCTCGCCTTCCGGACGCCCCGGCCCGTGTCCTGGGCGGCCGTACTGCCCGAGTTCCGGCCGCCGCGCCGGGTCACCTGGTGGTCGGCCCTCGACACCCCGCCCTCCCAGGCGTACGCCGCCGGGTTCGCCGACGTCGACACCGCCCGGCTCCACGGGCTCGGGCGGCTGACCGGGGCCACCGTCCCGCAGTTGTGCCTGGCCCTGACGACCGAGGCCCTGCGCGCCTGGCACCCGCACGACTGGGACCCCGGCGGCCGGGGGCACGGTCGGGAGCTCCGTACCAACCTCGGGATCGGCATCCGCGACCCCGAGGACCCCCACCCCCTCCTCGGCAACCGGGTGGCCGTCGCCGGGGTCGGCCTCCCCTGCGGCGAACCCGACCGGGCCCGGCGGCTCGACCGCCTCGGCCGCGCCCTCGACCCCGCACGGCTCGCCCGCCTCGCCGACGCGCACCGGGTCGTCTTCCGGAAACTCCCTTACCGGATCGGCCGGTTGACGCTCGCTCGGAGTGTCGACGCCCGCAGTACACCGTTGAGCGTCGCCGACCTGCGGGTACGGCAGCCGCTGGGCTTCGACGGCGTCCCCGCCTCCGGGGTGTACGCACTGCCGGTCATGGTGCCGGGGCAGCCGCTGTTCGTCGCCTGGGTCGTCCACCGCCGCCGCCTCCACGTCACCTTCCTCACCGACAGCGCGCTGGCGGGGGCGGACCGGCTGCCGGAGGCGTGGCTGGCGGCGTTGGGCGAGTACGAACGGCTCGCCGAGGGCGGCGCGTTCGCGCGTGAGGTGGCATCGCGGTGACGCCGGGAGCGGGGCCGGACGCGAGGCATGGGCATGGGCCTGGGTCGGGGCCCCACGCATGCTGCTCGCCGCGCGGTAGGCGCGGCGAGCAGTGTGTGCGGGGGTGAGGTCAGGTGCGGGGGACCTTGCGGAGCAGGGTCAGGACCACGGCCGCCGTCACCAGGGCGAAGACCGCGCTCAGGGCCGAGGCGGAGTGGAGGGCGGTGGTGAACGCCTCCCGGGCCTGCTCCCGCACCCCCTCGTCCTGCAGGGCGAGCGCCGCGCCCACACTCTCGTGGGCCGCGGCCGGGGCGTCCGCCGGGATACCGCCCCGATAGACGGCGACCGCCACACTGCCGGTGACCGCGATGCCCAGGGCGAGCCCCAGGTCGTAGGCCGTCTGCCCGGTCGCTGCCGCCGCGCCCGCCTTCTCGGCCGGGGCGGAGCCGACCGCGAGGGCCGTCCCGAGGACGCTGATCGGGGCCGCGCCGAACATGATGACCGCGAGGGCCAGAGCGGCCACCGTCACCCCTTCGGCCAGGGCGATCACCGCGTAGCCGGCAAGGGAGACGAGGAGCCCGCCGGCCAGCACGTACGCCGGGCGGATCTTCCGCGCCACGAAGGGAGTCAGCTGCGAACCGGCGATCAGACCGGCCGCTCCCGGCAGCAGCCACAGCCCGGCTTCGAGCGGCGGCAGTCCGGCGACCGCCTGGAGGTACTGCGGGACCAGGTACTCGACGCCGTTGAGCGCGGTCATGCCCAGGAGCAGGGTGAGCAGCGCGCCGGTGAAGGCCCGGTTCCTGAAGAGCCGCAGGTCGAGGAGCGGGGACTCCAGACGGTTCTGGCGGCGGACGAAGAGGGTCGTGAAGGTCAGGCCCAGGGCGAACGCGATCGCGGCCTCGGCCGTCGGGCCGTGCGCGGCGAGCGACTTGACGCCGTACACCAGCGGAAGGACCGCGAGGAGGAAGAGCAGCACGCTCGCCGGGTCGAGGCGCCCCGGGTTCGGGTCGCGGTACTCGGGGAGCAGCAGCGGCGCCGTGACCAGCGCGATCAGCATGACCGGCAGGCCCATCAGGAAGACCGAGCCCCACCACCAGGAGGCGAGCAGCACGCCGCCGATCACCGGTCCGATCGCGAGCCCGACCGAGAGGGCGGTCACCCACATCGCGATGGCCGTGGCCCGCTGCCGGGCGTCCGTGAACATGTGGCTGATCAGGGCGAGCGTGGAGGGCAGGACCGCCGCCCCCGCGATGCCGAGGAGGGCGCGGGCCGCGATCAGCGTCCCGGCGTTCGGGGCGTACGCGGCGAGGACGGAGGCGAGCAGGAAGCCGGCCGAACCGGCCATCAGGAGCTTGCGGCGGCCGAGCCGGTCTCCGAGCGTGCCCATGATCACGAGGGTGGCGGCGGTGAGGAAGCCGTAGATGTCGGTGATCCAGAGCAACTGGCCGCCGCTGGGCCGCAGATCGGCCGAGAGGTACGGGGTGGCGAGCCACAGCACGCCGAGGTCGGCGGTCATCAGGGTGACGGGGAGGAGGAGCACGGCGAGGCCGAGCCACTGGCGGGCCCCGGCCCGGGGCGGTGTCGCGGTGTTCTCCGCGAGGGTCGTGGTCATCGTGCCGACTCCTCGTTCACGGTGTTCTCGGTGGTGGTGGTGGCGGCGGTGGTCGTTGCAGTGGCTGTGGCTGTGGCGGGCAGTTCCTCCGCCAGGGCCTGCTCGGCCTCGGTGAGCAGGTCGGCGACCCGGCCGGCACGCAACTCCACTGACACCCCGGAGAGTTCGGTGCCGTGCAGGACGCGGAGGGTGGCGTCCGGGAGTCCGCAGAACTCGGAGATGCCGGTCACCAGCATCAGGCCGAGGGCGTCGGTCATGCCGAGCCGCTCGATCTCCTCGGGCGTACCGCCCATCAGGGCCAGCCACAGCAGCCGCTTCCCCGCGAGCCGGGGGCGGCTCCGGCCGTACGCGAAGCCGTAGTTCCACACCCGGTCGATCCAGCCCTTGAGGATGGCCGGCGGGGTGAACCACCACACGGGGAAGACGACCACGATGTCGTCGGCGGCCAGGATGCGGTCCATGTGGGCGTGGACCTCGGGGGAGTAGACCTTCTCGCGGTTCTCCCAGTCAGGCTCGTCCTCCGGGCGGAGCGCCGGGTCGAACCCCTCGGCGTACAGGTCGAGTACGTCCACGGTGCCGCCCTCGTCCTTGAGGCGGGCGTGCAGCCGGGCGGCGACCTGGGCGGTGAGGGAGTCGGTGCGGGGGTGGGCGTGGACGAGGAGGGTGTGAGGTGCCATGGCCTGAGGTTCCTTCGGGTGGGTGGGGAGGAGAGGGGGCTCGTGCGGGTGGTGGGGCGGGCCCGGGATGGTCGCGGGCCCGCCCGTGGGTGGCCGGCATCGGGGCGGTCAGAGGCCGAGGCCGGAGCCGCCGCTCGCGTCGATGTTCTGGCCGGTGATCCAGCGGGCGTCGTCGGAGGCGAGGAAGCCGACGACATCGGCCACGTCACCCGGCTGTCCCACCCGGTTGAAGACCGAGAATCCGGCGGCGTGCGCCTTGGCGGCCGGGTCGGCCATCCACGGGTGGATGTCGGTCTCGATCGTGCCCGGCGAGACCGCGTTGACCGTGATGTCCCGGGAGCCGAGGGTCTTCGCGAGGGTGAGGGTCAGCACCTCGACGGCCCCCTTGGAGGCGGCGTACGAGGTCATGCCCGGGAAGGCGACCTTGGTGACCCCGGAGGAGATGTTGATGATCCTGCCCCCGTCGCGGAGCCGGTCGAGGCCCTTCTGGATGATGAAGAAAGGTGCCTTGGCGTTGATCGCGAACACCCGGTCGTAGTCGGCCTCCTCGACCTCGTGGATCAGGCCGGGGCCGGCGATCCCGGCGTTGTTGACCAGGATGTCGAGACCGTGGTCGCCCTCGGTCTCCGCGTCGAAGGCCGTCCAGAGCGCGTCGGCGTCGCCGGGGACGCCCAGCTCGGTGCGGAGGGCGAAGGCGGAGCCGCCGGCGGCCTCGATCGCGGCGACCGTCTCCTTCGCGGCGGTCTCGTTGCTGGCGTAGTGGACGCCGACCCGGGCGCCGTCCGCGCCGAGGCGGAGGGCGATCGCCCGGCCGATACCGCGGCTGCCGCCGGTGACGAGGGCGGTCTTGCCGGCGAGGGGCTTGTTGCTGCTCATGTCCTGCTCCTTGGTGGTTTCGTGTGTCGCTTCCTGCTGACAGGGATGACTCTGCCGGGAGGCTGTTCGGGTCCGGCTCGGGTTCTGTTCGGGCCGGGTTCGGGCCCGGACCAGGGCTTGTTCGGGCCGGGTTACGGTGGCCGTATGCGATTCGCGGTGCTGGGGGAGACGGCCGTACGGACCGAGGACGGCACGCCCGTCCGGGTCCCGGAGCTCAAGGTGCGGGCCCTGCTCGCCGCGCTCCTTGTCGACGCGGGCCGGCCGGTCGCCGCGTTCCGGCTGGTCGACGACCTCTGGGGCGACGAACCGCCCGGCAACCCGCTGCGGGCCCTCCAGGCCAAGGTCTCCCAGCTGCGCCGCGCCCTGGAGGAGGCCGAGCCCGGCGGGCGCGATCTCGTCGTCACCCAGGCGCCGGGCTATCTGCTCGCCGTACCCGAAGGCGCCTTGGACGCACACGAGTTCGCGCGGCTCGCCGCCCTCGCCCGGGAGACGGTCGACCCGCGCGCCAGGGCCGCACTGCTCGGTGAGGCGCTCGATCTCTGGCGGGGCCCGGCGTTCGCCGACTTCGCGGAGGAGTCGTTCGCGCGGGCGGCCGCGGACCGCCTGGAGGAGGAGCGGCTCGTCGTACGCGAGACGCTGGCCGAGGCGCGGCTGGAGGCGGGCGAACAGGACGTGTTGGCAGGGGAGTTGGCGGAGCTCGTAGCGCGTCATCCACTGCGCGAGCGACTGCGGGCGGTGCAGTTGCGGGCCTTGTACCGGGCGGGACGGCAGAGCGAGGCGCTCGCCGGGTACGAGGAGCTGCGCGCCCTCCTCGCCGATGAGCTGGGCCTCGACCCGAGCCCCGAACTGGCTTCGCTCCACGCGGCGATGCTCCGGCAGGACGCGTCGCTCTCGGCGCCGGCGCCGGCACCGGTGGCTGCCTCTCTCCCCGCCCCGTCGCCGGCCGGGGGGTCCGTGCGGGGCAATCTCTTCGCGCCGCTCACCGGGATCGTCGGGCGGGACGCGGCCGTCGCGGAGGTACGGGGGCTGCTCACGGAGCGGCGGCTCCTCACGCTCACCGGGCCCGGCGGGGTCGGGAAGACCCGGCTCGCCGTGGAGGCGGCCGGGCAGTCGCGCGAGGAGTTCGCGGACGGGGTGTGGCTCGTCGAGTTCGCCGGCGCGCGCGGGGAACTCGCCGAGGTCGTCGCCGCCGCGCTCGAACTCCGCGACGACGGGGTGTGGGGGCTGCGGCCCGAGGGGGAGAGGGCGCTCACGACGGCGGAGCGGCTCGCCGAGGTCCTGCGCGGGAAGCGCACGCTGCTCGTCCTCGACAACTGCGAACACGTCGTCGACGAGGCGGCCTCGCTCGCCGAGCTGCTGCTGCGTACCGCGCCCGGACTCGTCGTCCTGACGACCAGTCAGGAGCCGCTCGCCCTCGCGGGCGAGACGCTGTGGGCGGTGGAGCCGCTCGACGGGGACGGCGCGGTCGAACTGTTCACGGCGCGGGCGGCCGCGTCCGCGCCCGGGTTCGGGTCCGGTGCGGCGCTCGATCCCGCCGCCCAGGAGGCGGTACGGGCCATCTGCCGCCGCCTCGACGGCATCCCGCTCGCCCTGGAGCTGGCGGCGACCCGCGTCCGCGCCCTGGGTGTGCACGGGCTCCTGGCGCGACTCGACGACCGCTTCCGGCTGCTCGACGCTGGGCTGCGCGGCGCGCCGGCCCGGCAGCAGACCCTGCGGGCGGTCATCGACTGGAGCTGGGATCTCCTGGGCGAGCAGGAACGAACGGTGCTGCGACGACTGGCCGTTCACGCGGAGGGCTGCTCGCTGGCGGCGGCGGAGGAGGTCTGCGCGGGCGGGGACGGCGACGTGTCCGGTGCCGACGGGTCCGCATCCTTCGCATCCCCTGTATCCGCCGCATCCGATGGATCCGAATCCGTCGGATCCGTCGCCGCCGGGGACGTCCTCGGTCTGCTCGCCCGCCTCGTCGACCGCTCGCTCGTCGTGGCCGTCGACGGGCCGGACGGGCCCCGCTACCGGCTCCTGGAGTCCGTCGCCGCGTACTGCCTCGAACGGCTGCGGGACGCGGACGAGGCCGAGGCCGTACGGGAACGGCACCTGACCCACTACCTGCGCCTCGCCGAGGACGCCGGGCCCGCGCTGCGCGGTCCGGACCAGCGCCGCCGCCTCGCCCACCTCGATGCGGAGACGTCGAACCTGCGGGCCGCCCTGGACAGGACGCTCGCCGCGCCCGGCACCGGGCGGAACGGCGAGGTGGCGCTCCGGCTCGTCGACGCGCTCGCCTGGTACTGGGTCATGCGCGGCCGCCTCGGCGAGGCGCTCCGCTCGGCGACGGCGGCACTGCGGCCGGTCGAGGAAGGCACGGCCCGGCCCGAACCGGCCGCGCTCCGCGCCCGCGTGGAGGTCTGGCGCACCGGCCTCGCCGTCATGGGCGGCGACGGAACGGACCGGCAGGGGAGGATCGCGAAGGCGCTCACGGCGTACGACGAGGCCGGGCCCCGCCGTCCCGCGGACCGCGCGTGGGCGCGCTGGTTCCTCTCGCACGCGCTCTGCGGGACCGGCAGCCAGAGCGAGGGCGGTCATCTGACGGCGGAGGCGCTCGACGGCGCCCGGGCCCACGGGGACCGCTGGGTCGAGGCGGCGGCGCTCGCGGACCGCTCGGTGCAGCGGCTGCTCGGCGGCGACGTGACGGGGGCGGAGGAGGACGCGGCCCGGTCGGACACGCTGTTCGCGGAGGTCGGCGACGCGTGCTGCCGGCTGTGGTCGGTGTATCCGCTGGCGACGGTCGCCGAGATCCACGGGGAGTACGAGCGGGCGGACCGGCTCAAGCGGGCGGGTCTTGCGGCGGCGGAGGGCCTCGGCCTGACGACCGAGGTGCCGGACCTGCTGGCCGGGATCGGGCGTACGGCCCTGCTGAGGGGCGATCTCGCCGAGGCGCGGGCGTACCACGCGGCGGCGCGGGAGCGGGCGGTCGAGGTCGGGTTCCGGGCGGGCGAGATCAACGCGGTGCTCGGGCTCGGCCTCGGCGCGCGGCGGGAGGGTCTGGTCGAGGAGGCCGAGGGGCACATGCGGGAGGTCCTCGACTGGCACCGGGCGGTCGGTCTCGACTCCGCCAACGCGCTGATCCTGGCCGAGTTGGGCTTCTCGGCGCTGGCGCGCGGCGACGCGGCGGGGGCGCTGAAGCTCCAGGAGGAGGGCTACGGCACCGCCCTGTCCTCCGGTGATCCGCGTGCGGTCGCGCTCGCCCTGGAGGGCCTTGCCTCGGCACACGCGGGTGGGGGCCGGGCCAGAGGGGCCGCGCTCCTCCTGGGCACGGCGTCAGCCCTCCGTGCCTCGACGGGCGCACCGCTGCCTCCGGCGGAGCGGCTGGACGTCGACCGAGTGGAGGAGGCGGCCCGTACGACCCTGGGCCCGACCGCCTTCACGACGGCCTTCACCCAGGGCACGACCCTGCCCCACGAGTCGGCGGTGACGGAGGCGGGGCGGTAGGCAGGGGGCCGGGCTGCGGTGACGGAGGCGGGCCGCCCGGCCCCGACCTTGTCGTTTGCCAAAACGTAAGGATCAACATCCGCCAACGCCCCTATACTCGCCCCATGTCCGAGTTCACCATCCGGCGTGCCACCGCCGACGATTCCAAGCGGCTCACCCGGCTCGTCCGGACCTCCCGTGCCTATCGGGGGGACTACGCCGCCATGGTCGCGGGGTACCAGGTCGGTGGTGCGTACATCGAGCACCATCCCGTGTTCGTCGCCGTCGACGCGAGCGACCGCGTGCTCGGGTTCTACGCGCTGCTCGTCGACGACGCCGAGCTCGACCTCGCCTTCGTCGCCGACAGCGCCCAGGGCCTCGGCATCGGGCGGCTGCTCATGGAGCACATGACCGAGCAGGCCAGGGCCGCCGGGCTCAAGACCGTGCGGGTCGTCGCGCATCCGCCCGCCGAGGAGTTCTACCTGCGCACCGGCGCCGTCCGCACCGGAACCGTCCCGCCCACCGGGCACATCCACTGGGACCGCCCCGAGCTCCGGTACGACATCGCGTGACCGCCACCGAGCCCCAGCCCCAGCCCGGGAACGACTCCCTGCCCCAGCCGTCGCCGCGATCCGACGCGCAGCCCCCGGCCCCCGAGCGCCGCCGGCTCTTCGCCGACCTCACCCCGCTGCGGACCTCCGCCCACTACCGCCGCCTCTGGTTCGGCAGCACCGTCTCCTGGGTCGGACAGGGGATGACGTCACTCGCCGTATCCCTCCAGGTGTACGACATCACCCGCTCGCCCTTCTCCGTCGGGCTCGTCGGGCTGTTCTCGCTCGTCCCGCTCGTCGTCTTCGGGCTGTACGGCGGTGCCATCGCCGACACGGTCGACCGCCGCAAGCTCGGGCTCTACAGCGCCTGCGGTTCCGCCGTGCTCTCGGTCGCGCTCGCCACCGCCGCGTTCGCCGGTTTCCACCGCGTCTGGTTCCTGTACGGGATCGTCGCCCTCCAGGCCGTCTGCGCCGCGCTCAACTCGCCCGCGCGCAGCTCGATGATCCCCCGTCTCCTGCCACCCGAGCAGCTGCGCGCCGCCAACGCGCTGAACTCGATGGTCACGACCTTCGGCATGCTCGTCGGGCCGAGCCTCGGCGGGCTGATCGTCGGGTTCGCCGGGTTCCAGACCGCGTACCTCGTCGATGCCGTCGCCTTCACCGCGAGCCTGTACGCGATGTGGCGCCTGCCGTCGATGCTCCCGGAACGGACCGGCGGCAAGAGGGCCTCCGTGCTCGACGGGCTGCGGTTCCTCGCCACCCGGCCCAACCTGCGGATGACGTTCTTCTCGGACTTCTGCGCGATGATCCTCGCCCACCCCCGCGCTCTGTTCCCCGCCGTCGCCGTGCTCTGGTTCGGCGGTGACGCGAAGACCGCCGGACTCCTCGTCGCCGCGCCCGCGTTCGGGGCGCTGCTCGGCGGGATCCTGTCCGGCTGGCAGGGCCGTATCCGCCACCACGGGCAGGCGATCCTGATCGCCGTCGCCTGCTGGGGCACCGCCATCGCCGTCTTCGGGCTCACCCGGAACCTCTGGCTGGGGCTGCTCCTGCTCGCCCTCGCCGGCTACTCCGACACCGTCTCGATGATCTTCCGGAACACCATGATGCAGGTCGCGGCGCCGGACGAGATGCGCGGCCGGCTCCAGGGCGTGTTCATCGTGGTGGTCGCCGGCGGACCCCGGCTCGGGGACTTCCTCGCGGGCTCCGTGGCCGACCTGACCTCGCCCGCCGTCGCCGTCACGGGCGGCGGAATCGCCTGTGTCCTCGCGGTCGGTGCCCTCGCCCTGTACGGGCGCGGTTTCCGCCGGTACGACGCGCTCGACCCGACTCCGTGAGCAATTCTCCCCGAACGGCACGTCATGCTCTGGCGGTTGGCCGCCACGGCACATAACCGCCAGGATCAAGCGGAGTCAACACCCCTCCTCAGGGCCAAGACTCCTCGCGGCACCCGGAAACACCCCCGACCCCGGGTCCGCGAGGAGTTCGAACGATGACGTCGAGGAACGCACCCTTCGACAGAGGGAGAGCCGCGCTGATCGCCGCGGGCATCTCCCTCGTGATGCTCTCGGCCGGGCAGACCGCCGCTGCCGGGACCACCGCCTCAGCCGTACCGGACACCTTCAAGGGCGCGGCGGCGAGCACCACCGTCACCCTCGTCACCGGCGACCGCGTCACCCTCACCGACCTCGGCGGCGGGCAGCAGACCGTCACCGTCGACCGGGCCAAGGGTGCCACCGGCGCGATACGCAGCCAGACCGTCAACGGCCGGGTCACGGTCGTCCCCGACGAGGCCCGCCCCTACCTGGCCTCCGGCGCGCTCGACCCGCGCCTCTTCGACGTCACCGGCCTCGTGGAGCAGGGCATCACCGGCGACCTGCCGCTGATCGTCAGCTACGGCGGCAAGGGCGCCCGTACCGCCGCGGTGACCCCGCGCGGTGCCGAGACCGTCCGCCCGCTGCCCAGCATCGGCGGCGCCGCCGTCACCGCCACCGACCCCGCCGCCTTCTGGCGCGGTTTCACCGCCGCCCCGAACGCCCGCTCCGCCGCCCCCGGCAAGGTCTGGCTCGACGGCCGGGTCAAGGCCGCCATGGCCGAGTCCAACGAGCAGATCGGCACCCCGAAGGCCTGGGAGGCCGGGCTCACCGGCAAGGGCGTGAAGGTCGCCGTCCTCGACACCGGCGCCGACCTCGCCCACCCCGACCTCGCGGGCCGGGTCACCGAGACCAAGTCGTTCATCGCCGGCCAGGAGGTCGCCGACCGCAACGGCCACGGCACCCACGTCGCCTCCACCGTCGGCGGCAGCGGCGCCGGCTCCGACGGCAAGGAGAAGGGCGTCGCCCCCGGCGCCACCCTCGCCGTCGGCAAGGTCCTCAGCGACCAGGGCTCCGGCTCGGAGTCGGAGATCATCGCCGGCATGGAGTGGGCCGCCAAGGACATCGACGCGAAGATCGTCTCGATGAGCCTGGGGTCCAGCGAACCGAGCGACGGCACCGACCCGATGGCCCTGGCCGTCAACACGCTCTCCGCCGAGACCGGTGCCCTCTTCGTCATCGCCGCGGGCAACTCCGGAGCCCCCGGCTCCATCGGCTCGCCCGGCGCCGCCGACTCCGCGCTGACCATCGGCGCCGTCGACTCCTCCGACGAGGCCGCCTACTTCACGAGCCAGGGCCCCCGCTACGGCGACCAGGCCCTCAAGCCCGACCTGTCGGCGCCCGGCGTGAACATCCTCGCCGCCCGCTCCCAGCTCGTCCCCGGCAGCGGCCTCTACACCTCCATGAGCGGTACGTCGATGGCGACCCCGCACGTCGCCGGTGTCGCCGCGCTGCTCGCCGAGAAGCACCCCGACTGGACCGGCGCCCAGCTCAAGAACGGGCTGATGTCCTCGTCGAAGACGCTCACCGACTCCGCCTACGCGCTCGGCTCCGGCCGGGTCGACGTGGCCGCCGCGATCGCCGCCAACGTCACCGCGACCGGCTCCGCCGACCTCGGCTTCGTCTCCTGGCCGTACGAGGAGAGCAAGCCGGTCACGAAGACCGTCACCTACACCAACTCCTCGGACGCCCCGGTCGAGTTGAACCTGGCCGTCGAGGGCATGCCGGCCGGTGTCGCCGCCCTCGCCGACACCACCCTCACCGTGCCCGCCCACGGGACCGCGAGCACCACCGTCACCGGTGACGGCTCCAAGGCCCCCGTCGGCCAGTCCTCCGGCCGGGTCACCGCCACCGCCGCCGGCACCGCCGTCGCGCACACCGCGCTCGGCCTGGTGAAGGAGGAGGAGCGCTACACCCTCACCGTCCACGTCAAGGACCGTGACGGCGCCCCCACACCCGCCTACCTCGGCGTGCAGAAGCTCGCGGCGGACGCGGACCCGTTCCCGGCCACGGTCGGCGAGTCCGGCACCCTCGAACTGCGCCTCAAGCCCGGCACGTACACCGTCGACACCTTCCTCGACGTACGCGGCTCCCACGGCAAGGACTCCCTCGGCCTCGGTCTCCTCACCGAGCCGGAGATCACCCTCGACCGTGACCGCGAGATCACCCTCGACGGCCGGCAGCTCCGCGAGATCCGCGCCGAGGTCGAGAAGCGCACCGAGACCCGCCAGCTCCTCATGGAGTTCGACCGCGACGCCAACGGCGCCTCGTACGGCGGCGCCGTCCAGGTCCCGTCGAAGTACGACTCGATCTTCGCGGCGCCCACCCGCAAGCCCGCCACCGGCACCTTCGAGTACCGGACCGTCTGGCGCCTCGGCAAGCCGTTGCTGGAGGCGAGCGTCGACGGCACCCGTCTCTCCGGCGCCACCCCGCAGGCCGGCGGCACCCTCCTGGAGGGCAGCCACCGTCTCGGCCTCGTCGACGCGGGCACCGGCACCCCCGCCGAGTACACGGGCAAGAACGTCACCGGCAAGGCCGTCCTCGTCCGGCTGACCGAGGGCGCCGACCCGACGCAGCTCGCCCAGGCCGCCCAGGACGCGGGGGCCAAGGCCCTGTTCGTCACCGACGACCAGCCGGGCCGGCTGATGAAGTGGTTCGGCACCGCCGACTACCAGGACCGGCCGCTCGCCGTCGCCACCGTCAACACCGCCGACGCGCAGCGGCTCGCCGCCGGCGCGGCCCGCGGCAAGCGCGTCGAGCTGACCGGCACCCGCTTCACCCCGTTCACGTACGACCTCTCCGAGGGACACCCCGGCGCCATCGGCAAGGACCTGGTCTTCCGTCCCGACGAGGACGAACTCGCCACCATCCGCTCCACCTTCTACGCGCCCACCAAGCGCAAGGAGCTGGGCGGCGAGTTCCGCTACTCGATCACCGACACCTTCCGGATCGGCTTCGGCTTCAAGGAGTGGATCGCCTTCCCGACCGAGCGCACCGAGTACGTCTCCACCGGCACCGGCCAGCGCTGGCACGAGTCCGTCGACCTCGGCGACTCCCTCGAAGAGCGCGGCGGCACCCCGTCCTACCGGGGCGGCAGCCGGGTGAACCTCGACTGGTTCGGCCCCGTCTGGCACCCGTGGCTGGGCACCGGCCTCGGCTGGGGCCAGCAGCGCAGCGGCAACGACCTGCGCTTCAACACCCCCGGCTGGGGCGACTCCGGCACCGACCACACCGGCTTCGGCAACGTGTGGAGCGACGACTCGATGACCCAGTACACCGAGGTGTACGTCAACGGGACCCGCGTCGACCGCAAGATGAGCTCCGGCGCCTACGCCTGGGACGCCCCGGCGGAGGAGGCGACCTACAAGGTCGTCACCGACACCACGCTCGACCCGGCGCGCTGGCGCCTCGCGGGCAAGGGCCACAGCGAGTGGACCTTCCGCTCCGCCGAGACGCCGAGCGACCGGGCCACCTACCTGCCGATGCTCAACCTCGGCTTCGACGTGGACACCGACCTCAACGGTGACGTCCGCGCCGGAAGCAAGCTGCCCGTCGGGATCTCCGCCGAGTACGTGAAGGGCGCGGCCGGCACCGGCACCATCGCCGGCGGCACCCTGGAGGTCTCCTACGACGAGGGCGCCACCTGGACGAAGGTCGCCCTCAAGAAGGCGTGGCACGGCGACGCCGCCTGGAACGGCGAGCTGCGCGTCCCGTCCGGCGCGAGCTCCGTCTCGCTGCGGGCCGGGGCGAGCGACGACCGGGGCGGCTCGGTGAAGCAGGAACTGATCCGCGCGGTGGGCGTGAAGTAGCCGATCGTACGGAGTACCGGGCCCCCTCCCGCTCGCTGCGGGAGGGGGCCCGGCTGCCTTCGCTCAACCCCCCTGGGTCAGCGCCTTCTTGAGGATCTTGCCCATGTCGTTGCGGGGGAGCGCGTCCAGATAGCGCACCACCCGGGGCCGCTTGTGCGGGGCGAGCAGGCCCGCCACGTGGTCGGCGAGCTCCGCCGCCGTCGGGGGCATCGACGCGTCCTCCGGCACCACCCAGGCCACGATCCGCTCGCCCAGGTCCGGGTCGGGCTCGCCGGTGACGGCCGCCTCCCGCACCCCGGGGTGGTCGAGGAGCGCGTTCTCGATCTCGCCCGCCCCGATCTTGTAGCCGCCGCTCTTGATCAGGTCGGTCGCCCTGCGGCCCACCAGGCGCACCGCCCCGTCCGCCTCCCGGACCGCCATGTCGCCGGTGCGGAACCAGTCGCCGTCGAAGGCCGCCGCCGTCGCCCCGGGCCGGTTGAGGTAGCCGGAGAACAGGTTCGGGCCGCGCACCTGCACCTCGCCGACCGTCTCCCCGTCGTACGCCCCGAGCAGCGAGCCGTCCTCGTCCACCAGCCGCAGCTCCACGCCCGCGAGCGGCACCCCGACGGTCCCGGGGCGCGGCTCGGCGCCCGGCAGGACGCTGGTGTTCATGAGCGTCTCGGTCATCCCGTACCGCTCCACGACCGTCCGGCCCGTCGCCGCCGCGATCCGCTCGTGGTCGTGGACCGGCAGCGCCGCCGAACCCGACACGAGGAGCCGCGCCCCGGCCATCGCCCGGACCAGGCCGGTGTCCTCGGCGAGCGCGTCCGCGAGCCGGTGGTACATGGTCGGTACGCCGAACAGCATCGTGCCGCCGCCCGCGCCGCCCAGCTCCCGCGCCACACCCGCCACCGAGAACGCGCCCAGGTGCCGGACCTCGCCGCCCCGCCGCAGCGGCCCCAGGATCCCGAGGATCAGCCCATGCACGTGGAACAGCGGCAGCGCGTGCACGAGGACGTCGTCCGCCGTCCACGACCAGGCCTCGGCGAGCGCGTCGAGCGAGGCGGCGATCGCCCGCCGGGACAGGAGGACACCCTTCGGCGGGCCCGTGGTGCCCGAGGTGTAGACGATCAGGGCGGGGGACTCGGGCTCGGCCGCCCCGGCGACCGGCGGGCCGCTCGCCGTGAGGTCCACGACGATCCGGGGGAGTCCGGCGAGTCCGGCGGGCAGCACGTCGTCGGCCCCCGTGAGCACGGCCGCGGGCTTGCTGTCGTCGAGGATGTGCGCCAGCTCCCGCTCCCCGGTCCGCGGATTGAGCGGTACGGCGGGCACGCCCGCGAGCAGGGCCCCGACCACCGCGACCGCCGTGTGCGCGGTCGGCGTGGCCCAGACGGCCACCCGCTCAGCGCCCCCGATCCGGGCCGCCACCGCCCCGGCGGCCCGCGCCAGTTCCTCGTAGGTCAGGGTGTCCGGACCGCAGCGCAGCGCGGGCCGGTCGGAATCTGTTCCGGTCACCAGGGCGGGGAAGAGCGCACTCACCGGTCGTACTCCTCGGGTCGGGACGAGGGTTGCCGGAGGCATTCTGCCCGCACGGGGGTCGCGTCAGGGCCTGGCCGCTGTGACCTTCGCCGCCTCGGGGGTCGGCGCCTCGCCCTCCGGCCGGATCCCGCGCATCCGCCCCCACGCGTACACGCAGCCCGCAAGTGCCAGGTCGGAGAGGAGCATGAAGCCGATCGAGTACGAACCCTTGGCGCTGTAGATCGCGCCCATCACCAGCGGCGGCAGGAAGCCGCCGAGCCCGCCCATCGCGCCGACGATGCCGGTCACGCTGCCGACCTTGGCCTGCGGGGTGACCTGCGAGACCAGGGCGAAGACGGAACCGCTGGCCGTGCCGAGCCCGGCCGCCATGATGAGCAGGGCGATCGTGCCGCCCGGGTTCAGCGGCGGGTCGAAGGCCTGGACGATCGCCAGCAGGGCGACCACGCCGAGCGCGGCGGCCGTGACGAGCGCCGGGTGGATCCGGTCCGAGAGCCAGCCGCCGATCGGCCGGAAGACGACGGTGACCAGAGCGAAGCCGGCCGCCTTGGTGCCCGCGTCCGTCGGGTCGAGCTCGTACCAGGTCTTCAGGTACGTCGGCAGGTAGACGCCGAACGCGACGATGCCGCCGAAGCCGATCGCGTACAGCGCCGACAGCTCCCACGTCACCCGCAACCGCCCCGCCGCGCGGAGCCGGGTCGCCAGGGAGGCGGTGGGCACGGGCCGGTCGGGCCGGTCGGTGATGAGGAACGTGGCGAGCACCGCGTACGCGGCGAGCGCGACCGCCACCACGATGAACGGCAGGTTCTCGCCGTGCTTCGCGATGCGCGGCGTGAAGTAGCCGGAGAGCGCCACACCGCCCATGCCCATGCCGAACACCCCGAGCGCGAGGCCGCGCTTGGCGGGCGGGAACCAGGAGTTGACCAGCGGGATGCCGATGGCGAACGTGGTGCCGCCGAGGCCGAGGAGGAAGCCGACGACCAGCATCAGGCCGTAGCTGTCCTTGACCACGATGAGCAGCAGGACGGGGATGATCGTCAGCGCCGAGACCAGCGGGAACATCAGCTTCGCCCCGTACCGGTCGGTCAGTGCCCCGGCCGGAATGCGCCCGAGCGAGCCCACGAGGACGGGGACCGCGACGAGCAGCGACTGCTCGAAGGAGCTGAGTTCGAGCCGGTCGCCGTACCAGCTGGCGAGGGGCGCGATCAGGTCCCACGCCCAGAAGGTGAGCGTGAAGCCGATGGTGGCCGTCGCCAGGTTGCGGTAGGCCGCCGTGGTCGGGGGCTTGGTCTCGGTGTCCACGCCACCAGTCAAGATCGGGGCGGGGTGGGCGGCGCGCGGGACTGCTCCGTACGGGTGTCCCCGTACAGGCGTCTCCCGTACGGGGACTTACGGCCAGGTCACCGCCGTCGGCGGGGTGCCGTCGTCCGCGACCCGGAGCCGGGCGCCCTCGTCCCCGGCCGACCCCCCGACCGACACCTCGACGGTGATCGCGCCGATCCCGGACCGCCGGTGCGCCGCCGCGAGCGCCCCGCGCAGGGTGGCGAGGAGCCTGCCCGCCGTCTCCTCGTCGATGAGGGTGTCGACGGCGCCGGAGAAGTGCACGGACGGCTGGAAACCGAGCAGGACCGCCGCCCCGCCGGTCTCCCGCAGCACCTTCCCCCGGAAGGAGGTCGGCGCGTCGGCCGGTGGCTGCTGGAGCGCGAAGATGGTCGTACGGACCTCCTGGATCGTGGAGTCCAGCTCGTCCACCGCCCGTCCGAGCAGCGCGTCGTCGTCGGAGGAGTCGGCCGCCCGCCGCCGGGTGGACTCCAGCATCATCTCCGTGGCGAACAGGCGCTGGACGACCAGGTCGTGCAGGTCGCGGGCGATCCGGTCCCGGTCCTCGTACACCGCGAGCCGCTCCCTGTCGTGCCGGGCGTCCGCGAGTACCAGCGCGAGCGCCGCCTGCGAGGCGAACTGTGAGGCGAGGAGCCGGTCGACCGCCGTGTACGGCCGGTCGCCGCGCCGGCGGGGGAGGGCGAGCGTGCCGATGAGCTTTCCGCCGCTCTGCAGCGGCAGCATCATCGACGGGCCGAAACGGGACCGGACCGGGGTGGTCATCCGGGGATCCGTCGCCGAGTCCTCGATGAACACGGGCTCACCACCGAGCAGTTGGACGAGCACGGGGGAGCCGGGCGCGATGGCCGTCCCGACCAGATCGCCGGGGTCGTCCGTCGTCGAGGCGGCGACGATCTCCATGCCGCCCTCCAGGGTGGGCTGGAGGACCACGCCCGCCGAGGCGCCGGCGAGGATGCGGGCCTGCTCGGCGACGGTCATCAGCGCGTTCTCGGCGGTCGCGCCGGTCAGCAGGGCCGTGGTCACCGCGGCCGCGCCCTCGATCCAGCGCTCGCGCTGCCGGGCGGTCTCGTACAGCCGGGCGTTGCCGATGGCGATGCCGGCCTGGGAGGCGAGGACCCGCAGCAGGGACAGGTCCTCCTCGGTGAAGCCGCCGTCGCGCTTCTCGGTGAGGTACAGATTGCCGAAGACCTCGGTGTGCACCCGGATGGGGACGCCGAGGAAGCTGTGCATCCCGGGGTGCCCGGCGGGTACGCCGGACGAGCGCGGGTCGGCCGTCAGGTCGTCGATCCGCAGCGGCTGCGGGTCCTCGATCAGGACGCCGAGCAGCCCGGTGTGGCCGTCGGGGAGGCGGCCGGCGTGCTGCCGCTCCTCGTCCGTCATGCCGGAGGTGAAGAGCTCGGTGACGCGGCGGCGCTCGGGGTCGACGACCCCGAGCGCGCCGTAGCGGGCCCCGGTCAGTTCGGTGGCGGAGTCCACGATGCGCTGGAGGGTGGAGCGGAGTTCGAGGTCCGTGCCGACGCTGAGGACCGCTTCGAGCAGCATGGGCAGGCGGGGCGCGTCCTCGTCCGTGTCCTCATCCATGATCGTCATGATCTCATTGTCGTACGAATCATGAGGTTTCGCCGGGAGTGTCCGAGGGCTCGCGGGGGTGTCCGACGGGCTCACCGGGAAGGAGTGACGGATCTTCAGTCCTCGTCCGCCGGCGGGTTCTGCTCCGCCAGCGGGTCGAGGACCATCGGCTGGACCTTGCCCTCCAGCATCGCGCCGAGGCCCAGGATCGCGCAGATGTCCGGGCGTTCGGCGATGTGGACGGGCATGCCGGTCGCCTCGCGCAGCATCTGGTCGAGCCCCGGCAGCAGGGCGCTGCCGCCGACCATCATGATCCCGCGGTCCGCGAGGTCGGCCACCAGGTCCGGCGGGCAGTCCCGCAGCACCTTCCCGATGCCGTCGAGGACCGCTGTCAGCGGCGTGTGGATGGCCTCCCGTACGGCGGCGGTGTCGACGGTCACCGAACGGGCCAGGCCCGTGGCGACGTCACGGCCGTGGATCTCGGTCCAGGCCGGGCCGTGGGGCGTCAGACCGTTGCCGCTGAGGGCGAGTTGGAGCGGGCGTACCGACTGGCTCGGCAGCATCAGCTCGTGGTGGTGGCGCAGATGCTGGATGACGGCGTGGTCGATGGCGTTGCCACCGACCGGCATCCGCTCCGCCGTGACGATCGAGCCGAGCGAGAGGACCGCGACCTGCGTGGTCGCCGCCCCGCACACCAGGATCATGGTGGCGGTCGGCTGCTCGACCGGAAGGCCGCAGCCGACGGCCGCCGCGATCAGCGTGTCGACCAGCTCGACGCGACGGGCCCCGAGGCCGACGAGGGTCTCCACGGCGGCGCGCTGGGCGAGCGGGTCGCTGTCGTGCGGGGTGCAGGCGGCGGCGCGCAGCCGGGGCTTGCGGCGGAGCTGGCGGCGCAGCTTCTCGCCGAGGAGGTGACGGAGCATCCGCTGCGCCATCTCGATGTCGACGACCGTGCCGCCCGAGACCGGGCGGACGACCCGGATGTAGTCGGGGGTGCGGCCGGTCATCTTCTCGGCCAGCGCGCCGACGGCGATCAGCGCTCCGGTACGGGTGTTGACGGCGGCGACGCTCGGCTCGTCGACGACGAGTCCGGCGCCCTTGACGAAGACCCGGGTGCGGGCGGCACCCAGGTCGACGGCGACATGGCAACGACGCAGCTGCTCAAGGCTGACGGTCACGGCGGATCCTCCGGAGTGCGGTGCTGGCACGGGCGAGGTGGTTCGCGTTTCGCGGTCCTGTTCGCATCGTCCGGCCGTCCGGGGCGCGGCGCGCGCTGGGCTGCGCCGCCCGGGGCCCGGCCGGGTTCACCCGGCAGGACGTACCGAAGCGGGAGAATCACGACGCACTGCCGACGACCTGCGGTTTCCTCACAGAATCCTCACTTCCGCGCCTACCTGTGGCCGTACCCGGCCGCATAGCCTGCGGGCCCCATGGACTACTGCCACGCGTGCCGGCGGCATCTCAACGGGGCTCTCGCCTGTGCCGGGTGCGGGACTCCCGTCGAGGAGCTGCGGTACGAGACCCCCCGCATACCCGGCCGGCCGGTCGAGCGCGACCAGCCGTTCCAGCCGGTCGAACCCGTCGTGCCCGCGTCCGAGTACGGGCCGGCGCCCGAGCACGTCTACGAGCTCGACGTCCTCGAACCGCCCCGCCCGGCCCCCGGCGGCCGCCGCGCCGCCAGGGAGGCCGCGCGGGGTCGGTCGGCCGACCGGGGCCGCGCCGCCGACCGGGGCCGCGCCGCCACCCGCAAGGGCCGACGCGCGCGGAGCCGCCGGGGCCGCACGGTCCTGGTGGGAACCCTCGGCCTGGTGCTCGCGGCGGGGACGCTGAGCCTGGCGCGGCTCGCCCTGGAGGAACCGGAGCGTGGCGGCGCCGCCATGGCGGTGGAGGAACTGGACGTCACCGAGTCCCCCCTGGCCCCCGAGCCCGTCGAGACCACCGCCGTCCCGGACGGCGGCGCGCCGTCCCCGGTCTCGGCCACGCCGACCCGCCCCCGCCAGGTGAGCGCGGATACGGGCTCGGGCAAAGGCGTGGGTTCGGGTTCCGGCTCGGGCGGGGGTACGGGCACTGGCTCGGGTTCAGGGTCCGGCTCCGGTACGGGATCGGGTCCGGGCACCGGTACGGGGAGCGGGGACGGGGGCACGCCCGAGGACCCGCCGACGCCCACCGACCCGGTGACCCGGCCGTCCAGTCCCACCGCGAGCCCGTCCGCGACGAGGGCCGACACACCCCCGTCCGCCACGTCGACCCCGACCGGCCCCGCCCCCTCGACGACGGGCCCCACCCCCAGCAGCTCCCCGACCCCGACCCCGAGCCCGACCCCGGAGTGCACCCGCTTCCTGTGGTGGTGCGTCTGACCGGTCGGACGGGCGTCGGTCGGGTCCGGTGCGTCTTCCCGGCCGGACGGCGTCGGTCGGCGGCCGGTGCGTCTGACCGGTCGGACGCGCCGGTAGGCATCAGCCGGCCTCGGGCCTGCTGAACTCCTCGATCAGCACCGGGTACTGCTCCCCGCCGTGGCCGGCCGCGATCGCACGGTCCGCCATCGCCTTGAACAGCTTCGGGAGTTCGGCGTTGACGCCCAGCGCCTCGCTCTCCCCGATCAGGTGCTCCATCGCCCGCGCGTCGGTCTCCAGGGCCGACACCTCGGCCGGGAACGAGCCACTGTCGATCTGTTCGGCGTACCCCGGCAGCCATTCGGCCACTCCGGCGGCCATCTGCCGGGCGAACGGCGCGTACGTCGCCGCGTCGACCCCGGCCGTCCTCAGCATGGCCGTGCCCTGGAGCCAGGCGTTCAGGACGCTCCACATCATGGCCAGGCCGGCCACGTCGTACAGGGACGCGAGCCCGTGGTCCTCGCCGAGGTGGGTGACCGTGCCGAGTGCTCCGAGGGTGGAGCTGTGGGCGTCGAAGTCCGCCTTCGGGCCGCTGTGCAGGATCATCGCCTCGGCGGTGCCGATCACCGGCGGTACGGCCATGATCGCGCCGTCCAGGTAGCGGGCGCCGCGCTCCTCGGCCCACCGGGCGGCTTCCCGGGCCTGGGTCGAGTCGCCCGAGGTGAGGTTGATCAGCGTCGTGCCGTCGAGCTTCACGTCGTTCGCGTCGAGCAGCTCGCGCACGGCCCGGTAGTCGGTGAGGCAGACGATCGTGAGCGGGCTCGCGTCGAGCGCGGCGCCGATCGACGGCGCCAGGAGTGCGCCTTCGGCCACCAGCGCGGCGGCCTTGGAGCTCGTACGGTTCCATACGGTGGTGCGGTGTCCGGCCCTGAGGAAGGCGCCGGCGAGGGCCTGGCCCATCAGGCCGAGTCCGATGATGGTCACGGGTGCGGCTGTTCTGTCGGTCATGGCAGCATCGTGAACGTTGATACCGGTGTGAAGGTCAAGCGAGCGAGGTCGGGGTTGCGATGCGGATCGGGGAATTAAGCCGTCGGACGGGCGTCCACGCCCATCAGTTGCGGTACTACGAGGCACAGGGCCTCCTTGAGGCCGACCGGGGCACCAACGGGTACCGCGCGTACGACGAGAGCGCCGTGCTCCGGGTGAAGCAGATCCGGCACCTGCTCGGCGCCGGCCTGTCCTCCGAGGACATCGCGTACCTGCTGCCCTGCGCGGTCGGCGAGGTCCCGGAGCTGGCGGGCTGCCCCGAGCTGCTGGCCGCGATGCGGTCGCGGATGCGGCGGCTCGACGACCAGATGGAGCGGATCGCCCGGTCCCGTGACGCGCTCGCGGTGTACATCGACGCGGCCGAGCGCATGGGCGCGGAGGCCTATCCGCCCTTCGACGGCTCCGACGACCGGGAGCCCGTCCCGGCCTGAGCGGTGACCCCTCTCCAGGGCCTGCGCTACGGTCCGCCGGACATTCCCTAGACGCCGAGCATCCGCTTCAGCAGGTCCCGCAGCAGCGTGCGCTCGGCCTCGGTCAGCTCGCCGAGCGGCTCCCGTGCGAAGTCCAGGGACTCGCGCAGCCGGCGGGCCGTCGCGCGGCCCTCCTCCGTGGGGACGGCCAGCTTGACGCGGCGGTCCGCCGGGTCGGGGCGCCGCTCGACCAGGCCACGGGCCTCCAGGCGGTCCACGATCCCGGTGATGTTGGACGGCTCGCACTTCAGCTTCTGGGCGATGCGGCGCATCGGCAGCGGGTCCAGCGAGAGCAGACCGAGGACGCGTGCCTGCGCGCCGGTCAGCGCGTGCTGCGCGGCCGCCTGCTCGTACTCCTCGTAGTAGCGCGCCACGACCGTGCCGATCAGCTCGACGACTTCGAGGGTCAGGGGGTCCGTGCGTGAGGTGGCCATGAGGTCCATGCTACCCAGATACTTGACAACATAAAATATCTAGGCGCATGGTTGTTTCAGTAGCTGAACCTTTTGTGACCTGAAGCTTTTCTGGAGGCCGTGCTCATGTCCGTTCTTCCCGCGTCCAGCCGTGAGTGGCACCTCGTCGCCCGTCCGCACGGCTGGCCCACCCCCGCGGACTTCGCCCTGCGCGAGACGCCGGTCGCCGAGCCCGCCGAGGGCCGCATCCTGGTGCGCAACCTGCACTTCTCCGTCGACCCGTACATGCGTGGCCGCATGAACGACGTGAAGTCCTACATCCCCCCGTTCAAGCTCGACCAGCCCATGGACGGCGGCGCGGTCGGCGAGGTCATCGCCTCGAACGCCGAGGGTTTCGCCGTCGGCGACCACGTCCTGCACGGTCTCGGCTGGCGCGAGTACGCCGACGTCCCGGCCCAGCACGCCACCAAGGTCGACCCGGCGCTCGCCCCCCTCTCCGCCTACCTCGGCGTCCTCGGCATGACGGGCCTCACCGCCTACGCCGGCCTCTTCGAGGTCGCCTCCTTCAAGGAGGGCGACGCGGTCTTCGTCTCCGGCGCCGCCGGAGCCGTCGGCAGCCAGGTCGGCCAGATGGCGCGCCTCAAGGGCGCCTCCCGGGTGATCGGCTCGGCCGGCTCCGACGAGAAGGTCAAGTTCCTCGTCGAGGAGCTCGGCTTCGACGCCGCCTTCAACTACAGGAACGGCCCGGTCAAGGACCAGCTCCGCGAGGCCGCCCCGGACGGCATCGACGTCTACTTCGACAACGTCGGCGGGGACCACCTCGAAGCCGCGATCTCCTCGCTCAACGTGCACGGCCACGCCACCATCTGCGGCATGATCGCCCAGTACAACGACACGGAGCCGGTCGCGGGCCCGCGCAACATGGCGATGATCATCGGGAAGCGGCTGCGCCTCCAGGGCGTCCTCGTCGGCGACCACTACGGCCTCCAGCAGCAGTTCGTCCAGGAGGTCGGCGGCTGGCTCGCCTCCGGCGAGCTCAAGCACCGCGAGACCTTCGCCGAGGGCATCGAGAACGGCGTGGACGCCTTCCTCGGACTGCTCCGCGGCGACAACACCGGAAAGATGATCGTCTCGGTGACCGGTTAGGCTTCCCTCAGCCGTCGCGGTCGTGGGCGCGAGTCGCGGCGAACCCATGAAGGAAGTACCTCGCATGCCGATCCAGCACTCCGACGTCCTCTACACCGCCGTCGCCACCGCCGAGGGCGGGCGTGACGGCCGTGTCGCCACCGACGACGGCAAGATCGACTTCGTCGTGAACCCGCCCACGGTCATGGGCGGCTCCGGCGCGGGCACCAACCCCGAGCAGCTCTTCGCGGCGGGCTACAGTGCCTGCTTCCAGGGCGCGCTCGGTGTCGTCGCCCGTAACGAGAAGGCCGACATCTCCGGCTCGACGGTCACCGCCGAGGTCGGCATCGGCAAGAACGACGACGGCTTCGGCATCATCGTCAAGATCTCGGCGACCATCCCGAACGTGGACGCCGAGACGGCGAAGAGCCTGATCGAGAAGGCCCACCAGGTCTGCCCGTACTCCAAGGCGACCCGTGGGAACATCACGGTCGAGCTCGCGGTCTGAGCCCGGACCCGCAGCACCGGAAGCGCTGACCGAGGACCGCATCCCGACCGCCGTCGGGGTGCGGTCCTCGCCGCGTACCCGGCCGGGAGCCCCCGATAAGGTGATCCTCATGCGCGATCTCGGGGTGGGTTTCGGTTACCTGGTAAAGGGCCAGAAGTGGGTGGGCCGGCACGGACGGTGGTTCGGTTTCGGACTGCTGCCCGGACTCGTGACCCTCGTGCTCTATGCGGGCGCGCTCGTCGGTCTCGGCTACGGCGCCGACGACCTGGCCGCCTGGGCGACCCCGTTCGCCGACGACTGGACCTCTCCCTGGCTCGAGATGTTCCGCGGCACCCTGACCGCCCTGGTCGTCGCCCTCGGGCTGTTCCTCGCGGTCATCACCTTCACCGCCGTGACCCTGCTCGTCGGCCAGCCCTTCTACGAGTCGCTCTCCGAGGAGGTCGACCGCAGCGAGGGCGGCGACGTGCCCGAGTCCGGGCTTCCGCTCTGGCGCGAGCTGTGGATCTCGGCCCGTGACAGCCTGCGGATCCTGCTGCGGGTCGCGTTCTACGGCGTTCTGCTCTTCGCCTGCGGTTTCATCCCCGTGATCGGCCAGACCGCCGTCCCCGTCATCGGCTTCTGCGTCTCCGGCTTCTTCCTCGCGGAGGAGCTGACGGCCGTCGCGTTCCAGCGCCGGGGCGTCGAGCTCAAGGAGCGGCTGCGGCTGCTGCGCGGGCGCCGGATGGCGGTCCTCGGCTTCGGCGTCCCGCTGACCCTCGCCTTCCTCGTGCCCTTCGTCGCCGTCTTCCTGATGCCGGGAGCCGTCGCCGGCGCCACGCTGATGGCCCGCGAGCTCGGCGGCGAGACGGGCGGCGACGACCGGGACGAGGATTCCCCGGAGAACGATCGAGCGGGCGGCAACCTTCCTTCCTCCGGTGGCGACCAGGGGGTGCACCACCTCCCCCACTAAGGAAGAAGACCATGACGTCACACAAGCGGAAGACCGGCCGCCGGCGCGCGATCATCGGAGGCCTGAGCGCCCTCGGTGTCACCGGGGCGGCGATCGTCACCACGACCCTGCTCGCCCCGGCGGGCGCCGCGAGCGCCGTGGCCGCCTGGCCGCAGGCGAAGGGCGACAAGCCGGTCCCCGCCTCCATCGAGGTCTCCGGCACCTACGACGGCAAGCTCCAGCGCTTCTACGGCACCGGTGAGCTCGGCTCGGACGGCCAGGACGAGAGCCAGAAGCCGGTCTTCGTCCTCAAGGACGGCGCGACACTCAAGAACGTGATCATCGGCTCCCCGGCCGCCGACGGGGTCCACTGCCTCGGCAGCTGCACCCTGCAGAACGTCTGGTGGGAGAACGTCGGCGAGGACGCCGCCACCTTCAAGGGCACCTCGGCGTCCTCGGTGTACGCGGTCTACGGCGGCGGAGCGAAGAGCGCGTCCGACAAGGTCTTCCAGTTCAACGGCGCGGGCAAGCTGGTCGTGACCAAGTTCCAGGTCTCCGACTTCGGCAAGCTCGTCCGCTCCTGCGGCAACTGCAAGAAGCAGTACCCGCGCACGATCCTGGTCAACGACGTCGACATCACCACGCCCGGCAAGTCGATCGTCGGCGTCAACGCCAACTACGGCGACACCGCGACCCTGCGGAACGTCCGCATCCACGGCGACAGCAAGAAGAAGATCAAGCCGTGCACCCGCTTCACCGGCAACAACACCGGCAAGGAGCCCACGGAGATCGGCACCGGACCGGACGGCACCACCTGCCGGTACTCCGCCGGCGACCTCTCGTACGACTAGTCCGCCGAGCGCACCCGGCCCTCCCGGCTCAGCCTTCGAGGACCGGGTGCAGTTCCGGCCGGGCGTCCCACCACGTCCGGTAGAAGGCGTTGTTGTCGACGTTCGCCAGGTAGGCGTGGACCGCCGCCCGGTACAGCAGCTCCGCGTGCCGGGCGGGGACCGCCGCCCTGTTCCAGGCGAGCCGGATGCGTCCCAGGAGAGGGTCGCCCTCCAGGGGGCGCAGGACCGTGCCTTCCGCGTACGGGGCCGTCGGCTGGCTCATGGAGATCGCCCGGCCCGAGGCGATCAGGTCGTAGTGCATCTTCCGGTCGGCGACCCGGTGCCGCAGCGAGGGCGTGAACCCGGCCCTCGCGCAGGCGGCGACCAGCGCCTCGGGCCCGCCGTCGTCGTCCTCCACCAGCGTCATCCAGGACTCGCCGGCCAGCTCGGCCAGGGCGATCCGCTCCTTCCCGGCCAGTGGGTGGGCGGCCGAAAGGCGCACGCAGAACGGCTCCTTGGGGACCAGCGTCCTGGCGGTGGTGCCCTCCGGCAGGGCCACCTCGTGCTCGTTGACCTCCCCGTACAGGACGGCGTCGTACCGGCCCGCGCCGAGCTGCCGGGTCAGGGTGGTCGCCGAGTGCTCCACGGTCACCGAGATGTCCTGACCGGCCATCACCCGTTCCAACTGCCCGAGCAGCCCGTCGACGAGGACGAGCAGGATGCAGCCGAGGCGCAGCGGGGTGTCGGGGGCGACGGCCCGCGCCCCGGCGGCGAGTGCGTCCATCTCGCCGAGCACGAGCCGCGCCTTGGAGAGGACGAACTCGCCCAGCGGGGTGGGCTCCACGCCGTTCCGGCCGCGCAGGAAGAGCTCCCCGCCGGCGACCCGCTCGATGCGCCGGAGCTGCGCGGAGAGCGCCGGCTGCGAGACCCCGAGCCGCCCGGCCGCGCGTCCCAGACTGCCCGCTTCCGCTATCCGGCAGACGGCCTCGAGATGCCTCAACTCCAGCTGCATTTCAGCAGCGTACGCAGCACCGCGCGGCCGCACCATAACCCCGGTCTTATGCCGGATGAGATGTCCCGAACCAGTCATGTGCACGCCCATACTCGGCGCGACGATCCGTCTCCCCCACCACGATCCCACCCCGATCGGAGCAGACGTTGCACCCCACCAGACTCACCGCGGCCGTGGCCGCCCTGGCGCTCTCGGCGAGCCTCGCGACCGCCCTCGCCGGCACCGCCACCGCGGCCCCGCAGGCGCAGCCCGTACCCCCGGGCCACGGCAAGTCCGTCGCGCTCGCCGCCGCCGACGGCGCCGCGGCCAGTGGTCTCGACGAGCTGCGGCACGGCGCCGACGAGGACCTCGTCCGGACGTCCGTCACCCCGTGGACGAACGGCCTGTACTACGCCTCGTACGAGCGCACCTACCGCGGCCTCCCGGTCGTCGGCGGCGACGCGGTCGTCGTCTCCGACAGCTCCGGCAAGGTCCGTGAGGTCACCGGCGCCCCGGCGCCCGCGATCAGGATCTCCACCGCGGCGAAGGTGACCGCCGCCGCGGCCCTCGCCACCGCCCGCAGGCAGTTGGCCTCGGTCGAGAGCGCGAGCGTCCCCGAGCTCACCGTGCTCCTCAAGGGCGGCAAGGCCGTACTGACCTGGCACACCCGGGTCACCGGCCGTACCGCGCAGAACGCGCCGAGCGCCCTCGACACCTACGTCGACGCCCGTACCGGCTCCGTCGCCCGGGCCACCGACAAGATCCTGCACGCCGACGGCCGCGGCCACCACAACGGCAACGTCACCATCGACACCGCCGCGAGCTCCATGACCGACACCAGCCGCGGCGGCTTCAAGTGCGGCGGCCAGAACGGCAGCGCCTACACGGGCTCCTCGCCCTGGGGCAACAACGGCGCCAACGATCTGGTGACCGCCTGCGTCGACATCATGTACGCGGCGCAGAAGGAACACTCCATGCTCAAGGAGTGGTTCGGCTACAACGGCCAGAACGGGCAGGGCGGCATGGTCCCGGCCCGCGCCGGACTGAGCGAGGTCAACGCGTACTACGACGGTACGAAGACCACGTACGGCCGCAACCAGAACGGCACCAACCAGCTCACCGGCATCGACGTCGTGGCGCACGAGTACGGCCACGAGATCTTCGACCGGACCCCGGGCAGCGCCGGCTCCTCCAACGAGAACGGCGGCCTCAACGAGTCCACCGGCGACATCTTCGGCGCGCTCACCGAGCACTACGCCAACAACCCGAACGACACCCCGGACTACACCGTCGGCGAGAAGCTGAACTTCACCGGCAACAACCAGCCGATCCGCAACATGTACAACCCGTCGCTCATCGGCAACGACCCCAACTGCTACCCCCAGTTGAGCTCCGGCACCGAGGTCCACGCCGCGGCAGGACCGCAGAACCACTGGTTCTACCTGCTCGCCGAGGGCTCCAACCCGGGCGGCGGCAAGCCCAACAGCCCCATATGTTCCGGTGGTCCGTCCTCCGTGACCGGCATCGGCATCCAGAAGGCCGGCAAGGTCTTCATGGGCGCGCTGCTCATGAAGACCTCCTCCTGGAACCACCTCGCCGCCCGCAAGGCGACCCTGACCAGTGCCAAGAACACCTACGGCAGCGCCGAGTGCAACGCCGTGAAGACGGCCTGGAACGCGATCGGCGTCCCCGCCCAGTCCGGTGAGACCGACTGCGGCGGCACCACCACCCCGGACTTCTCGCTCGCCCTGAACCCGTCCTCGGGCTCGGTCCAGCCGGGTGCCTCCGTCACCTCCACGGTGAACACCAGCACCACCGGCGGCAGCGCGCAGACCGTCCAGCTCTCCGCGAGCGGCGCCCCGAGCGGCGTCACCGTCTCCTTCAGCCCCAGCTCGGTGACCTCCGGCTCCTCGTCCACGATGACCGTGCAGGTCGCGGCGGGCACGGCCGACGGCACCTACCCGATCACCGTCACCGGTACGGGCTCCGCCACCCACACCGTCACCTACCAGCTGTCG
Source organism: Streptomyces sp. NBC_01077 (assembly GCF_045162855.1). Lineage (NCBI taxonomy): Bacteria > Bacillati > Actinomycetota > Actinomycetes > Kitasatosporales > Streptomycetaceae > Streptomyces > Streptomyces sp. NBC_01077. The sequence goes on along the minus strand of NZ_CP108669.1, from coordinate 3,429,575 downwards.
GTCGGCACGACGACCCCGCCCACCGGCTGTGACGACACCGAGTACAGCTACCAGGGCAGCCTGACCTCCGGCCAGGCCCAGGCCCAGCCGGACGGCTCCTACTACTACTCGGCGACCTCGGGCACCCACGTGGGCTGCCTGCGCGGCCCGGCCGGCACCGACTTCGACCTCTACCTGCAGAAGTGGAACGGGTCGGGCTGGGTGGACGTGGCCGTCGGCGGCACAGAGACGGCCGACGAGGACACCAGCTACTACGGCACCGCGGGCTACTACCGGTACGTGGTCCACGCGTACAGCGGCTCCGGCCCGTACACGCTGGGCCTCAGCGCCCCGTAGCCGCGGGCCCGAGCGCCCCGTGACCGGGGCGGGGCGCCGTCACGGACCGGGGGTTCCGTGACGGCGATCCCGGAGCCGGGCGGCCGAATGTCCCACGGCCGCCCGGTTCTTCTTCAGGAGCCGGCCCCTTCCGTAGGGGCCGGCTCGTTCCGTACCCCGGCCCCCTTCCGTACCCCGGCTCAGCCGACCTCGGCGAGCACGAAGCCCGGCTCCGTCCCTCCCGCGTCCGCGATCCGCCCGCCGTCCGGGCCCCAGGCCCCCGCGGCACCGGCGCCCACGCCGTCCTCGTTGGTCCCGAGGACGTTGCCGAGCACCACGTACAGGCCGAAGTCCCGGGCCCGTACCGGATACACCGTCTCGAACGAGTCGTTGTCGGCGCCGAGCACCGAACTCGCCAGGTACACCGTGCAGTTGTCTGCGACGGCCCGCTCGGCCAGCTCGGGGAAGCGGTTGTCGTAGCAGGTGGCCGTCGCGAACCGGACCCCGTCGAGCGAGAACCGCCCGTCGGAGGTCCCCGGCGCGAAGGCCTCCAGCTCGACTCCGTACAGGTGCTGCTTGTCGTAGCGGGCGAGGAGTTCGCCGTCCGGCCCGATGACCAGCGTGGTGACCGCGGGCCGGCCGTCCGCCGTCCGCACCGGCCCGTTGACGACGGCCGCCGCCGACACCGCGCGGCAGGCCTCCCGTACGGGCTCAAGACGGGGGTCGTCCTCGGCGAGGACCAGATCGGGGGTGTCCCGGATCAGGGACGGCTCGTACCCGGTGAGGCAGAGCTCGGCGAAGACGACCACACGGGCGCCCTCGGCCCCGGAGGCCCGGATCAGCCCGGCGACGGTCCGCACGTTGGCGGCGATGTCCCCGGCGACCGGGGCGAACTGGGTGGCTGCGACGATCATGCCCCCATCATCCCGCGCCACGGCCACCGCCACCCTCCCGCCCCCGAGTTCGCGGCGGCCCGAGTTCGCGGCTACGGCCGTGTCTCGCCCCCGTGCAGCAGGTGCAGGAAGTCGCGGAAGGCGGCCGGCATGTCCACCGCCGAGGGGTCCAGGAGCCACTGGTACTGCAGCCCGTCCATCACCGCCGTGAGGAGCGGCGCCGCCCGCTCCGGGCTCAGCCCGCTCGGCAGCCGGTCGCCGAACTCCAGGCGCAGCACCTGCGCCATGTTCGCCCGCACCAGCGCGTACCGCTCGGTGAAGAACTCCCGCGCCGGGTGCCCGTCCGTCACGCTCTCGCCGAGCAGTGCGGAGAAGGTCTGCACGATGCCGGGCCGCATCGCGTTGTACTCGACGAGCGATTCGAGCAGGTCGAGCCGCCAGCCCTCGCGGTCCCGGCCGCCGCTCGTGTCCCAGCGGTCGCGCTCCTCCAGGACGGCGACGAGCAGCGTCTCCTTCGTGGGGAAGTAGTGCAGCAGCCCCTGCTGGGTGAGGCCGACCCGCTCGGCGACCGAGCCGAGGGTGGCGCCCCGGTAGCCGCGCTCGGCGATCACTTCGAGGGCCGCGCGCAGGATGTCCGCCCGCCGCTCCTCGCTCCTGGCCCGCACCATCGCCGCGGCCTCCTCTCGGCTCGTCGCTTCCGACAGGACCGTACCCCCTCCATAAAATAACAAACAGATAACATCACCTACCGATCTACAGGTAAGTGGGTGCACGATGGGCCCATCGGGGTCATCAGTACGTCAACGAGGAGGTACGGCCATGGCGGAGACCAGCGCGGACACGGCACGGGAAGAGGTCGTCGAGGCGGCGCTCGCCAAGCTCGACCTGGACACCAAGACCCGGCTGCTCGGCGGCCAGGACATGTGGTCCCTGCCCGCCCTGCCCGAGATCGGCCTGCGGTCCCTGGTCATGTCCGACGGCCCCATCGGCGTCCGCGGCGTCCGCTGGACCGCCGACGACCCGTCCGTCGCCCTGCCCTCCCCGACCGCGCTCGCCGCCGCCTGGGACCCCGCCCTCGCCCGCCGCGCCGGCCGCCTCCTCGCCCAGGAGGCCCGCCGCAAGGGCGTCCACGTCCTGCTCGCGCCCACGGTCAACCTGCACCGCACCCCGCTCGGCGGACGCCACTTCGAGGCCTACAGCGAGGACCCCTTCCTCACCGGTGCCGTCGGCACCGGCTACGTCCAGGGCGTCCAGGACGGCGGCGTCGGCACCACCGTCAAGCACTTCGTCGCCAACGACGCCGAGACCGACCGCTTCACCGTCGACAACAGGATCGCCCCGCGCCCCCTCCGCGAGCTCTACCTCGCCCCCTTCGAGGCCATCGTCAAGAACGCCCACCCCTGGGGCATCATGACCGCCTACAACCAGGTCAACGGCGTGACCATGACCGAGCACCGCCACCTGGTGAACGAGGTCCTGCGCGGCGAGTGGGGCTTCGACGGCTACAACGTCTCCGACTGGATGGCCGCCCGCTCCACCACCGGCGACATCGAGGGCGGCCTCGACGTCGCCATGCCCGGCCCGCAGACCGTCTACGGCGAGGCGCTCGCCGCCGCCGTCCGCGCGGCGAGGTCGAGGAGTCCACGGTCGACACCGCCGTCCGCAACGTCCTGCGGCTCGCCGCCCGCGTCGGCGCCCTCGAAGGCGCCCCGCCGGTCGTCGCCGAACCCCCGGCCGCCCTCGACGGTGACGCGCTCGCCCGCGAGATCGCCCACCGCGGCTTCGTCCTCGTCCGCAACGAGAACGGCGCGCTCCCCATGAAGCGGGGGACCGTCGCCCTCTCCGGCGCCGCCGCCCGCGACGCCCGCGTCCTCGGCGGCGGCTCCGCCCAGGTCTTCCCCGACCACGTCGTCTCCCCGCTCGCCGGCCTCACCGCCGCCCTCGCCGCCGGTACCGAAGAGGGCGGTCCCGAAGGGCGCCGGCTCACCTTCCACATCGGCGCCGACCCCAGCGACGAACTCGCCCCCGCCGACCAGGGATTCACCCTCCGCGCCCGCTGCCGCGACGCCGAGGGCCGCCTCCTCGGCGAAGGCTCCCTGCCCAACGGGCAGGTCCAGTGGATCGGCGACGACCTCCCCGCCGGTGTCACCCACGAGGCCCTGGCCTCCATCGAGGTCATCGGCACCTTCACCCCGCGCGAGTCCGGCGAGCACTCCTTCGGCACCCGCGGCCTCGGCGCCTACACCCTCGCCGTCGGCGGCGAGACCGTCTTCGACGGCGTCCAGACGATGGGCCCCGAGAGCGACCCCTTCGAGGCCTTCTTCGGCTCCCCGGTCGAGCGCGCCAAGGTCGCGCTCACCGCCGGCGAGACCGTCGAGGTGTCCCTGCTCCACACCCTCGACAAGGAGTTCGCGGCCCCGCTGCCGGCCGTCATGTTCTCCTTCGTCCACCTCGGTCCGCGCCGTGACCCCGACGAACTGATCGCCGAGGCCGTCGAGGCCGCCCGCGCCGCCGACACCGCCGTCGTGGTCGTCGCCACCACCGAACGCGTCGAGTCCGAGGGCTTCGACCGCAAGGACCTCGCCCTCCCCGGCCGCCAGGACGAGCTCGTACGGGCCGTCGCCGCCGCCAACCCGAACACGGTCGTCGTCGTCAACGCCGGCTCCCCGGTCGAGCTGCCCTGGCGCGAGGAGGTCGCCGCGATCCTGCTCAGCTGGTTCCCCGGCCAGGAGGGCGGCGCCGCCCTCGCCGACGTCCTCACCGGCGCCGAGGAGCCCGGCGGCCGTCTCCCCACCACCTGGCCCGCCGCCCTCGCCGACGTCCCCGTCACCGAGGTCACCCCCACCGAGGGCGAACTCGACTACGCCGAGGGCGTCTTCATCGGCTACCGCGCCTGGGACAAGGCCGGCGCCGTCCCCGCGTACGCCTTCGGCCACGGCCTCGGCTACACGACCTGGTCGTACGACTCCCTGGACGTCACCCCGGCGACGGCGAAGGTCCGGATCACCAACACCGGCACCCGCACCGGCCGTGAGGTCGTCCAGGTCTACCTGGCACCCGTGAGCGACTCGGTGGAGCGCCCGGCGCGCTGGCTGGCCGGCTTCGCGAGCGTCGAGGCGGGCCCCGGCGAGACCGTCGAGACCGAGATCGCCCTGCCCCGCCGGGCCTTCGAGATCTGGGACGAGGAGCGGAACGACTGGACCCTCGTCACCGGAACGTACGAGGTCCTGGCCGCCCACTCCCTCTCGGACGCCCGCCTGACGACCACCGTCGAGATCTGATCACGAGGACCCTCACGACCGGCCCCGGGGCGGCACCTGACAACCGCCCCGGGGTCCTTCACTCCTTCGTGATCCGCCGGTACGCGAGCTCCGCGAGCCGCGCCTGCCCGTCCTTGCTCGGATGGAAGAAATCCCAGGGGCTCAACTGCCCGCCGTCGAAACGGAATCCGAAGACCGCCCCGCCGTCGTACCGGCAGCGCTCGTCCTTCGCGCACACCTCCGAAAGCACCCGGTTGTACGCCACCACCCGGTCCTGCACCTCGGCGCGTCGCCGCTCCGCCGCGGCACCCAGGTCCTCCGCGTCCGTCAGCATCGCGCCGCAGATCCCCAGCTTCCACACCTCAAGACCCATCGGACTGACCCGCCCCGTCGACCACAGGTGCATCAGGGAGGGCACGCTCGCCACGTACACCTGCGCCTTCGGAGCACCCTTCCGCAGCCGGGCGAGGGCCGCCTCGAAGAACGTCCGGAAGTCGTCGACCGGCGTCATCAGCTCCGGGGTGGGCCGACAGGCGTCGTTCGCGCCCATCATCACCGTGACCAGCTCGGGCCGTTCGGCCGCGGCCCCGGCCATCTGCTCCGGAAGCTCCGCCATCCGCGCCCCCGTCCGCGCCAGGTTCCAGCTGCGGGTGGCCACCTTCTCCGGGCCGAGGAGGCGCAGCGCGAGGCTGTTCACGGTGGTGTCCGTGCCCGTCGCCCAGGACGCCTCGGGGCAGTCCGTGAGGACCGAACAGGCGTCGAAGGCACGGGTGACGGAGTCGCCGACGGCGGCGACGGAGGCGGGGGAGACGTCCCACAACGGGGTCGGCTTCGGGGCCGGCTTCGGGGTCGGTCTCGCCGCCGGGGTCTTCGCCGCGGGCTCCCCGGCGGTGCAGCCGGACAGCGCCCCCGCGCACAGGAGTGCCGCCGTCGCGGCGGCGACAGCTGTACGAAATCTCGGTCGGCCGCGCATCCCCGGCCCCTCCTTCGGCGTCCTGGCGGGTGAAAGCTTCGTGTTCACCCGCCCTCGGACCGACCGTACGTCACACCGATGACGGCGCGGCACGGTAGCTTTTCCCCCGTCGAACCAGAGGCACCTTTGCCGACCGGCTCCGGTAAATTACATCACGTCACATACTGTCCCCTTTTTGAGGGTTTGTGATGTTTTACTCCTGATGCTGTTTACTGAGGCCGCTGGGAAAGGCGAACCTCGTCCCACACTGGAGGTCCCGGTGACGACACGTGGAGTCCTGTACGTTCACTCCGCACCGCGCGCGCTGTGCCCGCACGTCGAATGGGCGGTCGCGGGTGTCCTCGGTGCGAGGGTCCAGCTCGACTGGATCCGCCAGCCGGCGTCCCCCGGCACCTGGAGAGCCGAGTTCTCCTGGCAGGGCCGTACCGGCACCGCCTCCGAACTCGCCTCCGCGCTGCGCGGCTGGCAGATGCTCCGCTTCGAGGTGACCGCGGAGCCCTGCCCCACCGCCGAGGGCGAGCGCTACAGCGCCACCCCCGACCTGGGCATCTTCCACGCCGTCACCGGCATGCACGGGGACATCCTGATCCCCGAGGACCGGCTGCGGGCCGCCCTCGCGCGCTCCGCGCAGGGCGAGACGCAGCTGGAGGCCGAGATCGCCCGGCTCCTCGGCAAGCCGTGGGACGACGAACTGGAGCCCTTCCGCTACGCGGGCGAGGGAGCCCCCGTGCGCTGGCTGCACCAGGTCGTCTGATGACCGCCACCGGCGCGCGGTAGCGCGCCGGACCCCGCCCGGCCGGATGCGGCGAAAGCCCACCCCCGCGCGGGGGTGGGCCTTCGTCATGTCACGCGTGAGGTCACACCGTGCGGAACGCCAGCACCACGTTGTGGCCGCCGAAGCCGAAGCTGTTGTTGATCGCGGCGATCGTGCCCTGCGGGAGTTCGCGGGGCTCGTCGCGGACGATGTCCGCGTCGACCGCCGGGTCCAGCTCGTCGATGTTGATCGTCGGCGGGGCCAGGCGGTGGTGGAGCGCCAGGACCGTCGCGACGGTCTCGATGCCGCCCGCGCCGCCGAGGAGGTGGCCGGTCATCGACTTCGTCGCGGAGATCGCGACGTGGTCCAGGTCGTCGCCCAGGACCTTCCGCAGCGCCTTGATCTCGGCGACGTCACCCTGCGGCGTCGACGTGGCGTGGGCGTTGAGGTGGACGACCTCGGACGGCTTGAGGTCCGTCGCGTCGAGCAGGTTCTGCATCGCGGCGGCGATGCCCCGGCCGGTCGGCTCGGGCTGCGCGATGTGGTGGCTGTCGGCCGACAGGCCCTGGCCGAGGACCTCGCAGTAGATGCGCGCGCCGCGCGCCTTCGCGTGCTCCTCGGACTCCAGGATCACGACGCCCGCGCCCTCGCCGAGCACGAAGCCGTCGCGGCCGGTGTCGTAGGGACGCGAGGCCTTCGTCGGCTCGTCGTTGTTCTTGGACATCGCCATCATGTTGGCGAAGGCGGCGATCGGCAGCGGGTGGATCGCGGCCTCGGTACCGCCGGCGACGACCACGTCGGCACGGCCGGTACGGATCATTTCGACGGCGTAGCCGATCGCCTCGGCGCCCGACGCGCACGCGGAGACCGGGGTGTGGACGCCCGCCCGGGCGTTCACCTCGAGGCCCACGTTCGCGGACGGGCTGTTCGGCATGAGCATGGGCACGGTGTGCGGGGAGACGCGACGGACGCCCTTCTCCTTCAGCACGTCGTACTGGTCGAGCAGCGTGGTGACACCGCCGATGCCGGAGGCGATGACGGAACCGAGCCGCTCGGGCACGATCTTCTCGTCCTCGCCGGCGGGGGCGGTGTAGCCCGCGTCGGCCCAGGCCTCGCGGGCCGCGATCAGCGCGAACTGCGCCGAGCGGTCCAGCTTGCGGGCGAGCGGGCGGGGCAGGACGTCACCGGGGTCGACGGCGGCCGTCGCGGCGATCTGGACGGGCAGTTCGGCGAAGCGCTCGCCCTCCAGGGGCCTGACGCCGGAGCGCCCCGCGAGAAGACCTTCCCAGGTCGACGCGGAGTCGCCACCCAGCGGTGTGGTTGCGCCGATACCGGTGACGACCACGGTGCGATTGGTCGAGCTCACAGGAATTCGTTCTCCATGTGTGTGATGGTCGGAATACGGCGCCACCGCCGGGTGGCGGACCGAGTCAGCGAGGGCCGAATCAGGCCTGGTGCTTCAGGATGTAGTCGGCAGCGTCGCCAACCGTCTTGAGGTTCTTGACGTCCTCGTCCGGGATCTTGACGTCGAAGCGCTCTTCGGCGGCGACGACGACCTCGACCATGGAGAGCGAGTCGACGTCCAGGTCGTCGGTGAACGACTTGCCCAGCTCGACGTCCTCGACCGGGATGCCGGCGATCTCGTTGACGATCTCGGCGAGGCCTTCGACGATCTGGTCCTGGGTGGCGGCCATGGTGGCGCTCCTTCTTGTGATTACTTGGGAAAAGGCTTCCGGAAGAACCGGAGTGCCTAGGGGAGGGTAACGACCGTCGCGGCGAAGACGAGACCCGCCCCGAAGCCGATGATGAGCGCCGTGTCGCCGCTCTTCGCCTTGCCGGTCGCCAGGAGTCGTTCCATGGCGAGCGGAATCGAGGCAGCCGACGTGTTGCCGGTGGTCTCGACGTCACGGGCGACCGTGACGTGCTCCGGCAGCTTCAGCGTCTTCACCATCGAGTCGATGATCCGCATGTTGGCCTGGTGCGGGATGAAGACGTCCAGGTCGTCCGCCGAGATGCCGGCGGCGTCCAGGGCCTGCTGGGCGACCTTCGCCATCTCGAAGACGGCCCAGCGGAAGACCGCCTGACCCTCCTGCGTGATGGCGGGGAACTTGATCTCGCCCTGCTCGTTGAGCGGCAGGGTCGAGGTGTCGCCGCTGTGGAACTCGTTCCACGGCACGGTCTGCTTGATGGTCTCGGACTTGTCGCCCTCGGAACCCCACACCGTGGGGCCGATGTGCGGCTCGTCCGAGGGGCCGACGACCACGGCGCCGGCGCCGTCGCCGAACAGGAAGGCCGTCGCGCGGTCCTCCAGGTCCGTCAGGTCGCTGAGCCGCTCGACACCGATGACGAGGACGTACTCCGCGGAACCCTCGACGATCATGCCCTTGGCGAGCGTCAGGCCGTAGCCGAAGCCCGCGCAGCCGGCGGAGATGTCGAACGCGGCCGGCTTGCCGGCGCCGATCCTGTCGGCGATCTCGGTGGCGACGGCCGGGGTCTGCTTGAAGTGCGAGACCGTGGAGACGATCACGGCGCCGATCTGCTCCGGGTTGATCCCGGCGTCGGCGATGGCCTTGCCCGAGGCCTCCACCGACATGGCGGCGACGGTCTCCTCGGGAGAGGCCCAGTGACGGGTGGAGATGCCGGAGCGCGAGCGGATCCACTCGTCGGACGAGTCGATCTTCTCGAGGATCACCTCGTTCGGCACGACCCGGGTGGGGCGGTAGCCGCCGACACCGAGGATCCGTGCGTACGGGGCGCCCTTGCTGGGCTTGATCTTCGACATGCTTCTCGACACTCCTTGTCAGACGGCCGCGTGCTCAGCGATGAGCGTACGGGCCGCGTCGAGGTCGTCGGGAGTCTTGAGGGCGACCGTGGCCACGCCCGGCAGGGCGCGCTTGGCGATGCCGGTCAGGGTGCCGCCGGGGCACACCTCGATCAGCGCGGTCGCGCCGAGCGACTGGAAGGTCTCCATGCACAGGTCCCAGCGGACCGGGTTCGCGACCTGGCCGACCAGGCGGGCCACGACCTCGGCGCCGTCGGTGACGACCTGCCCGTCCTTGTTGGACACGTAGCGGGTGGTGGGGGCGGCCGGGGACAGCTCCTTCGCCGACTCCTCCAGCTTCGCCACGGCCGGGGCCATGTGGTGCGTGTGGAAGGCACCGGCGACCTTGAGCGCGACGACCCGGCGGACACCCTCGGGCTTGTCCGCCTCCAGGGCGGCCAGCTGCTCCATGGTGCCGGCGGCCACGATCTGGCCGGCGCCGTTCACGTTGGCCGCGGTCAGACCGAGCTTCTCCAGGTGCGGGACGGTCACCTCGGGGTCGCCGCCGAGCAGCGCCGACATGCCGGTCGCCGTGATCGCGGCGGCTTCGGCCATCGCGAGCCCACGGGTCCGTACGAGACGCAGCGCGGCGGTGTCGTCGAGGACACCCGCGAACACGGCGGCGGTGAACTCGCCGACGCTGTGACCGGCGACGACACCGGGCTTCACGTCACCGAGGGCAGCGGCCGACAGCAGACCGGCGGCGACGAGCAGCGGCTGTGCCACGGCGGTGTCACGGATCTCGTCCGCGTCCGCCTTCGTGCCGTAGTGGGCGAGGTCGAGCCCGATGGCGTCCGACCAGGCCGCGATGCGGTCGGCGGCGCCGGGGAGTTCGAGCCAGGGAGTCAGGAAGCCAGGCGTCTGGGCGCCTTGGCCGGGAGCGACGAGTACGAGCACCCTCACACTCTCTCTTGGGGACGGCTCCGAGCGCCCGTGGGGACAGGGACGAAGAACCGTCGGGGGAATTGTTGGTGTTCGACAAAAGTCTAGGACTGCTGATCTCCGTCGGCCAAGCGCCCCAGAATGAGTGCGATCCGCAGCGTGAACGCGGAACGGACATCGGAGGGTGACCAGCCGGTGACGTCGGTCACACGTCGAAGCCGGTAGCGCACGGTGTTGGGGTGGACGAACAACATCCGGGCCGCGCCTTCCAGGCTGCTGGCCTGCTCCAGATAGACACTGAGAGTTTCCAGGAGCGCCGAGCCCGCTTCCTCCAGCGGTCTGTAGATCTCCTCCACCAGCTGGTCGCGGGCCGAAGGGTCGGAGGCGATGGCGCGCTCCGGCAGGAGATCGTCCGCGAGGACCGGGCGGGGAGCGTCCTGCCAGGCCGAGCACGCCTTGAGGCCCGCCGCGGCGGCCTGCGCGGAGCGCGTGGCGGCCAGCAGATCGGGGACGACGGGGCCGGCGACGACCGGGCCCGCGGCATAAGGGCCGATCAGGGCCTTCGCCACGGCCAGCGGATTGTCGTTGCCGCCGGCGATGACCACCAGGCGGTTGCCGAGGACGCCGGTGAGGACCTGCAGCTTGGCGTGCCGGGCCGCGCGGCGGATCGCCTCCACGGTGAGCTCGCTGTCGCCGTCGGGGGCCGTGCCGAGGATCACGCACACATGGTCCGGGGAGTTCCAGCCGAGCGCCGCGGCACGCGAGACCGCGCCCTCGTCGGCCTCGCCGGAGAGGACCGCGTTCACCACGAGCGATTCCAGGCGCGCGTCCCAGGCGCCCCGGGCCTCGGCGGCCTGCGCGTACACCTGGGCCGTCGCGAACGCGATCTCCCGGGCGTAGACGAGGAGCGCCTCGCGGAGGATGGACTCGTCGCCGGGGGCGGCGACCTCCTCGATCGCCGTCTCCATGACCTCGATGGTGGTGCGCACCATCTCCACGGTCTGGCGCAGGGTGATCGCGCGGGTCAGCTCGCGGGGCGCGGTGCCGAAGACGTCCGTCGAGATGGCCTGCGGGGTCTCCGGGTGCCGGAACCACTCGGTGAACGCGGCGATACCGGCCTGGGCGACCAGACCGATCCACGACCGGTTCTCGGGCGGCATCGCCCGGTACCACGGCAGCGTCTCGTCCATGCGGGCGATGGCGTTGGCGGCGAGCCGCCCGGAGGACTGTTCGAGGCGCTTCAGGGTCGCGGCGTGCGAGTGAGGGACGTTCGTGGGTTCTGGCACGTGGACAAGACTGCCTTATCGGGACGGCAGTGTGCGGGGTCGGGGCGGGTTCGCCTCCGACGGGATCCGGGGGCGGCCTCAGGACGGCGTCCGGGTCGGCCTCGGGGCAGGGGCAGGGTTCGCCCTGGTGTCGCGGTCCGGGTCGCTCGGGGCGGGGTCCGGCTCGGCGTCCGGCTCGGCGTTCAGCTCGGCGTCCGGCTTCGGCTCGGGAGGCCGCACTACCGTAGAGCCCGTGACACGCATCCAGCGCTCGGTGGAGCGGTACCCCGGGGGTGACCCGGCCGCCGGGATCGAGACCCGGCACGCCCTCTCCTTCGGGCCGCACTACGACCCCGACAACCTCCGCTTCGGCGCCCTGCTCGCCTGCAACGAGGAGCGGCTCGCGCCCGGCGCGGGCTTCGACGAGCATCCGCACAGCCACACGGAGATCGTCACCTGGGTCGTCGAGGGGGAGCTCACCCACCACGACACCGCCGGCCACACCACGGTCGTCCGCCCCGGGGACCTCCAGCGGCTCAGCTCCGCCGGGGGAGTCCGGCACGTCGAGCGCAACGACGCCGACGTGCCGCTCGTCTTCGTCCAGATGTGGCTCGCACCGCTGTCGCCGGGCGGCGCGCCCTCGTACGAGGTGGTGCGCGGCCTCGACGGGTCGTACGACCTGCCGGAGGCGGACGCGCGGCTGCACGTCCGCCGGCCGGCCGCGGGCGAGCCCGTCGTCGTACCGGCCGCCGACTTCGCGTACGTCCATGTCGTACGCGGCAGCGTCGGGCTCGACGGGGAGCCGCTGTCCCCCGGCGACGCCGTCCGGATCACCGGCGCCGGGGGGCACACCCTCGTCGCCACGACCGATGCGGAGGTCCTGATCTGGGAGATGCGGGACTGGCGCAAGGCCCTCGGCTGAACAGTCCCGGGGTCTGGCTTCAGGCGAGCGCGCTCTTCGCCTTCCACTGCTCCCAGCTCAGGTTCCACGCCCCGTAGCCGTTGCCCTCGGCGACCGTGCCCTTGGTGTCCTTGCCGGTGATCTCGAACGGGTCGCCGACGTTCACCGCGCCGTAGAAGGACGCGGCGTTCTCGTCGCTCATGCCGATGCAGCCCGAGCTCTTGTTGGCGTTGCCGAAGTACGCCGCGTTCCACGGGGCCGCGTGCGCGTACATGCCCGACCAGGTCAGGCGCATCGAGTAGTCCACGTCCTTGTCGTACGCGTCCCCGAGCCCGACCGTCTCCGAGTTCATGTTGATGGTGCCCTCCTTCGCCATCAGCACGGCCGTGCCCCGCCAGGACCGCTTGTCGCCGCCCGGGGTGCCGCCGGAGACCGGGATCGTACGGACCGTGCGCCCGTCCTTGTCCAGCGTCAGCTTGTGGCGGTCCAGGTCGACCTTGACGATCTGCGCGGCGCCGATCGTGAAGCCGGTGCGGTAGTCCCGCACGAACCAGCCGCCGCCCGAGTCCGTGCCGTTCAGGTCCGCCTCCAGGGTGACCTTCGTGCCGGGCTTCCAGTACGTACGGGGGCGCCAGTCCGCCCGGTCCCGGCCCGAGTAGTCCTTGACCCAGCCCCAGGAACCCTCGGTCGCGTTCGAGGTGGTCACCTTGAGCTGCTTCTCCACGTCCGCCTTCTTCGTCACCGGGAGGTCGAAGACGATCGAGACGGGGTGGGCGACGCCGACGGTGGTGTTCTTGCCGGGGGCGAGGGTGAGCTTGTTGACCTTGTCCGCCTCGGCCGTCTCGAAGGAGGACCGGGTGGTCGTCTCCTTGCCGTCGGCCGTACGCGAGACGACCTCCACCGTGTACGCCGTCCCCGGCGCCGCCTTGCGGTCGGAGACCCAGCGGGTGCCGCCCGCGCCCGCGCGCCCCGCGAGCGAACCGCCGTCCGCGTCCACGATCTTCACCTCGGAGATCGTGCCGCCCGTCGCGGTCACCGTCACCGGGACGCCGGCCGCCGGCTTCACGACCGTCACCTTCGCCGGCTGAGTCTTCGACGCGTCCGCCGCGGGGGCGTCGGTCCCGCCGGGGCCGCTCGCCGCCTGCGCCGTACAGGCCGTGAGGGAGACGGTCAGCGCTACTGCCGCGAGAACGGGACGGGGTGTGCGTATTCGCAGCACGGAAGACCTCCGCAGAGTGAGGGAGTGGTGGGTGGGATGTTTCGGACTGTAAGTCGCTCCCGGCACCTGACGGAGGCCTGCGGCCCGTATGACAAGGGCTGCGGCAAAACGGTCATCGTCCGGTCACATTCGCCGCGCGACTCCGTCGAATTCGGCTGTGAGCCTGCTGTGCGCCCCACCACCGAGGGGCGGAACAAGGAGGCTCCCGTTGTGTCAGCCCTGCTCGTGACGGCCGCACCCACCGAACGCCGCGCCCTGCGGCTCGGCCAAGTGACCCCCGAGGTCTACCGTGCCTTCCTCGCGTCCCGCTCCGGTGCGGACGGGCCCAGCTTCCTCCAAGTCCCGGCCTGGGCCCAGGTGAAGGACGGCTGGCAGCACCAACTGGTGGGCTGGGGCCCGGACTCCGGCGCGCTGACCGGGGTCGCCCTCGTCCTCATGCGGCCCTTCCCCGGCACCCGCAAGTACTTCGCCTACCTGCCCGAAGGACCCGTCGCCGACTGGGCCGACCCCGACATGGACGGCTGGCTCGCCCCGCTGCTCGGCCATCTGCGCTCCTGCGGCGCCTTCGCCGTACGCATGGGCCCCGGGCCCGCCTACCGGCGATGGAACGCCGCCACCGTCAAGGCCGCCACCGGGCCCGGCCGCCGGCTCGCCGACGTCCTCGCCGACGAGGTCGACCCGCTCGGCACGGTCGTCGCCGAACGCCTCCGGGCCCGCGGCTGGCGCAAGTGCGGCGGCGACTCCGAGGACGGCGCCGACGCCCAGCCCCGGCACGTCTTCCAGGTGCCGCTCACCGGGCGCACCCCCGACGACCTGTGGACCGGCCTCAACCAGGAGTGGCGGCGCAACGTCCGCAAGGCCCGCAAGTCCGGGGTCGAGATCACCGTCGGCTCCGCCGCCGACCTCCCCGAGTTCTACCGGCTGCTCCGCATCACCGAGGAACGTGACGGGTTCCGGCTCGGCCGCTCCCTCGCGTACTACGAGCGCCAGTACGCCGTCCTCAACGCCGAGCACCCCGGCCGCATGAAGCTCTACCTCGCCCGCCACGAGGGCGAGATCCTCGCCGCCCACACCATGGTCACCGTGGGCGGACGCGTCTGGTACCAGACCGGCGCCTCCGCCGACCACCGCCGCGAGGTCAGGCCCTCCAACGCCCTCCAGTGGCGCATGATGCTCGACGCCCAAGCCCTCGGCGCAGCCGTCTACGACCTGCGCGGGGTACCCTCCACCCTCGATCCGGGCGACCGCGCCCACGGGCTGCTCCGCTGGAAGCTCGGTACGGGCGGACAGGTCGTCGAGACGCTGGGGGAGTGGGAGACACCGATGCAGGGCACGACCAACCAGGCGCTGTACCGCGCGTTCCAGGCGTATCTGGCCCGCCGATGACGGCCACGCTCACCGCCGAGCGTCCCGGCAGGCGCCGGGCCAGGTCCACGCCGTCCGCGCTGCGCAGCGGTGCGCTCATGGCCGCCGGGTCGCTCGTCTCCCGTGCCACCGGCTTCGTCCGCGCCTCCGTCGCCGCCGCCGCGCTCGGCGCCGCCTCCGTCGCCGACGGCTACGCGGTCGGCAACACCGTCCCCACCATCATCTACACGCTCCTCCTCGGCGGCGCCCTCAACGCCGTCTTCGTCCCCGAGCTGGTCAAGGCCGCCAAGGAACACGAGGACGGCGGAGTCGCCTACACCGACCGGCTGCTCACCCTGTGCGCGCTCGCCCTCGTCGCCCTCACGGCCGTCGCCGTGTTCGCCGCGCCGCTGATCGTCGACACGTACACCGACTACGTGGGCGAGCAGCGGGAGATGACCCTCGCCTTCGCGCGCGCGTGCCTGCCGCAGATCTTCTTCCTCGGGCTCTTCACCCTGCTCGGACAGGTCCTCAACGCCCGGGGCCGCTTCGGCGCCATGATGTGGACCCCCGTCCTCAACAACGTGGTCGTCGTCTCCGTCTTCGCCCTCTTCCTCGTGGTCAGCGACGGCGGCGCCCTCACCCCCGGCGAGACCGCGCTGCTCGGCTGGGGCACCACCGCCGGCATCGTGCTCCAGGCCCTCGCCCTCGTGCCCTCGCTGCGCGCCGCCCGCTTCCGCTGGCGGCCCCGCTTCGACTGGCGCGGCAGCGGCCTCGCCCAGCCGCTGCGCTCGGCCGGCTGGCTGGTGCTGCTCGTCCTCACCAACCAGGGCGCGTACTGGGTGACCACCCTGCTCGCCACCTCGGCGGGCGACACGGTCAGCGGCGGCGGCCTCGCCGCCTACAACAACGCCTATCTGCTGTGGTCCGTCCCGCACGGCATCATCACGGTCTCCCTCGTCACCGCGCTGCTGCCCCGGATGAGCGGCGCTGCCGCCGACGGCGACCTCGTGGGGGTCCGGCGGGACGTCTCGTACGCCCTGCGGACCAGCTCGGCCGCCGTCGTCCCGGCGGCCTGCGCCCTCCTCGCGCTCGCCGTACCGCTGATGACGGTCGTCTTCCGGTACGGGGCGACCAGCGGCGACGACATCCGCGCGATGTCCTGGATCCTGATGGCCTTCGCGCCCGGACTCGTCGCCCTCTCCGGGCAGTACGTGTGCAACCGCGCCTTCTACGCGCTGCGGGACACCCGTACCCCGTTCCTGCTCAACCTGGTGATCGCCGGGCTCAACGCGGGGCTGTCGTTCGCCGCGTTCCACTACCTGCCCACCCGCTGGGCCGTCGCCGGCATGGCCGCCGGATATTCGCTCGCCCTGTGGGTGGGCTGGGGAGTCACGGCGTACGTGCTCGGGAAGCGGCTGAAGGGGAGCGGCACGAAGAGGGACGGCGACGGCTCGGCCTTCGACGGCTCGCTCTCGGGCGGTTCGGCCTCCGACGCCTCGGCCTCCGGCGGTTCGCTCTCCGGGCTCGTGCGGCTGATGTTCGCCGCCGTGCCCGCCGCCGGTTACGGGCTCCTCGTCACCGACCTCACCGGTCCCGCCGGAGCCGTACCCTCCGGGATCGTCGGCGCGCTGACCGTCCTCGCCGTCTTCGCCGTCCTCGCCCGGCCCCTCCGGCTCACCGAGGTCCAGGCCCTCCTCGTGACCGGGAGCGGCCGACTGCGTGGCCTCGCCCGCCGGGCCTGAGCCACCCCTCCGGCAGGAGGAGCCCTTCTACCTTGGGATACTTCACAGATGCCCCGCGTGCTCCTGATAGAAGACGACCCCTCCGTCCGCGAAGGCGTCGAGCTCGGGCTCCGGCGCCGCGGGCACGAGGTGCGCACCGCTGCCACGGGGGAGGCCGGTCTCGACGCGCTCGCGGAGTTCCGGCCGGATCTGCTGCTGCTCGACCTCATGCTGCCCGGCATCAACGGCGTGCAGGTCTGCCGCCGGGTCCGCGAGAGCAGCCAGCTGCCGATCATCATGCTGACCGCCCGCGGTGACGACTTCGACGTCGTCATCGGCCTGGAGGCCGGCGCCGACGACTACATCGTCAAGCCCGCCCGTACCGAGGTCATCGAGGCCCGGATACGGGCCGTGCTGCGGCGCATCGAGGAGCCGCCCGGCGGCCGGTCCGCCGTCGAGTTCCACGGGGAGCTGGCCATCGACCGGGCCGGTCTCACCGTCGCCAAGGCGGGCGAGCGGATCGCCCTCGCCCCCTCCGAGCTGAAGCTGCTGCTCCATCTCACGGCCGCGCCCGAGCAGGTCTTCAGCCGTCAGCAGCTCCTCGAACACGTCTGGGAGCACAGCTACCACGGGGACGCCCGACTGGTCGACGCCTGTGTCCGCCGGCTGCGGAACAAGATCGAGGACACCCCGGGCGAACCCCGCTACATCCAGACCCTGCGCGGCTTCGGCTACCGCTTCGGCCCGCTGGGACCGCAGTGAAGGCCTGTGTCACCCCGGACGCGGACGCCGGGCACGAGGGCCACGAAGGGCACACGACGACGGGGCACGGGCGCGCGTCCCGGCGCAGGGGGCGGAGCCCGCGGCTGCGGCCGCACCCCTTCGGGCTCCGCACGCGCCTCGTGCTCGCCTTCCTGCTCGTCGCCGCCGTCGGCTGCGGCACCACCGCCGCCCTCACCTACCGGGCCGCCCGCAACGCCATCCTGGAGCAGACCCAGGACACCGCCGTCTCCGCCTTCCGCGAGCAGGTCGACGCCCTCGGCACCACTCTGCCCGTCGAACCGGAGACGCTGCGGGACTCGCTCATGCTCGTCGCCCGCCAGGGCAAGCCCCGCGCCTGGCGCGTCTACGCCGAGTACGGCACCCTCCGCGTCTCCTCCACCGACCGGCCCACCTCCTCCGTCATCACCCCGGAGCTGCGGGCCCGCGCCGTCGACGACGAGGGTGTCCCGCACGGCAGTTTCCAGCGGGTGGTCAAGAACGGCACCCCGTACCTCACGATCGCCGTTCCCGCCGTCTTCCTGGCCCGTTCCGCCGACGGACCGCCGCAGCGCACCGGCCTCGTGTTCTATGCCGTCATGGAACTCTCCGAGGAGGAGGCGAACGTGGAGGCGATGGTCACGGCCGCCCGCGACGGCGCGCTGCCCGCGCTCGCCGTCGCCCTGATCCCCGCGCTGATCGCCTCGCGCGGGGTGCTCCGGCCCGTACGGGAACTGCGCCACGCGGCCCACAGCATGGGGCGCGGCCGGCTCGACACCCGTATCCACGCCAAGGGCAGCGACGAACTCGCCGATCTCGCCCGGACGTTCAACGAATCCGCCGCAGAGCTGGAACGTTCCGTCGCGGAACTCCGCAACGCCGAGACCCGCGCCCGCCGCTTCGCCTCCGACGTCTCGCACGAACTCCGCACCCCGCTCGCCGGGATGCTCGCCGTCACCGAGGTCCTCGACGAGGACGCCGACAGCCTCGACAGCGACACCGCCCGCGCCGTCCGCCTGATCAGCGCCGAGACCGGCAAGCTGGCCGTGCTCGTCGAGGACCTCATGGAGATCTCCCGCTTCGACGCGCGCGCCGCCGAGCTCCACACGGACGAGGTCGACGCCGCCGACTGCGTCCGCAAGACCCTCCAGCACCGGCACTGGACCGATCCGGCGCAGGTCGTCCCGCACCTCACCGAGGGGATCAGGGCCCGGCTCGACCCGCGCCGCTTCGACGTCGTCGTCGCCAACCTCGTCGGGAACGCGCTGCGGCACGGCGGG
This sequence comes from Streptomyces sp. NBC_01077, assembly GCF_045162855.1. Lineage (NCBI taxonomy): Bacteria > Bacillati > Actinomycetota > Actinomycetes > Kitasatosporales > Streptomycetaceae > Streptomyces > Streptomyces sp. NBC_01077. Next base: position 3,411,185 of record NZ_CP108669.1, on the reverse strand, counting down.
GCGCCGGTGACGGTCCGGCTGTACGCGGAGGGGGACCAGCTGGTGACGGAGGTCGCCGACCGGGGGCCGGGCATCCACCCGGACGTCCTGCCGCACGTCTTCGACCGCTTCTACAAGGCGGACCGGGCCCGTACCCGCTCGGCGGGCAGCGGTCTCGGCCTCGCGATCACCCTGGAGAACGTACGCCTGCACGGAGGCACGGTCACGGCCGCCAACGACCCTGCGGGCGGGGCGGTCTTCACCGTACGGATGCCGCTGTGAACCGCCGGAAGGCCGGTGCCGCGAACCGCCGGAAAGCCGTTGTCGCGAGCGGCCGGAAAGCCGTCGCCGTGAACCGCCCCCGGGCCGTCGCCGCGGCCCTGTCCGCCCTGCTGGCGCTGGCAGGCTGCGGCATACAGAAGACCGACGTCGTCGAGGCGGGCGGGGCCGCCACCCTGCACGTCGGGCCGATACCCGAGGACCGGATCGTGCTGTACTTCGTCGGCCCCGACGGCCGGTCGATGCCGGTGACCCGCGATGTCTACGCCCCCGACCCGGTGACCGCCTCCTCGTCGCCCGGCTCGGGAGACGCCCGCGCCCCCTACGACGGATTCGGTCCGGGCTACGAGATATCCCCCGACGATCTGCGCCGCGGCGGGATCGTCACCGACAAGATCCTCGCCATGCTCCTCGCCGGCCCCAGGGAGAACGAGACCGCGGCAGGCATCACCACCGCCCTGCCCGGGACGGAGGCGGGGAGTCCGACGATGCTGCAGGCCTCGACGGGGAGTGCCTCGACGGGGACCCCGGCGCGCCGGCTGATCTGGATCCGGACCCCCTTCCCCGTCAAGAAGCTGTCCGGGGCGGCCGTCCGCCAGCTGGTGTGCACGACCGCCTACGCGGAACACCCGGCCGGCCTGGTCGAGGTGTCGCTCAGCGGCCCGGACGGGATCCTGCCCACCCAGCGCTGCGAAGCGTAGCCGCCGGATCCTCCGCTCTTCAGGCGCTGCGCAGGTCGGCGAGGACCGCGTCGGTGAACGGCGGCCAGGCCTCGACCGCCCACGCCCCGAAGGGCCGGTCGGTCAGCGCCACGCACGCGGCGCGCGCGTCCGGGTCGATCCACAGGAACGTGCCGGACTGCCCGAAGTGCCCGAAGGTGCGCGGCGAGGACGTGGCGCCGGTCCAGTGCGGGGACTTGCCGTCGCGGATCTCGAAGCCGAGGCCCCAGTCGTTCGGCCGCTGGTGCCCGTATCCGGGCAGGATGCCGGTGAGACCGGGGTACACGACGCTCATCGCGTCCAGGACGGTGCGCGGGTCGAGCAGCCGCGGCGCCTGCACCTCGGCCGCGAACCGCACCAGGTCGTCCACGGTCGACACGGCGTCCTTGGCGGGCGAGCCCTCCAGCGCCGTCGACGTCATGCCCAGCGGCTCCAGGACCGCCTGGTGCAGGTACTCGGCGAAGGGGATGTCGGTCGCCTTGGCGAGATGGTCGCCGAGCGCCTCGAAACCGGTGTTGGAGTAGATCCTGCGGGTGCCCGGCGCGGCCATGACCCGGTTCTCGTCGAAGGCGAGGCCCGAGGTGTGGGCGAGGAGATGGCGGACGGTCGCGCCCTCGGGCCCGGCCGGCTCGTCGAGGTCGATCGCCCCCTCCTCGTACGCGACGAGGACGGCGTACGCCGCGAGCGGCTTGGTGACCGAGGCGAGCGGGAAGCGCTGCCCGGTGGGGCCGTGGGACCCGGCCAGGGTGCCGTCCGCGCGGACCACGGCGGCCGCCGCGGTGGGGACGGGCCAGTTCTCGATCGACGCCAGGCTCGGCACGCTGCTCTGCATGAAGCCGAGCCTACTTGCTTGGAGTGCACTCCAACGTTTTAGCGTGGGGGCATGAGCGTGATGGCGAGCACGAGTACGAGCACCGGCACGAGCGGTACCCGGATCCCCCGGACGCACTACACCATCAGCGAGGTCGCGGCCCTGACCGGCCTTTCGGCGCACACCCTGCGCTGGTACGAGCGGATCGGCCTCATGTCGCACGTCGACCGTTCGCACACGGGCCAGCGCCGTTTCACCGAGCAGGACCTCGGCTGGCTGGCGTTCGTCGGCAAGCTCCGGCTGACCGGGATGCCGGTCGCCGACATGGTCCGGTACGCCGAACTCGTCCGCGAGGGAGACCACACCCGCGACGAACGACGGGAGCTCCTGGAGACCACCAGGCGCGACGTCCTCTCCCGGATCACCGAACTCCAGGACACGCTCGCCGTGCTCGACATCAAGATCAGCCATTACGGGACCGCAAGCGGAGGAGCGTCTTCATGACCAGGATCGACACCGTACGACTCGGCGGCCAGGACGGACCCGAGATCGGCGTCCAGGGCTTCGGCGCCATGGGCATCAGCGAGTTCTACGGAGACACCGACGAGGCCGCCGCCCGCGACACCCTCGACGCGGCCCTGGAGGCCGGCATCACCCTGATCGACACCGCCGACGTCTACGGCAGCGGCGCCAACGAGCGGTTCCTCGCGCCGTTCCTCGCCGCCCACCGCGACGAGGTCACCCTCGCCACCAAGTTCGCCATAGAGCGGCGCGCCGACGACCCCACGTACCGGGCCGTCCGCAACGACCCGGCCTACATCAAGAAGGCCGCCGAGGACAGCCTGCGCCGGCTCGGCATCGAGACCATCGACCTCTACTACATGCACCGCCGCGACCCGGAGATCCCGTTCGCCGAGTCCGTCGGCGCGATGGCCGAACTCGTCCAGGAGGGCAAGGTCCGCCACCTGGGCCTCAGCGAGGTCACCGGGCCCGAACTCCGCGAGGCCCACGCCGTCCACCCGATCGCCGCCCTCCAGTCGGAGTGGTCGCTCTTCTCCCGGGACGTGGAGCGCAGCGCCGTCGGCGCCGCCGCCGAACTCGGCGTCACCTTCGTGCCGTACTCGCCGCTCGGCCGCGGCTTCCTGACCGGCGCGTTCGCGGACGCCGCCAAGGACCTGACGGGCGGCGACTTCCGCCGGCACCAGCCCCGGTTCACCGGCGAGAACGCGGAGCGGAACGCCGCCCTGCTCGACCCGGTCCGGAAGATCGCCGCCGCGCACGGCGCGACCCCGGCGCAGATCGCCCTCGCCTGGGTGCAGCAGCGGGCCTCCGTGCACGGCCTGACGGTCGTCCCGATCCCCGGCACCCGCAAGCGCTCCCGCCTGGAGGAGAACGCGGCCGCCACCCGCATCGGCCTCACCGAGGCCGAACTCGCCGAACTCGAGCCGATCGCGGGCCTGGTGGCGGGCGACCGCTACCCGGACATGCGCTTCACAGCGGTGTCGCGGGAGGTCTGAGGGCCTCGGGGGCCTGTCCGGCGGATCAGGATCGGGGCCGCGCCTGATCCGCCGGACAGGCCCTGGCGCGCAGGCGCGCCTCACGCGATACCCAGGGCGAAGACCGCGAATCCCGCCGCGAGCAGGCCCGCGAGGGTGCGGCGGCCCGGGCCGGTCTTCGCCCACGGCGACTCGAACCCGCGTGCGTACCGCCCGATCAGGACGAGCAGTCCAGCGAAGACCGGCATCCACGCCAGCCGGGCGAGGATCCAGCCGACCGAGTCCGGTGCACCGACCAGCCCCGGGATCTCCCCGAGGTACGAGCCCGGGATGGCGGCGGTGAGCATCGCCGTCTGGTGCCAGCACAGGATCGTCATCGCCGAGAGGTTGACGACCACGACCGGCGCCCAGAGCGCGGGCCGCTTGAGGAGCTTGCCGAGCCGGTCCCTGAGCAGGATCGCCGCACCGCTCTGAGCGGCGGCGAGGGCGAGGACGAGCAGCGACGGCGGGTGGGAGTTGGTGCGGGCCTCGCCGGGGACGCCGACCATCGAGGCCGGGTAGCCGAAGGCGAGCAGAAGGGCGGCGAAGAGCGCGGCCCCGCCGAGCAGCAGCCCCCAGGCGTGCCGCTTGGTGACCCGGCCCTCGCCCCAGGAGACGCCGAGCTGATAGGCGAAGAGCCAGCCCGGCAGGATGTTGACGAGGCTGAGCCAGGACGGTACGGCGTCGGCGTACGGCCCGTACCGCAGGAAGTCGACGACGGCGACCGAGCCGAGCAGCGGAGCCGCGGCCCACACCCCGAGGCGGCGCGCCGCCCGTACGCACAGCGGGGTCAGCGCGGTGACCACGGTGTACACCCCGACGAACCACAGCGGCTGGATCACCAGCGTGGACGCCGTCCGCAGCGTGTCCACGGGCACCCCGAGCCCGAAGTGCAGCACGGGGAGGAGCGCCGCCCAGACGGCGGTGACCCCGAGGACCGGGCGGCCGAGCCGGGCGAGCCGGCCACTGAGCCACGCGCGCGTGGAGCCCTTCCTGCGCCGGTACGAGAGGACGGAGGCGTAGCCGCCGACCAGGAAGAAGATCCCCAGCATCTGGAGGACCCAGCTGACCGGCGCGAGGCCCGCGAACGTACCCAGTGGGCTGGCGTTGTGGATCGCCCCGTCGGAGGAGAGCGTGAAGCCGCCGAGCAGCCAGTGCCCGGTGGGCACGGCGAGCAGGGCAAGGGCGCGCAGCCCGTCGATGGCCCGGTCGCGGTGGGCCGGGGTTCCCGACTCGATCGTGTGGGCCGTGCGGCGGGCCATGGTCGCGAGGGCGCTCATCGGACGTCTCCTTCGGCGATGGCGGCGAAGGTGCGGAGGGAGGCGGTGCCGGGCACGAGGTAGCCGCCGTGGCCGGCGGCGTCGTCGGCGACGATCCGGCGGGCGCCGAATGCCGGGTCGGTGGGGTCGGCGCCGTGCCCGAGGTCCCCGAGCTCGACGTTCGGGATCCGGTCGATCCAGTCGGTGGGATCCTTCGCCGCCCAGACGCGGGCGGAGGTGCCCAGCTCGTTCACGTTCTCGGCGCGCATCCCGGGGGAGCCGAAGACCACCAGGTCCTTGGCCTTCAGATCGCGGGCGGCGAGGCCGCAGACCACGGAGCCGTAGCTGTGGCAGAACAGGGACGGCTCGGCCGCCCCGACGGCCGCCAGACCGTCCACGAAGCGGGTGAGACGGTCCGCCCCGGCCTCGGCGAGCCGGCCGGTGGCCGCGTCCAGACCGACGCCGACCGGGGTGGTGTACCCGGCCCAGGCGACGACCGCGGTGGCGCCGCCGGTCGCCTGCCGCAGGGAGGTCGCCATGTCCGTGAGCGGCCGCAGGTGGGCCGCGTCGATGTCGGAACCGGGCACGATCACCGCGACGTGCTCGGCCCGCGCCAGATCCCCGTACACCAGGGTCACCTGACCTCGGCCGCGCGTGTCGTGGGCGAGAACCCGCGCCCCGCCGAACGCCCCGTGCGTGGCACGGGCGTTGGCCTCGTACCGCAGCTCCAGGGGTGCCCCGTCCAGGTTCCCGACGACCGTCGGATGGGTCCGGGCCAGCTCCTGCCGCTGTACGGGGCTCAGGCCGGCGAAGAACCGTGCCACCTCGGCCGGGTCCATCCGCTCCGGGTCCGGCAGCCCCGCGGCCCGCCACTCCGCCGTCCCGACCGGCGACCCGGTCACGGCCTCCTGGCTGTTCCCGGACGCCCAGCCGGCCGTCCCGCCGATCACGGCGGTCACCAGGGCCGCGGTGATCAGGGTCCTCGAAATACGGCGCATGGGGTCGCCCTCCCTCTCCGGTACTCGCTCGTTCGCTGGCGAGAGGAAGGTAGGAAGACGACGGGTGACGGCACGTCACACCGGGGAGCCAACTCCGGTCCGATACCGCAGTAGGGGGTGGAGGAGCAGCCAACACCAGTCGGGGGGTGGGGTTTTCCCCCGGGGGACAGCTACCCGGACGTCAGGACGTGCCCGGGGTCACGAGGCCCGACTCGTACGCGAAGACCACCGCCTGCGCCCGGTCGCGCAGGTCCAGCTTGGCGAGGACCCGGCCGATGTGGGTCTTCACCGTCTGCTCGGCGAGGACGAGATGGTCCGCGATCTCCTGGTTGGACAGCCCGCGGGCGATGAGTTCGAGGACCTCGGTCTCGCGCGGGGTGAGACCGTTCAGCCGCAGCGCCGTGGTGTCCTTGCGCGGTGCGGGCCGGGAGGCGGCGAAGTCGGCGATGAGCCGTCGCGTCACGGACGGGGCGAGCAGTGCCTCGCCCGCCGCCACCACCCGTACCGCCGCGATCAGGTCCGCCGGCGGCGCGTCCTTCAGGAGGAAGCCGGACGCGCCGGCGCGCAGCGCCTCGTACACGTAGTCGTCCACGTCGAAGGTGGTCAGCATCAGGACCTTCGGCCGGTGGGTGACCCCGGTCGGCGGGTGGAGGATCTCCCGGGCGGCGGCGAGCCCGTCCAGCTCCGGCATCCGTACGTCCATGAGGACCACGTCCGGGTGCGTGGAGCGTGCCACGTCGATGCCCTGCCGTCCGTCCGGGGCCTCACCCACGACGTCGATGTCGGGCTGCGCGGCGAGCAGGGCGGCGAAACCGGCCCGCACCATGGCCTGGTCGTCGACGATGATCACGCGGATGGTCACTCGGAGTCCTTGGCGGTCGGGGGCGGGGTGGCCACGGGCGGGGCCGTCGCTCCGGCGGGAGTCGTCCCCGCGGAGTCGGCCGTCGCCACGGAGGGGATCGGGTCCGCGGTCAGCGGCAGCCGCGCGGCGACCCGGAAGCCGCCGTCCGGCAGCGGCCCGGTGTCGAGCGAGCCGCCCGTCAACCGTACGCGTTCCCGCATGCCGACGAGCCCGTGCCCGGTGCCGGACGCGCCGCGTTCCACCGCGGAATCCGCCTCCGTCGAGGGCCCGTTGACGACGAGGACCGTCAGCCATCCCTCGTCCGCCCGGATCGACACCCGGGTCGACGCCCCCGGCGCGTGCCGGACGATGTTCGCGAGCGCCTCCTGCACGATCCGGTACGCGGACAGGTCCACCGCCTGCGGTACGACGCCGAGGTCGGCGGCGAGCCGCAGCTCGGCCGGCACCCCGGCCCGTACGGTCGCCTCGACCAGCTGCTGGACCCGGTCGAGGCCCGGCTGCGGGGCCCGCTCGCCCTCGCTGCCGTCGCTGCGCAGCACGGAGAGCAGCCGCCGCATCTCGGCCAGCGACTCGCGCGCGCTCGCCGCGATCGAGGTGAACTCCTCGCGGGCCGCGTCCGGGAGGTCAGGGATGCGGTACGGGGCCGAGTCGGCCTGCACGGTGATCACGGACATGTGGTGGGCCACCACGTCGTGCAGCTCGCGCGCGATCCTGGCCCGCTCCTCCAGGAGCGTGCGGCGGGCCCGCTCGGCCTCGCTGATGGTCTCCACCTCGACAAGCCGCCGCTGGGCGTCGCCACGCGCGCGTACCGCCGAGGTGAGCAGGAGCAGCACCCCGCTCAGGACGAGCAGCAGCGTGTGGAGGCTGGTGTACCCGGCCGGCTTGAAGACCTCCAGGACGTACCCGGCGACGCCGGTGGCCAGCCAGACGCCGAACAGCGCCCGGCGGGACTCGCGCAGACCGAGCGCGATCATCAGCGCGCAGTAGCCGACGACGATCGGCGGGGTCCAGGGCCAGAGCTCGGCGCGCGGGCCGTCCGCGGCGAGCAGCACGACCGCGCCGAGCACATCGGCGGCGAAGACGACCCACCAGGCCTGCAGGGGACGGGCGACGGCGAGCAGCAGGGGCGCGGTCTGGGCGGTGCCGATGGCCCCGGCCAGGCCGCCGTTGACGCCGTAGTCCCCGGCGAGGAGAAGGACCGTGCTGGGGAGGAGCGAGGCGACGAAGGCGAGAGCGACCGCGTACGGCAGCAGCCGCACCCACCGCGAGGAGGCGTCGGCGAAGAGGGGTGCCCCCGGGGCGGGGGTGGTGAGCGCGGTCCCGAGCCCCTGGAACATCTCGCGTGTCCGGGTGCTGAGCTGTCGGAGGGTGGGCGGCAGCTCGTGCCGCGGTTCGGTAGCCATGACCAGCTCAGGGTAGGCAGCGGGCCGGGTCCCCGACGTCATACCGGGGACCGGGCTCTGACCTGATACCGGGGTATGACGCCGGGGCGCGCCGTGTGGGTGCAGGGGTCGGGCGCGTGCAGGGGTCGGGTGCGTGCACGGGTCGGGTGCGTTCGGGTGCGTGCAGGGGTCGGGTGCTCAGAGCTCCGCGAGGAGTTCCGCCTTCTTCGCCGAGAACTCCTCGTCCGTCACCAGTCCCGCCTGGTGCAGTTCACCCAGGTGCCGAATCCTTTCAGCGACGGCCCCGGGAGCGGCGGCCGTGCGGGCCGGTACGCGGTCCGAGGTCCTGATCGCCGCGAGGACCGACGCCGCGAAGGGGAGGGACAGGTGCACCGGCCCGTAACCGAGGCCGAAGACGACGGAGGCGGGGTCCCGGTCGGGCTGGGACGCGCGGGGCTCGCCACCCCGCGGCACCAGTCGCAGATGCCCGTCGAGGACGTCCGGCGAGCGCCACTCGACCCCGCAGAGATCCCGTACGTGGAAGAACTGGTCACCCGCCTTCCACTTCTCGGAGGACGCCCCCGTCCAGGACCAGCGGAAAGTGACCTCCGACTGCCCGTCGAAGCTCGCCTTCCCGTCGTACGCCTTGAAGGACTGCGGACCCTGCGGCGGCGCCACGAGAAAACGGTCGGCGGGCGTCACGTCGGCGGCGCCCGAGAGGCCGGGGTCGCCCGATGGCTCCTCGGTGTACGGGCTCCGCCGTGCGACGCCCGCACGCAGCTCGTCCCGGTAGTACTCGGCGAGCGTCTCGCGGTCCGCCGGGAGTACCAGGCGGTACGGATCGCAGTTCTCCGCGAGCTGCCCCGCCGCCGCCTCCATCAGTGGATCGGCGCCCGGTCTCGGCACGGCGTGCAGCACGACGGTGCCCCGCTTCCCGGGCGAGAGCGTCACGGACGCCAGCGCCTCGTGCGGTACCCGTCGTTCGCGCAGCACGTTGAAGAGCCTTGGCGCACGGTTCCCCCGGTCGAAGCGGATGACGAGGGCGTCACTCTCGAACTCCCAGGTGGCATGAATTCCGGCCAGCACATCACCCATACGCCTCATCGTAAGCGGCGCTCGCCCGTGCGTCGCCCCTGTGAAAGGTCCCGAAATTACGTGATCTACGCGCGTCGGCGCCCTTCCGTACCGGATATTCCCTCGTGGCAAGCGCTGTCGGCACGTGCGCAGACCAGGTTCCCGTAGGAGCCGACCCCTATCGCGGCGAAGTTGCCGAGGCTCTCGGTGCCCGGCGCGAAATAGCCGCTGTGGCCGATTGCGCCGTGTGCCGAGAGCAGCCGGGCGCCGAACTCCGGGGACACCGGGTCGGCCCCGTGCCCTACTCCGCCCACCTCCAGGTGCGGCACGTCCGCGATCCAGTCGTCGGCGTCCCGCATCGCCCACACGCGCGCGGGGGTGTCGAGTTCCGCCGCCCGCTCCACCCGCATCCCGGGGCTTCCGGCCACCGTCAGGTCCGTCACCCGGGCGGGCAGCCGGGGCGCTGCGACCCCGCAGAGCACGGAGCCGTAGCTGTGGCAGAACAGCGCCACGCGCGCGTCGCCGGGCAGCGCCTCGGTCAGCCGTACGAGCCGTTCGGCACCCCCCTCGGCGAGCCGGCCGGTCATCGCGTCGACGCCGACCCCGGTGGGCGCGGTGTAGTCGGCCCAGGCGATCACGGCGACCCTGGCGCCGGGGGAGACCCGCCGCTCGGCGCCGTAGAGGGCCTGCGCCATGCCGACGGGGGCCCCGTATCGGCCGTGGGTCTTCTGGAAGGTGAGGAGGTTGGTGTCGACGCCGGGCACGATCACCGAGACGTGCCGGGCCCGCTCCAGGTCTCCGAGGACCTCGGCCGTCCGCCCCGTACCGGTGGGGTCGAAGGCGAGGACCTGCCGGCCGGGCCGCATCAGCGAGACGAAGCGGTCGAGCCGGCGCTGCGCCTCGTGCCGTCCGTCGTCGGAGAGCCGGATGTCGTGGACCCTGACCCGCTCGACGGCGAGCGAGCGGCCGAGGGTGATCCGGTTGGCGCGGTAGCGCAGGGCGATCGGGGCGCCGTCGAGATTGCCGACGACGAGCGGATGCCGCTCGGCGAGCCGGGTCGCGCGCGCGTGGCCGAGTCCTGCGAAGAACGCGGCGATGCCGCGGGCGGGGGTGGTCGGCTCCGGCAGCGGGCGGTGGTCGATCCGGTCGCGCGCCCAGGCGGCGAGCGCGGCCTCACGGGACGGGCCGGGCACGGGACGGTGCTTGATCGTCGTCCAGCCGGTGGTCGCGAGCAGCACGAACACGACGGCGAGCGCGAGCAGGGTGCGCAGGACGACGAGCGTGGGGGAGGCGGCTTCGACGGAGGTCACGGGCCGCCACCCTACGGGTCGCGGGTGAACGGTCCGGCCGCGCGGCCCTACGTCCGGTCCCGCCAGCGCGGGGTGAGGGCCGGGCCGAGATGGTCGAGGTACGCCTCGGTGAGGGCGCGGATGGCCTCCAGGCTCTGGTCCGTACCCCGGCCCCACATCTGGCCCGTGACGCGCATCACACCACTGAACGCCGCCACCGCGATCCGGGGGCGCGGGTCCTCGTCGACGTCGAGGCCCTCGCGTTCGGCGATGATCCGGGCGATCGTCTCCTCCATCTCGGTGGAGCGGCGGAGATGGACGGCGAGCAGCGCGGGCGTCGACTCGATCATCTGGAGGCCGCGCAGATACAGCTCGACCGGAACGACCTCGGTGATGGCGTCGCCGATGGTGTCCCAGGCGCAGAGCACCGCGTTGCGCATCGCGTCGAAGGGGCCCTCGCCGGGCGGCCGCAGCCCGAGGGCCTCGACGAAACGCTCCTCCACCATCTGCTGGACGGCGAAGGCGACCTCCTCCTTGGAGGAGAAGTACCGGAAGAAGGTCCGCTGGGAGACCTCGACGGCGTCCACGATCTCGTCGACGGTCGTCCGCTCGTACCCCTGGGCGGTGAAGAGCTCCAGGGCCACCCGGATCAGCGCGTCGCGCGTGCGTTGCTTCTTCCGCTCGCGCAGGCCGGGCAGGGTCACGTCGGGTCCTCTTTTCAGGCATTTCGTCCAGCTCAGCCTACCTGTGAGCTACGTGACAGTTACCGACGTGTGAATCGCTTTGTCAATTGTCAGTGACTGTCATTAGCCTCATTCGCATGACTAGTCAGACCACCGTGGAAAAGGCCCCGCAGGGTCAGGGGGACGCCCGGGAACCCGTACCGGTCCCGGCGAAGGGACTGCGTGGCCATCCGTGGTTGACGCTGTTCGGCGTCGCGGTCGGCGTGATGATGGTCGCGCTCGACGGCACGATCGTCGCCATCGCCAACCCGGCCATCAAGACCGACCTCGGCGCCTCGCTCGCCCAGGTCCAGTGGATCACCAACGGCTATCTGCTCGCGCTCGCCGTCGCCCTGATCACCGCCGGCAAGCTCGGTGACCGCTTCGGCCACCGGCAGACCTTCCTCATCGGCATCGCGGGCTTCGCCCTCGCCTCCGGCGCCATCGGCCTCTCCGACTCCATCGGGGCCGTGATCGCCTTCCGTGTCCTGCAGGGCCTCTTCGGCGCCCTGCTCATGCCGGCCGCGCTCGGCCTGCTGCGCGCCACCTTCCCCGCCGAGAAGCTGAACATGGCGATCGGCATCTGGGGCATGGTCATCGGCGCGTCCACCGCGGGCGGTCCGATCGTCGGCGGCCTGCTCGTCGAGCACGTCAGCTGGCAGTCCGTCTTCTTCATCAACGTGCCGGTGGGCGTCGTCGCGCTCGCCCTCGGCCTGGTCATCCTCAAGGACCACCGCGCGGAGAACGCGCCGCGCTCCTTCGACATCCTCGGCATCCTGCTGCTCTCCGGCGCCATGGCCTCCCTCGTCTGGAGCCTCATCAAGGCCGGCGAGTCCTGGGGCTGGTCCAGCGGCAAGACCTGGGGCGGCCTGCTCGGCGCGGTGCTGCTCTTCGCGGTCTTCGCCTTCTGGGAGACCAAGGTCAAGGAGCCGCTCATCCCGCTGGCCATGTTCCGCTCCGTGCCGCTCTCGGCCGGTGTGGTGCTCATGGTCCTGATGGCCTTCGCCTTCATGGGCGGCCTGTTCTTCGTGACGTTCTACCTCCAGGGTGTGAAGGGGCTCAGCCCGGTGGACAGCGGACTGCACCTGCTGCCGCTGACCGCGATGATGATCGTCTCCTCGCCGCTCGCGGGTGCGCTGATCACCAAGTTCGGCCCGCGGGTGCCACTGGTCGGCGGCATGGTCTGCACGGCCGTCGCGATGTTCGGCATGATCACCCTCTCCGCCGGTACCGGCACCTTCGTCATGTCCCTCTGGTTCGCCCTGCTCGGCCTCGGGCTCGCCCCGGTCATGGTCGGTGCCACCGAGGTCATCGTCGGAAACGCGCCCCTGGAGCTCTCCGGCGTGGCCGGCGGTCTCCAGCAGGCCGCGATGCAGGTCGGCGGCGCGCTGGGTACCGCGGTGCTCGGCGCCGTGATGTCCTCCAAGGTCGCCGGCGCCTTCGAGGGCAACTGGAAGGACGCCGGCATCCAGGCCCCGGTCAACCCGCAGCTGGAGCAGGCCGCCGAGTTCGGCATGGCCCCGCCGGAGCTGGCCCAGGCGCCGGGGATGACCCCCGATCTCCTCCAGCAGATCACCGGCGTCATCCACGACACCTTCCTCGACGGCATGGGCCTGGCCTTCACCGTCGCCGGTGTCGTCGCCGTCGTCGCGGCCCTGGTCGCCACGCTCACCAAGCGCGGCGAGAATGCGGAGGCGGGCATGGGCGGCGGGCACATCTGACGTCCGCCGGACGTCACATCGGACGTCACATCGGACGTCCATCGGGGTTCCCTTAGGGGGCCGTCACCCGTTCGCGTGAACGGGGGCGGCCCCTCTTCCGTCGTCGGGTGACCTCCGCCATGCTTTTGATTACAGAGAGTCACCAAACGGGGGTTCGTCAGCATGTATACGAAGACCGCACTCGTCGTCGCGGCCGCCCTGACCGCGCTCCTCGCGGCCCCGGCGGCAGCCGTGACGTCCGGGACCGCTCTCGGGGCCTGCGGGCCCGGACGGCTCTGCCTCTGGTCCAAGCCCGACTTCAAGGGCAGGGCGCAGACCCACGAGCTGGCCACGACGGACGTCGACAGCTGCGTCGCCCTGCCGCCGGGCACCTCGGCCCAGTCCCTGGCCAACCGCACGGGGCGGCCGGTGACCACCTACCAGTCCGCCGAGTGCGCGGAGGCGGGGGAGTTCGAGACCTACCCGGGGCGCGGGACCTGGGTGCCGCAGACGCCCTACGAGGTCAGAGCGTTCAAGATCTGGGAGCGGTAGGCGCGGGGACGTCCTGGGCCCCGTCCGGCGCGGGCGCCCCCACCGGGACGGACCCTGCCGGGACGGACCCTGCCGGGACCGAGCCCGCCGGAACCGACCCTGCCGGGACCGAGCCCACCGGGACCGACCCTGCCGGGACCGACAGACGGGCGACCTCCGCGCGCAGTTCGCGGACCTCCTGGGTCAGGGCTTCCAGCAGCTCGGTATGACGGCGCTCCACCGCGTCGTCGCGGTCGAAGCGGGAGATGAACCAGGCCGCGATGTTGGCGGTGACGACACCGAGCAGGGCGATGCCCGAGAGCATCAGGCCCACCGCGAGGACCCGGCCGAGACCCGTGGTGGGGGCGTGGTCGCCGTAGCCGACCGTCGTCATCGTGGTGAACGACCACCAGACCGCGTCCCCCAGCGTCTTGATGTTGCCGTTCGGGGCGTCCCGCTCGACATGCAGCACGGCCAGCGAGCCGAACATCATCAGCCCGACGACCGCGCCCGCCACATACATGGTGAGCGTTATCTGCGGGGCCATCCGGGCCCGCCGGCCCACGAGGAGAAGCGTGGCGACGACCCGCAGCAGCCGCAGCGGCTGCACCATCGGCAGCAGGACCGCGAGCAGATCGAGGGGGTGGGAGCGGACGAAGGCCCAGCGGGCCGGGGCGATCGCCAGCCGGACCAGATAGTCGAGGGCGAAGGCGGCCCAGACCGCCCACTCGACATGGGTGCACAGCCGGTGCACCCAGGGTGCGGCGCCGGGAGCCACGATCGGCACGGCGTACGCGACGCCGAACGCCACGGCCAGCACGAGCAGCGGCACCTGTGTGCGCTCTTCCCAGCGATCCCTCATGCCGGGAATCGTAGAGAACGCCGAAGGGCGGCGAGACCATGGTCCCACCGCCCCTCACCAGGTGCGCTGTGCTATCCGGGCGCTACGGAGGTACTGCCGGAGCGCTCCCGGAGGGCTTCCCGGGCGCCCGCCGGATCAGGCGTCGCCGCCCGCGGCGCCCGGGTCGGCGGCCGCCACGTCGAGCAGCTGGTAGCGGTCCACGGCCTGCTTCAGGGCCGAGCGCTCGACCTTGCCCTCGCGGGCGAGTTCGGTCAGCACCGCGAGCACGATCGACGGGGCGTCGATGTGGAAGTAGCGACGGGCCGCGCCCCGCGTGTCCGCGAAGCCGAAGCCGTCCGCGCCCAGCGAGCCGTACGTGCCCGGCACCCAGCGGGAGATCTGGTCCGGCACCGCGCGCATCCAGTCCGAGACCGCCACGAACGGGCCCTCGGAGCCCTGGAGCTTGCGCGTCACGTACGGGACGCGCTGCTCCTCGTCCGGGTGGAGCAGGTTGTGCTCCTCGACGGCCACGGCCTCGCGCCGCAGCTCGGTCCAGGAGGTCGCGGACCAGACGTCGGCTCGTACGTTCCACTCCTCGGCGAGGATCCGCTGCGCCTCGATCGCCCACGGCACGGCGACACCCGAGGCCATGATCTGCGCCGGGATCGTGCCCGCCTCGGCCGGCTTGAAGCGGTGGATGCCCTGGAGGATGCCCTCCACGTCCACGTTCTCGGGCTCGGCCGGGTGCTGGATCGGCTCGTTGTAGACGGTCAGGTAGTAGAAGACGTCCTCGGCCTCGGAGCCGTACATGCGGCGCAGACCGTCCTTGACGATGTGCGCGATCTCGAAGCCGTACGCCGGGTCGTAGGCGATACAGGCCGGATTGGTCGAGGCGAGCAGGTGCGAATGGCCGTCCGCGTGCTGGAGGCCCTCGCCGGTCAGCGTCGTACGGCCGGCGGTGGCGCCGAGCACGAAGCCGCGGGCCAGCTGGTCGGCCATCTGCCAGAACTGGTCGCCGGTCCGCTGGAAACCGAACATCGAGTAGAAGACGTACACCGGGATCAGCGGCTCGCCGTGCGTGGCGTACGCCGAACCGGCGGCGATCAGCGAGGCCGTGCAGCCGGCCTCCGAGATGCCGTCGTGCAGCATCTGGCCGGTCGGCGACTCCTTGTAGGCAAGGAGGAGTTCGCGGTCCACCGCCTCGTACTGCTGGCCCAGCGGGTTGTAGATCTTGGCGCTCGGGAAGAACGCGTCCATGCCGAAGGTGCGGTACTCGTCGGGGGCGATCAGCACGAAGCGCTTGCCGATCTCCTTGTCCCGCATGAGGTCCTTCAGGATGCGGACGAAGGCCATCGTGGTGGCGATCGACTGCTGCCCGGAGCCCTTCTTGGCAGCCGCGTAGGTCTTGTCGTCGGGGAGGACCAGCGGCTTCGACCGCACGACCCGGGTCGGGACGTACCCGCCCAGCGCCTTGCGGCGGTCGTGCATGTACTGGATCTCCTCGGAGTTCCGGCCCGGGTGGTAGTACGGCGGCAGGCCGTCCTCCAACTGCCGGTCGGTCACCGGGATGTGCAGCCGGTCGCGGAAGCGCTTGAGGTCGTCGACCGTCAGCTTCTTCATCTGGTGGGTCGCGTTGCGGCCCTCGAAGTTCGGGCCCAGCGTCCAGCCCTTGACGGTCTGGGCGAGGATCACCGTCGGCTGGCCGGCGTGGGCCTTCGCCGCCGCGTAGGCCGCGTAGATCTTCTTGTGGTCGTGACCGCCGCGGCCCAGGTGCAGCACCTGCTGGTCGGACATGCCCTCGACCATCGCCCGCAGCCGGTGGTCGTCGCCGAAGAAGTGGTCGCGGATGTAGCCGCCGGTCTCCGTGGCGTACGTCTGGAACTGGCCGTCCGGGGTGGTGTTCAGCTTGTTGACCAGGATGCCGTCGCGGTCCTGCGCGAGCAGCGGGTCCCAGGAGCGGTCCCAGATCAGCTTGATGACGTTCCAGCCGTTGCCCCGGAAGATCGACTCCAGCTCCTGGATGATCTTTCCGTTGCCGCGCACCGGGCCGTCGAGCCGCTGGAGGTTGCAGTTGACGACGAAGGTCAGGTTGTCCAGGCCCTCGCGGGCGGCGATGGAGAGCTGGCCGAGCGACTCGACCTCGTCCATCTCGCCGTCGCCGAGGAACGCCCAGACGTGCGACTTGGAGGTGTCGGCGATCCCGCGCGCCTCCATGTAGCGGTTCATCCGGGCCTGATAGATCGCGCCGAGCGGGCCGAGGCCCATCGACACGGTCGGGAACTCCCAGAAGTCCGGCATCAGCCGCGGGTGAGGGTACGACGAAAGCCCGTTCGGGAACTTCGACTTCTCCTGGCGGAAGCCGTCGAGCTGCGTGTCGTTCAGCCGGTCCAGGAGGTACGCGCGGGCGTAGATGCCGGGCGAGGCGTGCCCCTGGAAGAAGATCTGGTCGCCGCCGTCGCCCTCGTCCTTGCCGCGGAAGAAGTGGTTGAAGCCGACGTCGTACAGCGAGGCCGAGGAGGCGAAGGTCGCGATGTGGCCGCCGACGCCGATGCCCGGGCGCTGGGCGCGCGAGACCATCACGGCCGCGTTCCACCGGGTGGCGTTGAGGACCTTGCGCTCGATCTCCTCGTTGCCGGGGAAGAAGGGCTCGTCCCTGGTGGCGATGGTGTTGACGTAGTCCGAGCTGCGCATCTCGGGCACGGCCACGCGCTTCTCGCGGGCCCGCTCGATCAGTCGGAGCATGAGGTAGCGGGCCCGCTCACGGCCCCGCTCGTCGACGGCGGCGTCGAGGGAGTCGAGCCATTCCTGGGTCTCTTCCGGGTCGAAATCCGGGACCTGGCTGGGAAGGCCGCCAATGATGATCGGGTTGCGATCGGATCCGGGAGCCACGCTCTTCCTTCGCTGTTCGGTGGTGCCCACGGGGCCACGAAGTGGTCGGGATGTCCATCGTGTACCCCGTGTGCGCCAGACGTCACATTTACCGAGGGGTAACCCCCAGCGGTGTCCTCCACGTGTCTGGGTGGGTCAAATCGCAACCTTACGCTCAACCCGCGCATGCGTTTCGTCCGGGCGTTCGGCAGACTGAAACCTCAGAAGTCCGTAAACCGGGATGAATCATGTGTGCCTGATCACGGAGCGGGGTCCCTACGGTGCCGGAAGTTGCGGCGAGACGGCCCCAAACGTCACCGTTTCGGCGGTCTCCACGGCCGGGTACTTGCGCGATCCACCCCGGCACGTGTGGACTACGGCCAGCGCCGCGCGCCCACGTGCGGCCCAAGCATTTACCGAATGAGCAGGAGGCAAGCCGTGAGCGCGACCGCGGACCACGCGGAGGAGCGGACCAACCCGGCCGTCAGGCTGGGGTTCGAGCCCGGACAGGTGGTCCAGGAGATCGGCTACGACGACGACGTCGACCACGATCTCCGTGAAGGTATCGAGTCCATCATCGGGGCCGAACTCGTGGACGAGGAGTACGACGACGTCGCAGACGCCGTGGTGCTGTGGTTCCGCGACGAGGACGGCGATCTCACCGACGCCCTGGTGGACGCCATCGGTCTTCTGGAGGACGGCGGCACCATCTGGCTGCTGACGCCGAAGACCGGCCGCGACGGCTACATCGAGCCGAGCGACATCAACGATGCCGCGCAGACAGCTGGTCTCTCCCAGACCAAGAGCATCAGCGTCGCCAAGGACTGGACGGGCACCCGCCTGACCGCCCCCAAGCGCTGATCACCAACGCTGCGAGAAGCCCCCGCCGGTTCGCCGGTGGGGGCTTTCGTGCGCGGAGACTCCCCGCCTCGCGGGGGCCTGCGGGGGCTTTCGCGCACAGGCCGTAGGGTGGGTCTCACCGATTCGGCCCAAGGTCAGGGCACCGTCGAAGGGATGCGTACGCGATGGCGATCGAGGTCGGCACCGAGGCCCCGGACTTCGAGCTCAAGGACAACCACGGGCGCACCGTGAAGCTGTCCGACTTCCGCGGCGAGAAGAACGTGGTGCTGCTCTTCTACCCCTTCGCCTTCACCGGCGTCTGCGCGGGCGAGCTCGGCGAGCTGCGCGACAACCTCCCGACGTTCGTCAACGACGACACCCAGCTCCTCGCCGTCTCCAACGACTCCATCCACACTCTGCGCGTCTTCGCCGAGCAGGAGTCCCTGGAGTACCCGCTGCTCTCCGACTTCTGGAAGCACGGCGAGGCCTCCCGTGCCTACGGTGTGTTCGACGAGGAGAAGGGCTGCGCGGTGCGCGGCACCTTCATCATCGACAAGGAGGGCGTGGTCCGCTGGACCGTCGTCAACGCCCTGCCGGACGCCCGGGACCTCGGCGAGTACATCAAGGCCCTCGACGCCGTCTGAGCCCCGCCGAGAGCCTTCGTCCGGAGCCCCGCCCGGAGCTCTCCGGCGCCTCCCGGGCGCGCCACGAGTGCCTTCCGGGGGCCGACACCTGGATTCACCGGGCGAATCGACTGTTTCGAGCGGGAACCCGTCACTAGGATCCACTCGTTGATCCGATGCCAACGCACGACTGGGGGCGCTGCCCCTGGAAACCACATGGAGGGACTCGTGGGAGTCAGCCTCAGCAAGGGCGGCAACGTCTCGCTGACCAAGGAGGCCCCTGGCCTCACCGCCGTGACCGTCGGTCTGGGCTGGGACGTCCGCACCACCACCGGTACGGACTTCGACCTCGACGCCAGCGCCATTCTGGTGAGCGCGGAGGGCAAGGTCCGCAACGACCAGGACTTCGTCTTCTTCAACAACCTGAAGAGCGCCGACGGCTCCGTCGAGCACACCGGTGACAACCTCACCGGCGAGGGCGAGGGTGACGACGAGCAGGTCAAGGTCAGCCTGGCCACGGTGCCGGCCGACGTCACCAAGATCGTCTTCCCGGTGTCGATCTACGACGCCGAGAACCGCCAGCAGTCCTTCGGCCAGGTGCGCAACGCGTTCATCCGCGTCGTGAACCAGGCCGGCGGCGCCGAGATCGCCCGGTACGACCTCTCCGAGGACGCCTCGACCGAGACCGCCATGGTCTTCGGCGAGCTGTACCGCAACGGCGACGAGTGGAAGTTCCGCGCCGTCGGCCAGGGGTACGCCTCGGGCCTGCGCGGTATCGCGCAGGACTTCGGCGTCCAAGTCTGAGCCGAACCGTTCGAACCGTCCGGCGCCGCACACATCCCGTGCGGCGCCGGACGTGCCTCATCACCACCGGGGAGGAAACGAATCATGGGCGTCACGCTCGCCAAGGGAGGCAATGTCTCCCTCTCCAAGGCCGCACCCAACCTCACCCAGGTCCTCGTCGGGCTCGGCTGGGACGCGCGCTCCACCACCGGAGCCCCCTTCGACCTCGACGCCAGCGCGCTGCTGTGCCAGGCCGGACGGGTCCTCGGGGACGAGTACTTCGTGTTCTACAACCAGCTGCGCAGCCCCGAGGGCTCCGTCGAGCACACCGGCGACAACCTCACCGGCGAGGGTGACGGGGACGACGAGTCCCTGATCGTGGACCTCTCCAAGGTGCCGGCCCACTGCGACAAGATCGTCTTCCCGGTGTCGATCCATGACGCCGACAACCGGAGCCAGAGTTTCGGCCAGGTCAGCAACGCGTTCATTCGCGTGGTGAACCAGACGGACGGCCAGGAACTCGCGCGGTACGACCTCTCCGAGGACGCCTCCACCGAGACCGCGATGATCTTCGGCGAGCTCTACCGCTACAACGGCGAATGGAAGTTCAGAGCGGTCGGTCAGGGGTACGCGTCCGGGCTCCGGGGCATCGCTCTAGACTTCGGGGTCAACGTTTCGTAAAGCCATGTAATTTCACGATGGGGTAGACAGTGGTTCTGAAAACCTTCGGCTGGTCGTTCGCGATCACTGCGCTCGGTCTGGTCGCAGCGGTGCTCTACGGGGGGTGGGAGGCCTTCGGGATCGTCGCGATCCTCTGTGTCCTCGAGATCTCGCTGTCCTTCGACAACGCGGTGGTCAACGCCGGAATCCTGAAGAAGATGAATGCCTTCTGGCAGAAGATCTTCCTCACCGTCGGTGTGCTCATCGCCGTCTTCGGCATGCGGCTGGTCTTCCCTGTCGTGATCGTCGCGATCAGCGCCAAGATCGGCCCCATCGAGGCCGTCGATCTCGCCTTCAACGACGCCGAGCGCTATGAGCAGCTCGTGACCGACGCCCACCCGTCGATCGCGTCCTTCGGCGGCATGTTCCTGCTGATGATCTTCCTCGACTTCATCTTCGAGGACCGTGACATCAAGTGGCTCGGCTGGCTGGAGCGCCCGCTGGCCAAGCTCGGCAAGGTCGACATGCTGTCGGTCTGCATCGCTCTGATCGTCCTGGCGGTCAGCGCCATGACCTTCGGGACCCAGGCGCACCAGCACGGCGGCATGCACGTCGACAAGACGGCGACCGTCCTGCTCTCGGGCGTCTTCGGCCTCATCACGTACCTCATCGTCGGCGGTCTCTCCAGCTACTTCGAGAACAAGCTGGAGGAGGAGGAAGAGCGCGAGCACGAGGCCGAGGAAGCGGCCAAGCGCAGCGGCAAGAAGGTCTCCGTGGTCCAGCTGGC
The DNA here is from genome assembly GCF_045162855.1 of Streptomyces sp. NBC_01077. NCBI lineage: Bacteria > Bacillati > Actinomycetota > Actinomycetes > Kitasatosporales > Streptomycetaceae > Streptomyces > Streptomyces sp. NBC_01077. The sequence continues at coordinate 3,390,643 of NZ_CP108669.1, read as the reverse complement.
CGGCAAGGCCGCCTTCTTCATGTTCCTGTACCTGGAGGTCCTCGACGCCTCCTTCTCCTTCGACGGTGTCATCGGCGCCTTCGCCATCACCAACGACATCGTCCTGATGGCGCTCGGCCTCGGCGTCGGTGCCATGTACGTCCGTTCGCTGACGGTCTACCTGGTCCGTCAGGGCACCCTCGACGACTACGTCTACCTGGAGCACGGCGCCCACTACGCGATCGGCGCCCTGGCCGTGCTCCTCATGGTCACCATCCGCTACGAGATCCCCGAGGTCGTCACCGGCGGCATCGGTGTCGCCCTCATCGGCTGGTCCTTCTGGTCCTCCGTCCGCCGCAACAAGCGGATCGCGGCGGCCGAGGGCGGGTCGGGTTCCGCGGGGGACAAGACCGAGGTGTCGTCCGGGGTGTGACACCCCCGGCAATGAGGAACGCTTCACTGCGGGGCGGTCGGTGCACCCGGCCGCCCCGCAGGCATGTGCGCGGTACGGACGATCAGTGGTGTCGGGGATCAGCGGTGTGGGCGACCCGTGGGGTCGGCGATCAGTGGGGGGTGAAGGCGGCATGGCCTTCTGGGACAACCTGTTTCCGGGGAGGGCGGCGACGCAGTTCGACTCGGGCAGCGCCGCGTCGAACACGATCGACCTGACGAAACGGCGCCCGTCCGTCTCGCTCACCAAGCAGGGCGCCGCCACCGGCAACCTCCGGGTGAACCTGTCCTGGCGGATGCGGACGTCCGATCTCGAAGGACGCTCCAGGCAGAGCGGCCGGCTGCTCCGCAACCCCTCCCAGCTCTTCAAGCCCGAGGTCGTGCAGGCGCACACCCAGGGCATGGTCAACGTCGACCTGGACCTGGGCTGTCTCTACGAGCTCGCCGACGGCAGCAAGGGCGTGGTGCAGCCGCTCGGCGGCTTCTTCGGCGACCTGAACGGCGCCCCGTACGTGAAGCTCAGCGGCGACGACCGCTTCGGCGGCTCCTCCGGGGAGACGATCTTCGTCAACCTGGACCACAAGGACGACATCAAGCGCCTGCTGTTCTTCGTGTACATCTACGACCAGACGCCGGCCTTCGACCGTACGCACGCCAAGATCACGCTCTACCCGAGCAACGGCCCCCGGATCGAGATCGAGCTCGACGAGCGCGCCCCGCAGGCCCGCTCCTGCGCGGTCTTCTCCGTGGAGAACGCCAAGGGCGAGCTGACGGTCCGCCGCGAGGTGCGCTTCGTGTACGGCTTCCAGGCCGAACTGGACCGGCTGTACGGCTGGGGTCTCCAGTGGGGGCGCGGCTACAAGACCAAGGCGTAGCCGTTGCCCAGGCCCTCAGGGCCCTCGGACCCCTCAGGACCGGACGAACTGGGGGCCCATGGGCGGCATCCGGAACTCCGGTGCCGGGTTGTGCTCGGGGGCGGTCACGGGCTGCGGATAGCCGTACGCGGGGGCCGGGGCGCTCACCTGCTGTTGCGGGTAGCCGTAGGCGGGCGCCCGGTCGGGCATGGGCGGCGGCATGGTCGGCTGCGGGGGGACGGGGGCGTGCGCGACGGTCAGGTCGAGATCGGGGTCGGGGGAGCCCGGGGAAGCGGTGGTGGCCGCCGTGGCCGCCTGGGCCTCGCCCGGGGAGCCGTGACCGCCCGGGACCTCGCGGAAGCCGCCCTGGGCCTCCTGGGGGCCGTCCTGGGTGCTCTGGGCCGCTCGGGCGGCCTCCTGTGCCGCGTCCTGCGCGTCCTCGTCGACCGAGATGCCGAAGTCGGTGGCGAGGCCGATCAGGCCGGTCGGATAGCCCTGGCCCACCGCGCGGAACTTCCAGCCGTCCCCGCGGCGGTACAGCTCGCCGCAGATGACCGCCGTCTCCTCACCCGTCTCGGCCGTCACGGAGAACAGGGCCAGCGCCTCGGCATCGGGCCCGGCCGTCGCGTCGTACAGCAGGATCCGCAGGTCGGAGACGGAGCGGAAGGTGCCGCCGTCGGAGGAGGCCGCGATCACCACCCGGTCGACGGAGGGGTCCAGGCTGCCCAGGTCGGCCTCCACGGTGTCCGTGAGACCCTTGGAGTCACGCTTCTTCGGCAGCCGTCGCACCAGGCCCGAAGGGTGGCGCGGCTGGTTGTAGAAGACGAAGTCCTCGTCGGACCGCACCCGGCCGGAGGGCCCCAGGAGCAGGGCCGAGGCATCCACGTCGGGGACCCCGGAGCCCGGGGTCCAGCGGAGCACGGCCCGTACGGCCGCGGTGTCGAGAGGGACGTTGGAGCCCTTCAGCATCGCGTGCGTCATGACCGTAATCCTGCCCTCCCGGCAGACCCGCGGACAACGCGGGGGCGTCCTTGATACCGGGACGGGAGGACGGATGCTGACGAGTTACCTGGATTTCATACATGAAGGGAACTGTGGACACCCGCACCTACGTACTATTACCGGCCACATGTTGTCAGGGTCACGAGAGGTAGACGGGGGACTTATATGCGTCATTTCGGGCACATCCCGTCCGCGACACGGACCGGTCTCTTTCACCGGGAACCGGCCGCATTCACGGCAGATTCGCCCGCGCGCACGCTCGCCGTGGCCCTCGGGGCCACGCTCTACAGCCCGGCCACCCGGCCTCGGCTCGCCGACGACGTGCGCAAGCAGGCGGCCCGTGGAGTGGTCTCCATGGTGCTCTGCCTGGAGGACTCCATCAGCGACGCCGATGTCGAGGCGGGTGAGGACAACCTCGTCCGCCAGTTCGCCGACCTCGCCGCCGGGACCGTGACGGCCGCCGACACCGCCACGGGCACCGCCATGGACGTGCCCCTGCTCTTCATCCGGGTCCGCGATCCGCGCCAGATCACCGACCTCGTCGACCGGCTCGGAGAAACGGTCCGCCTGCTGTCCGGATTCGTACTCCCCAAGTTCACCGAGACACGCGGCCACGCCTTCCTCGAAGCGCTCGCCCAGGCCGAGCGGACGAGCGGCCGGCGGCTCTTCGCCATGCCCGTTCTGGAGTCCCCCGAGCTCCTCCACCTGGAGACCCGGGCCGAGACCCTCGCCGGCATCGCCTCGATCACCGACAAGTACCGCGACCGCGTCCTCGCCCTGCGCCTCGGCGTCACCGACTTCTGCTCCGCCTACGGGCTCCGCCGCTCGCCCGACATGACCGCCTACGACGTCAAGATCGTCGCCAACGTCATCGCCGACGTCGTCAACGTCCTCGGCCGCTCCGACGGCACCGGCTTCACCGTCACCGGACCCGTCTGGGAGTACTTCCGGCCCGGCGAGCGCATGTTCAAGCCCCAGCTGCGCCGCAGCCCCTTCCTCGAAGGCCGCGCCGAGGACCTGCGCACGGCCCTCATCGAACACGACCTCGACGGCCTGCTGCGCGAGATCGAACTCGACCGCGCCAACGGGCTGCTCGGCAAGACCTGCATCCACCCCACCCATGTGGTGCCGGTGCACGCGCTCTCCGTGGTCAGCCACGAGGAGTGGAGCGATGCCCAGGACATCCTGCGGCCCGAACAGGGCGGCGGCGGAGTCCTCCGCTCCGCCTACACGAACAAGATGAACGAAGTGAAGCCGCATCGCGCGTGGGCCGAACGCACCCTCCTGCGCGCCGAGCTCTTCGGCGTCGCGAAAGAGGACGTCGGCTTCGTGGATCTGCTCACCGCCGGACTTGCCGGCTGACGAAGGGACGTCGACGACGTGGTGTGGACCGGAACGTGGGTCGCGGAGCGACTGGGCGTCGAACTGATCGGCGACGAGGCGCTACCGGCCCTGTTGGGCCTCGCACTGCGTCGCAACCCCAAGCGCGCGCATCTGCTGGTCTCCAGCGTGCTCGGCAAGCACGTACCCCAGCGGCCCTCCGTGGTGTACGGCTCCGGCCTCGACCTCGGCCGGCGCGTCCGCGCGCTCCTCGGTGACGAGGAGGCCGCGCGCTCGGTCGTCCTCGGGTACGCCGAGACGGCCACGGCCCTCGGCCACGCCGTCGCCGACGGCCTCGGCCTCGCCCCGTACCTCCACTCCACCCGGCGGCCGGTGGCCGGGGCCGCCCGCGCGGGCGGCTTCGAGGAGTCCCACTCGCACGCCACCTCGCACCTGCTGCTGCCCGAGGACCCCAAGCTGCTCGCGGGCGACGGGCCACTGGTCCTCGTCGACGACGAGTTCTCCACCGGCAACACCGTCCTCAACACCGTGCGGGCCCTGCACGAGCGCTACCCGCGCGACCGGTACGTGGTCGTCGCCCTCGTCGACATGCGCTCGGCCGCCGACCTCGGCCGCCTGGACGCCTTCGCGGCGGAGATAGGCGCCCGCGTCGACCTGATATCCGGCGCCGCCGGCACCGTACGCCTCCCCGAGGGGGTCCTGGAGAAGGGCCAGGCGCTGGTGGCGGAACACGAGCGTGCGTACGAGCCGGCGAGCGCGACCACGCCTGCCCCGGCGTCAGGGACGGCGCCCGGCTCGGCACCCGACCCGGCGACCGGCCCCGCGTTCGCCCCGGCGACCGGCCCCGTGCCGTGCGTCGCGTCCGGTCCCGTGACCGCCCCCGGACCCTCCCCGCAGGCGCCCCGGCAGGCCCCCGTTCGGGTCGCGCTCGGCTGGCCCGGAGGAGTGCCCGACGGCGGGCGCCACGGCTTCACGACCGAGCACCGGGAGCGCCTTGAGGCGGCCCTGCCCGCGATGGCGGGCAGGATCGCCGACGCCCTGCGCGAACCGGCCGCCGCGGACCGCTCCGGCACCCCCGGACAGGCCCCGGAGACGCCGGAGGCCCCCGCCCCGCCGCCCGCAGGGCCCCGCGTGCTCGTCCTCGGCTTCGAGGAGCTGATGTACGCGCCGCTGCGCCTCGGCACCGCCCTGGAGGACGCCGGACACGACGTCCGCTACTCCACCACCACCCGCTCACCCGTCCTCGCGGTCGACGACCCCGGCTACGCGATACGCACCCGGCTCGTCTTCCCCGCCCACGACGACCCCGCCGACGGCCCCGGCGAGCGCTACGCCTACAACGTGGCCGGCGCCGGCTTCGACGCCGTCGCCCTCGTCGTCGACTCCACCGCCGACACCCCGGCCCTGCACGCCCCGGACGGCCTGCTCGACCAGCTCGCCGCGCACATCCCGCGCGTCGTGCTCGCCGTCGTCCCCTCGTACACGCCCACGGCCGCGCCGTACTCCCCGTACGACGCCACGCCCCAGGTCACCGAAGCTCCCGAAAGGAGCTCCATGCTGCCCGAGCCCCTCCGCGGCCCCGCCTTCTCCTCGTACGCACCCGAAGAGGTCGGCTGGCTGCTCCAGGACCTCTCGGACGTCGAGCTCGAGGCGCCCACCGAGGAACGCGAGGAAGCCATCCAGAGCGGCGGCGCGCACTACGCCGAGTCGCTCCCCGTCGAGTACCAGCCCAGCGACCGCTACCAGGAGCTGTTCCACGCGGCCCTGGAGACCTCCGCCGCCCGGATCGCCCGCGCCGTCGGCACCGTCACCGAGACCGTCCTCACCGAACGGCCCGGCCGCCGCCCCGTGCTCGTCTCGCTCGCTCGGGCCGGCACCCCCGTCGGCGTCCTCATGCGCCGCTGGGCGCAGGCCCGCCACGGCCTGGACCTGCCCCACTACGCCGTCTCCATCGTGCGCGGCCGCGGCATCGACGGCAACGCGCTGCGCTGGCTCGCCGCCCACCACGACCCGGCCGACGTCGTGTTCGTCGACGGCTGGACCGGCAAGGGCGCCATCACCCGCGAACTCGCCGACGCGATCAAGGAGTTCGAGACGGCCGAGGGCGTCACGGGCTTCGACCCGGAGATCGCGGTCCTCGCCGACCCCGGCTCCTGCGTCCGTACGTACGGCACCCGCGAGGACTTCCTCATCCCCTCCGCCTGCCTCAACTCCACCGTCTCCGGCCTGATTTCCCGGACGGTGCTCCGCGCCGACCTCGTCGGACCCGACGACTTCCACGGCGGCAAGTTCTACCGCGAGCTGGCCGGCGCCGACGTCTCCAACGACTTCCTCGACGCGGTCACCGCCCGTTTCGACGAGGTCGGAGCGGCCGTCGACGCCGATGTCAAGGAGCTCCTGGCCGCCGACCGCACCCCGACCTGGGAGGGCTGGGCCGCCGTGGAGCGGATCAGCGAGGAGTACGGCATCCACGACGTCAACCTGGTCAAGCCGGGCGTCGGCGAGACCACCCGCGTCCTGCTCCGCCGTGTCCCCTGGAAGATCCTCGCCAAGCGGGGCGCCGACGCCGACCTCGCGCACGTCCGGCTGCTCGCCGAGCAGCGCGGCGTACCGGTCGAGGAGGTCGACGAACTCCCGTACAGCTGCGTCGGTCTGATACACCCTCAGTACACGAGGGGCGCGACAGGCGTCGACGGCAAGGCGGTGGTGTCCCAGTGAGTACGACCCCGGTGGGTACGACGACGGCTCCGGCCCCCGTACTGGTCGCGAGCGACCTCGACCGCACCCTCATCTACTCGTCCGCGGCCCTCGCCCTCGGCATGCCCGACGCCCAGGCGCCCCGGCTGCTCTGCGTCGAGGTCCACGAGTCCAAGCCGCTCTCCTACATGACCGAGGACGCGGCCGACCTGCTCGCGCGGCTGGCCGACGAAGCCGTCTTCGTCCCCACCACCACCCGGACGCGCAAGCAGTACCAGCGCATCCAACTCCCCGGCACCGCGCCGAAGTACGCGATCTGCGCCAACGGCGGACACATCCTCGTCGACGGTGTCACCGACGCCGACTGGCACGCCTCCGTGGTGCGCAGGCTCGCCGAGGAATGCGCGCCGCTCTCCGAGATCCGCGCCTACCTCACCGCCACCACGGACCTGTCCTGGGTGCGCAAGCACCGGGTCGCCGAGGACCTGTTCGCCTACCTCGTCGTCGAGCGGGAACGGCTCCCCGAGGACTGGATGGAGCGCTTCGGCGCCTGGGCGGGGGAGCGCGGCTGGACGGTCTCGCTCCAGGGCCGCAAGGTGTACGCCGTACCGAAGCCGCTCACCAAGAGCGCGGCCGTCCGCGAGGTCGCCCGCCGCACCGGCGCCACGCTCACGCTGGCCGCCGGCGACTCCCTCCTCGACGCGGACCTGCTGCTCGCCGCGGACCGGGCCTGGCGCCCGGGCCACGGCGAACTGGCCGACAGCGACTGGACCGCCCCCCACCTCGACGTCCTCGCGGAACGCGGGGTCGCGGCGGGGGAGGAGATCCTGCGCCGCTTCAGGGCAGCGGTCTGACGCCCCCTAGGGGCTAGCCGCAGCAGCCGCCTCCGCAGCAGCCACCGCCCCCGCCGCCGCTCGGCGCGGGGGCGGCGCCGGCCGAGCCGCCGACGGCCACGGCCGAGAGCAGCTTCACGGTGTCGTCGTGCCCGGCGGGGCAGGAGGCCGGATCGGAGGACTCGGCCATGGGACGGCTGAGCTCAAACGTGTCACCGCAGGTCCGGCAGCGAAATTCGTAACGAGGCATGGGGACAGGCTAGAGCCTGCGGGCGAGGAGGGTCAGGTCGCGGGTACGACGGGAACGGGCCGCGGCGGGGTCTCTGCCTCCGGCCCGGCCCGGGTCCGGCTCAGTGGCCGGCGCCGCGTTCCTCCCTGATCTGGCCGACGACGTGTGCGGCCGTGGCCCGTACGCCCTCCAGTTCGGTCAGGAAGTGCCAGTAGTCCGGGTGGCGGCCCTCCAGGGTGTCGACCGCCCGGTCGAGGCGGGCGACGGCCTCGTCGAGCGGCCGGGCGTGGCGCGGGTCGGGGGTGCTGCGCCCGGTCATCGCGAGGCGCTGGGCGTCCCGTACCGCGAACCGCGCGCGGTCGATCTCCACCTTCGGGTCCTTGGCGACGGCGTCCAGACGGCGCAGCCGGTCACCGGCGGCCGAGACGGCCTCGTCGGTGGAGTCGAGCAGCGCGCGGACGGTGGACAGCAGCGACGTCGCGTCGGGCCAGCGCTGCTCCGCACGCGCCTTTCCGGCCTCCGCGAGCCGCTCCTCGGCCTGCCGGAGCGTGGCGGTGGCCTGCTCGGGCACATGCTGGAGGTCCTGCCAGCAGGGAGCGGTGAAGCGTCGCCGCAGCTCCGAGAGGATCGGCTCGACGCCCCCGGTGCGGGTGGTGAGCGCCTCGGTGCGGGTACGGAGGGAGACGAGACGCCGGTCGATCTCGGCGGCCCGCGCGGGCAGCCGCTCGGCCTCGGCCCGTACGGCTTCGGCGTCGCGCAGCACCTGGTCGGCACGCTGGAGGGTCTCGGGGATGCCGTGCCGGCCGGCACCCTCGTTGAGCCGGGTGAGTTCGGGTCCGAGCGCGGCGAGCCGGGCGGCGAGGTCGTCGGCGCGCAGCCCGCTCTCCCGTACGGAGTCGAGGGCGCCGCTCGCGCCGCGCAGGGCCTGCCGGGCACGCTCGACGGCCGGGGCGAGCCGGGCGAGCTGGGTCTCGGCCCGTCCGAGCAGGGGGCCGAGCCCCTCCTCGAACCGGTCGAGCTCGCCCTTCACCCGGTCGAGCTCGTCCTTGGCACGGGTCAGTTCGGTGCGGGCCCGGCCGGCGGTCGCCGCGTCGAGCTCGTCCCGGTCGAGGTCGTGGGCGTCGACGGCGCTGATGTAGGTGTGGCTGACCTCGTCGATCCGGCGCCCGAGGGCCTCGAAGCCCTCGACGGCGCGGCGCGTCTCGGGGGAGCTGTCGACGGCGGTGATGGTCTCGATGGAGATGCGCAGCCCGCGCTGGGCGGTGTCGAGCTCGTAGAAGGCCGCGGCGGCGGCGTCCTTGGCGGCCTGGGCCTCGGCGCGCTGGCTCTCGCCGCGCCCGCCGAACCAGCGGCGGGTGCCGCCACCGGCGAAGGAGTGCGGCAGCAGCGCACCGACGAGCAGAGGAAGAACAAGGGCAAGCCGAAGACCGGAAGGCCCTCGCCGAGCTCGATGATCAGTCTGGCGAGGCCCTGGTCCAACGGACGTGGACCCCTGCCCGGCCGACTCGGACCCTTGCTCGGCCGGCCACGTCAGCCGCCCGGCCCGCTCCGACCCCTGCCCGGCCCGCTCCGACCCCTGCCCGGATCGAGTCTCTCCCCGGCTTGGCGCGTCGCGACGCCGGACGCCGCTCGCCCCCCTCGCGTCGCTCGCCGCCACGTACCTCTCCCGTGCTGTGTCCGCCGTGCCCGGTCCGGTTCATTCTCCCACCCGGTAAGGACGAACACACGGGCCGGTCAGTTCGCCGTGAGGACGGAGACATCACCGTTGTCGCTGCGGACGCTCACGGAGTGCTCGCTCTTGTCGCGGCGGGGGACATCGACGCGGACGTCGCCGTTGTCGCTGGCGGCGGTCACCTCGTACTCGGCGGTCGGGAGGGAGAGGTCGACGTCGCCGTTGTCGGTGACGATGTCGACGCGGCGGGGGACGGAGCCGAGGGTGATCCGCAGGTCGCCGTTGTCGGACCGGGCGACGAGCTCGGGCGCGGTGGCCTCGACGACGACGTCGCCGTTCTCGCTGCCCAGGTCCAGCGGCCCGCCGGCCTTGCGGACGTACACGTCTCCGTTGTCGGAGCGCACCTTCATCGGGGTGGCGAAGCCCTCGGCGGTGACGCGGCCGTTGTCGTTCTCGACGGTGACGGCGACATCGCGGGGCACCTGGATCCTGTGGACGCCTCCACAGTTGGAGGCGATGCCGTCGCAGTCGACCCTGAGGGTCAGCTTCCCGTCGACCAGCTTCCAGACGGCATCGGGACCCGACCCCATGAACACCCACCCGTCGACCTGCCGCTCGACGCGCACGTCGTCGATGTCGGCGGGGGTGATCACCAGCTCGGAGTTGTCGGAGTCGACGGTGAGCGCGTCCCCGTCGAACGCGAACGCCTTCCGCTCCACGGGCGCCTCCTCGACATCGGTGGTGCCGCACCCGGCGAGCGCGAGAGAGGCGAGCAGGACCCCACCAGAGAGGAGCAACACCCGGAACGGACGACTCACACCAGCCATGACGCGGAAACCCCCACCAGAAACGCGGACAGTCCCCCGACCGTACGACCCCACCACCCGACGTCACGATCCGGCGACCCACCGTCCCGAGGGTGGGGCTACCCCCCCACCAGAGGTATCCGTTTGCAGCACCCACCCGTGCGCCATGTAGGCTGTTGCCTCTTCCACGGGTGCGTAGCTCAGGGGTAGAGCGCTGCTCTTACAAAGCAGATGTCGGCGGTTCGAAACCGTCCGCGCCCACCAGGGAAAAGGCCCCCAGCCGATCATGGCTGGGGGCCTTTTGCATCTACTTTTGACATCAACGGGGACGGTCGGGCTGCCGTCGGCAGATGAGGGCCCTCGACGACGCCTTCACAGGTGTTCCGATCCAGCGTCAGTTGTCGAACCTCCAGCTCGGTCACTTTGTCTCCGAGAACCTCCAGAGCGTGCGACACAAGGTCCGCCGACCGGCCGAGTTGCAGGGCTTCGGTGCTGTCAGCCAGGCGAGCCGGGTCCGGGACCTACGTGGCCGAGCCTCGGCAACGGGTGCGGATGGTTCGGTCCGCGGCGCGCGAGCAGCCCGACGGGTCGCCGTTCCGGGCCGACATGAAGGCCGTGGGACGGAATGTCGGCTGGGAGAGCCGGACCGATGCCAAGGTGCCCGCGCCGGCGGAGATCGCTATACGGCTCGGGATCGGTGAGGGCGAGCTGTGCGTCCGGACCGTGTACGAGTTCCTCGCCGACGGGCGGCCCGTGCAGTTGTCGACGAGCTGGGAGCCGTACGACCTCACCGGCGGGACCCTCGTCGTCCTTCCCGAGGGCGGGCCTCACGCAGGGGCCGGCGTCGTGAACCGGATGGCCGAGATCGGCATCACGGTCAGCCATGCCGTCGAGCAGCCGGAGCCGCGGCAGGCGACTGCCGAGGAGGCGTCGCTTCTCGGGATCCAGAAGGCCGCTCTCGTCACGCACATCCGCTGGACGTACTACAGCGACCAGGGGCGGCCCGTTGAGACGGCGGACATCGTCGTGCCCGCCGCCCTGTGCGAGATCGTCTACGAGGTTCCTCTTAAGTAAGGTCGCACGCTATGTGGCTGGCTGGGCCTCGGCTTCCGCCGCTGCCACGACCTGGCGCACGAAGGGCATCACGAATCCCACGCTGCCGCTGCCCTCATGGCGGATTTCGATCGTGAGGTTGCTGATCCGGACGAGGGCCACCACGGTCTCGGATGTCCCTACGGCGTCCGCCTGATCCCCAAGCGCGGGGCTTGTATGACCAGTCTCATAGCGATACCTGCCAATGGGACCGTCGGGTTCCTCGAACAGGTCGGTGGCCGACTTGACACTGCCATGCATCATGACTTCCACGAGCAGACTGTCTCCGTCGGCGTCGCTCTTGAACTCGCACTGGTTCACCGCCACGGTGTTGATCGGCCCGCCGCTCGCCCGTGGCTGCGACACCAGTTTGCCGACCTGATCCGTGCTCATGAGGCCTGACTGGCAGATCTTCGGAGCCGCTGTGAATCTGTTGACCTCCGGGGGCTTCGACGCGGCCTCGCCATCTCCACCGGTCAGCCGCATACCTATGGCTATCCCTCCGGCGACGAGCACCACGGCTGCCGCGGAGGCTGCCAGCCACGTCAGTCCGCGTGGGCGGAGCGGGCGAGCGGGGGCGTCGCCGGCTTCGGGCGTGGGTGCTGGGAGACCCTGGTTCCAGGAAAAGCGCGGGGCCGGCACGGTCGGCGCCTCCGGACTCGGTGGAAGAAGTGCCATCGTGTCGAGGTCCGGGCTGCCAGCGACGACCGCTTGCAGGTACGCCTTGGCCGCCGCCGTGTCCCAGCGTGTGTCGACGTCTCGGATCAGCAACCCCGCGATGGCGGGCGCGAGCGCACCGGCCCGGCGCATCGGCTCGGGGTCACGGGTTGCGACCGCGGCGATCATGGCAACGACATCGTCGGCGTTGTATGCCGGGCGCCCCTCGACCGTGAAGTACAACGTTGCGCCGAGCGACCACAGATCCGCCTTGGGACCCACCTCGGATCCTGACAACCGCTCTGGGGCAACGTAGCCCACAGTGCCCACCAACATTCCGGTCGCGGTCAAGGGCTGCGTGGTACCCGTGACGGAAGCGATTCCGAAGTCGGTCAGCACTGCCTTGCCCTCAGCCTCCAAGAGCACGTTCTGTGGCTTCACATCCCGGTGCAAGATGCCTTCGGCGTGGGCGGCTTCCAGCGCCGCGAGGATCTCCAGTCCGATCTCGGCCGTTCGCTGCGGACTCAATGCCCCCGACGCATCTACCTCCTGCGCCAGAGACCGCCCAGGCACCAGGCGCATGACGATCCACGGACGACCGTCATCCTCGATCACGTCGTACACCGGTACGATCCCCGGGTGGTCCAGACGAGCAGCGGCCCGCGCCTCGACCATCACCCGCGCCCACTGCCGGGCACGCTCAGACTCGCTCAACCCCTCGGCAAACCGAAGCTCTTTCACGGCGACAGCACGCTTCAGTTTTCGGTCATAGCCACGCCACACGGTCCCCATTCCGCCCGACGCAATCGGGTCACGGTCAAGGACGTAGCGACCCCGATCTAAGTCCCCCTGCATAGCCATGGTCGCAAACCATAGCCGACTAAGAACCGTTCCAGGCAGGCTCGCCTTCGGCCAGGGCGCTGTCGCCACCGCGGGACGAAACCACACTGCCCGTGATCGCCCGACGCGGTGTCGTCCACGGCTCCGGACTGGGCAAGGTGCGCCGGGTGGTCGAGCGCGCCTTCGCCCGGATGCACCAGTTCAAACGTCAGACGGAGACATCCTTTGGGCCTGTCTACGTCTTCATGGCGAACGCTCTTCCGCAGGGGTGGGATCCCGCGATGTTCCGAGCGTTCTAGGCAGCCCTGCCCGCTGCGCGCGACAGGAGCGCCAGCCTGTGCTTCCATCGCCACCCCTCTGCGCCCTCGCCGTGAGCCGAAGTTGTGGGCACCGTGCGAGGGATGCCCACGGTGGGCGCTGGAGAGGGGACAGGATGACGCAGTCGAAGTGCGGAGCTCCCACGCAGAGCGGCGGCCGGTGTCGGAGCAAGGCGGTCATCGGGAGCTCGCGGTGTGCAAAGCATCAGGGACCGTGGTCCGCGTACGGGGTGGAGCAGCGGAAGAAGAAGGAAGCCGAAGCGAAGATGCGGAAGCTCCGGAAGAAGCGATGACGGGGGTTGCCGGCTCGCGCGGCTGACATCTAGGGCTGACATCGACGAGCCCGGACGTGGGCGGTGTCGGGCGGCCGGCAGTGGCATGGTCGGAGACCCAAGCAGGCCCCCCGGACGGCCCGCCCGACCGAACTCCTAAAGCGGTGATCGCTCGACCCACCGCTGCAGGCGGGCGCAGGCCACAAGCGTGCTGCCGTCCTCGGTGAAGTAGCACAGGAAGGTCCACTTCTGATCGGCAGTATCGATCAGCCCTCCGCGCACCGGTCGGCCATGCGCGCGGAGGAGCTGCACCATTCGTTCCAGCCCAAGAGGTTCGACGCCGTGCAGCCGCATGCGCTGAAGTCGGCGTGCGAAGACCCCGGCATGTTGCTCTGAGGGATGCGTCGTATCCCACGCGTTGTAGGTGGCGCCGCTGCGGAGGGCGGCCAGAGCACCCATGGACGCCTCGTCGCCACCGGCCAACAGCTTCTCCAGCAAGTGCCGTTCCATGGTCACCTCCGCGGGGATCCTGCGGTACAGCAGCCAGGTACCGCAACCCCAGCAACCGCCCCCGTCCGATAGCCCCTCTCCAGGGCCTCGGAGCGGCCGGTATGACCCCCGCTGACCGATCCGGCTGGAGCTACGGATCAGAAGTGATACGCACCGCAAGTATCTGTCTGTGCGTCAACGCAGGCGGCCTGTGGCGGATGTTCACGCACGCCGAAGGGCCTCGCAGCAGCGCAGAGCGACCCGGGCCCGAAGGTCGAGCGGCCACTCAAGTCACTTCGGGGCGGGAGTGCCCGAACCAGGTGTGACAGCATCCCAAGGGTATGGCTCCAACTGCGCGTAGGTGTCCAGAGCTTCGCCTACCCGATCGAGGCCCGTGTAGGTTCCGCGCGGACTGACCTCCGGCTCCTCGACGCCTCTCGCGTCACTCCATCACTCGATGCCAAGGATCGAGCGGTTGCGCCACACGGACGTCGACACCGACCAGATCATCCCCGCTCACTGGCTGGAGAAGGTCAGTGTTCTCCGGCCGAATGGCATCAGCATCACCCACGTTCGAAGCCCTCCTCCGGCCGAATAAGCCCTGCGTCGAAGCGTTCCTCCGGCCCAGTTGGCCCCACCCTGACCTGCCTGAACAGGTGCCCGAGAAACGCATCGAACGTCTGTCGGCGCTAGAGCGCGGCTTCGACCCGTTCCGGCGACAACTCGCCCCAGATGGCACAATATTGGCAGCTCACGGGATCTGAACTCAGGTCCCATGCAAGAGGAGCCCCATCCCGGCAACGGTTCCTACGCCACTGGCCGAGGGGGCTCCTATGCGGCAACCCATCCATCACCCAAAAGGAAAGAAGGGAAGCACATGAAAGATGGTAAACCTCGCACCGACCGGACATCTACGAACCTCCGAGCGTGGACCCGGCGACTCTGGACCGTGAGCCTCCAGGATCTCAACAACGAGGCTCTCCGAGGCGCCGCCTACCAGGCCGGCAGCGGAGTGGTTACTGTTCTGATCCTCTGGATGGAAAGCCGTCACTGACCGCGAGGTGCCTGTCTCCCGTCGCAATCGTGCGCGTCTAGCTGCGTGACAACGACCGCGAAGGTGTCTGACATCCACGGCTGACATCAACGACGCTGGACGAGGGCGTACACCAGCGCCCCTGTCCGGCCGCCGCGCCGGCTGCCGCAGGGGCTTGGATCGAACTTACAAAGCAGATGTCGGCGGTTCGAAACCGTCCGCGCCCACCAGGGAAAATCCCCCAACTGATCATGGTTGAGGGGTTTTCTATGCCCCATAGCCGACCCCTGACCTCCACGATGGACATCAACGGGGGCCGGGCGGTTCGGCGGGGCTCATGGCGGCGGCCGGCCCTTGTCCGTGAAGAACCAGGGCAAGCAGTACCCCTGAGGTACGAAGGGTGGCCGTGTGCCCTGCTAGTCGCTGGATTCCTGGTCAGACACCCTCACGGTAGCCAGGACCGCGACGACGCGTTCGTCGGCTATGGCCTGTTCCAGCGAGGAACGGATGCGGGGGCCGGCCCTGGAGAAACCCAGCACTCGGATCATCTCCCGCAGCATGTCCTCGTCCGACCTCGCCTTGTCGTCGCTGGCTATCCATCGCACCACGGCGCGGAGATCCTGGGGCGTGTAAGCCTGTACGGGGAGCCGCACTTGCGAGGTCTTTACGGGGATGGCGCCTTCAAGGTGCTCGGGGAGCTTCGCCCGGAAGCATGCTTCCGCCACGGACCCGTAGATCGGAAATACTTTCACCAGGCCTGTCATGCGAAATTGCTTGGCTATGCGCTCGGTATCGATCGCGAGCCGGAGTGAGATGTTATGCGCGCGGCAGCGCTTTAGCAATCCAACAATGACCCCGAACCCCGTCGAATCGATAAAATCCGTCATCGACAGGTCGAGGACGACTCCATCAGGCCTTCTGCGCACCAGATGGACAAACTCATTCCTTACCTTGTATGCGGTGTATACATCAATTTCTCCATTGATCTCAACAACCGCCCAACCATTCTCTTCGCGCACTCGAACATAGCAATTGAGCGTCGGGGAACCCGGGTCGGATGAAGTTTCCTCATCCTCGGGTGCGCGCTTCGCCGGAACCTCGGAGAGGTTCAACTCGCTGGTCCGCGCGCGGTAGCGCGAATGTGCCCGGTTCGGTACCAGTGCGAGTGTTTCGGCGGCCGTGTCCGTGCCCGAGGATTGCGGTGCAGGCTCGCCTTGCTCCTTGGCCAGGCGGGCCAGCTCCCGGTATACCCGACCGAAGCTGAGCAGCGGCTCTTCTCCCAGGATGCCGTAATTCATGACGCTCAGTAGAGACCCCGTGAAGACGGTGTTCCGGCGACCGTCTCCACTCTTGGCCACGGCGTTTCCGGAGGTAGCGGTGATGGTGTAGGCGCCGCTCACGGGGACCTGGTGCAGAGCCACGGAGTCGTCGGACGACGACGAGAGTGTTTCGCCGATCGCTCGGCCCGAGAAGCAACAGTCGAGGATCACCACCCGGTTTCTGGCGTGACTCGTCAGGAACACGTCCCTGACGAGCTCGAAGGGAATGGCGCTCGAAGGGATGGAGTCCAACTCCGTTTTGGCCATTGAGAGGAACAGCTCATGCCGCCGGGTCGCGATGAGTCCATGGCCGCTGTAGTAGAGGAGGAGCAGGTCCTCGGCAGCTTCCGCGGCCATGTTCAGGCCTGCGCCGACATATGCCGGGTCCGTTGGGTTCAGGAAGGTGGAACAGTGATCGGGGGAGATGATTCCGTAATCCGGGTCTGTCAGGGCGCCATGAAGGTCGAACACATTCGATCTGACCTGCAACTGATCGGGCAACCTCTTGTCACGGTAGTTACTCACTCCGATGAGAATGGCCCTGGATCTCGTCGGGTCTGGAAGTCTCATGGCCGGCCTAGGGGGTCAGTGGTTCCCCAGCGCACGCAAGATCGACTCGACGTCCTGCGGGCGGGCGGACTCGATTTCCACTTTCCGGCCTCCCCTCTCCTTGATCACGACACGTACGTGGCTTCGGGAGCGGAGGGACAGCCATGTCTGGATCGACTGCAACAGGACCGGCAACACCCCGGCACCGCCCACCGCCACCGTGATCATCTCGGGAAGCGCTCCCAGGTCCTCGGCCCCGACGGCACCGGTCAACAGGTCCACCCCGCCCCTCAATTCCGGTTCACGGCGCAACCAGTCGACCAGCTCTTCGAGTTCCGCCATGTGGTCGCCACCCGGTACGTACACGTCTACGTCGTATGCGTCCATGGCTCACCTCGGTGATGGTGCACAGTTCCATCCTCCGCCGGAGGGGGGTGGCATGCATCCGGGGTGGACGCGCGCGGCTCCGGGCGGTCTCCCGTGGGTGCCTGGGTTGAGGGGATGGCACCAGAGCTGCGCCCCGGGCGAACATACGAAGTAGATGTCGGTGGTTCGAAACCGTCCCCGCCCACCAGAACAGAGAAGGCCCCTCGCCGGTCGTCGGCGAGGGGTCCTTTCTGTTTGGGGGCCGTCTCAGGCCTTGATCACTTCGACCTTCTTGTCGCCCGCGGCGGCTTCCACCTTGACCGTGCCCGTTTCGCGTTCGCTGGCCGTGGTGGTGCCGGTGGTCGTGTGGCCCGCCAGGGCCATCAGGGCGGCGGCGAGGATGCCGAGGGTGATGCCGACCTTGGTGGCGGTGGCCGGGTGGGTGAGGTGGTGCTGCGCCATGGTTCCTCCCTGAAGTATCTGTGGTCGAAGGTGGGTTGAACGTACCTTGTGGTGGGCTGTGGGGGAATGGGTGAAGAGTTGACGGGGACCTGGCAGGGCCGGTGTACTCGCGGCATGGCTGAGGTGGGGGACGCGCCCGAACCCGGGGCGCAGGGCGGCGAGATGACGCCGCAGCGGTACATCGAGACGAGGCTCTCGCAGTACCAGGGCTGGTACGACGTCAAGGCGACCCGGATGAAGGCGATGCATCTGCGGATGCGGACCGTCTCCGTCGTCGGTGGCGCTCTCGTGCCCGTGTTCGTGAATCTTGATCTGGTCTTCGCCCGGGTCACCGCCACCGTGCTCAGTGTGGTGGTCGTCGCCGCCGTGTCGTTGGAGAGCGTGTACCGGTACCGCGAGCAGTGGAAGAACTACCGGTCCACCGAGCAGCTGCTCGGGCACGAGCGCGTCTACTTCGAGGCCAAGGTCGGGCCGTACCACAACCTGCCGAAGCGGGAGGCGTTCTCGACGCTCGTCGCCCGGGTCGAGAAGGCCATCGCCAGCGAGAACTCCGCGACCCTGAACGTGATGACCCTCGGCGGGCAGGTCAACGCCGATGTCCAGCAGCACGGGATTCCGGCCGCCCGGGAGCCCGAGCCTAAGGAGGGGTAGGAGTTCGAGGAGTGGTGGACGGGCAAGGCCCCGGGGGTTTCCCGGGGCCCGTCCTTTGTTCACGTGCGGTGCCGCGTCAGCACCACTTGTAGTCGACCCGCGTCGAGTTGTACGCGCACGTGTCGATCCGCGCGCCGTTCGACTTCTTCAGGGTCGCGGTGTCGCGGTCGTTGTTCCAGACGTACGCGCCGCGGTTCTGGTAGATGTTCGCGGCCGTGTTCGTGCCGCGGCCCGTGCGGACCGTCACGATCTTGCCCTTGCCGAGGACGAAGTTGCCGAACGTGTACTTGTGGTTCGCCGCGTCCGTCAGCGTCCAGCCCCGCAGGTTGACCGCCGCGCCGGTCGTGTTGCGTATCTGCACGTACTCGCCGTTGAGGCTCGCGTTCGAGCGGCGGTCCGTGCCGGGGCTGTCGTAGTAGATCTTGTACAGGTGGACCGAGCCGGCGGCCTGCGCCTGCGTGGGCAGCAGCAGGATGCCGGAGGCGGCGGCCGCGGTCACGGCCGCGAACGTGCGTGCGCGAAGCATGAATGTCCCTCAGTTTCTGCCGGAAGCCCGCCGATGGGCGCCGGCGAGCACACAGAATACGCACGCCCTTCACCCCGTCCGCACAACTTTGCGTGAGTTGGCGCGGGGGTAATTTAATCTTGGCTCATGTTCGACGCGTCCTTGCGGATCACGGTCCTCGGCTCCGCCACCCCCTTCGCCCGGCCGGGCAACCCCTGCTCCGGCCATCTCGTCGAGGGCGGCGGCGTGCGCGTCTGGGTCGACGCCGGCAGCGGCACCCTCGCCGAGCTCCAGCGGTACGTGGCCGTCGGTGACGTCGACGCCGTGTGGATCTCCCATCTGCATGCCGATCACTCCGCCGACCTGCTTACCTTCTATTACGCCTTGTTGTACTCGGGGCTTGAGCCGTCCTTGCCCGTGCCTCTGTTCGGGCCCGTCGGCATCGCCGATCGGCTCGCCGGGTTCCTCACCAACGGGAGCGCGCGCAGCCCCGTCGAAAGCGCTTTTGCCGTCGAGGAGTTGTGCGACGGGCACGTCGCCCGCGTCGGGGGGCTGACCCTGACGTCACGGGCCGTCGAGCACGGGCTCCCCGCCTTCGCGCTGCGCGTGGAGGACGAGGAGGGGCGTTCCCTCGTCTACTCCGGGGACTGCGAGCCCTGCCCCTCCCTCGTCGAACTCACCCGTGACTGCGACCTGTTCGTCTGCGAGGCGGACGGCGAAGTACCCGGGCACCACTCGGCCGCGCAGGCCGGCCGGAGTGCGGCCCAGGCCGGTGCCGGGCGACTCGTCCTGACCCATGTGGGGTCGGCCGTGACGCCCGAGGACGCCGTCGCGCTGGCCGCCGAGGCGTACGCGGGGGACATCGCCCACGCCGATCCCGGGCGGCGGTTCGACGTCACGCGTCGAAGTCGTACTCCAGGACGTACGACGACGAGTCCAGCGTCATCTCGTTGAGCTCCACCGCCATCCCCGGCCCGGTGAACGCCGTACGCCCGATGAGGACCACCGGCGTCCCGAACTCCAGGGCCAGCCGGTCGGACTCGTCCGCCGTCGGCATCCGGCAGCGGATCTCCTCGCGGAACCGCACCGGCCGGTGGCCCAGCTCGGTGAGCCGGGCGTAGGTCCCGCCCGGCCCCGTGTCCGGCTCGGTGATCGGCGTACCGCGGACCAGCTCCGCCGGGAGGTACGAGACCGAGAGCAGCACCGGCTTGGCGTCGAGGACGAAGCGGCGGCTGCGGACGCACACGGGAGCGCCCGGCGCCAGGTTCAGCGCTCCCGCGATCCGCGCTCCGGCCTCCGTCTCGCCCACCTCGATCTGGTCGACGACCAGGTCCCGGTCCTCCACGTCCGCCGACCAGACCGAACGCCCGTTGCCCCACTGCTCGCCGGACAGTCGCGGGATGCCCCGGCGGCGCAGCGGGCGGAAGACGCGGACGAAGACCCCGGCACCCTTGCGGGCCTCGGCGAGGCCCTCGGTGCGCAGCACGGAGAGGGCCTGGCGGGCCGTCATCCGGGCCACGGCGTAGGTCGTCATGAGGTCGTTCTCGCCGGGGAGCCGGTCACCCGGCGCGAAGGCGCCTGACTGGATCGCGGTTCTCAACTCGTCGGCGATGCGCTGGTACTTGGGCCGACGAGCGCTGTCCTGGTCAGTCACGGGTGGACCACTCCCTTCATTTGCGGGACACCCTACGGCGCACCCCGCGGCCAGGGTGCACACGTGTACGCCGTCCCGCCCGGTCGATCCATCCATCGGGGGACATCTCTAGAGATACGTTGACAGGGCGCGGGCGGAGGGCTTCTCTGGTTCTCCCCAGGCTTCAGGAATCGGGACGGAGGGGATGCATGCAGCCACTGCCCGAGGTCGGTGACCTCGTCCGTGACGCAGCCAGCGGGCGGGTCGGCTTCTACGTGGAGAGCGTCTCCGGGCGCTTTCTGCTCCGGGCCGTTCACGGTGGCGTCGAGTGGGAGGCCGAGCCCGCCGACGTCCAGCTCGCCACCCCTCTGCGTGAGCTGCGTGCCCGAGCCGCCGAGATCAACGCGCGTAGCCGGCGGGGCCTCGGGGCCTGAAGGCGGTTGTCAGTGGGGCGCGCCACACTGGAGGCATGTGCCGCAGCATCAAGACGCTCCGACCGCCCGCGCTGCCCGAGGAGGCGACCGTGGACGACATCCGCGCCGCCGCCCTGCAGTACGTCCGCAAGGTCTCCGGGTTCCGCGCCCCCGCCGCCCACAACCGCGAGGTCTTCGAGCGGGCCGTGGACGATATCGCCGACGCGACCGCGAGACTTCTCGACGGCCTGGAGGTACGAGGGGCGCACCCCGCCGTCAGGACGCAGGCGCGGGAGCCGCAGCCGGACGCCGTATGAGATAGGCGGCGAGCCCGCCCGCCAGGAAGAGTGCGAGGGTCGACACCCCCGCGCTGAACCAGGTCGCGCCCAGCCACTGACCGCCCAGCCAGCCGAGCCCCACGCTGTACGAGGCCCAGGTCACGCCCGCCAGAGCCGACCACGGCAGGAACTCCTCGACGCGCCGCTTCGCCGCGCCCGCGCCGAGCGAGACCACCGAGCGGCCGGCGGGGGCGAAGCGCGCGATGACCACGAGCAGCCCGCCGCCCCGTGCCAGCGCGGTGCCGAGACGTTCCTGCGCCATGGACAGACGCCTGGACCGGGCGATCGTCCGGTCGAGCCTGGCGCCACCTCGTAGCGCCAGCCGGTACGCCAGGAAGTCGCCGAGGACCGAGGCCGTGGCCGCGCAGAGGAGCAGGGGGAGGAGGGACGGTACGTCGGGGGTGGCCGCGGTGGCCGACGCCGCCGCCGTGGCGGCCGTGATCACCAGGAAGCCGCTCGGCAGCACGGGCAGGAAGACGTCGAGCAGGATCGACGTCGCCACCACCGGGTAGATCCATGGACCGGCGGTGAGCGACCGCAGCGAGCCCAGGCTGTCGAGCAGATTCACAGGGGCAGAGCCTACGCGGGGGCGGGGGGCCGTCCGCCGGGTGGGTGCCGGAGCCCTGACCCGCGCCCGAGCGGAGCCCTGACCGGCGCCCGACCGGAGCCCGGACCGACGCCCCCCACGCGATCCGCATGAGGGTCGTACGGCATCCGCCGCCGTCCGCCGGAACCCGTGCGAACGTGTGCGGCTTTGCGGGAAAGTGCCTGGCGTGAGGGGCCGGTTCCGGGCGGTGGGGGAACGGGAAAGGGCCGGAACGCGTGCTGCGTATTCCGGCCCTCTCCTGTACGGCGACCGAGGAGGCTGAGGTGGCTCGGGCCGCCTCAGGCCGTCGGCGTCATGGCTCAGGCCGTGACCGGGGCGCCCTGCTCCTCGCGGTCCTCGTTCGTCCTGCGCGTCGTGGAGCCCGCGCCGACCCGGCTGCGGAAGAGCCCGTCGAGCGCCAGCGCGCCCGGGCCGGTGAACACGAGCAGCGCGAAGGCCCAGCAGAACAGGGCCGCGGACTCGCCGCCGTTCTGCAGCGGGAAGAGGGACTCCGGCTGGTGGACCTTGAAGTACGCGTACGCCATCGAGCCCGAGGCGAGGAACGCGGCGCTGCGGGTGCCCAGGCCGAACAGGACCAGGCCGCCCGCGCCGAGCTGGATCACGGCCGCGTACCAGCCCGGCCAGGTGCCGGCGGGGATCGTGCCGCCGCCGGCGGAGCCGCCGAGGACTCCGAAGAGCGAGGCGGCGCCGTGGCAGGCGAAGAGCAGGCCGATCACCACGCGGAAGAGGCCGAGCGCGTACGGCTGGGCCTGGTCGAGGCGGCCGGCGAGGGTGCTCGCGCCACCGGGGCTCTTCGCGGCGCTCTGATCGTTCTGACTGCTCGGGGTGTTCAGGGTGTTCATGGGGGGACTCCTTCGGCCTGGCCTCGTCCGTGGGGTGGACGGGGAGTGGGGGACGGAAACCGATGAGGCCGTAAGGTTAGGCACCCCTCAGTAGTACTTGCAAGTTCAACATTAGGCCACCGGGAAGTGTGTGGTGAGGTTCACTTCCCGGCGGCCGTTGTTGACGCGATGTCAGTGGTGGAGCGGTCAGCAGCCGTTGAGGACGGACTGGAGGGCGCTCTTCTCGGCGGAGTCGACGCTGAGGTTCCAGTAGTACTTCACGTGGACCCATGCGCGGGCGTACGTGCAGCGGTACGAGGTCCGCGAGGGCAGCCACTCCGCCGGGTCCTGGTCACCCTTCGACTGGTTGACGTTGTCCGTCACGGCTATCAGCTGCGGCCGGGTCAGGTCGTTCGCGAAGGACTGGCGCTGCGAGGTGGTCCACGCGTTGGCGCCCGAGCGCCAGGCCTCGGCGAGCGGGACCATGTGGTCGATGTCGAGGTCGGAGGCGACGGTCCAGGTGGCGCCGTCGTACTCGGAGTACCAACTGCCGCTGACGGAGGCACAGCTGGAGTCCGTCACGACGTTCACGCCGTCCCGCTTGAGGACGGTCTCGCGGGTGTTGCAGGCGCCGGACTGGGTGATCCAGTGCGGGAACAGGTCCCGGCTGTAGCCCGAGGAGGAACCTTCCGCCTTCACGGTGAGGGAGGCCAGGTACGTGCGGGCGGTGGCGGCGCTGACCGGGGTCGGCATGGCGGCCTGGGCGGCCGGGGCCGTGGCGAGGAGGCCGGTGACGGTGAGGGCGGCGGAGGTGGCGAGTACGGCGAGTCGACGCGCGTAGACGTTGCCGACGGGCATGGGAACTCCCTTGAGGTGGGGGACCTTGGCGGGTGCCGTCCCCGTGGGGGTGCCGGGCGATGGCCCGGTCATCGTGGCGGCGCCAGGTTTCGGTGGGGGGTGCGCCAGGTAACAGGGTGGCGACATGAACACGTCACATCAAGGGGTGTGACGTGTTCTGATGGAGCGCCAGGTTCCGCCCGGCGCCACGGGGGTGGGGCGAACCCCGCGAAACGGTGCTTGGGGATACGACGAGACCCCGGGCCGTTTCCGGTCCGGGGTCTCGTCGTACGGAGTGGTGGGTGTCCTGAGCGGTGGCGGTCCTACGGGAGGACGGTGAGCGCGATGCCGCCGTCGGCCGTCGGCTCGACCCGCAGGCGGGTGAGGTCGGCGATGTGTACGTCCGGCGCGAAGGCCGCCGCGCGCGGGCCGACGCCCACGATCCGCATGCCGGCCGCACGGCCCGCCTGGATGCCGGCCTCGGAGTCCTCGAAGACGATGCAGTCCGCCGGGGCGAAGCCCAGCTCGGCAGCGCCCTTCAGGAAGCCCTCGGGGTCCGGCTTGCTGGCTCCGACGCCCTCGGCGGTGACCCGCGTCTCCGGCATCGGGAGCGCCGCTGCGCCCATCCTCGCCTGCGCGAGGGCCTCGTCCGCCGAGGTCACCAGGGCGTGCGGCAGCTCCGCGAGCGCGGCCATGAAGGCGGGGGCGCCGGGGACGGGCACGACGCCGTCGAGGTCGGCGGTCTCCTCGGCGAGCATGACCCGGTTGTCGGCGTAGTTCTCGTCCATCGGGCGGTCCGGGAGGAGGACGGCCATCGTCGCGTACCCCTGGCGGCCGTGGACCACCTTGAGTACCGCTTCCCCGTCGAGGCCCTGCCGCTCCGCCCAGCGTCGCCAGCAGCGCTCGACGACGGCATCCGAGTTGACGAGGGTGCCGTCCATGTCGAGGAGGAGGGCGCGGGCGGTGAGCGTTGCCGGGGTGGTGGCAGGCATCGGGTCTCCAGAGGGGGTGGTACGGAGAACGAAGCGGTCCCGCCCACCGGTCAGGGATTGCGGGCGGGGCCACTTTGTTTTTCTACGATACAAAACCGAGGGCCGTCTTGGCCAACCGGTCCGCATTCCGGGACCCGCCGCGACTCGCTGGATCCGCCGCGACCCGCCGCGACCCGCCGGCCCCGCCGCGACCCGCTGGACCCGTCGGGACTCAGATGTGAGGGGTGTACCGCTCCAGCACCTCGCGGGTGTTCGGTCCGTACACGCCGTCGGGGTCGCCCTGGATGTACATGTACGACTGGTAGAGCGAGACCGCTTCCCAGACCTCGTCGTCGTACCGGCCGTTGACGTGACCGTCGTAGACCCCCACGTCGGTCAGCCGCCGTTGGAGCTCCCGTACCTCGTGCCCGCTGGAGCCGACGCTGAGTGTCTGCGCCTCCTCCTCGCCCTCCCCCGGCGACTCCGTCGGGGGAGGCGTCGTCGAGGGCTTCGTCGTCGGCGGCGATGAGGTGGCCGGTGCCGACGAGGAGGAGGCGGCCGGGGGTGCCGCCACGCCGGTCGTGCTCGCCGAGGCGCTCGGCGACGCGGTCGTACCGGTCGGCGAGGGAGTGACCGAGGGGGCCGAGGACGTCTCGCGCGGAGTCGGGGAGGACGAGGTCGGCTCCGGGCTCTCCGAGGAAGGGGACGGAGCCTCCGACACGGCGAGGTTCAGGGACGCGCTCGTGGTCACCTCGGGTACGGCCGCCCGGTCGTCGGGCTCGTCCCCGCCGCCGAGTACGGCCGCCGCCAGGGCCGCGGTGCCCGCCACGGCGACGGCGGCCACCGCCGCGATCATCACGCCGCGCCGGCGCCCCCGCCCCTGCCCGCGATCGTGGCCGGGCGGCGGGGGGATGTCGCCGACGCCGCGCAGCAGGAGCGGCATGGTCTCGGAGGGGTCGCCCCCCGGGTGCGGCTGGGCCGGAAAGGCCTCCGCCGCGTACGAGACGGCATCCCCGCCCGGGCCCTCGTACGGTGCCCCGCCCTGGCCTCCACTCGGGCCCTCGTACGGCGCCCCGCCCTGGCCTCCACTCGGACCCCCGTGCGGCGCCCCGCCCGGACCGCCGTCGCCCGGCCCCCCGTCCAGCCGGATCGCCGCCAGCGGTGCCGTCGGCGGGTCGTCTGCGTGCGCGCCGTGCGAGCCGGGACTCCCCGCGCCGTGCGAGCCGGGACTCCCCGCGCCGTACGAGTCAGGGCTGTCCACGCTGTACGCGCCAGCGCGCCCCGCGTCGTACGAGCCGGGGCCCCCCGCCCCGCCGTCCGCACCGCCCTCCGTCGCGTCCAGCGTCACGTACGGCCTGATCCGCAGCGGATCGAAGTCCTCGGCCGCCGCCAGTTCCGCCCGGGCGCAGGCGCAGCCAGGTCTCTCCACACCGCATTCAGGACAGACGTGTCCGGTCATGATGGGTCCCCTCCCCGAGACAACTGCTGGCGATTATGCAGCCCACCTCCTCCCTGCGGGCGAACAGACGTGCCCCTCCGCAGGCCATATCGGGACATTCGGACCAGGATGGAGGGGCCGTCCCATGGGCCGTCCGGCGGGACGCCCGACGTGACGCCCCGAGGAGACGCCCATGGCCCAGGAAGTCAGCCCCTCCGAGCTCGGCGGCGCCCCCGTGCCCGGGGAGGGGCAGAACCACCGGACCGTTCTCGTCGCGATCGGCGCGCTGCTGCTCGGCATGCTGCTCGCCGCCCTCGACCAGACCATCGTCTCCACCGCCCTGCCGACCATCGTCAGCGAGCTCGGCGGCATGGAGCACCTGTCCTGGGTGGTCACCGCCTACATGCTGGCGGCCACGGCGGCCACCCCGCTGTGGGGCAAGCTCGGCGACCAGTACGGGCGCAAGAAGCTCTTCCAGACGGCGATCGTCCTCTTCCTCATCGGCTCCGCCCTCTGCGGCATCGCCCAGAACATGCCGCAGCTCATCGGCTTCCGCGCGATCCAGGGCCTCGGCGGCGGCGGTCTCATGGTGCTGTCGATGGCGATCGTCGGCGACCTGGTGTCCCCCCGGGAGCGCGGCAAGTACCAGGGGCTCTTCGGCGCCGTCTTCGGCGCCACCAGCGTCCTCGGCCCGCTGCTCGGCGGGGTCTTCACCGAGCAGCTCTCCTGGCGCTGGGTGTTCTACATCAACCTGCCGATCGGCATCGTCGCCCTCTTCGTGATCGCCGCCGTGCTGCACATTCCGGCGCGCTCCACCCGGCACACCATCGACTATCTCGGCACCTTCCTCATCGCCTCGGTCGCCACCTGTCTGGTCCTCGTGGCCTCGCTGGGCGGCACCACCTGGGCGTGGGGGTCGGCGCAGATCATCGGGCTCGCCGTCCTCGGAGCCGTACTCCTGGTGTGGTTCGTGTACGTCGAGCGGCGGGCCGCCGAACCCGTGCTGCCGCTCAAGCTGTTCAGGATCCGGACGTTCAGCCTGGTCGCGGTCATCAGCTTCGTCGTCGGCTTCGCGATGTTCGGCGCGATGACCTATCTGCCGACGTTCCTGCAGGTCGTGCAGGGCGTCACCCCGACCATGTCCGGCGTGCACATGTTGCCGATGGTCGCCGGCATGCTGATCACGTCGACGGCATCGGGCCAGATCGTCTCCCGTACCGGTCGCTGGAAGGTCTTCCCGATCGCCGGCACCGCCGTCACCTGCCTCGGACTGCTCCTGCTCAACGAGCTGACGGAGACCAGCTCCACCTGGGAGATGAGCGTCTACTTCTTCGTCTTCGGCGCCGGACTCGGCCTCGTCATGCAGGTCCTCGTCCTGGTCGTGCAGAACGCCGTCGCGTACGAGGACCTCGGCGTCGCCACCTCCGGAGCCACCTTCTTCCGCTCCATCGGAGCCTCCTTCGGCGTCGCCGTCTTCGGCACGATCTTCACCACCCGGCTCACCCACAAGCTCGACGCCGTGTTCGCCGACGCGGCCGCCTCCGGCCAGGCGATCCCGCCCGGCGTCGGCCCCGAGCAGGTCGCCGCCGACCCGCGCACCGTCGCCGAACTCCCGGCCGACCTGCGCCCCTCCGTCCTGCACGCGTACGCCACCTCCATCACGGACGTCTTCCTGTACGCGGCACCCGTCGTCCTCGTGGCCTTCGTCGTCGCCTGGTTCCTCAAGGAGGACAAGCTGCGGGCGTCGGTCACCGCGCCCGACACCAGCCAGACGCTCGCCTCCAACCCCGTCGAACGCTCCTCGTACGACGAATGCGCCCGCGCCCTGTCCGTCCTCGGCTCCCGCGCGGGCCGCAAGGCGATATACGAGAAGATCACCGCCCGCGCCGGGCTCGACCTGCTGCCCGCTTCGAGCTGGCTGCTGCTCCGTATCCGCCGCCACGGCACGGTCGAACCCGCCGGGCTCGCCGAGCATGTGCCCGTGCCGCTCGGGGTGATCACCGAGGCCGCCCGGCAGGTGGAGGAACGGCTCCTGGCCACCCGGGAGGGGGTCCAGCTGTTCCTCACCGAGGAGGGCGTCCAGGTGGCGACCCGGCTCGCCGCGGCCCGCGAGGAGTCGCTCGCCGAGCTCCTCGGCGACTGGTGGGGACCGGACCGGCCCACCGACCTGGTGAAACTCGTGGAGGAACTGACCGCAGAACTCAGCGGATCGGACGGGGAACGCCCCCGCGACCCGGAGCCGCCCGGCGACCATCACGCCTGACTCCGGGGCTGCGAAGCCTGTATGACCGTCACTCAGAACCCTCAGTACGCTGTCCCCTCCAAGATCACATCGCAGGGGGATCGCGCAGGATGAACAGCGAAGAGCCACGCCAGGGCTGGCCCGCACCTCCGGGACTCCCGCCGGCCGGTCCGGCGAACGGCGGATACGACGGGTACGGAGGCGGGTACGGCGCTCCGGCGCCGATCGTCGTGGCGCGTACGTCCTCGCACCGAGGGGCCTGGATCGGTGCGGGAGCCACGCTGGTGGCGGCGGTGATCGGCGTCGTCGGCACGTACCTGGTGAGCAGCAACAGCGGCGGGAAATCCACCCCGCCCGTGGCGCAGGCCTCGGCGACGACCTCGGCCACACCCTCCGGAGCGGAGACCCGGGGCGGCGACGACGCCCCCTCGGACTCCTCGCAGAGCCCGGAGTCGACCCAGAGCCAGGAGGCCTCGGCGCCCCCGGAGACAGAGGCCCCTCAGACCCCGGCCGCGAAGCCGGGCGGCATGGAGGAGTGGAAGGGCGCCCTGGTCATCACGTACACGGATTCCAAGGACCTGGACTCCGCGCCTCCCACGGAGTCCGAGATCCGCGAGGAGAACGACTTCTCCGTCTACCCGTTCGGCGACCACATGCTGCGCCCCGAGGAGGGCGCCAAGGCCCTGGTGTGGAAGGACGCGACGAACAAGACGCCCTCGTACGCGGACTGCGCGCGGGACATCGACACCCTGGGCACCGACACGGACATGAAGCTGAAGACCGGCATGGTCGTCTGCGCGAGCACGAACGACGGCCGCCTCGCCCGGCTGACCGTCAAGGAACTGGCCGGCCTCGCCTCCGACACGCGCGCCGTCTTCGACGTCGTCGTCTGGAGCCGCTGACCGGAATCCCCGTCGGCCGCGGGGCGGATCGGTCAGAGGTCCTTGCCGTACCAGATGTCCATGTACGGGCCCGTGCAGTACGCCGGGATCTCCCCGTACCCGTGCCGGGTGTACAGGGCGCGTGCCTCCACCAGGTCGAGGCGGGTGTTCAGGACCATCCGGCGGGCGCCGAGCTCGCGCGCCGCGTCCTCCAGGTTCCCCAGGAGCGCGCCCGCCCCGCCCAGGCCGCGGAAGGCGTGGCGCAGGAAGACGCGGGTGAGTTCGGCGCGCTCTTCGTCGAGGAGGAGCACCCCGCCGCAGCCGGCCGCCTTCCCGTCGTACCGCGCGACCAGGAACTGCCCGGTCGGCGGGGTCAGCAGCTCGACCCCGTCGTTGGTCAGGCCCTCGTCGATCTCCGCCTTCGTCGCGGGGCGCTTCCAGTAGCGGCTGGCGACGTCGTCGTAGTAGTCGCGGCGCAGGGCGGAGGCGTCCGGGGTGTCGACGCGCTCGGGGGAGAAGGTCCAGGTCATGCGCGCCATTGTGCGGCGCGCACGGCCTGGGGCGCAGCTCGGTTTCTCCGGGTGCCCGGCCGGAGGGTCAGTTCTTCGGCGACGCCTGCTGGACGACCTCGAAGGACCAGAGCGTGGAGCCGGACGCGGCGGGCTTCGGGCGCTCGGCGCCCTCGCCGCCACCGCCGCCGTGGGCGGCCTTCATGGAACCGTTCATCCACGCCTGGAAGTCCTCCTCGCTGCGCCAGCGGGTGTACACCAGGTACTGGTCGGTGCCCTCGACGGGGCGCAGCAGCTCGAACCACTCGAAGCCGTCGGAGCCCTCCACGGCCCCGGCGCGGGAGGCGAAGCGCTGCTCCAGGACCTCGCGCTGCTCGGCCGGCACGGTCAGGACGTTGATCTTTACGATGCTCATGAAAGGCAGGATATGACTCCCGGTCCCATCGCCTTCGAGGCGGACGCGGTGCAGGCCCTGGCGGTGCGGTGGTTGCCCTGTCTGGGGGACGACGACTTCGTGTGCTCGCCCGCCGGGTTGTGGCTGGCGCTCGGTGCCGTCGCCTCCGGGGCGCGGGGGCGGACCGGTGAGGAGCTGGCGGCGCTGCTCGGGGTCGAGGGGGAGGCGGCCGCCGGGGCCGTGACCGGTGCCGGGCGGTGGCTCGCGGCGACGGACGGGCTGGTGGTGGCGACCGGGGTGTGGAGCACGATGCCGGTGCTCCCCGCCTTCCGGCGCGGGCTGCCCGACGTGGGGTTCGGGGTGCTGCCCGGTGCGGCCTGGCTCGCGCTGCCCGACTCGGTCTTCGGAGCGACGGACGACATCTCCCTCGGCGAGATTCCCGATTCCCAGGACGAGCTCGACGCCTGGGTGACGGAGGCGACCGGCGGGCGGATCCAGCGGTTGCCGCTCGGTCTGGACGGCTCCGAGGACCTGGTCCTGGTCAACGCCCTCGCCCTGAAGGCCTCCTGGCTGACCGCCTTCCCCGGGCACCTCACCCGCGACGAGCCCTTCACCGACGGATACGGAGAGACCCGGCCGGTGCCGACCATGCGGCAGCGGATCCCGGCCGCCTGGGTCTGGTACGTGGAGGGGGTCACCGTCGTCGAGCTGCCGTGCGCCGGGGACGAGGCAGCCGCCCGCGTGCGGTTCGTGCTCGGACCGGTGGGCGCCGGGCCGGCCGAGGTGCTGCCCGTCGCCTGGGCGGGGCCCGCGGCGCGCAAGCGGCTCACCGCCGACTCGGCCGACCTCACGCTGCCCCGCTTCACCCTCCGTACGAGGACCGAGGCCGACGCCCACCTGGCGGCGCTCGGCATCACCCGGGCGCTGCGCCCCGGCGCCGACTTCGCGGGCCTGTCCGCGGCCGGCCTCTTCATCTCCAAGGTGGTGCAGGAGGCGGTGGTCGAGGTGGCCGAGGAGGGCGTCGAGGCGGCCGCCGTCACCCAGGTGACGATGACCCGCAGCGCGGCTCCGCCCCGCCACAAGGTGGTGGAACGGATCGCCTTCGACCGGCCTTTCGGCGTGGTCGTCATGGACACCACGGGAGAGGTGCCGCTCTTCGCGGGCTGGCGCCAGAGCGCACCGGGCGGGGCCGGCTCCGGAGCCCTGTAGGCGAGGTCCGGGGCCGCGTGGGGCGGAGTCCGGGCCCCGTGGGCCGGAGGCGCGTCCGGGTCGTGCGCGGCGGTCCGGGGCCCTTGGGGTGAATGGGGCGGTCCGGGTCCTTGTGGGCCGGGGGCGGGGCCATCGCCCGCTCGCGAGACGCTCCGTTCTGTTAGGGTCGTTCGCATGTGTTGCGTCATCCACAACTGGCAGGCGATCCGCACCCGTTCGGGGTGCTGACCGCGGTGCCGGCATGCGCCCGGCACCCGGACCCGCTTCCACCGTTCGCCTCAAGATGACGAGGAATCCCACCATGCGCGCACACTCGCGCCCCACGTTCGTATGTGTCCACGGCGGCTCCAGCAACGCACGGGCCTGGGGCCCGTTGCAGAACGAGCTGGCCCTGCTCGGACACCGCTCGTACGCCGTCGACCTGCCCGGGCACGGCGACCGGGCCGAAGGGCCCGCCGCCTACTACCGGCAGCCGCAGGACCTGACGGCGCTGGCGGCAGCCCCGTCCCCGATGAGCGGCGTCACCCTGCAGGACAACGTCCTGCACGTGACGGACGTCCTGCGACGGCTGGCCCCGCGAGGGCCGGTCGTGCTGGTCGGCAACAGTCTCGGCGGTCTGACGATCAGTGCCGTCGCCGACGCCGTGCCGGAGCTGGTGGACCGGGTGGTCTACCTCTCCGCGTTCTGTCTCGCCGACCCGGCGATGCTCACCGAGGCGTGGGACGTGGTCGACGAGAACCTGCTGGACGCGGCGGTGGCACGGATCGCCGTGCCGCTCACGGGCGAGGCCGGCGATCCGGGTGTGGTCCGGCTGAACTGGCGGGCCGCCCACGCCGATCCCGCCGTGTTCGCCGAGCTGAAGGCCGCCGTCATGGCCGACTCCGGCGACCGCACGTTCGGAGCGCTGCTCGACACCCTGGACCCGGACGAGAACCACGGGGTGCTGGAGCCGGGGGCACTGGTCACGGCCGAGCGCTGGGGCCGGGTCCCGCACACGTATGTCCGCCTCTCCGGGGACGCGAGCATCACCCCGGCGGTGCAGGACTACATGATCCGCAAGGCGGACGAGCTGACCCCGGACAACCCCTTCGAGGTGCACACCCTGGACACCTCGCACGTCGGCTACTTCAGCCGCCCCGAGCTCTTCGCGGAGCTGCTGGCCCGTCTCGTCTGACGTGCCCGCCGGTGTTCCCTCTCCCCGGCGTCGGGGAGAGGGAACACCTCCGTCGGGGAGAGGAGCACCTCGGGGAGAACCTCGGGAGCCCCTCGGGGAGCACTCGGGCCGGCCCGGGCCTACTCCACGACGCGGGCGAGCAGGAGGCCGTCGTAGCCCTTCGTGCCGACCGTCTGGAGGGCCGTGGCGTCCAGGCGGGGTTCGGCGGCGACGAGGTCGAACAGCTCGCGGGTGCCGGTGATCGCCGGGTCGTCCGGCTGCGGGGTGGTGATCCTGCCGCCCCGCACCACGTTGTCGACGATGATCACCGTGCCGGGGCGGGAGAGCTTCAGGGCCCACTCCACGTAGCGCGGGTTGTTGACCTTGTCGGCGTCGATGAATACCAGGTCGAAGGGGCCCGCGCCCTCCGCCTCCAGCTGCGGCAGGCTGTCCAGGGCCGCGCCCGTGCGGACCTCGACGATCTTGTCCAGGCCTGCCCGGGCGATGTTGGCGCGGGCGACGTCGGCGTGCGCCGGGCTGTATTCGAGGGTGATCAGCCGGCCGTCGGAGGGCAGGGCGCGGGCCAGCCAGATCGTGCTGTAGCCGCCGAGGGTGCCGATCTCCAGGACGGTCCGCGCGCCCTGCATCCGGGCGAGCAGGTGGAGCAGCTTTCCCTGGTTGGGGGCGACGGCGATCTCGGGCAGCCCGGCCGCCGCGGAGTCGGCGAGGGCGGCGGTGAGCGCCTCGTCGGCCGGTGCGATCGTCTCGCCGAAGTAGTGGTCGACCTCGGCCCAGCGAGGGTTCTGGGCGTCCGGGGTGTTCTGCGCGTTCTGAGGAGGCGTCATGCGGGCGAACGTACACCGCTGTCCACGACGGGGCGGCGCCTTGTCACTCGTACGACCAGCAGCGTCGCGACGGCCGCGAGTGCCAGTCCGCCGCCCACCGTCAGCAGCCAGACGGGGATGCCGTCGCCCACGGTCAGCAGCCGGTCGGTGTACTCGACCCGGCGGTACGGGGTGTCGGCGACGGTCCGCAGATGGTGGTCGTCGTCGATCCGCTCCGGGTACGGGAACTCCTGCTCCAGGACGGTCAGATGGACCGGCTTCGCCCCGGCGAGTTCGGCGACGGCGCCCTCGGGCCGCTCGATCCGTCCGGCGAAGGTCACCTCGGGCGCGTCGCCGCCGATGGGGGAGCGGGGCTCCATCCGGTGCTCGGCCAGGATGGAGAGGCCGAGGGTCTGGGAGGTCTTCGCGAGCCGCGAAAGCCGCATGGGGTAGACGAGTTCGGGGGAGGCGAAGGTGATGCGCAGCGGGGTCAGCTCGCCCTGGAGGACGGCGTCCTTCTCCTGGGGTGCGAGGCGGACGGCGACGTACTCCCACTTCTGCTCGACGTACGGCTGGAGCGCGCCGGTCAGTCGTTCCGGCAGCTCGAAGCCGTTGGTGCGCAGCCAGTCGCCGAGGGCCTCGGGGTCGGTGGCGGTGAGCCGGGCCACGTCGAAGGGGCCGAGCCGTTCGCGGCCGACGACTCCGACACCGCCCTTGCCGGGCGCCGGGGCCCCGGCCCCGTCCCCGTAGTCGAGGTCGAACGGCCAGTCGCCCGCGCGCGGCCAGAAGTAGAAGCGGTCGCGCTGCTCGGGCTCGGTGAGCTGCTCGATCTCGTCGAAGAGCTCGGGGTCGCCGAGGGTGACGCCGGCGCGGCTCGGCACCGGCATGATCCAGGCGGCGTGCCGGGCGTCGCCGTGGACGTTGAAGCGCATGACGACGGTCTCGGTGCGGCCGTCCCAGTGGACGGCCGACTCCTCGCGGTCGACGCCGATGCGCTGGTCCTTGGTCGGGATCATGGCGCCGCAGCCGCAGGCGTACGCCGGTGCGACGAGCGAGCCGAGCTGGAGCGCGAGCAGCGCGACGATGGTGGTCAGAATTCTGTGTGTCCCCCGCATGCGGGGTGGGACGTGCCCGGTGGGATTCCGGTTCCGCCCCACCCCACCCCGGGTGACTCACGCCGAGGCGCGCACCCGGAGTTCCTTCACCCCGTTCAGCCAGGCGGCCCGCAGGCGGCGCGGTTCGCCCACGAGGGAGAGGTCGGGCAGGGCGTCCGCGACCGCGTTGAAGATCAGCTCGATCTCCTTGATGGCGAGGGACTTGCCCAGGCAGAAGTGGGGCCCGCCGCCGCCGAAGCCGAGGTGCGGGTTGGGGTCCCGGGTGATGTCGAAGCGTTCGGGGTCGGTGAAGACCTCGGGGTCGTTGTTGGCGGAGGAGTAGAAGAGGCCGACGCGGTCGCCCTTGGCGATCTTCTGCCCGCCGAGTTCGGTGTCCTGGGTCGCGGTCCGCTGGAAGGAGACGACGGGGGTCGCCCAGCGCACGATCTCCTCGGCGGCGGTCGCCGGCCGTTCCCGCTTGAAGAGTTCCCACTGGTCGGGGTGGGTGAGGAAGGCGTGCATGCCGTGGCTGATGGCGTTGCGGGTGGTCTCGTTCCCGGCGACGGCGAGCAGCAGCACGAAGAAGCCGAACTCGTCGGAGGAGAGGTTGCCCTCGCCCTCGGCGGCGACGAGCTGGCTGACGATGTCGGCTGCGGGGCACTCCTTGCGGGCGGCGGCCATGTTCATCGAGTAGCCGATGAGTTCCATGGCGGCCTCGGCGCCGATCTCCTCGGTGATGGCGTACTCGGGGTCGTCGTACGCGACCATCTTGTTCGACCAGTCGAAGATCCGGGAGCGGTCCTCCTGGGGGACGCCGATGAGTTCGGCGATGGCCTGGAGGGGGAGTTCGACGGCGACCCGGGTGACGAAGTCGAAGGTGCCGTCGGCGTCCGCGCCGCGCTTGGCCTCGTCGACGATGGAGTGGGCGCGGTCGCGCAGGGCGGTCTCCAGGTTCCGGATCGCCCGGGGAGTGAAGCCGCGCTGGACGATCTGGCGGACCCGGGTGTGCTCGGGCGGATCCATGTTGAGCATGATCAGTTTCTGGACCTCGATCTGGTCCCGGGTGATGTGCTCGTTGAAGCGGATGACGGCCGTGTTCTCGTTCGAGGAGAACAACTCGGGGTGTGTGGAGACGTACTTGACGTCCGCGTGGCGTGTGACGGCCCAGTACCCGCCGTCCGCGAAGCCCGTGATGCCGGGCGGCTGGGGGCACCACCAGACGGGTGCCGTCTGCCGCAGCTGGGTGAACTCCGGGAAGGGGACGCGGTCGCGGAGCAGATCGGGGTCGGTGGCGTCGAACCCCTCGGGAAGATGGGGACAGGGCATCGGCAACACACTCCGCATCTGAGGGATCTGACGAGGGATCTGGTGAGGCATCTGAGAGGGGGATCCGAGGGAGGATCCGAGGGGGATCCGATGAGTAGATCTGATGGGGTGTCAGGAGTTGCCGGGAAAGTTAGTAACGAGTTCTACAAGTAGCAAGGGTCGGAACGGGAACTGTTGCCTCCCGGACCCTTGCGTACCCGCGGTAGCAGTCATAAGACTGCACTCAGAACTAGAACGCGTACTAGTTCCCCCGTGACGCCGACCGACGGGCTGCCGGGACGCCCCGTCCGGTCGAGGAGAGGACGAGCTCATGGCCGCGGAACCCGTCATCGTCGAAGCCGTACGCACCCCCATCGGCAAGCGCGGAGGCGCGCTCGCCAACCTCCATCCCGCCTACCTCCTGGGCGAGACCTACCGCGAACTCCTCGGGCGCACCGGCATCCACGCCGACTGCGTCGAGCAGATCGTCGGCGGTACGGTCACCCATGCCGGCGAGCAGTCCATGAACCCGGCCCGCACGGCCTGGCTCACCATGGGCCTCCCCTACGAGACGGCCGCCACCACCGTCGACTGTCAGTGCGGCTCCTCGCAGCAGGCCAGTCACATGGTCGCCAACATGGTCGCGGCCGGCGTCATCGACATCGGGATCAGCTGCGGTGTCGAGGCCATGTCCCGCGTTCCGCTCGGCTCCGGGTCCAAGCACGGCCCCGGCAAGCCCTTCCCCGACGAGTGGAACGTCGACCTGCCCAACCAGTTCGAGGCCGCCGAGCGCATCGCCCGCCACCGCGGCCTCAGCCGCGAACGCGTCGACTCCCTCGGCCTGCTCTCCCAGGAACGCGCCGCGAACGCCTGGGCCGAGGAGCGCTTCAAGCGCGAGACCTTCGCCGTCCAGGTCCCCACGACGGAGGAGGAGCAGGCCGCCGGGCAGGGCATGTGGCGGCTCGTCGACCGGGACGAGGGTCTGCGCGACACCACCATGGAGGGTCTCGCCCGCCTCAAGCCCGTCATGCCGACCGCCGTCCACACCGCCGGGAACTCCTCCCAGATCTCCGACGGCGCCGCCGCGATCATGTGGGCCTCCAAGCGCATGGCCCGTGCCCTCAAGCTGAAGCCCCGTGCCCGGATCGTCGCCCAGGCCCTGGTCGGCGCCGACCCGCACTTCCACCTCGACGGGCCGATCGACGCCACGCGCGCCGTCCTCGGCAAGGCCGGGATGTCCCTGAGGGACATCGACCTCGTCGAGATCAACGAGGCCTTCGCTTCGGTGGTGCTGAGCTGGGCGCAGGTCTTCGACCAGGACCTGGAGAAGGTCAACGTCAACGGCGGCGCCATCGCGCTCGGCCACCCCGTGGGGGCGACCGGGGCGCGGCTGATCACCACCGCCCTGCACGAGCTGGAGCGCACCGACAAGGAGTTCGCGCTGATCACGATGTGCGCGGGCGGGGCGGTGGCGACCGGGACGATCATTCAGCGGCTGTAGCGGCTGTAGCGGCTGTAGCGGCTGTAGCGGCTGTACCGGCTGGATTGGCTGGAGCGCCTTCGCGCGGTTCGGTCCCCGAAAACGCCCAAGGCCCGGAAAACGCCGCAGGCCCCGCCCTCCCGGAGTGGGAGGCGGGGCCTTGCGGTGCGCTGTGCGGCGGTGACTCTTAGTACCAGCCGTTGGCCTGCCAGAACGCCCAAGCGGCGTTCGGGGAGCCGTAGCGCTCGTTCATGTAGTTGAGGCCCCACTTGATCTGGGTGGCGGGGTTCGTCTTCCAGTCGGAACCGGCCGAAGACATCTTCGAGGCCGGAAGGGCCTGGACGAGGCCGTAGGCGCCGCTGGAGGAGTTGGTGGCCTTGGGGTTCCAGCCGGACTCGTGGGACACGATCTTGCTGAAGGACTGGTACTGCGAAGCGGGAACGATCTGCCGGGCGACATCCTGCGGGCTGGCGGCCGAGGCCGCGCCCGTCGTGCCGAGCACCGCACCCGACGCACCCAGCAGCACGGCTGCGGAGGCGGCGAAGGTCTTCTTGCGGGCGGCGACACGAGTGGTGATCGAGCGGATCAAGGTTTCTGCCTAACTTCGGGAACAGGGGCTGCGTCAGGCGATTTCGGCAAGCCGGAACCAGAGCCCGGGGAACCCGGGAACTGGGGGGAACCGGCCGTCCGAGGCGCTGTGGTGAGCACCGGCTGCCTGGCGACGTCCACCAGACAACCAGGGCCGGCACGCCGATGCAACGACCCCCTGTACGAGGAAGGTTCGGACCCGGGCAGAAGGTCCTGGGGGGTGGGTGTGGGAGGTTTCCGCAGGTCATGCCCTGCTGTGGGCGGTTTGGGCGGGTACCGCCCGACTACTATTCCGGCTCGTACGTGACGTAGGTCCTGTGGGGCGGCTCACCCGGAGAGGACTTCTCAGGGCCCCTGAATGTGACCTGGGCCTCGAAGTTCGCCCGCCGCGTGGCCCGCCGCAACGCCTTCAGGAGCGTGCCGCCGATGGTGAGGGTGAGGACGACCGTGAGAACGGCCCGGCCCAGGTCCCAGCCGAGGGACGTGGCCGTGACGTAGGCGAGGAAACGGACCAGGTTCTCGTGGAGCGGGGCCCCCGGCTGGAACGAGATCCCGCTGCTCAGGCCCTGCAGCAGCACCCAGCCCTGCAGATTCATGATCGTGCCGTACGCGAACGCCGCCACGAACCCGTACGCCGAGAGCATCAGCAGCTCACCCCGGCCCCGCAGCCCGCTCGGCCCCGGCAGCAGCCCGGCGCCCATCGTGAACCAGCCCATCGACAGCATCTGGAACGGCATCCACGGCCCCACACCACCCGTGAGCAGGGCCGACGCGAACATCGTGACCGCGCCGAGGACGAAACCGAAGCCCGGGCCGAGGACCCGGCCGCTCAGCACCATCAGGAAGAACATCGGCTCCAGACCGGCCGTCCCCGCCCCCAGCGGCCGCAGGGCCGCGCCGACGGCGGCCAGCACGCCCAGCATCGCCACCGCCTTCGCGTCCATCCCGCAGTCGGCGATCGTCGCCACGACCACCGCGACGAGGAGCGGCAGCAGCGCGGCGAACAACCACGGAGCGTCACCGGCGTGCGACGTGACGGCGGAGCCGGCGTCCGCGAAGAGGGGCCAGCAGAAGGCGAACAGCCCGATGAGGGAGACGAGGACCAGCGCCGTGACGGAGCGGGGGCCGAGCCGGACCGGGCGGGCGCTCGCCGTACTCACAGCGCCTCCTCCACTTGCTCGACCGTGAGCCAGGGCTGCGGGGCGAGGATCTTCGCCACCTGCGGTGAGAACGCGGGGGAGGAGACCACCACCTCGGCCGTCGGGCCGTCCGCCACCACCTCGCCGTCGGCGATGATCACCACCCGGTGCGCCAGCTCGGCCGCCAGCTCCACGTCGTGCGTCGCGAGCACGATCGCGTGTCCCTCGGCGGCGAGGGTACGGAGATGGGCGACCAGACGGGCCTTCGCCGCGTAGTCCAGACCGCGGGTCGGTTCGTCCAGGAGGAGCAGGGGCGGGCGGCCGGTCAGGACGACAGCCAGCGCGAGCGCCAGGCGCTGTCCCTCCGACAGGTCCCGGGGGTGCGTGTCGTCCCCGACCCCCGGCAGCAGCTCGGACACCAGCGCCCGGCAGGTCCCGGGCGCCGCGTCCGCGTCCGCGTCCGCCGACGCGCACTC
Source organism: Streptomyces sp. NBC_01077 (assembly GCF_045162855.1). Taxonomy (NCBI): domain Bacteria; kingdom Bacillati; phylum Actinomycetota; class Actinomycetes; order Kitasatosporales; family Streptomycetaceae; genus Streptomyces; species Streptomyces sp. NBC_01077. The sequence goes on along the minus strand of NZ_CP108669.1, from coordinate 3,351,876 downwards.
GGCGGCGACGGTGTCCGCGTACAGCAGGTCCCGCGGCTCCTGCGGAACCAGGCCGACCCGGCGGATCAGCTCGCGGGGGCTGGTGGTGTGCGGGATCCGCCCCGCGACGCGGACGGTGCCGGAGGTCGGGGCGATCATGCCGACGAGGGTGGAGAGGAGGGTGGACTTGCCGGCGCCGTTGCGGCCCATGAGGGCGAGTGTCTCGCCGGCCCGGACCTGGAGGTCCACCGCGCGGAGGGCCTCCACGCGACCGCGGCGTACGCCGAGGCGTTCGGTGAGGACGAGGGGGGTGGTGGGACTGGTGGGGTGAGTGCGGCGCCGTCGGGCGAGGGAGAAGCCCCCACCCCTCCTCCCACGCACAAGGGCCTGGGGGGACCCCCCCTTCGTGAAACCGGGGCTCCGCCCCAGACCCCGGTCCTCAAACGCCGGACGGGCTGAAAGATCAGGGACCCGCCCCTCCAGGCGGGCCTTGAGCGCACCCGCCCGCCGCCGCGCATCCCGCACCGTCAGCGGCAGCGGATCCCAGCCCGCCAGCCGCCCCAGCCCCACCACCGGCGGATGCACCGGTGAGACCGCCATGATCTCGGCGGGGGAGCCCATCACGCCCTCCGGCAGCAGCAGCACCTGGTCCGCGTACTGGACGACTCGCTCCAGGCGGTGTTCCGCCAGCAGCACCGTCGTCCCCAGGTCGTGCACCAACCGCTGCAGTACCGCCAGGACGTCCTCCGCCGCCGACGGGTCGAGCGCGGACGTCGGCTCGTCCAGGACGAGGACCTTCGGGTGCGGGGTGAGGACCGAGCCGATCGCGACCCGCTGCCGCTGGCCCCCGGAGAGCGTGGCGATCGGGCGGTCGCGGAGTTCCGCGAGGCCCAGCAGGTCCAGGGTCTCCTCGACGCGGCGCCGCATGACACCCGGCGCGAGGCCCAGGGACTCCATGCCGTACGCCAGCTCGTCCTCGACCGTGTCGGTGACGAAGTGCGCGGACGGGTCCTGCCCGACCGTGCCCACCAGGTCCGCGAGCTCGCGCGGCGGATGCGTGCGGGTGTCGCGGCCGTCGACCGTGACCCGGCCGGTCAGGGTGCCGCCCGTGAAGTGGGGGACGAGGCCGGAGACCGCGCCGAGGAGGGTCGACTTGCCGACGCCCGAGGGGCCGACGAGCAGCACCAGCTCGCCCTCGGGGACGGTGAGGTTCACGTCCCGCAGAGTGGGCTGGTGCTGCTGGTCGGCGCCCTCGTATGTCACCGAGACGTTCTCGAAGCGGATCACGCGTTCTCCTTCGGAACGGAGGCGGAGGCGGGGACGGGGACGGGGACGGGGGCCACGAACGCCGGCACCAGACCCACCAGGACCGACACCGCCGGCCAGAGCGGCAGCTCCGGCGCCTCCAGGGGGACGACCCCGGGGTGCAGCGCCTCCGGCGCGTACACGTTCGCCCAGATCATCAGGACCGCGACCGCCACCCCGGAGCCCGAGACCAGCCAGGCCCGGAGCCCCCAGCGGTCCGGCCGGTACCGGGTGCGGACCGTCCGGCGTCCGCCGAGCCGCAGCCCCGCCATGGCCGCGAGCAGCCCGGCGCCGAGCAGCGGCAGCCCGTACCCCGCGCCCTCCGCCGCGAGGAGCCCGTACGAACCGGCGCAGATTCCGAGCAGTCCGCCCAGGGTCAGGAGGGTCGTGGTCCGTCGTACGGCGGCCGGGACCTGCGCCGTCCGCCCGTACCCGCGCGCGTCCATCGACGCCGCGACCGCGATCGACCGCTCAAGGGCGCCCTCCAGGACCGGCAGCCCGATCTGGAGCACCGCCCGCACCCCGCCCGTGGGGCGGCCGCGCAGGCGGCGGGCGGTACGCAGCCGGACCACGTCCGCGACCATGTTCGGCGCGAAGGTCATCGCCACGACGACGGCGACCCCGGCCTCGTACAGCGCGCCCGGCAGCGATTTGAGCAGCCGCGACGGGTTGGCCAGTGCGTTCGCCGCACCGACGCAGATCAGCAGGGTGGCCAGCTTGAGGCCGTCGTACACCGCGAACACCAGCTGCTCGGCCGTCACCCGCCCCCCGATCCGTACCCCCTGCGCCCAGTCGGGCAGCGGCACCTCGGGCAGCGTGAACATCACGTGCGTCCCCGGGATCGGGGAGCCGAGCAGCAGGGAGAAGACGACGCGCAGGAAGACGACGAACAGGCCGAGCTTCACGAACGCGCCGTACGAGCGCGCCCAGGGCGCGTCCGTACGGCGGGCCGCCACGACATAGCCCGCGACCCCGACGAGCAGGCCGAGGAGGAGGGGGTTGGTGGTCCGGGAGGCGGCGACGGCCAGGCCGAGCGCCCACAGCCACCAGGCTCCGGCGTGCAGGGCGTTGGCCCGGGTCGCCGCGGGGGCGCGGAGGGCGGAACCCACCTTCATTCCGGGCTCATCCGCGACGGCGGGCCTTCCAGATCGCCGCCCCGCCCAGCGTCAGGACGGCCGCCCCGCCGACGAGCACGCCGAGGGACGGGCCACCGCCGCCCTCCCCGGCCGACGCCGACGCGCTCGGCGCGGCCGACGCCGGGGCCTCCTCGCCGACCGGCTCGCCGCAGCCCCGCGCCGGGTAGCCGGCGATCCCGCACAGCATGGCCGCGCTGTCGTACCGCAGCGGCTTCGCCACCTCGGCGAGCGCCTCCGCGCCCGTCGCGTCCGTACGGACCTGCGCACAGCCGACCTTGATCACCTTGTCCGGCGGGGTCTCACCGGGCGGCGCGTCCGCCGGGCCGCCGAAGTCGACGACGACCGCGACCCGCTTCGTACCGTCCTTCTTCTCCACGCCGCCGCAGATCCCCGCGAAGTCGGGGGCGACGGACGGCCGGGACGTGTCGTTGGTGCCCTGGCTGAGCGCGAAGCGGAAGCCGATCGCGTCACCGTCGGCGGGGCGGGCGGTCGCCGGTCCCTGCGTGGCGTACGCCCAGGGCTTCCCGCCGCCGCTCTCCCAGAACGACCAGTAGCGGTAGCCGCCGGCGGCCTGCGCCGGAGCGGCCGCGGCCACGACCGAGGCGAGGGTCAGCAGCGCCCCGGTCGCGGCGCCCGCGACACGGGCGCCGTTCCTTCTCGCGACGGTCACTTCTTGCGGCCGCTCACGAGGAAGCCGATGCCGACGCCGACGACCATGCCGATGCCGATGATCCACCAGATGTCGAAGCCCGAGCCCTCGTCGTCGCTCGTGGAGGAGGCCGAGGTGTCCGGGGTCTTCGGCGCCGGGCCGGTGGCGTTGAGCTGCTCCACCAGGTCCGCCGTACCGAAGCGGCGCGGGTCGGTGTCCGTCGCGCGGGCGGCCAGGATCAGCTGCGCGTACGCGGCCGGTCCGCCCTCCTTCGCCCAGGCGGCGGAGTTCTTCTCCAGCCACTCCAGGGCGGGCTTCGCCTCCTTCGCGGCGCCGGACGCGGCGAGCGCGACGACGGCGTCGGCGGTGTTGCCGACGTCGGGCTGCTCGGTGGTGTCGGTGGCGCCGGGCATCGGGGGCAGGGTCAGGTGGCCGGTCTTGGCGACGGCCTTCGCCAGGTAGGAGGCGCCGTTGAGCGCGGCCCGCTCGACCGTCGGCTTCGACAGGTCGTTGCAGACCGGCGGCTGCTCGGGGGAGGCCTTGGTGGCGGCGACGTTCTTGCCGAGGCCCGCGAGGGTGGCCGCGGCGGTGGCATCGGCGTTCGCGAGCAGCTTGCCGGTCTTGTCGGGCTGGTACGCGAAGGCCCCCGCGCCGCCCTTGTCCGAGCAGGGCACCGCGAAGGTGAGGAGCGCGTCGTAGGGCGTACGGCCCTCGGCGGAGGTGAACGAGCCCGGCTTCACCCCCGTCGCGGCGAGCGCGCCGACGACGACCGAGGTGGAGTTGGCGTCACTGGCGCCGCCGGCGCTGTAGCCCCAGCCGCCGTCCTTGTTCTGGACGGTCCGCAGCCAGGCGGTGCCCGCCTCGACGGCCTTGTCGACCTTCTCCGGGAAGGTGGACTGCTTCCGGACCGCGCGCAGCCCCTGCACGGCGAGGGCGGTGGCGTTGGTGTCCCGCATGGTCTTCGCGTCGCAGGGCGTCTCGGCGTCCGCGCGGTACGAGCTGAACGAGCCGTCCTCGCACTGCTGGTCGAGCAGCCAGCCCACGGCCTCGTCGGAGGGCTGGAAGCCGGTGCTGCGCTGGGCGAGGAAGGCGAGCGACTGACGCCAGACACCGTCGTACGTCGGGTCCTTCGTGCCGTACAGACCGGGCGGGATCGTGACGGCCGAGGGCGAAGGGGAGGGGGCGGCCGTGGCCGCTCCGGCCGCTCCGGTGCCGAGCAGGACGGTGGCGGCGGCGAGCGCGGCGGCGCCGCGGCGGACGGTGTTCATGGAGCCCTCTCCTGCGGCCGGGCACCGGCACGCCTCAGGGGCACCAGGCTCCGGCTCCGTATTCCTCGACGGTGCCGGCGGTCACGTCCCGGACGGGGCATTCCGACTCGCCGCTCCCGGGTGGGAGTCGGCTTACGGCTGCGGGGTCAGTGCCGGACTCGCACCGGCTTCCCCCCGTACGGGCATGATGACGACGGGCCCACTCTACCGGCCCGTACGCCCCCCGCCCGGCGGGTGCGAGGTGCCTCACACCGCCACGTACTCCACCGGTTCCGTGCCCGGTACCGCCTCCGCGCGGCCCAGTTTCACCAGGCGGCGGAGGTGGGCCTCGGCCTCGCTGACGGCGATGTTCCGGGAGCCGTGGGGGATCTGCTCCCAGGGGCGGTTCCACTCCATCCGCTCGGCGAGCTGCCACGGGGTGAGCGGGGCGGCGAGCAGGCCGAGGAGTCCGGTGAGCCGTTCCTCGTGATGGTCGAGGAGCTCCCGGACCCGGCTGGCGGCGTCGGTGAAGGCGTGCTGGTGGGCGGGGAGGACCTCGGCGACGCCGAGGCGCCCGATACGTTCGAGGGAGTCGAGGTAGTCGCCGAGGGGATCGGTGACCGTGGCGTCGTCGGGGTCCTCGTAGAGCCCGATGTGCGGGGTGATCCCGGGCAGCAGATGGTCGCCGGAGAAGAGCCGGCCGTGGCCGGGCAGCTGGGAGGGGTGCTCCTCCTCCAGGTGGAGGCAGACGTGGCCGGGGGTGTGGCCGGGGGTCCAGATCGCGCGCAGGCGGCGTCCGGCCAGGTCGAGGAGTTCGCCGGGGACGATCTCGCGGTCGGGGAGGGCGGAGCGCAGACCGGGCAGGGTCCGCATCCGGCCGGAGGCGCGGGCGGCCCGCAGCGGGGCGAGGTGGTCCTCGGGGGCGCCGACGGTGGCCAGTTTGCGGGCGAGGTAGTCGAGCCAGGTGCCGGGCTCGGCCTCACGGGTGCGGCGGACGATGTCGGTGTCGGCGGCGTGCATGGCGATCCAGGCCCCGGACTCCTCGCGGACCCGGCCGGAGAGACCGTGGTGGTCGGGGTGGTGGTGGGTGATGACGACCCCGTGGACCTCCCGCACGGAGAGTCCCAACGCATCGAGTCCGCCGGTGAGTTCGTCCCAGGAGGCGGGATCGTCCCAGCCGGTGTCGACGAGGACCGGACCGCGGTCGGTGTCGAGCACGTGGACCAGGGTGTGACCGAGCGGATTGTCGGGGATGGGCACCCGGAGCGACCAGACGCCTCCGCCGTGCTCGGTCACCTGGGGCATGGGTCCCTGCATGGATCCTCATCTCTCCACGGCGGTACGGAAGTTCTCCGCGGCGGTACGGAAGTTCTCCGCGGCGGTACGGAGCGTGCTCGACCATTGCCCACTATAACGAGAACTGACTGTCCGTCAGAGAGGCCTGCCGCACTGATACTTCCACCCGTCGGTGACCTGTGATCGAGCCGTCATGGCTGGCCGTTGTCGGTCCCTGCCGGCCCCCTCGCACGGCCCACAGACGGCCCGGCTGTTGCCCGCTTGGGCTTTGTCGCGCGTTTCGACGGCAGGTGTGGATCAACCCGGTTCGAGATGTTCACGAGAGATGACGGCGGTGCCGCGACCACTTCGCGGCCCGATGTCTGTGTTCAGCTGAAGTCGGCGGCCGATGGGGCCTCGCGGGTCATGGGCAGGGTTGGCAGTCTGCCTCGCCAGAGGTAGCGCTCGCCTGTGATCTCGAAGCCATGGCGTTGATAGAACCGGATCGCGCGTTCGTTGTGGTCGGCGACCCCCAAACGGATGCGTGCAGGTCCTGCCCAGGTGAGGAACTCGGTCATCATGCGGCCACCGAGTCCGTGGCCCTGAGCGTGGTTCAGCAAGTACATCGGTCCGAGGGTGACCGATTCCTCCCGGTGACCGCAGAGATAGCCGACGATCTCCGTCTCGGACCGGACGACACGGCAGAAGTGCGGGGCCGGGTCCTGGTTCGCTGCCTCGATGAAGTCTCGCCACTCCGTGATGCCTTCCGCTGTGGCGGACGAACCGCGGTGCTCACGGATCCAGGACTCATCGATCCCCGCGTCTGCGTTGAGGTAGTTCTGCAGCCAGTTCCGCAGGTGCAAGGGCCCCAATGTCGCGGCGTCGTCAGGGCGGGCGGCGGTGATCACATAGGCCATGCCAGATGGTACTCGTGCCTTGGTCAAAGCCTTCTGGGGTCGATCTCACTGGAATCCGGAAAGCGGTGGACCGCGGCGAACGGTGGGGCAGGGTGATGAGTCCGGGCCACCACGGCCTGATCGCCACCCGGCGGAACCACACCCCGCCGGGTGGGGTGACACCCGGGTCGCTGCCGGCAAGTGGATACCTCGTGCCAGGGGGCCGAAGTGCCAGTCATGCTCTACCACCCGCGGATCGAACCGCCGACCGAGCTACGAGCACCCGGCCGACGTGCTCGCACACCTTCGAGCCGAGATCTCCGAAGCGACAGAGGACTACCACCGGATCGTCCGAAGCACCCGATTCGCCTGGGTCCAACGATCCATCATGGTCACCGTCGCCGTGACTGCGGCCGCCGCAGGCTCGCTCCTCGCCCCGGACCTGGGCTGGGTGCTCGGCACCGTGAACGGCTTGGCCCTCAATCTCGGTACGCGGGAAATCCGCGGCGCAGGTCGCTTCGGCGAGCGGAAGGACTTCAGCTATCTGCACCGCGTGGGCGTCGAACCCGCCTGAGTCACCGACGCCGGGTTCACGCTGTGCGGGTACACGCACCTCACGCCTGGCAGCGAGAGTCGTATCCACAAGGCCGTCGACGACCTGTCCGGGGCATTGCTCCCTATAACTAGAACTGGTATCAGTTCTGAGGCATCGTCAGGGAATCATCTCCTCATGAAGGCGGCGGTCATGACCGAGCTTGTGGAGCACGGAAAGCTGTTCATCGGCGGGGAGTTGACCGACCCGCTCGGCGAGGACGTCATCGAGGTCGTCTCCCCGCACACCGAGGAGGTCATCGGGCGCGTCCCGCACGCCTCCACCGCCGATGTCGACCGGGCCGTGGCCGCCGCCCGCCGGGCCTTCGACGAAGGGCCCTGGCCCCGGATGACGGTGGAGGAGCGGATCGCCGTCGTCAGCCGTATCAAGGACGCGATCGCCGTACGCCACGAGGAGATCGCCCGTTCCATCAGCGCGCAGAACGGCTCCCCGTACTCCTGGTCCGTCCTCGCCCAGGCGCTCGGCGCGATGATGGTCTGGGACGCGGCGATCACCGTCGCCCGTGACTTCACGTACGAGGAGCGGCGCGGCGGCATCCTCGGTCCGCTGCTCGTCCGGCGTGAGCCGGTGGGCGTGGTCGCGGCGGTCATTCCGTGGAACGTGCCGCAGTTCACCGCCGCCGCCAAACTGGGGCCCGCGCTGCTCGCCGGCTGCACGGTGGTCCTCAAGCCCTCGCCGGAGTCGCCCCTCGACTCGTACATCCTCGCCGACATCGCCACCGAGGCCGGGCTGCCCGAGGGTGTCCTCAGCATCCTGCCCGCCGACCGTGAGGTCAGCGAGTACCTCGTCGGCCACCCCGGCGTCGACAAGGTCTCCTTCACCGGCTCGGTCGCCGCCGGCAAGCGCGTCATGGAGGTCGCCTCCCGCAACCTCACCCGCGTCACCCTCGAACTCGGCGGGAAGTCGGCCGCCGTGATCCTGCCCGACGCCGACCTGGCGACGGCCGTCGCCGGCATCGTCCCGGCCGCCTGGATGAACAACGGCCAGGCGTGCGTGGCCCAGACCCGGATCCTCGTCCCGCGCTCCCGGTACGAGGAGACCGCCGAGGCCTTCGCCGCGGCGGCCGGCGCGCTCGTCGTCGGCGACCCGCTCGACCCGGCCACCCAGGTCGGGCCGCTGGTCGCCCAGCGTCAGCAGCAGCGCTCCCTCGACTACATCCGGATCGGCCAGGAGGAGGGCGCCAAGGTGCTGTCCGGCGGTGGACGCCCGACCGGGCTCGACCGCGGCTGGTACGTCGAGCCGACGCTCTTCGGCGGCGTCGACAACTCCATGCGGATCGCCCGCGAGGAGATCTTCGGTCCGGTCATCTGCCTCCTGCCGTACGGGGAGGAGGCCGAGGCGCTCCGGCTCGCGAACGACTCCGACTTCGGGCTCAGCGGCAGCGTCTGGACCGGGGACGTGGAGCGCGGCATCGACTTCGCCCGGGGCGTGCGCACCGGCACCTTCAACGTCAACACGTTCAGCCTGGACATGCTCGGCCCGTTCGGCGGCTACAAGAACTCCGGCCTGGGGCGGGAGTTCGGACCCGAGGGCTTCGGTGAGTACCTGGAGCACAAGATGATCCACCTGCCGGCCGGTTACGACGGCGGCGCGTGATGGGCGACCGCTGGCACGTCGAGGTCGACCGGAGCGTCTGCATCGGCTCCGGCATGTGCGTGAACCACGCCCCGGACGGCTTCCGCCTCGACACCGCGCGGCAGTCCCATGCACGGGAACCGGAGTCGGACGCGGGCGAACGCCTTCTCGCGGCGGCGGAGGGCTGCCCCGTCGAGGCCATCCTCATCACCCTCGCGGACGGAGGGGAGCCGGTCTTCCCGCCGGAGGAGTAGCCGGCCCGGCCGCCCCCGTTACAGGCTGCCGGAACCGCCGTGACCTGCGCGTACCGCGTGTGTGAGACTCCCTCGGCACACATACGTACGCGCAGGGAGCGGGGCAGTCATGCGGAGTCGGGGCAGAGGGTGGGCGGCGGTCGCGGGAGCGGCGGCGGTGGTGGTCCTCGGGGCGGGGTGCGGGGCCGGCACGGGAACTGGGGGAGGGGCCTCCGCCTTCGGCCGTGAGACGGCGCATGCCGAGATCGTCGCCGCCGTCGAGAAGGCGGGGCTGCCGAAGTCCGACCTTCCGGGGATCGGCGGGGCGACCCCCACGGGTTCCACGCCGCGTCCCACCCCGTCCACGGAGCGGGAGCGGCTGGCGGAGCGCGCCGCCGCCTGTACCGCCGCGTGGCAGTACATCGGCCCTCCCGTCGACGGATCGCGAGGGGACCTGGAGAAGGCGGTCACCGCCCTCGTCGGCGAGGACTGGGTCCAGGGTGAGCGCCAGGTGGAGAAGCTCGACGAGAAGGGCGGCACCACGCTCCAGATCACGCTCAGGAAGCGGGGCTGGACGATGTACGCCCGTCACACCGGTGTGCAGCAGTCGCTGACCATGGAGATGATCTCCCTGCAGGCGACGGAGAACGCGTGCATGAACAGGTTCACCGAACAGGAGAAGGAAGCCCTGTTCGGGAAGGATGCCGAACAGGGCTGACGAAAGGCGTCGTTGCGTACGCCACCCGTTCCCACGTGCAAAACTGTGCCCTGAAAAACGGGGGCAAGAGGCCGTCGTACATGCGTATTTGGGAGTATTGTGCGCAAGGCGAAGTGGGTGGCCGCGGCCGCCGGTGTGGTGCTGCTGGTCGCCGGTTGCGGAAGCGAGGGCGGTACGGACAAGGGTGGCTCGTCCTCGGGCGGTTCGTCCTCGGCCGGTTCGTCCTCGACGGGCGGCTCCGGCGGTTCGGGCGGCGACGAGCGGCCCACCGGGGCCGACGTCACCAAGGAGCTCACCGACGCGGCGACGGGGGCCGGCTTCACGCAGGACTCCTCGGGCGAGCAGATTCCGGCCGAGGCCAAGGACTGCATGGTCAGCTGGACGGCCGACGCCGAGAAGGCGGCGGACCCGGCGAAGTCCTACACGGACACGGTCGCGACCCTGACCAAGGGCGGCTGGAACGAGGAGCGGAGCTCCGGGCAGGGCGGCTCGGTGATCAAGTCCCTGAAGAAGAGCAGCTGGCAGCTCCAGGCCAGCAACCACTCCGCCGGCCCGCTGAAGCTGGTGATGTTCGTGGCCGTCGACAGCAGCCCGGAGTGCGCGGCCGTCATCGCGGAGGCCAACGCGAAGGCCAAGACGTCGTCCTGATCCGCCGATTGATCCGCCGACACCGCCCGCGTCCCCGGCACGTCAGCCGCCGGGGGCGCGGGTGCGTGCGTCTCGTCGGTGCCGAGGGCGACCTGCCGTCGGCGCGGACGCTTCCCGTCAGCGGCGCGTCGTCGCCCACGGTGCCGTCAGCGCCGCGCCGCCGCCCCGGTGCCGTCAGCGACGCGCAGCCTCCGGCGCCGTCAGGTCGATGAGCCGGCAGACGGTCTCGATGTCGATCTTCACCTGTGCGATCGAGGCGCGCCCCGACAGCCAGGTGATCAGCGCCGAGTGCCAGGTGTGCTCGATCACCCGGACCGCCGAGAGCTGCTCCGGGGTGGGGTGCTCCGTGCCCATCGCGTCCAGGATGATCGCCGTCGTCAGCCGCGAGACCGTGTCGACCTCCGGGCTCACGCCACGGTCGGCGAAAGTCAGCGCCCGGACCATCGCGTCGGCGAGCTGCGGCTCGCGCTGGAGCGCGCGGAAGGCCCGCATCAGCGTCTCCGCCACCCGCTCCGCGGGGTCCGCGCCCGCCGGCGGCCGCTTCCGCAGGGTCGTGTGCATGTGCTGGAGCTGGTCCTGCATCGTCGCCACGAGCAGGTGGATCTTGGAGGGGAAGTAGCGGTACAGCGTCCCCAGGGCCACCCCGGCCGCCTCGGCGACCTCCCGCATCTGCACGGCCTCGAAGCCGCCCCGCGCCGCGAGCTGGGCGCTGGCGTTCAGGATGCGGCGGCGCCGCGCCTCCTGGCGCTCCGTGAGGGGCGGCGACGCGGGTCTGTGGTCCGCTCTGATGTCTGCGGTCATGAGGTCCCGTTCCGTGCGGTGGGGAGCGACAGTATGGCGGTGCGGGCGCCGTGGCGCGAATCACCTGTTCCGGCTCTCACGACGGAGCTACCTGCCGGTAGATTCTGTCCTCCTTGAAGGATCAAGGAGATCAGGCCAGAAGATCAAGAACGATCAAGTCTGTAACTTGTTCTAGATTAGCGCGAGCGGTTACGCTCCGGCGAAACTCACGCTCGAAGGGGGTCGCGCATGACCGCTGAGGCCATAGAGGCAAGCCCCCGACAGGGCGTCACCGCTGCCGGTGACGGACCGTTGCGGATCGCTCTCCTCACGTACAAGGGCAATCCCTACTGCGGCGGTCAGGGCGTCTACGTCCGGCACCTCTCCCGCGAGCTCGCCCGCCTCGGCCACAGCGTCGAGGTCATCGGCTCCCAGCCGTACCCCGTCCTCGACGAGGGCGAGGATCTGGCCGGGCTCACGCTCACCGAGATCGCCAGCCTCGACCTCTACCGCTCGCCGGACCCCTTCCGGACGCCGCGGCGCGAGGAGTACCGGGACTGGATCGACGCGCTCGAAGTCGCCACCATGTGGACCGGTGGCTTCCCCGAGCCCCTCACCTTCTCCCTGCGGGCCCGGCGCATGCTCGCCGCCCGCCGCGGCGACTTCGACGTCGTCCACGACAACCAGACCCTCGGGTACGGGCTCCTCGGCGGCCCCCGCGCGATCGGCGCCCCGCTCGTCACCACGATCCATCACCCCATCACCGTCGACCGGCAGCTCGAGATCGACGCCGCCGCCGACTGGAAGCGCCGCGCCTCCGTCCGCCGCTGGTACGCCTTCACCCGCATGCAGAAGCGCGTCGCCCGCCGGCTGCCGTCCGTGCTCACCGTCTCCGGCACCTCCCGGCAGGAGATCGTCGACCACCTCGGGGTACGCGACGACCGCATCCGGGTCGTCCACATCGGCGCCGACACCGACCTGTGGTCGCCCGATCCGTCCGTCTCCGAGGTCCCCGGCCGGATCGTCACCACCTCCAGCGCCGACGTCCCCCTCAAGGGCCTCATCCACCTGATCGAGGCGCTCGCCAAGCTCCGCACCGAGAACCCCGACGCGCACCTCGTCGTCGTCGGCAAGCGTGCCGAGGACGGTCCGGTCGCCGCCGCGATCGAGCGGTACGGACTCGACGGCGCCGTCGAGTTCGTCAAGGGCATCAGCGACGCGGAGCTCGTCGACCTGGTGCGGTCGGCGCAGGTGTCCTGCGTGCCGTCGTTGTACGAGGGGTTCTCGCTGCCGGCCGCGGAGGCGATGGCCACGGGGACGGCGCTCGTCGCGACCACCGGTGGTGCGATTCCCGAGGTCGCGGGGGCCGACGGCGAGACGTGCGTGGCGGTGCCGCCGGGCGACGCGGGGGCACTGGCCGCGGCACTGGGGCGGGTGCTCGGCGACGCGGAGCTGCGGGCTCGCCTGGGCGCCGCAGGGCGCGCCCGCGTCCTGGCGAACTTCACTTGGGCGAGGGCGGCCCAGGGCACCGCGGACCTGTACAGCGAGGCGATCGCTGCGCAGGGCGCCCAGGTGCGCGGAGGCGCCCGGTGACGAATCGCCTCGTTTGCCGGGTGCGGCCCGGTGGGTGGGTTGTGCCCACCCTCCCCCAAGCACTCAGCTTCGTTCGAGCAGGGGGGACCCCCATCGCCTTGCGGAACGATTGCCCACAACCCTCCGGTGGTCCGGCGGAACGACTGCCCACAACCTCCGTCAACTCCGAAAGCAGGACGACCCCGTGCTGACCGTCGACTTCACCCGCTTCCCGCTCGCCCCCGGCGACCGTGTGCTCGATCTGGGCTGTGGTGCGGGCCGGCATGCTTTCGAGTGCTACCGGCGTGGTGCCCAGGTCGTGGCCCTCGACCAGAACGGCGAGGAGATCCGCGAGGTCGCCAAGTGGTTCGCGGCCATGAAGGAGGCCGGGGAGGCCCCCGCGGGCGCGACCGCCACCGCGATGGAGGGCGACGCCCTCAACCTGCCGTTCCCCGACGAGTCCTTCGACGTCGTGATCATCTCCGAGGTCATGGAGCACATCCCGGACGACAAGGGCGTCCTCGCCGAGATGGTCCGCGTCCTCAAGCCGGGCGGCCGGATCGCGATCACCGTCCCGCGCTACGGCCCCGAGAAGGTCTGCTGGACGCTCTCCGACGCGTACCACGAGGTCGAGGGCGGCCACATCCGCATCTACAAGGCCGACGAGCTCCTCGGCAAGATCCGGCAGGCCGGCCTCAAGCCGTACGGCACCCACCACGCGCACGCCCTGCACTCGCCGTACTGGTGGCTGAAGTGCGCCTTCGGCGTCGACAACGACAAGGCGCTGCCGGTCCGCGCGTACCACAAGCTCCTGGTCTGGGACATCATGAAGAAGCCCGCCCTGACCCGGGTCGCCGAGCAGCTGCTCAACCCGGTCGTCGGCAAGAGCTTCGTGGCGTACGCGACCAAGCCCCACCTGCCCAAGGCCGACACCCAGTGACCTCTCCCGAGCGGATCGCCGAGCACCTCGTCCTGCCCGGAGTGCTCACCGCCGAGCAGGCCGCCGAGACCGTCACCGGGATACTCGCCGTCCAGCGCGAGGACGGCGCCCTGCCCTGGTTCCGCGGCCACCACCTCGACCCGTGGGACCACACCGAGGCCGCCATGGCCCTGGACGCGGCCGGCGAGCACGCCGCCGCCGCCCGCGCCTACGAGTGGCTCGCCCGGCACCAGAACAGCGACGGCTCCTGGTACGCGGCCTACCACGACGGCGAACCCGACCAGGTCACCGACCGGAGCCGGGAGTCCAACTTCGTCGCGTACATAGCGGTCGGCGTCTGGCACCACTACCTCGCCACCGGCGACGACGCCTTCCTCGACCGGATGTGGCCCGCCGTCTACGCGGCCGTCGAGTTCGTCCTCGGGCTCCAGCAGCCCGGCGGCCAGATCGGCTGGAAGCGTGAGGCCGACGGCACGCCGGTGAACGACGCGCTGCTCACCGGCAGTTCGTCGATCCATCAGGCTCTGCGCTGCGCCCTCGCCATCGCCGAGACCCGCGAAGAACCGCAGCCCGCCTGGGAGTTGGCGACCGGGGCGCTCGGCCACGCGATCCGCCGGCATCCCGAGCGCTTCCTCGACAAGTCCCGCTACTCGATGGACTGGTACTACCCGGTCCTCGGCGGCGCGGTCACCGGACCCGAGGCGAAGGCCCGTATCGAGGCCGACTGGGACACGTTCGTCGTGCCCGGTCTCGGTGTGCGCTGCGTGATCCCCAACCCGTGGGTCACCGGCGGCGAGAGCTGCGAACTCGCCCTCGCCCTCTGGGCGATGGGGGAGTCGGACCGGGCCCTCACGATCCTCCAGGACATCCAGCACCTGCGCGCCGAGAACGGCATGTACTGGACGGGGTACGTCTTCGAGGGCGACACGGAGAGCGACAAGGCCATGTGGCCCGAGGAGCAGACCAGCTGGACGGCCGGCTCCCTGCTGCTCGCGGTGGCGGCGCTCGGCGGCGAGGAGGCCACCGTGGCCGTCTTCGGCGGCGAACGGCTGCCGGTGGGGCTGGCGCCCGACTGCTGCTGATCTCCGCCCGGCACGACGGCGAAGGCCGCACCGGCCGCTTCACGCGCGCACCGAGTCGATCTCCGTGGTGGGCGGGGGCGGGACCCATTCGGAGTCGCTCGTGTGGCGGCACCCGGTGCCCCGGGTGAGGCTGGCGCCACAAGCCCCAGGGAGGTCCTGCCGTGCCCAGATCCATACCCCGGTCCGTGTCCCGCGGTGTCGTGGCCCTCTTGCTGTCCTGCGCCCTGCTCCTGACCACCGCCGCCTGCAACGGCGACGACGACGCGAGCGCGAGCGGCGCCGCGACCCCGACGGCTTCGAGCAGCTTCGAGCAGCAGAAGCTCGCCAAGACCCGGTTCGTGGCCAACGCGGGTCTGGCCGCGGGAGCCACCTACCAGTGGATCGTGAAGCCCTACCGCGCGGGCAAGTTCAAGAAGGGTGCGGACGGCCGGACCTTCGCGCTGGTGAAGGCGGGCCTCGCGGGCGCGTTCACGTACAACCGGCTCAAGGCGGCGACGAACAACGCCAAGGGCGACCCGCTGCTCTCGAAGGCGGTCGCGCCGCTCACGGCCGGGATCGAGTCGCTCAAGGAGCTCGGGACGAAGCTCCGCAAGGGCGAGGTGGGCGACGCGGACGTCGGCGCCTTCGAGAACGTCATCAACAGCGTCAAGGACGCGGGCAAGAGCGCCGGCGCCGAGGTCGTCGAGAAGGTGCCGAGCACCTCGGAGCTCAGCGGCGGGTGATGACCGGCACTCCGGCGCGTATGAGGACCGACACCCCGGCGTGTACTAGGAGTTGAGCTCCGCGAGCAGGCGGAGGGTGGCAGGGTCCGGTGACGTGACGAGGAGGTCCGTCACCGGGCCCTGCCGCCATTTCCCGAGCCGTTCGGCGATCCGCTCCCGGGGGCCGACCAGCGAGATCTCGTCCGCGAAGGCATCCGGCACGGCGAGGACGGCCTCCTCGCGCCGCCCGGCCGCGAACAGCTCCTGGACGCGCCTCGCCTCCTTCTCGTACCCCATCCGCCCCATCAGGTCGGCGTGGAAGTTGCGGGCCGCGTGGCCCATGCCGCCGATGTAGAAGCCGAGCATCGCCTTGACCGGCAGCAGTCCGGCCGCCACGTCCTCGCAGAGCTGGGCGCGGACCATGGGGGCGACCAGGAAGCCCTCGGGGAGACGCTCGGGCAGCGCGTACACCTCGGACCAGCGGTCGGGCGTCCAGTACAGCGGCAGCCAGCCGTCGGCGATGGTGAGCGTCTGCGCGATGTTCTTCGGTCCCTCGGCGCCGAGCAGGATGGGGAGTCCGGCCCGGAGCGGGTGGGTGATCGGCTTGAGCGCCTTGCCGAGGCCGGTGCCGTCCGTCCCGGTGTACGGGTGGGAGTGGTGGCGCCCGTCGAGCCGGACCGGGGCCTCGCGGCGCAGGACCTGGCGGACGACGTCCACGTACTCGCGGGTCGCGGTCAGCGGGGAGCGGGGGAAGGGGCGCCCGTACCAGCCCTCGACGACCTGCGGCCCCGAGAGGCCGAGTCCGAGCATGACCCGTCCGCCGGAGAGGTGGTCGAGGGTGAGCGCGTGCATCGCGGTGGTGGTGGGGGCCCGGGCGGCCATCTGCGCGACGGCGGTGCCCAGTTTGATCCGGCTGGTGTGGGCGGCGATCCAGGTCAGCGCGGTGAAGGCGTCGGAGCCCCAGGCCTCCGCCGTCCACACGGAGTCGTAGCCGAGCCGCTCGGCCTCGCGGGCGAGGTCGAGATGGGCGGGGGAGGGGCCGCGGCCCCAGTAGCCGAGGGCGAGTCCGAGTCGCATGCCCCGCATCCTTTCTGACGTTCCGTCAGTTCAGGCGAATGCGGGGACTGTACGACAACGGCCCCTCGTCCGGAAGGGATTCCGGACGAGGGGCCGTCGGCAGTACTACGGCTGTGGATCAGCCGCGCTGGATGCCTGTGGTGTCCTGCAGGACACCACGACGGCCGTCCTGCGTCTGGGCCACCAGGGTGGCACCGCGCTGCTCGACCGCCAGGTACCAGGTACCCGGGGCCAGTTCGGCGATCGGCGCCTGGGAGCCGTCCTCCGCGTACAGCGGGCGGGCGACCGGAACCGCGAACCAGAACGGCGTGAAGTCCCCGGCCGGCTGCGCCTGCGGAGTCTGAGCCTGGGCCTGGGCCTGCGGCTCGGGCTGCTGCGGAGCCTGCGGGGCGGCGGCCTGCGCGCCGAACGGCTGGCCCGCACCCTGCGAGGGGTCCTGCGGCCCGCCGTACTGCGGGTGCTGCGCGCCCGGGTAGCCGTAGCCACCGGGGACGCCCTGCGGGCCGGGCTGGCCCGGCTGCATGCCGTACGGCTGCGGGGTCTGCGGCTTGGGCGCGCCGACGAGCGGAGCCTTGAGGGCCGGGACCAGCGGGCCTGCGACGACCGCACCGGCCAGGACCAGGGCGGCGATCAGGCCGAGGACGAGGCCGGCACCGGCGTTGCTCGACTCGAAGACCCACATGAGCAGGGTCCAGGCGGAGGCGATGGTGAACGCGGCACCGACCTGGCCGAGCTCCAGGCCGGCCACCTTGCGCTGCTCCGGCAGGCTGCGGGAGAAGACGACGAGCGCGGCGCCGGCGAAGCCCAGGAAGAAGGACCCCCAGCCGAGGTACGAGATCTCCCAGGAGTTCGGGTTCTCGATCTGGTCGCAGATCGCCTCAGTTGCGTCACAGCCGGAAATGCCGAGGAACGAGGCGATGAACAGCACCACCGCTGCACCGATCAGCACGCCATCGCCTCGGGTGAGGGAGCGGATATTCACGTAAGAAGTCCTTCGTCGGGTCGTCGCGTCGGGGTGGCGCTCAGGTCATGGCACGGGGGATGGCATGGAGCTGCCCCATCGTACGGAGCGAATCTATCGCCCGCCGGTTCTACCCCTTGAGGTAGGTGGCGATGCCGTCCGCGATCCCCTGGGCCGCCTTCTGCCGCCACGTCGCCGACGTGAGCAGCTGTGCGTCCTTCGGATCACGCATATTGCCGCATTCGACGAAGACCTTGGGGACGGTTGAGAGATTGAGGCCCCCGAGATCGTCGCGGACGTCCAACCCCGTGCCGGAACCAAGGTAGTTGGCGGGAGCCGTTCCGGTGGCACGGGCGAACCGGTCGGCGATCCGCTCGCCCAGGTCGCGGGAGGGGTCGACGATCTTCGTGGTGTCGGCGGAGCCTTCGCGTACGCGTGCGGGCAGGATCACATGGAATCCGCGGTTGCCGACGGCGGATCCGTCCGCGTGGACGGAGACGACGGCGTCGGCGCGGGCCGCGTTGCCGATCTTCGCCCGCTCGTCGATGCAGGGCCCCCAGGGGCGGTCGGCGTCGTGGGTGAGGACCACCTTGGCGCCGCGCGCCGTGAGGAGGTCCCGGAGCCGGTGGGTGACGTCGAGGGTGAAGGAGGCTTCGGTGTAGCCCGCGTTCGTGGAGGTGCCGGTGGTGTCGCACTCCTTGCGGGTGGCGCCGATGTTCACCTTCTGGTTGATTTCTGTGGAATGCCGGAAATTGCCGGAGTTGTGGCCGGGGTCGAGGACGACGGTCCGCCCGGCGAGGGACGGCTTCACCGGGTTCGTCCCCGTCGCCGCGGTCGTTCCGGTCGGTGTCGTCGTCCCGGTCGGTGTGCCCGTCCCGGTCGCCGCGGAGGGCGGGAGGGGGGAGCGCGTCGGCTGCCCGTCGGAGGCGAGCGGCGGGCTCGGCTGCTTCCCGTTCTCCTGTGGCGAGGCCTGCGAGGCCGCGCAGCCGGCGAGTGCGGCGCAGCAGCCCGTGGCGGCGAGGGCGAGGGCGAGGGTGCGGCGGGTGGTCTTCCGGTGGTCGTACGGCACCCGGCGACTCTAGGCCCTGTATGAGACGAAATCCCGCACCCCTACGTCGCAGCTTGGTCACCGGCTTCCCAGAACGGTGGACGCGTGTGGGGAGACCGTGAAGGGTAGGTGACAAGAGGCGACGGTGGGGTGTCACCGCGCATGGACCCACGAGGGGGAACCGTGGTGGGGGAAGAACCGAACGACGCACGTCCTGAACCGTCCGACGCACGTCCCGAACAGGCCGACCGGCCTGTCGGGGACGGTCGCGGGGTGGACCCGCGGACTCCTGCGGCGCCCTGGGAAGCGCCACCCGCGCCCGCGACGCCGGCCGCACCTGCCGCACCACCTGCGACATCTGTCACACCGCCTGCCTCGCCGCCCACGCTGGCCTTCGGCCCGCCGCCGGGTGCGGCGCCCGGATCCGCTGCGGCCGCCGCTTCCGGCCCGGCTTCCGGCCCGGCTTCAGGCCAGGCTTCCGATTCCGCTGCCGGCTCGGCTCCCGGCGTCGGTCCTGCGACCGCGCCCGGCTGGGCCGGTGCCGGGACGCCTCCGCCGCCCGGCGCCCCGCCCGGCTACGGGCCGCCGCCGGGCTACGGCCCGCCCGGGTACGGGCAGCCGCCCGGCGACGGCGGGCAGCCGCCCGCGCAGCCCCGCGGCGAGGCGAACGGGGCACAGGCCGCCATGATCGGCCTGCTCAACCTCTCCTGCCTGGGCCTCGGTTACGTCCTCCTGCGCAACTGGGTCGGCGCCGCGCTCTGCTGGGTCGCCACCGCCGCCCTGCTCGTCATGGCCCTCCCCGCCGACGTCGACGGCGTGCCCCTCGGGCTCCTCGCCGGCTACGGCGTCTTCCTGGTCGCCGTCGCCGCCGACGGGGCCAGACGCGGGCTGCGCGCGACCCTCCGGGTCGGCGCCTCCTTCCGCCGTCTCGCGCTGCCGCTGGCCCTCGTGCTGCTCGCCGTGCCCGCGGGCGGCTCGCTCGCGTACGGTGCGGCCCGCGACGAGGCGAAGGAGCAGGCGCTGCTCGAACGCCTCTCGGCGGCGGACGCGCTGGTCGAGTCCGCCGACGACGGCCTGACCTTCGACAAGGCCGAGCCGACCTACCTCAAGGCGCTCGCCACCTACCAGGAGCTCGGCACCAGGCACGCGGGCTCGCGGGCCGGGAAGCTGGTCCCCGCGCGCCTCGACACGTACTACGAGACGGTCTCCCGCCCGTACGCGAAGAAGGCGTACTGCGAGGCCGTCGCGCCGCTCAAGCACCTGCGCGGGCTCGCCGGCACCGTCGACAAGGAACTGCTCGGCACCCGGCCCGCCAAGACCGACGAGCCGCTGGCCGAGGCCCTCTTCAAGTGCGGGACGGACGCGCTCGGTGTGGAGGCCGCCGATCCGCCGGCCAGCGAGAGCCTCAACGTGCTGTACGACACCTTCCCGAAGTCGGCCCAGGCGACCCGTGTCGAGCCGGCCGTCCGGGCGGCGATCAAGACCCGGACGACCGCTCTCACGGGCGGCGCGACCCCGTGCGAGACCACCGAGGAGCTCCGCGAGCTCCGCTCCTCCCTCGACAACATGACGGACCCCGCGATCGAGGACGCGGCGAAGGAGGCCGCCGGCGCGGTCCAGCGGGGCGACTTCTCCTGTGGGACCTCGCAGTTCCGGAGCAAGGAGTTCGACGACGCGATCAAGACCATGACCCAGTACGCCAAGGACTACCCGAGCAGTCCGGACGCGGCGCACGCCCGCTCCATCGCCATCGCCGCCGAGATCGCCGACGAGGAGCCCGCGGCGGGCAAGAAGCTGCCCCCGGCCGACGTGCCGGGCGGTTCGCGGATGGTGATGGTGGTGAGCAACGACGGCCCGGGTGAGGTCGAGCTGCTCTACACCGGTCCGATGACCGGCAAGGTCACCTTGAAGTCGTGCGGGACCTGCACCAAGTACCCGAGCCCGATCTTCGCGGGCTCCAAGAAGATCAAGGCCTGCACCGGTCCCTCCTCGAAGTACCCGAAGGCGACCCTGCTGCTGCCCGCCGGCGACTACCACTTCCTCCAGAAGCGGGTCTCCACCGGCACGGCCACGGCCGGTGACACCAAGTCGAGCAAGGCGAAGATCGAACCGGGGTACAGCTACACCAACTGCCTGTACGTCACCTCGGGGTTCTGACCCTGCCCGCGCGACATGATGTTCATCCCGACGGCCGTCACCTTTCGAGGGGGCGGCCGTTGGAGTGTCCGATGATCTTGGGACAGCCGAGATCGCGTGACCTCCGAGCCCTGGGGCCGGAAGACGGATGCACACCGGATGAACACCACG
The DNA here is from genome assembly GCF_045162855.1 of Streptomyces sp. NBC_01077. Taxonomy (NCBI): domain Bacteria; kingdom Bacillati; phylum Actinomycetota; class Actinomycetes; order Kitasatosporales; family Streptomycetaceae; genus Streptomyces; species Streptomyces sp. NBC_01077. Next base: position 3,331,134 of record NZ_CP108669.1, on the reverse strand, counting down.
GCGGTCCTGGACCGCGACACCGAACCCACCCCCACCTCCTCATTAGCGTCCTTAGCCTCCTCGGCCTGGTCCGACTTCGGCTGCCGGGTGAACGCGCTCCCCCCGGCCGAGCTCTTCGAGCGGTACGAACGCTCCCGCTTCCTCTACCCGGCCAAGCGCGCCCGGCTCGCCCCGTACTGGCCCCGCATCCTGGACAACTGGCAGCGGGCCCGCCGGGCGGGCGAGCTTCTGCACTGGGTGGCCAGTTACGACGAGCCGGACGGCGGCTGGGCCTCCCTCACCTCCTGGCGGTCCACCCACGCGGGCTGGCAGACCCAGCACCTGGTGAGCTCCGGCACCCTGCTCGGCGGGCGGGCCGTGATGCTGGCCGCCCAGGCGGTGCGGACGGCGGAGCGGCAGGACGTCGCCCAGCAGAACTGGTTCAGCCCCGGCAACCGCTTCGCCGCCCTCGCCTTCGGCGGGATGGCCGACAGCCTCGGCCCCGAGCGCTCCCTGGTCGCCGCGGGCGACTACGTGACGGTGCCGCTGCCACTCGCCCGCACCCTGGGGCAGGGCGACGAGGCTCGGGGCCCGGGCGGCGACGGAGCCCGGGGCCTGAGCCGTGGCGGAGCCCTGGGCCTGAGCGGTGACGGGGCCCTGGGCCTGAGCCGTGACGGAACCCGGGGCCTGGGCCGTGACGGAACCCGGGGCCTGGGCGGTGACGGAACCCGGGGCCGGGACCGGCGGCCAAGCCGCCCCGTGGTCGAGCTCGACGGCGGGGCCTGCCCCGAACTCGCCGAGCTCGCCCGCCACTGCCGCGGTGAGGTGTACGTACGGGCCGAGGGCCTCGACCGGGACGACCTGCGGCTCGACGACGTCGACCGGCTCTACCGGCTGGTCGGGCTGCGCCGCTACCGGCGGATCTGGGTGCAGTACGACGCGACGGGCCGGCTCCGGGCCGCCGCGCTCGCCTACCGCGGCCCGCTGGGCTTCAACTTCTCCTTTCTGGAGAATCGTTGCGACCTGCTGGTCTCGCCCGAGCTCGAAGAACCCGAGGCACGGCGGGCCATCGACGCCCTGATCGGTGCCGCGAGCGCCGCCTACGAGGACTTCGAACCCGGCAGCGTCCCCGTGGCCGCCGCGACGCCGCTGGACCGGCTGCTCCTGGCGGGCGCCGAGCGCGTCCGCCCGTACACGAGGGCCCTCTGGCTGGCGGAGGCGTACTCCGACCTGTACCAGCACATCGACAGCCTCTACGCGCGGCGCCTGCGCGGCCGGGGGCAGCACCCGAGGAGGACCCCGTGAGCGTTCCGCAGGCCGTCCCGCAGACCATTCCGCAGGCCGTTCCGTACCTGATGGAGGACCGGCGCGAGGCCGGCCGGCTGGTGGCCAAGGTCGACGCCGACGGCTGGGTACGGGAGTACCTGGGGCCGGTCCTGCCCGCCCTGCCGGCAGGCGCGGGGCGGGTGCTCGACGTGGGCGCGGGCCCCGGGCACATCGCGGAGGCCGTCCTCCGAGCCAGGCCCGAGACGGAGGTCATCGCCTTCGACGGCAACCCGGAGCGGCTCGCCGCCGGCACCGGGAACACGGAGGGCGCGGCCCTCGTCCGGCGCTCGGGCGACGCCCGTGAACTCCCCTTCGAGGACGGTTCCTTCGACCTCGTCTACTCGCGGCTCATGCTCCAGTACGTCGCCGCACGCGAGCAGGCCGTGGCCGAGATGGCCCGGGTCACCCGCCCCGGCGGCCGGGTCGTGCTCTTCGACCTCGACGGCCAGCTCGTCTGGCACGACCCGATGGGCCCGGAACTGACGGCGACGCTCGGCCCGGTGACGGACGCGCTCGCGGCGGCCGGCTTCGACCCGCACACCGGGCGCCGCCTCTTCGCCCTCGCCCGCCGGGCCGGGCTCACCGACCTGGACGTACGGGTCGACCCGTACCACCTGATCGCCGGCCGGATCGACCCGGTCGAGCGCGAACAGTGGGCCCTGAAGCTCGACATCGCGCGCCCGCTGATCGCCCGCGCGCTCGGGGGCTCGGCGGAAGCGGCGGACCGGGCCGTCGAGACCTTCCTCGCCCACCTGGACAGCGAGGAGACACTGACCTACTCGGTGGCCTTCACGGTCACGGGCCGCCGTCCCGTCGGCCCCGTCAGCCCAGGCGGCGAAGCACCCGCAGGGAGTCGGTGACCGAGACCTCCTCGAAGTCACCCGACTCCAGCGCACGGAGATAGATCCGGTACGGAGCCTGACCGCCGTCCTCCGGGTTCGGGAAGACGTCGTGGATGACGAGCAGGCCCCCGGGGGCGACCTTGGGGGCCCAGCCCTCGTAGTCGTTGGTGGCGTGCTCGTCGGTGTGCCCGCCGTCGACGAAGACGAGGCCGAGCTGCCCGCCCCACACCTTCGCGACCTGCGGCGACCGCCCGACCACGGCGATCACGTGCTTTTCGAGCCCCGCCTTGCGCAGCGTCCGCCGGAACGTCGGCAGCGTGTCCATGAGCCCGACCTCCGGGTCGACCACGGTCTCGTCGTGGTACTCCCACCCCGGCTGCTGCTCCTCGCTGCCCCGGTGATGGTCCACGGTCACCGCGACCGTCCCCGTCTGCCGGGCCACGTCGGCGAGCAGGATCGTGGAGCGCCCGCAGTACGTGCCGACCTCCAGGAGCGGCAGCCCGAGCTTCGCCGCCTCGGTGGCCGCCCCGTACAGCGCGAGCCCCTCTCCGACGGGCATGAACCCCTTCGCGGCCTCGAAGGCGGCAAGGATCTCGGGCTCGGGCACGGACATGGTGACTCCTACTGGCGGGTACGCGGGTACGGGCGCCCATCGTGCCCTACGCGTCGCACTCGAACCACACCGTCTTGCCGCCGGCCGTCTCGTCGACCCCCCACCGGTCCGTCACGGCCTCCACCAGGACCAGCCCCCGCCCGCCCGCGTCCAGCGGATCAGCCGCCTTCGCGTGTACGGCCCCGGGCACGTCGTCGGAGACCTCGACCCGGAGCCCGTACGGCTCCCGCAGGATCAGGACCGCGCACCGGCGGCCGGGCACGTGCCGGACGACGTTGGCGACGAGCTCGGTGAGCGCGAGGGTCGCCGGGTCGGCGAGGCGGTCGAGTTCCCAACGCGTGAGGAACATGCGGAGGATGCGGCGCATGTGACCGGCGGAGTGCTCACCGACGGTGAACCGCATGCGGTAGCTCGACGCAAGTACCGCAGGATAGAGGTCTGTTGCCTGATTCATGCCACCAGGGTGGGCGGGTTTGGTTACGCTCGGCAACGGACCGAACACAACTCTTCGCCGCGTGAGCTTGGGGGTGACCTCGCCGTGGTCAACATCCGCGCCTTGGATCCCAGCGCCTCGCCGCTGGACTACTACGGATACGAACTCCGCCGCCTGAGAGAAGGCGCCGGGCTAAGTCAGTCGCAGCTCGGCGACATCCTCTTCTGCACCGGCTCGCTGATCGGCCAGATCGAGACGGCGAGAAAGGTCCCGACCAGGGAACTCTCGGAGCGGCTGGATGCGGCGCTGATGACAGGCGGGTTCTTCACCCGGCTGGTGGGGCTGGTGCTGAAGAGCCAACTGCCGACGTGGTTCAGGCCGTACGCGGACATGGAGGCGAAGGCGACGTACCTTTGCATCTTCCAGGCGCAACTGGTTGACGGCCTGCTCCAGACGGAGGGCTATGCCCGGGCTCTCATGGGATCCAGGTTCGAGAACGACCTCGACGGCCTGGTCGCCGCGCGCATCGAGCGCCAGCGGATCCTGGACTGTGAACACCCCCCGCTGTTCTGGGTCGTCATGAGCGAGGCGGCGCTGCGTCAGGAGATCGGTGGGCGGGAGGTGATGCGGGAGCAACTGGCCCACCTGTTGGGGATGCAGGAGCGTGAGTGGGTGAAGATCCAGATCCTTCCGTTCGAGGTCGGCGCGCACGCGGGATCGCACGGCTCCTTCACCCTTCTCCGCTTCCAGAGCGACCCCGACCTCGTCTACACCGAGGACTTCGTCCAGGGGCATATGACCGTGGATTCGGCCGCGTTCAGGGAGGGGTCGCTCCGTTACGATCACCTCCGAGCGGCCGCTCTGTCGGTGGAGGACTCGACCACGCTGATCACCCGCGTCATGGAGGAACACTATGGAGACCAACCAGAACCTGGCGGGAGCGCACTGGCGTAAGTCCTCGTACAGCGGCGACAACGGCGGCCAGTGCATCGAGTGTGCTCCCCTCGGCACTGCCGCCTGGCAGAAGTCCTCGTACAGCGGCCCCACCGGCGGCCAGTGCATCGAGGTCGCCGACCTCACCGCCCACGTCGCCGTTCGTGACTCCAAGAACCCCGAAGGCCCCGCCTTCCTCGCCACCCCCGCCGCCTTCACGGCCTTCGTGACGGCCGCCGCCGAAGGGCGTATCGGCGGTCGCTGATCATGGCGACCCTCATAGGGATCGTGATCCTCGCCGTCGCCCTGCCGGCCTGGGCGGGGATCACGTTCGTCGGACTGGTCCGGGCGCGTCGGGGCGACGAACTGCCCCAGCCCCGACTGCCCCGGCCCCGCCGCTCACCCGCCAAGAAGGCCGCCTGGATCGCCGGGCTCGCCTACCTCGCGGGCGGCGTACTGCACCTGTACGGCCTGACGTACATGCCGTTCCTCTTCCCGGAGGACGCGTGCTGGTTCAAGGCGGGGATGAAGGTCTACCCGGACTCCAGCGGCGCGCTGCCCGTCAGCCTCGTCTGCCACGGCATGGAGATCGTCCCGTGGTGGGTCAACCCCGGGCTCCTCGTCTTCGCGGTGACCGCCGTCGCCGCGACCGTCACGAGCGTCTTCCTCGCCCTGCGGCGGCTTGCCGCGCAATGAGGTGTCCGGCCAGCGGATTTCCCCTCCGCGTTCCGGACTTTGCGGTCAACTCTTGCCGAGCGTTGTTTACTCGGGGTTAAGTAGCGTCGCACGCGTCTGGGACTGACCATCCCGTCGAGACGCGCGCACGTCATCGGCGGTCCGGGGGGACAGTGCCGCCACGGGGAAGGCCGGCATCGCCATGGTGCGATGCCGGCTCACTGTGAACGTCGCCCAGGTCACCCCTGCCTGCCCTCGTTCGCTGTGAAGGATGCTCTCCTTGCGGTTCAAACCGGGGTTGTTCACCTCCAGATCACGCTCGTCCACCACGCTCACCACAGCCATCACGTCCGTCGCCGCCCTGGCGGTCCTCAGCGGTGTGGCCGTCCGGCCCGACCTGGCCGTGCCGAACGCCGCGCTGAACATGGCGGCGGTGGCCGACTCGTACGACGGCTACGACGCCAAAGCGGCCCAGCAGTTGCGCGAGGACCAGTGCATCGCCATCGAGGCCCTGCGCATGGGCGGGCCCAACCTGCACGCCCTCGCGCAGAGTTCTCTCGTCCTGCCGCCCGATCAGCTTCACGTGAAGCTCAAGCGGGACATGTTCGACGACAAGACCCCGCTGCACGCGGCCCGGAACGCGGACAGCACCCTCACGGACCAGTGGCTGGACAAGGTCCGGAAGCAGGGCTACGCGTGGTCCAGCGCCGCGAGCCTGGACTCCTACCCCAACGCGCCGCGGGACCCGGACAAGATCTTCGAGCAGACCGGGCTGGACCCGTGGCTGAACCAGGGGTACTGGGCCCCGCTCGACGTGTTCAACCCCTTCTACGACTCCTCGCCCACCGCCGACGACAAGACGAAGGCCGCCGCGCTCGCGATCGGTGACCCGCTCTACACCAGTGGCGGGACGGCGAAGGAGCAGGAGGCGTGGGCGCTGTGGAAGAAGAACTCCGGGAAGATCGAACCCAACCAGTACTTCGTGCCCCGGGTGTTCGCCGATGACGCCCGCATCTTCCTCGGCTCCGGCGGCTTCCCCCGTACGGCCCCGGAACCGGACAGCCCGGAGTTCCGGATCGCGGTCGAGGACCTGAAGGCCCGCTTCGGGGCCTGTGGGTGGCACGACCCGATCGACCCGAACAAGGTCCTCGGCAAGCAGGTGGCGCAGGCCGCCACCGAGTGGCAGCAGGAGATCGCCGGCCAGACCGCGCAGCGGCAGCAGATCCTCACCGCGGGCAAGGACGCCGCGAAGGCGCTGCAGGACGGCACGTACGCCCTCAGCCTGCTCCTCGGCCAGTCGTGGCTCGCCGACTACTACACCCGCTGGCAGGACCACTGGACCCCCGGCGGCGTCGGCTGGATCGGCAACGGCTACACGGAGATCCAGGTGCCGGGCGCGCCGGGCAACTGCCTGGACGTCCAGGGCGGCGGAAAGACCAACGGCACGCCGGTCCAGATCTACACCTGCAACGGCAGCGCCGCGCAGAAGTGGCAGCTTGAGGGCGGCGAGGAAGACCTCCACCTCCGCAACGTCAACTCGTTCAAGTGCCTGGACGTGGCAGGGAACGCGTCGGCCAACGGCACGAAGATCCAGATCACGGACTGCTACAGCACCAAGGGCCAGTCGTGGAAGGGCGACGTCCGCGCCGCCTCGCCGCTGAAGAGCCTCACCACGGGCAAGTGCCTGGACCTCAGCGTGTTCACCAAGAGCACCGACACGCGGCTCTGGGACTGCAAGGGCACCAGTGCGCAGAAGTTCCTGATCAAGCCGACCGGGGAGAAGGGCGCAGGCAGCACCCCGTACCCGGTCAAGACGCAGTTCGACGCGGCGAAGAAGGGCCTCGCCGACGCCCAGGCGGCAGCGAAGACCCACCTGGCCGCGGTCAAGGCCCAGCTGGAGAACGCCAAGAAGTCGGCCGTCTCCTCCGACACGGCCGTACAGGCCGCGTACGGCATCGCGGACGCCGCCGGTGCCCCGCGCGGCCGTGGTCTCCTGGTCGGCCAGCAGAAGGCCCAGGTCACCAAGGGCGCCGTCGCCGCGCTGACGGCGATGGTGAAGGCCGGTGAGACCGCCGAGGCCGCGACGCGAGCCGCCGCGGGCGACAGCGCGACCATCACGCAGCGCGCCCTCGCCCAGACCGCGCAGGTCAACGCCGAGTTCCGCAAGGAAGCCGCGCACACCGCCGAGTTGCAGGCGAAGGCGGCGGCCGACGGGGCCAAGCTGCACCGCGACAACGCGAAGAAGGACAAGGAGACCGCGGAGGCCAAGCTCGTCGTCGCGCTGAAGGCCGAGGGCGACGCCAAGGCGGCCGCCGCCGACGCGCACGCCAAGCGGCTTGCGGCCGAGGCCGAGGAGGCCACGGCGAAGGCGGAGAAGGACACCGCCGCCGCCAAGCAGAACGAAGCGGCCCAGCACAAGCAGACCGCCCAGACCGAAGCGGCCAACGCCCAGACGGCCAAGGAGAACGCCGAAGCCGCCGAGGCGACCGCGGTCGCGCGGAAGAACGACGCGGTCAAGGCGCGCGACAACGCCCGCGACCTCAACGCCGACGCGTGGGACGCCGCCCAGAAGGCGGACGCGGCCCGCGCCAAGGCGGATGCCAAGAAGGCGTTTGCCCAGGCCCACGAGGCCGACGACAACGCCCAGGAGTCCAGGGCGGCGGCGGACGCGGCCAACACGTACGCGAACGACGCCCAGGCCGCCGCGGGGCGGGCCCGTACCGCGGCGGACGCCGCGAGCGAGGCGGCGGCCGAGGCGGACGCCGCGGCCACCCGCGCCGAGGCGGCCGCCAAGCGGTCCCGCGCGAACGCGGACGCCGCCCAGGCCGCCAAGCTGAAGGCCGACGCCGCGGTGAAGACCGCGACCAGCGCCGCAGCCGACGCCATTGCGGCCTCCGTGCACGCGGCCGAGGAAGCCAAGGCCTCCGTCAGACTGGCGGAGGAGGCGGAGGCGCTGGCCAGGACGGCCAAGGCCGAAGCGGACGCGGCGAGCAAGGAAGCCGCCAAGGCTCTGGCCGCCGCCGCGAAGGCGGCGGGCTTCGCGCACGTCACCGCCCAGGCCGCCGTGGACGCGGGCAACGCCGCCGTACAGGTCGCCAAGCCCGCCAACGACGCGATCCAGCTCGGCTCCCCCTACGTCACCACCGACTCGGCCGCCGGCCTGGTCGTCCTGACGGGGCAGGCGTCGAAGACGATCGCCGACCAGCAGAAGGCCGTCGCCGACGCCCACGCCAAGAACGCGCAGACCGAGGCCGTGGCGGCCAAGAGCCTCGCCGACCAGGCGGCCGGGGACGCGAAGGTCGCCTACCAGTACGCGGCCAACGCCGCCGGACACGCTGCCACCGCCCGTGGCTACTCAAAGGAGGCCCTCGGGTACGCGGCCGACGCCGCCGCGGCCGCCGCGAAGGCCACGCAGTCACTGGCCCGCACCGTCGAGTACGACCGCAAGGCCGCCGAGGACGCCGCCGCCGCCGACCAGGCCGCCGGTCGCGCCGAGGGCTACGCCAAGCAGGCCCGTGAGTCCGCCGACCAGGCGGCCCTCGACGCCCAGGCCGCCCGCGAGGCAGCCGCCGCGGCCGAGCAGTCGGCCAAGGACGCCCGGGCCGCCGCCGACCGCGCCGCCACCGCGGCCACCGAGGCCGAAGAAGCCGCCAAGGACGCGCTGAAGTACGCCCAGGACGCGCAGAAGGCCGTCGACGAAGCGCTGCGCGACTCCGCGAACCAACAGGTCTCGACCGGTGCGGGAACCGGAGTCGGCGGCACGTGGTACGTCGTCGACGAGGACACCGTCGAGATCACCGACGCCAAGCAGCACGACCCGTGCGTGATCACCATCGGCTTCGAGGGCTGCACCACCACCTTCACGGTCACCTTCAGCGCGGTGGTCGACTTCTTCCTCTGCACCGATCCCGAGGTGGCCGCCGGCGCCGGCACGTGCCCGAGGGCGGACACCCTGCTCATCGAGAGCAAGCGGATCCCGGGCCTGAAGAAGGACGTCACCCGGTACTTCTCCAAGCTGGAACTCATCCAGGAGACCCTCACCTACAAGCTCATCAAGGCGGTCCTGGTCCAGGACTTCGTCGACTGCTGGCACGGCAGCATCAGCGGCTGCGCCTGGGCGGCGAGCAACTTCATCCCCGGCAAGGCGTTCGGCAAGGTCTTCGAGGGGATCCGGGCCCTGGATGCCGCCATGAAGACCGGCGTGGGCGTCCGGGACGCGTTCAAGGCCCTCCAGGCCCTCGACCTGGACCCGGGAACCATCGCCAAGCTCAACGCCCTCGTCAACGCCGAGGAAGCCCTGTTCACCGCCTGCAAGGTGAACAGCTTCCCCGGGACCACCCGGGTGCTGATGGCCGACGGCTCGCAGCGGCCCATCAGCCAGGTGGGCGTGGGAGACCTCGTCAAGGCCACGGACCCGGCAACCGGCCGGGTGGAGGCCCGGCGGGTCACCGACACCTTCGCGCACGACACCCGGCGCCTGGTGGACATCACCGTCGCCGGCGGGGGGAAGCTGGCCAGCACCGCCGGCCACAAGTTCTATGTGGCGAAGCGCGGCTGGACACTGGTCTCCGACCTGAGCGTCGGTGACCGCCTCCGCACCCCGGACGGCTCCGTCCGCGCGGTGACCGCCCTCCTGGACCGTTCGGGTCTGGCGCCGCGCACGGTCCACGACCTCACGGTCGACGACCTGCACACGTTCTTCGTGCTGGCGGGCGTCACCCCGGTCCTCGTCCACAACTGCAACGTCGCCCTGGGGTGGCAGCTGGGCGGTGCGCTCGACGAGTGGGCCAGGGCGAACAAGTTCGCCACCTTCTCCATCTCGTCCCCGAAGGACTTCGCCCAGATCGTGGAGAAGGCCGTCGCCGACCCGAAGGTGATCCTGCACATCAACATGACAGGGCTGAGCACGAAGGGAACGTTCGTGCAGGCCGCTCAGCGCGGCCTGACGTACGGCGAGCACGGAGCGGCCACGGACTACGAGATGTCCATGATCGCGAGGGCGCTCGTCAACGGCCAGCGTCCGTGGAGTTCGATCAACTTCTACACGCCGACAGGGGCGAACGGGGCCATGGAGCTCGCCCCTCGGACGAGCATGCCGGACCTGTCCGGGTTGAAGGGGGACATGCCCCCGGTGAAGGGCTCGATCATCGGATACTGCCACTGCTGAGGAGGTGGACATGAACGCCCACAAGGAAGATCTGTACCCGGAGGTGGCCGCCTCGGGCGGCCTCGTAGCGGCGCTGCGGCAGGCCGCGGAGCTGCGCGGCTGCGACATCGGCCTGCCGCCCTGGGCCACCGACGCCGTTGGCATCGAGACGACGAGGGGCTACCTGTCGGTCGACACCGCAGCCGAGGAGCGGCTGTTCCGGCTCCGCACCCACATCCCCGATTTCGGCTGGGACATCGGCTCCACGGACGATCTCGGAACGCTCGTGGAGGCGATCGCCGCATGGCGTGAGGGCGTGCCGATCGGCGAACTGAAGGAGAGGTTCGACTTCCTGGACCTCGACGAGTTCACCGGGGCGCTCGAAGCGGGAGAGCCCACGTCCTCGCAGTGGGCGAATCTCCTGTCGTCCGAGTACTACCGGGGGCAGCGGAGCCTTCTGCTCCGTCTCCACGCGGACGAGGTGCTGCGGAACGCGTTCCCGACGATGACCCACCGCACCGTCCGCCTGCAGGTGGACCCGATGCACTGGATGAGCCGTCAGGTTCGGGTGCACGAGCCGGACGAGGGGCGCTACGAGGTCGTGCGGGTCGGGGTACCCGGGGCGGACTGGACCGAGGTGCCGGGCGGCGACCTGGTCGCCCACCTGCGAGCCGCGCTGTACGACGACGACCAGTCATCGTGACGGCTCGATGAAACCGAAGCCCCGCCGGGCGACCGGCGGGGCTTCTTCGTCCCCTCACCCGCCCCCGGCCCGGCCGGTCCGTCCGACGGTGGCCGGGGTCACCCCGCCGCAGTCACCCCGCGTCAGGACCCGAAGCACCCGAGTCCGTGTCAGCCCCGCCCCGTGGACTGACGGGTCAGGCCCCCGCCAGGACCGCCCGCAGCTTCCGTACCCCCGCCTTCCACTCCTCGCCGTCCGACTCCTCCCACAGCTCCAGGAGCTCCGACTCCGGGGTGAGCACCCTGTCCAGCGCCGCGACGGCCGGCGGACGCAACTCCGCGGGGAGTTCGGGCAGCGACTGCTTCGGGCCGTAGGCGGTCGTGACGGGCTCCCCGCCCGGGCACTGCGCCGCGACGAGCGCCGCCGACGCGATGGCCTCCACCGCCAGGTCGGAGTCCAGGTAGTCGTCGCCGGTCTCGATCACCTCGCGGAAGGCCGTGCGCAGCACCTCCGCCTTCTTCTCCGCCGGGGCCTCGTCCACCCGGTACGAGAAGTCGGCGGCCGTGTCGTTGTCGAACGGCCCGATGTCCCAGGTGCCCATGGTGTGTTCACTCCCTCTGTTCACGCTCTGCTCGCGTTCTGCGGGCATCGTGACAGGACCCACTGACAACGCCCACCGACAACACCCCGGGCGCGTGCGGCCGTGCGAGGATGCGCCGTCCATTACCGATCATGAAAGGACGTGCCCATGCGCGCGTCGTTCAGAGCGCTGCTCGCCGCGCTCTTCTCGATAGGTCTGCTCCTCGCCGCCGGGACGGGACCCGCCCAGGCCGACGTCGTCACCCCGCAGGACGCGAAGCCGCTGCGCTTCATCTCGTACAACGTGTGCGGGGCGAGCTGCGCCCTCTCGGCGGAGACGGACGCGGGCAGGTCCGCGTGGGTGTTCGACCTGGTGAAGGAGATCGACACCTGGGACTCCGACCTCGTCATGCTCCAGGAGCTCTGCTACGGGCAGTGGAAGCTGATCCGTGACGCGCTGTCGCCGCAGTGGCGCGTCGGGGATGTCAGCTACGACACGGTGTGGGGTGCGGCGCTGCCGTCCGCCTCCGGCTGCGGTCAGTGGGACCCGGTCGACCGTCGTTTCGGGCTTGCGATCTTCTCGAAGGGAGAGGGGTCGATCGTCGCCGGGACGCGGACCGTCACGTTCCTCCCCGAGGTGCCGACGACTCCGACGGAGGACCGCATCCTCCTCTGCGCCCAGGCCCAGCTCGACGGACGGGTGGCCCGGGCCTGCAACACCCACATCGACTTCCACGACGCGACCACGGCCCTCCAGGTGCCGAAGGTGGCGGAGCTCGTCGAGGCCGCCAGGCAGGGCGGCGAGCCCGCCGTTCTCGCGGGGGACTTCAACCAGGTTCCCGACCATGCCGACATGAACTCCCTCTACAACCACGGGACGGGCTCGACCGGCCGGTTCCAGGAGGTCGACGAGAACGACAAGGAGCAGTTCGCGGGCGTCGACTGCCCCCAGACGGCGGACCGCTGCCGCAGCGGTGAGGCGACCGCCAGTCCGGCCTGTTCGGAGCACACGAACGAGACCAGCAAGATCGACTACGTCTTCCTGAGCTACGAGTGGTTCAAGACCGTGCAGGGAGACGCGCTTTCCTGCCCGCCGGGGATGTCCGACCACCACCTCCTGCGAGGCGCGGCGGCCTGGGAGCAATAGGCCCGTCGGACGTCGCGGGCCGCGTGAGTGCCGGGAATCACGGGCCGGCGGCGATCCGGGCGTGGCGCTCGGTCGCGAACCCGTCTACGGCTCCGAACAAGCGTCCACTCGGGGCAGGTCGGCACCTGAACGTCGAGGCTGGGCGCGGCGGCGACCGCGGCACGGAAGGCGGTCGGCCGCTCGTCGATCAGCCGCAGCAAGTCGGGTAAGTTCAGAGTGTTTTCCACTCCGGTTGTCTATCGCTCACTGACAACGCCCCCCGCCTGCCCGTCTAGGCTCTTCCGGGCCGTCGCCGTCGGCGGCGCCGGTTTCGACATGGGGGACAGGACGTGCACGAACAGCCCGAGGCGACCGAGGAGAAGGACGTGGGGCGCGTGTCGCCACTGCGGCGCGCGATGCGGGACCGTACCGCCCGCGTGGCGGTCGTCGCGGGGCTCGTCGGCGTGCTCCTCGGGGCGGGGGCCGTCGCCTGGCGGACCGACACGTTGCCCCTGGTGAGCGGCTCCGCACCCTGCTGGGACTCGCTCGGCGAGGGGACCCTGACCGCCCTCTTCGGCGAGGACCGCGAGATCCGGTCCGAGGAGCAGGACCTGGGAAGTTCTCCGCGCGCCGACGGGCTCACGTACGGGCAGTGCAGGATGGCCGGCCTCCAGGGCGGCGAGCGCCGCCAGGTCGAGATCCGGGTCCATGAACTCGACGGGCAGTACGGCATGGACGCCCATCGATGGCCTGCCGAGTTCCTGGAGCCGGACATGGTGTCCCTCGGCGCGGGGCTGCCCGGGATGGCGAACACCTCCCGCGCCTGGCTGGCGCTCCCCGAGAGCTGCTTCGGCGAGCGGCGGCGCGACTTCTCCGCGGCGACGGTCGTCGACGTGGCCTCGGGCCGGGCGGGCGTCGACCGCCACCCCGACCTCCCTCACTGGGAGGAGGACCGCGACGCGCTGGCGCGGGCGGCCGTGGACGCCGCCAACGGGGCGATGCGGGCTCTCGGCTGCACGGACACCTACTCGGCGCCCGGCGCACTCCCCGAGGCGTCGGACTGGGAGCCGCGGCGGACGGACACGCTCTGCGGGATCAAGGGCTTCACGCTGCCCGCCGGCTTCTCTGCCGAGCGGCGCGAGGCGCTCTCGCGGGAGCGGTTCGGCGGCGACGGCGGCCCGGCCCGGGTCTGCGAGGTGGGTTGGATGCAGCCCAACACGTACCTCAGGTTCACGACGGTGGTGGACCCGGCGCTCGCCGACGTCTTCGCGCGGGACGTCATGCGGGGCGGTTCGCTCGTTCAGGGGCTCAAGGGGTACGGCTCGTTGAGCGAGACGCGCGCCGCCTACCGGGCGAAGTGCGGGACGGGCTCGGTGGTCTTCCTGGTGGAGCAGAAGCGGGCTCTCGACGACGGGACTTTCGACCTCACACGGGCGCTGCTCCCCGGGTACGTGGCGGCGGAGGCGGAACGGATCGGCTGCGGCCCGGAGAAGCTGAAGCCGATGCCCGCCTGAACCGGTCGGACGCACGCGATGTCGAGTTCGCTGCGAGCAGCAGCCGTACCGGCAACGTGTCAGGCGCTGCCGACGACGTCGTCGAGCGCGTGCCCGGTCGTGGCGTCGACGTGGCCCGGGAGGTCGTCGTGGCGGTCGCCGACCGTCGAGGTGCCCGTGGGCTCGAACATGAGGATGACGGCGCCCCCGGGGGCGTACGGCTTGTGCTCCGTGCCGCGCGGGACGGTGAAGACCGAGCCCCGGGGGAGCCGGACCGTGCGTTCCCCGGCCGGCTCGCGCAGCGAGAGGTGCAGCTCGCCGTCGAGGACGAGGAAGAACTCGTCGGTGTGGTCGTGGGCGTGCCAGACGTGCTCGCCCGCGACCTTGGCGACGCGGACGTCGTAGTCGTTGACGTGCGTCACGATGCGGGGGCTCCACAGGGCGTCGAAGGAGGCCAGGGCCTGGTCGAGGGCGATGGGATCGTTGCCGTTGCTCATACGGGGATCGTCGCCGGTGGAGCGCGGGCCGCGTGAGTGCCAGGAATCGCACATGTCGCACGAATCCTCGCAGGTACGTATCGTCGCCATCGCTACGACCGCTCACAGCCGAGAAGAGGAAACGCATGGGAGTCACGAGAGAAGTCATCGAGGCCGGGGACGGCCAGAACTTTCCCAAGCCCGGTGACGTGGTGAGGATGCACTACACGGGCACGCTGGAGAACGGAAAGAAGTTCGACTCGTCCCGGGACAGGGGCGAGCCGTTCGTGAGCAAGATCGGCGTCGGCGAGCTCATCAAGGGCTGGGACGAAGGCGTCCCCCAGATGTCTCTGGGCGAGCGCGCCAAGCTGACCATCACCTCCGACTACGGCTACGGCGACAGGGGTGTTCCGGGCGCCATTCCGCCCAAGGCCACGCTCATTTTCGACGTGGAGCTCCTCAAGATCAATTAGTGGCCCCGGCGGCCATCCGAGCGTGGCTTCGTTCCCCCGGCGAGTGCTGACCGGGGGAACGCCCGACCGCCCGGGCCGGGGGAACGCCCGACCGCCCGGGCCGGGGGATCGTCCGACCGCCCGGGCCGGGGGATCGTCCGACCGCCCGGGCCGGAACCCCCTCGCCGATGGAGCGCGAACCGTGCGAGTGCTAGGAATCCCCCATGTCGCACGCATCCTCGCAGCCGCTGTCCCCGGACCGCCTCCACCGGGTCGTCGTGATCGTGGACGCGAACTCCAACCCCTTCGAGCTGGGGTGCGCCACCGAGGTCTTCGGTCTGCGACGGCCCGAACTCGGCCGTGAGCTGTACGACTTCCGCCTCTGCTCGGCCGAGCCGGACACCCTCATGAGGGACGGGTTCTTCACCCTCTCCGGCGTCGCGGGTCTGGAGGCGACCGAGGGGGCGGACACCGTGATCGTCCCCAATCGCCCCGACGTCGAGGTGCCGCGCCGCCCGGCGGTGCTCGACGCCGTCCGGCGGGCCCACGCGCGCGGGGCGCGCCTCGTCGGCTTCTGCAGCGGCGCCTTCACGCTCGCCGAGGCCGGGGTTCTCGACGGGCGCCGGGCCACCGCGCACTGGCAGTGGGCGGACTCCTTCCGGGAGCGCTTCCCCGCCGTGGGCCTGGAGGAGGACGTGCTGTTCGTCGACGACGGGGACATCCTCACCGCAGCCGGCAGCGCCGCCGCGCTCGACCTCGGGCTGCACATCGTCCGGCGTGACCACGGCGCGGAGATCGCCAACGCGGTCAGCCGTCGGCTCGTCTTCGCGGCGCACCGGGACGGCGGGCAGCGGCAGTTCGTCGAGCGGCCCGTGCCCGACATCCCCGACGAGTCCCTCGCCCCCGTCCTGGCGTGGGCGCAGGAGCGCCTCGACGAACCCCTGACGGTCGCCGTCCTGGCCTCCCGCGCCACCGTCAGCCCCGCGACCCTCCACCGCCGCTTCCGGGCACAGTTGGGCACGACACCGCTGGCCTGGCTCACGGGGGAGCGCGTCGCCCTGGCCTGCCGGCTCATCGAGCGGGGCGAGGCGCGCCTCGACGCGGTCGCGCGCAGCAGCGGCCTCGGTACGGCGGCGCACCTGCGCGCCCTGATGCGCCGCGAGACGGGCCTCGCCCCGTCGGAGTACCGGCGCCGGTTCGGCCCCGGCTCCGGTCCGGGCTCACGAGGCTCGTCAGACCTGGCCTGACCTGCGGATCGGCGGCCCGAGGACCTTGTCGACCTCCGGGGACGCTCCGGCCAGGAGTTCCCCGCCGAACAGGCAGAGCGTGTGTTCCCAGGGGTGGCCGAAGCTGCCGAGCCGGAAGTCGTCCGAGAGGTAGATGTAGTAGTCCCCGTCGGGGTACGGGCTCAGCGGCCAGTCCGGTCGTCCGGGGCCGCCGACGTCCTGCGGCGAGAACCGGTACGACGTGTGCTGCCAGTCGAGCGCGAACAGCGTGCCCTCCGGGCCGACGCAGGAGGCCAGGGCCTCCTGGACCACCGCGACGAGCCGGTCCAGACCCTGGCAGTCGGGATCGTCGTCCAGCGCGGCAAGGCTCCAGGTGGCCGACGTGGCGGGCTCCTTGATGGCCGGCCACTGGAACGGGTTCGTGCTGGGCCGGAAGGCGAACTCCTCGTCGAAGCGGTCCCAGACGCGCCGGTACTCGGCCTCCGGCAGTTCGGTCACGGGTATCTCTCTCCTCATGGGACGACCCTAACGATCCCCCCGGACCCGGACCCGGACCCGGACCCGGACCCGGACGTGGACCTGTGCCCGGACGTGGACCTGTGCCCGGACCCGGACCCAGACCCGGACCCGGACGTGGGACCGGGCCCAGGATCCGATCGACATCTGACCTTCCGTCAGAATGGAACGTGTTCTAGTCTGCCGCGCATGGGCATCGCCATCACGCACGAACAGCGGGAGCTCGCCCGATCCGTCCGGGGCTGGCTCACCCGCGCCGTACCCCCCGAGGAAGTCCGCAAGCACCTCGACGTCCCCGGCACCGCCGTCGGGCGGCCCGCGTACTGGGACGCCGCCGTCGAGCAGGGGCTCCTCGGGCTCCACCTTCCCGAGGAGTACGGGGGAGGGGGCGGCGACCTCGGGGACCTGGTCGTCGTCGTCGAGGAGGCGGCGCGGGCGCTGCTGCCGGGACCGTACCTGCCCTCCGTGCTCGCCGCCGAGGTTCTTCACCGGGCCGGGCAGGGGGAGTTGGCCGCGTCGATCGCGAGCGGAGAGCGGATCGCGGCCGTCGCGCTCGGCGGTACGGGCAGTCTCACCGCCGTTCGTACCGCGAGCGGCCACCTCCTCGACGGTGCCGCGCCCCCCGTCCCCGGCGGCGCCCAGGCCGACCTCGTGCTCCTGTGGGCCGCCACCGCCGACGGCAGCGTCTGGCTCGCCGTCGACACCGACGGCCTCGCCGTCCGCCCCCACGAGAGCGCCGACCCGACCCGGCCCACCGCCGAGATCACCGCCCGGGCCCGTCACGTCCCCGCCGCCCGTGAACTCGCCCTCGACACCGCCCTCGTCCACGACCTCGCCGCCGTCCTCTTCGCCGCCGACGCCTGCGGCACCGCCGCCCGCGCCGTCGAGACCGCCGCCGAACACGCCCGCACCCGCGAACAGTTCGGCCGCCCCATCGGACAGTTCCAGGGCGTCAAACACCTCTGCGCCGACATGCTCGTCCGCCTCGAACAGGCCCGCGCCCTCACCTGGGACGCCGCCAGGGCCGGGGACGACGACGCCCGCTCCCTCACCGCCGCGCTCGCCGCCGCCACCGCCCTCGACACCGCGTTCAGCTGCGCCAAGGACTGCGTCCAGATCCTCGGCGGCACCGGCTTCACCTGGGAGCACGACGCCCACCTGCTGCTCCGCCGCGCCCTCGTCGCCCGCCAGCTCCTCGGCACCGGCGACCGGCACCGGCTCGCCGCCCTCCGGCACGCCTCCGACGGCGTCCGGCGCGGCCTCCGGCTCGACCTGCCGCCCGAGGCCGACCCGTACAGGAGCGCGGCCTGCGAGGCCGTCGCCCCCGCCGTCGGACTCGACCCGGCCGCCGCCCGGCGCGCCCTCGCCCCCACCGGCTACGCGGCCCCGTACCTCCCGGAGCCGTACGGACTCGGTGCCGGGCCCCTCCAGCAGCTCGCCGTCCAGCGCGAACTGGACGAGGCCGGGATCACCGTCGCCGGGCTCGGGATCGGTGCCTGGGTCGTCCCCTCCCTCCTCGCCCACGGCTCGGCCGAGCAGCAGGAGACGCACCTCGGCCCGACCCTGCGCGGCGAACGCCTCTGGTGCCAGCTCTTCTCCGAGCCCGGCGCCGGCTCCGACCTCGCCTCCCTCCGGACCCGCGCCGAGCGCACCGAGGACGGGCGCTGGCGGATCAACGGCCAGAAGGTGTGGACGAGCGCCGCCCAGTGGGCCCACCACGGCATCCTGCTCGCCCGTACGAACCCGGCCGCCCCCAAGCACAAGGGCCTCACCTACTTCCTCGTCGACATGCGGAACACCCCCGGGATCGACGTACGGCCGCTCAAGGAGATCACCGGGGACTCCCTCTTCAACGAGGTCTGGTTCGACGACGCGATCCTCCCGGCCGACGCCGTCGTCGGCGAGGTCGACGACGGCTGGCGGGTCGCCCGCAACACCCTCGGCAACGAACGCGTCCACATGGCCGACCAGGTCGCCTTCGACACCGGCCTCGAAGCGCTCATCGAGCGCGCCGCACAGCAGGACGGTTCCGTACGGGTACGGATCGGGGCCCTCCTCGCCGAGGCGCACGCGCTCGCGTGCATCGGCCTGCGCACCACCCTGCTCCAGGTGTCCGGACTCGAACCCGGCGCGGGCGCCAGCGTCCGCAAGCTCGTCCAGACCCTCCACCAGCAGAGACTCGCCGAACTCACCCTCGAACTCCTCGGCCCCGAAGGCGCCGTGCGCGAGGGCCCCGGCGAACGGGCCGTCCACGGCCTGCTCATGTCCCGCTGCCTCACCATCGCGGGCGGCACCACACAGGTACAGCTCAATGTCGTCGCCGAGCGCCTGCTCGGCCTGCCGCGAGACTGAGGGGGAACCGAAGATGAGCAAGGCGTACGTCGTCGGTGTCGGGATGACCAAGTTCGAGAAGCCCGAGACCCGGGACTGGCAGTACTGGGACATGGTCCGGGAGGCCGGCACGGCGGCCCTCGCCGACGCGGGCGTCCCCTACGCGCGCGTGGAGCAGGTCGCCGTCGGCTACTGCTTCCAGGCTTCCACCGCAGGACAGCGCGCCGTGTACGAGCTCGGGCTCTCCGGCATCCCCGTCTACAACCTCAACAACAACTGCGCCACCGGCTCCACCGCCCTCATGACCGCCCGCCAGTTCGTCGAGGGCGGCATCGCCGACTGTGTCCTCGCCCTCGGCTTCGAGAAGATGAGCCGGGGCGCGCTCGGCGGCGGATCGGGCTCCGGTGACTTCGCGACGTCCCCCGTCGCCCGGCACTACGGGATCATGGCCGCCGGCCACGGCTTCGAAGCGAGCCCGCCCACCGCGCAGATCTTCGGCAACGCGGCCCGCGAGCACATGGAGCGGTACGGGACGACCGAGGTGCAGCTCGCGGCCGTCGGCGCCAAGAACCACCAGCACTCGGTGAACAACCCCAACGCCCAGTTCCAGGACGTCTACACGGTCGACGAGATCCTCGCCGCGAAGACCGTCCACCGGCCGCTCACCAAGCTCCAGTGCTCGCCCACCTCGGACGGCGCGGCGGCGGCCCTCGTCGTCTCCGAGCGCTTCGTCGACGAACACGGGCTGCGGGGACGGGCGGTGGAGATCGCCGCGCAGGCCATGACCACCGACACCGAGGAGTCCTTCGCCTCGGGCTCCTGCATCGACGCGGTCGGTCGCCCGATGTCCCGGGCCGCCGCCCGGCAGGTGTACGAGTGCTCCGGACTCGGCATCGAGGACGTCGACGTGATCGAACTCCACGACTGCTTCTCCATCAACGAACTCCTCACGTACGAGGCGCTCGGCATGTGCGAGGAGGGCGCCTCCGGCAAACTCGTCGAGTCCGGCGCCACGACGTACGGCGGCCGCTGGGTCGTGAACCCCTCCGGCGGCCTCATCTCCAAGGGCCACCCGCTGGGCGCGACGGGCCTGGCGCAGGCCGCGGAACTCGTGTGGCAGCTGCGGGGCGAGGCGGGCGCGCGTCAGGTGACGGGGGCGCGGGTCGGGCTCGCGCACAACATCGGCCTGGGCGGGGCGGCGGTGGTGACACTGCTCCGCAGGGCGTAGGACCAGCGTAGGACCTCATCCCCATGTACGGGGCGGATGCGGTCTGCGACCATCACACTCATGCCGCAGACCGACTCCGCACGGACGACCCCCGCCACCCGTTCCCTACCCACGCCCCGCGCCTGGGCGGTCGTCCTGACCGCCTGCGCGGGCCAGTTCCTCGTCGTCCTCGACGTCTCCGTCGTGAACGTCGCGCTGCCGTCGATGCGGACCGACCTCGGACTCTCGGCACTCGGCCTGCAATGGGTGCTCAACGCGTACGCGATCGCCTTCGCCGGCTTCATGCTGCTCGGCGGACGGGCCTCCGACCTCTACGGGCGGAAGGCGATGTTCCTGCTCGGTCTCGGGCTCTTCACCGCCGCCTCGGTCGCGGGCGGCCTCGCCCAGGAAGGCTGGCAACTCGTCACCGCCCGCGCCGTGCAGGGCCTCGGCGCGGCCGTCCTCTCGCCCGCCACGCTGACCCTGGTCACCGGCGCGGTCCCCGCCGGAGCCGCCCGGACCAGGGCCATCGGCACCTGGACGGCGGTCGGTGCGGCGGGCGGCGCGGCAGGCGGGTTCGTCGGCGGCCTCCTCGTCGACCTGCTGTCCTGGCGCTGGGTCCTGCTCATCAACGTGCCGATCGGCGTCCTCGTCCTCGCGGGCGCGCTGCTCTGGCTCCGCGAGTCCCGCACGGGCGCGGGCCGCCGCCTCGACCTGCCCGGCGCGGTCCTCGTCACCGCGGGTCTCGCCACCCTCGCGTACGGCATCGTCCAGACCGAGGAGGCGGGCTGGACGGCCCCGGAGACCCTCCTCACCCTCCTCGGCGGCCTGGCACTCCTCGCGGTCTTCGTGGCGGTTGAGGCCCGCGCGGCGGAGCCGCTGATGCCGCTGAAGATCTTCCGTACGCGCGCGGTGACGGCGGCCAACGTGGCGATCCTGCTGTGCGGTTCGAGCTCCTTCGGCATGTGGTTCTTCATGACGAACTACGCGCAGAGCGTCCTCGCGTACACCCCGATCCAGGCCGGCCTCGCCCTGGTCCCCAGCTCCCTCAGCGTCATCCTGGGCTCCAAGCTGGCCCCGCACCTGATGCCGACGATCGGCGCCCGCAACCTCGCCGTCCTCGGCGCCCTCATCGGGGCGGCGGGCTTCGCCTGGCAGTCGACGCTCACGGCCGACGGCACCTTCCTCGGGACGATCCTCGGACCCGGCATCCTGATGATGGCCGGGCTCGGCCTGGCCACCACGCCGCTGGCCACCCTCGCCACCTCCAGCGCCTCCCCGTCCGACGCGGGTCTCGTCTCGGGGCTGGTCAACACCTCGCGCACGATGGGCGGTGCCCTGGGCCTGGCGATCCTCTCCACGGTCGCCGCGGCGGCCACCCCCGCGGTCGTCACCTCCGGCGCGGCCGACCCGTCGTCGCTGGTCCCGGGCTATGCGATGGCCTTCCGCGCGTCGACGGGGGTCCTGATCGGGGCGGCGCTGCTGATGTTCCTCTGGCTGCCGAAGCAGGCCAAGCACGCACAGCCCGCACAGCCCTCGAAGTGAGCGGTCCGCGCCGCGGGTGACAATGCCCGCGTGATATCGATCAAGAGCAAGTTCAGAACTGCCGCGACCGCGCTGGCCGTCGGCGCCTCCCTGCTGGTCGCGCCCTCGGCCTCGGCGGTACCGGTCCTGGCCGTCACGACCGGCGCTCTCTTCAACGAGCCGAACAGCACCGACGCCGCCGCCAGGGGGCGGATCCTCTACCACCTGGGGGACCTCGTCGACGGCGCGGAGGCGGGGTCGTCCATCCGGATCTCCTTGTACCTGTTCCAGTCGGTGTACTTGGCCAACAAGCTGGGCGACGCCCACAAGAGGGGCGTCGCCGTCCAGGTCGTCGTCGACAACGACAGCAAGTCCACGGGGCTCGACACCCTGAAGAGCCGGCTGGCGGACCCGGCGGGCAGCCCCGACTCCTGGGTCCGCGGCTGCAAGGAGGGGGAAGCCTGCCTGGCCCTGGACCCGGGCACCACGGAGGCGGACCCGAACGGCACGTACGACAACGTCAACCACAACAAGTTCTTCCTGTTCTCCCGTACCAAGGGCAAGGGCGACACCTTCGTCGACGACGTGGTGGTGCAGTCCTCCGGGAACCTCACCGGCAACGACCTCGACGACTGGTGGAACGACGCGCTGACGATCGCCGGCAACACGGAACTGTTCGACGCGTACACGCGGTACTTCGACGACCAGGCGGCAGCCGCCATCGGGCAGACGCCGCAGGTCGCGGACTACGCGCACGACACCCAGGCGGGCAAGGCGAAGGTCTACTTCTTCCCGCGCTCCAGCACCGACACGGTCGTCAACATCCTCGCGACGGTGGCGCCGGTCGGCACCGCGGACTCCTGCGGGGGCAACTCCCCGGGCGTCGGCACGACGGACGGCCGTACGAAGATCCGCATCGCCCAGGGCCACACCACCCGCACCGAGGTGGCCAGGAAGCTGTGGGAACTCGCCAACGCCGGGTGCGACATCGAGATCGTCTACCGGTCGCTCGACAACTGGACGGCCGACGACAAGCCCATGGGGCAGGTGGCCAACTGGCTGACCAGGCCGGTGACGGGGAAGGGCTGCATCACCCTGCACCAGCTCGACAACGACAAGCGCGGCGGCTCCGACTCCCACACCAAGTACCTGCTGGTCGAGGGCACGTACTACGGCGGCGTGAACAAGAAGATCGTCTTCACCGGCAGCCACACCTACACGACGACGGCGCTCAGGTACAACGACGAGACGCTGCTCAAGTACGAGGACGCGACGGTCTTCGACGCGTACGTGAAGAACTTCGAGGCCCAGCGGGCGGCGGCGATCGAGGGCCTGTAGACGCCCCGGCCTACAGCCACCCCTGCTGACGGGCCGCCCTGACCGCTTCCATGCGGTTGCGCGTGCCCGTCTTGCCGATCGCCGACGACAGGTAGTTGCGGACCGTCGACTCCGAGAGGTGGAGGGTCGTCGCGATGTCCGCGATCGTCGCGCCGTCCACCGCGGCCGCCAGGGCGTCCCGTTCGCGGGCCGTCAGGGGGTTCGGCCCCGCGCCGAGCGCGGCGGCCGCGAGGGCGGGGTCGATGACCGTCTCACCGCGGAGGACCTGGCGGATCGACTCGGCGAGTTCCTCCACGGGGCCGTCCTTCACCAGGAAGCCGGCCGCGCCCGCCTCCATCGCGCGGCGGAGGTAGCCCGGGCGGCCGAAGGTCGTGAGGATCAGGACCCGGCAGTCCGGGGCCTCCGTGCGCAGGTCCGCCGCCGCGTCGAGTCCCGACCGGCCCGGCAGCTCGATGTCGAGCAGGGCCACGTCGGGCCGGGCGAGCAGCGCCGCGTCCACGATCTCGTCGCCCCGGCCCACCTGCGCGACGACCTCCATGTCGTGTTCCATCCCGAGCAGCAGGGCCAGCGCCCCGCGCATCATGCCCTGGTCCTCCGCCAGCAGCAGTCGGATCATGTCGTCGGCTCCCCCTCGTGCGGGCCGGGGGTCTCCACGGGGAGCTCCGCGGTGACCCGGAACCCGCCCTGTGGAGCCGGTCCCGACTCAAGAGTGCCGCCTGCCGCCGCGACCCGCTCGCGCAGCCCCTGCAAGCCGCTTCCCGGGGATACCCCACCGACGACGGCAGGGCCCCGCCCGTCGTCGGTGAAGGCGCCCCGCCCGTCGTCGGTGACCGTGAGGCGGACCCGGTCGGCGGTGCCGTCGAGGGCGATCACACAGTGGGACGCGCCGCTGTGGCGTACCGCGTTCGTCGCGGACTCCCGCACCACCCAGCTGAGGAGGGCCTCCGTCTGCGGTTCGAGGAGCGGGCCCGAGCGGCGTACGACCGGTTCGATGCCGGCCGAGGAGAGGGCGTCGCGCGCCCGGTCCAGCTCCGTGGCGAGGCTGCCCTCGCGGTAGCCGGTGACGGCCTCCCTGATCTCGGTGAGCGCCTGCCGGCCCACCGACTCGATGTCCGCCACCTGGGCGAGGGCCGCGTCGAGGTCGTGCGGTGCCAGGCGGCGTACGACCTCCGACTTCACCACGATCACCGAGAGCGTGTGACCGAGCAGGTCGTGCAGGTCGCGGGAGAACCGCAGCCGTTCCTTCTCGACGGCCGCCCTGGCCAGTTCCTCCCGGGTCGCCTGCAGCTGCCGGACCGTTTCGTCCAGGGCGAGGATCGCCGCCGTCACCATCACGGAGATGAACGTGCCGTACACGACGCCGATCGAGTCCCAGTCGTCCTTCCAGAAGGTCACCACTCCGACCGCCAGGACCAGCGGGAAGGTGATCCGGGTGAGGAGCTTCCCGCGTCGCACCACCGCCCCGACCGCGAGGCCCAGGAGCGGGAAGAGCAACAGCCACTCCCTCCCGTAGCCGATGGCGAGCGCGAAGGTCAGCGCGCCGAGGGAGCCGAGGAGTCCCCAGGTCAGGGGCGTCTCCCGGCTGCCCGGGTGGAAGGAGCGGAAGACGATGGCGATGTAGAGCGTGTTGAAGGTGAAGAGGCCGAGACCGCCGATCCAGGGGTTCGCGGCCTCGCCGCCGAGGAGGTGGGAGAACGCGCCCACGCCCATGAGCAGCCACGGGAGGAGGCTGAGCCCGCTCGGGCCCTGATCCGACCGCTCCCGGGCCCGTGTCGCCGCGAGCCGCCGCCAGCTGCCCATCACGTTCGTCTCCTCACGTACACGTCCGCCCCCGTCATGTCCCTCATGCCCGTCACGCCCCCTCATACCGTCCTCGCCGAACGACGGTACGAGACCGCCGCGTACGTGCCGAACAGCGCCGCCCACACGAGCAGTACGGCCAGGGTCGCCGCCCCCGGCGCCGTCCCCTCCGTCACCGCCACGCCGAGCTCCGCGAGACGGTTCGTCGGCGTGAACTCCGAGATCGTGCGCAGCCAGTCGGGGAAGAGGACGACGGGGAACCACAGACCGCCGACGACCGCCAGCCCCAGATTGCAGGCGACGTTCACGACTCCGGTCGTCTGGGCCGTGAGCCGGTAGCCGTTGCCGAGGCCGAGCAGCGTGAACGGCAGCGAGCCCAGCCAGAGCGTGACGGCGACGGCGATCCACTGCCAGGCCGCCATCCGCACCCCGTTGGCCAGCCCGCCCGCGACGAGCACACCCGCGATGGCCGGCAGGACCACCACCGATCCGGTCAGGGCGCGGCCCGCCACCACCTGCCGGGGTGTCATGGGGGTGATCCTCAACTGCCGCAGCCAGCCCGTGGACTTGTCCTCGGCGACGCCCGTACCGAGGGAGAGCGCGGCGCCGAGTGCTCCGTACGCCGCCATCCCGACCATCGCGGCCTTCTTGTACCCGCCGTCGTCCCCGCCGCCGAGGTTGGTGAAGAGGAGGTACATCATCACCGGCACACCGATCGTCGAGATCACGAAACCGGCGTCGCGCAGGGTCCGGCGCACTTCGAGCCGTACGTACGAGGCGATCATCGGGCCACCTCCAGGGTTCCGAGGGTCGTGGGGGACGTCAGGGTGAGGAAGGCGTCGTTCAGGGAGACCGGGGCGACCTCCAGGCCCCGGATCGCGTCCCGCTCCGCCAGCGCCCGTACGGTGCCGTCGGAATCCCCGGTGCGCAGCCGGGCGCGGTCGCCCCTCACCTCGTACGAGGTGACCCCGGGCAGCAGGCCGAGCCACTCCGTCGGGCTGCCCGCCAGGTCGAAGGAGACCAGGCTTCCGCCGGCGGCCCGCTTGAGCTCCTCGCTGGTACCCGCGGCGAGGATCCGGCCGGAGTCGAGGACGACGATCCGGTCCGCGTGCGCGTCGGCCTCCTCCAGGTAGTGGGTGGAGAAGAGCACGGTGTTGCCCCGGCGCGCGTAGCCCCGCATCGAGTCCCAGAACTCCTGGCGCGCCTCGACGTCGAGCGCGGCCGTCGGCTCGTCGAGGACGATCAGGTCCGGGTTCCCGACGAGCGCGACGGCGAACCGGACCCGCTGCGTCTGACCGCCCGAGAGCCGGTCGACCCGGCGGCCGGCGAGCTCGGTGAGACCGGCGAGCGCCAGGGCCTCCGCGACCGGCATCGGTGCCGGGTAGGTCCGGGCCACGAAGGTGATCAGCTCGTGGACGGTGACCCGGGGGACCGGGCGGCCCTCCTGGAGCATCGCGCCGACCCGGCCGGCGGCGACGGCGCGGTCCGGGGTGTCGCCGAAGAGCTCGACCCGGCCGCTGTCGGGCTCGTCGAGGCCGAGGAGCAGGGCGATCGTGGTGGACTTGCCGGCGCCGTTGCGGCCGAGCAGGGCCACGGTCTCGCCGCGCGGGACGGTGAGGTCGATCCCGTCGACGGCGCGGACGGCGCGGCCGGCGGTGCCGAATGTCTTGGTCGCGGCCCGGAAGGCGACCGCGGGTTCGTTCGTGAGGTCCTTCGTCATGGGTACGACGCTACGAAGCGGGAGCCTCGCCGGGCAGGCGTACATGTACGGACCTGGCCGTGACAAATGTACCGGGAGGCATTCCTGACGTACCGTCAGGTGGCGGCTGCCGGGAGGGTTCCCAAGTCTCCCCGCCTCGGCTATACATGGGGATCACCGACCTAGAACGCGTTCTAGAACGGCGCGTACGGGACGGTCCCCGCACGGCCTCGGTGCGGCCGACGGTGCGGACGGCCGCGCCGAGGTCTTCACCGCCACGAGGAGCAGCAGCCCGATGCCCATCGACCCCGCCAAGGCCGTCGCCGCCGAACCCCGCAGCGCCGAGATCTCCTGGGACCACAAGGACGTCCAGCTCTACCACCTGGGACTGGGCGCCGGCACCCCGGCGACCGACCCCGACGAGCTCCGCTACACCCTCGAATCCCGGCTTCACGTCCTGCCCAGCTTCGCGACCGTCGCGGGCGCCGGCATGGGCGTCGTCGGCGGGCTCTCCGCCCCCGGCATCGACATCGACCTCACCGCCGTCCTGCACGGCGGCCAGTCGATCACCCTCCACCGCCCCGTCCCCGTCGCCGGCCGGGCCGTCACCACCTCCCGCGTCGCCGCCGTCCACGACAAGGGCAAGGCGGCGGTCCTCGTGCTGCGCTCCGAGGTCGCCGACGACGACGGCCCGCTGTGGACCAGCGACGCGCAGATCTTCGTCCGGGGAGAGGGCGGCTGGGGCGGCGACCGCGGACCCTCCGAACGCCTCGAACTCCCCGACCGCGAGCCCGACAAGGCCGTCGAGCGACCCGTACGCGAGGACCAGGCGCTCCTCTACCGGCTCTCCGGCGACTGGAACCCGCTCCACGCCGACCCCGAGTTCGCCGAGCTCGCCGGCTTCGACCGGCCCATCCTGCACGGACTCTGCACGTACGGCATGACCCTCAAGGCGGTGGTGGACACCATGCTCGGCGGAGACGTCGCCCGCGTCCGCTCGTACCGCACCCGATTCGCCGGGATCGTCTTCCCCGGCGAGACCCTGCGCATCCGGATGTGGGCCGACGAGGGCCGCGTCCAGGTGACCGTGACGGCAGTGGAGCGCGACGACGCACCCGTCCTCGCCGAAACCCTCGTCGAACACTCGTAGATCCAGCCCGGCACTCGTAGACCCATACCGGAGGGAGCCGCACCATGCGCGCAGCCGTACTGCACGAGATCGGCCAGGACAAGCTCGAAGTCGTCGACGACGTCGAGGCGGTGGGCTTTGGGCCCGGCAAGGTGAAGATCCGGGTCCGGGCCACCGGTCTCTGCCACTCCGACGTCTCCGCGATGAGCGGCGTCCTCCCGCAGCCCGCCCCCTTCATCCCCGGCCACGAGGGCGCGGGCGAGATCCTCGACGTCGGCGACGGCGTCACCGGACTCGACCAGGGCCAGCGGGTACTGCTCTGCTGGCTGCCCGCCTGCGGCAGCTGTCCCGCCTGCAAGCGCGGCCAGACCCAGCTCTGCCTCGCCGGGTTCATGAACGCCGGCACGCCCAACTTCAAGCGCCCCGGCGGCGACGTCTTCGGCTTCGCCGGCACCGGCACCTTCACCGAGGAGGTCGTCGTCGACGCCGGCTGCGCCGTCCCGATCCCCGACGACGTGCCCTTCGACATCGCCGCCCTCATCGGCTGCGGAGTCACCACCGGCCTCGGTGCGGCCATCAACACCGCCAAGGTGGAGGCCGGTTCGTCGGTCGTCGTCATCGGCTGCGGAGGCGTCGGCATCTCCGCGATCCAGGGCGCCAAGCTCCAGGGCGCCGCCCAGATCATCGCCGTCGACCCCGTCGAGTCGCGTCGCGAGGCCGCGCTGCGCTTCGGCGCCACCGAGGCGGTCGCCCCGGACGCGCTCGCCGACGCCAAGCAGCGGATCACCGGCGGCGAGGGCTTCGACTACGTCTTCGAGGTCGTCGGCAGGTCCGCCACCGCCCGTACCGCGTACGAGAACACCCGGCGCGGCGGCACCCTCTGCGTCGTCGGCGCCGGCGCCCTCGACGACTACCTCCAGCTCAGCATGTTCGAGCTGTTCTTCGACGAGAAGCGGATCCTGCCCTCCATGTACGGCGGCGGGGACGTGCTCCGCTCGTACGAGCGGGCCATCGCGCTCTGGCGGGCCGGCCGCATCGACCTGGAGTCGCTCATCACCCACCGGGTGCCGCTCGCGGGCATCAACGAGGCCCTGGAGCAGATGCGGACCGGTGCCGCGCTCCGTACCTGCATCGAGATCTGAGAGGACCGCGACAGATGTCACTCCCTCTTGAGGGACTGAGTGCGATCGTCACCGGCGCGGGCCGGGGACTCGGTCGCGCCGAAGCCCTGGAACTGGCCCGGCTCGGCGCCGCCGTCGTCGTCAACGACTACGGGCAGCCGGGCCGCGACGGCTCGGGGGCGGCCTCCGCCGCGCCCGCCGAGGAGGTCGCGACGGAGATCCGCGCGGCGGGCGGCCGGGCGGTCGCGCACCTCGGCGACGTCTCCGACTTCGAGGCCGCGCGGGCCCTGATCGACCTGGCCGTGGCCGAGTTCGGCAAGCTGGACGTCCTGGTCAACAACGCGGGCATCCTGCGCGACCGGATGGTCTTCTCGATGAGCGAGGACGAGTGGGACTCGGTGATCCGGGTCCACCTCAAGGGCCACTTCAACACCACCCACTTCGCGGCGGTGCACTGGCGTGGACGGGCCAAGGCGGGGGAGTCCGGCGTGTACGGCCGGATCGTCAACACCTCCTCCGAGGCCTTCCTCGCCGGTTCGGCCGGTCAGCCCAACTACGCGGCGGCCAAGGGCGGAATCGTCGGCCTGACGACCTCGTCGGCCCTCGCGCTCGCCCGGTACGGGGTCACGGCCAACGCCATCTGCCCCCGGGCCAGGACGCGTATGACCGAGGACGTCTTCGCGGGCTTCGCCGAGCCGACGGCCGAGGGCGACCTCGACCCGCTGTCCCCGGAGCACGTGGCGCCGCTCGTCGGCTACCTCGCCTCCCCGGCGGCGGCCGGGGTCAACGGCCAACTGCTCGTCGTCCACGGCGGGATGGTCGCGGTCGTGGACCGGCCCAAGGTCGCGGCGAAGTTCGACACGGCCAAGGAGGCGTTCACGTACGAGGAGCTGGACGGCCTGCTGACCCCGCACTACGCGTCCCGCCCGGCTGGCGAGACCTTCGCGGCGTCGGAGGTCCTCGGCCTGAAGAAGGGCTGAGGCCGGGGCCGCACCGGGCCTCGGCGGGTTTCCACCGGCCGGGGTGCGGCCCGGCCGGAGGGATGGTGGGGAAGACGAAGGGCCCCGGGGTGACCCGGGGCCCTTCGCCCAACCTGGTACTGCTTCGTGCTACTTCCTGCCGCTTCTACTGCGCGACGGGCTCGCGGCGGTGGCGGCCGTGCGGGGAGGACGCGGAGTCCTCCGTCGGCGCGGCCTCACCGCGGTGCTTGCCGGAGCCGTTCGGCTCCTGCCCGTCATTGCTGTTCTCCGACATGGTCGAACTCACCCCGTTGACATCGGTCCTGCTGTGCAGCCCGAGATTCTAGCCAGCGGGTTTCCCGTCCGTGAGAGGCGCCTGCTGCAACGGCACAGGACGGCACACCCGGGGCTCCTCGACGACCGACTCGGCCGCCACCGCGACCGCCGCCCCGACCGCCGTCGCCACCGGCTCCGACCCCGGTCCGGGCTCCGGCGGAGCCTCCACGTCCGCGAGCCCGCACGGCGCCCCGGCCGTCGCGTACGGCAGCCGGAGTACGCCCCCGGCCGTCCACAGGCCCGCCCCGGCCAGCCACCCCACGGGTGCGGCCAGTTGGCCCATCCGACGGGCCATCGGCTGCCAGGTGCCCACCCAGCTGCCGCCCGCCGCGTCGATCCGCAGTGCCACCGCGCACGTCTCGGGCATCAGGACCTGCCCCGGCTGGACGGCGAACGGCGTCACCGCCGCGTCGTCGAGCCGCAGGCACTCCGGGAACCGCACCGGCAGCAGACTCCCGAGCACGCCCCAGCCGAGCCGGTCGTGCCCCGGTGACGGCGCGTCGGAGCGGATCAGCAGCAGCCCGCTGTCCGGGTCCGCGAGGAGCAGCCGGTCGTTGCTGTCCTCGGTGATCTGCAGCAGCGGCGTCACCTCCCCGCCCCGCTCCAGGTCGACGGCGACCGCCTTCACCGGCCCGTCGTCGAGACGCCGGTCGAGCGCGAGCATCCGGCCCGTACGGTCGAGCCACACCCCGCCCGTGCAGCGGCCCTTGACCTCCGCCACCTGCTCGGGACCGAAGGCCCCGCCCGCGACCAGCCACAGGGTGGTCGTGTCGGGGCCGACGCACATCGCGTACGCGCAGATGCCGTCCGGCGACGGCGGCAGCAGCACCAGGTGCTCGGAGCCCGGGGCCTCCACGGCACCGAGCCGGAGCTCCCCGGTGGCCGGGCCCGTGGGGTAGAGCAGCGAGAACGTGTTCCGCCGCCCGTCCACGCGGCGGGCGACCAGGACCCGGCCGTCGGCGAGGGGCAGCAGCTGGGTGCCGGGCTCCTCCGGCTGGTCGAGGGGGAGCGGGACGGCGTACGGCTCCGGGCCGTCGAGCGTCCACCTCTCCACGTACAGGGCGTCCCCGTCGCCCGCGAGCCTGGCCGCGTACGCGCCGTTCGCCGTGATCGTGAAACCCGTCGGCCAGGCGCCGCGCCCGGGGCGCTCCCCGTCGCGGTCGTCGTCCTCGGCCGTGGTCTCGATGGCACACGCTGTCATCGACTCGTCACCTCCGGCCACGAAGCTAGTTTTCGCACTTCCAGCCGAACAACACGAGCAGGGTCACTTCACACATAAGGGTGGCTCTGCGGCGATTCGGCTGAGGGGTGAGGGGCGGGTGTGCTGGAGTTTCCGGTGGTGAGTAAGGTAAGGCGAACCTAAATGGAGCCTGTGGCTCCGGTCGGAGACCCCCCGACCGGAATCCCCTGCTCCGGCCGGTCGCGCCCCGATCCCCGCCAGGACCCGTACAGGAGCCTTCTCATGTCCTTCCGCCGCCGCGGCACCGCCGCCGTCGTCGCCCTCGCCGCCGCGCTCTCGCTCGCGGCCTGCGGAGGAGGCGACGGAGGATCCGACGCCTCCAAGAAGGAGGACACGACCAAGAAGAAGGACGTCGCCACCGGCGGCAAGGACTTCGGCGACGCTGCCGCGAAGACCGCGGCCATGGGCACGGACGCCAAGGCCGGCCAGTTCCCGCGCACTCTGACGCACGCCCTCGGCACGACCGAGCTCAAGGCCGCCCCGAAGCGGGTCGTCGTCCTCGACGTCGGCGAGTTCGACAACGTCGTCTCCCTCGGCATCCAGCCCGTCGGCTACGCCCCCTCCGAGGGCGACGACGGCATCCCGGCCTACCTCAAGAAGGACGCCGGCACCCCGAAGTCCGTCGGTACGATCAACAACCTCAACCTGGAGGCCATCGCCAACCTCCAGCCCGACCTGATCCTCGGCAGCCAGCTGCGCGCCGCGGACAAGTACGACGAGCTGTCGAAGATCGCGCCGACCGTGTTCTCCATCCGCCCGGGCTTCACCTGGAAGGAGAACTACCTCCTCAACGCCGCCGCGCTCGACAAGACCGCCGAGGCGAAGGAGAAGCTCGCCGCGTACGAGACCAAGGCGAAGCAGCTCGGCACGGACATCGGAGCCGACAAGCCGACCATCTCGATGGTCCGCTACCTCCCCGGCAAGATCCGCCTCTACGCGAAGGCGTCCTTCATCGGCACCATCCTCGAGGACACCGGCCTGCCGCGGCCCAAGAACCAGCAGATCAACGAGCTCGCGGCCGAGATCAGCCCCGAGAAGATCGACGAGGCCGACGCCGACTGGATCTTCACCGGCGTGTACGGCGAGGCCAAGGCCACCAAGAGGGACACCGCCCAGGCCAACCCGCTCTGGAAGAACCTCAAGGCCGTCAAGGCCGGCCAGGCCAAGGACGTCCCGGACGAGACCTGGTACCTCGGCCTCGGCGTGACGGCGGCGAACATGGTCCTCGACGACCTGCACGGCTACCTCGTCAAGAAGTAACAAGAAGCAACCGGTGGAGGAGCGGCCCCTGGCGCCGAGCGGCGACGCCGGGGGTGGCTCGCCGAGACCAGCCGGGGCCGCTGGCCGTGATCCCCTCGACCGGCGGGGGGTCGCTGGCCGTGACCACCGCGACCGGCCGGGGGTCGCTGGCCGTGATCCCCTCGACCGGCGGGGGATCGCTGGCCGTGACCACCGCGACCGGCGGGGGGTCGCTGGCCGTGACCACCGCGACCGGCCCGGGGCCACTCGCCGTGACCACCGCGACCCCCTCGTCGAGCAACCCCGACGGGCACCCCGCCACCTCCGCGAAAGCGGCGCCGGTACAGGCGCACAGGGCAGCCAGGTAGCCTTTCCTCGTGCCCCGCCTGTCTGAAGTCATCGCCGCGCTCGACGCCCTCTGGCCACCAGAGCGGGCCGAGTCGTGGGACGCCGTCGGCACCGTCTGCGGTGACCCCGACGCCGAGGTCACCCGTGTGCTCTTCGCCGTCGACCCCGTCCAGGAGATCGCCGACGAGGCGATCGCCCTCGGCGCCGACCTGATCGTCACCCACCACCCGCTCTATCTGCGCGGGACGACGACCGTCGCGGCCGGCCACTTCAAGGGCCGCGTCGTGCACAGCCTCATCAAGCACGACATCGCCCTCCACGTCGCGCACACCAACGCCGACACCGCCGACCCCGGCGTCTCCGACGCCCTCGCCGGCGCGCTCGACCTCCGGGTCACCGGCCCCCTCGTGCCCGAGAACAACCTCGGCCGGATCTGCGAGCTCGACCACCCCGAGACCCTCGCCGAGTTCGCCGCCCGCGCGGCGAAGCGGCTGCCCGCCACCGCGCAGGGCATCCGAGTGGCGGGCGACCCCGGCATGACCGTGCGCCGCGTCGCCGTCAGCGGCGGCTCCGGCGACAGCCTCTTCGACGCCGTACGGGCCGCCGGCGTGGACGCCTTCCTCACCGCCGACCTGCGCCACCACCCCGTCTCCGAGGCGACGCAGCAGTCACCTCTGGGCCTGGTCGACGCCGCCCACTGGGCCACCGAATGGCCCTGGTGCGAGCAGGCCGCCGCCCAGCTCGACGAGATTTCCGACCGCCACGGCTGGGACCTCCGCGTCCACGTCTCGAAGACGGTCACCGACCCCTGGTCCTCCCACCACACCTCCCCTGGAGCCCCCAACTGAACGCCGCGCCCGCCGACCAGATCCGCCTCCTCGACGTCCAGGCCCTCGACGTCCGCCTCCAGCAGCTCGCGCACAAGCGCCGGTCGCTGCCCGAGCACGCCGAGATCGAGTCGCTGACCAAGGACCTCACCCAGCTGCGTGACCTGCTCGTCGCCGCGCAGACCGAGGAGAGCGACTGCGGCCGCGAGCAGACCAAGGCCGAGCAGGACGTCGACCAGGTCCGCCAGCGGGCCACGCGCGACCAGCAGCGCCTCGACTCGGGCGCCGTGTCCTCCCCGAAGGACCTGGAGAACCTCCAGCGCGAGCTCGTCTCGCTCGCCAAGCGCCAGGGCGACCTGGAGGAGATCGTCCTCGAGGTCATGGAGCG
The DNA here is from genome assembly GCF_045162855.1 of Streptomyces sp. NBC_01077. Classification (NCBI taxonomy): domain Bacteria; kingdom Bacillati; phylum Actinomycetota; class Actinomycetes; order Kitasatosporales; family Streptomycetaceae; genus Streptomyces; species Streptomyces sp. NBC_01077. Next base: position 3,297,151 of record NZ_CP108669.1, on the reverse strand, counting down.
CCGCGAGTCCGTGCAGGAGCGCCTCGCCGAGCTGACCGAGCGGGTCTCCGCCGTCCAGGCCAAGACGGACGACGCGACCGCCCGCCGCGACGCCGCCGAGGGCGAGTTCGACGCCGAGGAGGCGTCCGTGGAGAAGGAGCGCGAGCTCGTCGCGGGCACCGTCCCGGCGGACCTCCTGAAGCTGTACGAGAAGCTGCGCGTGCAGCAGGGCGGCGTCGGCGCGGCCCGGCTGTACCAGCGCAAGTGCGAGGGCTGCCACATCGAGCTCAACATCACCGAGGTGAACGAGGTCCGTGCCGCCGCCAAGGACGAGGTCCTGCGCTGCGAGAACTGCCACCGGATCCTCGTCCGCACGTCGGAGTCCGGCCTGTAATGCCGTCGCCGTCTTCGCGTGAGGTGATCGTCGAGGCCGACGGGGGTTCCCGGGGCAACCCGGGGCCCGCCGGGTACGGGGCGGTCGTCCTGGACCCCGTGACGGGCGAGACGCTCGCGGAGGCGGCCGAGTACATCGGCGTGGCGACGAACAACGTCGCCGAGTACAAGGGCCTGGTGGCGGGCCTGAAGGCGGCGCGGGCGCTGTTCCCCGACGCCACCGTCCACGTCCGGATGGACTCCAAGCTGGTCGTCGAGCAGATGTCCGGCCGCTGGAAGATCAAGCACCCGGACATGAAGCCGCTGGCGGCCGAGGCGGGCCGGGTCTTCCCGGCGGCCCAGGTGCGCTACGAGTGGATCCCGCGCGAGCGCAACAAGCACGCGGACCGGCTCGCGAACGAGGCGATGGACGCGGGCAAGCGGGGCCGCCAGTGGGAGCCGTCCGACTCGACGGCCGGTCTGGACGCCGCGGCCGCCCGCAACGCCGCGGCCCTGCCCCCGTCGGGCCCTCCGGGCGACGCGACGGCGGGCGCGGCCCGCGCGAGGGCGGCGCTCGCGCCGCGGCCGACGGCAACCTCCGGAACGGCGACAGCCACCGGACCCGGCACCGCCGAAGGCCGTACGGGCACGGGAGCCTGGCCGAGCACGGCTTCGGACGCGTCGGACTCCGCCGAGGGGACCGACGAAGGGACGGACGACGGCCTGTTCGCCGCCGAAGAGGCCCTCGGGACCTCGGCCTCGGGAGACTTCGAGGCGGAGGCGGCCGCCGCCACCACGGCTCCCGCCACCACGGCCGCCCCTGCCGCCCCCGGTCAAGGCTGGTCCGGGGGGCCCGACATGAGCGCGCCCGCCACCTTCGTACTCCTGCGGCACGGCGAGACCGCGCTCACGCCCGAGAAGCGGTTCTCCGGGAGCGGGGGGACCGATCCCGAGCTTTCGGCGGCCGGGCTCCGGCAGGCCGAGGCCGTCGCGGAGGCGCTGGCCGCGCGCGGCACTGTCCAGGAGATCGTCAGCTCGCCGCTCACCCGCTGCCGCCAGACCGCCGCCGCCGTCGCCGCCCGCCTCGGGCTCGACGTCCGCATCGAGCAAGGGCTGCGCGAGACCGACTTCGGTGCCTGGGAGGGGATGACGTTCGGCGAGGTGCGGGAGCGTCACCCCGAGGACCTCGACGCCTGGCTCGCCTCACCGAAGGCCGCGCCCACCGGCGGAGGTGAGAGCTTCGCGACCGTCGCCCGGCGCGTCGCCGCGACCCGGGACCGGCTGACCGCCGCCTACGCGGGCCGGACCGTTCTCCTCGTCACCCACGTCACGCCGATCAAGACCCTGGTCCGGCTCGCGCTCGGCGCCCCGCCGGAGTCGCTGTTCCGGATGGAGCTGTCGGCCGCGTCGATCTCGGCGGTCGCCTACTACGCCGACGGCAACGCGTCCGTACGGCTCCTGAACGACACCTCCCACCTGCGGTAGCCCGGGCCAGGCAGGGCCGCGGCGGGGGCAGGGCACGGAGCGGCAAGAGGCGGCGCGAGGGGCCGCACCAGGCGGTCCTACCCGCCGACGGGCCCCCGCAGCGCCGCCGCCTCCCGCGCCAGCGTCTCCACCCGCGCCCAGTCGCGGGCCGCGACGGCGTCGGACGGCAGCATCCACGTACCGCCGACGCAGCCGACGTTCGGCAGGGCGAGGTAGCCGGGGGCGGAGGCGAGGGAGACGCCGCCGGTCGGGCAGAAGCGGGCCTGGGGGAGGGGTCCCGCGAGGGACTTCAGGTACGGGATCCCGCCGGCCGCCTCGGCCGGGAAGAACTTCATCTCCTCCACGCCCTGTTCGAGCAGCGCCACGACCTCCGAGGTCGTCGACACTCCCGGCAGGAACGGCACCCCCGACTCCCGCATCGCGCCGAGCAGCCGCTCGGTCCAGCCGGGGCTGACGAGGAACCGCGCCCCGGCGCCGACCGCGTCCGCGACCCCCGCCGCCGAGACGACCGTCCCCGCGCCGACGACCGCGTCCGGCACCTCGGCCGCGATCGCGCGAACGGCGTCGAGCGCGGCCGGGGTGCGCAGGGTGACCTCGACGAGCGGAAGCCCGCCGGCCACCAGGGCCCGGGCCAGGGGCACGGCGTCGGCGGCGTCGTCGATCACGACCACCGGGACGACAGGGACGGGAGAGGCTCCCGGGGCAAGGTCGAACACGCTCGTCATGGGCGTCATCCTGCCCACGACGAGCGTCAGTCGCAACGAGCGTTGCGGAGGGCGCAACGACCTCTAGTGGATCTCGTCCACCAGGACGTCGAGCGCCCCCGGCTTCCCGCTCTCCTCCACCACGTACCGCAGGTCCCGCAGCGCCACCGTCAGCTCCTCCGGCGAACGCGGCGCCGCACCCGCCTCAAGGAGGCTCCGGACGATCCGGCCCTTCGTCGCCTTGTTGAAGTGGCTGACCACCTTCCGGGTCGGCGCGTGCAGCACCCGCACCGTCGCCGTCCGCGCCGCCACCTCGCCCTTCGGCTTCCACGCGGACGCGTACGCCGACGAGCGCAGATCCAGGACGAGCCCGTCCCCGGCCGCCTCGGGAAGCACGGAGGCCATCGCGTCCCGCCAGTGCCCGCCGAGCGCGCCGAGCCCCGGCAGCTTGACCCCCATCGAGCAGCGGTACGACGGGATCCGGTCGGTCACCCGCACCGCGCCCCACAGCCCCGAGAAGACCAGCAGGGACCGCCCCGCCCGCCGCTTGGCCGCCGCGTCCAGGGTCGCCAGACCCAGCGCGTCGTACAGCACGCCCGTGTAGATCTCCCCGGCCGGCCGCGCGCCCGCCGTCCGAAGGTCCACGTTCTTCGCGATCTCGCCGCGCAGGCCCTCGCTCAGGCCCAGCACCTCGCGCGCCTTCTCCTCGTCGGCCGCGCACAGCTCGACCAGCTCGTCCAGGACCGCCGCCCGCGCCTCCGCGAGCCCCGGCAGGGACAGCGACTCCGGCTTGAGCGGCGCCCCGCGCCCCGAGGAGGCCTTGCCCTCGGAGGGCGGCAACAGCACGAGCACGGTGGTTCTCCTTCGTCCGTACGGGGATGGGGGTGCGGCCCCAGAAGCCCAGCGTACGAGGTGCGGCACCCTGCTCCGTACGGACAAGGTGCCGTCCGCTCCCGGCCGCACGAGGTGCCGCCCCGCGTCCCGCCCCATACGCTCGGTCCATGCCCCGCCGCCACATTCACGTGACCGGCGCAGCCGAGGCTCCGCTGCGGGCCGCCCTGCGCGCACTCCGTACCGAGCTCGCGATCCCCGAGGACTTCCCGCCCGCCGTCCTCGCCGAGGCCGAGGCCGCCGCGAAAGCCCCCCGGCTCCCCGCGTACGACGCCACCGACCTGCCCTTCTTCACCGTCGACCCGCCCACCTCCACCGACCTCGACCAGGCCATGCACCTGGCCCGCAGGTCCGACGGCGGCTACCGCGTCCACTACGCCATCGCCGACGTCGCCGCCTTCGTCACCCCCGGCTCCGCCCTCGACGCCGAGGCGCACCGGCGCGTCCTCACCCTCTACTTCCCCGACGGCAAGATCCCTCTGCACCCCACCGTCCTCTCCGAGGGCGCCGCCAGCCTCCTCCCCGGCGAGCCGCGCCCCGCCCTCCTGTGGCGGATCGACCTCGACGCCGACGGCCGCCGCGTCGCCACCGACGTCCGCCGCGCCCTCGTCCGCAGCCGCGCCAAACTCGACTACGCGGGCGTGCAGAAGCAGATCGACACGGGTACGGCGGAGGAGCCGGTGGCCCTCCTCCGGGACATCGGACGCCTCCGCGAGGCCCTCGAAGCCGAACGCGGCGGGATCTCCCTCAACGTCCCCGAGCAGGAGATCGTCGAGCAGGGCCACACCTACTCGCTCGCCTACCGGGCCCCGCTCCCCGCCGACGGCTGGAACGCCCAGATCTCCCTGCTCACCGGCATGGCCGCCGCCGACCTCATGACCGCGGCCGGCACCGGCATCCTGCGCACCCTCCCCACCGCCCCCGACGGTGCCGTCGCCCGCCTGCGCCGCTCCGCCCAGGCCCTCGGCGTCGACTGGCCGCACCACGTCTCGTACGCCGACGTCGTCCGCGCCGCCGACCCCACGAACCCGCGCCACGCCGCCTTCCTCCAGGAGTGCACCACCCTGCTCCGCGGCGCCGGATACACCGTCTTCACCGACGGCCACATCCCCACCCCCGCCGTGCACGCCGCCGTCGCCGACGAGTACACCCACTGCACCGCGCCCCTGCGCCGCCTCGTCGACCGGTTCGCGGGCGAGCTGTGCGTGGCGGCGGTGGCGGGCGACGAACCGCCCGAGTGGGTACGGGCCGCCCTGCCGGCGCTCCCCGACGAGATGGCCGACGGCTCGCGCCGCGCCAACACCGTCGAGCGCGAGAGCGTCGACATCGTCGAGGCGGCGCTCCTGCGGGAACGGGTCGGCGAGACCTTCGACGCGTACGTGATCGACGTGAAGGAACGCGAACCGGCCGTCGGCACCGTCCACCTGGACGACCCGGCGGTCGTCGCCCGCATCGAGGGAGGCGACTCCCACCTGCCCCTGGGGGAGTGGCTGCGGGTCAGACTCGCGGAAGCGGACCCGGGAACGGCGAAGGTGCTGTTCGCGCCCGTGTGAGGCCGTCGATCAGGGTGTGGGTGTGGGCGAGGACGCTGTACGCGCCCGCGTGAGCGCCGAGCCGATCTCGCGGTACAGGGCGCGGGGGTCGTCGGCGTGGCAGCGGACGAGCCGTACGGGCCGGGGCGCGCCGAAGAACCGGGGCGCGTCGACCGGCTCGGTCAGCTCGATCGTGACGGAGGTCTGCGAACCGACGGCGAGGTTCAGCTCGCCCTCGGCCTTCTCGTGCGAGAACACCAGCTCGTGACGGACGGACGCGATCCGGTCGAGCGGCACGCTCACGTCGACGTGCGCGGCCTGCCGGAGCCGCAGGACGTCCCCGGTCAGGGTGTGCGGGCGGGTCACGGAGGCGGCGTGGAGCCCGAAGACGAAGAGCACGGTGTACACGTCCAGGACGAGCACGATCGCGTGGACGACGGGCCAGTCGGCGAGCAGATACGACATGCCGACGCTCTCGACCAGACACACGAACGCGAAGCCGTACATCAGCGCCGCCTGGTCCCGCGCGTGCGGGAACACGCCGTCGACGCCCTCGACCCCGTGCGGGCGGCGCGCCACCCACCGCCCCAGGCTCGCCATGATCCGAAGCTCGTGCCCCATGATCCGCAGCACGGCCTCGGGCACGAGCTCGGCGACGGCCTCCCGCCGGGAGAGCCCCCGCCGGCGCAGCCGCAGGTAGGCGAGACCTTCGGCGAGGACGAGCGCGACGACGAGGAACTCGGCGCCGGCCCACACGGCGGCAGGGATCCGGACCCCGCCGACGAGAAGGACGGCGAGGACGACCTCGGCGGGGAGGGCGACGTAGGCGACGAGGCGGAGGAGCCGGATGCCGCCCCTCCTGCGGCCCGTCATCGGGCCTGTTCCCGTCGCTCCCGGACCAGGCGCATCGCCAGGTGGACGGCCGCGGACTGCGCCGGGGCGAGGTCCGCGAAGAGGGCGTCGGCGAGGGAGGTGCCGGGGGTGTCGGCGGTACCGCCCGACGCGGCGGCCGGGATCTCGACCCCCAGCTCGTCCGGCAGGCAGGCGGCGAGCACCCGCGCGGCCTCGGCGACCCGTGGGTCGTCCGCCGCCGCCCCGGAGAGGGCGTCGAGCAGCGGGTACACCTCACGCGCGTGCTCGGCCGCTCCCGCCATCAGGCCCATCAGACGGGCGCGCTCCTCCTCGGGTACGACGACGTCGAGCAGGGCCAGGATCTCCCGGTCCTTCGCCGCCATCGGGGACTCGGGCAGCTCGCCCAGGCCCGCGAGCAGCGCGGTGAGCTCCGGCGACATGGGACCGTCGGTGGGCAGCCGCCCGGCGCGGGCCTCGTCGAGCAGCGCGGAGAGACGCTCCCGGCGCGCCCGGATCTCCGCCTCCTGCCGCGCCAGGTCCTCCGCCAGCTCCTCCAGCACGTCCGCGAGCCCCCGCCCCTCGTCGTCGGCGAGCACTCCCCGTACCTCGTCGAGCCCGAGACCCAGCTCGGTGAGCCGCCGGATGCGGGCGAGCAGGACGGCGTCCCGGACGCCGTACTCCCGGTATCCGTTGGCCCGCCGCGCGGGCTCGGGCAGCAGGCCCGACTGGTGGTAGTGCCGCACGGCGCGGGGGGTGACCCCGACCAGGGCGGCGATCTCGCCGATACGCATGCGCCCAGTAGAAACCCTGACGCTGCGGCAAGGTCAAGCGGTCGCTCCCGGGCCCGTCCCCGATCATGTGCCACGATCGGGGGAACGACCCCGATCACAGGGACGGCGGGTGCCTCGATGTCCGACGATCACGACATGACTGCCATGCCGCACGCACCACTCACGCAGGCCGAGGTCCTGTTGGAGGGCTTTCTGGCGCTGGACACGCCGGAGGGCTTCAGGGCGGAGCTGATCGAAGGGGAGATCGTCGTGACGCCGCCACCGGATGGGGACCACGAGAAGTACATCAGCCGTGTCCTGAGGCAGGTGATCAGGAACTCCCTGGTCGACATGGACGTATCGGGGAACAAGGGGCTGAAGGTGGCCGGCTCCCCGGAGCGACCGAGGAACCACGTCATCCCGGACCTCACGTTCGCCCCTGTCGGCGCCGACCTGTTCGCGGGCGCCGACTCCTGGATGCCCGGTGACGGCGTCGCTATGGTCCTGGAGGTCACCTCCAGCCGGCCGAGCGCCGATCGAGAGAGCAAGCGCCGCTGCTACGCCCGCGGCGGCATCCCGCTCTACCTGCTGGTCGACCGGGACACGTCCACGGTGACGCTCTTCACCGACCCGGAGAGCGGCGACTACCGCGAACTCCATGCTGTTCCGTTCGGTAAGCCCCTTCCCCTTCCCGCCCCCTTCGGTTTCGACCTGGAGACGGCCGACTTCCTCTGAGGCCGACTTCCTCCGGGCCGACCGCCCCTGAATCGGCGGGTAGCATGGTCGGCACGGCAGACGAGCCGGGCGGGCGGCCGCGTGGAGATCTTCGGATCTTCCCGAGGAACGTCCGGGCTCCACAGAGCAGGGTGGTGGCTAACGGCCACCCGGGGTGACCCGCGGGACAGTGCCACAGAAAACAGACCGCCGGGGACTTCGGTCCTCGGTAAGGGTGAAACGGTGGTGTAAGAGACCACCAGCGCCTGAGGTGACTCAGGCGGCTAGGTAAACCCCACTCGGAGCAAGGTCAAGAGGGGACACCCCGGTGTCCCTGCGCGGATGTTCGAGGGCTGCTCGCCCGAGTCCGCGGGTAGACCGCAGGAGGCCGGCGGCAACGTCGGTCCTAGATGGATGGCCGTCGCCCCGACGACCGCGAGGTCCCGGGGCACAGAACCCGGCGTACAGCCCGACTCGTCTGTCGGCCCACGTGGGGAGGGCCCCCGGTCAGGCAACGCGCCTGGGCGGGGGCCCTCTTCGTTCGCCCGGCCCGGTCATCCCGGCAGCCCACGGGGCTCGCCGATCTCCGGGGAGACGGGCCGTTCGAAGAAGGTCTCGAGGACCACCGTGGCCTGCGTTCCGCGGACCCCGTCGATCGCGTAGATGCGGCGCAGGACGTCCTGCAGCTGCTCGGTGGTCGCGGTCCTGACCTTCACCAGCACCGAGGCGCTGCCCGCGATGACGTGCGCCTCCAGGATCTCGGGGAGCGCGGCGAAGTCCTGCGCCGAATCGCCCATCCAGGAGACCGAGTCGACCATCACATAGGCCAGGACGGCGCTGCCCACCGCCGCCGGGTCCACCTCGACGGTGGTGCGCCGGATCGCGCCGCGCTCCCTCAGCTTCCGTACGCGCTCGTGGGCCGCACCGGCCGAGAGGCCCACGGCCTGACCCAGTGCGGCATAGGACTGGGTGGCGTCCTGCTGGAGATGGGCCAGCAGGGCGCGATCGATGTGATCCACAACTCTCCATTCGGCTTGATCTTGCGTTGACCGTACCTCATTCGGATATCTTCCCTGTGGGCCGTATGACATTCGGTGCTTACGGCGGAACGGCATCTGTCCGGATGGGAAGAACCCGCATGACCAGCGAGCGCCCCGCACTGTACGAGATGTTCGACGACCGGTTCCGTACCGGCCGCTGCATGAACGGCGACGACAGCCTGGAGGTCCTGTACACCGGCTGCCGCTGGGCCGAGGGACCGATCTACCTGCCCGCCTGGAAGCAGGTGATCTGGAGCGACATCCCCAACGACCGGATGCTGCGCTGGGACGAGGAGACCGGAGCCGTCGGCATCTTCCGCCGCACCGCCGGGCACACCAACGGCAACACCCTCGACCGCCAGGGCCGGCTGATCACCTGTGAGCAGGGCAACCGCCGAGTGACGCGCACCGAGCACGACGGCACGGTCACGGTGCTGGCCGACCGCTGGCAGGGCAAGCGTCTGAACAGCCCGAACGACGCGGCGGTCAAGTCCGACGGCTCCATCTGGTTCTCCGACCCGGACTTCGGCATCACCAGCGACTACGAGGGCTACCGTGCGGAGAGCGAGATCGGCGCCAACAACGTCTACCGCATCGACCCCGACACGGGCGAAGTGCGCCTGGTCGCCGACTGCTTCGCCGCCCCCAACGGCCTCGTCTTCTCGGCCGACGAGCGGCAGCTCTTCGTCTCCGACACCAGGGCCGGCTTCATCCGGGTCTTCGACGTACGCGACGACGGGACGCTGTCGGACGGCGACGTCTTCGCCGAAGCCGGGGCCCGGGGGACGGCCCGCTTCGACAACCTCCGCTTCGACGACGGCGGCCGGCTCTGGGCGGCCGCGATGGACGACGGAGTGCACTGCTACGACCCCGACGGCACCCTGATCGGGCGGCTCGACGTCCCCGAGACGGTCGCCAACATCGCCTGGGGCGGAGCCAAGCGCAACCGTCTCTTCATCACCGCCGAGACCAGCCTCTACTCGGTGGTCATGGGTGTCTCGGGCACGCACCCCACCGGACCGGGCCGCAGGCCCTGGCTGGACCCGCAGTCCCGCTGAACCGGCCCGGCAGGGCTCTTCCGTGGCGTGCCGCGTTCAGGACGTGCCGCGTTCAGTGGCGGCGGACCTCGAAGTGGAAGCAGCCGTACTCGACCGCCCGGACGTGGACCAGCGCCACGGCCGGGTCGGCGAAGGCCTCCGCGAAGGCCTGGTCGAAGCCCTCGTCGGACGCCTCCGGGATCTCCAGGAGCCGGCCACCGACGATGCGCCCCGCCGCGTCGTACCGGCGGAGGGCCCGGAGCGATCCGGGCCGGGCGAAGGGGTACGTCGCCGAGGGCTGCGGGCCGCCGCACTCCTCGGCATGGAGGAAGACGGGGCCCTGCTCGTCGTACGCGCCCGGCTCGGCCCCCGTCTCGGCGGCCCAGCGCCGCAACGGAGCGTACGAGACGAGTGCGATCCGCTCGCCCGGGGCGGAGAGGCGGAGACAGCAGCGGAGGGGATCGCCGCCCTCGGTGGCGCGGTACGGAACGCAGGCGCGGCCCGCGTCATCGGTGACGCGTAGCTGGGCCAGGGCGGTGGGCGGGATGGCGCGGGCTGCGTAGGTGGTGGTGTGGGCGGTGGTGTGGGTGGTCATGGGGCCAGGGTCACGCGGTGCCGGCCGTCACGCTGGCGCAATTCGGACGCGGTGGTCCGGGAGGCGGCCGGCTCGCGATCCACGGGCGGGTGAAGATGCGGGACCGTCCGGACGACCGACATGCCGATCACCGTTCTCGGCACGGCTCCGGCAGCCAGTCTGGTGGTCGATTTCCGCGCCCTCGCGCCGACCTGCGGCGCCGGCGACGTGCTCGATGGAGGCAAGCGTGCCGACTCACGACCAAGGCTCCGCACTCTCCCGGCGGGGGTTCCTCATGGGCGGTGCCGCGTGCGCCGGCGTCCTCGCAGTTCCCCCGGTCGCCCACGCGCAACCGCAACGACAACGCCTTGCGACGGCGACGGCGAGCTACACCCTCACCGTCACCAACAATTCGACCCAGTTCCAGGACATCTGCTTGTACCAGAAGCCGGTCGACCCCGGCGTCCCGAACACGATGTCGCTCGCCTGGCTGATCGCGCCCGCATGGCCGACCAAAAGGGTGACCTTCACGTGGTCCCTGGACTACAGCTTCTCCTGGGCGATGACCGGTGAGCTCATGCCCGGCATCCACTTCTCGGCGTGGGAACAGGCGGCCGCCGACCCGGAGAGCCAGCTCCAGAACCGGATCGGGTTCGACTTCGACAACGGCAACTACGGGTTCGTGCCTGCCGGAGGGGGCGCTCAGCTGGGCACCCTTGAGATCGACGTCTCCGCCGACGTGCCGGCGCAGACCGCTTCGGTCGCCATCGGCATGCCCGCCCCGGTCTTCGCCGTACAGGCGGAGCCCGGCGCGGTCCTGCCCTTCACGCCGCATCCGGAGTACTGGGTCACGGCCGGCACCTTCTCCTCCGGTCAGGTGCTGGACATCGAGGAGATCACGAACGAAGCTCCCGTTCCCTTCGACGGCACGTTCGCGATGCAGGCCGTCCTCGGGCCGACCAACCTGTGGTCGGTGAGCCCCGGTTAGGTTTCGCGGGTGCTCGTCGGCGGGTGCTCGTTCGCGGGTGCTCGTTCGTGGCTGCTCGTTCGTGGGTGGTCAGAGGGGCTGGAGCCGGCGGTGCAGGAGGCAGAACTCGTTGCCCTCCGGGTCGACCAGGACGTGCCAGTTCTCGGTGCCGGTCTGGCCGATGTCGGCCCGCTCGGCGCCGAGCGCGAGCAGCCGCTCCAACTCGGCGTCCTGGTCGCGGTCGGTGGGGTTGACGTCGATGTGGAGTGGAAGCTTCCCGGTGTGCGGGTCGCTGCTGGGGCTGAGGACGAGGGTGGGCTGCGGGCCGCCGAAGCCGGCGTCGGGCGGCCCGATCTCGATGCTTCCGTCGTCCTCCCGGCCGAGTTCGACGTAGCCGAGGACCTCACTCCAGAACGCGGCGAGCCGGTCGGGATCGGCGCAGTCGATGACCAGTTCACTGATGCGGCATGCCATGCCCGTCAGTGTACGGAGACCGCCTCGATGATCAGAGGGAAACGGCGGGGCCGTACAGCCAGTCGGTGTACCAGGTACGGAAGGTGCGGCTCGCAGGGACGAAGCCGCCCCGGTCGGTCCTCCCCTGACCCTATGCCTCCGCTCGCCGGTCGCCCGGTGAGGGCGCGGCGGCGGCCGACAGGAGTTTCTCCGCAAGCGCGCGGCAGCGGGTCCCGAGTTCCGGGGGGTCGAGGAGCTCGAAGTCGTGTCCCAGGAGGAGTACGTGCATGAGCATGGCGTCGAGGCTCGCCGCGCCGCTCTGCACCTCGCAGCGGTCCGTTCCTCGTTCTCGTACGACGGCTGCCGACGGCGGGATCTGGGCGCGGACCGTGGCTGCCGGTGCGTGGACGAGGAAGCGCGCCTGGTGGGCGTAGACCCGGCTCGTCACGCCCTCCTGCACGTACTCCGCCGCGTCCGGTGCCGCGCGGGGGCGGAAGCGCCACGTTCGGGCCGACACCGCCGTCATCCTGTCCACGCGGAACGTGCGCCAGTCGTCGCGGTCGAGGTCGTACGCGAGGAGGTACCAGCGACGGTCGGAGGCGACCAGGCGGTGGGGCTCGACCCTCCGCTGTCGCGTCGTGTCTACAGAGGAGCCCGAGGAGCCCGAGGGGTAGTCGAAGCTCGCCTCCACCTCTTCGCGGCAGGCTCCGGCCAGCGTCATGAGGACCTCCGGGTCGACCGGCGTGCGACCCGCGCCGAAGAACTCCACCGAGCCCGACAGCGTGCGCACTTCGTGCCGCAACCGGGTCGGCAGCACCTGGTCGAGCTTGGTCAGCGCCCGGAGCGTGGCGTCGCCGGTGCCTGCGGCCGCGCCGGCGAGCAGGGAGACCGCCGTGGCGATCGCCTCCTCGTCGTCGAGGAGGAGGGGCGGCAGGTCCTGCCCCCGGCCGAGCCGGTAGCCGCCGCCCACTCCCTGGCCGGCATGCACCGGATAGCCCAGCGTGCGCAGCCGCTCGACGTCGCGTCGCACCGTGCGCGGCGTGACCCCCAGCCGGTCGGCCAGCTCGGGGCCCGACCAGGTTCGGCGCTGCTGGAGCAGCCCGAGCAGGGTGAGTACCCGCTCCGTCGTACCCCGCTCGTCCATGTGGCCCAGCCTGCCAGAGATGGCGGACCGATCCTGTCCGCCATGGGTGTCAGGGTGGATCCATGGACGCGGAGGCAGATCCACTGCTGCGCGACCTCCACCCGCACACCGCAACGAACGGAGCAGCACGATGACCCGCCATTTCCAGGTCACGTTCGACGCACACGACCCGAGGGCACTGTCGTCCTTCTGGCGTGACGTACTGGGTTACGTCCATCCCGCGCCGCCCGGGGTCGACCTGCCGCAGGGCGCCGACCCGCTGGCCGCGTGGGACGACTTCCTGGCGAAGATCGGCGTACCGGAGGAGCAGCGCAACACGCGATCGGCCATCGAGGACCCGGAGGGGCAGGGACCTCGGGTGTTCTTCCAGCAGGTGCCGGAGGACAAGGCCGCGAAGAACCGGGTCCACCTCGATGTCCGGGCGGCTCCCGGGCTGGAGGGGGAGGAACGGATGGCGGCGCTGGAGGCCGAATGCGACCGGCTGGTCGCGCTGGGAGCGAAGCGGCAGCGCCGCTTCGAACCCGAGCCGCCGCTGAGTACCGGGTGGATCGTGATGGCCGACCCCGAGGGCAACGAGTTCTGCCTGGACTGACGCGGCCTGCCGAGTGGGGTCTTGGGTCCTGGGGTGATCGTGCCTGGCGGGGTGCGGGTGGGACCGCCCTCTTTCCGAGAGTCGCTCCTTCCGGTGGTGCGTCAAGGGCGCTCCTTCGTCGCGTCGCTGCGCGATGGCCTTCGGCCACCCTTGACCCACCACCTCCAGGAGCGAAAACACTCTCGGAGGGCGGTCCGGGGGGCGGGGTCCACGCCGGGCTTCGGGCAGCATCCGGGGCGGGAGGGCGTGTGCCGGTCGGTGGGTGGGGGCTTGGTTCGCGGCAGGGGTGGGTGAGTCCCGGTCGGCGGGTTCGGGGTGCGCGGTTGTTGAATGGGGCGGCCCGGCTCGGCTTAGCGGCCGACGGCCGTCGGTTGGTCGGGCTTCAGGCCCCGCTGGTCACTCCCGGTGGGTGGAAGGCGTGGATACGGCGTGGATAACCCTGCATTTCTCCGAGAAGCAGGCCACGAATACCCCCTCAGAAGGGGTGAATCACCCTCTCCGTCCCGAGTTACTGCAGGAAACCTCCCGGCGGCGCCCCCGACCACCCACCAACAGCGACCAGCGGGGCCTGAAGCCCGACCAACCCACCACCGCAACCCGCTAAGCCGAGCCCGGCCGCCCCATTCAACTCCCGCGCACCCCGAACCCGCCGACGGGAAACGCACCCACCCACCCACCCCCGCCACAAACCCAGCCCCCACCCACCGGCCGACAGCCGCCCCCCGACCCCGGACGCTGCCCGGGCCCTACGCGTAGGCCACGCCCCGAGGCCGCCACACTCGGAAAGAGGGCGGCCGCACCAGAAGCCCACGAACCCGGCTCACCCCCAGGCCCTGAAAGACGCCCGCCCCGGTCCCCCCCGATCAACTACACAAAGCCGTGTCCACGACCTTCAGTACGCCCTGCACGGCCGGCGTCTCCGTCGGGATGCTCGTCACCGCGACGTTGGCAGCGCGGCCGGTGTCGGTGACTCCGCCCCGGGTCTCGTAGCCCGCGATGTCACCGCCGTGGCCCCAGTAGACGCCTCCGCACGACAGCGGCCTGCTCATGAGCCCCAGTCCGTAGTGGAACTCGGTGCCTTCGATGGGGACGGTGGTGCGCATCTGGTCGCGCTGGGCCGCGCGGAGCAGGAGGTCGCCGCCGAGGAGCGCGCCGAAGAAGCGGTTGAGGTCGGAGTTGGTGGAGATCATCTGGCCCGCCGCCCAGCCCGCCGACGGGTCGATCTCCGTGAAGTCGCGCAGGGGTTCCTTCTCCGTCATCCGGTGGTAGCCCTTCGGGTGGGCTTCCCGGATGGTCTTGTCGCCGGGTGCGGGGAAGTAGGTGTGGCGCAGCCCGATCCTCTTGATGACGCGTCGGTCGATCTCCTCGGCCAGCGGGCGGCCCGTGACCTTCTGGATGATCAGGCCGGCCAGCACGTAATTCGTGTTGCTGTAACTCCACTTCTTCCCCGGGGCGAACTCGGCCTCGTGCTTGAGGGCGATGTCGACGAGGTCGCGGGGTTCGAAGTACCGGTGCGGAAGCTCTTCGTCGCTGATGTCATTCCCGTACTCGGGAATTCCGCTGGTGTGCTGCAGCAGTTGACGGACGGTGATCTTGCTTCCGTCGATTCCCTTCCCCCGTACGAGACCCGGGAGGTACGTGTCGACCGAGGTGTCGAGGCCGATCTTCCCCTCGCCGACCAGCTGCAGCGCGACCACTGCCGTGAACGTCTTCGTATTGCTGCCGATGCGCACCTGACCGTCCCTGGGCACCCTCGCGCCCGTGGCCAGGTCGCCGACGCCGGCGGTGTAGGTGCGCGTGCGGCCGTCACCGTCCTCGACGCTCGCAAGCGCGGCGGGCTGGCCGTCGCGTACCAGTGCGTTCAGGCCCTGCTGGACCGTGTCGGGCCTTGTGGTGGCGAACGCCGTGGGCGGCGCCAGGGCGCCCGCCGTCATGACGGCGACGACCACCGCGGCCGCGGCGGCCACGGCTCCTCCTCGGCCACCCCCCTGCCGCCGGGTGATGCGGAACCTCGACGTCGTCGCCTTCGTCGCCTGCGTGCTCATCAGTTGTCCTTCCGTCGATCGGGCAGGACACGATCATGTTTTCCGGGGGCCCGGACGCGCATCGCGGAAACGCGGGAGAAAATGCTCCCCCGATCGGGGGAGGTCGGCCGTGCGCCGCCCGTTCATACTGGCCGGTGATGATCAAGGGACTCCGGCCGCTGCTGCGCCGCTCCACGTACTCGGGTGCGCTGTTCGCCTATCTGGCCGTTCTGGCGAGCCTTCCCCTGCTGTCCTTCGCGCTGCTGCCGGCGCTGGTGTGGCGATCCGCTCCCGAGGGCGTGCAGTTCGTCGTGGTCCTGCTCGTCTGGGCGGCCCTGATCGGTCTGGTCGGCCTGGCCCGCACTACGCGGCGGGTGCTGATCGTGGGCGCCCGCCGACTGTTGAGGGTGGCGCTGCCGGAGCCCACGGCCGTGCGCGGGCCCACGAGTTCGCCCGAGGCGGGCCCGGCCCCCGCCGGCCCTGCCACCCCCGTCCCCACCTCCGTCCCCTCCACCGCCGAGCGTTGGCGGACGCCCCTCTGGCTGCTGCTGCACGTGGCACTCGGCTGGACGGGTGCGCTCGCGAGCGGCACGCTGCTCTTCGTGGCCGTTGCCCTTCCTGGGGGTTGGCTCCGGGCCGAGCTGGGGCTGAGCCTGTTCGGCCGCTCGGTACGGGTGACGGACGGCTGGCAGAGTTGGGCGGCGGCCTTCGGATGCCTGCTGCTCGCGGCGCTCGTCTGCGTCCTTGTGACGAAGGCCCTGCGCTGGTCGGCGCCCAGGCTGCTCGGGCCGTCGACGGCCGAGAAGCTCGCGCTCGCGGCCGACCGGGAGCTGCGGCTCGCCGAACGCAACCGGCTGGCCCACGAGTTGCACGACTCCATCGGGCACACGCTGACGACGACCACGATCCAGGCCGCGGTGGCGGGCGAGCTGATGTCCTCCGACCCGGTGGCGGCGCGGGCCGCCCTGCGCAGCATCGAGGAGTCGGCCCGGGCCGCGCTGGAGGACCTGGACTACGTCCTCGGCGTACTGCGCGAGCAGGGGGCCGAGACGGCACCGACCCGCACGTTGGCAGACCTGCCCGAGCTCCTCGAACGGTTGCGGCACACGGGCGCGGTGGTGGAGTCGCACCGGTCGGGGGATCTGGCCCAGGTGCGGGGAACGCTCTCCCGGGCCGCGTACCGGATCCTGCAGGAGGGGCTGACGAACGCGATGCGGCACGGAGCGGGCGGCCCGATCGAGGTCCGGGTGGCGGCCGGTCCCGACGTGCTGGAGCTCGGTGTGGTCAACGAGACCGGGGCCGGTACGAGAACGAGTGCGGGCCCGGTCTCCCGGCGGGCCTTCCCGTCGTCCGGCCACGGCCTGCCCGGGCTCGCCGAGCGGGTGCGACTCCTGCACGGGGAGATCGACGCCGGCCCGGACGGGCCGAGGCACTGGCGACTGGTGGTCAGGCTGCCCGTACGGTTGTCGGCATGACCGGCCCCGACCTCAGCGACACCGTCACGACACTTCTGATCGCGGACGACGACGAGGTGACCCGCAGTGGTCTGCGCACCTTGCTCGGCGCGCAGCCGGGGATCGAGGTGATCGGGGAGGCCGCCGACGGCGTCGAGGTGGTCGAGCGGGCGCGGCGGCTGCGTCCGGACGTGGTCCTGAT
Source organism: Streptomyces sp. NBC_01077 (assembly GCF_045162855.1). Lineage (NCBI taxonomy): Bacteria > Bacillati > Actinomycetota > Actinomycetes > Kitasatosporales > Streptomycetaceae > Streptomyces > Streptomyces sp. NBC_01077. The sequence goes on along the minus strand of NZ_CP108669.1, from coordinate 3,280,365 downwards.
GGACGTACGGATGCCGCGTCGCAACGGGATCGAGGCCACCCGCCAACTCCTCGCCGAGTCAGCCGAGTCGGCCGAGTCGGCTGTGTCAGCCGGGTCGGCGGCTTCGGCCGGCCCTTCCCAGGCGCCGCCGAAGGTCGTCGTGATCACCACCTTCGAGAACGACGACTACGTCACCGCCGCGCTCAGCGCCGGCGCCAGCGGGTTCGTGCTCAAGCGGCTCCCGGTCCGGCAGATCGCGGAGGCCGTACGGGTGGTGGCCGCGGGGGAGGCGATCCTCTTCCCGGCGACCCTGCGCCGGATGGTCGCCGCCCGTCCGCTGGACTCCGCCGAGGCGCTGCCGAGGGCGGCGCTGACGGCGCGGGAGGAAGAGGTGCTGCGGCTGATGGCCACCGGTCTGTCCAACCCGGAGATCGCGGAGTCGCTCACGGTGAGCCTGGAGACGGTCAAGACGCATGTCGGGAACGTGCTGACCAAGCTCGGCGCGCAGAACCGGACCCACGCGGTGGTCATCGCGTACGAGTCCGGCCTGGTGGTACCGGGGTTCACCGGCTGATCGCCAGGGCTGCGCCCCGCCCGGCCGCGCTCCACCAGACCGTGCTCCACCAGACCGCGCTCCACCCCGCCGCGCCCCACCCGGGGGTCCCGGATGGGGCGGCCGTGGGTGCTCCGGCTCCACGAGGTCAGGCGAGGACCTCGATCCTCCACTGGGGGTCCCGGTCGTCCGTGCGGATGTAGACGCGCTTGGGGAGCAGGGAGCGGTCCTCGAACAGGTCGCGGCCGAGGGCCAGACCGTTCTGGTCGATCACGTACGTGCCGTCGCGGAGTTCGGCGAGCGAGGTGATCGTGGTGAGCGTGATGGTGTCGCCGTCGCCCTCGACGTGCTGGAAGCGCCAGACGGAGGCGGGGGAGTCGTCGGGGCGGACGGCGACCGGCGCGCGCTCGGCGCCCTCCGAGGCGATGGTCTCCTCGGTGCCCTTCGCGGTGAGGCGGAAGCCCTCGCCCTCCCGGGTGACCAGCCACTCCCCGGCTCGGGTCTGGTCGACGAGGAAGCCGACCAGGGCTCCGTCCTCGACCCCGACCGGGGCCCCCTTCGCGTACAGCCTGACGACCTTGCCGACGTTCGACATCGCTCCTCCTGGGGTGAGTGGGTTGAGTCGTGTGACTGAGGCAGTCACACGGACAGTGCCCGTACGGCCCTGCCCGGCGCCAGCGAACACGCAGGTCATAGGCTGTGTGGCGCTGAGAAGTCGTCAAGGAGGGGCAGGTTCCGCGCGTCGTGGAGCAGGACCGGGATCCGAGTCGGGATCGTGAACAGGGTGGGGCCCGGTACGGGGCTCAGGGCCGGCCGGCCGTGTCATCGGGCAAGGGCGGCGGGGCCGCGGCTCCGCCGGCCGGGGAGCGCTGGTGGAGGCAGCCCGGGTTCGTCGTCTTCTGTCTCTTCCTGATGCCCCCGGCGGGCATCGTGCTGGCCTGGCGGACCCGGTGGTCGCCGGGCAGGAAGGTGCTCGCCACCGTCCTCTCCGGGATCTGGTTCGTGGCCGTGGGCACGAGCGAGCCGTCGACGGACAAGCCGGCGGTCGCCGACGCGAAGCCGCTCGCCACCACGCGCCCGACGGCCTTCGCGCCCTACACCCCGCCCACGCCCACGCCGACCCCCACCGTGCGGCGGGTCGTGGCCGACTACCGGGGCCAGAACCTGGAGACGGCGTCGCGGGCGGCGTACGAGGCCGGGTTCCGGACGCGGTCGCACGACGCGACCGAGGCCGACAAGATGCAGCTCGTGGACGGCAACTGGAAGGTGTGCTTCCAGGAGCCGGCCGCCGGGGAGACGGCCACGGCCGAGAAGGGGCGGCGGATCAGGATCGAGTTCGCCGTCGTCGAGAAGAGCAGTCCGTGTCCGGCGCGGGACGGTGCGGCCGTCGTCTTCCCCAAGGTGCCGAACGTCGTCGGCAAGACGTTCGCGAAGGGCTCGGCCGAGCTCCGCAAAGTGGGCCTCACGGAGATCCGGGGTGCCGGCGTGTACACGGACGTGGAGCTGAGCGCCCGTCACGACGACTGGCGGATCTGCTTCCAGAGCCCGGAGGCGGGCGAGGACGTCGAGCGCCCGGAGTACATGTCCGTACGGCTCTCCCTCGCACGGCCCGGTCTCGCCTGCCCGAGTGAGGACTACGCGCGCCTGTACGGGGATCCCGACCCGGACCCGAACCGCCATGGCAGCGGCAGCGGCTCGGGCTCAGGAGGCTCGGGCGGCTCCGATTCGGGCGGCTCCGGCTCCGGCGGCGGTCTCGCGTACTACAAGAACTGCGACGCAGTCCGCGCCGCCGGCAAGGCCCCCATCTACCGGGGTCAGCCCGGCTACCGCTCGGGCCTCGACCGCGACAACGACGGCAAGGCCTGCGACTGGTCCTGACCGGGCCGGGAGCCGGCCCGGTGTCGGTCATCCGGGGCAGCCTCCCGGGTCCCTTCGGCGCGCGACACCCGCCGGGCGCCCGGCGCGGTGTACGCGTAGGGCATGACCATTCCTGTGGACCAGCTCAGCGATCCGGCCGTGCGCGCGTTCGTCACGGCTCTCAACGCCAACGACCAGACGGCCCTCTTCCAGGCCCTGACCGCCGACGCGACCATGTCCGACGACGGCTCCGACCGCAATGTCGGAGAGTGGCTCGACCGGGAGGTGTTCGGCTCGCGCGGGCACATGGACGTCGAGTCCGAGTCGGACGGCGGGCGCGCCCTCGTCGCCAACTACCGCAACGACACCTGGGGCGAGATGCGCACCAAGTGGCTGTTCACCGTCGACGGCGGGAAGATCTCCCGCTTCGAGACCGGGCAGGCGTAGCCCCCCGCCCCTTCCGTGCGTCGGGCGGGGAGCTACCCCCGCCCGATGTACGGCATCGCCGTAGCCATCACCGTCGCGAACTGCACGTTCGCCTCCAGCGGCAGCGCCGCCATGTGCACCACCGTCGCCGCCACGTCCGCCGCGTCCATCACCGGTTCCGCCGCCAGTGCGCCGTTGGCCTGGAGGATGCCGGTCTGCATGCGGGCCGTCATCTCCGTCGCCGCGTTGCCGATGTCGAGCTGACCGCACGCGATCCGGTACGGGCGTCCGTCGAGTGACAGGGACTTCGTCAGGCCCGTCATCGCGTGCTTCGTCGCCGTGTACGCGATCGAGTGCGGGCGCGGTACGTGGGCCGAGATCGAGCCGTTGTTGATGATCCGGCCGCCCTGCGGGTCCTGCTCCTTCATGGTCCGGAAGGCCGCCTGGGCGCACAGGAACGCGCCCGTCAGGTTGACGTCGACGACCGCGCGCCAGGTGTCCGGGTCCAGGTCCTCGACGGGGACGCCGCCGCCCGCGAACGTACCGGCGTTGTTGAAGAGCAGGTCGACGCGGCCGTAGCGGTCCCGTACCGCAGTGAAGAGGGCCGCGACCTCCTCCGCCGACGTGACGTCCGTCGGGACGACCAGGAAGTCGCCGGCCGGCAGGGCCGCCGCCGTCTCCTCCAGGGCGCCCGCCCGGCGTCCCGCCAGGGCCACCGACCAGCCGGCCGCCGCCAGGGCGAGGGCCACACTCCGGCCGATGCCCGAACCCGCTCCCGTCACCACTGCGATGCTCATGGGCGCGCAGCGTACGCGAGACGCGTGCCCCATGAACTCATCGTCCCGACACGTGGATGTTCTGTACCCGACAACGTGAGGTCGTCCCGCCCCCCTCGAATGACGGACGGACAGCATCCGTCTGGGGAGGGACACATGAACCGCGTACACGACGTACACGAGCATTCCGAGGAACTCCGCGCCGCCGCACGCCACTTGGGCCGCCGCCGGTTCCTCACCGTCACCGGGGCCGCCGCCGCGCTCGCCTTCGCCACGCAGCTGCCCGCCGCCGGTGCCGCGGCCGCCGCCGAGCTCGACGGCCGGCGTGTCACCGAGGACCCGTTCACCCTCGGCGTGGCGTCCGGCGACCCGCTGCCCGGCTCCGTCCTGCTCTGGACCCGGCTCGCGCCCCGCCCCTTCGAGCCCGACGGCGGCCTGCCCGGCAACCGGGTCTCCGTGCACTGGGAACTGGCCCGCGACGAGCGGTTCACCCGGACCGTGCGGCGCGGCCGGGCCACCGCGCACCCGGAGTACTCCCACACCGTCCACGTCGAGGTCGACCACCTCGACCCCGACCGGGAGTTCTTCTACCGCTTCCGCGTCGGCGACTGGACCAGCCCCGTCGGCCGCACCCGCACCGCGCCCGCCCCCTGGGCCCACAAGGCCGGTCTGAAGCTCGCCGCCGTCTCCTGCCAGGCGTACCACGACGGGTACTTCACGGCCTACCGCCACCTCGCCCAGGAGGACGTCGACGTCGTCTTCCACCTCGGCGACTACCTGTACGAGTACGCCGTCAACGCCACCGGCGGCGCCCGCGCCTACACCGACCGCACCCTCCCGGCCGTCTTCAACCGCGAGACGCTCACCCTGGACGACTACCGGCTCCGGTACGCGCTCTACAAGTCGGACCCCGACCTGCGCGCCGCGCACGCCGCACACCCCTTCGTCGTCACCTGGGACGACCACGAGACCGAGAACAACTACGCCGGCGGCATCCCCGAGAACAGCGTCCCGCCGGAGGAGTTCCTGCTCCGCCGCGCCGCCGCCTACCGCGCCTATTGGGAGCACCAGCCGCTGCGCGCCTCCCAGCGGCCGCAGGGCCCCGACATGCGGCTCTACCGGCGGCTGCGGTTCGGGCGCCTCGCCCAGTTCGACATCCTCGACACCCGCCAGTACCGCTCCGACCAGGCGTACGGCGACGGCTGGCAGGTACCGGGGCCGGAGTCCGAGAACCCGGCACGGACGTTGACCGGGGCCACGCAGGAGCGGTGGCTGCTCGACGGCTGGCGCGGCTCCCGCGCCCGCTGGAACGTCCTGCCGCAGCAGGTCGTCTTCGCCGAGCGCCGCGACCGCGCCACCGCCGACTTCAAGCTCTCCATGGACTCCTGGGACGGCTACCCGGCCTCCCGGCAGCGGATCCTCGCGGGGGCGGACGCCGCCGGGGTCGAGAACCTGATGGTGCTCACCGGGGACGTCCACGTCGGTTACGGCCTCGACATCAAGGCCGACTTCCGCGACCCGGCGTCCCGGACCGTCGGCACCGAGATCGTCGCCACCTCGATCACCAGCGGCAAGGACGGCGCCGACCGGCCGTCGAACTACGACAAGCTCATGCAGGCCAACCCGCACCTGAGGTTCTTCAACGGGCGGCGCGGCTATGTGACGGTCGCGCTCGGCGAGGAGAGCGCCCGAGCCGACTTCCGTACGGTGCCGTACGTGACGACCCAGGGCGCTCCCGTCTCCACGGCCGCCTCCTTCGTCACGGAGGCGGGCGACCCGGGCCTCAGGCCCGCGTGACCTGTACTCCCCGGGGCTCGACGAGGGCCTCCTGGGGATAGCGGACGCCGATGCGGTCCCGTACCGCGTCGAGCGTCCGCATCACCGCGAGCGATCCTTCGAGGGGGACGAGCGGGGACTCCGTCCCGCCCGCCCGCAGGCAGCGCATGACCTCGGTGGCCTCGTGCCGGAGGGAGTGGGGGTCGTTGCCCGACACGAACTCCTCCGGCTCGTGGCCGTTGCGGTGGAGGGTGAAGCGCTCCGGGAAGAAGAAGCCGCGCGGGATGTCGATCCGGCCCAGCGAACCCGTGACCGAGGCCGTCAGCGGGGTGTCCCCGTCGAGCGAGCAGGACAGCAGCGCCGACGCCCCCGAGTCCGACCAGCCGAGCAGCATGCCGGTGTTCAGGTCGACGCCCTCCGGCGAGAGCAGCGCGTGCGCGTGGACCGTGTCCGGCTCGCCGAGCAGCAGCTGGGCGAACGACACCGGGTACACGCCCAGGTCGAGCAGCGCCCCGCCGCCCACCGCCGGGTCCCGCAGCCGGTGGTCCGCCGCGAACGGGCCCGCGAGCCCGAAGTCCGCCTGTACGGTCCTGATCTCGCCGATCGCCCCGTCGCGGACCAGCTCCACGAGGCGCCGGATCAGCGGGTTGCAGTACATCCACATGGCCTCCATCAGGAAGAGGCCACGGTCCCGGGACAGGGTGACGAGTTCCTCTGCCTCGCGCGCGTTGAGTGTGAGAGCCTTCTCGCAGAGCACCGCCTTGCCCGCCTCCAGGGCGCGGCCGGCCGCCTCCCGGTGCGCGTGGTGCGGGGTCGCCACGTACACCACGTCGACGTCCTCGTCGGCGAAGAGCCCGGCCCACTCGCCGTACGCCCGCGGGATCCCGAACCGCTCGGCGAAGGCCTTCGCCGACGCCTCCGTCCGGGACGCCACGGCGACGATCTCCGCGCCGTCGAGCGTCAGCAGGTCCGTGGTGAACCGCTCCGCTATGCCGCCCGTCGCCAGGATCCCCCAGCGCACCGTCTTTCCCGCCTTATTCATGTTCCCCACCCGTCCCGCAGAGGTTCGACCATGCCGATCGAGCTGAGAGCATAGGCAAGGTTTCAACGAAATGGAGCATTCGGTGCCGGAGAGCGGCCAGAAAACAACACAAGGACACATAACCGATAGCGCTTCCGGCGCTGATGCCGCGACCGCCGCCGGTGTGACCGCCGCCCGGCGCACCGGGCTGCTCGTCACCCTCGTCCTCGGCGGGCTCACCGCACTGCCCCCGCTCTCCATGGACATGTACCTCCCGGCCCTTCCGGAGGTCACCGGCGCGCTGAACGCCCCCGCCGCCACCGTCCAGCTCACCCTCACCGCCTGCCTCGCCGGCATGGCCCTCGGTCAGCTCGTCGTCGGTCCCATGAGCGACAAGTGGGGGCGCCGCCGCCCGCTGCTCATCGGCATGATCGTGTACGTCCTCGCCACCGCCGTCTGCGCGCTCGCGCCCACCGCCGAGACGCTCATCGGCTTCCGGCTGCTCCAGGGCCTCGCCGGCGCCGCCGGCATCGTCATCGCCCGCGCGGTCGTCCGCGACCTGTACGACGGCGTGGAGATGGCCCGGTTCTTCTCCACCCTGATGCTGATCTCCGGCGTCGCCCCGATCATCGCGCCCCTCATCGGCGGCCAGATCCTGCGGATCACCGACTGGCGGGGCGTCTTCTACGTCCTCACCGTCATCGGCATCCTCCTCACCCTCGTCGTCTGGCGCTTCCTCGCCGAGACGCTGCCGGCCGAGCGCCGGCACGAGGGCGGGGTCGGCCAGGCCCTGCGCACCATGAAGGGGCTGCTCGCCGACCGTGTCTTCACCGGGTACATGCTGACCGGCGGGCTCGCCTTCGCCGCCCTCTTCGCGTACATCTCCGCCTCGCCGTTCGTCGTCCAGGAGATCTACGGGGCCTCGCCGCAGACCTTCAGCCTGCTCTTCGGCCTCAACTCGATCGGGCTCGTCGCCGTCGGCCAGATCAACGGCAAGCTGCTCGTCGGCCGCGTCAGCCTGGACAAGGCACTCGGCTGGGGCCTCGGGACCATCCTCGTCTCCGCCCTCGCGCTGCTCCTCATGACCAGCGGCGTCTTCGGGGAGGTCGGGCTCGCGCCGATCGCGGCCGGACTCTTCGTCCTCATGTCCGCGATGGGCCTCGCCATGCCGAACACCAACGCCCAGGCCCTGATGCGCACCCCGCACGCCGCCGGGTCCGCGTCCGCGCTGCTCGGCACCACCTCGTTCCTCGTCGGCGCCGTCGCCTCCCCGCTGGTCGGCATCGCGGGCGAGCACACCGCCGTCCCGATGGCGCTCGTCCAGCTGACCTGCGCCGTCCTGGCCCTGGCCTGCTTCCTGGGCCTGTGCAGGCCGTGGCAGACCGGCAAGGGGGTCGCGGGCGGCTGACGGGGTGGCTCCCCGGGCGTCTCCGGCGGGTCAGTACCCCGGGTTCCTGCCCGCGGCGACGGTCCTGACCCGCTCGACCTGGACGTTCGAGACGTGCTCCAGGCCGGCGGGCTCGGTGTCGTTCGCGTTGACGTGCGCGACGACGGTTCCGATGCGCATGACCACGTCGGCGGAGCTGTCGTCCGCGAACGCGTCGGTCTCGTCGGCGACGGTGGCCACGGTCACCGGCTTCGACGGCTCTCCGTACTCGGCGGAGGACTTCCGCTTCTCGGCGCCAAGGCCCTTCATGGCGGCGTCCGCCTGCTCCTCCGTCCCGAACGAGTAGAGCCTGAACTCCACGCGCGTCCCGTCCGAGCCACCCGCGGTCTCCATGTCCTTCCCCCCGACGGCGACGAGACCCCCGATCGGCCGGATGTCCGCCAGAACTTGGCATGAGCACTCAACATCATCGGCGCCGCACCGACCAACTCCGCTGCCCCGCAGGGACGGTCGTGACCAGCACCTCCGGGCGGCCGGGGGCCGAGCCGGCCACTTAGAATGTCGCGGTGAACGCCCCCGCTTCCCCTCCCTCCGCCGGCTCCCTGCGCGTCGCCCTCGCCCGGCTCCTCGACGGGCTGCCGCCCCGCCAGGCCGCCCAGGCCGTCGACCGGCTGATCGCCAGCTACCGGGGGACCACCCCGACGGACGCCCCCGTGCTGCGCGACCGCTCCGACGTCGCCGCGTACGCCGCGTACCGGATGCCGGCGACCTTCGAGGCGGTACGGAGCGCCCTCGACGCCCTGCGCGAGGCCGCGCCCGACTGGGAGCCGCGCACCCACACCGACGTCGGCGGCGGTACGGGCGCGGCGAGCTGGGCCGTCGCCGAGGCCTGGGAGGAGCAGCCGCCCCGCACCACCGTCCTCGACTGGGCGGAGCCGGCCCTCGCGCTGGGGCGCGAGCTGGCGGCCGGGACCCTGGACGCCGAGTGGCGCACGGCCCGGATCGGCGGCGCGCTGAGGCTCGCCGACACGGACCTCGTCACCGTCTCGTACGTGCTCAAGGAGCTGACCGAGGCCGACCGGACGGCGCTGGTGACCGAGGCGGCGCGCGCGGCGCAGACGGTCGTGATCGTCGAGCCCGGCACCCCCGACGGCTACGAGCGGATCATCGCGGCCCGCACCCTGCTCGTCGACGCCGGGTTCACCGTCGCCGCGCCCTGCCCGCACAGCGGGGCCTGCCCGATCGAGCCGGGCACGGACTGGTGCCACTTCTCGGCCCGGGTGAGCCGCTCCTCGCTGCACCGGCAGGTGAAGGGCGGTTCGCTGCCGTACGAGGACGAGAAGTACAGCTACGTGGCGGCGACCAGGTTCCCGCCGACGCCGACGGTCTCGCGGATCACCCGCAGGCCGCAGATCCGCAAGGGCCTGGTCCTCCTCGACCTGTGCGGTCCGGACGGCCTGACCCGCGACACGGTCACCAAGCGCCACGGGCCGCTCTACAAGCAGGCCCGCGACGCCGAGTGGGGCGACTCCTGGCCGCCGGAGGACCAGGACTGAGAGACCGGCCCGGTCAGCCGGGGGAGACCAGGCCGCGCTCCGGGTCGACGCGGATGCCGGTCGACCAGACGACGGGGCCGCAGGCCTCGCCGTTGGGGGCGTGCTTGCGCAGGGTGAACGGGGCGCTGCGGTCGTAGACCGTGCGGTCGGCCGCCGGGTCGGTGACCTGGAGGCGTACCGTCACCTGCTTCTCTCCGGTGACCTCGGGCATGGGCAGGCGCAGCATGGCGAGGGAGTCGTCCGAGGGCTGGGCCTGGCGGTCCTTGCAGACCTGGTCGACGCAGAGCCGGTAGTGGGCCCCGGCGGGGAAGTCGCCGGGCTTCCAGGTGAGGGCCACCCCGGACTCGGCACCGATCAGGGTGCAATTGATCCGATCCCCGCTCTGGCAGCCGGCCGCGAGGAGCACCGTCGCGACCGCCGCCAGGGCGCGGACATACCGGTACCTGCCGTGCCCACTCACCGAACTTGCCCCCCGAAGTCACGTTTCCGCGTACCAGGAGGGGCACTTTACGGAGGCGTCCTGGCGGCGTCGACCCTGGGGGCTCGCCGTGTCCGACCTAGGGCCGCAGCTCCTGGGTGCAGCACTTCACGCTGCCGCCGCCCTTGAGGAGTTCGCCCAGGTCCATGCCGATCGGCTCGAAGCCGCGTCGGCGCAGGGGGTCGAACAGGCCCACCGCGGCCTGGGGGAGGAGGACGTGCCGGCCGTCGCTCACCGCGTTCAGGCCGAGGGCCGCCGCGTCCGTGGCCGTCGCGATCAGGGCGTCGGGGAAGAGCCGGGCGAGTACCGCGCGGCTGCCGGGGGAGAAGGCGTCCGGGTAGTACATGACCTCGTCGCCGGCGTCGTCCAGGACGCACAGCGCCGTGTCCAGGTGGTAGTACCGCGGGTCCACCAGTTCGAGGCCGATCACCGGCCGGCCGAAGAACTCCTGCGCCTCGTCGTGGGAGAGCGGGCTGGAGCGGAAGCCGCGCCCGGCGAGGATCCAGGACGCGGTGACGGCGAAGTCGCCCTCGCCCTCGTTGACGTGCTCCGGGACCCGTACGGCGTCGTCCGCCCAACCGTTCCTGCGGAACCAGGACAGGTGCGCCTGGGCCTCGGCCGCGCGCTCGGCGTGGGCGAACTTCGCGCCGAGGACCCGGCCGTCGACGACGGTGGCGCCGTTCGCCGCGAAGACCATGTCCGGCAGCGCCGGGTCGGGGGTGAGGAGCTCGACGCTGTGGCCGAGCGCCCGGTAGCGGTCGCGCAGGTCCTCCCACTGGGCGAGGGCGAGCGGCAGGTCGACCGGTTTCGTGGGGTCCATCCAGGGGTTGATGGAGTACGTCACCGTGAAGTGCGCGGGTGGGCACATCAGATAACGGCGGGGCGAGGACGTGCGCGGAGTGGTGCGCAATGAGGGCTCCTCACGGACGGGCGGACGGGGTCACCGGCGGGTGAAGATCCGCCGGATCGGTGGACCCCATGGTGCGCCTTCCGGGCCCTGCGCGCAGTGGACCGTTCGGGTGGTTCGCGCCCCTGCCGCACCCCCGCCCACCTCGCGAGACGTGACGTCTCGCGCGCTGCTAGATTGGGGCCATGTCCGAGACCAAGGCCCCCGACGCCTCCCGCCGCAGCGAACGCTCCCGCCGCGCCATCTTCGACGCAGCCCTCGCCCTCGTCTCCGAGGCCGGCTACGCGAAGACCACCATCGAGGGCATCGCCGCCCGCGCCGGTGTCGGCAAGCAGACCATCTACCGCTGGTGGCCCTCCAAGGCGGCCGTCCTCCTCGACGCGTTCCTGGACCTCCAGGCCCGGGCCGCCGAAGGCCTGGGCGAAGGAGCCGAGAACCTCATCCCCGACACCGGAGACCTCGCCGCCGACCTCAGGTACGTCCTGCGCGCGACCGTCGACGAGCTGAACGACCCCACCTTCGACGCCCCCACCCGCGCCCTCGCCGCCGAGGGCATCGTCGACCCCGAGCTCGGCGCCCGCTTCACCGAGGCGCTCCTCGAACCCCAGCTCCAGTACTACGCCCGCCGTATCGAGGCCGCCCAGGCCGCCGGCCACGTCGACCCCGGCGTCGACCCCCGCATCGCCCTCGAACTCCTCGTCGGACCGCTCCACCACCGCTGGCTGCACCGCACCCTGCCGCTGACCCACGCCTACGCCGACAGCCTCGTCGACCTCGCCCTCCGAGGCCTCGCCCCGCGCGGCTGAAACGTCTCCGCACACCGGATCTGCACCCCGGTTCCGCACTCCGGTCACCCGAGGCGCAGGATGGTGGGACCATGGGCAGAGCCGAACGGGCGAGCATGAGGTGTGAGGGGATAGATGGGCGACGGGATCGGCCGCTACCGCGGCACGGAGAGCAAACTCGCGCAGTGGCTGCGCAGGCGCCCGAAACGCACCGCGGCCGACGACGAGAACGACCGCGAGAAGCTGCTCCTGGCCGTCGCCGCCGCAGGGCTGCCCCTGGCCCCCGCCGCGTACCCCGTCGGCTACAGCTGTTCCTGTGAACGGATCGGCTGTCCGACCCCCGCCCGGCACCCCGTCTCCTTCGCCTGGCAGACCCAGTCGACCACCGACCGCGCGCAGATCGAGCGCTGGGCCCGCAACGAGCCCGAGGCCAACTTCGTCACCGCCACCGGCATGGTCCACGACGTCCTCGACGTACCGATGGCCGCCGGCCGCGCCGCCCTGGAGCGCCTCCTCGCCGAGGGCGTCGAGGTCGGGCCCGTCGCCGAGTCCGCCGACGTCGACACGGTCGGCGGGCGGATGCTCTTCTTCACCGCCACCCGCGGCACCCCCGAGGACGAGGACGAGTGGTGGCCGTGTGAGCTCGACTGCCACCCCGAGACGATGGACGAGCATCCGGGACTCCGCTGGCACTGCCGCGGCAGCTACGTCCTCGTACCGCCCGCCCGGCTTCCCGGGGACGAGAGCGCCCATCCGGTCGTCGCCTGGCTCCGCGGCCCCGAGCACCCGCTGCCCGACCCGCTGAACCTCCTGGAGACCCTCCAGGACGCCTGCGCCCGGCACGCGGCCGCGCGCGAGGCGGAGGGGGACGGCGAGCACACGGCCCACGAGATCGCCTGGCCCCTGACCCGCTGAGAGGCCCGCCGGGTCCGGCCGTGGGCTCGGCCGGACCACTGACGGCCGGCGAGGGCGGGCCTTCCGAGGGCCCGGCCGGTGGCGAGGGCCGCCTTGCACGGGGCCGGCCGGTGGCAAGGGCCGTGCCTGGGTGGCCCCCGCCCGTACGGGGGCTGTTACGAGCCCTGCGCGCCCACCACGCCCTGGAGCCGGGCCTTGATCGTGACCCCGTCGCGGTCCGTGCCCGCCGGCTTCACCAGGACCACCTGGTTGGACACCCACTCCTTGGTGACGGTGTTCTTGACCTCACCCGTCAGCAGCGCCTTGACGGAGGGATCGACCTTGGGCCGGTAGCCCGGCGCCGCCGTCTGCCGCTCGAAGAACCGCGTCGCGAAGAAGACGAACGCGCCGCCGTCCTTCGTCCGCAGCCCGAGGGGGGAGAAGTCGCCCTGGTCCGCGACCCGGTCGAGGTACTGGGTGGCGAGCCCGGGCCGCTTGGCGCCCTTCTGCCGCTCCTCCCGCAGCAGTGTCGTGTGCGGCCCCGCCGCGTACGGCCCCGGCTGCCCGTCCTTCAGGAACGACACGTACTCCTTGCCGAGGTCCTCGGGCGCGACCGCGAGCGCGTCGGTGTCCGCGGCGACCGGCACCGCGTACCCGTCCTCCTCGGCGAACTCGGGCACCTCGGAGGGGCTGAGGATCACCAGGTGGGCCACCTCCCACAGCTGCTGGGGCCCGTTGCGTACGAAGACGAGGAGCCAGCGCTGGTCACCGGCACCCTGGTCGGTGTCCCGGTTGGGGTCGGTGTCCGCGAGGAACCAGCGCGGCCAGCCCGCCTTCCTGGGCAGGACGAAGCGCGCGTCCGACAGTTCCAGGGGCTGGTGGTTCGGGTTGCCGCCCGGGGCGGTGACGGCCCGCGCGCGCAGACCCGCCTGGTTGATCTCCCCGAGCGGACCGGTGACCCGGCCCGCGTCCAGGGCCGGGTCGTGGGCCTTGTCGGCCTTGTTGTAGGCGGTCGTGAAATCGGTGAGAGCCCGCGCCGCCTCGGCCTGTGTGGCCGGCGGCATCAGCGCGAGCTCGCCGTGCACGGTGACGCAGCCGCTCGCGGTCAGCGCGAGGACGGTCGCGGCCGCCGTCGCGCCGAGGAGTCGCGCGGGTCGCGTGAGTCCCGTGGGTCGCGTGGACCGTCGTACCGAAAGCCGCTCAAGCGGTCGTCTCGGCGCTCGCCTCAGCGTCAGCCTTCTCATCGGTCGCCTTCTGCTTCTTCACCCGCACGGACGGACCCGACCCTATCGGGGCCAGGAACAGTGCGAGCGTCGGGATCAGATACAGCGCCCACACCGTGACCTGAAGGACCGTCGGGTTCGGCTGGAAGTTGAAGACGCCCTTGAGGAGCGTGCCGTACCAGCTGTCCGGCGGGATCGTCGCCGAGATGTCGAAGGCCTTGTTCGCGAGACCGTCGAGGAAGCGGGCCTCCTGGAGGTCGTGCACGCCGTACGCGAGGACGCCCGCCGCCACCACGACCAGCATCCCGCCGGTCCAGGTGAAGAACTTGGCCAGGTTGATCTTCAGCGCGCCCCGGTAGAACAGCCAGCCGAGGAGCACCGCCGTGAGCAGCCCGAGGAGGACACCGGCCAGCGGCGCGGACGTGCCGTCCGAGGACGCCCGGACCGAAGCCCACACGAACAGCGCCGTCTCCAGGCCCTCGCGGCCCACCGCCAGGAAGGCGGTGGCGACCAGCGCGCCCGTGCCCATCTGCAGGGCCGCGTCCAGCCTGCCGTGCAGCTCGGCCTTGAGGTGCCGGGCCGTGCGCCGCATCCAGAAGACCATCCAGGTCACCAGGACGACCGCGACGATCGACAGCGATCCGCCGAGCAGCTCCTGCGCCTCGAAGGTCAGCTCCTGGGAGCCGAATTCGAGACCGGCGCCGAAGGCCAGGGCCACGCCGACGGCCACGCCGATGCCGATCCAGATCGGCTTCAGCGCGTCCCGCCGCCCGGTCTTCACCAGATAGGCGATGAGGATGCAGACGACCAGGCTGGCCTCGAGGCCCTCGCGCAGGCCGATCAGATAGTTACCGAACACGTCTGTTCCCTCCCTGGGACGTACGAAGAGCTACGCGAACAGCGCACGGCCCCACCAGTCGTCCTTGTCCCGGACGCCCGGCGGGATCGCGAACAGCGCCGAACCCACGTGCTGGATGTACTCGTTGAGGGCGTCGGCCCGCGACAGGGAGGTCTGCACCGGGATGAAGCCGGTCCGCACGTCCTTCTGGTACGCCAGGAAGAACAGCCCGGCCTCCAGGCGGCCGAGGCCGTCCGTGCCGTCGGTGAAGGAGTAGCCGCGCCGCAGGAGCGTCGCCCCGGAGTTGGTGTCCGGGTGGGCGAGCCGGACGTGCGAGTCCGGCTTCATCGCCTTCAGGAACGGCTCGTCGTGCTCCTTGGCCTTGCCGACGGGCGCGCCCTCGCGCTTGTCGCGGCCGAAGATGTCCTCCTGCTCGGCGAGCGGCGTACGGTCCCAGGTCTCGACGTTCATCCGGATGCGGCGGGCGACGAGGTACGAGCCGCCGTCCATCCAGGCCGTGGCGCCCTCGGTGTCCTTGCCGGACACCCAGACGTGCTTGGCGAGCCGGTCGGTCTCGGTGCCCGCGATGTTGCGGGTGCCGTCCTTGAAGCCGAACAGGTTGCGCGGGGTCTGGGCGTCGGGGGTCGTCGAGGACGTCTTGCCGAAGCCCAGCTGCGACCAGCGCACCGCGACCTTGCCGAAGCCGATCCGCGCCAGGTTCCGGATGGCGTGCACGGCGACCTGCGGGTCGTCCGCGCACGCCTGCACGCACAGGTCGCCGCCGCTGCGTGCCGGATCCAGGTTGTCGCCCGGGAACTTGGGCAGCTCCACCAAGGCCCCGGGCCGCTTGTCCTTCAGCCCGAAACGCCCGTCGAAGAGCGAGGGGCCGAAGCCGATGGTGAGGGTGAGACGGGAGGGCTTGAGGCCGAGGGCCTCGCCGGTGTCGTCCGGCGGCGCCTCGGGGAGACCCCCGTACGCGCCCTCGCCGACCTCGGCGCCGGCCGTCATGCGCTCGGCGGCCCGCGTCCAGTCCTTGAGGAGCTGGATCAGCTCGGCGCGGTCCTTCGTCTTCACGTCGAAGGACGCGAAGTGCAGCCGGTCCTGGACGGCGGTGGCGATGCCGGCCTGGTGGGGGCCGTGGAACGGCACGGCGCCTCCGCTGTCGGCGACCGGCACGGGGGTGTCCCCGTCCCGGGCCAGCAGGGCGCCGCCGCCGGCCGCGGCGGCACCGAGCGCGAGCCCGGCACCGCCCCAGCCGATGACCGTACGGCGGGAGGGCGCGTCGGCCCCGGCCGCAGCCGTCGTCTCCTGGGTCTCCTCGGACATGTCCACGTCTCCCCGCTCTCGATGCTTGTTACTTGACGACGGCGGCGGCGAGCTTGGAGAGGGGCTCGGCGAGGGCGTTGACGCCGTCGGAGAGCTCCTTGCGCTCGGGCTTGCCGACCTTCTCGTAGGACGTGAAGACGTAGCTGGTCTTGTCCGTGCGGTACTTGTCGAGCAGCAGGTTCAGGGCGGCGAACTGCTTGTCCAGTTCGGCGACGAGCTTCGGGTCGTTCTTGGTGGCGACCGGCTTGAGCAGGTCGAAGGACTTCTGCGCGCCCTCGACGTTGGCCTTGAAGTCGACGAGGTCGGTGCGGGAGTAACGCTCCTCCTCGCCGGTGACCTTGCCGGTGGCGACCTCGTCGAGGAGCTCCTTGGCGCCGTTGGCCATCGAGGTCGGGGTGATCTCGGCCTTGCCGACCCGCTTCGCCCAGTCCGCGAGGTCCTTGTCCAGGGTGTCGGCGAGGGTCTTCTCGGCGGCGCCGAGCTTCTTGTCCTTCCACAGCGCCTTCTCCAGGCGGTGCCAGCCGGTCCAGTCCTTCGCCGGGTCCTGGCCGGCCTCCAGGCCGTCCTCACGGACGTCGACCTTGGGGTCGATGTCGCCGAAGGACTCGGCGACCGGCTCGGTGCGCTCCCAGCCGATCCGGGACTCGGCATAGGCCTTCTTGGCGGCCTCGACGTCACCGGCGCGGACGGCGTCGGTGAAGACCTTCACCTTCGGCAGGGTCGCGTCGGCCTGCGCCTGGACGTACTGGCGGTAGGCGGCGACGGCCGCGTCCATCTCGGGGGAGCGCTTGGTGCCCGCGGCGCCGCCGGTGGCCTTGACCTGCTGGCGGATGCCGTCGCCGACCATGCCGGGCTTGCAGGCGATCGCGTAGTCACCGGCCTTGATCTCGGCGGTGATCGTGGCCTTGGTGCCGGGGCCGATGTTCTCGCGCTCGGTGACGATCCGGTCGTCCGGGTAGAGGACGTAGACCTCGGTGACCTTGGAGCCGCGGTTCTCGACGGCCAGCTTCAGGTGACCGGCCGGGAACTCCTTCTTCGAGACCTCGCAGGAGTCGTCCTTCGCGACGACGGTGATCGCGCCGTCGTCCGCCTTGGCGTCGCTCTTCTCGGTGCAGCCCGTGACGGCGGCCAGGGCCGCAGCGGTCGCTGCGGCGGTGACGACGGAGAGGCGAACGGCTCGCATGGGGACTCCAGAAACGCGGGGACGGGGACTGAGGCGGACCTAACTTAACCGAGGCTTACCTCAGCCATACCCGGCCGTCCAGTGATTCAGCTCTCAGGTCCGGCAGACCGGACACGGCTGGATCACAGGCTTCTCATGGAGTCCTCATGGCATGGTCAAGGGCGAGTCAAGGAAGGGGAATTGTCCGCATTTCCCTTACGTGTCGGTACGCCTCGGTACGACGAGCGGTACGCCGGTCCTCGGGTGCGGGAACACCTCCACCGGCTGCCGGTAGACCCGGCTCAGCAACTCCGCCTCAAGGACCTCCGCGGGGGGTCCTTCCGCCGCGATCCCGCCGCCGTGCAGCACCCCGACCCGGTCCGCGTGGGCCGCCGCGAGCCCGAGGTCGTGCAGCACGACCACCACGGCGTCCCCGGCCGCCGCCCGCTCCCGGCAGACCCGCAGGACCAGTTCCTGGTGACGCAGGTCGAGGGCGGCCGTCGGCTCGTCCAGCAGCAGGAGACCGGTCCGCTGGGCCAGTACCCGGGCCAGCGCGACCCGGGCCCGCTCGCCGCCCGAGAGCGCCGAGAACGGGCGCTCGGTGAAGGCCCCGACCTCGGTGGCCGCCATCGCCTCCGCGACCGCCGCCTCGTCCTCGTCCTCCCGCTCGGTCCCCGCCCACGGGGCCCGGCCCATCCGCACCACGTCGGCGACGGCGAAGGGGAAGGAGAGCGCCGCGTCCTGCGGCAGCACCGCCCGCCGCAGGGCGAGTTCACCGGGTGTCCAGGCGCCCGCCGCCCGTCCTCCTATCCGTACCTCCCCGGCGCTCGGCGCGAGATCGGCGGCGAGCGCGGCGAGCAGCGTCGACTTCCCTGCCCCGTTGGGCCCCACCAGGGCGAGCACCTCCCCGGCCCGCACCCCGATGCCGACCCCGTCGAGCACGGCACGGCCGCCGCGCTCGACCCGTACGCCGACGGCCTCGGCGACCACCTCGCCGGGCGCGGCGGGGGAGGGCAGCGCGCGCGTGCGCCGGTTCGGGAGGACCGGGAGCAGTCCTCGGAGCCGTACGGATGCCATGCCCGGTACGGATGTCATGCCCAACCACCTTGCCTGCGACGGGTCCTGCGCAGCAGCCAGAAGAAGAACGGGCTGCCGAGGAGGGCGGTGAGGACGCCCAGGGGAAGTTCGGCCGGGGCCGCGACCGTACGGGCCGCGAGGTCGCCGGCCGTGAGGACGACCGCGCCGCCGAGCGCGCTGCCCGGCACCAGGAAGCGGTGGCCCGGGCCGTTCGCCATCCGCAGCAGATGCGGGACGAGCAGACCGACGAAGGTGATGATCCCGGCCACCGCGACCGCCGCCGCCGTCAGCAGCGCCACCACCAGGATCAGGGCGACCCGCAGTCGCTCGACGTCCACGCCGAGATGACGTGCGGGCCGCTCGCCGAGCCCGAGCAGGTCGAGCCGGCGGGCGTAGAAGGGGGCGACGACGAGGCCGACGAGCGCGCACGGCAGCACGGCCAGGACCTTCGGCCAGGTGGCCTGGGCGAGCGAGCCGAGCTGCCAGAAGGTGATCTGGGTGACCTGCGCGTTGTCGGCGAAGAAGATGAACAGGCCGATGAGCGCGCCCGCGAAGGCGTTCACCGCGATACCGGTGAGGATCAGCGTCACCACCTCCGTACGGCCGCCGGAGCGGGACATCGCGTACACGAGGAGCACGGTCGCCAGCCCGGCGACGAACGCGCAGACCGTCACCGTCCAGTTGCCGAGGAAGGTGAGGCCGAGCGCGATCGCACCGACCGCGCCGACGGCCGCGCCCGCGGAGATGCCGATGACACCCGGCTCGGCGAGCGGGTTGCCGAACACGCCCTGCATCAGGGCGCCCGCGCAGCCGAGCGAGGCGCCGACGAGGACGGCGAGGACGACCCGGGGGAGCCGGATGTTCCACAGGACGCTCTCGGCCGTGCGGTCGAGCGCGTGCCCGCCGAGCCCGATCCGGTGAAGGCCGGAGGCGAGGACGTCACCGAGCGGGATCTCGTACGCCCCGATCCCGGCGGAGAGCAGGGCGAGGAGGAGCAGGACGCCGAGGAGGCAGACGGTGAGGAGGGAGGCGGTGTGAGGCCGTGCGACCGGAGGTGCGTCCTTCGGTGGGCTCTCGCCGAGTGTCGGCGGGGTCTTCTGGAGCGCCGTCACTTGTTCTCCCCGTACAACTGGCCGACCAGGGACTTCAGTACCTGGTCGGTGCGCGGGCCGTAGTTGAGGAGGACACCGTCGTCGACGGAGACGACCCGGCGGTCGGCGCCGGCCGGCGTCTCGGCGACGCCGGGGACCTTCACCAGGCCGTCGATCCCGCCCACGGAGGCGAGTCCCTTGCTCATGACGAGGATCGCGTCGGGTGCGGCCTTCGCCAGGGCCTCGCTGGTGATCGGGGTGAAGTCCTTGGCCAGGCCGGACTCCTTGCCCGCATCGATCGCCCCGGCGGCTTCGAGGAGCGAGCTCGCGCCGGACTCGGCCCCGCCGAGCAGGTAGACGGCGGCCGAGCCGCGGACGTACAGGAAGGCCACCCGTGGCTTCTCCTCGCGGACCGGAATTCCCTTCCGTACGGCGTCGATCCGCTCCTGCGTGCGCTTCCTGAGCGCGGTGCCGGAGTCCGGTACGCCGAGGGCGGCGGCGACCGCGTCGATCCGCGTGCCGACGTCGCCGAGCGTCTTCGCGGGCTTCACGACGACCAGAGGGATGCCCGCGTCCCGGATCTGGGCGATGGCCTCGGCCGGTCCCGTGGTGTTCTCGGCCAGGACGACGGTGGGCCGGAGGGACAGCACGCTCTCGGCGGAGACGTCGTGGGCGCGGGTCACCACCGGGAGCTTCTCGGCCTGTTCGAAGGTGGCGGTGATGTCCCGGGCGACGACCTTCGTGCCGAGGCCGAGGGTGAAGACGATCTCGTTGAGGGAGCCGCTGAGCGGGACGATCCGCTCGGTGGAGGTGATGGTGACCGTACGTCCGTCGGCCGAGGGGACGGTGACGGGGAGTCGGGGCGCGACCGGGTCGGCGAGCGGCTCGACCCGGTCGCGGGCTGTGGCGGACGTACCGGTGTCGGACGGGTTGCTTCCGCTTCCGTTTCCGCCCCCGTCACCACAGCCGGCCGCCGTGAGGGCGAGGGCGAGCACTGCTGTCAGTGCTCCCGCGAGGCGAGTTCTGCGCACCGGACACCGTCCTGTCGTTCGTTCCGCTTCGTGCTGCCATGGTTCTGGTCTGACGCGTTCGTGCCGGGGCATTCCGACCGAGGCTCGGCATAGCTTAGGTTAGCCTTACCTCACTCGCCAGCCCTCGGAGGGGTTCCATGCTGCTGTCCAGACCCGCCCGCGCGCTCGCCGTGACCCTGTTCGCGGCCCTGCTCGCCGCCCTCGTTCCGATTGGCGCCGCCCACGCGGAGAGCCGCACGGTGCAGGGCGGACGGCTCGACTGGGGCATCAAGTCCTCCTTCCAGGCCTACGTCACCGGGCCCATCGCCCAGGGCGACTGGGGCCTCACCGGCGGAGCCGCCACGGTCGGCGGCAGCCAGTTCCGCTTCCACTCCGCGCAGGGCTCGTACGACCCGGCGACCGGCGCCCTCGAAGCCGCCTTCTCCGGCGGCGTCCACTTCACCGGCCATCGCAAGGCCGACGGCACCGACGAGCTCGACCTCACCATCAGCCGCCCCCGGATCCGCATCCAGGGCGGAAACGGCACCCTCTACGCCGACATGGCGAGCAAGGCCAAGGGCAGCGGCCGCGTGACCACCTCGTCGCAGGTGCCGCTCGCCACCCTCGGCCTCGGCGGCATCGACATGCGCGGCGGCGGCAGCCCGATCTCGCTCGCCGGCGTGCCCGCCACCCTCACCTCGCAGGGTGCCTCCGCCTTCGCCGGCTACTACCCGGCCGGCACCCCGCTCGACCCCGTCAGCCTCACCGTCGACGTCAAGGCGCCGCAGCAGGCCCCGCCGACCACGGCGCCCACCACCGCGCCGCCCGCCACCATGCCCTCCGCGACCACCTCCGCAACCCCCTCGGCCACCGCGAGCGCTCCGACCGGAAGCCTCCGCACCGCCGCGGTCGACTGGGGTGTCCGCCGCACCTTCCGCGAGTACGTCACCGGCGCCATCTCCCAGGGCAGGTGGACGCTCGCGGACGGCGCCCAGGACGGCGGCGCGCTCTTCCGCTTCGCCGGCGGCAAGGGCACGTACGACCCGAAGAAGGGCACCCTCGACGCCGCCTTCGCGGGCAGCGTCCGCTTCACCGGCGCCCACCTCGACCTCACCCTCGGCACGGTCACCGTGAAGGTCACCGGCGGCACCGGCACCCTCAGCGCCGACGTCACGAGCACCGGGAAGACCGACAGGGCCGTCCCCCTCGTCACCTTCGCCGCCCGCGACTTCACCCCGAGGAACGGCCTCGCCGTCGTCACCGAGGCCCCCGCCACCCTCACCGAGGGCGGCGCCGAGGCCTTCGGCGGGATGTACAGGGCCGGGACCGCGATGGACCCGGTGTCCCTCGCCGTCACCGTCGACGCCAAGGCCCGGCTGCCCGCGCTCCCGGACCTCGGCAGCGAGGCCACACAGTCCGCCGCCCCGTCGAAGCCGGCCACCCCCGCCGCCTCCAACGCGGCCCCTGCCCCCGCCGCCGAGTCCTCCTCGTCGTCCACGGGCACGTACCTCGCGATCGGCGCGGGCGTGCTGCTCGTCGCCGTGCTGGCCGTCTTCGTCGCCGTACGCCGTCGTCACGTCAGCGGCACCCCCACGGTCTGACCCCCACACCTCATTTGCCCGCGCACCCCCCTGCGCCCCGCGTCCCACCTAGGAGAACCCCGTCATGGCCAACCCTCTGCGCAGATCCGTCACCCTGGCCGCCGCCGTCGCCACGGCCGCCGCCCTGGGCACGGGCGCCGTCGTCCTCGCCCTGCCCGCGGCGGCCGAGGGCGCGCCTCCGATGGCGCTGGTCGACGGCACGCTGGACTGGGGCATCAAGCAGTCCTTCCGCTCGTACCTCGCCATGCCCTTCGCCCACGGGAAGACCACGGTCGGGGGCGGTGCCACGCAGGCCGCGAACAACGGCGCCTTCACCTTCGTCGACGGCACCGGCACGTACGACATGGGCACCCACGGCACCGCCACCGGCTTCAAGGGCAGCGTCCACTTCGAGGCCCACGAGGGCGCCCTCGACATCCTGATCTCGGACGTCAGGCTCTCGACGAAGGGTTCGGCGGTGCCGACCGGCGAGATCACCGCCGACGTCGTCACCAAGGAGAAGGACGGCTCCTTCAGCACCCGCGAGGACATCGCCTTCGCCGCGCTCGACATGACCGGCGTCCGGCCGGGCCAGGGCGCGGGCGGCGCCATGGTGTTCAAGGACATACCGGCGAAGCTGACGAAGGACGGCGCGGCGGCGTTCGCGGGCTTCTACAAGGAGGGTGACGCGCTCGACGCGGCCACGCTCACGGTGAAGGCGGGCAGCCGCCCGACGACCCCGCCGCCGACCACCCCGCCCCCGACGACGGAGCCGCCGACCACCGCCCCGACCACGACGGCTCCCACGAGCCCGGCCCCGACCACGACGGCTCCCACCAGCCCGGCCCCGACCACCACCGCGCCGACGAGCCCGGCCCCGACCGCGACCTCCACGCAGCCCACCGCCCCCGCCACGACCGCCACGACCGCCCCGACCACCACGCCGCCGACCGGCGATCCGTCCGGAGTCGTCGACGGGAAGCTGACCTGGGGTGTGAAGCAGAGCTGGCAGAGGTACGTCGGCGAGATCTGCGGCGGCTCGGTCACCGCCTCCGGCGGGGCCGGGAAGCAGGGCGCGGCGTACGAGTTCGGCTTCGTCAAGGCCGACCTCGACGCCGACGCCCGCAAGGTCGAGGCCGCGTTCTCCGGCAAGCTCGCCTTCGTCTGCGCCGCGCACGACATCAACTGGACCGTCAGCGACCTGAAGGTGAAGGCGGCCGGCTCCACCGGCACCCTGACCGCCGACGTCACCAGCGCCCGGGGCACCGAGAACGACGTGGCCCTCGCCGACCTCGACCTGTCGAAGTCCGACTGGACGGCGGACGGCGGGGTCGTCACCCTCGCGGACGTTCCGGCGAAGCTGACGGCGGCCGGCTCCGCCACGTTCACCGCCCCCGGCGGTCAGGGCGGCTACCCGGCCGGCACCGTCCTGGACCCGCTGACCCTGACCCTCTCGCTCGACGAGGACGCCACGCTGCCCTCGACCTCCGGCGGGTCCGGCAGCTCCGGCACCAGCGGTGGCGGTGCGGCCGGCGGCTCGTCCACCACGGGCGGCGGCGGGACCGTCGGCGGCGCCGGTACGGTCGGCGGCGCCGGTTCCGTGGGCGGCTCCGGCTCCCTCGCGGCGACCGGCTCGGGCGCCCCGACCGGCCTCCTGCTCGGCGCCTCGGGCCTCCTCGCCGCCGCGGGCGCGGCCGTCGTCGTCGCCGTGCGCCGCCGCGCCGTGGAGTCCTGAACCCCCGGCCCCGAAGACCGCCACCCCCCAAAAGGAGGCAGGGCCGCACCCGATTCCCGGGTGCGGCCCTGCCGGCACGTCGCGAAATGGTTCAATTTCCGCCATGAACACGACCGTGCCCAGCGCCGCCACCGACATCGACGTCCTCCGGGTCTTCTGCGCGGGCGACGGCCGGTACGGCAACGCCCTCGGAGTCGTACGGGACGCCCGTGACCACCCCGACGAGGCCTCCCGGCAGGCGCTCGCCAAGGAGCTCGGCTTCAGCGAGACGGTGTTCGTGGACGACCCGGAGCGCGGGATCGTCGACATCTACACCCCCGGGTTGCGGCTGCCCTTCGCCGGACACCCGCTGGTCGGCGCCGCCTGGCTGCTCGACCTGGAAGTCGTCTGCCCGCCCGCCGGCGAGGTGTGGGTGCGCGGCGACGGGGAGTTCACCTGGATCGAGGCGCGCGCCGAGTGGGTGCCGCCGCGGACCCTGCGCCAGTACGGCTCCGCCGCCGAGGTGGAGGCCCTGGAGGTGCCCGAGCCGGGCGAGTGGATCTACGCCTGGGCCTGGGAGGAGGAGGCCGCGGGCCGGATCAGGGCGCGGGCGTTCCCGGGGCGCGGCGACGGCATCGACGAGGACGAGGCGACCGGCGCGGCGGCGCTGCTGCTCACGGTGGAGCTGGGACGGGCCCTGAACATCACGCAGGGCCGGGGTTCGCAGCTGCTCACTGCCCCCGGCCCTGACGGCATCGTGGAACTCGGCGGACGGGTCCGCCTGGAGGGAACGCTCACGCGCTGAGAGTCACGCGCGTCACGTGCTGAGGTCCCCGCGGGCAACACTCGCGCGATGACGTGCTGAGGTTCCCCCTGGGGAACGCTCACGCGCTGAGCGGGAACTCCCCGCCCAGCTGGTGGAAGACCGCGCTGTTGAAGGCGAACGCGCGCTTGCACTCGTCGACGATCCGCTGCTTCTCCAGATCGTCGGCGTTCACCCCGTCGAGCAGCTCCCGGTACCCCCGCTTGAACGCGGCCGGGTTGGAGATCGTGTCGAACACGTAGAAGCGGACGCCGTCGCCCTTGCGCGCGAAGCCCCAGGTGCGCTCCGCCTTGTCGCGGATGATCTGACCGCCCGAGAGGTCGCCCAGGTAGCGCGTGTAGTGGTGGGCCACGTACCCCGCGGGCCAGTCACGGGCGCATTCGGCGACCCGCTCGGCGTACGCGACGGTGGCGGGCAGCGGGGAGACCCCGGCGCGCCAGTCGGGGCCGCGCAGATGGGCGAGGTCCTGCTCCAGGGCGGCCGTGCGGAACAGTTCGGGCTGTATGAAGGGCCCGGCGACCGGGTCCTCGCGCAGGGCCTCCGCGCCGTCCTCCAGGGCGCGGTACACGAACCAGAGCTGCTCGGTGTAGCGCGCGTAGGCGTCGACGGCCAGGCGTCCGCCCAGGAGGTCGCCCATGAAGGACGAGGTCTCCGCCTCCGTGTGCTGCTCGTGCGAGGCCGTACGGATGAGCGTGGAGAAGGGCGTGTCCAAGGCGTGCCTCCGGGACCGATGGGACGGGAACCAGTGACGATCCTGCCAAGTTAGGCTTACCTAAGTCAACTGGTTCCCGACGTCCTGTCGGTAAAAGGCCTACCCACGGAGGAGCTCAGGCCAACGTGGGATTCGGGGGAGCATGGGGATTCAGGGGAGCGTGAGGATCTCGGCCCCGTTCTCCGTCACGACGAGCGTGTGCTCGAACTGCGCGGTCCGCTTCCGGTCCTTGGTCACGACCGTCCAGCCGTCGTCCCACATGTCGTAGTCGTGGGTGCCGAGCGTCAGCATCGGCTCGATGGTGAAGGTCATGCCGGTCTTGATCTCGGTGGTGTGGTGGGGCGAGTCGTAGTGCGGGACGATCAGGCCGGAGTGGAAGGACGAGTTGATGCCGTGACCGGTGAAGTCACGGACGACGCCGTAGCCGAACCGCTTGGCGTACGACTCGATGACCCGCCCGATGATGTTGATCTGGCGGCCCGGCCTGACCGCCTTGATGGCCCGGTTCAGGGACTCCCGGGTCCGCTCCACGAGCAGCCGCGACTCCTCGTCGACGTCACCGCAGAGGTAGGTGGCGTTGTTGTCGCCGTGGACGCCGTTGATGTACGCCGTGACGTCCAGGTTCACGATGTCGCCGTCCCGTAGGACGGTGGAGTCCGGGATGCCGTGACAGATGACCTCGTTGATCGAGGCGCACAGCGACTTCGGGAACCCGCGGTAACCGAGCGTCGAGGGGTACGCGCCGTGGTCGCACATGTACTCGTGCGCGACCCGGTCGAGCTCGTCGGTGGTGACACCCGGGGCGATGTGCTTGGCGGCCTCCTCCATCGCCCGAGCGGCGATGCGGCCGGCGATCCGCATCCGCTCGATGGTGTCGGAATCCTGCACCTCGGGCCCGCTGTACGGGGTCGGGGCGGGCTTCCCGACGTACTCGGGGCGGCGGATGGAGCCCGGAACGGAACGATGGGGGGAGAGCTCCCCCGGGACGAGAAGCGACTGGCCAGACATGCCAGCGAGTCTAACGACCGGGTCTGGGGCAGCATGGTCTCGGAGGAAGGAGCCGACGACGATGGCTTTGTTCAAGAAGCGCACCGTGGGCAAACCGGGTGAGTGGTACTACTGCCTGGAGCACAAGAAGGTCGAAGAGGGCCCCGACTGCCCGGCGAAGAACCGATTCGGCCCGTACGCCACCCGTGAGGAGGCCTCCCACGCGATGGAGACCGCCCGCGAGCGGAACCTGGAGTGGGAGACCGACCCGCGCTGGCACGACAAGAGCCGTAGCGAGGAGAGCCCCGACTAGGGCCTGTCGGGGCAGGGACGCCGTCGGGGCCGGTCACTCACACGGTCCCGGCCGCCTCCTGCCGCGCGGCCTCCGCCTGCGCGGCCTCCTGCTGGGCCTTGCGCCGCAGCGAGTCCTCGTCGGTCTCGGAGTCGTACGTGAGGAGCCTCGGCAGCGCGAGGCAGAGCAGGCCCACCGAGGCGACACAGGCCACGCCACCCGTCCAGACGGCCGACCGGGTGCCGGTCCAGCCCGCCATCGCGCCCGCCCTGACCTGGCCCAGCTGCGGGCCGACGCTGTACGAGAGCACCTCGATGCCGGCGAGCCGGCCGCGCAGCTCCTCCGGGATCGTCTGGTTCCAGATGGTCGCCCGGCCCAGACCGCTCAGCATGTCGCCGGCCCCGGCGAAGGCCAGGCAGAGCAGGACCATCCAGATGTTCCCGAACCAGCCGGCCGCCGCGATCGCCAGGCCCCAGCCGGCGGCGCCCGCGACCACGAGCAGGCCGTGCCGGCGCACCTTCGAGGTCCAGCCGCTGGTCAGGCCGAGCACCAGCGAGCCGACCGAACCCGCCGCGTACATCAGGCCCAGCGACCAGTCCGCGTCCAGCTCGTCCGCGAGGAACGGGAAGATCGTGTTCGGGAAGGCGAAGAACATCGCCGCGAGGTCGATCGCGTACGTGCCGAGCAGCACCGGCCGTGACCAGGCGTACCGGGCGCCCTCCGCGATGCCCCGCAGCGAGGGCTTCTCCGCGTCGTGCGCGGGCGGCGCGGGGGAGAGACGGCGGCACAGCAGCACCGAGGCGGCGAAACCGACGATCGTCACCCCGTACGCCGGCGCGTGACCCGCGTAGGCCACGACCAGGCCCGCGAGCGCCGGGCCCGCGATCGAGCCCATCTGCCAGCGCAGCGAGTTCAGCGCGGCCGCCGCGGTCTGGTGCTCGTGCGACACGATCCGGGCCAGGAGGGAGTCCAGGGCCGGGCGCTGGAGCCCCGCGAGCGCCGAGACGCCGGCCGCGACCACGTACAGCGGCCAGAGCACCGGCTCCGGGAGCACGGCGTTGACCAGCAGGATCGCGGCGAGCAGGCCGAGACCCGCCTCGGTCGCGAGGATCACCTTCCGCCGGTCGACCGCGTCGGCGAGCGCCCCGCCGTACAGGCCGAACACCACCAGCGGCACCAGCTCGACCGCGCCCATCGCGCCGACGGCGAGCGGCGAACCCGTGAGTTCCTTGATCTGCAGCGGCAGGGCGATCATCGCCATCGCGCTGCTGAAGTACGTGACGAGCCCCTGGACCCAGAGCAGCCGGAAGTCGCGGGACGCGCGCCACGGCGCCAGATCGGGCAGGAGCGCGGAAAGCTTCGCGAGGGCAGGGGACACGAGGGGCCATGCTCCGACGGAGAACCACACGAGGCAAACGATTTTGCGGCCGAGGGACCGGGGTTCCCGCCGCCCCGCTACCAGCGCGCCGGCGGCGGGGCCGTCAGACGGTCCGCGAGGTGCGAGAGGCGGTCGCGGAAGCGGCGGTTCCCGCGCGGTGACGGCAGGCTGTTCTCGCCGGCCGCCGCACTCACCAGGTGCTGCACCGTGTCCAGGTCGACCTCCGCCCCCTCCGCCACCGTGAGCGTCTCGTGCGCGAGCCCCCGTACCTCCTCGTCGCCCCCGTCGAGCGAGAGGACCGTCGCCCCCGCCCGCCGGGCGTCGTGCACCCGCTGCAGCAGGCCCGCGTCCGGCCGCTCCGGCGCCACCATCAGCAGCGTCGCCCCGCGCCCCGCCGCCTCCAGACGGCCGAGACCGACCGCCAGATGCGCCGGATCACCCGGCCGCACCCGGTGCCGTACCAGCGTCGGCGCCAGCTCCGGGATCCCCGACCAGGCCGACTCGTCGACGAGATGCGCCGCCAGGTGCCAGGGCTCGTACTCCTCCGTGCCGACCAGGAGCAGCCCGCCCCGGTGCGGGACGACCGAGGACCGGAGCGCTCCCGCGAACCGGCGGGCCGCCCGCGGCCACTCGGTCCCGGCGAGCACTTCCCGCAGCAACGCGACCCGTACGGCATCCATGGGCCCGCATCCTGCACCAGACCGGGGCCCGCGCGCGGCCGGTTGCGGTGGTTCCACCCGTACGGGAGCGGTCCTGACGGCCCGACCGGTCGGTAATGTCGGGGCCATGACTTCCTCGACTCCCAGCACCCCCGCCCCCAAGGCCGCGCCCAAGGACCCGTGGGACCTGCCCGACGTCTCCGGCCTCGTCGTCGGCGTCCTCGGTGGCACCGGCGACCAGGGCCGCGGCCTCGCCTACCGGCTCGCCAAGGCCGGCCAGAAGGTGATCCTCGGCTCCCGTGCCGCCGACCGCGCCCAGGAGGCCGCCGACGAGATCGGCCACGGCGTCGAGGGCGCCGACAACGCCGAGTGCGCCCGCCGCAGCGACATCGTGATCGTCGCCGTGCCGTGGGACGGGCACGCCAAGACTCTGGAGTCCCTGCGCGAGGAGCTCGTGGGCAAGCTCGTCGTGGACTGTGTCAACCCGCTCGGCTTCGACAAGCAGGGCGCCTACGCCCTCAAGCCCGAGGAGGGCTCGGCGGCCGAGCAGGCCGCCGCGCTGCTCCCGGACTCCCGCGTCGCCGCCGCCTTCCACCACCTCTCCGCCGTCCTCCTCCAGGACACCTCCCTGGAGGAGATCGACACGGACGTGATGGTCCTCGGCGAGGAGCGCGCCGACGTCGAGCTCGTCCAGGCCCTCGCCGGCCGCATCCCCGGCATGCGCGGCGTCTTCGCCGGCCGGCTGCGCAACGCCCACCAGGTCGAGTCGCTCGTCGCCAACCTGATCTCGGTCAACCGCCGCTACAAGGCCCACGCCGGGCTCCGCGTCACTGACATCTGAGCCGGTCCCGGCAGGACACCCGAGCCGGTCCCGGCAGGACACGAGAGCCGGTCCCGGCGGGGCGACCGAGCCGGTCCCGGCGGGACGGAGGGCATGGGGGACACTGGACGGGCACAGCAGCCGTACCCGGACAGGAGCCGACCCCCATGCCCCGCCTCGCCCTCTACGCCCTCGTGGTCTGCGCGCTCGCCGTCGCCGCGGCCGTCGTCTCCTTCGTCGAGGGCAGCTTCCTCGGCATCGTCTGGGTCCTGCTCGCCGGCCTCTCCTCCAACATGGCCTGGTACTACATCCGCCGCGCGAAGGTCGAGAAGACCGCGGGCGCCGAGGCCGTCGAGGCCTAGACCTGGCAGAACTCCGGCGAGTCCTGCCAGAACCGGAACAGTTGCGAGCCGCAGTAGCGCGAGAGCTCCGGAACCCCGAGCGACCGCAGCAGTGCGTCGATCGCGTCGAAGAAGCCCTCGTTGATCGCCGGCACGAACAGCAGCGCGATCACGATGAAGAAGCCGTACGGCGCGTACGGCTCGATCTGCCGCTTCACCTTGTACGACAGCCAGGGCTCAAGGACCCCGTAGCCGTCCAGGCCCGGCACCGGCAGGAAGTTCAGGAGCGCCGCGGTCACCTGGAGGAACGCCAGGAAGGCCAGCGCGAACTGGAACGCGAGCGGGACGCCGTCGAGCGCGTCCAGCCAGAACGGGGCCGTGCAGACGAGCGCGAACAGCACGTTCGCCAGCGGGCCCGCCGCCGAGATCAGGCTGTGCTTCCAGCGGCCCTTGATCCGGCCCTGCTCGATGAAGACCGCGCCGCCCGGCAGACCGATCCCGCCCATGATCACGAACAGCACCGGCAGGATGATGCTGAGGACGGCATGGGTGTACGCCAGCGGGTTGAGGGTCAGATAGCCCTTCGCGCCGACCGTGATGTCACCGCCGTGCAGGGCGGTACGGGCGTGCGCGTACTCGTGCAGACAGAGCGACACCACCCACGCCGACGTCACGAAGAGGAAGATCGCCAGGCCGGGCGAGGCGGCGAAGTCCGTCCACACCGCCCAGCCGGTGACGGCCATGACGGCGAGGATCGCCAGGAAGACGGGGCTGATCCGCCGCTCGTGGCGCCGGGTGGTGGCCGTGGTCATCGCGGAAGCTCCCAGGGGACGGAGGTGGCGTCTTTCGGTGCCTGATGTGCGGGAAACGTATCGGGTGACGGGGCGAGTTCCGGAGTCGGGGACCCTCTCGCGGAGAATGGGCCCGTGCACTACTCCGTCCTCGGCCCGACGCTCGCCCGCACGCCCGACGGCACCGACGTGGCCGTCGGCGGCCCGCGGGTCCGTGCGCTCCTCACCGTCCTCGCCCTGCGGGCGGGCCGGACCGTGCCCGTACCGGACCTCGTCGACGAGGTGTGGCACGGCGACGAGCCGCCCGCCGACGCCGTCGCGGCGCTCCAGGCCCTCGTCGGACGGCTCCGCAAGGCCCTCGGCCGGGACCGGGTGATCTCCGCCGAGGGCGGCTACCGGCTCGACGCCCGGCCCGAGGACGTGGACGCCCGCCGCTTCGAGCACCTCGCCGTCGAGGGCGTCGCCGCGCTCGGCGCCGGGGATCCGGCCCGTGCCGCCGGCCTCCTCGACGAGGCGCTCGGGCTCTGGCGCGGGCCCGCCCTCGCCGATCTGCCGGACCGGGACGCGGAGGCCCCCCGCTGGGAGGCGCGCCGTCTCGACGTCCGCCGGGCCAGGCTCGACGCGGCCCTCGGCCTCGGCGAGGCGCCCGCGGCCCTCCCCGAACTGACCGCCCTCTGCGCCGCCCATCCCCTGGACGAGACCCTTCAGGCCCTGCGGATCCGCGCCCTGCGGGACACCGGACGGGCGGCCGAGGCCCTCGCCGCGTACGACGCGGTCCGGCGTGCGCTCGCCAACCGTCTCGGTACGGACCCGTCGCCGGCCCTGCGTGCCCTCCACGCGGAGCTGCTCGCGGGACCGAAGGTGCCCGGGCCCGTCCCGAAGCCGGGGGCGCCGGCGAAGAGGGAGGAGCCCGTCGTCCGGGGGAACCTGCGCGCGCGGCTCACCAGCTTCGTCGGGCGCGACGAGGAGATCGCCGCCCTCCAGGGCGACCTGCGCACGGCCCGGCTCGTCACGCTGCTCGGGCCCGGGGGCGCCGGGAAGACCCGACTCTCGCAGGAGGCGGCCGAGCGCGGGGCCGCCGACGGGGCCTGGCCGGACGGTGTCTGGGTCGCCGAACTCGCGCCCGTCACCGACCCGGAGGCGGTCGTGGAGGCCGTCCTCGCGGCCGTCGGCGCCCGGGAGACGGTGCTGCGCGGCGCCGGAGCCGAGGAGCTGCGGGCCGGGGACGACCCGCTCGTCCGGCTCGTCGAGCACTGCGCGGGGCGGCGGATGCTGCTGCTCCTCGACAACTGCGAGCACCTCGTGGCGGCCGCCGCCGCGCTCGCCGAGACCCTGCTCGCCCGCTGCCCGGACCTGCGGGTCCTTGCGACGAGCCGGGAGCCGTTGGGGGTGCCGGGGGAGGTGGTGCGGCCGTTGGGGCCGTTGTCGGTGGGGATGGCGTTGCGGTTGTTGGGGGAGCGGGGTGCGGCGGCGCGTCCTGGGTTTGTGGTGGCGGAGGATGCGGGGGCGGCGGAGGAGGTGTGTCGTCGTCTGGACGGGTTGCCGTTGGCGATCGAGTTGGCGGCGGCGCGGTTGCGGTTGTTGTCGGTGCGGCAGATCGCGGATCGGTTGGACGACAGGTTTCGTTTGTTGACGTCGGGGGCGCGGACGGTGTTGCCGCGTCAGCAGACGTTGCGGGCGGTGGTGGACTGGTCGTGGGAGCTGTTGGAGGAGTCGGAGCGGGGGGTGTTGCGGCGGCTGGCGGTGTTCACGGGTGGGGCGGATCTGTCGGCGGCGGAGGCGGTGTGTGCGGGCGACGGTGGAGGGGGCGGGGAGGTGCTCGACGTGCTGGGTGCTCTGGTGGACAAGTCGTTGGTGGTGGCGGGTCCGGGCGGGGACGGTGAGGGCATGCGGTTCCGGCTGCTGGAGACGGTGGCGGAGTACGCGGGGGAGCGGCTCGACGAGTCCGGGGAGCGGGCCTCGGCCGAGCGGTGCCATCTCACGTACTACCGGGAACTCGCCCGCCGCACCGATCCCGAACTGCGCGGCGCCGGACAGGTCGCCGCCATGGCCCTCTTCGCCCGCGAGTACGGCAACCTGCGTACCGCCCTGCGCCGTGCCGTCGACGCCCACGACGAGGACGAAGCGCTCGTCCTCGTCCACTCCCTGCTCTGGTACTGGCAGATGCGCGACCTGCGCACCGACGCCCTGCACTGGGCGCGGGCCGCCGCCTCCCTCGGACCCGACCCGTTCGCGGCGCCCGCCGCCCCCGTCGTACCCCTGCACGAGCCGTGCACGGCCGCGCCGCCGCCGCTCTCCGAGGAGCAGCGCTGGGAGGCCCGGCGCGGGGTGCGGCTGGTCGAGCTGACCAACATGGACCACGAGACCGGGCGTTGGACCAGCCCCGGGGGCGTGGAGCGGCTCCGCGAGATGACCGCCGTCTACGAGCCCGGCCTGCCCCAGTCCTCCCGGCTGCCCGGCTCCCTCGCCGTCTTCGCCGTCCTCCTCATCGGCGAGGCCGGCCGGCTCCGCGATCTCCTCGACACGACCGTCGACACCTGCCGCCGCTACGGCTACGACTGGGAGC
Organism: Streptomyces sp. NBC_01077; assembly: GCF_045162855.1. Taxonomy (NCBI): domain Bacteria; kingdom Bacillati; phylum Actinomycetota; class Actinomycetes; order Kitasatosporales; family Streptomycetaceae; genus Streptomyces; species Streptomyces sp. NBC_01077. Next base: position 3,247,580 of record NZ_CP108669.1, on the reverse strand, counting down.
TCGCCAACGCCCTCCAGATGCGGGCCAACATGTTCGCCAACCGGGGCGACCAGGCCGTCGAGGCGATCACCGACGCCGACGAGAGCCTGGAGCTCTTCGTCCGGCTCGGGGACGCCTGGGGCGCGGCCGAGGCGCTCTCCTCCCGCGCGGAGGCCCACGAGCGGCGGCTCGCGTTCGAGGAGGCGGCCGATGACTTCGCCGCCGCCATCGACTACGCGGAACGGATCGGTGCCCAGTCGCAGATGGCGCTGCTGCGGGCCCGGTACGCCGGCACGCTCGTCGAGACCGGGCGGCTGGACGAGGGCGAGACGATCCTGCGCGAGATCGTGGACGGCGGCCACGGCTGGGGCCACGAACCCCTGCTCGGCGCCCGCATCTTCCTCGCCCTGGCGCTCGGCCGCAGCGGCCGCACCACCGAGGCCCGCGAGCATCTGCACGCGCTGCGGGGGGAGTTCGGCTCCGAGACCCTCTCCATCTTCGAGGGCTTCACGCTCGGCAGCCTGGGCTGGCTCGACGACCTCGACGGCCGGTACGACTCCGCGCTCGCCCTCGCCACGGAGGCGTACGGGCGCTCCCTCGGCGCGCTGTCGATGATGGTCGCCCCGCAGATGCCCGGGGTCCATCTGGTCACCGCCGCCTGGGCGCTCGCCGGGCTCGGCGGTCCGGAGGCGCGGACCGGGGCGGTGCTGCTCGGGGCCAGGGAAGGCCTGGTCCCGCCGGGACACCTGGCGCCGCCCATGGAGAGGGAGAACCTGGCGCGGGCCACGGAGCTGACCCGGTCCGTCCTCGGCGGGGAAGCGTTCGCGGCGGCATACGACGAAGGCGACGGCCTCTCCTTGGAAGAGGCCGCCGCCCTGCTCGGTCGCGCCGCCGACGCGATCAGTGAGCGCGCCGAGTCCTGAACCCCCGTGGGGATCCCCGCCGGGACCCCTGTGGTGGACTCAGGTCTTCTTGCGGAACTTGGTCACCGCCAGGGGCGCCGTGACGACCGTGATCACCAGAGCCCAGCCGAGGGTCATCCACACGGAGTGGGCGACCGGGCCGCCGTTGATCAGGTTCCGGGCGGCGTCGGCGAGGTTCGACAGCGGGTTGTAGTCGGTGAAGGTCTTCAGCCAGCCGGGCATCGAGATCGGCGGGGCGAAGATCGAGGAACCGAACTGCAGCGGCATCAGGACGAGCATGGCCATGCCCTGGACCGCCTGGGCGGTCTTCATGGTGAGACCGAGCAGGATGAAGATCCACATCAGCGACGCTCCGAAGACCATCGAGAGTCCGATGGCGGCGAGGAGGTGGAAGAACGAGGTGTGGATCTCCAGGCCGAGCAGGAAGCCCATGCCGAGCAGGATCGAGGTGGCGATCAGCATCCGGCCGACCTCGACGACGATCTTCGCGATCAGGACGGAGGACCGGGCGATCGGCATCGTCCGGAACCGGTCCATGACCCCCTTCTTGAAGTCGTCGTTGATGCCGACACCGACGGCCATGGCGATGTTCATGCCCATCATCGCCATCAGGCCCGGGGTCACGTAGTTGACGTAGACCCCGTTGTTGCCCTTGCCGGCGATGGCGCCGCCGAAGACGTACACGAAGAGCAGGATGAAGATGATCGGCATCAGGACGGCGTCGAACATCGACTCCGGGTCCTGCTTGATCTGGAGCGCGTTGCGCCGGGCCAGGGCGCCGATGTGGCGCAGGTTGGCCCGCAGGCCGATCCGGCCCTCGGCGGTGGGCGCGCGCCGCGCCGCGGCCGGACTCGGGGATCCGACGGGGGACTTGGTGACCGTGGTCGTGCTCACGCGGCGACCTCCTCGTTGATCTCGTCGGAAACGGCGGTCTTCTCGCCGGTGATCGCCAGGAACACCTCGTCCAGGCTGGGCAGATGGGTGCCGATGTGCGCGATGCCGAAGCCGCGCGCGCCGAACAGGGCCACGACGGCGGTCAGCTGCTGGTCGGAGAGGATCGGCACGTACAGCGCGCCCTCGTCGGGCACGACGGTCGCGCCGGCGATCCCGTCGAGACCGGTCTCGCGGAGCGCGGCGGCCATCGCCGACAGCTGGTCCGGGTCCACCGGGCGGACCTTCAGGGTCCGGCCGCCGACCTTGGCCTTGAGCTCGTCGACGCCGCCCTTGGCGATGACCTTGCCCTTGTCGATGACGGTCAGCTCGCTCGCGAGCTGCTCCGCCTCCTCCATGTACTGGGTGGTGAGGAGGACGGTGACGCCCTCGGAGACCATCCGCTGGACCTCGTCCCACACCTCATTACGGGTACGGGGGTCGAGACCGGTGGTCGGCTCGTCCAGGTAGAGCACGGCGGGCTGCCCGATCATCGAGGCGGCGAGGTCGAGCCGGCGCCGCATGCCGCCGGAGTAGTTCATGGCGGGCCGCTTGGCGGCGTCGGTGAGGGAGAAGCGCTCCAGCATCTCGTCGGCCCTGCGGCGGGCGTCGGCACGGGAGAGGTCGAGCAGCCGCCCGATCATGTACAGGTTCTCCCAGCCCGACAGCTTCTCGTCGACCGAGGCGTACTGACCGGTGAGCCCTATGGTGCGGCGCAGCTGGCGGGGGTGCTTCACCACGTCGTAGCCGGCGACGGTGGCGGTCCCGGCGTCCGGGACGAGGAGGGTGGAGAGACAGCGGACGAGGGTGGTCTTCCCGGCCCCGTTGGGGCCGAGCACGCCGAGGACGGTGCCCTCCCGTACGTCCAGGTCGACCCCGTCGAGGGCCTTGGTGGCGCCGAAGTGCTTCACGAGGCCCCGGACCTCGACGGCGTTGGTGTGTGATCGCGTCATGGCCCTCACTAGACCAGCCGCCACCGACAATCCTCCGACAGACGACCGACAGCCCGCCGATGGGGGATGTCGGCGGGCTGTCGGGTGGTGCCGCGGTGGCTACGGGGTATCCACGGTGGGCCGGGTTCGTCCGAGGGATCAGGCTCGGACGAACCCCTAGTGGAAGGTGTGCTCCTCGGCGGGGAACGCCCCGCCGCTGACGTCCTCGGCGAAGGCGCGCGCGGCGTCGCCGAGCGTCTCGCGGAGGTTGGCGTACTGCTTGGTGAAGCGCGGGACCTTGCCGCCGGTCAGGCCGGCCATGTCGGTCCAGACGAGCACCTGGGCGTCGGTGCCGGCGCCCGCGCCGATCCCGATGGTCGGGATGTGCAGCGAGCGGGTGACCTCGGCGGCCAGTTCGGCCGGTACGAGCTCCAGGACGACCGCGAACGCGCCCGCGTCCTGCGCCGCCTTCGCGTCGCGGAGCAGCTTGTGCGCGGCCTCGTCGGAGCGGCCCTGCACCCGGTAGCCCATGGTGTTCACGGACTGCGGAGTGAGGCCCAGGTGGGACATGACGGGGATGCCGGCCTGGACGAGCAGCTCGGTCTGCGGCAGGGAGCGCTCGCCGCCCTCCAGCTTGATCGCGCCGACGCCCGCGTCCTTGACCAGCCGGGTGGCGTTGCGCAGGGCCTGGACGGGCCCTTCCTGGTACGAACCGAAGGGGAGGTCGCCGACGACGAGGGCGCGCTTGGTGCCCCGGACGACGGCGGCGGAGAGGATCGTCATCTCGTCCATCGTGACGGGCACGGTGGTCTCGTAACCGAGGTGACAGTTGCCCATCGAGTCGCCGACGAGGATCACGGGGATGCCGGCCTCGTCGAAGACGGACGCCGTCATCGCGTCGTAGGCGGTGAGCATGGGCCACTTCTCGCCGCGGGTCTTGGCGGCGGCGATGTCGTGGACGGTGATGCGGCGCGTGCCCTTGCCGCCGTACAGCGCCTTGCTGCTGTCGGCGGGCGGTTTCTGGGCAGCCTGAAGCGTCATGGTGCACGGCTCCTTGTGTCATCTCGAGGCGCCCTTACGGCGTCCCCGGACCACATCCATGGTGGCACTTCGCCGGGCGGGCGGGGAAGTGGGCCGGAGTGGCGCTGTTCACACCGGCGCGGCGGTCGGGCGTCCAGGGCGTTCATGAGGCCGCGGCTGGGGCGACGTAAAGGCTCGGTCAGGTTTTTCGATACGAGACGGTCTCGTATCGAAATTGCCCTAGGGTGTGGGCATGCCACAGTCGCACTCCGCACCCGCCGCAGCCGCCGGGCCCGCCATGCCTGCCGGACCCCGTGTCCCCGAGGCCGTCCACCGGCGCCGTTGGGCCGTCCTCGGCGTCCTGATGCTCAGCCTGCTGATCGTCGTCCTCGACAACTCGATCCTGAACGTCGCCGTCAAGACGATCGCCGCCCCCGCGCCCACCGGCATCGGCGCCACCCAGAGCGAGCTGGAGTGGGCGATCAACTCCTACACGCTCGTCTTCGCCGGCCTCCTCTTCACCTCCGGCCTGCTCGGCGACCGCCTCGGCCGCAAGAAGGTGCTGCTCTTCGGCATCACCGTCTTCGGCATCGGCTCGGCCCTCGCCGCGCTCTCCGGCTCCCCGGGCGAGCTCATCGCCTTCCGGGCCGTCATGGGCTTCGGCGCCGCGTTCGTCATGCCCGCGACCCTCGCCGTCCTCATGAACGTCTTCGAGCGCGACGAGCAGCCCAAGGCCATCGGCATCTGGGCCGGCAGCGTCGGCCTCGCCATCGCGATCGGCCCGATCACCGGCGGCATCCTGCTCGAACACTTCTGGTGGGGATCGATCTTCCTCATCAACGTGCCGGTCGTACTCGTCGCCCTCGCGCTGATGATGTGGCTCGTCCCCGACTCCAGGGACCCCAGGCCCGGCCGGATCGACATCCCCGGTGTGCTGCTCTCCGTCGTCGGACTCGTCCTCCTCGTCTACGGGATCATCCGCGGCGGCGAGCTGGCGGACTTCACCGACGTCACCGTCCTCGCCCCGGTCCTCGGCGGCCTCGCCGTCCTGGTCCTCTTCGTCCTCCACGAGCGGCGCAGCGACCACCCGGCGATCGACATGACGTACTTCAAGAAACCCGCGTTCTCGGCGGCCGTCGCCGCCATCGCGCTCGTCTTCTTCGCGCTGATGGGCGTGACCTTCTTCTCCGCCTTCTACCTGCAGAGCGTGCGCGGCTACAGCGCCCTCCAGTCCGGGCTGCTCATCCTGCCGCTGGCCGCCGCGCAGATGGTGTTCGCGCCCCGCGCGCGGCTCGTCGTCGAACGCTTCGGCGCCAAGGCCGTGTGCACCGGCGGCATGCTGCTCGTCGCCCTCGGCCTCGCGGCCTTCGCCTTCTTCGACGCCTCGACCCCGGTCTGGGTCATGGAGGTCGTCTTCTTCGTCCAGGGCGCGGGAATGGCGCACATCATGCCGCCGGTCACGGTCGCGGTCATGCAGGCGCTGCCCCGCGAGAAGGCGGGCTCCGGCTCGGCGATCAACAACACCTTCCGGCAGGTCGGCGGCGCGCTCGGGGTCGCCGTCCTCGGCTCGCTGCTCTCCTCCACGTACCGCGGGGAGATCGAGGGGCACCTCGGCGGGGTCCCGGAGGCCCTGCGCGCCACGGCGGGCGAGTCCGTCGAGGCCACGCTCGCGGTCGCGGAGAAGCTCGGCCCGGCGGGCCGGGGCCTGGTGGCCCCCGCGTACGACGCCTTCCTGACCGCCATGCACGTCACGGCGCTCGCCTCGGCGGTGATCGGCGTGATCGGCGCGGTGGTCGTCGCGGTCTTCCTCCCGGGCCGTACGCCGACGGGCGCGGCGGAACCGGGCGCGGCGGGACCGGACGCGGCGGAACCGGGCGCCGCGGCACCCGGAACCGGACCCGAAGGTGACGCCCGGCGGGGCTCGGTGCCGGGGCCGGCGTCCGAGGCGGGAGAATCGGCCCGACGGTAGGACCCGAACGAGAGGTGGAGCGCACGTGTCGCGGCAGGACGGCGGGACCCCCGGAACCCCGGAAACCCACGACGACGGGGCCGCGACCGGCGCCGCGACCGGCGCCCGGCGGGGCCGGCCCCGGAGCGAGGGCGTCGAGCGGGCCGTCTTCGACGCGGTCGTGGGGCTCCTGGACGAGGGCGTCCCGCTCGCCGAGCTGTCCATCGAGCGGATCGCCCGCACCGCCGGCGTCGGCAAGGCCACCATCTACCGCCGCTGGACCGGCAAGGAGGAGCTCTTCGTCGACCTGCTCCGCTCGGTGGAACCCCAGGACCCGGTGCTCTCCGGCACCTCGGTCCGGGGCGACCTCGTCGTCCTCCTGGAGTCGCTGCGCGAACGCGGCGTCGCCAAGCGGACCTCCAGCCTGCTCCACAACGTGTTCGCGCAGATGCAGCTGTATCCCCGGCTGTGGGAGGTCTACCACCACACCGTCATCGAACCGCGCCGCCTCCTCGGTCTGGACACCGTGCGGCGCGGGATGGAACAGGGGGAGATCCGCGACGACCTCGACATCGAGTTCGTCAACGACCTCCTCGTGGGCCCCCTGCTCCTGCGCACCGTCATCCGCCCCGGCGCCTCCCTTGAGCCCGGCCTCGCCGAGCGGGTCGTCGACACCGTCATGGAGGGCCTGCGCCCGCGCGACTGACCGGCGCCTGTGAGACAAGACCGGACCCGGCCAAATGTGCGCGTTCTGTCACAGCCCGCCCGAGCGCGCCACCTGCAGGAACCCGCCACGCCGTAGCTGTCGTCCCTCAGGACGTACGACGGACCCGTCATCCCCTAGTGTCGATGTCGGGTCACGGAGCAAGGCAGCAAGGCAGCACGGCAGCAAGGCAGTGAGGACGGGCGATGGCGCGGGTGGACATGACGGAGACCGAGCAGGGCGACGCGGGGAACGAGCCCCCGACCTCCTCCCGATTCCGGACCGCCCTCGGCGGGCTCCGCCGCGACCCAGGGATCTGGCGCCGGGGCATCCTGCTCGCGCTGTGCGCGGTGGGCCTGACCCTGCTGATGGTCTTCCACGCCGACATCCCCAACCGGATCGGCAACCTCGGCAGCCTGACCGAGACCTTCCTGCCCTGGCTCGGCCTCCTCGTGCCCGTCCTCCTCGTCCTCGCCCTGCTGCGCCGCTCCGCCACCGCGCTGATCGCCCTGGTGCTGCCGGCCGTGGTGTGGCTGAACCTCTTCGGCGGGCTCGTCGCCGACAAGTCGGCGTCCGGTGGTGACCTGACCGTCGCGACCCACAACGTGAACGCCGACAACCCCGACCCCGCCGGCACGGCCGAGCAGCTCGCCGCGTCCGGCGCCGACGTCCTGGCCCTGGAGGAGCTGAAGGGCGACATGGTCCCGGCGTACGAGAAGGGCCTGGCGGAGGCGTACCCGTACCACTCCGTCCAGGGCACGGTCGGGCTGTGGAGCAAGCTGCCCCTGCGCGACGCGCAGCCGGTCGACATCCGGATGGGCTGGACCCGCGCCATGCGCGCCACCGTCGTGACCCCTAAGGGCGACCTGGCCGTGTACGTGGCCCACCTGCCGTCCGTCCGGGTCAAGCTGAACGCCGGCTTCACCGCCAACCAGCGCGACGCCAGCGCGAACGCCCTCGGCGAGGCCATCTTCGACGACCGGCACGAGCGGATCGTCCTCCTCGGCGACCTCAACGGCACCATGAACGACCGCGCGCTCAACGGCATCACCTCGCAGCTCCGCTCCACCCAGGGCGCGGCGGGCGACGGCTTCGGCTTCAGCTGGCCGGCCTCGTTCCCGATGGCCCGCATCGACCAGATCCTGGTCAAGGGAGTCGAGCCGATGTCGTCCTGGGCCCTCCCGGAGACGAACAGCGACCACCTCCCGGTCGCGGCCCGCGTGAAGCTCTGAGACCCGGCTCCGAGGTCACTTCGGGAAACCGGGAAGAAAACATCTGAGAGGCTTTGTTCCGTTGAAGAACTATCTTCCGGAAAGGCCCTCCCCATGCCCCTGGCGCTGCTCGCGCTCGCCGTCTCCGCCTTCGGCATCGGCACCACCGAATTCGTGATGATGGGCCTGCTCCCGCAGGTCGCCGACGACCTCGGCACCTCCGTCCCCACCGCCGGGTACCTCGTCTCGGCGTACGCGATCGGCGTCGTCGTCGGCGCCCCGCTGCTCACCGCCCTCGGCTCCCGCATCCCGCGCAAGCGGATGCTGCTCCTGCTCATGGCCCTCTTCACCGTCGGCAACCTGGCCTCCGCGCTCGCTCCCGGCTTCGGCTGGCTGATAGCCGGCCGGGTCCTCGCCGGGCTCCCGCACGGCGCGTTCTTCGGCCTCGGCGCGGTCGTCGCCGCCCGGCTCGTGCGCGAGGGCCGGCAGGCGCGGGCAGTGGCCACGATGTTCCTCGGCCTGACCGTCGCCAACATCCTCGGCGTACCCGCCGCGACCCTGCTCGGGCAGCACCTCGGCTGGCGGGCCACCTTCCTCGTCGTCTCCGTCATCGGCCTGCTCGCCATGGCCGCGCTCGCCCGCCTCGTGCCGCACGTCCCCGTGGACGAGCGGCAGAGCCTGGGTCGCGAGGTGCGCGCGCTCGGCCGCCCGCAGGTGCTGCTCGGCCTGCTCACCGCCGTGTTCGGCTTCGCGGGCGTCTTCGCCGTCTACTCGTACCTGGCCTCGATGACGACCGAGGTGATGGGCTTCGGCGACTCCACCGTCACCGTCGTGCTCGCCCTCTTCGGCCTCGGCATGACCGGCGGCGCGCTCGCCGCGGGCCCGCTGACCGACCGGGCGCTCCGCCCGACCCTGTACGGCTCGCTCGCCGCCCTCGTCCTCGCCCTGGTCGCCTTCCGCTTCACGATCCACGTGCCCTTGCTGGCCCTGGTCACGGTGGTGGTGCTCGGCGCGGTCGGCTTCATGACCACCACGCCGCTCCAGATGCTGGTCATGAACAAGGCCAAGGACGCCCCCACCCTCGCCTCCGCGTCCAACCACTCCGCCTTCAACCTCGCCAACGCGGGCGGCGCCTGGGCGGGCGGCGCCGCCGTGGCCGCCGGCTGGGGCTGGACCTCCCCGACCCTCGTCGGCGCGGTCCTCACGGTCGTGGGCCTGGCCATCGCGGTGGTGGCGGGTCTGCTCGACCGCGACAGGGGCACGAGCGAGGGGGCCTCGCGCGTGGTCGCGCAAAGCCCCCTGACGTCCGACCGGCAGGTCAGCGAGGTGCCGGTGTCTCCCGCCAGCGGTTCGTGATCGGGAGGCGACGGTCCTTGCCGAAACCCTTGGCCGAGATCTTGGTGCCCGGCGGGTACTGGCGCCGCTTGTACTCCGCCGTGTCCACCATCCGCAGCGTCCGCGTGACCAGCTCCTCGTCGAAGCCCGCGGCGACGATCTCGTCCCGGCCCCGGTCCTGGTCCACGTACAGGGCCAGGATCGCGTCCAGGGTGTCGTAGTCCGGCAGCGAGTCCGTGTCGACCTGGCCGGGGCGGAGCTCGGCGCTCGGCGGCTTGGTGATCGAGCTCTCCGGGATCGGCGGTGTCTGGCCGCGCTCCTCGGCCGCCCGGTTGCGCCAGCGCGCCAGCCGGAACACGGTCGACTTGTAGACGTCCTTGATGGGCCCGAACGCGCCGACGGAGTCGCCGTACAGCGTCGAGTAGCCCACCGCCAGCTCGGACTTGTTGCCCGGCGCGAGGACGATGTGCCCCTCCTGGTTGGAGAGCGCCATCAGCGTCGTGCCGCGCAGCCGGGACTGGAGGTTCTCCTCGGCGAGGCCGGTGAGGCCGAGCGCACCCATGTACGCGTCGAACATCGGCTCGATCGACACCGTGCGGTAGTGGAGCCCGGTGCGGCGGGCCAGTTCGGCCGCGTCGCCGCGCGAGTGGTCGGACGAGTACTTCGAGGGCATCGACACCCCGTACACGTTCTCCGCGCCGAGCGCGTCGCAGGCGATGGCCGCGACGAGCGCCGAGTCGATGCCGCCCGAGAGGCCGACGAGGACCGAGCGGAAACCGTTCTTCGCGGCATACGCCCGGACGCCGATGACCAGCGCCGAGTACACCTCCTCGTCGTCGTCGAGCCGGTGCGCGTAACCGCCCGTCAGCTCCGGCTCGTACGAGGGCAGCGGCTCCTCCGAGAGCACCACACGGTCGATCGTCAGCCCGTCGTTCACGAGGCCCTCCGGAGCCTCGGACTCGGCCGCCGGCAGCTCCAGGTCGAGGATCACGCTGCCCTCGACGAACTGCGGGGCACGCGCGACGACCTCGCCGTCCGCGTCCACCACGATCGAGTCGCCGTCGAAGACCAGCTCGTCCTGGCCGCCCGTCGACGCCAGATACGCGGTCACGCACCCCGCCTCCCGGGCCCGCGTGCGGACCAGGTCGAGCCGCGTGTCGTCCTTGTTCCGCTCGTACGGCGAGGCGTTGACCGAAAGCAGCAGCCCCGCCCGCGCGCTGCGCGCCGCCGGGACCCTGCCGCCCTCCTGCCACAGGTCCTCGCAGATCGCCAGGGCCACGTCGACCCCGTGGACCCGGACGACCGGCAGCGTGTCGCCCTGGACGAAGTAGCGGTACTCGTCGAAGACGCCGTAGTTCGGGAGGTGGTGCTTGGCGAAGCGCAGCACCACCTCGCCCCGGTACAGCACGGCGGCGGCGTTCTCCGGCGAACCGGCCGGCCGGCCGAGCTTCGGCTCCGCCCGCTCGGAGCGGTCCAGATAACCGACGACGACCGGCAGCTCCCCGAAGCCCTCGTCCGCGAGCCGGCGGGCGAGAGCGCGCAGGGCCACCCGCGACGCCTCGACGAAGGAGGGGCGCAGCGCGAGGTCCTCGACGGGGTATCCGGTCAGCGCCATCTCGGGGAACGCGACGAGATGCGCGCCCTGTCCGGCGGCGTGCCGGGTCCAGTGCACGATCGCCTCGGCGTTCCCGGCGATGTCTCCGACGGTCGAGTCGATCTGATTCAGGGCGAGGCGTAGTTGAGGCACCCGGCCAGTGTAATCGTCAGACCGACGCGATGTCCTGGGAAACGTGCCCCGGGGAACGGCGCCGCCCCTCCCCGTGCACGTCTCCCGCTCGACATGCGGCCCCGTTCCGCCCCATTGATCATGTCTCCATGACGACCACTGACGATCCGGCAGAGTCGGCACGGCCCGCCGCGACCGACGCGCCGGCCCTCCATGACGACGGCACCAAGAGACAGTTCATCTCATGGCTGACGCTCGCGTTCATGACCACCGCGTCCGTCGCCAGCCTGCGGCCCTCACCGGCCATGGCCATCTACGGCCTCGCCGCGATCTTCCTCTACCTGCTCCCCGCCCTCGTCTTCCTGCTCCCCACCGCCCTCGTCGGCGCGGAGCTCGCCTCCGGCTGGAACGGCGGCATCTACCGCTGGGTGAGCGAGGCCCTCGGCAAGCCGCTGGGCTTCCTCGCGGTCTGGTGCCAGTTCGCCATGACCATCGCGTACTACCCGAGCCTCCTGGCGTACGTCGCCTCGACCTTCGCGTACGTCATCGACCCCTCCCTCGCCGAGAACGGTCTCTACGTCGCGATCGTCATCATCGTCGTCTACTGGTCCGGGGTCTGGATCTCCTCGCGCGGTACGAAGACGATCGCCGGCCTCTCCTCGTTCGGCCTGATCATCGGCACCCTCATCCCGGGCGTGCTCCTGGTCGCCCTCGGCATGGTCTTCCTCGGCCAGGGCAACCCCTCCGCGCAGCCCATGAGCGCCGACCACTGGCTCCCGCCGTGGACCGGCCTCGCGAGCCTGGTCCTCATCGTCAACAACTTCCTGTCCTACGCGGGCATGGAGATGAACGGCGTCCACGTCTCCTCGCTGCGCGACCCCAAGCGCGAGTACCCGAAGTCGATGTTCCTGGCGACCGGCCTCGTCCTGCTGATCTTCATCCTTCCGGCCCTGGCCATCGCCTGGGTCATGCCGGCCTCCCAGCTCAGCCTCACCGCCGGTCTGATGCAGGCCTTCCAGGCCTTCTTCGACCACTTCTCCATCGGCTGGATGACGAAGGTCGTCGGCGTCATGCTGGTCTGCGCGGCCCTCGGCGGCATGCTCACCTGGCTCGGGGGACCCGCGAAGGGCCTGGTGCTGCTCTCCCGGCAGGAGGGCTATCTCCCGCCCGCGCTGCAGAAGTTCAACAAGGACGGCGCCCCGCAGAACATCATGATCGCGCAGGGCGTCGTCACGACCCTGATCGGCGTCCTCTACGCCTTCAGCGACAACGTCTCCAGCGCGTACTGGATGTTCTCCGTCATCACCGTGCAGATCTACCTGATCGCGTACCTGCTGATGTTCGTGGCCGTCGTGAAGCTCCGCAGGACCCAGCCCGGAGTCGAACGCGGCTTCCGCGTCCCCGCCGTCCAATGGGTCGCCGGCATCGGCTTCGTCGCCTCGGTCGCCGCGCTCGCCATCGGCTTCGTACCGCCCGACCAGTTCGGCGACCAGCCGCTCTGGCGTTATCTGCTGATCGTCGGCGGCGGACTGCTGCTCCTCGGCGTCGCCATTCCGGCCGCACTCCTCAAGTACCGCAAACCGAGCTGGATCCACCCCGATCACCGGCAACCCTCCGGAACCCCGTAGCGTCAGATCCACCATGCCCGGAAACGTGACGCGAGCCTCGGCCGCCCTGCCGGCCCTCGGCGCGCTCACGTACACCGCGTGGGTCCTCGAAGTCCTCGTCCGGACCGGGCTCGACCCGGTGCGGACGTACGTCTCCGAACTCGCGGCGTCGGACCAGCCGTTCGGCGCCTTCTTCCGGGCCACGGACCTGGTGGCGGGGGCGCTGGTCCTGGCGGGGGCGGTGCTGGGGTGGGCGGGGACGAGGCGCTCGGGAGCCGAACCCGAGGCCCACGGCGCCGGCTCCGGCGACGGCTCCAGGTCCCGTGCCGGCTCCCGCCTCCGCTCCCGCTCCCCCCTCCGCTCCCGTTCCCGCTCCCCCCTCCGCTTCCGCTTCCGCGAGCCCTGGGCGCTCGTCGGCTGGGGCGCGCTCGCCCTCTTCGGGGCCGCCACCGTCGCCGACTCGCGCCTCCCGCTCAGCTGCGCCGCCACCGCCGACCCGGCGTGCGCGGCGCGCGAGACGCCGGGCTCGTGCCCGCCACCCATACGGCCCATGCCGTCAGTTCCGGTCTCGCCATGACCGGCGCCCTCGTCGCCCTGGTCGCCCTGACCGTGGCCGCCCGCCGCTACCGCCGCTGGCGGCCCCTCGCCCGTACGGGCCCGGTCCTGGTCGCCCTGGAGCTCGCCGCCACCCTCTGGACCCTGGCCGCCGTCGCCGCCTTCGAGGCGGGGAAGGGCACCTGGGCGCTCGGCGCCGGCCAGCGGCTCCAGGTGCTCCTGGTGGCGGTGTGGCTCGCGGTCCTCGCGTACTCCCTCGCGACCTCCCCGCCCGCCCCGGAGGAGGAGCGATGACGTTCGTACGCGTCGACGGCGTCGCCCACCACGTCGTCGTCGAGGGCTCGGGACCCGTCTGCGTCCTGAGCGCGGGACTCGGCATGAGCTGGTTCGACTGGGACCCGGTCGTCCCGCTCCTCGCCCCGCACCGTACGGTCGTCCGCTTCGACCGTCCCGGACACGGGCTCTCCCAGCCCGCCGCCGTCCCGCCCACCGCCGCCGGCGAGGCCCACCGGATCGCCGCCCTCCTCGACGCGCTCGGGCTCCCCGGCCCCGCCACCGTCGTGGGGCACTCGATCGCCGGATTCCACGCCGAGGCCTTCGCCCGGCTCCATCCGGACCGGACCGCCGCCCTGGTGCTCGTGGACTCGTCGGTGGAGGAGCACCCCCGGGTGAGTACCTCCCCGGGGGCGGTCACCCGGGTCCTCGGCGCCGTACTCTCCGCCGCCGGGGTCCCGGCCGCCCTCGGCCCCGCGGTGCGCCGTGCGGCCGTACGCCACGACCCGGCCCCCGTCGCCCTCGTGCGCAGGGTCTACCGCACCTCACGGGTGCTTCGCGGCACCCTCCTGGAGAACGCCCACTACGGAGCCGTCGCCGCCGAACTCCTCGCCCTGCGCGCCACGCGCCCGCTCCCGCCGGGCCTCCCCGTCACCGTGCTCGCCGCCCCCGAGGGCTCCGCCCGCTGGGAGCGGCGCCAACACGCGCTGGCCCGACGGCTCGGCGCCCGCTACGAGGCGGCCGTACCGTCGGGCCATCTGGTCATGAAGGACCGCCCGGACGCGGTGGCCCGGGCGGTCCTGGGATCGGATCGCTCCGGTCGCTCCGGTCGCTCCGGCCGTCCCGGTCAGGAAGGCGCGTAGACGCTCGCGCAGAACGTCTTGATCTGCTCGTCGGACAGATGCTGGGCCAGATCGGCCTCGCTGATCATGCCGACGAGCCGCTTGTCCTCGATGACGGGGAGACGCCGGATCTGGTGGCTCTGCATCTCCTCCAGGACGGCGCCGACGTCCGCGCCCGACTCGACCCAGCGCGGCGTGCCCTTGGACATCTCACCGCAGGTGATCTTCGCGGGGTCGTGGCCCATGGCCACACAGCCGATGACGATGTCGCGGTCCGTGATGATGCCGCAGAGCCGTTCGTTCTCGTCGGCGATGGGCAGCGCGCCGACGTTCAGGTTGCGCATCAGCTGCGCGGCACGGTCGAGCGTCTCGTGTGCCGGGATCCACTGGGCCCCGGGGTGCATGATGTCCTTCGCCGTGGTCATGGGGTGCGTACCTTTCGTCGAACGTGGTCACACGTACGTCCCCGAGCCCACTCATTGTCGGCGCACGGCCCGACCGCCGCGACTTGTCGGCGCACGGAGCGACCGCCTCGCCTGTCGGCGTACGACACGGCCCCCGTGACCGCGGCGGGTCACGGGGGCCGACAGGTCACCGACCGGCGTCCTCAGGCGCCACGCTTCTTGAGCATGTCCGCCATCAGCAGCATCTCGGACTTCTGGGCGTCGACCATGCCCTGGGCGAGATTGCGCTCGATGTCCACCGAGCACTTCTGGACACAGCCCTCGGCCATGTGGACCCCGCCCCTGTGGTGCTCGGTCATGAGCTTCAGGTACAGGATCTCGGCCTCGCGGCCGTCGGCCTTGCGCAACTCGTCCAGCTGGGCGTTGGTCGCCATGCCCGGCATGAGCGCGCCGTCGAGCGGACCGGTGTCGCCGGAGCCGCCCATGCCCATCCAGACCATCGGCTCGACGCCGGACTCGATCTTGGGGAGCTCCCACAGGTCGAGCCAGCCGAGCATCATGCCCCGCTGGTTGGCCTGGGTGTTGGCGATGTCGTACGCGAGGCGGCGCACCTCCTCGTCCTGGGTGCGGTCCCGGACGATGAACGACATCTCGACGGCCTGCTGGTGGTGGACGGCCATGTCCCGGGCGAATCCGGCGTCCGCGGACAGCGACGAGGGCGTACGCGGTGCCTCCTCGCGCTCGGCGGAGGCGACGGTGACGGCGCCCCCGGCGAAGAGCAGGGCCAGCGCGACGGCGGTGACCGCCGCCCACTGCGTCCGGTTCGGACGCCGGGCCGGGGCCGGGAGCGTCAGGTCGTCCTCGTCCCCGCTCACTGGCCGATCCCGCCGGTGCAGGCGGCGCCCGGCTCAGGGGTCTGCGGACCCTGGACGTACTTGGTGAAGAAGGCGTCGACGCGGGGGTCGCTCGCGTTGTCCACGGTGACCTGCTTGCCCCAGGCGGACAGCATGATGGAGCCGGCCTGGTCGTCCACGGGGCTCATCAGCGTGTACTTGGTCTTGCCGACCTTGTCTTCCAGCTTCTTCACGTCGGCGGCGGCGGCCTTCTTGTTGTACGTCACCCAGACGGCGCCGTGCTCCAGGGAGTGCACGGCGTTCACCTCGGCGATGGCCTTCTTGTAGACGACGCCGTCGCAGTTCATCCAGACCGGGTTGTGGTCACCGCCGACCGGCGGCTTCATGTCGTACTTCACGGCCGTCTCGACGTGGTTGCGGCCGAGCTTCTTGACGTCCCAGGACTTCTCGGCGGTGATGGGGGCCTTCGCGGCCGCTTCCTTCTGGTCCTGCTCGTCGGACTTCTTCATCAGCACGAAGGCGCCGAAGCCGACGAGGCCGAGGACGACGACGCCCGAGACGCCGATCGTGACGAAGCGGTTGCGGCGCTCACGGGCCTGCTCGGCGCGGCGCATCTCCTCTATTCGGGCGCGGCGGTCGGCGTTGGAGGAGCTCTTGGCGGCCATGGTGATGTCGTCCTTCTCAGGGATGGGGTGGAGTTCGGGGGTGGACGTGCGGGGGCGGGACGCCCGCCGCCGTTACGTCCGAAGAACTTGAAGGACGTGCAGATCCGGCGCGCGCGGCTGGGCGCCGGAACGGCGCGCGGGGCCGTCACCGGACGGCGGCTCGAAGCGCGGGAGACCGTCGGCCGCGTGCAGCGGAGGGTCGAGCGGGGGCGCGCTGAGCACCGCGGGGGAGAGGCTGGGGAAGAGGGAGCAGCCACCGCGGTCGTACGGGCAGATGTACTCGGCCACGGCGGCGGAGGCAGCGGCGGTGTGCGTGGCCCGGGAGCTCGACGGGGTACCGGCCTCGTGATGCTGCTCGGGTCCGGTGCCCAGGCAGAAGAAGAGCGCGGCGAGGAGCGTCGCCACGGCACTCATCAGTGCCATGGGACGCGCATGTCGGGACGGGCGTACGAGCCGTGGGGCCCCCATGGGCGGAGATCGTAGTGGGCGCGGGGGCTCTGTGGGCCGAACGGGGTACCACCCGGTACCGACGGGAGGGCAGCGGAGCGGCGAACAGACACCCGAATGCGACCCTTCCCGCGTTACCTGAGTCACACCCGAGCAGGCACTATGGGTGTGCAACGTGCGCGAAACCATGTGGTGGGATGCTCAGGTGCCCCCCGATGTTGCCCGAGGCGGTGGGAGCAGGCGGCCTGACCAGCGAGGATGGGTGTGGAAATGGACAAGCAGCAGGAATTTGTGCTCCGTACGCTCGAGGAGCGCGACATCCGCTTCGTACGTCTGTGGTTCACCGACGTGCTCGGCTTCCTCAAGTCGGTGGCCGTGGCGCCCGCCGAGCTTGAGCAGGCCTTCGACGAGGGCATCGGTTTCGACGGCTCCGCGATCGAGGGCTTCGCCCGTGTATACGAGTCGGACATGATCGCCAAGCCGGACCCGGGGACCTTCCAGATCCTGCCGTGGCGTGCCGAGGCGCCGGGGACGGCGCGGATGTTCTGCGACATCCTGATGCCGGACGGTTCGCCGTCGTTCGCGGACCCGCGCTACGTCCTGAAGCGGGCGCTGGCCAAGACCTCGGATCTGGGCTTCACCTTCTACACGCACCCCGAGATCGAGTTCTTCCTCCTCAAGGACAAGCCGCTCGACGGCACCCGCCCCACCCCGGCGGACAACTCGGGCTACTTCGACCACACCCCGCAGAACGTGGGGATGGACTTCCGCCGCCAGGCGATCACGATGCTCGAATCGATGGGCATCTCGGTGGAGTTCAGCCACCACGAGGGCGCGCCGGGCCAGCAGGAGATCGACCTCCGTTACGCGGACGCGCTCTCCACGGCGGACAACATCATGACCTTCCGCCTGGTCATGAAGCAGGTCGCTCTGGAGCAGGGCGTCCAGGCCACCTTCATGCCGAAGCCGTTCTCGGACTACCCGGGCTCGGGGATGCACACCCACCTGTCCCTCTTCGAGGGCGACCGGAACGCTTTCTACGAGTCGGGCGCCGAGTACCAGCTCTCGAAGGTCGGCCGTTCCTTCATCGCGGGCCTCCTGAAGCACGCGGGCGAGATCTCCGCGGTCACCAACCAGTGGGTCAACTCGTACAAGCGCATCTGGGGCGGCTCGTCCCGCACGGCCGGCTCGGGCGGCGAGGCCCCCTCGTACATCTGCTGGGGCCACAACAACCGCTCGGCCCTGATCCGCGTCCCCATGTACAAGCCGGGCAAGACGGGCTCCTCCCGCGTCGAGGTCCGCTCCATCGACTCGGGCGCCAACCCCTACCTCACCTACGCGGTCCTCCTCGCCGCCGGCCTCAAGGGCATCGAAGAGGGCTACGAACTCCCGGCCGGCGCCGACGACGACGTCTGGGCCCTCTCCGACGCGGAACGCCGGGCGATGGGCATCGAACCGCTCCCGCAGAACCTGGGAGAGGCGATCGCCCTGATGGAGAAGAGCGAACTGGTGGCGGAGACGCTGGGCGAGCACGTCTTCGACTTCTTCCTCCGCAACAAGAAGCAGGAGTGGGAGGAGTACCGGAGCGAGGTCACCGCCTTCGAACTCCGCAAGAACCTCCCGGTGCTGTAAGCCCGGCTCGGACCCGGCAGATCCCGGAACCGCCACTCAGGGCCGACGGTCGACGACCGCCGGCCCTGAGCCGTCCCGGCGGGCGTGGGCCGCCTGAGGGCCTTCCCTCGCTCGCGGAGTAATCCCTTTGCCCGGTCCCTGACCGGTGGTCCACACTCACGCCCGTGAAGATCGAATCCGTCGCCACCGAGCGGCTCCTGCTCCATCCGTTGACCGTTGCCGAGGCCGAGCGCATCGTCGCTCGGGAGCCCGGGACCGGGGAGCTGTGGGAAGAGGGGTATCCCGGGGACGGGGACGTTCGTGCGGCCACCGGGTTTCTGCGGGGGGTTGCCGAGCGGGGGGATCCGGGGGTGTTCCGGGGGTACGGGATACGGCTCGCGGAGAGCGGGGTCACCGTTGGGGGGATCGGGTTCCACGGGCCGCCCGACGAGATCGGGGTCGTCACCGTGGGGTACGGGCTCGTGCCTTCCGCGCGCGGCAGGGGGTACGCCTCCGAGGCGCTGCGGGCGCTCCTCGAGATCGCCCGGCGGGCCGGTGTCTCCGGGGTGAAGGGCGACGCCGACCTGGACAATCCCGCCTCCCATCGGGTGATGGAGGCCGCCGGGATGCCGTGCGTGGCGGAGGACGAGCAGCTCCGGCACTTCTACCTGGGGTTCTAGGTGTGACGGTCCGTCCGCGCTAGCGTCGGGTTCCATGCCGGAACCCCGTCCCCGCGTCTGGTACGCCGCCTACGGCTCCAACATGCATGCCGACCGCCTCGGTTGTTATCTCGCCGGGGGCCGGCCGGCCGGGGGCGCGCGGGAGTTTCCCGGGTGCCGGGACCCGCGGGGGCCCGACCGGTCCGTGGCCGTCGTGCTGACCGGGCAGGTGTACTTCGCGACCGAGTCGGCCGTGTGGACCGGGGGCCGGGCGTTCTACGACCCGGGGGCGGACGGCACCGCGTGGGCCGTCGCACATCTCCTCACGGCCGGTCAGTTCTCCGACATCGCCGCCCAGGAGATGTACCGCGAGCCCGGCACCGACCTCGATCTGACCGAGGTCCTCGCCACCGGCCGGTGCGTCCTCGGACCCGGACGGTACGAGACCCTCGTCTGCCCGGGCCACATCGACCGCGTTCCCGTGCTCACCTTCACCGCGCCCTGGCCGATGCCGGCGGCGGACGGGCTCCGCCGGCCTTCCGCCGCCTATCTGCGGCACCTCGTGGCCGGGCTCGGCGACACCGGGGCGTGGCGGCCCGCCGAGGTGGCGGCCTATCTCGCGGCCCGCCCCGGCGCGGCCGGCCACTGGGCGCCCGAGGACATCGCCGCCCTCAACGCTCCGACAGTTCCGACGGGGCCTCCTGGACGACCCAGCCGTTCCCGTCCGGGTCCTCGAAGGTCATGAAGGAGTTCCAGGTCTCGCCCTTGCCGTCCTCCCAGCCCGTCGCCCCCACGTGCCGGATCGGCGACGCGTCGACACCCCGGTCCACCAGTTCCTTCCGTGCCGCCTCGATGTCCGTGACACAGAGCTGGAGGCCCTGCAGGGTGCCCGGTGCCATGTCCTTCGTGCCCGGCATCGGCGGCATCCCCCTCAGCATCGCGATCGAACAGCGCGAGCCCGGCGGCGTCGCCTGGATGATGCGCATGCCCGGCGCCACCTCGTCGTCGAGGTCGATCGTGAAGCCGCACTTCTCGCCGTAGAACTCCTTCGCCCGGTCCATGTCGGTGACGGGGACCGGGACGACTTCCAGTGTCCAGTTCACGGGTGATCTCCTCAGAAACGCCAGCGGGTCTGTCCGAAGGGGTCGCCCTTGGTGAAGCCGAAGGCCGTGCGAGGCGCGACCGCGAACACCAGGGCCGTACCACCGTCCCCCTGGAACGCCCCGTCGCGCACGTCGAAGCGCCAGTCCTCGCCGTACTTCTCGACGTACGCCTCCACGAGCGCCGCCAGCCGGTCCTCGTCGGTCACCCGTGCCGCCTCGCCCTCGACCACCAGGTCGAAGCCCTCGCCGAGCGCGGGCGTGCCCGTCGTGAGGACCACGGAGGGGTTGCCCGCCAGGTTGCGGGCCTTGCGCTCGTCGGGGCCGGTGCAGAAGTGGAGCGCGCCCTCCGACCAGACGGCGATCAGCGGGGTCACGTGCGGGCGGTTGTCGGGCCGTACGGTCGTCAGCCAGAAGACCTCGGCCGCCGCGAGCCGTGCCTCGGCCTCCGACCAGGGCACCGGGCCCGCCTTGTCGTCGCTGTACCGGGGATCGAGGGCAGTCTGCGGTTTCATCGCCGTTCCCTTCGTCGCGTACGCCGACGGCTACCCGCGCCGACGGCCACCTGTGCCCGCGGCTACCTCCACCCGCGGGTCCACGGATAACGACCGGCCCGGCCCGCGGAACTCATCGGTCCGCAGGCGTCCAGTGCAGACGGCCGTCCAGACCGATCGCCGCCACCCCGTCCGTCCCCGCGTCCGGCGCCCCCGCGAACAGGAACTTCTCCAGCGTCCACACCGGCCCCGTCCCCGCCCTGCCGTGCGGCGCCGTCGCCAGGAAGCCGGTACGGGACCGGACCGCGAGCAGCCCGTCGCCGCCGCTCACCGGGCCGAAGCCCGCCACGCCGCCCGGCAGCTCCGTGACCGGGGAGACCGGGCCCACGCCCGAGAAGTCGGCGCTGCGCAGGTCGCCGGAGGCCGGCTTGCGGAACCAGAGCCGTACACCGTCGCCGTCCGGCGCCGCGCTCGCGCTCAGCGCCAGGGTCGTCGGCGGGAGCCCGGTCCGTACGGGGCCGGTCAGCGGCCCGCCGGGGTGCTGCTGCGCCCACGCGAGGACGGTGCTCGGGGTGCTCGCGAAGACGTACCCCCGGCCCGTCCCGTCCGTCGCCGCGACCGGGTCGCCGTACACGTCCCTGCCGCCGAGCACCCGCCACGGCCCCCAGCCGCCGTCCGCGCCCTGCTCGCGGGCGGTCAGCCGGTGCCGGCTGTCCCGCAGGAGCAGGGTCGCCCGGCCGTCGCCGCCCACGGTCACGGCGGGCGCGCTGATGTCCGAGGTGCCGCTCGCGTCGTCCTTCTCGGGGGTTCCGAGCGAACGCCACGCGCCGAAGACACCGCCGGGCGCCGCCTGCTCGGTGGTCACCACTTCCCGGTGGTAGCCCGCCGGGCCGGCCGCGAGCACCGTCCGGGTGCCGTAGACCGCGATACGGCCGTCGGGCAGCGTCACCGACGTGACCCCGCTGTCCAGGCCGCCGCCGGGCAGCAGCGTCGGGCCGCGCCACGCGCCGCCGTCCGCCGGCTTCCGCCAGGCCGCGAGATGGCCGTCGAGCACGGAGAAGGCGTACAGCCCGCCGGCCGGGTCCCGCTGCACCCAGGAGGTGGAGGTGCCCCGGGCGTACCGCACGGTCGCGGTCCAGCCGCGCCCGCCGGGCCGCGCGGCCACCTTCAGGTCGCCGCAGCCCGCGGCGGTCCCGCAGTCGTTGACCCCGTCGAGCCAGGCGTAGGTCTCCAGGGTCTTCAGCTTGGCGCCTGCAGTCTCGGGGTCGAGGGTGTGCGGCAGGAGGCTGGTGGGGTAGCCGAGGTAGTTCTGCACGACGACGTGCGGATGCCCGGGCACCTCCGCGTACCGGGCGAGCGCGGCCTGTGTGAACCGCGCCCCGTACAGGTGGTCCTGGTGGTCCCGGAGCTTCCCCGTGTCCGGGTACGTGCCCGGGCTCGGGTCCTGCATGCGGACGAAGGTCGGCCGGAACCGGTCGAGCAGCCCGGCGACCGTGGCCACGACCTGGTCCTTCGTGTACGTGAAGTCGGCGGCGACCGGGGTGCCGGAGGAGCGCTGGGATTCGAGCGCGTCGATCCGGCCGTGCCAGAGACCGTTGAGGCTGTGCGGGCGGTCGTCGCTGATCGAGCCCGCCTCGCGGATCTGCAGCCACACCAGCCTGACCCGCGGCTTCGCGCGCAGGGTGTCCATCTCGGCCGTTCCGCCGCCGGCCGTGGGGATCGCCACGCGGTCCCAGGGGCTGGTCCGGCTGCCGGTCACCATTTCGGCGTACGCGGCCCGGATGCCGTTCTGCCGGGCCTCGGCGTAGCCCGCCTTGTCGGGCTCGGCGTCGGCGGCGTCGTGCGGGCGCGCGTTGACACCGTCCGACTCACCGGCCGTGAGATAGACCGAGGTCAGGGGGGTGCCGGAGTGCAGGGTCTGGGATATGTCCGGGTTCATGAAGAACAGGTCGTCGTCCGGGTGGGCGACGACCTGGACCACGGACGCGGGGGCCTTGGCCTGCGGAACGGCGGCGGGAGCCCGCACCGGCGCCGGGGACGAAGGCTCCGGTGACGAAGCCGTCGGGGACGGAGGCTTCGGGGCCTTCGCTTCCGCCGCCGCGTGTGCCTCCGGTGTGCTCGGCGCCCCCGTCACCGAGAGCAGCCCGGCGAAGGTGCCGCTCACCAGGACGGCCGTCACCGCCGTGGAGACGGTCCTGCGGCGGAACGGGAGGAGACGGCGGCGGGGACGGACGGGCATGTTCGGCGGCGCGCTTTCGACAGAGGTGGTTCGGGCGGGCGGAGAGACACATGGTTCGGGCAGGCGGAAGAGGCGTGGTGCGGGCAGGGCGGAACGGGTTCGGGCAGGCGGAAGTGTCCGCCCCGAGCAAGACGGACTTTCAAGAAATACGGTTCATCGGCCTCGAAAAGCGATCAATGTGCGAGACATCACGTGTGATCCGCTGCGAACCGAAGGCCTGAACGCCCCCGTCCACCGCTCCGGATAGGCTCGATCCACCTCGGCTCCACCCCGGGGCGGACCTGCTCGGAGGGAGCGGCGGAATGACGGTGCCGGGACGCAGGAGCAGCACGTTCTCACGTCTGTTGCGGCACGGATTCACCGACCCCTCCGGGGCAGAGCGGCTCCTGGACGTGCCCGAGCTGTCCGCCCTGCGCGGTGACTCCGTCCTCCTCGACGCCCTCGGCGCCACCGCCGACCCCGACCTCGCCCTGCGCGGCCTCGTCCGCCTCGCCGAGGCGCAGCCCGAGACCGAGCGGCAGACCTTCACGGCCACCCTGCTCGCCGCCAAGCCGTTCCGGGACCGGCTCCTCGGGGTGCTCGGCGCCTCCGAGGCGCTCGCCGACCACCTGGCCCGGCACCCGCGCGACTGGGAGTCCCTCGTCACGTACGAGGCCGCCGACCTGCACCCCGGGGTCGCCGAATTCGAGCAGGGCCTCGCCGATGCCGTCGACGCGGTGTCACTGCGGGTCTCCTACCGCCGGTGTCTGCTGGCCATAGCGGCCCGTGACGTGTGCGGCACCACCGATGTCGCCCAGGCCGCCGCCGAGCTCGCCGACCTGGCGACGGCGACCCTGCGGGCGGCGCTCGCCATCGCCCGGACCGCCGCGCCCGCCGACGCCGCCATGTGCCGGCTCGCCGTGATCGCGATGGGCAAGTGCGGCGGCCACGAGCTCAACTACGTCTCCGACGTGGACGTGATCTTCGTGGGGGAGCCGGTCGAGGGCGCCGACGAGGGCAAGGCCCTCCAGGCCGCGACCCGCCTCGCCTCGCACCTCATGCGGATCTGCTCGGAGACCACCGTCGAGGGCACCATCTGGCCGGTCGACGCCAATCTGCGCCCCGAGGGCCGCAACGGCCCCCTCGTCCGTACGCTCTCCTCCCACCTCGCGTACTACCAGCGCTGGGCGAAGACCTGGGAGTTCCAGGCCCTGCTCAAGGCGCGCGCGGTGGCGGGGGACCCGGAGCTCGGCGCCCAGTACATCGACGCCGTCTCCCCGCTCGTCTGGCAGGCCGCCGAGCGCGAGAACTTCGTCCCCGACGTGCAGAAGATGCGCCGCCGGGTCGTCGACAACATCCCCGCCGCCCAGGTCGACCGCGAGCTCAAGCTCGGCCCCGGCGGCCTGCGGGACGTCGAGTTCGCCGTCCAGCTCCTCCAGCTGGTGCACGGCCGCAGTGACGCCACGCTGCACAGCGGCACCACCCTCGACGCGCTCGCCGCCCTCGCCGCCGGCGGCTACGTCGGGCGCGCCGACGCCTCCCAGCTCGACGAGGCCTACCGCTTCCTGCGGGCCATGGAGCACCGCATCCAGCTGTACCGGCTGCGCCGCACCCACCTCGTCCCCGAGGACGAGACCGACCTGCGCCGCCTCGGCCGTTCGCTCGGGCTGCGCACCGACCCGGTCGCCGCGCTCAACAAGGAGTGGAAGCGGCACGCGGCCGTCGTCCGCCGGCTGCACGAGAAGATCTTCTACCGCCCGCTGCTCGACGCGGTCGCCCAGCTCGCTCCCGGCGAGATCCGGCTCAGCCCGAAGGCGGCCGGACAGCGGCTCGAAGCGCTGGGTTACGAGGACCCCGCCGCCGCCCTGCGCCACCTGGAGGCGCTGTCCTCCGGAGTGAGCCGGAAGGCCGCGATCCAGCGGACCCTGCTCCCCGTGCTGCTCGGCTGGTTCGCGGACTCGGCCGACCCGGACGCCGGCCTGCTCGGCTTCCGCAAGGTCTCCGACGCCCTCGGCAAGACCCCCTGGTACCTGCGGCTGCTCCGGGACGAGGGTGCCGCCGCCGAGAACCTCGCCCGGGTCCTCTCCGCCGGACGCCTCGCCCCCGACCTGCTGCTGCGCGCCCCCGAGGCGGTCGCGCTGCTCGGCGACCCGGAGGGGCTCAAGCCGCGCGGCCGGGAGCATCTGGAGCAGGAGGTCCTGGCGGCGGTGGGCCGCGCGGCCGACGCCGAGCAGGCGGTCGCGGCCGCCCGCGGGGTGCGCCGCAGGGAGCTGTTCCGTACCGCCGCGGCCGATCTCATCGGCTCGTACGGCACCGAGGACAGCCCGCGCGAACCCGACCCGGGCGCCTTGGTCGACCGGGTGGGGGAGGCCGTCACCGACCTCAACGCGGCGACCATCGCGGGCGCCCTGCGGGCCGCCGTCCGCGCCGAGTGGGGCGACGAACTGCCCACCCGGTTCACGGTCATCGGCATGGGCCGCTTCGGCGGTCACGAGGTGGGGTACGGCTCCGACGCCGACGTCCTGTTCGTGCACGAGCCGCGCGAGGGCGTCGACGAGCAGGAGGCGGCCAGGGCCGCCGGCCGGGTGGTCGCCGAGATGCGGAGGCTCCTCCAACTCCCCACGGCCGACCCGCCGTTGCTGATCGACGCGGACCTCAGGCCGGAGGGCAAGAGCGGTCCCCTGGTCCGTACGCTGAAGTCGTACGCGGCCTACTACCACCGCTGGTCCCTCGTCTGGGAGAGCCAGGCGCTGCTGCGCGCCGAACCCATCGCGGGCGACCGCGAGCTGGGGGACCGCTTCCTCGAACTCGTCGACCCGCTGCGCTACCCGGCCGAGGGTCTCGGCGAGGACGCAGTCCGCGAGATCCGCCGCCTCAAGGCCCGGATGGAGTCCGAGCGGCTGCCGCGCGGCGCCGACCCGACGCTCCACGCCAAGCTGGGGCGCGGCGGCCTGAGCGACGTCGAATGGACGGTCCAGCTGCTCCAGATGCGGCACGGCTGGGTGGAGTCGGGGCTGCGGACGACCCGTACCCGCGAGGCGCTCGGGGCGGCGCACGCGGCCGGCCTCATCCCGACGGAGGAGGCGCAGACCCTGGACGAGGCGTGGGTCCTCGCCACCCGCGTCCGCAACGCGGTGATGCTGGTCCGCGGCCGCCCCGGCGACACCTTCCCTTCTGACCCGCGCGAACTCGCGGCGGTCGGGCGGTACTTGGGGTACGAGGCCGGCCATGTCGGCGAGATGGTCGACGACTACCGGCGCATCACCCGCCGGGCCAGGGCGGTCGTCGAGGAGCTGTTCTACGGGGCGTAGGCCCCATGGTGCCGACCGTGCGGGCGACGAGTGCCGGCCCGTGCCCGCGCCCGGGCCCGGCCGGCGGGCGACGAGTGCCGGCCCCTGCCCGGCCTAGGTCCGGCCTGATCCACAAGGCACGCCCTACGCCCTGTCCGGCATGCCCCGGATGTGGGCCAGGTAGCCGGCCAGGGCCAGTTCGAAGGCGGTGTCGGTGCGGCCGCCCTCGGGGAAGGCGGCCAGGGCCCGCGCGAGGCGCGGGGTCGCCGTGTCGTC
Organism: Streptomyces sp. NBC_01077; assembly: GCF_045162855.1. NCBI lineage: Bacteria > Bacillati > Actinomycetota > Actinomycetes > Kitasatosporales > Streptomycetaceae > Streptomyces > Streptomyces sp. NBC_01077. Next base: position 3,221,578 of record NZ_CP108669.1, on the reverse strand, counting down.
GGCCAGCTCCCACATCGCCTCCGGGGCGGCCATGTCGAGGGCCGAGCCCAGGACCAGGTTCTCCAGGGCGATGATCACCGGCATGACGTCCGGGAGGGCGAAGCCCGCGTCGAGGAGGAGGGCGACCGCCTGCTCGTACTGCTCAAGGACCCGGGGGGCGCGCACCGGTGAGCCGGTGAGCAGCGGGATCGCCTTCGGGTGGGCGGCGAAGGCGGCCCGGTAGGAGCGCGCCCAGGCGGTGAAGGCCGCGTCCCAGGGCTGCCCGACGAGCGTGCCGCCGTCGATGGCGGCACAGACCCGCTCCCGCAGCAGCTCCACGATGCCGTCCCTGCCGTCCACATGGTGGTACACCGACGCCGTCTGCACCCCGAGTCGTCGCGCGATCTGCGGGACGCTGAAGTCGCCCTGCTCGTCGACGAGTTCGAGCGCCGTGGTGGTGATGCGCGCCCGGTCGAGGAGGGGCTTGTGCGGCCGGCCCATGGACGTTCTCCCGCTGTTCAGGTCTTCCCGAATCGTTGGGCACGAGGCTACATTGCGCCAACCGAAAGCCTTTAGGTTTACGAGAAGGGCTTCTCCCGCATGTCCTCCAGCACCTCCGACAAGCCGCCCGGCCTGCGCACCGGCACCCTCACCACCGCCGACATCTCCTTCTTCGTCGTCTCCGCCGCCGCACCCCTCACCGTGATGGCCGGCGTCGCCCCCATCGCCCTCGTCCTCGGCGGCATCGGCGCCCCGGCCGGCTACCTCCTCGCCGGCATCACCCTGGCGATCTTCGCCGTCGGCTTCACCACCATGAGCCGCCACGTCCGCAGCGGCGGCGCCTTCTACGCGTACATCGCCCAAGGGCTCGGCAAACCGCTCGGCATCGCCGCCGCGCTCGTCGCCATGGTCGGCTACAACGGCATGGAGATCGGCGTCTACGGGCTCCTCGGCTCCGCCACCGCCGACACCGCCGACGCCCTGTGGGGCGTCGACCTGCCCTGGCTTCCGATCGCCCTCGCCGGCCTGGTGCTCATCTGGTACGGCGGCTACCGCTCCATCGACTTCGGCGCCAAGGTGCTCGGCGTCCTGCTCGTCGCCGAGACCGGCATACTCGTCCTCCTCGCCGGCGGCGTGCTCCTCAAGGGCGGCGCCGACGGGCTCTCCCTCGCCTCCTTCGCCCCCGGCAACGTCCTCGTGCCCGGCACGGCGGCCGTACTCGCCTTCGCCTTCTCGGCCTTCACCGGCTTCGAGTCCACCGTGATCTACCGCCGCGAGGCCCGCGACCCCGCCCGCACCATCCCCCGCGCCACCTACATCGCGGTCGCCTTCCTCGGCCTGTTCTACGCCTTCGTCGTCTGGACCGTGATCCAGGCCTTCGGCGACGACCAGGTCGTCGCGGCCGCCGCCGGCGACACCGGCGGACTGTTCTTCGCCGCCATCACCACCTACGTGGGCCCCTGGGCCGCCGACCTGATGCACGTGTTCATCGTGACCAGCATCATCGCCTCGCTGCTCGCCTTCCACAACGCGATCAACCGCTACGGCCTCGCCCTCGCCGAGGAGGGTGTTCTGCCCGCCGCCCTCGGCCGGATCCACCCCCGCCACCGCTCCCCGTACGTCGCGGGCCTCACCCAGACCGTGCTCGGCGCGGGCGTCGTCCTCGGCTTCGCGGCCGCCGGCGCCGACCCGTACACCCAGCTGCTGCTCTGGGTGAACACCCCCGGGATGCTCGGGCTCATGGCGCTGATGCTGCTCGCCGCCCTCGCCGTCGTGCGCTACTTCCGGCGCGTCCCGCACCAGGAGGGCGCCCTGCGCACCCTCGTCGCCCCCGTCGCCGCCGCAGCCCTGCTCGCCGTGGCGATCTGGCTCGTCGCCTCCAAGGTCGCGCTCTTCACCGGCGCGTCCCCGACCGTCAACACGGTCCTCGTCGCCGTCGTCCCCACCGTCCTCGCCCTGGGGCTCCTCCTCGCGTACCGGCTGCGCCGCACGCGCCCCGAGGTCTACGCCCACTTCGCCGAAGAGCCGCCCACAGAGCCGCACGCCGAGCCGCACCCCCACCCGCACGCCGAAGGAGCCGACCCCTCGTGTCCGCAGCCCCCGACCTCCTCCTCGTCGACGCCCGCGTCCGCACCCCCGAACCGAGCGGCCACACCGCTGTCGCCGTCCGCGACGGACTGATCACCGCCCTCGGCGACGCCACCGACGCCCGCGCCTGGCGCGGCCCCGGCACCCAGGTCGTCGACCTCGGCGGTGCCACCCTCACACCCGGCCTCACCGACGCCCACAGTCACCCCGTCTGGGGCCTGGAGATGTTCACCGGCACCGACCTGTCCGGCGTCAGGGACCTCGACGAACTTCGGGCCGCCCTCCGCGGCGCCGAGCGCCGCGACGGCTGGATCATCGGCTTCGGCCTCGACCACAACGCCTTCGGCGGCCGCCCCGTCCATCGCGACCTGATCGAGGACGTCCTCGACGGCGCCCCCGCCCACCTCCGCCTCTACGACGGTCACTCGGTCCTGGCCAGTGCGGCCGCCCTCAAGGCCGCCGGCATCGACGGCCCGCGCGCCTTCGCCCAGCACTCCGAGATCGTCTGCGACGCCGACGGGCGCCCCACCGGCCATCTGGTCGAGCACGCCGCCATGGACCTGATGACCCCGGTCCTGCCCACCCAGCCGTACGCCGAGCGCCGCGACCGGCTCGTCGACCTGCTCACCGGCATGGCCGCCACCGGACTCACCTCCGCCCACGTCATGGACCTCGGCGGACACGACGTACCCGGTCTGCTCACCGCCCTGGAGGAGGGCGGTGAGCTGCCGCTGCGCCTCCGTCTCGCCCCCTGGTGCATGCCCGGTGCCACCGAGGAGGAGCTGGACGGGTTCGTGGAGCTCCAGGGGCGGGCCGGACGGATGTGGGCGATCGGGGGCGTGAAGTTCTTCATGGACGGCACCGTCGAGGGCGGCACCGCCTGGCTGGAACACGCCGACTGCCACGGCCGGGGCACCGATGCCTTCTGGCCGGACCCGGCCGCGTACTCCGCCGCTGTACGCCGTCTCCACCGCGCCGGGGTCGGCACCGCCACCCACGCCATCGGCGACGCCGCCGTACGGCACGTCCTCGACACGGTGGAAGGCCTCGGCGCGGGTGGTCCCCGCCACCGCATCGAGCACATCGAGACGGTCCCCGACGACCAGCTCGGGCGCTTCGCCGCGCTCGGCGTCGTCGCCTCGATGCAGCCCCCGCACACCGCGTACACCCGCGCCGACCACACCGACGAGTGGTCCAAGCGGCTCGGCGAGGAGCGGGCGGCCCGCGCCTGGCGCTGCCGTGACCTGCGGGACGCCGGGGCGTATCTCGCGCTCGGCTCGGACTGGCCCATCGCCCACTACGACGCCCGGCAGGTCCTCGCCACCGCACAGGCCCCGCGCGGCGCCGCCTCGGCCCGGCACGGGCTCACGGGCCTGATGGCCCTGGAGGGCATGACCACGCACGCGGCGGTCGCGGCGGGGGAGGAGCAGGTCGCGGGCCGGATCACCCCGGGCTGCCGCGCCGATCTGACCGCTTTCGCGGTGGACCCGGTGCAGGCCCCGGCGGGCGAGACGGAGAGCGCCCCGATCCGTCTCACGGTCGCCGGCGGCCGGATCACCTACGGGAACTGACCGAGCGCTCCGTATCGGCCTTCTCGGTCCCATCCGTCACTGCGGCCGCATCGAGCGCCTCGGCCTTCGCGTCCTCGCGGTCCGCCTCCACCTTCGGGGGCGGGCCGCTCCGCGTCACCGCGCCGGGCATCGGCTCGACCAGCTTGGGCAGGCGGTGCGGGCGGGAGCCGTACCAGAAGTACGAGACGAGGAAACCGAAGGCGAGGCAGATCATGCCGCCGACCGCGTCCAGCCAGAAGTGGTTCGCGGTGGCGACGATCACGACGAGGGTCGCCGTCGGGTAGAGCAGGCCCAGGATCTTCGCCCAGGGCGCCTTGGCCAGGAGGAAGATCGTCAGGCCGCACCAGAGGGACCAGCCGATGTGCATCGACGGCATCGCCGCGTACTGGTTCGACACGTGCTTGAGGTTGCCCGAGGCCATCGAGCCCCAGGTGTGGTGGACGAGCACCGTGTCGACGAAGTCCTGGCCGTTCATGAGCCGGGGCGGCGCGAGCGGGTACAGGTAGTAACCGACCAGGGCCACACCGGTGGTGGCGAACAGGACGGTACGGAACGCCGCGTAACGGCCCGGGTGCCATCGGTACAGCCACACGAGCACACCGATGGTCACGATGAAGTGCAGCGTCGCGTAGTAGTAGTTCATCGACACGATCAGCCACGTCACCGAGTTCACGGCGTGGTTGACGGCGTGCTCGAAGGCCAGGCCGAGGGACTCCTCCGCCTGCCAGATCCAGTCGGCGTTCTTGAGCGCCTGGGTCTTCTGCTCCGGTACCGCGTTGCGGATGAGCGAGTACGTCCAGTAGCTCACCGCGATGAGCAGGATCTCGAACCAGATCGTGGGTCGCCGGGGCGCGCGCGCACGCAGGCGTGCGAACCTGCCGTCGGTCACGATGGGTGACGACGGGGTCGTCCGGTCGTCCAAACTCTTCACGGTCGTTTCACCCATAGGGAGAGAGTCTGCCAGATGCCTGCCCCCCGACCGATCATCCCCCGGACGGGTTCGGAGCGCACCCGGTCCACCTCAGGAAGGAGGTCGTAAGGGGGGTGCCGTAGGGGTCGGGTACGGGGTCAGGCGGGTACGGGGTCAGGCGTGCACGGGGTCAGGCGCCCGAGGGGTCAGACGCGCACGGGGTCAGGCGCGCGCGGCCGGCGGGGCCGAGGCGGTCGAACCGCGGACGACCAGCTCGGGCATGAAGACGAACTCGGAGTGCGGGGCGGGAGTGCCCCCGACCTCTTCGAGCAGCGCGCGGACCGCCGCCTGCCCCATCGCCTGCACGGGCTGCCGGATGGTGGTCAGCGGCGGATCGGTGAACGCTATGAGGGGAGAGTCGTCGAAACCGACGACGGAGACGTCCCTCGGCACGTCGAGCCCCTGCTGCCGCGCGGCCCGGATCGCGCCGAGCGCCATCATGTCGCTCGCGCAGACCACCGCCGTACAGCCGCGGGAGATCAGCGCCCCGGCCGCGGCCTGGCCGCCCTCCAGGGTGTAGAGGGAGTGCTGGATCAGCGCCTCGGACTCCTCGAAGCCGAGCCCGAGCCGCTCCTCCATGCCCTGCTGGAAGCCCTCTATCTTGCGGAGCACCGGCACGAACCGCTTCGGTCCGACGGCGAGCCCGATCCTGGTGTGCCCGAGCGCGGCCAGGTGCGTCACCGCCAGCCGCATCGCGGCCCGGTCGTCGGGGGAGACGAAGGGCGCCTGCACCTTGGGGGAGAAGCCGTTGAGGAGGACGTACGGGACACCCTTGCCGCGCAGCTGGTCGTAGCGCGTCATGTCGGCGGTGGTGTCGGCGTGCAGTCCGGAGACGAAGATGATGCCGGCGACGCCCCGTTCCACCAGCATGTCGGTGAGCTCGTCCTCGGTGGACCCGCCGGGGGTCTGGGTGGCGAGCACCGGGGTGTATCCCTGCCGGGTCAGGGCCTGCCCGATGACCTGCGCGAGCGCGGGGAAGATCGGGTTGTCCAGTTCGGGGGTGATGAGGCCGACGAGCCCCGCGCTGCGCTGGCGCAGTCGTACGGGCCGCTCGTAGCCGAGCACGTCGAGCGCGGCAAGGACGGATTCGCGGGTGGCCCCGGCCACACCGGGCTTGCCGTTGAGCACGCGGCTGACTGTGGCCTCACTGACCCCCGCCTGGGCTGCGATGTCGGAGAGCCGCGCGGTCATGAGGATGGACTGTACCGGTCACGGGGCGTATTGCCCACCGCACGGATGACGCCCGCGTGATGCAAGCCACTCCGCAAGGTCTTGCAGGTTTTGCGGGGCGTGCGTGGTGTGCCCGGGGCGTGCGCGCGGGGGCGTACGGCGCGCAGGGGGCGTGTGTCAGCTGCTGTCAAGCGATTCGACGGCAACCTTAGGGACACGTGGATGTAACGATCCCCGGTCCTTGCAGAAAGTTCTCGCAAGGTCTTTCGGCTCGTTTTCATCCCTGTTACGTTCCTGGCAACCCGGAGCGCCGCGAGGGAGCGGTCGCATGAGGAAGGTTCCAGCCCCTCGTCCCCCCGGGATCTTCGAAGGAGTTCACATGCGGCGTGGCATAGCGGCCACCGCGCTGGTCGCGGCCCTGGGCGTGACCCTGGCGGCGTGCGGTAGTGACAGCGGTTCGGACGGCGGCTCGAAGAGCTCGGGCGAGCTCTCCGGCACGGTGACCTGGTGGGACACCTCCACGGTCGGCTCCGAGGACAAGGTCTTCAAGAAGGTCGCCGAGGACTTCAAGAAGAAGCACCCCAAGGTCACCGTCAAGTACGTGAACGTGCCGTTCGGTGAGGCGCAGAACAAGTTCAAGAACGCCGCGCAGTCCGGCTCCGGCGCCCCCGACGTCATCCGCTCCGAGGTCGCCTGGACCCCCGAGTTCGCGGACCTCGGCTACCTCGCCCCGCTCGACGGCACCCCCGCCCTCAAGGAGTCCGAGGACTTCCTGAAGCAGGCCGCCGCCTCCACCCAGTACAAGGGCAAGACCTACGCGGTCCCGCAGGTCATCGACTCCATGGGCATCTTCTACAACAAGAAGATCTTCAAGGAGGCCGGCGTCGAGGTCCCCAAGACCATCGACGAGCTCAAGACCGTCTCCGCCAAGATCAAGCAGAAGACCGGCAACCCCGGCCTCTACCTGCGCGGCGACGACGCCTACTGGTTCCTCTCCTTCCTCTACGGCGAGGGCGGCGACCTCGTCGACGCCGAGAAGAAGACGATCACCGTCGACAACCCCGCCGGCGTGAAGGCCTTCACGGTCGTCAAGGACCTGGTCGACTCCGGTGCGGCCAAGACCGACGCCACCGACGGCTGGAACAACATGCAGACGGCCTTCAAGGACGGCAAGGTCGCCATGATGATCAACGGCCCCTGGGCCGTCGCCGACACCTTCGCCGGCAAGGAGTTCACCGACAAGGCCAACCTGGGCATCGCCCCGGTGCCGGCCGGTTCGGCCAGCCAGGGCGCCCCGCAGGGCGGTCACAACCTCGCCGTCTACGCGGGCTCCAAGAACCTCGACGCCTCCTACGCCTTCGCCGAGTACATGACCTCGGCCGAGACCCAGGCGACGGTCGCGAAGGAGCTCAGCCTCCTCCCGACCCGTGAGTCCGTCTACATCAAGCCGGACGTCGCGACCAACGAGATGATCACCTTCTTCAAGCCGGTCGTCGACAAGGCCGTCGAGCGCCCGTGGATCCCGGAGACCGGCAGCCTCTTCGCGCCGCTCGTCACCGAGTACACCAAGGTCCTCACCGGCCAGACCACCCCGGACAAGGGAGCGAAGGCGACGGGCGACGCCTACCGCAAGCTCCTGAAGGACTGGAAGTAAAAGAAGGAAGGCAGGCCGGCTGATGGCTGTGGACACCCCCAGCCAGTCGGTGGCGAAGGCCGCGGGCGACTCTGTCGCCCCCGGCCGGAGCCGCGGAACTGGTAAGCCCCGGGGCGCGGCGAAGCGCTCCCTCTCCACCTACTGGTACGCCTGGGCGATGGTCGCCCCCGTGATCGTCGTGATCGGCGTGATCATCGGTTACCCGCTGGTCCGCGGCATCTACCTGTCGCTGACCGACGCGAACGAGCGGAACGTCGAGCGGTCCATCGGCGTCAACCACATCCCGTCGAGCTACGAGTTCGTCGGTCTCGACAACTACGTCGACGCGCTCACGGGCACCCAGTTCCTCTCTACCCTGGGCTGGACGCTGGTGTGGACGGTGTCCTGTGTCTCGATCACCTTCGCCCTCGGCCTGGCCCTCGCCAACATCCTCAACCGCAGGATCGCCGGCCGCTCCTTCTACCGGCTGCTGCTGATCCTGCCCTGGGCCGTGCCCGGCTTCGTCTCCGTCTTCGCCTGGCGCTTCCTCTACAACCAGGACAACGGCCTGCTCAACAAGATCCTCGCGGGCGGCGGCATCGACGCCGTCCCGTGGCTCAACGACCCGACCTGGGCCAAGTTCTCGGTCATCGCCGTCAACGTCTGGCTCGGCATCCCCTTCATGATGGTCGCCCTCCTCGGCGGGCTCCAGTCCATCCCCGGCGAGCTGTACGAGGCCGCAGAGATGGACGGCGCCAGCGCCTGGCAGCGCTTCCGGCACATCACCATGCCCGGGCTGCGCTCGGTGTCGACGACGGTGATCCTGTTGTCGACCATCTGGACCTTCAACATGTTCCCGGTGATCTTCCTGCTCACCCGGGGCGGGCCCGGCGAGGCCACTCAGATCCTCGTCACCCAGGCCTACAAGTTCTCCTTCGAGGTCAGTCCGCGCGACTTCGCCCAGTCGTCCACGTGGGGCGTGCTCATCCTCGTCCTCCTGATGCTCTTCGCCGCGGTCTACCGGCGAGTCCTCCGCAAGCAGGGAGAAGTCTGGTGACGACCACGACCACGACGCCCACCCGCCGGGCCGCGGCCCCCGCCCACCGGGCTCCGGCCAACACGCCCCTCCGCGGCCGTCGTTCGCCGTTCGCCTCGGTCGCGCTGCACGTCACACTGATCGTGGCGTCCGTGATCGCCGTCTTCCCCGTGCTGTGGGTCCTGCTGACCTCGCTCAAGCCGGCCAAGTACGCGATCACCACGGACTTCTTCAAGGAGACGACGCTCGAGAACTACACGAACCTGCTGAGGGACACCCCGTTCCTCACCTGGTTCGGCAACTCGCTGCTGGTCGCCGGTCTCACCACCGTCGTCGGCGTCTTCATCTCCGCCACCACGGGCTACGCCGTCAGCCGCTTCCGCTTCCCCGGCAAGCGCGGCCTGATGTGGACGCTGCTCATCACCCAGATGTTCCCGGTCGCCGTCCTGATCGTGCCGATCTACAACATCATGGCGTCGATGGGCCTGCTCAACCAGCCGGCCGGCCTGGTCATCACGTACCTGACCATCGCCGTCCCGTTCTGCGCGTGGATGATGAAGGGCTTCTTCGACACCATCCCGCGCGAGATCGACGAGTCCGGCTACGTCGACGGCCTCAACCCGTTCGGCACGTTCTGGCGGCTGATCCTGCCGCTCGCGAAGCCGGGCATCGCCGTCACCGCCTTCTACTCCTTCATCACCGCCTGGGGCGAGGTCGCCTACGCCTCCGCCTTCATGGTCGGCGACGAGAACCTCACCCTGGCCGGCGGACTGCAGAAGTTCGTCAACCAGTACGGCGCCCAGTGGGGCCCGATGGCCGCGGCCTCCGTGCTCATCGCCGTCCCCGCCGCCCTGGTGTTCCTCGTCGCCCAGCGGCACCTGGTCACCGGCATGTCCGCCGGTGCCGTCAAGGGCTGACGGCCCTGCGCCCGCCTTCTGTACGCACCTCTGTACGCCTCTCCTTACCTCCCAGGGAAGACATGACCCAGCATCTCGCCACCCCGGCCGACGCCCCGACCACCGGCACGCACACGGGCTGGTGGAGAGACGCGGTGATCTACCAGGTCTACCCGCGCAGCTTCGCCGACGGCAACGGTGACGGCATGGGCGACCTGGAGGGCATCCGCAGCCGGCTGCCGTACCTCAAGGAACTCGGCGTCGACGCCGTCTGGCTCTCCCCGTTCTACGCCTCGCCGCAGGCCGACGCCGGTTACGACGTCGCCGACTACCGGGCCATCGACCCCATGTTCGGCTCGCTCCTCGACGCCGACGCCGTGATCCGCGAGGCCCACGAACTGGGCCTGCGCATCATCGTCGACCTGGTCCCCAACCATTCCTCCGACCAGCACGAGTGGTTCCAGCGCGCCCTGCGCGAGGGCCCCGGGTCGGTGCTGCGCGAGCGCTACCACTTCCGCCCCGGCAAGGGCGAGAACGGCGAACTGCCGCCCAACGACTGGGAGTCCATCTTCGGCGGCCCGGCCTGGACCCGCACCGAGAACCCGGACGGCACCCCCGGCGACTGGTACCTCCACCTCTTCGCCCCGGAGCAGCCCGACTTCAACTGGGAACACCCCGCCGTACGCGACGAGTTCCGCTCGATCCTGCGCTTCTGGCTCGACATGGGCGTCGACGGCTTCCGCGTCGACGTCGCCCACGGCCTGGTCAAGGCCGAGGGCCTGCCCGACCTCGGCGCCCACGACCAGCTGAAGCTGCTCGGCAACGACGTCATGCCGTTCTTCGACCAGGACGGCGTCCACGAGATCTACCGCTCCTGGCGGAAGGTGCTCTCCGAGTACGACGGGGAGCGCGTCCTCGTCGCCGAGGCCTGGACCCCCACCGTCGAGCGCACCGCGAACTACGTGCGCCCCGACGAGATGCACCAGGCCTTCAACTTCCAGTACCTGGGCACCCACTGGGACGCCGCCGAGCTGCGCCGCGGCATCGACGAATCGCTCGAAGCGATGCGCCCGGTCGGCGCCCCCACCACCTGGGTGCTCTCCAACCACGACGTCACCCGGCACGCCACCCGCTTCGCCAACCCGGCGGGCCTCGGCACCCAGCTCCGTGAGCCCGGCGACCGCGAACTCGGCCTGCGCCGGGCCCGCGCGGCGACGTTGCTCATGCTGGCGCTGCCCGGCTCGGCGTACGTCTACCAGGGCGAGGAGCTCGGCCTGCCGGACGTCACCGACCTGCCCGACGAGGTCCGCCAGGACCCGTCGTTCTGGCGGGCGTCCGGCCAGGACGGCTTCCGCGACGGCTGCCGGGTGCCGATCCCGTGGACCGTCGAGGGCAGCTCGTACGGCTTCGGCGACGGCGGCTCCTGGCTGCCGCAGCCCACCACCTGGGGCGGTCTGAGCGTCGAGGCGCAGACCGGCGACCCCGGCTCCACCCTGGAGCTGTACCGCAGTGCGCTCGCCGTGCGGCGCGCACAGCCCGGACTCGGCGCGGGCGAGGCCGTGGAGTGGCTGGAGGCACCCGAGGGTGTGCTCTCCTTCCGCCGCGACGGCTTCGTCTGCGTCGCCAACACCACCGGCCGGGGCATCTCCGTCCCGCTGCCCGGCCGGTTCCTTCTCTCCAACGAGGAGATCACGATCGTCGACGATGAGGCGGTCCTGCCCGCCGACACCACCGCCTGGTGGGCGGTGTGACGATCCCCCTGCCGCGGGGCGCCGGGAACGGCGCCCCGCGGCTCGCGGACATCGCGGCCCAGTCCGGGGTCAGCGAGGCCACCGTCAGCCGGGTCCTCAACGGCAAGGCGGGGGTGGCCGGCGCGACCCGGCACAAGGTGCTCGCGGCGCTCGACGTGCTCGGCTACGAGCGCCCCGTACGGCTGAAACGGCGCAGCGCGGGCCTCGTCGGGCTCGTCGTGCCCGAGCTGACCAACCCGATCTTCCCGGCGTTCGCGCAGGTCGTCGAACAGGTCCTCGCCGGGCACGGCTACACCCCGGTGCTCTGCACCCAGATGCCCGGCGGCGCCACCGAGGACGAGCTCGTCGAGCAGCTCGTGGAGCGCGGGGTGGCCGGCATCGTCTTCCTCTCCGGGCTGCACGCGGACGCGTCCGCCGACCCGGCCCGCTACGCCCGGCTGACCGCCCGGGGCGTGCCGTACGTCCTCATCAACGGCTACAACGAGCACATCGACGCCAACTTCGTCTCCCCGGACGACCGGGCGGCGGCCCGCATGGCCGTACGGCACCTGGTCGAGCTCGGCCACGAGCGCATCGGCCTCGCCATCGGCCCCACCCGTTACGTGCCCTCGCGCCGCAAGGCCGAGGGTTTCACCGCCGAGTTGTACGAGCTCCTCGGAGTCGAACGCGCGGACGCGGAACGGTTCATCAGACCCACGCTCTTCGGCGTCGAGGGCGGGCACGCGGCCGCCGACATCCTGCTCCGCGAGGGCTGCACCGGCATCGTCTGCGGCTCCGACCTGATGGCGCTCGGCGTGATCCGCGCCGTCCGGGCCCGGGGCCTCGACGTGCCCGGGGACGTCTCCGTCGTCGGTTTCGACGACTCGCCGCTGATCGCCTTCACCAGCCCGCCGCTGTCCACCGTGCGCCAGCCCGTCCAGGCCATGGCGACGGCGGCCGTCGGCGCGCTCCTGGAGGAGATCGAGGGGAATCCCGTGCAGCGCACGGAGTTCGTCTTCCAGCCGGAGCTGGTGGTGCGCGGCTCCACGGCACAGCCGCCCGCCCGGGCAGCGCTGCCGCAAGTCCTTTCGTAACAACTTGCGTCGGGGTGTCCGGAGGGTTGACCGGGCGTCGGGGCACTCGTACGGTCACGGCTGAAAACAGTTGCTGAAGTTTTCGGCAACTTCTTGCGACAGTGAAGTCAGCAGGAGGAATCATGGCCAGAAAAACCGTGGCCGCTGCACTCGCCCTCGCGGCGGGAGCTGCCGCTGTGGCCGTCACGGGAAACGCCCCGGCGCAGGCCGCCCCGCCCGGCGAGAAGGACGTCACCGCGGTGATGTTCGAATGGAACTTCGCCTCCATCGCCCGCGAGTGCACCGAGCGCCTCGGCCCCGCCGGATACGGATACGTCCAGGTCTCCCCGCCCCAGGAACACCTCCAGGGCGGCCAGTGGTGGACCTCGTACCAGCCCGTCAGCTACAAGATCGCCGGACGTCTCGGCGACCGCACCGCCTTCAAGAGCATGGTCGACACCTGCCATGCGGCCGGCGTCAAGGTCGTGGCCGACTCCGTCATCAACCACATGGCGAACGGCTCCGGCACGGGAACGGGCGGGACCTCGTTCTCCAAGTACGACTACCCGGGCCTCTACTCCGGCTCCGACATGGACGACTGCCGCTCCTCGATCTCCAATTACCAGGACCGCGGCAACGTCCAGAACTGCGAACTCGTCCAGCTCCCCGACCTCGACACCGGCGAGGAGTACGTCCGCGGGAAGATAGCCGGCTACCTCAACGACCTGCTCTCCCTCGGCGTCGACGGCTTCCGCATCGACGCCGCCAAGCACATGCCGGCCGCCGACCTCGCCAACATCAAGTCGCGGCTCACCAACCCCGGCGTGTACTGGAAGCAGGAGGCCATCCACGGCGCCGGCGAGGCCGTCTCCCCGAGCGAGTACCTCGGCAGCGGAGACGTCCAGGAGTTCCGCTACGCCCGCGACCTCAAGCGCGTCCTCCAGAGCGAGAAGCTCGCCTACCTCAAGAACTTCGGCGAGGCATGGGGCTACATGCCCTCCGGCCAGTCCGGCGTCTTCGTCGACAACCACGACACCGAGCGCGGCGGCGACACCCTCTCCTACAAGGACGGCGCGAACTACACCCTCGCCTCCGTCTTCGCCCTCGCCTGGCCCTACGGCTCCCCGGACGTCCACTCCGGCTACGAGTGGACCGACAAGGACGCCGGTCCGCCCAACGGCGGCCAGGTGAACGCCTGTTACGCAGACGGCTGGAAGTGCCAGCACGCCTGGCGCGAGATCTCCTCCATGGTCGCCTTCCGCAACACCGCGCGCGGGCAGGCCGTCACCGGCTGGTGGGACAACGGCAGCAACGCGATCGCGTTCGGCCGCGGCACCAAGGCGTACGTGGCCATCAACCACGAGACCTCGGCGCTCACCCGCACCTTCCAGACCTCGCTGCCCGGCGGCGCCTACTGCGACGTCCAGTCGAACAGGCCCGTGACGGTGAACGCGTCCGGCCAGTTCACGGCCACCCTCGCCGCCAACACGGCCCTGGCCCTGCACGTGAACGCGACGAACTGCGGCGGTGCCACCCCGACCACGCCGCCGCCGACGACCCCGCCGACGACGCCGCCCGCCACCGCGGGCGCCGCCTTCAACGTCACCGCCACCACCGCGGTCGGCCAGGACATCTACGTCACCGGCAACCGCGCCGAACTCGGCACCTGGTCCCCGGCGGCCGCCCTCAAGCTCGACCCGGCCGCGTACCCCGTCTGGAAGCTCACCGTCGGCCTGCCCGCCGGAACGGCCTTCGAGTACAAGTACATCCGCAAGGACGCCGCCGGAAACGTCACCTGGGAGTCCGGCGCCAACCGCACCGCGACCGTCCCCGCCTCGGGCCAGATCGCCCTGAACGACACCTTCCGCAGCTGACCTCCCTTCCTCTCCAGGGCCGCCCCTCCACCGGGGCGGTCCTCCCACCCGTACCCCCGTCCCTCCTCCAGGGAGCACCCCCGTGACACGCAAGAGAACGGCGGTCGCACTGGCCGCCGCCCTGTGCGCCGCCCTCGTGCCGGCCGTCCCCGCGTCCGCCGCGCCCCGGCCCCCCGCCCCGCCCTCCGACCGGGCGCTCGCGGCCGAGCCCGCCCGCCAGGACCTCACCCGCGAGCAGTTCTACTTCGTCCTGCCCGACCGCTTCGCCAACGGCGACACCTCCAACGACCGGGGCGGACTCACCGGCAGCCGTACGCAGACCGGCTTCGACCCCACCGACAAGGGCTTCTACCAGGGCGGAGACCTCAAGGGCCTCACGGATCGGCTCGACTACATCAAGGGCCTCGGCACCACCGCCATCTGGATGGCGCCGATCTTCAAGAACCGGCCCGTGCAGGGGGAGGGGAAGGACGCCTCCGCCGGGTACCACGGCTACTGGATCACCGACTTCACCCAGGTCGACCCGCACTTCGGGACCAACGCGGACCTGGAGAAGCTGATCGCCGCCGCCCACCGCAAGGGCATGAAGGTCTTCTTCGACGTCATCACCAACCACACCGCCGACACCGTCGACTACGCCGAGCAGAAGTACGGCTACCGCCCCAAGGGTGCCTACCCGTACCTCGACAAGGACGGCCGGCCCTTCGACGACCGCGACGCCCTCGGCAAGGTCGACGCCGGCTCCTTCCCGTACACCCCAGTCGCCTCCGCCGAGAAGGCGGACGCCAAGGTCCCGGCCTGGCTCAACGACCCGACGATGTACCACAACCGGGGCGACTCCACCTGGGCCGGCGAGTCCGCCGAGTACGGCGACTTCGTCGGCCTCGACGACCTGTGGACCGAGCGCCCCGAGGTCGTCGACGGCATGAAGAAGATCTACGAGAAGTGGGTCCGCGACTTCAAGATCGACGGCTTCCGCATCGACACCGTCAAGCACGTCGACCTGGACTTCTGGACCCAGTGGGCCACCGCCCTCGACGCCTACGCCAAGAAGCAGGGCCGCGAGGACTTCTTCATGTTCGGCGAGGTCTACTCCGCCGACACCACCGTCACCTCCCCGTACGTCACCCGGGGCCGGCTCGACGCCACCCTCGACTTCCCCTTCCAGGACGCCGCCCGCGCCTTCGCCTCCCAGGGCGCCGGAGCCGACCGCCTCGCCAAGGTCTTCGCCGAGGACTACCGGTACACCACCGACAAGGCCAACGCCTACGAGCAGGTGACCTTCCTCGGCAACCACGACATGGGCCGCATCGGGACCTTCCTCAAGCAGGACAACCCGAACGCCTCCGACACCGAACTCGTCCGCCGGGCCACCCTCGCCAACGAGCTGATGTTCCTCTCCCGCGGCAACCCGGTGATCTACTACGGCGACGAGCAGGGCTTCACCGGCCCCGGCGGCGACAAGGACGCCCGCCAGACCCTCTTCGCCTCCAGGACCGCCGACTACCTCGACGACGACCAGCTCGGCACCGACCGCACCCACGCCACCGACGCGTACGACCCCACGCACCCGGTGTACAAGTCCGTCGCCGCCCTGTCGAAGCTGACCCGCGACAACCCGGCCCTCCGCGACGGCGTCCAGCAGGAACGGTACGCCGAGGGCTCCGTCTACGCCTCCTCCCGTACGGACAGCAAGACGCGGACCGAGTACCTCGTCGCCACCAACAGCGCCACCACCGACAAGACGGTGACCGTGCCCGTCGACTCGGCGAACTTCCGTGCCCTGTACGGAAGCCAGGGTGCCGTGGCCGCCGCGAACGGCAAGGTCACCGTCACCGTCCCCGCGCTCTCCTCCCTGGTCCTCAAGGCCGACAAGCCCCTCCCGGCCCCCGCCGTGAAGCCGTCCGTCAGCCTCAAGGCCCCCGCCGCCGGAGCCACCGGCACCGTCGAGCTCACCGCCGACGTCAGCGGCGGCGGCCTCAACCGGGTCGTCTTCGCCGCCCAGACCGGCAACGGCCGCTGGCAGACCCTCGGCACCGCCGATCACGCCCCCTACAAGGTCACCCAGCACGTGACCGCCCCCGCCGGCACGGCCCTGCGCTACAAGGCCGTCGTCGTCGACAGCACCGGCCGCACCGCGAGCGCCACCGCCGCCAGTACCGCGGGCCAGGCCCCCGCGCCCGAGAAGCCGGTCGCCGTCGAGCGGACGTACGCCGTCGTGCACTACCAGCGCGAGGACGGGAACTACGACGGCTGGACCCTGAAGGGCGCGGGCCAGGAAGCCGCGTTCACCGGTCGCGACGCCCACGGCGCCTTCGCCTGGGTCAAGGTCCCCGAAGGCGCGTCCACCGTCACGTACACCGTCGAGAAGAACGGCACCGCCGACGGCCCGCAGCGCAGCGTCGACCTCGGCCGCACCGGCGAGGTCTGGATCACCCAGGGCCAGGACGGCCAGTCCGACACCGCCCCCGCCGGCCCGCCGCAGGACAAGACCAAGGCCGTCCTCCACTACCAGCGCGCCGACGGCGACTACGACGGCTGGGGCCTCCACACCTGGACCGGCGCCGCCCAGCCCACCGACTGGTCCAAGCCCCTGATGCCGACCCGGGCCGACGCCTACGGCGCCGTCTACGAGGTCCCGCTCACCGAGGGCGCGAGCTCCCTCTCGTACATCCTCCACAAGGGCGACGAGAAGGACCTGCCCACCGACCAGTCCCTCGACCTCGCGAGCCTCGGCCACGAGGCCTGGATGCTCTCCGGACAGCAGAAGTACCTGCTCCCGACCGTCGGCGGCGCCCCGAACCTCGACCTCGGCAAGGCCGAGGCCCAGTGGATCGACCGCGACACCGTCGTCTGGAAGGTCAAGGCCACCGAGGCCACCAGCCAGCAGCTCGTGTACGCCGAGGACGGCGGGATCACCGTCACCGACGGCGCCCTCAACACCGAGGGCCGGTGGCTCCGGCTCAACCAGACCACGCTCACCGACGCCCAGAAGGCGAAGTACCCGCACCTCAAGGAGTACCCGGCCTTCACCGTCGACCCCCGCGACGCCGACCGCGTCCGCGACTCCCTGCGCGGCCAGCTCATCGCGACCCAGCGCGCGGCCAACGGCGCCCTGCTCGCCGCCACCGGCGTCCAGACGGCGGGCATTCTCGACGACCTGTACGCGGCGAAGGCGACGAAGGCGGCCCTCGGCCCGGTCTTCACGGGCGGCCGCACCACTCTCTCCCTGTGGGCCCCCACCGCCCGGTCCGTGGCCCTCGAACTCGACGGCCGGACCGTGCCCATGCGGCGCGACGACGCCTCCGGCGTCTGGTCCGTCACCGGCCCGAAGTCCTGGACGGGCAAGCCGTACCGGTACGTGGTGAAGGTCTGGGCGCCGACCGTCCAGAAGATCGTGGTCAACAAGGTCACCGACCCCTACTCCACCGCCCTCACCACCGACTCCGCCCGCAGCCTCGCCGTCGACCTCACCGACCCGAAGCTCGCCCCGTCCGGCTGGCGCGGCCTGAAGAAGCCCGCCGCCGTGCCGCTGCGCGACGCCCAGATCCAGGAACTCCACATCCGCGACTTCTCCGTCGCGGACCCGACGGCCGAGGCCGACCACCGGGGCACCTACCTCGCCTTCACCGACTCCGGCAGCGCCGGCGTGAAGCACCTGAAGGACCTGGCCGCCTCCGGCACCTCCTACGTCCACCTCCTCCCGGCCTTCGACATCGGCACCATCCCCGAGAAGAAGTCCGACCAGGCGGAGCCCGCCTGTGACCTGAAGGTCCACGCCCCCGACTCCGAGGAGCAGCAGGCCTGCGTGACCGCCGCCGCGGCCAAGGACGCGTACAACTGGGGCTACGACCCGCTGCACTACACCGTCCCCGAGGGCTCCTACGCCACCGACCCCGAAGGCACCCGGCGCACCGTCGAGTTCCGGCAGATGGTCAAGGCCCTCAACGGCAACGGCCTGCGCACGGTCATGGACGTCGTCTACAACCACACCGTCGCCGCCGGACAAGCCGACAAGTCCGTCCTCGACCGGATCGTGCCCGGCTACTACCAGCGCCTCCAGGCCGACGGCACCGTCGCCAACTCCACCTGCTGCGCCAACACCGCGCCCGAGAACGCGATGATGGGCAAGCTCGTCGTCGACTCGATCGTCACCTGGGCCAAGGACTACAAGGTCGACGGCTTCCGCTTCGACCTCATGGGCCACCACCCGAAGGCCAACATCCTGGCCGTGCGGAAGGCCCTGGACGAGCTGACCGTCGCGCGCGACGGCGTCGACGGCAAGGCGATCATCCTCTACGGCGAGGGCTGGAACTTCGGCGAGATCGCCGACGACGCCCGCTTCGTCCAGGCCACCCAGAAGAACATGGCCGGTACGGGCATCGCGACCTTCTCCGACCGGGCCCGCGACGCCGTGCGCGGCGGCGGACCCTTCGACGAGGACCCGGGCGTCCAGGGCTTCGCCTCCGGCCTCTTCACCGACCCCAACGCGTCCACCGCCAACGGCACCCCGGAACAGCAGAAGGCACGGCTCCTCCACTACCAGGACCTGATCAAGGTCGGCCTGACCGGCAACCTCGCCGACTACTCCTTCACCGACACCTCCGGGCGTACGGTCAAGGGCAGCCAGGTCGACTACAACGGTGCCCCCGCCGGATACGCCGCCGCCCCCGGGGACGCTCTCTCCTACGCGGACGCCCACGACAACGAGGCCCTGTACGACGCGCTCGCCTTCAAGCTCCCGGCGGGCACGCCGGCCGCCGACCGGGCCCGCATGCAGGTCCTCGCCATGGCGACCGCGACCCTCTCGCAGGGCCCGGCGCTCTCCCAGGCCGGCTCGGACCTGCTGCGCTCCAAGTCCCTCGACCGCAACTCGTACGACAGCGGCGACTGGTTCAACGCGATCCACTGGAACTGCGGCGACGGCAACGGTTTTGGGCGGGGTCTCCCGCCGGCCGCCGACAACAAGGCCAAGTGGGGCTACGGAAAGCCGCTCCTGGTGAATCCGACCCTGACGGCCGGCTGCGAGCAGATCGACGGCGCCTCCGCCGCGTACCGCGACCTGCAGAAGATCCGCACCACCGAGCCGGCGTTCTCCCTCGCCACCGCGGGGCAGGTGCAGGACGCCCTGTCCTTCCCGCTCTCGGGCAGCGAGGAGACCCCGGGCGTGATCACGATGCGCCTGGGCGACCTGGTGGTGGTCTTCAACGCCAGCACCCGGCAGCAGACTCAGCGGGTCTCCGGCCTGGCCGGTACGTCGTACGCCCTGCACCCTGTGCAGGCGGCGGGCTCGGACAGGGTCGTGAAGTCGGCGTCCTACGAGCCGGGCTCGGGCACCTTCTCGGTCCCGGCGCGGACGGTGGCGGTGTTCAGGGCGAGCTGACCGTCACGACTCGGTGATCGCCCGCTCCATCAGGGTCACCCCGTAACGCGTGCCGTCGGCGGCGAGCTTTCCCGGCTCCTCGCCGACGGCACGGTAGCCCGCGGCCTCGTAGTACGTACGGAGCCGCGGGTTGTTCGACAGACAGTCCAGCCGGGCGACGGCCCGACCGCCGGCCGCGATCCGGCCCTCCGCGTGCGCGAGCAACGCCCGCCCGGTGCCGGCCGGAGCCGTCTCCCGGACGGCCATCAGCCGGTGCACGTACCCGGCGACCGGCGGCTGCGGGCCCCAGGCCTGCTCGTCCTCCCACCACAGCTCGTACGCCCCGACCGCCCGGTCGCCGTGGGAGGCCAGCCACACCTCACCGCCGGCGAGGCGCTCCCGGAAATGCCCCGCGCTCTTCCCGCCGGGCTTCCACTGGTCGATGCCGTTCCGCAGCATCCACCGGGCAGCGCCGTCGTACATTCCCACCAGAAGGTCCAGATCGCGGTCGTCCGCCTGCCGGAAGGTCACTTGTGCCGTCATGGCGTACACCGTAAAGGTGTGGCCAGACATCCGACAGCCGTATCCCTCTGGCCGGGAGTGCCCTCATGCCGCAGATCACCGTCGACCACTCCGCGCCCCTCGACCGGCGCGGCTTCGCGCTCGCCCTCCACCCGCTCGTCGTGGAGACGGTCGACACGACGCTCGACGCCTGCAAGACCCGGTTCCGCGAGGTCGGGGAGACGGTCGTCGGGGACGGCTCCGGCGAGGACGTCATCGTGCACGTCGAGATCGCCCTGCTGTTCGGCCGCACGGACGACCTCAAGGCGCGCCTCTCGAAGGCCGTCCTCGACCTGCTGCCGAAGTACCTCACGTCGACGGAGGGCGTCCGCCTCTCCGTCGAGATCCGCGACCTCGAATCGTCCTACCGCAAGCGCTGATCGGGGACGACGGGCGCCGCTCCGGCCACCGGCACCAGCGCCGCGAGCCGGGCCACCAGCTCCCCGAAGGGGCCGTCGGCCGGCTCGTCCGCGAGGATGCCGACCAGGATCGCCGCCATGTCCGCGTCGTACGCGGCACTCACGGCCGCGAGGGCCGCGAAGTCGTGCACGAGCTGCAACTCCAGCTCGGCACGCGGGACCCGGCGCCCGTCCAGCCAGATCAGCGCCGTCGACTCGGCGAGCGACACCCAGGAACGCACGACCAACTCCAGGCGGGCGGACGGCTTCTCGACCCCGAGATGGGAGAGGATCTGCACGTACGCGGCGTGCCGCACCTCGTCGATCATCGCGTTCGTCGTGGAGGAACCCACCGCGGGCCCGCCCCGCATCAGCGCCGCGAAACCCGGCCCGTGGTCGTCGACGAAGTCGAAGAACCGGCCCATCACCCGCAACAGCCGCGCCCCGAGCGGCCCCTGCGGCGGCTCCACGAACCGGGCCGCCAGCTCGTCGGCCGCACGCCGGAGGGCCGCCTCGTAGAGGCTCTGCTTGCCGGGGAAGTAGTGGTAGACCAGCGGCCGCGAGATCCCCGCGGCCGCGGCGATCTCGTCGATGGACACCTCGTCGGGAGAGCGGTGGCTGAACAGTTCGAGAGCCACCCCGATCAACTGCTGCTTGCGCTCCTCGACGCCCATCCTGCGGCGTACCCCGGTCGTCATACGAACAGCCTAACGGGGTCCGTTACGCTGCTGCTCCATGAGCGCTTCCGACCGGGACACCCCGGCCACCAAGGCCCCGGAGGCCCCCGAGGCCGTCGCGGCCGACAAGACCCCTGCGGAGACCGCTGAGAAGGTCGCCGAGAAGGCCGCTGTGAGGGTCGCTGTGAAGGTCGCCGAGAAGGCTGCCGACGAGACCTCCGAGACCTCCGAGGCCGACGAACTCGACGAGGTGGCGGGGGACCACGAGGCCGACGAGGCTGAGGGGGACGACGAGGCCGACGAGGCCGACGAGGTCCGGACCGCCGGGCTCACGCCCAAGCAGGCGCGGCGGCTGCGTGTCGCCGCCGCCTCCGTGCTTCTCGTGGCGATGGCCGTCGTCCTGGTGATCCGCCTCGCGAGCCGGACGTCCGTCCTGGTCGTCGGCGTGTACGGGCTCGCGATGATCCTCTGCGGGATCGTGATCGAGCTGTCCCGCAACGGCCGTACGCGGCTCGGCACCTGGCTCCTGGTGGGTGGCCTCGTCAGCGCGCTCGCCCTCGACTGGCTGGTCCTGCCCTGACCTGACCCCTAGAGATCGAGGACGAGCCGCTTTCCCGCGCAGCGCGAGACGCAGATCAGCATCGTGTCGTTCCGCTCGGCGTCGGTGAGCAGCTCGTCCCGGTGGTCGATCTCGCCCTCCAGGACCCGCTGTTGGCAGGTCCCGCAGAAGCCCTGTCGGCAGGAGTACATGAGGCCCGGGACCTCCTCGCGGACGGCCGCGAGGACCGACTGGTCGGCCGCCACCTTCACCGTGCGTCCGGAGCGGCGCAGTTCGACCTCGAAGGCGGTGCCGCCGGTCGTCGCGGCGGCCGAGAAGCGTTCGAGGCGCGGGGTCCGGCCCTCCGGCATCGCCGCCGTCACGGCGTCCATGAGTCCGTCGGGGCCGCAGCAGTAGACAGGGGTCTCGGCCGGTACGTGGGCGAGGAAGCCCAGGTCGGGGTAGCCGGACTCGTCCTCGGCGGCGACGGTCACGCGGTCGCCGCCGCGGCCCAGCGCCTCGATCTCCTCCAGGTACGGCATGGTGGCGCGGCTGCGGCCGCAGTACACCAGCCGCCAGTCCGCACCGGCCGCCTCGGCGGCGCGCAGCATCGGCAGGACCGGGGTGATGCCGATGCCGCCGGCGACGAAGACGTACGCGGGGGAGTCGACGAGCGGGAAGCGGTTGCGCGGGCCCCGGATCTCGATCTCCACGCCCGCGTGGAGCTGCTCGTGGACCTCGCGCGAGCCGCCCCGGCCGCCCTGCTCGGCCTCGATCAGCCGGGTTGCCACGGTGTACGCGGTGGGGTCCGCCGGGTCGCCGCAGAGCGAGTACTGCCGTACGAGTCCGGTGGGCAGGACGAGGTCGACATGGGCGCCGGGCTGCCAGGACGGCAGACCGTTGCCCTCCAGGCGCAGTTCGACGACGCCCTCGGCGGGCGTGGCGCGTCCGGTGACGACGACCTTGCGGGGGACGGTGCTGCCCCGGCCGTATCCGGACACGGGCTCGTCGAGGGCGGGCATCGGCCACAGCGGGGCGGTGGTCATGCGGCTGCGGACGGCGCGGCGGACGAGCAGCGCGGCCCCGGCGACGAGCGCGACGGTGGTGAACCGGGGCATCAGCGGCCTCCGTTGGCGCCGGGGGAGGAGGCCAGGTAGGCCATCGCCTGCGCGGTGTCACCCTCCTGGGAGGGGTGGTAGGCGCGGCTGAGGTAGCGGGGTATCGAGCGCAGCATGTCCGGGGTGGAGGGCAGCACGCCCTGCCGGCCCTTGCGGACGAACTGGCCGAACGAGGCCTTGCCGTCGAGGAGGCTGGGGTCGTTCTCCATGAAGAAGCGGACGCCCCGCTGCCAGAGGAAGACGAGCGCGGAGAAGGCGAGCGCCCAGGTGCGGGCGCGGCGCCGGTAGCCGCCGTCGAGGTGCATGAAGAGCTCGAAGGCGACCGAGCGGTGCTCGACCTCCTCTGCGCCGTGCCAGCGCAGCAGGTCGAGCATGGTGGGGTCGGCGCCGACCCGGTCGAGCTCGTCGGCGTTGAGGACCCAGTTGCCGAGGAAGGCGGTGTAGTGCTCGATCGCGGCGATCATCGCGACCCGTTCCATCAGCCACCAGCGGCGCGGCCGGCCCGGCGGCAGGGTCCGGTCCCCGAGCAGCTTCTCGAAGAACCAGTCGACCTGCGCGGTGTACGGGGTGGGGTCGAGGCCCTGCTCCCTGAGGTGGGGGAGGACGTCGTCGTGGGCCTGGGAGTGGATGGCCTCCTGGCCGATGAAGCCGATGACGTCCGCGCGCAGCCGGTCGTCGGTGATGTACGGCAGCGCCTGCTTGTAGACGTGCACGAACCAGCGTTCGCCGGCCGGGAGCAGCAGGTGCAGCACGTTGATGGTGTGCGTGGTGAAGGGATCGCCGGGTACCCAGTGGAGCGGGGTCTCCTCCCAGTCGAAGGAGACCTTTCGGGCCTTGAGCTCGACGTGCTCCGACGCCACCGGTGCAGGCTGCGTATTAGACATGACGTCAATGTACTGAGGGGTAGGGCGGTGGCAACAGGTGTGTGCACGGTCTTTCTGGCCGGTACGGGACCTGACGCCCGGAGCCGCCTCAGGGCGCCCTCGCATCACCCCGGACCACCTCAGGCATCTCAGTCCCCTCAGGCCATCTCAGGTCACCTCAGGGCGCCCACCCGGGTCCCGTCCCGCAGGATGCCGTCGAGGTCGGCGCGCGCCCCGGCCGCCGCCTTCACCGCCAGAACAGGTCCGTCGGAACGCCCCTCCACCCCACCGGAGGTCTCCAGGGCGGTGAAGTCCGGACTGCCGGCCGCCAGGACGTACCAGCCGCCGCCGGGGGCCTGCCAGAGCACACCGGCCAGGACCCGGGGATCGCGTACGCCGCAGGCGGGCGACCCCTCGGAGCGGGCCACGAGCGCGGCGGGCACGGTGGGCGACGGGGCCAGGAACTGGGCGAGGACCCGGCTGCCGGTGCCGCGCCAGGTCTCCGCGCGGGTGCACAGCCAGGTGCCGCGCCCCGCGCCCTCGGGCAGGGGCTGCCGGGCGAACTGCCAGGCGTTCACGGACCGGACGCCGTGCGCCCGTACCGCCGTCAGCTGGCACGCGGTCCGCGCCCACGCCTCCCGTGCCGCGGAGCCCGTCACGTCGGCGGGAGCGGCGGGCGGGCCCCAGAGGAGCCGGGCGGGGGCGAGCTCGCCGAGATCGGCGAGGAGCCGCAGCCCGGAACCGTCCCGCACCTGAAGGGTGTTCCAGCGGGTGCAGGTCTTCGCGAGGGCCGGGCTGGTCATCGGCTCGGTCACCCCGCCGGCGTCGCGCGGCAGCGGCCTCGGATCCCTGCCGGGCGCGAGGAGATCCCGTACGGCGGTCTCCTTCACCCAAGGGGCCGTCAGATAACGGACGTTGCCCGCCGTGCGGGACACGACGAGTGCCGCCGAACCGACGGTGTCGGCCCCGTCGGTCCGCGCGAAGTCGAGCGCGGCACCGGCCGTACCCTCGATCGGCTCCGCGTACCGCACGGCCCGCAGCCCGTCGTGCAGGAGCACCACCCGGGCCCCGTCGACCACACCGGCGAAGAGCAGCTGGGGCGGTCCCATGGGCGGACCCACCGGCGTCCCGGGCGTGGCGGAGGAATGCACGGACGCACCGGGCCGCGCCCACACGGCGAGCGCCCGCCGCAGCAGCGCGCGGTCCCCGACGAGCCCACCGCGCGCGGGCCACACGGAGAAGTCCTGCCGGGTGGAACCGGGCCAGTCGGCCGGAGAGACCCGCTTGAGGCCGCCGGGATCGAGGGCGGCCTCGGCGGCGGGGTTACGTGCGTAGGAGGGCGCAGCAGCACCGTTTCTGCCCCACCCGTCCCCGGGCAGCCCGAGCAGCGCCCCGCACACGAGAAGCGCGGCGACGGCGACAAGCGCGGCCCGCCCGTGCTGCCGCCGCCGCAGAAGATCGGTGGGCCGCGCCTGCAGCGCACAGGGATCGAACTCATCGGACTCGAGCAGGGCGACGCCACTGCGGCGTCGACCGGGGGCGAAGGGGGGCCGAGTGCCGGAGCCGGGCTCGGGGCGGGCGGCACGGGCACCGCCTGCTCCGCCTGGAAGCCCGAACTCGCCGTCTGTGGCGTCGGCTTCGCCGACTCGGTCGGAGCGGCCGTACGGGCCCGTACCGCCGGTGCCGTTCCGGTCTGCGGAGCCGGTGCTGCCGCCGGCGTCGTCCCGGCCCGCCGCGCCGGGACCGCCGAGGCGATCGGCGCCGGTCGGGCCCCCGGTCCCCGGCCCGGCCCCGGAACCGCCCCGGCCCGGCCCGCCCTGCTCGCCGACCCGGCCCGTAAGCCCGGCCCCGCCGCGCGCTGCGGGGTCGCTCCCGTACCCGGCAGGGGGGCGAGGGCCGTCCGGTCCGCCGGGCCGGGCCTCCGGGGCGAGAACCCCGGTCGGCCCGTCCTCCAGGGCGTCCGGTGCGTCCAGCGCGTCCGCCTCCGCCAGTGCCGACGTCGGGTCCTCCACCCCCGCCGCCGCGAGCACCCGCAGGACCTCCGCGTCGCCCTGGCGTTCCAGGCCGCGCAGGACGTAGGCCGCGCGACCCGGGCCGGAGAGGCGGGACAGTCGCTGGTCCAGGGCGAGTTCGTCCGCGCCGCCGACCCGGGGGAACAGCCGCAGTCCCCACACGTGCGGCAGCAGCGGCGGGAACTGTGCCCGGCGCGGCAGCGCGAGGCGCCGCAACGGCAGCCCCGCGATGAGCGCCTGCCGCAGCACCTCGCCCCGTACATAGGCGTAACCGGGATCGACCGCGTCCTCGGACAGCCGGGGCTCCGGCACGGCCGGACCCGGGACCCGGCGGCGGGGCAGCGCGCGCTGGACGAGCGCGTGCGCGGTCAGCACCCGGCGGTTGCGGCCCAGCGACGGCGGCAGCACGAGGTAGGCGATGCGGACGAGGCGCGGATAGCGCTCGACGAGCGCGGCCTCGGCCTGCTCGACGTCGACGGGGCCCACGGGCGAGGGAACGAGATCCTTGGTGCTCACGTTCAGCAGAACGAGCGATTCTTCCGATGGTCACCCCGGCCGGTCGGCCTGTCGGCCGGCAGGCAGGAAGCGGGCGCGGCAGACGGATCCGTCTGAAGCGGGCGCGGCAGACGGATCCGTCGATCCGCTCGTTCGGCTGTTCGGCCGATCAGTCCGTGCGTACCGTCAGCCGCTCGCGGATCCGCGCCGTCACCTCGTCCGGGACGCCGAGCCCCTCCCGTACGTACCGCTCCATCGACCCGTGCCGGACCGCCACTTCGTCGAGCGCCGCGTCCAGGTACTCCGGCACGACCCCGATGAGATCGAGCGCGAGGTCCGGGTCGCCGCCCTGGGCCGTGAACCCCTCGATCATCGGCGCGAACGCCTGCCGTACAGCCGTGTTGACCGACAGGTACTCCTCCCGCACGGTCCCCGCGTCCGCGCCGAGCAGCGTCAGGACGACCGTCGCCGCCCACCCCGTCCGGTCCTTGCCCGCCGAGCAGTGGAAGAGCAGCGGCCCGGCGCCCGGTGCGCCCAGCTCGGTGAGGAGGGTGCGGTAGGAGGCGCGGGCGGAGTCGCCGGCGACGAAGGTCCGGTAGGTCCGGGCGAAGGCCGCCCGGACCTGGCCCCCGCCGAGGTGTTCCTCGGCGAGCGTCGGGTCGGAGAGCAGAGCCTTGAGGCGGGCGGCCGGCGGCAGCCCGCTGATGGCCAGGTGGTCGGCGAGCACGTCGGCGACGAGGAGGCGGGCTCCGGAGGGGAGCCGGTCGGGCCGGTCCGCGCGTTCGGTGTCCGTACGGAGGTCGACGACGGTACGGATGCCCAGCGCGGCCACGGCGGGCTCGGCCCGGTCGAGCCGGTCGAGCTGCGCCGAACGCAGGACGAGCCCGGGACGGACGGAACGCCCGGCACCGAGCGGCAGACCGCCGAGATCGCGGAGGTTGGCGACGGAGGTGGCGGGGATGGCGGGCATGACGTCGACTCCTCCGGTACGTACGTGTTCGTGTCGACGGTAGTGGATCACCCCGATGTGGGCAGTTTCTGACGTTTTCCTGCGGATCCCGGCCGGGGTGAGGGCGTCGCCGACCCGACCGAGGGTGAGGGTGAGGCCGCCCTCACCCCACCCCCTCACCCCTTCACCTCGCCGGCATCACCCCTCCGCGAGCGCGGCCAGCACCTCCGCCTCCCGTTCCGGGGAGAGGCCGACCTGCGGCCGGTCCGGACGCTGAGGTGCCGTGCCGCCGAGCGACTCCAGCCACGCCCACGTGTCCGCGACCGTCTCCGCCGCGGACCGGCAGCGCAGCCCCGCCGCGACGGCGCGGGAGACGTCGGCGGTGTGCATCGCGTCGTACATCTCGCCCGGCGGCAGCCATACGGGCAGCTCCGACCACGGTGCCGCCCCCGCCTTGACCAGCGCCTCCGGGTCCGTCCAGCGGAGTTCGGCGTCCGAGCCGGTGACCCGTACGCACGCGTCGAGCAGTTCGCCCATCGTCACCTGCCCGGGCGGCGAGACGATGTTGTACGGCCCCGAGAGCCCCGCGGCCACCGCGTCGAGCGTCCACTCGGCCAGGTCGCGGACGTCGACGTACTGGACCGACAGCGCGGCGGGCCCGGGGGCGATGACCTGGCCGCCACGCGCGATCCGGCCCAGCCACCAGGGGAGCCGGCCCACGTTCTCGTACGGGCCGAGGATGAGGCCCGCGCGCACGTGCAGCGTCCGGTCCGCACCGAAGGCGGCCGTGGCGGCGAGCTCACCGCCCCGCTTGGCCTCCGCGTACGGCACGTCCCCGTCGTCCGGCGAACCCTCCACCAGCGGGCCGTCCTCCGCGAGTCCGGCCGCCGGCGGCCATGCGTACACGGAACGGCTCGATATGTACGCGAACCGCCCGACCCGGTCGGCGAGCAGCCGCGCCGCGTCCCGTACCGCGGAGGGAGCCGCCGACCAGGTGTCCACGACGGCGTCCCAGGAGCCAGCGGCGAGGGCGGCGAGACCGTCCGGGCCGGTCGTGCGGTCGCCGATCAGCGACGTGACCCCCGCCGGCGGCGCGTGCCGGCCACGGTGGAAGACGGTCACCTCCCAGCCCCGGTCGAGCGCCGCCTCGACGACCGCGCGGCCGACGAACTCCGTACCACCGAGCATCAGTAGTTTCATGATCAGAGCGTGCCCGGGCCGTACCGCACGGGACCAGGGCTTTCGCTCCCGGAGGATTCCGCCACGGGAGGAACGCCGGAGGAACGGTCGGCGGGGCGTGGGGGAACGTCATCGGCTCGGTCGGAACGTCATCGGTACGGGAGGGGGTCTCGTACCCCGCCGGGCGGGGTGACACCATGACGGGCGATGACGGATGCCCGGTCGCCCCTGCGCGCGTTGCGAGCCGCCCTGTTCGCGGTGGTGTGCGTGACCTTGGCTGCCGTGGGGCATTCGTCCATGTCTGCGCACCAGCTTCCGGCGGTCACCCTGCTCGGCGCCTTCGCCGTGACGGCGGCCGCCGCGTGGGCCGCGGCAGGCCGGCGCCGGGGTGCCCCGACGATCGCGGGCGCGTTGTTCGTCCTCCAGGGCGGACTGCACCTGATCTTCTCGATGGCCGGTTCCCACGCGGGGGACACGGGCCACCCGGTGGCGACACCCGCGCACGAGACCGGTGCGAGTGCCACGACCGGCATGCAGGCGATGCACGGGATGACCGGCGCCGACGGCATGCGCGGGATGACCGGGATGCAAGGGATGACCGGCGCCGACGGCGTGACCGGGATGCACGACATGAGCGTCGCCCCCACCACCGCGATGTCCATGGACATGAGCATCGGCATGCTCGCGGCCCACCTCCTCGCCGCCCTCCTCTGCGGCCTCTGGCTGGCCCACGGAGAGGCCGCGTTCTTCACGCTCGCCCGAGCCGCCCTCGCGTACGCCTTCACCCCGCTGCGCCTGCTCTTCGCGCGCGTGCAGGTCCCCGACGCCCCGCGTCGCCCCGTCCGCCGGGCCCGGCGGAGCGCCCACCGGCCGCACACCGTCGTCCTCGCGCACACCCTCTCCCGGCGCGGCCCGCCCCGGCTGTCCGTACCCCGCGCCACGGCCCTCGGAGCACACGTCTGACCCCGGGGGTCCTTTCCCCCTGTCTGCACCGACTCCAAGGACAGTCACAGTCATGACCATCGACGATCCCGCACGCCCGGACACGTCCGAGGCGCCACCGTCGGAAGCCACCCCGGCCACCACCCCGCAGAAGGCGGGAACCTGGAGCGCACTGCGCCCCCTCGTCCTCCGCCTCCACTTCTACGCGGGCGTCCTCGTCGCCCCCTTCCTCCTCGTGGCCGCCGCGAGCGGCCTGCTGTACGCGCTCTCCTTCCAGGCCGAGAAGGTGGTGTACGCGCACGAGTTGGAGGTCCCCGTCGGCGAGTCGACCCTGCCGCTCTCCCAGCAGGTGAACATCGCCCGCAAGGTCAACCCGAACGGCACCGTCACCGCCGTCTGGCCCGGCGCCGAACCCGGGGCGACCACCCGGGTCCTGATGGCCGACCCGGACGTCCCCGAGGACACCTCGCTGGCCGTCTTCGTGGACCCGTACACCGGGGACGTACGCGGGCAGCTGCCCAGCTACGGAAGCTCCGGCGCCCTCCCGCTGCGCACCTGGATCGACGGCCTGCACCGCGATCTGCACCTCGGTGAAATCGGCCGCAACTACAGTGAGCTCGCCGCGAGCTGGCTGTGGGTGATCGCCCTCGGCGGTCTGCTGCTCTGGCTCGGCCGACGCCGGAAGAACCGCCGTGCGCTCTTCGTACCGGAGGGCGGTCCGGCCTCGCGCCGCCGCACCCTCTCGTGGCACGGCTCGGTCGGCCTGTGGGCGGTGACCGGACTCGTCCTGCTCTCGGCGACCGGTCTGACCTGGTCGCGGTACGCGGGCGAGAACATCGGGGCCGTCCAGGACGGTCTCGGCGGCGCGACGCCCAAGCTCACCGCGACCGTCGGCGGCGCGGCAGGCGGCTCCTCGGAGCACGAGGGCCACGGCGGCGGCCACACCGGCGGCTCCACCACCCAGGGTCCGGACATCGGCCTCGACAAGGCACTTGAGGCGGCCCGCGCGGCCGGCATCGACAGCCCGAGGATCTCCGTGATCCTGCCGAGCGAGGGCAAGGGCTATGTGGTCAAGGAGACGGACACGCAGTTCCCGCTGCAGCTGGACTCGGTGGCGCTGAACCCGTCGGACGGCGTGGTCATCGACCACCTCCGCTTCGCCGACTTCCCGCTCCTCGCGAAGCTCACCCGCATAGGCATCGACGCGCACACGGGTGTGTTCCTGGGCCTGTTCAACCAGCTGGCCCTCGCGGCCCTCGCGCTCTCGCTGATCCTGCTGATCGTCTGGGGCTACCGCATG
The DNA here is from genome assembly GCF_045162855.1 of Streptomyces sp. NBC_01077. Classification (NCBI taxonomy): domain Bacteria; kingdom Bacillati; phylum Actinomycetota; class Actinomycetes; order Kitasatosporales; family Streptomycetaceae; genus Streptomyces; species Streptomyces sp. NBC_01077. The sequence continues at coordinate 3,191,164 of NZ_CP108669.1, read as the reverse complement.
TGGTGGCTCCGCCGCCCGGGCCGCCCGGCGGCACGCGGGGCATGGCGCAAGGTCCCGGTGACGATGCTGCTCCCGCTCCTCGCGGTCACGGCCGTCGTGGCGTGGTTCGTCCCGCTGCTCGGCGTCAGCCTGCTGCTGTTCCTGGCCGTGGACCTTGCCCTGGCGCTGGTGACCAAGGCAAGGACCAGGTCCCTGACTCCCTGATCGGGGTCAGGGCGTGTACTTGTAGCCGACCCGCCGCACGGTCTGGATCGTGTGGCGGTGCTCGGCGCCCAGCTTGCGTCGCAGCCGGGCCACGTGCACATCGACGGTGCGTCCGTCGCCGACGTGCCCGTACCCCCACACCGTGGTGACCAACTGGTCGCGGGTGTGCACCCGGTGAGGGTGCGCCACCAGATGGGCGAGCAGCTCGAACTCCAGATATGTCAGGTCGAGCGCCTGCCCGTCCACGACGGCGATCCGCTGCACACTGTCGATGGCCACGGGCCCCTGCTCGTCCACCGCGGCGGCGACGGGCGCGGCCACCGGCCCGGCGACGGGCAACCTCGACTGCTGATCGGCCGGTACGAGCACGAGGTAACCGACCATCGGCGGCCGCCCCGGCAGCGTCGGCAGGGTGTGCGGGGGAGCGGGCAGCAGGGTGGCGCCGGGCGGCAGGAAGTCCGCGACGTGCGAGAAGTCGACGACCTCGTTGGGATCGACGGCACGCAGTCGATGACGGCCGGGACGAACGGCGGTGGGGGTGCTGTGAGCGGTCTGGGCCATGAGAAGTCAGCTCTTTCGCGCGGAGGAACGGACGGACAGGAGTCGTACGTCATACGTCGTGCGCGTCGGCCGAAGGCCGTGGATCGGACCGTACCGATCAGGGCTTTAGAGGGCCGACGCGTTCCTCGCGCGGCAACACACCCGGTCGAAGTCGTGATGCTGCCGGGAAGGCCAGAACGGCTCGAGGTCGTGACGACCCGTCGCGGTGTCGTTCTGTGTGATGGCCATATCCCTATTGAACCAGAAGGGAATGCCTCCGACGACCCCTTCACCGGCCAAACCCCGTGTAGTCCTTCCCACATGCCGGGAGAGCCGCCCGAGAGTCGCCCCCACCCGGACAACGGAAAGGGGCGCCCACCGTGACCGGTGGGCGCCCCTTCCGAAGAGGTGCGGATCAGACCTGGCCGGCCTTCGCGAGGGCCTCGCAGCAGGTGTCCACCAGGAGGCGGGTCACCGTGTACGGGTCCACGTTCGCGTTCGGGCGGCGGTCCTCGATGTAGCCCTTCTGGTCCTGCTCGACCTGCCACGGGATGCGGACCGAGGCGCCGCGGTCCGAGACGCCGTAGGAGTACTGGTCCCACGGGGCGGTCTCGTGCAGGCCCGTGAGGCGGTCGTCGATGCCGGCGCCGTAGTTCTTGACGTGGTCGAGCGGCTTCGAGCCCTCGCCGAGGGACTCGGCGGCGGTGATGATCGCGTCGTAGCCCTCGCGCATCGCCTTCGTCGAGAAGTTGGTGTGCGCGCCCGCACCGTTCCAGTCGCCCTTCACCGGCTTCGGGTCCAGCGTCGCGGAGACGTTGAAGTCCTCGGCGGTGCGGTACAGCAGCCAGCGGGCGATCCACAGCTGGTCCGAGACCTCGAGCGGCGCCAGCGGGCCGACCTGGAACTCCCACTGGCCCGGCATGACCTCGGCGTTGATGCCGGAGATGCCGAGGCCGGCCTTGAGGCAGTTCTCCAGGTGCGCCTCGACGATCGGGCGGCCGAAGATCTCGTCCGCGCCGACGCCGCAGTAGTAGCCACCCTGAGCGGCCGGGAAGCCGTTGGTCGGGAAGCCGAGCGGGCGGGTGCCCTCGAAGAAGGTGTACTCCTGCTCGATGCCGAAGATCGGCTCCTGCGAGGCGTACTTCGCCTGCACCTCGGCGAGCGCGGCGCGGGTGTTCGAGTCGTGCGGCGTCATGTCCGTGTTGAGGACCTCGCACAGCACCAGGATGTCGTCGCCGCCGCGGATCGGGTCCGGGCAGACGAAGACCGGCTTGAGGACACGGTCCGAGGCGTGGCCCTTGGCCTGGTTCGTGCTGGATCCGTCGAAGCCCCAGATCGGCAGCTCCTCCAGCGTGGCGCCCTCGCCGGCGAGGATCTTCGTCTTCGAGCGAAGCTTCGCGGTCGGCTCGGTGCCGTCGATCCAGATGTACTCAGCCTTGAAGGTCACTGGCCTCATCCTTTGGGCGTGCTGCTGCGGGTGTCGCGGCGGCTCGCGGCGCTGCGAGAAGCTGCGGTGTCTGTGTCCGGTCGCAGCTTCGCAACACGGGATTTCCCGTCGGTTGCCCGAATGTGAACCCCGTGTTACTCAGCTTTCCTGATTTTCCCGGAGCCGCTGTGCGACCGTGTGGGCGTTCAGGAGCGAATCCAGACCCGCTCCCCGGATACGCCGCACCACCTCCGCGTACGACGTGCCGAGCGCTTCCGCGGTCCGCTCCAGGTGCCAGTCGCAGTCGGCGAGCCGCCGCAGCAGGTGTCCCTTCCGGATCTGGTTCTCCGAGAGCCGGAACGTCTTCAGATACACCGTCCGGCCCTTGCGGTCGGTGATCACCTCGCCGATGTGCTGCTCCCGCCCGCCCCGCTCGAACGGCGGCAGGAACCGGTACAGATCGAACGGTCCCATCCGCTGCACCCGCTCGAAGGCGTACGAGGTCTCCAGGAGGTCCCGGGCCATCAGCCCGTCGTGCGCCACCGCCCAGACCCGCTCCTGCTCCCGCGCCGCCGCCCGCAGATCCGCGAGGGTCCGGATGCCACCGGCCCCGTCCCTGATCCGCGCCGTGAACTCGGGCACGGGACCGCCGTAGTACGCGTACTGGTGGACCAGCTCCCCGTACAGGTCCTCGACGAGCGTCGGGTGCAGAAGGCGGTAGTCGTCCGGGTGCGGCACCACGAAGGCCGCGGCGAGCGCGTCGGCCACGTACAGGAGCAGTCCGCACTGGCCCGGGTGGACCTCGAAGATCCGCAGCGCCTCCGTGAGTCCGGGCACGCTCCACCCCGCGTACGCCGCCTCGGCACGCGGCGAGAGCCCGTGCCGCACCGCCTCGCGGGACCACTCGTCCCAGACGATCGACGGACCGCCGAAGTGCAGCGCGAGGTAGCCCTCCAGGGCGAGGTGCAGCGGCAGGAAACGGAGCCGCCGCTCGGTGTGCCCGTCCTGGGCGCGCCGCCGCTTGGCCATGCGGTGGATCCGGCGCACGGGCACGCAGGCCGGCGGTGCCTCGCGGCTTCCGCTTCCGCTTCCGTTCCCGCCTCGGCCTTCGCCTTTGCCTCCGTTCCCGCTTCCGCTTCCGGTTCCGCCGAGCCGGGTCCCGTACGCCGCGGACTCCGCGCCCGACCCCGTCCCCGATCCCGTCCAGTCGGCGACGAAGCCGTGCGGGATGTACGAGGTGTAGGTGGTGCGGTCGGGCAGGTCGACCGCACCGAAACCGCCGTACACCTCCCGGTGCAGGCGCAGCCCGGGGACCGGCTCGGCCCGGACGAGCGGGACGATCCGCACCCCGCCCCACACCTGCGCGGGCCGGACGTCGAGCCCGGTGAGATCGATCCGGATCATCCCCCGGCCCCCTTTCCCGTTCCGTCCAGGAACAGCTCCACCCGCCGGTCCAGATAGGCCCGCAGTTCCGCGAACCCCGTCCGCCCCTCGGCGAACTGAGCGATCTCCACCAGCGCCGCCAGATCCTCCGCGTCCCGGATGCCGGCGGCCGGCACGCTCGGGGCGAGTCGGCGTACGTCAAAACCCTGCGCGTCGTATACGGGGTTCAGGTGCACCACGCTCGTCCGGCGCTCCGGATCCAGCCGCGACCGCCACACCCGCAGCACCTCGCCCGCGAGCCCCGGCGGGGCGTTGTCCCAGCCGTCCGAGACGATCACGAGCCGGTCGGGGCCGGTCTCCAGGCCGTCGAGGATCCGCAGGCCCAGGGGGGTCGGCCCGTACGGCCGGACGAGCAGCGGATCACTGCCGCCCGAGGTCCAGAGCGGGGTGTACGCCCCCGGCGCCGCGAGGGCCTCCAGGAGGTGGTGGCAGCCGAGCGCGACGGCCAGCGGGCGGCGCCGCTTCACCGCCGAACCCGAGGAGGAGAAGCTGTCGTCGAGCACGGCCGTGACCCGTCCCCAGCTCCCGGCGTACGGCCCCGCCGCGCGCCGGGCCGCGGCCCGCAGTGCGCCCGTCAGCTCGGCCCGCCGCTCCACCCGCTCGCCGAACGGCAGCGAGAGGACGTACAGGGCGAGCCGGGTCAGCGGCATGACGGACAGGTCGGCGGCCCGCTCCGTCCTGAGCTGTTCGAGCCGGGTCATCCTGGGCGCGATCCGTTCCAGGAACACCGCGCGCGGCACGTCGTGCCGGGCGGCGAAGCCCTCGGCGACGGTGAACGGCAGCTCGTACAGCGCGCCCTGCTCGTAACGGGCCCGGCGGAAGGCGTCGAGCGTCGGGTTCTCGTACCGGACCCGGCGGCCCGGTGCGAAGAGGAAGTCGCCGGTCTCGGGATCGGGCAGCCGCCCGTGGACGTGCCGGAGGGCGGCCTTCAGACCGCTTCGGTACTTCACCGCGTCCAGGGCGGGATCGGGGCGGGCCGCGAGCCACGCGCGTACGATCGCGCGCGTACGCCGGTTGTTGACCCCGGCCGCGCGCAGCGCGCGGAACAGCCGGTAGACCCGCTGCGGCGGCAGCAGCGCGAGCCGCGCCCCGATCAGCTGCCCCTCGGCCCGCTTCTCCTCGGGCCCGCCGGCCTCGTCGGCGGTGCGCAGGAGCTGCTCGACGATGAGGGCGGCGTTGTGGTGGTTGATGTCGAGCGCGAGGGCGGCGGCGTACACGGGCCGGTAGTTGACGCGTACGTACTCGTGGACGAAGCGGAGCGAGAACTGCTGCGCGGTGGCGGAGGAACGGAACTCCCGCTGGCCGGTGGCGGTCACGGCGGCGTTGACGAAGAGGAGCACGTCCTCGGCGGCGACGAGCTCGGACAAGGTTCTCCCCTTCTCGTGGGCGCCGGCCGGGGAATGAGGGCACGAACAGCGAAGACGTTGCTTCAGAGGCAGGTTCCGGAAGTCGCACCGAAGTCCCGCGGCCGGCCCTGAAAAGCTAACACCGGGCGGGGGGTGGGACGCGAGTGGATTTGGGGCGGGTTCCCGGTCCGGGGCCGGTTGTCAGAGCTGGTTGTCGGAGCAGGTGCCGGAGCGTGTGCCAGAACCGGTGTCGGAGCCGGTTGTCTGAGCCACCCGGCAGACTGGGGGCATGGCGAAGCACCTGGGCGCGAAGCCCCGCATCGGACTCCTCGGCACCGGCCCCTGGGCCGGCCGCACGCACGCGCCCGCGTTGGCCGGGCATCCGGGGATCGAGTTCAGTGGGGTGTGGGGCAGACGCCCCGAGGCGGCGGCCGCGCTCGCCGCCGCGTCGGGCACGCGCGCGTACGACGACGTGGACGCCCTCTTCGCGGCCAGCGACGCCGTCGCCCTCGCGCTCCCGCCGGACGTCCAGGCACCGCTGGCGGTACGGGCCGCGGAGGCCGGCTGCCACGTCCTCCTGGACAAGCCGGTCGCCACGACGGTGGCCGGGGCGCGCGAGGTGGCCGAGGCGGTCGAGGCCGCCGGGGTCGCCTCGGTGGTCTTCTGCACCCTGCGGTTCGCGGAGCCGACGGCCCGCTGGATCGAGGAACAGACGGCGGTCGCCGGCTGGTTCCTGGGCGAGGCGCACTGGCTGGGCTCGCTCTACGGGACCGGTTCGAGCAGCGCGTACGCGGCCTCCCCCTGGCGCCGGGAGAAGGGCGGGCTGTGGGACGTGGGCCCGCACGTCCTCTCCGTCTTCCTGCCGGTCCTCGGCGACGTCACGGAGATCACGGCGGTGCCGGGCCCGGCGGACACCCACCACCTGGTGCTGCGCCACACCTCGGGCGCGAGCAGCACGGCGACGCTCACCCTCAGCGCCCCGCCGGAGGTGGCGGAGGCGGCCCTCACCCTGTACGGCACCGGGGGCCGGGCCGAAATGCCCCGCTGGGACGGGGCGGTGGGAGCCTTCGGTGCGGCCGTGGACGCCCTGATCGGATCGGCCCGCACGGGCGAGCCCGACGCCTGCGACGCCCGCTTCGGCCTCCGCCTCACGGAAATCCTGACGACGGCGGAAGCGGAGGCGACGGGGAAGGCGAAGGCGACGGGGAAGGCGAAGGCGAAGGCGACGGCGGGGCGCGAGGCGTCGGGCGGCTGAAGCCCCTGCCTCGGACCGTCACCGAGTGCCTCAGTCCCCGACCACCTCGGACAGCGCCCCGCACAACGCGTCGAGGGCGGCCCCGTACAACCGCTCCGGCGGTGTGGCGTAGCCGACGACAAGTCCGTCCGGGTGGGCCGGGCCCCGGGCGTCGGGATGGCGATAGGGGGCCAGGCCCTCCACCGCCACCCCGCGCCGGGAAGCCGAGGCGAGAGCCGCCCGTTCCGTGCCGGAGGGCAGTTCGAGGACGGCGTGCAGCCCGGCGGCGATGCCCGTCACCCGTACCGCCGGAGCCCGTTCGGCGAGCAGCGTCGTCAGCCGGTCGCGCCGCCGGCGGTGCCGCTGGCGCATCCGCCGGACGTGCCGGTCGTACGCGCCGGAGCCGATGAGGTCCGCGAGGGTGAGCTGTTCCGTCGCGGAGGCGTACGGCTCGCGCTCGCCCTTCGCCGCGACCACCCGGTCCACGAGCGCCGACGGCAGGCACATCCAGCCGATCCGCAGCGTGGGGGAGAGGCTCTTGCTGACGGAGCCGATGAGGACGGCCCGCTCGGGGTCGAGGCCCTGGACGGCGCCCACGGGCCGCCGGTCGTAGCGGAACTCCCCGTCGTAGTCGTCCTCGATCACCAGCCCGCCGGAGGCCCGCGCCCACTCCAGGACGCCGGCCCGGCGCTCGGGGTGCAGCGGCCCGCCGGTGGGGAACTGGTGGGCGGGGGTGAGCAGCACCGCGCGCGCGTGGCGGGGGATTTCGGCGACCCGCGCCCCGTCCTCGTCGACGGGTACCGGCACGGTGGTGATGCCTGCCTCGGCGAGGAGTCCGCGGTGGAAGGGCAGCCCGTACGCCTCGACGGCCCACGGTTCCGCCGTGCCGAGCACGCGCGCGAGGAGCCGCAGCGCGTGTGCGGCGCCCGAGCAGATCACGATCCGGTCCGGGGTGGTGCGGACGCCCCGCACCCGTGCGAGGTACTCGGTGAGTTCCAGGCGCAGTTCGATCCGGCCCTGCGGGTCGCCGATCCCGAAGGCCTCGTGCGGCGCGGCCGTGAGGGCCCGCCGGGCCGCCGCCAGCCAGGCGGCGCGAGGGAAGGTGCCGGGGTCGGGCTTGCCCTGGACGAGGTCGTACGGGAGGGGTGGCGGCGCGGTCGGGCGTACGGGCCCGGGGGTGGGCGCGGCGACCCGGTCGGCGACGCGGGTCCCGGAGCCCTGGCGGGAGGTGAGCCAGCCTTCGGCGACGAGTTCGGCGTAGGCGTCGGCGACGGTGTTCCGGGCGATGCCGAGGTCGGCGGCGAGCGAACGGTAGGGCGGCAGCCTGGTCCCGGGAGCCAGCCGCCCGCCGCGTACGGCGTCGCGCAGGGCGGCGATGAGCACGGCCCGCCGTCCACCGGCGGCGCTCAGCTCCAGATGCAGATCGACCCCGAGCCCACCCCCGGCGTCCGTACCGGTCACCGCCCCTCCCCGTCGCTCATGAGGTCCCGTACGCCGGTCAGGAACCGCCGAACGGCCTCCTTCTCGCTCTCCTCGAACCTGCCGAGCAGCGTCACGGCCCCTTCGACGAGGGGCCCGAAGTGTGCCCGGCCGAGCTCCTTCGCCCGCTCCTCCACGGTGAGGTGTACGCGCCGCCGGTCGCGGGTGTCCCGGACGCGGGCCACGTGGCCGAGGTGTTCGAGCCGGTCGACGACGGCGGTCGTGCCGGCCGAGTTGAGGCCGAGCCGCTCGCCGAGCCATCCGGCGGTGGCGTCGGTGCCGGCGCGTTCGGCGTCGAGGAGACAGATCAGGGCGCGCACGTCGGTGGGGTGCATGCCGTTGCGGGCGGCGAACTCGCCCTGGCGGAGACCGTATTCGACGGTGACCTCACGCAGCAGATGGAAGATGAGCATCTCGGATGACTCGGCCACCACAGCCTCCTATTATCTCGCTGAGCGAGAATATCGCCGAACGAGAGGACTGCGCCATGTCCGTCACCTTCGAGGCCGCGTACGACGCGCTCCTCGCGACCTGGCCGCATCCCACGACGGTCTCGGAACTCCCCACCCCCTACGGCACCACACACCTCCTGAGTCACGGTGTGGAAGACGGCCCGCCGATCCTCCTGCTGCCCGGCGGCGGCGCGACCGCCTGCTCCTGGCGCACCACGGCCGCCGCGCTCGGCGCGACGCACCGGGTGCACGCCGTGGACCTCGTCGGCGGACCGGGCCGCAGCAGGACGGACGGCCGCCCGATCCGTACGGTCGCCGACCTCACAGCCTGGCTGGACGCCGTACTCGACGGCCTCGGCCTCACCTCGGCGGCCCTCTGCGGCCACTCGTACGGAGGGTGGATCGCGCTCCGGTACGCCCTGGCGGCCCCGGACCGGACCGACCGCCTGGTCCTGCTCGACCCGACCGGCTGCTTCGCGGGCTTCCGCGCGGGCTACCTGCTGCGGGCGCTGCCGATGCTGCTGCGCCCGACGGCCGCGCGGACGGCGGCGTTCCTGGCCTGGGAGACGGGCGGGGCGGAACACGACCGGGAGGTACGGCGCCTCGACGCCCTGGCGGCGGAGCTTCCCCGCCACCGCCCGGTCACGGGCCCACGCCCCACCCCCACCGGACTCGCGGGGCTGAGACCGCAGACACTGCTGCTCCTGGCGGAGGGCAGCAGGGCGCACGACCCGCGAAGGGTGGCGGCGAACGCGACGGCACTCCGCCTGCGGACGGAGTTCCTGACCGGCGCGACCCACCACACCCTCCCGGCGACGCTGCCGCACCAGGCCCTGACCGCCATCACACGCTTCCTGAAGCCGACCTAGCGGGTGTCTTGCCGCCTCAACGGGAGAGCGCGTCCCGAACGGCCTCGTCGGACCGCCCGACGACGGCCGTGCCGTCCTCGGCGGTGATGATCGGCCGCTGGATGAGCTTGGGGTGCCCGGCGAGCGCCTCGATCCACCGGTCGCGGTTCTCGGCGTCCCGGGGCCAGTCGTTCACCCCGAGCTCCTTGGCGACGGCCTCCTGCGTCCGCGTGATGTCCCACGGCTCGAGCCCGAGCCGCCCGAGCACCTGCCGGATCTCCTCCGGCGAGGGCACGTCCTCCAGGTAGCGCCGCACGGTGTAGTCGGCGCCTTCGGCGTCGAGAAGGGTGAGGGCGCTGCGGCACTTGGAACAGGCGGGATTGATCCAGATCTCCATGCCCCCACGGTACCCCCCAGACCTCTCTCCACCACCCCCTAAACCCCCTCTGGCCAGGGGCGATTGTCAGTGGGGACCTCTAAAATAGGGGGTGAAGGTGAGGGTCCCGGGGAGGGCCCGCACCCCGCCGTTCGCCAGGAGGTAGCCCATGGCTCTCGCCGTGATCCGGACACCGTCCCTCGAACCCTGGAAGCCGCTCCAGAAGAAGCCGCTCCCTGCGGGCCGCCCCCGCGAGTGGTACGTGACACACAACCGCCGCCTGAAGGCCATGCGCCTCGCGATCGCCCTTCTCGACGCCGGCGTCTACGTCCCGTCGAAGGCCACGAACACGACGATACGCACCACGGCCCACCACATCGGCATCCACCCGCCCTCGGACACCACCTGCCGCATGGTCCGAGCCATGATCCGCTACGGCCGCTGACAGCCGAGGGGCGCTGCCCGGCCAGGGCCGGGCAGCGCCGTCGTCGGATCCCGCCCGTTACCAGGCCACCGGCAGCCGCTCGGGGAGCCGCTTCATGAAGTTGGTGCGCCACACCAGCTGTTCGACCGGCACCGCGAGCCGCAGCTCCGGAAGCCGGTCGAGGAGCGTCTCCAGGGCGATCTCGGCGTGCCGCTTGCCGAGGGCCGTCGCCGGGCAGTAGTGCCGCCCGCCGCCGAAGGAGAGATGCTCGGCGGCGTTCTCCCGGTCCGGCCGGAAGGCCAGCGGGTCCGGGAAGTGCTCCGGATCGTGGTTCGCGGCCTCCACCAGCACCAGGACCAGTTCACCGGCCCGCACCTCGACCTCGCCGAGCCGCACGTCCTCCAGGGCCAGCCGCGGCAGCCCGTCGCCGATCGACAGATTCACCCGCAGCAGTTCGTCCATCGCCCCGGCGACCCCCCGCGCGCCGGCGGTCAGTGCCTCCCGCACGTCCGGCCGGGTCAGCACCGACACGAGCGCCATCGTCAGGAACCCGGCGGTGGAGATCACCCCGGCCCCGAACAGCGTCACGCCCACCGTTGCCAGCATCTCGTCCGTCAGATGTGCGTAGTCGGGGTCCTCGCGCAGCGCCGCGAGCTCCGCCATCAGCCCACCCGTCGCCGGATCGTCGAGGCGCTCGGTCATGTACGCGATGTCCCGGTCCCAGTGGAGCCGGGCCGCCTCGATCTCGTGCGGGGCGTTCATGAAGGCCACGTCCAGACTGCGCAGCAGCCGAGGCCCGTCCTCCTCCGGAATGCCCAGCATCCGGCAGTGCAGCCCCGCCGAGTACGGATCGGCGTAGGCGCCCCGCAGCTCCCCGGGTGCCCCCTCGGCGACCAGCGCGTCCACCAGTGCCCCGGCCCGCGCCCGCAGCCACTCCTCCAGGCCGGGCGTCTTCGGGTTGATCGCCTTCATGACGGCCTTACGCAGCCCGGCCCCGGTGATGTTGCCCATGTTGTTCACCACGTGCGGCGGGATCGTCAGCGCGTACTGCCGCGGCGCTCCAGGCGCCGAGGTGTCCTTCAGGCTGAACCTCGGGTCCTCCAGGACCTCTCTGCACAGCTCGTACGAGGAGACGAGCCAGGCTTCGGCCCCGGCGATCGTGCGGACCTTCCGGACCGGCGCGGCGCGCAGCGCTGTGATCTCGGCGGGCAGCCGGGTCCCGTCCCAGTCGAAGGGGAAGGCCGGCAGGGTCTCGACGGCGACGCTCATCGCGTGGCTCCTTGGACAGTGGTTCCGGTGGGTGTGAGGATGCCGTGGCCCTGATTGCGGGAGGCCCGGAGCCCGGACCCGCGGCCGTACAGCAGATCGGCCAGCGGCAGTGCCTGGTGGTAGCAGTTGAGCGAGGACGGGACCCCGAGGATCGCGGGCGTGTCCAGGAACAGCGGCACCTCGGCGCAGATGTACGCGCGGCACACCTCCCGCTGCCGCTCGTCGGTCCGCTGCCCCGGCGCCAGCTTCCCGGCCAGGAAGATCCCGGTCAGCGCGTCACAGGTCTCGCGCACCACCGGGTCCGTCGCCACCGCGTCGAGCACCGTGCGGTGCAGCTCGCGGTAGGCCGGGACGTCGCCGAACTCCGACATCCCGCGGGCCCGTACCCGCACCCCCGTGGGATCGGCCTCAGCGACGGCCGCCCCGACTTTCGCCCGCACCCCCCGCAGGTTCTTGACGGCCTTCCGTCGCGCCTCGTCGGCCCCGTACCCCAGCGCCTCGTACATGTCGGAAACATGCAGATCGGTGTAGACGAGATCGACCTGGTCGAAGTGGTCCAAGCCCCAGCGCGTCAGCTCGCGCAGCCGCTGGGCGGTGAAATAACTGTTTCCCGGAGAGACGCCGATGACCACGTGCGCGCCCTCGTCGGCGATGACGCGGCAGTGATCGGTGTACGGCTGGAGTCGGAGCGTCTCTGCAGGGGCGAAAGCCGCCTGAGTCACGTCGGCAGTCCTCATCGCGCCAGCTAGTCCCAGCGGAGCCCAGTGCTCCGGGTGTGGCGGCGGCGACGACCACACGCTATCGATCAGTCGCGGAGCGTGAACCCCTTACTCATAGGTACGTACGAGAGTTCGTCACCTGTTCGCATTCCTGTGATCTTGGCCGGAAACGGCGAGGCCCGCCGCCCCCTCGAAGGGGACGACGGGCCTCGGGAGAACCTCGCTCGCGCGGTACGGCCTAGAGGTCGAAGTAGAGCTCGAACTCGTGCGGGTGCGGGCGCAGCTGGATCGGGGCGATCTCGTTCGTGCGCTTGTAGTCGATCCAGGTCTCGATCAGGTCGGAGGTGAAGACACCGCCGGCCTGGAGGTACTCGTTGTCGTCCTCCAGGGCGGAGAGGACGGCCTCCAGGTTGGTCGGGACCTGGGGGACGTTGGCGTGCTCCTCGGGAGCCAGCTCGTACAGGTCCTTGTCGATCGGCTCCATGGGCTCGATCTTGTTCTTGACGCCGTCGAGGCCCGCGAGGAGCAGCGCCGAGAAGGCGAGGTACGGGTTCGAGGACGGGTCCGGCGCGCGGAACTCGACGCGCTTGGCCTTCGGGTTCGAGCCCGTGATCGGGATGCGCATGGCGGCGGAGCGGTTGCGCTGCGAGTACACCATGTTGACCGGGGCCTCGAAGCCCGGGACCAGGCGGTGGTACGAGTTCACCGTCGGGTTGGTGAAGGCGAGCAGCGACGGGGCGTGCTTGAGGATGCCGCCGATGTAGTAGCGGGCGGTGTCCGAGAGGCCCGCGTAGCCCGTCTCGTCGTAGAACAGCGGGTCGCCGTTCGCCCACAGCGACTGGTGGACGTGCATGCCCGAGCCGTTGTCGCCGAAGATCGGCTTCGGCATGAAGGTCGCGGTCTTGCCGTTGCGCCAGGCGACGTTCTTCACGATGTACTTGAAGAGCATCAGGTCGTCGGCCGCGGCGAGCAGCGTGTTGAACTTGTAGTTGATCTCGGCCTGGCCGGCGGTGCCGACCTCGTGGTGCTGGCGCTCGACCTGCAGGCCGACGTTCTCCAGCTCCAGGGAGATCTCCGAGCGCAGGTCGGCGAAGTGGTCGACCGGCGGGGCCGGGAAGTAGCCGCCCTTGTAGCGGACCTTGTAACCGCGGTTGTTCTCCTCCGCACCGGTGTTCCAGGCGCCGGCCTCGGAGTCGATGTGGTAGAAGCCCTGGTTCGCCGAGGTCTCGAAGCGCACCGAGTCGAAGACGTAGAACTCGGCCTCGGGGCCGAAGTACGCGGTGTCGGCGATGCCGGTGGAGGCGAGGTACGCCTCGGCCTTCTTCGCGATGTTCCGCGGGTCACGGCTGTACTGCTCGCCCGTGATCGGGTCGTGGATGAAGAAGTTGATGTTCAGCGTCTTGTCGCGGCGGAAGGGGTCCACGCGCGCCGTCGACAGGTCGGCGCGGAGCGCCATGTCGGACTCGTGGATGGCCTGGAAGCCGCGGATCGACGAGCCGTCGAAGGCGAGCTCCTCCGCCGGGTCGAAGGCCGTCGCCGGGATCGTGAAGTGCTGCATCACGCCCGGAAGGTCACAGAAACGGACGTCGACCATCTTGACGTCGTTGTCCTTGATGAACTTGTTGACCTCGTCGGCGTTCTGGAACCCGTGCTTCTCGGACATCCCACTCCTCCTACTCCCGGCCCGGGGAGGGGCGGGGTTGCAGCTCGGTTGTGCGGCCAGTGCGGTGGCACACGCTGGACCCGACCATAGGCAGACGGGATTTCTCAAGCATGACCCAATTGTTTCGTCGAAGTTAACCGGGGTGGGTGTCGATTCGGGGTCCGGCGCCCCCGTACGACCTCTTCGCCCGCTCTCCGCCCCCACTTCGCCGACCCGGGCCGAAGTGATCAAAAACGGGCGCAGTACCGTGGTCGCGTGGACAACAGGCAAGCACTCGGATCTTGGCTCTCCGGCCCCCGCGCGGCGGCCGAGGACGCAGGCGTCGACTTCGGCTACCGCGGTCAGCAGCTGGGGCTGCCCGAGGAGGGCCCCGGTTCGATCGCCCGCCCCGGGCGGCGCCTCGGCGCCCTCGCCGTCGACTGGGCCCTCTGCACGTTGATCGCATACGGCCTGATCACCGACGGCTACAACCAGGCCACCGGCAACTGGGCCCTCGGCATCCTCCTCGTCCTGAGCGTGCTGACCGTCGGCACCATCGGCTCGACCCCCGGCAAGCGCCTCTTCGGCCTCCAGGTCGTCTCCGTGAACGGCGGCCGCCTCGGCCTCCCGCGCGTCGCGCTCCGCTCCCTGCTCGTCTGCCTCGCGATCCCGGCCCTCATCTGGGACCGCGACGGCCGCGGCCTCCACGACCGCCTCTCCGGCGCGGTCCAGGTCCGCATCTGACCCGTAGGAAACGCACGAGGAAGGCCCCGGACCGTGACAACGGTCCGGGGCCTTCCTCGTGAAGCGGTTCTGGAAACAATTGTTTCCGGTCGGGCGCGTCAGCGCATCTTTCCGCCTCGCGGCATCCGCATGCCCTTCGGCATCGGACCCTTCGGAAGCGGCATGTTGCTCATCAGGTCACCCATCGCCCGCAGCCGGTCGTTGGCCGCCGTCACCTGCGGGCCGGTGAGCACCCGAGGCAGCTTGAGCATGGTCGTGCGCACCTTCTTGAGCGGCACCTGGTCCTCGCCGTCGCCGACGATGATGTCGGTCACCGGCACGTCCACCACGACGCGGTTCATGCGCTTCTTCTCGGCCGCGAGCAGGGTCTTCACCCGGTTCGGGTTGCCCTCGGCCACCAGCACGATGCCGGCCCGGCCGACCGCCCGGTGCACGACGTCCTGGTTGCGGTTCATCGCGACCGCGGGGGTCGTCGTCCAGCCTCGCCCGACGTTCTGCAGCACCGCCGCGGCCGCGCCCGGCTGGCCCTCCATCTGCCCGAACGCCGCGCGCTCGGCGCGCCGCCCGAACACGATGGCCGCCGCCAGGAGCGCCAGGACGAAGCCCAGGATTCCCAGGTAGACCGGGTGACCGATCAGGAAGCCGATCGCGAGGAGGACACCGAGTACGACGATGCCCACGCCTGCGACGACAAGCCCGACCTTGGGGTCAGCCTTTCGGGTCATCTTGTACGTGAGGGCGATCTGCTTCAGTCGCCCCTGGTTCGCAGCGTCAGCGCTGCCCGTGTTTGCCTTCCTCGCCATGTCCTGAAGTTTACGTGGCCCGGGAAGTCCGGCCCGACGCGACCTCCATCACGTGCTGGGCCTCGACCCGGTCCTTGGCGCGGCGGCGGTCCTCCAGGACGGAGTTCCAGGCGTTGCGCCGGGCGGTGCGCTGCCCGGCGCCGAGGAGCAGTGCCTCCACGGCCTTCAGTGCGTCGGTGACGGACGGGATCGCGGTGACGCGGACGTGCGTCGATGCGGCCGGCATGGCGGGGTCCTCCCTCGATTGCGGGTGAGACGAGGCGGGGGGTGTGAGCGAGTCGTGGCGGTGAGTGAATCCAGGCTCACAGACTGGTGTTACCAGGGCGTGACCCGGTGGTCAAACACTGATGAAACGTTGATGCGGCCATGTGGAGGGCACGGGAAACGCCGACGCGGCCCGTACATCCCCGCTGAGCTGCGGGGGCGTACGGGCCGCGTCCGATCCGGCCATTACCGGCCGGTAACTGCTTGTGCTCGGATTCACACAGCCTGGGTGGCGTTGTCGACGGCACCGCGCTTCTCGATCGCCTGCTGGAACAGACGGCCCGCGCGGTACGAGGAACGGACCAGCGGGCCCGACATCACACCGGAGAAACCGATCTCGTCGGCCTCCTCCTTCAGCTCCACGAACTCCTGCGGCTTCACCCAGCGCTCCACGGGGTGGTGCCGGACGGAGGGGCGCAGGTACTGCGTGATCGTGATCAGCTCGCAACCCGCGTCGTGCAGCTGCTGGAGCGCCTCGCTGACCTCCTCGCGGGTCTCGCCCATGCCGAGGATCAGGTTCGACTTCGTGACCAGACCGTAGTCACGCGCCTGCGTGATGACGTCCAGCGAACGCTCGTAGCGGAAGCCCGGGCGGATCCGCTTGAAGATCCGCGGCACCGTCTCCACGTTGTGCGCGAAGACCTCGGGGCGGGAGGCGAAGACCTCCGCCAGGAGCTCCGGCACCGCGTTGAAGTCGGGCGCGAGCAGCTCGACCTTGGTGCGGCCCTCGGCGCGCTCCGCCGTCTGCTGGTGGATCTGGCGCACGGTCTCCGCGTACAGCCAGGCGCCGCCGTCCTCCAGGTCGTCGCGCGCGACGCCGGTGATGGTGGCGTAGTTCAGGTCCATGGTGACGACCGACTCGCCCACGCGGCGCGGCTCGTCACGGTCCAGCGCCTCGGGCTTGCCCGTGTCGATCTGGCAGAAGTCGCAGCGCCGGGTGCACTGGTCACCGCCGATGAGGAAGGTCGCCTCGCGGTCCTCCCAGCACTCGAAGATGTTGGGACAGCCCGCCTCCTGGCAGACCGTGTGCAGGCCCTCGCTCTTCACGAGGCCCTGCATCTTCGTGTACTCGGGCCCCATCTTCGCCCGCGTCTTGATCCACTCGGGCTTGCGCTCGATGGGGGTCTGGGCGTTCCGGACCTCCAGGCGCAGCATCTTGCGTCCGTCGGGTGCGACTGCGGACACATCGGCTCCTGTAGCTTCGATTCTTCGGCGTACACCAGGGTACGCCGTTGCTTCCCATGCCTTACTACGTCTGGCCAACCTCTGGCCAGCGCCCTGCATTCCTCAGGCCGAGGCCGTTTCCACCGGACGCTCGATCTCGCGGGGCTTCAGCTCCGCCTGCTCCAGGACCGCCCGCAGGTGCTTCTCCACCACCGGCAGCACCTCCTCGATCGTGACGTCACGGCCCAGCTCGTTGGCGAGCGAGGTGACGCCCGCGTCGCGGATGCCGCACGGGATGATCCGGTCGAACCAGGCGTTGTCCGGGTTCACGTTGAGGGCGAAGCCGTGCATGGTGACGCCCTTGGCGACCCGGATGCCGATCGCGGCGAGCTTGCGGTCCTCGCGGCGCTGGCCGGCGTTGGACGGGGCGTACTCGGGGCCGTTCAGACGCGGGTCGAACTCCTCGTCGTTCAGACGCGGGTCGAAGTCCAGCGACAGGCCGCCGAACGACGGCCGCTGCTCCACCGGATCACCGAGCACCCACACCCCGCTGCGGCCCTCGACCCGGCTCGTCTCCACGCCGAACTCGGCGGCGGTGAGGATCAGCGCCTCCTCCAGACGGCGGACGTGCGCGACGACGTCCACCGGGCGGGGCAGCTTCATGATCGGGTAGCCGACCAGCTGGCCGGGGCCGTGCCAGGTGATCTTGCCGCCGCGGTCGACGTCCACCACGGGCGTTCCGTCGAGCGGGCGCTCGTTCTCCGCCGTACGCCGGCCGGCCGTGTAGACCGGCGGGTGCTCGAGGAGCAGACACGTGTCGTCGACCTCGTCGGCGAACCGTGCGGCGTGCACTTCGCGCTGCTTGTCCCAGGCCACCTGGTAGTCGACGGCTTCCTCGCCGAACCCAAGGCGGACGAATCGCAGCTCACTCACGGCCATGCCTCCTCCTGGGTGCCGGGGGCCGGACTCCGGGGATCATCCCGGGCCGGCGCGGCACCATGCGTCATTCGCGCCCATGCCACTGTACGGCGGTGCCGGTGAGCGCCATCCGGCAGGTGGACGGGGACACCGTCCGGCAGGTGGGCGAAGGCACCTACGTCAGCGATGCCGTCAATCCTCACACGATCGGATGAATGTGGGGCGAAGGCGGCGGTACGGGCCGTGAGGACCGCTAAATTCGCGCCGTTCCATGAGGGTCCGACGGGGCTGCCGTCCGGACCCGGAAGGCAGGAGACCGCACAGCTGATGACGGAACGACCACCGCAGCGCATCCCGAACCGCCAGCTCGCCGCGCTCATCGCCGAAGCGGGGTTCTCCCATGCGGGCCTCGCGAGACGGGTGGACCAGCTCGGTCTGGAACACGGCCTCGATCTGCGGTACGACAAGACCTCGGTGACCCGCTGGCTCCGCGGCCAGCAGCCGCGCGGCACCACACCCGCGCTGATCGCCGAGGTCTTCACCCGTCGTCTCGGCCGCCGGCTCTCCGCCCAGGACCTCGGTCTCGACGCCTGCGCGCCGGTCTACGCGGGCCTGGAGTTCGCCGCGACCCCCGAAGAGGCCGTCGACATCGTCAGCGGGCTCTGGCGCAAGGACTCCGGCAGCCACGCCGAACTCCGCAAGATCGCCTTCACCCCGGCGGGTCTGGTCGTTCCCAGCCGCGACTGGCTGATCGGCCGCGCCGACGACCGGGTGGCGCGCGGGGACGTGCCGCAGGCCCCCCGCTCCTCCTCGGCGGCCGTCACCGCCGAGGCCCGCCTCGCGCACGAGCCGCGCCTCGCGCCCGACCCCCGGCTCGCGCACGATCCCCGGGTGCCGTCCCAGGGCCGCTTCTCCGTGCCCCGGCAGCGCGGTACGGACCGGGGGCCCGGCCAGCGGGTCTCCAGCGGGGACATCGCGGCCCTCCGCTCCGTCGGCGAACTCTTCCGCACGCTCGACCACGCCTACGGCGGCGGGCACGCCCGCCAGGCCCTCGTCCGCTATCTGGAGCACGAGGCCGAGCCGATGCTGCGCGGGACGTACGGGGAGTCCGTGGGCCGCCGTCTCTTCGCCGCGGCCGCCGACCTCACCCGGCTGGCCGGCTGGACCTCGTACGACATCGCCGCGCACGGCCTGGCCCAGCGCTACTTCGTCCAGGCGCTGCGCCTCGCCCAGGCCGCGGGGGACCGGGCCTACGGCTCGTACGTGCTCCTCACCATGAGCTGCCAGGCCGTCTACCTCGGTCACGGGCGGGAGGCCGTGCAGCTCGCCCGGGTCGCCCAGCAGGGCGTCGGGCCGGCCGCGCCGCCGGTCGTGCAGGCGATGCTGCACGCGGTGGAGGCGCGGGGGCACGCGGTCCTCGGCGAGGCACGCGCGTGCAGTGCCTCGCTCGTCCGGGCCGAGCGGGCCCTCGAAGCGGCCCGCCCCGGCGACGAGGTGCCCTACTGGGCCCGGATGTTCGACGAGGCACAGCTCGCCGACGAACTGGGGCACTGCCACCGCGACCTCCAGCAGTACCGGCCGGCGGCCCAGCACGCCGAACGCGCCCTCCAGCTCCGCGCCCCCGCCTTCGCCCGCAGCCGCCTCTTCTGCAGGGTGGTCCTCGCGACCTCGCGGCTGGCCCTCGGCGAACTGGACCAGGCGTGCGCGCTGGGCGCGGAGGCCGCGCAACAGGCGTCGGAGATGCGGTCGGCGAGGGCGGTGGAGTACGTACGGGACTTCGAACGCCGTCTGGAGCCGTACCGGGACGCGGCGGCGGCCCGCACGTACCGAGACCGGGTAGCAGCGATCGGCTGACCCGGGCCCTGCCCCGCCCCAGCCCGGGCCCTGCGCTCCCGCCCGTGCGGGCCGCGCTCCGTCCTGTGCGGGCAGCGCCCTGCCGGTGCGACCCGCCGCGCCCTGCCGGTGCGGCCCGCGCCCGCCCCGCCGTGCGCGGCCCGCGCCCGCCCCCACGCCGTGCGGCCCGCGCCCGCCTGCCCGCCGTGTGGGCAATCGTCCCGCTGGGGCGGGACGGGTGGGCACACGGGACGGCGCGCCTGGCGGCGCCTCCGCCCCTCGTGCCTGGACCCGCACCACCGCGTGCGGCGCACCTGTGGCGCGGGTCCAGGCGCGGAAGCCTGGGCCCGGCAAGGGGCGTCGTCCGTTGTGCCCACCCCTTCCGCCCCTGCGGAACGAATGCCCACAACGGGGTGGGCGGGGGGCTCCCCCGGCCCTGCGAAGCCCCGGCCACCGGATGGTCAGGCCGCCTCCCCGCAGGCCTCCTCCGTCGCGAGTTCGCCCGGCGGGCGCAGCCCCAGGTCCGTCAGGAGCGCGCGGGCGGCGCGCCGGCCCGAGGTCAGTGCGCCCTGGGGCGTGCTCGTCGCGCGGTGGTCGCCGCAGACGTACAGGCCCGACAGCAGGCGGACCGAGCGGCCGGCGTCGTGTGGGGGTGTCATCGCCGGGACCGCGTCCGGAGTGTGGTGCAGGGCGAGCAGTTCCCACTCGTCGGTCGACGTGCCGTACAAGGTGGCGAGGTGCTTGCGGACCCGCCGTTCCGTGTCGTCCGGTGGCGTTCCGAGCACCGTCGAGGTGATCAGGGTCCGCCCCTCCGGCGCCCGGCGCGGGTCGACCGCGCTCATCACGGCGGTGTGGGCCACCGGCCCGCCCGGGTCGGACTCCAGGAGCAGCGTCGGGTCCCCGGTCGGTGCCGCCGGCGCCGTGTGGTGAAGCACCGTCACGGAGTGGAAGGCCGGCCTCCGCAGGCCGGGCAGCAGGTCGGCGGCCGTACGCGCCCCGGTGGCGAGGACGACCGAACGGCAGCGGAAGACTCCGTGGTCGGCCGTCGTGACCCGCGAGATCGAGGCCTCCGTGACCCGGACGCCGGTACGGACCGTGCCCGGCGGCAGCGCCGCCGCGAGCCGCTCCGGGAGCGCCGCCGAACCGCCCTCGGGCACCGCCAGCCTGCCCCGGGCGAAGGCGCGCAGCGCCAGGTCCGCGCGGCGGCTCGACATGCCGAGGTCCGGGTCGCCGAGGAGCGCCGCGAGCAGCGGCCGCAGCACCCCCTGCACGGTCCTGGCGGGCAGCCGCGCGGTCAGCGCCTCGCGCGCGGTCCGCTCGGGCCGTGCCAGGATCCGCTGGGTCGGGGTCGCCGCGAGCCGGACGAGGGAGGCCCCGAGCCGCGCCTGGTCGAGCGAGGCGGCCGGATGTCGGGGGGCGCTCGCGAGGGCGCGCGCCACGCTGAACGCTCCCCCCACGCTTCGGTGGCCCGCACCCCGGTGTCCTCCGGCCGTCCGGCGCGGGTGCGGGGCGCCCCACCGCGCGTACCGGCCGTCGCTGTGCACGAGCACCCCCGGGGCGAACGGCCGCAGCACCAGGCCGTCGAGCCCCGGAACGGCCCGCAGTTCCTCGTACGACAAGGTGAGCAGCGGCCCGACCCGGTCGAGCAGGAAGCCGTCGACGGCCTCGGTCGCCATCCGGCCCCCGATCCGGGGTTCCGCCTCCAGGACGACCGTGGAGAGCCCGGCGTCGGTCAGCCGGCGGGCGGCGGCGAGCCCCGCGACCCCCGCTCCCACGATGACGACGTCGACAGTCTGCGCGACGTCGACGTCCGTACGCTGTGCGGTCCTTGCGCTGTCTGCGCTGTTGAGCACGTGCCCCTCCCCAGGTCGGCGCGGCCAGTGGGAGGCCTATGCCCCCAACAGGCCTCCGGAATGCCCGAGTTCGCCGTTCGTGTCGAGCCTAGGCAGCGCTCCCACGGGTGCCAGCCGCGCGCACCGGGGTGCGTGCGGCACGGGGGCGCGCAGAGGGGGAGGAAGGAGGGGGTGGGAGGTGCGGGGGCGCGGGTGGCTCAGCGCGCCGCCGCCCTGATCGAGTCGTCGATCGTCGGGAACGCGAAGTCGAATCCGGTCTCCAACAGGCGCCCCGGCAGCACCCGCTGACTGCCCAGCACGTCCTGCGCGAAGTCCCCGAGCACCAGCCGCAGGGCGGGCGCGGGCACCGTGAAGAGGGTCGGCCGGCCCAGCACCCGGCCCATCGCCGCCGTCACCTCGCGGTTGGTGACCGGGTCGGGGGCGGTCAGGTTCACCGGGCCCGAGAGCGACGGGGTGTCGACGAGATGGCGCAGGGCGGCCACCTCGTCGTGGAGGGAGATGAACGACCAGTACTGGCGGCCGTCGCCCATGCGTCCGCCGAGCCCGGCCCGGAAGACCGGGAACAGCCGCCCCCACGCCCCGCCCTCGCGCGCCACCACCAGGCCCGTACGGGCGTAGGTGACCCGGATGCCGGCCTCCTCGGCGGGGGCCGCGGCGGCCTCCCACTCCACGCAGACCGAGGGCAGGAAGCCCGTGCCCGCCGGGGCGCTCTCGTCGACCGCGCGGCTGCCGGTGTCCCCGTACCAGCCGAGCGCCGTGCCGCACACCAGGCTCTCCGGCGGCTCCGCGAGCGAGGCGAGGGCCTGGGAGATCGCCCTCGTGCCGAGCACCCGGCTGTCCCGGATCTCCTGCTTGTACGCCTCGTTCCAGCGGCGCTCGCCGACCCCGGCGCCCGCCAGGTGCACGACGGAGTCGACGCCGACGAGCCCGGCGGCGTCCACGTACAGCCGTTTCGGGTCCCACTCGACCTCGTCGGCGGTGCGGGCGGGACGGCGGACGAGCCGGAGCACGTCATGGCCGTCGGCGCGCAGGGAGCGGACGAGGGCGGAGCCGATGAGCCCGGAGGCACCGGTGACGGCGACACGCTTGCGGGTGGCGGAACGCTGCATGGCCACCATCCTGCCCTCCCGGGCGGGGGCGTGGCACAGTGGCTGCCATGATCGTGCCGGAGACGCTGATACGTACGGCCGCCCAGGAGGACGAGGAGGCCCTCGCCGCGCTCGACCGGGCCGCCTGGTCGACCCTGCACGCGGTGCTGCCCGCCCCGACCCCGCCGTACGAGCCCTTCTTCGACGACCGTCATCTGCCCGAGGACTACCTCCTCGCGGTACGTGAGGGCGTGATCGTCGGCTACATCCGGGTCGCGCCGCCGACCCCGCTCGCCGCCACCGCCCACGTCCGCCAGATCCAGGGTCTCGCCGTCGCCGAGTCCGCCCGCGGGTGCGGTGTGGCGCGGACTCTGCTGCGGGCCGCGATGGACAGGGCGCGCGCGGACGGCGCCGTGCGCATCACCCTCCGCGTGCTCGGCCACAACGCCCCCGCCCGCGCGCTCTACGCCTCCGAGGGCTTCGCGGTCGAGGGCGTCCTGCCGGGGGAGCTCTTCCTGGCCGGGGCGTACGTGGACGACATCCTCATGGGCCGCTCACTGACCGTCCGCTGAAGCCGGGGTTCAAGAGCCGCATCCCGCCCATCAGTTCCCGCAGGCACCGGACCGCGAGCTCCGCCGGGGCGCCCGCGCCCCGTACCGGCGCGTCCGTCTCCGCCCAGCTCTCCAGCGCGATCCGGATCGCGTCCGTGGCCGCCGCCGCCGCGAGCCGTACCTCCAGCGGGTCCGCGCCCGGCCCCGCGAGCCCGGCGACGACCTCCCGCAGCCGCTCCTCCGACTCCTGGTTGACCCGGTACCAGACGGCCCGGAGCGCCGGGTCCTCGGCGGCCGCGCGCAGCAGTCCGCGCGTCCAGCGCAGCCCCTCCTCCGCCGCCGCGTCCCCGGGCGTCAGTGACGTGGCGATCGAGCGCTCCAGGGCCTCGGGCAGTCCCGCGCCCGGTTCCGTCGCGGCCGTCGCGGCGAGGAGTTCGCGCCAGCGGTCGCCGCCGCCCGCGAGGAGCGGGGCCACGGCGTCCTGCTTGGAGCGGAAGTACCGGTAGAAGGTGCGCAGCGCGACCCCGGCCCGCAGGGCGATGTCCTCGGCCGTGGTGCCGTCGGGGCCGTGCTCGGTGAAGAGTTCGGCGGCGGCGCGCGCGATGTCCAGCTGGGTGGCGGCCTTGCGGCGCTCCGTCAGCGTCCGGGTGGGGGGCGTGGCGCCCTCGGGCTTGGTGCTCACCGTACGAAGCGTACGCCTGCCGGCTGTCAGACGTGCACGATGTGCACGTCATGCAACTATGGCAAAACGTGCCACTTGGGCGTACGGTGGCAGCGTCCCCCGGAAGTCCCGCGGGAAGTCCCCCGGAAGATCCGGTCGGAAGCTCGACATCGAGAGGTTGCCGCCATGAACCAGCTGACCCGTTACGAAGGACGCCGCGCCCTCATCACCGGCGGCGGCTCCGGCATCGGCCAGGCCACCGTCCTCCGCGTGCTCGCCGAGGGCGGCCGGGTCGTCGCCGCCGACATCAGCGAGGACGGCCTCAAGGACACCGTCGCCAAGGCCGGCGACGCCGCCGACCGCCTCACCACCGTCGTCCTGAACGTCGCCGACGAGGCCTCCGTACGCGCCGGCGTCGCCGCCGCCGTCGAGGCGCTCGGTGGCCTGGACGTCCTGGTCAACGCCGCCGGCATCCTGCGCTCCTCGCACACCCACGAGACGAGCCTCGACTCGTTCGAGCAGGTCATACGGATCAACCTCACCGGCACGTTCCTGATGATCCGCGAGGCGATCCCCGCCCTGCTGGAGGGCGACGGCTCCGCCGTCGTGAACTTCTCCTCCACCTCGGCGATGTTCGCGCACCCCTACATGGCGGCCTACGCGGCCAGCAAGGGCGGCATCCAGTCCATGACCCACGCGCTCGCCGCCGAGTACGCCAAGCAGGGCATCCGCTTCACCGCCGTCCAGCCCGGCTCCATCTCCTCCGGCATGACCGACGGCACCGGCGCCAGCCGCCAGAGCGTCGGCCCCGGCCTCCCCGAGGACGCCGACTGGTCCCTCTTCGCGAAGCTCGCCCCCGCCCTCGGTCAGGGCTTCGCGGG
Source organism: Streptomyces sp. NBC_01077 (assembly GCF_045162855.1). NCBI lineage: Bacteria > Bacillati > Actinomycetota > Actinomycetes > Kitasatosporales > Streptomycetaceae > Streptomyces > Streptomyces sp. NBC_01077. Next base: position 3,167,002 of record NZ_CP108669.1, on the reverse strand, counting down.
CCCCGAGACCGTCGCCGGCGTCGTCGCGATGCTGGCGTCAGAGGACGGGAAGTTCATCACCGGCACCGAGGTCCGCATCGACGGCGGCACGCACTTCTGAGCGACCGGCACCCGGCCGGAGGCCGAGACCGTCGGGAGAACCCGCGCCCGCAGCCGGGCTGAGCGGGACGCAGAGCCGGTACGGACCCGGGGTGGGACGGCCCCCGGGTCCGTACCTCCGAAGACCCCCGGGGCCGTGCCTCCGAAGACCCCCGGGGCCGTGCCTCCGACGGCCCCGGGGTCCGTACCGCCCCTGTTCTCAGGCTGCTCCGAAGCGCCCCCACAGCCGGGGAAAGCGAGCCGCGAGGACGTCGTCGTCCTCCAGGTCGAACGGCGCGCCCAGAGGCTCCCCGCCCGGCATCGGAATGCCCAGGTCCGGGGTCTCGGCGCCGGTCAGCTGTTCGTACGCCTCGTCCGCCGCGAAACCGATCTCCTCACCGTCCCCGTCGATCTCCAGGTCGAAGTCGCCGAGCAGCTCCGCGAGCGCGTCGGGCTCGTGCACCGCGCCCTCGTAGACCTCCCGGCCCTGGCCGATGAGCCAGCAGCGGAACGAGTCGAAGGTCTCGTCGCCGGCCCCGTCGAAGAGCACCGCCGCCGCGCCCCACAGATCCCACAGGTACGCGCGGTTGTAGCGGGCCTCGAAATGGCGTGCGTAGTCGAGCACGGAGTCGGGGTCCAGCCGGGTCAGCCGTTCCACGAGCAGGTCGGCCTGTTCCTCGGGGTCGCCCTCGGCGTCCTCGCGGCTGGCGTCGATGATCTCCCAGAACTCGGTCTCGTCCATCACGGGACCAGCATCCTGGTTCGGGGGGTGCGACGCACCCGGAAAGCCCGAAATGAATCCGGACAGAAGGTGTCGTACTTTCCTGCCAGTCTGATACTCATGACGACCGAGACGAACGAAACGAAGGCCCTGCGGGGACGGATCTGCCTGGTCGCGGGGGCCACCCGGGGCGCCGGGCGGGGCATCGCCGTCCAGCTCGGCGCGGCGGGAGCGACGGTGTACGTCACCGGGCGGACCACCCGCGAGAACGTCAGCGAGGTCGGCCGGGCCACCGAGACCATCGAGGAGACCGCCGAACTGGTGACGGCCGCCGGCGGCGAGGGCATCGCCGTCCCCACCGACCACCTGGAGGTGGAGCAGGTGCGGGCGCTGGTCGACCGGATCGACCGGGAGCGCGGGCGGCTCGACGTCCTCGTGAACGACGTCTGGGGCGGGGAGCACCTCCTCGCCTTCGGGAAGAAGACCTGGGAGAACGACCTCACCGGCGGCCTGCGGATGCTGGAACTCGGGGTGCGGACGCACGCCATCACCTCGCACACGGCCATCCCGCTGCTCATCCGGAACCGTGGCGGGCTCGTCGTCGAGGTCACCGACGGCACGTCCGAGTACAACGGCACCCGTTTCCGCGAGAACCTCTTCTACGACCTCGCCAAGAACGCCCCGATCCGGATGGCCTTCGGACTCGGCAGGGAACTGGCGGAGTACGGCGGCACGGCGGTCTCCGTCACCCCCGGCTGGCTCAGGTCCGAGCAGATGCTCGCCGGGTTCGGCGTCACCGAGGAGAACTGGCGCGACGCCGTGGAGAAGATCCCGGACTTCGCGATCGCCGAGTCCCCGGTGTACGTGGGGAGGGCGATCGCGGCCCTCGCCGCCGACCCCGACCGGCACCGCTGGAACGGCCGGTCGCTGTCGAGCGGACAGCTCGCGGGGGAGTACGGCTTCACCGACGCCGACGGGTCACGGCCGGACGCCTGGGGCTTCATCATCGCGGGCGAGACGGGGAAGCCGGACGTGCACGACTACCGGTAGGCACAGCCAGGAGTGCCGGACGTGCGCGACGACCGGTAGGCACCGGTCAGGAGTACAGGTCCGAGAGGCCCCGGGCCGCCTCCCCGAACCGGGCGCGCAAGGAGGCCGGGGCCAGTACCTCGGCCTCCGCGCCGAGCGTGATCAGCTGGGAGAAGGCGACCTCCTCGCTCTCCACGGGGAGCGTCGCCGTCACCCCGCCCTCCGCGTCCCGCGTCCCCGCCGCCAGGGACTCCTCGGCGGCCGCGCGGTCGGTCACGTACGGGAGTCTGCGGGCCCCCGCCTCCGTGAGCCGTACGACGACCTCGGCGCGCAGGATCGACCGGGCGAACTCCGCCGCGCGCTGGGCCCAGAAGTCCGGCAGGGCGAACTCCTCGTCCCGTACGAAGCGTTCCCCGGAGAGGGCGACGGCCGTGAAGCGGTCGACCCGGTAGGTGCGGAAGGCCGTACCGGAGCGCGCGCACAGGTACCAGACGCCGGCCTTCAGGACGAGGCCGTACGGGGCGAGCTCGCGCTCCACCTCACGGTCACCGCGCCGGTAGCGGGCGGAGAGCATCCGGTCGTCCCAGACCGCCTCTGCGATCGGCGGCAGCATCTCCGGGGTCTCCGGCTCCTGGTACCAGCCGGGCGCGTCGAGCAGAAAGCGCTGCGCCACCGAGTCCGGGGCGTCGCGCAGCGAGGGCAGCAGCGCCGCGGACACCTTGAGCCGGGCCGCCGACGCCGCGTCCTCCAGGCCCATGTCCCGCAGCGCGCCGGGCAGTCCGGACAGGAACAGCGCCTCGGCCTCGCCGCGCGCCAGGCCCGTGAGTCGCGTGCGGTAGCCGCCGACGAGCCGGTACCCACCGGTCCTGCCCCGGTCCGCATACACCGGAACCCCCGCCTCCGAGAGGGCGAGGGCATCGCGGGTGATGGTCCGCTCGGACACCTCCAGCTCCTCGGCCAGTTCGGCCGCCGTCATCGAAGGACGGGACTGGAGCAGCAGGACCATCTTGATCAGTCGGGCGGCACGCATGAACCCATCATGCGTGCCCGCACCGACAACCGGGCATGGCCTACAGGCCGTAGCGCTCGCGCGCCTCCTTCACGGCCGAGGCCGGGACCTCGCCGCGGCGGGCGAGCTGGGCGAGGGCCGCGACGACGATCGACTGCGCGTCGACACCGAAGTGGCGGCGGGCCGCGTCGCGGGTGTCCGAGAGTCCGAAGCCGTCCGCACCGAGCGAGGACCAGTCCTGCTCGACCCACTGCGCGATCTGGTCCGGGACCTGGCGCATGTAGTCGGATACCGCGAGGACCGGGGACTCGACGCCCTCCAGGGCCTTGCGGATGTACGGCACCTGCTCCTCGCCGCGCAGCAGCGCCGCGTCGGCCTCCAGCGCGTCGCGCCGCAGCTCCGTCCAGGAGGTCGCGGACCACACGTCGGCGCCCACGCCCCACTCGGCGGCGAGCAGCTTCTGCGCCTCCAGGGCCCAGTGGATGGCCGTGCCGGAGGAGAGCAGCTGGATCCGCGAGGCGTTCGCGGGAAGGTCGAGACCGGCCGACTCCGCCGTGTTGAAGCGGTAGAGGCCCTTGACGATGCCCTCGTCGATCCCGGCCGGCTTGGCCGGCTGCGGCATCGGCTCGTTGTAGACGGTGAGGTAGTAGAAGACGTTCTGGTCCTCGCCCTCGGCGGCCTCGCCGTACATCCGGCGCAGACCCTCCTTGACGATGGCCGCGACCTCGTAGGCGAACGCCGGGTCGTACGTCAGGGCGGCCGGGTTGGTCGCCGCGATCACCGGCGAGTGGCCGTCGGCGTGCTGGAGGCCCTCACCGGTCAGGGTCGTACGGCCCGCGGTGGCGCCGACGAGGAAGCCGCGGCCGAGCTGGTCGCCGAGCTGCCACATCTGGTCGGCGGTCCGCTGCCAGCCGAACATCGAGTAGAAGATGTAGAACGGGATCATCGCCTCGCCGTGCGTGGAGTACGCGGTGGAAGCGGCGATGAAGTCGGCCATCGAACCGGCCTCGGTGATCCCCTCGTTGAGGATCTGGCCGTTGACGGCCTCCTTGTAGTACATCAGCTGGTCGCGGTCGACCGGCTCGTACGTCTGGCCCTTCGGCGAGTAGATGCCGAGTGACGGGAACAGCGACTCCATACCGAAGGTGCGGGCCTCGTCCGGGACGATCGGGACCCAGCGCTTGCCGGTCTCCTTGTCGCGGATCAGGTCCTTGATCAGACGGACGAAGGCCATCGTCGTGGCCATCGACTGGGAGCCGGAGCCCTTGTCGAAGGCGGTGAAGGCCTTCTCGGCCGGGGCCGGCAGCGGGGCGAGCGCGTGGGTACGACGGGCCGGGGCCGGACCGCCGAGCGCCGCGCGGCGCTCCTGCAGGTAGCGGACCTCGGGGGAGTCGGCGCCGGGGTGGCCGTACGGCACCTGGCCGTCGGCGAACTGCGCGTCCGAGATCGGCAGCTCGAGCAGGTCACGCATGTTCTTGAACTCGTCGTTCGAGAGCTTCTTCATCTGGTGGTTCGCGTTCTTCGACGCGAAGCCCTCACCGAGGGTGAAGCCCTTGACGGTCTGCGCGAGGATGACCGTCGGCGCGCCCTTGAACTCGACGGCGGCCTTGTACGCGGCGTACACCTTGCGCGGCTCGTGGCCACCGCGCGAGAGGTGGAAGCACTCCAGGATCTTGTCGTCGCTCAGCAGCTGCGCCATCGCGACGAGCGCCGGGTCCTTGCCGAAGAAGTCCTGGCGGATGTAGGCGGCGTCGCGGGTCTGGTACGTCTGGACCTGCGCGTCCGGCACCTCGCGGAGGCGGCGGACGAGGGCGCCGGTGGTGTCGAGCGCGAACAGCTCGTCCCAGGCGTTGCCCCACAGCGACTTCACGACGTTCCAGCCGGCGCCGCGGAACTGGGCCTCCAGCTCCTGCACGATCTTGAAGTTGGCGCGGACCGGGCCGTCGAGGCGCTGCAGGTTGCAGTTGATGACGAAGGTCAGGTTGTCCAGACCCTCGCGGGCGGCCAGGGCGAGGGCCGCGGTCGACTCGGGCTCGTCCATCTCGCCGTCACCGAGGAACGCCCACACGTGCGAGGCGGAGACGTCCTTGATGGCGCGGTTGGTCAGGTAGCGGTTGAAGCGCGCCTGGTAGATCGCGGAGAGCGGGCCCAGACCCATGGAGACGGTCGGGAACTCCCACAGCCAGGGAAGGCGGCGCGGGTGCGGGTAGGAGGGCAGACCGTTGCCGCCGGACTCCTGCCGGAAGTTGTCGAGGTGGGCCTCGTTCAGGCGCCCGTCCAGGAACGCGCGGGCGTAGATGCCGGGGGCGGCGTGACCCTGGATGTAGAGCTGGTCGCCGGAACCGTCGGCTTCCTTGCCCTTGAAGAAGTGGTTGAAGCCGGTCTCGTACAGCCAGGCCGCCGACGCGAAGGTGGCGATGTGACCGCCGACGCCGTACTTCGAGCCGCGGGTGACCATCGCGGCCGCGTTCCAGCGGTTCCAGGCGGTGATCCGGCGCTCCATGGCCTCGTCGCCGTCGAAGGCGGCGCCCGTCGGCTCGGCGGAGGTCGGGATGGTGTTGACGTAATCCGTCTCCAGCAGCTTGGGCAGGGCGAGGCCCGCGCCCTCGGCGTGCTGGAGCGTGCGGCGCATCAGGTAGGCGGCCCGGTGGGGGCCGGCGGCCTTGGTGACGGCGTCCAGGGAGGCCGCCCACTCGGCGGTCTCCTCGGTGTCACGGTCCGGGAGCTGGTCGAGCTCGCTCGGAATCTTGCCTACGGGATCGGTCATGATCGCCGCCTTCCGGACAGGTGGGGGTGGAGATGGGGTGCCTTGTCTGGCAGGACAGGGCGAAGGGCCGGGTAGCGGCCCGCCGAAGACTGTAAACCGGCGATCGATGATCGATCAAAGGGTTGAAGGGGAAAACCTCTTCAGATCGAGAAAGTCGGCACAGGGTGCCGCGAAATGGGGCACCCGGTGCCTCGTTTTCGCCCTGTTTTCGCAGGTGGGAGCCGCTTTCTGAGGGGGTGCGCGCACGAATGAGCGGGCCCACCCGAAGGGGCGGACCCGCTACGTTCCGTGACGGCGAACGGAGTCAGGCGCGCGGCGCGCAGCCCAGCACATGCGCCTTCACCAGGGCGCCGATGTTCGGGTCGCCACGCCGGAAGGCCTCCACCAGCTCCTGGTGCTCCTCCGCGTACGACTTCTGGACCGTGCCCAGCCACCGGATCGACAGGGCCGTGAAGACCTCGATGCCGAGCGTCTCCCAGGTGTGCAGCAGGACGGCGTTCCCGGCCGCCTTCACCAGCTCCCGGTGGAAGGCCACCGTGTGCCGCACCTGCGCGGTCCCGTCGGAGGTCGCGTCCGCCTCGTAGAGGGCCGCCACGTGGGGCTCCAGGGCCGAGCAGTCCGTCGCGAGCCGCCCGGCCGCCAGCTCGGCCGCGATCTGCTCCAGACCGGCCCGTACGGGGTAGCTCTCCTCCAGGTCGGCGGCGGTCAGATTGCGGACCCGGACGCCCTTGTTCGGCGCAGACTCGATCAGCCGCAGCGACTCCAGCTCGCGCAGCGCCTCGCGCACGGGCGTCTGGCTGACCTCGAGTTCGGTCGCGATCCGGCGCTCCACGATGCGCTCGCCCGGCTTCCAGCGGCCGCTGACGATCCCCTCCACGATGTGCTCGCGGATCTGCTCGCGCAGCGAGTGGACGACGGGGACGGTCATGAAGCGGCTCCTCGGGGAGTGTTGACTCTAAAGACAATACGGCGGCGCCCCCGTCCGGAAACACTTCCGGACGGGGGCGCCGCAGGTGAGGCTCGTTACGTTGCCTCGGCGTATGCCTTTCGGCGTACGGCTTACAGGCCGAGGTCGACCTCGAACTCGCCGGCCTCGAGGATCGCCTTGACGGCCGTCAGGTAGCGGGCGGCGTCGGCGCCGTCCACCAGACGGTGGTCGTAGGACAGCGCGACGTACGTCATGTCGCGGATCGCGATCGTCTCACCCAGGTCCGGGTGGTTGATGACGACCGGACGGCGCACGGTGGCGCCGATGCCCAGGATGGCGACCTGGTTCGGCGGCACGATGATCGTGTCGAAGAGCGCGCCGCGCGAACCGGTGTTGGAGATGGTGAAGGTCGCACCGGCCAGGTCGTCCGGGGTGATCTTGCTGGCGCGCACGGCGCCGGCCAGCTCCGCGGTCTTCTTCGAGATGCCGGCGATGTTGAGGTCGCCCGCACCCTTGATGACCGGGGTCATCAGACCCTTCTCGGAGTCCACCGCGATACCGATGTTCTCGGTGTCGAAGTAGGTGATCGTGCCCTCGTCCTCGTTGATCCGGGCGTTGATGACCGGGAAGGCCTTCAGCGCCTGGGCCGCCGCCTTCACGAAGAACGGCATCGGGGAGAGCTTGACGCCCTCACGGGCGGCGAAGGCGTCCTTCGCGCGGGCGCGCAGCTTCATCAGCTTGGTGATGTCGACCTCGACGACCGAGGTCAGCTGGGCCTGGCCGTGCAGCGCCTTCATCATGTTGTCGCCGATGACCTTGCGCATGCGGGTCATCTTGACGGTCTGACCGCGCAGCGGGGAGACCTCCAGGGCCGGAGCCTTGGCGGCGGCCGGAGCAGCCGCGACCGGGGCAGCGGCGGCGGCCTTCCTGGCCTCGGCGGCCGCGAGGACGTCCTGCTTGCGGATACGACCGCCGACGCCCGAACCCTTGACGGCCGCCAGGTCGACACCGTTCTCGGTGGCGAGCTTGCGGACGAGCGGGGTCACGTACGCGCCGTCCTCGGCCGGAGCGGCCGGGGCCGCCGGAACCGGGGTGACCAGGGCCGGGGCGATCGACGGGGTCTGGGCGACCGGAGCCGGAGCGGCGACCGGGGCGGCCGGAGCGACCGGCGCGGGGGCCGGAGCCGGAGCGGCCGGGGCGACCGGAGCCGGGGCGGCCACGGGGGCGGCCGGAGCCGGAGCCGGGGCGGCGGCCGGAGCGGCACCCGCGGCACCGATGACGGCGAGCTTGGCGCCGACCTCGGCGGTCTCGTCCTCGGCGACGACGATCTCCAGGAGGACACCGGAGGCCGGGGCGGGGATCTCGGTGTCGACCTTGTCCGTGGAGACCTCGAGCAGCGGCTCGTCGGCCTCGACGGTCTCGCCGACCGACTTCAGCCAGCGGGTCACGGTGCCCTCGGTGACGGACTCGCCCAGCGCGGGCAGCACGACGTCCGTACCGGTGGCGCCACCGGCCGGAGCCGCGGCGGGGGCCTCGGCCACGGGGGCCGGAGCGGCCGGGGCCTCGGCGACCGGCGCCGGGGCGGCCGGGGCCGCGACGGGCTCGGCGGCCGGAGCCGGAGCGGCCGCGGGGGCGCCCGTGCCGTCGTCGATGATGGCCAGCTCGGCGCCGACCTCGACCGTCTCGTCCTCGGCGACCTTGATGGAGGCGAGGATGCCCGAGGCGGGGGCGGGGATCTCGGTGTCGACCTTGTCGGTCGAGACCTCGAGCAGCGGCTCGTCGGCCTCGACACGCTCACCCTCGGCCTTGAGCCAGCGGGTGACGGTGCCCTCGGTGACGCTCTCGCCGAGCGCCGGCAGGGTTACGGAAACCGACATGGTTTCAGTTGCTCCTAACGAATTGCGGGAAGTGGTCGTCGCGCCCTGTGATGACGTGAGCGTCAGTCGTGGGAGTGCAGAGGCTTGCCGGCCAGGGCCAGGTGGGCCTCGCCGAGCGCCTCGTTCTGCGTCGGGTGGGCGTGGATGAGCTGCGCGACCTCGGCCGGCAGCGCCTCCCAGTTGTAGATCAGCTGCGCTTCGCCGACCTGCTCGCCCATGCGGTCACCGACCATGTGGACGCCGACCACGGCACCGTCCTTGACCTGGACGAGCTTGATCTCGCCCGCGGTCTTGAGGATCTTGCTCTTGCCGTTGCCCGCGAGGTTGTACTTCAGGGCCACGACCTTGTCCGCGCCGTAGATCTCCTTGGCCTTGGCCTCGGTGATGCCGACGGAGGCGACCTCGGGGTGGCAGTACGTCACCCGGGGCACGCCGTCGTAGTCGATCGGGACGGCCTTCAGGCCGGCCAGCCGCTCCGCGACGAGGATGCCCTCGGCGAAGCCGACGTGCGCGAGCTGGAGCGTCGGGACGAGGTCGCCCACGGCCGAGATCGTCGGCACGTTGGTGCGCATGTACTCGTCGACCAGGACGTAGCCGCGGTCCATCGCGACGCCCTGCTCCTCGTAACCGAGACCGGCGGAGACCGGGCCGCGGCCGATGGCGACGAGCAGCACCTCGGCCTCGAACGTCTTGCCGTCGGCCAGGGTGACCTTGACGCCGTTGTCGGTGTACTCGGCGGACTGGAAGAAGGTGCCGAGGTTGAACTTGATGCCGCGCTTGCGGAACGCGCGCTCAAGAAGCTTCGAGCTGTTCTCGTCCTCGACCGGGACGAGGTGCTTCATGCCCTCGATCACCGTGACGTCGGTGCCGAAGGACTTCCACGCGGAGGCGAACTCGACGCCGATGACACCGCCACCGAGGATGATCGCGGACTCCGGGACCCGGTCGAGGGTCAGCGCGTGGTCCGAGGTGATGATCCGGTTGCCGTCGATCTCCAGGCCGGGGAGGGACTTCGGCACGGAACCGGTGGCCAGGAGGATGTGACGGCCCTCGACGCGACGGCCGTCGACATCGACGGAGGTCGGGGAGGAGAGGTGGCCGGTGCCCTCGATGTAGGTCACCTTGCGGGAGGCGACGAGACCCTGCAGACCCTTGTACAGGCCCGAGATCACGTCGTCCTTGTACTTGTGCACGGCCTTGATGTCGATGCCCTCGAAGGAGGCCTTGACACCGAACTGCTCCGCCTCGCGGGTCTGGTCGGCGACCTCGCCGGCGTGGAGCAGGGCCTTCGTCGGGATGCAGCCGTTGTGCAGGCAGGTGCCGCCGAGCTTGTTCTTCTCGATCAGTGCGACGTCCAGGCCCAGCTGCGCTCCGCGCAGCGCCGCGGCGTAACCGCCGCTACCGCCGCCGAGGATCACTAGGTCGAAAACGGTGCTGGCGTCGTTCGCCACGTCACGTCCTCCATGCATGTGCGCTCGTCGCCGGTCCTCGATGACCGGGCGGCGGCTGGTGTTCGGCCGCTTATTTTCGGCCCTGTGGTGGGGGCCCTGTCCTGCCGAGAACCCATCTTCGCACTTGTTGACGGATGGCGGGACGCGGGGCCGGTGTGTGAGATCGGCCGATCGTCCGTACGCAGGGGTGACCAGCGGGTACGAACGTACGGATTTCGTCGCGGGCGAACGGTGGGCGCAGGTCGCGCGAACGGTACGGCCCCGGGGACCGGAGTCCTCGGGGCCGTACCGTCACAGCACCGCTCAGAGCTCGCCGGCCGCCGTGAGCTCGGCCAGCTTCACCAGGGTGCGGACCGAGGAGCCGGTGCCGCCCTTGGGGGTGTAGCCGTACGGGGCGCCCTCGTGGAAGGCGGGGCCGGCGATGTCCAGGTGGGCCCAGGTGATGCCCTCGCCGACGAACTCCTGCAGGAAGAGACCGGCGACCAGGCCGCCGCCCATCCGCTCACCCATGTTGGCCATGTCGGCGGTGGGGGAGTCCATGCCCTTGCGCAGGTCCGCGGGGAGCGGCATCGGCCAGGACTGCTCGCCGACCTCGTCCGCGATCTCGTGGATCGCGGAGCGGTAGTCGTCGTCGTTGGCCATGATGGCGAACGTGCGGTTGCCGAGCGCCAGGACCATCGCGCCGGTCAGGGTCGCCACGTCGACGATCGCGTCCGGGTGCTCCTCGGAGGCCTTGGTCAGCGCGTCGGCGAGGACGAGACGGCCCTCGGCGTCGGTGTTCAGGACCTCGACGGTCTTGCCGCTGTACATGCGCAGCACGTCACCCGGGCGGGTGGCGGAGCCGGACGGCATGTTCTCGGCGAGGGCGAGCCAGCCCGTGACGTTGACCTCGAGACCGAGGCGGGCCGCGGCGACGACGGAGGAGAACACGGCGGCGGCGCCGCTCATGTCGCACTTCATCGTCTCGTTGTGGCCGGCCGGCTTCAGCGAGATGCCGCCCGAGTCGTAGGTGATGCCCTTGCCGACCAGGGCGAGGGTCTTCTCCGCCTTCGGGTGGGTGTAGCCGATCCGGACCAGGCGCGGCGGGTTCTCCGAGCCGGCGCCGACACCGAGGATGCCGCCGTAGCCGCCCTTGGCGAGCGCCTTCTCGTCGAGGACCTGGACCTTGAGGCCGTGCTCCTTGCCGGCGGCCTGGGCGGCGGCGGCGAAGGCGGCCGGGGTCAGGTCGTTCGGCGGCATGTTGATCAGGTCGCGGGCGCGGTTCATCTCCTCCGCGACGGCCTGGGCGCGCTCGGCGGCGGCCTTGTGGGCCTTGTCGCGCGGCTTGGCGCCGAGCAGGGCGACCTCGCCCAGCGGCTTCTTCGCGTCCTTGCCCTGCTCCTGGTACTGCGTGAAGGCGTACGCGCCCAGCAGCGCGCCCTCCGCGATGGCGGAGGCGTCCTCGGCGCCGGAGATCGGCAGTGCGAACGCGGCCTTCTTCGAGCCGGTCAGGATGCGGGCGGCGACGCCGGCGGCACGACGGAGCGTCTCCGTGCCGAAGGACGCGCCGTCCTCGGGGGCGGAGCCCAGGCCGACGGCCAGGACGACCGGGGTCTTGAGGCCGGCGGGGGCGGGCAGCTTGGTCGCCTCACCCTCGGCACCCGAGGCGCCCAGCGTCTCCAGGACGGTGGCGAGCCGGCCGTCGAAGGCCTTGTCGACGGCCTCGGCGCCCGGGGCGACGACGAGCGTCTTCCCGGACTTCGCGACGCCGACGACGAGGGCGTCGGCGCGGAGCGTCGCCGCACCGGCAGTGCTGAGAGTGAGAGCAGTCACGGTGGTGAAATCTCGCTTCCATTGAGTTCTGTGGCGGTCGAGGGATGGGCCGACCGTGCCCGCCACATCGTATTTCGGCCCGGAGAGCGCCGAGAACGAGCCTACGCTCGCTCGCCCTGTTCGCTCACGGCGGCGTTGATTCACTCATCCGTGGTGTCTCTTTCATGTTTACCGTTCAGGCTCGGAGCGCTTCGTCACACTCGCCTCAGTCACGCAAGGACGACCCGCTCGTCTTCGCATCATCTGCATCATCTCTACAGGTTCGCCGCCCCGGCCCCCGGTGCGCGGGGACCTGCCGAGGGGGGACACCACCTGATGGACTCCGGCCGAATCCGTACGCCCAGAACCGCGCCCCGCACCAGCCGCGTCGCACCCCGAGCCGCCCGGGTCGCCGCTCTCGCCGCCGCCGCGCTGCTCGCCACCGTCGTCCCGTCCGCGCAGGCCCTCGCGGCCCCCGTGCCCCGGGTCGACCTCACCGTCCTCGTCGTCGACGACGGCGGCAGCGCGGTCGGGGCGATCACCGCCGAGCTGAAGGGCTCCGGTGTCCCGTTCCGCAGGATCGACCTGAACGACCCGAACCGGCCGGTCCTCGACACGGCCTTCCTCAGCGACACGCTCGACGGGCGCCCCCGTGCCAAGTACCAGGGCGTCGTCCTGCCCCACGAGAGCGCCTTCGGCCCCGACTCGGCCGAGCACACCGCCCTCCAGACGTACGAGCGGACCTTCGGGATCCCGCAGGTCGACGCCTACACCTGGTCGCACCCCGGCGTCGGCCTCGACTACACCAACGAGGGCGGCTGGTCCGGCGTCCTCGACGGGACCACGGCCGGCATCACCACCGCGGGGAGGGCGGGCCCTTTCCGGTACCTGGCCGGGGCGCTCACCTTCGAGGACAACGACCCGTCGATCGCCGAGAGTTACGGCTACGCGGGCCGCCCCCGGGCCGGCTACACCAGCTACGTCGACATCCCCATCGACGGCGCCGGCGGCGGCCGGGCCAGCCTCGTCGGCGAGTACACCGCCGACGGACGCCGCGAACTGGTCGTCACCTTCGCCTACAACCAGTACCAGCGGCAGTTCCGGGCCCTCGCCCGCGGCATCGTCGAATGGCTCACCCAGGGCGTCCACCTCGGCCAGAGCCGCAACTACCTCTCCGTGCACGTCGACGACGTCTTCGCCCCCGACGCCCGCTGGGACACCGGACTCGACTGCACGCCCGGCGACTTCGACTGCGTCGGCGACGACGGCGAGGGGGCCGACCCGATCCGGATGACGGTCGCCGACGCCCAGTACGCCGCCGCCTGGCAGAAGTCCTCCGGCTTCACCCTCGACATGGTCTACAACGGTGGCCAGGGCGAGCAGTGGAAGACCGAACACGCCGGCTCCGACCCGCTCACCGACCGGCTCGTCGCCGACCGCGCCCAGTACCGGTGGATCAACCACACGTACACTCACCCCTTCCTCGGCTGCCTCCAGGACAACGCCGTCGTCCCCTGGCAGTGCGCCAAGGACACCCAGGGCGGCACCCTCTGGGTCAGCCGCGCCGAGCTCTCCGCCCAGATCCGCGACAACCACAACTGGGCCGTCCGCAAGGGCATCTCCGTCGACCGCTCCGAACTCGTCACCGGCGAGCACTCCGGGCTGAGGACCCTGCCCCAGCAGCCCGTCGACAACCCCAACCTGGCCGGCGCCCTCGCCGACAACGGCGTCAAGTGGACCGGCAGCGACAACTCCCGCGAACCGCAGCAGCGGTCGGTCGGCACCGCGTCCGGCGCCGCGAAGACCGTGCCCCGCCACCCCATGAACGTGTACTACAACGTGGGCACCGCCGCCGAGATGGCCGACGAGTACAACTGGATCTACACGTCACGCGCCGACGGCGGCAGCGGCATCTGCGAGTCCAACCCGGCCTCCACCTGCCTGCCCGCCCCGCTCCCCACGGCCACCGGCTACGCCGACCACATCGTGCCGCAGGAAGCCCGCACCGCCCTCTCCCACGTCCTGGGCAACGACCCCCGGCCGCACTACGTGCACCAGTCCAACCTCGCCGAGGAGCGCCTCCTCTACCCCGTCCTCGACCGGGTGCTCGCCGACTACCGGGGCCTGTTCGCACCCAGCGCCCCCCTGGTGAACCCCGCCCAGCGGGACGCCGGCACCGAACTGACCCGCCGTGCCGCCTGGGACCAGGCCCTCGCCGCCGGAAAGGTCACCGCCTACCGCATCGGCACCGCGGTCACCGTCAAGGCCCCCGCCGGTCTCGTCGCACCCGTCACCGCCCCCGAGGGCACCCGCAAGCGCCTCCTCCTCGGCACCACCGTCTTCGGCACGGCCTACGCCGGGACCCGCTCCGCATGGACCGCGCCCGAACTGCTCCAGACCAGCGTCACACTCACGCTCCCGACCGCCTGACCAGCACGTTCTGGGGGGAACGCACATGCCGAGCAGTGGCCGTCACGTCACCATGCTCACCGAAGGCACCTACCCGCATGTCCACGGAGGAGTCAGCACCTGGTGCGACCAGCTCGTCCGCGGCATGCCCGAGGTCGACTTCGAGATCCTCGCCCTCACCGGCAGCGGCCGCGAACCCGTCACCTGGGAGCTGCCGTCCAACGTCACCCGGCACACCGCGTACCCCCTCTGGGGACTCCCGCAGGGGCCGGCCGCGCCCGGCCTGTTCGCCGGAGCGCGCCGGCCCCTGCGGGGGCGTACGCGCCGCCGCTTCCTCGACGCCTACGAGCGTCTGCTGCTGGCCCTCCTCGACCCGGAGGCGGGCTACGACTTCGGCACCGGCCTGTACGAACTCGCCGAACTCGCCCGGCAGGGCCGCCTGACCACCGCCCTGCGCTCCGAGGCCGCCCTGCGCTCCCTCATGTGGATCTGGACCATGCCGCATCTGCCGACGCTCGCGGCCCGCCCCACCGTCCACGACGCGCTCACCGCCACCGACCTCCTCGAACACGCCCTGCGCCCGCTCGCCGCCCGGATAGCCGACGGCGGCGTCGCCCACGCCGTCTCCAGCGGCCTCGCCACGCTGCCGGCGCTCGCCGCACAGCACTTCGAAGGGGTGCCCTTCCTGCTCACCGAACACGGCATCTACCTCCGCGAGCGCTATCTCGGCTACCGCACCGAGACGCAACGCTGGCCCGTCAAGGCCCTCATGCTCGGCTTCTACCGCGAGCTCAACACCCTCGGCTACCGCAAGGCCGACCTCATCACCCCCTGCAACCAGTACAACCGGCGCTGGGAGGAGCGCGGCGGCGCCCCCGCCGACCGCATCCGCACCGTCTACAACGGCGTCGACCCGGCCGCCTTCCCCGAGGCCGGGCCCGAGCCCGAGACCCCCACCCTCAGCTGGTGCGGGCGCGTCGACCCCATCAAGGACCTCGAAACCCTGATCCGGGCGTACGCGATCTGCCGCGCCGAACTCCCCGCGCTCCGGCTCCGGTTGTTCGGCCCGGTCCCCGCCGGCAACGAGGACTACCTGACCCGCCTGGAGAAGCTCGCCGCCGAACTCGGCGTCACCGACGGGATCACCTTCGAGGGCCGGGTCTCCGAAGTGGCACGGGCCTACGGGGCCGGCAGCGTGGTGATGCTCTCCTCCATCAGCGAGGGCTTCCCCTTCTCCCTCATCGAGGCCATGTCCTGCGGCCGCGCCACCGTCTCCACGGACGTCGGCGGGGTACGGGAGGCCGTCGGCGACACCGGGATCGTCGTCCCGCCCCGCGAACCGGCCGTCATGGCCGCCGCCGTCACCGCCCTCCTCCGCGACGGCGCCCGCCGTGGAGAACTCGGCCGCCGGGCCCGGCAGCGGGTCGTCGACCGGTTCACCCTGCACCGCTCGGTGGACGGCTTCCGGCAGATCTACCGGGAGCTGTCGGGCGAGCGGGTACGGCCCGAACAGCCCGTGCAGCCCCTCCCGAAGCCCTGGCCGGCCCGCCTCCCGGCCCCGCGCCGCATCACCCCGACCCTGGTAGCGGGAGGCACCCCGGCATGAGCGGCTCCCTCTGGCTGAAACGCCCGACGACGGACACCCCGATGCCGATGATCCCGAGGCCGCGACGGGAGACGGCCCCGGGCGCGCCCGGCGCCGGCCCCGGTCCTGGGCCCGGTCACGACACGCGCATCCCGGACGCCCTCGCCGACGATCCCCTCGACGAGCTCGCCGAACGGATCGGGGCGCTCGCCGCCGTCGCCGTGCACCCCGACGAGATCGCCGCCATCCTCGAGTCCGACGGCATGACCGACGACCACATCCGGCTCACCTACGGTCGCGCCGACTCCTTCGAGCTCGCCGAGGACCTCTACGCGCGCGTGGAGCGGCGCCACCCCGCCCCCCAGGCGCCACCCGGCGGTGCCTGGCCCGCCGGACTCGCGGGCTGCCTCCTGCGCGGGCTCGTCTTCGCGCTGCCCGGCCTCGCGTACGTCCTCGCCGCGCCCCTGCTCGCCGGGGAGCAGGGCCGGTTCGGGCTCCCCGGCGGAACGGTTCCGCTGCTCGCGGGCGCCGTCACCGGCTGGGTGTGGAACCAAGCCCTCGCCCACCGCGCGTACACCTGGCTGGGTCTCGGCGACCGTCCCGCCGCCGCCCGCGCCCTGCTCCTCGGTGCCCCGGCCGGCGCCCTCGCCGGTACGGCCGTCGCCCTCGCGGCGGCCGCGCCCGGCGAGACCCCGGCGGCCCTGTTCGCCGCCGGACAGTCGGTCTACCTCGCCGCCGCGACCGTCCTCCTGGTCCTCGGCCGCGAACGGGCCCTGCTCTGTGCCCTGATGCCGCTCGCCGGAGCCGTCCCCGCCTTCCGCTGGGACCTGCCCGACCTCCTGCGCGCCGCGCTCCTCCTCACCGCGCTCACCGCGAGCGTCGCCTTCGCCGGGCTCGTCCTCCGGCCGGGCGCGCGGCGCGGCGCGGCGGGACGCGGCGGCCCCCCGCGCGCGGCCTCCCTCCCGTACGGCCTCTTCGGCCTCGGAAGCGGGCTGCTCGTGCTCCACGCGGGCGTGGGGGACACCCTGGTCGGTGGCGCGGGCGCCGTCATAGCGCTCACGCTCTCCATGGGGCCCGCCGAGTGGCTGCTGCACCGCTTCCGGGGCGAGAGCCTGACCCGGCTGCGGACCCTCGCCACCGCGCGCGAGTTCCGCCGCGCGGTCACCGGCACCCTCGTGCTCTGCCTCGGCGGCTACCTCGGCGTCCTCGTCGCGCTCACCCTCGCCGTGACCCTGGCGTGGCCCGGGGCGCCCTGGTCGACGCTCCCGCGGCTCGTCACCCTGCTCCTGATCGGGACCGTGCTCTGGCTGGGGCTGCTGCTCCAGGCCTTCGGCGCGGTGCTCAGCGCGGCCGCCGTCTGCCTGCTCGCGGCGGCGGCGCAGACGCTGGAACCCGCGGCGGGCCCGGTGGCGGCCGGGGGAGCGGCGGCCGTGCTCGCCGTCCTCACCTGTGTCCTGCTGGTCCGACCGACCGCCCACCGTCTCTAGGGGATTCGGCCCGTGAATCGTTTCCTCCTGGTGCCGTTCTACGAGCACCCGGCCGACCGGCCCGAGGCCTGGTCGGCCCTCGTCGACGCGGCGCCGTCCCTGTACGGCGTCGTCGTCAACCCGGCGAGCGGCGCGGGCGACACCCCCGACCCCGCGTTCGCGGAGGCCGCCGACCGGTTGCGGGCGGCCGGGGTACGGCTCCTCGGCTATGTGGACACCGCCTACGGGCGCCGCCCGCACGCCGAGGTCGTCACCGACCTGCTCCGCCACCGCGACTGGTACGGCACCGACGGCGCCTTCCTCGACCAGGTCTCCACCACGCCCGCCGCCCTCCCCCACTACCGCCGGGTCGCGGTCGCGGCCCGGTCGGCCGGGGCCGCGACCCTGGTGCTCAACCACGGCGCCCATCCGGACCCGGGCTACGAGGAGTTCGCCGACCTCCTCGTCACCTTCGAGGGCCCCTGGGACACGTACCGGACGCTCGAACTGCCGGTCGCCGCCCACTACTGCCACCTCGTGTACGCGGCTCCGGCCGGCGTCCGCCCGGTCACCCGGGTGCACTGCGCCGTCCCCGGCGCGGGCACGCACCCCTGGGGCACCCTGCCGCACCTCCCGGAGCCCGCCCGGTGACACGACGGCCGCCGGGAAGCCGGTGAGACGACGGCCGCCGGGAAGCCGGTGAGACGACGGCCGCCGAGAACCCGGTGAGACGACGGCCGCCGGGAACCCGCCCGGTACCGGGGGTCTCGTGTATCGCGGGCGTATCGAAAACCGCATACGCCACCGCAACGGCCCGCCGTCTTCAATGGCGGCATGAACCCCAGCACATCCCGCCCGGCACCGCCCCGACGCACCCGCGGGATCGTGCTCCTCAGCCTGGCGGTCCTCGGCGTGGCGAGCGCCCTGCTCGCCAGGCCTAGGATGCTCATGATGTCCGCGCCGCGGTGCATGGCCGGGCGGTGGCACGGCTGTTTCGACACGTTCAACGGTGTGGTGCTCATGACCCTGGTCGCCCTGCCGTTGGCGGTCCTGGTGGCGGGTGCCCTGGCGTGGCGTCGGCGTGCGGCCGGTGTCTCATCGGCGTGGCCGATGTCGCTGGCCGAGGTGGGCATGGTCCACGGGACGGTCCCGTTCGTGTGGCTGACCATGATGCCGGGCGCCGGGGCCGGTATCGTTCCGGGCCGGCTGAGCCTGGTGCCCCTGCGGGACCTGGTCACGATGGGGCCGCTCGGAATCGTCGGCAACCTGCTGGTCTTCGCGTCGCTGGGGTTCTTCGCCCCTATGCGGTTCGCGGCGCTGGCGTCCGTGCCGCGGATCCTGGCGCTCGGCGCGGGCTGCTCGGTCCTGGTCGAAACCGCGCAGTACGTCCTGCGGCTCGACCGGGTGTCGTCCGTGGACGACGTCCTGGTCAACGCGGCCGGCGCCGTGCTGGCCGGACTGGCGTCGCGCCGCTGGTGGCGCACCACGGCGGAGGCGCCGTCGGACGGCCCTCGCCCCGTACCGGCACCGGCTTAGGCTTCGGTCATGCGCGTACTGATCGTGGAGGACGAGCCCTACCTGGCCGAAGCCGTCCGTGACGGTCTGCGCCTGGAGGCGATCGCCGCCGACATCGCCGGCGACGGCGGCTCCGCGCTTGAACTGCTCAGCGTCAACTCCTACGACCTCGCGGTCCTCGACCGTGACATCCCCGGACCCTCAGGCGACGAGGTCGCCCGGCGCATCGTCGCCTCGGGCAGCGGCATCCCGATCCTCATGCTCACCGCTGCCGACCGGATCGACGACAAGGCCTCCGGGTTCGAGCTCGGTGCCGACGACTACCTCACCAAACCGTTCGAGCTGCGGGAGCTCGTCCTGCGGCTGAGGGCGCTCGACCGCAGACGCGCGTACGCCCGGCCCCCCGTCCGCGAGATCGCGGGCCTCCGGCTCGACCCCTTCCGCCGGGAGGTCTTCCGCGACGGACGCTATGTCGCGCTCACCCGCAAACAGTTCGCCGTCCTCGACGTCCTCGTCGCCGCCGAGGGCGGGGTCGTCAGCGCCGAAGAGCTCCTCGAACGGGCCTGGGACGAGAACGTCGACCCCCTCACCAACGCCGTACGCATCACCGTCTCCGCGCTGCGCAAACGGCTCGGCGAACCCTGGATCATCGCCACGGTGCCGGGTGTCGGGTACCGCATCGACGCGCAGCCGGAGGCCGGACACGAGGGAGGGGACGGTGGATAGGACGCCCGGGTTGAGCGTTCGCTCCAAGCTCGCCCTCAGCTACGCCGGATTCCTCCTGCTCGCCGGCGTCCTCCTGCTCGCAGCGGTGTGGGTGTTCCTCCTGCGTTACGTCCCGGAGCGTGCGACGCTCATCGTCCCCTCCGGCACCGCCACCCCCGGCGTCTTCCCCATCCGGTCCAACCTCCTGCGCGAGTTCGCTCCGAGGGCGGCCGCCGTACTGGCGTTCCTGCTGGTGCTCGGCCTCGGGGGAGGGTGGATCCTCGCGGGCCGGATGCTCGCTCCCCTCACACAGATCACGGATGCGGCACAGAGGGCCGGAAACCGGTCGCTGTCCCACCGGATCCGCATGGAGGGCCGCCAGGACGAATTCCGTGACCTCGCCGACGTGTTCGACACCATGCTCGGCCAACTCGAGTCGCACGTGGCCGAGCAGCAGAGGTTCGCCGCGAACGCCTCCCACGAACTGCGCACCCCGCTGGCCATCTCGCAGACGCTGCTCGACGTCGCCCGCAAGGACCCCACGCGGGACCGGGACGAACTCCTCGAACGCCTGCAGGCCGTCAACACGAGGGCGATCGCCCTCACCGAGGCCCTCCTGCTGCTCAGCCGCGGCGACCGCGGACACTTCACCCGCGAGAGCGTCGACCTCTCCCTCGTCGCCGAACAAGCCGCCGAAACCCTGCTCCCCCTCGCCGAACAGCGCGGGATCACGCTCGACGTCACCGGCGGCGCGGCCCGGACCAGCGGCTCCGCGGAGCTCCTGCTGCGGATGGTGACGAACCTCGTCCAGAACGCCGTCGTCCACAACCTCCCCGCCGGCGGCACAGTGACGGTCCACACCGAGGCGTACGGCGACACGAGCGAGCTGCGGGTCGAGAACACGGGCCGTCGGCTCCCACCGGAACTGGTACCGACCCTCACCGAACCCTTCCGGCGAGGAACGGAACGCGTACGCACCGACGAGCACGCCGGCGTCGGCCTCGGCCTGGCCATCGTGCACAGCGTCGTCCGCGCCCACGACGGGACCCTCGACCTCGACCCCCGTCCCGCCGGCGGTCTCCTCGTCACCGTCCGGCTGCCCGGCACCCCGTAGGAGGTGTCCGGACACGGCCTGGGCAGCGTCACCCCAGGGCCAGTGCCACGAGCGCCATCGTCGCCGCCGTCTCCTCCACCGCCCCGAACACGTCCCCCGTCACCCCGCCGAACCGCCGTACGCACCGGCGCAGGAGCAGTGCCGCCGCCCCCAGTGCCGCGCCCGCCGCCAGGACGTTGTGGACCGCGTCGTACGGGGAGAACAGCAGGCCCGTCGCGGCGAGGAGGACCAGGACCACCGCCGTCGCGAGCGTCGCGGACCGGACCGGGACGGTCGAGGCGACGATCGCGCCGAGGCCCTCGGGGCGGGCCGCCGGGACGCCGTGGCGGGAGGCGTGGGTGAGGGCGAGGCGGGCGACGGTCGCGGCGAGGGCGGCGCCGACCGCGCCGTGCGCCCAGCTCTCCCCGTACAGCTCGAAGAGTGCGGCGACCTGGGCGAGCAGCACGAGGAGCAGCACGATGACGCCGAACGGGCCGACGTCCGACTGCTTCATGATGCGCAGCGCGTCCTCGGCGGGCTTGGCACTGCCCAGGCCGTCCGCGGTGTCGGCGAGGCCGTCGAGGTGGAGGCCGCGGGTGAGGACGGCGGGGACGGCGGTGGAGGCGACGGCGGCGAGCAGCGGACCCGAGCCGAGTGCCAGGAACCCGCCGCCGAGCCCGGCGGCGAAGAGTCCGACGACCAGACCGGCCAGGGGGGCGCAGAGCATGCCGGCGCGCGCCGCGTCCCGGTCCCAGCGGGTGATGCGGGCGGGGAACACGGTGAGGGTGCCGAAGGCGAAACGCAGGCCGTCCATCCGGGCAGGGTAATCGCCGCCCCCGGACGGTAGATTGCGCATATCGCGCAAATCGGAACGGGGTGGCATGGGTCACTGGTTCTCCCGCAACATCGTCGAGCCGGGCAAGCTCCCGTTGCTCCTCGCGCTGACCTCGTTCATCGTGACGTTCCTGGTCACGAGGACCATCGTCCGTCTCATCCGCGCGGGGAAGGGGCCCTTCCGGAACGTTTCCTCCGGCGGGCTCCACATCCATCACGTCGTCCCGGGTGTGGTCCTCACCGTCATCGGCGGGTTCGGTGCGGTCGGCAGCGACCGGCACGGGATCGGGGCGGCCCTCTTCGCCGTGGTCTTCGGGATCGGCGCGGGACTCGTCCTGGACGAGTTCGCGCTGATCCTCCATCTCGACGACGTGTACTGGACCGACGAGGGCCGCAAGAGCGTCGAGGTGGTCGTCCTCACCGCCGCCCTGGTCGGCCTCGCCCTGAGCGGCTTCTCGCCGCTCGGCGTCGACGACATGACCGCCGACGAACGCCAGGACCGGGCCACTTTCATCCTGACCCTGGTGGTGAACTTCCTCTTCATCCTGATCACCCTGGTGAAGGGGAAGTTCCGGATGGCCGTGATGGGGACCCTGATCCCGTTCGTGGCGATCGTCGGCGCCGTCCGGCTCGCCCGCCCCGGCTCCTGGTGGTCCCGCCGGTTCTACGGCCGCCGCCACAAGGCACGGGCCCGTTCCCGGATCCGTACCTACCGCCACGACAAGCGCTGGACCAAGGTCCGACGCCGGGCTCAGGACTTGATCGGCGGCTTCCAGGAGCGGGTCCCCGGGCGGGGCTCCACGCCCTCCTGACCGCGCTCGCGCCAGGCCTGGATCCCCATCAGGACGAGGACGCCGACGATGGCCGCCAGATGCTCCTTGCCCGCCAGGTTCGGCTTGACGATCACCTCGACGACCATCGCCACGACGACGAGCGTGCCCGTCCACCGGGCCCCGTACCGCCAGCAGACGTAGACGGCGAGGCCGACCACGGCCGCCGAGGGCCCGGTGTCGACGACCTGCGCGTCGGTGGCGGGCAGCCCGAAGGAGCTGTCCGGGCCGAGGGCGATGCCCACGCGCGCGTACAACGTCCCGCAGAGGGTGGCCAGATAGGCGACGGCGAGGGTGCGCCACCGGCCGAGGCAGATCTCCGCGATCCCGAAGACCAGCAGGACCTGCGCGAGCGCGCCCCACACGGGCAGGTCGAGCGCGGGCACGAACAGCGAGAGCGGAGTCCGGAGCAGCGACTGCCACAGCGGGTCCTCGGCCCGTACGGAGCCGATGTCCTGGACCGGCTGATAGCCCCAGTCCTGGTTCTGCACCAGCTGGAAGAGGGCGGTGAGACAGACGGCGGCCACCGTCATGGGCGCCGCCCTCCACCGCCGGGTCACGAGCGCCGACCGTACGGTGGTGAACAGCGGGCCCCACTCGCGGCGGGCGAACCCGCGGAGGGTGCCTTCGTGGCGTGTGCGGCTCAACGGCCGCTCTCCAGGTGCCTGCGGTGCATCCACTTCGGCAGCCCCGGAGCCTCCAGGAACCCTTCCGCCCGACCGGCGGCGAGGCCGATGCGCAGCAGGTCCGCACTCTTCTCGAAGAGCATGTATCGGGGCTCCCAGATCGGTCGGTACTTGGCGTTGGCGCGGTACAACGACTCGATCTGCCACCAGCGGGAGAAGAAGCTGAGCAGTGAACGCCACATGCGCAGCACGGGTCCCGCCCCGAGCTTCGAGCCACGTTCGAAGACGGAACGGAACATCGCGAAGTTGAGCGAGACCTGCGTGATCCCGATCTCCTTGGCACGCTGGAGGAGTTCGATGACCATGAACTCCATCAGGCCGTTCTCCGACTCGCGGTCCCGGCGCATCAGATCGAGCGAGAGCCCCTTCGGCCCCCAGGGGACGAAGGACAGCACGGCCCGCAGGTTCCCCGCACCTTCCCCGTCGCCGGCGTCCCTGCACTCCAGCATCACGCAACGCCCGTCCTCCGGGTCGCCGAGCCGGCCGAGCGCCATCGAGAAGCCGCGCTCGGTGGCGCCGTCCCGCCAGTCGTCGGCCTTGCGCAACAACTCGGCCATCTCCTCGGCCGGGATGTCCTCGTGGCGCCGGATCCGGACCTCGTACCCGGCCCGCTTGACCCGGTTGAAGGCCTGCCGGACCGTCCGCATGGCCCGGCCGTCCAGGGTGAACTCGTCCGTCTCCACGATCGCCTCGTCGCCCAGCTCCAGGGCGTCCAGACCGTGCCGGGCGTAGATGACACCGGCCTCCTCGCTCGCGCCCATCACCGCCGGGATCCAGCCGTGCTCGCGCGCCTCGGCCAGCCAGGGTTCGATGGCGCCGGGCCAGGCCTCGGGGTCGCCGATCGGGTCGCCGGAGGCGAGCGAGACCCCGCCGACCACCCGGTAGGTGACGGCGGCCTTCTCGCTCGGCGACCACACGACGCTCTTCTCGCGGCGCAGCGCGAAGTAGCCGAGCGAGTCGCGGTCCCCCTGCTTGTCGAGCAGGTTCCGCAGCCGCTCCTCGTCCTCCTCGGTCAGCGGATCGACGGCCCGGCGGGAGCGGAACGCGGCGAAGAGCACCGCGAAGAGCAGCAGCGTGGACAGGACGTTGATGGTGACGTCGACCCAGCCGGGGGTGGTGATCCCGGCGAACCGCGAGTCGTCGCTGGCCAGGGTGATCAGCCGCATCACGCCGTACCGCCAGCGCTCCAGGAAGGTGGAGTGGGCGGCGGAGGTGTTGGTGACGGTGACCAGGACGGCGGCGAGCAGCGAGGTGACGAGCAGTCCGCCGACCGCGACGATGGCCGCGAGCCACGGATTGGAGCGGTCGCCCTTCGCGTAGAACTCCTTGCGGCCGAGCAGCAGCGCCAGGACGAACGCGGCGGTCAGGACCAGCGAGATCCAGTTCTGGGCGTGCTGCCGGATCTCCGGGAAGAACATCACCAGCGCGAAGAGCAGCAGGAAAAGACCGCCGAGCACCAGATTGAGGATCCACGCGGCCCGTTTGCGCCGCCGCATGGTGATCGCCAGGAAGAGGGTGAAGACCCCCGAGGCGAAACCGGCGGTGAGCAGGTACGGGGTGAAGTAGTTGTCCTCGTTGTGACGGCGCAGGTCCTGCCCGAAGGAGACCCAGACGGCACTCAGGAAATTGATGAACGTGACGACGCGCAGGTACCAGACGGCGAACGCGGCGCTGCGCCGCGATCGGGTGGTGGTGCCCCGGGGCGCTCCTTCGGCGGACAAACGGACCTCTCCCATGAAAAGCGATCATATGGGGCGGCGCTTGCCGGGCGGCGACGCCGGAGGCGGCCACGCGCGCGTCGTGCGCACACGACGTGCGCCACGCGTGCGGCCGCCTCCGGAGCCGACGAGTCCGTCTTCCTCCCCCGAGGGCCGTCAGGCCTCGGGGGCCTCGCTCTCGTCGTCCGCAGTGGTCGGGTCCGGACGCTCGGGCAGCTCCGCGGCGAACGCCGCCGCGGCCCTGACGAGGGGGAGTGCGAGCAATGCCCCGGTTCCCTCACCCACATGGACGCCGTGGTCGAGCAGAGGGTTGAGCGCCATCCGGTCCAGCGCCTTCGCCTGCGCCGGCTCCCCGCTCACCTGACCCGCCAACCACCAGTCCGGCGCCCGGAACGCCGCCCGCTGCGCCACCAGCGCGCAGGCCGCGCCCACCACACCGTCCAGGATCACCGGCATCCGCCGCACCGAGGCCTGGAGCAGGAACCCGGTCATCGCCGCCAGATCCGCCCCGCCGACCGCCGCGAGCAGTTCCAGCTGATCGCCCAGGACCGGCCGGGCCCGCCGCAGCGAATCCCGGATCGCCGCACACTTCCGCATCCACGCCAGGTCGTCGATCCCGGCGCCGCCCCGGCCCGTCACGACCGACGCGTCCGTCCCGCAGAGGGCCGCGATCAGCGTGGCGGCCGGCGTCGTCCCGCCGACGCTGAGATCCCCGAGCACCACCAGATCGGTGCCCGAGTCCGCCTCCTCGTCGGCGATCGCGATCCCGAGCCGGACCGCCGCCTCGGTCTCCTCGACCGTCAGCGCGTTCTCGATGTCGATCCGGCCGCTGCCGCGCCGCACCCGGTGGCGTACCACCTCGGCGGGCAGCAGCTCCGGGTCGCAGTCCAGACCCGCGTCCACGACCCGTACCGGCACGTCCGTCGACCGGGCGAGCACCGCGATCGGGCTCGCTCCCTCCAGGACCGCGCGCACCAGCTCGTGCGCGCTGCCCGCCGGGCGGCCCGACACGTCGAGCGAGGCCACCCCGTGGTCGCCCGCGAAGAGCACCACCTTCGGCTGCTCGATCGCCCGCACCTTGACCGAGGCCTGCGCGGCCGAGAGCCACTCGCCGAGCTCGTCGAGCCGACCGAGCGCCCCCGGCGGCACGGTCAGCCGCTCACGGCGCTCCTCGGCGTCACGCCGGATCCCCCCGTCGGGGCGCTCGATCAGATCGGAGAAGTCGTCCAGGTTCACGGGTTTCCGCCTTGTGGATCAGCGAGGGCCATCGGTGCTCGCACCCTACCCGCGCAGCACGATCGCCTGACCGGCGACTACGAGGAGGACCTCCTCGCACTCGTCCGCGAACGCCGCGTTCAGCCGGCCCAGCTCGTCCCGGAAGCGGCGCCCCGCCGCCGTCGCCGGCACCACGCCCGAGCCGACCTCGTTCGTCACCGCCACGACCGTACGGCGGGTCGCCCGCACCGCCGCCACCAGCTCGGCCGTCCGCTTCCGCAGCGCCGTCTGACCGCCGGCCGCCCACCGCCCGTCGTCCCAGGCCTCCACCCGGTCCATCGCGTCCGTCAGCCACAGCGACAGACAGTCCACGAGCAGCGCGGGCCCGTCCTCTTCGAGCAGGGGTACGAGGTCACAGGTCTCGGTGGTACGCCAGGACCCCGGCCGCCGCTCCCGGTGCAGGCCCACCCGCTCCGCCCACTCCGGGTCGCCCTCCCGGCTCCCGCCCGTCGCCACGTACAGCACCTCGGAGAAGGTCTCCAGACGCCGCTCTGCCTCCACGGACTTCCCGGACCGGGCCCCGCCCGTCACCAGGGTCCGCCGGGGCACGTCCGGCACCTCGTGGTACTCGCCCACGTACAGCGTCGTCCCGTCCGGCACTGCCCGCGCGCCCGCCGCCGCGAGCCGCCGGTCCAGCTCGGCTCCGGTGGGCGCGTCATGGTCCAGGTGTACGGCGACGACGTCGGTCGCCGGCCCGACGGCCCCGGTCGCGCGCAGCCGGGCCAGCGCATCCGGCCGGCCCGTCACATCGGCGACCACCATGTCGTACGGCACCCGGTGATCGTCCGGAAGCCCGGCGGGGGACCCGCCCGGGGGCAGATAGAGCAGCCGCTCGCCGTCCGCGGAGGTCACCTCGTACCCGGTACCGGGGGAGTCCATCGGAACGGCCCGCACCCGGTGCCCGGAGATCAGCGTCAACTCCCGCCCGTCCGGCACCCGCCCGGCAGTGGGAAGCCCCGCGGGCACCTCCACGGCGGGCCCGTCGTGCGGATGCGTCAGCAGCACCTGCCGTACGCCCACCAGCGAATGCCCCGACCGGGCGGCGGCGAGGGCGGCCCCGGGCGTCAGATCGAGCAGCAGGGCCCCGTCCACGAGCAGCGCCGTCGCGGCGCGGACCCGTGGCCCACGGGAGAGCGCGCACACGGCGCAGGGGCAGTCGGGGCGGGGGAGCCCGAGCGGGGCGCCGGTGCCGAGCAGAGTCAGTTCCACCCTCAGATCCTCCCGCGCCACCGCGAGCCGTGCGCGCCCGGCTACTCTGCGGGCAGGAAACCGATCATCCGGTGAGCGCCAGGAGGCGGACATGGCATGGACGTGGCGGTTCGAGAAGTCCGACGGCACGGAGGTCGAGCCGGTGGTGACTCCGGAGGAGTTCACCACCCAGGGAGACGCGGAGAGCTGGATCGGCGAACACTGGCGCGACCTCCTCGGCGGCGGCGCGGACCAGGTGACGCTGTCGGAGGACGGCGCGAAGATCTACGGCCCGATGCCCCTGAACGCGGAGGGCTAGAGCGCCCGGCGACCCAGGGAGGGGTGGGGGGGCCTCGTGCCCCCCCACCCCTCCCGGCCTGCGCCCGGGGCCCGCACCCCACGTTGTGAGCATGCGTTCCGCTGGGGCGGTACCCACCCCCATCCGCCCGTCCACCCCGTTGTGGGTATCTGTTCCGCTGGGGCGGTGCCCACCCCGCCCGCCTCCCACCTCGTTGTGGGCACATGTTCCGCAGGGGCGGAACGGGTGGGCACAACGGACGGCGCCCCTTGCCGGGCCCAGGCTTCCGCGCCTGAACCCGCACCCCGGGCGCGCCGCACTGCTCGGTGCGGGTCCAGGCACAAGGAGCGGAGGCGCCGCCAAGGGCGCCGTCCCGTGTGCCCACCCGTCCCGCCCAGCGGGACGATTGCCCACACGGAGGTGGGCGGGGGCGGGACGATCGCCCACACGGCGGGTGGGGAAGGGCGCGGCCCGCAGAGGCCGATGCTGCCCGGCCACACAGCGCCGAGGCCCCGCCGGCCCCGCGCCTGCTACAGCTCGCCCAGCGTGACGACCGTCTTCTCCGTCGCAGTCCCCCGGACATACGTCACCGTCACCTTGTCGCCCGGCCGACGCGAGGCCAGCGCCTCCGACAGCGACGTGATCGTCGTGATGTCCGTGTCGCCGAGCCGCGTGATCACATCACCCGACTTCAGCCCCGCCTCGCCCGCCGCCCCGTTCGCGGGCGCCTCGACCACGGCCACGCCCGCCGGCTCGTAGGCGTCGTTCAGCACCGTACGGCCGGTGATGTTCAGGGCCGCGCGGCCCGAGTCCGTCACCTTGCCGTCCTTGACGATCTGGTCCGCCACCGTCCGCACCATCGACGCGGGGATCGCGAATCCGATCCCGGGCGCCGAGCCGCCACCCATCTCCGGGTCGATGGCCGCGAGCGTCGGGATCCCGATGACCTCGCTGTCCAGGTTCACGAGGGCGCCCCCACTGTTTCCGGGGTTGATCGCGGCCGACGTCTGGACCATGTTCGCGATGGTCGCGCCCGTGCCGCCGCCGGTCCGCCCCTCGCTGACCGTGCGCCCGGTCGCCGAGACGATGCCCTGGGTCACGCTGCCGGACAGGCCGAGGGGTGAGCCCATCGCGAGCACGATCTGCCCCATGTCGACGGCCGCCGAATCGCCGAACTTCGCGGGCTTCAGCCCCTGCGGCAGCGATTCCAGCTTGATCACCGCGAGGTCCTGCTCGGGGTACGAGGAGACGAGCCGGGCCGTGACCGGCTGCCCACCGGTGGCGGCGGCGACCTTGAAGGTCTTCTCCTGGCCGACCACGTGCGCGTTGGTGACGATGTGGCCCTTGCCGTCGTAGACGACCCCGGAGCCGAGGCTTTCGGTCGCCTCGATCTGCACGACCGACGGCAGGACGTTCTTGATGACGGCCTGGTAGTCGTCCTGGAGTTCGTTGGCGGAGAGCGGCGCCGCCGCCTGTGTGGACCGCTCCGGCGCGGCCGCGTTCCCGCCGGAGGAGCAGCCGCCGACGAGCGCGACGGCGCACGCGGCGGCGGTCAGGGAAAAAAGGAGGCGGGGGATGATGGCGGCGGCACGGGCATGGCCACGGGAGGCATCCATGTCCGGAGTATCTGTTTCATCCCCACCCCGGGCCCGGCGAGCGCACCCGATCAGGGGTGCGCGACCGCCGGGCGCGGACGGCGACGTCCCGTCAGCCCCGTACGCCGCACAGGTGCAGCAGCGCCGCCACCCGTCGGTACGGCTCCGTCCGGCCCGCCCGGTCCTCGGCGGCGAGCAGCCGCTCCAGCTCCTCGGCGGCCGGCAGGCCCGCCTCGGCCGGGACGGCGTCCGTGAAGACCCGTACCCCGTACCAGGCGTGCAGCGGCGCCGCGATGCCGGCGAGCGTCGCCGTGAGCGCGTCGAGGCGGTCGGCCCGCACCTTCACGCCGTTGTCGTCGGTGTAGACGTCCGAGTCGAAGCCGGTGAGCGCACCGGACCAGTCCCCGGCGAGCCCCGGCCGCATGGCGAGGGCCTCCGCGTTCCGTACGACCAGGGAGAGGAGCCCGCCGGGGGCGAGCATCCGGGCGAGGCCCGCGAGCAGCGCGTCGGGCTCGTCCGCGTACATGAGGACGCCGTGGCAGAGGACGACGTCGAAGCTGCCGGGGAGGAAGTGCACCCCGGTCTCGCGCCCGTCGCCCTCGATCAGCCGGACCCGCTCACGGATCCCGGCGGGCTCGGTCGCCAGCGACTCACGGGCCGCCTTCAGAAGATCGGGATCGGCTTCGAGGCCGGTCACCGTGTGCCCCGCGCGTGCGAGGCGCAACGCCTGCGTGCCCTGGCCCATGCCGGCGTCGAGGATCCGGAGCCGCTGTCCCACGGGGTAGCGGCCGGATATCTGCTCGTCGAGCTGGCGGGCGACGATCTCCTGCCGGATGGTGTCGCGCAGCCCGCCGGAACCGGCGGGCCAGTGCACGACGACGGGCAGCACGGGGCCGCCCGACTCCGACGTCGCCGCGCCGAAAGCGCGCTCGACGGGCTCCGAACTGTCGGCGCTCAGGGCCGCTCTCCGCGCTTGACCTGCGGCTTCGGCAGTCGCAGTCGGCGCATCTGGAGCGTACGCATCAGGCCGTAGGCGATGGCGCCGCGCTTCGGCTCGTCGGGGAAGCGCACGGCGAGCTGCTTGCGCAGCCGGATCCAGATGCCGACCGAGTCGATGACGATCAGCACGATCACACCGAGCCAGAGCAGCAGGGAGATGTTCTGCAGCGACCGGTTGGCGTTGCCGAACAGCGACAGCACGAGGATCACCACGGCCATCGGCAGGAAGAACTCGGCGATCGCGAACCGCGAGTCGACGAAGTCGCGCACGAAGCGGCGGACCGGACCCTTGTCGCGGGCCGGCAGATAACGCTCGTCACCACTGGCCAGCGCTTCGCGCTGACGGGCCAGGTCCGAGCGGCGTGCCTCGCGCTGGCGCTTGGAGGCCTCCTTGCGGTCGGTCGGCACCGTCGCGGCGCGACGGCGCTGGGCCTGCGCCTCGCTCCGCTTCGGGGTCGGGCGGCCCTTGGGGGCCTCGGGGTCGCGGGGCTGCTTGGAGAGGTCCGCCGTCACCTTGTCGGTGGGGGCCTTCTCGTCCTTCGAACGGCTACGGAACACAAAACCCAAGGGTACGGGGTGGCGGGCATGAACCCCATGCCGGGCGGGAACGATCCGCTAACGGAGTGCGTCTACGGCGGTACGTACGCAGGACAGGCGCGGTTTCCCCTAGATCCATCTACTCCCTGCGCGGGAGGGACCGCCGGGCGTAGTCGTCCTTTGGGAGGAGCGCATCCGGCTCCGAACAGTGCGGTAATGGAGGCAGGGCCCGTACTGTGGACCTGTCGAAGAGCTGGAGCCGAAGTCCGTCAGAAGGGGGCGCGCGAAGCCCATGAGCGGTGTCATGAAGCGTATGGGGATGATCTTCCGCGCGAAGGCGAACAAGGCCCTTGACCGGGCCGAGGATCCGCGCGAGACGCTCGATTACTCCTACCAGAAGCAGCTGGAGCTGCTGCAGAAGGTGCGACGGGGCGTCGCCGACGTCGCCACCTCCCGCAAGCGGCTCGAACTCCAGCTGAACCAGCTGCAGGGTCAGTCGGCCAAGCTGGAGGACCAGGGCCGCAAGGCGCTCGCACTCGGCCGCGAGGACCTGGCGCGCGAGGCGCTGTCCCGGCGCGCCGCGCTCCAGCAGCAGGTCAGCGACCTGGAGGTGCAGCACCAGACGCTGCAGGGCGAGGAGGAGAAGCTCACCCTCGCCGCCCAGCGTCTCCAGGCCAAGGTGGACGCCTTCCGCACCAAGAAGGAGACCATCAAGGCGACCTACACGGCGGCCCAGGCGCAGACCCGGATCGCCGAGTCCTTCTCCGGCATCTCGGAGGAGATGAGCGACGTCGGTCTCGCGATCCAGCGGGCCGAGGACAAGACCGCCCAGCTCCAGGCGCGCGCCGGCGCGATCGACGAGCTGCTCGCCTCGGGCGCCCTGGACGACCAGTCCGGGCTCGGGAAGGACGACATCCAGGCGGAGCTGGACCGGCTCTCGGGCGGTACGGACGTCGAGCTGGAGCTCCAGCGGATGAAGGCGGAGCTGGCCGGCGGGCCGTCTGCCCAGCAGCAGGCGCTCGAGGGCGGCGGCGCGGCCGCGCCGCAGGACACCAACACGCAGCAGCAGTCCCACCCGCGCTTCGAGAAGTAGGCGACGGCATGTAGGCGACAGCCCGCGAACAGACAGGACGCGTCATGATCGTACGGATCATGGGGGAGGGCCAGTGGAAGCTGGCCGACAGCCACCTCGTGGAGCTGAACAAGCTCGACGACGAGCTGCTCGAAGAGATGGAATCGGGGGACGAGGAAGGTTTTCGGCGCACGCTGAACGCCCTCCTGGACGCGGTCCGGCGGGTCGGTGAGCCACTGCCGGACGAGGCGCTCGAACCCTCGGAGCTGATCCTTCCCGCTCCGGACGCGGGCCTGGACGAGGTCAAGGAGATGCTCTCCGACGACGGCCTCATCCCCGGCTGACGACCCTGTACGACGGTCCCGGCACCCCCAGGGGTGCCGGGACCGTCGCGCGTTCCCGTTCCCGTTCCCGGTCCCGGTCCGGCCGCCGCGCCGGCGCGGGCAGGGCCGCCCGGTCCGCCCCGTACCGGCACCGCCGGCCCGGTCCGCCCCGTACCGGCACCGCCGGCCCGGTCCGCCCCGTACCGGCACCGCCGGCCCGGTCCGCCCCGTACCGGCACCGCCGCCCAGCCCCGCCCCGTACCGTTGTTCCCCGTGACCCCCACCGGACCCGCCCCCGTCCCCGGACCCGGCACCTTCTTCGCCCGTCTCCGTGACCGGTTCCGCGCGCACCCTCTCGCCTTCGACGCGACGCTCGCGTTCGGCGTGCTCGTCTGCATGATCGCCGGGTCCTTCACGGACCCGCACGGCGGCCCGAACGGGCCGACCTTCGGCGACCGGGTGCCGAGTATGGCGAGCGTGCTGCTCATGGTCGCCGGGGCCACCGCCCTGGTGCTGCGCCGGCGCTACCCCTTCCGCGTGCTCTGCTTCACGGTGGCGGTCAGCCTCTTCGAGCTGCTCAACGACACCCGCCCGGCCACCGTCGCCATGAGCGCCGTCGTCGCGCTCTACACGGTCGCCTCCCGTACCGACCGGCCCACCACCTGGCGGGTCGGCCTCGTCACCATGGCGGTGCTGACCGCCACGGCCATGGTCTTCGGCGCGACCCCGTGGTACGCGCAGGAGAACCTCGGCCTCATCGCCTGGACCGGCATGGCGGCGGCCGCGGGGGACGCCGTCCGCAGCCGCCGGGCCTTCGTCGACGCCATCAGGGAGCGCGCCGAGCGGGCCGAGCGCACCCGCGAGGAGGAGGCGGGCCGCCGGGTCGCGGAGGAGCGGCTGCGGATCGCCCGCGACCTCCACGACGTCGTCGCCCACCACATCGCCCTGGTGAACGTCCAGGCCGGCGTCGCGGCGCACGTCATGGACAAGCGCCCCGACCAGGCCAAGGAGGCCCTCGCGCACGTGCGGGAGGCGAGCCGTTCCGCACTCGACGAGCTGCGCGCCACTGTCGGGCTGCTGCGCCAGTCAGGCGACCCGGAGGCCCCCACCGAGCCGGCCCCCGGCCTCGCCGTCCTCGACGGGCTGCTCGACAGCTTCCGCCACGCCGGGCTCCCCGTCGCCCTGGCCCGTACCGACGGAGACAGGCCGCTGCCCGCGACCGTCGACCTGGCCGCGTACCGGATCGTGCAGGAGGCGCTGACCAACGTGCAGAAGCACGCGGGACCGGACGCCGCGGCCGAGGTGAGCGTCGTCCGGGTGGGCCGTACGGTCGAGATCACCGTCCTCGACAACGGCCCGT
Organism: Streptomyces sp. NBC_01077; assembly: GCF_045162855.1. Lineage (NCBI taxonomy): Bacteria > Bacillati > Actinomycetota > Actinomycetes > Kitasatosporales > Streptomycetaceae > Streptomyces > Streptomyces sp. NBC_01077. The sequence continues at coordinate 3,133,863 of NZ_CP108669.1, read as the reverse complement.
CCGCCACCGCCCAGGAGCCCGTCCCCAACGGCGGCCACGGGCTGCTCGGCATGCGCGAGCGGGTCGGCGCGCTCGGCGGCACCCTGACCGCGGCCCCCCGGTACGGCGGCGGCTTCCGGGTCCAGGCGATACTGCCGGTGACGTCCCGTACGGGGGAGGACACATGACGATCCGGGTTCTGCTGGCCGACGACCAGGCCCTGCTCCGCAGCGCCTTCAAGGTCCTGGTGAACTCCGAACCGGACATGGAGGTCGTCGGCGAGGCCGCCGACGGCGCCCAGGCCGTGGCCCTCGCCCGCTCCGAGCGGGCCGACGTCGTCCTGATGGACATCCGGATGCCGGGCACGGACGGCCTCGCGGCCACCCGCATGATCACCGCCGACCCGGAGCTCTCCGACGTACGGATCGTCATGCTGACCACCTTCGAGGTCGACGAGTACGTCGTGCAGTCGCTGCGCGCCGGAGCCTCCGGCTTCCTCGGCAAGGGCGCCGAACCCGAGGAACTCCTCGGCGCGATCCGGATCGCCCACGCCGGCGAGGCGCTGCTCTCCCCGGCCGCCACCAAGGGCCTGATCGCCACGTTCCTCGCCCAGGGCCCCGGCGTGGACGTCGTGGGCGAGGGCGGCCGGGGCCGTACCGAGCGCCTCGCCGCGCTCACGGCCCGGGAGCGCGAGGTCCTCGTCCTCGTCGCGGGCGGTCTCTCCAACGACGAGATCGCCGAGCGCCTCGACGTCAGCCCGCTCACCGTGAAGACCCACGTCAACCGGGCCATGGCCAAGCTCGGCGCCCGCGACCGGGCCCAGCTGGTCGTCACGGCCTACGAATCGGGACTGGTACGCCCAAGGGTGGAGTGACCGGGTGCTCCGGCGTACTCCAGACGCGGTATGCGCGGGATAAGGATGTGGACCCGGGGGGCGAGGACTTCCGGTCCTCGATGGCAGATCGTATAGACGGGGGGCACCTCCGGCGGATCCAGCGGATCCGGGCCGGGGTCTTGGCTGCTCCCGCCTGCCGACGAGTACGCCACAGAAGAGAGACCCCATGTCCTGGCTGTCCAGATTCAGCCTCGCGCAAAGGGCCCTGATCGGGCTGATCTCCATCGTCGCCCTGGTGTTCGGGGCGATCGCGATACCGCAACTGAAGCAGCAGTTGTTCCCCTCGATCGAGCTGCCGATGGTCTCGGTCCTCGCCCCGTACCAGGGTGCCTCTCCCGATGTGGTCGAGAAGCAGGTCATCGAGCCCCTGGAGAACAACCTCAAGGCCGTCGACGGCCTGAAGTCGGTCACCTCCACCGCCTCCGAGGGCATGGCCCTCGTCATGGCCTCCTTCGACTACGGCGACGAATCGACGAAGCAGCTCGTCGCCGACGTCCAGCAGGCGGTCAACCGGGCCCGCGCCCAGCTGCCCGACACGGTCGACCCGCAGGTCGTGGCCGGCTCCACGGACGACATCCCCACCGTCGTCCTCGCCGCCGCCTCCGACCAGGACCCGCAGGCCCTCGCCGACCTGCTGGACCGGACCGTCGTGCCGGCCCTGGAGGGCATCGAGGGCGTCGGCCAGGTCTCCGTCACCGGCGTCCAGGACCTCCAGGTCTCCGTCACCCCGGACGACCGGAAGCTCGCCGCGGCCGGACTCAGCTCCATGAAGCTCGCCGAGGCCCTCCGCTCCGGCGGCGGCACCCTCCCGGCCGGCTCCTTCTCCGAGGCCGGCAAGAGCCGCACCATCCAGGTCGGCGGCGGCTACACCTCGCTGAAGCAGATCGAGGACCTCCGCATCCCGGCGGCCACCCCCGGCAAGGGCAAGGCGGTCCGCCTCGGAGACGTGGCCACCGTTCGCCAGGAGGAGTCGCCGCGCGTCTCCCTCACCCGTACCAACGGCAAGCCCAGCCTCGCCGTCATGGCCACCATGGACAAGGACGGCAGCGCCGTCGCGATCTCCGACGCCGTCGCGGAGAAGCTGCCCGAGCTGCGCGCCGACCTCGGCGCGGGCGCCGAGCTGACCGTGGTCTCCGACCAGGGCCCGGCCGTCGCCAAGGCCGTCTCCGGACTGACCACCGAGGGCGCGCTCGGCCTCGTCATGGCCGTCCTGGTGATCCTGGTCTTCCTCGCCTCGATCCGCTCCACCCTGGTCACCGCGGTCTCCATCCCGCTCTCGGTCGTCCTCGCGCTCATCGTGCTCTGGACCCGTGACCTCTCGCTCAACATGCTGACGCTCGGTGCGCTCACCATCGCCATCGGCCGGGTCGTCGACGACTCGATCGTGGTCCTGGAGAACATCAAGCGTCACCTCGGCTACGGCGAGGAGCGGCAGGCCGCCATCCTCACCGCGGTCCGCGAGGTGGCGGGCGCCGTCACCTCCTCGACCCTCACGACCGTCGCCGTGTTCCTGCCGATCGGTCTGACCGGCGGCATGATCGGCGAGCTGTTCGGCTCGTTCTCGCTGACGGTCACGGCGGCCCTGCTCGCCTCGCTGCTCGTCTCCCTGACCGTCGTCCCGGTCCTCTCGTACTGGTTCCTGCGCGCCCCCAAGGGCACCTCGGAGGACCTGGCCGAGGCCCGCAGGCTGGCCGAGGAGAAGGAGGAGAAGAGCCGTCTCCAGCGGCTGTACGTGCCCGTCCTGAAGTTCGCGACCCGGCGCCGGCTGACCAGCCTCGCCATCGCGTTCGCCGTCCTGATCGTCACCTTCGGCATGGCCCCGCTCCTGAAGACGAACTTCTTCGACCAGGGCGAGCAGGAGGTGCTGAGCATCCAGCAGGAGCTGGCGCCCGGCACCGGCCTCGACGCCTCCGACGCGGCCGCGAAGAAGATCGAGAAGCTCCTCGCGGACACCGACGGCGTCAAGGACTACCAGGTCAACGTCGGCTCGTCCGGCTTCATGGCGGCCTTCGGCGGCGGCACCGGCACCAACCAGGCCTCCTACCAGGTCAGCCTGGAGGAGTCCGCCTCGTTCGAGAAGACCCGTGACGCCATCGAGAAGGGCCTCGCCGCCCTCGACGGGATCGGCGACACCAAGCTCGCCGCCGGCGACGGCTTCGGCAGCCAGGACCTGAGCGTGGTCGTCAAGGCCGCCGACGCGGAGGTCCTCAAGAAGGCCTCCGAGCAGGTCCGGGCCGCGATCGCCGGGATCGACGACGTCACCGACGTCCAGAGCGACCTCTCGCAGTCCGTCCCGCGCATCTCCGTCAAGGCGAACGCCAAGGCGGCCGACGCCGGCTTCGACTCCGCCTCGCTCGGCATGATCGTCGCCCAGGCCGTCCGGGGCACCCCGGCCGCCAAGGCGATCCTCGACGACACCGAGCGGGACGTCCTCATCACCTCGGCGCGGCCGGTCACCACCCTGGCCGGGCTCAAGGCGCTGCCCCTCGGCCCGGTGAAGCTGGGCGACATCGCCACCGTCGAGCTGGTCCCCGGCCCGGTGTCCATGACCCGGATCGACGGCGCCCGCGCCGCGACGATCACGGCCAAGCCGGCCGGCGACAACACCGGGGCCGTGAGCGCCACCCTGCAGCAGAAGATCGACGCGCTCGACCTGCCCGAGGGTGCCACCGCCAGCATCGGCGGTGTCTCCGAGGACCAGTCCGAGGCCTTCCTCAACCTGTTCCTGGCGATGCTCGCGGCCGTCGCGATCGTCTTCATGCTGCTCGTCGCGACCTTCCGGTCGCTGATCCAGCCGCTGATCCTGCTGGTCTCGATCCCGTTCGCGGCGACCGGCGCGATCGGTCTCCTGGTGGTCACCGACACCGCGATGGGCGTCCCGGCGATGATCGGCATGCTGATGCTCATCGGCATCGTGGTCACCAACGCGATCGTCCTGATCGACCTGATCAACCAGTACCGGGCGCAGGGCCTGGGCGTCGTCGAAGCGGTGATCGAGGGTGGCCGGCACCGGCTCCGCCCGATCCTGATGACCGCCCTGGCGACGATCTTCGCCCTGCTGCCGATGGCGCTCGGCATCACCGGCGAGGGCGGCTTCATCGCCCAGCCGCTGGCCGTGGTGGTGATCGGCGGTCTGATCACGTCGACGCTGCTGACCCTGCTCCTCGTCCCGACGCTCTACGCGATGGTGGAGCTCCGCAAGGAGCGCCGGAGGCTGAAGAAGGCCGGGAAGGCCGCCGCCGACGTCGTCGACGGGGCCGACAAGGTCCTGGACGTCCTTGGCGCCTGAGCCGTACGGCAAACGGAAGGGGCGCCCCACGACCACGTGGGGCGCCCCTTCCGGCGTGCGTAACGGAGAACCGTTACGGCAGAGCGAGCATCCGCTCCAGGGCGAGCTTCGCGAAGCTCTCCGTCTCCTTGTCGACCTGGATCTGGTTGACGAGGTTGCCCTCGGCCAGCGACTCCAGGGTCCACACCAGGTGCGGCAGGTCGATGCGGTTCATGGTCGAGCAGAAGCAGACCGTCTTGTCGAGGAAGACGATCTCCTTGTCCTGGTCGGCGAATCGGTTCGCCAGCCGCCGGACCAGGTTCAGCTCCGTGCCGATCGCCCACTTGGAACCGGCCGGGGCCGCCTCCAGGGTGTTGATGATGTACTCGGTCGAGCCCACGTAGTCCGCGGCGGCGACGACCTCGTGCCGGCACTCGGGGTGGACGAGCACGTTCACGCCGGGGATGCGCTCGCGGACGTCGTTGACCGAGTCCAGCGAGAAGCGGCCGTGCACCGAGCAGTGCCCCCGCCACAGGATCATCTTGGCGGCGCGCAGCTCCTCGACGGTCAGCCCGCCGTTCGGCTTGTGCGGGTTGTACAGGACGCAGTCGTCGAGGGACATGCCCATGTCGCGGACGGCCGTGTTGCGGCCCAGGTGCTGGTCCGGCAGGAACAGCACCTTCTCGCCCTGCTCGAAGGCCCAGTTCAGGGCCCGCTCGGCGTTGGACGAGGTGCAGATCGTGCCCCCGTGCTTGCCGGTGAAGGCCTTGATGTCGGCCGAGGAGTTCATGTACGAGACGGGCACGACCTGCTCGGCGATGCCGGCCTCGGTCAGCACGTCCCAGCACTCGGCGACCTGCTCGGCGGTGGCCATGTCGGCCATCGAGCAGCCGGCCGCCAGGTCGGGCAGGACGACCTTCTGCTCGTCGCCGGTCAGGATGTCGGCCGACTCCGCCATGAAGTGCACACCGCAGAAGACGATGTACTCGGCCGAGGGCTTGGCCGCCGCGTCGCGCGCGAGCTTGAAGGAGTCGCCGGTGACGTCGGCGAACTGGATGACCTCGTCGCGCTGGTAGTGGTGGCCGAGCACGAAGACCTTGTCCCCGAGCTTCTCCTTGGCCGCGCGGGCGCGCTCCACCAGGTCCGGGTCGGAGGGCGAGGGCAGGTCGCCGGGACACTCCACGCCGCGCTCGCTCTTCGGGTCGGCCTCGCGACCGAGCAGGAGCAGGGCGAGCGGCGACGGCTGAACGTCGAGTTCATGACGGGTTTGGGCCGTGGTCACGTCACGCACCCTTTCTTCGTAGCACCTTTTCGTCTAAATGACGCTATCTATCATAACCGCTTCACGTCACGTTGACGATGTCCATAGTGTCGATGTGACGAATTCGCCGTCGCCGCTGTGGGGCTCAGCCGTCCCCGTCGCTGGACAGGGTGTGCGAGCATGAAGAGAGAAAGACCCACACGGCCCGGAATGAATCCGGGGCACCGTCGGTTGCAACCGTCGGCAAGCAGTCTCCGTACACACCGGGAGAGAAGCAGATGTCCGTATCGGACGAGAAGACCACTGTCAGCGACGGCATCCTCCTGTCCGACGCCGCCGCGGGCAAGGTCAAGGCCCTCCTCGAGCAGGAAGGCCGCGAGGACCTGGCCCTGCGCGTCGCCGTACAGCCCGGCGGCTGCTCCGGCCTGCGTTACCAGCTGTTCTTCGACGAGCGTTCGCTCGACGGCGATGTCGTGAAGGACTTCGACGGCGTCAAGGTCGTCACCGACCGCATGAGCGCCCCGTACCTGGGCGGCGCCTCGATCGACTTCGTCGACACCATCGAGAAGCAGGGCTTCACCATCGACAACCCGAACGCCACGGGTTCCTGCGCCTGCGGCGACTCGTTCAGCTAAGTCGCACACGTCGTACGCATGAGGGCGGCGGCCCGGGAGTGATCCCGGGCCGCCGCCCTCGCGCATGTCCCGCCGGACTCAGCGGCGCGGCACCGACTCCCCGCTCGCGGCGTCGATCACCGGCCGGTCACCCAGCGGGCTCCGCAGCGTCACCGTCTTCGTGAAGTCCTTGGCGATCATGATGCAGACCCGCTCGGGGTCGGACTTCTCGATGATCCGCACCGTCACCCGGTCCGGCTGCTCCTCGGCCTTCACGGTGTACGTGCTGCACACCCCGCCCCAGAAGGTGACGGCCAGCTCCCTGCCGTCCCCCTGGACCTTGACGGACTCGACCGCTCGCGCGGCCGCCGTACCGTCCCCGGGAGAAGGCGTGGGCGCGGGCGAGGGCTTCGTCGGGGGCGCCAGGTACTCGGGGGCCACCGCCGTCCGCGCCACCGTGTACGGCGCGCCGTCCGCCGGGTCCGCGGTGAACAGCCACGACGGTACGAGCAGCCGCTCACCGTCCACGTCCCGCGCGGCGAGACCGAACACCGCGGCGGTCACCGGCACCTGGTCGGGCGCGGCCATGTCCACGATCGTCTGACAGGGCGGGGTCGGCTCGACGTGTCCCGGCGCCGGCTTCCCGCCGGTCCGGGTGTCCTCGGGCCTCCCGTTCCCGTCCACCGCCGACGGGGCGGTGGGGCAGTGCCCGATGCCGATCGGGCCGGTGCCCTTCGAGTCCTCGTTCAGCCGGGCGAGCGCCTTCGCCGCCCCGATCACCGGGTACGTGGCGCCCTCGGCCGGGTCCTTGAGCATCCCGCTCCCGGCGACCGGCCGGCCGTCCCGCGCGATGTGCAGCCCCGTCGACCAGCCGTAGGTCGGCAGCCCGCCCACCACCGGGTCGGCGTTGACCACCCGTACCGAACCGTTCATGACCTGGGTCGCGGTGACCTTCGCGTCGTCCTGGCCGAGCGCCTTCAGGATCGGCGCGGCCGCCGCTTTCGCCGCCGCCTCGCTCAGCGGCGTACCGCCCGGCTCGGGCTTCGACTCGCCCGGAGGCGGGCACGCCCTGCCCTTGAGACAGGCATCGCCCGCCGGGCCGCCGTCGTACCAGGAGTACGTCCAGTTCCCCGGCGCCTTCCGCGACACGTCGAGGCGGGGCCCCGAACCGTCCTTCTCGGGCCGGAGCGTCCAGACCTCACCCACGAGGGAGGGACTCCCGGAGATGCCCAGCGCTTCGGCCAGCCTGGTCACCTCCGCCGAGGTGACCAGGCCCTCGGGCCGGTGGACCGCGGCCGAGGAGGGCCCTTGGGGGAGTGGGCCCTTGGCTGTGTAGACGGTCCCGTTCGGGCCGCCACCGGGATCCGGCTCGCCGGGCGCGATCCCTGGACCGCCCCGCGTGTCGCCGGGGTCCGGCTCGCCGGGCGCGATGCCGGGGCCGCCCCGCGTGTCGCCGCCGGTGTTCCCGCCGTCGCCCTCCAGGCGCAGCGGCGGGGGCGGCCCGGCCGCGTCGACGGCCCGGGTCCCGGTGCCGCTGCCGTCACCGGACGCCGTGGTGGCGAGGTAGACGCCACCGCCGCCGGCGAGCAGCACACCCGCCGCCACCGAGGCGGCGACGACGCCCCGTCGCCTCCGTACGTTCTCCGTACCGCTCACCGCAACGCTCCCTCGTCTCGACCGGACGCCGATGGGACGGAGCGGGTGGGCGGACGGTTCCGTCCGTCAGCCCCCGTATTCGGCGGTGGCGTCGATCAGCCGGGCCGAGGCCGCCGGTACGACGACCCCGTGGATCAGCGCGGGGGAGACCGGAGCGGGCGCGGGGGAGACCGGGGTGACCCAGTGCGGGGCCATCCGTGCGCCGTCGCCCCGCAGGTCGGCGAGGCTCAGCTCGGACTCGTGTCGCTCACGTGAAGCGGGGTAGATGGTCATGGGCGCACCGTATGCACCGCACGCCCCCAGGGAAAAGACCTACTCTGGGGTAGTTTCCTATGGTCGGCAGTGAGGCCCCCACCCGGTAGCGTGAATCTTCGTCATTGCCGCCTTCCCGCAGGAGCACCCCGCCGTGCGTATCGCAGTCACCGGCTCCATCGCCACCGACCACCTGATGACCTTCCCCGGCCGGTTCGCCGACCAGCTGGTGGCCGACCAGCTGCACACGGTGTCCCTCTCCTTCCTCGTCGACAACCTCGACGTCCGGCGCGGCGGCGTCGGCCCCAACATCTGCTTCGGCATGGGTCAGCTCGGCGGCAGCCCGATCCTCGTGGGCGCGGCCGGCTACGACTTCGACGAGTACCGCGGCTGGCTCGACCGCCACGGCGTCGACACCGGCTCGGTGCGCATCTCCGAGGTCCTGCACACGGCCCGCTTCGTCTGTACCACGGACAAGGACCACAACCAGATCGGCTCCTTCTACACCGGCGCCATGAGCGAGGCCCGGCTGATCGAGCTCAAGGCCGTCGCCGACCGGGTGGGCGGGCTCGACCTGGTCCTCATCGGCGCCGACGACCCCGAGGCGATGCTCCGCCACACGGAGGAGTGCAAGACCCGCGAGATCCCCTTCGCCGCCGACTTCTCGCAGCAGATCGCGCGCATGGACGGCAACGAGATCCGCACCCTCCTGGAGGGCGCCACCTACCTCTTCTCGAACGAGTACGAGAAGGGCCTCATCGAGTCCAAGACGGGCTGGACCGACGCCGAGATCCTCTCCCGCGTCGGCCACCGCGTCACCACGCTCGGCTCGCGCGGTGTGCGCATCGAGCGCGTCGGCGACAGCCCGATCGAGGTCGGCTGCCCCGAGGAGACCGCGAAGGTCGACCCGACGGGCGTCGGCGACGCGTTCCGCGCGGGCTTCCTCACGGGTCTCTCCTGGGGAGTGGGCCTGGAGCGGGCGGCGCAGGTCGGCTGCATGCTGGCGACGCTGGTCATCGAAACCCTGGGCACGCAGGAGTACACGCTGCGGCGCGCGAACTTCATGGAGCGCTTCACCAAGGCGTACGGCGAGGACGCCGCGACAGAGGTCCAGTCCCACCTGGCCTGACCCCTCGGGCCCAGGGCCCCGGCCCGGCTGGTCCATCCCCCCGTTGTGGGCATACGTCCCGCCCCGCGGGACGATTGCCCACACGGGCGGGGGGCGTCCGCCCCGTCACGCGCGCGGCACGCACGGCGGGTGAATGTCCGCCCCGTGACGCGCGGCCCACACGGCGGGCAGGCGGGGCGTGGGTCCCGCGAGGCGCGCGGCCCGCACGGGGGTGGGTGTCAGTCCGGGCGGCGCGCGGCCCGCATGGGGCCGCTGGGCCCGCGACGTGCGCCGCAGGCCACCGCCGGCTCAGGTCACGCGGCGTACCACGTACGCCACGCCGCCCCCTTCCGACGGTGACTCGCCCACGTACTCCTGCCCCCGCATCTCGCACCACGCCGGAATGTCCAGTCGTGCCGCCGCGTCGTCCGCGAGGACCGTCACCGTGCCGCCCACCGGCACGTCGCCGATGACCTTCGCCAGTTCGATCACCGGGATCGGGCAGCGCCGCCCGAGCGCGTCCACCACCAGGGAGTCCGGCCCCGGCGCGGCCACCGGAGTCGCGGCCGGCGCGCCGAGCCGCTCCCGGACCCCCGCGACGACTCCCGGCAGCACGTCGAGGAAGCGGTCCACGTCCTCCGCCGTGGTCCCGGCCGGCAGGGACACCCGGACGTTCCCCTCGCTCAGTACCCCCATCGCGCGCAGCACATGGCTGGGCGTCAGCGTCGAACTCGTACAGGACGAACCGGACGAAACAGAGAAACCCTCCCGGTCCAGCTCGTGCAGCAGCGTCTCCCCGTCGACGTACAGGCAGGAGAAGGTGACCAGGTGGGGGAGCCGGCGCACCGGGGCGCCCACCACCTCCACATCCGGTACGAGCTCCGGCACCCGCGCCCGGATCCGGTCCACCAGGGCCTGCATCCGCGCCCCCTCGGTCACCGCCTCCGCCCGTACGGCCCGCAGCGAGGCCGCCGCCGCCACGATCGCCGGCAGGTTCTCGAAGCCGGGTGCCCGGCCCGACTCCCGCTCGTCCGACGGCCCTTGCGGCGCGAACCTGACTCCCTTCCGTACGGCGAGGAGTCCCACGCCCGCCGGTCCGCCCCACTTGTGCGCGCTCGCCGTGAGGAGCGACCAGCCGCCCTCCACGGGTCCCCAGCCGAGCGACTGGGCCGCGTCCACGAGGAGCGGCACGTCCGCCGCCCGACAGGCCTCGGCCACCTCCGCCACGGGCTGCTCGGTCCCCACCTCGTGGTTGGCCGACTGGAGGCAGGCCAGGGCCGTCCGGGAGTCGAGGGCCGCCGCGAAGCCCTCCGCGTCCACCGCCCCCGTCCGCCCCACCGGCACCTCGGTCACGGCGCCGCCGGCGGCCGCGTGGGTCTCGGCCGTGTGGAGTACGGAGGAGTGTTCGACCGCGGAGACGACGAGCCGGTTCCCGACACGCCGACGCCCCGCGAGAGATCCCGAGATGCCCGCGTGAACCGCGCGCGTCCCCGAAGGAGTGAACACCAGCTCGTCGGGACGGCAGCCCACGGCCTCCGCCGCGGCCTCCCGCGCCGCGTCCAGGAGCAGCCTGGCCCGCCGTCCCTCCTTGTACAGCCGGGCCGGATCGGCCCAGCCCTCGTCCAGGGAGGCGAGCAGCGCCTGGCGGGCGACGGGGTGCAGCGGGGCGGCGGACGCGGCGTCGAAGTACGGCATCCGCCCACGGTAGGGCCTGGCGGTGGGCGGGCTTCGTCCGCCCGTGGCGAGTCCCTGGCGAGTCCCTGGTGAGGCCGGGGTGAGGTCGGGGTGAGCCCTCGTCAGAACCGCACCGCGGCGCACCGGCAGACCGCCGAACGGACGTGCCCGACCCCCCTCCGGAACCCCGGAGTCCACCCCTTCGGGGACTCGGACGGCGCGTTGGGCACCCTCCCCGCGCGACCCCAAATAGCGTCCAGTAGGGTTTGGTCCGCATAAACATCCAAACCCCTGCCCGCGGCCGGGGCGGCGACCGACCAGCGAGACGGACGGCCGTGGCCGACCAACGCGGGCCGAGACTCTCGGGAAGGCGCTACGTGAGTCCCAACGGCTCCGACCGCTCGTCGCGGCGCCCGATGCGGCGGAAGCTGCCGCAGGTGCTGACTGCGGGCCTGATCCTGGCGACAGCCACGGGCTGCTCGTACAACTGGGAAGACTTCCCCCGCCTTGGTATGCCCACTCCGGTCACGGAGGAGGCTCCTACGATCCTCTCCCTCTGGCAGGGCTCGTGGGCGGCTGCGCTCGTCACGGGCGTCCTGGTCTGGGGGCTGATCCTGTGGTCCGTCATCTTCCACCGGCGCAGCCGCACCAAGGTCGAGGTACCTCCGCAGACGCGGTACAACATGCCCATCGAGGCGCTGTACACGGTGACGCCACTCATCATCGTGTCGGTCCTCTTCTACTTCACCGCGCGCGACGAGTCGAAGCTCCTGTCGCTCACCGACAAGCCGGCCCACACCATCAACGTGGTCGGCTATCAGTGGAGCTGGGGCTTCAACTACATCGAGAACGTGCCGGGTGTGACGGGTGACGCGCAGACGGCCCCGAACCTCGACGCCATCCCGGACAAGTTCCAGGACGACTTCCCGGCGAACGCCGGCGGTGTCTACGACGCCGGTATCCCCGGTGACCGGAACCCGCAGACCGGGAACCCGGGTCCGACCCTGTGGCTGCCCAAGGGCGAGAAGGTCCGGTTCGTCCTGACCTCCCGTGACGTGATCCACTCCTTCTGGGTGGTCCCCTTCCTCATGAAGCAGGACGTCATCCCGGGTCACACCAACGCCTTCGAGGTCACCCCGAACCAGGAGGGCACCTTCCTCGGCAAGTGCGCCGAGCTGTGCGGTGTCGACCACTCCCGGATGCTCTTCAACGTCAAGGTGGTCTCCCCGGAGCGCTACCAGCAGCACCTGAAGGAGCTGGCCGAGAAGGGGCAGACCGGCTACATCCCGTCTGGCATCGAGCAGACGGACCCGGCCAGGAATGCGGAGAAGAACCAACTGTGAGCATCCACAACGAAACCCAGGGTGCCGCCGCAGCTGAGGACTCGTACGAGAACGAGCTGCCCGTACGGCGCAAGCAGCCCGGCAACGTCGTGATCAAGTGGCTGACCACCACCGATCACAAGACGATCGGGACGATGTACCTGGTCACGTCGTTCGTCTTCTTCTGCATCGGCGGACTCATGGCGCTCTTCATGCGCGCCGAGCTGGCCCGTCCGGGTACGCAGATCATGTCGAACGAGCAGTTCAACCAGGCGTTCACGATGCACGGCACGATCATGCTGCTGATGTTCGCGACGCCGCTCTTCGCCGGATTCGCGAACTGGATCATGCCGCTGCAGATCGGCGCGCCCGACGTGGCGTTCCCGCGGCTGAACATGTTCGCGTACTGGCTGTACCTCTTCGGCTCGATCATGGCGGTGGCCGGCTTCCTCACCCCGCAGGGTGCGGCCGACTTCGGCTGGTTCGCCTACTCCCCGCTGTCGGACGCCGTCCGCTCGCCGGGTGTCGGCGCCGACATGTGGATCATGGGTCTGGCCTTCTCCGGCTTCGGCACGATCCTCGGTTCGGTCAACTTCATCACCACGATCATCTGCATGCGCGCTCCGGGCATGACGATGTTCCGTATGCCGATCTTCACCTGGAACGTGCTGCTGACCGGTGTTCTGGTCCTGCTCGCCTTCCCGGTCCTGGCGGCCGCGCTGTTCGCCCTGGAGGCGGACCGCAAGTTCGGTGCCCATGTCTTCGACGCGGCCAACGGCGGCGCCTTGCTGTGGCAACACCTCTTCTGGTTCTTCGGACACCCAGAGGTGTACATCATCGCCCTGCCCTTCTTCGGCATCGTCTCCGAGGTCATCCCGGTCTTCAGCCGCAAGCCGATGTTCGGCTACATCGGTCTGGTGGCCGCGACCATCGCGATCGCCGGCCTGTCCGTGACCGTGTGGGCGCACCACATGTACGTCACAGGCGGCGTGCTCCTGCCGTTCTTCTCCTTCATGACGTTCCTCATCGCCGTACCGACGGGCGTGAAGTTCTTCAACTGGATCGGAACGATGTGGAAGGGCTCGTTGTCCTTCGAGACACCGATGCTCTGGACGATCGGCTTCCTGATCACCTTCACCTTCGGTGGTCTGACGGGTGTCATCCTGGCCTCGCCGCCGATGGACTTCCACGTCTCCGACTCGTACTTCGTCGTCGCGCACTTCCACTACGTCGTCTTCGGCACCGTGGTCTTCGCGATGTTCGCCGGGTTCCACTTCTGGTGGCCGAAGTTCACGGGCAAGATGCTGGACGAGCGGCTCGGCAAGATGACGTTCTGGACGCTGTTCATCGGCTTCCACGGCACCTTCCTGGTGCAGCACTGGCTCGGTGCCGAGGGCATGCCGCGTCGTTACGCGGACTACCTCGACGCCGACGGCTTCACCGCGCTGAACACGATCTCGACGATCTCCTCCTTCCTGCTCGGTCTGTCGATCCTGCCGTTCCTCTACAACGTCTGGAAGACCGCCAAGTACGGCAAGAAGATCGAGGTCGACGACCCGTGGGGCTACGGCCGTTCGCTCGAATGGGCGACGTCCTGCCCGCCGCCGCGGCACAACTTCCTCACCCTGCCGCGGATCCGTTCGGAATCCCCGGCGTTCGACCTGCACCACCCTGAGATCGCGGCTCTCGACCAGCTCGAGAACAAGGGCCACGCGGCCGAGGCCCTCGCGGGCAGCAAGGAGGCCGGCAAGTGAAGATCCAGGGCAAGATGTTCATCTGGCTGAGCGTCTTCATCCTTGCCATGGCCGTCCTGTACGGCGTCTGGTCGAAGGAGCCGGTCGGTACGACGGCGCTGTTCCTCGCCTTCGGCCTGTCCATCATGATCGGCTACTACCTGGCTTTCACGGCCAGGCGTGTCGACGCGATGGCGCAGGACGACAAGGAGGCCGACGTCGCGGACGAGGCCGGTGAGGTCGGCTTCTTCGCCCCGCACAGCTGGCAGCCGCTGTCGCTGGCCGTCGGCGGTGCGCTCGCCTTCCTCGCCATCGCGATGGGCTGGTGGATCCTGTACTTCTCCGCCCCGCTGATCCTGGTCGGCCTCTTCGGCTGGGTCTTCGAGTTCTACCGCGGCGAGAACCAGAACCAGTAGCGGTACCCCGCTCCGCACCGGAGCACCGAGAGGGGCCCGGACACTTCGTCACCGAAGTGTCCGGGCCCCTCTTTTGCAGCACTCGACGCGCTGGTGGCGAGGATTGTCCTTAGCGTGAAGTCATGAACGACACGCCGCGCATTCGGACTGTTCTGAGCTGCACTCTTCTGGCCCTCACCGTCACCGCAGGCGCCACGGCGTGTGCGGGCTCCGACGGCCATCCGCTGTCGGCGAGGGCGTATGACGCGGAGGACCAGCTCGCGGTCAGCGCCCCCACGGACGGCGCCAAGGCGGACCCCGAGAAGCCCCTGGAGATCACCGCCAAGGGCGAGGACGGCCGGATCACCGACGTCACCGCCACCGACGCCTCGGGCCACCACCTGGCGGGCGAACTCACCGCCGACGGGCAGCGCTGGCGCTCCACGGCCGCCCTGGCGGCCGGCGCCCGCTACACCGTTCGGGTGGCCACCGAGGACGAGGACGGCGCTCCAGGCGCCCGTACGTTCACGTTCGAGACGGCCCCGGCCAAACGGGCCCTGACCGCGACCTTCGGCCCGGAGGCGGGCACGTACGGCGTCGGGCAGCCCATCACGGCCGAGCTCAGCCTCCCCGTCAAGGACCGCAAGGCCCGCGCGGTCGTCGAACGGGCCCTCAAGGTCCGCTCCACGCCCACCGTCGAGGGCGCCTGGTACTGGGTGGACGACAAGAAGCTGCACTTCCGCCCGAAGGAGTACTGGCCGGCCGGCACGCGCGTCACGGTCACCGGCAACCTGGACGGCCTCAAGGTCGGCGACAAGCTCTACGGCGGCGCGTCCAAGCCGGTGAATCTCACCATCGGCGACCGGATCGAGGCCGTCGCGGACGCCGGGTCGCACTACATGACCGTGCGGCGCAACGGAGAAGTGATCAACACCATTCCGGTGACCACCGGCAAGCCGGGCTTCTCCACCCGAAACGGCATCAAAGTGGTGCTCGGCAAGGAGTACTACGTCCGGATGCGGGGCACCAGCATCGGCATCGCGGAAGGCAGCTCCGAGTCGTACGACCTGCCGGTCTACTACGCCACCCGGGTCACCTGGAGCGGTGAGTACGTGCACGCCGCGCCCTGGTCGGTCGGCTCGCAGGGCGTGGAGAACGTCAGCCACGGCTGTGTCGGCATGTCGACCGGGAACGCGGCCTGGTTCTACGAGACCGTCCGCCCCGGCGACATCGTCCGCGTCGTCAACAGCTACGGCGACACGATGGACACCTTCGGCAACGGCTTCGGCGACTGGAACCTGCCGTGGACCAAGTGGCGCGAGGGCAGCGCCCTGGTGGAGGCCACCGGGAACCCGATGGCCACCACCGAGAAGGCCCGCCTCAGGCCCTCGATCTGATCAGCTCACGCGTCGATCGACAGGCGCGAGCGGATCAGGGACGCCAAGGACGCCGCGAACTCGACCGGTTCCACCGGAAGGGTGACCGCGGCGTCCGCACGGCTCCAGGTGGCCAGCCAGGCGTCCTGCGGGCGGCCGATGAGCAGCAGCACCGGCGGGCACTGGAAGACCTCGTCCTTGATCTGCCGGCAGACACCCATGCCGCCCGCGGGCACCGCCTCGCCATCCAGGACGCACACGTCGATGCCGCCCTCGTCCAGGCGCTTCAGCACCGCCGGCAGGGTCGCGCACTCCACGAACTCGACCGGGGGGACGTCCGACGCGGGCCTGCGCCCGGCCGCCAGCCGTACCTGCTCGCGGGTGTTCGCGTCGTCGCTGTAGACCAGGACCGTGGCACTCGACTGCATCGTTCCTCCGGCTGGGAAGGCGGGTGGGTCGTCGTCGACCGATGCGCGGATGCTACTCCGGTCCACACCCCGTCAACACCCGTTCAACACCTGTTCGAAGGGCGCCCGGGGGGCCTCGCGCTGGGCCGTTCGGGCTGGACACACCCCTCTGACACTCCGAACGGCACCCCCCGGAGTGAGGGCGGGATAAGCGACCGACATAATGTCGGTCGTGGCGACAGTAACGACAGTAGAAACAGGGCACGCGCACCCGTCGGTCAATCGACCGAACCTCACCAGCGTCGGAACCATCATCTGGTTGAGCTCCGAGCTGATGTTCTTCGCGGCCCTCTTCGCGATGTACTTCACCCTGCGATCGGTGATGGGAGCCGAGTTCTGGGCGGAAAAGGCCTCGGCCTTGAACTTCCCGTTCTCGGCTACCAACACCACGATCCTGGTGCTCTCCTCGCTCACCTGCCAGCTCGGCGTCTTCGCCGCGGAGCGGGGCGACGTGAAGAAGCTCAGGTCGTGGTTCATCATCACGTTCGTGATGGGTTCGATCTTCATCGGCGGCCAGGTCTTCGAGTACACCGAGCTGGTGAAGAAGGACGGCCTCTCGCTGTCCTCGGACCCGTACGGCTCCGTGTTCTACCTGACCACCGGCTTCCACGGCCTGCACGTGACGGGCGGTCTCATCGCCTTCCTGCTGGTCCTCGGCCGGACGTACGCCGCCAAGAGGTTCACTCACGAGCAGGCAACCGCCGCCATCGTCGTGTCCTACTACTGGCACTTCGTCGATGTCGTCTGGATCGGCCTCTTCGCCACGATCTACATGATCAAGTAATCGGCGCCGCCGACACGGCGGACCGAGACATCCAGCAAGCATCGACGCAGAAGATCCTGACACCGGGGTAATCCGTGAAAAAGCTCTCCGCACGACGACGCCATCCGCTGGCGGCGGTCGTCGTCCTACTTCTCGCGCTGGCGGCCACTGGGGGGCTGTACGCCGCGTTCGCGCCCGCGGGCACGGCGAAGGCCGATGAAACCGCCCAGTCCCTCGCCATCGAGGAGGGCAAGAAGCTCTACTCCGTCGGCTGCGCCAGCTGCCACGGAACCGGCGGTCAGGGCACCACTGACGGCCCCTCCCTCGTCGGCGTCGGTTCGGCCGCCGTCGACTTCCAGGTCGGCACGGGTCGCATGCCGGCCCAGCAGCCGGGCGCCCAGGTCCCGAAGAAGAAGGTCATCTACTCGCAGGCTGAGATCGATCAGCTCGCGGCGTACGTCGCCTCTCTCGGTGCCGGTCCGATCACGCCGACCGAGGGCCAGTACAGCCCTGACGGCGCTGACATCGCCAAGGGCGGCGAGCTGTTCCGCACCAACTGTGCCCAGTGCCACAACTTCACCGGTGAGGGTGGCGCGCTGACCTACGGCAAGTACGCCCCGAACCTCGAAGGCGTGAGCCCGAAGCACCTCTACGAGGCCATGCAGACCGGCCCGCAGAACATGCCCTCCTTCCCGGACACGACCATGCCGGAGAAGGGGAAGAAGGACATCATCGCGTACGTCCAGGCCGTCAACAGCGACAAGGCCGACAGCCCGGGCGGTCTCAAGCTCGGTGGCCTCGGCCCCGTCAGCGAGGGCCTGTTCGCCTGGGTCTTCGGTCTGGGCGCGCTGATCGCAGTTGCCATCTGGGTCGCGGCCCACACCGCTAAGGCCAAGAAGTCATGAGTAGCCAAGAGATTCCAGAAGAGAACCTGCCGGCAGGGCAGGACACCGCGCACGGCGCGGTGAAGGTCGCCGACGACCCGTTCGCCGACCCGGGGCTCCCGCCCCACAAGCCCCGCATCCAGGACATCGACGAGCGGGCCGCCCGTCGGTCCGAGCGCGCGGTGGCGTTCATGTTCACGCTGTCGATGCTGGCCACCGTCGGCTTCATCGCCTCGTACGTGATCTTCCCGGTCGACAAGATCGTGTACATCTGGCCCTTCGGCCGGGTGTCCGCGCTCAACTTCGCACTGGGCTGGACCCTGGGCCTCGCGCTCTTCTTCATCGGCGCGGGAGCGGTCCACTGGGCCCGCACCCTGATGTCCGACGTCGAGATCGCGGACGAGCGGCACCCGATCGCGGCCGACGCCGAGACCAAGGCGAAGGTCATGTCGGACTTCGCGGCCGGTGCCGCCGAGTCGGGCATGGGCCGCCGCAAGCTCATCCGCAACACGATGTTCGGCGCGCTGTCTCTCGTCCCGCTCTCCGGCCTCGTGCTGCTGCGTGACATGGGCCCGCTGCCCGAGAAGAAGCTCCGGACCACCATGTGGGCCAAGGGTCTTCAGCTCATCAACATGAACACGAACGAGCCGCTGCGTCCCGAGGACGTCGCGGTCGGTTCGCTGACCTTCGCGATGCCCGAAGGCCTCTCGGAGCACGACCACCACTTCCAGGTCGAGATCGCCAAGGCCGCCCTGATGATCGTCCGGATCCAGCCGGAGGACATCAAGGACAAGCGCGAGCTCGAGTGGTCGCACGACGGCATCGTCGCCTTCTCGAAGATCTGCACCCACGTGGGCTGCCCGATCTCCCTGTACGAGCAGCAGACGCACCACGTCCTCTGCCCGTGCCACCAGTCCACCTTCGACCTCTCCGACGGCGCCCGCGTCATCTTCGGCCCGGCCGGTCACGCCCTCCCGCAGCTGCGGATCGGCGTGAACGACAAGGGCTTCCTGGAGGCGCTCGGCGACTTCGACGAGCCCGTCGGTCCTGCCTTCTGGGAGCGCGGATGAGCACCGTGACCGATTCGAAGAAAGCACCCGCCGGTGAGCGGGTCGCCGACTGGGCCGACGGACGCCTGGGGATCTACACGCTGGCCAAGGCCAACATGCGGAAGATCTTCCCGGACCACTGGTCCTTCATGCTGGGCGAGATCTGCCTCTACAGCTTCCTCATCATCATCCTGACGGGCGTCTATCTGACGTTGTTCTTCCACCCGTCGATGAACGAGGTGGAGTACGTCGGACCGTACGTCCCGCTCCAGGGACAGCTGATGTCCGAGGCGTTCAACTCGACCATGCACATCTCGTTCGAGGTGCGCGGTGGTCTGCTCATCCGGCAGATCCACCACTGGGCGGCGCTGATCTTCCTCGCCGGCATGTTCGTGCACATGATGCGCGTGTTCTTCACGGGCGCGTTCCGCAAGCCGCGTGAGATCAACTGGCTGTTCGGCTTCCTGCTGTTCTTCCTGGGCATGTTCACCGGCTTCACCGGTTACTCGCTCCCGGACGACCTGCTCTCCGGCACCGGTGTCCGCTTCATGCAGGGCGCGATCCTGTCCGTGCCGGTCGTCGGCACGTACCTGTCGATGTTCCTGTTCGGCGGGGAGTTCCCCGGCGGCGACTTCGTGGCCCGGTTCTACTCGGCCCACGTCCTGCTGCTGCCCGGCATCATGCTCGGCCTCGTGGTGGCCCACCTCATCCTGGTGTTCTTCCACAAGCACACGCAGTTCGAGGGCCCCGGCCGTACGAACAAGAACGTCGTGGGCATGCCGCTGCTGCCGGTCTACATGGCCAAGGCCGGAGGCTTCTTCTTCCTGGTCTTCGGTGTCATCGCGGTCATCGCGGCGATCGCCTCGATCAACCCGATCTGGGCCATCGGCCCGTACCGTCCGGACCAGGTGTCCACCGGCGCCCAGCCCGACTGGTACATGGGCTTCGCCGAGGGTCTGATCCGTGTCATGCCGGGCTGGGAGATCAACCTCTGGGGCCACACGCTGGTCCTGGGCGTGATGATCCCGCTGGCGATCTTCCCGGCGGTCCTGGCCGCGATCGCGGTCTACCCGTTCATCGAGTCCTGGATCACCGGCGACAAGCGCGAGCACCACATCGCGCAGCGTCCGCGCAACGCTCCGACGCGCACCGCCTTCGGTGTCGCCTGGATCACCGCGTACATGATCATGCTCGTGGGTGGTGGAAACGACCTCTGGGCGACCCACTTCCACCTGTCGCTCAACTCGATCACCTGGTTCGTGCGGATCTTCTTCTTCCTCGGCCCGGTCATCGCGTTCATCGCGACCAAGCGGATCTGCCTCGGCCTCCAGCGCCGCGACAAGGACAAGGTGCTGCACGGACGCGAGTCCGGCATCATCAAGCGCCTGCCGCACGGTGAGTTCGTCGAGATCCACGAGCCGCTCAGCCAGGGCGAGAGGCACCGCCTCACCGCGCACGAGCAGTACGACGCGGCGGAGCTTCCGCCGGCCGTCGACGAGAACGGCGTGGAGCGCAAGGTCGGGCGCATGGAGAAGCTCCGGGTCAAGCTCAACAAGGGCTACTACGGCGACGACAGCCAGATCGCCAAGCCCACGGCAGAGGAGTACAAGGAGATCCAGAGCGGCCACGGCCACCACTGATCACCTCGCACCTCTGACTTACGACAAGTCGCCACGGCGAGAGCCCCGTCCATTCGATGGACGGGGCTCTTTGCCGTCCCCGCGGGTCGATAGGGTGGAGCCCTAGCCGTTACGGACTCACCAGGAGCTGCCATGAGCGCTGCGACCCCCGCTGGAGGACCTACGTCGGCGGGCCGCTCCTGGCCCGTCCTGCTGAACGGGCTGCTCGACGGCAGGGACCTGTCCGCCGACGACACGGCCTGGGCGATGGACCTGATCATGAGCGGCGAGGCGACCGACGCACAGATCGCCGGATTCATGGTGGCGCTCCGCGCCAAGGGCGAGACCGTTCAGGAGATCACCGGTCTCGTACGGACCATGTACGAGCACGCCAACGTGATCGAGGTACCGGGCCCCGCCGTCGACATCGTCGGCACCGGCGGCGACGGCGCCAAGACGGTGAACATCTCCACGATGGCGTCGATCGTGGTCGCCGGAACGGGCGCGAAGGTCGTCAAGCACGGCAACCGCGCCGCGTCCTCCGCCTCCGGCTCCTCCGACGTCCTGGAGAAGCTCGGCATCAACCTGAACCTGACCCCGCAGCGGGTCGTCGAGGTCGCCGAGGAAGCCGGCATCACCATCTGCTTCGCGGTGAAGTTCCACCCTTCGCTGCGGCACGTCGCCGCCGCGCGCGGTCAGCTGGGCATCCGTACGACCTTCAACGTCCTCGGTCCGCTGACCAACCCGGCCAAGGTACGGGCCCAGGCCGTCGGGGTCGCCGACCCGCGCATGGCGCCGATCGTGGCCGGGGTCCTCGCCGAGCGCGGAAACTCCGCCCTGGTCTTCCGCGGCGACGACGGACTCGACGAGCTGACGACCACCACGACCTCCCGGGTGTGGGTGGTCCGGGACGGGGGCGTCACCGAGGAGCGCTTCGACCCGCGGGACGTCGGTATCGACCTCGTCCCCCTGGAGGCCCTGCGCGGCGCCGACGCCTCGTACAACGCCGACGTGGCCCGCCGGCTGCTCGCGGGCGAGACCGGTCCGGTACGGGACGCGGTGCTGCTCAACGCGGCCGCGGCGCTCACCGCCCTGGAGCCCGGCACCGGCACCCTGGCGGAGCGGCTGAGCGCGGGCATCGCGAAGGCCGCCGAGTCGATCGACTCCGGCGCGGCCCTCCGGTCCCTCGAGCGCTGGATCGCCGCCAGCAACGCGTAGCGATCGTCCCGACGTGTGACCCCGGTCCAGCATGCGGACCGGGGTCTTGTGCTTCGTCGATCATGTGGCAGGATGCTCTACAGGTCACGAGTGACAGCGTTTTGGCCCCGGCTTGCTGTCCGGCAACCCTCCGTCCGTGGCGGGGTGCCCCGGGTGATGACCAGGCCGTAGGCAGCGAGGTCTACGGCAAGCGCGGACCCCTCGAACACCAGGGGTCCTGGTCTCTCGAGGAGCTTTTTCCGTGAGCAAGCGAATGCGATAGGGCGAATACGCCCCTTCTTCACCCTCGGATCATCGGATCAGGGTCACTTCCGCGTACCCGCGTGTACTGCCGTGCCCTCCCATGTCCTCCGAGGCCTCACCCGTACCCCGCCGTGTCCGGCCGCGTACGGGATCACCGAAGCCATTCAGCACCGCCCGCCGGGAGATACCGCCATGTCCGCACGCCCTGACGCCGCCATCGCCGTCGCCGAGTCCGCCGCCGTCGTGACCGCGACCGCCGAGACCGCCGCCGAGTCCGCCGACCCCTGCTGCGCCGCCCCGCTGCCCGTCCTCGGCCGGGACGTCACCGTCCCGCTCGTCACCGGCGGCGAGGTGACCTACGCGGCGCTCGACTACGCGGCCAGCGCCCCGGCCCTCCAGCGGGTGTGGGACGACGTCGCCGCCTACGCCCCCTACTACGGCAGCGTCCACCGCGGCGCCGGGTACCTCTCCCAGCTCTCCACCGACCTCTTCGAGAACAGCCGCGCCACCGTCGCCGAGTTCCTCGACTGCCGCCCCGGCGACCAGGTCGTCTTCACCCGCTCCACCACCGACTCGCTCAACCTGCTCGCCGCCACCATCCCGGCCGGCTGCGAGGTCTTCGTCTTCGAGACCGAGCACCACGCCTCGCTCCTCCCGTGGCGCGACGCCCGCGTCACCTACCTCAACGCGCCGCGCACCCCGGAGCAGGCCGTCGCCACCCTGGAGCGCGCCCTCGCCGACCGCGACCCCTACGGTCCCGCCCTGGTCTGCGTCACCGGCGCCTCGAACGTCACCGGTGAGCTGTGGCCGGTGAAGGAGCTCGCCGCCGCCGCGCACGCCCACGGTGCCCGGATCGTGCTCGACGCCGCCCAGCTCGCGCCCCACCACCCGGTCTCCGTCCAGGACCTCGACGTGGACTGGATCGCCTTCTCCGGGCACAAGCTGTACGCGCCCTTCGGCTCCGGCGTCCTCGCGGGCCGCGCCGACTGGCTCCAGGACTCCGAGCCCTACCTCGCGGGCGGCGGCGCCTCCCGCAAGGTGGCGCGTCGGGCCGACGGCGGTGTGGACGTGGAGTGGCACACCACCGCGGCCCGGCACGAGGCCGGCTCCCCGAACGTCATCGGCGTGTACTCCATCGCCTCCGCCTGCAAGGCGCTGACCGAGGCCGGCTTCGACCAGCTGGTCGCCCGTGAGCAGCACCTGATCGACACGGTGCGCGCCGGCCTCGCCGAGGTGCCCGAGGTCAAGGTGCTGTCGCTGTTCGGCGACGACGCCCCCCGCGTCGGCGTCATCTCCTTCGTCGTGGAGGGCTGGAACAGCTCCCACTTCGCCGCCGCGCTCTCCGCCGAGTACGGCATCGGCGTCCGCGACGGTCTCTTCTGCGCCCACCCGCTGGTCCGCACGCTGCTCGGCAGCGACCCGCAGGACCCGGGCGAGTGCGGCGCCCCCGAGGCGGCGCCCGGTGAGCGCTCCCTGAACGCCATCCGGGTGAGCTTCGGCGCCGGTACGCCGGACGAGCACGTGGAGCGGTTCGTCGGCGCCGTGAAGGAGCTCGTCCGGGACGGCGCCCAGTGGAAGTACCGTACCGAGGACGGCCGCTGCGTCCCCGACCGCGGCTGAGCACTCACTCGTACGGGTGAAGGGGGCCTCCCGAGCGGGAGGCCCCCTTCACTCTTGCCGTGTACGAGGTCTCAGGACTCCAGACCGATGGCGAAGGCCGCCTCCAGATCGTGCTGGGAGTACGTACGGAAGGCGACATGCGTGTCCGTGGCCTCGACGCCCGGGATCTTGCTGATGCTGCCGGGGATCACGTCCGCCAGGTCGTCGTGACGGGGCACGCGGACCATGGCGATGAGGTCGTAGGTGCCGGTCACCGAGAAGACCTCGCTGACGCTGTCGAGCGCGGCGATCGCCTCGGCGATCTCGGGGATGCGGTCCACGCTGGTCTTGATGAGCACGATCGCGGTGATCACGGCTGGCTTTCTCCCTCGGTCGCCGCGGCTTGGGCTTTCACTCTATCCCCACCCCGGTAGCGCCCCCAGGCGTAGAGGAAGCCGACGGAGAAGCCCACCACATGGGCCAGATAGGCGACGCCGGGACCGGCGCCCGCCGCCCGCGCGGCCAGCCACTGCAGCACGAACCAGAAGATCAGCACGATCCAGGCGGGGAAGCGCAGCGGCAGAAAGAAGAGGAAGGGGAAGAGACTGGTGACCCGGGAGCGCGGGAAGAGGAAGAGAAAGGCCCCGAGCACCCCGGAGATCGCCCCGGACGCCCCGACCAGGGTCTGCTCACTGTTCGCGTGGGCCACCGCGTACCCGAGCAGCGCGAGGTAGCCCGTGCCCAGGTAGAAGAGGGCGAACTCGACGGGACCCATGCGCTCCTCGGCCATCGCCCCGAAGACGTACAGGAACAGCATGTTTCCCAGCAGGTGGAGCCAGCTGCCGTGGACGAAGAGCGCGGTGAACGGGGTGAGCAGGGCGCGGGGCTCGCCGCTCATCAGCTCGGCGGGGACGACGCCCCAGCGACGGAAGTACGCGCCCTGCGCCGCGAGGAGTTCGTCCCCGACGCCGTACGCCGGGTTGAGTCCGGAGACCGGGCCGATCACGAAGAGCAGACAGCAGGCGGCGATCAGTCCGTACGTCACCGTGGGTCCACCGCGGGCGCCCCGCCAGGCTCCGAGGGCCGACCCTCGCCAGTCGATCATGGACAGATCATCGCGTACCGGGGCCGAACTGGACAGAGTGCCTCGCCGTGCCCCCGCGTACCGGTGAGGCCGTAGGGTAACGGGCAGTACGACCGCAGTTCGACGGCGCACCGCGGCTCCCGCACCTGGTACCACGCAACAGGAAGAAGGACGGCACGATGACGACGGTTCCCCTGCCGACCGCCGACACCCGGTGGCGCTGCACGCTCTGTGGCAACCTGACCCGCTTCGACGTGACGCGCTCCTCCAAGGTCGTCGAGTACGTCCATCTGGACCTCGCGGGAGACCCGACGGTCGAGGAGCGGCAGGTGGTCAGTGAGACCATCGAGTCGGTCCGCTGCCGCTGGTGCAACGCGGTGGACCAGATCGAACTGGTGGACAGGCCGGGCGCCGCTTCCTGAGGGACGGCGCGGACGACATAGGGGTGACGGATCGTGGAGCAGCCCGCGCACGGTGGAGAGCCGACCGGCGCGGCAGGTGACGCTGCCGAGGCGCTCGACCACCCACTGCCGGAGGGCGTACGGCGGCGGGTCGTCGCGCTGGTCGCCGACGCCTTCGGCGGGCTGACCGTCGCGGAGCTGCCCGCGCCCCTGAGGCAGTACGCCCGGTTCACCGCGACCCGGCGGGCCAAGTTCGCCGGCAACGCGATGGCGGCCGCCCTGGAGAGCGACCCGCTGTTCCGGCAGCGGATCGGCGAACGGTTCAAGCAGGGCCAGCCCGAACTGGCCGGAGCCGTCGAGACCGGCATCCCGCCCGCCGCCGCCGACCCCGTCGACGTGGCGGCGGCCGCCTATGTGCTGCGCCCGCCCGGCTGGGTCAAGCTCGTGGCCGCCGCGGGCGAGGAGGCCCAGCGCGTCGACGCCGAGCGGGCCGACGAGGCGGGCCGGCGCGAGCTGGAGCGGCTGCGCGAGGAACTCGCCGTCGCCCGGGACCGCTCGCGCGGCGAGACCGAGCAGCTGCGCCACGACCTCGAAGCGGCCCGGAAGGAAGCGGAATCGCTTCACCGCAAGCTGCGCAGCGCCCAGAGCGACGTCAAGCGCGGCGAGGCCGCGCTGCGCCGGGTCCAGGGCGAGATCGATGTCGCCAAGGCGGAGGCGGCGGCCCAGGTGTCGTCCGCCGAGAGCGAGAGCCGTCGGCTCAAGGCCCGGCTCGGCGAGGTCGAGGCCGCCCTGGAGGCGAGCCGCAGGACCGCCCGCGAGGGGCGTTCGGTGGAGGACATGCGGCTGCGGCTGCTGCTGGACACCGTCCTCGACGCCGCCCAGGGGCTGCGCCGTGAACTCGCGCTGCCCCCCGTGTCGGTGCACCCGGCGGACACCGTGGACGCGGTGGAGCCGGGGCGGATGTCCCCGAAGGACATCGCGGCGCGGGCGCTCTCCGAGACCGACCCGGCGCTGCTCGACCAGCTTCTCGCACTGCCGCAGGCCCATCTCGTCGTCGACGGCTACAACGTCACCAAGACCGGCTATCCCACGATGCCGTTGGAGAAGCAGCGGCTGCGGCTGCTCGGCAGCCTGTCGGCCCTCGCGGCCCGCTCGGGCGCCGAGGTCACCTGTGTCTTCGACGGGGCGGAGCTGGCGGCCCCGGTGCTCCTCGCGCCGCCGCGCGGGGTGCGGGTGCTGTTCTCCAAGCCCGGCGTGACGGCCGACGAGTTGATCCGTCAGCTGGTACGGGCGGAGCCGCCCGGTCGGCCTGTCGTGGTGGTCTCCACCGACCGTGAGGTGGCTGACGGGGTGGCGAAGGCGGGTGCGCGCCCGGTGGCGTCCGCCTTGTTGCTGAAGCGGCTTTCGCGGCTCTCGTGACGCATCGCAACTCCTGGGTCTTATGCCCGAATTCTGGAGGGCAGACCGTCAAGTGCCCATCACTGCCCGTGCGGTGTGTGTAAATTAAGTGGTCCGTGAGCGATATTTTTGCCAGTGGGATTTGAACTGATCACAACTTGGTCACTAGGGTCGGGCATCGAACCTTCGCGCGGTTGATCACCCATCCGGGGTGGCGGCGGAGGAACCGCCTGCCCCTTACCGGTTGGGCGGCTCTGAGGAAGAAGGAGCTCGCCTTCGTGGCGTCCCA
This sequence comes from Streptomyces sp. NBC_01077, assembly GCF_045162855.1. Lineage (NCBI taxonomy): Bacteria > Bacillati > Actinomycetota > Actinomycetes > Kitasatosporales > Streptomycetaceae > Streptomyces > Streptomyces sp. NBC_01077. Next base: position 3,107,316 of record NZ_CP108669.1, on the reverse strand, counting down.
CCGTCGACCCAAGCAGCCGAGCCGCATGCGCGTGACCGTGCTCACCGCGACCGCGGCAGCAGCCGTCGCTCTCACCGCCCAGACCGGTGCCCAGGCGGCCCCCGCCAAGCCCTCGATCGACGAGGTCAAGTCGAAGGTCGACAAGCTGCACCACGAGGCCGAAGAGGCCATCGAGCAGTACAACCAGGCCGAGGAGCGCCGCGGGAAGCTGCAGGAGGAGGTCGGCAACCTCCAGGACAAGGTGGCCCGCGGGCAGCAGGAGCTCAACACCCTGCGCGACCAGATCGGTTCGGTGGCCAGCGCCCAGTACCGCTCCGGCGGCATCGACCCGGCGCTCCAGCTCTTCCTCTCGGCGGACCCGGACACGTACCTCGACAAGGCGTCCGCGATCGACCAGCTGAGTGCCCAGCAGGCCGACGTCCTCACCTCGATCCAGTCGAAGCAGCGCAGCCTCGCGCAGCAGCGCGCCGAGGCCACGACGAAGCTCGCCGACCTCGAGGACGTCCGCAAGGCCCTCGGTGCCAAGAAGAAGAGCTACCAGGGCAAGCTGGCCGACGCGAAGAAGCTCCTCAACACCCTCACGGCGGCCCAGCAGGCCAAGCTGGAGCAGGAGGAGCGGGCGAAGGAGCAGCGGGCCAGCCGCGCCGCCGGCGAGCGCCTCGACCTCGGCAACGAGGCCCCCGCGTCCGGCTTCGGCGCCGCCGCGCTCAGCGCCGCCGCCACCCGGGTCGGCATGCCGTACGACCCCGGAGCGGAGGGCCCCGGCTCGTTCGACTGCTCGGGTCTGACCCAGTGGTCCTACGGCAAGGCCGGTGTCAACCTCACGCGCACCACGTACACCCAGCAGAACGACGGCACGAAGATCGGCCGCAGCCAGCTCAAGCCGGGCGACCTGGTCTTCTTCAACGGCCTGTCGCACGTGGGCCTGTACGCGGGCAACAACACGATCCTGCACGCCCCCAAGCCGGGCGCCTACGTCCGCTACGAGTCCATGGACTACATGGGCACGTTCCAGTTCGGCGTCCGGATCGGCGGCTGACCCGCCCCGACGCGACCCGCGCCGCCATGCCGCCCAATCGGGTGGTTCGGCGCGACGCAAGCTGACCTGACGCCCCGCCGGTGACCTGTGATCTCCGGCGGGGCGTCACTTTGTGTGCCCGGCGGCTTCGTTGGACGCGGAGTGATCAGCGGCTACTGTCTGCCGCGCCAGTCTGCGTCGAGCCGAACGGAGCGCGATTCGTGGCGTCCCACCGCCGACCCGCCAGGGTCACCGTCCTCACCGCCGCCGCGGCCACCGCGGCGGCGTCCCTCGGGGCCGTCCCCGCGAGCGCCGACCCCGGGGCCGGACCCGCGGCCACCCGTGCCACGGTCGACCGTCTCTTCGAGGAGGCCGAGAAGGCCACGGAGGGCTACAACCGGGCGGACGAGAAGGCGGACGCGCTGCGCCGGACGGTCTCCCAGGCCCAGGACGGTCTCGCCCGGGGCCAGGAGCGCATCAACCGCATGCGGGGCGCGCTCGGTTCGGTCGCCGGCGCCCAGTACCGCTCCGGTGGCATCGACCCCGCCCTCGCCCTGCTGCTCTCCTCCGACCCGGACACCTACCTCGACCGGGCCTCCGCGCTCGACCGGGTCACGGCCCGGCAGGGCGCCGCGCTCGGCGAACTCCAGCGGGAGCAGCGCCGGCTGAACCAGAAGCGGTCCGAGGCCCGTACGGCCCTGGTCGAGCTGGAGCGCAGCCGGGCCGAGGTCGCCCGCCACAAGCGCGTCGTCGAGGGCAAGCTCGCCGAGGCCCGCCGGGTGCTGGCGAGCCTCACCGTCGAGGAGCGCGCCGACTTCGACCGCGTCTCCCGCTCCGGCGGGCGCGCGGAGGAGCTGCCGCCCATGGCCGACGTCGCCCCGGGCTCGTCGCGGGCCGCCGCCGCGGTGATCGCCGCCCGCAGCGCGATCGGCAAGCCGTACGTGTGGGGGGCGACCGGCCCCTCCGCCTTCGACTGCTCGGGCCTGATGGTCTGGTCGTACGGGCAGGCCGGGATCAGCCTGCCGAGGACCTCCTCCGCGCAGCGGTACGCGGGCCGGCAGGTGCCGCTCGCGCAGGCGCAGCCCGGGGACCTGGTCACCTACCGCGGCGACGCCAGCCATGTGGGGATCTACGCGGGCAACGGGCAGGTCATCCACGCTCCCTACCCGGGCGCGCGGGTGCGCTACGACCCGGTGAACATGATGTCGCACGTGACGGTGACCCGGGTCTGACCCGGGTCTGACCCGGGTCCTGGCCGGGCCTTGGGCGGGTTCGCCCCGGGTCCGACCCCGTACCGGAAGCAGGTCGTGCCGTTCCGACCGTACGATCGGAGGCGTGGCAGGTCAGGGGTGTGGAGCGCGGAGGCCGGCGACGGCCTGCCTGGCCGCCCTGCTGCTCGTGCTCGTGGGGCTCGTCGGCTGCGGTACGCGGGTCGAGCCCGCCGACACGGCGACCCGGGAGATACAGGCGCTCCTCGACCGGCACGCCAGGGCGCTCCTCGACCGTGACAGGCCCGGCTACCTGGCCGCCGTCGACCCTGTGTACGCCCCGACCGCCCTCACCGTCTTCAAGCGGCTCGCGACGGTTCCCGTCGACGGCTGGACGTACCGGCTCACCGGGGTCGACCACACGGCCGCCGACCGCGTCACCGTCCGTGCCGAGCTCGGCTACCGGCTCAAGGGCCACGACAAGCGGCCCGCCACCGGCGACCGGGTCCTCGACCTGACCGAGCGGGCCGGACGCTGGTACGTGACCGGTGACCGCCCGGCGCAGGGTGCGCCCCGGCACCTCTGGGAGCAGGGCGACGTCGCGACCGTCCGGGGTGCCCACTCGCTCGTCCTGGGCGTCGGGCAGCAGCCCGAGCGGCTCCGGGAGATCGCCGCTGCGGCCGACCGGGCCGTCCCCGTCGTCTCCGCCTCCTGGCCCGCCACCTGGGCCCGTGACGTGGTCGTCCTCGTCCCCGGGTCGCTGGAGGGGATGGGGGAGCTCCTCGGGGCGCCGGGCAGCTCCTACCGGGGCATCGCCGCCGTCACCACGGGGGAGACCCGGGGCGGCGCGGACGCGCCCGCGGACCGGGTGATCGTCAACCCGGAGGCGTACGGGGTCCTCGGCGAGTTCGGCCGGCAGCTCGTCCTCACCCACGAGACCGTCCATGTCGCCACCCGCGCCGCCACCACCCCGTCGACCCCGGTCTGGCTCTCCGAGGGCTTCGCCGACTGGGTCGCCTACCGCGACGCCGACCGCACCCCGGCCCAGGCCGCCCCCGAGCTGCGCCGCGCGGTCCGCGCGGGCGAGCTGCCCGCCCGGCTCCCCGAGGACCCCGACTTCGCCTTCGGCGGGGACGCGGAGGCGCTGGCCCGGGCGTACGAGGGCGGCTGGCTCGCCTGCGCGCTGATCGCGGACCGCTGGGGCGAGGCGAAACTGACGGACTTCTACCGGGCGGTGGGCGCGCACCCCGGCCGGGAAGGCGCGGTGGAGAAGGCCCTCAAGGAGGTGCTCGGCACCACCCCGGAGGAGTTCACCGCCGACTGGCGCGCCTCTCTGCGGGAGCGGCTCGGCTAGCGCCCGTCCGGTGGGGTGTCCTCGAGTTCGGCCAGGGCCTCCGTCAGCCAGGCCTTCTCCGCCGTGCCCGTCGCACGGGCGATGCGCAGCATGCCCTGGCGAAAGAGATCCGGCTCCCGCTCGGCTCTGACCGGGGTCCCGTCCTCGTAGAAGAAGCTGGCCGGGGTGTTCAGGAACTCCTGGCGGCGCCGGAGCACGGCCGCCTGGTCCGCCGGGTCGGGGAGGTGGCCCAGGAAGGCGAGCAGGGTGAAGAAGCGCTGCCCGTCGGTGATCTCGGCGTCCTTCGGGGCGCGCAGCCGGGCGAGCAGCTCCCGGCGCCCCTCGGGGGTGAGGGAGAGCGTCCGGCGTGGGGCCGCGCTCGCGCCCGGCTCCGTACGGCTGTCGACCAGGCCGTTCTTCACCAGGCGGGTGATCGCCGGGTAGAGGGCGCCGTCGCTGACGGGGCGCACATGGCCGCTGAGACCGTGGATGCGCTCCTTCAGCTCGTACCCGTGCAGCGGCTTCTCGTACAGGAAGCCCAGGATCGACAGCTCCAGCACGGGGTGTCCTCCTTCGCGCTTGTCGTCGGACCGGTCGTCATGTTACTTCTTTTCGATGTACCTCTAATCGAGGTACATCGAAAAGAGGGGGGACTCTTTCGTATGTCCGCGTCCGCGCACCGTCGCACGCTCGTCCGGCTCGCCCGCCCGGTCTATCTCGAACTCCTCGCCGGAGTCGCCGCCGGCATCATCAACATGGTCTGGGTCGCCCGGCTCGGCGGGGACGCCGTCGCGGCCGTCGCGGTCGCCACCAACGTCGAGAACCTGCTCCTCGGCGTCGTCCTCGTGGCCGGCTCCGGCACCACCGTGCTCGTCGCCCGCGCCCGCGGCGCCGCCGACCCGGGGGCCGTCCGCGCCGCCGTCCGGGGCGGCGCCGTCCTCGGCGCCCTGCTCGTGCCGCCCGTCGCCCTCGGCGGCTACCTGCTCCGCGAACCGCTCGCGGCCCTGCTGTTCGGCGGCCCGGACCACCCCGCCCACGCCCTGGCCACCGCCTACTTCGCGATCTCGCTCCCCGGCACGGCCGTCTTCTTCGCCATGAACGTGCTCGACGGGATCCTCAAGGGCGCGGGCGACACCCGCACGCCCATGAGGCTCGCCTTCCTCGCCAACGGACTGATCCTCGTCCTCGACCCGCTGCTCATCCACGCGTACGGGGTGCAGGGCGCCGCCCTCGCCACCGTCACCGGCCGGGCCGTCGCCCTCGCCGCCGGGCTGCTCGCCCTGCGCCGCAACCCCCTGCTCAAGGCCGCCCGCGCGGCCCGCCCTGCCGAGCGGACCGCCGCCGCACTGCGCCGTACCGCGGTCACCGGACTGCCGATGGGCGTCGACTTCGCCGTCCGGATGGCGGGGGCCCTCGCACTCGTCTCCGTCGTGGCCCGGCTCGGCGTGACCGAGATCGCCGCCTACGGCATCGCCACCAAGGCCATGTACGTCGCGACCATGGCCTTCTACGCCGTCCGCCAGGCCGCCGCCATCCACAGCGCCCATCTGCTCGGGGCAGGCCACGACGAACGCCGGGCCGTCGGACGGCAGGCCCTGCTGCTCGGCGGGATCCTCGGCACCGGCTCCGCGGGAGCGCTGTTCCTCGGCGCGGGACCCGTCATGGGGGCCTTCGGCGCCGACTCCGCCGTGGCGGAGGCGGGCGCGCTCTTCCTGCGCTGCCTCGGCCCCTACCTGCTGCTCATGGCCGGGTACATCGCGCTCGCCGGGGTCTTCGAGGGCACCGGAGCGAGCCCGTACCTCGCCCGGATCACCGTCGCGGGCGTCCTCGTCCAGCTGCCGCTCGCGTACGGCCTCTCAGGTCTCGGACTGCCCGGCATCTGCCTGGCCATGGCCCTCGCCATGGCGGCCCAGTGCGCGGCACTGGGCCTGCTGCACCGTCGTACGCTCGTCGCTTCTCAGCGGGAGCCGGACAGGACCTTCTCGCGCTCCGGCTGAGTCGCCTGCGCGGGCACGACCGCGGACCCGGCGAGACGCGGCTCCGTCACCGTCTGCTGCCACAGGATGCGGCAGGCGATGACCGTGGCGGCTATCAGGAGGCCGTTCCGGGTGAACAGCACCGCGATGCCCAGCGGATCGCTCCGGGTCACGTGCGAGAACCACACCGGGAACTCGAACTGCGTCACCGCCGCCGCCCACACGATCAGATGCGCCGGCCGCTCCATCCGGCTCGACCGGTACGCGAGACACACCGCCGCCAGGCCGACCAGCCACAGCATGTACTGCGGGGACAGCACCCGGCTCGTCGTGGTGAAGAGCAGCACCGCCACGAAGCCCGCGTCCGCGACCGTCGACGAGGTGAAGCGGCGCGCCTTGAACCGCCAGAGCAGCAGCCAGCCGAAGGCGACGAAGGTGAGCAGCATCGCGGCCGTCGAGACCGTGGAGACGTACGGGCCGAGGAACTCGATCGAGCCGTAGTTCATCTGGGCCTCGCCGCTCCAGCCGAAGTGCCGGGCCACGTGGAAGACCATCGCGCCCAGCGACTCGACCTCGGTGCCCCGGTCGCGCTGGAAGGACAGGAAGGCGAGGGCGCCCGGCATCCACAGCACGCAGAACAGCAGCACCGCGGCCGCCGCGCCCACCGCCACGGGCCAGGAGCGGAAGGTCGCCCGGCCCTTCGGGGTGCCCGCGAGCAGCAGCGCCGGCCACACCTTCAGGACCGCGCCGAACCCGGCGAGGGCGCCGAGGACCCGCGGGCTCCGGCCGGCCGCGAGCAGCGCCGCCACCGCGACGGCGGTCACCATCACGTCGTACCGGGCGTACACGGTCGGGCCGAGCAGTGCGACGCCCGCGATCCAGATCCAGGCACCACGCAGCGAGCGGCCGGCCCGGCGGCCCGTGTGGAGGAGCAGCCCGAAGACGAGCGCGTCACACAGGAAGGCGAGTATGAAGAAGGCGGCCGAGTAGCCGAGGAAGGGCAGCAGTCCGGGGGCGAGGATCGCGAACGCTGCGGCCGGCGGGTACTGCCAGGTCACGTCGTCCAGCGGATACGTGCCCGTCCGCAGGACCTCGTACCAGCCCTGGTAGATCTCCTCGATGTCGAACGTGATGTCCGGTCCGGGGATGACCACGACCTTGAAGACGCACAGCAGAAGGACCACCCGGGTCAGGGCCCAGAGGCCGACCGGCAGTCGCAGACCCGTGCGTGACCACTTCCCCACTGCGCCCGTCATCACTGGCTCGTCCTTGTCCTGTCGGCCCGCTCACGCGGGGGAGTGGTGGTGCTGGGCGGTGGGTGCGCTCGCGGTAGATTCGGCCACGATGCACAAGACCCTGATCGTAACCAACGACTTCCCGCCGCGTCCCGGCGGAATCCAGGCCTTCCTGCACAACATGGCTCTCCGCCTGGATCCCGAACAGATCGTGGTCTACGCCTCCACCTGGAAGCGCAGCCGCGAGGGAATCGAGGCGACGGCCGCGTTCGACGCCGAACAGCCTTTCACGGTCGTCCGGGATCGCACCACCATGCTGTTGCCCACACCTCGGGTCACCGCCCGTGCGACCGCGCTCCTGCGCGAGCACGGCTGCGAGTCCGTGTGGTTCGGAGCGGCCGCGCCGCTCGGCCTGATGGCCCCCGCGCTGCGCAGGGCCGGCGCCCGGCGCCTCGTCGCCACCACGCACGGCCACGAGGCCGGCTGGGCCCAGCTGCCCGCCTCCCGGCAGCTGCTGCGGCGGATCGGCGAGGGCACGGACACGATCACCTACCTCGGCGAGTACACCCGCTCCCGGATCGCGGCGGCCCTCACACCCGCCGCCGCGGGCCGGATGGTGCAGCTGCCGCCGGGCGTCGACGAGAAGACGTTCCACCCCGACTCGGGCGGCGCCGAGGTCCGCGCCCGCCTCGGGCTCAGCGACCGCCCGGTGGTCGTCTGCGTCTCCCGGCTCGTCCCGCGCAAGGGCCAGGACACCCTGATCAGGGCCATGCCGCAGATCCTGCGCCGGGTTCCGGACGCGGTCCTCCTGATCGTCGGCGGCGGCCCGTACGAGAAGGACCTGCACCGCCTCGCCGCCGAAACCGGCGTGGCCGGATCCGTACGCTTCACCGGGGCCGTCCCGTGGTCGGAGCTGCCCGCCCACTACGGGGCCGGCGACGTCTTCGCCATGCCCTGCCGCACCCGGCGCGGCGGCCTCGACGTCGAGGGCCTCGGCATCGTCTACCTGGAGGCCTCCGCGACCGGCCTGCCGGTCGTCGCGGGCGACTCGGGCGGCGCCCCCGACGCGGTCCTCGACGGCGAGACCGGCTGGGTCGTCCGCGGCGAATCCGCCGAGGACACCGCGGACCGCGTCACCACCCTCCTCCTCGACCCCGAACTCCGCGCCCGCATGGGCGAGCGCGGCCGCGCCTGGGTCGAGGAGAAGTGGCGCTGGGACCTCCTCGCGGAACGGCTCAAGGAGCTGCTGTAGGTCCAGCCGCCGGAGGCCCGGAGAAAGGGCACGGAGGCACGGAGGCACGGAGAACGGCCGAAGGCCCGGAGCGACATCGCTCCGGGCCTCCGGCCGTACGTACGTGACGTCCGGGATCAGGCCCGGTAGATCGCCTCGATCTCGTCCGCGAAGTCCTTCGCCACCACGTTCCGCTTCAGCTTCAGGGACGGGGTGATGTGGCCCGCCTCCTCCGTGAACTGGGCCGGGAGGATACGGAACTTGCGGACCGACTCCGCCTTGGAGACCGCCGCGTTGCCGTCGTCGATCGCGCGCTGGACCTCCGCCATCAGGTCCGCGTCGTCGCGCAGGGTGGCCGCCGTCGAGCCCGTCGGCTTGCCGTGCTCGGAAGCCCAGCGGCCCAGGAACTCCTCGTCGATCGTGACGAGCGCGCCCACGAAGGGGCGACCGTCGCCGACCACCATGCACTCCGCGACCAGCGCGTGCGCCCGGATCCGGTCCTCGATGACCGCCGGGGCGACGTTCTTGCCGCCCGCCGTCACCAGGATCTCCTTCTTCCGGCCGGTGATCGCGAGGTAGCCGTCCTCGTCGAGGGTGCCGATGTCGCCCGTGTGGAACCAGCCGTCCGCCAGCGCCTCGGCCGTCGCCGCCTCGTTGTTCCAGTACCGCGAGAAGATGTGCTCGCCGTGCAGCAGCACCTCGCCGTCGTCGGCGATCCGCACCACCGAGCCCGGCAGCGGCTGGCCGACCGTGCCGATCTTCTGCCGGTCCCAGGGGTTGAACGCCGTCGCCGCGCACGACTCCGTCAGGCCGTAGCCCTCCAGGACCGTGAAGCCGATGCCCCGGAAGAAGTGGCCGAGCCGCTCGCCCAGCGGCGCGCCGCCCGAGATCGCGTACTCGCCACGGCCGCCGAGCACCGCCCGCAGCTTGCTGAAGACCAGCTTGTCGAAGATCTTGTGCTTCAGCTTGAGGCCGAAGGACGGGCCCTGCGGGGTGCTCAGCGCCCTGCTGTACGCGATCGCCGTGTGCGCGGCCTTGTCGAAGATCTTGCCCTTGCCGTCGGCCTGCGCCTTGGCCCGAGCCGAGTTGTAGACCTTCTCGAAGACCCGGGGCACGCCCAGGATCAGCGTCGGCCGGAACGAGGCCAGCTCGTCCGTGAGGTTCTTGATGTCCGGGACGCAGCCCAGCCGGATCGGCGCCATCACGGACGCGATCTCGACGAGCCGCCCGAAGACGTGCGCGGCCGGCAGGAACAGCAGCACCGAACACTCACCGGTACGGAAGAGGGGCTTCAGCCGCGCCACCACGTTGCCGCACTCGGCGAAGAACGCCCGGTGGGTCAGGACGCAGCCCTTGGGGCGGCCCGTCGTGCCCGAGGTGTAGACGATCGTCGCCGGGTCGTCCGCGTTCGCCGCCGACATCCGCTCGTCGAGCAGCTCGTCGGACACGTCCGCGCCGGTCGCGGTGAGCTGAGCGACCGCGTCGTCCTCGATCTGCCAGACGCCCTTCAGCTCCGGCAGGTCCGCCCTTACGGACTCCACCGACTCCTGGTGCGCCGCGCTCTCGACGAGCACCAGCGTCGCGCCCGAGTCGCCGAGGATCCACTGGATCTGCTCCGGCGAGCTCGTCTCGTACACGGGCACGGTCACGCCGCCCGCGCTCCAGATCGCGAAGTCGAGGAGCACCCACTCGTAGCGCGTGCGCGACAGCAGCGCGACCCGGTCGCCCGGCTCGACGCCGGCCGCGATCAGGCCCTTGGCGGCCCCGCGGACCTCCGCGAGGAACTGCGTCGCGGTCACATCGGTCCACACGCCGTCGACCTTGCGGCCCATGACCGCGACATCTGGGTGCTGGGAGGCGTTGCGGCGGATGAGATCCGTCAGATTGCCGTCCGCGGGGACCTCGTACAGGGCCGGAAGGCTGAACTCGCGCAAGACTGCTGCTCCTCATCGGGCGCCGGCGCCACGGCTCTGTGTGATGCACCGGTGAAGTCCAAGAACTGGCAGGTGCTCCGTGGGGGTGAGCACGACTGGACTGCCCGGACGTTACCCATCAGTACATGGTTCCGGATAGGGGGTTCCGGCCAGATGTTCCGTGCGTCACACATGTGTGACGGTGCTCTCCGCACAGTAATCCACAGGTTTCCCGACTCGGAAGTAACCGCAGGTGACACCCCCTAAGGTGGGGCCCATGCGAGTCCATGTGGTCAGTGACGTGCACGGCAACGCCGGAGACCTCGCCAGGGCGGGGGACGGGGCCGACGCCCTCATATGCCTGGGGGACCTGGTCCTCTTCCTCGACTACGCCGACCACAGCCGCGGGATCTTCCCCGACCTCTTCGGTGTCGAGAACGCCGACCGGCTCGTCGAGCTGCGCACCGCCCGCCGCTTCGAAGAGGCCCGTGACCTGGGCCGCCGTCTCTGGGCCGAGCTCGACGTCGACCGTGAGACCGCGATCGAGGGCGCGGTCCGCCGCCAGTACGCCGAACTCTTCGCCGCCTTCCCCACCCCCACGTACGCCACCTACGGGAACGTCGACATTCCCCGCTTCTGGCCCGAGTTCGCCGGACCCGGGACGACCGTCCTCGACGGCGAGCGGGTCGAGCTCGGCGGCCTCGTCTTCGGCTTCGTCGGCGGCGGCCTCCGCACCCCGATGCGCACCCCGTACGAGATCTCCGACGAGGAGTACGCGGCGAAGGTCGAGGCCCTCGGCGACGTCGACGTCCTCTGCTCCCACATCCCGCCGGACGTGCCGGACCTGACGTACGACACCGTCGCCCGCCGCTTCGAGCGCGGCAGCCGGGCCCTGCTCGACGCCATCCGGCGCACCCGGCCCCGCTACGCCCTCTTCGGCCACGTCCATCAACCGCTGGCCCGGCGGATGCGGGTCGCCTCGACCGAGTGCGTGAACGTCGGCCACTTCGCCTCGACGGGCAGGCCCTTCGCGCTGGAGTGGTGACGGGCCCCGCGTCACAGCGCGATAGCCTTCCGTCGGCACGTCTGTGCCCTTTTACTTCCGCCGGACCGCACAGTGGAGGAGCCACCACGATGGCCGAACACACCAGCTCGAGCATCACCATCGAGGCGGCACCGGCCGACGTCATGGGCGTGATCGCCGACTTCGCCCGCTACCCCGAGTGGACGGGCGAGGTGAAGGAGGCCGAGGTCCTGGAGACCGACGACGCCGGCCGCGCCGAGAAGGTCCGGCTGCTCCTCGACGCCGGCGCGATCAAGGACGACCACACCCTCGCGTACACCTGGACCGGTGGCAACGAGGTCAGCTGGACGCTGGTCAAGTCCCAGATGCTCCGCTCCCTCGACGGCTCCTACCGGCTCGCCCCGGTCGGCGGCGGCGACCGCACCGAGGTCACCTACCAGCTGACCGTCGACGTCAAGATCCCCATGCTCGGCATGATCAAGCGCAAGGCGGAGAAGGTCATCATCGACCGGGCCCTCGCCGGCCTGAAGAAGCGCGTCGAGTCGGGCGCGTAGCACCTCCCCCGCGGGCTGCGTCCACACGAGCCGTTGAGGGCCGCGCCCACACCGGAGGATGACCTCCGCCCCCACCCGCCGTGTGGGCAATCGTCCCTCCCCCCGGACGGAGTCTGGGGGAGGAACAGTTGCCCACAACGGGGTGGACGAGGGGCCCAGGTAACGTTCCCGCGCATGCGGATCATTCTTGTCACCGGGACCGGCGGCGCCGGGCGTACCACCGTCGCCGCCGCGACCGCCCTCGCCGAGGCGCGCGCCGGCCGTCGGGTCCTGCTCGTCTCCGAGGACGCCGACCCGCTCCTGAGCGGCGGCGGCCTCCGGGTTCTGCGGCCCGAGCCGGCCGCCGACTTCCGCCGCGAGTTCCTCGCCCTCCAGGCCCGCTCCTCCGCCGCCCTCGATCTGCTGGGCGCCGCGCCCTTCGAGGACGCCGAGCTCACCGAACTCCCCGGCAGCCGCCAGTTCGCCCTGCTGCGTTCCCTGCGCGACGCAGCCGAGGGCGACCACGAGCTCGCCGTCGTCGATCTGCCGCCGCTCCCCGAGGCCCTCGCCGTCCTCGCCCTGCCCGAGCAGCTCCGCCGCTATCTGCGCCGCCTCCTGCCGCCGGAACGGCAGGCCGCCCGCGCCCTGCGCCCGTTGCTCGCCCAGCTAGCCGGGGTTCCCATGCCCGCGCAGTGGCTGTACGAGACCACCGGGCGCTGGGAGGCCGAGCTGGCCGCCGTCCAGGCCGTCGTCGACGCCCCCACCACCAGCGTCCGCCTGGTCCTCGAACCCGGCCCCGCGGCCGTCCGTGCTCTGCGCACCGCACGGCTCGGCCTCGCCCTCCAGGGCCTCGTCCTCGACTCCGTCGTCGCCAACCGGCTGCTGCCCGCCGACTCCGAGGACCCCTGGCTCGCCGGGCTCACCGTCCAGCAGCACCGGCACCTGGCGGAGCTCCGTACCGCGGGCGACGTCGTCGACGAGCTCCCGCACCTGGGCCGGGACCCGCGCGGGCCCGAGGACCTCGCGCTGCTCGCGCCCGCCCGGCCCGCGGCCGTCCCCGCCCCCGTACCGGACTGGGCCGTCGAGGACCGGCGGGAGGAGGACGGGGTCCTGGTGTGGCACATCGGTCTCCCCGGGGCCGTCAAGGAGGAACTGTCCCTCGTCCGCAGGGGCGACGAACTGCTCCTGACCGTCGGCGCCTTCCGTCGCAACGTCCCCCTGCCGGCCGCCCTGCGCCGCTGCACCGTCACCGGCGCGGGCCTCGTCGACGGGGACCTCCGGGTGCGCTTCACGCCCGACCCCGGGCTCTGGCCCCGTACCCCTTGAGGAGGCGTGTACCGTCGAAGTACCAGCCACTGAGGAGTACGCCATGAGCGATTCGGATGCCTGGGCCAAGGCGTGCGCCGAGGACCTGGAGGCGGAGAAGGCCCGCCGACGGGCGCAGCGCGGTGCGGAGACCGGCTCCGCCGCCGACGAGTTCCGCAAGCTCTTCGAGGCCGTCGCCGACAAGGTCTCCGGGGGTCTCGGGAACCCGCTGCTCGGCGGCCAGGCCGCGCAGACCGTGCAGCAGCTCGTCAACCAGGCGAAGTCCGTCGTCGAGCCCGTGATCGAGCGCAACCCGCAGGTCTTCGACCACCTCGCCGCCGCAGGGAACGAACTGCTCGCCGCCTACCGCTCCGCCGTCGAGTCCCACGAGAGCCGCTGGACCCGCGACGAGAAGGTGACCCCGGACGACCCGCGCGATCCTCGCCGGGACGCGGACGGGCCGCGCGACGCCGAGCACGACAGCGCGCCTGACAGCAAGCGCGACGACAAGCACGACGACGACCGCAAGGACGACGAGGGGCCGGGAACCGGCCAGCACATCGACCTCGACTGATCGGTACGCCCGTCCCCCTCGGGTACGGTGGGCCTTAGCGGGGCTCGACCGAAAACTGAGGGACACATGGGACTCACCATCGGCGTCGACATCGGCGGCACGAAGATCGCGGCCGGCGTGGTCGACGAGGAGGGCAACATCCTCGACACGCACAAGGTGCCCACCCCGCCGACCCCCGAGGGCATCGTCGACGCGATCTGCGCGGCCGTGTCCGAGGCCGGCAAGGGCCACACGATCGAGGCCGTCGGCATCGGTGCCGCGGGCTACGTCGACGACAAGCGTGCCACCGTCCTCTTCGCGCCGAACATCGACTGGCGGCACGAGCCGCTCAAGGACAAGGTCGAGCAGCGGGTCGGCCTGCCCGTCGTCGTCGAGAACGACGCCAACGCGGCCGCCTGGGGCGAGTACCGGTTCGGTGCCGGCCAGGGCCACGAGGACGTCATCTGCATCACCCTCGGCACCGGCCTCGGCGGCGGCATCATCATCGGCAACAAGCTCCGCCGCGGACGCTTCGGCGTGGCCGCCGAGTTCGGCCACATCCGGGTCGTCCCGGACGGTCTGCTGTGCGGCTGCGGCAGCCAGGGCTGCTGGGAGCAGTACGCCTCCGGGCGCGCCCTCGTCCGCTACGCCAAGCAGCGCGCCGCCGCCACCCCCGAGAACGCCGAGGTCCTCCTCGCGTTCGGTGACGGCACCCCCGAGGGCATCGAGGGCCGGCACGTCAGCCAGGCCGCCCGCGCCGGCGACCCGGTCGCCGTCGACTCCTTCCGCGAGCTGGCCCGCTGGGCCGGCGCCGGCCTCGCGGACCTGGCCTCGCTCTTCGACCCCTCGGCGTTCATCGTCGGCGGCGGCGTCTCGGACGAGGGCGAGCTCGTCCTCGACCCGATCCGCAAGTCCTTCCGACGCTGGCTGATCGGCGGCGAGTGGCGCCCGCACGCGCAGGTCCTCGCGGCCCAGCTCGGCAACAAGGCCGGCCTGGTCGGCGCCGCGGACCTGGCCCGCCAGGGCTGACCGGTCCTCGTACGACAACCGCCCGTCGCGTCCTCGTGGACGCGGCGGGCGGTTGTCGTACGTTACGTGTCATGGCGATCAGTGAGCTGCCCAACTCCCGCACCGAGGCGGACGGTTCGGCCGTCCTCCGGGTCCTCAGCTACAACGTGCGCTCGATGCGCGACGACGAGGACGCCCTCGCCCGGGTCATCCGGGCCTGCGCCCCGGACCTCGTCTTCGTCCAGGAGGCCCCGCGCTTCTTCCGCTGGCGCAAGCACGCCGCCCGGCTCGCCGCGAAGAGCGAGCTCGTCATGCTGAGCGGCGGCGCCACCGCGGCCGGACCGATGCTGCTCTGCTCCCTGCGGGCCACCGTGGAACGCACCGAGGACGTGCTGCTGCCGCTCAGCCCCGGCCTGCACCGGCGCGGTCTCGCGACCGCCGTCGTCCGCTTCGCCGGGGCCCGCGTCGGGCTCATCAGCTGCCATCTGAGCCTGCGGAAGGAGGAGCGGTACGCCCAGGCCGGGATGGTCCTCGACCGGGTCGCCGCCCTGGGGACCCCGTACACCCTCGTCGCCGGGGACCTCAACGAACGGCCCGAAGGACCCGCCTTCCGCCGGCTGGCGAAGGAGCTCCAGGACGGGTGGGAGGTCAGCCCCCGGGGAGGCGAGTACACCTCCACCCCGGCCGATCCGAACCAGCGGATCGACGCGATCCTCGCCACCCCGGGCGTGGAGTTCCTCGGCTGCGGGGTGCCGACGGACCTCGACCCGGCGGATCTGCGGGCCGCCACCGATCACCTTCCGGTGCTCGCGGCGGTGCGGGTGCCCGCAGTGCCCTGAGGGCCGCACCGCCGTCGGCCGGGGCCCCCGGGCCACCGGCTCGACGGACGGAGTCCGGCGCAGCCGCAGCCGCCCGAAGCCCGAGAGGCGCCGAGCGGTGCGAGGGCGGCGTCAGGAGAGTCAGACGACCGCGCCGCGGCCCGGGTCGTCGAAGCCGTCGTCATCGTCGTCGTGCTTCATGCGCCCCACCAGGGTCGCGAAGCCGCCCAGGAAGCCGCCGATGCAGAGCGTGGTCAGCCACCAGGTCATGTCCCAGCCGAGCAGCACGGCGACCAGCATCAGCACCGGTCCGCCGACCACGGCGAGCCACGCGAATTTGGTCGTCGCGTCCGCCTCGGGCAGCGGGGGCGGCTCCGGCGGTACGAAGTGGCCCTCGTCCGAACCACCGGGGGCGTCGTCCGGCTCGGCGGGCGAGTAGTCCCGGGGGCCGCTGGGGCCGATGCCGGGCGCGAAGACGACGGAACTGCCGAGGGCGGGCCGCTCGGGACCGGCCTCCGGCTCCTCCTCCGCCGCGGGCTCCTCGGAGGCCTCCGGCGGGGTCGGCCCGGTCGCCGGCCTCGGCTTCCAGGGCGTGCCCTCCCCGAGGGTCGGCCTGGGCTTCACCGGCCGGACCTCCCCGGCCTCCTCGTCCTCGTCGCCGTCGGCCTCCGGCTCGGGAAGCGACAGGTTCTCGACGGTCCGGAACGGCTTCGCCCCCGGCGGGTCCACTGGCTCCTCGCCGTACCCCGCGACGATCGCGGCCCAGGCCGCCTCCTCGTCGATGGGCTGCGGCTCCCGACCGCCGCCGTCCTGCTCCTCAGCCACCGCTCCTGCTCCCCTGTTCGTCGACCAGACCCGGCGCGAGACGCTCGACGAAAGCCAGGCTCTCGTCGAAGATCCGCTCCGCGTCATGGTCCAACGTCGCCACGTGGTAGCTCTGTTCCAGCAGGATCTCCTGGACGTCCGTCGAGGAGATCCGGGAGAGGATCCGGGCCGAGTCGACGGGCGGCACCACATGGTCCTGGGGGCTGTGGAGCAGCACCACCGGCTGCGTGACCTGCGGAAGCTCCGCGTCCACGGTCCGGAAGAACTGCCGCAGGGAGTGCGCCGCGTGCAGCGGCACCCGGTCGTAGCCGACCTCGGTCACGCCCTCCTTGGCGATGTCGCTGGCGATGCCCTTGGTCGACGGGACCAGATGACGGGCGACCGGCAGCGCGTGCGCCGCCAGGCCGTGCACCTTGTTGCCCGGGTTGACCAGGACGATGCCCTTCACGGCGTCCCCGTGCCGGGCGGCGAGCCGCAGGGTCAGTGCCCCGCCCATCGAGAGACCGAAGACGAAGACGGTCGCGCACCGCTCCAGGAGCTCGCTCAGGGCCCGGTCGACCTCCGCGTACCAGTCGTGCCAGGTGGTGAGCTGCATGTCCTGCCAGCGGGTGCCGTGGCCGGGCAGCAGTGGCAGTGACACGGTCAGACCGCGTGCGGCCAGATACTCGGCCCACGGGCGCATCGACTGCGGGGAACCGGTGAATCCGTGACAGAGAAGGACGCCGACCTCTCCGCCTTCATGGCGGTACGGCTCGGCTCCGGGAAGGACCGGCACCGGGGTCTCCTGTTCGCTCGACTTCGCGTTCGCCTTCGGGTGCGCCTTCGGGTGCGCCGCAGCGACGGAAAATGGGGAAGGACCTTCACGGTACGCGACCGGACCGACACCGACCAGGGCCGTAGCGGGGGCCGTACGCCGGTACGGGATAAAGTCGTCGCGACGGCACACGGAAGGCATGGCGAGTTGATCTACGGCGCGATGAAGTTCTCCCTCGGAGGGTCCCTGAAGCTTGCCTTCCGGCCCTGGGTGGAGGGTCTGGAGAACATTCCCGCCGAGGGGCCCGCGATCCTTGCGAGCAACCACCTGTCGTTCTCCGACTCCTTCTTCCTGCCGGCCGTGCTCGACCGCAAGGTCACCTTCATCGCCAAGGCGGAGTACTTCACCTCGCCGGGTGTGAAGGGCAAGCTCACGGCCGCCTTCTTCAAGGGCGTCGGCCAGCTCCCGGTGGACCGTTCGGGTGCCCGCGGCGCGGGCGAGGCGGCGATCAAGGCCGGTATCGAGGTCATCGAGAACGGCGGCCTCTTCGGGATCTACCCCGAGGGCACCCGCTCGCCCGACGGCCGCCTCTACCGGGGGAAGCCCGGCGGCCTCGCGCGCGTGGCCCTGGCCACCGGCGCGCCGGTGATCCCGGTCGCCATGATCGACACCGAGAAGATCCAGCCGCCCGGCAAGGTCGTCCCCAAGCTGATGCGCCCGGGGATCCGGATCGGCAAGCCGCTGGACTTCACCCGCTACCAGGGCATGGAGGGGGACCGCTTCATCCTGCGCTCGGTGACCGACGAGGTCATGTACGAGATCATGAAGCTGTCCGGCCAGGAGTACGTCGACATCTACGCGACCGCCGCCAAGCGGCAGATCGCGGACGCGGAGAAGGCGGCCAAGGAGGCCGTCAAGGCCGAGATCGCCGCTCGGGAAGAGTCCGGCGCGTAGGCGTCCCGCACGGGACGTCCGGGGGTGGGGGAGATGGCCAAGCGCGAGCGTGTCGTACGCATGTCGGTCGAGCAGCCGTTGTGGCGGGCACTGACCGGCTACCGCGTCCTGACCATGGTCTACGCGGTCCTGCTGTTCGCCTTCGGTACCGACCGGTACGAGCGGCCCTGGATCGCCGTCGCCTACCTGGCCGTGATGTGCGTCTGGACCCTCGCGACCCTCCCCAAGGTGGCGAACGCGGCCAGCTGCACCAGGCGCTTCCTCGTCGCCGACATCACCGTCGCCCTCGTCGGCATCCTCCTCACCCCGCTCGCCGACGCCCAGGCCCAGACCGTCGACGGCCCCACCCTGCCGTCGATATGGACCGCCGGCTCCGTCCTCGCGTACGCGATCAAGGGCGGCTGGCGCTGGGCCGGCGTCGCCTCCTCCCTCGTCGCCGTCGCCAACATCGTCGAGCGCGGCCACCCCAGTCGGGACACCTTCCACAACGTCCTCCTCGTCTGGGTCGCCTCCATCGCCATCGGATACGTCGTCGAGGTCGCCCGCGCCTCCGAGCGCACCCTCGCCCGCGCCCTGGAGATCGAGGCCGCGACCCGCGAACGGGAACGGCTCGCCCGCGACATCCACGACAGCGTCCTCCAGGTCCTCGCGATGGTGCAGCGGCGCGGCACCGCCCTCGGCGGCGAGGCCGCCGAGCTCGGCCGGATGGCGGGGGAGCAGGAGGTGGCCCTCCGTACCCTCGTGGCCGGCGGCCTGATCCGGCCCAGCCTGGTCTCCGAGGACGAGTCCGAGGGGGCCGTCGTCCGGGTCGTCGAGGTGGACGAGGAGCCGGACGACGACACACCCGTCGACCTGCGGCTCCTGCTCGCCCCGCGCGCCGGGTCGAAGGTCACCCTCTCCGAGCCGGGCGCGCCCGTACTGCTCGCGCCGCCCGCCGCACGCGAGCTGGCCGCCGCCGTCGGCGCCGCCCTGGACAATGTCCGGGTGCACGCCGGGGAGGACGCCCAGGCCTGGATCCTCGTCGAGGACTGGCCTGACGAGGTGATCGTCACCGTCCGGGACGACGGCCCCGGCATCCCGGAGGGCCGCCTCGCGCAGGCGGAGGTCGAGGGCCGGATGGGCGTCGCCCTCTCCATCCGGGGGAGACTGCGGGACCTGGGCGGCGAGGCCGAGCTGATCTCGGTCCCCGGACAGGGCACGGAAGTCGAGTTGAAGGTTCCACGGGGGAAGGCAGGACAAGGAAGATGAGCGAGCAGCAGCAGATCAAGGTGATGGTCGTCGACGACCATCCGATGTGGCGGGACGCGGTCGCCCGCGACCTGGCCGAGGCGGGCCTGGACGTGGTCGCCACGGCCGGCGACGGCGAGCAGGCCGTGCGCCGTGCCCTCGCGGTCACGCCCGACGTCCTCGTCCTGGACCTGAACCTGCCGGTGAAGCCGGGCGTCCAGGTGTGCAAGGAACTCGTCGGCGGCAGGCCGGGGCTGCGGGTCCTGGTCCTCTCGGCGAGCGGTGAGCACGCCGACGTCCTGGAGGCGGTCAAGTCCGGTGCCACCGGCTATCTCCTCAAGTCGGCGAGTACGGAGGAGCTGATCGACGCCGTACGGCGGACGGCCGTCGGCGACCCCGTCTTCACCCCCGGCCTCGCCGGACTGGTCCTCGGCGAGTACCGCCGGCTCGCCTCCGAGCCCGCCCCGTCGGCCGGCGCCGACGAGCCCAAGGCCCCGCAGCTGACCGAGCGCGAGACCGAGGTCCTGCGGCTCGTCGCCAAGGGGCTCAGCTACAAGCAGATCGCCGAGCGCCTGGTGATCTCGCACCGCACGGTGCAGAACCACGTCCAGAACACCCTCGGCAAGCTCCAGCTGCACAACCGGGTGGAGCTCGTCCGGTACGCCATCGAGCGCGGCCTCGACGACGCCTGAGGCAACAGGCGCCCGGTGTGCCGGGCGCCGCGACGGGATGGGTCGTATATTCGCGAAGATCGCGCATATCCGGCCCATCATCGTCATTGAGGGGAATCTCGTGGAAATCCTGGCATTCGGCGTGCAGGCGGACGAGAAGCCCCTGATCGAGAAGGCCTTCGCGGGGCACCACGACGTCCGCTGTCTGAGCGTCTTCCTCACCGAGGACACCGCCCCCATCGCCGCCGGGTACGAGGTCATCTCCACCAGCGTCAACGCCAGCCTGGACCACCGTGTCCTGCAGACCCTCGCCGCCGGCGGCACCCAGATGATCGCCCAGCGCTCCACGGGCTTCAACAACATCGACCTGGAGGTGGCCGAGCGTCTCGGCCTCACCGTCGCCCGCGTCTCGTACTACTCGCCGTACTCCGTCGCCGAGTTCGCCTGGACCCTCGCGATGGCCGTCAACCGCCGGATCGTCCGCGCCTCCAACCGGACCCGCGACTTCGACTTCCGCCTCGACGGACTGATGGGCCGTGACCTGCGGGGCCGTACCGTCGGCGTCCTCGGCACCGGCAAGATCGGCGAGGCCTTCACCCGGATCGCCCACGGCTTCGGCATGCACCTCCTCGGCTGGGACGTCGCCGAGAACCCCGCCTGCGCCGAACTCGGCATGCGGTACGTCGAGAAGGAGCAGCTCCTCGCCGAGGCCGACCTCATCAGCCTCCACGTGCCGCTGCTCCCGTCCACCCAGCACATCATCGACGCCGCCGCCCTCAAGACCATGAAGGACGACGCCATCCTGGTGAACTCCAGCCGGGGCGGCCTCATCGACACCGAGGCGCTCGTCACCGAAATCCGGGCCGGACGCTTCGCCGGGGTCGGCCTCGACGTGTACGAGGCGGAGGCCGGGCTCTTCTTCCTCGACAAGTCCCTGGAGGTCGTCGAGGACGACACCCTGGCCCGCCTGGTCACCTTCCCGAACGTGGTGGTCACCTCGCACCAGGCGTACTACACCGAGGACGCCGTCGGTCAGATCATCGACACCACCGTCCGGAACGTCCTCGACTACACCGCCGGCCGACGCGGCGAGAACGTCCTGGTGCCCCGAACCCCCAGGTGACGGAAGCCGAAGAGCTCGCCGCCACCGGGGAACGGACCGCCCTCAGACCAGCACGCCGGCGAGCAGCGAGGCCGTCAGGGCCGCGCCCTCCGTCGTCAGGACCGACTCGGGGTGGAACTGCACCCCCGCGAAGCCCGGCCTGCGCAGCGCGTGCACCTCACCGGTCTCCGTGTCGCGGCTCACCTCGATCCGGTGCAGCGCCAGCTCCGTCGCCGTCCGGTCGTCGCAACGGGCGGTGAAGCTGTTGTAGAAGCCGACCGTCCGCTGCTGCCCGAAGAGGTCGATCCGCAACTGGGCCCCCTGGAACGGGGTCCGCTTGCGGACGATCTCCAGGCCGAGCTCGGCGGCGATCAGCTCGTGGCCGAGGCAGACACCGAGGAGACCGTGCCGGTGTTCCCGTACCAGCTCGGCCGTCAGCGCGCGCAGGAAGCGCATCTTGGGGTCGGCGGCGTCCGAGGGGTTCCCGGGACCGGGGCCGAGGACCACGGGACCCTCGTGGGCGAGCGCGAGCTCACGCAGCCCCGGCTCGTCGTAGCGGAGCACCGAGACGTCGAGGCCCGAGGAGCGCAGCACGTGCGCCAGCATCGCCGTGAAGGTGTCCTCGGCGTCGATCACCAGGGCGTGGCCGGCGAGTTCGGCCGACCTGACCTGCATCTTCAGCCAGAACGGCGCGAGATCCGCCCGGCGCGCGTCCAGGGCGGCCCGTACCCGCGGATCGTCGGCGAGTGACGCGGAGTCCCGTCCCGAACCACCGGCCGGCCGGCCCTCCCGTACCCCGAGCGCGCTGAGCACCCCGGCCGCCTTGGCGTGGGTCTCGGCGACCTCGCCCGCCGGATCCGAGTGCCGTACGAGCGTGGCGCCGACCGGCACCCGGAGGTGCCCGTCGGACGCGATGTCGGCCGTACGGATCAGGATGGGGGAGTCCAGGGTCTGGGCGCCGCTCTCGTCGGTGCCGAGCAGGGCGAGGGCGCCCGCGTAGTAGCCGCGCCCGCCCACCTCATGACGCTCGATCACCCGGCAGGCGTTCTGCACGGGCGAGCCCGTGACGGTCGCCGCGAACATCGTCTCCCGCAGCACCTCGCGCACGTCCAGCGTGGAGCGGCCCCGCAACTCGTACTCGGTGTGCGCGAGATGGGCCATCTCCTTCAGCCGCGGACCGATCACCACCCCGCCCATGTCGCCGACCGTGCACATCATCTTGAGCTCCTCGTCGACGACCATCGACAGCTCCTCGGTCTCCTTGCGGTCGGCGAGGAAGGCGAGCAGGCCCTCGGTGGTCGGGGCGGCCCCGGCCGGGTAGCGGTACGTGCCGCTGATCGGGTTCATGACGACCGTGCCGCCCGACATCCGCACATGTACCTCGGGGCTCGCCCCGACCAGGGTCCGGTCGCCGCTGTGCACGACGAAGGTCCAGTACGCGCCCCGCTCGCCGGCGAGCAGCCGCCGGAACAGGGCCAGCGCGTCGGCCCGCCCGAAGCCCGGGATCTCCCCGGTGTACGTCCGCCGGATGACGAAGTTCGCGCCCTCGCCGGAGCCGATCTCCTCGTCGATGACCCGCCGCACGATCCCGGCGTACTCCTCGTCGGAGACGTCGAAGCCGCCGTTCTCGACGGCCACGTCGTGCGCGGGCAGTTGCTCCAGGGCGTCGGCGAGCGGCAGCTCGTAGGACTCCTCGGCGACCAGGACGGAGAGCGGGGTGCCGTCGTCGCGCACGTCGAAGCCGCGCTCCCGGATCTGCCGGAAGGGCACCAGGGCGAGTGTCGGCAGCGGGCCCAGGGGCAGCTCCGCGAGGCGCTCGGCCTCGTGGACCCGACCGATCAGCACCTCGACGGTGTCGTGGTCCCGGCCGGGGGTACGGCGGCGCAGCAGGGCGAAGGGCGGGCAGGAGGGGGCGAGGAGACGGGAGAGGTCCATGGGTCCGTGGTTCCTTCCGTTGGTGTGCGGAGAGGAACGGCCCGGGCACGAGAAAGGCCGCCCCTCGGGGCGGCCTTGGCGTCTTTCGGAGTACGCGCGATCAGTGGGCCGCCGGAGGAGCGGGCCACCACCAGTTCTGGATCTGAGGCGCGAACATGCGAGCACTGTAACCCAGCCGGACACGGAAACGGGGCCCGGTCCGCACCGTGGACGGTGCGAGCCGGGCCCCGGGGCCCTGAACTACCCGATCGGGATCAGAAGATCAGGTTGTAGATCTGCCAGCCCGGGCCGACCTGCACGCGCCCGGCGTACGGGGAGGTCGCGGAGCCGGTGCCCTTGTACAGCCACAGGGCGCCGGCGGCGTCGCGGGCCACGAAGTCGACCTTGCCGTCACCGGTGAGGTCGCTCGGGCCGACGATGGTGTTGTAGATCTGCCAGCCGGTGCCCACCTTGACGCGCGCGGCGTACGGGGCGGTGGCGCTGCCGGTGCCCTTGTACAGCCAGAGCGCGCCCGTGCTGTCGCGGCCGATCAGGTCCGGCTTGCCGTCCGAGGTCAGATCGCCGGTGCTGACGATGTTGTTGTAGATGTGCCAGCCGGTGCCTATCTTCACCCGGGCCGCGAACGGCGTGGCCGGGGTGCCGGTGCCCTTGTACAGCCACAGGGCCCCGGACTTCTCGCGGGCTATCAGGTCCGGCTTGCCGTCCCCGGTCAGGTCGCGGACGCCGAGCATCTGGTCGTACATGTTCCAGCCGGGGCCGACCCGCAGACGGGCCTTGAACGGCGCCGACGGGTTGCCGCTGCCCTGGTAGTACCAGAGCAGGCCGGAGGTGTCGCGGGCCACGGCGTCACCGGTGCCGTCGGCGCGGAGCGCGGTCATCGGCGTGACGGCGTTGTAGACACCCCAGCCGGCCCCGACCCGGTACCGGGTCAGGAACGCGTTGGCGCCGGTGCCCTGGTACTGCCAGAGGACACCGGAGGTGTCACGGGCGAGGAGGTTGTAGCGGTTGTTCGTGGCGACGGGGGCGACGCCGGGCGCCTCCACGATGTCGGACTGCTTCACCCAGGTGATCTTGTGGTGGAAGCGGATCGGCACGAACAGCGTGGTGCCGATGACGTTCTTCTGGGCGGAGCCGAACCAGTCGTCGCCCTTCACCGCCGGGCCGGCCTTCACATAGGCCTGGTCGGCGGCGAACGTGAACTTCGACAGGGGGTCGTTCTCGTCACCCGGCGCGGTCAGACCGGCCGCGGTGTAGGCGGCGGTCTCCGGGAAGGAGCGGCCGAAGACCTTGATCGAGGGCAGCCCCGACTTGAGCTTCACGGTCGTGGCGCCGGCCACCGGCACCGTGTACTGGCCACCGGGGTTGTAGAACCAGGCCTTCTCGCCGGCGAACCAGATCGCCGTCCAGTCGGTCCGGCTCTCGGCCACGACGTAGGAGCCACCGGCGCGGACCTTGTTGCCGTAGTTCGAGCCCTCGGACCAGAGGGAATTGAAGTACGGGTCCTTCAGCGTCGTCGCGCTCGTCGAGGGCGACGTGTACAGGTAGCCGAAGTTGGACGGACGCGCCGGGACGGCCGTGCCACCGGTGCTCAGCTTCGGCTGGTTCGCCGTGGTGAACGGCGGCACCACACGGACCACCTGGCCGGCCTTGAGCAGGCCGCCCGCGCCCTTGTCGCCCTGCGGGGCGCCGAGCAGGGACATGTAGTAGTTCCAGTCCCAGTACGGGCCCGCGTCCCAGTGGAGACTGTCGAGGCGGTTGTCCGTCTGGAGCGCCACCTCGTCGTGACCGATGATGTGCTCACGGTCGATCGGCACGCCGTACTTGTTCGCCAGGAACTTCACGAGCTCCGCGGAGGAACGGTACTGCTGCTCGGTGTACCAGCTCCCCTCCTTGATGGCGAAGCCCTCGTGCTCCACGCCGATGGCGTGCATGTTGAGGGTCCAGTTGCCCGCGTGCCACGCCAGCTGCTTGTTCTCCAGCATCTGGGTGACCTGGCCGTCGGACGCCCGGATCAGGTAGTGGGCGCTGCCCGAGCCCTTCGGGTTGGTCAGCGCGTCGAGCGAGCCGTCGTAGGCGCCCTCGGTGTCGTGGATGACGATCTGGCGGATGTCCACGCCCTGGTTCGGGCGGTCGCCCAGGGTGTAGTTCCGCGCGCCGCCGGGGTCCGTGCGGACGGGCACGAAGTTGCAGGTCAGGCTCGCGGGGCACTCGGTGGTCGGGGCCGCCGTCGTGCTCGCGAAACTCGCCGCCAGGGGCACGTTCGACGGCTTGACCGGCTCGGCCGACGCATCGGCCGGCAGGGCGACCTGCTCGCCGTCGAGGGTGACCGCCCGCTCGCCCTCCTGGATCGATTCGAAGACGCGCTTCGCGAAGAGGTCGGCGCCCTTCTTCTCGGGGGACTGGCTGTAGCGGGCCACGGCCGGGTACCAGTCGCCCGGCTCGTCGGACAGCTCGGCGCCGGCCTGCTTCTGGTAGTCGGCGAGCAGCGCGGCACCGGCCCGGATGGAGGCGGCGGTGTCGTTCTGGACGGTCTCGGTGGAGCTGTCGATCAGCTCGGCGGCCTTGTCCAGGGTGTGCAGGCGGGGGTCGTCGGTGTCGACGAGCGCCTTCTCCAGGATGCGCCGGATCAGCTCACGGTCGAACTTCTTCTCGATCTCCGGACGGCCACTGCCGTTGAAGTGATCGATCTGCTCGTCCGTGACCTTCTGGTTCACGTCCTCCGGGTCGACCTTCGTCAGACCCATGACGTTGTACGCGCCGGTCGTGCTCGGCTCGCCGTCGTGCGACTCCCAGCGGGTCTGCTGGTACGACACGGCCATCAGCACGCTCTGCGGCACATCGAACTCACGCGCCGCGTTTGCGAACTGCGACTGGAGGGAAGGGTCACCCCCGGACGGCTTGTCGCCCGTCGCGCCGAGGAGGCCCGGCGAGGCGACCGCGATGGTGCCGATCGTTGCGGTGGCGACGACCGCGGCCGCCGCTCCGTACATGAGTCGTCTCTTCTTGCGGTCCCTGCGGTGCCTCTGGGTCACGCCCACCCCTGTGATTCGACTGTTCAAAGTGAAACGGGCCAGAGGGTAACACCACTCGATGGCGTGAAGATCTCCGCTGGACATAACGGGCGCGCGTCTCAGCCACTGGGCAGAGGGACAGGACAGGACGAAGAACCCCGTAATGTTGTGCGTGTGACCGTGAACGCTGATTCCCACGCCGTCGCCAAGGCGACCTGGCGAGACCTGCCCGCGGCGCAGCAGCCCGAGTACCCCGATGCCGAGGCTCTGCGCGATGTGATCGCGGACCTCGAGTCGTATCCTCCGCTCGTCTTCGCCGGCGAGTGCGACCAGCTGCGCGCCCGGATGGGAGCCGTCGCCCGTGGCGAGGCGTTCCTGCTCCAGGGCGGCGACTGCGCCGAGGCCTTCGACGCCGTGTCCGCCGACCACATCAGGGCCAAGCTCAAGACGCTGCTCCAGATGAGCGCCGTCCTCACCTACGCGGCCTCCGTGCCCGTGGTGAAGGTCGGCCGTATCGCCGGCCAGTACTCGAAGCCCCGCTCCAAGGGCACCGAGACCCGCGACGGCGTGACCCTGCCGACGTACCGCGGCGACTCGGTCAACGGCTTCGACTTCGACGAGAAGTCCCGCATCCCGGACCCCGAGCGCCTGAAGCGGATGTACAACGCCTCCGCCTCCACGCTCAACCTGGTGCGCGCCTTCACCACCGGTGGCTACGCCGACCTGCGCCAGGTGCACGCCTGGAACCAGGACTTCGTGAAGTCGTCCCCCTCGGGCCAGCGCTACGAGGCGCTCGCCCGCGAGATCGACAACGCGCTGAACTTCATGAAGGCCTGCGGCACCGACCCGGCCGAGTTCAAGGCCGTCGAGTTCTACGCCTCCCACGAGGCGCTGCTGCTCGACTACGAGGGCGCCCTCACCCGTACGGACTCGCGCACCGGCAAGCTGTACGACACCTCCGGCCACATGGTCTGGGTCGGTGAGCGCACCCGCCAGCTGGACCACGCCCACATCGAGTTCGCCGCGCGCATCTCGAACCCGATCGGCATCAAGCTGGGCCCGACCACCTCGGTGGACGAGGCGCTGACGTACATCGACCGTCTCGACCCCGACCGCGACCCGGGCCGGCTGACCTTCATCGTCCGGATGGGCGCCGACAAGGTCCGCGACAAGCTCCCCGAGCTGGTCGAGAAGGTCACCGCCTCCGGTGCGGTCGTCGCCTGGGTCACCGACCCGATGCACGGCAACACCTTCGAGGCCGCCTCCGGCCACAAGACGCGCCGCTTCGACGACGTGCTCGACGAGGTCAAGGGCTTCTTCGAGGTCCACAAGGCGCTGGGCACCCACCCGGGCGGCATCCATGTCGAGCTCACCGGTGACGACGTCACCGAGTGCGTGGGCGGCGGCGACGAGATCTTCGTCGACGACCTGCACCAGCGCTACGAGACGGCCTGCGACCCGCGTCTCAACCGCAGCCAGTCCCTCGATCTGGCGTTCCTGGTGGCGGAGATGTACCGCGATCAGTAAGTAGGTACCTACGACGATGGGGCGCGGATCCATGTGATCCGCGCCCCATCGTCGTATCCAGGGCTTTTGCGGTCCCGCCGTGCCGGGTAAGGTTAGGTTAGCCTTATCGATCACAGCGGGAGGTGAACCGCGTTGTACGTCTGCTCATGCTTCGGTGTGACGGAGAAGCAGGTCAAGGCGCATGCCGACGCGGGCGCCTGCACGCCCCGCCAGATCGCCTCCGCCTGTAAGGCCGGCACCGACTGCGGTTCCTGCGTCCGTCGCATTCAGGCCATCCTCGGCCGGGGCAACTGCCCGCGACGCGACCTCCTGAACCAGGGGATGCCCGCCCTGACGGCCGACGCCGTCGAGCCCGAGGGGCTCTCAGAGGCCGCCTGAGCCCTCCGGAGCGCCGGCGGCTGTCAGCTGGGCTGCTCGATGAGCGTCGAGATGTAGAGCGCCTCACCCAGGGACTCGATCAGCTCCAGCTGAGTGTCCAGGTAGTCGATGTGGTGCTCCTCGTCGGCCAGGATCTCCTCGAAGAGGTTGGCGGACGTGATGTCCCCCTTGGCCCGCATGACCTCGATCCCGCGCTTCAGGCGGTCGATCGCCTCGACCTCGACCTGGCGGTCCGCCTGGAACATCTCGGTGAGGGTCTGGCCGACCCGTACATGGAAGAGCCGCTGGTAATTGGGCAGGCCGTCGAGCATCAGGATGCGCTCGGTCAGCTTGTCCGCGTGCTTCATCTCATCGATGGACTCTTCGCGGGTGTACTTGGCGAGCTTCGTCCACCCCTTGTTGTCCTGGATGCGGTAGTGCAGCCAGTACTGGTTGATGGCCGTCAGCTCGCCGGTCAGCTGCTCGTTGAGGAACTCGAGGACCTCGGGGTCGCCCTGCATCGCAGAGGCTCCTTCCACGTTACGTGTCTACGCCGTCACTGGGCAGGATGGCCGCATCCTCGCACCCCGAATGGGGGGCGTCCAGTAAGTGCAGGCTTAGTGGGACTTGCCCGAATCCGGTCGCGCGGAAGGTCGCCTGGTCATGACCACCCCTCGCCGTCTGTCACCATGGATGACATGGGTCAGCCGGAGAGCGGGGTACACCGGGAAGCGGGGCAGCCGGATCGTTCACCGGACCTTCCGCCTGGTCAGCGGCTCCAGCGCGGCTGGCCGGTCACCCATTACGGGCCCGTCCCCAAGTTCAAGCCGGACCGCTGGGAGTTCCGCGTCTTCGGGGCGACGGCCGACGGTGACAAGCGGTGCTGGAACCACGAGGAGTTCTCGGCACTTCCGTTCTCCACGGTCGTGGCCGATCTGCACTGCGTCACGAAATTCAGCATGCTCGGGGCCGAATGGGGTGGCGTCCCGGCCCGTACGGTCCTGGAGCTCGCCCCGCCCGCGCCGCAGGTCACCCATGTGATGGTCTGGGCCGAGTACGGCTACAGCGCCAACATGCGACTCTCCGACTTCGCCGACGACCGCACGATTTTCGCCACTCACATGGACGGGGAGCTGCTCACCGCCGAGCACGGCTTCCCGCTGCGCCTGGTCGTCCCGCATCTGTACGCCTGGAAGGGCCCCAAGTGGATCCGGGGCGTGGAGTACATGGCCGCCGACCGCCGGGGCTTCTGGGAGGAGCGCGGCTACCACAACCTCGGCGACCCCTGGCTGGAGCAGCGGTACTCGTACCAGGAGGAACCGGGAGACGGCCCGGAGCTGTAGCGCTCCGGACCGCCCGTCCGTCGGTGTGGCGTGGTTCCGTCGCTCAGTGGTGGTACTGGTGGACCACCGCGTGCCCCTTGCCGCGGCCGATCATCCACTTGTTGACCGGCGTGGTGATCACGAAGGCGGCGGCGAGCGCGATGGCGAGCACGATCCAGAAGATCGGGTCGGAGAGGTGGGCGTCCATGGCGCCGGGCCAGAGGGCGATGACGCCGTTGTCGATGATCTCCATGACCGCGATGGAGAGGGAGTCGGCGGCGAGCGCGACCTTGAAGGCCGTCTTGAAATCGACGCCGGCGGACAGGATGCCGCGCAGGGTGAGCGCGTAGCCGAAGAAGAAGGCCAGGATGATCGCGAGGATCATCGTCTGCATGTTGCCCCAGCCGAGCGCGGTGCCGATGATCATGCCGAGCACCTCGCCGATGGCGCAGCCGGTGAGGCAGTGCAGCGTGGCCTTTGCGGCCATGGACCAGGAGACCTTGCCGGGGGTGTGGTGGGCGCCGTGGTGGCCCTCGTGGCCCGCCGCCGTGTGGCCGGCATGGTCCGTGTGCCCCTCGTGCCCCTCGTGGCCGGCGTGAGCGCCGTGGTCGGTGTGGCCCTCGTGGCTGCTGTGATCGTGATGGGCGTGCGCGTCGTGCTGCATCGGGTGCCCCCCATGGTCGGGTAGCGGTTCCTGCCGTTACAGGAACCGTATACCCCCCTGGGGTATTCCTCAACGGGAAAGCGTGTCAGCCCCTCAGCTTCTTGAGCAGCTCCACGTCCGCGAGGTGCCCCGCCGTACCGCCGGGCGTCTCGATGATCAGCGGCACGCCCTCGGTCGCCGGGTGGTGGAGAAGGTTCCGGAACGCGTCCTCGCCGATGTGCCCCACGCCGATGTTCGCGTGCCGGTCCTTGCGCGCGCCGACGACGTCCTGGGAGTCATTGGCGTGAATCAGCTTCAGCCGTCCCTCACCCACGGTCTCCACCAGCTGGTCGAGCGTCTGCGCCGCACCGTGCGGCCCCGTCAGATCGTGGCCGGCGGCGAAGATGTGGCAGGTGTCGAGGCAGATCCCCAGCTTCGGGTGCCGGTCGAGCGCGTCGAAGTACGGCCCGAAGTCCTCCGCGCGCGAACAGAGCGAGAAGCCCTGCCCGGCCGTCGACTCCAGGAGCAGATCCGGGTCGTCGTCGTGCGTCAGCTCGTCGAGGAGCGGCAGCAGCCGCTCCCGTACCTGCGCCAGCGCCACCTCGCGCGGGCGGCCCCCGGTCGCCGAGCCGGTGTGCACCACCACGCCCTTCGCGCCGATCTCCCGGCCCCGCCGCAGCGAGTGCCGCAGCGACTCCACCGACTTCTCCGCGGTGGCCTCGGTGTGCGAGCCGAAGTTGATCAGATACGGGGCGTGGACCCAGGCCGAGATCGACTCGGCGGCGCACTCGGCGCGGAACCGTTCGTCCTGGGCGGGGTTCCCGGGAGGGGTGGCCCAGCCGCGCGGGTTGGCGACGAAGACCTGCACGGTCTCGGCGCCGAGCTCACGGGCGTAACCGAGGCCGATCGTGGCGAGGCCACCGGCCACGGGGACATGGCCGCCGACGGGGTTGCGCATCAGTCTTACAGTCCCTTGATCGTGATCGTGACGGTGGAGCCCTCGGGCGCGGTGGAACCGCCCTCCACGGACTGGCCCGTGACCGTGTCGCCCAGGTAGGGGAAGGACTTCTTGACCTCCACCTCGAAGCCCTCGTCCTCCAGGGCCGTACGCGCGTCGTCGACCGTCTCGCCGACGACGTCCGGGACCTCCACGAGCCTCGGGCCCTTGGAGACGGTCAGGGTGATCGTGTCGCCCTCGGCGGCCCGGCTGCCCTCGGCGAGGGACTGGGCGGCGACGGACCCGGCGGCCTCCGGGGAGTTGATCCGCTCCGGGGCGAGCACCACCTTGAGCCCCTCGTCCTGGAGCAGGGCCGTGGCGCCGGCGACGGTCTCGCCGGTGACGTCGGGGACGTCGATCGGGGAGCCCTTGCTGACCACCAGGGCGATGGCCGAGTCGGGGGCGCGCTCGGTGCCGGGCTCGGGGTCGGAGCTGATCACCGAGCCCTGGGCGACGGAGTCGCTGAACGTGTGGGTGACCACCCCGGCGACCAGGCCCTCCCGCGCCAGGGCGCGCTTGGCCTCGGCGAGCGGCTTGTTCTTGAGGTTGGGCACCTTCACGATCTCGGGACCACGGGACAGGGTCAGGGTGACCGTGCCGTTGTCCCGGAGACGCTCGCCGGGCGCCGGGTCGACGGCCATGACGGTGCCGCGCTCGTACACGTCGCTGAACGCGCGCTTCGTGGTGCCGACCTCCAGTCTGGCGTCGGCGATCCGCTTCGTCGCCTCGGTCTCCGTCTGGCCGAGCACGGCGGGGACCCGGGTGAACTGGCCGGAATTGATGTACCAGACACCGGCGCCCAGACCGAGGGCCAGCAGGACCCCCAGGACCAGGAGAAGAGGGCCGCGCGGAGGCCGGCGACGGGCGGTCGCGGGAGCTTCCGGGGCCGGCAGTCGGTTCGTGTGCAGCACCTGCTGGGCGTCGCCCTCGGCCGGTACCGGCCGGGCGATCACACTGGTCCGGTCGTCCGTCGTGTCCCGGACCTCGGACCGCGCCTGCGGAGGTACGGCGTCCAGCTGCTCCTCGCCGAGCGTGGCGCGGGCCTCCCGGAGGAGGGCGAGCAGGGCGACCGCGTCGTACGGGCGGACCTCGGGGTTACGGGCCGTCGCCGCCGCGACCAGCTCGTCCAGCTCCAGGGCCAGGCCCGGAACAGTCACGGAAGGAGCGGGCACGTCCGTGCTGAGGTGCTGGTAGAGCACCTGGGCGGGGGTGTCGCCCGAGTGCGGCTTGCCGCCGGTCAGCATCTCGTACAGCACGACACCGCAGGCGTACACATCGGCACGGGTGTCGGCGGTGCCGTGCTCGATCTGCTCCGGCGCGAGGTACGAGACGGTCCCGAGGACCGAGCCGGTGGTGGCCGTCGCCGAGCCCACGGCCCGTACGAGACCGAAGTCGGCGACCTTGACCCGGCCGTCGTCCCCTATCAGGACGTTCTCCGGCTTCATGTCCCGGTGCACGAACCCGGCCCGGTGCGCGGCGCCGAGCGCGGCGAGCACGGGCTCCAGGATGTCGAGGGCGGCCCGGGGCGCGAGGGCGCCGCGCTCGCGCAGGACGTCACGGAGGGTGCAGCCGGCGACGTACTCCATCGCCAGATAGACGTACGCGCCCTCGGCGCCCTGGTCGAACACGCCGACGACGTTGGGATGCGAGAGCCGGGCGACGGACTTCGCCTCGCGGATGAAGCGCTCCACGAAGGCGGCGTCGGTGGCGAGGGCGGGGTGCATCACCTTGAGCGCGAGGACGCGGTCGAGGCGGGTGTCCACGGCCCGGTAGACCGTGGCCATCCCGCCGACGGCGATGCGCGCGTCGACGCGGTAGCGGCCGTCGAGCAGCCGCCCGACGAGGGGGTCCTGAAGGGTCGTGTCCACGGCGTCGAGTCTACGAGCCGGTCGATGGGGCCTCGTCCGGGTGGCCTCGACTGCGACGCACCTGTGACGAGCCCTGCCCCCGCGCAGGGGCGCCGCCCGCCCCCGCCCCTGCGCGGGCCACCCGCCTCACGGGCCCGAGCCCCCCTGCCGTGCGACCCGGCCCCCCGCTGGGCCTGGCTCGCCGCGCCCGCTCCCCTGCCCGTGTGGGGCACGTGCCTCGCGGGCCGAGACCTCGGCCGTGCGACCCCGCGCCTCGCTGGGCCTGGCTCGCCGTGCCCGCTCCCCTGCCCGTGTGGGCAATCGTCCCGCTGGGGCGGGACGGGTGGGCACACGGGACGGCGCGCTCGGCGGCGCCTCCGCCCCTTGTGCCTGGACCCGCACCACCTGGCACGGCGCACCTGTGGTGCGGGTCAGGGCGCGGAAGCCTGGGCCCGGCAAGGGGCGCCGTCCGTTGTGCCCACCCGTTCCGCCCCAGCGGAACGAATGCCCACAACGGCGGGCGACGGCCACGACGGGGGGCGACGGCCACGGCGGGTGGGGCGCAGGCCCACGGTGGGTGGGGCGTAGGTCCACTCGGGGGGTCGGACCCCGGGTGTTCAGAACGCCGGGCGTTCTGGGTCCAAGGTTGCGCGGCCCTCCGTCGGGGAGGACGCCTCCGCGAAGTGGCGGCGGGGGATGCGGCCCGCCCGATGCGCGAGGCGGCCCGCCTCCACCGCGTGCCGCATCGCCGAGGCCATCAGGACCGGCTCCTGCGCGCGCGTCACCGCCGAGGCGAGCATCACCGCCGCGCACCCCAGCTCCATCGCGAGCGCCACGTCGGACGCCGTTCCCGCGCCCGCGTCGAGGATCACCGGCACCCCCGCCCGCTCCGTGATCAGCTGGAAGTTGTGCGGGTTGCGGATGCCGAGCCCCGAGCCGATCGGGGAGCCGAGCGGCATGATCGCCGCGCAGCCCACGTCCTCCAGCTTCCGCGCGAGGACGGGGTCGTCGTTGGTGTAGGGGAGGACGGTGAAGCCGTCGTCGACCAGCGTCTCCGCCGCTTCGAGGAGCTCCTCCCCGTCCGGCAGCAGGGTCCGCTCGTCGGCGACGACCTCCAGCTTGATCCAGTCCGTGCCGAGCGCCTCCCGCGCCAGCCGGGCGGTGAGGACGGCCTCGCCGGCCGTGAAGCAGCCCGCCGTGTTGGGCAGGACCCGGATGCCGAGCCGCTCCAGGACGGAGAGGACCGAGCCCTGGACGGTCGGGTCGAGCCGCCGCATGGCGACGGTGGTCAGTTCGGTGCCGCTGGCGATGAGCGAGCGCTCCAGGACGTCGAGGCTGGGCGCCCCGCCGGTGCCCATGATCAGGCGCGAGGAGAACTCCGTACCCCCGAGGGCGAACACGTCGTCGGACATCGCGCTCAGCCTCCCTGCACCGCGGTGAGGACCTCCACGCGGTCGCCCTCGCCGAGCAGCGTCGCCGCCCACTCGCCGCGCGGCACGACCGTCTCGTTGAGGGCGGCGGCGACTCCGGAGTGGGCCGTGGTCAGGGTGGCGACGAGGGCGTCGAGGGAGAGGGGGCCGGAGAGCACGCGCGGTTCTCCGTTCACGGACACGTTCATGCGGGCTGCTCCTGACGTACGGGAGAGAAACGGCGGGGGGTGAAGGGGCGGGCCTCGTCGGGGAGGAAGCCCGTGGTGAGCACTTCGGCCATGACGTCGCCGGTGACGGGGGTGAGCAGGACCCCGTTGCGGTAGTGGCCGGTGGCCAGGTGCAGGCCGGGCAGGGCGGTGGGGCCGAGCAGGGGTGCGTTGTCGGGGGACGCGGGGCGCAGTCCCGCCAGGGTCTCGGTGAGCGGCAGCTCGGTGAGCCCGGGGACGAGCTCGTGGGCGTCGCGCAGCAGCTCGTACACGCCGCCCGCCGTCACCGTGGTGTCCCAGCCCAGTTCCTCGCTGGTGGCGCCGATGACGAGTTCGCCGTTCTCGCGGGGCACCAGGTAGACGTGGCTGCCGCGGACGACGGCGCGGACGGTCCGGGAGAGGAAGGGGGCGTACGGGGCCGGTACCCGCAGGCGCAGTACCTGGCCCTTCACCGGACGCACCGGCGGCAGCACCTCGTCGGGCACGCCCGCGAGGCGCCCGCTGAGGCTGCCCGCGGCGAGGACGACCTGGTCGGCCGTCAGTTCCTCGCCTCCGGCGAGCACGACTCCGCGCGCCCGGTCCCGTACCACCGTCAGGCTCTGCGCGAGGGCGCGGTGGAAGACCACCCCGGCCCGTTCGCAGGCGACGAGGAGCGCGGTGGCGAGCCGGCGCGGGTCGACCTGGTGGTCGCCGTCCACCCGGAGCCCGCCGCGCACGCCCGGGGCCAGCATCGGTTCGAGGCGGCGGCATTCGCGGCCGCTGAGCCACTCCGAGGTGAGTCCGCAGCGGGTCTGCAGGGCGTGCAGTTCGCGCAGGTGGGCCCGGTCGTCGGCGTCGAGGGCGACGGCGAGGGTGCCGCAGGCGCGGTAGCCGACGTCGTGGCCGGTGGATTCCTCGAGCTCCGCGACGAACGCGGGATAGCGGGCGGCGGAGGCGAGGTTGAGCCCGAGCAGGGTCTCCTCGCCGTAGTGGAGTTCGGTGACGGCGGCGAGCATCCCGGCCGCGACCCGTGCGGCGCCGCCGCCGGGGGCCGGGTCGATCACTGCGGTGCGCAGGCCGCGCCGCGCGGCCCGCCAGGCCGTGACCAGTCCGATGATGCCGCCCCCGACGACGAGGACATCGGATCCACGGACATCGGATCCACGGACATCGGACGGACGGCCGTCGGGTGCATCGATTTCGGACACTTCGACTTCGGACACGTGGACATCGGAAGAACGCATGGGCGTCCAGCCCCTCCCTTCGCCGGCATGACCCGGATCAGGTTCGTACGGTCGGAGGCCGTCCCAGCCTCCCTCTCAGCCCGGTGCGTCCGGGCTCCCGCGAGTGCTTTACGCCCGACACACTAGCTTCCGCCTCCGGGGGGCCACAGACCCCTCCCTTCCTGACGGTCCGTCAGATGCGTAAGGTGGTCGGGTGAGCGAGCAGAAGCAGGCACAGCAGCACGTCGTGATCGTCGGCGCCGGCATGGCGGGCGTACAGACCGCCGTCGCCCTGCGCGGACAGGGCTTCACCGGCCCGGTGACCCTCATCGGGGCCGAGCCCCACCAGCCCTACGACCGGCCCCCGCTCTCCAAGGCCATCCTCCTCGGCAAGGCCGAGGACTCCGCCTTCGACGTCGACTTCGAGGAGCTCGGCGTCGAGCTCCGCCTCGGCCTGGACGTCACCGGGCTGCGCGCCGCCGACCACGAGATCGACACCGAGGCCGGGCCCGTCGCGTACGACACCCTGGTCGTCGCGACCGGCGCCCAGCCGGTCACCCTGCCCGGCACCGAAGGCGTCCCCGGGATCCATCTGCTGCGGACCCTCGACGACGCGGTACGCCTCGGGCCCGTCCTGGAGCGCCGCCACAGCGTCGTGGTCGTCGGCGCCGGATGGATCGGCGCCGAATTCGCCACCGCCGCGCGCGAGGCCGGCTGCGCGGTCACCGTCGTCGAGGCCGCCGACCGTCCCCTCGCCGGAGCCCTGCCCGCCGAAGTCACCGCCCCCATGGCCGAGTGGTACGGGGAGAACGGCGCCGAACTCCTCACCCACGCGCGCGTCCGCACCGTCGAGCCCGGCGCACCGGGCAGGGTCGTCCTCGCCGACGGCCGCGAGCTGCCCGCCGACGCCGTCGTCGTCGGCATCGGCGCCCTCCCCGCCACCGGCTGGCTCGCCGGCTCGGGCATCGCCCTCGACCCGAGCGGCGCAGTCACCGCCGACGAGCGGCTGCGCACCAACCTGCCCGATGTGTACGCGGTCGGGGACTGCGCCTCCTTCCCGTCCGCCCGCTACGGCCGGCGCCTCCTCGTCCACCACTGGGACAACGCGCTCCAGGGCCCCCGCACGGTCGCCGCGACGATCACCGGGGCCGACTCGGGGCCGTACGACCCCGTCCCGTACTTCTGGTCCGAGCAGTTCGGCCGCTTCGTCCAGTACGCCGGTCACCACGCGGGCGCGGACACACTGCTCTGGCGCGGCGACCCGGCGGAGGAGGCCTGGTCCGTGCTGTGGCTGCGCGCCGGGGTGCCGGTGGCCGTCCTCGCCGTCGGCCGCCCCCGTGACCTGGCCCAGGGCCGCAAGCTCATCGAGACGGCCACCGCGGTCGATCCCACGCGCGCGGCGGACCCCTCCGTACCTCTGAAGGCGGCAGTCCGGTAGGGCCCGACTACCGGCTGTCAGTCCGGGATGGCAGGCTTGTCCTGTGACCGAGATTGACGTAAAGATCGATGCGCTCGTCCCCGCCTGGCTCTACGTGCCCGACATCGCGGAGATGCTCGATGTCGAGGTGACGCGCGTGCGGCAGCTGATCAAGGATGGTCAGCTCATCGCCGTGCGCCGTGGAGAGAACAACGCCCTGCAGATTCCCGCCGCCTTCATCCAGGGCGACAGGATCGTCAAGGGCCTCGTCGGGCTCCTGACCGTGCTGCGGGACGACGGCTTCAGCGACGAAGAGATGCTGGAGTGGCTCTTCACTCCGGACGAGAGCCTGCCGGGCACGCCCGCGCAGGCACTCAACGAGAACCGCGGCACGGAGGTGAAGCGCCGCGCCCAGGCGCTCGCCATCTGACGCCCGCACACACCGAAGACACCACGAGCGGGTGTCACGGCGCGACCGGCCCCACGGGCCGGCCGCCGTGGCCCCCGTGACACCGACGGGGGGAACCCACCCATGCCCACGCCTCGTGAGCGGCTCGCCGACGCCCGGCTCTACCTGTGCACCGACGCCCGGAAGCGCCAGGGCGACCTGCCCGCCTTCCTCGACGCCGTGCTCTCCTCCGGCGTGGACATCGTGCAGCTCCGCGACAAGGGCATGGAGGCGGGTGAGGAGCTGGAGCACCTCGCCGTCTTCGCCGACGCCGCCCGTCGGCACGGCAAGCTCCTCGCCGTGAACGACCGGGCCGACGTCGCCCACGCCATCGGCTCCGGCGTGCTGCACCTGGGCCAGGGCGACCTGCCCGTGCCCGCCGCCCGGGCGATCCTCGGCGACGAGGTCCTGATCGGCCGCTCCTGCCACGCCGAGACCGAGGCGGCCGCGGCCGCCGTCGAACCGGGCGTGGACTACTTCTGCACCGGGCCCTGCTGGCCCACCCCCACCAAGCCCGGACGGTACGCGCCGGGCCTCGGCCTCGTGCGGTACGCGGCGGGCCTGGCCCAGGACCGCCCCTGGTTCGCCATCGGCGGCATCGACGAGACGAATCTGGACGAGGTTCTGGACGCCGGAGCGCGCCGGATCGTCGTCGTCCGGGCGATCACCGAGGCCGACGACCCGGCCGCCGCGACGGCCGCCCTCGCCAAGCGGGTCCGCGAGCGCGCGGGGGAGTAGGCCCTGCCCGGGCAGGGCCTGTGGGGTGTCCGGCGGGATCCGCCGGGACCTTCCGGCCGCTCCGGCGGGACCGGTGAGGTGTCCGGCGGCCCGTCCGGCGATCCGTCCGGCGGTTCCTCCGAAGAACCGCCCGGCCACCTGTCCGAAAAGGTGTCCATCAATCGGACACCGTTTACACCCGTCCCCGCGGCCCGTCTAACCTGCCCGTATGGCCCTTGGTACCGCTTCCATCCGCTCGGACCGCGCCCGCACGGTCCGCGAGATCCTCGCCTCCGGCGGCACGTCGTACTCCTTCGAGTTCTTCGCGCCCCGGACCGAGAAGGGCGAGCAGGTCCTCTGGAACGCCATGCGCCGGGTCGAGGCGGTCGGCCCCAGCTTCGTCTCCGTGACCTACGGCGCCGGCGGCTCCACCCGCGGCGGCACCGTCAAGGCCACCCAGAAGATCGCCTCCGACACCACGCTGACCCCGGTCGCGCACCTCACCGCCGTCGACCACTCGGTCGCCGAGCTGCGGAACATTCTCGGCCAGTACGCCGACGCCGGTATCCGCAACATGCTCGCCGTCCGCGGAGACCCGCCGGGTGACCCGCTGGGCGAGTGGGTCGAGCACCCCGAGGGCGTCCGGTACGCCGCCGACCTCGTACGGCTGATCAAGGAATCGGGCGACTTCTGCGTGGGCGTCGCCGCCTTCCCCGAGATGCACCCCCGCTCCACCGACTGGGACAAGGACATCCGGCACTTCGTGGACAAGTGCCGCGCGGGTGCCGACTACGCGATCACCCAGATGTTCTTCGACCCGGAGAACTATCTGCGGCTGCGGGACAGCGTCGCCAAGGCCGGCTGCGAGACCCCGATCATCCCCGAAGTCATGCCCGTCGTGAACGTGAAGACCCTCGGCCGACTGCCCCAGCTGAGCAACGCGCTGTTCCCCGCGGATGTGAAAGAGCGCATCCTCGCCGTCAAGGACGATGCCGCCGCTGTACGCTCCATCGGTATCGAGTTCGCGACGGAGTTCTGCGCGCGGCTGCTCTCCGAGGGTGTCCCCGGACTGCACTTCATCACGCTGAACAGCTCCACCGCGACGCTCGAGATCTACGAGAATCTCGGACTGCACCAGCAGTCGTAACCGGTCGTACCCGCCCCGACCCGCGGCGGTGACCGTGGAGAGGGGCGGCGGGGCATGGGGTGGACGGTCCTCTACATCGCGTTCGGCGTGGTCGCGCTGTGGCTGCTGGGGGAGGTGCTCCTGCAGTACAAGGCGCGACTGCGCTGGCGGGTGCTCGCCTTCGGCGGCTTCCTCGGCGTGGTCCTCGGCGTCCTGCTGCCCTCGGTGGCGGTGATCATCGTCGGAGCGGTCGCCTTCGCCGTCGGCCAGACCTATGTGACGCTCTCCTTCCGCCGTGGCTTCTCCACCGGCTGGGCGATCGGCGGCAGTCCGGGCGCGAGCCGTCGCCGCAGGTCGGGTGCTCCGGCGGAGGCCGGGCCCACGCTCGAGGTCACCGAGCTCTCCTACGAGGCGGAGGACACCTCGTACGCCGTGCCGGAGGGGGCGGAGGCTCCGTCCGCCGAGACCACCGCGGTCTACGAGCCCCTGCCGATGCCTGAAGACACCGGCCAGTACGGCGTCTACAACATGGGCCAGGACTCGGGTCACGGTGCCTCCCCGCATCCCGGCACCGGCTACGAGACGGGTTATCAGACCGGGTACGACCCCTACGCGCCCGCGTACGAGCAGCAGCAGCCGGCCTACGACTACGGGCAGGCCGCCGGGCAGCAGCAGTACGCCGCCTACTCCGACCCGTACATCGGGCCCGGCACGGACGGCCAGCAGTACGGCTCGTACTACGGCGACCCGTACGCCCCCTCGTACACCTACGACACGCCGCCCGGCGGGGTCTGGGTCCCGCAGCAGCGCGACACCGAGCAGGCGCCCCAGCCGCAGCAGCAGGCCCCGTACGGCTACGAGCCGCACCCGGACGACCAGCAGCAGTACCGGTACTGAGTGACCGTGTGATCGTGGGGGCCCCGGCGAGTCCGGCGGCCCCCACGGCGCTATCCGGCCACTGGGAGCCGCGAGAGCCCGCTACCGGGAGCCGCAAGAGCCCGCTACCGGGAGCCGCGGAACTCCGCGCCCTCCACGATGAATCCCGCCACCAGCGCGCCCGACATGCCCGCGTGGGCCAGCCCGCCGCCCGGGTGGGACCAGCCGCCCGCGAACCAGAGGCCCGGCAGCGGGGAGCGGTTGTCGGCCGGAAGCAGTTGCCCGCCGGCCCCCGCGAGCGCCGGCCCCGGCACCTCGGCGGCGCCGGTGTCCCGCCGTACGTCCTCCGGGGTGCGGACGTGCTGCCACAACAGCCGCTCCCGCAGCCCCGGGACCGCACGCTCGGCCGCCTCGACCATCCGCCCGGCGAGAGTCTCCCACGCGGCCGCGTCCTGATCCGGAGCCGTACGGACGGTGGCCGTCACGGTCACCGACTCGTGATCCGCGTCCGGACGCAGCGCCGGGTCGTCCGGGCGCAGCACCGTCACGGTCGGCCGCCCGCCCTCCGCGTGGACGACGGTGCGGTGGACCGCCTCCGCCTCCCGGGACCCGCGCAGCGCCAGACAGACCGTCACCCGGCTCGTCCAGGTGAGCTGGAAGTGCGGCCAGTCGTCGCCGTCGCCCCACTCGACGACGTGCTCGTGGTAGAGGGAGGGCACCGGGGCCCCGGAGACGACGTGGTCGGCCTCGACGGTCTCGCCCCCGGCCAGCCGGACACCCACCGCCCGGCCGTCCTTCTCCAGGACGTCCTCCACGGGTGTGTCGAAGACGAACTCGACCCGCCGCTTCCGGCAGCGCTCGTACACCGCGTCGGCGAGCGCCCGCAGGCCCCCGCCCACGTACCAGCTGCCGAAGGTCTGCTCCATGTACGGCAGGACGGCGGCCGAGGCGGGGGCGGTCGCCGGGTCGAAGCCGTACGCCCACGCGTGCGCGTCGAGCAGGGCGACGAGCCGCGGGTCGCGCAGCTCGCGCGCCCCGACCTGCGCGAGCGTCGTCGTCGGGCGCCGCAACAGGCCCGCCTTCAGGGCCGGATACGGCTCACGGGCCAGCGGCGCCGGGTCGGCCGGCTGCGGCTCCTCCAGGAGCGGGCGGCGGGTGCGGTCCCAGGCCTCGCGGGCCCGTACCAGGAAGTCGCCCCAGCGCTCGCCCGCGCCCGCGCCGAGCGCCGTGTCCAGGGCGGCGACCGTGCCGGCCCGGGAGGCGTTCGGCAGGTCCACGCGGGTGCCGTCGGCGAAGACATGACGGCTCGCCGGGTCGACCTGCGTCAGCGTGACGCAGTCCTCCAGCGGCTCCTTGCCCGTCTTCACGAACAGGTCCCGGTACACGGCGGGCAGATGCAGCAGCCCCGGGCCCGTGTCGAAGGCGAACCCGTCGCGCGCGAAGCGGCCGACCGCGCCGCCGTACGTCGCGCCCCGCTCGTACACCGTCACCCGGTGGCCCGCCACGGCCAGCCGGGCCGCCGCCGCCATGGCGCCGAGTCCCGCGCCGATCACCACAATCCGTGCCATGCCAGCGACTTTATCCGGCGCCTCGGACAGCCCTGAACGGGCTCAGAAGTGTTCCGACCCGTCCTCGGACGGCGCCCGGGCGCGCGTGCGGGCCTCCACGTCGGCGAGCTGTCTCTCCTCACGCCGTTGCGACCTGCGGCGCAGGAAGCGGCGGATCCGCTGGGCGAGGAAGACCAGTATCACCAGGCCGAGGGTGAGCAGGACGGCCGCGATGATCGACGCCGCCAGCGGATGGAAGATCGCGAAGGTGACGATGCCCGCCACCCCGAGGTCCTCCGCCAGACTCAGCGCGACGTTGGAGAACGGCTCGGGCGTGGTGTTGACCGCCATCCTCGTCCCGGCCTTGACGAAATGACTCAGCAGGGCCGTCGAACCGCCGACCGCGCCCGCCGCCAGCTCCGGCAGGGAACCGTTCTGTCCGGCGAGCAGGGCGCCGACCACGGCCCCGGCGATCGGCCGGATCACCGTGTGGACGGAATCCCATATCGAGTCGACGTACGGGATCTTGTCCGCCACCGCCTCGCACAGGAAGAGCACGCCGGCGACGACGAGGACATCGGTGCGCTGCAAGGACTCGGGCACCTCGTCGGTGAGCCCGGTCGCGCCGAAGACGCCGAACAGCAGGACCACCGCGTACGCGTTGATCCCGCTCGCCCAGCCGCTGGTGAACACCAGGGGGAGTACGGACACGCCCGCGATCGTAACCAGGTCTGAGTACCCGTACCTAGGGGGCGAGATGAGTAGGTGTGCGGATGGGCTCCGGACCCCCTGGACGGAAGAGTGGGGTCCACGGAAGGGGCGCGGCCCCGGGGACCGCCGACACGGGGCGGCGGAACCGGGGCCGCGTGCCTGCCGCAACGGGGCACGGGGGTGTCACGGGGGAGTACGAGGAAGGCCGGTGCGACGGGGCTCGGGGGGATCGAGCCTCGACGGACCGGCCTTCTCGTCGTGCGTACGACGTGGTTGTTCGAACGGGGGTTACGGGGGCTCCACGCGGGCGCGTGGTCAGCGACCGCCCACCCGGCCGTGCAGCAGCCGCGAAAGCGCCGCGTGCACGTCGTCGAGCGAACGCTCGCTCTGGAAGGCCTGCCAGTCGAGCGCCGCCACGAGCACCATCCCGACGAGCGCCGCCGCCGTCAGCTGGACGTCGATCTCCTCGCTCAGCTCACCGGCCGCGACAGCCTCCCGCAGCACCCCCTCGACCACCGCGACGGCCTCCTGGCGGACCACCAGGAGCGTGGAGTTCCAGGCCCGGTTGGTGCGCCAGAGCTCGGCCACGTACAGCTGGGTGAAGGCCGGGTAGCGGTCGATGAACACGAGACCCGCCCGGATCATCGCGTCCAGCGCGTCGACCCGGCTCCCGCCGCGCTCGGCGGTCTCCTCGGCCGCCGCCCGCAGCGAGGCCGCGAGCAGCGACACCCCATGGCGCAGCAGCTCCTCGAAGAGCTCGGTCTTGCTCTTGAAGTTGTAGTAGACCGTGCCCTTGGCCACGCCGGCCCGCTCGGCGATCTCGTCCACCGTCGTCGCGGAGAAGCCCTGCTCCGCGATGAGGGTGACGGCCGCCTCGTAGAGCTTCGCGCGCGTGGCCTGGCGTCGGGTGCTGCTGCTGTCCATGGGGTCGATTCTCACAGGTGTCGCGGGTGTCACCGGCCCTGTCTCACAGGGTCAGTTCGGGGTGGAGCCGATCGAGCGTCCAGACCTGCCGCTTCCGGGCGGAGACGGCGGTCAGGGCCAGGGCGCCCAGGGTGAACGCGGTCAGGACCGCGCAGGCCTGCCAGACGGGCCCGATCCCACCGCCCGTGATCAGCCGGCGCAGCGCCTCGACCACGTAGCTCATGGGCAGGAAGGGGTGGACGGCGTTGAAGAAGCCCGGACTGGTCTGGACGGGGTACGTGCCGCCCGCCGAGGTCAGCTGGAGCATCAGGACCGCGAGGACCAGGATCCGGCCGGCCGCGCCGAAGCGGGCGTTGAGCCACTGGATGATCGCGGCGAAGCAGCAGGTGACCAGGGCGAGGAAGCCGACGGTCCCGGCGGCCCGGTCCATCTGCAGTCCGAGGCCCCAGTGCAGGACCGACATGAGGGCCGCGACCTGGAGGATGCCGATCGCCGCCACCGGGAGCCAGCCCGCGAGCGCGATCCGCCAGGCGGAGCCGCCGGCGGCCAGGGCACGGCGGTTGAGCGGCTGGATGATCATGTACGCGACCATCGCGCCGACCCAGAGGGAGAGCGGGATGAAGTACGGGGCGAAACCGGTGCCGTAGTTCGGCGCCTTGTGCAGGGACTGGGAGGCCAGCTGCACGGGGTCGGCCATGACCTCCGTACGCCGGTCGCGGTCCTGCTGGTCGTAGTCGGGGATCTGCTCGACCCCGTCGTGCAGACCGCCGGCCAGCTCGCCGGAGCCGTCGGCCAGCTTGAACAGGCCGCCGTCGAGGTCTCCCGCGCCCTTCTTCAGCTTGCCGACGCCGGTGTCGAGGTTCACGGAACCGGTCTTGGCGTCGGTGATGCCGGTGTGCAGCTTGTCCGCGCCCGCCGCGACCTTCTTCGCGCCCGCGTTCAGCTCGTTGATCTTCCGGATGGCGTCCTCGACGTCCTCGTCGAGGTGCGGGGCGCGGGCGGCCAGCTCGTCGGCCTGCTTCGTGAGCTTGACAAGGCGCGCGTCCAGGGTCTTGAGGTCGTCGGTGCTGCCCTTGGTGAGCTCGTGGACGTCGTCCGCGATGGTGGCCACGTCGTCGGCCGTGACCGAGGCCTCCTTGAGCTTGGCGCAGATCCTGGCGTCGGCCTCCGGCTTGAGCTCGCACTCCTCCCGGTGGATCGTGGCCAGGCCGTCGTCGGCCTTGTGCGCGGCGCTGCGGACCAGCGGGGCGCGCCTGACCAGGTCGTCCAGGTTGTGGCGGACGGCGGTGGCGGAGTCGGAGACGAGGCGCGCGGTGTCGCGGATCGACTTGCCGTTGTTCGCCAGATAGGGGCGGACCTTGTCGGCGGTGCCGTTCACCTTGTCGGCGAGCGTCTGGGTGCCGTTGGCGACCTTGCGGGAGCCGCTCTCCAGGTCCTTGGCGCCCTTGTCGAGCTTCTTCAGGCCGGCGGCCAGGTCGCCGCTGCCCGTCTTGGCGTCCTTGAGACCGTTCGCCAGGTCCTTCGAGCCCTTCTTCGCCTTGTCGACGCCCTGCTTGAGGTCGTCCGCGCCCTTGGCGGCCTTCGCGGTGGCGTCGTGGATGTCGGAGAAGGAGATGAAGATCTTG
This sequence comes from Streptomyces sp. NBC_01077, assembly GCF_045162855.1. Lineage (NCBI taxonomy): Bacteria > Bacillati > Actinomycetota > Actinomycetes > Kitasatosporales > Streptomycetaceae > Streptomyces > Streptomyces sp. NBC_01077. The sequence goes on along the minus strand of NZ_CP108669.1, from coordinate 3,062,760 downwards.
TCGAGGAAGGTGCGGGAGGACTTGGTGGAGGCCGCGGTGCGGACCTCGGAGAACACCGTCCGGGAGATCTGGCCGACGATGTAGTTGTTGGCGTCGTTCGTCCGCACCCGGAGGGCGCCGGTCTCGGGCGCGTCGCCGGAGCTGGAGGCGATGCGCGAGCTGAAGTCGCCGGGCATGGTCAGGGACAGGTAGTACGTGCCGTCCTCGACGCCCTTGCGCGCCTCGGCGTCGCTCACCCGGTGCCAGGCGAAGGTGTTGCTCTCCAGGAGCCCCTTGGTGATGTCGTCACCGGCGTTGATCTTCTTGCCGTCGGTGGTGGCCCCCCGGTCCTCGTTGACGAGGGCGACCGGAATCTTGTCGAGCCTGCTGTACGGATCCCAGAACGAGTACAGGTACAGGGCGCCGTACAACAGGGGCAGCAGCAGGATCGCGACGAGCGCGGCGCGCGGCAGCTTTCCCCTGCCGAAGCGCTTCAGCTCAAGCGCGGCCAGTTTCGGCGAGCGCATCGGCCGCCCCCTCCTCGGTCGTGTCTTCGGTGACGTCGCCTTCGGCCTTGCTGCCGTCGGTGTCGGCGTCGGTGTCGTCTTCGGTGCGAGCCTTGGCCTCGTCGGCCTCGTCGGCCTCGTCGGCCTCGTCGGCCTCGTCGGCTGCGGCGGTGGGGCGGGAGTCCCCGGCGGCCCCCTCACGGGCCTCCTGGGCGTCCTCGGACTCCGTCGCGCCGTCGAGCGTGGTGATCCTCAGGGCGCCCTCGGGGGCCTCGCTGCAGACCGCCAGGACGGTCGTCCCGGAATCGGCCACCGAGCGCAGCAGCGCCCAGGCCTCGGCCCGGTCGGCGTCCGAGAGCTTCAGGTCCGTGTCGTCCACGGCCAGCAGCCGGGGCCGGCCGATCAGGGCCAGGGCGATCGAGAGCCGCAGCGCTTCGAGCCGCTCCAGATCCCGTACGGAGGTCCGCTCGCCCTTCGGCAGGGCGGCGAGGTCGAGCCCCGCGGCCGCCACGGCCTCGTCGATCCGGGCCCGGGCCGACGCGCGCCGCTCCGACGGGCGGCGCAGGAGGGCCCGGACGGAGCCGTCGTAACGGCGCTGGAGCAGGGCCCGCTCGCCCAGATGCTCGGCCACCGTGAAGGCGGGGTCGAGCTCGCTGACCCCCGGGACCTGCCCGAGGGCGCTGATCCGGCGTACCGCGCCCATCTTCCGCGGGAGCGGCAGGCCGCCGACCTCCGCGGTGCCCTCCTTGGCCTTCATCCGGCCGGTGAGCGCGAGCAGCAGGCACGTGCGGCCCGAGCCCGAGGGCCCCTCGATCGCCACCAGCGCGCCCGGCCCGGCCCGGAAGGAGACCTCCCGGAAGGCCCAGCCGCGCGGCCCCTTCAGTCCGAAGCCGTCCGCGACGACGGCGGCGCCGTGCGGCTGCTCTTCAGCTTCCGCTCCCACGGGCCCACCCCCCGATTCCCCTTTTTGAACTGACTGGTCAGTGCAAAAATACCCCCGAGTGGGGTTTCCCGGCAAAACCCCAGGTCAGCGGGATTGTCAGTGGGGGCGGGCACGATGGACACATACGGCCACGAAGCCGTCACGCGACGACAGGAGGACTCGTCATGGCAAGCCCTTCCGCAGCAGCCGCGCCCCGCCGACGCCCCGCCCCCGTGCAGGCGGGACCCGCGTCCGACATCCACCCCGTCCCGCGCCGCACCGCCGCCCCACCGGCAGCCCTGGACCTCCTCACCAAGGCCCGTGCCGGGCTCGTGGAGGCCGCCGCGCTCGACCGCCCCCACGAGCGGTACGCCGCGGCCCACCTCGCCGCCCTGCGGGCCGCCGCCGCCGTGCTCGCCGCCCGGGCCAGGCCCGAGACCGGCCCCCGCCGCAGGCAGCGGATACGGAGCGCCTGGGAGCTCCTCGCCGAGCTGGCGCCCGAGCTGACCGAGTGGAGCGCCCTCTTCGCCTCCGGCGCCCCGCGCCGGGCCCGCGCCGAGGCCGGGATCGCCGCCGCGGCGACCCGGCGCGAGGCCGACGACCTGCTCAGGGACTCCGCGCACTTCCTGCGCCTGGTCGAGCGGCTGCTCACCCTCCAGCCGGTGCTGCCCCGCCAGCCAGGGGCGGACGAGGCGGGCGGATGATCCGACGGGCGGGTGCGGGGTGTGCGCCGCCGATCGGGCCGGGCTCGCGGCGTGATCGGCAAGGCACCCCCTAGGTGTATTGATCACGAGCGTTGTTGACAGTCGCAGGTCTTGATCATGGCGAAGACCTCCGGTGTGGTGGAGGTGTCTAGGCTCCACACCGCACACGGAGGTCTTCGTGTCCCACCGTAATGCCCGGCTGACCGTTCACGGCAGGCGGATCCTGGTCGAACGCGTCCTGGCAGGACGGCCGGTTGCTCATGTGGCGGCCGAGATGGGCATATCGAGGCCCACCGCCCACAAGTGGATTCGCCGCTGGCGGATGGAAGGCGACGCGGGCCTGGTCGACCGCTCCAGCAGGCCGCAGCACACACCGCATCGCACCCCCCAGGCCGTCGAGGCCCGCGTCTGCGATCTCCGCCGCACCCGCAAGCTCGGCCCCGCCAGGATCGGCCCGGTCCTGGGCCTGCCCACCTCGACCGTCCACCGGATCCTGACCCGCCACGGGCTCAATCGGCTGGCCTGGCTGGACCGGCCGACCGGCACGGTGATCCGCCGCTATGAGCGCGACCGGCCCGGCGAGCTGATCCACGTGGACGTCAAGAAACTCGGCCGGATCCCCGACGGCGGCGGCCACAAAACCAACGGCCGCGAGGCCGGCAGGCCAATCCGCGGCATGGGCTTCGACTACGTCCACTCCGCTGTCGACGACCACTCCCGCCTGGCCTACAGCGAGATCCACCCCGACGAGAAGGTCGCGACCTGCGCGAGCTTCCTCACCCGCGCGGCCGCGTTCTTCCACACCCACGGCATCGACCGGATCGAACGGGTCCTGACCGACAACGCCTGGGCCTACCGCAAGGGCCTGGCCTGGAAGACCGTCCTCGCCGACCTCGGCGCAACCGGCAAACTCACCCGGGCCTACCGGCCGCAGACCAACGGCAAGGTCGAACGCTTCAACCGCACCCTGCTCGATGAGTGGGCCTATCTGCGGCCCTACACCTCGAACAACGAGCGGACCGAAGCCCTGGCAGACTTCCTCCACACCTACAACCATCACCGCTGCCACACAGCACTCGACGGCAAGCCACCCATCAGCCGCGTCAACAACGCTGCGGGTCAATACACCTAGGCCATAGGGTGGGGACGTCCGTACCCGTCACCGAGGAGTCAACAGCCGTGCCGGACCCTTCCCCTGTCTTCGGTCGAGAGGCGACCTCGCGCCCGTCGCGCGCCTCCCTGCGTACCGCCGTCGTCTGGGACGTCCTCAAGGACGCCCTCGACCGCCGGGTCGAGGCCACCGGGAAGGACAGCCTCGACGTCCTCGACACGGGCGGCGGCTCCGGGAACTTCGCCGTCCCGGTCGCCCGACTCGGCCACCGGGTCACCGTCGTCGACCCCAGCCCCAACGCCCTCTTCGCGCTGGAGCGCCGGGCCGCCGAGGCCGGGGTCGCCGACCTCGTCACCGGCGTCCAGGGCGACATCAGCGGCCTCTTCGACGTGGTCGGCCGCGAGGGCTACGACGCGGTGCTCTGCCACGGGGTCCTGGAGTACGTCGACGACCCCGCCGAGGGCGTACGGAACGCGGTCGCCGCGCTCCGGCCCGCCGGCAGCCTCAGCCTGCTCGCCGCCGGACTCGGCGGCGCGGTCCTGGCCCGCGCCCTCGCCGGACACTTCACCGAGGCCCGGCACGCGCTCTCCGACCCGGCCGGCCGCTGGGGCGCGGGCGACCCCGTACCCCGACGCTTCACCGCCGAGCAGCTCACCGAACTGGCCGACGGGGCCGGTCTCGACGTCGGCGCGGTACACGGTGTCCGGGTCTTCGCCGACCTCGTACCCGGCGTCCTCGTCGACACCGAACCCGGTGCGGCCGAGGCCCTCCTCAAGCTGGAGGCGGCCGCCGCCGAGCTGCCCTCCTTCCACGCCATCGCCACCCAGCTGCACGTACTGGGCGAGAAGCGGGCCTGAGCTGGACGGCCACCGTTCGGCGGTGCGGGCGGCGGCACCCCATGCAGTACGCCACAGCCCGCCCGGTAACGGCCTTCTCCCCGTATGATCGGGGGACAGCATCCGGCATGACGGAGGAGGGGCTGGGGAATCAACGCCTCAGCAACCGATCCGCATGGCGGCCCGGATTGGCTATTCGGCATTGAGGGCGGGTTTCACGGGGGCGATTCCCTGCCTATCCTGAAAGGGCCGCAAACCGGTCGCCCCCGCGACCGACGACTAGGAGGACTCCGTGCCGCTCTCGGAGCACGAGCAGCGAATGCTCGAGCAGATGGAGCGAGCGCTGTACGCCGAAGATCCCAAGTTCGCGACAGCGCTCGAGGGAAGCGGACTGCGTACGTACACCCGGCGACGGGTCTACCAGGCAGTCGCCGGCTTCCTGGTGGGTATCGCGCTCCTCATGGCCGGAATGGTCGCACAGCAGATCTGGATCAGCGTGGTGGGATTCCTCGTCATGCTGGGCTGCGCGGTCCTGGCGGTCACCGGATGGCGCAAGGCGCCGAAGCCGGGTGAGCAGCAGCAGGCCACCAGGAGCGGGACGACGGCCGGTGGCCGTCAGACCCGGCAGCGACGCTCCATGATGAACCGGATGGAAGAGCGGTGGCAGCGCCGCCGCGACGAGCAGCAGGGCGGCGGCCACTGACGGCCCCCTGAGCGGAGGCCCCGCACCCTATGTGTGTGACCGAGCCCCGTGAGGCCCGCGCGATTGCGCCGGCCGCGCGGGGCTTCGTCATGCGCCTGCGCGCCACCCGTCGTGGCCGCCGCCAGCCCGTGCGGACCTAGGCCCGCCCCGTTGTGGGCCTGCGCCCCGCCCGTCGTGGCCGCCACCCCGTTGTGGGCTGGGGCGGAACGGGTGGGCACAACGAACGGCGCCCTTTGCCGGGCCCAGGCTTCCGCGCCTGGACCCGCACCACAGGTGCGCCGTGCCAGGTGGTGCGGGTCCAGGCACAAGGGGCGGAGGCGCCGCCGAGCGCGCCGTCCCGTGTGCCCACCCGTCCCGCCCTGCGGGACGATTGCCCACACGGGGGGCGGGGGAGCGGGCGCGGCCCACACGGTGGTGGCGGAGGCCCGTTACGGGGCGGGGCCGAGGCCCGGGCGGTGTGCTGTGGCCCGGGCCTCGTACGGTCAGCCCGTTTCGCGCGGCGTGCGGCGGAACGGGAGCGTCGCACGGGCAACCAGAGCGTGCCGCTGGACCGACCACCTCGTCGTCGTTTCCGACCAGCGCGCCGCCGTCGACCAGCGGAGGCGGGCCGCCGAGCGGGGGGCCAGCGTTGCGCGGAGGCGGGTTCGGCGGTCCGCCGCCGTGTGGAAGCCCGCCCGGATCCGGGCCGCCTCCTCCGTCAGGCCCGCGGCCGGCCGCGGGTTCGGCGCGTACAGCGCCTCCTCCACCGCCCGTGCCACCCGGTGCACGGCGTCCGCCGGCTCGCCGGCCAGCTCACCCAGCCGGACGATCCGCGCCGCCGTCCTTCTCGGCGTCTGCGATTCGTCCGGCTCGACCCCGTAGTCCCAGGCGGTGTCGTTGATCTCCTGCCAGACCGCGAGCGTCCGCGCCGCCGTCTCCTCGGGGCCGCGTGCCCCGGCCGAGCCGAGCCGTCGTGCCCGTACCCGCGTCCGCCAGAGCAGGGGGAGGAGGGGCAGGGTGAGGACGGCCAGGGCGGCGACGACGATGAGGACCACCGTCAGGGGGTTCGGGCCCCCGCCGGACGACTCCGCGCCGGCCAGTGCCTCCTCCGGGCCGCAGCCGCCGAGCTTGCGCTCCTGCGGCGTGCAGCTCTCCGAGGCGCTCGGTGCGGCGGACGGCTGCGCCGAGGCGCTCTGCTGCGGCTGGGCGGGACCCGTGGCCGAACCCGAGGGCGTGTTGTCCTGGGTGTACGCGGGGGTGGAGCCCCGTGAGGGGGTCGGCTCGAACCGCGTCCAGCCCGCACCCTCGAAGTACAGCTCGGGCCACGCGTGCGCGTCCCGGATGCCGACCGAGACCGAGCCGTCGGTCTGCGTCGTGCCCGGCATGAAGCCCACGGCCACGCGGGCCGGGATGCCGAGGGAGCGGGCCATCGCCGCCATGGAGAAGGAGAAGTGGACGCAGAAGCCCTCCTTGTCCTTCAGGAAGCGGGAGATCGCCTGCACGCCGGTGCCGGACTCGACCTCGACGTCGTAGCGGAAGCCGCCGTCGCGGGCGAACCAGTCCTGGAGCTTGACCGCCTGCTCGTAGTCGTTGCGCGCGCCCCTGGTGACCTCGAGCGCGGTCGCCTTCACGTCGGCTGGCAGCGAGGCCGGGACCTTGGTGTACTCGCGGCGGAGCTTCTCCGGGGCGTCACCGGACGCGGCGAGCTGCCCGGACGTCGGCTGGACGTCCAGGCTGGAGACCGTGTAGCGGGCGCCGCGGGTCGTCTGCTTGTCGTCGCCGACGAGCATCCGGCCGGCCGGCTCGTACCGCCAGCGCCCGTCGATGTCGACGCGGCCGGCCGGGTACGGCATCGGCAGCCACTTCTGCTCGTACCCCTCGGAGGCGACGAAGTTGCTGGTCACCTCGGTGAGCCGGACGCTCTGGGAGAGCCCCTCCGGCCAGGGGAGCTGCTTGGGCACGTCCTCGATCGGGCGGACCGAGGACTTCCACGAGGTGCCGTCGAACTGGTCGAGCGCGACGAGCCGCAGGTACATGCCGGAGTTGTCGCGGGCGTTGGTCCGGTAGCGCAGGACCTCCCGGTCCTCCGGCTGGCGCAGGTTGTCCTGGAGGGAGACCAGCGGGTTCACGGCCGAGATCGTGCCGCCCTTGCCGGTGCCGCCCGTCCCCTCGCCGTCGCCGCTGCCGAAGAGACCGCCGGTGAAGCCGGGCAGCGCGAACGGCACCACCATGGCGACGCCCATGGCCACGGCGCCGATCCGGCGGCCGGTGCGGGCCGGGGCGAACGCGGCGCCGCCGCTCGCGACGGACGAGCCGGGCCGGCCGGAGCGCTGGGCGCCGCCGAAGACCCGCCCCCAGGCCGAGAGCCGGTCGCGGCCCTCGGCGAGGAGCAGGAGCAGATAGCCGGTGGCCGCGAGGAGGAACCAGAGCCAGCCGGCGCCGCCGCCGGAGAGACCGGCCGCCACCGAGTACAGGGCGAGCAGCGGAAGACCGGCCGGGGCGGCCTTGCGGAAGGTGACCGCGAGGGCGTCCACGATGAGGCCGATGGCGACGACGCCGCCGACCAGCATGAGCCGGATGCCCTCGGTGTCCGGGGCGGGGATCGCGTACCGGCCGACGTCCTCGGCGCCCGCCGTGAACAGGTCGAGGGCGTGCGTGAAGACCTGCGGGCCGGGCAGGAACCCGAGGATCGCCTGCTCGTGGGCGAAGATCACGGTCAGCGCGAGCAGCGTGACGGCGACCTGGGCGAGCAGGGTCAGCGGCCGGGCCAGCGGTGCCCGCCGGGCCAGCGTGCCCACCCCGCTCACCAGGGCGAGGATGAAGGCCGCCGTGAAGATCCAGGTCGCCGGCTTCACCAGGGGGAGCAGTGCTCCGGCCGCCATCAGGGTGGCGCCCCAGGCGGCCAGGGTCAGCCGTGTGCGCCCGCTCATGACCATCCTCCGTAGGTGTCGGCGGCGGACTCCGCGCGGGCTCCGGCCGCCTGCTGCCACAGGTCGGCGAGCTTGGCAGCGGGCGGTACGGCCAGCGCCGTCCAGCCCGCCTCGCGCAGCTGCTGTACCCGGTTCTCGACGGCCCCGGCGACCGCGCCGCCGGTCAGCCAGGTCCCGGAGTCCAGGACGAAGGCGAAGGCCGCGCCGGCGCGGCCCCGCATCCGGGCGGTGAGGGCCGCCTGCTCCTCGTCGAGGTCGCCGACGAAGGCGATGAGCAGCCCCTCGCCGCCGCCGCGCAGCATGTCGGAGGCGCGGGAGAGACCGCCGCCCTCGGAGTGGTCGACGACCGCGAGGGTGTCCATCATCAGACCGGCCGACTCGGCCGAGTCCTGGGCCGAGCCGGCGAAGCCCTCGGTGCCCTCGCCGGGCACCGCGCTGCCGGTGTCGGTGACGAGCCGGACCGCGTAGCCGCGCTCCAGCATGTGGATCAGCGCGGAGGCGGCGCCGGAGACCGCCCACTCGAACGCGGAGTCGGGGCCGGAGCCCTGGTAGGCGATCCGCCGGGTGTCGAGGAGGACGGTGCAGCGGGCCCGCTGCGGCTGCTCCTCGCGGCGGACCATCAGCTCGCCGTAGCGGGCGGTGGAGCGCCAGTGCACCCGGCGCAGGTCGTCGCCGTGGCGGTAGGCGCGCGGGATGATGTCGTCGTCGCCGGCGAGGGCGAGCGAGCGCTGCTGTCCGTCGCCGTACCCCGAGGCCTCGCCGAGGAGCTTCACCGGCGGCAGCGCCTCGGTCTTCGGTACGACGGTGAGGGTGTCGTACGCGCTGAAGGAGCGGGTCAGCTCGCACATCCCGAAGGGGTCGTTGAGCCGCAGCTGGAGCGGGCCCAGCGGGAAGCGGCCGCGCAGGTCGGAGCGGACCCGGTAGGACACCTCGCGCCGCCCGCCGGCCTCGACCCGGTCGAGGACGAAGCGGGGGCGGGGGCCCAGCATGTACGGCACGTGGTCCTGCAGCATCAGCAGCCCGGTGGGGAGCTTGGAGACGTTCTCCATCCGCAGCTGGACCCGGGCCTCGGTGCCCGCCTCCACCCGCTGGGGGGTGAGCCGGCGGGAGGCCGCGACCCGGTAGCGGGTGCGGTGCAGCACGAGGACGCAGATCAGCGGCAGCGTGGCGAGCAGCAGCCCGACGCGCAGCAGATCGGCCTGGCCGAGGACGTACGCGCAGGCGGCGGCGGCCACCCCGGCGGCGAGGAAGGAACGGCCACGGGTGGTGAGACCGCCGAGGGCGGCCCGCAGACCGCCCCGGTCGTCCTCGTCGCCCCGCTGTCCGTCCGGCACGGCAGCGGTGGTCATCACAGCCGCCGGGCGCCGGGCTGCTGGCCGTAGAGCGGTCCGGCGGGCGGGGCCGCGGCCGGGACGGGGGTGCGCTGCAGGATGTCCTGGACGACCTGCTCGGCGGTACGGCGGTTCAGCTGGGCCTGCGCCGTCGGCAGCAGCCGGTGGGCGAGGACGGGCGCGGCGAGGGCCTGGAGGTCGTCGGGCAGCACGTACTCGCGGCCGCTGAGCGCGGCGGAGGCCTTGGCGGCCCGCAGCAGGTGCAGCGTGGCCCGCGGGGAGGCGCCGAGCCGCAGGTCGGCGTGGGTGCGGGTGGCGGAGACGATGTCGACCGCGTACCGGCGTACGGCGTCGGCGACGTGGACCGCGCGCACGGCCTCGATCAGCTTCATGATGTCGTGGGCGTGGGCGACCGGCTGGAGGTCGTCCAGCGGGGAGACCGAGCCGTGCACGTCGAGCATCTGGAGCTCGGCCTCGGCGCTCGGGTAGCCGATGGAGACCCGGGCCATGAAGCGGTCGCGCTGGGCCTCGGGCAGCGGGTAGGTGCCCTCCATCTCGACCGGGTTCTGCGTGGCGACCACCATGAACGGGCTGGGCAGCTCGTAGGTCTGGCCGTCGACGGTGACCTGGCGTTCCTCCATGGACTCCAGGAGCGCGGACTGCGTCTTCGGCGAGGCGCGGTTGATCTCGTCGCCGATCACGATCTGCGCGAAGATCGCGCCCGGCTTGAACTCGAAGTCCCGGCGCTGCTGGTCGAAGATCGACACGCCCGTGACGTCCGAGGGCAGCAGGTCGGGGGTGAACTGGATACGGCGCACCGAGCAGTCGATGGACCGGGCCAGGGTCTTGGCCAGCATGGTTTTGCCGACGCCGGGGACATCCTCGATGAGGAGGTGTCCCTCGGCGAGCAGCACGGTCAGCGAAAGCCGTACGACCTCGGGCTTGCCCTCGATCACACTCTCCACCGATCTGCGGACTCTCTCCACAGTGGTGGTCAGATCAGTGAGGCTCGCTCGATCGTCATAGGTCGTCACCCGGCCCTCCTCGGCCTTCCGGAACACGGACACCTGCCCCCGGGGGAATCGTCGGGGGGTGTCACACCCGAGCATTCTTGTTCGCATGGCCGGGTTGTGTCACTTGCCGGTGGACAAGTGCGAGGGAAATGCCGGGCTTTGGGTGTTTAAGACGGGTCGGTCGTGGGGTCGATCTCGCGCAGGAGGCCGGTGGTCACGTCGAACACGAAGCCCCGGACGTCGTCGGCGTGCAGCAGGAAGGGGGAGGTCCGCACCCGCTGCATCGACTGCCGTACGTCCTGGTCGACGTCACGGAAGGCCTCGACCGCCCAGGCCGGACGCTGGCCGACCTCGTCCTCCAGCTCGTGCCGGAAGTCCTCGGTCAGCGACTCCAGGCCGCAGTTCGTGTGGTGCACCAGCATCACGCTGCGGGTGCCGAGGGCGCGCTGGCTGATGGTGAGTGACCGGATCACGTCGTCCGTGACCACGCCGCCCGCGTTGCGGATGGTGTGGCAGTCGCCGAGCTCGAGACCGAGGGCGGCGTGCAGGTCGAGACGGGCGTCCATACAGGCGACGACGGCGACGCGCAGCACGGGCCGCGCGTCCATTCCCGGGTCGGTGAAGTCGGCGGCGTAACGTGCGTTCGCCCCGACGAGACGGTCGGTGACCGTGCCGCCGGTGCGTATGGCGTCGGCAGAGGGGTGCGCGGAAGTCGACATGGTTCCGACGTTAATGGTCACAGGCCTTCCAGGCCCGCTGTGAGAGGGGACAAAGAACCTCAATGAGTGTTGTTGTGAGCTAACCCACAGGCCTGGGCGGCCCCGCCCCGAACGGGTGAGCCGTCCGGAATGTCCCACCCGGCCTCCGGCGCCGTGCGACGCGCCAGCCGGTTGATTGACCGGCGGGTCCCGTGGACTAAAGTGACGCGAAGTTCACGGAGACAACGAGCGACTTCCGCGGTTTCTCCCCCCGTGTGTGCGGCGGTACCTACGGCTCGGCCTCCTTACCCGCTCGCCCGTACCCCCGCGCCGGATCTGAGAGGGCGCATTGAGCAACGACCGACACGTCCCGGTCATGCTCCAGCGGTGCCTGGACATGTTGGCCCCCGCACTGGAGCGCCCCGGCGCGGTCGTCGTCGACTGCACCCTGGGCCTCGGCGGCCACAGCGAGGCACTCCTGCAGCGGTTCCCCGAGGCGCGGCTCGTCGCCCTCGACCGGGACAAGGAGGCCCTGCGGCTCTCCGGCGAGCGGCTCGCCCCGTACGGGGAGCGCGCCACCCTCGTCCACGCCGTGTACGACGAGCTGCCCGAGGTCCTCGACCGGCTCGGCCTCCCCACCGTCGACGGCGTCCTCTTCGACCTCGGCGTCTCCTCCATGCAGCTGGACGAGGCCGACCGCGGCTTCGCCTACGCGCAGGACGCCCCGCTCGACATGCGCATGGACCAGACGACCGGCATCAGCGCGGCCGAGGTGCTCAACACCTACGCGCCCGGCGAGCTGGTCCGCATCCTCCGCGCGTACGGCGAGGAGAAGCAGGCCAAGCGGATCGTCTCGGCGATCGTGCGCGAGCGCGACAAGGAGCCGTTCAGCAACAGTGCCCGGCTCGTCGAGCTCATCCGCGACTCCCTGCCGCAGGCCGCCAAGCGCACCGGCGGCAACCCGGCCAAGCGCACCTTCCAGGCCCTGCGCATCGAGGTCAACGGCGAACTCGACAGCGTCGAGAAGGCGATCCCGGCGGCCGTGAAGGCCCTCGCCGTCGGCGGACGGGTCGCCGTCCTCTCGTACCAGTCCCTGGAGGACCGCATCGTCAAGCAGGTCTTCGCGGCCGGCGCGGCGACCACCGCCCCGCCCGGCCTGCCGGTCGTCCCCGAGAAGTACCAGCCCCGCCTGAAGCTCCTCACCCGGGGCGCCGAGCTGCCCACCGAGGAAGAGGTCGCCGAGAACCGGCGCGCCGCCCCGGCCCGGCTCCGGGGCGCCGAGCGGATCCGGGAAGACGTCCTGTGAGCACGGCGAAGGGGCCGCTCAAAGGGCGGGCCGCGCGGCTCGGACGGCTCATGCCGTCGGGGCCCAGCTCGGCCGCCCGCACCCCCTTCGTCCTGCTGGTCGTCGTGCTGCTCGGCGGCGGTCTGATCAGCCTGCTCCTGCTGAACTCGGCCCTCAACCAGGGCTCCTTCCAGCTCAACGAGCTCAAGGACAGGACCACCGAGCTCACCGACGAGGAGCAGGCGCTCCAGCGGGACGTCGACGACTACGCGGCCCCCGACGCCCTGGAGCGGCGGGCCCGTGAGCTCGGCATGGTCCCGGGCGGCAGTCCGGTCTTCCTGGGCCCGGAGGGCAAGGTGCTCGGCGAGCCCTCGGAGGCGGTCGCGCCGAAGCCGAGCCCGACCCCGAAGGCCACGCTGCCCGTCTCCTCCGGCTCCCCGAAACCGTCGTCGGGCGCCGGCAGCCCTTCGCGTACCACCACCGCACCGAAGACGACCGTGCCCGTGACCGCCCCGACGACCTCCGGCAGGTGACCGAGCAGTGCCCCCCAAGGAGCCCCCGCGCCGCCGCGTCCCCGGACCCGCCCGGCCCGCGCGTCCCCGGCCCGCCTCCGCCGGGGCCCGCACGCCCCGTCCCGCCCCGCGCCCGGCGGCGAAGCGGACCGCGCCCCGGCCCCCGGCCCGCCGGCCCCGCACCATCCGGCTCGGCAGCCCCCGGCCCCGGCTGCGGCTGGTCTCCCTCGGTCTGACCCTGGTCATGACGGCCTTCGTGGTGCGGCTGCTCCAGGTCCAGGCCGTCGACGCCAGCGCGTACGCGGCCAAGGCCGACAAGTACCGCTTCCAGGAGTACACGCTCTCCGCGGAGCGGGGCGAGATCACCGACCGCAACGGCATCGCGCTCGCCGCCAGCGTCGACGCGTACGACATCACCGCCGACCCCCAGCTCTTCACGCCCGAGGTGGCCAAGGTCCCGGACGCGCCCGAGCAGGCCGCCGCCCTCCTCGCCCCCCTCCTCGGCAAGGAGCCCGCGGAGCTCGCGAAGAAGCTCCGTACCCCCAAGTCCCGCTACACGCTGCTCGCCCGCAAGCAGACCCCGCAGGTCTGGAACCAGATCAAGGACCTCCGGCGGGTCTACGGGCAGAAGGCCCAGCGCTCCGCCGGCGGCAACGGAGTCAACCTCCTCGGCGGCATCCTCAGCGAGCCCAGCACCAAGCGCGTGTACCCGAACGGCGAGCTCGCCGCCGGGATACTGGGCTACGTCAACGCCGAGGGCAAGGGTGCCGGCGGCGTGGAGTCCATGCTCGACCCGGAGCTCGCCGGCAAGGACGGCAAGATCCGCTTCACCCAGTCCGGCGGCCGGCAGGTGCCCACCGCCGGCTCCCAGGGCACCCCGGCCGTCCCCGGCTCCGACATCGAGCTGACCATCGACCGGGACATCCAGTGGGCCGCCCAGCAGGCCATCACCGAGCAGGTGAAGAAGTCCAAGGCCGACCGGGGCTACGTCGTCGTGCAGAACACGCGGACCGGTGAGGTCCTCGCGATGGCCAACGCCCCCGGCTTCGACCCCAACGACCTCTCGGCCGCCAACGCCGCCTCCATGGGCAACGCGGCCCTCCAGGACGCCTACGAGCCCGGCTCCACCAGCAAGGTCATGTCCATGGCCGCCGTCCTGGAGGAGGGCAAGGCGGCCCCCGACACCCATGTCACCGTCCCCAACCGGCTCCACCGCGGCGACCGGCTCTTCAAGGACGACATCGACCACCTGACCTGGCACCTGACGCTCAACGGCGTCCTCGCCAAGTCCAGCAACATCGGCACCATCCTCGCCACCGGCCGGCTGGGGGCCACCCAGGCCGAGTCGAACAAGGTCCTCCACTCCTATCTGCGCAAGTTCGGCATGGGGAGCCCGACCGGCCTGAACTACCCCGGCGAGACCCCCGGCATCCTCGCCAAGCCGCAGGACTGGTCCACCTCGCAGCAGTACACGATCCCCTTCGGCCAGGGCCTCTCCGTCTCCGCCATGCAGGCCGCCTCCGTGTACTCGACCATCGCCAACGGAGGCGTACGCGTCGAGCCGACCCTGGTCCGCGGCACCAAGGGACCCGACGGGCGCTTCAGCCCGGCCCCCAAGCCCAAGGAGTCCCGGGTCGTCAGCGAGAAGACCGCCGACACCCTCGCCAAGATGCTGGAGTCCGTCGTCGACGACCGGGAGGGCACCGGCAGCAAGGCCGCCATCCCCGGCTACCGCGTCGCCGGCAAGACCGGCACCGCCAACCGCGTCGACCCCGAACTCGGCCGCTACAAGGGCTACACCGCCTCCTTCGCCGGCTTCGCCCCCGCCGACGACCCGGAGATCACCGTCTACTGCGCCATCCAGAACCCCACCAAGGGCAGCTACTTCGGCGGCCAGATCTGCGGCCCCATCTACAAGAAGGTCATGGAGTTCGCCCTCAAGACCCTCCACGTCGCCCCCACGGGCAGCGAGCCTGCCCGACTGCCGGTCTTCTTCGACCCCACCCCGTGACCCTCCGGGAGCACCAGTGACAACGATCACCCCCCATTCCGGGAACCGGAAATCGAACTCCGGCGAGGCCCCGGGCTCTTTTGGCCCCCCACAGGGTGCGCCCGGTACGCTCACCGCCGTGCCACACGCTGATCAGTACCGAACCGCCCCGCCCCGGCCGGAGCAGGCCCGCCCCACACCCCTGGGCGACCTGGCCGCGCAGCTGGGGGTCGACATCCCCCAGACCGCCGAGATCTCGGGCATCACCCACGACTCCCGGGCCGTGCGCCCCGGCGACGTGTACGCGGCCCTGCCCGGCGCCCGCGCCCACGGCGCCGACTTCGTCGCCCAGGCCGCCGCACTCGGCGCCGCCGCGATCCTCACCGACCCGACGGGCGCCGAGCGCGCCGCCGCCACCGGCCTGCCGGTCCTGGTCGTCGAGAACCCGCGCGGCCGGATGGGCGAACTCGCCGCCGAGATCTACGGGCGGCCCGGCGCCGACCTCCTCCAGATCGGCATCACCGGCACCTCGGGCAAGACCACCACCGCCTACCTCGTCGAGGGCGGCCTGCGCGGCTCCGGGCACAGCACCGGCCTCGTCGGCACCGTCGAGATGCGGGTCGGCGACGAGCGCATCAAGTCGGAGCGCACCACCCCCGAGGCCACCGACCTCCAGGCGCTCTTCGCCGTCATGCGCGAGCGAGGCGTCGACGCGGTCGCCATGGAGGTCTCCAGCCACGCCCTCGTGCTCGGCCGGGTCGACGGCTGCGTCTTCGACGTCGCCGTCTTCAACAACCTCAGCCCGGAGCACATGGAGTTCCACTCCGACATGGACGACTACTACCGGGCGAAGGCCGGGCTCTTCACGCCCGAGCGCAGCCGCCTGGGAGTGGTCAACCTCGACGACGCGTACGGCCGCAGGCTCGCCGGGGAGGCGACCGTCCCGGTCGTCACCTTCTCCGCCGAGGGCCGCGCCGACGCCGACTGGCGCGCCGAGGACCTCGTCCTCGGCTCCCACGACTCGACGTTCACCGCCGTCGGCCCCGGGGGCGAGCGAATTCCGGCCACCGCCCCGCTGCCCGGCCCGTTCAACGTCGCCAACACCCTCGCCGCGATCGCCACCCTCGCCGCCGCGGGCATCGACCCGAAGAGCGCCGCCGAGGGCGTCGCCGCCGTCCCCGGCGTACCGGGCCGCCTGGAGCGGGTCGACGCGGGCCAGCCGTACCTCGCCGTCGTCGACTACGCGCACAAGACGGACGCCGTCGAATCGGTCCTGCGCTCCCTGCGCGAGGTCACCGAGGGCAAGCTGCACGTGGTCATCGGCTGCGGCGGCGACCGGGACACCACCAAGCGCGGCCCGATGGGTGCCGCCGCGGCCCGGCTCGCCGACACCGCCGTACTGACCTCCGACAACCCCCGCTCCGAGGACCCGCTCAAGATCCTCGCCGCCATGCTCGCGGGCGCCGCCGAGGTGCCCGCGGAGGAACGCGGCGAGGTGCTCGTCCTCGCCGACCGCGCCGCGGCCGTCGCCGCGGCGGTGGCCCGCGCACAGCCGGGCGACACCGTCCTCGTCGCGGGCAAGGGCCACGAGCAGGGCCAGGAGATCGCCGGGGTCGTACGCCCCTTCGACGACCGCAAGGTCCTGCGCGAGGCCATCGCCGACCGCTCGCCCACCCGGGCTTCCGCGCCGAGCGGAACAGACAGCCACCAGAACAGTCAGGGATGAAGCAGTGATCGCCCTCTCCCTCGCCGAGATCGCCGAAATCGTCGGCGGGCAGCCGCACGACATACCGGATCCGGCCACCCGGATCACCGGGCCCGTCGTCATCGACTCCCGCGAGGTGCGGGCCGGCAGCCTCTTCGTGGCCTTCGCCGGTGAGCACGTCGACGGCCACGACTACGCGGAACGCGCCGTCGCGGCGGGTGCGGCGGCCGTCCTCGCCGCCCGCCCCGTCGGCGTCCCCGCCATCGTCGTCGACGACGTCCAGACGGCGCTCGGGGCCCTCGCCCGAGCGGTCGTCGAACGGCTCGGCACCGATGTCGTCGCCCTCACCGGCTCGGCCGGCAAGACCTCCACGAAGGACCTGATCGCCCAGGTCCTCGACCGGCACGCGCCCACCGTCTGGACGCCCGGCTCGCTCAACAACGAGATCGGCCTGCCGCTCACGGCGCTCCGCGCGAGCGACGAGACCCGGCACCTGGTCCTGGAGATGGGCGCCCGCGGCATCGGGCACATCCGCTACCTCACCGGCCTCACCCCGCCCCGTATCGGCCTCGTCCTCAACGTGGGCACCGCCCACATCGGCGAGTTCGGCGGCCGGGAGCAGATCGCCGAGGCCAAGGGCGAGCTCGTCGAAGCGCTTCCGTCGGCCGAGGAGGGCGGCATCGCGGTCCTCAACGCCGACGATCCGCTCGTCCGCGCGATGGCGAGCCGCACCAAGGCCCGCGTGACCTTCTTCGGCGAAGCGGACGAAGCGGCCGTACGGGCCGAGAACGTCCGCCTCACAGAAAGCGGACAGCCTTCATTCAGGCTCCACACACCCACCGGGTGCAGCGACGTGACCTTGCGCCTGTACGGTGAGCACCACGTGTCGAACGCGCTCGCAGCGGCCGCCGTCGCGCACGAGCTGGGCATGCCTGTCGAAGAGATCGCCACCGCGCTCTCCGAGGCCGGCACCCTGTCGCGCTGGCGCATGGAGGTCACCGAGCGTCCGGACGGCGTGACGATCGTCAACGACGCCTACAACGCGAACCCCGAGTCCATGCGAGCCGCCCTGCGCGCGCTCGCGGCCATGGGCAGGGCCGCACAGGCCCGAGGGGCTCGTACGTGGGCGGTGCTCGGCAAGATGGCCGAGCTCGGTGACGCATCGCTCGTCGAGCACGACGCGGTCGGACGGCTCGCCGTCCGGCTCAACGTCAGCAAGCTCGTCGCGGTCGGGGACAGGGAAGCGTCCTGGCTGCAACTGGGCGCATATAACGAGGGTTCGTGGGGTGAGGAGTCGGTGCACGTGTCCGACGCGCAGGCGGCTGTCGACCTGTTGCGCAGTGAGCTGCGCCCGGGGGACGTCGTCCTTGTGAAGGCTTCCAGGTCGGTCGGCCTCGAACAGGTCGCCCTGGCACTCCTCGACACCGAGGGCGAGGTCGCCGTCCGATGAGGCAGATCCTCTTCGCGGGGGCCATCGGGCTCTTCCTGACCCTGATCGGCACCCCGCTGCTGATCAAGCTCCTTGCGCGCAAGGGCTACGGGCAGTTCATCCGCGACGACGGCCCGCGCGGCCACGCCGGGAAGAAGGGCACGCCCACCATGGGCGGCATCTCCTTCATCCTGGCCACGCTCATCGCGTACGCCCTGGCGAAGGTCATCACCGGTGAGGACCCGACGTACTCGGGCGTCCTGGTGCTGTTCCTGATGGCGGGCATGGGCCTCGTCGGCTTCCTCGACGACTACATCAAGATCGTCAAGCAGCGTTCGCTCGGTCTGCGGGCCAAGGCGAAGATGGCCGGCCAGCTGATCGTCGGCATCGCCTTCGCCGTGCTCTCGCTGCAGTTCGCGGATCTGCGCGGGCTCACCCCGGCCTCCACGAGGCTCTCCTTCATCACGGACTTCGGCTGGGCCATCGGACCGGTGCTGTTCGTGGTCTGGGCGCTCTTCATGATCCTGGCCATGTCCAACGGTGTGAACCTGACGGACGGTCTGGACGGCCTCGCCACCGGCGCCTCGGTGATGGTCTTCGGCGCGTACACCTTCATCGGACTCTGGCAGTTCCAGGAGTCCTGTGCGAACGCCATGACCCTGACCAACCCCAACGCCTGCTTCGAGGTGCGCGACCCGCTCGACCTCGCCGTCGTCGCCTCCGCGCTCATGGGCTCGTGCTTCGGCTTCCTCTGGTGGAACACCTCGCCCGCCAAGATCTTCATGGGTGACACCGGCTCGCTCGCCCTCGGCGGCGCCCTCGCCGGTCTCGCCATCTGCTCCCGCACGGAGTTCCTGATGGCGCTGCTCGGCGGCCTGTTCGTGCTGATCACGATGTCCGTGGTCATCCAGGTCGGCTCGTTCAAGATGACCGGCAAGCGCGTCTTCCGGATGGCGCCACTCCAGCACCACTTCGAACTCAAGGGGTGGTCCGAAGTCCTGGTCGTCGTCCGGTTCTGGATCATCCAGGGCATGTGCGTGATCGTGGGCCTGGGTCTCTTCTACGCGGGATGGGCATCGGAAAAGTGACAGAACAGCTCGACTGGAACGGCAAGAAGGTCACCGTCGCGGGCCTCGGGGTGTCCGGCATCCCGGCCGCCCGCGTCCTGCACGGCCTCGGCGCGCTCGTGACCGTCGTCAACGACGGCGACGACGAGCGCTCCCGGGCCCAGGCCGCCGAGCTGGAGGCGGAGGGCATCACCGTCCGCCTCGGCGACGGGGCGACCCTGCCGTCCGGCACCGAGCTGATCGTCACCACCCCCGGCTGGCGGCCCGACAAACCGCTCTTCGCGGCCGCCGCCGAGGCGGGCGTGGAGATCTGGGGCGACGTCGAACTCGCCTGGCGGCTCAGGGGGCCGGGAGCGGCCCCCTGGCTCGCGGTCACCGGCACCAACGGCAAGACCACGACCGTCCGGATGCTCGCCTCGATCCTGGAGGCGGCCGGACTGCGGACCGCCGCCGTCGGCAACATCGGGGTCTCGCTCCTCGACGCCGTCCTCGGCGAGGAGCAGTACGACGTGCTCGCCGTCGAACTCTCCAGCTACCAGCTCCACTGGGCGCCGTCCGTCCGCGTCCACTCGGCCGCCGTGCTCAACCTGGCGCCCGACCACCTCGACTGGCACGGTTCCATGGAGGCGTACGCCGCCGACAAGGGCCGGATCTACGAGGGCAACCAGGTCGCCTGCGTCTACAACGTCGCCGACAAGGCGACCGAGGACCTGGTGGTCGAGGCCGACGTCGAGGAGGGCTGCCGGGCCATCGGCTTCACCCTCGGCACCCCCGGCCCGTCCGAACTCGGCGTCGTCGAGGGCATCCTCGTCGACCGGGCCTTCGTCGAGAACCGGCAGAAGAACGCCCAGGAGCTCGCCGAGGTCACCGACGTCCAGCCGCCGGCCCCGCACAACATCGCCAACGCCCTCGCCGCGGCCGCCCTCGCCCGCGCCTTCGGCGTCGACGCCAAGGCCGTACGGGACGGGCTCAAGGCCTTCCGGCCCGACCCGCACCGCATCGAACTGGTCGAGGAGGTCCAGGGAGTCGCGTACGTCGACGACTCCAAGGCCACCAACACCCACGCCGCGGAAGCCTCGTTGGCGGCCTACGACCCGATCGTCTGGATCGCCGGCGGCCTCGCCAAGGGCGCCACCTTCGACGAGCTCGTCCAGAAGTCGGCGAAGCGCTTGCGCGGGGCCGTCCTGATCGGCGCCGACCGGGCCCTGATCCGCGAAGCCCTGGCGCGACACGCCCCGGAAGTACCGGTGGTGGACCTCGACCGGACCGACACTGGGGCGATGTCCGAGGCGGTCCGCGAGGCGACCCGGCTCGCCCAAGCGGGGGACACGGTCCTCCTCGCCCCGGCCTGCGCCTCGATGGACATGTTCACCAACTACAACAAGCGCGGCGAGGCCTTCGCGGACGCGGTCCGCGCCCTCGCCGCCACCGGGGACGCCTGACCCGACCAGTGGGAGGGTCCGGCAGGACCGGGCACGACCGGAGGGGGCAGCGACCATGCCGAGCAAGATCGCAGGGACACGCAGGCCCTCCGCCGCACGCGGCGGAGGGCGGGTCTCCGCGACCCCACGGCGGGTGCGCGGCGGGGGTCTACGACGGCTCCACGAGCGGGCGCTGAAGGCCTGGGACCGGCCTCTCACGGCCTATTACGTGATCATCGGCGCGGGCATGCTCATCACCGCGCTCGGCCTCGTGATGGTCTACTCCGCGTCGATGATCACGGCACTCCGCTACGAGCTGGTGCCCTCCTACTTCTTCCGCAAGCAGTTCTTCGCCGCGCTGCTCGGCACCGGACTGCTCCTGGTGGCCTCACGGATGCCCGTGAAACTCCACCGGGCCCTCGCCTACCCGATCCTGGTCGGCGCGGTCTTCCTGATGGTGCTGGTGCAGATCCCCGGGATAGGGCACTCCGTAGGCGGCAACCAGAACTGGATCTCGCTGGGCGGCCCGTTCATGCTCCAGCCCAGCGAGTTCGGCAAGCTGGCGCTGATCCTGTGGGGCGCCGACCTGCTGGCCCGTAAGAACGACATGCGGCTGCTCACCCAGTGGAAGCACATGCTGGTGCCGCTGGTCCCCGGTGCCTTCATGCTGCTCGGGCTCATCATGCTCGGCGGCGACATGGGCACCGCGATCATCCTCACCGCGATCCTCTTCGGCCTGCTGTGGACGGCGGGTGCCCCCACCCGGCTCTTCGTCGGGGTGCTCGCGGTGGCCGGCGCCCTCGGGGCGCTGCTCATCAAGACGAGCCCGCACCGGATGGACCGCTTCCAGTGCATCGGGGCCTCCGACCCCGGCGGCGAGGGAGCCCCCTGCCTGCAGGCCGCGCACGGAATCTATGCTCTCGCGTCGGGTGGATGGTTCGGTTCCGGACTCGGTGCGAGCGTCGAGAAATGGGGCCAACTGCCCGAGGCGCACACCGACTTCATCTTCGCGGTCACCGGTGAGGAACTGGGTCTCGCGGGGACGTTGTCGGTACTCGCCCTGTTCGCGGCTCTAGGCTATGCGGGTATCCGCGTGGCCGGAGGCACGGAGGACCCCTTCGTGAGGTTCGCCGCGGGAGGTGTGACCACCTGGATCACGGCTCAGGCCGTGATCAACATCGGTGCGGTGCTCGGTCTGCTGCCGATCGCCGGTGTCCCGCTCCCGTTGTTCTCCTACGGTGGGTCGGCCCTGCTGCCGACCATGTTCGCCGTCGGGCTCCTCATCGCCTTCGCGCGACAGGAACCCGCCGCGAAAGCGGCCCTGGCCATGCGCCGCCCCGGCTGGGGCAAGCGGGCCGGGGTGAGATGGAAGTCGATGCGACGGCGCGTCAAGAAGCGCCCGTCCGGAGAGCGGTGAATTTCGGTGCATGTCGTACTCGCCGGCGGGGGGACCGCCGGCCACATCGAGCCCGCGCTGGCCCTCGCGGACGCCCTGCGCAGGCAGGACCCCAGCGTGGGGATCACGGCGCTCGGCACGGAGAAGGGTCTGGAGACCCGGCTCGTGCCCGAGCGGGGCTACGAGTTGGCCCTCATCCCCGCCGTACCGCTGCCCCGCAAGCCCACCCCCGAGCTGATCACCGTTCCCGGGCGGCTGCGCGGCACCATCAAGGCGGCCGAGCAGATCCTGGAGCGCACCAAGGCCGACTGCGTGGTGGGCTTCGGCGGCTATGTGGCGCTGCCCGGGTATCTCGCGGCCAAGCGCCTCGGGGTGCCGATCGTGGTCCACGAGGCCAACGCCCGGCCCGGTCTCGCCAACAAGATCGGTTCGCGGTACGCGGCCGGGGTCGCCGTCGCCACCCCGGACAGCAAGCTCCGCAACGCCCGCTACATCGGCATCCCGCTGCGGCACACCATCGCGACCCTCGACCGGGCGCGGGTGCGTCCCGAGGCGCGCGCCGCGTTCGGGCTCGACCCGAACCTGCCGACGCTGCTCGTCTCCGGCGGTTCGCAGGGCGCCCGTCGGCTCAACGAGGTCATCCAGCAGATCGCCCCGGTGCTCCAGCGCTCCGGCATCCAGATCCTGCACGCGGTCGGCCCGAAGAACGAAATGCCGCGCGTCGACAACATGCCCGGAATGCCGCCCTACGTGCCGGTACCGTACGTGGACCGGATGGATCTCGCGTACGCCGCGGCCGACATGATGCTCTGCCGCGCGGGCGCCATGACCGTCGCCGAGCTCTCCGCCGTCGGGCTGCCCGCCGCGTACGTACCGCTGCCGATCGGCAACGGCGAACAGCGGCTCAACGCCCAGCCGGTGGTCAAGGCCGGCGGTGGACTCCTCGTCGACGACGCGGAGCTGTCGCCGCAGTGGGTGCAGGGCAACGTCCTGCCCGTACTGGCCGATCCGCACCGGTTGTACGAGATGTCCCGCGCCGCCGCCGAGTTCGGCCGCAGGGACGCCGACGACCTGCTCGTCGGCATGGTGTACGAGGCGATCGCCGCCCGCCGACAGGCGTAGCGCGGCGGCTGAGGGCAGGAGGCGCCACGTGGCAGCCGGACCGACGACCGCGGAGAAGAGCGGCGCGAGCACGTCGAAGGGGTCGTCGGAGGGTCCGTCCCGCACGGGCACCCGGAACCGTAAGTTCCGGGTGCCCGGCACCCGGGTGCTCCTCATCGCCCTCGCCGTTCTCCTGCTCGCGGCCGGCGGGATCTGGGCGCTCTACGGCTCCAACTGGTTCCGTGTGGAACGTGTGAAGACTTCCGGCGTGGGGGTCCTGCCCCCGCGCGAGGTCGAGGCCGTCGCCGCCGTCCCGATGGGTGCCCCGCTCGTCACCGTCGACACCGAGGCCATCGAGGCGCGGCTGCGGGAGGGGTTCCCGCGCATCGAGTCGGTGGACGTCGTGCGGTCCTGGCCGCACGGAATCGGGCTGAAAGTGACGGAACGGAAGCCGGTTCTTCTCATGGAAAAGGGCGGAAAGTTCATCGAAGTGGACGCGACCGGAATGCGGTTCGCCACCGTCGACACCGCCCCCCGAGGCGTTCCCCGACTCGTCCTCGACAGCACCTCCTCCCCGAGCCTGCGCCGGTTCGGTGCGGACCGGTTGCTCCGGGAAGCTGTCCGCGTCCGGGGTGAACTCCCGGCGGAAATCGCCCGGAACGCTCGTGTCGTGCGCGTCACCTCGTACGACTCCGTCACTCTGGAGCTGACCGGAGGGCGCACCGTCTTCTGGGGCAGCGGAGAACACGGTCCCGTCAAGGCCCGGGTTCTCACCGCGCTCCTGAAGGCCACTCCCAAAGCGGGGCACTTCGATGTAAGTGCCCCCACGGCGCCCGCCTCGTCCGGGAGTTGACGGGTATCACCCCTGGCCAGCACCCTGGTTGGCCAGCGCTACGGGTGATCACATAGGGTGAAAAGAAAAACGGGAGGTTCGGCGTGTTCGTTGAACGTGCGCCACTTGTCGACTTAGTGTCCTGTTCGGAAGAGTCCAGCGAACAGAGACACTGGTAACCCTAAACTTCAACGTTAGGGTTCGGGTCGGCGTTTCGGACCGTCCCAATCGGCATCCGTCGGAGCGGCGCGACCAACCGCGCAGCGACGACACGTAACTCGAGGCGAGAGGCCTTCGACGTGGCAGCACCGCAGAACTACCTCGCAGTCATCAAGGTCATCGGTGTCGGCGGCGGTGGTGTCAATGCCATCAACCGAATGATCGAGGTCGGTCTCAAGGGCGTCGAGTTCATCGCCATCAACACCGACGCGCAAGCGCTGTTGATGAGCGACGCCGACGTCAAGCTCGACGTCGGCCGTGAACTCACCCGTGGCCTCGGGGCCGGGGCGAACCCGGCCGTCGGTCGCAAGGCGGCAGAGGACCACCGTGAGGAGATCGAGGAGGTCCTCAAGGGGGCCGACATGGTCTTCGTCACCGCAGGCGAAGGTGGCGGCACCGGCACCGGCGGCGCACCCGTCGTCGCC
Organism: Streptomyces sp. NBC_01077; assembly: GCF_045162855.1. Lineage (NCBI taxonomy): Bacteria > Bacillati > Actinomycetota > Actinomycetes > Kitasatosporales > Streptomycetaceae > Streptomyces > Streptomyces sp. NBC_01077. The sequence continues at coordinate 3,038,666 of NZ_CP108669.1, read as the reverse complement.
AACATCGCGCGCTCGCTCGGCGCCCTGACGATCGGTGTGGTCACCCGGCCGTTCACCTTCGAGGGTCGCCGTCGCGCCAACCAGGCGGAGGACGGCATCGCCGAACTCCGCGAAGAGGTCGACACCCTCATCGTCATCCCCAACGACCGGCTCCTGTCGATCTCGGACCGTCAGGTCTCCGTGCTCGACGCCTTCAAGTCGGCCGACCAGGTGCTGCTGAGCGGTGTGCAGGGCATCACCGACCTCATCACCACCCCGGGTCTGATCAACCTCGACTTCGCCGACGTCAAGTCGGTCATGTCCGAGGCCGGTTCGGCCCTGATGGGCATCGGCTCCGCCCGCGGCGACGACCGCGCGGTGGCGGCGGCGGAGATGGCGATCTCCTCGCCGCTCCTCGAAGCCTCCATCGACGGCGCCCGCGGCGTACTGCTCTCCATCTCCGGCGGCAGCGACCTCGGTCTCTTCGAGATCAACGAGGCCGCGCAGCTGGTCAGCGAGGCGGCCCACCCCGAGGCCAACATCATCTTCGGCGCCGTCATCGACGACGCCCTCGGCGACGAGGTCCGGGTCACCGTCATCGCGGCCGGCTTCGACGGCGGCCAGCCGCCGGCCCGCCGGGACAACATCATCGGCTCGGTCTCCGCCAAGCGCGAGGAGCCGGCCCCGGCGCCCCGCCACGTCGAGACCTCCCGCCCGCTGGGCGGCCTCGGCACGGTCGCCCCGCGCGAGGAGCCGGTCCAGGCTCCGGTCGAGCCCGCCCCGGCGATCAACGAGGCCCCGCTGTCGCCCGCCCCTCCGGTCGTCCCGCCGGCCCGTCCGTACGCGGACAGCCAGGCCGAAGAGCTGGACGTCCCGGATTTCCTGAAGTGATAGGACAGCGCTTCGACGCGAACGGCGCGCACTTCGCCTTCACCGACAGGTGGGGCGGGGTGAGCGCCGTTCCGTACGAGGAGCTCAACCTCGGTGGCGCGGTGGGTGATGCCTCCGAGGCCGTACTGGCCAACCGGGCGCTCGCCGCCCGCGCCCTCGGACTCGAGCCCGGCGCGGTGGTCTGGATGAACCAGGTGCACGGCGCGGACGTCGCCGAGGTCGAGGAGCCGTGGGGCACCGACGGGATCCCGTCGGTGGACGCGCTCGTCACCTCCCGGCCCGGACTCGCCCTCGCCGTCCTCACCGCGGACTGCGTCCCGGTCCTTCTCGCCGATCCGGTGGCCGGCGTCGCGGCCGCCGCCCACGCCGGGCGCCCCGGGATGGTCGCCGGAGTCGTTCCGGCCGCGGTCGCGGCCATGATCGATCTCGGCGCCGACCCCGCCCGTATCGTCGCCCGCACCGGCCCCGCCGTCTGCGGGCGTTGCTACGAGGTGCCGGAGGCCATGCGGGCCGAGGTCGCCGAGACCGAACCGGCCGCCTGGGCCGAGACGAGCTGGGGCACCCCGGCCGTCGACGTCACCGCCGGAGTGCTCGCCCAGCTCGAACGGCTCGGCGTCACCGACCGGCAGGCCAGTACGGTCTGCACCCGGGAATCCGGTGACCACTACTCGTACCGCCGCGATCGCACCACGGGGCGACTCGCGGGATATGTCTGGTTGGACGCTGTATCCACCCCGGGGACGCCCCCCGGACCCCCGGCAGGAAAGAACTGATGACGGACCGCACGTCGGAACTCGCCGAGAATCTGGCCCGGGTGGAGGCGCGCATCACCGCCGCCTGTACCGCAGCCGGGCGCGCGCGGGAGGAGGTGACGCTCATCGTGGTCACCAAGACCTACCCCGCGAGCGACGTGAGAATCCTCCACGGACTCGGCGTCCGGCACGTCGCCGAGAACCGGGACCAGGACGCCGCCCCCAAGGCGGCGGCCTGTGCCGACCTTGATCTGACCTGGCACTTCGTGGGCCAGTTGCAGACCAACAAGGTCAGATCCGTGGTGGGTTATGCCGATGTGGTGCAGTCTGTCGACCGCTTGAAGCTCGTTTCCTCACTCTCCGCGGCCGCGGAGAAGGAGGGCCGGGAAGTCGGCTGTCTCCTCCAGGTCGCGCTCGACGCCGAGTCCGGCGAGCGGGGCGACCGCGGCGGCGTCGCACCCGACGGGATCGAGGAGTTGGCGGCCGCGGTGGACGCCGCCCCCGGACTGCGGCTCGACGGACTCATGACCGTCGCCCCGCTCTCCGGTCCGTACGAGGGCCGGCAACGCGCCGCCTTCGACCGGTTGATGGATTTGTCGACTGCCCTGCGCGCGACCCGTCCGGCTGCGAACATGGTGTCGGCAGGGATGAGTGCGGACCTCGAGGAGGCCGTCGCGGCCGGGGCGACACACGTACGCGTCGGTACGGCGGTACTCGGAGTCCGCCCGAAGCTCGGGTAACGTCGCGAAGCAAGTCGGACCACAGCAGAAAATATGGTCATTCCGCAGAACGGCGGGACGACCCGTGGATCGCGGGCACTTGGTGACGCTGCGACATTGGCCAGTATGGCGATCCACCACAGAGCGGAGGACTCAGAGAATGGCCGGCGCGATGCGCAAGATGGCGGTCTACCTCGGCCTCGTGGAGGACGATGGGTACGACGGCCGGGGCTTCGACCCCGACGACGACTTCGAACCCGAGCTGGAGCCGGAGCCCGAGCGCGACCGGCGCCACACCCCCCCGCGCCAGATCGAGCGTGAGGAACCGGTACGAGTGGTGCAGCCTCCGGCCCCCCGTGAGCCGATGCCCCATTCTGTCCCTGTACTCGCCGAAAGCGGACGTCCGGCCCGAATTGCCCCCGTGGCATCCATCACACCCGAACGCCCGAGCATGGAGAAGAACGCGCCCGTGATCATGCCCAAGGTCGTGTCCGAGCGGGAGCCCTACCGCATCACCACGCTGCACCCCCGGACCTACAACGAGGCCCGTACCATCGGGGAACACTTCCGTGAGGGCACCCCGGTGATCATGAATCTCACGGAGATGGACGACACGGACGCGAAGCGACTTGTCGACTTTGCCGCCGGACTCGTCTTCGGGCTCCATGGCAGCATTGAGCGCGTGACGCAGAAGGTGTTCCTGTTGTCGCCTGCTAACGTCGATGTCACGGCGGAGGACAAGGCCCGGATCGCAGAGGGCGGATTCTTCAACCAGAGCTGAGAACACGAGAACCGGACGGGCCGGTCGCGAAGCGGCCGGACAAGTGAGAGCACGTAAGTCAGGGGAGAGGGAAACGCGGGATGGGCGTCGCACTACAGGTGGTCTACATCGTGCTGATGTGCTTCCTCGTCCTCCTGATCGTCCGACTTGTCATGGACTACGTCTTCCAGTTCGCCCGTTCATGGCAACCCGGTAAGGCGATGGTGGTCGTCCTTGAGGCCACCTACACTGTCACCGATCCACCGCTCAAGCTTCTGCGGCGACTCATCCCGCCGCTGCGTCTCGGGGGCGTGGCACTCGACCTGTCCTTCTTCGTTCTGATGATCATTGTCTACATCCTGATCTCCATCGTGAGCAGCTTCGCGAGGTGAATGTGGACGATACGGTCTTGCCGACTGCCGACGACTACGTAGAGGTGAAGAAGAGATGCCGCTGACCCCCGAGGACGTGCGGAACAAGCAGTTCACGACCGTCCGCCTCCGAGAAGGCTATGACGAGGACGAGGTCGATGCCTTCCTCGACGAGGTCGAGTCCGAGCTGACCCGCCTGCTCCGCGAGAACGAGGACCTGCGCGCCAAGCTGGCCGCCGCGACGCGTGCCGCCGCGCAGAACCAGCAGCAGCAGGGGATGCGCAAGCCCCCGGAGCAGCAGGATCGTCCCGTCGGTCCCGGCGCGCCCGTGCCCGCCGCCATATCCGGACCGCCGGTCCAGCAGCAGCAGCCGCCGCAGATGGGCCCGCCGCAGCTGCCGTCCGGTGCCCCCCAGCTTCCCGCCGGCCCGATGCAGGGCGGCCCCATGCAGGGCGGCCCGATGCAGGGTGGCCCCATGCAGGGCGGCCCGATGGGTCCCGGCCCGATGCAGGGCGGCCCCATGGGTCACCCGCAGCAGCAGATGCAGCAGCAGATGCCGCCGCAGATGCAGCAGCAGCCCGCGCAGGGTCCCGGTGGCGACAGTGCCGCGCGTGTCCTCTCGCTGGCCCAGCAGACCGCCGACCAGGCGATCGCCGAGGCCCGCTCCGAGGCCAACAAGATCGTCGGCGAGGCGCGTTCGCGCGCCGAGGGCCTGGAGCGGGACGCCCGCGCCAAGGCGGACGCTCTTGAGCGGGACGCGCAGGAGAAGCACCGCGTCGCGATGGGCTCCCTGGAGTCCGCCCGCGCCACGCTGGAGCGCAAGGTCGAGGACCTGCGCGGCTTCGAGCGCGAGTACCGCACGCGTCTGAAGTCGTACCTGGAGTCGCAGCTGCGTCAGCTGGAGACCCAGGCCGACGACTCGCTGGCCCCGCCGCGCACCCCGGCCACGGCCTCCCTGCCGCCGGCCCCGTCGATGGCCTCGGCCGGCGCCGGTGCGCCGTCCTACGGCGGCGGCGCGATGGGTGGTGGACCGTCCATGGGCGGTGCCCCGTCCTACGGCGGCCAGCAGCAGATGTCCCCGGCGATGACCCAGCCGATGGCTCCGGTCCGCCCGCAGGCACCGCAGCCGATGCAGCAGGCGCCGGCGCCGATGCGCGGCTTCCTGATCGACGAGGACGACAACTGACGGCGCGCGGTCGCGCGATGAGCGCGTAGCCGTCGGCAGGCTGAAGGGCCGGGCCCCCGGGAAACCGGGGGCCCGGCCCTTTGCCGTGGCCGGGGGCGCCCCCGCACCCCCACCGCCGTGTGGGCAATCGTCCCGCTGGGGCGGGACGGGTGGGCACACGGGACGGCGCGCTCTGGCGGCGCCTCCGCTCCTTGCACCGACCCGCACCACCAGCGCGGCGCACACGGGGTGCGGGTCAGGGCGCGGGGAGCCTAGGCCCGGCAAGGGGCGCCGTCCGTTGTGCCCACCCGTTCCGCCCCAGCGGAACAGTTGCCCACAACGGGGGGCGGGGCGAGTGCCCACAACAGGGTGGACGGAAGGGTCGCCCACAACGGGGTGGACGGAACAGTTGCCCACAACGGGGTGGGCGGGGCGAGTGCCCACAACGGGGTGGACGGAACGGTCGCCCACAACAGGGTGGACGGAACAGTCGCCCACAACGGGGTGGGCGGGGCGAGTGCTCGCGACGGGGTGGGCGGGGCGAGTGCCTGTGATGGGGGGATGGCGAAGGGCCCGGCACCAGTGTTGGTGCCGGGCCCTTCTGCGTACCGCCTACGCCTTGCGGAGGCGGAACGTCAGGCCGAGGGACTCGTCCGTGAACGCCTGGCCGTACGTCGTGTCCGCCTCGCCCTGCGCGTGGTCCGTCGCCAGGACCTCGTCCGCGATCAGGGCCGCGTGGGCCGTCAGGGCCTCCACCGTCTCCGGGGAGTCCGCCTGCCAGCGGAGGGCGATGCGGTCCGCCACGTCCAGTCCGCTGTTCTTGCGGGCCTCCTGGATCAGGCGGATCGCGTCACGGGCCAGGCCCGCCTTGCGGAGCTCCGGGGTGATCTCCAGGTCGAGGGCGACCGTCGCGCCCGCGTCCGAGGCGACCGACCAGCCCTCGCGCGGGGTCTCCGTGATGATGATCTCCTCGGGGGTCAGGGCCACGTCCTCGCCGTTGACCGTGAGGACCGCCTCGCCCGAGCGGAGGGCCAGGGACAGCGCCGCCGCGTCCGCCGCCGCCACCGCCTTCGCCACGTCCTGGACACCCTTGCCGAAGCGCTTGCCCAGGGAGCGGAAGTTCGCCTTCGCCGTCGTGTCGACGAGAGAGCCGCCCACCTCGGACAGCGACGCCAGGGACGAGACGTTCAGCTCTTCCGTGATCTGGGCCTGGAGGTCGGGGGAGAGGGCCGCGAAGCCCGTCGCCGCCACCAGCGCCCGGGAGAGCGGCTGGCGGGTCTTCACGCCCGACTCCGCGCGCGTCGCGCGGCCCAGCTCCACCAGACGCCGGACCAGCAGCATCTGCTCCGACAGCGTCTTGTCGATCCGCGTCGTGTCCGCCTCCGGCCAGCCCGCCAGGTGGACGGACTCCGGCGCGTCCGGCGTCACCGGCACCACCAGGTCCTGCCAGACCCGCTCCGTGATGAAGGGGGTCAGGGGGGCCATCAGGCGGGTGACCGTCTCCACCACGTCGTGGAGGGTGCGGAGGGCCGCCTTGTCGCCCTGCCAGAAGCGGCGGCGCGAGCGGCGTACGTACCAGTTCGACAGGTCGTCGACGAAGGCCGAGATCAGCTTGCCGGTGCGCTGGGTGTCGTACGACTCCATCGCCTCGGTCGTCTCGGCGACCAGCGTGTTCAGCTCGGAGAGGAGCCACTTGTCGAGGACCGTGCGGTCGGCGGGCGCCGGGTCCGCGGCCGAGGGGGACCAGCCCGACGTGCGGGCGTACAGCGCCTGGAAGGCCACCGTGTTCCAGTACGTCAGGAGGGTCTTGCGGACGACCTCCTGGATCGTGCCGTGGCCCACCCGGCGCGCCGCCCACGGGGAGCCGCCGGCCGCCATGAACCAGCGGACCGCGTCGGCGCCGTGCTGGTCCATCAGCGGGATCGGCTGGAGGGTGTTCCCCAGGTGCTTGGACATCTTGCGGCCGTCCTCGGCGAGGATGTGGCCCAGGCAGACCACGTTCTCGTAGGACGACTTGTCGAAGACGAGGGTGCCGACGGCCATCAGCGTGTAGAACCAGCCTCGCGTCTGGTCGATGGCCTCGGAGATGAACTGCGCGGGGTAGCGGGACTCGAAGAGTTCCTTGTTCTCGTGCGGGTAGCCGTACTGCGCGAACGGCATCGAGCCCGAGTCGTACCAGGCGTCGATGACCTCCGGCACCCGGGTCGCGGTCTTCCCGCAGCCCTCGGCGGGGCAGCCGAACGTCACCGCGTCGATGTACGGGCGGTGCGGGTCGAGCTCGGACTGGTCCGTGCCCGTCAGCTCGGTCAGCTCGGCGCGCGAGCCCACGCACGTCAGGTGGTCGTCCTCGCAGCGCCAGATCGGCAGCGGGGTGCCCCAGTAGCGGTTCCGGGAGAGCGCCCAGTCGACGTTGTTGGTGAGCCAGTCGCCGAAGCGGCCGTGCTTGACCGACTCCGGGAACCAGTTCGTCTTCTCGTTCTCCGCCAGCATGCGGTCCTTGACCGCGGTCGTGCGGATGTACCAGGACGGCTGCGCGTAGTACAGCAGCGCCGTGTGGCAGCGCCAGCAGTGCGGGTAACTGTGCTCGTACGCGATGTGCTTGAAGAGCAGCCCGCGCGCGTCCAGGTCGGCGGTGAGCGCCTCGTCGGCCTTCTTGAAGAAGACGCCGCCGACCAGCGGCACGTCCTCCTCGAAGGTGCCGTCGGCGCGGACGGGGTTCACGACCGGCAGGCCGTACGCCTTGCAGACCTTGAGGTCGTCCTCACCGAAGGCGGGGGACTGGTGGACCAGACCCGTGCCGTCCTCGGTCGTCACGTAGTCGGCGTTGACGACGTAGTGCGCCGGGGCGTCGAAGGGAACCAGCTCGAAGGGGCGCTGGTAGGTCCAGCGCTCCATCTCCGCGCCGGTGAAGGACTCGCCCGTGGTGACCCAGCCCTCGCCGAGCGCCTTCTCGACCAGCGGCTGGGCGACGACGACCCGCTCGTCGCCGTCGGTGGCGACCACGTAGGTGACCTCGGGGTGGGCGGCGACCGCCGTGTTGGACACCAGGGTCCACGGGGTCGTCGTCCAGACGAGGAGCGCCGCCTTGCCGGCCAGCGGGCCGGAGGTCAGCGGGAAGCGGACGTAGACCGAGGGGTCGACGACCGTCTCGTAGCCCTGCGCCAGCTCGTGGTCGGAGAGGCCGGTGCCGCAGCGCGGGCACCAGGGGGCGACCCGGTGGTCCTGGACGAGCAGGTCCTTGTCGAAGATCTGCTTCAGGGACCACCAGACCGACTCGATGTACGAGGGGTCCATCGTCCGGTACGCGTCGTCCAGGTCGACCCAGTAGCCCATACGGGTCGTGAGCTCGGCGAACGCGTCGGTGTGCCGGGTCACGGACTCGCGGCACTTGTCGTTGAACGCGGCGATGCCGTATTCCTCGATGTCCTTCTTGCCGGAGAAGCCGAGCTCCTTCTCGACGGCGAGCTCGACCGGGAGGCCGTGGCAGTCCCAGCCGGCCTTGCGGGCCACGTGGTAGCCGCGCATGGTCCGGAAGCGGGGGAAGACGTCCTTGAAGACACGGGCCTCGATGTGGTGCGCGCCCGGCATGCCGTTGGCGGTCGGCGGGCCCTCGTAGAACACCCACTCGGGGCGTCCTTCGGACTGCTCAAGGGTCTTGGCGAAGACCTTGTTCTCGTGCCAGAAATCGAGCACGGCGTGCTCCATCGCGGGCAGGTCGACCTGGGCGGGCACCTGGCGGTACTGCGGCGGTGTCATCGAGTTCCTCCGGCGGACTGTCGTCGTTCCGTCGGAGGGACGAGAGCGCTGCTCCCGCGGTACCACCCTCCTTGGCCCCGGGCACGCATGCCCTGAGCCCCCTCATTGGGGTCGCGACGCCGGGTCTAGTCACCGCATTGTCCTGCGGCTTTCTTCCGACGGCTCCGGGGTGATGCTTCACATCGGGCTCGCCCCCGGGCTCTCACCGTCCCCGGGTCGCTCATGACTGCGTACGACGCTACTCGTCCCCATCCAAGCCTTTCGCTAGGCCCAGTGTACGGGGCCCGACGCAGGGTGGCAGACCGGTTTTCCCGTGACCCGAATGGCCATAGGGGCGGCTCGGACTTGGTGTGCGGCCATGTGGGGGAGGGGTGGGACGGATTACCCGGCGGGGAGCTGGGCACAACGGAGGCAGGCCTGCCCCGAGGGGTGCGGGGGGCGGGTGGGAACGGCGGCGTGCCCCGTTGCCGCGGGCCTTGGGCCGATTTATCGTCCCAGCACGATTCGCGAGCAAGATCACAAAATGTGAAGGGGCCGCGACATGGTGGCGAAGAAGACCGCCGCGAAGAAGCCCTCGGCCGCCGGTTCCACCGGTTCGGCGGAGGGCGCCAAGGACGTGGCCGGGAAGAAGACGACGGTCGCGGAGCCGCCGACGGTCGCGAGGGAAACGCCCGCCGCCCGGAAGGCGGTCGCCAAGAGAACGGCGAACACGACCGCCGTGAAGAAGACCGCCGGGAAGAAGGCGGCGACCGACGCGTCGGTCGCCGCGGAACCGGTCGCCGGGGAGACGGTTGCCCCCAAGGCCGCCGCCAGGAAGACGCCCGCCAAGAAGGCCGCGGCGAAGAAGGTGGCCGCCAAGAAGGCGCCCGCCGCCAAGAAGCAGACAGGAGCCAGGACGGTGGCAGCGAAGAAGACCGCGGGGGGCGTCACGACCGCCGGCGACGAGGCCGCCGTGCCTCCCGCCCGTACCGGTGAGCTCGCGGTGCGTCCCGGCGAGGACCCATGGACCCCCGCAGAGGTCACCGAGGCCCGTAACGAGCTCCAGTCCGAGGTGCTGCGGCTCCGCAGCGAGCTCGCGCACTCCCAGGAGGAGCTCACCGGCCTCATGCGGGACTCGGGCGACGGCGCCGGGGACGACCAGGCCGACACCGGCACCAAGAACATCACCCGGGAGCACGAGCTGGCCCTGGCCGCCAACGCCCGGGAGATGCTGGAACAGACCGAGCACGCCCTGGAACGGCTCGACTCCGGCACGTACGGCCTCTGCGAGGTGTGCGGGAAGCCGATCGGCAAGGCGCGGATGCAGGCCTTCCCCCGCGCCACGCTCTGCGTCGAGGACAAGCAGCGACAGGAGCGGCGCGGCTGACGGGCCGGGGCGGCGCGGCCGTCGATCGGGAGCGGCGCGGCCGGCGATCTCGGCTGCCGGTCTCGCACGCCTGTGCCGTACCCTCGGGGCACGGTCAGGCATCGAGGTCGAGGGACTCACTCACGTGGCAGAGGCGGAGCGCATCATCGGTACGCCGGATTCAGCAGGGGCCGAGGAGCCGGCTTCCTCCGACGAGACGGTGGCCGCCGACGCTGCGGCCACGCCCGACGACGGGTCGGCCGCTCCCGAGGAGCGGCCCAGGGGCAGGCGCAGGATCCTCGCCCTGTTCGTCGTGGCCGTGCTCGCCTACCTGCTCGACCTGGGCAGCAAGATGCTCGTGGTCGCCAAGCTGGAGGGCCGCGAGCCGATCCGGGTGGTCGGCGATCTGCTGCGCTTCGACGCCATCCGGAACCCGGGTGCGGCGTTCGGCATGGGCGAGGCCTTCACGATCATCTTCACCTGCATCGCGGCCGCCGTGATCGTCGTGATCATCCGGCTGGCCCGGAAGCTCTACAGCCTGCCCTGGGCGATCGCGCTCGGTCTGCTGCTCGGCGGCGCGCTGGGCAACCTCACGGACCGGATCTTCCGCTCCCCGGGCGTCTTCGAGGGCGCGGTCGTCGACTTCATCGCCCCCGCGCACTTCGCCGTCTTCAACCTCGCCGACTCGGCGATCGTCTGCGGCGGCATCCTCATTGTGATCCTGTCGTTCCGGGGTCTGGACCCCGACGGCACCGTCCACAAGGACTGAGCCCAGAACCGAGTGCGTCCGGCACAAGGCATACTCGACGAGTGAGTACGAGTCCCGAGATCCGCACGCTGCCCGTTCCCGATGGCCTGGAGGGCGAGCGCGTCGACGCCGCCATCGCCCGTATGTTCGGGTTCTCCCGTACGAAGGCGGCCGAGCTGGCCGCCGCAGGGAAGGTCCAGGTCGACGGCTCCGTCGTCGGCAAGTCCGAGCGGGTGAGCGGCGGCGCGTGGCTCGAGGTCGAGATGCCCGGCGCGGCTGCGCCCGTGCAGATCGTCGCCGAGCCCGTCGAGGGCATGGAGATCATCCATGACGACGACGACATCGTCGTCATCATGAAGCCGATCGGCGTGGCCGCGCACCCCAGCCCCGGCTGGACCGGCACCACGGTCATCGGCGGCCTCGCCGCCGCCGGGTACCGCATCTCCACCTCCGGCGCCGCCGAGCGCCAGGGCATCGTGCACCGCCTCGACGTCGGCACCTCCGGTCTGATGGTGGTCGCCAAGTCGGAGTACGCGTACACCTCGCTCAAGCGCCAGTTCAAGGAGCGCGTGGTCGACAAGCGCTACCACGCGCTGGTGCAGGGTCACCCCGACCCGATGAGCGGCACCATCGACGCCCCCATCGGCCGGCACCCCAACCACGACTACAAGTGGGCGGTCACCGCCGACGGCAAGGCCTCCGTCACGCATTACGACCTCATCGAGGCGTACCGCTCGGCCTCGCTGCTCGACATCAAGCTGGAGACGGGCCGCACCCACCAGATCCGGGTGCACATGTCCGCCCACCGCCACCCCTGCGTCGGTGACCTCACCTACGGTGCCGACCCGACGATCGCCAAGCGCCTGGGTCTGACCCGGCAGTGGCTGCACGCCGTCCGGCTGGGCTTCGAGCACCCGGGCGACGGTTCGTGGGTCGAGTTCGCCAGCACGTACCCCGAGGACCTCCAGAAGGCCCTGGACCGGATCGCGGCGGAGAGCCAGTGAGCACCGCGTACAGCGTCCGTGAGGCGCTCGGCGCCGAGGACCGGGAGGCCTGCTTCGCGGTCCGCCGCGAGGTCTTCGTCGTGGAGCAGGGCGTCCCGCAGGAGCTGGAGTACGACACGTACGACGCCACCGCGGTGCACGTCCTCGCCCTGCGCGAGGACGGCCTGCCGCTGGGCACCGGCCGTCTGCTGTTCGGGGCGGACGCGGTCGGCAAGACCGGCTCAGACGCCTCGGTGGGCTCGCTCGGCCGGCTCGCGGTCTCCAAGGCCGCGCGCGGTCTCGGCGTCGGCGCGGCCCTCGTGCGGGGAATCGAGGTCGTGGCGCGCGAGCGCGGTCTGTCCGCCGTCGACCTGCACGCGCAGACCCACGCGCTCGGCTTCTACGAGCGGCTCGGCTACGAGGCGTACGGCCCCGAGTTCCCGGACGCGGACATGCCGCACCGGGCCATGAGGCGCTCGCTGTAGCGGTACCGGTGGCGCCTGCTGCCCCTGACACCCGCCGCGTGCGGGCGTGCACAGGGGGCAGTCGCAGCTAAAACGGACATACGTGGCAGGGTGTGCCCGTGGATCAATTGGCCCTGTTGTTCTTGCTGCTGCTCGGCGCCCTGCTCACCGTCCCCCTCGGTGACCGGCTCGGACTGCCCGCGCCCGTCCTGATGACCCTCATCGGGATCGCGCTGGCCTTCCTGCCCTTCGTACCGAACGTCGAGGTCCCGCCGGAGTTCATCCTCCCGCTGGTGCTGCCGCCGCTCCTCTACGCCTCCGTGCAGCGCACCTCCTGGCGTCAGTTCGCGGCCAACAGGCGGCCGATCTTCCTGCTCGCGGTCGCCCTCGTGTTCGTGACCACGGCCGCCGTCGGCGCGGTCGCCAACACCCTCGTGCCCGGTCTCCCGCTGGCCGCCGCGATCGCGCTCGGCGCCCTCGTCGCTCCGCCCGACCCGGTCGCGGCGACCGCCGTCGCCGGCTCGCTCGGGCTGCCGCGGCGGCTCGTGTCGATCCTGGAGGGCGAGGGCCTCTTCAACGACGTGACCGCGATCGTGCTCTACCACGTGGCCATCGGCGCCGCCGTAAGCGGCTCCTTCTCCTGGCCCGAGGCGGTCGGCGAACTCGTCCTGTCCGCGGTGGTCGCCATGGTCCTCGGTCTGGCGCTCGGCTGGCTCGCCAACAAGCTCATCGGGCTCCTGGGCGACGCCACCCTCCAGACCGGCCTCACCCTCCTCGTGCCCTTCGTGAGCTACGTCCTCGCCGAGGAGCTGCACGGCTCCGGCGTCCTCGCCGTCCTGGTCACCGCGCTCTTCCTCGCCGAGCACGCGGCCGACGCCGACGACGTCATGGGCCGGCTCGCCGGTCAGACGTTCTGGCAGATCGTCGACACCCTGGTCACCGGTATCGCCTTCGGCCTCATCGGCCTCGAACTCGTTCATGTCTTCGGCGTGGCCGAGGGGCGCGGCTGGGAGATGCTCGGCTGGGGCGCCGCCGTGGTCGGGGTGGTCGTCGGCGTCCGGCTGCTGTGGCTGCTTCCGGCCACCTGGCTCGCGAAACGGCTGCACACCCGCCGGGACATCGACGAGGAGATCCCGACCAGCTGGCGGGAGACCATCGTCATGTGGTGGGCGGGGATGCGCGGAGTGGCCTCGGTGGCGCTCGCGCTCGCCATCCCGCTCCGCACCGACGACGGCTCGCCCTTCCCCGGCCGTGACGAGATCATCTTCATCGCCTTCTGCGTGATCATCGCCACGCTCGTCTTCCAGGGCCTCACCCTGCCGTGGCTGGTGAAACGGCTCGGCGTACGGGCCGACGCGGACGCCGAGCGGGCCCTTGAGCGAGATCTGGCCATCCGCGCCGCGAAGGCCGCCAGGCGCAGGCTCAAGGAGATCGAGGAGGTCGAGGAGCTGCCCGAGGAGGTCCAGGAGCGGCTGCTGCGCGGGGCGTACGACATCGGGGCGCGGATCAGTCCGGACATGGTCGACGAGGAGCGGAGGGCCGCGTTCGTCGAGCGGACGAAGCGGTTCAAGGCGGTGCAGCGGATCCAGCGGGAGCTGATGTCGGCCGCCCGGCACGAGGTGCTCTCGGCCCGCAGCGAGCCGGGCGCCGATCCGGAGGTGGTGGACCGGGTGCTGCGGCAGCTGGACGTGCGCAGCATGCGGTGAGGCCGGTGCCCCGCGGGCCGGGTGGCAGGATGGGACGCATGGACATCATGCTCTTCCACTCGGCCTACGGGCTGACCCCTTCCGTCGCGGCCGCTGCCGAGCGCCTCCGCGCTGCCGGGCACCAGGTCTGGACCCCGGACCTCTACGGGGGCCGGACGGTCGGGACGGTCGAGGAGGGCGTGGAGCTCCGGGACGAGATCGGCAAGGACGAGCTGCTGAAGCGGGCGGTCCTCGCCGCCGCGCCGTACTCCGAGCGCGGCCTGGTCTACATGGGCCTCTCCCTCGGGGCCTCGATCGCGCAGACCCTGGCGCTCGGGGACGAGAAGGCGCGCGGGCTGCTGCTGTTCCACGGCACCTCGGACCTCGCGGAGTCGGCCTCGGTGGACGAGCTGCCCGTGCAGCTGCACGTGGCCGATCCCGACCCGTTCGAGACGCACGACTGGCTGTCGTCCTGGTACCTCCAGATGCGCAAGGCGGGGGCGGATGTGGAGATCTACCGCTACCCGGGCGCGGGGCACGTGTTCACGGACCCGGAGCTGCCCGACTGGGACGAGGAGGCGGCCGAGCAGACCTGGTCGGTGGCGCTGGCCTTCATCGAGGATCTGTAGGACCGTGTCGAACGGGTGTGGCCCCCGGGGGAGTTCCCCCGGGGGCCACACCTCTGTTCGGCCGGATCAGGCGCGGTACGCCGTCCAGTAGTCGTTCATCCGGGTCACCTGGCCCGAGGTGAACTGGTACATGCAGGCGTCGTACGTGTAGTCCATGAAGTTGTGGATCGGGTCCACGCCGGCCTTGCTGGTGCAGGAGTCACGGCCGGTCGGGCACTCGTAGGCGGGGGTCTTCTCGGCCGGGGTGTCGGCCACGGAGTCGCCGGCGCCGTTACAGCCGCCCTGGAAGGTGTGGTAGAGCCCCATCCAGTGGCCGACCTCGTGGGTCGCGGTGTCGCCCTCGTCGTAGTTGGTCGCGGAGCCGCCCGGGAGCGAGGCGTCGAGGACGACGACACCGTCCATGGACGGGCTCGAGGCGTACGAGGACGGGAAGGTCGCCCAGCCGAGGAGGCCGCCGCCCAGGTTCGCGGTGTAGAAGTTCAGCGCGCCCGCGCCACCCTTGCGGAGGGTCTGCTTCATCTGCTTCTCGGCGGTGGAGCCGGAGGACAGGTTGTACCAGGAGGCGTTGTCCGTGTAGTCGGTGGCGGCCAGCGTGAACTGGAAGTTGGAGTTCACGTTGCCGGTGCCCTGGCCCGAGTAGGCCGCGTTCAGGACGTTCATCTGGTTGTTGATCGCGGTCGCGGAGAGCTTGCCCGTCGTACCGGAGTGGATGACGTGGAAGTAGACGGGGATGTTCACCACCGCGGCGGCTCTGCCGGCGGAGGCGCCGAGGCGGGCCTCGGAACGGGCCGCGGACAGCTTCTTCTTGAAGTCGGCGTCCATGGCCGCGGCCTTGGCGGCCGTGACCTCGTTCGGCTCGGCGGCGTGGCTGTCGGCGCCGCGCGCCTTGCGGGCGCCGGAAAGAGCGGTGGCGTCGGCGGTGCCGTCGGCGCACTCCTCGGCCGACGCGCCGGCCAGGGTGGCCGTGGTGGTTCCGCTCGCGACCGGAGCGGAGAGCGGGGCAAGGGCCAGGGTTCCGGCCATGACAGCCGTACCGAGCATCCGACGTGACATACGCGGGGATATACGGGCAAGAGCACGCATGGTGACTCCTCGTGGGGGGTGGGGGGAGGAACTTCCTCCGCCACGCCGGGGAGATTACGCGTCCATGTCAGACACTGTTGAGGAGTGATCAAGCCCAATCATCCATGGGGCAATTCGGGTCATCGGGAAGAAATTCTTGCGCCGTTCCCGGAGTTTGAGATCTCGACGTAACAGGTGAGGTGACGGAGGCGGGTGGTGTGTCCGGATTCGATCTCCGAAACCGGCCACCCGCCGTAGCGATGTGATCTCCCGTTAACAGAAGAGATCATGGCTGAAAATCGCCCATGATGAACCGTCAGGAAAACATCAGCGGACCGGCTGGTACACCCGCTCGACACGCTGCGTACCGCTGAGCGTCCGGTACGAGCGCGCCCAGGCCGTCGTCGCGTCCGGATCCGCCTTGTCGGAGACCGTGTAGTAGTCCATCTGCGAGCGCTCGGCGGTCACGTCGAGCACGCCGTAGCCGTGGTGGTCCATGTCCACCCACTTCACATGCCGGTTGGCGGCCTTGACGGCGCCCGCGGCCACCACCGAGAGCGTCCCCGGGGCCACGTGCAGCAGGTCGTCCAGGTTGTCCGAGGTCACCGAGGTGACCACGAACTCGGTCGCGGCGGACGCCGAGAAGGGATACGTCGCCGCCTTCACGGGTACGTCGTTGGCCCAGGCCATGTGGATGTCGCCGGTCAGGAAGACCGTGTTGCGGATCGCCCGCGAGGTCAGGTGCCCGAGCAGCTCCTTGCGGTCGTCCGTGTAGCCGTCCCACTGGTCGACGTTGACCGCGAGCCCCTCCTTCGGCAGGCCCATCAGCTCGGCGAGCGGCTCCAGGAGGTGGGCGGGCAGGGCACCGAAGGCGACCGGCGAGATCATCACCGAGGTGCCGACCAGCTGCCAGGTCGCGTCCGAGCCCGCGAGCCCGGACTTGAGCCAGTCGAGCTGCGCGCGGCCCGTGATGCTGCGCTCCGGGTCGTCGACCGAGCCGCTGCCGGCCTTCGCCGGGGCGGAGCGGAACGAACGCAGGTCGAGCAGGTGCAGATCGGCCAGCTTGCCGAAGCGCAGGCGCCGGAAGACCGTGCCCTCGGTGGAGGTACGGACCGGCATCCACTCGAAGTAGGCCTGCTTGGCCGCGGCGACCCGGGCCGCCCAGTCGCCCTCGGCGCCGGGGGTGTGGTTCTCGGCCCCGCCCGCCCAGGCGTCGTTGGCGAACTCGTGGTCGTCCCAGATGGCGACGACCGGGTGGGCCGCGTGCAGCGCCTGGAGGTCGGCGTCCGTCTTGTAGTTGCCGTGCCGGGTGCGGTAATCGGCCAGCGAGACGATCTCGTGGCGCGGCTCGTGCTGCCGGACGGTGTACTTCGCCTCCGGGTAGACGCCGCTCCCGTACTCGTACAGGTAGTCGCCGAGGTGGAGGATCGCGTCCAGGTCGGCGCGGGAGGCGAGATGGCGGTACGCGGAGAAGTGGCCGGCCTCCCAGTTCGCGCAGGAGACGACGCCGAAGCGGACGCCGGGCGCGGCCGCGTCGACGGCCGGCGCGGTGCGGGTGCGGGCGGTGGGGGAGACGGTGGATCCCGCGGTGAAGCGGAACCAGTAGGAGGTCGCCGGGCGCAGGCCCCGGACGTCCGCCTTCACCGTGTGGTCGGAGCCGGCGCTCGCCGTGGTCGTGCCGGAGGCCACGACCCGCGCGAAGGCGCGGTCCTCGGCGAGCTCCCAGCCGACCTGCAGGTCCGGGCCGAGGCCGGAGCCGGGCGCTGCTTCGGGGGTGGGGGTGACGCGCGTCCAGAGCAGGACGCCGTCGGGCAGCGGGTCGCCGGAGGCGACGCCGTGGAGGAACGCGGGTGCCCCGGGGGTCGCGTGGGCCGTGGTGGCCGCGCCGAGGAGGGCGGGCGCCGTGACGGCGGTGACGGCGGCGGCCTTGACGACCGTGCGCCGAGTGGGGGCGGAGGATATGAAACGACTGGTCACGGGCAGTCAGATTACTGACTGGTAGGCCCGATGGGCAGGTGATACCCGGAAGTTCGCCGGGCCGTCGCCCGCCGGTCGCACCCCCGCAGCGGAGGGGCCGCCCAGGAGGTCGCTAACCTGACTCGGGATCAGAACGGCTTCCCGTGAAGCAGTTCCAGAGGGAGGCCGCTCGCAACGTCACGGGGGGAACCGGATGTCGCAGTCGCACGAGCCCTGGTACAGGCACCATCCGCCGTCCTGGCCCGTACCGGACAATCCGTACGCCCCCGAGGGCTACGGCCCGCCACCGCCTCGCCCACGCCGCCGCCGGTGGCCGCTGATCGGCGCGGCCCTCGCGCTGCTACTCCTCGTCGGCGCCGGAGCCTACGTCCTCGGTGAGCGCTCCGGGTCGGACCGCGCCGGACCGGAGAGCGGCGCCCCGCCGGCCACGGCACCGCCGAAGACGACCACGGCACCGCCGAGGACGACCGCGCGTCCCACCCCCTCGCCCACCCGCATCCCCACCACCGCGGAGATCGCGCAGCGGCGCCGGTCCGGCGAGGCGAGCGCCTGGATCGTCGACGACCGCACCGACCTGCCCCACCGGAACATCCCGACCGAGGACCTCTGGATCGTCGGCGACACCGCCGTCCAGGCCATCTACAAAAGGGTCGTCGCCCACCGGCTCAGCGACGGCGCCCAGCTGTGGAGCGTCGCCCTCCCGACCCCCGTCTGCGAGACCCCGGTCAACGCGACCCCCGACGGCCGGGTCGTCATCGTGCTCCAGAACGTCGAGGCCTGGACCGGTGCCCGGTGCAACCAGCTCCAGATGATCGACCTGCGTACCGGCAGGGCGGGCTGGCGCAAGGAGCTGACCGAGACGGGCTCGGGGGACGGCACGATCATGGTGGACAGCGCCGTCAGCGGTGGCACCTTCGCGATCGTCCAGAGCCTGAAGGCCGCCGCGTACCGCGTCGCGGACGGAAGGAAGCTGTACGACATCCCCATGGAGAACCCCGGCAAGTGCTACCCGGGCAGGGTGGCGGGCGGCAGCCGGCTGCTGGTGATCGCGGACTGCGCGATCACCTCGCTGGAGAAGGCGTACAGCCAGGTCCGGGAGCTCGACCCGGCGACGGGCAAGGTCCGGTGGCGCCAGCGGACCGAGCCGGGCCGGCAGGTCGGGCAGGTGCTCTCCGTCGATCCGGTCGTGATCACCACCGTGTACAAGGAGAAGTCCGCCGAGGACTGGCGGGTCGTCGCCCTCGGACCCGACGGCAAGGTCAGCAGGACCATCGACCCCCGGGGGAAGGGATTCACCCACTGCGGTGACTCCGTGGACACCAGCGGCAACGCCCAGTCGTGCCGGGAGGCCTTCGTCGGCGGGGGCCTCGTGCTCCTGGGCGGCACCGACCGCGTCGGCGCCTACGACCTCGGCACCGGGAAACTGGTCTGGGGTGTGAAGGCCGAGGGGACCTCGTACGGCTACTTCCCCCTGCGCGTCGGACCGGGCAGGACGGGATTCGTCTACCAGCCGGGCACCCTCGGTGCCCCCGGACGCGTCTTCAGGGTCGGCCCCGGCGGTGCGGACACGGTCAAGGACATGCTGCGGCTCCCCGCGTCCACCGCGCGGCTCGAGTTCGGGATGGGGGTCGTCGGGGAGAACGCCTACGTGGGCGACCGGCTCGTGATCACGCCCGCAGGTCTGAGCGGCGACGACGCCCGGCACGAGCCCCGCATGCTCTCCTTCGCTCCCTGACCCGCCTCCTCTGACCCGCCACCTCTGACCCGCCGAGGAGGCGGGTCGGAGGAGCGGAGCGGCGTCAGCCCTTGAGGGCCGTGTCGATCGCGGTGGTGAACTCGGCCGGCGTCATCGGCGGATTGTCGGTGCCCGCCACCGTCACCGGCTTGCCGTCCATCTTCAGGGTCGGGGTGCCCGTCACCCCGCTGTCGTCGAAGGCCTTCGACATCTTCATCGCCCAGGCGTCGAACGTGCCGTTCTCGACGTTCTTCTTGAACTCGGCGTTGCCCTTGAGGGCCGGCACCGAGTCCGCCACCTTGAGGAGGTAGGAGTCCTCGGCGAACTTGTCGTCGTTCTCCTCGGGGTGGAAGTCCGCCGAGTAGAGCGCTCCCTTGTACTTCAGGAAGGCCTCGGGGCTCACGTTCAGGGCCGCGCCGAGCGCCGAGAGGGCGTTCTTCGAGCCCTCACCCGTGGCGGCGTCGTCGATGAAGGTGGCACCGACGTACTTGATCCTGTACTTGCCGGCCTCGACGTCCTTCTCGACCGTGGAGCCCACGGACTGCTCGAAGGTCGCGCAGACCGGGCAGCGCGAGTCCTCGTACAGCTCCAGGGTCTTCTTCGCGGTCGACTTGCCGACGACGACGGTCGTGCCGTTCGTGCCCGTGGTGTTCTTCGGGGCGGTCACGGTGGTCGCCTTCGCCGCCGCCTCCCACTGGGAGGGCTTGTTCGACTGGACCACGGCGTAGCCGATGCCGCCGGCGGCGGCCAGGACGGCCACGGCCGAGACGCCGACGACGAGCTGCCGGCGCGCCCGGTCCTTCTTCGCCTGGCGCTCGCGCTCGACGCGCAGACGCTCGCGGGCGGCAGCCTTGTTGGCCTGGTTGTTGCGTGCACTCATGATCGTGATCTCCGTGGGAGTGAGGAGGAGAGGGGTACCGCGTGCCTGTGTGATCGCGCTGCTCAGACGAGAGCGAATCGCGGGCACGGCGGTCCCCGCAGTCCCACGGAGTGCGTGAGGAGCCGGGTGCGGGAGGGCCGGGGCCGTCCCTCGGGCCGCCCGGCGCGCCGCGGCGCCGGACCACCGGTACGGAAGAAGGCCGCCACCAGGAGCAGCGGCCGGAACGCGAGGGCGGCCACGGCGCCGAGCAGCCGGGCGAGGGCCCGCTCCCCGCCGCGCAGCCAGACGGCCGCGAAGAGCCCGACGCCCACATGGGCCAGGAGCAGCAGCCACGGCAGCGCCGGGTCGGGGGAGTCGAGCAGGGCGGCGGCGGTGCCGCTCTCGGGGGCCGCCACACCGGGCAGCGGGGTGCCGACGGCGCCGCCGCAGAACACCTCCACGCCCACCGCGCGCAGCGAACCGGCGACCGGGCCGCCGGCAGCGCCGTAACAGACCGCCTGGCCGCTGGTGAAGAGCGTGTCCGCCGCCAGCTCCAGCGGGACGAGGAGCCCGGCGATCGGGCCGAGGCCCCGCTCGCGGCCCGCCAGGGCGTACGCCACGGCGAAGACACCGACCGCGACCGGGACGACCGTCCCGAGCGGCAGCGGCACGCGCGAGAGCAGCACGTGGGACGCCACGGACAGCGTCACGACCAGTGCCGTGAAGAACGCCGCCCGCAGCGCCCTCAGCTGCGTCCCTGCCATGTCCATCGTCGTGGAGTGTCCCATGTCGGTCCGTAAGACGTCCCTAAAGGGAGTCTGTGAACGGTCCCGGCGGTCCCTACAGCCCCGGGATCCGGCCGTTGCGGAAGAGGTCCACGAAGATCTGGTGGTCGGCCCGCGCGCGTGCCCCGTAGCTGTGCGCGAAGTCCACCAGGAGGTCCGCGAAGCCCTCCTCGTCGGCGGCGATCGCGGCGTCGATGGCCCGCTCCGTGGAGAACGGCACGAGCGAGTGCCCGCTGGAGTCGTCCGCCGCCGCGTGCATGGTCGCCGTCGCCCGGCCCAGGTCGGCGACCGTGGCCGCGATGTCCTGGGGGTCGTCGATGTCCGACCAGTCCAGGTCCACCGCGTACGGCGAGACCTCCGCGACCAGCTGCCCGGCGCCGTCCAGCTCCGTCCAGCCGAGCCACGGGTCGGCGTGGGCCTGGAGCGCCCGCTGCGAGATCACCGTGCGGTGTCCCTCGTGCTGGAAGTACTCCCGTACGGCCGCGTCCGTCACATGGCGGGAGACCGCCGGGGTCTGCGCCTGCTTGAGGTAGATCACGACGTCGTTCTCCAGGGCGTCGCTGTTGCCCTCCAGGAGAATGTTGTAGGAGGGGAGGCCGGCCGAGCCGATGCCGATCCCGCGCCGCCCGACGACGTCCTTGACCCGGTACGAGTCGGGGCGGGAGAGGCTGGACTCCGGCAGGGTCTCCAGATAGCCGTCGAAGGCCGCCAGGACCTTGTACCGGGCGGCGGCGTCCAGTTCGATCGAGCCGCCGCCCGCGGAGAAGCGGCGCTCGAAGTCCCGGATCTCCGTCATCGAGTCGAGGAGTCCGAAGCGGGTCATGGAGCGGGCGTCGCGCAGCGCGTCGAGCAGCGCGCCCTCGGCCGTGTCCAGCGTGAACGGCGGCAGCTCGTCGTTCTTCGCGCCGGTCGCGAGGGAGTGGATCCGCTCACGGTAGGACGCCGCGAAGATCCGGACCAGGTGGGTGATCTGCTCGTCGCTCAGCGCCTTCGCATAGCCGATGAGGGCGAGCGAGGCCGAGAGCCGCTTGAGGTCCCAGGTGAAGGGGCCGACGTACGCCTCGTCGAAGTCGTTGACGTTGAAGATCAGCCGCCCGGTGGCGTCCATGTACGTGCCGAAGTTCTCGGCGTGCAGATCGCCGTGGATCCAGACCCGGCCGGTGCGCTCGTCCAGGTAGGGGCCGCCGTGGGCCTCCCGCTCAAGGTCCGCGTAGAACAGGCAGGCCGTGCCCCGGTAGAAGGCGAAGGCGGAGCCGGCCATCTTCCGGAACTTGACGCGGAAGGCCGCGGGGTCGGCGGCGAGGAGCTCGCCGAAGGCGGTGTCGAAGACGGCGAGAATGTGCTCACCGCGCTCCGCGGCGGTGGGCTGGGGGACCGACATCGAGGTGCCTCCTGGTACCGGACGTGCTGCAAGAATGTTCACGACAATTGGGACAGGTGTTCCCTGTCCCTCAACGCGCGACCTTAGCTTCGAGTGCCCGGCGGCTGTCAGTCGGCCGACGTAGACTTCCACGCTGTCCCCCCAGACTGTCCGCAGCCTGTCGACTCCCGTTTTCCGGAGGCCTCCCGCCGTGACCAAGCCGCCCTTCACGCACCTCCACGTCCACACCCAGTACTCGCTGCTGGACGGTGCCGCGCGGCTCAAGGACATGTTCAACGCGTGCAACGAGATGGGCATGACCCACATCGCGATGTCCGACCACGGCAACCTGCACGGGGCGTACGACTTCTTCCACACGGCGAAGAAGGCCGGGGTGACGCCGATCATCGGCATCGAGGCGTACGTCGCCCCCGAGTCCCGGCGGAACAAGCGGAAGATCCAGTGGGGACAGCCGCACCAGAAGCGGGACGACGTCTCCGGTTCCGGTGGTTACACCCACAAGACGATCTGGGCGGCCAACGCCACCGGACTGCACAACCTCTTCAAGCTCTCCTCCGACGCGTACGCCGAGGGCTGGCTCCAGAAGTGGCCCCGGATGGACAAGGAGACCATCTCCAAGTGGTCGGAGGGGCTCATCGCCTCCACCGGCTGCCCCTCCGGCGAGCTGCAGACCCGGCTCCGCCTCGGCCAGTTCGACGAGGCCCTGAAGGCCGCCTCCGAGTACCAGGACATCTTCGGCAAGGACCGGTACTTCCTGGAGCTGATGGACCACGGCATCGAGATCGAGCGCCGGGTCCGCGACGGACTCCTGGAGATCGGCAAGAAGCTCGGCATCCCGCCGCTGGTCACCAACGACTCGCACTACACGTACGCGCACGAGTCGACCGCGCACGACGCCCTGCTGTGCATCCAGACCGGCAAGAACCTCTCCGACCCGGACCGCTTCCGCTTCGACGGCACCGGCTACTACCTCAAGTCCACGGACGAGATGTACGCCATCGACTCCTCGGACGCCTGGCAGGAGGGCTGCCGCAACACCCTCCTGGTCGCGGAGCAGATCAACACCGACGGCATGTTCGTCGAGAAGAACCTCATGCCGAAGTTCGACATCCCGGAGGGGTACACCGACACCACCTGGTTCCGCGAGGAGACCATGCGGGGCATGCACCGCCGCTTCCCCGGGGGCATCCCCGAGGACCGCATGAAGCAGGTCGAGTACGAGATGGACACCATCATCTCGATGGGCTTCCCCGGCTACTTCCTCGTCGTCGCCGACTTCATCATGTGGGCGAAGAAGCAGGGCATCGCCGTGGGCCCCGGCCGAGGCTCCGCGGCCGGCTCGATCGTCGCGTACGCCATGGGCATCACCGACCTCGACCCGATCCCGCACGGACTGATCTTCGAGCGCTTCCTCAACCCCGAGCGCGTCTCGATGCCCGATGTCGACATCGACTTCGACGAGCGCCGGCGCGTCGAGGTGATCCGGTACGTGACGGAGAAGTACGGCTCCGACAAGGTCGCCATGATCGGCACGTACGGCAAGATCAAGGCGAAGAACGCCATCAAGGACTCCGCGCGCGTCCTCGGCTACCCGTACGCCATGGGCGACCGGCTCACCAAGGCCATGCCCGCCGACGTCCTCGGCAAGGGCATCGACCTCAACGGCATCACCGACCCCTCGCACCCGCGCTACAGCGAGGCCGGCGAGATCCGCGCGATGTACGAGAACGAGCCGGACGTCAAGAAGGTCATCGACACCGCCCGCGGCGTCGAGGGCCTGGTCCGGCAGATGGGCGTGCACGCGGCAGGCGTGATCATGTCCAGCGAGCCCATCGTCGACCACGCCCCGATCTGGGTGCGGCACACGGACGGCGTGACCATCACGCAGTGGGACTACCCCCAGTGCGAGTCGCTCGGCCTGATCAAGATGGACTTCCTGGGCCTCAGGAACCTCACGATCATGGACGACGCCGTCAAGATGGTGAAGGCCAACAAGGGCATCGACCTCGACCTGCTGGCCCTGCCGCTGGACGACCCCAAGACGTACGAACTGCTCTGCCGTGGTGACACGCTCGGTGTCTTCCAGTTCGACGGCGGCCCCATGCGCTCGCTGCTGCGGCTGATGAAGCCCGACAACTTCGAAGACATCTCCGCCGTCTCGGCCCTGTACCGGCCGGGCCCGATGGGCATGAACTCGCACACGAACTACGCCCTGCGCAAGAACAAGCAGCAGGAGATCACCCCGATCCACCCCGAGCTGGAGAAGCCGCTCGAAGAGGTGCTCGCGGTCACCTACGGCCTGATCGTGTACCAGGAGCAGGTGCAGAAGGCCGCCCAGATCATCGCCGGGTACTCGCTCGGCGAGGCCGACATCCTGCGCCGCGTGATGGGCAAGAAGAAGCCCGAGGAGCTGGCGAAGAACTTCGTCATCTTCCAGGAGGGCGCGAAGAAGAACGGCTACAGCGACGAGGCCATCCAGGCGCTCTGGGACGTCCTGGTCCCCTTCGCCGGCTACGCCTTCAACAAGGCGCACTCCGCCGCGTACGGCCTGGTCTCCTACTGGACCGCCTACCTCAAGGCGAACTACCCCGCCGAGTACATGGCCGGTCTGCTGACCTCGGTCAAGGACGACAAGGACAAGTCCGCGGTCTACCTGAACGAGTGCCGCCGCATGGGCATCAAGGTGCTCCCGCCGAACGTGAACGAGTCCGAGTCGAACTTCGCCGCCCAGGGCGACGACGTGATCCTCTTCGGCCTCTCCGCCGTCCGGAACGTCGGCACCAACGTCGTCGAGTCGATCATCAAGTCGCGCAAGGCGAAGGGGAAGTACTCGACCTTCCCCGACTTCCTCGACAAGGTCGAGGCCGTCGTCTGCAACAAGCGGACCATCGAGTCGCTGATCAAGGCCGGCGCCTTCGACGAGATGGGCCACACCCGCAAGGGCATGGTCGCCCACCACGAACCGATGATCGACAACGTGGTGGCGGTCAAGCGCAAGGAGGCCGAGGGGCAGTTCGACCTCTTCGGCGGCATGGGCGACGAGGCGACGGACGAGCCCGGCTTCGGCCTCGACGTCGAGTTCTCCGACGTCGAGTGGGAGAAGTCGTACCTGCTCGCCCAGGAGCGCGAGATGCTCGGCCTGTACGTCTCCGACCACCCGCTCTTCGGCATCGAGCACGTCCTGTCCGACAAGACGGACGCGGCGATCTCCCAGCTCACCGGCGGCGAGCACTCCGACGGCGCCGTCGTCACCATCGGCGGCATCATCTCCGGCCTCCAGCGGAAGATGACCAAGCAGGGCAACGCCTGGGCCATCGCCACCGTCGAGGACCTGGCCGGCTCCATCGAGTGCATGTTCTTCCCGGCCACGTACCAGCTGGTCTCCACCCAGCTCGTCGAGGACACGGTCGTCTTCGTCAAGGGCCGGCTCGACAAGCGCGAGGACATCCCCCGGCTCGTCGCCATGGAGCTGATGGTCCCCGACCTGTCGAACGCCGGGACCAACGCGCCGGTGATCCTCACCATCCCCACCGTGAAGGTGACCCCGCCGATGGTCACCCGGCTCGGCGAGATCCTGGGCCACCACAAGGGCAACACCGAGGTACGGATCAAGCTCCAGGGCCCCCGGACCACGACCGTGCTGCGGCTCGACCGGCACCGGGTGCAGGCCGATCCGGCACTCTTCGGCGACCTGAAGGTGCTGCTCGGCCCGTCCTGCCTGGCTGGTTGACCGGCACCGGAGCCCGTCTCCGTCCGCTCCGTCCGCGCGCAAGGGGCGCGCCCGTCGTCACGGGCGCGCCCCTTTGCCGTACTCGGGATCCGTCAGTTGTGGCCGAAGCGCTTCTGACGGCCCTTGCGCGCCATGTCACCGGGCGTGACCTGGCTGGCGCGCTGCTCGGCCTGGGACTCCATCGCCGACTGCTGCGCTTCCTGCGCGCCGCGCTCGGCCGGGGACTGCTGCTTCTGACTGCGGTTCTGGTTGCGGTTCTTGGCCATGGGGATGCCTCCTCAAAGGGACCTAGGGGCCAGGGCCGCTGTCAGACTCACATACCGTACGAACCGCCGCATGTTGGATCATTACGGAGTGTAAGGACCCCGGGAACGTGACATCCGCCACGCCGATGATCCAGTTCCGACCGTCGAGCCCCCGGCCTTCGGGCAGACTCGAAGGAAATCCGAAGCAACTTCCGATCCCGAGGTTCCCGAAAGAGGGTGGAACACGTGGACCGCTGCGTCGTCCTGGTGGACGCCGGCTACCTGCTGGGAGCCGCCGCCAGTCTTCTCGCCGGGGAACCGGCCCGCTCCAGGATCACCGTCGATCACGCCGGACTCATCCAGCAGCTGCGCCAGCGCGCCGAGGCCGAGACCGCGCTGCCCCTCCTGCGGATCTACTGGTTCGACGGCGCACCCGACCGGGTGCCCCAGCCCGAGCACCGCAGACTGCGCGTGATGCCCCGGGTCACCGTCCGACTGGGCGCCCTGACGAGGAGCGACGGACGCTGGGCCCAGAAGGGCGTCGACGCGGCGATGCACACCGAGCTGACCGAGCTCGCCAGGAACCGGGCCTGCTCCGACATCGTGCTCGTCACCGGCGACGGCGACCTGCTGCCCGGACTGATGTCGGCCAAGGAGCACGGCGTCGCCGTCCACCTCTGGGCCGTCCAGGCCGCCGACGGCGACTACAACCAGTCCGAGGACCTGGTCGCCGAGGCCGACGAACGGCGGGTCCTCGACCGGGCCTGGATCACCCGGGCCGTCCGCGCCAAGGACCTCACCGGGATCTGTTCACCCCCGCCCGCCCCGCGCCCCGAGATCGCCGCCATCCTCTCCGCGCCGCTGCCCGAGGCGGCCCTCGCGGCCTCCGCCGAACGGGCCGCAGAGGCCGCGGCCGCCTCCGGCTCCCCCGGGGAGGTCTCCACCGCCAACGGCAACGGCGGCAACGGTCACCTCCACGGCGGCAACGGTCACGTCCACCACGGCAACGGCCACCTCCGTGAGGACGGCCACCTCCGTGAGGACGGCCACGACCACGACCACCGCGCCGGGACCGGCGTCCCCGCCCCCGCCGCCGGCAGGGGCGTCCCCACCCCCAAGGACCTGGCAGGGCTGCGCGCCCCCGGCGCCACCCCCGCCCTTCCGGGCGCCCCCGTGCCCCAGGGCGCCAGCGCGCTCCGCTGGTCCTCCGACCGGGGCTGGGTCGAGCGCCCCGCCACCGCCCTCGGCGAGCCGGCCGAGACCGCCTCCCTGCCCACCCTCGCCGCCCTCACGAGCGCCGAGCAGCGCTGGGCGGACCGCGAGGAGGACATCACCACCGTCGGCGGCGATCCGTTCGAGGTCGGACAGGTGTTCGCCCGCCGGTGGATGGAACGGCTCCCCGAGCAGAGCCACGTCCAGAAGCTGTCCACCCTCTACCCCCGCATCCCGCACCGCATCGACGGCGAACTTCTCCGCTACGCCGCCCGATTCGGGCTGCTCGCACACAAGGACGACCAGATCGACGAGCACGACCGATATGCGATCCGGGCGGGATTCTGGCGCGAGATCGACGTCCGGGCCGCCGCCGAACACGCCCCCGCGCCCGGAGCGGGCCCGGCGACCCCGTAGGCTCTCCCCCCGTGAGTACGGTGTGCGTGGTGCGGGATCTGGTCAAGACGTACCCCGCCACGCGCGGCAGGCGCGGTGCGCCCGCGACACCCGAGGTGCGGGCCACCGACGGGATCAGTCTCGACGTGCGCGGCGGCGAGATCTTCGGCCTGCTCGGCCCCAACGGCGCCGGCAAGTCGACCCTCGTCCGCCAGCTCACCGGGCTCATGCGCCCCGACTCCGGCAGCGTCCGGCTCCTCGGCCACGACCTCGTTCGCCACCCCGAGCGGGCGGCCCGGCTCCTCGCGTACCTCGGCCAGGAGTCCACCGCCCTCGACGAGCTGACCGTCGCCCTCGCCGCCGAGACCACCGGGCGGCTGCGCGGCCTCACCGCCCGCGACGCGCGCGCCGAGCGCGACGCCGTCCTGGACGAGCTCGGCCTCGGCGCGCTCGCCTCACGGCCGCTCAGGAAGCTCTCCGGCGGACAGCGCCGACTCGCCTGCTTCGCCGCCGCGCTCGTCGGCGAGCGCCCCGTCCTCGTCCTCGACGAGCCCACGACGGGCATGGACCCCGTCGCCCGCCGCGCAGTCTGGGCGTCCGTCGACCGGCGGCGCGCCGAACACGGCACCACCGTGCTGCTCGTCACCCACAACGTCATCGAGGCCGAGACCGTCCTCGACCGGGTCGCCGTCCTCGAACACGGCAGGGTCATCGCCTGCGACACCCCCAACGGACTCAAGGAGCGCGTCGCGGGCGAGATCCGTGTGGAGCTGGTCTGGCGCGAGTCGGCGCCGCTCCACCTGCCCGAGGTCGCCGCGCTGAGCGGACTCGCCCAGGAGACGGGACGGCGGTGGATCCTCCGGCTCGCCCCCGAGGCGGCCCGCGCGGCCGTCGCCACCGTCACCGGCGGGGCCGCGTTCGCCGCGCTCGACGACTTCACCCTGGCCACGCCCAGCCTGGAGGACGTGTATCTGGCGCTGGGCGGCGCGACCGAGGGACTGGTGAAGGCGTGACCCTCCCCGCCTCGCACGTGACCCGTGTTCGTCACGCACCGCACGTGGCCCGTGCACCGCACGTACTGCCCGTACCGCACGTCACCCCCAGGAGCTGTACGCAGTGAGCACCGTGCCCGCCGAGGTCCTGCCGACCGGCGCGCCTTCCGCCGGGGCCCGCGCCACCGACGACGAGGCCGCCTCGCCCCTCGCCCCGCGCGCCCGACTGCTGCCGGCCCTGGCCGCCGTCTACCGCGCGCAGCTCTCCCGCGCCCGGGTCGCCCGCATCCCGCTGCTCTTCGTGGCCACCTTCCAGTCCATCGGGATCATGGTCCTGATGCGCGGGGTCGTCGACGGGGGCTCCGAGGCGCGCGCCGTCGTGGCAGGCTCCACCGTCCTCGTCGTCGCCTTCGTCGCGCTCAACCTGCTCGCCCAGTACTTCGGTCAGCTGCGGGCCACCGGCGGCCTCGACCACTACGCCACCCTGCCCGTGCCGCCCGCCGCCGTCGTGCTCGGCGCCGCCGGCGCGTACGCCTCCTTCACCGTGCCGGGGACCGCCGTCACCGCCGTCGCGGGCTCCGTGCTCTTCGGCCTGCCGCTCGGCCATCTCTGGATCCTCGCCGCCGTCGTCCCGCTCGCCGGAGCCGCGCTCGCCGGGCTCGGCGCGGCCCTCGGGCTCCTCGCGCCCCGTCAGGAACTGGCCACCCTCCTCGGCCAGCTCGGCATGTCGGCCGCACTCCTCCTCGGCGTGCTCCCGGCGGAGCGGCTGCCGGAGCCCATCGGCTGGGCCCGGGACCTGCTGCCGTCGACGTACGGCGTGGAGGCCCTGGCCCGCACCTTCGACCCGCATCCCGACTGGGCGGTCGTCGCCCTCGACCTCGCCGTGTGCGGGGTGGTCGGCGTGGTCTCCCTGGCGGTCGCCACCTGGGCGTACCGGCGGGCCGCCGTCCGCTGAGGCGGGCCACAGACACACCTGGCACGATGGCGGGGTGACCGCACCCCTGACTCCGCCTCACCAGCCACCGCCGCACGACCCCGACTGGCCCCCGCCGCCCCCGCCGATGCCCGGCGCGGCCGGAGACCCGATCACGGCGGCCGAGGTCCTGCAGGGCGTCCTGGTGACCGTCGTCTCGGCGATCGCCGGGGCGCTGCTCGGAGTGCTGTGGCTGAATCTGGCCCCGCGGGTCCTGCTCATCTCCGACGGCAAGGGCGTCTACCTCCGCAACTCGGAGGGGGAGGCGGCGATCGGCGCCGACGGAACGTTTGTGCTCCTCGCGCTGGCCTTCGGCGCGGCCGCCGCGCTCGTCGTCTTCCTCGCCCGCCGCAAGGGCGGCGTCCCGCTCGTCCTCGGTCTCGCGCTCGGCGGCGTCCTCGGCTCGCTGCTCGCCTGGGGCCTCGGCACGTCCTTCGGCCCGACGAGCGACGTGGTCGCCCACGCCAAGGCGGTCGGCCCCAACATCACCTTCGAGGCACCGCTCGAACTGAACCTGGCGGCCGCCGCGATGCTGGCCTGGCCGCTCGCCGCGATGATCGTGCACCTGGCGCTCACGGCCCTCTTCGGCCCGCGCGACCCGGAACCCGAACCGTGGGGCCCGCCGAAGACGTACACGCAGGGCCCGAGCTCCGGCTGACGGTCCCGGGCTGTGTGGCCGCGGTCTGCATATGACCCCGGCTCGCACGCCCCGGTCGCCTTGCCCCGGCTCGCACGGCCCCGGCCTTCACGGCGGCCGCGCCGGATACGTCAGGCGCGGCCGATCGGGGCCACGACCGCCGAGGTGAGGGCGGCCAGATCGGTGGGGGAGAGCTCCACCTCAAGGCCGCGCCGGCCCGCCGAGATGCAGATGGACGCGTGGTCCGAGGCCGAGGCGTCGAGGACCGTACGGAGCCGCTTGCGCTGGCCGAGCGGGGAGATGCCGCCCCGCACGTAGCCCGTGGTGCGCTCGGCCGCCGCCGGGTCCGCCATCGCCGCGCGCTTGCCGCCGACCGCCGAGGCCAGTGCCTTCAGGTCGAGCTGGCCCGCCACCGGGACAACCGCGACCGTCAGCTCGCCGTCGACGTCCGCCACGAGGGTCTTGAAGACCCGGTCCGGGGAGACACCGAGGGCCTCCGCGGCCTCTTCGCCGTACGAGGCGGAGGCCGGGTCGTGGTCGTACGCGTGCAGGGTGAACGGGGTACCGGCCGCCGTCAGGGCCACCGTCGCCGGGGTGCCGCCGTTGTTCTTCTTCTGCTTCTTCGCCACGCGCGCTCCTCCTCAGTTCGGGTACGTCGGGGCCTGCGTCAGGTCCACCACCGGCAGCGACGGCAGATGCCGGAGGACCGCCGTCTCCGCACGCAGCAGCGTCAGCTCCTCGCGCAGCCGGGTCGCCGTGTCCGGGGCCTGGAGGAGCCGCTGCTTCGACGGCGTGTCGAGCACCGCCGCCGCCGCGACCAGGTACGACACCACCGAGGGGTCGTCCGGCAGCTCGCTCGTCGTCAGCGAACGCTCGCGCGCCCCCGCGAGCCGCTTCTGGTAGCTGCGGAAGGCCCGCAGCACCCCCTCGGAGAGGGTGCCGGCCTCCTCGCCCTGCTCCTCCGGGATCTCCTCGACCTCGGCGACCAGGAACGGCCCGCTCGCGTCGACGGACAGCAGCTTCACCCGGGTCGTGCCGGTGGCGGTCACCTCGAAGCTGCCGTCCGCGCGCTCCCGGATCTGCACCGCGTCGGCGATACAGCCGACCCGGTGGAAGGACTGGATGGGGTCGGAGCCGAAGCCCGCGGCCGGGCCCTTCTCCGGCAGCGCCGTCTGGTCCGGCATGCCGGGGGCGGTCGGCGCGACCTCGCGGCCGTCACGGATGGCGACGACGGCGAAGCGGCGCGGCTCCGAGTCGTCGATCGTGAGCAGCTCGCGCATCATGGCGCGATAACGCTCCTCGAAGACGTTCAGCGGCAGCACGAGGCCCGGGAACAGCACCGCGTTGAGCGGGAAGAGAGGCAGGCGAGCGGTGGTCACAGCGGTCAGCCTAATGGCCGCCGGGCCCGCCCCGTCCGGCCCGTCCGTCTCCGGTGTCCCAGAGAGGCGTACGGCGGGCCAGTTCGGTCCTGACCCGGTCCCGCGCGCCGAGGAACCGGCGCAGCGGATCCTCCCGTACGGCGCTCCGCGCGGATCCCCACGGGAACGAGGTCGCGTGGACCCCGATCCGGTCGAACTCCTCCCGCGCCTCCGCCCACCGCGCCCGCTCCACCAGCACGTACGCCAGCAGGTTGCGGACCTCGGCCGGCCACGGGTCGCCCGTCGGGAAGACCGCCGACACGGCCAGGGCACGGTCCACGGCCCGGTCGATCCGTGCCTCCGGCACGGACGCGTCCCGGTCCGGCGGCACCCGGAGCCGGTCGTAGGCCGCGCGGACCGGCAGCGCCCGTACGAGCGAGTCCGGGGCGGCGTCGTCGGCCGCCTGCTCGGCGAAGTCGAAGGCGGCCCGGTGCGAGCCGTACCACTGCGCGGAGAGGTACTTGAGCGCCGCCACATGGCTGCCGTAGTGGTGCGGGGAGCGGCGCACGGCCTGCTCCCAGAGCGACTCGAAGACGGCGGGTCCGGCGTGCGCCCCGCGCGCGTGGTCCAGGGCGAGCCGCCACGGCACGGGGTCGTGCGGTGCCTCCTCGGCGATCGCGTGGATCAGCGGGCCGAGTTCGCGCAGCCGCTCGGCCCGCGCGGGCGACTCCCAGGCCCGGCGGACGGCGAGCTGCGCCGTGACGAGCAGGGCGTCGGGGTCGCGGGGTGCGACGGAGAGCCAGTGGGTCAGCCAGTCGCCCCTGCTGTACGCGAAGGTGGCGAGCCGGGTGACGTACCGGTCGCGGTCCTCCCACTCGCCGGCGTCCCGGGTGGTGGCGAGCAGCTTCGCGGCAGGTTCCGGATCGGCGAGGGCGGCGGCGACCAGGGCGGGAGCGAGCCGCTCGTCCGGGGCGTCGAGCAGCACGTCGTCGTCCGGCACGAACCCGGCGGCGAGCCGCGGGGTGTGCCGGGCCGAGCGGACGGCGCCGATCAGGACACGGAGCAAGGACATGGTGCGACGTATTCTCCCCCGCCTCCCGCCGCCCCGGCAGCATGCCTCACACCCCGCTCACCAAACCTCCGCCGCCGCACACCGCGTACACCGAACCTCCGCTGACTCACCCCCTGCGCGGCACCGAGGTCACCCCGCCGCCTCGCCTCACCCCCTGCTCAGCAGTCGCGTCGCTCCCGCCGCCACCGTCGTCGCCAGGATCCAGCCCAGCAGGATCAGTACCGCGGCCACCCACTGCCAGATCCCCTCAAGACGCCAGTAGCCGTCCTGGCCGAGGTTGATCACCGGGAGCAGGAGGTCGAGCGCGTACAGCGTGCCGTTCCACGCGGGGGCCTCCTCCGCCTTCAGCGGTATCGGACGGTAGTGGGAGAAGACGACCGTGCCCGCCGCCCACAGGACCGCCATCCACAGCGCTGCCCGGCCCGGCCGGTAGCCGTAGGCCACGGTCCAGTCCTGGAGGTAGCCCCAGAGCTTCCCCGCCACCGGCAGCGTCTCCCGTCTGCGCCGCTGCTTGGCCAGCAGCACCTCGCGGGCGTCGGCGTCCTCCCCGCTGTTGCGCAGGACCGTCGCGAGCCGCTCGTACGGCTCGGGGGCGTACTCCGGGGTCGCCGCCGCGACCCACTCCAGGCGCCGGGCCAGCGGGAAGTGTCCGTACGGCACGAGGTTCTCGTAGGCGAAGCCACCCATCGCGAGCCCGCCGGGGCCCGGCCAGCTGGTCGACAGGTCGATCAGGGTGACGACCTTCGCGCCGTTGAGCACGACGCGGCCCTCCTCCGGCCGCTCGCCGTTGAACCGGAGCTCAGGCGTGACGATCCGGCGCAGCGAGACCTCCTCCCGGCGCGCCCCGCTCAGCAGGAACCGGGCGTGGTGCAGGTCCACCGCGTCGCCGAAGCGGCCGTCGTCGAGCCGCACCCCGCCGTGGAACTCGACGGGCTTGCGGCGGGCGCCCTGGGCGGGCGTCACCCCGTACGGCGGGGTGGACGTCGAGCCGCCGCCCGGGTACCCCGAGTTCCCGTACGCCCCCGCGTCCTCGTACACCCAGGCCGAGTTCAGATAGAGCGAGCGCTCCACCGTCAGCTGCGGTGCGTTGAGCGCGCGGCGGCCCTGCGCGCCGCGCAGCACGCTGCCCCGCAGGCTGAGCGACACGCCGACCTTCGCCCCGCGCAGGCTCAGCTCCCCGTGCGTCTCGATCAGTTCGGCCTGGAGGTCCTGGGCGACCACCATCCCGTCCGCCGTGATGGCCCGTCCCCTTCGGTCCGGCCACACCTGGATCTGGTTGACGAGCAGGTCCGTGCCGATCTGCGCGTCGGTGAGCCGGATGCCCCACCGCACCCGGCAGCGCGGCAGATGCAGGTCCCCCTCGGTGTGCAGCCGGGCCGCCTCGAGGCGGGGCAGCGCGCACTCGACCATCCGCAGCGTGCCGAACCGGGCCTCGGGCAGCACCACCTCGCCGTCGAACCGGCAGCCGTGCAGCTCGACGTACGGCCCTATCGTCCCGCCCGCCAGGTTCAGCACGCCGGTGATCCGGACACCGCGCAGCTTCAGCGCGGCCACCCGCCCGGACCTCGCCGGCGGCCCGGCGAGCAGCAGCAGCGCCACCACGTCCGCGCGGACACTCCGCTCCTCCCCCCATTCCCGTCCCCCGAAGGGGTCGTCCCGCTCCGCGATCCCCTCCGTCAGATCGCATGTCCTGCCGACGCCGAACGCCCGCCACACAGCCCGCTCCGGGCCTGTGAGACCGTCCGGCATCCCGTCCTCGTGCGGCTCGGTCACTGCCGCCCCCCTCGCTTTCCACGATCCGTTCCCACGATTCCGCGATTCCGGATTCGATCCGTTTCGGGGCCGTGCACCAGCCCCACCCCGCGGTCTCGTGGATTCGTACAGCCGTTCTTCCCGCTGAGTGACGGGCTGAACGCTAACGGTCAGGAGTGGCGACAAGACGCCAGTGTGTCGTGTATCAGCCAGTGATACGGGCGTCCGACGCTGTGGGCCGTCTGCGAGAATTGACCCGTGATCTCTCGAATCGATCTGCGCGGCGAGGCCCTCCCCGAGGGTTCCGCCCTGCGCGACCTGCTGCCCCGTGCCGAGTTCGACGTGGAAGCCGCCCTGGAGACGGTGCGGCCGATCTGCGAGGACGTCCGGCATCATGGCGCGGCGGCAGTGATCGACTACGGGGAGAAATTCGACGGCGTGCGGCTCACCGGCCTCCGCGTGCCCGCCGGGGAGATCAGCCGCGCCCTCGAAGAGCTCGACCCGGCCGTCCGGGCCGCCCTGGAGGAGTCCATCCGGCGCGCCCGCCTCGTCCACCGCGAGCAGCGCCGCACCACGCACACCACCCAGGTCGTCCCCGGCGGCACGGTCACGGAGAAGTGGATCCCGGTCGACCGCGTCGGCCTGTACGTGCCGGGCGGCCGCGCCGTCTACCCGTCCTCCGTCGTGATGAACGTCGTCCCGGCCCAGGAGGCCGGTGTCGAGGGCGTGGCCGTGTCCTCGCCCCCGCAGAAGGAGTTCGGCGGACTGCCGCACCCGACGATCCTCGCCGCCTGCGCCCTGCTCGGCGTGGACGAGGTGTACGCCGCCGGCGGCGCCCAGGCCATCGCCATGTTCGCGTACGGCACCGAAGGCACCGCCGACGAGCCCGGCTGCGAACCCGTCAACCTGGTGACCGGCCCCGGCAACATCTACGTGGCCGCCGCCAAGCGCCTCCTCAAGGGCCGCATCGGCATCGACGCCGAGGCCGGCCCCACCGAGATCGCGATCCTCGCGGACTCCACCGCCGACCCCGTGCACGTCGCCGCCGACCTGATCAGCCAGGCCGAGCACGACCCGATGGCCGCCTCCGTCCTCGTCACCGACTCGGAGGAGCTGGCCGCCGCCACCGAGGCCGAGCTGAAGACGCAGGTCGCCGCCTCCAAGCACGTCGACGACCGGATCGTCCCGGCCCTCGCCGGCCGCCAGTCCGCGATCGTTCTCGTCCGCGACCTGGCCGACGGCCTCAAGGTCGTCGACGCGTACGGCGCCGAGCACCTGGAGATCCAGACCCGCGACGCCGCCGCCGTCGCCGACCGCGTCCGCAACGCCGGCGCTATCTTCGTCGGCCCCTGGGCGCCCGTCTCGCTCGGCGACTACTGCGCCGGCTCCAACCACGTCCTGCCCACCGGCGGCTGCGCCTGCCACTCCTCGGGCCTCTCCGTGCAGTCCTTCCTGCGCGGGGTGCACATCGTGGACTACACGCGCGACGCGCTCGCCGACGTCGCCCACCACGTCGTGACCCTCGCCGAGGCCGAGGACCTCCCGGCCCACGGCGCGGCGATCAAGGCCCGGTTCGGTTGGAAGGTGCCCCGGTGAGCTTCGGAATCGACGACCTGCCCGTCCGGGACGAGCTGCGGGGCAAGATCCCGTACGGCGCGCCCCAGCTCGACGTCCCCGTCCAGCTGAACACCAACGAGAACCCCTACCCGCTGCCCGAGGCGCTCGTCGCCCGGATCGCGGAGCGCGTCGCCGAGGCCGCCCGCGGCCTCAACCGCTACCCCGACCGGGACGCGGTAGAGCTGCGCACCGAGCTCGCCCGCTACCTCTCCCGCACCGGGAAGCACCCGGTCGCCGTCGAGAACGTGTGGGCGGCCAACGGCTCCAACGAGGTCCTCCAGCAGCTGCTGCAGACCTTCGGCGGCCCGGGCCGTACCGCGATCGGCTTCGAGCCCTCGTACTCGATGCACGCCCTGATCGCCCGCGGCACCGGCACCGGCTGGATCTCCGGCCCGCGCAACGAGGACTTCACGATCGACGTGGCGGCGGCCGAGCAGGCCATCGCCGAGAACGCGCCGGACGTCGTCTTCATCACCTCGCCCAACAACCCCACCGGCACCGCGGTCGCCGCCGACACCGTCCTCGCCCTGTACGAGGCGGCCCAGACGGCCAAGCCCTCCATGGTGGTCGTCGACGAGGCGTACGTGGAGTTCAGCCACCGGGACTCGCTGCTGCCCCTCATCGAGGGCCGCCCGAACCTGGTGGTCTCCCGGACCATGTCCAAGGCCTTCGGCGCCGCCGGACTGCGGCTCGGCTACCTCGCCGCCCACCCGGCCGTGGTCGACGCCGTTCAGCTGGTCCGGCTGCCGTACCACCTCTCCGCCGTCACCCAGGCGACCGCGCTCGCCGCCCTGGAGCACACCGACACCCTCCTCGGGTACGTCGAGCAGCTCAAGGCCGAGCGCGACCGGCTCGTCACCGAGCTGCGCGGGATCGGCTGCGAGGTCACCGATTCGGACGCCAACTTCGTGCAGTTCGGGAAGTTCCCCGACACGCACGCGGCCTGGCAGCGGATCCTCGACCGGGGCGTCCTGGTCCGGGACAACGGCGTACCGGGATGGCTGCGGGTCACCGCCGGCACCCCCGAAGAGAACGACGCGTTCCTCGACGCGGTTCGTGAATTGATGAAGGAGCAGGAGCGATGAGCCGCGTAGGCCGCGTTGAGCGCACCACCAAGGAGACCTCCGTCGTCGTCGAGATCGACCTCGACGGCACCGGAAAGGTCGACGTGTCGACCGGGGTCGGCTTCTACGACCACATGCTCGACCAGCTCGGCCGGCACGGTCTGTTCGACCTGACGGTCAAGACCGACGGCGATCTGCACATCGACTCGCACCACACCATCGAGGACACCGCCCTCGCCCTCGGCGCCGCCTTCAAGCAGGCCCTCGGCGACAAGGTCGGCATCTACCGCTTCGGCAACTGCACCGTCCCGCTGGACGAGTCGCTCGCCCAGGTGACCGTCGACCTCTCCGGCCGCCCGTACCTCGTGCACACCGAGCCCGAGAACATGGCGCCGATGATCGGCTCGTACGACACGACGATGACCCGGCACATCTTCGAGTCCTTCGTCGCCCAGGCCCAGATCGCGCTGCACATCCACGTGCCGTACGGGCGCAACGCCCACCACATCGTGGAGTGCCAGTTCAAGGCCTTCGCCCGCGCCCTCCGCTACGCCTCCGAGCGCGACCCGCGCGCCGCCGGAATCCTCCCCTCCACGAAGGGCGCGCTCTAAACGTGAACGGCCTCTCCACCATCCTCATCGTCGTCGGGCTCTTCCTGCTCGGCGGCATCTACTCCTTCGTCAAGCAGCAGATGCCCAAGGGCCTCGTCGTGCTCGTCGCCGTAGGCGCCGCGATGTGTCTCTCCGCCGGCGTGCTGCGGCTGGACGTGTGGTCATGAGCGTGACCGCCCCCAAGAAGGTCGTCGTCTTCGACTACGGCTTCGGCAACGTCCGCTCCGCCGAGCGCGCCCTCGCCCGGGTCGGCGCGGACGTCGAGATCACCCGCGACTACGACACCGCGATGAACGCCGACGGACTCCTCGTCCCCGGCGTCGGCGCCTTCTCCGCCTGCATGCGCGGGCTCAAGGACGCGCGCGGCGACTGGATCATCGGCCGCCGGCTCTCCGGCGGCCGCCCGGTCATGGGCATCTGCGTCGGCATGCAGACCCTCTTCGCCCACGGCTTCGAGCACGGCGTGGAGAGCGAGGGCCTCGACGAGTGGCCCGGTACGGTCGAGCCGTTGAACGCCCCCGTCGTCCCCCACATGGGCTGGAACACGGTCGACGCGCCGCAGGACAGCGAGCTGTTCGCGGGCCTCGACGCCGACGCCCGGTACTACTTCGTGCACTCCTACGCGGTGCGCGAGTGGACCCTCGAGGTCGGCAACAAGAACATCCGCGCCCCCAAGGTCACCTGGGCCACGCACGGCGAGCCCTTCGTCGCGGCCGTCGAGAACGGCGCCCTGTGGGCGACCCAGTTCCACCCCGAGAAGTCCGGCGACGCCGGAGCCCAGCTCCTCACCAATTGGATCGAGACCCTCTGATCATGGCTCAGAAGCTTGAACTCCTCCCCGCCGTCGACGTCCGCGACGGGCAGGCCGTCCGCCTCGTGCACGGCGAGTCCGGCACCGAGACCTCCTACGGCTCCCCGCTCGAAGCCGCCCTCGCCTGGCAGGGCTCCGGCGCCGAGTGGCTCCACCTGGTCGACCTCGACGCCGCCTTCGGCACCGGTGACAACCGGCAGCTGATCGCCGAGGTCGCGCAGGCCATGGACATCAAGGTCGAGCTCTCCGGCGGCATCCGCGACGACGCCTCGCTCGCGGCCGCCCTCGCCACCGGCTGCACCCGCGTCAACCTCGGCACCGCCGCCCTGGAGACTCCCGAGTGGGTCGCCAAGGTCATCGCCGAGCACGGCGACAAGATCGCCGTCGGCCTCGACGTACGCGGCACGACCCTGCGCGGCCGCGGCTGGACCCGTGACGGCGGCGACCTCTACGAGACGCTCGCCCGCCTCGACTCCGAGGGCTGCTCCCGCTACGTCGTCACCGACATCGCCAAGGACGGCACCCTCCAGGGCCCCAACCTGGAGCTCCTGAAGAACGTCTGCGCGGCCACCGACAAGCCCGTCGTCGCCTCCGGAGGCGTGTCCTCCCTGGACGACCTGCGGGCCCTGTCCGGCCTGGTCCCGCTCGGCGTCGAGGGCGCGATCGTCGGCAAGGCGCTGTACGCCAAGGCGTTCACCCTGGAGGAGGCCCTGGAGGCGGTGGCGTCGGCATGACCGATTCCGTACGCAAGGTCGTCACCGGGGCTCCCTGGGAGGAGCAGTTCGGCTACTCCCGCGCGGTGGAGCTGCCGAACGGCCTGGTCCTGGTCGCCGGCTGTACGTCAGTGATCGGCGGCCAGATCGCCGGCGGCGGCCCGTACGACCAGACGATCAACTCCTTCAACGTGGCCTTCGACGCGCTGGGGAAGCTCGGCCTGGGCCCGGAGGACGTCGTCCGCACCCGGATGTACATCACCCACGCCCGGGACGTGGACGAGGTCGGCCGCGCCCACAAGGAGCTGTTCGACGCCGTCCGCCCGGCGGCCTCGATGATCATCGTCTCCGGCTTCGTCGACCCGAGCCTGGTCGTCGAGGTCGAGGTCGAGGCCTACCGGGGTGGTGCGGCATGACCCTCGCCGTACGGGTGATCCCCTGCCTGGACGTCGACAACGGCCGGGTCGTCAAGGGCGTCAACTTCCAGAACCTGCGGGACGCGGGTGACCCCGTCGAGATGGCCAAGCTGTACGACGCCGAGGGCGCCGACGAGCTGACCTTCCTCGACATCACCGCCTCCTCCGGCAACCGGGAGACCACCTACGACGTGGTGCGCCGCACCGCCGAGCAGGTCTTCATCCCGCTGACGGTCGGCGGCGGCGTCCGCTCGGCCGAGGACGTCGACAAGCTGCTGCGGGCCGGCGCCGACAAGGTGGGCGTCAACACCGCCGCCATCGCGCGCCCCGAACTGATCCAGGAGATCGCGGAGCGCTTCGGGCGCCAGGTGCTCGTCCTGTCGGTCGACGCCCGGCGCACGGCATCGGGCTCCTTCGAGGTGACGACGCACGGCGGCCGCCAGGGCACCGGCATCGACGCCGTCGAGTGGGCGCACCGGGCCGCCGAGCTGGGCGCGGGCGAGATCCTGCTC
The DNA here is from genome assembly GCF_045162855.1 of Streptomyces sp. NBC_01077. Classification (NCBI taxonomy): domain Bacteria; kingdom Bacillati; phylum Actinomycetota; class Actinomycetes; order Kitasatosporales; family Streptomycetaceae; genus Streptomyces; species Streptomyces sp. NBC_01077. The sequence continues at coordinate 2,998,509 of NZ_CP108669.1, read as the reverse complement.
AACTCGATGGACGCGGACGGCACCAAGGACGGCTACGACACCGAGATGATCGCGGCCGTACGCGAGCACGTCACGGTCCCGGTCATCGCCTCCGGCGGTGCGGGCAAGCTCTCCGACTTCCCGCCGGCCGTGGCGGCGGGCGCGGACGCGGTGCTCGCGGCCTCCGTCTTCCACTTCGGCGATCTGCGGATCTCGCAGGTCAAGGACGAGCTGCGGCGGGCGGGCCACCCGGTCCGCTGATCTGACCCGATGTCACGAAGGGCCCCCTCGGGGGCCCTTCGCTTTCCCCGGATGCGCAGGATTAGTTGTGCAATTTTCATTGCGCAAGTTTTCTTTCGCATCTAGGGTCATGGACATGACCTCGCCGGAGAACCGCCGGATCACCGATCTCGGCACCTTGAAAGCCATCTCGCACCCGCTGCGGATGCGCCTCTACCGCGCCCTCTTCGTGGCCCGCACCGCCACCGCGTCCCAGCTCGCGGAGCAGGTCGACGAGGCGGTCTCGCTGGTCAGCTACCACCTGCGCAAACTCGCGGACCACGGCCTCATCGAGGAGGCCGAGACCCAGTCGACGGACGGCCGGGAGCGGTGGTGGCAGCCCGCCTCGTACGGCTTCAGCATCCACGACGAGGACCTCCGCGACGCCCCCGAGCTCGCCGCCGCGAGCGCCGCCTTCAACCGTACGATCGACGAGCAGCGCACGCAGATGTACGCCCGCTTCCTCGACGAGCGGCACACCTGGTCCGACGCGTGGCGCTCCGCCTCCCTCAGCGCCGAGTGGCTCCCGCGCCTCACCGCCGACGAGCTCACCGCCCTCGGAGCCGAGCTCGACGGCGTCCTGCGCAAGTACGACCAGCAGGCCCGCGCCGCCGAGGCCGCCGGCGACATCGAGGGCCGCGAGAACGTCGCCATCCACCTCAACGGCTTCCCCTACCGCTCATGACCGCCACCGCCCCGGCGCCCGCCGCGGTCGAGCGGCCCGCCCACCGCGACCCCCAGGTACTGCGCTGGCTCGGCGCCTACACCGCCTCCACGCTCGGCGACAGCATCTACCACCTGGCCCTGTCCTGGGCCGCCGTCCGCGGCGGCACCCCGGCCGAGGCGGGGCTCGTCATGGCCGTCAGCGCCGTACCGCGCGCCCTGCTGATGCTCGGCGGGGGAGTGGTCGCCGACCGCTTCGGCCCGCGCAGGGTCGTCATCGCCTCCGACACCGTCCGCTGCGTCGTCGTCCTCGGCGTCGCCGCGCTCGTCCTCGTCACCTCGCCCACCCTCTGGATGCTGGCCGGAGTGGCCCTCGTCTTCGGCATCGTCGACGCGCTCTTCCTGCCCGCCGTCGGCGCCCTGCCGCCCCGGATCGCCTCGCGCGACCAGCTCGCCCGCGTCCAGGGCATGCGCGGCCTCGCCTACCGGTCAGGAGCCGTCCTCGGCGCCCCCCTCGGCGGCCTCGCGGTCGCCCTCGGCGGACCGGGCGTCGCGTTCGCCGTCGCCGGAGTGCTCTTCGCCCTCTCCCTGCCCCTGCTGCTCGCCCTCCGGCTCCGCCCGCTCACCGGCGAGGCCGAGAAGCAGAACGGCACCGCGTTCGGCGACCTCGCCGACGGTCTGCGCTATCTGCGCGGCCACCGCGTCCTCGGGCCGATGATGATCGTCATCGCCCTCAGCGACCTCGGCTTCGTCGGACCCCTCAACGTCGGCCTCGCGCTCCTGTCCGACCAGCGGGGCTGGGGAGCCTCCGGCATCGGCTGGGTCCTCGCCGGCTTCGGCGTCGGCGCCGGAGGCGCCTCACTGCTGCTCAGCGTCAAGGGACGGGTGCCGCGCGCCGGAGCCGTCCTCGGCTGGACCATGACCGTCGGCGCCGTCTCGATCGGCGCGCTCGCCTTCATCCCGCAGCTGCCCGTCGCCGCGGCCGTCGCCCTCTCCATAGGCCTGTTCGCCGGCCTCTCCGGAGCGCTCTGCGGGGCCCTCGTCCAGACCGAGTGCGACCCCGCCTACCTCGGCCGCGTCTCGGCCGTCTCCAGCCTGATGAGCCTGGGCCTCGCCCCGCTCAGCTTCCCGCTCACGGGCGCCGCGATCGGCCTGTGGGGCGTCGGCCCGGTCTTCACCGTCAGCGCGGCGGTCTGCGCGCTCGCGGGCGTCTACGGCCTCTCGGTCAAGGCCGTGCGCCGCGCGGAGCTGCCGGCCTAGCGGGGGTGTCCGGCAGCTCAGGGGCGGGCCGCCCGGTACAGGGCGGGCGGGGCCGCCCCCGCTCCGCTCAGAGCCCCAGCTGCTTCGTCTCGCGCAGCCGCTCGATCGCCTCCGGCTCCCCGTCCAGCTCCACCTTGGCCGAGGCCTGGCGGCCGTACAGGTACATCGTCAGCTCGCCCGGCTCCCCGGAGGCCGTCACCACCGGGGTGCCGCGGTGCGCCACCGCCGTCTGGCCGTTCGGGCGGCGCAGCACCAGGCCCACCGGGACCTTGCGGCCGAGCAGGCGGGCCGTGCGCTCCAGACGGGACCACAGGGCGTCGGCGAAGACCGGATCGAGCTCGCGCGCCGACCAATCGGGCTGGGCACGGCGTACGTCCTCGGCGTGGACATAGAACTCGACGACGTTCGCGCCCTCGTCCACCTGCTTGATGGTGAACGGCGAGAACCGCGGCGGCCCCGTTCGGATGAGCTGGATCAGCTCCTCGTACGGCTTGTCGGCGAACTCCGCCTGCACCCGGTCCTGCCGGTCCTTCAGCGCCGGTACGAGCGAACCGGCCGCCGCGTCCGGACGCCGCTCCCGCACCACCACATGGGCCGCGAGGTCCCGGGTCCGCCAGCCCTCGCAGAGCGTCGGCGCATCCGGGCCGGCCGCCTCCAACAGGTCGGCGAGCAGAAGCCGTTCACGTTTGGCATGGGTCGACATGACCGCCAGCGTACGGCGGGTCGCGCCCGTCCGCCCAGTGGACGCCCCGCCGGACACCACCCCGGGTCGCGGCACAATGGCGACATGAGCAGCAATCTCGACCCGGCCATCTCCGCCCGGCTCAAGCGCAGCCCCGACGGGCTCGTCCCCGCCATCGCCCAGCAGTACGACACCGGCGAGGTGCTGATGCTCGGCTGGATGGACGACGAGGCCCTCCACCGCACCCTCACCACCGGCCGCTGCACCTACTGGTCCCGCAGCCGCCAGGAGTACTGGGTCAAGGGCGACACCTCCGGGCACGTGCAGCACGTCAAGTCCGTCGCCCTCGACTGCGACGCCGACACCGTCCTCGTCAAGGTCGACCAGGTCGGAGCCGCCTGCCACACCGGCGACCGCACCTGTTTCGACGCCGATGTGCTCCCGCTCTCCCAGTAAGGTCTGGCGCCATGGATCTCGAGACCTTCCGCAAGCTGGCGGCCGACCGCCGCGTCATCCCCGTCAGCCGCAGGCTCCTCGCGGACGGCGACACCCCGGTCGGGCTCTACCGCAAGCTCGCCGCCGAACGCCCCGGCACCTTCCTCCTCGAATCCGCGGAGAACGGCCGCAGCTGGTCCCGCTACTCCTTCATCGGAGTCCGCAGCGACGCCACCCTCACCGTCCGGGACGGCGAGGCCCACTGGCTCGGCACCCCGCCCGTCGGCGTCCCCACGGACGGCGACCCGCTCCAGGCCCTGCGCGCCACCGTCGAGACCCTCCACACCCCGCGCGACCTCGCTTCCGGGATGCCGCCGTTCACCGGCGGCATGGTCGGCTACCTCGGCTACGACATCGTCCGCCGCCTGGAGAAGATCGGCGACTCCACCCGCGACGACCTGGAGCTCCCCGAGCTCACCATGCTCCTCACCAGCGACCTCGCGGTCCTGGACCACTGGGACGGCACGGTCCTGCTGATCGCCAACGCGATCAACCACAACGACCTGGAGACCGGCATCGAGGAGGCGTACGCGCACGCCGTCGCCCGCCTCGACGCCATGGAGGCCGATCTGGCCCGCCCGGTCGCCACCGTCCCCACCGCCCTGCCCGCCTCCGAGCTTCCCGAGTTCTCCGCCCTCTGGGGCGGGCCGGCCTACCAGGACGCCGTCGAGGACATCAAGGAGCGCATCCGCGCCGGCGAGGCCTTCCAGGTCGTCCCCTCGCAGCGGTTCGAGACCCCCTGCACCGCCTCCGCGCTCGACGTCTACCGGGTCCTGCGGGCCACCAACCCCTCCCCGTACATGTACCTCTTCCGCTTCGAGAACGGCTTCGACGTCGTCGGATCCAGCCCCGAGGCCCTCGTCAAGGTCGAGGACGGGCACGCGCTGCTCCACCCCATCGCCGGCACCCGGCACCGCGGCGCCACCCCGCAGGAGGACCACGACCTCGCCGAGGAACTGCTCGCCGACCCCAAGGAGCGCGCCGAGCACCTCATGCTCGTCGACCTCGGCCGCAACGACCTCGGCCGCGTCTGCGCGCCCGGCTCCGTCGAGGTCGTCGACTTCATGTCCGTCGAGCGCTACTCGCACGTCATGCACATCGTCTCCACCGTGACCGGCGAGGTCGCCGAGGGCAGGACCGCCTTCGACGTCCTCACCGCCTGCTTCCCGGCCGGCACGCTCTCCGGCGCGCCCAAGCCCCGCGCCATGCAGATCATCGAGGAGCTCGAACCCTCCCGGCGCGGCCTGTACGGCGGATGTGTCGGTTATCTCGATTTCGCCGGCGACGCGGACACGGCCATCGCCATCCGTACCGCCCTGCTCCGCGACGGAACCGCGTATGTGCAGGCCGGAGCGGGTGTCGTCGCCGACTCCGATCCCGTCGCCGAGGACAACGAGTGCCGTAACAAGGCCGCGGCCGTCCTCCGCGCCGTCCACACCGCCAACCGGATGAACGGCAACTGAGCACGTAGGGGATAGTGGGGTACGTGAGTGCCGTACCCGTACCCCAGCCCCGTGCCGCCCGCGCGGCCGTCCCCACCGGCGGCCGCCGCAGCCTGGCCGCGGCCCTCCTCCTCGGCGCCCTCGGCGCCACCGTCGTCCTGCTCTCCGCGGGCCAGATCTGGGCGGAGGGCACCGCGTCCGTCGGCGGCGGCACCGTCCCCGTCGAGGCCGACGGCGGCACCGTCACCGGTGTGCCGACCGCCCTCGCGATCGTCGGTCTCGCCGCGCTCTTCGCCGTCTTCGCCGTCCGCCGCACCGGCCGCACCCTCGTCGCCGCGCTCCTCGCGCTCAGCGGCGCGGGCGCCGCGCTCGCCGCGGTCCTCGGCGCCTCCGACAGCGCCGCCCTGGACGCCGAGGCAGCCCGGATCAGCGGCGACACCGCCGCCGCCGTGGCCGGCCTGAGCCACACCGCCTGGCCGTACGTGACCGCCGCGGGCGCCGTCCTCATCCTGCTCGCCGGTCTCTTCGCGCTGCGATTCGGCAAGAGCTGGCCCGCGATGGGCGGCCGCTACGAGCGCTCCGGAACCCCGCGCGCCGGACGCAAGGCGCCCGCCACCGACCCGGACCGGCCCGAGGACCTGTGGAAGGCCCTGGACCGCGGCGAGGACCCCACGCACGGCGCCTGACGGAGCCGACCCGCTGGGCTCGACGGCGTCGCCGACCGCGACGCGTGATCGTCCCGGTACCCCCGATTCACCCTCGCGCGCCCGCGTGCGGGACAATGAGCGCCGAGAGTCCGCGCACGCGAGACCTCACCATCGAGCAACTGCAACGAGGAGCAACTCATGGCGGGCAGCGCCCACGGACACACCCCGGCCGCCTGGACCGGTGTCATCATCTCCTTCATCGGCTTCTGCATCGCCGGCGTCTTCATGGTGGCCGCCAACCAGCCCGGTTTCTGGGCCGGCATGGGTGTCATCGTGCTCGGCGGCATCGTCGGCGGCGCGATGAAGGCCGCGGGCCTCGGCATGCCGAAGGAGTCGGCCGCCGTCGCCGCCGCCCGCGAGGCCGCGACCGCGCAGGCCCGTTCCTGACGCGACACGACGCATCCGAGAGCGCAGTCCGGCCGTGCCGGGCTGCGCTCTCGCGCGTCCGGGGCGAGAATCACCGGGTGGACCCGCAGCCGACGGCCGGAGCCGTGACCGACACATCCAGCACCCGACCGGGTGAACCTGTGCCACCGGGCGAACCGGCGCGGCAGGAGGCTCCGGTACCGCCGCCGGACGCGCACGCGTGGCCGGGTGGCGGCCCTGTACCGCCGCCGCACGCGCATGCGTGGCCGCCAGGGGGTCCCGTACCGCCGCACGGACCGGCATGGCCGCCAGGGGGCCCCGTACCGTCGCCACCCCCGACCCGGTCGCCCGTGCGACGGCTGTTCCCGCCCGTCGCCACGCTCGCCGGCGTGGCCGCCGCCTTCGCGTACGTCGGGACCGTCGACCCCAACGAACCCGGGCACTACCCCGTCTGTCCCCTGCTCCGCTTCACCGGCATCTACTGCCCCGGCTGCGGCGGACTCCGCAGCGCCCACGCCTTCATCCACGGCGACCTCCCGGCCGCCCTCGGTGCCAATGCCCTCGCCGTCATCGGCTACGGACTCTTCGGCGTCCTCATGGTTCTTTGGCTGATTCGTGCCATCCGCGGGGTGCCGATGCGCCTCGCCGTCTCCCCGGTCCTGTGGTGGGGGATCGGGGCCGTCCTCGCCCTCTTCACCCTGGTCCGGAACCTTCCCTTCGGCTCCGCTCTGGCCCCCTGAGGGCCCCGTACGGCGCCGAAGGGACCCCGACGGGAGTCCCAGCAGGTGGGACGCCACTCCGGCCGATGCGAGTCCGGGGCCGTCCTGCGGATAGGATCGATGTGGCTGAACCTGGTTCATCATCACCATCACCGTCCCGGAAGGGGGCCCCTCGCGTGAGTGTGCTCGACGAGATCATCGAAGGCGTACGCGCCGACCTCGCAGAGCGGCAGGCGCGGGTCACCCTCGACGAGCTCAAGGAGCGCGCCGCCAAGGCGCCGCAGGCCAAGGACGGCGTCGCCGCACTGCGCGGCGACGGCGTCAAGGTGATCTGCGAGGTCAAGCGCTCCAGCCCGTCCAAGGGCGCGCTCGCCGCGATCGCCGACCCCGCCGGACTCGCCGCGGACTACGAGGCGGGCGGCGCGGCCGTCATCTCCGTCCTCACCGAGCAGCGCCGCTTCGGCGGCTCGCTCGCGGACCTGGAAGCCGTTCGGGCCAAGGTCGACATCCCGGTCCTGCGCAAGGACTTCATCGTCACCGCGTACCAGCTCTGGGAGGCACGGGCGTACGGAGCGGATCTCGCGCTCCTCATCGTCGCCGCCCTGGAGCAGGAGGCGCTGGTCTCCCTCATCGAGCGTGCCGAGTCCATCGGGCTGACCCCGCTGGTCGAGGTGCACGACGAGGACGAGGTCGAGCGCGCCGTCGACGCGGGCGCCCGGATCATCGGCGTCAACGCGCGCAACCTCAAGACCCTCAAGGTCGACCGCTCCACCTTCGAGCGCGTCGCACCCGAGATCCCCGCGCACATCGTCAAGATCGCCGAGTCCGGCGTCCGCGGCCCGCACGACCTCATCGCCTACGCCAACGCGGGCGCCGACGCGGTCCTGGTCGGCGAGTCGCTCGTCACCGGCCGCGACCCGAAGGCCGCCGTCGCCGACCTGGTCGCCGCCGGCGCCCACCCGGCCCTCCGGCACGGCCGGAGCTGACCGCACCATGACCCGCCGCCGCGCCACGCCGACCCCTCCGGGCACCGCCCGGGGGTCCGTCGGCGTGCCCGGCGGCAGGCCGCGCATCGCCGCCGCGTCCGTACCCGCGCCGCACGCCCCACTGGCCCGGGGCTGCCGTCCGCGTGGCTGCCGCGCACCCGCCCGCCGTGTCCACGGCCGCCGGGTGCGGTACGTCATCGGGGACGAGCCGGGCCAGGTCAACGGCATGCGATGGCGCCGGCGCCTCGCGCGCACCTCCACGAACTGACGCAGCAACGCCCAGTCGCCGAGGCCTCAGGTGCCCCGGCCGCCGAGCCGTGGCCCCGCCGTTGCCCGACACCGCCGTGTGGGCACCGCACCGCTGCCGCCACCCCCGCCGTGTGGGCAATCGTCCCGCGGGGCGGGACGGGTGGGCACACGGGACGGCGCCCTTGGCGGCGCCTCCGCCCCTGTGCCTGAACCCGCACCACCAAGTGCGGCGCACAAGGGGGGCGGGTCAAGGCACGGAAGCCTGGGCCCGGCAACGGGCGCCGTTCCGTTGTGCCCACCCGTTCCGCCCAGCGGAACAGTTGCCCACAACGGGGGCGGGGGCGTAGCCCACGGCGGGCGGCCGCCGCGGGTGTGAGCCCGGCCATGGCGTTGGCGGACGGGAGTGGGTCGTGCGCATACCGTGACCATCGACCGCACGTAAAACACGGGGCACCCGCCCCGCGAGGAGCATCCGCATGTCCAGCGAGTTCTTCATTCCCGACCCGGAGGGTCAGGTCCCGACCGCCGAGGGCTACTTCGGTGCCTACGGCGGCAAGTTCATCCCGGAGGCCCTCGTCGCCGCCGTCGACGAGGTCGCCGTCGAGTACGACAAGGCCAAGTCCGACCCGGAGTTCGCCCGCGAGCTCAACGACCTGATGGTCAACTACACGGGCCGCCCGAGCGCCCTCACGGAGGTGCCCCGGTTCGCCGAGCACGCCGGTGGCGCCCGGATCTTCCTCAAGCGCGAGGACCTGAACCACACCGGCTCGCACAAGATCAACAACGTGCTCGGTCAGGCCCTGCTGACCAAGCGCATGGGCAAGACCCGGGTCATCGCCGAGACCGGCGCCGGTCAGCACGGCGTGGCGACCGCCACCGCCTGTGCCCTCTTCGGCCTCGACTGCACCATCTACATGGGCGAGGTCGACACCCAGCGCCAGGCCCTCAACGTGGCCCGGATGCGGATGCTCGGCGCCGAGGTCGTCGCCGTGACGTCCGGCAGCCGTACCCTCAAGGACGCCATCAACGAGGCGTTCCGCGACTGGGTGGCCAATGTCGACCGGACGCACTACCTGTTCGGCACCGTGGCGGGACCGCACCCCTTCCCCGCGATGGTCCGCGACTTCCACCGGGTCATCGGCGTCGAGGCCCGCCGCCAGATCCTGGAGCGCGCCGGACGCCTCCCCGACGCGGCGATCGCCTGCGTCGGCGGCGGTTCCAACGCCATCGGCCTCTTCCACGCCTTCGTCCCCGACGCGGGCGTCCGCCTGATCGGCTGCGAGCCGGCCGGTCACGGCGTCGAGACCGGCGAGCACGCGGCCACCCTCACCGCAGGCGAGCCCGGCATCCTGCACGGTTCGCGGTCGTACGTCCTCCAGGACGAGGAGGGCCAGATCACCGAGCCGTACTCGATCTCGGCGGGCCTCGACTACCCGGGCATCGGCCCCGAGCACGCGTACCTCAAGGACAGCGGGCGCGGCGAGTACCGCGCGGTCACCGACGACGCGGCCATGCAGGCGCTGCGGCTGCTCTCCCGCACCGAGGGCATCATCCCGGCCATCGAGTCGGCGCACGCCCTCGCCGGGGCCATCGAGGTCGGCAAGGAGCTCGGCAAGGACGCCCTGCTCCTCGTGAACCTCTCCGGGCGCGGCGACAAGGACATGGACACGGCCGCCCGCTACTTCGGCCTGTACGACGGGGAGGGCTCCAAGTGACGACCGGCAACATCCAGCTGCTCAGCGACACCCTCGCCAAGGCGAAGGCCGAGAACCGGGCCGCGCTCATCGCGTACCTCCCGGCGGGCTTCCCGACGGTCGACGGCGGCATCGCGGCGATCAAGGCCGTCTTCGACGGCGGCGCGGACGTGGTCGAGGTCGGCCTCCCGCACAGCGACCCGGTGCTCGACGGGCCGGTCATCCAGACCGCCGACGACATCGCCCTGCGCGGCGGCGTCAAGATCGCCGACGTCATGCGGACGGTCCGCGAGGCGCACGAGGCCACCGGCAAGCCGGTCCTCGTCATGACGTACTGGAACCCGATCGACCGGTACGGCGTCGAGCGCTTCACCGAGGAGCTCGCCGCGGCCGGCGGCGCGGGCTGCATCCTGCCCGACCTGCCGGTCCAGGAGTCCGCGGTCTGGCGCGAGAACGCCGACAAGCACGGTCTCGCCACCGTCTTCGTCGTCGCGCCCAGCAGCAAGGACGAGCGGCTCGCCACCATCACGGCGGCCGGCTCCGGTTTCGTCTACGCGGCCTCCCTCATGGGTGTCACCGGCACCCGCGAGTCGGTCGGCGAGCAGGCCGCCGACCTGGTCCGCCGCACCCGCGCGACGGCCGAACCCGGCCGGGACCTCCCCGTCTGCGTCGGCCTCGGAGTCTCCAACGCCATCCAGGCCAAGGAGGTCGCCGTCTTCGCCGACGGCGTCATCGTCGGCTCGGCGTTCGTGAAGCGGATTCTCGACGCGGACGGCGACGAGACCGCGGGACTCGCCGCCGTAAGGGAACTGGCGGCCGAACTCTCCGAGGGTGTCCGGCGCGTTTCGTAACCCATTTGGGTGGATCTGGGACCGGGGAGGCGCGCACGTGCCTCCCCGGTTCGTTTCCGAGGCGTGAGCGAGAAGAACAGTGGTGACGGTAATCGGAGCGCGCGGGAGCGCCTCCAGCAGCAGCGCGAGCGCGAGAAGGCCCGCGAGAAGCAGCGGCGGATCCTGATCGTGTCGGCGGCGGTGGTCGGCGTCCTCGGCCTGGCCGCGGTCGTCGGTGTGATCGCCGCGGGCGGCGACAAGGACAGCGGATCCGACAAGGCCGGCCCGGTCGTCGCGCCGACCGGAGCGACCGAGGAGGACGGCAAGCCCGCCATTCCCACCGGGAAGGCGGACGCCCCGTCGACGCTGGCGATCTGGGAGGACTTCCGCTGCCCGGCGTGCGCCCAGTTCGAGAACGCGTTCCGGGACACGATCCACGAGCTGGAGGCCGCGGGCGCGGTCAGGGCCGAGTACCACCTCGCCACCCTCATCGACGGGAACATGGGCGGCAGCGGCTCCCTGCGCGCGGCGAACGCGGCCGCGTGCGCCCAGGACGCGGGGAAGTTCACCGCGTACCACGACACGCTCTACATCAACCAGCCGCCGGAGACGGACGACGCCTTCGGGAACAACAGCAAGCTCATCGAGCTTGCGGCGAAGGTCCCGGGGCTCGACACCCCCGCCTTCCGCAGCTGTGTCAACGACGGTACGCACGACAGCTGGGTGGCCAAGTCGAACGAGGCCTTCCAGAACGGCGGCTTCCGCGGCACACCGTCCGTCCTGCTCAACGGAGAATCGATCTTCCCGCAGAAGGGCAACGAGCAGATCTCCCCGGAGAACCTGAAGAAGTGGGTCGCCGAGGCCAACAAGGGCAAGAAGCCCGGCACGGCTTCTCCGGCCGCCCCGGCCTCCCCTTCGGCGGGCTGAGCCGCCGATTCCGCCGGGTTAGTTACCCATACGTTGCCGGGTGGGCTGCCGTCCCGCCCCCCCGGCAGGGTAGCGTCGGTCCTGCCATGGACCTTGCCTACATTCCCAGCCCGTCGACCGGCGTGATCAACCTCGGACCGATCCCGCTGCGCGGCTATGCCTTCTGCATCATCATCGGTGTCTTCGTCGCCGTCTGGTACGGCAACAAGCGGTGGATCGCCCGGGGCGGTACCGCCGGCACCGTGGCCGACATCGCCGTCTGGGCGGTGCCCTTCGGCCTCGTCGGCGGACGCCTCTACCACGTGATCACCGACTATCAGCTGTACTTCAGCGAGGGTGAGAACTGGGTCGACGCCTTCAAGATCTGGGAGGGCGGCCTCGGTATCTGGGGCGCCATCGCGCTCGGCGCGGTGGGTGCCTGGATCGGCTGCCGCCGGCGGGGCATCCCGCTCCCGGCGTACGCCGACACCATCGCTCCCGGAATCGCGTTCGCCCAGGCCATCGGCCGCTGGGGCAACTGGTTCAACCAGGAGCTGTACGGCCGCGAGACCGATCTCCCCTGGGCCCTGAAGATCACCGAGAGCGCGAACCGCGAGGCCGGGTACTACCACCCGACCTTCCTGTACGAGTCGCTCTGGTGCATCGGCGTCGCCGTGCTGGTCATCTGGGCCGACCGCCGCTTCAAGCTCGGCCACGGCCGCGCCTTCGCGCTGTACGTCGCCGCGTACTGCGCGGGCCGCGTCTGGACCGAGTACCTGCGCGTCGACGAGGCCCACCACATCCTCGGCCTGCGCCTGAACGTGTGGACCGCGATCATCGTCTTCGTGCTCGCCGTGCTCTACATGGCGATCTCGGCGCGGATCCGCCCGGGCCGCGAGGAGATCGTGGAGCCGAAGGCCGCCAAGGACACCGCAGCGAAGTCCGAGGACGCCGACGAGACGGACGCCCCGAAGAACGGGCCGAAGGACGGCGAGTCCGAGGACGCCGCTCCGGACACCGACACCGACACCTCCGACGAGGACGAGAACGAGGACGTGGAGCACGGGGCCGACAACGGCGCCGGGTCCGCCGCCAAGAGCTGATCCCCCTGTAGCCGGTCGAAGGGCCGTCGGGACCGAGAGGTCCCGGCGGCCCTTTCGCATGCCCGGGTACGGGCGTCGGGGGTACGGGTGTCAGGCCGTCCGGGCCGCGAGGGCGAGGACCCGGTGGGCGCCCTCCACCACGGCCGCATCGACGAAGCGCCCGTCCGGGAGGGCGAGCGCGCCCCGCTCGGTCCCGGCCGCCGCGACGACCTCCCGCGCCGCGTCGATCTCCTCCCGGGTGGGGAGGTAGGCGCGCTCGATGACCGGGAGCTGGCGGGGGTGGATCGCCGCCCGGCCGAAGAAGCCCAAGGCCCGGCCCCGGGCGCAGCCGGCGGCCAGCGCGTCCAGGTCGCCGATGTCCGGGTGGACCGACTGGGCCGGGGGCGGGAGGGCGGCCGCGCGGGCCGCGACCACCACCCGGCCGCGCGGCCAGTCGAGGCCGCTGTCCTCCCGTAGCCCCAGGTCGGCGCGGAGATCGGCCTCGCCGAGCGCGATGCCGCGCACGGCGGGGTGGGCGGTGGCGATGGCGTACGCGTGCTCCACGGCGAGGGCGTTCTCCAGGAGCGGGTAGAGGGGGAGGCCGGGGGCGAGTTCGGCGATCCGGTGGATGTCAGTGGCGTGTGTCACCTTGGGTACACGAAGACCGCGGAGGCCGGGGAGGAGGGCCAGGGTGGGGATGTCGCGCGGGGTGTGGACGCGGACGTGGATCGGGACGGGGTGGGAGTCGCCGAGCAGATCGACCGTGGCGTCGAGGGCGTACGCCTTGCGGTGCGGGGCGACCGCGTCCTCCAGGTCGACGATCACGACGTCGGCGCCGGAGGCCAGAGCCTTGCGGACGATCTCGGGACGATCGCCCGGGGCGTACAGCCAGGTGAGAGGGGTGCGGGGGGCGGCCAGGGGTCGATCCGTGCCGTGCGCGCGGGCCAGGGCGGCGCTCCTCACGTCACTCACTTCACTCACGTTGCTCATACCGCTCCCTGCTCGCGGAGGGTGCCGATCTCCGCGGGGCTGAGGCCGAGTTCGGAGAGGACGGCGGTGGTGTCGGCGCCGTGGGGGCGGCCGGGCCAGCGGATGGCTCCGGGCGTCTCGGAGAGGCGGAAGAGGACGTTCTGCATCTTGATCGGGCCGAGTTCGGGGTCCTGCACCTCGGTGACGGTGCCGAGCGCCCGGTACTGCGGATCGGCGACGACGTCCCGGATGTCGTAGACCGGGGCGATCGCCGCCTCCGCCTTCTCGAAGGCCGCCATCGCCTCGTCCCGGGTGTGGCGGGCGATCCACGAGCCGACCGCCTCGTCCAGGACGTCCGCGTTCTCGGCCCGGCCCGTGCCGTCGGCGAACCACGGCTCGTCGATCAGCTCCGGACGGCCGACGAGCCGCAGCACCCGCTCGGCGATCGACTGGGCGGACGTGGAGACGGCGACCCAGGAGCCGTCGGAGGTCCGATACGTGTTGCGCGGGGCGTTGTTGCGGGAGCGGTTGCCCGTGCGGGGCTGGACATAGCCGAGTTGGTCGTACCAGAGGGGGTGGGGCCCGATGACCGCGAGCATCGGTTCGATGATCGCCATGTCGACGACCTGGCCGCGACCGGTCGTCGTCCTCGCGGTGAGCGCCGTCATCACGGCGTACGCCGTGGCCAGGGCGGCGATCGAGTCGGCCAGGCCGAAAGGGGGCAGGGTGGGCGGGCCCTCGGGCTCGCCGGTGATGGCGGCGAAACCGCTCATCGCCTCGGCGAGGGTGCCGAAACCGGGGCGGTGGGCGTACGGGCCGAACTGGCCGAAGCCGGTGACCCGGGCGAGGACCAGACGCGGGTTGACGGTGGAGAGCTCCTCCCAGCCCAGACCCCAGCGTTCCAGGGTGCCGGGGCGGAAGTTCTCCACGATCACGTCGGCGTCGGCGGCGAGCGCGAGGAGGGTGTCGCGGCCGCCGGGGGACGACAGATCGAGGGTGATCGCCCGCTTGTTGCGGCCGAGGACCTTCCACCAGAGACCGATGCCGTCCTTGGCGGGGCCGTGGCCGCGGGACGGGTCGGGCTTGCGGGGGTGCTCGACCTTGACGACGTCGGCGCCGAAGTCGCCGAGCATCGTGGCGGCGAGCGGGCCGGCGAAGAGGGTCGCGAGATCCAGGACGCGCAGGCCGTGCAGGGGTGCTTGGGGCGGGGGAGTGGCGGTGGGTGCCGTGGGGGTGTGCGGCGTGGGCGTCATACGCGGTCGGTCTCCCTCTTGTCCTCGTCCTCGTTCTCGTCGAGGGAGCCGAAGGCGGCCTCGATCTCGGCGCGGTACGGCATCGACGTCGACGCGCCCTCGCGCTGGACGGAGAGCGCGGCGGCGGTCCCCGCCCAGGCGAGGGCCTCGGGCGCGGGGCGGCCCTCGCCGAGGGCGACCGCCAGTGCGCCGACGAAGGTGTCACCGGCCCCGGTGGTGTCCACGGCCCGGACGCGGGGCGCGGGCACCGTCACCGGATCGGCGCCGCGTACCGCGTACAGGCTGCCGGCCGCCCCGAGGGTGACGACCACCTCGGGGACGTCCCGGAGCAGGGCAAGGGCGGCCTCGCGGGGGTCGGTCAGGCCGGTGAGCGCGGCGGCCTCGTGCTCGTTGGGGACCAACAGGTCGATGGAGGCGAGGAGCTCGGGAGGAAGTGGCTGGGCGGGGGCGGGGGTGAGGACGGTGCGGACGCCGAGGCGGCGGGCGGTCGCTGCGCCCTCCACGACGACGGACAAGGGGAGTTCGAGCTGGAGGAGCAGGGCGTCGGCGGTGCCGATGAGGGCCTCGTCGCCGTGGCTGAGGGAGGTGACGGTGCCGTTCGCGCCGGGGACGACGACGATCGCGTTGCCGCCCTCGTCGTCGACGACGATGTGGGCGGTGCCGGAGGCGCCCTCGGAGGTGCGCAGGAGGTCGGTGTCCACCGAGCAGTGCTCCAGTGTGGCCCGGAGTCGGGCGCCGAAGTCGTCCGCGCCGACGGCGCCGATCATCGACACCTCGCCGCCGGCGCGGGCGGCGGCGACGGCCTGGTTGGCGCCCTTGCCGCCCGGGATCGTACGGAAGGAGCGGCCGGTGACGGTCTCGCCGAGGGCCGGGGCCTTCGGGACGTAGGCGACGAGGTCCATGTTGGTGCTGCCGAGTACGACGATGCTGGTCATGGGCGTACTGCCTCCAGGTGGGTCAGTTCGGCCAGGGTGTCGAAGCCGATGCCGTCGAAGGACGGGACCGAGGTCGCGAGACGGTTCTTGAGGGGGGAGGTCCAGCGCTCGGGCAGCCGGTCCGGGTGCCCCGCGAGCAGCCCGGCGACCGAACCGGCGGTGGCGCCGTTGGAGTCGGTGTCCCAGCCGCCGGAGACCGCCGCGCAGATGGAGCGGGTGAAGTCGCCGTCGGCGTGGGTGAGGGCGGCGGCGAGCAGAGCGGCGTTGGGGACGGCATGCACCCAGTGGTACCCGCCGAGTTCGGCGTGCAGGCGGTCGACCACGGTGTCGAAGTCGGCGCCCTCGGAGTGTGCGGTGCGGGCGAGTCCGATTCCCCGGCGGACGGCCTGTGAGAGGCGGGAGCGCGGGGGGATCACGGCGAGTCCCTCGGCGAGCGCCTGATGGACGTCGGCGGTGCCGGTGGCGGCGGTGGCGAGGGTGGCGGCGACGAACATGGCGCCGTAGACGCCGTTCGCGGTGTGGGTGAGGGTGGCGTCCCGGTACGCCTGCTCGGCGGCGGCGACCGGGTCGCCCGGGTGCGTCCAGCCATGGACGTCGGCCCGGATCTGGGCGCCGATCCACTCGCGGAACGGGTTGCGGTGGACGGCGGTCAGCGGGGGTTCGATCCCGTCGAGGAGATTGCGGTAGGCGACGCGCTCGGCCGTGAAGGTGCGGCCGGCGGGAAGTTCGTCGAGCCAGAGGCGGGCGACGTCGGCGGTGCTGAAGTCGCGACCGTAGCGCTGGAGGAGCAGCAGGTTGAGGAGGGGGTAGTTGAGGTCGTCGTCCTCGGGCATCCCGTCGATGTTCTCGGCGAGGGAGGTGGGGGCGGAGCGGCGGTTCCAGGGGTGGGCGGCGAGCAGCTCGGGCGGGACGCCGCGGGCGGTGAACCAGGTGGAGAGGGGCCAGTTGCCGGTGGCGCGGGCGAGGGCGCGGATGGCGGACAGGGGGAGTTTCTCGACAGGTTTGCCGAGGAGACAGCCGGCGGCGCGGCCCAGCCAGGCGGCGTGCAGTCGGTTGCGCAGGGCGTCGCTCTCCCCCACCCCGCCCCTTCCCGAAACCCTGACGGGACCGGGGGCTCCGCTCCCGAAGCCCCGGGTACCCTGCGCTGCGCGCGGGAAGCCGCAATCCGGCAACGGGCCTGCGGGAGAGACGGTGTGGGGGGCCGTCAGTTTCTGGATCTCGGGGAGGGGGGTCGGTTCGCTGTCCGACAGGGGGGTCGGGAGGGATGCCAGGGTGTCCAGGAGTTCCTCTGCCAGGGGGCGGAGGTCCGGGCGGGGGGCGACGGAAGCCCCGGCCGTTTCCGGGGCGGGCCGACCGCCCGCCGCCGCCCAGCGGGCCGCGAGGGCGCGCGCGTCGCGGCCGTCCTCCGACGCCTGGCGGAGTTCGTGGCCCAGGAGGTCCTCCGGCTGGACCCACGTCAGGCGGAGGTTCATCGGTCGGCCGCGCTCGTCAGGGTCGTGAACGCCGACTCGTGGGCTCGGCGGCGTGCCAGGTCCTGAGCGAAGATCTCGTGGGTCACCTGCGTCAGGGCCCTCGCCGGGGCGTGGAGGTCCAGACGACTTGCCTCCGCCACCTGCTTCGCCCACTCGGACGGCACCGCCGGCTCCCCGTGCAGCGCGCCCACGATCGCGCCCGCCATCGTGGCGATCGAGTCGCAGTCACGGCCGTAGTTGACGGAGCCCAGGACCGTACGCCGGAAGTCGCCCTCTCCGACCAGCAGCATCCCGAGGGCGATCGGGAGTTCCTCGATCGCGTGGAGACGGGACGGGCGCCGGGCGCCCAGGCCCGGCGCGCGGTAGTCGGGGCCCACCGAGTCGAAGGGGGCCACCGCCTTGCGGAGCGGGCTCAGCGCCGACTCGAAGTCCCGGTGCCGTGAGGCCACTTCCGCCACCGCCTCGATCGCCGCCCGCGTCCCGTCCTTCGCCAGCGCCAGGGCCGTATCGACCACCGACGACGGTGTGGCGCCCGGCACGCACGCCGCCGCCACCGCCGCCGCGAACACGCCCGCCGCCTCTCGGCCGTACGAGGACTGGTGCGCGCCCGCGACGTCGAGGGCCTCGGCGTACGCGGCCTCCGGGTGGGCGGCGTTGACGAGCCCGACCGGCGCCATGTACATCGCGGCGCCGCAGTTGACGATGTTGCCGCTGCCGGCCTCCCGCGGGTCCACATGGCCGTAGTGGAGGCGAGCCACCAGCCACTTCTCGGCCAGGAAGATCCGCTGGAGCGGGAGGGCCTCCGCCTCCAGTTCGGGGATCCAGACGGGGGAGCCCATCAGGTCGGGGACGAGATGGTCCGCGACCGCGTACGCGTCCAGGTGGCCGCGGACCTTCTCGTACACCCGGATCAGCGCATGGGTCATCAAGGTGTCGTCGGTGACGTGCCCGTCGCCCTTGTGGTACGGGGCGATGGGGCGGGCGGTGCGCCACTCGCCGCCGTTCCAGGGGCCGACGATCCCGGTGACGCGGCCGCCGTGGCGTTCCACGATCTGCTCGGGGGTGTAGCCCTCGACGGGGCCGCCGAGCGCGTCGCCGACGGCGGCCCCGAGGAGACTTCCGGTGATCCGGTCATCCAGCGTGGGTGTCACTGGGGGTGCCACTGTGGGTGTCATGTCGGAATTGTCCACCCGGGGTGGCCGGTTCCGTGGCTGCGAGCAGCCCGGCGAGTTCGACCAGATCCGTGCCCGCGAGCCGGGGCAGCGCGCAGCCCGCCAGCGTCCGGCACGCCTCGCGCCAGGTCGCCGGCACCGAACGGCCCCCGCCCAGCGCCCCGGTGAGCGCGCCCGCCAGGGCGGGGGCGGAGTCGGCGACCCGGGAGAGACAGACGGCGGCCGGGACGGCGGCCGCCGTCTCGCCCCGGGCGGCGGTGGCGAGCGCGAGCGCCACCGGGACGGTCTCGGCGGCGGCGATGCCGTAGCTGTACACGTGGTCCACGATCTGGTGCTCCAGGAGCGGGACCAGTTCGAAGGCCGAACCGGCGGTCTGGGCCAGCTTCACCGCGTACCGGGCGTTGCGGCCGATCTCGGTGACGGGCGGGAGTTCGGCGAGCGCCGCCTCGACGGCCTCGTCGACCGTCGCCCCGCCGAGCGCCGCCGCGACGGCCGCCGCCATGGCGCGGGCGCCGTGGACTCCGTCACCGTCCTGGGTGTACCGGGCGTCGAACTCGGCGAGTTGGGCGGCGGCGCGGGGGTCGCCGGGGTGGGCGACGGCCAGGACGACGGCCCGGACGCAGGCGGCGTCGTCGAAGAAGTGCGGGTTGTCGTGGCCGGTGGCGGGCGGCCGCAGACCGGTGGCGAGATTGCCGAGGCCGGCGCGGACGGAGATCCGGGCGCGGAGCGGGAGCACGGCGGACTCGACCTCGGGGGCGCGGTCCGCGGCGGCGGCGACCTGTCCGGCGAGGGCGTTCCAGGCGAGGTCGACGGCGGCGCGGAGACGGCGCTCCGGGGGGAGTCCGGTGAAGACCGGGCCGGAGGCGGTGAGGATCGCCTCGGCGGTGAAGGCCGCCCACTCGGCGTCGTCGGAGGGGCCGAGACGGAGGGGCTCGGGGGGCTGGTTGAGGGCGATGGGGACGGGGAGGGTGGTCGTGGCGTTCTGCTCGGCGAAGGTGTCGAGCTCGCGGGTGAGACGGCGGGTCCACTCGGGCATGCGGGCGGCGCGGTGCCTGGCGGCGGGCCATCCGGCGGCGTCGCCTGCGGCCAGGCCGAGGAGGAGGCCCTCGACTGCGTCGCGGTCGGCTCTGGCCTGTGCGGCCGGCGTGGGGTGTTCGACCGGGACCTGGTGGGCGGCTCCCCATGAACCGGTGCCGTGGGGCGGGGCGGGAGCCTGTGGTGCGAGGTCCAGTACGTCCGTGACCGGCACCGATGGGAGGTCCCGCGGCGCGAGGTCCAGCGAGTCGGCGTCCGGCACCGGCGCCGCCAGGTCCTGGTGGGCGCCGAGCAGGGGGCCGGTATCCGGCAACGGGTGCTGTGCCCGCCCTCCCCCAGACTCCGTCCGGGGGTGCCCCGACCGCCCTGCGGAACGATTGCCCACAGCGGCGGGGTCGTTGCCCACAGCAGCTGCAGCAGCAGCAGTCGTCGTGTCACCGCTCATCAGGACTCTCCGTCCGGGGTCAGGAGGTCTGCCACGTCCAGGACGTGGTAGCCGCGCATGGAGGGGAGGCAGCTGCCCGTGACCGGGGTGATGGCCGAGGCCCACTCCTCGGGGATCGACCGCAGTCCGCCGGCCGCACCGGCCAGCGCGCCCGCCACCGCCGCCGTGGTGTCGGCGTCGCGGCCCATGTTGACGGCCGTCAGGACCGCCGTACGGAAGTCGCCCCGCGCCGCCGCGAAGGCGCCGAACGCCAGGCCCACCGCCTCCGGGGCCAGGTCCGTCCACGGGTAGCCGCCGATGACGACAGCCGAGCGGACCTGGCGTTCGCGGGTGAGCGGGTCCGGCTGGACGCGCTGGGCCGCGACCACCGCGCGGCGCAGCGAGCGGGCCGTCCACGAGTCCATCGGGACGGCCGAGAGCGCCGCCGCGATCACCGAGGTCACGCCCGCCCCGGCCATCGCGGCCGCGACGCCCGCCGCGACCGCCTGGCCTCCGTAGATGCCCTCGCCGTCGTGGCTGACGCTGCCGTCGATCGCGACGAGGCGGGCCGCCTCCGCGGGGCGGCCGGCCGCGAACACCCCGAAGGGCGCCGCCCGCATGGCGAGACCGTCGCTCCAGGCGTGCCGATGCTGGGCGGAGATCGGCGCGGCGAGGCCCCGTCGGAGGTTCTCCAGGGTGCCGCGCTCCGAGAAGCCCGCGCCGCGGAACGGGCCTTCGTCGAGGTCGGCGATCCAGTGGTGCCAGGCCCGTTCGACGTGGTGGACGGTGAGCGCCGAGCCGTGCCGGGCGAGGAGCAGCGCCGAGAAGATGGCGTACTCGGTGTCGTCGGTGCCCGCCGGGCTGTCCGTCACGAAGCCCTCGATCCGGCCCCAGCGGCGACGGATCTCGGAGGGCCGCATGTTCTCGGCGGGCGCGCCGAGCGCGTCGCCTACGGCGAGGCCGAGCAGTGCCCCTCTCGCCCGTTCGCGCGTGTCGCATGCCGTGGTGGTCACCATGGTTCGTGGCCCCTTCCTCGGTGGGGGCGCATCGATGGCGCCCCGATGCCTGGATCTGTGCCACCACGGGCCGCGAACTCGCCGAAGAAACGTCTCTGTCACCCGCCTGACACCACGCCAGAACCCGGTTCACGCAGCAAGGCACGCCTTAGTAAGTACGGCCTGCCTTGCTGGCGGGCCCCTTACATCGCGCGTATTTTCGAGGGTGTTGGGGGCGGCGGGTGCAACCCGGCCCGCCGGAACGAGGGGAGAGCCATGTCCATCATCGAAGCTCAGGCGCCACTGCACGAGGCCCACCGCGACAACCACACGCACCGCGACGTGAACGGCGGTTGGCTGCGTCCGGCGGTGTTCGGCGCGATGGACGGACTCGTGTCCAACCTCGCCCTGATGACCGGTGTCGCCGGCGGCGCGGTCTCCACGCAGACCGTCGTCATCACCGGCCTCGCCGGACTCGCGGCCGGTGCCTTCTCCATGGCGGCCGGCGAATACACCTCCGTCGCCTCGCAGCGCGAACTCGTCCAGGCCGAACTGGACGTCGAGCGCCGCCAGTTGCGCAAGCACCCGATCGACGAGATGGAAGAGCTCGCCGCGCTCTACGTCTCCCGCGGCGTCGAGCCCGCGCTCGCCCGCGAGGTCGCGATGCAGCTGTCGAAGGACCCCGAGCAGGCCCTGGAGATCCACGCCCGGGAGGAGCTCGGCATCGACCCGGACGACCTGCCGTCGCCGATGGTCGCCGCGGTCTCGTCCTTCGGCTCGTTCGCGCTCGGCGCGCTGCTCCCCCTGCTCCCGTATCTGCTCGGGGCGACCGCGCTCTGGCCCGCCGTGCTGCTCGCGCTGGTCGGACTCTTCGCCTGCGGTGCCCTCGTGGCCCGGGTGACCGCCCGCGGCTGGCTCTTCAGCGGACTGCGCCAGCTCGTCCTCGGCGGTGCCGCCGCGGCCGTCACGTACGGCCTCGGCGTGCTCCTCGGGGCCGCGTTGTAGCCCGCGGGGCCGGTGCGGATTCCGTACCTCCGCAGAAGACCGAGAGGCTCCCAAAGGGGATCTCTCGGTCTTTTCGTGGCCCCTTTTCGGGACGTAAGCCCCGGAACGGCTGTGACGTATATCCCTGGTCCGATCCGCCGCAGCGATGAGACACTATGCAGGACGCCACATATGTAGCCGGTTACTCGGCGGTTTCGAACCCATGACCAACGGGAATGAGGCATGAGCGTCGCTGGGCAATGAAGCCCACACAGTGACGGGTCGCCGAAAACCCGGAGATCCTCCGGATCACTTCGATCCGTCCCCGCGGGGCAGGCCTCTGACCTCGCAAACCACAGGTGAACCCACACCACCGCTCCGTGTCGGTGGTGTCCGCATGCTGGAACGAGCTATCCACTTAGCGAGAAGCCAGCCATGATGTAACCTGCACGAAATTTCGCGGAGGGCCAACGTCGTCCCTCGGCAGTAGCTCCCCCAGACGTCGTCTGGGAGGTGCCCCCAGCCACGACGACGACGGGAGAGCCGATGCGTTCCGACGCCTGGTCGCCCATGGACGGTCGCCCTGCTCCGCAGGGGATGTACGACCCCCGTAACGAACACGACGCCTGTGGTGTCGGGTTCGTGGCCACCCTCACCGGTGTAGCCAGCCACGCGCTGGTCGAGCAGGCGCTGACCGTACTGCGCAACCTCGAGCACCGCGGCGCCACCGGCTCCGAGCCCGACTCCGGTGACGGCGCCGGCATCCTGTTCCAGGTCCCGGACGCCTTCCTCCGCGAGGCCGCCGGATTCGACCTTCCCGAAGCCGGCGCGTACGCCGTCGGCATCGCCTTCCTCCCCGAGGACGGCACCGACGAGACCGCCGCGAAGATCGAGACGATCGCCGCCGACGAGGGCCTGAACGTCCTCGGCTGGCGTGAGGTCCCCGTCGCCCCCGAGCTGCTCGGCGCCTCCGCCCGCTCCACCATGCCGGTCTTCCGCCAGCTCTTCGTCTCGGACGCGGCCGGCGACGCCACGGGCATCGCGCTGGACCGCAAGGCCTTCGTCCTGCGCAAGCGCGCCGAGCGTGAGGCCGCGACGTACTTCCCGTCGCTCTCCGCCCGCACCATCGTCTACAAGGGCATGCTGACCACCGGCCAGCTGGAGCCCTTCTTCCCGGACCTGTCGGACCGCCGCTGCGCCACCGCCGTGGCCCTGGTCCACTCCCGGTTCTCCACCAACACCTTCCCGAGCTGGCCGCTGGCCCACCCGTACCGCTTCGTCGCCCACAACGGTGAGATCAACACCGTCAAGGGCAACCGGAACTGGATGACCGCCCGCGAGGCCCAGCTCGACTCCACGGTCTTCGGCGGCGAGGGCAAGGACCTCTCCCGGATCTTCCCGATCTGCACCCCGGACGCCTCCGACTCGGCCTCCTTCGACGAGGTCCTGGAGCTGCTCCACCTCGGCGGCCGCTCCCTGCCCCACGCGGTCCTGATGATGGTCCCGGAGGCGTGGGAGAACCACGAGACGATGGACCCGGCCCGCCGCGCGTTCTACCAGTACCACTCCACGATGATGGAGCCCTGGGACGGCCCGGCCTGCGTCACCTTCACCGACGGCGTCCAGGTCGGCGCGGTCCTCGACCGCAACGGTCTGCGCCCCGGCCGCTACTGGGTCACCGACGAGGGCCTCGTCGTCCTCTCCTCCGAGGTCGGCGTCCTCGACATCGACCCCGCCAAGGTCGTCCGCAAGGGCCGCCTCCAGCCCGGCAAGATGTTCCTCGTCGACACCGCCGAGCACCGCATCGTCGAGGACGACGAGATCAAGGCCGCCCTCGCCGCCGAGAACCCGTACGCGGAGTGGCTGGAGACCGGCGAGATCGAGCTCTCCGACCTCCCCGAGCGCGAGCACATCGTGCACACCCACGCCTCGGTCACCCGCCGCCAGCAGACCTTCGGCTACACCGAGGAAGAGCTCCGCGTCATCCTCGCCCCGATGGCCCGCACCGCCGGCGAGCCCCTCGGCTCCATGGGCACGGACTCGCCGATCGCGGCCCTGTCCGCCCGCCCGCGGCTGCTCTTCGACTACTTCACCCAGCTGTTCGCGCAGGTCACCAACCCGCCGCTCGACGCCATCCGCGAAGAGCTCGTGACCTCGCTGCGCTCCTCGCTCGGCCCCCAGGGCAACCTGCTTGAGCCGACCCCCGTGTCGTGCCGCAGCGTCACCCTGCCCTTCCCGGTGATCGACAACGACGAGCTGGCCAAGCTCATCCACATCAACGCCGACGGCGACATGCCCGGCATGAAGGCCGCGACCCTCTCCGGCCTCTACCGGGTCTCCGGCGGCGGCGAGGCCCTCGCCGCCCGCATCGACGCGATCTGCGCCGAGGCCGACACCGCCATCGAGGGCGGCGCCCGCCTCATCGTGCTCTCCGACCGGCACTCCGACGCCGAGCACGCGCCGATCCCCTCGCTGCTGCTCACCGCGGCCGTCCACCACCACCTCATCCGCACCAAGCAGCGCACCAAGGTGGGTCTGCTCGTCGAGGCCGGTGACGTCCGCGAGGTCCACCACGTCGCCCTGCTCATCGGCTACGGCGCCGCGGCGGTCAACCCGTACCTCGCCATGGAGTCCGTCGAGGACCTGGTCCGCGCCGGCACCTTCATCGAGGGCCTGGAGCCCGAAGAGGCCATCCGGAACCTGATCTACGCCCTCGGCAAGGGCGTCCTCAAGGTCATGTCCAAGATGGGCATCTCCACCGTCGCCTCCTACCGCGGCGCCCAGGTCTTCGAGGCCGTCGGCCTCGACGAGACCTTCGTCGCCACGTACTTCAACGGCACGGCCACCAAGATCGGCGGCGCCGGTCTCGACGTCGTCGCCAAGGAGGTCGCCGCCCGCCACGCCAAGGCGTACCCCGTCTCCGGCGTCCCCTCGGCGCACCGCGCCCTGGACATCGGCGGCGAGTACCAGTGGCGCCGCGAGGGCGAGCCGCACCTGTTCGACCCGGAGACCGTCTTCCGCCTGCAGCACGCCACGCGCAACAAGCGGTACGACATCTTCAAGCAGTACACGGACCGGGTGAACGAGCAGTCCGAGCGGCTGATGACGCTCCGCGGCCTCTTCGGCTTCACCTCGGACCGTCCCGCGATCTCGATCGACGAGGTCGAGTCGGTCGCCGAGATCGTCAAGCGCTTCTCCACCGGCGCCATGTCGTACGGCTCCATCTCGCGCGAGGCCCACGAGACCCTCGCCGTCGCCATGAACCAGCTGGGCGCCAAGTCCAACACCGGTGAGGGCGGCGAGGACCCGGACCGCCTCTACGACCCGGCCCGCCGCTCCGCGATCAAGCAGGTCGCCTCCGGCCGCTTCGGCGTCACCAGCGAGTACCTGGTCAACGCCGACGACATCCAGATCAAGATGGCCCAGGGCGCCAAGCCCGGCGAGGGCGGCCAGCTGCCCGGCCACAAGGTCTACCCGTGGGTCGCCAAGACGCGTCACTCGACGCCCGGCGTCGGCCTCATCTCGCCGCCGCCGCACCACGACATCTACTCCATCGAGGACCTGGCTCAGCTGATCCACGACCTCAAGAACGCCAACCCGGTCGCCCGCATCCACGTGAAGCTGGTCTCCGAGGTCGGCGTCGGCACGGTCGCCGCCGGTGTCTCCAAGGCCCACGCGGACGTCGTCCTCATCTCCGGCCACGACGGCGGTACGGGCGCCTCGCCGCTCACCTCCCTCAAGCACGCCGGTGGTCCCTGGGAGCTCGGCCTCGCCGAGACGCAGCAGACCCTGCTGCTCAACGGCCTGCGCGACCGCATCGTCGTCCAGACCGACGGCCAGCTCAAGACCGGCCGCGACGTCGTCATCGCCGCGCTGCTCGGCGCCGAGGAGTTCGGTTTCGCGACCGCGCCGCTCGTCGTCTCCGGCTGCGTCATGATGCGCGTCTGTCACCTGGACACCTGCCCGGTCGGCATCGCCACCCAGAACCCCGCCCTGCGCGACCGGTTCTCCGGCAAGGCCGAGTACGTCGTCAACTTCTTCGAGTTCATCGCCGAAGAGGTCCGCGAGATCCTCGCCGAGCTGGGCTTCCGCACCATCGAAGAGGCCGTCGGCCACGCCGAGCTGCTCGACACCAGCCGCGCCGTCACGCACTGGAAGGCGCAGGGTCTCGACCTGGAGCCGCTCTTCTACGTGCCGGAGCTGCCCGAGGGCGCGGTCCGCCACGCCCTGATCGAGCAGGACCACGGTCTGGAGAAGGCCCTCGACAACGAGCTGATCCAGCTCGCCGCCGAGGCCCTCAACGCCGCCTCCGCCGAGGAGGCCCAGCCGGTCCGCGCCCAGGTCGCCATCCGCAACATCAACCGCACGGTCGGCACCATGCTCGGCCACCAGGTGACGAAGAAGTTCGGCGGCGCCGGCCTCCCGGCCGACACCATCGACATCACCTTCACCGGCTCCGCGGGCCAGTCCTTCGGCGCCTTCCTGCCGAGCGGTGTCACTCTCCGCCTGGAGGGCGACGCCAACGACTACGTCGGCAAGGGCCTCTCCGGCGGCCGGGTCGTCGTCCGCCCCGACCGGGGCGCCGACCACCTCGCCGAGTACTCGACCATCGCGGGCAACACCATCGGGTACGGCGCGACCGGCGGCGAACTGTTCCTCCGCGGCCGCACCGGCGAACGCTTCTGCGTCCGCAACTCCGGCGCCCTGGTCGTCTCGGAGGGCGTGGGCGACCACGGCTGCGAGTACATGACCGGCGGTACGGCGGTCGTCCTCGGCGAGACCGGACGCAACTTCGCGGCCGGCATGTCGGGCGGTGTCGCCTACGTCGTCGACCTCGACCGGGACAACGTCAACTCCGGCAACCTGGGCGCGATCGAGGCCCTGTCGGACACCGACAAGGCGTGGCTGCACGACGTCGTGCGCCGCCACCACGAGGAGACCGGCTCCACGGTCGCCGAGAAGCTGCTCGCCGACTGGGCCGTGAACGCGGACCGGTTCAGCAAGATCATCCCCACCACGTACAAGGCAGTGCTCGCCGCCAAGGACGCCGCTGAGCTCGCCGGTCTCTCCGAGGCCGAGACCACCGAGAAGATGATGGAGGCGGCGACCCATGGCTGACCCCAAGGGCTTCCTGACCACCGGTCGCGAGGTCGCCAAGACCCGCCCCGTGGGCGAGCGTGTCAGGGACTGGAACGAGGTCTACGTTCCCGGCTCCCTGCTGCCGATCATCAGCAAGCAGGCCGGCCGCTGCATGGACTGCGGCATCCCGTTCTGCCACAACGGCTGCCCCCTCGGGAACCTGATCCCCGAGTGGAACGACTACGCCTACCGCGAGGACTGGTCGGCGGCGCAGGAGCGCCTGCACGCCACCAACAACTTCCCGGAGTTCACCGGCCGTCTGTGCCCGGCACCGTGCGAGTCCGCGTGCGTGCTCGGCATCAACCAGCCGGCCGTCACCATCAAGAACGTCGAAGTCTCCATCATCGACAAGGCGTGGGACGCCAACGACGTCAAGCCGCAGGCGCCCGAGCGCCTCTCCGGCAAGACCGTCGCCGTCATCGGCTCCGGTCCGGCGGGTCTCGCCGCCGCCCAGCAGCTGACCCGGGCCGGCCACACCGTCGCCGTCTACGAGCGCGCGGACCGCATCGGAGGACTCCTCCGGTACGGCATCCCCGAGTTCAAGATGGAGAAGCGGCACATCAACCGCCGCATCGAGCAGATGCGCGCGGAGGGCACCAAGTTCCGCACGGGCGTCGAGATCGGCCGCGACATGCCGGCGACGGCGCTCCGCAACCGCTACGACGCGGTCGTCATCGCCGCCGGCGCCACCACCGCCCGCGACCTGCCCGTCCCGGGCCGCGAGCTCTCCGGCATCCACCAGGCCATGGAGTACCTGCCGCTGGCCAACAAGGTCGTCGAGGGTGACTTCGTGGCCCCGCCGATCACCGCCGAGGGCAAGCACGTCGTCGTCATCGGCGGCGGCGACACCGGCGCCGACTGCGTCGGTACGGCCCACCGCCAGGGCGCGGCCTCCGTCACGCAGCTGGAGATCATGCCCCGGCCGGGCGAGGACCGGGCGGCCGGCCAGCCCTGGCCGACCTTCCCCATGCTGTACAAGGTCACCTCCGCGCACGAGGAGGGCGGCGAGCGGGTCTACTCCGTCTCCACCACCCACTTCGAGGGCGACGAGGACGGCAACGTGCAGTTCCTCCACCTCGTCGAGGTCGAGTTCGTCGCCGGCAAGCTGACCCAGAAGCCGGGCACGGAGCGCAAGATCCCCGCCCAGCTGGTCACGCTCGCGATGGGCTTCACCGGCACGGACGTGGAGAACGGCCTGGTCGCCCAGTTTGGTCTGGACCTCGACGAGCGGGGTAACATCGCCCGAGACGCGGACTTCGCCACCAATGTCGATGGCGTGTACGTCGCCGGCGACGCCGGCCGCGGTCAGTCGCTCATCGTCTGGGCCATCGCCGAGGGCCGCTCGGCCGCCCGAGGCGTGGACCGCTACCTGACCGGAGCCAGCTCCCTGCCGGCCCCGATCCGCCCGACGGACCGTTCGCTGATGGTCTGATCCGACCGGATCACCCCGAAAACGTCCCGTACAACGACGTACGGAACTGAGCGCGGCGCCCCCCGAATGTCCCCGACCGGACGACTGGGTGGGCGCTGTTGCGCGTGCGGACGTGGACAGCGGGTCAGGCGGTCGGGCCCGGGAAGATCCAGGTGATCAGCGAGGCGGCCGATACGGCGAGGACGCCGACGAGGCCCATCCAGCGGGCCCAGGAGGTCATGCGCCGTACAGTTCTGGCCCGCCGCCGCTCGTACCGCAGGAGGTACTCCGCCCCCGACCGCAGCTTCTTCCCCGGGCGCTCGTGGACGGCCGAGACCATCAGCCAGGACGCAAGGAGCAGCAGCAGGAACGCCCCGGTGAGCAGCCCGATCACCCACCACCTCGGGCCGGTCGTCATCTTGCTCAGGTTCTCCTGCCCTTTGAGCACGAAGACGACGGTGAGCAGCCCGGTGAGCGTGGTCAGGAAGTTCCGGTACCCCTCCGCCTGATGCAGCGCCGCCCGCAGCTGCTCGGGCGGGGTCGCCATGGCCCGTACGCGGTTGTCGGCGTCCCGCAGTTCCGCGGCGGTGAACTCGTTCACAGCGAAAGGCCCTGCGGCGGGAGCGCGATCCAGAACGAGGTACCGCAGCCGTCGGGGACCTCGGCGGGCCGGTTCACGTGCCAGGTGGGGCAATGACACTGGGCGAACTTCGGCTCACCGTTGTCGAACGCGTGCTTGTCCGGTGCGGACGGGCCCTTGGCGACGTACTGGATGTCCCTCCACTCCCGGGTGGTCACACACCGGCACTCGGGACACTCGCCGGTGGCCTCCGTGCGGCCGGTTCCGTCGTTCTGCCAGAGGAAGGTGGTGACGGGCTGGGTGAGGGGGAGATCCTTGGGGCGGTAGGGGGTGGCGGAACTCATGAGCTGCGGTCTCCGATGGCGGGAAGGGTGAGGTCGAAAAGGCGGTCGTACCTGCTCAGCCGGTCCAGGACCTGCGTCTCGGAGAGGTCCGTCTCCTCGGCGCACAGGGTGATGTGGTCGGGGTCGACGGCGCCCTCGAGAGCGGGGCCACGCCCGGTCAGGCGGGCCGTGAGCACGATGACGTCGCGCCAGTCGGGCACGAGGTCCCGCTCGGCGCCGACCGGCTCCTGGACCGTGACGTCGAGCCCGAGGCAGCGGAAGGGTGCGTAGCGCTCGTACGTCTCCGCGAGCGTCCGGTCGAACCGGCCGGCGACGAGGACGAGTTCGAGGGGCCCGAGGGTGCCGGCGCCGAGCAGGCCGTCCTCGAAGGCCGTCAGGTCGAACTCGTCGGGGGTGAAGTCCTTGAGGAGGTCGGCGTCGGGGCCGGTGAAGGGGCCCGGGAGGACCGGCCCGCCGAACGGCTGGAAGGCGAGGACGGTGCGGACGGTCTCGCCGAGGCTGCTGCCCGGGGCAAGGGCATGCCTCAGGAGGCGTTGCCACGTGAGTGTGGCCGCGAACGCCATTCTCCCGCTGGTTACCGGCGGGAAGAGCAAACCGATCCTGGCGATCGGGGGCAGCGACCGGAGCGATTCCGGGAGGTCGACGACCTTCAGGGGGAGGGGCAGCGGGAGCGCCGCGATCAGCTCGGCCTGAGCAGCCAGGGTGGTGCGTTCCCGGGCGGCGAGGTGGATCAGCGGCTCCAAGGCGAAACCGTCCGCGTCGAGGTCCCATCGAACCAGGCCGCGGGCCGAGTTCGGCCGCACGAGAAGGAGCAGCCGTTCGAGCCGAGGGTCCTCGGCGATCTGCTGGGCGTTCGCTCCGACGAGGTCGAAACAGCCGGCGGCGAGGACACCACAGGCATCCAGGTGCTGTAGATCCTGCTCTGCCGATTCGACGGCGGGCGGCGACTGGTGGAGCGCCGTGACGACACGCCAGGGGCCGATGGGGCCGGGATTCTCCTCAGGGCCGGGAAGGAGGCCACGGATCCACGGAGGCGCCGTCCAGTCGGCGGCCCCGTCGGGTACCGGGGGTGCCGACACGCCGGTGGCGGCGGCGAGGCTGTTGATCCGTGCCGCCACGCGACCGACCGGGATGTTCATGGTCGCGGAGCGCGCGAGGACGTCCAGCATGGTGAGCGGAGCGGTGACCCAGGGAGGCTCGCCGTCGATCCTCTGTGAGAGGAGGCGGCGCTCTTCGCCGCTCAGGGCCCGATGGCCGAGCGTCGCGTCGGAGACCCCGGGGCCCAAGGAGAATCCCAGTTCCTTCAGCTGCTCGATCCGCTCGACGAAGTGCTCGCGCTGCGCGACGGACGGGGCCCGCACCAGGAGGTCGACCGGGTGGACGACCCCCTCCTGCCAGGACTGCAGCCTGTGCCGTGGATACCGTTCCTCGGAAGTGGCCAGTGTGCTGACCTCGGTCTCCGAGACGACGCCCACGGAGACCCGGGGCGCGTCCTCCCAAGAGGGCAACGGCACGGTGCGGGTCAGTTCCCGCACAGAGGAAAGCGCCTCGGCCAGGGTGATGCCGTGGTCGAGGGCGATCACCAGGAGCGGGGCGAAGACGGCGGGGCTCGGGGTTGCGCGCCCGGCACCGAAACGACTCACGGCATCGTGGATGTGGGCGAGGTCGGCCATCACCAAGGTCGGGAAGACCTCTCTCAACGCGCGGACCTCGGGGACCTCCGGCACGTGCACCCCGGCGACGGCGAAGCGGCGCTGAGCACGCACGCTCACGGCGAGGGACTCGCCCGTCAGTGCGGACGCGCGGAGGGCCGCCGCCCAGGAACCGTTGAGCGTGCGGGTGGCGAAGAGCAGGGTGTCCAGGCCGATGGGTTTGGGGTATCCGTCCGGGGCGAAGAGGTCGTCCCTCTGGCGTTCCACCCCGAGGGAGGAGAGCCTCCAGCGATGCAATGCCGTCCCTGCGTACACCCCGCCGCTTTCGTATGGGTGGTTGTAGGTATTGCGGTGCATCACCATGCGGTCCGACGGCAGGCAGCCCACGTCGCGCAGGCGAAGGGTCGGCGAGGCGAGGCTGTGCTCCTCGTGCGTCGTGTGCAGGACCCCCACCGCGTCCTCGTCGAGTGAGTCGAAGATCTTCACCGCCAGCTTCGGTTCGCTCAGGGCGAGGTCCCACAGCCAGCGCAGCGACACCTCCTCGAACGCGCCGACGGCCTCGGGAACGGCCGCGAGGAGGCGGCGTTCCACGCCCTCCTCGTCGTAGTCGATCAGCCCGTTGCGGTCCACCGTCGGGACCGGCTGGTCGCGTTCGCGCAGGTTGAAGACGTAGCCGTCGACTTCCGGCGCGTTCCTGATCACCACGCCGTCCAGGAGGAGCCGGCCCTTGCCCTGGGTGAGCCACGCGTCCTTCCCCGCTCTGGCCGGTGAGGCCGGCCAGTCCTCCGAGGGGTGGAGCTCGCCCGGCGTCCACTCCGCAGAGCGGATCCGGTCGCCTTCACGGTCCAGTTCCACCGCCGTCACCCGGTGGTCGCTCACCCACAGCAGCTTCCGCAGCGTCTGCACCAGGGACGGCGGTGTCTCGCCGTCCGCGCTCAGGTAGAGGCGGACCACCGTGCCGCCGCGTTCCGGGGCGGTGGGGGCCTCGACGATCTCCAGGAGGCCCGAGCCGGACTGGATGGTGGCCTGGAGCGGGGCCTCCGTGCGGGACGGGTTGCCGTGGAGGTCGATGGTGGAGGTGGTGACCACGACCTCCTCGGCCAGCATGAAGTAGCTGAACACACCGATGCCGAAACGGCTGTTGAAGGGGATCGGCTCGATGCCCGCGCGCCGCCAGTTCCGGCGCTCCTGGACGAAGTCCGGGTCCTGCTCGTACCGCTTGCCGGCGCGGGCGAACATCGAGGTGAGCTTCCGGCGGCTCATGCCGGTTCCCGTGTCGCGGCACTCGATGTACGGACGGTCCTCGTCGTCGTACCCCTGGACGAAGGTGATCTCCGGATCCGGGCCCTTCGCCCCGCACTTGCTCAGCCGCTGCCCGTACGCGACGCGCAGCTGCCGGTGGCGGCAGGCGTCCAGGGCGTTCTGGTACAGCTCCCGGACGGCGAGCATCTTGTCACCGTACAGCTGGGTGCCCATGAGCAGCGGGCGGATCTCGTCCTCGGCGAGCCGGAAGCGTTCCAGCGGTTTCGTGTACTGCTGTTCCAGCGGCTCCAGGAACTCCGTGGTCACCTTGCGCGGGATGCCGCGCAGCAGGTCGGGGGCGTTCGTGCGCGCCTCCTTCCAGCCCTTGTGGCGCGCCCGGACCGACGCGTCGGCGGTCGCGGCCAGCTCCTCCACGGCCGCGTGCAGCGCGGGGTGCGGGCAGAGGAAGTTGACCGCCAGGTCGTACCCGCCGCTGCCGCCGGTCCCCGTGTGCTCGCCAGGGGGGTCGAGGCGGTACTCGGAGAGGGCCGCGATGACGTCCGACGGCACGAGGCGGCGGTGGGCGCCCAGATGGTCGACGAGGACGCTGGACATGCGCCGGGGGTCCGCGGCGAGGAGGGAGGCCAGCCAGACGAGATACGCGAGGTCACGGGCGCGCCACGCGTTGCCGGGCACCGCGGGGTGCTCGCTCCAGCGGAGTTCGCCGCTGTCGTCGATGCGGGGGCTGCTGCCGGGCGCGACGGTGACGTGGGCCAGGACCTGACGCAACTGACGACTGATCAGGGTCAGGCTTCGTGCGGTGAGTTCGCCGGCGGATCCGACGGCGACGGCGCCGACCACCATGTCGATCAGGTGGTCGACCGCCGCGTAGTCGCCCGTACGGTCCCACAGACGGTCCCAGTCGGCGATGAAACGGTGCCGCAGCCAGTGGTCGGCCGCTGTGGCCGCTTCGGGGAGGTGGCGTCGACGCAGTGTCTCGGCCGCCAGACTGACCTGCGAGTGCGCCCGGGACACGTCCCGTGCGGCGTCGCACACCAGGTGGTCGTGCGGGGTGACGGCGTCCCGTCCCCGGCCGTCCTCGCGCCGGTCGATCCGGTCCGGCCGCAGGGCCGCCAGCTCGCTCAGGGCGATGGCGACGACGCCCTCGTGCAGCAGGGGAGCGGCGAGCAGCGCCGCGGTCTCGGCGGGGGAGAGGCGTTCGGGGCCGGTGAGGCGGGCGGCCTCGACCAGGCTGCCGAGGCGCTCCACGACCCGGATCGGGTACTCCGGATCGCTCCACGGGGTGGCCAGGGCCGAGTCCGTGACGAGGCGGCTCTTCGCGACCTCGCGCGCCAGGTCGGCGAGCTTCTCCTTGACCCGCTCGTGCGTGCCGGCCTCGTGCGAGGTGTGCTGCCAGAGCGCGGAAGCGTCGATGGCCTCGGCCCAGCGCTCGGTCACCCGGGAGCCCCGGCAGAGGACCAGCCGGTCACCGAGGCCTTCCACGCAGTGGAAGTCGACCGTCGGCGGGGCTTCGGTGAGCCGGGAGGTGAGCCGCTTGACCCGGTCCCGGACGAAGGCGTGGACCTCCCTGAAGGTCTTCGGGGGACTGTTGCGGGACAGGGCCTCGGAGAGGGCGATGCCGAAGTGACTGCCCTTCTCGGGGTCGGCGTAGGCCGGCTGTCCGCGTCCGCTCGCGCGCAGCCACGCCACGTCGAGGTGGGAGGAGGTCGCGAGGGGCGTCTCGCGGGAGTCCGCCGGTGAGGGCGGCTGGTCGGTACGGCACGTGTCGAGGCAGAGGACGACCGTGACGCCGTCGGGTACGGGGCCGAGCAGGACCTCGGGGCTGACCTCGAGAGTGGTCTGCGCGATCAGGGAACCGTCGGCGCGGGGCCGTGTGTCCGAGGTGATCAGGTACTCGCGCTCGCCGACGGTCACCCCGTGGCAGGAGACGTACAGGAAGGCGGTGTCGCCGGCCTCGCAGGAGAGGAGGAACTCCTCCACGGCGCTCACGATCGAGCCGACGCTCGTGTCCTGCCGTTCCGGGAGGCGGTGGCCGGGGTGCAGCGCTTCGACCGTGTAGCCGGACTCGGCGAGGGCGTCCCCGACCAGTTCGACGTCCCGGTCGACGAAGCCGAGCGGGGGGAAGCGGCGGGAGAGGGTGTCGTCCCGTTCCAGGAACGCGGTGCGGCCCACTCCGATGAGCAGCGCCCGTCGCCTGCCGGTCTCCGGCTCCTCGGTCGTGTCCGCCGGCGCGGCCGTCGTCGAGCTCACCCGTACCCCCAACTCCCCTGTGTGGCGCCCCTGGAAGGACATGATTCCAGAACGTCCGGCCGGGCTCGGGGCCCCGGGGTGATGCGGCGGTCTCACTGTCGCAGGGGGCTCATCGCCGCAGAGTCCTCAGCCAGGCCGCCGCCGTGTCCAGGGCCGCGTCCGCCTCCGGGAGCAGGCCCGCTCCGCCGAGGAAGCCGTGGAACATGCCCGTGTGGAGGTGGGCCTGGGCCGGGACGCCCGCGGCGGAGAGGCGGCGGGCGTAGGCGAGGCCCTCGTCGCGCAGCGGGTCGCAGTCGGCGAGGACGAGGAGGGCCGGGGGCAGTCCGGTGACGTCGGCCGTCAGGCCGGGGGAGGCGGCGGCGGGGTCGCCCTCCGGGCCCACGTACTGCTGCCAGTACCAGCGCATATGGGCCGTGGTGTGAAAGAAGCCCTCCGCGAAGGCCCGCGCCGAGGGCCCCTCCAGGCGGTGGTCCAGGGCCGGGTACACGAGGAGTTGACCCGCGACCACCGGGCCGCCACGGTCGCGGGCCCGCAGGGCGGCCGCCGCGGCCAGGTTGCCGCCGCTGGAGTCGCCCGCCAGGACGAGGGGGCGGCCCGGATACCTGTCGGCCGCCCACCCCAAGGCCGCGCACACGTCGTCCTCGGCCGCCGGGAAGCGGTGCTCGGGCGCGCGCCGGTAGTCGACGGAGACGACGGTGGCGCCGGTACGGGAGGCGAGCGCGCGGCACGTCCGGTCGTGGGTGTCCAGGTCGCAGAGGACCCAGCCACCGCCGTGGGCGAAGACGACGACCAGGTCGTCCGTGCCCTCGTACACGCGGACCGGGACTCCGCTCACCGAGGCGGAAGGGGCGGGCGGTATCTCGCCGAGGTGGGCCCGGGCCGCTGCCCGGAGCGCTTCCGCGCCCGCCTCCGGGCGGGGGAAGCCGGCCGACATCGCGTCGCAGAGCGCGCGGGCGGCCGGGGTGAGGGGATCGGTCGGGGTGAGGGGGTCGGCTGGGGTAAGGGGGTCGGCCGGGGTGAGCGGATCGGTCGTCATGCGGTGAGACCTCCGTCGATCGTGAACTCGGCGCCCGTCACGTACGACGACGCCTCCGAGAGCAGGAAGGCGACCAGCTCCCCGACCTCCTCCGGGCGGCCCATCCGGCCGAGCGGCACGTGCGACCAGTCCTTCTCCGCGACCGCCGCGGTCATGGGGGTGTCGACGGCGCCCGGGTGGACCGAGTTGACGCGGACGCCGTACGGGGCGAGATCACGTGCTGCCGAGCGGCTGAGGCCCCGCAGGCCGAACTTGCCCGCGCCGTAGGCCGCGTGGCCCGGGACACCGGTCAGGCCGGCCGTGGACGACACGTTCACGATCGAGCCGCCGCCCGACTCCCGGAGCCGCGGGAGAGCGGCCTGGATGCCGAGGAACGGGCCCAACAGGTTGACCCGGAGGAGGAGTTCGAAGTTCTCGTACGTCTCCGACTCCACGGGCGCCGTGCGCCACAGCGCCGCGTTGTTGACGAGCCCGTCGAGCCTGCCGTACGCGGCGACCGCCCTGTCCGTCACGGTCCGCCAGTCCTCGGCCGACGTCACGTCGTGGCGGACGAAGACGGCCGACCCGCCGAGGTCCGCCGCGACCGCCCTCCCCTCCTCCTCCCGCACGTCGGTGAGGACGACGCGCGCCCCGGCCGCCACCAGGAGCCGGGCCTCGGCCGCGCCCTGGCCGCGCGCCGCGCCCGTCACGATCACGACCTTGCCGTGGAGGCGGCTCGTGGTCGGGCCGGACGTCGGGCCGGACGTCAGGCCGGTCGCCGGGCCGCCGTTCACGCCTGCATCTCCAGCGCGCGGAAGTGCGGGATGACCTTCGTGCCCCACTGGCGGATGGTCTCCAGGCAGTCCTCCTGCGGCACGGTTCCCATCTGGATCAGGCACATCACCTCGTCGATGCCGATCTCCCGGAGCCGTTCGACGTAGGCGATCGCCGTGGCGGAGTCCCCGTAGGCGTGGTCGGTGTTGTAGGTGCCGGTGTCGACCGGCCGGGCGGGGACGTTCGCCTCGTGCAGGCGGGCGATCAGCTCGTCCCGTTCGCGGGCGAGGGCGCCGGCGTGGTCCTCGTCCTCCGCGTAGCCGGTGGGGGCGGGCGCACCGCCGTACCAGTGGGCGATCGACTCGGCGAAGAAGCGCTGGCCGCGGGTGCCGAGCCGGAGGGCGCGGTCGGCGTCGTCCAGGACGATCGTCGGGCAGAGGGCGGAGAAGTGGTCGTTGACCTCGGTCGAGACGAACCGCGATCCGTCCCGCGCGGCGACGGCCTCGTCGTACACGGTGCGCATCGCGCGGACGTCGTCGGCGCCCGCGAACCCCATCACCAGGGCGCCGATGCCGAGTTCGGCCGCCTGCCGGAGCGACTCGTGCTGCGAGCAGGCCATGAAGAGCGGCGGGTGCGGGTGCTGGGCGGGGCGGGGCAGGACCGCGCCGGGGCCGATGTCGAGCGAGCCGTGCCACTCGAACTCCGGCTCGCGCCACGCGGCGGCGAAGATCCGCAGGGCCTCCTCCGTCTGCGGCCGGGTGTCCTCGGGGTGTACCCCGAACATCCGCATCTCCTGGCGGGTCGCGCCCCGTCCGGCGCCGACGTCGACCCGGCCGCCGGAGAGCACGTCGAGCATGGCGGCGCGTTCGGCGACCCGCACGGGGTGCTGGTAGCCGAAGGGCATGGTGACCACGCCGTGGCCGACGCGGATGGTCCGGGTGCGGGCGGCGACCCAGGTCAGGAAGATCTCGGACGCGCTCATGTGGGCGTACTGGCTGAGGGAATGGTGTTCGACCGCCCAGATCCGGTCGAAGCCCATCTCCTCGGCGAGGACGGCCTGTTCGACGCAGTCGTGGATGACGCGGTGTTCGCGGGCGGGGGTGGGGTCGACGAGCTGTGCTTCGAAGATCATGGAGAACTTCAACGGGAGCTCCTCCCAGCGGCTGCGGAGTCACCGACGGCGGCTCCGGCTGCGGAGGCGCTGACGGCGACTATGCCTAATCGAAATACTTCTAGCAGGCATAGGAGGAGGAAGGAAGAGCCGTAGACTGCCGTCCGTGGCAGACGAGTTGACGGCCCCAGGGCCGGAGTCGCGGGAACCGGCGGAACTGCCCGGGCTCCCCGCGACGAGCTGGGCCGTGCTCGGACTGCTCTCCTTCGGGCGTGAGCTGTCCGGCTACGACCTCAAGAAATGGTCGGACCGGTCGCTGGGACTCTTCTACTGGAGCCCGTCGTTCAGTCAGATCTACAGCGAGCTCAAGCGCCTGGAGAAGGCCGGATACGCCGAATCGCGCCTGGTCGCCCCGGAGGCCGGCTCGCGCGACAAGCGCGTGTACCGGATCACCGACGAGGGCCTCGCCGCCGTCAGGCTCTGGGCCCGCACGGCCCCCCTCGACCCGCCCGTCCTCAAGCACGGTCCGATGCTGCGGCTCTGGCTCGGCCATCTCCTCGAACCCGACCGGATGCGGGAGATCCTCGCCGCGCACCGGGAGTACGCCGAGAGCATGCGGCTGCGCGCCGAGGCGGACGTGGCGGACTCGGCGGCGGACGAGGCATGGGCGTACCCCCGGCTCACCCTCACCTGGGCCGAGCGCTACTACACCGCCGAGCGCGACCTGGCCGACGCCATGCTCGCGGACATCGAGGAGCTGGAGAGGAACCGTCCATGGCGCTGAGCCTGCGCAAGGTCGAGGAGACCGCGCCCGCCCTGGTGAGCCTCTACCAGCAGGCGGGGGAGTCGCTGCGGCGGTCCGGGATCGACGGGGAGCGCGTCGCCGTCCACCTCGTCGTCGACTACTCGGGGTCGATGAAGCCGTACTACACCAGTGGTGCCGTACAGGCCCTGGCCGACCGGGTGCTGGGGCTCTCCGCGCACCTCGACGACGACGGCCGGGTGCCGGTCGTCTTCTTCTCCACCGACATCGACGCCGAGACCGAGATCCGGCTCGACGACCACGCCGGCCGGATCGACCGGATCGTCGCCGGCCTCGGCCACATGGGGAAGACCAGCTACCACCTCGCCATGGACGCCGTCATCGACCACTACCTCGACAGCGGCTCCACCGCCCCCGCGCTCGTCGTCTTCCAGACCGACGGCGGGCCGATCAACAAGCTCGCGGCCGAGCGGTACGTGTGCAAGGCGGCCCGGCTGCCGATCTTCTGGCAGTTCATCGGCTTCGGCGACCCCGGCAGCCGGCAGTTCGAGTTCCTGCGCCGGCTCGACGAACTGGACGTGCCGACGAAGCGGCCCATCGACAACTCCGGGTTCTTCCACGCGGGCCGGGACCCGAGCCGGGTCCCGGACGCGGAGCTGTACGACAGGCTCGTCGCCGACTTCCCCGCCTGGCTCGCCGCGGCCCGGGCCCAGGGCATCGTCCGGTCGTGAGCCGTCCCGTCGTGAGCCGTCCGGGCGTGAGCCGTCCGGTCGCGAGCCACCCGGCCGTGAGCCGTCCGTTCACGAGGCGTCTGCCCTCACCTCCTCGCCGAGCCGCGTGAACTGCTCCTCGGTGAGGGTGACGTCGAGCGCGCCCAGGTTCTCCACGAGGTGGGCGG
The DNA here is from genome assembly GCF_045162855.1 of Streptomyces sp. NBC_01077. Lineage (NCBI taxonomy): Bacteria > Bacillati > Actinomycetota > Actinomycetes > Kitasatosporales > Streptomycetaceae > Streptomyces > Streptomyces sp. NBC_01077. The sequence continues at coordinate 2,959,731 of NZ_CP108669.1, read as the reverse complement.
CCGAGGACGTACCCGGGATCGGGAGGATGTGCGGGGCCCGGTGCAGGAGCCAGGCCAGGGCCGTCTGTGACGGGGTGGCGCCGATCTCCCGGGCGACCCGGGCGACCGGCCCGTCCGGGCCCGCGTGCCCGCCCATGGCGACCGGGAAGAAGGGGACGAACGCGATCCCGCGCCCGGCGGTGTGCTCGACGACGGCCTCGTGGTCGCGGGTCGCCAGGTTGTAGAGGTTCTGCACGGCCGCGATCGGCGCGACCGTCTCGGCCTCCGCCAGCTGGGCGACCGTCACCTCCGAGAGCCCGATGTGCCGGACCTTGCCCTCCTCCTGGAGCCGCCGCAGGGCGCCGACCTGCTCGGCGACCGGGAAGTTCTCGTCGAGACGGTGCAGGTGGAGGAGGTCGATCCGCTCGGTGCGCAGCCGGCGCAGGCTCAGCTCGGCCTGCTGGCGCAGATAGGCGGGGTGGCCGAGCGGCACCCACTCGGTGGGGGACGGCCGGACCACACCGACCTTGGTGGCCACCGCGATCCCGTCGCCGTACGGATGCAGTGCCTCGGCGAGCAGTTCCTCCCCGGCCCCGAGGGCGTACGCGTCCGCCGTGTCGAAGAGGGTGACGCCCGCCTCGGCGGCCGTCCGCAGCAGGTTCACCGCCGCCGCCCGGTCGGCCGGGGCCGTCCAGATGCGGGCCTCCGGGCCGGTCGGGTCGCCGGGACCGTCGGCGAGTCGCATCGTGCCGTATCCGACACGCCGGACCGGGAGGTCGCCGCCGAGCTGGAATATCGTCGTGTCCGAGGAGTTCGTGTGGTTCGTCATGCTCGGACCGTAGGAGCTCACACGGGTGTGAGGTTCAAGCCCGCAGGGGCGAAGGTGAGGGGGGTCACATGAAGATCGGTGCACTGGCGCGCGAGACCGGGGTGAGCGTCCGGCTGCTCCGCTACTACGAGGAGCAGGGTCTCCTCGGCTCGGAGCGCACCCCCGGCGGGCAGCGGGTGTACGGCCCCGACGCCCCCGCCGTCGTGCGCCGCATCCGGGCCCTCCTCGACGCCGGACTGCCGACCCGGGTCATCGCCGAGGTGCTCGACTGCGTCTGCGGCAGCGAGGCGGAGATCGAGCCCTGCCTCAGCCCGCTGCTCGTCGCCCGGCTCGACGCCATCGACGGGCAGATCCACGACCTCCAGGGCGCCCGCTCCTCCCTCGCCGCGCTCGTGGCGGCGACCGAGGGCAGGCAACTCGCCACCGCCGACTGAGTGCTGGGAATCCGGTGGCTCCGGTCGTGGCCGTGGGCGATCATGACGCCCATGACTTCTCTGGTACGACACGTGACCATCGACTGCGCCGACGCCTACGCCCTGGCGACCTTCTGGGCGAAGGTCCTGGACTCCAAGGTCTCGGACGACGATCAGCCCGGTGACGAGGAGGCGCTCGTCGTCTCTCCCGGAGCGGGTCTCCTCTTCATCCAGGTGCCCGAGGCGAAGGCCGTGAAGAACCGCGTCCACCTCGACCTCCAGCCGCAGGACCGTACGCGCGACGAGGAGGTCGAGCGGCTGCTCGGCCTCGGCGCCACCCTGCTCGACGACCGCCGGAACGCGGACGGGACCGGCTGGGCGACCATGGGCGACCCCGAGGGCAACGAGTTCTGCGTCGAGCGCAGCGCCGCCGAGCGCGCCGCCACCGCCTGATCCCGATGCTGTTCCCGGCCCTGAGACGTACGGAGTAATCCGGACAGTGGATGTCGGGTATCCGGTGTTTCCTGGATCCATGGGAGACATGGGAGACACCGGAACCGCAACCACCTGGTCGGCCTTCGAGGCCGCCGAACCCGAGTTCGCCGCGACCGTGCGCGAGCGCTTCGGGCAGTACACCCACCACGCCCTCGCCACCGTCCGGGAGGACGGCTCGCCCCGGCTCAGCGGCATCGAGGCGGGCTTCCGCTTCGGCGAGCTCTGGCTCGGCATGATGCCCGGCTCCCGCAAGGCCCGCGACCTGCGCCGCGACCCCCGGCTCGCACTCCTCGCCAACCTGGGCGCCGGCACGGACATGGGCGGCGGCGACGTCCGTGTCTCCGGGCGGGCGGTCGAGATCACCGACCCCGAGACCGTCGCCCGGTACGTCGCCGACGCGGGCGAGCCCCAGCCGTTCCACCTCTTCCGGGTGGACCCGACCGAGGTCGTACGGACCTGGGTGGACGGCGACGAGCTCGTCGTCCGCACCTGGTCCGCCGGGCGCCCGGCTCGGACCTTCCGGCGCGGCAACGACGAGAGCCCACCCCGCCAGGAGTCATGAGCGAGGGTCGAGGACGGTCGCCCGGCAGGCGGCCGGGTCTCCCCAGGCGTCCCTCAGTGGGCGGGCCTTGCGGAGCCACAGCGAGAGGTCCAGTTCCTCCGTGTAGCCGACCGCGCCGTGGATCTGGAGGGCGGTGCGGGCCGCCGCGTACCCCGCCTCGCCGGTCGTCACCTTGGCGGCGGCCACGTCTCCGGCCGTCAGCGTCACCGCCGCCCCGAACAGCAGCGGCCGCGCGAACTCCAGGGCGAGCAGCGTGTCCGCCAGCCGGTGCTTGACCGCCTGGAACGCGCCGATCGGGGTGCCGAACTGGGTCCTCTGCCGGGCGTACGCGACCGTGCGGTCGAGCAGCGCCAGGCCCACGCCCAGCGACTGCGCCGCCGTCGCCAGCGTCGCCCAGCGCCGGGCCTGTCCGGCCGCGGCGGCCACCGCGGGGCCCTCGGCGAGGAGTTCCCCGCCAGGTGCCGGGCGCGCGAGGCGCCGCGCGGGGTCGGCGGAGACCCGGACCGGCCCGTGACCGGGCGCCCGCCACAGCTCCTCACCCCGTACGACGAGCACCGCGTCCGCCCGGTCGGCGTCGAGGGCGTACGGCACCGCATGCCGTACGGCCTCCGCCCGGGCGACGGCCAGCGTCGCCGTCCGCTCGCCCGCCGCCAGGGCGGGCAGGAGCCGTTTCGCCGGGCCCGGCTCGCCCAGGCGCGCCAGTTCCCCGAGAAGGACCGCCGTCGCCACCGTCTCCACCACCGGGCCGGGGACCGCGTGGCGGCCCAACTCGACGAAGGCGTGGGTGAGTTCGACGGGGAGTGGTCCCACACCTTCGTACGCCTCCGGTACCGCGAGCGCGAACACGCCCGCCTCCGCGAGCCGCCCCCACAGTGCCCGTCCCGGGTCGGGGTCACCGCCCGCCCAGGCCCGTACGGCCGCCGGGGTGTCCGCGGCGGTGAGCATCGCGTCCAGGGAGCGGGCGAAGGCGCGCTGTTCGTCGGTCGGCAGGAAGCTCATCAGCGGCGCCCCTTCGGGAGGCCGAGCAGCCGCTCGGCGATGATGTCGCGCTGGATCTCGTTCGTGCCCGCGTAGAGGGGGCCCGCGAGGGCGAAGGTGTACCCCTCGGCCCAGGCGCTGTCCGTCAACTCGCCGTCCGCGCCCAGGAGATCGAGCGCCGTCTCGTGCAGGGCCAGGTCGTACTCCGACCAGAACACCTTGTTGAGGCTGGACTCGGCCCCCGACGGCGCCCCCGCCGCGAGCCGGGCCGCCGCGCCCGCCGTGAACAGCTGGTACGCGCGCGCCCCGATCGCCGCGTCCGCCACCCGGTCCCGCAGGGCCGAGTCGGCCGGGTCACCCTCGGTCCGCCAGAGCCGTACGAGCCGGTCGGCGGCGGCGAGGAACCGGCCGGGGGAGCGGAGCATCAGCCCGCGCTCGTTGCCCGTCGTGGACATCGCGATGCGCCAGCCCTGGCCCGGCTCCCCGATCACGTCCTCGTCCGGGACGAAGACCTCGTCGAGGAACAGCTCGGCGAAGGCCGGTTTCCCGTCGAGCCGGCCGATGGGCCGGACGGTCACCCCCGGCGCCCGCAGGTCGAACATCAGATAGGTGAGCCCCCGGTGGGGCCGGTCGGCCGCCGGATCGCTGCGGAAGATGCCGAAGGCCCGGTCGGCGAAGGCGGCCCGGGAGGACCAGGTCTTCTGCCCGGAGAGCAGCCAGCCGCCGTCTCCACGGACCGCCCGGGAGGTGAGGGATGCCAGGTCGGAGCCGGCCTCGGGTTCGGACCAGGCCTGTGCCCAGATCGTCCCGCCGGTCGCCATCGACGGCAGGATCCGGGCCCGTTGTTCCGCCGTGCCGTGGTCGAAGAGGGTGGGGGCGAGGAGCTGGACGCCGTTCTGCGAGACCCGGCCGGGCGCCCCCGCCGCCCAGTACTCCTCCTCGAAGACCAGCCACCGGGCAAGGTCGACGCCCCGGCCTCCGTACTCCTCGGGCCAGGAGACCACCGACCAGCGGGCGGCGGCCAGTTCGGCCTCCCAGGCGCGGTGGGCGGCGAAGCCCTCGGCCGTCTCCAGGGAGGGCAGCGGCACTGCGGGGACGTGGTCCCGCAGCCACTCCCGGACCTCCGCCCGGAAGGCCTCCTCGGTCCGTGTGTACGAGAGATCCATCGGTCACCCCGCCCTCACCCGTTCCCTAACAAGTGTTTGGTAGGTTAACGTACGGCCATGAGCAGCGTCGAGGAGTTCCGGGCGGAGATACGGGGCTGGCTGAAGACCCACCTCAGCGGCTCCTTCGCCGCCCTCAAGGGCCGCGGCGGACCCGGCCGCGAGCACGAGGCCTTCGCCGAACGCCTCGCCTGGGAGCGGCACCTGGCCTCCCACGGCTGGACCTGCGTCGGCTGGCCGGAGAAGTACGGCGGACGCGGCGCGAGCATCGAGGAGCAGATCGCCTTCCACGAGGAGTACGCCCTCGCCGACGCCCCCGCCCGCGTCAACCACATCGGCGAACAGCTCCTCGGCCCCACCCTCATCGACCACGGCACCGAGGAGCAGAAGGCCCGCTTCCTGCCCCCGATCCGCGCCGCCCGGGAACTCTGGTGCCAGGGCTACAGCGAACCCGGCGCCGGCTCCGACCTCGCCGCCGTCCGCACCCGCGCGACCCTGGATGAGGGGCAGTGGGTGGTCGACGGCCAGAAGATCTGGACCTCCCTCGCCCACGAGGCCCAGTGGTGCTTCGTCCTGGCGCGGACGGAAGCGGGCTCCCGGCGCCACGCCGGACTCTCCTATCTCCTCGTCCCCCTCGACCGGCCGGGCGTCGACATCCGGCCCATCGTCCAGCTCACCGGCACCAGCGAGTTCAACGAGGTCTTCTTCGACGGGGCCCGGACCGACGCGGCGAACGTCGTCGGAGCGCCCGGCGACGGCTGGCGGATCGCCATGGCCACCCTCGGCTACGAACGCGGCGTCTCCACCCTCGGCCAGCAGGTCGGCTTCCGCCGCGAACTCGATGCCCTCGTCGCCCTCGCCCGCCGCAACGGCGCCGCCGCCGACCCCGACATCCGCGACCGCCTCACCCGCGCCTGGGCCGGCCTCGAAGCCCTCCGCGCCGGCGCCCTGCGCGGCACCGACCCCTCCGCCGCCAAGCTGTACTGGTCCCACTGGCACCGCGACCTCGGCGAACTCGCCCTGGAGGTGTGCGGCCCCCACGCCACGCTCGCCGCGGGAGCCCCGTACGAACTCGACGACTGGCAGCGGCTGTTCCTCTTCTCCCGCGCCGACACCGTCTACGCCGGGTCCAGCGAGATCCAGCGGAACATCATCGCCGAGCGGGTGCTCGGCCTCCCGAAGGAGCCGCGACCGTGACACCGCCACCGTCTCCGCCCCCCTATGTGCCGGGCCACGGACTCCTCCGCGGGCGGACCGCCGTGATCACCGCCGCCGCCGGAGCCGGGATCGGCGGCGCCACCGCCCGCCGCTTCCTGGAGGAAGGCGCCCGCGTCCTCGTCAGCGACGCCCACACCCGGCGCCTCAAGGAGACCGAGACCGCCCTCGCCGCCGAGTTCGGCGCCGGCTCCGTCGCCTCCCAGCCCTGCGACGTCACCGACGAGGCCCAGGTCCAGGCGCTGTACGACACCGCCGTACGGCTCCACGGACGCCTGGACATCCTCGTCAACAACGCCGGCCTCGGCGGCACCGCCGACCTCGCCGACATGACCGACGAGCAGTGGAGCCGGGTCCTCGACGTCACCCTCGGCGGCACCTTCCGCTGCACCCGCGCCGCCCTCCGCCACTTCCGCGAGACCGGCACCGGCGGCGTCGTCGTCAACAACGCCTCCGTCGTCGGCTGGCGCGCCCAGGCCGGGCAGGCCCACTACGCCGCCGCCAAGGCCGGCGTCATGGCCCTCACCCGCTGCGCGGCCGTCGAGGCCGCCGCCTACGGCGTCCGCGTCAACGCGGTCTCCCCGTCCCTCGCCATGCACCCCCACCTGGCCAAGGTCACCACCACCGAACTCCTCGACGAGCTCACCCGGCGCGAGGCCTTCGGGCGCTACGCCGAGCCCTGGGAGATCGCCAACGTCATCGTCTTCCTCGCCGGCGACTACTCCTCCTACATGACCGGCGAGACGGTCTCCGTCAGCAGCCAGCACCCGTAGGACCAGAATGGACGCGTGCCGAACACTCCCCAGAGCTCAAGCAAGAAGAAGACCCCGGTGAGCGGCGGGCCCGAGCGGCGCCGTGAACTCCTCGACACGGCGGCCGAGGTGTTCGCCGCCCAGGGGTACAACGCCACCACCGTCCGCAAGATCGCGGACGCCGCCGGCATGCTCGCCGGCAGCCTCTACTACCACTTCGACTCCAAGGAGTCGATGCTCGACGAGATCCTCTCCACCTTCCTCGGCGAGCTGTGGGAGGGGTACGACGCCGTCCTCGACGCCGGACTCGGGCCCCGCGAGACCATCGAGGCCCTCGTCACCGAGTCCTTCCGCGAGATCGACCGGCATCGCGCCGCCGTCGCCATCTACCAGAAGGAGTCCCGGCACCTCACCGACCAGCCCCGCTTCCACTACCTGGCCGACTCGCAGCGCAAGTTCGAGAGGGCCTGGCTCGGCACCCTGGAGCGCGGGGTCGCCGCCGGGGTCTTCCGCGCCGACCTGGACGTCCGCCTGACCTACCGGTTCGTCCGCGACACCGTCTGGGTCGCCGCGTCCTGGTACCGCCCGGGCGGCCTGCACAGCCCCGAGGAGATCGCCCGCCAGTACCTGTCCATGGTCCTGGACGGAATCGCCGTACGTACGCAGGAGACACACGCGTAAGGGAGGTACGGCCCCGGTGCCGTGCGTCCCACCGACCGACCGGAGGAGTCGCCATGCCCGAGGCCTACATCGTCGAAGCGGTCCGCACACCCGTGGGGCGCCGAGGGGGCGGGCTCTCGGCCGTCCACCCGGCGGACCTCGGCGCCCATGTGCTGAAGGCCCTCGTCGCCCGCTCCGGGATCGACCCGGCCGCCGTCGACGACGTCGTCCTCGGCTGCCTCGACACCGTCGGGCCGCAGGCCGGCGACATCGCCCGGACGGCATGGCTGGCCGCGGGCCTCCCCGAGGAGGTCCCCGGGGTGACCGTCGACCGCCAGTGCGGCTCGTCCCAGCAGGCCGTGCACTTCGCCGCCCAGGCGGTCATGTCCGGCACCCAGGACCTGGTCGTCGCCGGCGGCGTGCAGAACATGTCGATGATCCCCATCGCCTTCGCCTCCCGGCAGGCCGCCGAACCCCTCGGCCTCACCGGCGGCCCCTTCCACGGCAGCGAGGGCTGGCGCGCCCGCTACGGCGACGCGCCCGTGAACCAGTTCCACGGCGCCGAGCTGATCGCCGAGAAATGGCGGATCACCCGCCATGACCAGGAGCAATTCGCCCTCCGCTCGCACGAGCGGGCGCTCCGGGCGATCGACGGGGGCCGCTTCGCGCGGGAGACCGTGGCGTACGGGGAGGTCGGGGTCGACGAGGGACCGCGCCGCGACACCAGCGCGGAGAAGATGGCCGGGCTCCGGCCGGTCGTCGAGGGCGGCACCATCACCGCCGCCTGCTCCTCCCAGGTCTCGGACGGGGCGGCGGCGCTGCTCCTCGCGAGCGAGCGGGCCGTACGGGAGCACGGGCTCACCCCCCGGGCCCGCGTCCACCACCTGTCGGCGCGCGGCGAGGACCCGATCCGGATGCTGTCCGCGCCGATACCCGCGACCGCCCACGCGCTCAAGAAGACCGGCCTGACCATCGACGACATCGACCTCGTCGAGATCAACGAGGCCTTCGCGCCGGTCGTCCTCGCCTGGCTGAAGGAGACCGGCGCCGACCCCGCCCGGGTCAACGTCAACGGTGGCGCGATCGCCCTGGGCCACCCGCTCGGCGCGACCGGCGCGAAACTGATGACGACGCTCCTCCACGAGCTGGAACGCACGGGCGGCCGCTACGGCCTCCAGACGATGTGCGAGGGGGGCGGGCAGGCGAACGTGACGATCATCGAAAGGCTGTGACCGGGCCGGTGACGGATCACTGCCTCACCGTGACCGGGCCGGTGACGGATCACTGCCCCGCCGTGACCGGGCCGGTGATGGACCACCGCCTCGCTGTGAGGTCGCCCACGTCGCACCGCGCTGGGCAGGTCTGATCCGTCCGGGGATCGATCGGGCGGGGCGGGAAGGTCCCGGGGCGCACTATTGTTCCGGTAGAGACATCCGGGGCTCGTATCGCGCGTTCCGGGAAAACAGCCGGGGCCCGTATCTCGTGTTCCGGGTAGAGCAGCCGGGGCCCGCACCGTGCAGGTGCGGGCCCTGGCTGTGCCGCGAGCACCGGCCAGAAAGGCACGCATGACCCGCTCCGAACGCCCCCACAAGCGCAGCCCCCGCACCGCCCAGGCGAAGTCCACGTCACAGCCGAAGGCCTCCCGTGGCGGGCGCCGTCCCGCCACGCCGCCGCCGCCGAGCGAGTTCACGCCGCCGGAGACGGTGACGCCCGCCCTTCCCGCGGTGGCCGCCTTCGCCGACCTCGACATGCCCGAGGGCCTGCTGCGGACCCTGGGCGAGCAGGGCGTCACGGAGCCGTTCCCGATCCAGGCCGCGACCCTCCCGAACTCGCTGGCCGGCCGTGACGTGCTCGGCCGGGGGCGTACCGGCTCCGGCAAGACCCTCGCGTTCGGACTCGCGATCCTGGCCCGTTCGGCCGGCCGCCGCGCCGAGCCGGGCGCGCCGCTCGCGCTCGTCCTGGTGCCCACCCGTGAGCTCGCGCAGCAGGTGACCGACGCGCTCACCCCGTACGCCTCCGCGCTGCGGCTCCGCATCACCACCGTCGTCGGCGGCATGTCGATCAGCCGGCAGTCCTCCGCGCTGCGGCGCGGCGCCGAGATCCTCATCGCCACGCCCGGCCGGCTGCACGACCTCATCGACCGCGGCGACTGCCGGCTCGACCAGGTCGCCGTCACCGTCCTCGACGAGGCCGACCAGATGGCCGACATGGGCTTCCTGCCGCAGGTCACGAAGCTGCTGAAGCAGGTCGAGCCGGGCGGGCAGCGCCTGCTGTTCTCGGCCACCCTCGACCGGAACATCGACCGTCTGGTCAAGATGTTCCTCGACGACCCGGTCGTGCACTCGGTCGACCCGTCGGCCGGCGCGGTCACCACCATGGAGCACCACGTCCTGTACGTGATGGACGAGACCGACAAGAAGGCCGTCACGCTGAAGATCGCGGCCCGCGACGGCCGGACGATCCTCTTCCTGGACACCAAGCGGTCCGTGGACCGGCTGGTCAAGCGGCTCCTCGCCAACGGTGTACGGGCCTCCGGCCTGCACGGCGGCCGCTCGCAGCCGCAGCGCAACCGGACCCTGGACCAGTTCAAGAGCGGTCAGGTCACCACGCTCGTCGCCACGAACGTGGCCGCGCGCGGCATCCACGTCGACGACCTCGACATGGTCGTCAACGTCGACCCGCCGATGGACCACAAGGACTACCTGCACCGCGGCGGCCGTACCGCCCGCGCCGGTGAGTCCGGCAGCGTCTTCACCCTGGTCCTGCCCGAGCAGAAGCGCGACATGGGCCGTCTGATGTCGAACGCGGGCATCAGCCCCCGTACGGCGCAGATCAAGTCCAGCGACGACCAGCTGGTCGAGCTGACCGGCGCCCGGGAGCCCTCGGGCGTCCCGGTCGTCGTCGAGACCCCGCAGCCGACCCAGCCGCGCAAGGCGGCCGGCTCCGGTGCCGGCGGTGGCCGTTCCTCCGGCCGACGCCGCCGCCCGGCCCCGGCCGGCGGCGCGGCAGGTACGGGCACGGGCTCCGGCCGTTCCGGAGCCACGGGTACGGCCTCGGGCCGCACCTCGGGCTCCTCCGGCCGCACGTCGGGCTCCGCCGGCCGTACCGCCGGTTCCGCCGGTGGCTCGGGCCGCGCGTCCGGCGGTGGCCGGGGCGCCGGCTCCGGCACGGGCGGCGGACGCGGTGCCGCCGCGGGCGCCGGTGCCGGTCGCACCGGGCGTCAGGCCGCGGGCACCAGCCGTTCGCGCAGCGCCAGCAGCTCGCGGAACTCCAGGCCGAGGCCGACCGACACGTAACGGAACACGCTCCCGTACGAGGAGCGCAGCTGCTCCAGGGCGGTGTCGAGGTACTCCGCCCGCACCTCCTGGAGCGGAATGATCAGGGCCGGGTTCTGCATGAGCCCGGCCTGTTTCAATCCCTCCCGCAGTCGTGCGTCGTACGTGGCGCGGAAGGTGTTGGAGGCCAGGTAGTCCGCGCGGGCGAGGGAGTCGGGCACGCCGAGGAGCGTGAGCAGGAGCCAGCCGGTCCAGCCGGTGCGGTCCTTGCCCGAGGTGCAGTGCAGGAGCAGCGGCCCCCGGCGGGGGTCGGCCAGGTCCCGCAGGGTCGCCGCGAAGGCGGCCCGGTTCGCGGGGTCGGTGACGAAGGTGCGGTAGACCTCGCGCATGAAGGCGGCGGAACGTCCGCCGCCCAGCATCTCCTCCTGCCGCACCGGGTCGCGCGAGCCGATCGCGGTGAGCAGCTGCCCGAACAGGCCGTTGTCGGTGACGGGCCGGGGGACCGGGACGGCACCGGCCGGCAGCCGGTCGGCGCCGTCGTACCCGACCTCCAGCGGGATCCGCAGGTCGACCACGGTGCCGAGGCCGAGCCCGGCGAGCGTGGTCACGTCGGCGTCGGTCAGCTTGGCGAGGTGGTCGCCCCGGTAGGCGAGGCCGTACCGGACCCGGCTCCCGTCGTACGTGGGGTAGCCGCCGAGGTCACGGACGTTGACGGCGCCCTGGAGCGGGATCTGCCGGATCGGGGGCGCCTGCGCGGACCGGGGGCGGGCGGTCGCCTCCGTGGGCAGGGCGGTGAGCAGGGCGGTGGCGCCGGTGGCGGTGAGCAGCGCGCGTCGAGACAGGTGCACGGCCGGACTCCTTTGCGGCTCAAGGGGTTGAGGGTGGGCGGTGCGGCGTGTGGGTCACTCCTCGGGGTGCGGAAGCGTCCGCAGGACCTGCGCGGCCTCCGTCATGATCCGGGTGACCAGTTCCTCGCAGCTGGGCAGGTCGTCGATGACTCCCGCGACCTGACCGGCGGCCATGACGCCCAGGTCCGTGCGGCCCTCGACCATCGAGGCCCGCAGGAGCATCGGGGTGTTCGCGGCGAGCAGGACCTGGCTCCAGGACAGGTCCTTGCCGTGGCGCATGGCCAGGCCGTCGCGGACCATCGCGGGCCAGGAGAGCCCGGAGATCCGGCGGAAGCCGGCCGCCCGGCGCAGGGCCCGGGCCAGGGACCGTACCCGCCCCGCGTTCTCCAGGGACGCGACGAGGTCGGTACGGAGCATCCGGTGCGGCAGCCCGTCGACGGCCGTCGTCACCGTGACGTCCTTGACCGTGGCGGCCAGATAGCGGGCCTTCACCGCGTCCGGCACGGTCGAGTCGGAGGTCAGCAGGAAGCGGGTGCCCATGGCGATGCCCGCCGCCCCGTGGGCGAGGGCGGCGACCAGGCCCCGCCCGTCGCGGAAGCCGCCCGCCGCGATCACCGGGATGTCGACGGCGTCCACCACCTGCGGCAGCAGGACGCTCGTCGCGACCTCGCCGGTGTGGCCGCCGCCCTCCCCGCCCTGGACGAGCACCGCGTCCGCGCCCCAGCCCGCGACCTTCTCGGCGTGCCGTCGGGCACCGACCGAGGGGATCACGACGACCCCGGCGTCCTTGAGCTCGGCGATCAGGTCCCGGGAGGGCGCGAGGGCGAAGGAGGCGACCCGAACCCCCTCGTCGACGATGATCCGGACCCGTTCGCGGGCGTCCCCCGCGTCGGCGCGCAGGTTCACCCCGAAGGGCCGGTCGGTGCGGGACCTCACCTCGCGGACGGCGGCGCGGAGCTCGTCCACGGTCATCGTGGCGGAGGCGAGGACGCCGAGCGCGCCCGCGTTCGCGGTCGCCGAGACGAGCCGGGGACCGGCGACCCAGCCCATGCCCGTCTGCACGATCGGGTGGCGGACTCCGGTCAGTTCGGTGAGCGCGGTCCTCATCGGGGCGCCCATCGGGCGCTCATGGAGGCATTCATGGGGGCGCTCATCGGGGCGCGACCTCGCGGTTCCGCAGCCCCCGGGGGTCGATGACCTCGCGGATCAGCCGGAGTTCGTCGGCGGTGGGTTCGCGGGTGTACGGCACGTCGTCGCCGATGACCAGCTCGAAGCCGGTGGCCGCCCGGACCTCGTCGACGGTGACGCCCGGGTGGACGGACGCGAGCCGCATCGCGTGGCCGGACGTCTCGAAGTCGAGGACGGCGAGGTCGGTCACGACCCGGGGGAGACGGTGGTACGGCCCGACGGCGTGGTCGTAGCCGACGCCGCTGATCATGTCGACCTGCTCGACGAAGACCCGGGGCGAGTGCTTGGGGATCCAGTAACTGACGGGGTTGTTGAGGGTGTTGACGGGTGCCCCGCGCACGCCGAGGAGCTGGCGGGTGGGGCGCTGCCAGTCGCCGATGCAGGAGATGTTCTGGTTGCCGTACCGGTCGATCTGGCTGGCGCCCATCATCACGTGCCGCTTGCCGCCGGTGACCATGGCGAGGTGCCTGCGGTACGGCAGCCAGCCCTCGGGCTCCCCGTCGAGGCCGACGAGCAGGGCCTCGCCGTCGGTGAGGAGGAGGTCGGGGGAGAAGGTGCGTCTGGCGAGGCGGGCGCCGAACGAGGGGATCAGGCCCATGGGGCTGGCGAGCACCTCGCCGTTGTCGCGCCAGGCCTCGGCGCAGGCGATCACGCAGTATTCGGCTCGGGTGGTCACCGCTGCTCCTTGCGCTCGTCGTGCCAGGCCCGTACGGCCGCCTGGTAGTCGTCCTCGCTCTTGCCCGACAGGAAGCGCTCGGCGAACTCGGGCCAGGGGGTGGTGGCGTAGAGCTTCTGGAAGGGCTCGTCGCGGTCGTGGTCGGGGACGCAGGAGGTGAAGTGGGCCCCGTTCGGGGTCTCGACGACGCCGGTGACGCTGTGGCGGCTGACGAGGAGGGTCTGGGGCACAGTGTCCGGCCCGAAACGGTCGGTGCCGTCGACGATGCGCTCGCAGGAGACGTACGCCGTGTCGGCGGCCTCGCAGAACAGGTCGTCGAAGTACGGGTCGGGGCCGAGGTACTGGCCGTTGCCGAGCCGGTCGGCGCGGTTGACGTGGACGAGGGCGGCGTCCATGCGCAGCGCGGGCACGGCGACGAACTCCTCGCCGTCCTCGTAGGGGGAGGTGACGGTCCGCAGGCCCGGGTTGACCCGCATCACGTCGGAGCCGAGGCCGGCCCGGACCGGCAGGAACGGCAGCCGGTTGGCGGCGGCGTGCAGCCCCCACATGAACATCGCCTCGTCGAGCTCGGTGAGCTCGAAGGCACCGCGCTCACGGGCCGCCCGGAAATGGGGTTCGAGAGGGATGGAGTCCAGGGTCACGAACGGCGCGACGAGCCGCCGGATCCGGCCCGCGGCGGCGAGCAGGCCGACGTCGGGGCCACCGTAGGAGACCACCGTGAGATCGCTGATCTCGGACCGGAGCAGCGCTCTGACCAGGGCCATCGGCTTGCGCCGGGAGCCCCAGCCGCCGATCCCGATCGTCATGCCGGAGCGGAGCCGGCCCACGACGTCCTCGGGGGTCATCGTCTTGTCGGTCACGGGGAGTTCTCCTTCCCGAAGGTGTCGCGGACCCGGTCGGCGACCCCGCTGAGATTGGCCTCGAAGGTGAAGCCCTGCTCGAAGCGGTAGCTGCGCCGTACGTCCACGGGGTCGATGCCGTTGAGGGCGGCCTTGGCGAGCCGGAGGAGACTGCCGTCCTTGGCGGCGATCTCCCCGGCCAGGTCGAGCGCCGCGTCGAGCAGTCCGGGGCGCGGGACCACCTTCCACACCGAGCCGTGGGCGTGCAGTTCGGCGGCGGTCGCGGTCCGCGAGGTGTAGTAGAGGGCCCGCATCAGGTGCTGCGGCACGAGCCGGGCGAGATGGGTGGCGGCGCCGAGTGCGCCCCGGTCCAGCTCGGGCAGTCCGAAGACGGCGTCCTCGGCGGCGACGATCGCGTCGGCGTTGCCGACGAGCCCGATGCCGCCGCCGAGGCAGTGTCCGGCGACCGCCGCGACGACCGGCACCTCGCACTCGTACACGGCGGCGAAGGCCTCGGCGCAGCCGCTGTTGGCGCCGATCAGGGACGCGTGCCCGGGGTCGCGCTGCAACTCCTTGATGTCGACGCCCGCGTTGAAGCCGCGGCCCTCGGCGGTGAGGACGACGCAGCGGACCTCGGGGTCGCGGCCCGCCGCGCGGACGGCGTCGGCGAGCGCGTACCAGCCTTTGACGGGCAGGGCGTTGACGGGCGGGAAGTCGACGGTGACCAGGGCCACGCCCGTCGTGGGGCGCGAGGTGCAGACACCCATGAGTGGATCAGCTACCTTTCCACCAAACGTTTGTTAGGTACCCTCTTGAGGAGGAAGGTAGCAGCCGATGGAGCTGGACGGGAGGGTCGTGCTCGTCACCGGCGGAACCCGCGGAGTCGGCGCGGGCATCGCACGCGCCTTTCTGCGGGCCGGCGCCCGGGTCGCCGTCTGCGCCCGCAGACCCCCGGACGCACCGGTCGAAGCGGCGGGCCGCACCGCCGAGTTCCACCCCCTCGACCTGCGGGAACCCGCCGTCGTACGGGAGTTCTTCACCGACTTCACCGCGCGGTACGGACGGCTCGACGCCCTCGTCAACAACGCGGGCGGCACGCCGTACCGCCTCCTGGGGGAGGGTGAGGCCGAACGGCACGCGCGCGTGGTCGAGTTGAACCTCACCGCCCCGCTCACCGTCAGCCTCGCCGCCCACCCGCTCCTCCGGGCCTCGCGCGGCGCCGTCGTCATGATCGGCAGCGTCAGCGGCACCCGGCCCTCCCCGGGCACGGCCGCCTACGGCGCGGCCAAGGCGGGCCTGGAGAACCTCGCCCGCTCGATGGCCGTCGAATGGGCCCCCGAGGTACGGGTCAACACCCTGGTCCTCGGCATGGTCAGGACCGAGCTGTCCCATCTGCACTACGGCGACGAGGCCGGGATCGCCGCCGTCGGCCGGACCGTACCGCTGGGCCGGCTCGCCGCACCGGACGAGATCGGGGAGGCGGCCGTCTTCCTCGCCTCCGACCGGGCGGCCTACGTCTCGGGAGCCTCGCTCCTCGTGCACGGCGGCGGGGAGCGCCCCGCCTTCCTGGATGTCGCAACCGTCAACAAGGAGAGTCGAGATGGGTCTGTGTGACGAGCGAGTGGTGATCGTGACGGGAGCGGGTCGTGGACTCGGGCGGGCGCACGCGCTCGCCTTCGCCGCCGAGGGGGCCCGGGTCGTCGTCAACGACCTCGGGGTCGGCCTCGACGGGCGCCCGGGGCCCGACAGTCCGGCGGCGGCGGTCGCCGAGGAGATCAGGGCGGCGGGCGGCGAGGCCCTCGCCCACGGTGGCGACATCGCGACCACGGAGGGCGCCGCCTCCCTGGTCGCGGCCGCCCTCGACATGTACGGCCGCCTCGACACCCTCGTCAGCAACGCGGGCTTCCTCCGCGACCGGATGCTCGTGAACCTCGACGAGGAGGACTGGGACGCGGTCATGCGGGTCCACGGCAAGGGCCACTTCCTGCCGCTGCGGCACGCGGGTGCGTACTGGCGGGCCGAGGCGAAGGCCGGGCGCACGCCGGTGGCGCGGGTCGTCCACACCACCTCGGGTGCCGGGCTCCTCGGCAGCGTCGGGCAGGGCAACTACGCGGCCGCCAAGGCCGCGATCGTCGGCCTCACCCTCGTCGCGGCGGCGGAGCTCGCCCGGTACGGGGTCCAGGTCAACGCGATCGCCCCGGCGGCCAGGACCCGGATGACCGAGCAGGTCTTCGGCGGTCTCGACGCGCCGCCCGAGGACGTCTCGCCGCTCGTGGTGTGGCTGGGCTCGGCCGCGTCGGAGGGCGTGACCGGCAGGGTCTTCGAGGCCGAGGGCGGCCGCCTCACCGTCATGGAGGGCTGGCGACCCGGCCCGACCGCGGACAAGGGCACGCGCCGGACCCCGGCGGAGGCGGGGGAGACGGCCCGGCGCCTCCTCGCGGAGGCGGAGCCGCCGCACCCGGTGTACGGGGCCTGACCGGCCGGTACCGAGGAGGCGCTATTCCGTGAGGCGCCTGGTCGCGGCGCGCTGGCGTTCGGTCGCCCCGGTGAGGAAGCGGGTGATCGTCGCCAGTTCCTCGGTCGTGAACTCCTCGTAGAGTTCGTGCACTTCGCGCGCCCAGTCGTCGAAGAGCGGGGCGAGTTCGGCCAGCTTCTCGGGGCGGGGCTCGACGAGCACCCGGCGCTTGTCCGTCGGGTGCTTCACCCTGCGGACGAAGCCCTTGCGTTCGAGGCGGTCGACGAGCCCGGTGACGGAGGCGGGGGCGAGACCCGAGTGCTCGGCCAGCTCCTTGGCGGTGAGGGCGCCGTGCCGTTGCAGCAGGTCGAGCGTCTTGGTCTCGGTGGCGCCGAGGTCCTGCTGGGCCGCCACGGCGGAGTGGAAGGCGACGGAGGCGGCGCTGGAGTCCCGGCCGGCGGCGGTGAGGGCGGCGACGACCTCGGCACGTCGTCCTGTGTCCGGCCGGCTCGACCGCTCGCTCGTGGGCATGGCCGCAGCCTAGCAAAATTTATTTAGTTCGGCCGAACGAAAGACTTGCGATCACGAGCGGACTCATGCCACTTTTTATTTCGTTAGGCCGAACGAAATAAAAGGAGGGGCCGACATGTCCGCGACAGCCACGACCGACACCACCGCCACCGGCGACCCGCACCCCGTCCACCCGCGCCGCTGGGCCGCCGCCGTCGTGATGATGGTCGCCGCCCTGATGGACCTGGTGGACGTCACCATCGTCAACGTCGCCCTGCCCTCCCTCGGGGAAGGCCTCGGCGCCTCCGAGAGCGCCCTCCAGTGGACCGTCTCGGCCTACCTCCTGGGCTTCGCCTCCACCCTCGTCGTCGCCGGCCGGCTCGGCGACCGCTACGGCCGCAAGGCCCTCTTCCTCGCCGGCACCGCGGGCTTCGGCCTCGCGAGCCTCGCCTGCGGCCTCGCCCAGAGCCCCGGCCAGCTGATCGCGGCCCGCGCCGTGCAGGGCGTCACCGCCGCCGTCCTCATGCCCCAGGTGCTCGGCTCCTTCCACAGCCTCTTCCGCGGCAAGGACCGGGGCAAGGTCTTCGGGATGTACGGGGCCGTGGCCGGCTTCGCCTCCGCGATCGGGCTGCTGCTCGGCGGCGTCCTCACCGACGCGGACCTCTTCGGGCTCGGCTGGCGCAGCGTCTTCCTCGTCAACGTGCCCGTCTCCCTCCTCACCCTGGCCGCCGCCGTCGTCCTCGTGCCCCGCACCCGTGAACGCGCCGCCGTCCGGCCTCCGCTGCTCGGCAGCCTCGTCCTCGCCGCCGGACTCGTCGCCGTCGTCCTGCCGCTCGTCCAGGGCCGCACCTGGGGCTGGCCGCTCTGGGGCTGGGCCCTCCTCGCCGCCGGAGTGCTCGCGGTGGTCGCGCTCGCGGCACGCGGCTCGGTGCTGCCCGGCCGGATGTTCACCGTGCCCGCCTTCTCGTACGGCCTCGCCGTCCAACTCCTCTTCGCCTTCGGCATGCAGGGCTTCTTCCTGGTCCTCGCGATCTGGCTGCAGGGCGGCCAGGGCTACACCCCGACCCAGGCCGGCGTCCTGCTGGCGGCCTTCTCGGCCGGCGGCTTCCTCACCGCACCCGCCGCCGAACCCCTCGCGGCCAAGCTCGGCCGGTACGTCCCGACCGCGGGCGCGCTCCTCATGGCGGGCGGCTACGGCTGGGTCTGGTACGCCATGGAGGCCGCGGCCCCCACGCACACCGGCGCCTGGCCCCTGGTCCCCGGCCTCGCCGTCGCGGGCGCGGGCCTCGGCCTCCTCGTCGTCCCGCTCGTCGGCATCGTCCTGTCGGCCGCCCCGGCCGAACTGGCCGGCGGCGCGTCCGGAGTCTTCTCCACGGCCCAGCAGTTCGGCGGCGCCCTGGGCGCGGCGGCCATCGGCACCGCCTGGTTCGCGGACCTCTCGCTCGGCGCGGCGATGCCGTGGGTCCTCGCCGCCTACGCGGCGGCTGCCCTGCTGAGCCTGCGGCTCCCGGCGGGCGGTCGCTGAGGTCCGGCCGTGCAGGCGGGGCGGCCGCCGGGTCCGAGAGGGCTTCGGCGGCCGCCCCGCGTTCCCCGCCGACCCCCGGTCACACGCGTGCACACGGGATCCGCACGTTCGCGGGCAAGGAGTTAACGTCCGGCGAATTGAAGGGAATCGGCCTTCCGGGCCGGATCTACGCGCGTCAAAATCTCAGCCATGCGAATCCCCCCTCGATTCACCCTCGCCGGCGGTGTCGCCGCCGCCCTCGTCTCCTCCCTCCTCCTCGGTGCCCCGGCCACCGCCGCACCGGCCCCCGCGCCCGCCACCGTCGTGAGCTCCGTCGCGGCGACCGCGGCCGTCGGGGACATCTGCTACTCCGACCTCCCCAGCCAGGCGTACACGACCCTGCGCCTGATCGACGCGGGCGGGCCCTTCCCGTACAGCCAGGACGGCTCCGTCTTCCAGAACCGGGAGGGGGTCCTGCCGTCCCACTCGCTGGGCTACTACCACGAGTACACGGTCAAGACCCCGGGGTCCTCCACCCGTGGCGCCCGCCGCGTCGTGACCGGTAACTCGGCGCAGGAGGACTACTACACCGCCGACCACTACGCGTCCTTCGACCTGATCGACTACGGCTGCTGAGCACGTCCGAGCAGGTCAGCCGCGGCGCGGGGACGTCCACTCCAGACGGGTCCTGACCCGGGGATCGTGGACGTGCTCCAGGGCGGCGAGTGCCGTCTCCCGCGCCGCGCCCTCCGGGTCGCCGTCCGCGAGGACCGAGGCCAGCGCGTCGACGGCGCGCGGGTCCTGACGGATCGCGAGCCCGCGCGCCGCCTCCGCCGCCGTCTCCGGATCGGTGTCGCCGAGCCGCTCGGCGAGCCCCTCCCGTACGAGAGGGGTGTCGTCGGGCAGCTCGGCGAGCGCGAGCGTCGCCCAGTCCCGCACCCGCGCGTCACCGTCCCGGCTCAACGCGAGCAGCACCCCGAGCGCCTCCATGTGCCCGGCCGGCACGATCCCGGCGAGGGCCCCCGCGACCGCCCGCCGGACGGCCGCGTCGGGATGCCCGGCCGCAGCGAGGAGTTCGGGCACGGCGGCCGGGTCCGCGCACTCCCCGAGCGCCGACACCACCGACAGGACCGGCTCCCGCGCGGACACCACCGCAAGCCCCGGCGCCGCGGGCTCCCGCCCCGGCTCGCGCGCCGACGGCACCTGCCGGCGCCCCGAAAGCCCCCGATCCCGTGACGACTCCCGTGACGGCCCCGCCACCACGACCTCCGCCGCGAGCCGGCGCAGCACCGGGACCGCGCTCGGCGCGAAGCCCGGCAGGGCGCCGAGCACGCGCGCGCCGAGCGCCCGGCGCAGGGGGTCGCGGTACGCGCACCACGCGGCCGCCGCCACGAAGGTCTCCTCGTCGGCCCGGCCCGCCAGTTCCGCCACCGCCGTCGTCCAGTCGTCGAGCTCCGGATCGCCACAGCGCAACGCCCGCGCCGCCAGCTCCTCGTGCGAGGTGTGCAGGCCGAGCGCCGCCTCGATGAGCGTGGAGATCGCCGCGTGCCCGGTCTGGCGGTCGTCGCCGCGCCCCGGCGCGCCGTCCTCCCGCAGCAGTTCGACGACGACCGTCACCCCGCCGTCCTCGCGGACCCGGCGGATCACCGCCTCGTACGTCTGCCCGCCCTCGTTCCCGGCGACGAGTCCACGCCGCAGCTCGGCCGCCATGTCGGCGCCGATCCAGCGCCGCGCTTCCCGCAGCGCGGCCTCCCGGGCGTTCGCCCCGTGATCGAGGAGCGCCCGTACACAGCCGGTGGAGCCGCGCCGGGCGGCGGCCACGAGCGGCAGGACCCCGTCGGGTCCGCGCCGGTCGGGATCGGCCCCGTACTCCAGGAGCACCCGGGCCGTGTCGGCGTGCCCGAGCCGCAGGGCCCAGGCCAGGGCCGTGAAGCCGTACGCCTCCTCCTGGTCGGGCGCGGCGCCCGCCGCGAGCAGCGCTCGCACCACCGCGGTGTGCCCGCCGACGGCCGCCCCGCACAGTGGCAGATCGTCGCCGTCCTCGCCGCTGCCCCGGCCCGGGTCCGCCCCGGCGGCCAGCAACACCCGGACGATTCCGGCCTCGTCGCCGACGGCCGCGCGGTACAGAGCGGTCTCCCCGTCCTCCCGGTCCTCGGGGTCGGCCCCGTCCCGCAGGGCCTGTACGGCCCCGTCCTCGTCCCCGTCACGGATGGCGTCGAACAGCGTGCTCATGCGCCGACCCTGACCCGCCGTCCGGCCCTGGCGCAAATCGATTCCCGCCCCGGCGCGGCGAACGGCTGCCGCCCCCGCTGCTCGAAGCCGGGCGCGATCGGCCTCATCCGCCGGACACCCCTAACCCGCGCACTCCAGGACCGAGCGGCACACCCCGCACCGGGCCCGCAGCGCCCGTCCCGCCGGGACCCGCAGGCGCTGTCGGCAGACCGGGCAGAGGAACGAGACGCCGGTCGCGGGCGCCCCGCCCTGGAAGGAGTACGGGGCCTCCTCGCCGGCCCGCCCCCGGCGCCGCTCCCAGCCGTACCGCCGGCGCTCGGCCCAGCCCGCCCCGGCGAGCGGCGGCACCGCCCGCTCCCGGTCGGCCTCGGCCCGGCCCCGTACCCACGCCTCGTACGCCACCGCGCTGGTGAACCACGGCGAGGGGTCCTCGCCGAACACCTCGGCCCGCTTGGCGAGGACGTAGCCGAACTCCTCCGGGGTCAGATAGCCGAGCTTCTGGCTCTCCACGCCGTCCTGCCGGAACGCGTCGAGCAGCAGCCAGCCCGCGCCCAGGTACGTGGTGACGACGTCGGTGAGGATCTCGTTCTCGGCGGTGCCGGGGAAGCCGAGGCCGAGCCGGTGCAGCAGGACATGGGTGATCTCGTGGGCGAGGGCCGCGCCGATGTCCCGGCGGCGGGTCCTGAAGCGGTCGTTGAGCTCCACGAAGTACTCGGGTCCCGCGGCGAGGTCGACGGCCGCCGCGTACTCCATCGGCCGGAAGCTCACCACCAGGCGCGCCTCGGGCAGCCGCAGGTGCCGGACGAGGGCGCGGGCCACCCGCTGGGTGCCCAGGTGCAGGTCCTCGTCGTCGCCGAGGGCCACATCGGCGGCGAGCACGCTCGCCGGGTAGCGGTGTACGCCGTCGGGGGAGAGGCGACGGTAGAGCGCCGTGAGCGAGGCCCCGACCGTGGTGCGGTGCGGGAAGCCGTGGGCGACACGGTCGCCCTCCTGACGGTTCGACATACCGGATCCCCCCTCTCGTCCACTGTACGATCCCGCCGTTCGGTGTGGCCGAAAAGGCTTCCTTGTGGGGGCAGTTGAGCGTTGTCCATAATCCGGACATGACTTGACGGGCGCATGTCATCACCCGTCGAGGCAACCCCCCATGAAAGAAGGCAGACACGTGAATCAGAACCGAATGGTCCGTGCGCTCCAGAAGCTGGCCGCGGCCGGCGCCGTCGTCCTGGCGGCCGTCAGCCTCCAGCCCACCACCGCCTCCGCCGCCCCCGCCCCCGTCGTCGGAGGCACCCGCGCCGCCCAGGGCGAGTTCCCCTGGATGGTCCGGCTCTCCATGGGCTGTGGCGGCTCGCTGATCACCCCGCAGGTCGTCCTCACCGCGGCCCACTGTGTGAGCGGCTCCGGCAACAACACCAGCATCACCGCCACCGCCGGAGTCGTGGACCTGCAGAGCAGCAGCGCGATCAAGGTCAAGTCCACCAAGGTCCTCCAGGCCCCGGGCTACAACGGCAAGGGCAAGGACTGGGCGCTGATCAAGCTCGCCAGCCCGATCACCTCGCTGCCCACCCTGAAGATCGCCGAGACCACGGCGTACAACAGCGGCACCTTCACCGTGGCCGGCTGGGGCGCCGCCCGTGAGGGCGGCGGGCAGCAGCGCTACATGCTCAAGGCGAACGTGCCGTTCGTCTCGGACGCCTCCTGCCAGAACTCGTACGGCAGCGACCTCGTCCCGGCGGAGGAGATCTGCGCCGGCTACAGCCAGGGCGGGGTCGACACCTGCCAGGGTGACTCCGGCGGCCCGATGTTCCGCAAGGACAACGCGGGTGCCTGGACCCAGGTCGGCATCGTGAGCTGGGGCGAGGGCTGCGCCCGCGCCGGCTACCCGGGCGTCTACACGGAGGTCTCGACCTTCGCCGCCGCGATCAAGTCCGCGGCGGCCACGCTGTAGCGGAACGCACGAACCGGTGCCCCGGAGCGGCCTCGGCTCCGGGGCACCGTCCTGCCTGACGCCGTGGTCCGGTGGGAAAGCCCCGCCTGACGCCGATCTCCGGTGGGAAGACTCAGAGGACGCCCAGCTCGACGCCCGGCACCCCGCCCCCCTCCACTTCGAGGACCCACACCTCGTTCGCACCCTCCCGGAGCACCGGGCCCGGCACGAACAGCGCGTCCTGCGGGCCGGCCGTCCAGTACCGGCCCAGACAGAAGCCGTTCACCCACACGAAGCCCCGGGTCGCACCCGGCAGCCGCAGCACCGCGTCCCCGGCCCCGGTCACCTCCAGCGTCCCCCGGTAGAGGCCCGGTCCGCTCCGGTCCGCCACGGACTCGAACCGCACCTTGTCCACGGCCGCCGCCTCGAAGGCATCCAGGCGCAGCCCCCGGGCCCGGAACCCGTGCAGATACTGCCGCTCGTGCCGTACGCCGCCCGTGATCCCCTTCGACTCCGCCAGCCGCGGCCCGTAGTTGACCCGCCCGAGCGACTCCACCCACAGGTCCACCACCGCCGACCCGCCCACCGGCTCCGCGAGCGTCACGTCCTCGCCGTCCGCGGTGTCCAGGACCCCCGAGGGAAGCCCGTCGACCCACACCACGGCCCGGTCCCGCAGCCCCGTCACCCCCAGCGGGTACGGCTGCCGGGGGCCCGGCACCGTCACCCGGTAGCGGACCAGGCCCCGGTCCACCCGGAGCTGCTCGAAGGTCGGCGGCACCGGCGTCACCGACTCCTCGCCACCGAGCACCCCCAGGACCCCGCCCAGCGGCGCCCAGCCGTCGAAGCCACCCCGCACCGGGCCCGCCAGCCGGGCCGGCGGCTCCGGAAGCTCCGGCAGCGGCCCCTCCGCGTACGCCGCGAGCACCTCGCGGAAGCGCCAGAACTTCTCCGTCGGCCGCCCCGCCTCGTCCACCGGCGCGTCGTAGTCGTACGAGGTCACCGTCGCCCGCAGCGGCCCGTCGTGCAGGTCACCGGCCCGGTTCGCGCCCGCCCAGCCCCCGAAGTTCGTGCCCCCGTGCGCCATGTAGACGTTCACCGAGGCCCCGCACTCCAGGATCTCCCGCAGCGACTCCGCCGCGTCCGCCGCGTCCCGCACCGCGTGCTCCGTGCCCCAGTGGTCGAACCAGCCGCACCAGAACTCCATGCACATCAGCGGCCCCGAGGGCTGATGGCGCCGCAGCGTCGCGAAGCCCTCCCGGGCCCCCGAGCCGAAGTTCGCCGTGGCGAGCACCCCCGGCACCGAGCCGCCCGTCAGCATGTGGTCCTCGGGACCGTCCGAGGTGAACAGCGGAACGCTCACCCCGCAGCCGCGCAGCAGCTCCGCCACCCATTCCAGATAGGCCAGGTCGCTGCCGTAACTCCCGTACTCGTTCTCCACCTGCACCAGGACCACCGGCCCGCCCCGGTCGATCTGCCGCTCCACCACCTGCGGAAGCAGCCGCCGGAACCAGTCCTCCACCGGCGCCAGGAACTCCGGGTCGAGAGTCCGCACGCGCCGCCCCAGCGGGCCGGTCAGCCAGTGCGGAAGGCCGCCGTTCTCCCACTCTGCGCAGATGTACGGCCCCGGGCGCACGATCGCCCACATCCCGGCCCGCGCCACCGCGTCCAGGAACCGGCCGAGGGCGTCCGCGTCCGCGTACCGGCCGGGCTCCGGCTCGTGCAGATTCCAGGGGACGTACGTCTCGACGCAGTTGAGGCCCATCGCGCGCAGCATCCCGAGCCGGTGCTCCCACTGCTCCTCGTGCACCCGGAAGTAGTGCAGCGCCCCCGACAGAAGCCGCACCGGCCGCCCGTCGAGCAGAAAGTCCTCGTCACCCACAGCGAACGTGCTCATGGCCTCACCCTCGCCCTCTGGCGGCGAACCGGTCCATGGACAAAGATCGTCGCAGTTTGGACGTTAGAGTCGGCCCGGCCCCGAACCGCCGGACCGGCCCTGGGGAGGGGCACCACCGCATGTACCACACCTGGATGCGCTACTTCACGCCCAGCCCCGTCCACCACCGCCTCGGCCTCGTCTGCCTCGGCGTCGGACTCCAGCACGGCACCCTGCCGACCGTCGGGCCCCGCACCCTCGACCACCACGTGGCCGTCGTCGTCTCCGCCGGCAGCGGCTGGTACCGGGGCGCCGACGGACGCCGCACCACCGTCACCGCGCCCGCGCTGCTCTGGCTGACGCCCGGCACCCCCCACCACTACGGCGCCGACCCCGGCACCGGCTGGGACGAGTCCTTCGTCGACTTCACCGGACCGGCCACCACCACCTACACCGAGCTCGGCTACATAGAACCCGACCGGCCCGTCGTCCCCCTCGCCGACGCGGCCCCCGCCCGCGCCGCCATCAGCCGGATCGCCCGCGCCGCCCGCCCCGGCAACCCCCTCCTGGAGGTCGAGACCGGCGCCGCCGTCCACGAACTGCTCGTCGCACTGCGCCGGGCCCGTGCCGACACCAACGCCGACGGCGACCCCGTCCTCGCCGCCCTCGCCCGCGACGCCTTCCAGCCGCTCTCCGTCGCCGAACACGCCGCCCGGCACGGCATGACCGCCGCCGAACTGCGGACGGCCGTCCGCCGGGCCGCCGGGTGCAGCCCCAAGGACTACCTGCTCACCGTGCGTCTCGGCCGCGCCAAGGAACTCCTCGCCGCCACCGAGCTGCCCGTCGCCGCCGTCGCCCGCCGCGTCGGCTACGACGACCCGGCCTACTTCTCCCGGCTGTTCACCCGCCGGGTCGGCACCGCCCCCATCCGCTTCCGCGAACAGCAGGGCCGGTCCGTGCACGGCGGCTGGAGCAACACCGTTCCGGATCCCGAACACCCGCCCACGATCCTCCCGAGATCCGTCTAAGCTCGCAGATCATGAGTGACTCCACCCCGTCCCAGCCCGTCGACGAGTCCGTACGGGCCGAACTGACCCGGCTGCGCGAAAGCATCGACAACATCGACGCGGCGGTCGTGCACATGCTCGCCGAGCGCTTCAAGTGCACCCAGCAGGTCGGCGTCCTCAAGGCCCAGCACCAGCTGCCGCCCGCCGACCCGGCCCGCGAGGCCCGGCAGATCGCCCGGCTGCGGGAACTCGCCGGGAGCGCGAAACTGGACCCGGCCTTCGCGGAGAAGCTCCTGAACTTCATCATCGCCGAGGTCATCCGCCACCACGAGACGATTGCGGACGGAGCACGCTGATGGCCCGCGTCACGGTCTTCACCCTCGGAGGGACGATCTCCGCACGCGGCGGCGACGCGGCCCGGATGAGCGGCCAGGAGGTCCTCGCCGAGCTGGGCGGGGACCACGACGTCGTCCTCAACGACTTCCGCCGCGTCCCCAGCTCCACCCTCACCCACGCGGACCTCGCCGCCCTCGCCGCCGAGGTCCGCGCCACCGTCGCCGCCGGCTCCGGCGTGGTCGTCGTCCAGGGCACCGACACCCTGGAGGAGACCGCCTTCCTCCTCGACCTGCTCTGCACCACCGAGCAGCCGATCGTCGTCACCGGCGCCATGCGCCGCCCCGACCTGCCGGGCGCCGACGGCCCCGCCAACCTGGCCGCCGCGCTCGCGGTCGCCGCCCACCCGGCCTGCCGGAACCTCGGCGTCCTCGTCGTCCTCGCCGACGAGATCCACGCGGCCCGCCTCGTCCGCAAGACCCACACCACCTCCGTCGCCACCTTCGCCTCACCCGGCGCGGGGCCGCTCGGCACGGTCGTCGAGGGCGAGCCCCGCATCCTGCTCCGCCCCGCCGTCCCGGCCGCGTTCTGCACCCTGAAGCTCGACCCCGAAGTACGGGTGGCCCTGGTGACCCTCTCCCTGGGCGACCGAGGCGAACTCCTCGACGCCGTCGACCACCGCTTCCAGGGCCTCGTCGTCGCCGCCTTCGGCGCCGGTCACGCCCCCGCCTGGCTGGTCGAACCGCTCGCCGAAATCGCCCGCCGCATCCCGGTCGTCCTCGCCTCCCGTACGGGCGGCGGCGCGACCCTCTCGAGCACCTACCGCGGCCCCGGATCCGAGTACGACCT
Source organism: Streptomyces sp. NBC_01077 (assembly GCF_045162855.1). Lineage (NCBI taxonomy): Bacteria > Bacillati > Actinomycetota > Actinomycetes > Kitasatosporales > Streptomycetaceae > Streptomyces > Streptomyces sp. NBC_01077. The sequence goes on along the minus strand of NZ_CP108669.1, from coordinate 2,933,169 downwards.
GCTGCACCACGGACTGATCCCGGCCGGCCCCCTCGACCCCGCCAAGGCCCGGATCCTGCTCCACACCCTGCTGTCCAGCGGCGCGGCCGGCCCGGCCGGCTACGACCGCCCCCGGATCACCGCCGCCTTCGCCCACCTGAACGGTTCGGGACTCGCCTGAGAACGGCGGGAACGGACGGTCTTGACCCCACCACCCCTGCCCGGCGCCGAAGGCATCGGGCAGCATAGGGCCATGTCCGTACTGACGCGCGACGAAGCGCAGACCCGTGCCCAGCTCCTCGACGTCCAGCACTACAGCGTGGACCTCGACCTCACCACCGGCGACGAGACCTTCGAGTCCACCAGCCTCGTCAGGTTCACCGCCCGCACCGCCGGGGACACCTTCGTCGAGCTGAAGCCCGAAACCCTGCACTCCGCCCTCCTGGACGACGAGCCCCTCGACGTCACCACCCTGGAGGGCAACCGCCTCCCGCTGCGCCTGAGCGAGGGCGAGCACGTCCTGCGGATCCGTACGGCCATGCGGTACTCCCGCACCGGCGAGGGCATGCACCGGTTCACGGACCCCAGCGACGGCGAGTCGTACGTCTACACCCAGCTCTTCATGGAAGACATCCAGCGCGTCTTCGCCGCCTTCGACCAGCCCGACCTGAAGGCCGTCTTCGAGGTGTCCGTCACGGCCCCCGAGGGCTGGACCGTCCTCTCCAACGGCATCACCGAGCAGGGTCCCGACGGCCGCTGGCAGGCCGCCCCCACCCCGCCGCTCTCCACCTACCTCGTCTGCGTCGCCGCCGGCCCCTGGCACTCGGTCCGCACCGAGCACGCCGGGCTGCCCTTCGGCATCCACTGCCGCCGCTCCCTCGCAGCCCACCTCGACGCCGACGCCGACGAGATCCTCGCCGTCACCAAGGCCTGCTACGACCGCTTCCACCAGAAGTTCGAGGAGCCGTACCCCTTCGACTCCTACGACCAGGCCTTCGTCCCCGAGTTCAACGCGGGCGCCATGGAGAACCCCGGCCTCGTCACCTTCCGCGACGAGTTCGTCTTCCGCTCCGCCGTCACCGTCACCGAGCGGCAGACCCGCGCCATGATCATCGCCCACGAGATGGCCCACATGTGGTTCGGCGACCTCGTCACCCTGCGCTGGTGGGACGACATCTGGCTGAACGAGTCCTTCGCCGAGTACATGGGCTACCAGACCATCAACGAGGCCTGCGCCGACCTCTTCCCCGACACCTGGGTCGACTTCGGCGTCACCAGGAAGGCCTGGGGGTACGAGGCCGACCAGCGGCCCTCCACCCACCCCGTCGCCCCCGCCCCGGAGTCCGTCCCCGACACCGCCTCCGCACTCCTCAACTTCGACGGCATCTCGTACGCCAAGGGCGCCTCCGCCCTCCGCCAGCTCGTCGCCTGGCTCGGCGAGAAGGACTTCCTCGCCGGCATCAACATCCACTTCAAGCGCCACAAGTTCGGCAACGCGACCCTCGCCGACTTCATCGACAACCTCGCCGCCGCCACCGAACGCGACGTCCACGCCTGGGCCGAACAATGGCTCCGCACCACCGGCGTCGACACCCTGACGCCCGCCCTCACCGGCGAGGGCCTCCGCTGGCAGCTCGCGATCGACCGCGACGGCAGCCGCCCGCACCGGATCGCCGCCGGCCTCTACGACCGCGACCCCTCCGGCGAACTCGTCCTGCGCGAGCGCCGCGAACTCGACGTGCCCCAGACCGCGCCCGCCGAACTCACCGGCCCGCGCCCGGCCCTCATCGTCCTCAACGACGAGGACCTCACCTACGCCAAGCTCCGCTTCGACGAGGTGTCCGAGGAGTCCGCCCTGCGCGGCCTCTCCCGCATCCCCGACGCACTGACCCGCGCCGTGGTCTGGAACGCGCTCCGCGACATGGTCCGCGACGGAGACCTCGCCCCGCGCGAGTACCTGGAGATCGCCCTCGCGCACCTCACCGAGGAGACCGAACTCGCCCTCGTCCAGGGCGTCCTCGGCTTCGCCCGGACCCAGATCGCCGACCGTTACGTCACCGAGGACGAGCGGCCCGCCGCCCTCGCCACCATCTGCGAGATCGCCCGCGCGCTCCTTCGCCGCACCGAGGACGGCGAAGCGCCCGGACTGCGGCTCACCGCCGTCCGCGCGTACATCGACAGCACCGGCACCCCCGAAAAGATCACCTCCTGGCTCGACGAGGGCACCGTCCACGGCGGACCGGAGCTCGACCCGGAGCTGCGCTGGCGCATCCTGGCCCGCCTCGCCGTCCTCGGCGCCACCGACGAGCCCACGATCACCGCCGAACTGGAGCGGGACCCGAGCGCCACGGGCCAGGAGGGCGCGGCCCGCTGCCGTGCGTCGCTCCCCACGGCAGAGGCGAAGGCGACGGCCTGGTCGGCGCTCTTCGACACGGACGACCTCTCCAACTACCTCTTCACCGCCACGGCACAGGGCTTCTGGCAGCCGGAACAGGCGGACCTCGTACGCGAGTACGTCCCCCGCTTCTACCCGGCCGCCATCGCCCTGGGCGCCCGCAGGGGCGCCGTGATGGCCGAAGCGGCCGGCCGCTACGCCTTCCCGTCGTACGCGATCGACGCCGACTCCCTGGCCCTCGGCGAGTCCCACCTCACCGACGACACCATGATCCCGGCCCTCCGCCGCAAGCTCATCGACCAACTCGACGACCTCCACCGAGCCCTGACGGCCCGCAACGCCTGACCCCGTTGTGGGCACGGGCCCCCACCCACCCCCGTTGTGGGCACGGGCCCCCGTCCCCCCGTTGTGGGCAACTGTTCCTCCCCCAGACTCCGTCCGGGGGGACCCCCAGGGCGGAACGGGTGGGCACAACGGAACGGCGCCCCTTGCCGGGCCCAGGCTTCCGCGCTTGAACCCGCACCACAGGTGCGCCGTGCCAGGTGGTGCGGGTCCAGGCACAAGAGGTGGAGGCGCCGCCAGAGGGCGCCGTCCCGTGTGCCCACCCGTCCCTCCCCCAAGGACTTCGTCCAGGGGGGACCCCCATGCGGGACGATTGCCCACACGGGGTGGGGCGGGGGCGGCGGGTCCCTCGTTCGGGTCACAACCACGGACTCCCCGGACATTCCCCGACAACCCCCGGCACTCTGTCGTCCATGCGTGCCGCACCCCCACCCCTCGCCGGAGGCGCCCCCGGACCCGATGCCCTCGGTCCTCTCCTCCGCACCGTCCTCGACGCCCTCCGAGCAGGGGCGGAGGACCGCGGCGGCCCGCTCCCGGCCGGTGGCCCGGAAGCGGTGGCTCGCCGCGTCGGCGCACTCGGCACCGCGCTCCCGGAGACCGGCACCGGCGCGGACGAGGCGCTGGCCACGATCGTCCGGGCACTGGCCGCCGGCGCCGCCGACCCCGCCCACCCCCTCTGCGCCGCCCACCTCCACACCCCACCCCTGGCCCTCGCCGTCGCCGCCGACCTGGCGGCCTCCGCGCTGAACCCGTCCATGGACTCCTGGGACCAGGCCCCCGCCGCCTCCGCCGTCGAAGCCCTGGTCACGGCCGCCCTCGCCGCCGAGGTCTATCCGGACGCCACCCACCCCGACGCGCTCGTCACCACCGGCGGCACCGAGTCCAACCAGCTCGCCCTGCTGCTCGCGCGGGAGCGACTCGGCCCGGCGGTCCGTACCGTCGTCGGCGCGAACGCCCACCACTCCTTCCAGCGCGCCGCCTGGCTCCTCGGCCTCCCCCAGCCCGTCGTGGTGCCCACCCCCCGAGGGACGATCGCCCCCGCCGCTCTCCACGAGGTACTGACCACCCTCACCGGCCCGGTCCTGGTCGCCGCCACGGCCGGAACCACCGACGAGGGCCTCGTCGACCCGATCCCGGCCCTGGCCGGCCTCTGCGAGGAGCGCGACGCCGACCTCCACATCGACGCCGCCTACGGAGGCCCCCTCCTCTTCAGCCGTACCCACCGCCCCCTCCTCGACGGCCTGGCCCGCGCCCGAACCGTCACCGTCGACCTGCACAAACTGGGCTGGCAGCCGGCCGCCGCCGGGCTCCTCGCCGTACGGGAAGCCGCCGACCTCGCCGTCCTCGGACACACCGCCGCCTACCTCAACGCCGACGACGACACCGAGGCAGGCCTCCCCGACCTCCTCGGCCGCTCCCTGCGGACCACCCGCCGCCCCGACGTCCTCAAGACCGCCGTCACCCTCCGCGCCCTCGGCCGCACCGGCCTCGGCGCGCTCGTCGACGCGTGCATGGACCGGGCCCAGGACCTGGCCGATCTGGTGGAGAAGGCGCCGGGCCTCGATCTGCGCGCCCGGCCCACGCTCACCACCGTTCTCTTCCGGCCGCGCGGCGCCGACGACGAGACCGTCGCCGCGATCCGCCGCACCCTCCTCGCCGAGGGCCGTGCCGTCCTCGGCCGCGCCGCGGTGGACGGCCGCCTCTGGCTCAAGGCCACCCTGCTCAACCCCCACGCCACCCCCGGCGACCTGGCTCAGCTCATCACCCTCGTGGAAGGCAGCACGCAGCGATGACCGGCAGCACCCCCAAGGACGACCTCGACCGGCCCCACGATCTCGTGGGCGTCGGCATCGGCCCCTTCAACCTCTCGCTCGCCGCCCTCGCGCACGGTGTCCCCGGTGGCGTCGCCGCCACCTTCTTCGAGCAGCGGCCCGCCTTCCACTGGCACCCGGGCCTCCTCATCGAGGGCGCCACCCTCCAGGTCCCGTTCCTCGCCGACCTGGTGACCCTGGCCGACCCGGCCAGCCCGTGGACCTTCCTCAACTACCTGAAGAACCGCGAACGCCTCTTCCCCTTCTACTTCGCCGAGAAGTTCCACATCCAGCGCGCCGAGTACGACGCCTACTGCCGCTGGGTCAGCGAGCAGCTCCCCGGTCTGCACTTCGGCCACCAGGTCGACTCGGTCCGCTGGAACCCCGAGCGGCGCCTGTTCGAGGTCGACTTCACCCAGGTCGACCCGGACGGCGAGGCCGAGGCGCTGGGCCGCGCGTACACCCGGAACGTCGTCCTCGGCGTCGGCACCGAGCCGTACGTCCCCGAGCCGCTCAAGCCGCTCGCCGACGCCCCCGGTGTCCCCGTCTTCCACTCGGCCGACTACCTCACCCACCGCGAGACCCTCCTCGCCGCCGGGCACGTCACCGTCATCGGCTCCGGTCAGTCCGGCGCCGAGATCTTCCTCGACCTCCTCAGAGCCCGCCCTGCCGGAGCCGAGAAGATCCACTGGCTGGCCCGCAGCGAGGCCTTCGCGCCGATGGAGTACTCGAAACTGGGTCTGGAGCACTTCACCCCCGACTACACCCGCTACTTCCACTCCCTGCCCGAGCCCGTACGCGGTGAACTCGTGCCCCGGCAGTGGCAGTTGCACAAGGGCATCGACGCCGACACCATCGCGGCCATCCACGACGAGCTGTACCGCCGCACCCTGCACGGCGGCTGGCCCGACGCCGTCCTCACCCCCGGCGTCCGGGTCCGTACGGCCGGCCGCGTCGCCACCACCCAGGTCGAGCTCCACCTGGAACACCTCCAGCAGGGCACCCGCTCCCGCCTCACCACCGACGCCGTCGTCCTCGCGACCGGCTACCGGGAGCGCCCGGTGGACCGGATGCTCGCCGGCCTCGCCCCGTATCTGCGCCACGACTCCGCCGGGCGCGCCCGCGTCGACGAGCGGTACCGGCTGGTCCTCGACCCGTCCGTGACCGGCGCCGTCCACGTACAGAACGCCGAGAAGCACACCCATGGCGTCGGCGCCCCCGACCTCGGCCTGGCCGCCTGGCGGAGCGCGGCCATCCTCAACTCGATCACCGGCAAGGAGCCGTACCCGCTGCCCCGCCGGACGGCCTTCACCAGCTTCGGCCTGGAGCCACGAGAGGCGCCGAGCATCCCGGCCCAGGGCCAGAAGCTGACGCCTCTCGTACAGCAGTGAGAACCGATCGAGTCCTAGAAGACCGGGACGCCGTCCCGGGTCAGCTTCCAGTCCACCGAGGCGAACAGGGACGGGTCGACCGTCCCCTTCGCCTGCACCCACTGGATGATCGTGTTGCGGATCTCGTCCGAGTTGGCCCACAGCTGCTGGGCGCCCGCGATGTGCGGGAACGCGCCGCCGCCGCTCGCCCGGTAGTTGTTGACCGCGAGGACGAACTTCGCCGCCGGGTCGAGCGGCCTGCCCTCGAAGGACAGGTTCACGATCCGCGAGCCGGCCGGCTTCGCGATGTCGATCTCGTACGTGAGCCCGGAGACGGCGTCGTAGTTGTAGTCCGGGGTGTTGTCCGCGTTGGTGAGCTTCGCGGTGTCGACCGGAGCGCCCGCCGGGGTCTGGTCGTAGTACCGCGCCGAGAACTCCAGGTAGTCCTTGAGCTGGGCGCCGGTCATCAGACGGGCCTCCAGGGTGTTCTCGAAGGGGTACAGGCCGGCGGCGTCCTTGATGGAGACCTGGCCGGCCGGGATGCGGGCCGTGCGGGAGAAGCAGGAGGCCTGCGAGAGGACCGGCAGGGCCGCGTGGGCGCCGCCCGCGAGGGCCGCCTTCACGGTCTCGGCCTGGACGATGTTGATCAGGTCGATGATCGGCTCGTCCTTCCACGGCGCGTCGGCCGTGGTCATGGCGGCGGTGGAGGTGCCGATCACCTGGTTGACGTACGCGACGACCTTCTTGTGCTCGTCCCCGAGCAGCCCGGTGATCTCCGGGTCCTCCGCCACCGTGTTGGAGTTGAGGACCTGCGCGGCCACCTTCTCGACGGTCCAGCGGCCCTTCGCCCACACCAGGTCGAAGTCGAAGAGGGTGAGGCGCTGGCCCCACTTCAGGGGCTCGGACAGGACGACGTCCTTGCCCGTCTCCTTGTTCTTCACCCGGTACTCGGGGATCTCGGTGTGCGCGTGGCCGACGAGGATGGCGTCGATGCCCGGCACCTGCTCGGCGACGAGCCCGGCCGCGTTCTCGATGTGGGGGAGCTGGTCACCGTACGAGGAGGTGCCGCTGGAGCCGGAGTGCGCCGAGACGACGACCACGTCCGCGCCCATCGAGCGCAGCTTCGGCACCCACTTCGCGGCCTGCTCCTCAAGACCGGGGAAGACCATCTTGCCGCTGACGTTCGCCTTGTCCCAGATGGCGATGCCGGGGTTGGTCAGGCCGAGTATCGCGACCTTGACGTCCTTGCCGTGCGGGGTGCGCAGCCGGTGCATGCTGTACGGGGCGAAGGCCGGGCGCAGGGTCCTGGCGTCGAGCGCGTTGGCACCGAGCAGCGGGAAGTCGCACTGCTCCTCGAACTTGCGCAGCACCGGGATGCCGTAGTTGAACTCGTGGTTGCCGAGCGCGGCGGCGTCGTACCCGATGGCGTTCATGGCCTGGGCCATCGGGTGGACCGGGCCGCGACGGGCGGTGATCGGGTCGACCTTGGCGTAGTAGTACGACAGCTGGGTGCCCTGGATGGTGTCGCCGGCGTCGATGAGGAGGGTGTTGCGGCGGCCCTTCTCCTCACGGACCTGGTCGACCAGGGTGGAGATCTTGGCGAGGCCGACGTCGTTGTGCGCCTTGTCGTCGAACTCCCTGTCCGTGAAGTAGTCCCAGTTGAAGACGTTGCCGTGCAGGTCGGTGGTGCCCATCACGGTGAAGGAGTACCGCTTCTGCGGACGCGGGCGGCCGTGGCCGTGGGCCTCGGCGGGAACGGCGACGGCTCCGGCGATGGCCACTCCGGCCCCGGCGGCGGCCGAGCGCTCCAGGAACGTCCTGCGGTTCAGCGGCATGTGTTTTCTCCCCTTTGGTTCTGTGACGCCGGCGCCGACCGTGGCGCACAACGCGCGTAGATTCTGGCTCAGACAGCACGTCGGCAACAGACCTTTCGGGTTACGGAGTGGGAAAGTGTTCGGTGGACGATCGTTACCGAACACGGAGGAGCCAGGACGTGACGCAGGAACACGCGACCCCGGAAGCGCCCCAGGTGACGGTCCGTGGAGAGGGGCGGCTCGAGGTGGATCCGGAGCTCGCCAGGATCTGGGTGACGGTCTCCGCACGAGGGACCGACCGGTCGGCGGCACTCGCGGACCTGACCCGGCGCAACGCTCAGGTGCTCGATCTGGTCAAGGCGCAGGGCTCCGCGGTGGAGAAACTGGAGACCGGCAGCTTCTCCATCTCTCCCGAGCTCACCCGCAAGGGACGGGGGGAACGGGTGCACGCCTTCCACGGACGGGTGCGGATCACGGCCGAGCTGACCGACTTCACCGTGCTGGGGGAGCTGGTGACCCGGCTCGCCGACCTGGAACTGACGAGCGTCGACGGACCGTGGTGGTTCCTGCGGCCGGACTCCCCGGCGTACGCGGAGGCGCGCCGGCTCGCCGTGACGGAGGCGGTCCAGCGGGCGCGGGCCTACGCGGAGGCGCTCGGCACCTCGCTCGCCTCACTCCTCGAACTGTCGGACGCGGGGCTCGCGGAGCCCCTGATGCCGAGGCGCGCCGCCTTCGGCTCGGCGGCGATGGCCTACTCGGCCGAGGCGGCAGGGGAGGCCCCGCCGCTGGACCTCGAACCGCAGCGCCAGACCGTCACCGCCGAGGTCGTGGCACGCTTCACGATGCGGCCGCCCGCACTCTGAGACGGAGCGCGCCGGGGCGCGAAAATCGCTCATCGGAGCACCCCGGCGCACAGATTCAAGACTTGTCAACAGCCTTTCACGGAAAGGTTGTTGAGTAGTCATGTCCCGCCAACTCGCTACTGGTGGGTAAGGCCTAGGCTCGAACCATGCGCCGAGCGAAAATCGTTTGTACCCTTGGGCCCGCCACCGAAACATACGACCAGATCAAGGCGTTGATCGAGGCCGGAATGGACGTGGCCCGCCTCAATCTCAGCCACGGCTCGTACACCGAGCACGAGGAGCGCTACCAGCGCGTACGCAAAGCCTCCGACGAGACCGGACGCAGCGTCGGTGTCCTCGCCGACCTTCAAGGCCCGAAGATCCGCCTCGGCCGCTTCCGAGAAGGTCCCGTACTCCTTGAACGCGGCGACGAGTTCACCATCACCGTCGAGCCGACGGAAGGCGACCGCCACTGCTGCGGAACGACCTACTCCGGCCTCGCCGCCGACGTCACCGCCGGTGAGCGCATCCTCGTCGACGACGGCCGCGTCACCCTGGAAGTCACCTCCGTCGACGGGCCCCGGGTGAACACCCTGGTCATCGAGGGCGGCATGGTCTCCGACAACAAGGGCCTCAATCTGCCCGGCGTCGCCGTCTCCGTCCCCGCCCTGTCCGAGAAGGACATCGAGGACCTCCGCTGGGCACTGCGCATCGGCGCCGACGCCATCGCCCTCTCCTTCGTCCGCAGCGCCCGGGACATCATCGACGTCCACCGGATCATGGACGAGGAGGGACGCCGGCTGCCCGTCATCGCCAAGATCGAGAAGCCGCAGGCCGTCGAGAACATCGAGGAGATCGTCGCCGCCTTCGACGGCATCATGGTCGCCCGCGGCGACCTGGGCGTCGAGATGCCCCTGGAGCAGGTGCCGATCGTCCAGAAGCGTGCCGTCAAGCTCGCCAAGCGGAACGCCAAGCCGGTCATCGTCGCCACCCAGATGCTCGACTCGATGATCGACAACTCCCGCCCCACGCGCGCCGAGGCGAGCGACGTGGCGAACGCGGTCATCGACGGCACCGACGCCGTCATGCTCTCCGGCGAGACCAGCGTCGGCCGCTACCCGATCGAGACCGTCCGCACCATGAGCCGGATCGTCGAGGCCGCGGAGGAGGACGTCCTCGCCAAGGGCCTCCCGCCGCTGACCGACCGGAACAAGCCCCGCACACAGGGCGGCGCCGTGGCCCGCGCCGCCGCCGAGATGGGCGACTTCCTCGGCGCCAAGTTCCTCGTCGCCTTCACCCAGTCCGGCGACACGGTCAAGCGACTCTCCCGCTACCGCTCCCCGATCCCCCTCCTGGCCTTCACCCCGGACCCGGCCACCCGCTCCCAGCTCAACCTCACCTGGGGCGTCGAGACCTTCCTCGGCCCGCACGTCGACTCGACGGACGCGATGGTGGCGCAGGTCGACGAGGAGCTGCTGCGGATCGGCCGCTGCCAGCCGGGCGACGTCGTGGTCATCACCGCCGGCTCCCCGCCGGGAGTCGCGGGCTCGACGAACCTGGTGCGGGTCCACCACATCGGGGATCCACTGACGTAGTCAGTGCTTGGGCCCCACGTGCAGGTCCATGAGCGCGACGGAGGCCTTGCGGGCGACGGAGATGTTGTACGGGTCGGTGCCGCGCTTGGTGGTCCTCCATTCGACGCCGACCCGGTCGAGGGTGTCACCGAGCAGCTTTCGGATGTCGTCGGACTTGTTGGTGAAGAAGTAGCGGGGGTACTCGTACCGCTTACGCTCGCCACCGACGAGGCGGGTGGTCCAGTTGATGATCCGGCATCCGTCGGAGTGGATGAGGCCGCGGATGAATTCCCAAGGGTGCTCGGTGACGATTGCCTGCTGCCATGCTTCGAGGCCGATGCGCCGCTCGTGTTTCTTTCCGGGACCGTGCTGCGGGAAGAGGCACTTCCAGTGTCGACCGTAGCTTGCGACCATGACGCACCCCTGCTTCTGCAGTATGCAGGCGCTTCCTTCGGGACGTACGGCCAAGATCGCCGAGCGGCACTCCTCGATCAGTCCGGGCCAGGCGTCCGCGCATGCGATGCGGAGATGGTGACCACCTCGTGGGTGATCGCTGATGCAGCCGTCGCCCAGATAGAGGCCGAGCAAATAGGCGTATGCGGCGATGTCGTCCGGCAAGCCTGGGGTCGAACGGCACCGCGGGCAGGGTGAGCACTGCCCGTTCATGCGGGTGAGGGGTTCAAGTCGCGTCTGCCAGGCGCGTAAGGCGGCGCGGGAGATGCCGGTCTGTTTGCTCACCGAGTTGAGGCTGCGCCCGTCGCCGAGAAGAGTGAGTACCTGCTGGCGCGTTCCAATGTCGTACACGCAGTCGAGCGTGGCTGACTCGCCTCAGTGGCTGTGTGTGAATCCGCAGGGTTCACGCATGTGGGTGACGATCATTCCTCACCCGTCAACCTTGGAATCAAAGGAAGAGTGCCCCAGGTGGGATTCGAACCCACACTGTCCGCTGTTTGAGAGCGGCCTCTCTGACCAGTTGGAGTACTGGGGCCTTAGAAAGCGAGGGCGCTATGGCCCCTGCGGAGCACCACCTTACAGGAGCTAGGTAGGCTCAGGGGAGCAGTACTTGCCCCGCAACGAGGAGCCCCCGTGACCGCCCCCGAGTCGCCCCAGCCCGCCGACGACGCCGACGCGTCGCACGTCCCGCCGCTGACGACCCGCGTCGTCATCGCCGAGGACGAGGCCCTCATCCGCCTCGACCTCAAAGAGATGCTGGAGGAAGAGGGCTACACGGTCGTCGGCGAGGCCGGTGACGGCGCCAAGGCCGTCGAGCTCGCCCGCGAGCACCGCCCCGACCTCGTCATCCTCGACGTGAAGATGCCCGTCCTGGACGGCATCTCGGCCGCGGAGAAGATCGCAAGCGAGTCCATCGCCCCGGTCCTCATGCTCACCGCCTTCTCGCAGCGCGAGCTCGTCGAGCGGGCCCGGGACGCCGGTGCCATGGCGTACCTCGTGAAGCCGTTCAGCAAGAGCGACGTGGTGCCGGCCATCGAGATGGCCGTCTCCCGCTTCTCCGAGCTGCGCGCCCTGGAGCAGGAGGTCGCGGACCTCTCGCAGCGTCTGGAGACCCGCAAGCTGGTGGACCGCGCCAAGTCGATCCTGCAGACCCAGTACGGGCTGACGGAGCCGGCGGCGTTCCGCTGGATCCAGAAGACGTCGATGGACCGGCGCATGTCCATGCAGCAGGTCGCCGAGGCGGTCATCGAGGACGCCGAGGAGAAGAAGGCGGCCAAGGGCCAGCAGTAACCCCGCCGTACGAGAGAAGGCCCGCCCCACGACTTTGTGGGGCGGGCCTTCTGTCCTTGGTGCGGACCGGCGGGGGTCAGTCCTCGCCGAGGTACGCCTTGCGGACGGACTCGTCGTGGAGCAGGTTCTGGCCGGTGCCCGAGAGCACGACCTTGCCGATCTCCATCACGTGACCGTGGTCCGCCAGGGCGAGCGCGGCCTGGGCGTTCTGCTCGACGAGCAGGATGGTGGTGCCCTGGGCCTTCAGCTCGGCGATGGTCGCCATGATCTTCTGCATCATGATCGGCGAGAGACCCATCGAGGGCTCGTCGAGCATGAGCAGCTTCGGCTGGGACATCAACGCCCGGCCCATGGCGAGCATCTGCTGCTCACCGCCGGAGAGCGTGCCGGCGGCCTGCTTGCGACGCTCGCCCAGGATCGGGAAGAGGTCGTAGGCGCGCTGGACGTCCTTGGCGATGCCCGCGGTGTCCTTCCGGAGGAAGGCGCCGAGGAGGAGGTTCTCCTCGATCGTCATCCGGGGGAAGATGTGCCGGCCTTCGGGGGAGTGGGCCAGACCCAGCGAGACGATCTTGTGTGCGGGGATCTTGCGGAGGGACTTGCCCTCGAACTTGATCTGGCCGCCGACCGGCTTGAGGAGCCCGGAGAGGGTCCGCAGGGTGGTGGTCTTCCCGGCGCCGTTGGTGCCGATGAGGGTGACGACCTCACCGGCGTCGACGGAGAAGGAGATGCCCTTGACGGCCTCGATCTTTCCGTAGGCGACGCGCAGGTCCTCGACTTCGAGCAGTGCGGTCATGCGTCGTTCTCCTTGCCCGAAGCAGGGTCGTGCGGGGTGGCCTCCGAGGCCTCCGGGGCGTCGGTGGCCTCCGGGGCGCCCTCGGAAGGGGCGTCATCGGCGGGCGCGTCCTCGGCGGGTGCGTCCTCCGACGGGGCCTCTTCGGACGGTGTGTCCTCGGACGGGGCCTCCTCGGACGGGGCCTCCTCGGCGGGCGTGTCCTCGGACGGGGCCTCCTCGGCGGGCGTGTCCTCGGACGGTGCGTCCTCCGACGGAGCCTCCTCGGCGGGCGCGTCCTTGGAGAGCGCGTCCTTCGCGGGGGCTTCCGCCGCCGGCGCGTCCTCCGCGACGGGCTCGCCCAGGTACGCGGCGATGACCCGCTCGTCGCTCTGGACGGTCTGGCTGTCGCCCTCGATCAGCTTCTGCCCCTGGACGAGCACGGCGACCCGGTCGCAGAGGTTGAAGATGAACCGCATGTCGTGCTCGATGACGAGTACGGCGATGCCCATGTCCCGGATGGCGAAGATGAGTTCCTCGGCCGCCCGCGTCTCCTGCGGGTTCATGCCGGCGGTGGGCTCGTCGAGCAGGATCAGACCGGGGTCGCTCGCGAGGGCGCGGGCGATCTCCAGCTTGCGCTGCTCTCCGTACGGGAGGTTCTTGGCGAGGTGCTGCGCCTTGTCCTGGAGTCCGATGAACTCCAGGAGCTCCATGGCCCGATCCGCCGCCTCGGCCTCGGCCTTCCTGAACCCGGGAAGACGGAGCAGTGCCGACCAGAGGCCCTGCTTCATCCGGGTGTGGCGTCCGACGAGGACGTTCTCCAGGACGGTCATGTTGTGGAAGAGGCGGATGTTCTGGAAGGTGCGGGCGATGCCGGCGTCGGTGACCTTGTAGGAGGTGGGCGGCAGGACCTTGCCCTTGTACCGGACCTCACCCTCGGTGGGGATGTAGAGGCCGGTGAGGCAGTTGAAGAAGGTGGTCTTTCCGGCGCCGTTGGGGCCGATGAGACCGACGATCTCGCCGCTGTTGACGGTGAGGTTCACATCGCGTACGGCGGTGAGGCCGCCGAAGCGCATGGTGACCCCGCGCGCGTCGAGGACGGTCTCGCCGGCGGCCGGCGCGCTGGTGGCGTCGGCGGGCTTGGTGGTGGTCGTCATGGTTCAGGCACCTGCCTTGGCGAGCGTGGCGGGCGTCTCGTCCTTCTCGTGGAACTCCAGCTGGTTGCGCCGGTTGGCGATCATGCCCTCCGGGCGGAAGCGCATCAGCAGGATCAGCGCGACGCCGAAGGCGAGGAGCTGGTACTCGCCCATGAACTGGAGCTTGTTGGGGATGAGGAAGAGCAGCGAGGCGCCGACCAGCGGTCCGCTCATGGTGCCCATGCCGCCGAGGACGACGGCCGCGAGCAGGAAGGCGGAGTTGGGCGGGATGGGGCCGGCGAAGAGGTACTGCTCCGGCGTCACCGTGTAGGTGACGTGGGCCTGCACGGTGCCGGCGAGGCCGGCGAGCGAGGCGCCCAGCGCGAAGGCGATGAGCTTGACCCGGAAGCCGTTGATGCCCATGGCGAGCGCGGCGGTCTCGTCCTCGCGGATGGCGACCCAGGCGCGGCCGATACGGGAGTCGCCGCTGCGCCGGAAGACCAGCACGACGACCGCCATGATCACCAGCATGAGGAAGAAGTAGTTGGCGAAGCGGCCGATCGTGAACCCGGCGATGACGTGCTCGGCGCCGAAGTCGAAGCCGAGGATGCTCAGGTTCGGGATGGACGCGATGCCGTTGGAACCGTTGGTGATGTCGGGGCCGGAGGTGCCGTCGGTGTTGTTCACCGCGATGCGGAAGATCTCACCGAAACCGAGGGTGACGATGGCGAGGTAGTCGCCGCGCAGCCGCAGGGTCGGGGCGCCGATGAGGACACCGAACACCAGGGAGGCTGCTGCGCCGACCAGGACCGCGGCCCAGAAGGGGAAGTGCACGCCGAACGGGGAGGTCGGGGCGCCCGAGACGAGGGCGGCCGCGTAGGCGCCGACGCCGAGGAAGGCGACGTAACCGAGGTCGAGGAGACCGGCGAGGCCGACGACGATGTTCAGACCCAGGGCGACCGTGGCGAAGATCAGGATGTAGACGCCGAGCGTCGCGTACTGGTCGTCGGTCTGGGTGAAGGGGAAGAGCGCCGCGGCGGTGAACGCGCCCGCGATGGTGAGGTTCTGGTGCTTCCCGGTGAGCTGTGTGGCCTGCGCGACGAGGCCCGACTTGTTGAGCGCGGCGAAGCCGAGGCCGGCCGTGATCAGGAAGCCGAGGAACAGCTCGTCGTACTCGGTGCCGACACCGTAGGTGAAGACTCCGAGCGCCACGGCGAGGATGCCGGTGATGATCAGGATCTCGACGGAGGAGTGCATCGAGGGCAGCTTGCGCACGGGGCCGGTGGCGAAGGCGGCCTTGAAGGTGGCCCAGTTGTTGCCGGACTCGTGCTTGAACCGGTCCCAGCCGGTGTCCTCGGGGTCCACGGGCAGCAGCTTCGGCCGCTCGAAGGGGAGGGCGAGGGCGCCGACGAAGGCGAGCAGGCTGGCGACCGCGACGACTGCGCCGCCGGGCTCCAGGTTGACCGGGCCGCCGAGCGTGATGCTGATCGCGCCGATGGTGAACCAGGCGATGGCGAAGTTGGCGATCGCGGCGAGCTTGAGCGCCGCGTCGGGGCCGGCCGGGGTGAGCCAGCGGGTGCCCTTGACGCCGTACGCGGAGAGGGCGAAGAGGGTGGTGAGCAGGCCCGTGACCAGGACCTGCATCTGGAGGCCGCCGGGGGAGCCGTAGAACGTGAGGTCGCCGGGGAAGCGGGGGGTCCAGGTCCAGGCGAGGAAGCAGCTGGCGACGGTGAGGACGCCGCCGCCGAGGGCGAGGGCGCGGGCGGCCTTGGCCGGCACGAAGCCGATGAGACCGGTCGCCTGGTCCTCCTTGGAGACCGCGGCTGCCTGGGGGTTCTCGGAGATGGTGGTCATGGTGCTCACGCCCTGTCCGCGACGCGCTCGCCGAGGAGGCCTTGTGGCCTGGCGAGGAGTACGACGATGAGGAGTACGAAGGCCCAGACGTCGGCCCAGGACTGGCCGCCGAGCTGCTCCATACCGGGGATGTGGCTGATGTACGCCGTCGCCATGGTCTCGGCGATACCGAGGACGACTCCGCCGATCATGGCTCCGTAGATGTTGCCGATACCGCCGAGGACGGCGGCCGTGAAGGCCTTGAGTCCGAGGAGGAAGCCCATCTTGTAGTCGACGACGCCGTACTTGAGGCCGTAGGCGACCGCGCCGACCGCGGCCATCGCGGCACCGAGGGCGAAGGCGATCACGATGATCCGGTCGGTGTTGACACCCATGAGCTTCGCGGTGTCGGGGTCCTGCGCCGTGGCCTGCATGCCGCGACCGGTGCGGGTGCGCATCACGAAGAAGGCGAGGACGGCCATGCAGACGGGGGCGGCGATCAGGAGGAAGACGTCGCCGGTCTGGATGGTCACCGGGCCGAGCTCGATGGGGCCGCCGGGGATCTGCGGGAAGGTCCGGGCGGACTTCGCCTCCGGGTACAGGGACCAGACGGCCTGCTGGAGGGCGAGCGAGAGACCGATGGCGGTGATGAGGGGGGCGAGGCGGGGGCCGCCACGGAGCGGACGGTACGCGAGCCGTTCCGCTCCGACGGCTATCGTCGTGGCGACGAGCACGGCACCGATGATCATGAGGGGCAGTGCCACCCACATGGTGGTGCCACCGGGCAGGATGAGCCAGACCGTGAGCGCCCCGAAGCCGCCGGTCATGAAGATCTCGCCATGGGCGAAGTTGATGAGCTGGACGATGCCGTAGACCATCGTGTAGCCGACGGCGACGAGCCCGTACATGGATCCCAGTAGCAGGCCGTTGACCAGCTGCTGCGGCAGTTCGTTCACCGCATTGTCCTCCGAGACTTTCGACGGATGTGACACCGCGCGGGGAGCCAGGTGCGGCCCCCCGCGCGGTGAAGGTGGTGCTGAGTGGTGGGGTTGATCAGCCGCCGAAGGTGCCGGACTCGACCGGCTTGAAGGCGCCGCCCTCGACCTTGTAGACGGTCAGCTGCTTGTTGGTGGTGTCACCGAACTCGTCGAAGGAGACCTTGCCGGTCACACCCTCGAAGGAGACGCCCTGCATGGCCTCGACGACCTTGGCGCGGGCACCGTCCGGGAGCTTGCCGTTGTTGGCGTCGACGGCCTTCTTGACGGCCTCGATGATGGCCCAGGTCGAGTCGTAGGCGTAGCCGCCGTAGGCCTCGTAGGCCTCCTTGTAGCCCTTGGCCTTGTAGTTGGCCAGGAACTCCTTGGCGGAGGCGAGCTCCTCGATCGGCGAACCGACGGAGGTGGCGATGTCGCCGTTGGTCGCGGCCGCACCACCGAGCTTCACGTACTCGGGGCTGTAGATCGCGTCGCCGCCGACGACGACGACCTTCGCGCCGGCTTCCTTGATCTGCTTGGCCAGCGGGCCGGCGGCCGGGTACTCGCCACCGTAGTAGACGACGTCGGCGCCGGAGCTCTTCACCTTGGTCGCGACCGCGGAGAAGTCCTTGGTGTCCGGGTTGATGTGCTCGGTGCCGAGGACCTTGCCGCCGAGCTTCTCGAACTCGCCCTTGAAGGTGCCCGCGAGGCCGGCGCCGTAGGTCTTCTTGTCGTCGATGATGAAGGCCTTGGTCTTCTTGGCCTTCTTGAAGACGTACTGGGCGGCGAACGGGCCCTGGATGGCGTCCGTGGTGGCGGTACGGAAGTACGACTTGTAGCCGCGCTTCTTGTCGCCGCTGCTCCAGTTGACGCCCTGGCTCAGGGACGGGTTGGTGTTGGCCGGGGAGACCTGCACCAGCTTCGCGTCGTCGAAGACCTTCTGCATCGACTCGGAGACCGAGGAGTTCAGCGGACCGACGACACCGATGACGCCCTTGTCGGCGACGAACTTGGTCGCGTTCTGCTGGCCGGCGGAGGGCTGGGCCTGGTCGTCCAGGGACTCCAGCTTGAAGGTCACGCCCTTGACGTAGGCCTTCTCGTTGGCCGTCTTGACCGCCAGGTCGGCCGAGTTCTTGATGCCGAGGCCGAGGGCCGACAGCTCGCCCGTGAGGGGCGCGTCGAGACCGATGGTCACGGTGACGTTGCCGTTGTCACCGTTCTCGGCGGCGCCACCCTTGTCGTCGCGCGAACCACAGGCGGTGAGGGTGAGTGCTCCCGCGGTGACCGCGGTGGTGAGTATGAGCATCGAACGGTTTCGCACGAAGGGTCCTTTCCCTGGCGCGGCCCCCTCGGATGAGGCGGTG
Source organism: Streptomyces sp. NBC_01077 (assembly GCF_045162855.1). NCBI lineage: Bacteria > Bacillati > Actinomycetota > Actinomycetes > Kitasatosporales > Streptomycetaceae > Streptomyces > Streptomyces sp. NBC_01077. The sequence continues at coordinate 2,915,223 of NZ_CP108669.1, read as the reverse complement.
CCGTGAAGCTGCGGAGCGAGGGGTGCCGTTTTGGAACGCCGGGCCGTACTGGAGTTGGTACAGGGCCGTGCAGTTAGAACGCGCCCGGCGGCGCGGTGACTGGCGGTGACTCTAAGCGCAGGTGGGGAGGGTCGGGGAGCGCCGAGGACAGGATGTGACTGTCTTGTTATGCCGACGGGGAAAGAGTGTGCGCGTCGGGTGGGAAAATCGGGACAAATGGGTCGGTAACGCGGTGTTCACATAGTGAGAACATGCAGTTCCGCTAAGGGGCTTGAGCGATTCTTGGTACTGACGGTCCGCTCAGCGGACTCTCCGGATATCGGACAACGGCAGAAATGTGAGCGGACGAACCGGCCCCTCCGCTTCGGCCGGTGCGCCCCCTTGTGTAGGTGACACAGCGTGACGAAATCGGGGGTGGGGGCGGTCCGGGAACGCCGAAGGGGCGGCACCCGAAGGTGCCGCCCCTTGGTCGTGCATCGCTGGTCAGGCGTCGTCTGTCACCGGTCAGCCGTTCGGGACGTTCGTCGCGTCCTTCGCGGTGACCTCACGCAGCAGGCAGGTCAGCCGCGCCGAGCACACCCGCTTGTCCTGCTCGTCGGTGATCACGATCTCGTACGTGGCGGTCGACCGGCCGCGGTGCACGGGCGTCGCCACACCGGTCACCAGACCGCTGCGCACCCCGCGGTGGTGGGTGCAGTTCAGGTCGACCCCCACCGCGATCCTCGACACCCCGCCGTGCAGCATCGAGCCGATGGATCCCAGCGTCTCCGCGAGCACCGCCGAAGCACCGCCGTGCAGCAGACCGTACGGCTGGGTGTTGCCCTCCACCGGCATGGTGCCGACGACCCGCTCGGCGGAGGCCTCCAGGATCTGGACACCCATCCGGTTCCCGAGGTGCCCGGCCGAGAAGAGCGCCGGGAGGTCGACGCCCAACGCCGCGTACTCGTCGATGACCTCCTGCGGGAACTTCACGTGCTGCTGTTCACCCATGGCCCGGCTCCGTTCGTCTTCGTTCGTCTTCGTGCGGCTGGTCTTCCCGAGTCGCCTGAGCAAACGCTTAGGCGGAGGGCGATTGTTCCAGACGGACGATCACGGACTTGCTCGCGGGGGTGTTGCTGACGTCCGCCGTCGACTCCAGCGGTACCAGGACGTTCGTCTCCGGGTAGTAGGCCGCCGCGCAGCCCCGGGACGTCGGGTAGTGCACCACCCGGAATCCGGGCGCCCGCCGCTCGCTGCCGTCCGTCCACTCGCTCACCAGATCCGCGTACGCCCCGTCGGCGAAGCCGAGCGCCGCCGCGTCCTCGGGATGGAGCAGGACGACCCGGCGGCCGCCCTTGATGCCCCGGTAGCGGTCGTCCAGGCCGTAGATCGTGGTGTTGTACTGGTCGTGCGAGCGCAACGTCTGGAGCAGCAGCCGCCCCTCCGGCACCCTCGGGTACTCCACGGCCGCCGCCGTGAAGTTGGCCTTGCCGGTCTTCGTCGGGAAACGTCGCTCGTCCCGCGGACCGTGCGGCAGCCGGAAGCCGCCCGCGTTCGCCGCCAGACGTGCGTTGAAGTCCTCGAAACCGGGCACCACGCGCGAGATACGGTCCCGGATCGTGGCGTAGTCGGCCTCGAACTCCTCCCAGGGCGTGGCCGATCCGGCTCCCAGGGTGGCCCGGGCGAGCCGCGCCACGATCGCCGGCTCGGAGAGCAGGTGCGGGCTCGCGGGCGGCAGATTGCCCCGCGAGGCGTGCACCAGACTCATCGAGTCCTCGACCGTCACGAACTGCTTGCCGCTCGCCTGCACGTCCTTGTCGGTGCGGCCCAGCGTGGGCAGGATCAACGCGCGCGTGCCCGTGACCGCGTGTGAGCGGTTCAGCTTCGTCGAGACGTGGACGGTCAGCCGGGCCCGGCGCATCGCCGCCTCCGTCACCTCCGTGTCGGGCGTCGCCCCCACGAAGTTGCCGCCCATCGCGAAGAACACCTTCGCCTCGCCGTCGCGCAGCGCCTGGATCGAACGGACCACGTCGAAACCGTGGTGGCGCGGCGAGACGATCCCGAACTCCTTGTCCAGGGCGTCGAGGAACGCGGGCGCGGGCCGCTCGAAGATCCCCATCGTGCGGTCGCCCTGCACGTTCGAATGCCCGCGCACCGGGCACACCCCGGCGCCCGGCCGGCCGATGTTGCCGCGCAGGAGAAGGAAGTTGACCACCTCGCGGATGGTCGGCACGGAGTGCTTGTGCTGGGTGAGACCCATCGCCCAGCAGACGACGGTCCGCTCCGAGGCGAGCACCATCTCCAGGGCCCGCTCGATCTCGGCCCGGTCCAGCCCCGTCGCGGCGAGCGTCTCTTCCCAGTCGGCCTGCCCGGCCGCCGCCGCGAACTCCTCGTAGCCGTGGGTGTGTTCGCGTACGAACTCCTCGTCGACCGCCCCGGCCGTCTCCAGGACCAGCTTGTTCAGAAGCCGGAAGAGGGCCTGGTCGCCACCGATCCGTATCTGCAGGAAGAGATCGTTGAGCGCGGCACCCTTGAGCATGCCCTGGGGGGTCTGCGGGTTCTTGAACCGCTCCAGGCCGGCCTCGGGCAGCGGGTTGACCGAGATGATCTTCGCGCCGCCCGCCTTGGCCTGCTCCAGGGCCGAGAGCATGCGGGGATGGTTCGTCCCCGGGTTCTGCCCGGCCACGATGATCAGGTCCGCCCGGTGCAGGTCCTCCAGGGAGACACTGCCCTTGCCGATGCCGATCGTCTCCGTCAGCGCCGAGCCCGAGGACTCGTGGCACATGTTGGAACAGTCCGGCAGGTTGTTCGTACCGAACTCGCGGGCGAAGAGCTGCAGCAGGAACGCCGCCTCGTTGCTCGTCCGCCCCGACGTGTAGAAGAGCGCCTCGTCGGGGGAGGCGAGCGCCCGGAGCTCCTCGGCGATGATCGCGAAGGCCCGCTCCCAGGTCACCGGTTCGTAGCGCTCCTCGCCCTCCGGAGCGCCTCCCCGCTCCAGGAGCATCGGCTGCGTGATCCGGCCCTGCTGCCCCAGCCAGTACCCGCTGCGGGTCGCCAGGTCCGCCACCGGGTGCGCCGCGAAGAACTCAGGAGTCACCCGGCGCAGCGTCGCCTCCTCGGCGACCGCCTTCGCCCCGTTCTCGCAGAACTCCGCCACGTGCCGCTTGTCCGCCTCGGGCCAAGCGCAGCCGGGACAGTCGAAACCGTCCTTCTGGTTGACCTTGAGCAGGGTCCGCGCGGTGCGCCGCAGCCCCATCTGCTCCTGGGCGATCCGCAGGGTGTGCCCGATGGCGGGCAGCCCGGCGGCGGCGTGCTGCGGCGGCGTGACCTGCGGTGCGTCCTGGACCGGGTCGCCGACCGGCGGCTTGCTGACCATCGCGCTCTCCCTTGAGCGGTAATCCTGCGGCGTACGTCTCCGATCCTGTCACGCGCCGGTGACAGCCCGGCACCCCGCCGGTGCGGGCGGGATCGGTGGGCGGGATTGTCAGTCGTCCGTGGCAGGATCGTCATGTGGCCGAGACAGCATCGAAGAACTCCCCAGACACCCGCCCCCGCCTCCTCCTCATGGACGGGCACTCGCTCGCGTACCGGGCGTTCTTCGCGCTGCCCGCGGAGAACTTCACCACCGCGACCGGACAGCCGACGAACGCGATCTACGGGTTCGCCTCGATGCTGGCGAACACGCTGCGCGACGAGGCGCCCACGCACTTCGCGGTCGCCTTCGACGTGTCCCGCAAGACCTGGCGGTCCGAGGAGTTCCCCGAGTACAAGGCGAACCGCTCGAAGACGCCCGACGAGTTCAAGGGGCAGGTCGAGCTGATCGGCGAGCTCCTCGACGCGATGAACGTGCCGCGCTTCGCCGTCGACGGCTTCGAGGCCGACGACGTCATCGCGACCCTCACCACCCAGGCCGAGGCCGAGGGCTTCGACGTCCGGATCTTCACCGGCGACCGGGACTCCTTCCAGCTGGTCTCCGACCGCACCACCGTGATCTACCCCACCAAGGGCGTCTCCGAGGTCACCCACTTCACCCCGGAGAAGGTCCAGGAGAAGTACGGCCTCACGCCCTCGCAGTACCCCGACTTCGCCGCCCTCCGCGGAGACCCGTCGGACAACCTGCCCGGCATCCCCGGCGTCGGCGAGAAGACCGCCGCCAAGTGGATCAACCAGTTCGGCTCCTTCGACGAGCTCGTCGAGCGCGCCGAGGAGGTCAAGGGCAAGGCCGGGCAGAACTTCCGCGACCACCTGGAGTCGGTCAAGCTCAACCGCCGCCTGACCGCGATGGTCACGGACGTCGAGCTGCCGAAGGGAGTCACGGACCTCGCCCGCGAGCCGTACGACCGCGGGGCCGTCGCCCTCGTCCTCGACACCCTGGAGATCCGCAACCCCTCGCTGCGCGAGCGGCTCCTCGCCGTCGACCCGGGCGCCGCCGAGGACACCGCCCCGGCCCCGGAGGCGGGCGTCGAGATCGACGGCACCGTCCTCGGCGCCGGCGAGCTCGCTCCCTGGCTCGCCGAGCACGGCACCGAGCCCCTCGGCATCGCCACCGTCGACACCTGGGCCCTCGGCACGGGGAACGTGGGAGAGATCGCCCTCGCGGCCGCCGGAGGCGCCGCCGCCTGGTTCGAGCCGAGCGCGCTCGACGAGGCCGACGAGCAGGCCTGGGCCGCGTGGATCGCCGACCCCGACCGGCCGAAGGTCATGCACAACGCCAAGGGCGCCATGCGGGTCTTCCCCGAGCACGGCTGGAGCATCGCGGGCGTCACCATGGACACCGCCCTCGCCGCCTACCTCGTCAAGCCCGGCCGGCGCTCCTTCGCGCTCGACGCGCTCTCCGTCGAGTACCTCCACCGTGAGCTCGCCCCGGCGGCCGCCGCCGACGGACAGCTCGCCTTCGGCGCCGACGACACCGCCGAGGCCGAGGCCCTCATGACCCAGGCGCGGGCCGTCCTCGACCTCGCCGGGGCCTTCGAGGAGAAGCTCGGCGAGGTCGGCGCCCGCGAGCTCCTCCACGACGTCGAGCTGCCCACCTCCGCCCTCCTCGCCCGCCTGGAGCGGCACGGCATCGCCGCCGACCGCGACCACCTGGAGGCCATGGAGCAGCAGTTCGCCGGCGCCGTGCAGCAGGCCGTGAAGGAGGCGCACGCCTCCGTCGGCCACGAGTTCAACCTCGGCTCGCCCAAGCAGCTCCAGGAGGTCTTCTTCGGCGAGCTGAACCTGCCGAAGACCAAGAAGACCAAGACCGGCTACACGACCGACGCGGACGCGCTCGCCTGGCTGGCCGGCCAGACCGAGCACGACCTGCCCGTGATCATGCTCCGCCACCGCGAGCAGGCCCGGCTGCGCTCCACCGTCGAGGGCCTGATCAAGACCGTCGCCGCCGACGGGCGCATCCACACCACCTTCAGCCAGACGGTGGCGGCCACCGGCCGGCTCTCCTCCACCGACCCCAACCTGCAGAACGTGCCGGTACGGACGGACGAGGGCCGCGCCATCCGGCACGGCTTCGTCGTCGGCGAGGGCTTCGAGGCCCTCATGACCGCCGACTACAGCCAGATCGAGCTGCGCGTCATGGCCCACCTCTCCGAGGACGAGGGCCTCCTGGAGGCCTTCACCTCCGGCGAGGACCTCCACACCACCGTCGCCTCCCAGGTCTTCGGCGTCGAGCGGTCCGCCGTCGACGCCGAGATGCGCCGCAAGATCAAGGCCATGTCGTACGGCCTGGCCTACGGCCTGTCCGCCTTCGGCCTCTCGCAGCAGCTGAACATCGACCCGGGCGAGGCCCGCGGTCTGATGGACACCTACTTCGAGCGCTTCGGCGGGGTACGGGAATACCTGCGCCGGGTCGTCGACGAGGCCCGCGCCACCGGCTACACCGAGACCATGCTGGGCCGCCGCCGCTACCTGCCCGACCTCAACAGCGACAACCGGCAGCGCCGCGAGGCCGCCGAGCGGATGGCGCTCAACGCCCCGATCCAGGGCACGGCCGCCGACATCGTGAAGGTCGCGATGCTGGGAGTCGACCGGGCGCTGACCGAGGCGGGTCTCGCCTCCCGGATGCTCCTCCAGGTCCACGACGAAATCGTGCTCGAACTCGCCCCCGGCGAGCGCGAGCAGGTCGAGGCCCTGGTCCGCGAGCAGATGTCGGCCGCGGCCGACCTGCGCGCCCCGCTGGACGTCTCCGTCGGCGTGGGCCACGACTGGGACTCGGCGGCACACTGACACCAGCCCGGCAGGTGGGCCCACCTCACTGTGGGCCCACCCTCCCCGTTGTAGGCACCCCGTTGTGGGCATTCGTTCCACTGGGGCGATGGAGGTCCCCCCCGGACGGAGTCTGGGGGAGGGTGGGCACAACGGACGGCGCCCCTTGCCGGGCCCGGGCTTCCGGTGTCTGAGCCCGCACCACGGGTGCGGCGCCCGTGTCGGCGCTGCTCCGCACCGGTTGCGGGGTATGCGCCAGGTGGACCACTCCGAGCGCCCCCCCGCGCCCCCGCTCCCGAGACTGGTGGGCATGATCGTGAGCCGCCGCCCCCGCCTCCGCGTCTGGGCCCTGCTCGGCGCCCTCGTCGCGGCGTCCGGCACCGCCTGGCCCGCCGAGGCACACCGGGCGCCCGCACTCTGCACCTCGACCCGCGAACCCACCCTCGCCGCCCGGCTGTCGCAGGACATCGAAGCCGCGCTCAAGGGCCGCGACGGCCGGGTCTCCGTCGCCGTCCACGCCCCCGGACGCGGACTGAGCTGCCGGCTCGGCGACACCCTGGCGTACGACTCGGCCAGCATCGCGAAGATCCTCATTCTGCAAGCCGTCCTCGGACGCGCCGAGGAGCTCGGCCGGGCGCCCACCGCGCGGGAGTCCCGGCGGATGAAGGCGATGATCACCCGCTCCGACAACCGCGCCGCCACCGAACTGTGGCAGGGGCTCTCCCGCGCCCGGCTGAACAGGGTGCTGCGCGAGGCCGGCGCCCAGGGCACCGTCCTCGGCCGCGGCCACTACTGGGGCCTCACCCGCACCACCGCCCGGGACCAACTGGCCCTGCTCGCCGCCGTCTCACGCCGCACCGAGGCGATGAACCTCATGGGGCAGATCGTCCGCGACCAGGCCTGGGGCGTCACCGCGGGCGCGCCCCGTACCGTCAAGGTCCACCTCAAGAACGGCTGGCTGCCCCGCACCACCCACGCCTGGCGCGTCCACAGCATCGGCATCGCACGACCGGCCGCCCCCGCCACGGGCACCGAGGCGGTCGAATACCGCATCGCCCTCCTCAGCCACGACAACCCCACCAAGCGGTACGGCGTCCGCACCCTGGAAGGCGTCTCCCTCGCCGTGCACCGCAGACTCTCCGGCGGTGCCGCGGCCCGTGGCTTCACCCCGCCGGAGCGGCTCAGCGAGATCCCTGACGGGAGCGCTCCGCGCGAGGCGCCGGGCGGTCCGCTCCTTCCGGCGCCGGGGGAGAGGGGGCCGGGGTCTCCGGCGTCGGCGTGGGCGACCCTCCCAGGAGCCGTGCCCCCGTCCCGTACAGCACGAGCCCGACGGCGAGCCCCGCACCGGCCCCGAAACAGGCCGTCGGAATGACGTCCAGAGGTGTCTCGATCCGGCCCCAGCCCCAGTACGCGGCCCAGCGCAGCACCCGGTGCGCGATCCCGGCGAGCACGCAGCCGCCGATGAGCCCGGCCGCGAGCAGCCGTCCGCGCCGGCCCGGGACCCGTACCCGGGCCGGCAACTCCTCTACCGGTGCGGCGGAGCGCAGCGCCCGCGCCGTGAACCGGCCGAGGAGTCCCAGGGCCAGCGCCGAACCCCCGTACTGCGCATAGAGATAGACGGGGAACCCGGCCACGATGTCCCCGAGGAACGGGATCGCCCGCGTGCCCCAGCGGTCGAGGTGGGTGAAGGAGTCCCACACGACATGGGTCGTCGAGCCGGCGATCGCGGAGAGGCCGAACCACCCGGCGAGCACGGCCGGGTGCCGGTCGCGCCAGGTACTGCCCCGGACGAGCCCGTACACCCGCCCGCGCCACCGGGCGGGCAGCAGCGCCACGAGCGGCTCACGGACGGTCAGCCACAGCGCCACGAGCACGGCGGTGATCAGTACGTCGGCGGTGACGATCCCGACGGGGGAGTGGGTGACGTCCCCGAGGACCATCGCCCCGGGGAAGGCCGTCGCGGCGAAATAGGTCATGTCGGGCGCGAAGGAGCCCGCGACGAGAGCGGACGCGACCAGCGGTCCGCGCGCGGTCCCGTTCCGGCGCAGTGCGGGCAGCACGGCGGCGGCATGGCTCAGCGTGAACGGCAACGGGTGTTCCCCCAGGTTCCGGTGGTGACGGCCGGAGTACATCATCGGCCGCAGTGCAAGAGGCTCCCGGCCCTCCGCCCGGTTCCCGTCACAGGAGCGCCCGGCCCTCTGTCTCTGCCCGATCGTTGCCCGGAGGTGCCTGGTTCTCCGCTCGGGCTCCCGCCCGGCCCTCCGCCCGGTCGCGCTCCGCCCCTGGTGGGGGCGGTGGGCAGGCGGCCGAGAGGTGACGAAACCGTGAAACACGGTCAGGCGCCGGTGCCCGGTGGACCGGAGTTGGCATAGGGTCGCCGGAGGTTTCGCGCGGGGAGCGGGGGGCCTCAGTCGAGGGGGAAGGGACCACAGACATGTCAGCGCACTTGGGCCGCAGGCTGCGCAAGGGGGCCACCAGCGGTGTGGTCGTGGCGGCCGCGGTCGCCGCGCTCGCCGCCTCGCAGGCGCCGGAGACGACCCCGCCGCCCACCGACAACGCCGGCGGTGACCGGGCCGTCGGTGCCGGGGACACCGCGCCGCCGCCGGACGACGGGTCCGCCACCGGTGACTCGCCGTACTACACGGACCTGCCGCCGCTGAACACGCCGAACAAGCCCGGGGCGCCCACCAACCTTCCGGTGATCACCGGCCCCGCCGAGGCCGGTATACCCGCGTCCGTGCTCGCCGCCTACAAGCGGGCCGAACAGTCGATCCGTTCGACCACCCCCGGCTGCAACCTGCCCTGGCAGCTGCTCGCCGGCATAGGCAAGGTCGAGTCCGGACAGGCACGCGGCGGCAAGGTCGACGCCAACGGCACGACCCTCTCGCCGATCCTCGGCCCCGTCCTCGACGGCATCGGATTCGCCGACATCTCCGACACGGACGGCGGCGCCTACGACGGCGACCGTACCCACGACCGCGCCGTCGGCCCGATGCAGTTCATCCCGTCCACCTGGGCCACCTGGGGCCAGGACGCGAACAGCGACGGGAAGAAGGACCCGAACAACATCTACGACGCCGCGCAGGCCGCGGGTCTCTACCTCTGCGCCAACGACCGCAACCTCGCGCTCAAGGCCGACCTCGACCGGGCCATCCTCAGCTACAACCGCTCGACGGAGTACCTGAACACGGTCACGTCCTGGTTCGAGTACTACCAGCGCGGCACGCACCAGGTCCCGGACGGCACGGGACTGCTGCCGGTCGACCGCAGCGACAACCGGGGGCAGGGCAACCGCCCCCTCCCGACCCCGCCGCCGTCCCCCGCTCCGAAGCCGTCGGGAACGGGCACCCCGAAGCCCAAGCCGACGCAGCCGGGCGGGCCTTCGGAAGTCACCCCGCCGCCGACCACGCCGGTCAAGCCCCCGGTCACTCCGCCGACGAAGCCCCCGGTCGTCCCGCCGGCCGTCAAGGTCGCACGGCTCTCGGTCGTCTCCTCGGGCCCCCTGACCGCGACCACCGAGAGCACCTTCGAGAAGGCTCCGACGGTCGCGGCGCTCGACGCCGCGGGCGCGCCGATCATCAGGGTGAGCATTCGCTTCGAGATCACCGGCACCACCGACACCCGCTTCGCCGGCGGTGCGACGACCGCCACCGTCACCACCGGATCGGCCGGAATCGCCGCCGCCCCCCGGCTGGTGGCGGGCGAGAAGACCGGTTCGTTCACGGTCAAGGCCACCGTCGTGGGCAACAGCGTGAAGGCGGCCGAGTTCACCGCGACCGTCACCGAACGGCAGGCCGACACCCTGGCCCGGGTCGCGGGCGACCCCCTGTCGGCCACCACCGGCACCTCCTTCACCCAGCCCGTCCAGGTGAAGGCCACCGACAAGGGCGCACTGGCCCCCGGTGTGCTCGTCACGGCCGTGATCGTCGCCTCCTCGGCGGAGACCGAGGAGAGCGCCGACGGTCCGTCCTTCAAGAACGGGGGCGTTCGCACGCTCGTTCTGAAGACCGACGCGAACGGCCTGATCTCCCTGCCGGAGATCCTCGCCGGCGACAAGGCGGGCGAGTACGTGCTCCGCCTGACCGCGCCCGGCGGCGGCACCACGGAGATCAAGCTGACGGTCACCGCGCCCGCCCCGACGCCGACTCCGACCCCGGAGCCGACGCCCTCCGGCACCGGCGCACCCGAGGCCTCCCCCTCGCCCTCGGCCTGACCCACTCGCGTTCCTCTCGGCCCTCAGCGCCGCTTCTCCGCCCCACCGGGCGGGGGAGCGGCGCTTCTCGTTCCCCGGGCAGAGCGGTGCAACGTGTTCTCATCTCGCGGTCGCGTTGCTACGGTGCCCCCGCCCTGACGACCTATCAGATCGCACCCCGGGAGGCCGACCATGCGCGCCCTCGTCGCCGCCGCCATCGGACTCGCCCCAGTCCTCCTCTTCGTCCTCCTCGTCTCCGTGGTCGATCTGCCGCCCGACGGGCCCACCTCGCCCAAGCCCCTCCTGACCGCCGATCCCGGCCCCAAGAAGTAAGGGGGCGACCGTGCGCCGCCGAGCCAGCCTCGTCCTCCTCGCCCTCGCCGTCTTCTGCGTCGCGATGGCCCCGACCCTGCGCTGGTACGCCTTCCCCCGCCTGGCGAAGATCCCGCCGAACCAGTACCAGGAGACCGTCCTGGAGGCGAAGCCGGCGACCCTGCTCAACTACTCCACGCTCAAGTCGGAGAAGGTCGACAAGATCACGATCATCCAGACCCTCAAGGGCAACGTGGAGGAGTCGCGGCGCATCGAACGCGACGCCGGGCGCGACGTCGTCGTCTGGGACGTCCTCGCCCACATCACGGGCCCCGACGGCAAGATGGTCTCCCAGGTCCCCGAGCGCTACATCTTCGACGCCCACACCCAGGACCCCGTCCACGCCACCGGCGAGTCCGTGGACGGCGACGCGGTCCGGCGCGAGGGCATCGAGTTCAAGTGGCCCTTCCTCACCGAGAAGCGGGACTACCAGTACTTCGACGCCCAGACCCGCACTTCCGCCCCCATCCACTACAAGGGCACCCGCACCTTCCGGGGCATGGAGGTCTACTACTTCGAGCAGACCATCCCCTGGACCGAGGTCCCCATGCCCAAGACCATGCCGGTCAAGGGCATCACCCCGAAGCTGCTCGCCGACTCCGGCCTCACCCGCTGGTACACCACCAAGCGGATGTTCTGGATCGAGCCGGTCACCGGCGCCCCCGTCAACGGCGAGGAGATCCACAAGGAGGAGCTCCGCAACGCCAAGGCGCTGATGGGCCGCGACACCCTCACCGTCTTCGAGGGGCACGTGAAGATGCGCGAGGACTACATCGAGAGCGTCGGCGAGATGGTCGCCTCCAACCGCCTCACGGTCCTCCTGCTCGTCTCCTACCTCCCGTGGAGCCTCACCTTCCTGGCGCTCCTCCTCCTCGCCCTCGCCCTCTGGCTGGAGGCCCGCTCCCGCCGCCCGGCACCGGAACCCGCCACCGCCCCGCTCACCCCTCCCGTCTGAGCCGCGCGCTCGTGAACCGGGTCGGCTCCGCCGTGGACGGATCCTCGGGCCACGGGTGCTTCGGGTACCGCCCCCTCAACTCCGCCCGCACCGAGCGGTAGCCGTCCCGCCAGAACGACGCCAGGTCGGCGGTCACCGCCGCCGGCCGCCCGGCGGGGGAGAGGAGATGGACGAGCACCGGGACACCCGCCACCCGAGGCGTCTCGGCCAGACCGAACATCTCCTGGAGCTTCACCGCCAGCACCGGCCGCCCGCCGCCGTACTCGACCCGGATCCGCGATCCGCTCGGCACCTCGATCCGCTCGGGCGCCAGCTCTCCCAGCCGGCCCGCCTCGCCCGACGCCCACGGCAACAGCCGCCGCAGGGCGTCGCCGGCGTCGATCCGCCCCAGATCGGCGCGGCGCCCGGCCCGGGACAGCTCCGGCTCCAGCCACTCCCCGGCCCGGTCGACCAGCGCCTCGTCCGCCACGTCCGGCCAGGGTTCCCCCACCTCCCGGTGCAGGAAGGCGAGCCGCTCGCGCAGCTCCCCGGCCTCCCGGCTCCACCGCAGCAGCCCGAGCCCCTCCCGCCGCAGGCCGTCGAGCAGTGCCTCCCGTACGAGCCGGGGCTCGGCCTTCGCCCCGAGCGGCCGGACCGTGAGCTCGACCGCGCCGAGCCGGTCCACCGAGCGCGCGACCACGTCCCCGTCCTCCCAGTGGACCTCCTCGCCGGTGGTCCGCAGATGTCCGGCCGCCCGCCGAGCCATGTCCTCGTCCAGCACGGCGGCCAGCCGCACCCGCGCCGTGGCGTCCCGCGCCGTACGGTCCGCCACCGCCACGGCCAGCCACGGCGTGGCCCGCAGCCCGGAACCCTCGCCGATCCGGGCCCCGCTCCCCGACACCATCAGATAGCCCCCCTGCTCCCGGGCCCTCGCCACCCGCTCGGGAAAGGCGAGCGCCGTCACCAGCCCGGCCACCGCGTCGTCACCGGTCGCGGGGGCCGCCCCGCCCACAGCGGAGCCGCCGCCCACAGCGGAGCCGCCGCCCACCGCGGAGCCCCCGCCTGCCGAGGCGCTCCCGTCCGTCGCGCCGCCGCCGCGCACCGCCTCCGCGGCCGACCGTTCCAGGCGCCGGGCCTCCGCCTTCCAGCGGGCCCCGTACCCGTCGGCGCCCCGGCGGGCGGCACGCCAGGCCGCCGCCAGATCGTCCCCGTAGTCGCGCGGCGGCTCCTCGCTGAGCAGCGCCACCACCTCCGCCGCCCGCCGCACCCCGACCTCCGACGCACCGTCCAGGAGAGCGCGGCCGAGCCGTGGATGGAGCCCGAGCCGGGACATCCGTACCCCTCGATCGGTGGCCCGGCCGGCCGCGTCCACGGCTCCGATCGAGCCGAGGACCGACCGGGCCGCCGTCATCGCCCCGGCGGGCGGCGCGTCGAGCAGCGCGAGCCCCTCCGCCGTCGGGTCGCCCCAGCAGGCGGTCCGCAGGGCGAAGTCCGCCAGGTCGGCGACCTTGATCTCCGGGGACGGGAAGCGCGGCCTGCCCCCGTCGCTCGCCTCCGCCCAGCAGCGGTAGACGGTCCCGAAGGCCTCACGGCCCGCCCGGCCCAGACGCTGGGTCGCCGTCGCCTCGGAGACCGTCACCGTCGCCAGCGAGCCCAGCCCCCGGGCGTGGTCCATGCGCGGCTCACGGGCGAGACCCGAGTCCACGACGATCCGAACCCCCGGCACCGTCAGGCTCGACTCCGCCACCGAGGTCGCGAGCACCACTCTGCGCCGCCCGCCCGGCTCCGTACCGCGCAGCACCGCGTCCTGTACCGCCGCGGGGGCCCGCCCGTGCAGCTGGAGCACCTCCGCCTCGGCATCGGCCAGCATCCCGGCCGTCCGCGCGATCTCCCCCGTACCCGGAAGGAAGCAGAGGACGTCCCCCTCGTGCCGCTCCATCGCGAGCCGGACCGTCGCGGCGACGTGCCGGAGCAGCGCCGGATCCACCCAGGTGCCGTGTGCCGGGCGGACGCCCGGGGGCGGTGCCGCGAAGAAGACCCGGCAGCCGTGGCCCTCCCCCTTGCTCCACACCACCGGCGCGGGCCCACCGCCGTCCAGGACCGTGAGGAGATCCGCCCAGGCCGCCGCGTCGCTCGTCGCCGACGCGGCGATCAGCTTCAGCTCCGGCCGCAGGGTGGCCCGTACGTCCACGAGGAAGGCCATCGCCGTGTCGGCGTCCAGGTGCCGCTCATGGCACTCGTCGAGCAGGACCACGTCCACGCCCGCCAGCTCGGGGTCGCGCTGCAGCCGCTGCAGCAGGATGCCCGTGGTCACCACCTCGACCCGGGTCGACGGACCGGTCCGCCGCTCGCCGCGCACCGAGAAGCCGACCGTGCCGCCGACCTCCTCGCCGAGCAGCCACGCCATCCGCCGGGCCGCCGCCCGCACCGCCATCCTGCGCGGCTCGGCCACCAGGACCCGCCGCCGCGGTCCTTCCCCTATGAGACCCGCGAGCGCGAGCGGCACCAGCGTCGTCTTGCCCGTGCCGGGAGGCGCGGACAACACGGCCGTACCGCGCCGGTCGAGCGCGGCAAGGAGCTCGGGGACGGCGTGGCGGACGGGGAGACGGTCGAGTGCGTCGTTTCGGATCACGCACTCAGTCTCGTACGCGACGAGAAAAGGTGGGCCCCGTTGTCCACAGGGCCCACCTATAAGTACGACAAGCGCAACGCTCCGGACCGCTACTCGGCGCGATCTACTCCGTGCGATCTACTCCGTACGCTCGCAGACGAAGATCGCCGTGCCCGGGATCAGGTTCCCCCGCAGCGGGGACCAGCCGCCCCACTCCTGACTGTTCCACTCCGGCCACTCCGGCTCGACCAGGTCCACCAGGCGGAACCCGCCGGCCACCACGTCCCGTACCCGGTCGCCGATCGTCCGGTGGTGCTCCACGTACACGGCCCGCCCCTGCTCGTCCTGCTCCACATAAGGGGTGCGGTCGAAATAGGAGGCCGCGATCGAGAGGCCCTCGGGGCCGGGCTCGTCCGGGAACGCCCAGCGGATGGGGTGAGTCACCGAGAACACCCACCGGCCACCGGGCCGCAGCACCCGCCGCACCTCCCGGAACACCTTCACCGGGTCGGCGACGAACGGCACCGCGCCGTACGCCGAGCACGCGAGGTCGAAGGAGCCGTCCTTGAAGGGCAGGTCACCCGCGTCGGCCTCCACCAGCGGCACGTCCCCGCCGATCCGCAGCGCGTGCTGGAGCTGGCGGTGCGAGAGGTCGAGGGCCACCGGCCGCGCCCCCTGCGCCGCCAGCCACCGCGAGCACTGCGCCGCGCCCGCCCCGATCTCCAGGACGTCGAGGCCCTTCAGCGAGGAGGCCGGCCCGAGGAGCCCGGCCTCGGCCTCGTCGAGCCCCTCCGGACCCCAGACGAACCGGTCGTCGCCAAGGAACGATCCGTGATCGCTCTGGTACTCGTCGGCGTTCCTGTCCCACCAGCCACGGCTCGCCCGACTGCTCTCCGCGTCCCCCGCGTCACGCCGGGTCGCCTCCGCCTCGTCCTCGGCCGAGTCGGAGGGGACTTCGTGTTCGTACTCTTGGTTCATCTCGCCCGCCGATGTAGTTTGCGCTCAGTACCGCTGTGCGCGGATCCCGCCGATGAGGCGTGGAAGGACACGAGTTGGTGCCGGAGTTGAGTAGATCTGCCCCGGGTGCGCGCTTCGCGCATTGACCCTGTCCGGCCGCCCCCGTATGCTAAAGGTTGCGCTGCGGGCCTGCGCGCCTCAGACGGAGCAGGCCGCGCTCGTACCTGTTGTATGTCCCCTCGGTTTTCGAGGCACTTTTCCGTTCGCGGGAAGGGGCCTCATTGGCTGTCCGGCTTCTTGGTGCGATACGGGCTCTCGGCGTAGCAGTACCTACGACTTTCTGTCCGTAACCGGAGCCCTTACCCACATGACGAGCAGCACCGAGACCACCGCCACCACCCCGCAGGTTGCGGTCAACGACATCGGTGACGAGGAAGCATTCCTCGCCGCGATCGACGAGACGATCAAGTACTTCAACGACGGCGACATCGTCGACGGCGTCATCGTGAAGGTCGACCGGGACGAGGTCCTGCTCGACATCGGTTACAAGACCGAAGGCGTGATCCCGAGCCGTGAGCTCTCGATCAAGCACGATGTCGACCCGAACGAGGTCGTCAAGGTCGGCGACGAGATCGAGGCCCTGGTTCTCCAGAAGGAGGACAAGGAAGGCCGCCTGATCCTGTCCAAGAAGCGCGCTCAGTACGAGCGTGCCTGGGGCACGATCGAGAAGATCAAGGAAGAAGACGGCATCGTCACCGGTACCGTCATCGAGGTCGTCAAGGGTGGTCTCATCCTCGACATCGGCCTCCGTGGCTTCCTGCCGGCCTCCCTCGTCGAGATGCGTCGCGTCCGCGACCTCCAGCCCTACGTGGGCAAGGAGCTCGAGGCGAAGATCATCGAGCTGGACAAGAACCGCAACAACGTGGTCCTGTCCCGCCGCGCCTGGCTCGAGCAGACCCAGTCCGAGGTTCGCCAGACGTTCCTCACCACCCTGCAGAAGGGTCAGGTCCGCTCCGGCGTCGTTTCCTCGATCGTCAACTTCGGTGCCTTCGTGGACCTGGGTGGCGTCGACGGTCTCGTGCACGTCTCCGAGCTGTCCTGGAAGCACATCGACCACCCGTCCGAGGTTGTCGAGGTCGGCCAGGAGGTCACCGTCGAGGTTCTCGACGTCGACATGGACCGCGAGCGTGTCTCCCTGTCGCTGAAGGCGACGCAGGAGGACCCGTGGCAGCAGTTCGCCCGGACGCACCAGATCGGTCAGGTCGTCCCGGGTAAGGTCACCAAGCTGGTTCCGTTCGGTGCGTTCGTCCGCGTGGACGAGGGCATCGAGGGTCTGGTCCACATCTCCGAGCTGGCCGAGCGCCACGTGGAGATCCCGGAGCAGGTCGTCCAGGTCAACGACGAGATCTTCGTCAAGGTCATCGACATCGACCTCGAGCGTCGTCGCATCAGCCTCTCGCTGAAGCAGGCCAACGAGTCCTTCGGTGCCGACCCGGCCTCGGTCGAGTTCGACCCGACCCTGTACGGCATGGCCGCGTCCTACGACGACCAGGGCAACTACATCTACCCCGAGGGCTTCGACCCCGAGACCAACGACTGGCTCGAGGGCTTCGAGACCCAGCGCGAGGTCTGGGAGACCCAGTACGCCGAGGCGCAGGCTCGTTTCGAGCAGCACCAGGCTCAGGTCATCAAGTCCCGCGAGGCCGACGAGGCCGCTGCTGCCGAGGGCGCTGCCGCCCCGGCCGCCGGTGGCAACGCCGGTGCGGGCATCTCGGGTGGTTCGTACTCCTCGGAGTCGGACGACAACTCCGGCGCCCTGGCGTCGGACGAGGCGCTCGCCGCCCTGCGCGAGAAGCTGGCCGGCGGCCAGAGCTGAACAGGCTCTCCGCTGAGCGCTAGCCGCTAGCGAATCGAGGCCCGCTTCCCTTCGGGGGAGCGGGCCTCGGTCATTTTCCGGTCCCTTCGTGAACCGGATCGGGGCGGATCGGGCGGCTCAGGGCGGATCGGGGGCGTGACGGGGAAGGACCGCGGAAGAGCGTTCGCCGGAGATCGCGCGGCGCGGGAATGGCGGTGCCGCACGAGACGTTCCCAGAGAGAACACGAGGAGGAGCGGTAATCGTGCTTGATCCCCAGGATTTGTACGAATGGGACGCGAAGGGCCTGGCCGTCGTCGACGTCGCCCTGGCGCAGGAGTCGGCCGGGCTGGTCATGCTGTACCACTTCGACGGCTACATCGACGCGGGCGAGACCGGTGAGCAGATCATCGACGGCCTGCTCGGCACCCTGCCCCACCAGCTCGTGGCCCGCTTCGACCACGACAGGCTCGTGGACTACCGCGCCCGCCGCCCGCTGCTGACCTTCCGGCGAGACCGATGGACCGCGTACGAGACGCCGTCCATCGAGGTCCGCCTCGTCCAGGACGCCACCGGCGCCCCCTTCCTCGTCCTCTCCGGCCCCGAGCCCGACGTGGAGTGGGAGCGGTTCGCCGCCGCCGTCCGGCAGGTCATCGAGCGCCTCGGCGTACGCCTCTCCGTCAACTTCCACGGCATCCCCATGGGCGTGCCGCACACCCGGCCCGTCGGACTCACCCCGCACGGCAGCCGTACGGACCTCATGCCGGGCCACCGCAGCCCCTTCGACGAGGCGCAGGTTCCCGGCAGCGCCGAGGCGCTCCTCGAGTACCGGCTCACCGAGTCCGGCCACGACACCCTCGGCGTCGCCGCGCACGTCCCGCACTACGTCGCCCGCTCCCCGTACCCGGACGCGGCCCTGACCGCACTCGAGGCCGTCACCGCCGCCACCGGTCTCGTCCTCCCCGCCGTCGCGCACTCCCTGCGGACCGAGGCCCGTCGTACCCAGACCGAGATCGACCGCCAGATCGGCGAGGGCGACGAGGAGCTGGTCGCGCTGGTGCAGGGCCTTGAGCACCAGTACGACGCGGCGGCAGGCGCCGAGACCCGCGGCAGCCTGGTCGCCGAACCCGTCGACCTGCCGTCGGCGGACGAGCTGGGCCGCGAGTTCGAGCGCTTCCTCGCCGAGCGGGAGGGCGACGCCTGACCCGTCCGGGGCAGGCCCTAAGCTGCCGCTCATGCTGAAGGTGGGCCTGACCGGCGGGATCGGCGCCGGCAAGAGCGAAGTATCACGGCTGCTCGTCTCGTACGGGGCCGTGCTGATCGACGCGGACCGGATCGCCCGCGAGGTCGTCGAGCCCGGAACACCGGGGCTCGCGGCCGTCGTCGAGGCCTTCGGGGACGACATCCTCACCGAGGAGGGGGCGCTCGACCGTCCGAAGCTCGGCTCCATCGTGTTCGCCGACGCCGACCGCCTCGCCACCCTCAACGCCATCGTCCACCCGCTGGTCGGGGCTCGGTCGGCGGAGCTGGAGAGCCGGGCGGGTACGGGAGACGTCGTCGTCCACGACGTACCCCTGCTCACCGAGAACGGGCTCGCACCGCTGTACGACCTGGTCGTGGTCGTGGACGCGTCCCCGGAGACCCAGCTCGACCGGCTCGTGCGGCTCCGCGGCATGGTCGAGTCCGAGGCGCGGGCCCGGATGGCGGCCCAGGCCACGCGCGCGCAGCGACTGGCCGTCGCGGATCTCGTGATCGACAACGACGGACCGCTCGAAGCGCTCGCGCCACAGGTGCGGAAGGTCTGGGACGAGCTGGAGCGCCGGGCGGCGGACGCGACTTAGCGCCCTGTTCGTGTGTGCGGCGGTGGAATGAGGGTGCCGGGTCCGGTGTTCAACCACTGGATCGAGGGGAAGGATGCCATGGTGGCCGACAGAAACCCGGAAACGCACGTCATCGACTTCCGCGCCGCCGAGCATCTGCTGGCCGCGCGCGACCCTCGTGGTGCCGTGAAGCTGCTGGACTCCGTGATCGCCGCCCATCCCGAGAACACGGCGGCGCGCCTGCTGCGGGCCCGTGCGTTCTTCGCCGCGGCGCAGCTGCGCCCCGCGCAGCTGGAGTTCGAGCTGGTCCTGGAGCGCGAGCCGGACAACGCGTTCGCGCACTTCGCCCTCGCTCGCACGTTCGAGCGCTCCGGTCTCACCGCCCAGGCCACCCGGCACTTCCGCCTCGCGGCCGCGCTCGACCCGAAGCCGGAGTACCTCAAGGCCGCGGGCTTCGACACGGAGCAGTAGTCACGGAGCAGTGGCCACGGTCAAGGAGCGGGGGGCTCAGCGTCCCGTGCCGCCGTGATCGGGTTCGTACGGGGGGATGTTCCGGCCCGGCTGCCAGTGCGGGCCCTGGTGGATGTGGTGCACCACCATCACCAGGTCGACCAGGACGACGAGGAACAGTACGCCGCAGGCCGCGGCCCAGCCGGGGCGTCCCACCAGCGCGAACACGGTCGTGCCGAACACGGCCCAGAGCAGGCCCCACACACTCAGCCAGAACCGCATGCGCAGCGGACTGCGCGCGGTCACCGGCTCGCTGCCTGTACGCATGACGCTCGCGTCTCCCGTCCGGCCCCCTTCGGTCACTTCCAGGATGGACCCGGGGCGGGGAGAACGGGAACGGCCCGGGGGCCGGGCTAGTGGACGACGCTGTAGCTGCGCCAGGGCAGGGTGCCCGGGGCGATCTCGTCGCCCAGGGTGGTGGCCAGGTAGATGGAGTCCTCGCCCTTACAGTCCCGCGTCCGGTACAGCACGATGTCGACCAGGGTGTTGTTCTCGACCTTGGTCGCGCCGGAGGGCGCGAGGCGGTGGCAGCCGTTCACCGAGGGGCTGGTCACGGTCACCACGAGCTCGCGTTCCGTCTCGTAGGTGAGCGTGCCGACCATGGTGCGGCCCAGACCTGAACAGCCGGCGACGGCGAAGGTGAGCAGCACGGCCCCGGTGGCGGTCGTGAGACGCCGGCGAACGGACATGGCGGTTCCTCTTCTGTCATGGGTCTGACACGGGTCTGACGTGGACCACGCTCCCGCCCCCGGGGCCCCGTGTCATCCGCTGCTGGGCCGCCCGGGCGAACCCGCCTGGCGGCCGTTGTCAGACCCCCGCCGTAAGGTCGGAGATCCAGTCGACACACGTCACCCGGTGGGAAGGAGCGCGGAGCCGTGGCACACACGTGGATGACCAGCGCCGCCGTCTTCCTGCCGACCGCCCTGCCCCGTGAGGGCCGCGTCGCCTTCTGGGCCCCCGACGGCGGCGCCCTGCCGGACCCGGCGGACAGCGGCGCGGAGCGCGTCGAGCTGACCGTCGCCCGGCGGCACGGCAGCGGCGCCCGAGGCCGAGCCGTCCCCGCCCTGACCCTCCCGGTCGACGCCGCCCTGCCCCGCCTCGTCGCGGCCCGGCACCACCCGGCCGCCCACCCCGCCACCGCAGGCTGGGGGGCCGCCGCCCTGCACGCCCTGCACCTGGTGGCCCGCGGCCGCATGCTGCCGGGTCTCACCGCCGACGACCTGGACGCCTGGCGGGCCGGTCCCCTGGACGCCGACGACATCGCCCATCTGCGGGCCGTCGCCGCGGCCCTGCCGTACGAGGCGCACGCCGTGCCCGTGCCGGGGAGCGGGCCGCTGCGACTGCCCGATCCGGAGGCCCTCGTGCGCGCCTTCCTCGACGCGGTCGCCGACATCCTGCCCCGGACGCCGGCCGCCGCCCACGCGGTGGGGGCGCCGTTCGCGGCCCGAGCGCCCCAGCATCTGCCCCGCGCCCGTGCCTGGGCCGCCGAGGCGGCGGCCGGGATGGACGCGGGCGTCCGCGTCTCGCTCCGTCTGGACTTCTCGCCGTACGAACTGTTCGACACGGCCGACGGCGCGGGCACCGCCGAGGCCGCCGGCACTCCCGGCCGTGAGCGTCACGCGGCCGCCGCGCTCCTGCAGGTCCACAGCCTGGCCGACCCCACCCTCGTCATCGACGCCACGGCCCTGTGGGCGGGCGACGGCGAGTACTTCGGGCCCCGTGCCCGGATCGACGCGGTCCTCGCCCTGCGCCGGGCCGCCCGCGTCTGGTCCCCGCTCGCCCGGCTCCTGGAGCGGGACGTGCCCGACGTCCTGGCCGTCACCGAGGACGAGCTGTACGAACTGCTCGGCCCCGCCGCCGCCCGGCTCGCCGACGCCGGGGTCGCCGTCCACTGGCCGCGTGAGCTGGCCCGCTCGCTCAGCGCCTCCGCCGTCGTCAGCGCCGCCCACGCCGCGCCGGGCTCGGCGACCGACGGCACCGCGTTCTTCGACAGCGAGGAGCTCCTGCGGTTCAACTGGCAGCTGGCCCTCGACGGCGATCCGCTCACCGACCGGGAGATGGACCACCTCGCCGAGGCCCACCGGCCGATCGTGCGCCTCCGCGACCAGTGGGTCGTCGTCGACCCCGACCTCGTCCGCAAAGCGCGCAAGCGGGAACTCGGCCTGCTCGAACCGGTCGACGCCCTCGCCGTCGCCCTCACCGGCACCGCCGAGGTGGACGGCGAGACCGTGCCCGCCGTCCCCGTCGGGGCGCTCGCCGCACTCAGGGACCGGCTCCTGGCCGGACCCGAGGACGTGCAGGCGCCGCCCGGCCTCACGGCCACCCTCCGCGACTACCAGTTGCGCGGCCTCGCCTGGCTGGACCTGATGACCTCGCTCGGCCTCGGCGGCTGCCTCGCCGACGACATGGGCCTCGGCAAGACCGTCACCCTCATCGCCCTCCATCTGCGCCGCGCCCGGCGTGCCCCCACCCTGGTCGTCTGCCCGGCGTCACTGCTCGGCAACTGGCAGCGGGAGGTGGGGAAGTTCGCCCCCGACGTGCCCGTCCGGCGGTTCCACGGTGCCGACCGCGACCTCGACGGCGCCGAGGGCGGCTTCGTCCTCACCACCTACGGCACGCTGCGTACGAGCGCCGCCGAACTGGCCGGGCGGGAGTGGGGGATGGTCGTCGCCGACGAGGCCCAGCACGTCAAGAACCCGTTCTCCGCGACCGCGAAGGCGCTGCGCGAGATTCCCGCGCCCGCCCGGGTCGCCCTCACCGGCACCCCCGTGGAGAACAACCTCTCCGAACTCTGGGCGCTCCTCGACTGGACCACGCCCGGTCTCCTCGGCCCGCTCAAGGCCTTCCGTTCCCGGCACGCCCGCGCCGTCGAGAACCATGAGGAGATCGAGCACGAGGAGGCCGTCGAGCGGCTCGCCCGGCTCGTGCGCCCCTTCCTGCTGCGCCGCCGCAAGTCCGATCCCGGCATCGTCCCCGAGCTGCCGCCCAAGACGGAGTCCGACCACCCCGTCTCCCTCACCCGGGAACAGGCCTCGCTCTACGAGGCGGTCGTCCGCGAGACCATGGCCCGGATCGAGGAGTCGGAGGGCATCGCCCGCCGGGGCCTCGTCATGAAGCTGCTGACCTCCCTCAAGCAGATCTGCAACCACCCCGCGCAGTATCTGAAGGAGGAGGCACCGCGCGGCAGCGGCACCGCGCGCCTCGCCGGCCGCTCGGGGAAGCTCGCCCTGCTCGACGAGCTCCTCGACACGATCCTCGCCGAGGACGGCTCTGTGCTCGTCTTCACCCAGTACGTGTCGATGGCTCGGCTCCTCGCCGACCATCTGGCCGCGCGCGGCATCCAGGCCCAACTCCTTCACGGCGGCACTCCGGTGGCCGAGCGGGAGCGGATGGTCGACCGCTTCCAGGCCGGCGAGATCCCCGTCTTCCTGCTCTCGCTCAAGGCCGCCGGTACGGGCCTCAACCTCACCCGGGCCGGCCATGTCGTCCACTACGACCGCTGGTGGAACCCGGCCGTCGAGGAGCAGGCCACCGACCGGGCCTACCGCATCGGGCAGACCCAGCCGGTGCAGGTCCACCGGCTCGTCGCCGAGGGCACCGTCGAGGACCGGATCGGGGAGATGCTCCGCGCCAAGCGGGCCCTGGCCGACGCCGTCCTCGGCTCCGGCGAGGCGGCCCTCACCGAACTGACCGACCGGGAGCTCGCCGACCTGGTGTCCCTGAGGAGGCCCTCGTGACCATCCCACGGGGCGCGCGCGGAGCGGCCCCCCGCCACGACGACCGCCGCCGCAGCTTCCCGCAGGTCGCGTCCCGCGAGGCGCCCGACGGGCGGTTCGCCGCCACCTGGTGGGGCAACGCCTGGGTGGAAGCCCTGGAGGACACCGCCCTCGACCCGGCCCGCCTTGCCCGTGGCAGGGCGTACGCGGGGCGCGGCCATGTCGACGCGATCACCGTCACCCCCGGCCGGGTCGTCGCCTACGTCCACGGCAGCCGGCCCCGCCCGTACCGCACCGAGATCAGGATGCGGACCCTCGGCGACGACGGCTGGGAGCGGTTCCTCGACGAGGCCACCGCCCGCCCCGACCACATCGCCGCCCTGCTCGACAAGGACGTGCCGCACGCCCTCGAGGCGGTCACCGGACTGCTGCCCGCACCGGGCGACCTCGTCCCCGACTGCTCCTGCCCGGACGACGGTTACCCCTGCAAGCACGCCGCCGCCCTCTGCTACCAGGCCGCCCGGCTCCTCGACGAGGATCCGTTCGTCCTCTTCCTGATGCGCGGCCGCGGGGAGCAGGAGCTGCTCGCCGAACTCACCCGGCGCAACGCGGCCCTGTCCGCCGCCGAGACGACCGCGGCCGCACCCCCGATGCCGACCGTCCCCGCCCGGGCCGTGTTCGACGCGGCGGAGCGGGCCGGGCTGCCGTTGCCGCCTCCGCTGCCGCCGCCGGACCGCCCCGGCCGCCCCGCCGTCTTCCCGCCCGACCCCGACGCCCCCGACCCGCTCGCCCTCGACCTCCTCGCCTCCGAAGCCGCGGCCCGCGCCCACGTGTTCCTCACCACCGGGCACGATCCGGTCGCCGCGCTCACCCCGTGGCAGGACGCCGTCCGGCTGGCCGCCGCGCACCCCGGTTCAGGGCTCACCGCCTCGACCCGCGCCCTCTACCGGGACCTGGCGTACGCACTCGACCGCACCCCCACGGACCTCGCCCGGGCCGTCGCCGCCTGGCGGCAGGGCGGCGCCGCCGGTCTCGCCGTACTCGAGGAGCCGTGGGATCCGCCGGCGGGTCCGTTCGACCGGGCCCGACCCGCGCTGCTCGCCGCCGACTTCCCCGCCTTCCGCCCCTGGCGCAACCGGCTCTCCACCGAGTCCCTGCAGCTCCGCCTCGGCCGGGACGGCCTCTGGTACGGCTACGAGTCGGACGCCGGCCGGGAGGACTGGTGGCCCCGCGGGGCCCCCGACCACGACCCGGTGGGAGCCCTCACCGACCTTCTGGGGCGCTGACCCACACTCGAACGGGGCCCACTCGATGGAGTGAAACCCGTCAACGGCCGGATCCGGCACGTGCGTTTGTCGCGTTGATTCCGGTACGGGCACTTGCCCGCACACCTCCGGAAGGCAGGAAGCCATGAGGCAGATTCGCCGAAGTGGTCTGGCCACACTGTTGGTCACGGGTGGGGCGATCGCCCTCTCGGCCGGCGCCGCGCACGCCGACGCCGGCGCGCAGGGCGCCGCGGTCGGTTCGCCGGGCGTCGGCTCCGGCAACACGGTTCAGCTGCCGGTGCACGTGCCGGTCAACGTCTGCGGCAACACGGTCAACGTCGTCGGCCTGCTCAACCCGGCCTTCGGCAACGGCTGTGCCAACCGCTCCGCCGAGAAGGAGCCCGACGGCTACGGCTCGGAGGACGGCGGCGGCAGGTCCCACAAGGACGAGCCCGGCACCCCGCGCGGCGGCGAGCAGGCAGGCGGTCAGCACGGCGGCGGCTCCTCCGGCAGCGGTTCCTCCAACGGCGGCGGCTCCACGGCCGAGACCCATGTCGCGGGGTCTCCCGGCGTCCTCTCCGGGAACGGCCTCCAGCTGCCCGTCGACCTCCCCGTGAACGTCAGCGGGAACTCGGTCAACGTGGTCGGCCTGCTCAACCCGGTCTTCGGCAACACCTCGGTCAACGGCCCCTCGAAGCCCACGCCGCCGGTCGAGACGCCGACGCCGCGCCCGCAGACCCCCGTCCGGAACGTGCCGGTCCCGCAGACCGAGACCGAGACGGAGACGCCGGCGGCCCCCAAGCCGCAGGGTGAGACGAGCACGGTCGCGCTGGCCGCCACCGGTTCGGACGCCGTCGGCTACACGTCCGCCGCGAGCGCCGCGCTGCTGCTCGGCGGAGCCCTGCTGTACCGTCGCGCGCGCCGCGCCGGAGATCAGGCCTGACGGTCCCGTCCTCGTGGCCCGGTCGACGTGAGCTGACACCCGAGCCGTCAGCCGCGTCCCCGGCCGTGGGCGCTCTCGCCGCCACGACGCCAGGCCCGGAGCACCGCCTCGATGGCGGGAGCGACCCTCGTCCGGGCCTGGTGCCGAGGAACACCCCTCATCAGCAACGTGTCGTACGGCGTGTCGACATGGCGTACGGAGGCACGCACCGCGGCCGTGACGGCGCCGCGGTCGAGCGAGCGGCCCGCCGCCGTGCGCCCCACCCGTCCACTGCCCTTCGCCGAGGCGTGGACGGCGATCTCCGTGGCCCGGTCCGCCGGGCAGGAGGGGAAGAGCCGCAGGATCTCCGCCCGGAGTTCCTCGGTGATCTCCGCGTCGAGCGCCGCACGGCGTACCGCGTCCCTGGCCCGGCGCCTGGCCCGGGCCTCCGCGTCCGCCAGGCAGGCCAGCTCCGCCTCGGCCAGCGCGGCCTCCTCGACGAGCAGGCCCTGACGCTCGTACCGGGTACGGCGCCGGTTGTGGCGTACGACCACGGCCCAGAGCGCGCTGCCCTCGCGGGCCCGCCGGGTGAGCGCCGTGTCACCCCGCCGCAGGAAGACGAGATGCCCGAGGTCGGCGCAGTCGAGACAGACCGGGGCGTTGAACTCGACGATCATCCGCTCGAGCGGGCCCTGCCGGCACTCCGAGCAGCGGCGGCGCCTGAGGGGCTCGACGACCACGGGTGCGACGAGGTCCATGTCCGCGCCCCGCTCAGCGCACGCCGGGCGCGGCGGCGGCGATGAAGTCGGCGAGCGCCTCCTTCGCCTCCGCCGAGCGGCGGGCGCGCTCGGACTCTCCCTCCGCCTCGTGCATGCAGTGGGTCTGCTCGAAGGCGGCCTCGGCCAGCCGTCGGACCTGCGGGTCGTCGCACACCAGCTGCACGCGGAAGAGGGCCTGCCGGGCGGCGGTCCGCTGCCGGTAGGACGCGTGGCGGGACTCCTCCGCCTCCTCCGAGCCCGGCTCCTCGGCGGCCCGGAACCAGCGGTCGTTCTGACTGTGCCGGTAGTCGACGACCGCGCCCGCGTAGGCGCTGTAGGTCGAGATCCGCTCCTGGCGGAGCTGTTCGGTCCGGGTCAGCGAGGCGTTGCGCTCGGTGGCCCGCCCCTGGAACCAGTGCGTGGCGATGACGCCCAACAGGGTCCCCGCCACCGCTATCAGCGCCACATCCATGACGGGCCGCCCCCTCCTGTACCGCTGTCCTGTCCGTCGGCCCGAAGGATCTTCAGGCCCTCAGATCATGACAGTCGGGAGGGTGGCGCGTCACTGCCGGTAGCCGCTCAGGAAGCGGCCGATGCGGCTGATCGCGGCGTCGAGGTCGTCGGCGTACGGCAGGGTCAGGATGCGGAAGTGGTCCGGGCGGGGCCAGTTGAAGCCGGTTCCCTGGACGACCTGGATCTTCTCGCGCAGGAGCAGGTCGAGGACGAACTTCTCGTCGTCGTGGATCTTGTGCACGGCGGGGTCGAGGCGCGGGAAGGCGTACAGCGCCCCCTTCGGCTTCACACAGGAGACGCCCGGGATCTCGTTGAGCTTCTCCCAGGCCCGGTCGCGCTGTTCGCGCAGTCGGCCGCCGGGGGCGGTCAGCTCGTGGATCGACTGCCGGCCGCCGAGCGCGGCCTGGATGGCGTACTGGGCGGGGGCGTTGGGGCAGAGCCGCATGGAGGCCAGCATGGTGAGGCCCTCCAGATAGTTCCTGGCGTGCTGCTTCGGGCCGGTGACGACCAGCCAGCCGGAGCGGAAGCCCGCCACCCGGTACGTCTTGGAGAGCCCGCCGAAGGTGAGGACGATCAGGTCGGGGGCGAGCGAGGCGGCCGGGTGGTGGACGGCCTCGTCGTAGACGATCTGGTCGTAGATCTCGTCGGCGAAGACCAGCAGACCGTGGCGCCGGGCGACTTCGAAGATGCCCTCCAGGACCTCCTTCGGGTAGACGGCGCCCGTGGGGTTGTTCGGATTGATGACGACGATGGCCCTGGTGCGGTCGGTGATCTTCGAGGCCATGTCGTCGAGGTCCGGATACCAGTCGGCGGACTCGTCGCACAGGTAGTGCACGGGCTTGCCGCCCGCGAGCGTGATCACCGCCGTCCACAGCGGGTAGTCCGGGGCGGGTACGAGGACCTCGTCACCGTCCTCCAGGAGGGCCTGGACGGCCATCGAGATCAGCTCGGACACGCCGTTGCCGAGGAAGATGTCGTCGACGTCCACGTCCGGCAGGCCCATGGACTGACAGCGCTGGGCAACCGCGCGCCGGGCGGAGAGGATGCCGCGCGAGTCGGTGTATCCATGGGCCTTGGGGAGCATCCGGATCATGTCCTGGACGATCTCCTCGGGCGCCTCGAAGCCGAAGAGCGCCGGATTGCCGGTGTTGAGGCGCAGGACGCTGTGGCCCGCCTCCTCCAGCGCGTTGGCGTGTTCGATGACCGGGCCCCGGATCTCGTAACAGACCTCGCTCAGCTTGCTCGACTGCCGGAACTCCATGTCCGACCTCCCCAAGTCCCCGGAATCAGTGTTGCTTGGTTTTACCAAGTTCGAGCTTGGAAAGTCCAACAACATGTCTAGACTGCGTCGCATGCCACGTCAGCCACGCCGCCGCAGCTACGACCAGCACTGCGCCGCCGCGCGCGCCCTCGACCTCGTCGGCGACCGCTGGACCCTGCTCGTCGTCCGCGAACTCCTCGCCGGGCCGCGCCGCTACACCGACCTCCACGCCGACCTCCCGGGCGTCAGCACCGACATGCTCGCCGGCCGCCTCAAGGACATGGAGGGCGCCGAGCTGGTCACCCGCCGCCGACTGCCGCCGCCCGCCTCGGCGTTCGTGTACGAGCTCACCCCGCGCGGCCGTGACCTGCTGCCCGTGCTGCGCACCCTCGCCGCCTGGGGGGCACCCGACCTGGGTGAACCGCGGCCCACCGATGCCGTCCGTGCGCACTGGTACGCGATCCCGCTCCTCGGGGCACTCGCCGAGCTGGGCGAGGGCGTCATCCAGGTGACCCTGGACGAGGGCGAGTTCTTCGTGCGGGTCGGGGGCGACGGAGCCGTGTCGTACGGCGACGGGGTGTACGGCGCCGGTACGGCGGACACGGCCGACGCCCGGCTGAGGACCGACACGGCGACCTGCCGGGCCCTCGCGGGCGGGGAAGTGACGCTCGCCGAGGCCGTCGAGGCGGGGCGCGCGGTTCTCGAACGGCCCGTGCGGGCTGCCCAGTCGTAGCGGGACTTAGCAGGACCGAGCGGGACCGAGCGGCTCGCCGTAGGCGGGTGAGCGGATTTCCGTCTGCGGATTCCCGTCGGGGCGCCTCTGCCGGTCAGTTCGGGACGGAACCCGCGCCCAGGCTTCGTGCCAGCCGGTCCCGGGCCTCGGTCTGCGCCGCGATGCGCGCGTCGAGTACGGCCAGCCGCTCGCGGGCGATCTCCAGGCCGCGGGCGGACGGCGGGACCGAGGGCATGTCGCCGTCCAGGCAGGAACGGAACGCGGACACGTCGTCCAGGGTCAGTCCCGCGTCCAGCAGGTACCGGATGTTCGACACGCGCGTGACGGCGTCCTCTCCGTACAGCCGGTATCCGTTGGCCGCGCGGGTCGACGCGATCAGTTCCGCGGTCTCGTAATGGCGCAGCGCGCGCGGAGACACCCCGGTCCGCCGGGCCAGTTCACCGATGCGCAAGGGCGCCACCTCCCCGCCCAGTGGTATCACGCGACCAGCGCACCCCCGTCGACGGGCAGGACGGTGCCGGTCAGGAAGGACGCGTCCGGCGCCGCGAGCGAGGTGATGGCCCAGGCGACCTCCTCCGGCCGGCCGATCCGGCCCAGCGGGGTGTGCGCGAGCTGCCACGCCCGCAAGGCCTTCAGCTGCTCGGGGGAGAGGCCCATGTGGTCCGCGATCGGGGTCTCGATCGCGCCGGGGGCGACCGCCACCACCCGTACGCCGTCGGGCGCGAGCTCCACAGCCCAGCAGCGGGTCAGGGTCTCCAGGGCGCTCTTGGTCGCCGGATAGACGGAGTTGGCCGGCCAGCCTCGCTGGCCGATGGTCGTCGTCACGTTCACCACGACGCCCCGCGACTCCCGCAGCGCCGGGACGGCGGCCTGGGTGAGCAGGACCGGGGCGACGAGATTGGTCTCCAGGAGCGGAGCGATCACGGAGCGGTCGAGGGTGCCGAGCGGGCCGCCGGCGGAGATCCCGGCGTTGTTGACGAGCACATCGAGGCGGCCGTGGCCGGTCACCGCGGCGCGGACGATCTCCTCGGCCGCGCCCTCCGCCGTGACGTCGGCGACGAACGGCTGAATCCCCGGATGCCCCTCGGCGGTCTCCCGCAGCGGCTCCGTCCTGCGGCCGACGGCGACGACCGTCGCTCCCTGCCGGGCGAAGGCGCGGGCGGTGGCCCGGCCGATGCCGGTGCCGGCACCGGTGACGACAACGACCCTGGTGGGCGTCGTGGGCGTCGTGAGGGTGGTGGGTGAGGCGGCTGCGGTGGGTGCGGTGGTGTCCATGAATCCGATGGTCGAACAGTGACGCCAGTGACAAGGTCAAGCCCACCTGCGGGCAGGATGGGTGGAGTGAGTGGGACGAGCGGGATGCGATACGAGGCGATCACCTGGGAACGGCTGGCGGAGACGCTCGCCGGGCACCTCGACGCCTCGGCACCGACGGCGGGTGGCACATGGCTCAAGGTCGGCATCGACGGACCGCCCGCCGCCCCCGGGGACGAGCTCGCCGAGCTGCTCGCCGAGGCGTTGCGGACGCGCGGGCGCTCCGTCCACGTCGTGGGGACCGGCGGCTTCCTGCGGCCCGCCTCGCTGCGGTACGAGTACGGGAAGCAGGACCCGGACGCGTACTACGGCGGATGGACCGACACCGGGGCGCTGTGGCGGGAGGTCTTCGGGCCGCTGGAGCCCGGCGGCACCGGGCGCGTGCTGCCCGATCTGTGGGACCCGGTGAAGGACCGCGCGACCCGCAGCCCGTACGTGACGCTGCCGCCCGGCGGGGTGCTCGTGCTGCACGGGCCCTTCCTGCTCGGCCACTGGTTCCCCTTCGACCTCAGCGTGCACCTGCGGCTCTCGCCCGCCGCACTCGCCCGGCGCACCGAGGAGGCCTGGACCCTGCCTGCCTTCGCCCGGTACGAGACGGAGGTCGAGCCCGGCGCGTCCGCGGACGTCGTCGTCCGTGCGGACGACCCGCGCCACCCGGCCTGGACGGGGCTCGGCGAGTAGTCGGGGGCCCTCCTGGATCCGCCCCTCGCCTCCTGCCCCCGCCCCTCCGACTCCCGCCTCCGCCCCCTCCGTCAGTCGCCCAGCACCCCGTCCGGAGGTCTGCCGCCCACCACCGTGACCGCCTCCGCGCCCGCGCGGCAGCCGGCCTCGGCGGCCTTCGCCGGGTCGGCGCCCGCGAGCCGGGCCGCCAGGAACGCGCCCGTGAACGCGTCCCCCGCGCCCGTGGAGTCCACCGGCCGCACCGGAGGCGCCGACACCCGCGCGGTGACCGCGCCGTCCTCGGCGACAAGCGCGCCCGCCGCACCGAGGGTGACCACGACGAGGGGGAAGCGGCGGCTCAACTCGACAGCCGCCACCTCCGGTGCGTCCCGGCCGGTGAGCGTCCGGGCCTCGTCGACGTTGGGCAACAGGATCTCGGCGCCGTCCGCCGCCGCCAGGAACCCGTCCACCCCCAGCTCCGCGAGGAACCCCGCCGAGGCCGGGTCCACGCTCACCGGGACCCCCGCGTCCCGTGCGTCCCGCAGCGCCCGCCTGGCGGTCTCGCGGCTCGGCGCGGCGAAGAACAGGTAGCCGGAGAGATGCAGCCGGGCCACGCCGTCGAGCAGGCCGGCCGACCAGTCGCCGGGGGACAGGCGCAGGGCCGCGCCGCTGTCGGTCAGGAAGGTGCGCTCCGCCGAGGAGTCCACGAGTGCGATCACGGTGGCCGTCGCCGCGTCCGCGTCCGGGACGAGCAAGGGGCGTACGCCCGCGTGCCGCAGCGCCCGGTCGTGCCAGGCGGCCGCGTCCGTCCCCACCCGGCCAAGGAGCCGTACGTCGTGGCATCCGGAACGCACCGCCCAGCAGGCCGCGTTGGCCCCGGCGCCGCCCGGCAGGGTCCGGATCTCCGCCGCCGTGTCCGTCGCGGGGGCCAGCGGGGTCCGGTGCCGGGCGACGACGTCCGTGACCACGTCCCCGACGACGAGCAGCGCACCCGCCGCCGGGTTCACCGGCGGCCCGCACCGGGCACAGACCCGGAGTCCCGCGCAGGCTCGGTACCGGGCGCAGACCCGGAGCCCCGCGCAGGCTCGCTACCGGGCGTCGTCCCCGCGCCGTACGCTCCCGCGATGCTCGCCGCGAGCCGCACATTGCCCCGTACCGCCGCCAGGTTGGCCTCCAGGGACGCCCCTTCCGTGTGCACCGTCAGATATTCGAGGAGGAACGGCGTCACCGCCTGCCCGGTGATCCCCTTCTCCTTCGCCGCCGCCAGGCCGCCCGCGAGCACCCGGTCGTGCAGCGCGGGATCCAACTGCTCGGCCGGCGGCACCGGGTTGGCCACGATCAGCGCCGCCCGCGGCCCGCCGAGCCGGTCCTGGGCCCGTATCACCCCGGCCACCTCCTCCGGGGTCCGCAGGTTCCAGTCGACAGGCTCGCCCGAGGAGGCGAGATAGAAGCCGGGGAAGTGCTCCGTGCCGTACCCGACGACCGTCACCCCCAGCGTCTCCAGGCGCTGGAGCGTCGCGGGCACGTCGAGGATCGACTTGACCCCGGCGCACACGACGGTGATGCCGACCCGGGCGAGCAGCCGCAGGTCGGCGGACTCGTCCTGCGTATCGGTCCACTCGCGGTGCACACCTCCGAGGCCGCCGGTCGCGAAGACCCGTATCCCGGCCGCGTCCGCGAGCCAGGCAGTCGCCGAGACCGTCGTCGCCCCGGTCACGCCGGTCGCCAGGGCGGGGGCGAGGTCGCGGTGCCCCAGCTTCCGTACCGCCGGGTCCTCGGCGATGCGGGTCAGGGCCGCCCGGTCCAGGCCGACCCTGGCCGTGCCGTCGACCACGGCGATGGTGGCGGGGACGGCGCCCCCGACCCGTACCAGCTCCTCCAGCTCCAGCGCCACGGCCAGGTTGCGCGGGCGCGGCAGGCCGTGGGCGATGATCGTCGATTCCAGCGCGACGACGGGACGCCCCTCGTGGAGCGCCTCGCGTACCTCTTCGGACACCTGTGTGGACATGTCCCATTCCTGGCGCGACCACGGGCCTCGCAAACCTCGTCGGCGAGCTCCGGCCACACGGTGGGGGATGCCTGCGGATTCCGTCACGGGGTGCCCGGCGCGGTCGTCCGAGCCGGCCGCGCCACCCGTCCGGCGCTGCGGCGAAGGGGCCGTGCGGATTTCGTCGTCGCGCCGGGATCCGGGCATCGCGCCTGGTGGGAGGCGAAGCGGAGGGCTTCCGTCCATCCGGTCCCGGCCTCGGCGTGGCTCTGGGCCCCGGCTACAGTCACCGCCCATGACGACACATGACCAGCCCTCCTTCGCCGTGCACATCCCCGACGCCGAGCTCGAGGCGGAGCCGCTCGACCCCGCCCAGATCGTCTCCGGCACGCCCGAGGTGACGGGCAAGGTGCTGTGGGAGTCGGCCGACGGCAAGCAGCTGCGCGGTATCTGGCAGATCACGCCCGGCGTCGTCACCGACACCGAGGCCAACGAGCTCTTCGTGGTGGTCTCCGGCCGGGCGACCGTCGCCGTCGAGGGCGGCGACACCCTGGAGATCGGGCCCGGCGACGCCTGCGTGCTGCGCGAGGGCGACCGGACGACCTGGACCGTGCACGAGACCCTGCGCAAGGCGTACCACATCAGTCTCTGAGGTCCCCGGAGTCACCCGAGGAGGCAGGCCAAGTCCATGAGATCCATGGGCGGTTGAAGGTCTGGTAGGAAACCTTCCTATCGGCTAGCATCCCCGGCAGCGGCTCGGCGCGGCGCCCCACCCCAAGGGACGTGACGCGCTCAGCGAGAGCTCTGACCCGGCCGCCGAGCACCACCCCGCCGTGTGGCGCCCCGAATCGCCACCCGGCCGGTCGCCCGTGTCCGTACCCCACGGCACGGGCGCCCCGGCCCGCTCCCGCGCGGCCGGCGCGTGGTGCGCCGCACCGGTGTCCAGCTCTCGCCGACCCCACAGGCCAGGGAGCCCAGGTATGCGCCTGAACGCCTCCGCCCCACCTCGCCGCACCACCACCCCTCTCCCCTTCGTCCTCGCCGCCGTGCTGCTGCTCGTCGGCGGGCTCCTGCTCGCCCTCCCGGACCGGGCCGGAGCCGCTGCCGACGTCCTCATCTCCCAGGGCCGGCCGGCCACGTCCTCCTCCGTCGAGGACAGCACCTTCGGCCCGGAGAAGGCCTTCGACGGCGTCTCCACCACCCGCTGGGCCAGCGCCGAAGGCGTCGACCCCCAGTGGATCCGGGTCGACCTCGGCCCCTCGGCCACCGTCTCCCGCGTCAAGCTCGTCTGGGAGGCCGCGTACGCCAAGGCCTACCGCGTCGAGATCTCCACCGACGGCACCACCTGGACCCGTCTCGCCGACGAGACGGCGGGGAACGGCGCCACGGACGACTGGACCGGACTCACCGGCCAGGGCCGCTACCTCCGCGTGTACGGGACCGCCCGCGGCACCACGTACGGCTACTCGCTCTTCACGGTGGAGGTCTACGGCACCACCGGCACCACGGAGCCGCCCGCCGGCTCCTTCACCGTCGTCGCGGCCGGCGACATCGCCGCCCAGTGCACGGCCTCCAGCAGCTCGTGCGCTCACCCCAAGACGGCAGCGCTGGCCCAGCGGATCGCGCCGTCCTTCTACCTGACGATGGGTGACAACCAGTACGACGACGCCCTGCTCTCCGACTTCCGCAACTACTACGACAAGTCCTGGGGCGCGTTCAAGGCGAAGACCCGCCCCGTGCCCGGCAACCACGAGACCTACGACCCGGCAGGCCCGCTCGCCGGCTACAAGGCGTACTTCGGCTCGATCGCCTACCCGCAGGGCAAGTCCTACTACAGCTACGACCAGGGCAACTGGCACTTCGTCGCCCTCGACTCCAACTCCTTCGACGACGCCGCGCAGATCCAGTGGCTCAAGGACGACCTCGCGCGGAACAGCAAGGGCTGCGTCGCCGCCTACTTCCACCACCCGCTGTACTCCTCCGGCGGACACGGCAACGACCCGGTGTCCAAGCCCGTCTGGCAGATCCTCTACAACGCCAAGGCCGACCTGGTGCTCAACGGACACGACCACCACTACGAGCGCTTCGCCCCGCAGGACCCCAACGGGCGTGCCACCGCCGACGGCATCGTCGAGATCGTCGGCGGCATGGGCGGCGCCGAGCCCTACGACATCGAGACGGTCCAGCCCAACAGCCAGAAGCGGATCAGCGGTCCGTACGGCGTCCTGAAGCTGGACCTCACCGACACCACCTACACCTGGCAGTACGTCGGCACCGACAACCAGGTGAAGGACTCCGGCCCGACCTACACCTGCCACTGATGTACCTCGCGACCACCGGTCGCCGCGACGCGCCGCCCGCCCCCTCGGGGGTCCGGCGGCGCGTCCCCGGCACCGTCCTCGCCCTCGGCGCGGTCAGCCTGGTCACCGACATCTCCTCGGAGATGGTGACCGCCGTCCTGCCGCTCTACCTGGTCCTCGGACTCGGTCTCTCCCCGCTCCAGTTCGGGCTGCTCGACGGCCTCTCGACCGGCGCCACCGCGCTCGTACGGCTCCTCGGCGGCGCCACCGCCGACCGCGGCGGCCGCCACAAACAGGTCGGCGGGCTCGGCTACGCCCTGTCCGCCTGCTCCCGGCTCGGCCTCCTCCTCGCGGGCGGCGCGACCGGCTGGATCGCGACCGCGCTCGCCGCCGACCGGCTCGGCAAGGGCGTCCGCACGGCGCCGCGCGACGCCCTCATCACGCTCCACAGCCCGCCCGAGGACCTGGGCCGCGCCTTCGGCACGCACCGCGCCATGGACACCACCGGCGCCCTCCTCGGACCCCTGGCCGCGTTCGCGCTGCTGTGGGGGACGGCCGACGCGTACGACGCGGTCTTCGCCGTCAGCTTCTGCGTCGGCGTGTTCGGCGTCCTGCTGTGGGTGCTTCTCGTCCCCGGGCGAGCCCGTGCCGACCGGGAGACACGCACCGCTCCGGCCCCGCCACGCGCGCGTGACGGGCTTCTCGCCGGGCTGCGCTCGCCCGCGTACCGGCGGATCGTCCTCTGCGCCGGAATCCTCGGCGCCGCCACCGTCGGCGACGCCTTCCTCTATCTGCTGCTCCAGCGGCGGCTCGCGTTCGACGCGACCTGGTTCCCGTTCCTGCCGCTCGGTGCGGCCGGCGTCTATCTGCTGCTCGCCGTCCCCGCCGGACGGCTCGCCGACCGGATCGGGCGGCGGGGACCGCTCCTGTACGGGCACGGCGCCCTGCTCCTCGCCTACGGACTGCTCCTCGCCCCGCTGCCCGACGCCGTGGTCCTCCTCGGCGTCCTCCTCCTGCTCGGGGTCTTCTACGCCGCCACCGACGGCGTCCTGATGGCCCTGGCCGGCCCCTTCCTGACCGAGGGCCGGCAGGCGAGCGGCCTCGCCGTCGTCCAGACCGCGCAGGCGCTGGCCAGGCTCGGCGCCGCCGTCGCGTTCGGTGCCGTCTGGACCGCGAGCGGGCCGGAGACCGCGCTCGTCGCGGCGCTGCTCGCCCTCACGGCGGCCTTGTGCTGCGCCGCGCGACTGCTGCCCACCACACCTTCGACGCACGGCGCTCCGAAGCCCTCCGAGCGTGCCGTCCCCGAGCCCTCCGAGAGGACCGACTGACCCATGTCCGCCCCGACCGGCGCCCGCCCGTCCACCCGTACGCGCGTGTGGATCCTCGTACTCGCCCTTCTGCTGCTCGGAGGCGGTGCCACCGCCTACACCCTGCGGGCGGCCTCGGGCCGCGAGGCCGCGGCCACCGGGACCGCCGACCCGGGCTTCACGCTCGACGGCGACGCCGGCGCGCTCTACGCCCGTGACACCGCGAGCGGGCGCGTCGCGCGCGTGGATCCGTCCGCGCCCGGCGGCCGGGTGGTGGGCGGCCCCTCCTGCGACCGCTTCCACGCGGCCGGCTCCACCGCCCTCTGTCTCCAGCGCAGGCCGGGCGTCCCGGCCCGCTCGTACGTCCTCGTGCTCGACCGGCGGCTGCGCGAGGTGCGCCGGATCGGCCTGCCGGGCATCCCCAGCCGGGCCAGGGTCTCGGCCTCGGGGAACATGCTCACCTGGACGATGTTCGCGACCGGCGACTCCTACGCGCGCTCGTCCTTCTCCACCCGGACCTCGATCCTCGATCTGCGCACCGGCTATCTGGTGAAGAACATCGAGCAGATCCCCCTCACCCTCGGCGGCCGGCGCTACCACGCCCCCGACGTCAACTACTGGGGTGTCAGCTTCGCCGCCGACGACAACCGCTTCTACGCCACCGTCTCCACGGGCGGCCGCACCCATCTCGTCGAGGGCGACATGAGCGAGTGGTCGGCCAAGACCCTGCGGGAGAACGTCGAATGCCCGTCGCTCTCCCCGGACGGCACCCGGCTCGCCTTCAAGAAGCGGGTCTCCGACGGCCCGAGCGAGCCGTGGCGGCTGTACGTGTACGAGCTGAGCACCGGGCGCGAACACGCGGTCGCCGAGCGGCGCGGCATCGACGACCAGGCGCTGTGGACGGACCGGAAGACCCTCGCGTACGGATACGGGGGAGCGGTCTGGTCGGTCCCGGCCGACGGCACGGGCACCCCACGGCAACTGGCGCGCGGGGCCTCCTCCCCGGCGGTGCCGCACTGACCGACCCGAGGGAGGCTTACGCCTTCCGGAGTGAGCCGCGGATCGCGAGCGCCGCCATCGGCAGCAGGAGGCAGGCGGCGATCGCGTTCAGCGGCCCGTAGCCCGCCTGCGCGACGATCAGCCCGGCCGCGAGGCCGCCGATGCCGGCGGCGGTGTTCATGACGAAGTCGGAGAGCCCCTGGACCGCCGCCCGCGCAGCCTGCGGCACCGAGTCCGTGAGCAGCGCCGAGCCGGAC
Source organism: Streptomyces sp. NBC_01077 (assembly GCF_045162855.1). NCBI lineage: Bacteria > Bacillati > Actinomycetota > Actinomycetes > Kitasatosporales > Streptomycetaceae > Streptomyces > Streptomyces sp. NBC_01077. Next base: position 2,877,802 of record NZ_CP108669.1, on the reverse strand, counting down.
ACCAGACCCGCCGACCAGCCCAGGCCGAGGATGAACAGGCCGAGGGCGGTCCGGCCGTGGCTGGGCCCCGCCGTGCCCGCGACGAGCGCCGCCACGCCGATCAGCCCGACCGCGAGCCCGATCACCGACAGCCTCCCCAGCCGGTCGGAGAGCCAGCCCATCAGGGGCGAGAAGGCGTACATGCCGGCGATGTGCCCGCTGATGACGAGCCCGATCAGCTGGATGTCCGCACCGTGATGAGTGAGCGCCACCGGGGTCATCGACATGATCGACACCATCGCGGTGTGCGAGCCGGCGACGGTGACCACGGCGAGGCGGGCCTTCGGGGAGTCCCGTACCGCCCGCATCCCGGCACGCAGCGACCGTTCCTCCGCCGCCCCGCCCTCGCCGGTCGAGTTCAGCGCGCGGGCGGTGAGGAGGGGATCCGGGCGCAGCAGCAGGGCCACCACGGCCGCCGCGATCACGAAGACTCCGGCGGCCCAGACGAAGGGGCCCGCGGTGGCCGGAATGCCCAGGCCCACGACGCTCTCCCCGGCCGGCGCGGCGATGTTCGGGCCCAGCACCGCGCCGATGGTGGTCGCCCACACCACGGTGGAGATGGCCCGTGCCCTGCGGTCCGGCTCGGCGAGGTCGGCGGCGGCGAAGCGGGCCGCCAGATTGGCCGAGGACCCGGCGCCGAAGCCGACGAGCCCGAGGAGCAGCAGCGGGAAGCTCTCGGTGACCGCCCCGAGCACCGCGACCCCGGCGCCGACCGCGCCGATGAGATACGCGAGGACGAGTCCGGCCCGGCGCCCGCGCGAGGCCATCAGGGCGGCCAGCGGCATGGCGAGCAGCGCGGGCCCCGCCACGGTCGCCGTCGACGCGAGACCGGACAGCGCCTCGGAGCCGCTGACGTCCCTGGCCAGCACGGCGGCGAGCGCGACGCCGGTGGCGATGCCGAGGCCCCCGAGGATCTGGGTGGCGATGAGCACGGCCTGGACGCGCCGGCGCAGCGTCGGCAGCTCGGCGTCGGTGACGGGGGCGGGTATGTGCTCGGGCAGGGTGGCGTCAGGGGCGCCGGGGGTGTGGGTCACTTACGTGAGTGTGCCAGCCGTCCCACCTGATGGGAATCAGAACAGCGGCGCGGGCAGCACGCCCTCGAGTGCCAGCAGCTGCCGCTTGGTCTCCAGACCGCCGCCGAAGCCGCCGAGGCCGCCGTCGCTCTCCACCACGCGGTGGCACGGCACCACCACCGGCAGCGGATTGGAGCCCATCGCGGCGCCGACCGCCTGCGCGGCCCCCGGCTGCCCCACGCGCCTGGCCAGCTCCCCGTACCCGACGACCGTGCCGTACGGCACACCGCTCGCCAGTTCGCGCAGCACCTGCCGGTTGAACCCGGCCGTCAGGCTCCAGTCCAGAGGCAGGTCGACATCGCCCGGCTCGCCCGCGAAGTACCGGTCGAGCCGACGTATCGCGCCCGCGAGCAGCCCCGTGGCGCGCTCCACCGGCTCCGCGCCGAGCTGCGCCGCCAGCCGGTCGAGCATCCGGTCCCGCCGCGCCGCGTCGGCGTGGAACTCGACCCGCACGAGCCCCCGCTCGGTCGCGGCGAGGAAGAGCGGCCCGATGGCGCACTCCATGACCGTCCACTCCACCGGGACGGCCCGCTCGCCGCCCTCCGGCCCCGCTTCGATGTCCATGCCGCCCACCGTACGACCCGCCACTGACAGCGAGGCGGGGAAAGCCGCTCACCCGGACGGTGACAGAGGCCCCGGAAAGAGGGCGCAAGATCACGAACCGGTCTCGCTCCGGTCTCACGAGCGGAAATTCCCCGGTCGCGTGGTCGCGTGGCCTCCGGCGCGCCATAATCTCGCCCCGGTAGTACTACCCAGCGGTACCGACTGTTTTCGGACGACGTGGCACCAGGGGTGGAGGACACACGCTCATGCAGGGCACGGTCGACGGATTCAGCTACGGGCTCGTCACTCCGGTGGCGGCCTTTCTCATGGCGTGCCTGGGCGGCGCCCTCGGCCTTCGCTGCACGACGAGATCGCTCCGCCACCGCGACAGCTTCAAGGCGGGCTGGCTCGCCCTCGGCGCCACCTCGATCGGCACCGGCATCTGGACCATGCACTTCATCGCCATGATGGGCTTCTCGGTCCAGCAGGCGCCCATCAACTACGACCTGCCCATCACCTTCGCCAGCCTGGGCGTCGCCGTCCTCATGGTCGGCATAGGCATCTTCATCGTCGGATACCGGGGCGCGACCGCCCTCACCCTGGTCACCGGCGGCACCATCACCGGCCTCGGCGTCGCCACCATGCACTACCTCGGCATGGCCGGGATGCGCCTCCAGGGGCGCATCGAGTACGACACGCTCACCGTCGCGCTGTCCGTGGTCATCGCCGTGGTGGCCGCCACGACGGCCCTCTGGGCGGCCGTCTCCGTACATGGATTTCTGGCCAGTCTCGGTGCGAGCCTGGTGATGGGTGTCGCCGTCAGTGGTATGCACTACACCGCCATGTCGGCGGTCAGCGTCCATCTGCACGGCACCGAGCCCGCCACCGGCACCGACGCCACCGCCACCTCGCTGCTCCTGCCGATGCTGATCGGCCCGGCGGTCTTCCTCATCCTCGCCGCCGTCGTCGTCATGTTCGACCCGCTCCTGGTGATGGGCGACCCGGACTGGCAGGGCCCCGCCGCCCGTACCCCGCACCGCCCCGGCGTGCCCGCCCCGCGCCACGTACCGTCCTACGGCGAGCCCGCCAACTGGACGGCCCGGCCCGCCGGACGCGGCGCCCGCAGGACCGCCCCCCGGGCCGGCCACCGCTCCCAGGACTGGTGACGGAAGACCACCGCTGAGCCGATCACCGCCCGACTGTCAGTGCCGGGTCGTACGGTGGTTGCATGCGGCCCGTTTCCAAGATCGAACGTTCGGTGGCGCCCTTCGAGGTCGTCAGCTCCTACCAGCCCAGCGGCGACCAGCCGACGGCCATCGCCGACCTGGAGCGGCGTATCCGCGCGGGCGAGAAGGACGTCGTGCTCCTCGGTGCCACCGGCACCGGAAAGTCCGCCACCACCGCGTGGATGATCGAGAAGCTCCAGCGCCCCACCCTGGTGATGGCGCCGAACAAGACACTGGCCGCCCAGCTGGCGAACGAGTTCCGCGAGCTCCTGCCGAACAACGCGGTCGAGTACTTCGTCTCGTACTACGACTACTACCAGCCCGAGGCGTACGTGCCGCAGTCGGACACGTACATCGAGAAGGACTCCTCCATCAACGAGGAGGTGGAGCGGCTCCGCCACTCCGCGACGAACTCCCTGCTCACCCGCAGGGACGTCATCGTCGTCGCCTCCGTCTCCTGCATCTACGGCCTCGGCACGCCCCAGGAGTACGTGGACCGGATGGTCCCGCTCAAGGTCGGCGAGGAGCTCGACCGCGACCAGCTGCTCCGCCGCTTCGTCGACATCCAGTACACGCGCAACGACCTGGCGTTCACCCGCGGCACCTTCCGCGTCCGCGGCGACACCATCGAGATCTTCCCGGTGTACGAGGAGCTCGCCGTCCGCATCGAGATGTTCGGCGACGAGATCGAGGCCCTCTCCACCCTCCACCCGCTCACCGGCGAGGTCATCAGCGAGGACCGCGAGCTGTACGTGTTCCCCGCCAGCCACTACGTCGCGGGCCCCGAGCGCATGGAGCGCGCGGTCAACGACATCGAGCGCGAGCTGGAGGTCCGCCTCGCGGAGCTCGACAAGCAGGGCAAGCACCTGGAGTCCCAGCGCCTGCGCATGCGGACCACGTACGACCTCGAGATGATGCGCCAGATCGGCTCCTGCTCGGGCATCGAGAACTACTCGATGCACTTCGACGGACGCGACCCCGGCTCCGCGCCCAACACCCTCATCGACTACTTCCCCGAGGACTTCCTGCTCGTCATCGACGAGTCGCACGTCACCGTGCCGCAGATCGGCGCCATGTACGAGGGCGACGCCTCCCGCAAGCGGACCCTGGTCGACCACGGCTTCCGGCTCCCGTCCGCCCTCGACAACCGCCCGCTGAAGTGGGAGGAGTTCCAGGAGCGGATCGGGCAGACCGTCTACCTCTCGGCGACCCCCGGGACGTACGAGCTCTCGCGCGGCGACGGCTTCGTCGAGCAGATCATCCGCCCCACCGGGCTCGTCGACCCCGAGGTCGTCGTCAAGCCCACCGAGGGCCAGATCGACGACCTGGTCCACGAGATCAGGCTGCGCACCGAGCGCGACGAGCGGGTCCTCGTCACCACCCTCACCAAGAAGATGGCCGAGGACCTCACCGACTACTTCCTGGAGCTCGGCATCCAGGTGCGCTATCTGCACAGCGACGTCGACACCCTGCGCCGGATCGAGCTGCTGCGCGAGCTGCGCGCCGGTGAGTACGACGTCCTCGTCGGCATCAACCTCCTGCGCGAGGGCCTCGACCTCCCCGAGGTGTCCCTCGTCGCCATCCTCGACGCCGACAAGCAGGGCTTCCTGCGCTCCGGGACGTCCCTGATCCAGACGATCGGCCGCGCCGCGCGAAACGTCTCGGGCCAGGTCCACATGTACGCGGACCGGATCACCCCGGCGATGGAGAAGGCCATCGACGAGACCAACCGGCGCCGCGAGAAGCAGATCGCGTACAACACAGAGCACGGCATCGACCCGCAGCCGCTCCGCAAGAAGATCAACGACATCGTCGCGACCATCGCGCGCGAGGAGATCGACACCGAGGAACTCCTCGGCTCCGGCTACCGCCAGGGCAAGGAAGGCAAGGGCGCCAAGGCCCCCGTTCCCTCGCTCGCCGCGCACGGTGTCAAGGGCAAGGGCAAGGGCAGGGCCGGTTCGACAGTCGAACTCGGCGACCGGCCCGCCACCGAACTGGCCGCGATCATCGAGGAGATGACCGACCGGATGGGCGCCGCCGCCGCCGAGCTGCAGTTCGAGGTGGCCGCCCGGCTCCGCGACGAAGTGGGAGAGCTGAAGAAGGAGTTGCGCCAGATGAAGGAGGCGGGACTCGCCTGACCGGACGCGGGCCGGCGGGTGGTCCGGTGTGTTGCAAGACCGACACAAAACCGGACCGCGCCTCCGCGGTGTCCGTGGCGCTGCGTAGGGTGCTCGACAACCGCACGCACCGGAACAGCGGGCGCGGGGAACGCTAACGAGAGGGGCAAACGCGTGTCGGTCAACATGACCAAGGGTCAGGCCATCAGCCTGGAGAAGCAGGGCGGGGGCAGCCTCAGCCAGGTGCGGATGGGCCTCGGCTGGCAGGCTGCACCGCGCCGCGGTCTCTTCGGCAAGCGCACGCAGGAGATCGACCTGGACGCCTCGGCCGTCCTCTTCGCGGACAAGCAGCCGGTCGACGTGGTCTTCTTCCGTCACCTGGTCAGCGACGACGGCTCGGTCAAGCACACCGGCGACAACCTCGTCGGCGGCGCGGGCCAGGGCGGGGACGACGAGGCGATCCTCGTCGATCTCCAGCGGGTCCCGGTCCACATCGACCAGATCGTCTTCACGGTGAACTCCTTCACCGGCCAGACGTTCCAGGAGGTGCAGAACGCGTTCTGCCGGATCGTCGACGAGACGAACGGCCAGGAGCTCGCGCGCTACACCCTCGACGGCGGCGGCAACTACACCGCGCAGATCATGGCGAAGGTGCACCGGGTCGGCTCCGGCTGGCAGATGACCGCCCTGGGCAACCCGGCCAACGGCCGTACGTTCCAGGACCTGATGCCCGCGATCCTGCCGCACCTGTAGGCAGTCCCGCGCAGGACGCACCCGCAGCTCCCGGAGGCAGCAGGCCACCGGGAGCTGTCCCGCATGATCCGCTCCCGTCCGAGCGGACGAACGAACGATCCGCTTGATCCACGCCGGGAAACGCTGAGGGGACAGAGTCGATGACGGCCGAGCTGGTCCGGGGGCAGAACCACCCCCTGCCCGACACCCGACTGGAGATCCGGGTGTCGGCCGGTCACCCTGTCCTCGCCGGAGCCACCCTCGGCGACGAACAGGGCAGAGTCCCCGGCGTGGAGTGGATCGCCCACCCCGGCGCCCCCTCCCTCCCCGGCGTCGACGTCCCCGGGCAGGCGGCCGCCGACCACCGCCTCACCGTCGACCTGGAAGCCGTCCCCGGCGCCGTCCACCGCGTCTCGGTCCTCCTCGCGCTCCCCGGACCCCGCGCCGGCGGAGCCGCCCGCTTCGGAACGGTCGCCGCCCCGTTCGTCGCCGTCGCCGGCCAGGACGGAGCCGAGATCGCCACCTTCACGATCACCGGACTCGACAGCGAGTCCGCTGTCGTCGCCCTGGAGCTCTACCGCCGCCAGGGCACCTGGAAGGTCCGCGCCATGGGCCAGGGGTACGAGGGCGGGCTCGCCGCCCTCCTCGGCGACCAGGGCCTGGAGCGCCCCGCCGACCTGGCCGCGTCGATCCTGGAGACGGTCGCGCCCGGGCCCGCCCCGGTCGCCGCCCCGCCGCAGCACGTCCCCGAGGCGGAGCGCGTACGCCACACGGCGCCGGTGACCGCCCCGGACCCGGCCGCCCCCACAGCCCCCACAGCCCCGGCGACCCCGCCACCGACCCCGCCGACGGGCATGGGCACGCCCACTCCCACGCCCGCGACGGGCGGCGGTCCCGTCAACTACGCCCACCCCCGCCGCCAGGCCGCCGCACCCGCGCCCGAACCCGAGCCCCGGCAGGGTCCGCCCACCCCGGTCGCCGGGGACGCGTCGGGCTGGTCCATGGACGAGCGCCTGTACAACCAGGTCTGGGGCATGTTCGAGGACCTGGCCCGTACCGCCGCCGCCTACCGCAGCGCCTGCGACTTCGCCGAGTCCCGGCTCGACCGGGAGCTGGACGAGACGCTCTCCGACTACCGCGCCCGCGCCGACGGCGCCAACGACGCCGCGCGGGCGGCCGCCCGCGCCCGGCACGACGAGCTGGTGAAGCGGGCCCAGGAGGTCCTGGACCGGGACCTCGCCCAGCTCGTGGCCGAGTCCGACGTCGTCGAGCCGGCCCTGCCCGCCGCCTACGCCCGCTGGGACAACCCCGTCTGGCACGCCTACCGCGTCCCGGCCGAGGAGCCGATGGCCGTCCGCCTCGGCGACCTCCACCTCCCCGAGAGGACCGATCTGCGGATCCCCATGCTCGTCCGGCTGCCGCTGGAGCGGGGGCTCTGGGTGGACAGCGGCCGAGGCCGCTCCGAAGCCGCCGGCCTCCTCGACGAGACCGAACTGCGACGGCTCGCCCTGGACTGCGCGGTCGCGCACGCGGCCCGGCTGCTCGCGGCGCACCCGGCGGGCGGGTTCACCGTCCATGTCGTCGACCCGGCCGGTGCGGGCGCCGCCGCGCTCGCGCCGCTCGTCGAGACGGGCGTCCTCGCGGCCCCGCCGGCCCGGGGCGCGGCCGGGGTGTCGGCGGTCCTGGAGCAGCTGACCGAGCGGGTCGACCTGCTGCAGATGGCGGTGCGGGCCGGGGCCTCCGACGCACTGCCGCCCGGTCTGGACGCGGCCCGGCAGCTGCTGCTCGTGCACGACTTCCCGCACGGCTTCGACGACCGGGCGGTCACCCGGCTCCGGTACCTCGCCGACGAGGGCCCGTCGGTCGGCGTCCATCTGCTGATGGTGGCGGACCGGGAGGACGCGTCCGCGTACGGGCCGCTGCTCGACCCGCTGTGGCGCTCGCTGCTCCGACTCACACCCGTCCCCGACGACCACCTCGCCGATCCGTGGGTCGGTCACGCCTGGTCGTACGAGCCTCCGATGCTCCCGCCGGGCAGCGGGGTCCTCCGTCAGGTCCTCGGACAGGTGGCGGCCGCACGCCATGGAAAGCGGCCCTGACGGCCCTGACCTGCTCTCTTGGCGGCTCTTTACCCTTCCCTTTACCTTCTCTTGGGTTTTCGGGTAGTCTTCTCGGTGCGGAGGGGAGTACTCCCCATGCGCGGCGTACCCGTCAATACGGACGGATCCTCATCGATCCGATCCCGGGGCGTCGGCCCGATCGCGGTGTGATCCGCTCGGGTGGAAGAGACCTCCGGCAGCGACGACGCTGATCAAGTAGCCGTACGACGCCGGAGGCGCAGTGGACGTTTCAATGACCCTGTGGGTGCTGACCATTCTCGGTCTGGTCGCCCTCATCGGAGCCGACTTCTTCATCGGGCGGAAGCCCCATGACGTCTCGGTCAAGGAAGCCGGAATCTGGACGATCGTCTGGGTCGTGCTCGCCGTGCTCTTCGGAGTCGGCCTGCTCGTGTTCGGCAACAGCCAGGCGTCAGGGGAGTTCTTCGCCGGCTACGTCACCGAGAAGTCGCTCAGTGTCGACAACCTCTTCGTCTTCATCCTGATCATGGCGAAGTTCTCGGTCCCCTCCCACCTCCAGCAGCGCGTGCTGCTCGTGGGTGTGGTGATCGCCCTGGTCCTCCGCACGATCTTCATCGTCGCGGGCGCCGCGGTCATCGCGAACTTCTCGTGGGTCTTCTACATCTTCGGCGCGTTCCTGATCTACACCGCCTGGAAGCTCATCCAGGAGGCGCGCGCCGACGAGGAGGAGGACGACTGGGAGGAGAACCGTCTCCTCAAGTCCGTCGAGAAGAAGTTCGGCGTCGCCGACAAGTACCACGGCACCAAGCTCTTCATCCGCGTCAACGGCAAGCGCGTCCTGACCCCGCTGATGGTCGTCATGATCGCCATCGGCACCACGGACATCCTCTTCGCCCTCGACTCCATCCCGGCGATCTTCGGCCTGACCCAGGACCCGTACATCGTCTTCACCGCCAACGCCTTCGCCCTCATGGGCCTGCGGCAGCTGTACTTCCTGATCGGCGGCCTGCTCAAGAAGCTGGTCCACCTCAGCTACGGCCTGTCGGTGATCCTCGGCTTCATCGGCGTGAAGCTCGTCCTGCACGCCCTGCACGAGTCCGGGGTGCACGTCCCGGAGATCTCCATCGGGTTCTCGCTGGCGGTCATCGGCGGCGTCCTGGTCGTCACCACGATCACCAGCCTCATCGCCTCCAAGAGGCAGGCGGAGCGAGCCGCGGCCGAGGGCGTCACCGACGTGACCGACGTCGGCATCGTCGACGGCGTCGACGATGCCAAGAAGGACAGCATCGGTGCCTGACACGCCATAGACATGGCACAGACACGGCGGCGGCCGGCCGGGGGACTCCCCGACCGGCCGTCGCCGTATCTCCGTCCCAGGCATTTCTCCGTCCCGGGCACTCCGGCACTCAGGCCGTGGCGGGTTCGGGCTCCGCTCGCTGCTCGGCCTTGGCCGGAAGGGTCTCCGGGAGCAAGGCGAAGCAGCCGAGGCTGACCAGGGCGACCACGGTCAGATAGGCCGCGACGCCCCAGGGCGGCCCGGAGCCGCCTTCGGAGAGAGCGGTGGCGACCAGCGGGGTCAGGGCGCCGCCCAGGACACCGGCGAGGTTGTAGCCGACGGCGGCGCCGGTGCAGCGGACCCGGGGCTCGTACAGCTCCGGGAGATACGCGGCCACCACCGCGAACATCGTGATGAACGCGAGCAGCGCGCCCAGGAAGCCGAGGAACATCAGGAACGGGCGCGCGGTGTGCAGCAGCGCCACCATCGGGAACATCCACAGCGCGGAGGCCGCGCACCCCGCGAGGCACAGCGGCCGGCGGCCCCAGCGGTCGGCGAGGACCGCCACGAACGGCGTGGCCGCGCCCTTGATGGCGACCGCCGCCATCACACAGGTCAGCATCACCGTGCTGCTCACCCCGAGCCGCTCGGTGCCGTAGGCCAGGGCCCAGGTGGAGACCGTGTAGAAGGTGGCGTACCCGACCGCGAGCGCCCCGGCCGTCAGCAGCACGAGCCGCCAGTGGTCGCGGGCGACCTCGGCCAGCGGTGCGCCCGCGGTCTGCCCGGTCGCGGACAGCTTCTCGAACTGCGGGGTCTCCGCGAGCGAGGAGCGCAGCAGCAGCCCGACCGCCGCGAGCAGGCCGGCCGCCCAGAACGGCACCCGCCAGCCCCAGGAGCGGAACTCCGCGTCGCTCAGGCCGGCGGAGAGCGCCAGCATCACCCCGTTCGCCAGGAGGAAGCCGATCGACGGGCCGATCTGGGGGAAGCTAGACCAGAGTGCGCGCCGGTTCTCGGGGGCGTGCTCGGCGGTGAGCAGGACGGCCCCGCCCCACTCGCCGCCGAGCCCCAGGCCCTGGAGGAAGCGGAGCACGAGCAGCAGCATCGGAGCGGCGATGCCGATCGTCGCGTACGTGGGGACGCAGCCGACGGCGACCGTGGCGCAGCCGGTCAGCATCAGCGAGGCGAAGAGGACGGGGCGCCGTCCGTACCGGTCGCCGACATGGCCGAAGAGGACGGAGCCGAGCGGCCGGGACAGGAAGCCGATGGCGAAGGTGCCGAAGGCGGCCAGGGTCCCGGCGAGCGGGGAGAAGGTCGGGAAGAAGAGCGGTCCGAGGACGAGGGCGGCGGCGGTCCCGTAGACGAAGAAGTCGAAGAACTCGATGGCGGTGCCGACGAGCGAGGCGGCGGCGAGCCTCCCCATCGCGGGCGGAGCGGGCGAGGCGGGCGGGGCGGGGGAAGCGGGCGGCGACGGAGCGTTACTGAGGCTCATGTCGCGCCAACTACCCCGCCGCCGTCCGGGTTACGGGGGCGTGCGGAAGCGCGCGGCTGCTCAGCCGCGCGCTCTTCGTCTCCGAAGGCTTCCCCGACGGCCTACCAGCCGCGCTCGCGCCACACCGTGAGTGAGGGGCGCTCGTCACCGAGCGTGGTGTCCTTGCCGTGGCCCGGGTAGATCCAGGACTCGTCCGGGAGGACCGCGAACAGCTTGGTCTCCACGTCGTGGATCAGGCTCGCGAACGCCTCCGGGTCCTTCCAGGTGTTGCCCACCCCGCCGGGGAAGAGGCAGTCGCCGGTGAAGACGTGCGGGTGGCCGTGCGGGTCGTCGTAGACGAGGGCGATCGAGCCCGGGGTGTGCCCGACCAGGCGGCGCGCGGTCAGTTCGACCCGCCCCACCCGGATCGTGTCGCCGTCCTCGACGGGCACGTCGGTCGCGACCGGGATGCCCTCCGCGTCGTACGCGCCCGCGTAGGTCACGGCGCCGGTCGCGGCGACCACCTCGGCGAGCGCCTGCCAGTGGTCGCCGTGCTGGTGGGTGGTGACGACGGCCTTGATGCCGTCGTCACCGATCAGCGTGAGGAGGGTGTCCGCGTCGTTGGCCGCGTCGATCAGCAGCTGCTCGCCGGTGGCCCGGCAGCGCAGCAGATACGCGTTGTTGTCCATCGGGCCGACCGCGACCTTCGAGATCATCAGGTCCGTCAGCTCGTGCACATCCGCCGCCCCGCCGACCTTCACCACTCCGCTGTACGTCATGGCCTCAGCCTATCTCCGGGCACCGACGGGCGGGGCCCAACAGCCGGGACTACAGCGGCGGGAGCTCAGGGAGCGGGCCGCCCTCGACGGCCAGGTGCGCGCCCTTGAGGCCGCGCCCGGCCAGCCAGCCCAGCAGCTCGCCGAGGGCGCCCTGGACGGTCACCGGGGTGCCCTCGGTGCCGCCCGTGTGCCAGCGGGTGTCGTCGTGGTGGGTCCGCAGGGTCACCGGCGGCACCTGCGCGTGCCCGGACCAGCGGTCGGCGAGGAAGGCGATCTCCCGCCGCGTGAAGTCCTCGGGAAGGTCGTCCAGGTCGTAGCCGACACCCAGGTCGACATGGTGCAGGGCCACCTCGACCCAGCGGCGGAAGGGGATCCGGGAGGCGCTGTCCTTGACGCCGTTGCGGAGCTCGACCGTCCGGCTCCAGTCGGCGGGCTCGGCGCCCACGGCCTGGAAGCGGTCGGCGGTCGCGCGCAGGTCGGCGAGCTGGACGTCGAGCGGACGGCCGGCGTCGCGCTCGATGTCGGCGTCGCGGGTCGCGGCGTCGGGGTACATGGGGAGGCCCTGGAGAACGTTCACCAGGGCGTCGGCGTTACGGGCGATGTGGGCGAGCACGTGGCCACGGGTCCAGCCGGGCAGCCGTGACGGCTCGGCCACCGCCGCGTTGTCCAGGGAGGCAGTCGCGTTCAGCAGCCTTTCGGTCGCTTCGCGGACGTGGGCAAGGTCGCGTTCGTGGTCGATCATGGCGCCGACCCTAGTGCCGGCCGGGGTGTCACCACTCGTTCGGGTGAAGAGGTCTCCGTGAGTCCGGAAATCGAATGTGCGTGCTATAAGCTCGAAGGAAGCATCCGGCATCCTTGAAGTGTTGGGTGTTCAGGCACATCCGTTCTCTGAAGACATCCGCTCTCTGAAGAAAGGTGCGGACCGGCGTGGCCGACCGTCTCATCGTCCGTGGCGCTCGTGAGCACAACCTCAAGAACGTCTCGCTCGACCTCCCGCGTGACTCCCTGATCGTCTTCACCGGGCTCTCGGGATCGGGCAAGTCCTCCCTCGCGTTCGACACGATCTTCGCCGAGGGGCAGCGCCGCTACGTCGAGTCGCTCTCCTCTTACGCCCGGCAGTTCCTCGGCCAGATGGACAAGCCGGACGTCGACTTCATCGAAGGTCTGTCGCCCGCGGTCTCCATCGACCAGAAGTCGACCTCGCGCAACCCGCGCTCGACGGTCGGCACCATCACGGAGGTCTACGACTACCTCCGTCTGCTCTTCGCGCGCATCGGCAAGCCGCACTGTCCCGAGTGCCACCGGCCGATCTCCCGCCAGTCGCCGCAGGCCATCGTGGACAAGGTCCTGGAGCTCCCCGAGGGCAGCCGCTTCCAGGTGCTCTCGCCGCTCGTGCGCGAGCGCAAGGGCGAGTTCGTCGACCTCTTCGCGGACCTCCAGACCAAGGGCTACAGCCGAGCCCGCGTCGACGGCGTGACCGTACAGCTGAGCGAACCGCCGACGCTGAAGAAGCAGGAGAAGCACACGATCGAGGTGGTCGTCGACCGCCTCACCGTGAAGGACGGCGCCAAGCGCCGTCTCACCGACTCCGTCGAGACCGCGCTCGGACTCTCCGGCGGCATGGTCGTCCTCGACTTCGTCGACCTCGCCGAGGACGACCCCGAGCGCGAGCGGATGTACTCGGAGCACCTCTACTGCCCGTACGACGACCTGTCCTTCGAGGAGCTGGAGCCGCGCTCCTTCTCCTTCAACTCGCCGTTCGGCGCCTGCCCCGACTGCACCGGCATCGGCACCCGCATGGAGGTCGACCCGGAGCTGATCGTCCCCGACGAGGACAAGTCCCTCGACGAGGGCGCCATCCACCCCTGGTCGCACGGCCACACCAAGGAGTACTTCGGCCGGCTCATCGGCGGTCTCTCGCAGGCCCTCGGCTTCAGCACGGACATGCCGTACGCGGGACTGCCGCAGCGCGCCAAGAAGGCCCTGATGTACGGGCACAAGACCCAGGTCGAGGTGCGCTACCGCAACCGGTACGGCCGGGAGCGGGCGTACACGACCCCGGCCTTCGAAGGCGCCGTCTCCTTCGTGAAGCGGCGCCACACCGAGGCCGAGAGCGACTCCAGCCGCGAGCGCTTCGAGGGCTACATGCGCGAGGTGCCCTGCCCCACCTGCGAGGGCACCCGCCTCAAGCCGATCGTCCTCGCGGTCACGGTCATGGAGAAGTCCATCGCCGAGGTCTCCGCGATGTCGATCAGCGACTGCGCCGAGTTCCTCGCCCGCCTCACGCTGAACGCCCGCGACAAGAAGATCGCCGAGCGGGTCCTCAAGGAGGTCAACGAGCGGCTGCGCTTCCTCGTCGACGTCGGCCTCGACTACCTCTCGCTCAACCGCGCCGCGGGCACCCTCTCCGGCGGCGAGGCCCAGCGCATCCGGCTCGCCACCCAGATCGGCTCCGGCCTGGTCGGCGTGCTGTACGTGCTCGACGAGCCGTCCATCGGCCTTCACCAGCGCGACAACCACCGGCTCATCGAGACCCTCGTACGGCTCCGGGACATGGGCAACACGCTCATCGTCGTCGAGCACGACGAGGACACCATCAAGGTCGCCGACTGGGTCGTCGACATCGGCCCCGGCGCCGGTGAGCACGGCGGCAGGGTCGTCCACTCCGGCACCATGAAGGAGCTCCTCGCCAACGAGGAGTCGATCACCGGGCAGTACCTGTCCGGCCGCCGGGCGATCCCCACCCCGGACATCCGCCGCCCGGTCGACCCCGGCCGCCGGCTGACGGTGCACGGAGCCCGCGAGAACAACCTGCAGGACATCGACGTCTCCTTCCCGCTGGGCGTCCTCACCGCCGTCACCGGCGTCTCCGGCTCCGGCAAGTCGACCCTGGTCAACGACATCCTCTACACCCACCTCGCGCGCGAGCTGAACGGTGCCAAGTCGGTGCCCGGCCGGCACACGCGCGTGGACGGCGACGACCTCGTCGACAAGGTCGTGCACGTCGACCAGTCCCCGATCGGCCGCACCCCGCGGTCGAACCCGGCGACCTACACCGGCGTCTTCGACCACGTCCGCAAGCTCTTCGCCGAGACGATGGAGGCCAAGGTCCGGGGCTACCTGCCCGGCCGGTTCTCCTTCAACGTCAAGGGCGGTCGCTGCGAGAACTGCTCCGGCGACGGCACGATCAAGATCGAGATGAACTTCCTCCCGGACGTCTACGTCCCGTGCGAGGTCTGCCACGGCGACCGGTACAACCGGGAGACCCTGGAGGTCCACTACAAGGGCAAGTCCATCGCCGAAGTCCTGAACATGCCGATCGAGGAGGCCCTGGACTTCTTCGAGGCCGTCCCGACCATCGCGCGCCATCTGCGCACGCTCAACGAGGTCGGCCTCGGGTACGTCCGGCTCGGCCAGTCCGCGCCGACGCTCTCGGGCGGCGAGGCGCAGCGCGTGAAGCTCGCCTCCGAGCTCCAGAAGCGCTCCACGGGCCGCACGGTCTACGTCCTGGACGAGCCGACCACCGGTCTGCACTTCGATGACATCTCGAAGCTGATCAAGGTCCTGTCCGGCCTGGTCGACAAGGGCAACTCGGTGATCGTCATCGAGCACAACCTCGATGTCGTCAAGACCGCCGACTGGCTCATCGACATGGGCCCCGAGGGCGGCAACGGCGGTGGCCTGGTCGTCGCCGAGGGCACGCCCGAGGAGGTCGCCTCGGTCGCGACGAGTCACACCGGCAAGTTCCTCCGCGAGATCCTCGGCGCGGACCGGGTCAGCGACGCCGGGGTGACCGTCCCGGCGGCCCGGGGGGCGAAGAAGACGGCGGCGAAGAAGGCCCCGGCCAAGAAGGCGGTGGCGACCACGGCCGCCACCCCGGCGAAGAAGACGGCCGCCGCGAAGAAGACGGCCACGAAGGCGACCACGACCAAGGCCGCCGCGAAGAAGACGACGACGCGGGCCCGCAAGGCCTGACGTTCCGGGCAGGGCCCCTCCTCGGGGCCCTGCCTCGTCCCGCGTCCCGAGGCGTACCCGGGCCCGGACCCCTGGCCCGGAACCCCGCGTCTTGACCCCCGGGCCCGGCCGTGGGCGCCGGAAACCCCGCCGGTATCGTCGGTTCGGTCACGCCTTGCCCCGATCCACCGTGGAGCGCCCATGTCCGGCCAGTCCAGCCGCCGCACCGTACTGAAGGGCGCCGCTCTCGCCGGTGCCGCCGGGCTGGGAGTCGCCGCCTGCTCCACCGAGTCCAAGCTCGGCCACGCCGGCGTCCCGACCCCGACCGCCCCGGTCGCGCTCGGCGCCCCGGACGAGGTCCCGGTCGGCGGTGCCAAGCTCTACCGCGAGCAGAAGGTCGTGGTGAGCTGCCCGGCCAAGGGCCAGTACAAGGCGTTCAGCGCCCAGTGCACCCACGCAGGCTGCGTCCTCGACAAGATCGAGAACAACGAGGGCAACTGCCCCTGCCACGGCAGCCGCTTCGACGTGACCACCGGCAAGGCGCTCAAGGGCCCGGCCACCGTCCCGCTCCCCGAGGTCCCGGTCCGCGTCGAGAACGGCAAGCTGATCGCGGGCCCCGAGGCCGCGCCCAAGGCCTAGTCACGTCCAGTCCCAGTCGATCCCCAGGATCCCCGGGCGTACGCCCTGCTCCACGACGTGCACCGTGCGGTGCCGGCCGCTCAGGGTCAGCTCCGCGCGGCCGCCGCGCGGCGCACCCGTCGAGGCCTGCGCGAACCTCCGGCACCGCACCGGCAGCGCCGCCTCGTCGAAGCGCACCTGCAGCGCGTACTGCCCGCCCGCGAAGCTGAACCCGCGCACGTACTCCCCGCTCGGTCCCGCCGTACCGTCCTCGAAGCCGTACGAGAAGAGGTACGTGTCCCCGGCGCGCAGCCGCGTGTCGAAGAGCAGCTCCGCGACCAGCACCCCCGTCCCGGCGTCCCACCGCACCCGCCCCGTCCGGCAGTTCTCCACCGCCCGCACCGCGACCCGTGACGGCTCGCAGCCGGGGTCCCCGTGGTGGATGGCCAGGTAGCGGTCCACGCCGTCCCTGTGTGCCCGGACGACCTGCTGCGACTCGCGCCCCACCAGCTCCCGCCCCGCCCCGATCCGTACCCGCTCGTGGTGCCCCACCGTGTGCAGCCCGCCGTCCGTCGGCGACTCGAGGCCCGCGAGGAGCTCCTCGACCGCACCCGACGCCTCGACGAGCGAGCGGTACGAACGGGCCGCCGGACGCTCCACCTCGGACCGCGCGGCCGCGTCCTCCGTGAGCAGCCGCAGCAGCGAGTTCCCCGGCAGCTGCAGTACCTCCTCCAGCGCGCGGACCGCCTTCAGCGACTCCGGCCGTTGCGGGCGGCGGGCGCCCTGCTGCCAGTAGCTCAGACTCGTGACCCCGACCTTGATGCCCCGGTGCGCGAGATGGTGCTGGACCCGCTGGAGCGGCAGCCCGCGTACGGCCAGCGCGGTGCGCAGTGCCAGATGGAAGGGGCCGGTGTGCAGCAGCTGCACGAGATCGGCCTCGGTGTGGCTCACGAGGACTCCTCAGTGAACGTTCACGACGGGGGAGCGGACCGTCGCGCCGCGTGGGGTGGGCGGGCAGGTGGGCCGAGGGCGTCCGTTCACACCCGGGTCACACCGTTCACAGTCCGATGTCACCCCGCATTGAAGCGTGTTGACCGGATCCGGACAACGGCAGATGCTCCTGACCAGCGTCCGGACGCGATCCTCCACCCCCCCGCACACCCCCACATCCCCACACCCCCCGCTCCAGGGAGGAACGCGATGCGCAGAAGAAAGCTGAACCTCGCGGCACTCGCCGCAGCCGCCCTCTTCCTCGTCCCCACCACCTCGGCGTCCGCCGCACCCGCCGCCGAGGACGCCGCCGCCCTCGGCTCCAAGCGGCTGAACATCACCATGCAGGCCCAGCAGAAGACCAACTGGTGCTGGGCGGCCGGTGGCAACACCATCGCCACCTGGTTCGGCCGGAACTACAGCCAGAACCAGTTCTGCAACGCCGCCTTCAACCGCCAGCAGGGCTACGACTGCCCCAACAACCAGGCCACCCTCGGCAACGTCCAGACCGGACTGAGCTGGGCCGGCATCAACCCCGGCTCGTACGTGACCGGCTGGCTGCGCTACCCGACCGTCCAGACCGAGATCAACGCCGACCGGCCAATCGAGACCCGCATCCAGTGGTCGAGCGGCGGCGGCCACATGCATGTGATCTACGGGTACGACGACGCCGACAGCTGGGTCTACTGGGGCGACCCCTGGCCCTCCAGTGACCGCTACAACTGGGCCTCGCACGCCTGGTACGTCGACAACAACTCCTTCTCCTGGACCCACTCGCTCTACCGGATCGGGGCGTGACGACCATGAACGCACGTGCCATGGGTGCCGGGCTCCTCACCACCGCGGCCCTCGTCCTCCTCGGGGCGCTCCCGGCGGACGCCGCCGAGGCCCTGCCGCCCGCGCCGACCCCCGAGCAGGCCGCCTCCGCGCCGGGGACCCTGGACACCCTGTCCCGGTTCTTCGCCCGGGACGGGGCCGTCGCCCGCTCGGCCGCCGCGCCGCGCGTCGAGGGCGGGTCCGTGCCGGTACGGATCCTCTCCCCGGACTTCGTCGCCGGGAAGGCCGGGGCGCCGGTCGCCCGGGTCGAGTTCCGGGCCAGCCGCGCCGTGTCCTCGGACGGCCAGAAGGCCTCGCTGTGGACCGTGAAACAGGCGGGCGGCTGGCAGGTGGTCAACATCGCCACCGGCGACGACGAGATCCGGTACGCGCAACAGGGCGGGCGCGTGCTGCCCGGCGGCCTGGTCTTCCGCGAGCCGCAGATCGACGCGTGGTACGTCCAGAAGGGGGCGAAGGTGCTTCCCCTGGACGAGGACGCGGTGCGGGCGGTCGGCCGGAACGGGACGAGCCTCGCGGCGTACCGGGAGCGGGTCGTCCGGGCGTACGGGGACAAGCTCCCCGGCTCGGCCTACGCGAAGAAGGGTGCGGCGGGAGGGTATGCACCCCAGGCCCAGGCGTCGGTGCCCGCACCGGGGTCCGTGTCCGGGTCCCGTACGGCGGCCGCCCACGAGGAGCCCGCCGTCACCGTGGCCTCCACCGCGGCCGGTGTGGGCGCCGTCGTGGCCCTCGCCCTGACGGCGACGACGGCGATACGCCGAAGGCGCGGCAGCCGGGAGGCCTGAGCCCTCTCCCCTTCAGCCGCTGCCGCGGCCCGGCCCCCCCGTGTGGGCAATCGTCCCGCTGGGGCGGGACGGGTGGGCACACGGGACGGCGCGCTTGGCGGCGCCTCCGCTCCTTGTGCCTGGACCCGCACCAGCGGCTCGGCGCGCATGGGGTGCGGGTTCAGGCGCGGAAGTCTGGGCCCGGCAAGGGGCGCCGTCCGTTGTGCCCACCCGTTCCGCCCCAGCGGAACAGTTGCCCACAACGGGGGCATCGCCCACTGAAGGCGTGGCCCACACGGGGGGTGGGCAACGTCGGGCCGGGGCGTGGGCCCTCACGGGCAGGTCGGGGCCCGCAACGGGCGCCCCGACAGGAGCGTCCGCTCACCGCGCCAAGTACCCCCCGTCCACCGGCAGGATCGCTCCCGTCACGAATGACGCCTCGTCCGAGGCCAGGAAGAGGATGGCCGACGCCACCTCCTCCGGTGTGCCGAAGCGGCCCATCGGGTGGGCGCGGACGACCTCGGAGAGGTACTCGGGGCCGCCCGGCTCCACGCGCGCGGCGGCCACGCGTTCCGTCTCGATCGTGCCGGGGGCCACCGCGTTCACCCGGATCCCGTGTTCCGCCCACT
This sequence comes from Streptomyces sp. NBC_01077, assembly GCF_045162855.1. Classification (NCBI taxonomy): domain Bacteria; kingdom Bacillati; phylum Actinomycetota; class Actinomycetes; order Kitasatosporales; family Streptomycetaceae; genus Streptomyces; species Streptomyces sp. NBC_01077. The sequence continues at coordinate 2,858,682 of NZ_CP108669.1, read as the reverse complement.
CGACCGCCAGGTGCTTGGTCAGGCCGGTGGCCACGAACTTCGCCGGACCGTAGACGGCCTGCCGGGCCTGGCCGGCCACGCCCGAGATCGATGACGTGCACACGATGGCCCCGCCGCCCGAGACGAGCATCGCCTCGATCGCGTACTTGCAGGTCAGGAACATTCCCCGGCCGTCCACCGCCATCACGTGATCGAAGTCCGATCCCTCCGCCTCCGTGATGTCGAGCAGCGGGATCACCCCCGCGTTGGCCACCAGGACGTCCAACCATCCGAAGCGGTCCACCGCCGTGGTGATCATGCGCCGGGCGTCCTCCTCGCGTGACACGTCGCCGACCACCGGGACCACTCCCTGGAGCGTCGCGAGCCGCTTCTCGTCGAGGTCGGCGGCGACCACGTGCGCCCCCTCGCGGAGGAACCGTTCCGCCGTCGCCCGCCCGATTCCGCTCGCCGCGCCCGTGATCACGCACACCCGGTCCGTCAGCCGTCCCGCCACCTGATTCGCCATGCCTCGCCAACGAGCGCGCGCGGCAGGAGTGTCGGTGCCCGCCAGTAGGGTGGGGAGCATGGCAGACCCCTCCAGCTACCGCCCCAAGCCGGGGCAGATCCCCGACTCCCCGGGGGTCTACAAGTTCCGCGACGACCACCGCCGGGTGATCTACGTGGGGAAGGCGAAGTCCCTCCGTCAGCGGCTGGCCAACTACTTCCAGCCGCTCACGAGCCTGCACCCGCGCACGGCCACCATGGTGACCACCGCGGCGTCCGTGGAGTGGACCGTCGTGTCGACCGAGGTCGAGGCGCTCCAGCTGGAGTACTCCTGGATCAAGGAGTACGACCCCCGGTTCAACGTGAAGTACCGGGACGACAAGAGCTACCCGTACCTCGCCGTGACGATGAACGAGGAGTTCCCGCGCGTCCAGGTCCTGCGCGGCCACAAGAAGAAGGGCGTGCGCTACTTCGGGCCGTACGCGCACGCGTGGGCGATCCGCGAGACCGTCGACCTGATGCTGCGGGTCTTTCCGGTGCGGACCTGCTCCGCGGGGGTGTTCCGGAACGCGGCCTCGGCCGGCCGCCCCTGCCTCCTCGGCTACATCGGCAAGTGCTCGGCGCCCTGCGTCGGCCGGGTCACCCCGGAGGAGCACCGCGAACTGGCCGAGGAGTTCAGCGACTTCATGGCCGGCCGCACCGGTACGTACATCCGCCGGTTGGAGAAGCAGATGATGCTCGCGGCCGAGGACATGGAGTACGAGAGGGCCGCGCGGCTCCGCGACGACATAGAGGCGCTGCGCCGGGCCATGGAGAAGAGCGCGGTCGTGCTCGCCGACGCCACCGACGCCGACCTGATCGCCCTCGCCGAGGACGAGCTGGAGGCCGCCGTGCAGATCTTCCACGTACGCGGCGGACGCGTCCGCGGTCAGCGCGGCTGGGTCACCGACAAGGTCGAGGCCGTCGACACGGCCGGGCTGGTCGAGCACGCGATCCAGCAGCTGTACGGCGAGGAGAGCGGGGACACGGTGCCCAAGGAGGTCCTGGTCCCGGCGCTGCCCGAGGACGCCGGGGCCGTCACCGCCTGGCTCTCCGGCCGCCGCGGGTCCAACGTCTCGCTGCGCGTCCCGCAGCGCGGCGACAAGAAGGACCTGATGGAGACCGTCGCGCGCAACGCCCAGCAGTCGCTGGTGCTGCACAAGACGAAGCGCGCCAGCGATCTGACCACCCGCTCCCGGGCCCTGGAGGAGATCGCCGAGGCCCTGGACCTGGACTCGGCGCCGCTGCGGATCGAGTGCTTCGACATCTCGCACCTGCAGGGCGAGGACGTGGTGGCCTCGATGGTGGTCTTCGAGGACGGGCTGCCCCGCAAGAGCGAGTACCGCCGCTTCCAGATCAAGGGCTTCGAGGGCCAGGACGACGTCCGGTCCATGCACGAGGTGATCGGCCGCCGCTTCCGGCGCTATCTCGCCGAGAAGGAGAAGACGGGGGAGTGGGACCCCGAGGGTGTCGTCGAGGACCCCGAGGAGAGCGGGCGGCCCAAGCGCTTCGCGTACCCGCCGCAGCTCGTCGTCGTCGACGGCGGGCAGCCGCAGGTCGCCGCGGCCCGGCGGGCCCTCGACGAGCTCGGGATCTCCGACATCGCGGTCTGCGGGCTCGCCAAGCGTCTGGAGGAGGTGTGGCTGCCCGGCGACGACGACCCGGTGGTGCTGCCCCGCTCCAGCGAGGGCCTGTACCTCCTCCAGCGGGTACGTGACACGGCTCACGACTTCGCCATCCGCTACCAGCGGTCCAAGCGCGCGAAACGTATCCGGACCAGCCCTCTCGACGCCGTGCCCGGCCTCGGTGACACCCGGAAACAGGCGTTGATCAAGCATTTCGGCTCGGTGAAGCGGCTCCGGCAGGCGACAATCGAGCAGATCTGCGAGGTCCCCGGCATGGGCCGGAAGACCGCGGAGGCGGTCGTCGTGGCCCTCGCACAGGCGGCCCCGGCCGCACCCGCCGTGAACACGGCGACAGGAGAGATCATGGAAGACGACGGGGGCGGCACGGCATGACCGCGCACGAGCAGCAGCACGACACGCACGACGAGCAGCACACGCACGAAGAGCACGAAGAGCACGACCGAGAAGACGGAGCAGGACACGTGAGTACGGGCACGAAGGAGACCCCCGGCGACAACGGCGCCGAGGCGGCCATTCCCGAGCTGGTGATCATCTCCGGCATGTCCGGAGCCGGCCGGTCCACCGCGGCGAAGTGCCTGGAGGACCTCGGCTGGTTCGTCGTGGACAATCTGCCGCCCGCGCTGATCCCCACCATGGTGGAGCTCGGCGCACGCTCCCAGGGCAATGTCGCCCGGATCGCCGTCGTCGTGGACGTCCGCGGCCGGCAGTTCTTCGACAACCTCAGGGAGTCCCTCGCCGACCTGGACGCCAAGCAGGTCACCCGCCGGATCGTCTTCCTGGAGTCGTCCGACGACGCCCTGGTCCGGCGCTTCGAGTCGGTCCGCAGGCCGCACCCGCTGCAGGGCGACGGCCGGATCACCGACGGCATCGCCGCCGAGCGTGACCTGCTGCGCGAGCTGCGCGGCGACGCCGACCTGGTGATCGACACCTCCAGCCTCAACGTCCACGAGCTGCGCGCCAAGATGGACGCCCAGTTCGCCGGTGACGAGGAGCCCGAGCTGCGGGCCACCGTCATGTCCTTCGGGTTCAAGTACGGCCTGCCGGTCGACGCCGACCTCGTCGTCGACATGCGCTTCCTGCCGAACCCGCACTGGGTCCCCGAGCTGCGCCCCTTCACCGGCCTCAACGAGGAGGTGTCGAACTACGTCTACAACCAGCCCGGCGCCAAGGAGTTCCTCGACCGCTACACCGAACTGCTCCAGCTGATCGCCGCGGGCTACCGCCGCGAGGGCAAGCGGTACGTGACCATCGCCGTGGGCTGCACCGGCGGCAAGCACCGCTCCGTGGCCACCGCCGAGCGGCTCGCCGCCCGCATCGCCGCCGAAGGGGTCGAGACCGTCGTCGTGCACCGGGACATGGGGCGCGAGTGAAGCCGTACCGCCGCCGTGCCTCCACCCTCACGGTGCGGCGTACGCTCCGCAGGCGCGGCGCCCAGCCGAAGGTGGTCGCGCTGGGCGGCGGGATGGGCCTCTCGGCCTCCCTCGCCGCCCTCCGCCGGATCACCGGCGACCTCACGGCCGTCGTCACCGTCGCCGACGACGGGGGTTCCAGCGGCCGGCTCCGGGAGGAGCTGGGCGTGCTGCCCCCGGGCGATCTGCGCAAGGCGCTCGCGGCGCTCTGCGGCGACGACGACTGGGGCCAGACCTGGGCCCGGGTGATCCAGCACCGCTTCCAGTCCAAGGGCGAGATCAACGGCCACGCCGTCGGCAATCTGCTGATCGTCGCCCTCTGGGAGCAGCTCGGCGACCCCGTGCAGGCCCTGGACCTGGTGGGCCGGCTGCTCGGCGCCCAGGGCCGGGTGCTGCCCATGTCCGCCGTACCGCTGGAGCTCCAGGCCCTGGTCAGAGGCCATGATCCGGAGCGTCCGGACGACGTGGACACCGTGTGCGGTCAGGCGACCGTGGCGCTCACCCCGGGCGACGTGCAGTCCGTGCACCTCGTGCCGAACGACCCGCCGGCGGTGCCCGAGGCGGTCGAGGCGGTCCTGGACGCGGACTGGGTGGTCCTCGGTCCCGGCTCCTGGTTCTCCTCCGTGATCCCGCACCTTCTCGTGCCCGATCTGCTCGACGCGCTGGTCGAGACGAAGGCCCGGAAGGTGCTCTCGCTGAACCTCGCGCCGCAGCCCGGAGAAACCGAGGGCTTCTCCCCGCAGCGTCATTTGGAGGTTTTGGGACGACACGCCCCTAAACTCGCCCTGGACGTGGTGCTGGCCGACGAGGCCGCCGTGCCCGACCGCGAGTCCCTCGCCGATGCCGCCAAACGGCTCGGTGCCGCGGTCGAGCTGGCGCCGGTGGCCAGGTCCGACGGCTCCGCGAAGCACGACCCGGAGCTGTTGGCCGCCGCGTACGACCGTATTTTTCGGATGCATGGAAGGATCGGCCCATGGCGATGACGGCAGCGGTGAAGGACGAGATCTCCCGGCTTCCCGTCACCCGGACCTGCTGCAGGAAGGCAGAGGTCTCGTCGATCCTGCGGTTCGCGGGCGGGCTGCACCTGGTGAGCGGCCGCATCGTGATCGAGGCGGAGCTGGACACCGCGATGGCGGCGCGCCGGCTGAAGCGGGACATCCTGGAGATCTTCGGGCACAGCTCGGAGCTGATCGTGATGGCCCCGGGCGGGCTGCGGCGCGGCTCGCGTTTCGTGGTGCGGGTGGTGGCCGGAGGCGACCAGCTGGCCCGGCAGACGGGTCTCGTGGACGGCCGGGGCCGCCCCATCCGGGGCCTGCCCCCGCAGGTGGTCTCCGGGGCGACCTGTGACGCGGAGGCGGCTTGGCGGGGCGCGTTCCTCGCGCACGGTTCGCTGACCGAGCCCGGCCGGTCCTCCTCCCTGGAGGTGACCTGCCCGGGTCCGGAGGCCGCGCTCGCCCTGGTCGGCGCGGCGCGCCGGCTCTCCATCGGGGCGAAGGCCCGTGAGGTACGGGGGGTGGACCGGGTCGTCGTCCGCGACGGCGACGCGATCGGCGCCCTGCTCACCCGGCTCGGCGCGCACGAGTCGGTGCTCGCCTGGGAGGAGCGGCGGATGCGGCGCGAGGTCCGCGCCACCGCCAACCGCCTGGCCAACTTCGACGACGCCAACCTGCGCCGCTCGGCCCGCGCGGCGGTCGCCGCCGGGGCCCGGGTGCAGCGCGCCCTGGAGATCCTCGGCGAGGAAGTGCCCGAGCACCTCGCGGCGGCCGGCCGGCTCCGCATGGAGCACAAGCAGGCCTCTCTCGAGGAGCTGGGCGCGCTCGCCGAGCCGCCGCTGACGAAGGACGCGGTGGCCGGCCGGATCCGCCGGCTGCTCGCGATGGCGGACAAGCGGGCGCAGGACCTGGGCATTCCCGGGACCGAGTCCAACCTGACGGAGGAACTGGACGACAGCCTGGTCGGCTGATCCGTACGGAATCCCGAACTCCGTGCTGCCGGTGCCTTTCTGAGGCGCCGGCAGCTTTTTCGTACACCCGCGCGGCACTCTTGACAGGCCCATGGGCGCCCATGAGCCTGGCGTCTGTTCACCTCGTGACAGACAACAGCAAGGGGGGCTCATGAGACGCAGAGCGAGATCGATCCTCGCCGCGGCTTCACTGCTGATCGCCGGAGTGGCGGCGGCACCCGTCGCCGGAGCGCAGCCGAACGACCGGGACGGCGGCGACGCCCTCTCCGTATGGCGCGCCGAGGTCACCAAGGAGCAGGTTCCGCTGCTCCTCGAAGCCGGTGCCGACGCCCATGAACTGACCGAGCAGGTGCCCGCGAAGGGCTCCGCGACGGTCGAGCTCTTCCTGACCGGCCGGCAGGCCGGGCAGCTGCGCGGCCAGGGTGTCGAGCTCGCCGAGCACAGCCTGACCGCCCAGGCCGAGAAGCGGGTGGCCGCCGCGGGGGACGGCGTGTTCCGCCCGTACGGAGGCCCGAACGGCCTCAAGCAGGAGATCCTGGACACCGCCCGGGCCAACCCCGGGATCACCAAGGTCGTCTCCATAGGCAAGACCCTCAAGGGCCAGGACATCCTCGCCCTCAAGGTCAGCAAGGGCGCCCCGCGGGTCAAGGACGGCTCGAAGCCGGCCACGCTGTACATGTCCAACCAGCACGCGCGCGAGTGGATCACCCCGGAGATGACCCGGCGGCTGCTCCACCACTACCTCGACGGGTACGGCAAGGACGAGCGGATCACCCGGATCGTCGACTCCACCGAGCTGTGGTTCGTGCTCTCCGCCAACCCGGACGGCTACGACTTCACCCACGCCGACCCCGAGAACCGGCAGTGGCGGAAGAACCTCCGCGACAACGACCGCGACGGGCGGATCGGCCCCGGCGACGGCGTCGACCTGAACCGTAACTTCGCCTACAAGTGGGGCTACGACAACGAGGGCTCCTCGCCCGACCCGGCCGACGAGACCTTCCGCGGCAAGGGCCCCATGTCGGAGCCCGAGACCAAGGCACTCGACGCCTTCCAGAAGCGCATCGGCTTCGCGTACGGCATCAACTACCACTCGGCCGCCCAGCTCCTGCTGTACGGCGTGGGCTGGCAGGTCGCCACCGACACCCCCGACGACGTGGCCCTCAAGGCTCTCGCCGGCACCCCGCAGAACTCCGCCGTGCCCGGCTACCGGCCGCAGGTCTCCTCGGAGCTGTACATCACCAACGGCGAGGCGGACGGTCACGCCGCCAACGTCAACGACATGCAGATGTTCACCCCGGAGATGTCGACCTGCGCCACCGCCTCCCGGGTCGACCCCAACGACGCCTGGAACCCGGCCGACTGCGCCTCCGTCTTCACCTTCCCGGACGACGAGAAGCTGATCCAGGCCGAGTTCGCCAAGAACATCCCCTTCGCGCTCGCCGTCGCCGAGACCGCCGCCCACCCGGACCGGCCCGTCTCCCCGGTCGGCATCGACGCCCCCGCCTTCACCCCGAAGACCTTCACCACCTCCTACGCCCGCGGCGAGGAGCAGGAGATCGCGGTCACCGCGCGCAAGTCCCTGCGCGGCAAGACCCTGAAGTACCGGATCAACGGCGGCCGCACCCACAGCGAGGAGCTCGACGCCTGGAAGGGCGGCGAGACCTACGGCGGCGAGGACAACCTCTACTTCGACGAGTACCGCGCCGAGGTCGAGGACGCCCGGCCCGGCGACTCCGTCGAGGTCTGGTTCACCGCCCGCACCCGCGAGGGCCGGAGCACCGCCTCCGCCCCCTTCACCTACAAGGTGGCCGAACGGCCCCGCGGCGACGTGCTCGTCCTCGCCGACGAGGGCGGCACCACCGCCGCGAAGCACACCGCCGCCTATGTGAAGGCGCTCGCAGACAACGGCCGCAAAGCCGCCGTCTGGGACGTCGCCACCCAGGGGACCCCGGACGCACTCGGCGTGCTCTCCCACTTCCGCACCGTCGTCTGGTACACCGGCGCCGAGCGGCCCTCCGGAGCCACCCAGCTCGCCGTCCGCTCCTACCTCAACGAGGGCGGCAAGCTGATCAACGCCGGCGAGAAGTCCGGCGGCCTCACCCAGGTCGGCCTGGCGGAGACCAACGACTTCGCCCAGTACTACCTCGGCGCCTACCACCGCGCGGGCCTCAAGAACCCGCCCGCCTTCGCCGGCACCGGCGCCTTCGCGGGCATCGGCGCGGGCCTCGGCGCCGCCGCCGACAACCCGCTGGACAACGCGGGCGCGTACACCGTCACCTCGGACACCCTGAAGGCCAAGGACTTCCCGCAGTTCGCCAGCAGCGCCTCCGCCGGCGACTACCCGGGCATCCGCATGCCCTTCGAGCCCGCCGAGGGCGCGACCTTCGCGGCCGTCAAGCACGCCGACAACACCTGGGCCCGGCTCAGCAGGACCGTCGACCTCACCGGTGTCGGCGCCGGATCGGCACCGCGCCTGGACTTCCAGGTCAGTTACGACACCGAGCCCGGCTACGACAACCTCGTCGTCGAGGCCCACACCGTCGGCCAGGACGACTGGACGACCCTGCCCGACGCCAACGGCGGCACCTCCACCGAGCCCCCCGCCGACTGCGGCGAGGGCTACTACGTCCGCGGCCACCCCTTCCTCGCCCACTACCTCACCGTCGGCGAGGACGGCTGCGCCGCCACCGGCACCACCGGCTCCTGGAACGCCTTCACCGGCCCCTCCAACGGCTGGCGGCAGGCCTCCGTCGACCTGAGCGCCTGGGCCGGCAAGAAGGTCGAGCTGTCGATCTCGTACGTCTCCGACCCCGGTACGGGAGAGATGGGCGCCTTCGTCGACGACACCCGCCTCGTCACCGGGACCACCACCGAGGCGGAGGGCTTCGAGACCGCCCTCGGCGCGTGGACCGTACCGGGCGCGCCCGCCGGCAGCCCCGGCAACGGCGCGGACTGGACGCGTTCCGGGGCGCTCTTCCACTCCCAGGCCGCGGTCACCACGCGTGACACCGTCCTCCTCGGCTACGGCCTGGAGCACGTGCCCGGTGCGACCGAGCGGGCACGTCTCGTCGGCCGCGCCCTCGGGGTGCTCCGCCGCTGACGGAGAGTAGTGGGGACAAAGGTCCCACGACGGCCCGTACCCGTTGGTAGGTACGGGCCGTCGGCCGTTTTCCCTCACTTTCCGGGCTCGTACGGATGCGCTGGATGTCACTCGGGGGGTCCTGTGGGGGTAGGGTCGTAAGCGGTCGGGGACATCCCAAAAACAAAAATCTCGCCGGCGTCGAGCACACCGGCGTACCTAACGAGGAGATCGGTTCGTGACGATCCGCGTAGGCATCAACGGCTTTGGCCGCATCGGCCGGAACTACTTCCGCGCGCTCCTTGAGCAGGGTGCTGACATCGAGATCGTGGCTGTCAACGACCTGGGTGACACCGCGACCACGGCACACCTGCTGAAGTACGACACCATCCTGGGCCGCCTCAAGGCAGAGGTCACCCACACCGCCGACACCATCACCGTCGACGGCCGCACCATCAAGGTGCTCTCCGAGCGCAACCCGGCCGACATCCCCTGGGGTCAGCTGGGCGTCGACATCGTCATCGAGTCGACCGGCATCTTCACCAAGAAGGCCGACGCCGAGAAGCACATCGCCGGTGGCGCCAAGAAGGTCCTCATCTCGGCTCCGGCCACCGACGAGGACATCACCATCGTCATGGGCGTCAACCAGGACAAGTACGACCCGGCGCAGCACAACGTCATCTCGAACGCGTCCTGCACCACCAACTGTGTCGCGCCGATGGCGAAGGTTCTCGACGAGAACTTCGGCATCGTCAAGGGCCTGATGACCACGGTCCACGCGTACACGAACGACCAGCGCATCCTGGACTTCCCGCACAAGGACCTGCGCCGCGCCCGCGCCGCCGCGGAGAACATCATCCCGACCACGACGGGCGCCGCCAAGGCCACCGCCCTGGTCCTCCCGCAGCTCAAGGGCAAGCTGGACGGCATCGCCATGCGCGTCCCGGTCCCGACCGGTTCCGCCACCGACCTGGTCGTCACCCTCGACCGCGAGGTCACCAAGGACGAGGTCAACGCCGCGTTCAAGAAGGCCGCCGACGACGGCGACCTCAAGGGCATCCTGTACTACACCGAGGACCAGATCGTGTCCTCGGACATCGTGGGCGACCCGGCTTCCTGCACCTTCGACGCCTCCCTGACCATGGTCCAGGAAGGCAACACGGTGAAGATCCTGGGCTGGTACGACAACGAGTGGGGCTACTCCAACCGTCTCGTCGACCTCACCGTCTTCGTCGGCGGCCAGCTCTAAACTTCAGGGCAGGCTTTCGATGTGAGCAGGGCTCGGGCAGCGCAACGCCGCGCTGTGCGAGCCCTGTTTGTGTGCTCCACCGCGTACCAAGGAGTCTGTGACAGATGAAGACGATCGACGAGCTTCTCGCCGAAGGCGTCTCCGGCAAGCGGGTGTTCGTCCGCGCCGATCTCAACGTGCCGCTCGACGGCACCACCATCACCGACGACGGCCGCATCCGCGCCGTCGTGCCCACGGTCAAGGCACTCGCCGACGCGGGTGCCCGCGTCGTGGTCGCCTCGCACCTGGGCCGCCCGAAGGGCGCCCCGGACCCGGCGTTCTCGCTCGCCCCGGCCGCCGCGCGGCTCGGCGAGCTCCTCGGCGCCGAGGTGGCCTTCGCGACCGACACGGTCGGCGAGTCCGCCACCGCCACCGTCGCGGGCCTCGCCGACGGCCAGGTCGCCGTCATCGAGAACCTGCGGTTCAACGCCGGCGAGACCTCCAAGGACGACGCCGAACGCGGCGCGTTCGCGGACCAGCTCGCCGCCCTCGCCGACGTCTACGTCGGCGACGGCTTCGGCGCCGTGCACCGCAAGCACGCCTCGGTCTTCGACCTCCCGGCGCGCCTGCCGCACGCCGCGGGCTACCTCATCGCCACCGAGGTCGGCGTCCTGAAGAAGCTCACGGACGACGTCCAGCGGCCGTACGTGGTCGCGCTCGGCGGCGCCAAGGTCTCCGACAAGCTCGGCGTGATCGACCACCTCCTGGAGAAGGCCGACCGCATCCTCATCGGCGGCGGCATGGCGTACACCTTCCTCAAGGCCCAGGGCCACGAGGTCGGTATCTCGCTGCTCCAGGCGGACCAGATCCCGGCGGTCCTCGACTACCTGAAGCGCGCCAAGGAGCGCGGCGTGGAGTTCGTCCTCCCCGTCGACGTCCTGGTCTCGGGCGAGTTCCCCGACCTGAAGACCAAGGCTCCGGCCAACCCGACCACGGTCGCCGCGGACGCCATCCCGGCGGACGAGGAGGGCCTGGACATCGGTCCGGAGACCCGTAAGCTCTACGCCTCGAAGCTCGCCGACGCGGGCACCGTTTTCTGGAACGGTCCGATGGGCGTCTTCGAGCACCCCGACTACGCCGAGGGCACGAAGGCCGTCGCCCAGGCGCTCGTCGACTCCCCGGCCTTCACGGTCGTCGGTGGTGGCGACTCCGCCGCCGCCGTCCGCATCCTGGGCTTCGACGAGAAGGCATTCGGCCACATTTCGACCGGCGGCGGCGCCTCCCTCGAGTACCTCGAGGGCAAGACGCTTCCCGGCCTCGCCGCACTGGAGGACTGACCCCTAAATGAGCACTCGCACCCCGCTGATGGCGGGCAACTGGAAGATGAACCTCAACCACCTCGAGGCCATCGCCCACGTCCAGAAGCTCGCCTTCGCCCTGACCGACAAGGACTACGACGCCTGTGAGGTCGCGGTCCTGGTTCCCTTCACCGATCTGCGGTCCGTCCAGACCCTGGTCGACGGCGACAAGCTCAAGATCAAGTACGGCGCCCAGGACCTCTCGGCGCACGACTCCGGCGCCTACACCGGTGAGATCTCGGGCTCGATGCTGGCCAAGTTCAAGTGCGCCTACGTGGCCGTCGGCCACTCCGAGCGCCGCCAGTACCACGCCGAGAACGACGAGGTCTGCAACGCCAAGGTGAAGGCCGCCTTCAAGCACGGCGTGACCCCGATCCTCTGCGTCGGCGAGGGCCTCGACATCCGCAAGGCCGGCCAGCAGGTCGAGTACACGCTCGCCCAGCTCGACGGCGGCCTGAAGGACGTCCCGGCCGAGCAGGCCGAGACCATCGTGATCGCGTACGAGCCGGTGTGGGCCATCGGCACCGGCGAGGTCGCCACCCCCGACGACGCGCAGGAGGTCTGCGGGGCGATCCGCGGCCGCCTCGCGGAGCTGTACTCGCAGGAGCTGGCCGACAAGGTCCGCATCCAGTACGGCGGCTCGGTCAAGTCCGGCAACGTGGCCGCGATCATGGCGCAGCCGGACGTCGACGGCGCCCTGGTGGGCGGCGCGGCCCTGGACGCCGACGAGTTCGTCAAGATCGTCCGCTTCCGCGACCAGTGAGTATGCGGTAGCGGAGTTACGTCGTACCCTTGCGGGGGTCGGGCAGGTGCCCGGCCCCCGTCCGTATAAGTCCGAGGAAGTTGGTCCAGCCGTGGTTATGGGGTTCTCGATCGCCCTCATCGTCTTCAGCGGGCTGCTGATGCTGCTCGTGCTGATGCACAAGGGGAAGGGTGGCGGCCTCTCCGACATGTTCGGTGGCGGAATGCAGTCCTCCGTCGGTGGCTCCTCGGTCGCCGAGCGCAACCTGGACCGCATCACCGTCGTGGTCGGTCTGCTCTGGTTCGCCTGCATTGTGGTACTTGGTCTGCTGATGAAGTTGGACGGGTAACTCCGAACACTGGACGCGCGTTGGGCCTTACGTAGACTGGGGCATCTTCGAGCACCATCACGCAGGGAGTTACGACCGTGGCAAGTGGCAACGCGATCCGGGGAAGCCGGGTCGGAGCGGGGCCGATGGGCGAGGCCGAGCGGGGCGAATCGGCGCCGCGCGCCCGCATCTCCTTCTGGTGCTCGAACGGGCACGAGACGCAGCCGAGCTTCGCCAGCGAGGCGGCAGTCCCGGAGACCTGGGACTGCCCCCGGTGCGGCTTCCCGGCCGGGCAGGACCGGGACAACCCGCCGGACCCGCCGCGCACGGAGCCGTACAAGACCCATCTCGCGTATGTGCGGGAGCGGCGCAGCGACGCGGACGGCGAGGCGATCCTCGCCGAGGCGCTGGCCAAACTGCGCGGCGAGATCTGAGCGTGGCGTGACGACGTGACGAACGGGCCTTGCCCGCGAACTCTGTTCGCGGGCAAGGCCCGTTCGCCATCTCCGCACACTCGGACGCGCCGGCATCGCCCCGCTGTCCGCCCTCGCCTTCGCCCTCACCATCCTGCGGACCCCCTTCGGCGACGCGGCCACCGCGCTGCCCTCCGCCCTCGTACCCGCCGCACCCTCGCCGTCGCGTCACTGGCCCCCCTGATCAATTAGGTTGGAGAGGCAGCGGGGCAGACAAGCAGTACGAGAAGAAGTGGGCGATGTCCGAGATGAACAACGAAGGCCGCACCAGGCTCAACCGGCTGCCCGAGTGGGCGGCCCTCGGCAAGCACCGTGAGCAGCTGGGCGAGACCCATCTGCGGGACCTGTTCGCCGCCGACGCAGAGCGGGGCACCGGCTACGCCCTGCGCGTCGGCGACCTCTACCTGGACTACTCCAAGCACCTCGTCACCGACGAGACGCTGACCCTGCTGCGCGAACTGGCCGCCGTCACCGGCGTCGCCGAGCTGCGCGACGCCATGTTCCGCGGCGAGAAGATCAACACCACCGAGGACCGCGCGGTGCTCCACACCGCGCTCCGCGCCCCCCGCGGGGCCGTGATCGAGGTCGACGGGGAGAACGTCGTTCCCGGCGTGCACGCCGTCCTCGACAAGATGGGCGTGTTCGCCGACAAGGTCCGCGCGGGCGAGTGGACCGGCCACACCGGCAAGCCGATCAAGAACATCGTCAACATCGGTATCGGCGGCTCCGACCTCGGCCCCGCCATGGCCTACGAGGTCCTGCGCTCCTTCACCCAGCGGGATCTGACGCTCCGTTTCGTCTCCAACGTCGACGGGGCCGACCTCCACGAGGCCGTCCGCGACCTCGACCCCGCCGAGACGCTCTTCATCGTCGCCTCGAAGACCTTCACCACCATCGAGACGATCACCAACGCCACCTCCGCGCGGAACTGGCTCCTCACGGGCCTGGGCGCCGGCCAGGACGCCGTCGCCAAGCACTTCGTGGCCCTCTCGACCAACGCCGAGAAGGTCGAGGAGTTCGGCATCGACACCGCGAACATGTTCGAGTTCTGGGACTGGGTCGGCGGCCGCTACTCGTACGACTCCGCCATCGGCCTCTCCTTGATGATCGCCATCGGCCCGGAGCGCTTCCGCGAGATGCTCGACGGATTCCACCTCGTCGACGAGCACTTCCGTACGGCCCCGCCCGAGGAGAACGCGCCGCTGCTGCTCGGCCTCCTCGGCGTCTGGTACGGCGCCTTCTTCGACGCCCAGGCGCACGCCGTCCTGCCGTACTCGCACTACCTGTCCAAGTTCACCGCCTACCTCCAGCAGCTCGACATGGAGTCCAACGGCAAGTCGGTGGACCGCGAGGGCAACCGGGTCGACTGGCAGACCGGACCCGTCGTCTGGGGCACCCCGGGCACCAACGGGCAGCACGCCTATTACCAGTTGATCCACCAGGGCACCAAGGTCATCCCGGCCGACTTCATCGGCTTCGCGCGGCCGGTCGACGATCTGCTGCCCGGCCTCGTCGCCCAGCACGACCTGCTCATGGCCAACTTCTTCGCCCAGACCCAGGCGCTGGCCTTCGGCAAGACACCCGAGGAGGTACGGGCCGAGGGCGTCCCCGAGGAGCTCGTCCCGCACAAGACCTTCCAGGGCGACCACCCCACCACCACGATCCTCGCCGACGCACTGACCCCGTCCGTCCTCGGCCAGCTCATCGCGCTGTACGAGCACAAGGTCTTCGTCCAGGGCGCGATCTGGAACATCGACTCCTTCGACCAGTGGGGTGTCGAACTCGGCAAGGTCCTCGCCAAGCGGATCGAGCCGGTCCTGACGGAGGGCCAGGGCGGCGAGCACCTCGACAGCTCCACCGCCGGACTCGTCTCCGCCTACCGCTCGCTGCGCGGACGGTAGGGCGTAGCGCCATGAGGGGGGAGAACGCGGTGCGGCTGCGGCCGCCAAGGAACGCCGTGGACGAACGGGCCGTCACCTGGTGGCGGAGCCAGCTCCTGGCGACCACCGCCGTACCGGTGGCGGTCCTCGGCGTCCTCGGCGCCTTCATCGGGCCCGCCCGGCTCTGGCTGCTGGTCGCGGCCGGGGCCGTGGCGGCCGTGGGCCTCGCCTGCACCGTGTTCTTCCCCGCCTGGTGGTTCCGGGTGCACCGCTGGGAGGTCACCGAGGACGCCGTCTACGTCCGCACGGGGGCCTTCTGGCAGGAGTGGCGGATCGCGCCGATGTCCCGGATCCAGACCGTCGACACCTCACGCGGCCCGCTGGAGCAGGCCTTCCGGCTCGCCACGGTCACGGTGACCACCGCCTCGTCCAAGGGCGCGATCCGGATCGAGGGCCTCGACCACGAGCTGGCCGCCGAGCTCGCCGAGCGGCTGACCGTCATCACGCAGGCCACCCCCGGAGACGCCACATGAGCGAGGGCCGGGCCGCGGGGGAGAAGGCGGCGGCGGAGGAGGACCAGGGTCCGGCCCCGGCCACCGACGGGAACCAGGGTCCGGCCCCGGCCACCGACGGGAACCAAGGTCCGGACTGGCTCCGCCTCGATCCCCGTACCGTCCTCGTCCGGGTCGTCCTCTTCGGTGGCGTCCTCGTCGGCGCCGCACTGCCCGTCGTCTTCGCCCTCGCCGGGCCGCGCCCCCTGTGGCAGGCCGTCGCCTGGGTCGCCGGGGGCGTCGCCCTCGCCCTGCTCGCCGACGTCTTCGCGGAGACCGTCCGCCTCCGCCGTACCCGCTACCGCGTCGGCACCGAGAGGGTCGAACTCCACACCGGACTCCTCGTCGTCCAGCGCCGCTCGCTCGCCCGCGAGCGCATCCGCAGCGCCGACCTCACCGCCAACCCGCTCCAGCGCGTCCTCGGCCTCGTCAAGGTCCGCATCGGCACCGGCGAGCACACCGGCGGCAGTGACTCCACGCTCGAACTCGACCTGGTCACCCGGGCCGAGGGGGAGCGGCTGCGCCGGGAGCTGCTCGCCCGCGCCGCCACCACCCCCGAGGGCCCGGACCACGACAACACCCTCGCGACCCTCGACCCGCGCTGGATCCGCTACGCCCCCGTCTCCTTCCTCGCCCCCGCCCTCGGCGGCGCGGCGGCCGGCGCCGTCATGCAGGTCAGCGAGTGGTTCGGCGCCCAGGGGAAGGTCATCGACTGGATAGGGGACCGCTTCCAGGACGTCTCCATCCCCTGGATGATCGTCGCCCTGGTCCTCCTCGCCACCGTCGTCGGGGCCGTCGGCGCCCTCGGCCTCTGGGTCGAGATGTGGTGGAACTACCACCTGGAGCGCGAGCCCGGCGGGACCCTGCGGGTCTCCCGCGGTCTCTTCACCGCCCGTTCGGTCTCCATGGAGGAGCGCAGGTTGCGCGGGATCGAGCTGGTCGAGCCGCTCGGCGTCCGCGTGTTCGGGGCGGCCCGCGTCGACGCCGTCGCCACCGGTCTCGTCAAGGACGACGACGACAAGCACGCCGACCTCAAGAACCTGCTGCCGGCCGTGGAGCGGGCCGTCGCCGACCGGGTCGCCGCCCAGGTCCTGCGCGAGCCGGAGCCTCCCACCGGGGCGCCCCTCGCCGCCCACCCCCGGGCCGCCCGCACCCGGAGGGTGCGCTGGGCGCTGTGGAGCGTCCTGCTGCCCGTGGCGGTCCTCGCCCTCCTCGGACTCCTCCTCACCCCGGTCCTGCTGTACGTGGCGGCCGGCTGCGCGGTCGTCCTCGGTCCGCTCGCCGTGCTGTGCGCGCTCGACGCGTACCGAGGTCTCGGACACGGCGTCAGCGGCGCCTACCTGGTGACCCGTTCGGGTACGGTCCGGCGGGCAACGGTCGCCCTCCAGCGCTCCGGAGTCATCGGCTGGACCGTCAAGCAGTCGTACTTCCAGCGGCGCGCCGGCGTCCTGACCCTCACCGCCACCACGGCGGCCGGAGCGGGCGCGTACGACATCCTCGACGCGGGCCAGAGCCAGGGCCTGACCTTCGCCGCCGGGGCCGTACCGGACCTGCTGACGCCCTTCCTCGAACCCGTACCGACGCCGGAGGCCCGGTCCACCGAGGGGTGAACCGGGCCTCCGCGGCGTCGCGTCAGGCAGACGCCGGCGGGTACAGACTCCGCGGCAGCTCCGAGGCCGCCGCCGCGTCGAGCAGCCACAACGTGCGCGAGCGGCCGTAGGCGCCCGCTGCCGGGGCCTGCACCTCGCCCGCACCCGACAGCGCGATCGCCGCCGCCTTCGCCTTGTCCGCACCGGCCGTGAGCAGCCAGACCTCCTTGGCCGCCCGGATCGCCGGAAGGGTCAGCGAGACCCGGACCGGCGGCGGCTTGGGCGCGCCGTGCACGCCGACCACCGTCCGCTCGGTCTCGCGGACCGCGGGCAACTCCGGGAAGAGCGAGGCCACATGGGTGTCGGGCCCGACGCCCAGCATCAGCACGTCGAAGGTCGGCACCCCGCCGTGGTCACCGGGACCCGCGGCGGCGGCCAGCTCCTCCGCGTACGCGGCTGCGGCGGCGTCGACATCACTGCCGTACGGACCGTCCGAGGCGGGCATGGCGTGCACCCGCGCCGGGTCGAGCGGCACCCGGTCGAGCAGCGCCTCCCGGGCCTGGGTGACGTTCCGCTCGGGGTCGCCCTCGGGCAGGAACCGCTCGTCGCCCCACCACAGGTCGAGCCGCGACCAGTCGATCGCGTCCCGCGCCGGCGCCGAACCGAGCGCCGCCAGCAGGCCGTTGCCGTTGCGTCCGCCGGTGAGCACCACCGAGGCGGAGCCACGGGCGGCCTGGGCGTCCACGATCTTCGTGATCAGCCGGGCCGCCGCGGCCTCGGCCATCAGCTCCTTGTCCCGGTGGACGACCAGCTGCGGCGTGCTCACTTGGCCGCCGCCTTCTTGGCCGGGGCCTTCTTCGGGGCGGGCTTCGCCGCAGGCTCGGCCGCCGCCTGAGCGGCCTCCGGCTCGGGCGCGGGGGCGGTCACGGCCGCCTCCTCGTCCAGCCGCTCAAGGCCGAACTTGAGCGCCGTCGCGTAGGTGTCGTCCGGGTCGAGCCGGCGCAGCTCCTCCGCGATCAGCTCGGCCGTCTCGCGGCGCTTGAGCGCCACGGCACGGTCCGGCTGCCCCTGGATGGAGAGCGTCGCGAGCGAGCCGTCCGGCCGGTCGAGCACGATCGGGCCGGAGCTGGTCTCCATCCGTACGGAGGTGAGACCGGGACCCGCCGACGTCGAGCGGCGCACCGGAATCTTCAGCCGCTCCGCCAGCCACATGGCGAGCAGCTCGACGCTCGGGTTGAACTCCTCGCCCTCCACCTCGGCGGAGGTCACCTCGCACACGACCTGGTCGAGCGCGGCGGCGAGCATCGAACGCCACGGGGTGATCCGGGTCCACGAGAGGTCCGTGTCGCCCGGGGTGTACGCGTCCGCGCGCGCGGTCAGCTCCTGGATGGGCTGCTCGGAGGCGTACGTGTCGGTCACCCGGCGCTGGGCGAGCGCGCCCAGCGGGTCCTTCGCCGGGTCGGTCGGCGCGTTCACCGGCCACCAGACGACGACGGGCGCGTCCGGGAGGAGCAGCGGCAGGACCACCGACTGGGCGTGGTCGCCGACCTCGCCGTACAGCCGGAGGACCACCGTCTCACCGGTGCTGGCGTCGGCGCCGAGGCGGACCTCGGCGTCGAGCCGTGCCTTGGAGCGGTCCCGCGGGGAGCGCGAGACCCGCTTGATGACGACGAGCGTCCGCGAGGGGTGCTCGCGGGACGCGTCGTTCGCAGCCTTCAGCGCGTCGTAGGCGTTCTCCTCGTCGGTGACGATGACGAGGGTGAGCACCATGCCGACGGCCGGGGTGCCGATCGCCCGCCGCCCGAGCACCAGCGCCTTGTTGATCTTGGAGGACGTGGTGTCCGTCAGGTCGGTCTTCATGGCCGGCGCCAGCTCCGTCCGTCTCGTGCGAGCATCTCGTCCGCCTCGACCGGACCCCAGGTCCCGGACTGGTACTGCGCGGGCTTGCCGTGCTTGTCCCAGAACTGCTCGATCGGGTCGAGGATCTTCCAGGAGAGCTCGACCTCCTCGACGCGCGGGAAGAGGTTCGAGTCGCCGAGCAGGACGTCGAGGATGAGCCGCTCGTACGCCTCGGGGCT
Organism: Streptomyces sp. NBC_01077; assembly: GCF_045162855.1. Lineage (NCBI taxonomy): Bacteria > Bacillati > Actinomycetota > Actinomycetes > Kitasatosporales > Streptomycetaceae > Streptomyces > Streptomyces sp. NBC_01077. The sequence continues at coordinate 2,839,833 of NZ_CP108669.1, read as the reverse complement.
GGACTCCGTGAAGGACTCGCCGTACGCGAAGTCCATCGACACGTCCCGGATCTCCATCTGGGTGCCGGGCACCTTGGAGCCGAACCGCATCGTCACGCCCTCGTCCGGCTGGACCCGGATGACGATGGCGTTGCGGCCGAGTTCCTCGGTCGCGGTGTGGTCGAAGGGGGAGTGCGGGGCGCGCTGGAAGACGACCGCGATCTCGGTGACGCGGCGGCCGAGCCGCTTGCCGGTGCGCAGGTAGAAGGGGACGCCCGCCCAGCGGCGGTTGTCGATCTCCAGCTTGATGGCCGCGTAGGTGTCGGTCTTCGACTGGGGGTCGATTCCGTCTTCCTGGAGGTAGCCGACGGCCTTCGCGCCGCCCTGCCACCCGGCCGCGTACTGGCCGCGGACCGTGGACTTGCCCAGGTCCTTGGGCAGCTTCACCGCGCCGAGGACCTTGGTCTTCTCGGCGGCGAGCGCGTCGGCGTCGAAGGAGGCGGGCTCCTCCATCGCGGTCAGCGCGAGCAGCTGGAGCAGGTGGTTCTGGATGACGTCACGGGCGGCGCCGATGCCGTCGTAGTAGCCGGCGCGGCCGCCGATACCGATGTCCTCGGCCATGGTGATCTGCACGTGGTCGACGTACGACCGGTTCCAGATCGGCTCGAAGAGGGTGTTGGCGAAGCGGAGCGCCAGGATGTTCTGGACGGTCTCCTTGCCGAGGTAGTGGTCGATCCGGAAGACCTCGTTGGGCGGGAAGACCTCGTGGACGACCTCGTTGAGCTCCTTGGCGGAGACCAGGTTGTGCCCGAAGGGCTTCTCGATGACCGCGCGGCGCCAGGAACCGTCCTTCTGCTCGGCCAGTCCGTGCTTCTTGAGCTGCTGGACGACCTTGGGGAAGAACTTCGGCGGGACCGACAGGTAGAAGGCGAAGTTGCCGCCGGTGCCCTGCGCCTTGTCCAGCTCCTCGATGGTGGACTTGAGCTGCTCGAAGGCCTCGTCGTCGTCGAAGTCGCCCTGGACGAAACGCATCCCCTGGATCAGCTGCTGCCACACCTCCTCGCGGAACGGGGTGCGCGCGTGCTGCTCGACGGCGTCGTGGACCTCCTGCGCGAAGTCCTCGTCCTGCCACTCCCGGCGGGCGAAGCCGATGAGCGAGAAGCCCGGCGGCAGCAGGCCGCGGTTGGCCAGGTCGTAGACAGCAGGCATCAGCTTCTTACGGGACAAATCGCCCGTGACGCCGAAGATCACCAGGCCCGACGGCCCCGCGATACGCGGGAGCCGTCGGTCTGCGGCGTCACGGAGCGGGTTGGCTCCGTCGACTGCGCTCAAAGTGCTTACGCCTCCGAAGGTGCGAGGCGCGAGAGCTCCGCCTCGGTGGACTTGAGAAGGTCGTTCCAGGACGCCTCGAACTTCTCGACGCCCTCGTCCTCGAGGAGCTGGACGACATCGTCGTAGCCGATGCCCAGCTTCTCGACGGCCGCGATCTCGGCACGCGACTGGTCGTAGGTGCCACGCACGGTGTCACCGGCGACCACGCCGTGGTCGGCGGTGGCCTCCAGGGTGCCCTCCGGCATGGTGTTGACCGTGCCGGGGGCGACCAGGTCCACGACGTACAGGGTGTCCTTGTACGCCGGGTCCTTGACGCCGGTCGAGGCCCACAGCGGACGCTGCTTGTTGGCCTGCGCCTTGTCGAGGGCCGCCCAGCGCTCGCCGGCGAACACCTCCTCGTACGCCTCGTAGGCGAGACGCGCGTTGGCCAGGGCGGCCTTGCCCTTGAGGGCCTTGGCCTCGTCGGTGCCGAGGGCGTCCAGGCGCTTGTCGATCTCCGAGTCCACACGGGACACGAAGAAGGAGGCCACCGAGTGGATCTTGGAGAGGTCGAGGCCGCGCTCGCGGGCCTTCTCCAGACCCGCCAGGTAGGCGTCCATGACCGCGCGGTAGCGCTCCAGGGAGAAGATCAGCGTCACGTTGACGCTGATGCCGAGGCCGATGACCTCGGTGATCGCCGGCAGACCCGCCTTGGTGGCCGGAATCTTGATCAGCGTGTTGGGACGGTCCACCAGCCAGGCCAGCTGCTTGGCCTCGGCGATGGTGGCGGTCGTCTCGTGGGCGAGACGGGGGTCGACCTCGATGGAGACCCGGCCGTCCTGGCCGTCGGTCGCCTCGAAGACCGGCCGCAGGATGTCGGCGGCGTCACGGACGTCCGCCGTCGTGATCATGCGGATGGCCTCGTCGACGGTCACCTTGCGGGCGGCGAGGTCGGCGAGCTGCTGCTCGTAACCGTCACCGTGCGAGATGGCCTTCTGGAAGATCGACGGGTTCGTGGTCACACCGACCACGTGGCTCTGGTCGATGAGCTCGGCCAGGTTTCCGGACGTGATCCTCTTGCGCGAGAGGTCGTCCAGCCAGATCGCGACGCCTTCGTCGGAGAGGCGCTTGAGAGCGTCTGTCATGAGAATTCCATCTCCATTAAGTCGTACGTATGCGCGTCAGCGCGCGGCGGCAGCGATCGATTCCCGCGCGGCGGCGACGATCGCCTCCGGCGTGAACCCGAACTCGCGGAACAGGACCTTCGCGTCCGCCGAGGCACCGAAGTGCTCCAGGGAGACGATCCGGCCGGCGTCCCCGACGTACCGGTGCCAGGTGAGACCGATACCGGCCTCGACCGCGACGCGGGCCTTGACCGACGGCGGCAGGACGGAGTCCTTGTACGCCTGGTCCTGCTCCTCGAACCACTCCACGGACGGCATCGAGACCACACGGGTCGGGACACCGGCGGCCTGGAGCTGCTCACGGGCCTCGACGGCCAGGTGCACCTCGGAGCCCGTGCCGATCAGCACGACCTGCGCGTCTGTGTTCTGCCCGGAGGGCCCTTCGGCCTCGAACAGCACGTAGCCGCCCTTGACCGTGTCCTCGTTCGGCGCGTACGTCGGCACACCCTGGCGGGTCAGCGCCAGGCCGTGCGGGGCGCCCTTGCCGAAGACCTTCGTGTGGCGCTGCATGATCTCGCGCCAGGCGATGGCCGTCTCGTTGGCGTCGGCCGGACGGACCACGTTGAGACCCGGGATCGCGCGCAGCGAGGCGAGGTGCTCCACCGGCTGGTGCGTCGGGCCGTCCTCGCCCAGACCGATCGAGTCATGGGTCCAGACGTACGTCACCGGGACGTGCATCAGGGCCGACAGGCGGACGGCGTTGCGCATGTAGTCGGAGAACACCAGGAAGGTGCCGCCGTAGATGCGCGTGTTGCCGTGCAGCGCGATGCCGTTCATCTCCGCGGCCATGGAGTGCTCGCGGATGCCGAAGTGGATCGTGCGGCCGTACTTGTCGGCCTCCGGCAGCGGGTTGCCCTCGGGCAGGAACGACGAGTCCTTGTCGATCGTCGTGTTGTTGGAGCCGGCGAGGTCGGCCGAGCCGCCCCACAGTTCCGGGATGACCGCGCCGAGCGCCTTGAGGACCTGGCCCGAGGCGGCACGGGTGGCGACACCCTTGCCCGGCTCGAAGACCGGGAGCTTCTCGGCCCAGCCGGCCGGCAGCTCGTTCGCCTGGATGCGGTCGAACTCGGCGGCGCGCTCCGGGTTGGCCGTACGCCACTCGGCGAGCGACTTCTCCCACGCGGCACGGGCCTCACGGCCGCGGTCGCCGAGCGAGCGGGTGTGCGCGATGACCTCGTCGGTGACCTCGAAGGTCTGCTCCGGGTCGAAGCCGAGGACGCGCTTGGTGGCCGCGATCTCCGCGTCGCCGAGCGTCGAGCCGTGCGCGGCCTCGGTGTTCTGCGCGTTCGGGGCGGGCCAGGCGATGATCGAGCGCATCGCGATGAACGACGGACGCTCGGTCTCGGCCTCGGCGGCCTTGATCGCGGTGTACAGCGCGGCCGGGTCCAGGTCGCCGTTGGCCTGCGGCTCGACGCGCTGGACGTGCCAGCCGTACGCCTCGTACCGCTTCATCGTGTCCTCGGACACGGCCGTCTCGGTGTCGCCCTCGATCGAGATGTGGTTGTCGTCCCACAGCAGGATCAGGTTGCCGAGCTTCTGGTGGCCGGCGAGCGAGGACGCCTCCGCGGAGATGCCCTCCTGCAGGCAGCCGTCACCGGCGATCGCGTAGATCCGGTGGTCGAACGGGGAGGCGCCGGTGGCGGCCTCCGGGTCGAAGAGACCGCGCTCGAAGCGGGCGGCCATCGCCATGCCCACGGCGTTGGCGACACCCTGGCCCAGCGGGCCCGTGGTGGTCTCGACGGCGGCGGTGTGACCGTACTCCGGGTGCCCGGGGGTCTTCGAGCCCCAGGTACGGAAGGCCTTCAGGTCGTCCAGCTCAAGACCGAAGCCACCCAGGTACAGCTGGGTGTAGAGGGTCAGCGACGAGTGTCCGGCAGAGAGGACGAACCGGTCGCGCCCGACCCACTCGGGGTCGGCCGGGTCGTGCCGCATCACCTTCTGGAAGAGGGTGTACGCGGCGGGCGCCAGGCTCATCGCCGTACCGGGATGGCCGTTGCCGACCTTCTGTACGGCGTCCGCGGCCAGGATGCGGGCGGTGTCGACGGCCCGCTGGTCCAACTCGGTCCACTCGAGGTCTGTGGTGGTCGGCTTAGTGCTCACCCTGGGTCAGGGCTCCTCTCCACATGTCTTAAGCCGGTGACTGAGGGTGTACCGGCGTTGTCGAGCCTACCCCCGCCGGAACGCCCCTCTTTTCGTGTGCATGCCCCTCAAATGAGCGGACACAGCAAGACTGCCGCCGCCCGTGTGAGTTCGCCTCCCGAAGCGTGTCCACGCCTTGGGACACACCGCCTCAACACGACCCCACCCCCGCGAAGATCGGCGTCTGGGCAACGTCTACAGTGGCGTGGTACGCGCAAGCTTCACCCCGCCTTCATCCGGGGAGCTTGCTGGGAATTTCTCTGTCAGGGGTGTGCGTGACGGCCGTCGAGTCCCGACCCGCAGGGGTCGTCTTGACTCCCAGCCCGGGGGGCCATCGGCCGTTCGGGGCCCGCGTCAAGGCATACGTGGCGTTGACCAAGCCGCGGATCATCGAACTGCTGCTCATCACCACCGTTCCGGTGATGTTCCTCGCCGAGCAGGGCGTGCCCGACCTGTGGCTGGTGCTCGCCACCTGCTTCGGCGGCTACCTGTCGGCGGGCGGCGCCAACGCGCTGAACATGTACATCGACCGCGACATCGACGCGCTGATGGACCGCACCTCCCAGCGCCCGCTGGTCACCGGCGTGCTGACGCCGCGCGAGGGCCTGGTCTTCGGCCTCACGCTCGCCGTGGTCTCCACGCTCTGGTTCGGCCTGCTCGTCAACTGGCTCTCCGCCGCCCTCTCCCTCGGCGCGCTCCTCTTCTACGTCGTGGTGTACACGATGATCCTGAAGCGCCGCACCGCGCAGAACATCGTCTGGGGCGGGATCGCCGGCTGCCTCCCGGTCCTCATCGGCTGGTCGGCCGTCACCGACTCGATGTCCTGGGCGGCGATCATCCTCTTCGCCGTCATCTTCTTCTGGACGCCGCCGCACTACTGGCCGCTGTCGATGAAGGTGAAGGACGACTACGCGCGTGCCGGCGTGCCGATGCTCCCGGTCCTCGCCTCCAACAAGGTCGTCGCCAGGCAGATCGTCGCGTACAGCTGGGTGATGGTCGCCGTCTCGCTGCTGCTCACCCCGCTCGGCTACACCGGCTGGTTCTACATGACGGTGGCGCTGCTCACCGGCGGCTGGTGGCTCTGGGAGGCGCACGGGCTGCTCAACCGCGCCAAGGGGGGCGCCACCGGCGCGAAGCTCAAGGAGATGCGCCTCTTCCACTGGTCCATCACCTACGTCTCGCTGCTCTTCGTGGCGGTCGCCGTGGACCCCTTCCTCCGCTAGGGACCTTCAGGGGCGATTCCAGCGGGGTTTCCGCTCAGATGATCTGCTCGGCCGACGGCCGGGTCACGTGGGATAGGCCACGTGACCCGGCCGTCGCCAGTAGATCTACCCCTCGGTAGCATCTTTTTCATGGCAGAAACGAAGCACGCAGAGCGCAAGGCGGCCAAGCTCGCCAAGGAGATCAAGGCCTTCTCCAAGGAGCACGGCGGCTCCGAGGGGCACCTCGCGCACATCGGCCAGGCGGGCACCCGGATCGTCCTCGTCGGCACCGACGGCGGCTGGGGCGACCTCGTCGCGCCGACGCACGAGATCGCGCAGCAGGCCGCCGAGCAGGCCGGCCTCACCCTCCACGAGGAGTTCGACGGCGAGTTCGCCGCCAAGGTCTCCACCGGCCCGTACGAGTGGACCCGGATGGCCGGTATCCAGATCGGCGGCCCCTCCAACAGCTGAGGCAACAACCTCGCGCGGGGCTCACCCGTTAGGACGTGTGGAGACGCGACACGGCCACGCAGGGAGCCCCCCGAGATGATCGACACGCCGAGCCTGGTGGACCAGTACTGCCACGGGGTACTCCGTACGGAGCTCGGCCTCGGCACCTTCGAGGCCCACCTCGGCGCCCAGCTCGGCGGGAGCAGCGCGCTGCCCGCCGCGGGCACCACCTTCTTCGACACCCAGACCGGCTTCGCCGTGCGCCGCTGGTGCCCGCCGCTCCTCGGTCTCGAACCGCACTGCCCACCCGCCCGGTATCTCGCGCGCCGCCGCGAACTGGGCGTCGCCGAGGCGGGCCGGCGCCTGCTGCGCGCCTCAGGGATCGCCACGTACCTCGTCGACACCGGGGTCCGGGACGACCTCACCGGACCCGCCGAGCTCGGGGCCGCGGGCGCCGCCGAGGCCCATGAGATCGTCCGCCTCGAACCCCTCGCCGAACAGGTCGCCGACACCTCGGGGACCGTCGCGGCCTTCCTCGCCAACCTCGCCGAGGCCGTCCACGGGGCCGCCGTCCACGCCGTGGCCTTCGCCTCCGTGGCCGGGGTACGCCAAGGGCTCACGTACGCGCCCGAACCGCCGGGACCCGGGGAGGTGCGCGGGGCCGCGGGGCGCTGGCTCGCCGGACGCCCGGCCGGCGGCCCGCTCACCGACCCCGTCCTGCTGCGCCATCTGCTCTGGATCGCGGTCACGGCCGGGCGCCCCCTCCAGCTGCACACCGGGGACCGGGACCCGGCCTCGGTCGCCGGTTTCGCCGACGCCACCACGGGGCTCGGCGCCGACCTGGTGCTGCTGCACTCCTACCCGTACCACCGCGCCGCCGCGCACCTGACCGGGGTGCACGCGCATGTGTACGCGGACCTGGGCCCCGTCCTCGCGCACACGGGGGCGCGGGCGGCGGCCGTCCTCGCCGAGGTCCTGGAGCGGGCGCCGTTCGGGAAGCTGCTGTTCTCCAGCGGCGCCCACGGACTGCCCGAACTCCACGTGGTCGCCGCGAGCGTCTTCCGCACGGCCCTCGCGCGCGTGCTCGGCGAGTGGGTGATGGACGGCGCCTGGTCCCGTACGGACGCCCAGCGCGTCGCCACGATGATCGCGGCGGACAACGCACGCCGGGTCTACCGGCTCTCGGGGAGCCGATAGACCCGGCGGGTGTCGGTCAGGCCGAGAGGTCAGGCCCTTGCGAGCTCCGGGTCCGGCTGGGCCGGGATGTCGGCGGTGGGGACCGGGCGCTCGCGCAGGCTCAGGGCCAGTCGCAGTACCGCGATCCACATGAGCGACGAGCCGAGCATGTGAAGGGCGACGAGGAGCTCGGGGACCCCGGTGAAGTACTGGATGTAGCCCACGCCCCCTTGCGCGAGCAGCACGATCAGCAGGTCCCGGGCGCGCGCCCGGGTGTCGACCGGGGCGTCCACCACGCGCAGCACCAGCCACATCGCGAGCGCGAGGGCGCAGACGACCCAGGCGGCGATGGCATGGGCGTGCGCGGCGTTCGTCCAGTCCCACGGCATGCGCGGCACGTCGCTGCTGTCACCGGCGTGCTTGCCGGCGCCGGTCACCGTCGTACCGAGCGCGATCAGCAGGCCCGAGGTGATCGTGATCGCCCAGGACAGCTTGCGGACCGGGCGGGGCACGCGCGGGCGGGCGGCGGTGTCGCCCTCGCCGGTCCGGTGCCAGGTGATGACCGCGACGGTGAGCAGCGCGTTCGCGGCCAGGAAGTGGCCGGCGACCGTCCACGGGTTGAGGCCCATCCACACCGTGATGCCGCCGATGACGGCGTTGCTCATCACGATCCAGAACTGGGCCCAGCCGAGCCGGGTGAGCCCGCGCCGCCACGGCTTGGTGGAGCGGGCGGCGATGATCGCCCAGCCGACCGCGGCCGACAGGACGTAGGTCAGCATCCGGTTGCCGAACTCGATCGCGCCGCGGTAGCCCTGCTCGGGCGTCACGATGAGGCTGTCGTCGGTGCACTTGGGCCAGGTGTCGCAGCCGAGACCGGAACCGGTCAGCCGGACCGCGCCACCCGTGACGATGATGAGCACGCTCATCACGACGGCGGAGAGCGCGGCGCGCCGGAGCGTCCTGGGGGACGGGGTCCAGCGCCTGGCGATGGAGGCGAGGGGGGTCAGCACGGGCCCTATCGTAGGCCGGGGCTTGTGCACGCTTTCACGAGGGGTGCCTTGTCGGGAAACGTCACCCTCTGGGACCCCGCCACTACTCCCAGCGGAAGAACTTCGCCGCCGCGCCGAGGCCCAGCACCGCCCAGACCGCGAGCGTCAGCGCGTCGCCCCAGGGCAGGGCCGCGCCGTCCTGGAGGACCGCGCGCAGGCCGTCCGAGAGGGCGGAGATCGGCAGCAGCTCCAGGACCGAGCGGGCCGCGTCGGGGAACTTCTCCAGCGGGACGATGACGCCGCCGCCCACCAGGAGCAGCAGGAAGACCAGGTTGGCGGCCGCCAGGGTGGCCTCCGCCTTCAGCGTGCCCGCCATCAGCAGGCCGAGGCCGGAGAAGGCGGCCGTGCCGAGCGCCAGGAGTACGACGACCGAGACGGGGTTGCCGTGCGGGGACCAGCCGAGCCCCACGGCGATCGCCGTGAGGAGGGCGATCTGGAGGACCTCGGTGACCAGGACGGAGAGCGTCTTGGCGGTCATCAGCGCCCAGCGGGGGAGCGGTGAGGCGCCGAGGCGCTTGAGCACCCCGTACCGCCGCTCGAAACCGGTGGCGATGGCCTGGCCGGTGAACGCGGTCGACAGGACGGCGAGCGCGAGGATGCCCGGGGCGAGGAAGTCGACGGCCTTGCCGGCGCCCCCCGTCGTCGCAACGGGCACGGTGATGATGTCGACGGTGGAGAAGAGCACCAGGAGCAGCGACGGGATGATCACCGTGAGGAGCAGCTGCTCGCCGTTGCGGAGCAGCATCCGGGTCTCCAGCGCCGTCTGCGCCGCGATCATCCGCCCGACGGGCGCCGCTCCCGGCTTCGGGGCGTACATACCGGTGCTCACGACCGAACCAGTGCTCACGACCGCAGTTCCTTGCCCGTCAGTTCGAGGAAGACGTCCTCGAGAGTGTGGCGCTCGACGGCGATGCCGTCGGGCATGACACCGTGCTGGGCGCACCAGCTGGTGACCGTGGCGAGCAGCTGCGGGTCGACGGTGCCGGTGATCCGGTACGTGCCCGGGAGCGTCTCCGCCGCGGCCGTGCCGTCCGGCAGCGCCTTGAGCAGGGAGCCCAGGTCGAGTCCGGGGCGTCCGGTGAAGCGCAGGGTGTTCTCGGCGCCGCCCCGGCACAGCTGCTCGGGGCTGCCCTGGGCGGCGACCCGGCCGGCGTCGACGATGGCGACGTCGTCGGCGAGTTCCTCCGCCTCCTGCATGAAGTGGGTGGTGAGGACCACGGTCACCCCGTCGGCGCGCAGCTCGCGCATGAGGTCCCAGGTGGCGCGGCGGGCCTGCGGGTCGAGTCCGGCGGTCGGCTCGTCGAGGAAGACGAGCTCGGGGCGGCCCACGACGGCCATGGCGAGCGCGAGGCGCTGCTGCTGCCCGCCGGAGAGGCGCCGGTAGGTGGTGCGGCCGCAGGAGTCGAGGCCGAGCCGTTCGATCAGCGCGTCCACGTCCAGCGGGTGGGCGTGCAGCTTCGCCGTGTGGCGGAGCATCTCGTCGGCGCGGGCGCCGGAGTACACGCCGCCGGACTGGAGCATCACGCCGATCCGGGGCCGCAGGGCGGCCGCGTCGGCGACCGGGTCGAGGCCGAGGACGCGCACGGTGCCGCCGTCGGGCCTGCGATAGCCCTCGCAGGTCTCGATGGTGGTGGTCTTGCCGGCTCCGTTGGGGCCGAGGACGGCGGTCACGGTGCCCGGCCGCACGTCGAGGTCGAGGCCGTCGACGGCGGTCTTGTTGCCGTACCGCTTGACCAGGCCACGTACCCGGACGGCGGACCCGACGGACTCGTTTCGCATGACAGGAAGTCTAGAGAGGGGCCGAGGGTCCTCCCGGCGCGGGGCCCGGGCCCCAGGAATCAGGACTTTCCGCATGCCCTTCGCCGACGGCCGCGGCGGTGTGGACACGTCACGGCGTCGGGGCGGGACGGTGGGCCGCGGAGCCCCTGTGGCCTGCGCGTACGGGTTCACGGGGCGGCCGGATGCGGACGCTGATTCGTCCTACGAATGATCATTTCCGCAGGTCAGGTAAGCCTTACCTGAGTGACGCACGGCACCGCCGCCTCTTCCGGCGTGGCTTGTCAGTCCGAGATTAATTACGCAACAATGGCGTTGTGAAAAACGTTGGCGCGGCTCCGGTGGAGGAACTCGCGACCCGAGAGCGTTCGACGCGCAACCGGGTCGCGCGGTCGATCCTGGACCACGGGCCGTCGACCGTCGCCGATCTGGCCGCACGGCTCGGCCTCACCCAGGCCGCCGTCCGCCGCCACCTCGACTCGCTGGTCGCCGAAGCCGTCGTCGAAGCCCGCGAGCAGCGCGTCTACGGGGCGCGCGCCCGCGGCCGCCCAGCGAAGGTCTTCGCGCTCACCGACTGCGGCCGGGACGCCTTCGACCAGTCGTACGACTCGCTCGCGGTCGAGGCGCTCCGGTGGATCGAGCGCAACGCCGGCGGGGAAGCGGCCGTGACCGCCTTCGCCCGCGACCGGATCGAGGCCCAGGCGGACACCTACCGCCAGGCCGTCGAGGCGGCCGAGCCCGCGCAGCGCACCGAGGCGCTTGCCAAGGCCCTGACCGCCGACGGGTACGCTGCCACTGCGCGGAACGCGCCGGTCGGCGAGCAGCTCTGCCAGCACCACTGCCCGGTCGCTCACGTAGCCGAGCAGTATCCACAGCTGTGCGAGGCGGAGACGGAATTCTTCTCCCGCCTCCTGGGAACGCACGTCCAGCGCCTGGCCACCATCGCGCATGGTGACGGCGTCTGCACCACGTTCATCCCGCACAGCGCTCCACAGACCACCGAATCAGCATCCGCAAGCACGGCCGGGAGGAACCCCGCATGACCACCGAGATCAGCCACCCCGAGCTCGAGGGCCTGGGTCGGTACGAGTACGGCTGGGCCGACTCCGACACCGCCGGCGCCACCGCCAAGCGCGGTCTGAACGAGGACGTCGTCCGCGACATCTCCTCGAAGAAGAACGAGCCCGAGTGGATGCTGAAGCTGCGTCTCAAGGGTCTGCGGCTCTTCGACAAGAAGCCCATGCCCACCTGGGGCTCCGACCTCTCCGGCATCGACTTCGACAACATCAAGTACTTCGTGCGGTCCACCGAGAAGCAGGCGGAGTCCTGGGAGGACCTGCCGGAGGACATCAAGAACACGTACGACAAGCTCGGCATCCCCGAGGCGGAGAAGCAGCGCCTCGTCGCCGGTGTCGCCGCCCAGTACGAGTCCGAGGTCGTCTACCACCAGATCCGCGAGGACCTGGAGGAGCAGGGCGTCATCTTCGTCGACACCGACACCGCGCTGAAGGAGCACGAGGAACTCTTCCGCGAGTACTTCGGCACGATCATCCCGGTCGGCGACAACAAGTTCGCCTCCCTGAACACCGCCGTCTGGTCGGGCGGCTCGTTCATCTACGTGCCGAAGGGCGTGCAGGTCGAGATCCCGCTCCAGGCCTACTTCCGTATCAACACGGAGAACATGGGCCAGTTCGAGCGGACGCTGATCATCGTCGACGAGGACGCCTACGTCCACTACGTCGAGGGCTGCACCGCCCCGATCTACTCCTCGGACTCGCTGCACAGCGCCGTCGTCGAGATCATCGTCAAGAAGGGCGGCCGCTGCCGCTACACGACCATCCAGAACTGGTCGAACAACGTCTACAACCTGGTGACCAAGCGCGCCGTCGCCTACGAGGGCGCCACCATGGAGTGGGTCGACGGCAACATCGGCTCCAAGGTCACCATGAAGTACCCGGCCGTCTACCTGATGGGCGAGCACGCCAAGGGCGAGACCCTCTCCATCGCCTTCGCGGGCGAGGGCCAGCACCAGGACGCCGGCGCCAAGATGGTGCACATGGCCCCGAACACCTCCTCGAACATCGTCTCCAAGTCGGTGGCGCGAGGCGGCGGCCGCACCTCCTACCGCGGTCTCATCGAGATCGGCGAGGGCGCCCCGGGCTCCAAGTCCAACGTGCTCTGCGACGCGCTGCTCGTCGACACGATCTCCCGCTCGGACACGTACCCCTACGTGGACGTGCGCGAGGACGACGTCTCCATGGGCCACGAGGCCACCGTCTCCAAGGTCTCCGAGGACCAGCTCTTCTACCTGATGAGCCGCGGCCTCACCGAGTTCGAGGCCATGGCGATGATCGTCCGCGGCTTCGTCGAGCCCATCGCCAAGGAACTCCCGATGGAGTACGCCCTGGAGCTCAACCGGCTGATCGAGCTGCAGATGGAGGGCTCGGTGGGCTAAGCCCCCACCGCCCGCCCCACCCCACGCAGCGACCGATTCCCACGTACGCAGGAAGAGAGCAACACGACAGCCATGGCTGAGGCTCAGAACATCCCGGCGGGCTCCACCACCGCCGGCTCGATCGCGGTGGCCGCCGAGTCCACCGTCGCCACGCGCATGAGCGCGCCCCCGTCCTTCGACGTCGCGGACTTCCCCGTCCCGCACGGTCGTGAGGAGGAGTGGCGGTTCACGCCGCTGGCGCGGCTCCGCGGCCTCCACGACGGCACCGCCGTCGCTTCGGGCGAGGGCGTCAAGGTCGAGATCGAGGCGCCCGAGGGCGTCACCGTGGAGACCGTCGGCCGCGAGGACGAGCGCCTCGGCAAGGCCGGCACGCCCGTCGACCGCGTCGCGGCCCAGGCGTACTCCTCCTTCGAGAAGGCCTCGGTCGTCACCGTCGCCAAGGAGGCCGTCCTCGACGAGCCGATCCGCATCACCGTGCACGGTCAGGGCGGCGTCGCCTTCGGCCACCAGGTGATCGAGCTCGGTGCCTTCGCCGAGGCCGTCGTGGTCCTCGACCACACCGGTGACGCGGTGCTCGCCGCCAACGTCGACTACGTCCTCGGCGACGGCGCCAAGCTGACCGTCGTCTCCGTTCAGGACTGGGACGAGAAGGCCGTCCACGTCGCCCAGCACAACGCGCTGGTCGGCCGCGACGCCTCCTTCAAGTCCGTCATCGTCACCTTCGGCGGCGACGTCGTCCGCATCCACCCGCGCGTCGAGTACGCGGGCCCCGGCGGCGAGGCCGAGCTGTTCGGCCTGTACTTCACCGACGCCGGCCAGCACCAGGAGCACCGCCTCCTGGTCACCCACAACCTCCCGCACTGCAAGTCCAACGTGGCCTACAAGGGCGCGTTGCAGGGCCAGGACGCGCACGCCGTCTGGATCGGCGACGTGCTCATCCAGGCCGCCGCCGAGGGCACGGACACGTACGAGCTCAACCGGAACCTGGTCCTCACGGACGGCGCCCGGGTCGACTCCGTACCGAACCTGGAGATCGAGACCGGCGAGATCGCCGGTGCCGGTCACGCCTCGGCCACCGGCCGCTTCGACGACGAGCAGCTCTTCTACCTGATGTCCCGCGGCATCCCGCAGGCCGAGGCCCGTCGCCTCGTCGTCCGCGGCTTCTTCGCGGAGCTAGTCCAGCAGATCGGTCTGCCGGACGTCCAGGAGCGCCTCCTCGCCAAGATCGAGGCCGAGCTGGAGGCCTCCGTCTGATGGCCTTCGTCCGAGTCTGCGCGCTGAGCGAGCTGGAGGCCGACACCCCGAAGCGGGTCGAGGTCGACGGCACGCCGGTGTCGCTCGTGCACACCGAGGGCGAGGTGTTCGCGATCAACGACATCTGCTCGCACGCGAACGTCTCCCTCTCGGAGGGCGAGGTCGAGGACTGCGCCATCGAGTGCTGGCTGCACGGGTCGAGCTTCGACCTCCGTACCGGGAAGCCCTCCGGCCTTCCCGCCACGCGTCCCGTGCCCGTATACCCCGTCAAGATCGAAGGGGACGATGTGCTCGTCTCCGTCACCCAGGAGTCCTGAGTCACCCATGGCAACGCTTGAAATCCGCAACCTGCACGTCTCCGTCGAGGCCGAGAACGGCCCCCGCGAGATCCTCAAGGGTGTCGACCTGACCATCAAGCAGGGCGAGACCCACGCCGTCATGGGCCCCAACGGCTCCGGCAAGTCGACCCTGGCGTACTCGCTCGCCGGCCACCCGAAGTACACGGTCACCGGCGGCACCGTCACCCTCGACGGCGAGGACGTCCTGGAGATGTCGGTCGACGAGCGCGCCCGCGCCGGCGTCTTCCTGGCCATGCAGTACCCGGTCGAGGTCCCCGGTGTCTCGGTCTCCAACTTCCTGCGCACCTCCGCCACCGCCATCCGCGGCGAGGCCCCCAAGCTGCGTACCTGGGTGAAGGAGGTCAAGTCCGCGATGGAGCAGCTCCAGATGGACCCGGCCTTCGCCGAGCGCAACGTCAACGAGGGCTTCTCCGGCGGTGAGAAGAAGCGCCACGAGATCCTCCAGCTGGAGCTCCTCAAGCCGAAGATCGCGATCCTCGACGAGACCGACTCCGGCCTGGACGTCGACGCGCTGCGCCAGGTCTCCGAGGGCGTCAACCGCGTCCGCGAGACCGGCGAGGTCGGCACCCTGCTGATCACGCACTACACGCGGATCCTCCGCTACATCAAGCCCGACTTCGTTCACGTCTTCTCCGAGGGCCGCATCGTCGAGTCCGGCGGCGCCGAGCTCGCCGACAAGCTGGAGAACGAGGGCTACGAGGCCTACAGCACGAAGGGTGGCGCATCCGCGTGACATCTGCCCATCAGGGGCTCTCCGGCCTCCTCGACACCGAGGCGATCCGCAAGGACTTCCCGCTCCTGGATCGCGTGGTCCACGACGGCAAGAAGATCGTGTACCTGGACTCCGCGGCGACCTCGCAGAAGCCGCGCCAGGTCCTCGACGCGCTGAACGAGTACTACGAGCGGCACAACGCCAACGTGCACCGTGGTGTGTACACGGTCGCCGAGGAGGCGACGGCGCTGTACGAAGGCGCCCGTGACAAGGTCGCGGCCTTCATCAACGCGCCGAGCCGCGACGAGGTGATCTTCACCAAGAACGCCTCGGAGTCGCTCAACCTCGTGGCCAACATGCTGGGCTGGGCCGACGAGCCCTACCGGGTGGACCACGAGACCGAGATCGCCATCACGGAGATGGAGCACCACTCCAACATCGTGCCGTGGCAGCTGCTCTCGCAGCGCACGGGCGCGAAGCTGAAGTGGTTCGGCCTCACCGACGACGGCCGTCTCGACCTCTCGAACATCGAAGAGGTCATCACCGAGAAGACCAAGATCGTCTCGTTCACGCTGGTCTCGAACCTGCTGGGCACGATCAACCCGGTCGAGACGATCATCCGTCGCGCCCAGGAGGTCGGTGCGCTCGTCTGCATCGACGCCTCCCAGGCGGCCCCGCACATGGTCCTGGACGTCCAGGCGCTCCAGGCCGACTTCGTGGCCTTCACCGGCCACAAGATGTGCGGCCCGACGGGCATCGGCGTCCTCTGGGGCCGCCAGGAGCTGCTCGAGGACCTGCCGCCCTTCCTGGGCGGCGGCGAGATGATCGAAACCGTCTCGATGCACTCCTCGACGTACGCGCCGGCCCCGCACAAGTTCGAGGCGGGTACGCCCCCGATCGCCCAGGCCGTCGGCCTCGGCGCGGCCGTGGACTACCTCTCGGCGATCGGCATGGAGAACATCGCGCGCCACGAGCACGCGATCACCGAGTACGCCGTCCGGCGCCTCCAGGAGGTCCCGGACCTGCGGATCATCGGCCCCACCACGGCCGAGGACCGCGGCGCGGCGATCTCCTTCACGCTCGGCGACATCCACCCGCACGACGTGGGCCAGGTCCTCGACGAAGAGGGCATCGCGGTCCGGGTCGGCCACCACTGCGCGCGGCCGGTCTGCCTGCGGTACGGAATTCCTGCGACCACGCGGGCGTCGTTCTATCTGTACTCCACCCCGGCCGAGGTCGACGCCCTGGTCGCGGGTCTGGAGCACGTACGGAACTTCTTCGGCTAGGGGACGGCTCGTGAAGCTGGATTCGATGTACCAGGACGTCATCCTGGACCACTACAAGCACCCGCACGGGCGCGGTCTTCGGGACGGCGACGCCGAGGTGCACCACGTCAACCCGACGTGCGGCGACGAGATCACGCTCCGCGTCAAGTACGACGGCTCGCGCATCGAGGACGTGTCGTACGAGGGACAGGGCTGCTCCATCAGCCAGGCCTCGGCGTCCGTCCTCAACGAGTTGCTCGTCGGCAAGGAGCTGGCGGACGCGCAGAAGATCCAGGGCACCTTCCTGGAGCTGATGCAGTCCAAGGGCCAGATCGAGCCCGACGACGCGATGGAGGAGATCCTGGAGGACGCGGTCGCGTTCGCCGGAGTCTCCAAGTACCCGGCCCGTGTGAAGTGCGCGCTGCTCAGCTGGATGGCGTGGAAGGACGCGACCGCCCAGGCTCTGGGCGACGCGGCGGAGAGGAAGTCGGCATGACCGAGAACGCCGAGGCCACGATGAAGCCGGCCTCCGAGGAAGAAGTCCGCGAGGCGCTGTACGACGTCGTCGACCCCGAGCTGGGCATCGACGTCGTCAACCTGGGCCTGATCTACGGCATCCACATCGACGAGTCGAACATCGCGACGCTGGACATGACCCTGACGTCGGCGGCCTGTCCGCTGACCGATGTGATCGAGGACCAGGCGAAGTCCGCGACGGACGGCATCGTCAGCGAACTGAAGATCAACTGGGTCTGGATGCCCCCGTGGGGCCCGGACAAGATCACGGACGACGGTCGCGAGCAGCTGCGCGCGCTCGGCTTCAACGTCTGATCGACCCACGCGTACGCGGGTGAACGGCCGTGCCCCTCGGGGCACGGCCGTTTCGCGTGTCCGGATGCGTGCCGGGACGCGTGTCCGGTCGTGCGTCGTCTAGAAGATCCCCGCCGCGCGGCCCAGGTCCTCGGCCAGGTTCTCCTTGCGGATGCGCTGGTCGACGTACAGCAGCGCCGTGACCAGGGGCGGGAAGACGGAGACGACCATCTGGCTGATCAGCTGGCCGAGGGCGGAGAACGTGAGGACGACCGCCAGGTAGGCCACCATCGTGGAGGAGTCGACGTCGGAGAAGTCGGTGGCCGACAGCGGGGTCGACACCGCCAGGGAGAGCACCTGCTGGATCAGCATGCCGACGACGGAGGCCATGATCCCGGCGGCGAACAGGGAGCCGAACAGACGCCACCAGGAACCGCGGACCAGGTGCGAGGAGCGGCGCATCGAGGCGACCGCGCCCTGCCCCTCCATCACGGCCGCCGCCGGGGCCAGGCTGAACTTCACCCAGATCCAGAGGGCGAACGGCAGGGTCGCCAGCGCGCCCAGCAGGAAGAAGAACGGGACGGCGAGCGAGATCCCGGAGTCCGAGGGGTTCGGACCGGCTCCCGTGGTCGCGTCGGCGAGCCCGGCGAAGAGCGTGATCGCCATCCCGGCGAACCCGACCACGAAGAGCGCGACCGGGATCAGCAGCGCCAGGCTCGTCAGGAAGACCGTGCCGAGGACGGCCGGCATCCGGGCCCAAGCCTTGCGCCAGATGACGCCGAAGGACGTGGGCCTGCCGAGCACCGCCTCCTGGACGACGGCAGGACAGGCCGCCGCCACCAGGGCGTTCGCGCAGACGATCGCGATCATGGCGGCGATCCAGACGCAGCCGAAGGCCACGATCAGCGGCCGGATGTCGTCCCACTGCGGCTCCTGCCCCGCGGGCAGGTCGAACACGGCGGGGAGGATGTCGCCGACGGCTGCGTACGCGATGCCGATCGCCGCTCCGACGACCACCAGAGCGGCGAGGTAGATCGCCGAGGTCACCCCGAGCAGCTGCTTCCAGTAGCGGCCGAACGTCGAGAAGGCGGCGGTCAGGATCGTGCTGAAGGTGAGCGGCGCCAGGGGTATCACGCCGGGCTTCGGCGGCGGGGGCGGCGGCGGATAGCCATAGCCGTAGGGCGGCGGTGGCCCTGGGGGGCCGTAGGGCGGCGGCCCTGGGGGAATCGTCATGCGGGACACCGTATCGGGCAGCGATGTGTACGGCCGTACGCATCGTTGTGTACGCTTGTACGCATGGGATACGGACTCCTCGCGGGCGCCATCACGGCCGAGATACTCGCCACCACCTCCATGAAGTACAGCGAGGGCTTCACCAAGCTCTGGCCCTCGATCGTCACCGGCGCGGGCTACGTCATCGCCTTCGCCCTCCTTGCGCAGGCGCTCAAGACGCTCCAGGTCGGCACCGCGTACGCCATCTGGGCCGGCGTCGGCACCGCCGCCGTCGCCGTGATCGGCATCCTCTTCCTCGGCGAGACCCTCAGCCTCGCCAAGGTCGCCGGCATCCTCCTCATCGTCGCCGGGGTCGTCGTCCTCAACCTGGGCGGCGCGCACTGATGGCCCGCGCACGCCGCCACGACCCCGAACGGCGGGACCGGATCGTCGACGCGGCCCTCCGGGTCGTCGGCCGCTCCGGGATCGCCGGGCTGAGCCACCGCACGGTGGCCGCCGAGGCCGATGTGCCGCTCGGCTCCACCACGTACCACTTCGCCTCCCTCGACGAACTCCTCGTCGCCGCCCTCCGCAAGGCCAACGAGGGCTTCGCGCGGCTGCTCCGCGAGAACCCCGCCCTCAACGCGCCGGACACCGACCTCGCCGCCGCGCTCGCCCGCTTCATGGCGGAGTGGATGGGCGGCGAACGCGCGCGCGTGGAGCTGGAGTACGAGCTCTACCTCGCCGCCCTGCGCCGGCCCGCGCTCCGTCCGGTCGCCGCCGAGTGGGCCGAGACCTTCGTCACCGCCCTCTCCCGCCGCACCGACCCCGTCACCGCCCGCGCGTTGGTCGCCCTCATCGACGGCATCTGCCTCCAGTCCCTGCTCACCGGTTACTCATACGACGAGGAGTACGCGCGCGAGATGCTGTCGCGGGTGCTGCGGCCGGCCTGAGGCGGAGTCGAACGAGAGCCGGGCAAGGGCCGTACCCGGCTTGAAGGAAGGACCGAAACGGCTGCCGCCGCCCTCGTCGGAACCGCCCACCGACTCGACCGACACCTGAGACCGGTTGGCCCGCGCGGGGCCCCGCCGGTTAGGTTTTCCGTCATGACCACTGCTCCTCGCACCACCGGCGCCGTCGCCGCCGGCCTCGCCACCATCGCCGGCGACGGCACCGTTCTCGACACCTGGTTCCCCGCCCCCGAGCTGACCGAGGAGGCCGGCCCCGCCGGCACCGAGCGGCTCACCCCCGACGAGGCCGTGAACGCCCTCGGCGAAGGCGCCGCCAAGGCCCTCGGCGTGGACGCCCGCCGGGGCGTCGAGGTGGTCGCCGTCCGAACCGTCATCGCCTCGCTCGACGAGAAGCCGCTCGACGCCCACGACGCGTACCTGCGTCTGCACCTGCTCAGCCACCGTCTGGTCAAGCCGCACGGCCAGAGCCTGGACGGCGTCTTCGGCCTCCTCGCCAACGTCGCCTGGACCTCGCTCGGCCCGGTCGCCGTCGACGACATCGAGAAGGTCCGCCTCAACGCGCGCGCCGAGGGCCTGCACCTGGCCGTCACGAGCATCGACAAGTTCCCGCGCATGACGGACTACGTCGTCCCCGCCGGGGTCCGTGTCGCCGACGCCGACCGCGTCCGCCTCGGCGCCCACCTCGCCGCCGGCACCACCGTCATGCACGAGGGCTTCGTCAACTTCAACGCCGGCACCCTCGGCACCTCGATGGTCGAGGGCCGGATCTCCGCCGGTGTCGTCGTCGGCAACGGCTCCGACATCGGCGGCGGCGCCTCCACCATGGGCACCCTCTCGGGCGGCGGCAATGTCGTCATCTCGATCGGCGAGCGCTGCCTGATCGGCGCCGAGGCGGGCGTCGGAATCGCTCTCGGAGACGAGTGCGTCGTCGAGGCCGGTCTCTACGTCACCGCAGGCACCCGGATCACGATGCCCGACGGTCAGGTCGTGAAGGCCCGCGAGCTCTCCGGCGCCTCGAACATCCTGTTCCGCCGCAACTCGGTCACCGGCACCGTCGAGGCCCGCCCGAACAACGCGGTCTGGGGCGGCCTGAACGGCATCCTCCACAGCCACAACTGATTCGGTGACTCTGCGTTAACAGAACGCAGAGTCACCGCACGCAGACAAGGCGAGGAGTCGACATGAGGACGAAGCCCACGGTCGCAGGAGTGCTCACGATGGCGGCGGTCCTGCTGCCGGCCGGGACGGCCGCGGCGGACGAGACGCACAGTCACTCGCACAACGGGCCGAACGTCTCCCTCATCTCCACCGGGCAGATCGACGACCCGTTGGAGGACGTCCTGGAGCACGCCGCGATCCTCGGTCGGACCTACACGACCGACTCCGCCTGATCCGGCCGGACCAGCGCCTCGTACAACCCGCGCAGCCCGTCGACCGTCTCCCGGTCGGCGGGCTGCAGCGGTTCGCGCACCGGTCCGCCGAGCAGGGCCTTCACGGTCACCGTGCCGGGCAGGCCCGCCGCCATCATCCGTTCGGCGAGCGGCAGGAGCCGGGCGTTGAGCCGGGCCGCCTCCGCGGTGTCACCCGCGTCGAAGGCGTCGAGGACGGCGCGCAGCTGACGGGGCGCCACGTTCGCCACCGTGCTGACGTAGCCCGCGCCGCCGACCGCGTACAGCGGCAGGTTCAGCTCCTCGCAGCCCGAGTAGTACGCGAGCGAGGTCTCCGCGATCACCCGGGCCGAGCCGAGCAGGTCGTACGCGCAGTCCTTCACGGCCACGATCCGCGGGTGCTCGGCGAGCCGCAGCATCGTCGCGGGCTCGACGCGGGTGCCCGTGCGGCCGGGGATGTCGTAGACCATCACCGGGAGCCCGGTCGCGTCCGCGACCTTCAGGAAGTGGGCCTCGACGGCCGGCTGCGGCGGGCGGCTGTAGTACGGGGTGACGACGAGCAGCCCGTCCGCCCCCGCCGCCTCGGCCTGGCGGGCCAGCTCGGCGGTGTGCCGGGTGTCGGCGGTCCCGACGCCCGCGAGGACCGAGGGGCCGGGCCCGACGGCCTCCCGGACGGCGCGGACGAGCGCGGCCTTCTCGGCGTCGGTGGTGGTCGGCGACTCACCGGTCGTGCCGTTCAGGACCAGACCGTCGCAGCCCTCGCCGACGAGCCGGGCGGCCAGCTTGCCCGCCTCGTCGAGGTCGAGCGCACCGGCGGGGGTGAACGGGGTGACCATCGCGCAGAGCGCGCGGCCGAAGGGGCGTGCAGAAGTCATCCGCCAAGTCTGAGTGCAACTGACGGTGAAGGTCCACTTAGATCTGCTTCGGTCGAAGGATCACCGTTACTTAAGCATGGTGGCTCTGGCATGATCGACGGGCGCGACAGGGGACTGGAGAACAGCACATCATGAGCTCACACAGCACGGACGGGCAGCGCGTCGCACTTGTCACCGGCTCGTCCTCGGGCATCGGCGCCGCCGTAGCCCGCCGCCTCGCCGAGGCCGGCTACCGCGTCGTCGTCAACTCCGCCCGCTCCGTCGAGGCGGGCGAGCGGCTCGCCGCCGAACTGCCGGGCGCCGTCTACCTCCAGGCGGACGTCTCGGACGAGACCCAGGCCAAGGCCCTCGTCGAGCGGGCCGTGGAGAGCCTCGGCCGCCTCGACCTCCTCGTCAACTGCGCGGGCACCACCCGGTTCATCCCGCACGACGACCTCGAAGCCGCCTCGCCCGAGGTCTGGCGCCACCTCTACGACGTCAACGTCATCGGCGTCTGGCAGACCGTCACCGCCGCCGTCCCGCACCTGCGGAAGACCCGCGGCGCCATCGTGAACGTCTCCTCCCAGGCCGGTGTCCGGCCGGGCGGCAGCTCCATCCCGTACGCCGTCTCCAAGGCGGCCGTCAACCACATGACGAAGCTCCTCGCCAAGGCCCTCGGCCCCGACGTACGCGTCAACGCGGTCGCGCCCGGCCTCATCGACACCCCCTGGTTCGACGGGGTCGAGGGCGCCGACGCGGCCAAGGCCCATGTGGCGGACGTCGTCCCGCTGCGCAGGGTGGGCCGGGCCGAGGACATCGCCGGGGCCGTCCACGACCTGGCCCACTCCTCGTACATCACCGGCGAGGTGCTCCTCGTGGACGGCGGCGGACACCTGCTCGGCTAGGGGGCGTCTTGTCGATCAGGGCTGCCCCAAAGGCTCGTCCGAGAGCTCAGAGGCCGAGCTTGAAGCCGTCGTGGCTGCGCGCGAAGCCCAGTGAGGCGTAGAAGCGGTGGGCGTCCGTCCGCTGCTTGTTGCTCGTCAGCTGGACCAGCGCACAGCCGCGCTCCCGCGCCCGCGCCACGGCCCGCTCCATCAGCTCCCGGCCGAGACCGCCGCCGCGCCGGTCGGCCCTGATCCGGACCGCCTCGATCAGGGCCCGCTCGGCGCCGCCCTTGCCGAGCCCCGGGATGTACGTGGCCTGGAGGCAGCCGAGGACCAGCTCGCCGTCCGTCAGGACCAGCATCTCGTTGCGCGGATCGGCCTCGATGGCCGCGAAGGCCCGCTCGTACGCCTCGGTGACGGTGACACAGGCGGGGTCCACGGTCGTCTGCTCGTCGGCGAGGAGGGCGAGGACGGCGGGGAGTTCGGCGCGGGTGGCGGGGCGAAGCGTCAGGTCGCGAAGGATCATGGCGCGAAGTCTGGCACGGGGACGGGACTTGACCTCAACCTTGGTTGAGGGAGGACGGTGGAGACATCCGAGGAACAGGAGACCTTCCACCATGAACGCCGTCGCCCACCCCGATGCCCGTCCCGACCTCCACCGCCCCGGAGTGGGCGCCGTCCTCGCCAGCACCTGGCGGGTCGGCACCCCCGAGCGCCAGCGCGCGGCCGTCGAGGCGATCCGCAGGGCCTGGGAGAGCAGGGAATGGCCCGACCTCCGGCTGCTGTCGTACAGCGTCTACATCGGGACCGACGGGGACACGCTGCTGCACTACTCGCAGTGGACCGAGGAGCAGGCCTACGAGGACTTCGTCCGCACCTACCGCGACGACCGGAACGCCGAGATCGACGCCGCCGTGCCCGGCATAGAGCGGGTGGAACTCCGCCGCTACGCGCCGATCCACCGTTCCGGCGTCCTCGGCATGACGAGCACGGGGGAGCTGCCCGGGGTCGTCGCGATCGTCGAGGCCGACTTCGAGGGGCCGGACGCGGGGCGCCGCCGGGCCTGGGTGGACACCGTGTTCACCGCTCTGGACGAGGACGCGGCGACGCGTCCGGCGTCCGGCGGGACCAGCGTCCACTTCCATCTGTCCACCGACGGCGGCCGGGTCCTGAACTACGCCGAGTGGGAGAGCGAGCAGGCCCATGTGGAGTGGCTCGCCGAGGACGCCCGGCTGAGCGAGGCCTGGTCGCGGGTGCACCACTACCCGGGGCTCGTGGGCAGCCGGGTGCGGCGGTACACGCCCGCGCTCAGTCTGAGCGCGGGCGTGTGACCGGGGTGCGCGGACCCGGGTGACTACGGGCGGAAGCGGAGGACCTGAGGGTCGTGGTCGCTGTCCTGGTCGGCGAACTCCGCGTTGATGTGGACGCTGTCGTACTCGAAGTGGCGCACGCCGGGGCTCGTCAGGATCTGGTCGAGCACCTGGCTGTTGCCCTGGAAGACGTACGAGTAGCGCTCGCTGCGCGGCAGCGACTTCACGGCCGGGTACAGCGCGCCGCCGTCGGTCAGCGCCTCCGCGGTGCCGGAGAACTCGAAGTCGTTGATGTCACCGACGACGAGGACGTCGGCCTGCTTCTCGACCGCGAGGAGTTCCTTCACGAAGCCGTTGACGGCCTGCGCCTGGAGGAGTCGCTTCGCCTCGGAGGAGCGGACCGGCGGCTGGTGGTGCGAGACGATGGACTCGTCGCCGCCCTTCGAGCCGAAGTGGTTGGCGATCACGAAGACCGTACGGCCACGGAAGACGAACTCGCCCGCGAGCGGCTTGCGGCTGGCCTCCCAGGCGGTGTTCGCCGGGTCGATCCGGCCGGGGGAGAGGGTCAGGGCGGCGTGGCCCTTGCGGCCCGTCACGGCGGTGGCGGTGGTCGCGTCGGCGCCCGCGCGGTCCGTGAAGGAGACCCGCTCGGGGTTGAAGAGGAAGACCTGACGGATATTGCCGCCGGGCTCGCCGCCGTCCTTGTTGTTCTCCGGGTCGATCGAGCGCCACTCGTACGCCGGGCCGCCGGCCGCCACGATCGCGTCCGTGAACTTCTTCACCGTCTGGTCGGCGGCGACCGTGCCGTCGTTCTTGGCGCCGTTGTTGTCCTGGATCTCCTCCAGGGCGAGGACGTCGGGCGAGGCGAGGTTGTCGACGACCGCCTTGGCGAGGGCGTCGAACTTCTCCTGCGGGTCGCTCGGGTCGAGGTTCTCCACGTTGTACGTGGCCACCGCCAGCTCGTTCTTGTGCTGCTTGTCCGTGGACTCGCGCTCCAGGCCCCGGTCGACGACCGTGCCGAGGGTGCGGGCGGTGATCGTGTAGCCGCCGAACTGGTTGAAGTCGAGCGGGCCCTCGGTCGTGCCGGTCAGCCGGTCGCCGACGTTCGCCTTGGGGAACGGCTGCTGGGCGATCGGGGTCAGCGACTGGATCTGGAGCCGGCCGGTGTTCTGCGACCCGTACGAGCCGTAGACCGTGCCGCCGCGCCAGTTGCGGTTCTCCCAGGGCTTCACCGTCACCCAGAGCTCGGAGTACGGGTCGGTGGCGCCGACGACGCGCGAGGAGCCGATCCGGACGTTCGTGCCCTCCAGGGACTCGTAGTAGTCCAGGGCGTACGTCTCCGGGTCCAGGGTCAGGCCGTTGATCGAGCCGGCGGCGGCCGCGTCGCCCTCGGGGGCGTACTCGTCGGGGACGGACCAGGACGAGACGGTCACGGGGGCGGGGACGGCGTTGCCCTTCGAGACCACGGTGACGACCGGCTTGGAGAGCTGGGTGAGCGACTGGTTGCCGGAGTTCAGCCCGCCGGGGACGTACTCGGTGACCGTGCCGCTCAGGCTGACCGCGTCGCCGACGGCGACCGTCGGGACGGAGCTCGTGAAGACGAAGAGGCCCTCGCTGGTGGCCGGGTTCGCGTCGCCCTCGGGGTCCTGGATCCAGAATCCGCGCGAGCCGTAGGTGCGGACGCCGGTCACGATGCCCGTGACGCCGGTGACCTGCGTGCCGACGAGCGGCGAGACGCGCGTCGTCCCCTGGATGTCGTGGATGCGGACACCGGTCGCGGAGTCCTCGGCGGCGGCGCTCGTCGAACCGGCGAGCAGACCCGCGGCGAGGGCGGCGGCGACGACGGCGGAGACCGCGGCGGAGCGCGCGACGGTGCGGCCGGCAGATCTCGGTATGGAGGAAGGCATCAGGGGACTCCGAGGATGCTTGGAGGAACGACAGATGTATCTACGCGCGTCAATCTCTTTGCAGGGCGCCCAACTTGTCAAGAGTCGACGGGTGTACGAAGGCTGACGGATCCATGAACCGACGGACGGCACCTCGGATGCGTCTACGCTGAGAGGCGCGCTCCGAGCCCTCTCTGAGCCCCCTTCGCCCTACACCCCTGCCCCCCCTCCAGCCCTCACCCCCACTCATCACCCTTCACCCACGGACGCGTCGAGGAGACCCCCCAGATGTCAGCGGAGCACCCCACCCTTCCCCCCGTTCGGCTGCGTGCGGACGCGGAGCTGGCGCGGGACGCCCTGGCGGCCCCGCTCCTCGCGCACGCGGTACGGCTCGCCCGCTGGGCCGGCCACGACACCCGGGTCGACGCGGGCGGCGAGCTCGTCGACGAGCAACTGCCCGAGGCCGTCGAGGTGCTGGGCCTCACCGACGACGAGGACGGCGAGATCTGGGCGGGCGACGCCTGGCGCCTCGCGGTCGACACCGGCCTCGTGAACGTCGAGGACGGTGCCGAGGGCGAGACGGGTGACACCCCCGGACGGGCCGCGCCCGGCGAGAACCTCGCGATCGTCACGACCGGTTCGCCGCAGGACGTCCTCGGGCTCTGGCTGGACGGCTTCGACGTGGTCTTCGCCGACGCCGTCGCCCCCGTCCTCGACGACCTGGACGCGATCGTCGGCGAGGACGGCGAGATCGACATCGAGGCGCTCGACTGGGACCCCGAGGCGGAGGCCGAGTTCCTGGAGGGCGTCCTCGGCAACCTCTACCTGCTCACCGTCAGCGAGGGCGGGCCCGGCGAAGGACCGGTGCCGCTGCCCGCGCTCGCCGCGTCGATGGTCGTCCCCGACGACATGGGCGAACCGACCGACGACGTCCTGGAGCAGGTCTCCGACGCGATGATGCGGCTCGACGAGCAGTTCCGGCTGCTCGAACCGATCGGGCTCGTCGAGTACCAGCCCGTCGACGAGGCGCTGATGGCCGAGGAGGGCGAGGAGCCCGCGCCGCCCATCGACGACGAGGACGTCACCCGGTACGGCATGGTCCGGCTCACCGAGCTCGGTCTCTACGGCGTCCGGGCCCGGATGCTGGAGGCCGGCGTGGACGCGCCCGCCGTCGGCGACCTCGCCGACAAGGGCGCCGACGCGCTGCTCGACGGCATCTCCGGCTACCCGGAGGCCGCCGCCCGGGAGGAGACCGCCGCCTGGCTGACCGGCCGTGACGCCCTCGGCGCGGCCCGCGAGCTGCTGCACGCCGCGCGTGGCGCGGACGCCGGCTCACCGCTCCGCCGCCTCCACTGCCAGCAGACGCTGTCGCTGGTCGGCGCGGAGGCGGAGCCCGCGGTACGGGAGGTCCTGGACGACGCGGAACTCGGCGGCCTCGCGCGGGTCTGGCTCGCCGAGCGGGGCGCGGCGGACGTGCCCGCGCCGCCGGAGTCGATGATCTTCTGGCTGGCGATCGACACGATCGCGGCGCAGCTCGACGCGGACGGCGACCTGGAGGAACTCCAGGAGCTGATCGAGGGGCTCACGGGGCGCCACAGCGGCTTCTTCGAGGCGGCCTGGCGGGTGGAGCACCCGGCGACCGCGGAGGTCCTGGAGGCGATGGGACGCCTGCACCGCGACAAGAGCACGGCGAAGGAGGCCCGCAAGGCCGCGTTCAAGGCCCGGTCGAGGTCGGGGGCCTGAACGGCCTGACCCGGGGGGTGGCGGGGCGCTGAGGGGTCGGTGCCGGGCGTCGCGCCCGGCGCTGTTCCCGTGGCGTTCAGACGGTGTTCGTGGCGGCGCGGGAGGGTGGCCCGCGACATCCGGGCCAGCACAGGGAGAACGCCACACATGCCCCTCAACCGCAGAGAGTTCACGAAGCAGTCCGCCGTCGCCGGTGCGGGGCTCGCCCTCACCGGTGTCGTCGGGGCTCTCGCCACCGCGCCCGAGGCGCTCGCCTCCGACGACCCGGAGACGTACGGAGGCGGCCACGACCACGGTCACGACCACGACCACGGTCATGAGCACGGCCACCGGCTCGGGTACGGAGAGCTCGTCGCCGACCCCGAGGGGATGCTCGCCCTGCCCGCCGGGTTCTCCTACCGCGTCATCACCCACAGCGGTGTGACCCGGCTGGAGTCCGGCGAGTTCACGCCCTCCAACCACGACGGCACCGCCGCCTTCGCCGGGCCGCGCGGCACCACGTACCTGGTCAACAATCACGAGCTCAAGGGCACCCGCGACAAGTGGGACCACCCGGTCCCGCTCACCGAGGGGCTCGTCTACGACCCGGCCGCGGCCGGCGGCTGCACGGTCGTCGAGGTGCACCGCGACGGCACCGTCGCCGAGTGGGTCGGCATCGCCGGCACCTCCACCAACTGCGCCGGCGGCAGCACCGCCTGGGGCACCTGGCTGACGGGCGAGGAGAACTCCGACCGCGCCGGTGTCAACGGCATGACCAAGGACCACGGCTACATCTTCGAGGTCGACCCGCGCGACCGCCGCGCCAACCGCGCCCCGAAGCCGGTCAAGGCCTTCGGCCGGTACGACCACGAGGCCGTCGTCATCGACCCCAAGCGAGGCCACGCCTACCTCACGGAGGACGCCTCCAACCCCAACGGGCTGCTCTTCCGCTGGGTGCCGCCGAAGGGCTTCGAGCACGGCCGCGGGAAGCTCCGTACCCTCGCCGACGACGCCGGTGTGCTCCAGGCCGCCAAGTGCATCGACTCCGCGGGCCGCTTCGTCGACGACCTCTCCCGGGCGAGCCGGATCGGCACCGTCTACGGCGTGGACTGGGTCGACGTCCCCGACCGTGACGGCCGTACCGTCTCCGTCCGCAAGCAGTTCACGGACGGCCAGATCACCCGCGCCCGCAAGCTGGAGGGCATGTGGTGGGCCGACGGCGGCGCGTACGTCGTCTCCTCCTACGCGCGCGAGGAGAGCCCCGGCGCCGCGCACGACGGCCAGGTCTGGTTCTACGACCCCAAGCGCCGCACCCTCACCCTCAAGGTGCTGCTCGGCGTGAACGCCGCCCCGGACGTGGACGGCGCCTACGACGGCCCCGACAACATCACCGTCTCCCCGTACGGCGGGCTCGTCATCGCCGAGGACGGCGAGGGCGTCCAGCACCTCTTCGGCGCCACCGACTCGGGCCGCACCTACCCGATCGCCCGCAACGACCTCAACGGCAGCGAGTTCACCGGCGTGACCTTCTCGCCCGACGGTGACACCCTGTTCGCCAACATCCAGACCCCGGGCATCATGGTGGCGATCACCGGTCCCTGGCGCCGCCAGCCGCGCCGCTGACCCGCGTCCGACCCGCCACCGACCCGGCATCGAACCGTCATTGACCCCTGGTCGGTTCCATGGACTGACATCTCGCTGACATCTAACATGTCAGTCCATGGACGCATTGCGGCCCGTGGGCCGGACCCTGCTGCGTGACCGGGCGTACGAGTCACTGCGCGAGGCCATCGTGCGAGGCGACCTCGCCCCCGGTGCCCCGCTCAAGGACGCCGACCTCGCCGACCGGCTCGGGCTCTCGCGCGCACCCGTGCGCGAGGCCCTGGTCCGGCTCGGCGACGAGGGGCTCGTCGAGTCCAAGCCGCAGAGCTACACCCGGGTCACCCGGCCGGTCAGCCGAGTCGTCCGCGACGCCGCCTCGGTGGTGCGGGTGATGCACGAACTCGCCGCCAGGACCGGCGTGCCCCTGCTCGGGCCCGAGGGCATCCGGGCCATGCGCGAGGCCAACGAGCGCTTCTCGGCGGCCGTCCGCGCCTCCGACGTGGAGGCCGCCCTCAACGCCGACGACGAGCTGCACCAGGTCCTCGTCGTCGCCAGCGGCAACCACGCCGCCGCCGCCACGATCGCGCGGTACACCCCCCTGATCCGCCGTGTCGAGCGGCGGCTCTTCGGCGACGCCGGGAGCTGTGGCTCGGCCGAGCTGCACGCCCGGCTCATCGACGCGTGCGAGGCGGGGGACGCGGCGGAGGCGGTACGGGTCACCACGGAGATCTGGGCGGCCCTGGAGCAACTCGCGGACGACGCCATCGAGGTGGCGGAGGTGACGGGCATTCCCGCGCCCACATCGCCAGGATCCGCGGCGCCGTAGCGCGCCCGTCCCCGCGCCCTTCTTCGCGCTCGTCCCCGCGTCCGTCTTCGCGTCCAGGAACGTCGACCAGCAGCCGTCACTCACCGGGAGCCGCTTTGCCGATCACCGACTTCGACCGCTACCCGCTCCTCTTCGGGCCCTCGCCGGTCCACCCCCTCGAACGGCTCACCCATCACCTCGGCGGCGCCACCCTCTGGGCCAAGCGCGAGGACTGCAACTCCGGTGTGGCGTACGGCGGGAACAAGACCCGCAAGCTGGAGTACCTGGTCGCCGACGCCCTCGCCCAGGGCTGCGACACCCTCGTCTCCATCGGCGGCGTCCAGTCCAACCACACCCGTCAGGTGGCCGCCGTCGCCGCCCGCGCCGGACTGCGCTGCGTCCTCGTCCAGGAGAGCTGGGTCGACTGGCCGGACTCCGTCTACGACAAGGTCGGCAACATCCTGATCAGCCGCCTCGCGGGCGCCGACGTACGCCTGGTGCGGGCGGGCTTCGGCATCGGCTTCAAGGAGAGCTGGGAGCAGGCCCTGCGGGAGGTCGAGGAGAGCGGCGGCAAGCCGTACGCGATCCCGGCGGGCGCCTCCGACCACCCGCTCGGCGGGCTCGGCTTCGCGAACTGGGCCTACGAGGTGGCCGAGCAGGAGAGCGCGCTCGGCGTCTTCTTCGACACCGTGGTCGTCTGCTCGGTGACCGGCTCCACCCAGGCCGGCATGATCGCGGGCTTCGCCGCGCTCGCCGAGGAGGGCGGGCCGGCCCGCAGGATCATCGGCGTCGACGCCTCCGCGAAGCCCGGTCCGACGCACGAGCAGATCACCCGGATCGCCCGGGACACCGCCGCCCTCATCGGCGTCGAGCACCCGGTGACGGCGGCCGACGTCGAGCTGGACGAGCGCTACCACGCCGGGGTGTACGGCGTCCCGGACGAGGCGACCCTCGACGCGATGAAGCTCGCCGCCCGCACCGAGGGCATGGTCACCGACCCCGTGTACGAGGGGAAGTCGATGGCGGGACTGATCGACCTGGTGGACCGGGGAGAGATCGGCCGGGACTCGACCGTGCTCTACGCCCACCTCGGCGGCCAGCCCGCCCTCAACGCCTACAGCGCCCTGTTCGCCTGACGACGGGGCGGGGCCGGCCGCTCAGAGTGACTGGGCGGCCGGCTTCACCATGCCCCGGACGGTCCTGGACTTCACGAACTCGCCCATCGCCGTCATCTCCCACTCGCCGGTGAACTGTTTGATGAGCTTGGCCATCATCACGCCGGTCTGCGGCTCGGCGGTGGTCAGGTCGAAGCGGACCAGCTCCTCGCCCGTCGCCGCGTCGATCAGCCGGCAGTAGGCCTTGGCGACCTCGGTGAACTTCTGGCCGGAGAACGAGTTCACCGTGAAGACCAGGCCCGTGGCCTCGGCGGGCAGTCGGCCGAGGTCGACGACGATCACCTCGTCGTCGCCCGCCCCCTCACCGGTGAGGTTGTCGCCGGAGTGCTTCACCGAGCCGTTGAGGATGGACAGCTTGCCGAAGTAGCAGCTGTCCAGGTGGTTGCGCTGGGGGCCGTACGCGATGACGGAGGCGTCCAGGTCGATGTCCTTGCCCCGGAACGCGGGCTCCCAGCCGAGGCCCATCTTGACCTGGGAGAGCAGCGGGCGGCCACCCTTGACCAGGGACACCGTCTGGTTCTTCTGGAGGCTGACCCGGCCCTTGTCGAGGTTGATCTTGCCGGAGGGGGCGGGGGCCGGGTGAGCGGGCGTGGCGGCGGCGATCCGGGGATCCACCGGGGGGACGGGCGGCGCCGGGGGCGCGACGGGCGCGGGCGGGGCGACGGGGGCGGGCGCGACCGGAGCGGCGACGGCCGGGGCGGCGGCGGGCTCGTCGTCCACCGAGACGCCGAAGTCGGTCGCGATGCCGGCGAGGCCGTTCGCATAGCCCTGGCCGACGGCGCGGGCCTTCCACGCGCCGTTGCGCAGATAGATCTCGACGACCACGAGCGCCGTCTCGTTGGCCAGCTGCGGCGGGGTGAAGGTGGCGAGGACGCTGCCGTCGTCCGCGTTGCGGAGGGTGGCCGTGGGTTCGATGCCCTGGAAGGTCTGGCCCGCGGCGTCCGGGCTCGCGGTGACGACGATCCTCTCGATGCCGGCCGGGACGGCGCCGGTGTCCACCAGGATCGCGTCGGGGGCGGCACCGCCGCCGGAGCGGTAGGTGACACCGGGGCCGGACGGCTGGTTGTAGAAGATGAAGTCGTCGTCCGAGCGCACCTTGCCGTTGGCGCCGAGCAGCAGGCCCGAGACGTCGAGCCGCACCGGGGCGGCGACGTCCACCGCCACGCGCGTGGCGGTGAGAGGGATGTTCGAGCCGGGGGTCATAGCGGTCATGCCTGAGCTAACGAACCGGGTACCTTTGCCGTTCCCTTACCCTCGGCCGGTTCGGCCACCTTGATTACGCGGGTGGTTTCCGGCCTGCCGTTCGTTGCCGAAGCGGTACGAGCCCGTCCACCGGGCCATGACGAGTTGGGAGTCGCCCGACTCGACCTCCGCGAGGAACTTCTCCGCACGGGCGCCGCGCAGCACGCCGGCGGCGCGTCCCAGGTGGGTGAGGACGACCGAGCCGTCACGGCGCTGCTCGTACGTGAATCCATGGGGTCGTGGCATGCCGGGCATCCTGCCGTTCCCGGTCAGATCCGTCATATGAATATTCTTTCGACCCATGGGTGCAGTGGGGGCGGAGGGGCCGGTGGGACCGGCGGGGGCAGGGGGCGTGATGAGCAGGGTCGACGGGAGCTGTTTCCGGACGCAGGACGTGGACGAGGCGCGCGTGGAGCTCGACGCCCGCTACTACGCGAACCGTATGGACGTCGTCGACCGTGAGCGGCGCCCCTTCGCGGCGCGCTTCGACACCGTCGCGCTCGGCCCGCTGGTCATCGGCGACCTGAGCTGCGGGGCGGATGTGCGGATGAGCTTCGGGGAGCTGGGCGCGTACCACCTGAACGCGCCGCTCAGCGGGCGGATGGAGAT
Source organism: Streptomyces sp. NBC_01077 (assembly GCF_045162855.1). Lineage (NCBI taxonomy): Bacteria > Bacillati > Actinomycetota > Actinomycetes > Kitasatosporales > Streptomycetaceae > Streptomyces > Streptomyces sp. NBC_01077. The sequence continues at coordinate 2,807,052 of NZ_CP108669.1, read as the reverse complement.
GCGCCAGGGCGGGCACTCGATCGTCGCGACGACCACCGAGGCCCTCATGCTCGACCCGGCGGGCGACACCTTCCTCGACCGCTGGAGCGGGGACTGCCGGACCCTGTCGGTGAAGGTCGGGGCGGCCGAGCTGCGCGACCGCCTGGAGCAGCTGATCGGCCGCCCGCCCCGGGGCCCGCTCGTCTTCGCGCCGGGCCTGGACATCACGCGCGGTCCCGGTCTGAGCTGGGTGCGCTTCGCCCGCCAGATCGCCGCGGAGGCGCTCGCGGGGGAGGGCCTCGCCCAGCACGAGCTGGTGGCCCGACCCTTGCAGGAGGCCCTGCTCAACGGGCTGCTCCTGGCCGCCGAGCACCCCTGGCGCGAGGCACTCGCCCACCCGGGGGAGCCGCGGCGGCCGGCCCCGGTCAAGCGGGTGATGGACGCGGTACGGGAGCGCCCCGAGCACCCGTTCACGACCACCGAGCTGGCCATCCTGGCCCGGGTGAGCGTGCGCCGCCTCCAGGAGTCGTTCCGCGAGTACGTGGGGATGTCCCCGATGGCGTACGTACGGGAGGTCCGCCTCGACCGGGTCCGCGAGGAGCTGCGGGCGGCCGCGCCCGACGAGGTGAGCGTGAGCGAGGTGGCCTGGCGCTGGGGCTTCGCCCATCAGGGCCGCTTCGCGGCGCGCTATCGGGAGAAGTTCGGCGAGTCGCCGTCGGGGACCTTGCGCGGGTGCCGCTGAGGTCCCTTCGGCCGATCGCCGATGCTCCGGCGTACGCCGGGGCGCGTAAGGGGGCGCGTATTTCGCTGACCGGCGCGCTTCCGTGCGTCAACCCACCGCGCATTCCGGACAGGTGCCGCGTTCCGCGGCTCGCGATGATCTTCGTCCGGGCCTACGGTGAGCAGGTCCGGCTGCCAGCGTGCACCGTGACCCGGGCCCCGGCCGGCTCCCCCGTATCAGTCCGGCCGGGTCCTGCGTATTTCCCTCCTCGTCGGGCCCGCCGCCCTCAGGCCAGTCCGCCGTTGCTCATCAGCAGCTGTCCGTTGATCCACTGCCCTTCGGGCGAGCAGAGGAAGTCGACCAGGTGCGCGGTGTCCCGAGGGGTGCCGAGGCGGCCGAGCGGGGTCTGCCGGACCGTCTCCTCCCGTAGCCCCTCCGTCATCCAGCCGGTGTCCACCGGACCCGGATTGACGACGTTGGCGGTGACCCCGAGCTGCGCCAGCTCGCGCGCGGCGGCCAGGGTGATGCGGTCGAGCGCGCCCTTGCTCGCCCCGTACGGAAGGTTCCCCACGGTGTGGTCGCTGGTCAGGGCGATGATGCGGCCGGTGCCCGGCGGGCCGGTGAACCGCCGGCCGTACTCCCTGATCAACAGCCAGGAAGCGCGCGCGTTGACCGCGAAATGGCGGTCGAAACTCTCGACGGTGGTGTCGAGCAGGCCGGAGTCGACCGACTCGCAGTGGCACATGACCAGGGCCGTGACCGGGCGCCCGAGCCGTTCCTCGGCCGTGTCGAAGACGCGCGCCGGCGCCTCGGGGTCGGCGAGGTCGGCCTCGACGGCCGCGCAGGCCGCGCCGCGCTCGGCGAGCCGCTCGGTGATCGCCCCGGCCGCGCCCCGCTCCTCGCCCCAGGCCATGCGCCGGTCGTACGGGGCCCAGTACGTGAACGCGATGTCCCAGCCCGATTCCGCGAGCCGGTCGGCGATGCCCGCGCCGATGCCGACCGTACGGCCGACGCCGGTCACGAGGGCGAGGGGACGGTGGTCCGTACGGTCGTCCATGGCGTGGTCCATCGGGTCGCTCCTGTCGTCGTCCGGCGCGGCCACGGGGGCGGGTTCACGCCATTCGGTGCGGCCGCCGGTGCGGGTCCTGCCGTTCGGTGCGGCCACCGGGGCGGCGCGTCACGCCGTTCAGTGCGGCCACTGCGGAGGCGTCACGCAGAAGTGGCCGCCCAGGTAGAGGTCGTCGGCGCTGCCCTCCGGCGGGAAGCCCTTGTCGGCGATGAGCTTCTCCGCGTAGACCTCCGAGTCGTCCCGCGGCTCGAAGCCGAGCGCCCGTGCCGTGGCGAGGTCCCACCACGCGCGCGTGTTGGCGGAGGAGCCGTACACGACCGTGTGGGCCACGTCCTCGGCGGTGAGCGTGGCGTGCAGGAGGCGGGCGCAGTCGGCGGGGCTGAGCCACATCGACAGCATCCGGACCGAGGTGGGTTCGGGGAAGCAGGAGCCGATGCGGACCGAGACGGTCTCGATGCCGTGCAGGTCCCAGTAGAGCTGCGCCAGGTCCTCGCCGAAGCACTTGGAGAGGCCGTAGAAGGTGTCGGGGCGGTGCGGGGTGTCGACCGGCACCAGTGGGTCGCCCGCGCGCGGCTGCCGGGTGAAGCCGACGGCGTGGTTGCTGGAGGCGAACACCACGCGCGGGACGCCCTCCTCGCGGGCGGCCTCGTAGAGGTTGTACGTCCCGGCGATGTTGGCGGCCATGATCTTGTCGAAGGTCGACTCCAGGGAGATCCCCGCCAGGTGCACGATCGCGTCGACGCCCCGGACCGCCTCCCGGAGCGCCGCGCGGTCCGCGAGGTCGGCGACGATCGCGTCCGGCGCCCCCGGCGCGGGGGCGACGTCCAGGAGGCGGAGCTCGTAGCCGTACGGGGGCAGCAGCTCCCGCATCAGCGTGCCGACGCCTCCGGCGGCGCCGGTGAGCAGGACGGTGCGGGGTACGGCCATGGAGCGGATCTCCTCCGTCGAGCGGCATGCAGTGGCATTCAACGGCATGCGGTGGCATTCACCTGAGTGGAATTCACAACCGTGGACACGCTAAGGAGCGGCCGGACGGAGCGTCAAGAGTGTGCGACAGGGCGCGTTCTCGCCTTGACCGGCCCTTCCGTGCTGTTCTAGCGTGCGGGACGTCAGTGTTCAAGAATATGGATGACAGTCATAACTGTGCACGAGATGGCCCTGCACGACGGACTTTCCTGGGAGCGCCCGTGACCACTGCCCCGCTCGCCGGCCGGCTCGACGGCCTGCTTTTCTTCCCCGTCACCGCCTTCGCGCCGGACGGCTCCGTCGACCTCGACACCTTCCGCACCCATGTGCGCGCGGGGATCGACGCGGGCGCCGCCGCCGTCTTCGCCTGTTGCGGAACGGGCGAGTTCCATGCCCTCACCCCCGAGGAGTTCCGGGACTGCGTCGCAGCCGCCGTCGAGGAGGCCGCCGGCCGCGTCCCCGTCGTCGCGGGCGCCGGCTACGGCACGGCCCTCGCCGTCCAGTACGCCCGGCTCGCCGAGGAGGCCGGCGCCGACGGCCTCCTCGCCATGCCGCCGTACCTCGTCGTCGCCGACCAGGCCGGTCTCCTCCGCCACTACACCGAACTCGCCGCCGCGACCTCGCTCGACGTCATCGTCTACCAGCGCGACAACGCGATCCTCACCCCGGCCACCGCCGTCGCCCTCGCCCGTACGGACGGGATCATCGGCCTCAAGGACGGCCTCGGCGACCTCGACCTCATGCAGCGGATCGTCAGCGCCGTCCGCGCCGAGGGACTCGACCTGCTCTACTTCAACGGCCTGCCGACCGCCGAACTCACCGGCCCCGCCTACCGGGGCATCGGCGTCACCCTCTACTCCTCCGCCGTCTTCTGCTTCGCACCCGACATCGCCCTCGCCTTCCACCGCGCCCTCACCACCGGCGACGACACCACCGTGAACCGGCTCGTCGACGAGTTCTACCGGCCGCTCGTCGAACTCCGGGCCCAGGGCCGCGGATACGCCGTCTCGCTCGTCAAGGCGGCGGTACGGCGAGGAGGCCTGGACGTCGGTGAGGTACGGCCGCCGCTGAGCGAGCCCGCCCCCGAGCACATCGACACCCTCATGCTGCTCGTCGAGCGCGGCCGGGCCCTCCTGAAGGAGATCGGCGCGTGAGCGGGGGCACGGGAGACCGGGGCATGAGGGCAGGGGCCTTCCTCTACCCCTGGGACGTCGACGGCGATCCCGCCGCGCCCGGGCTGCTCGCCGAACTCGGCCTCGCGCAGGTCACGCTCGCCGCCGCCTACCACTCCACCCGGGCACTGACCCCCCGCCACCCCGGCCACCGGATCGTCACCGCCGAGCACGCCGCCGTGCTCTACCCGCCGGACCCGGACCGCTGGGCGGGCCGCCCGCTCCGCCCGTACCCGGCGGGGGAATGGGCCCCCGGCGACGCCTTCGGGCGGGCCGTCGAGGCCCTCGCGCCCACCGGCCTCGAGGTGCACAGCTGGGTCGTGCTCGCGCACAACTCCCGCCTCGGCGCCGAGCATCCGGAGACCTCCGTCGTCAACGCCTACGGCGACCGCTACCCCTGGGCGCCCTGCATCGCCCGCCCCGAGGTCCGCGCCCTGCTCGTCGAGCTGGCCGCCGAGGCCGCCGTACGGCCCGGTGCCGTCGGCACCGAGCTGGAATCCTGCGGCTGGTACGGCCTCGCCCATCTGCACGCCCACGACAAGATCGGCGGCGTCGCCCTCGGGGAGCGCGAGCAGTACCTGATGTCGCTCTGCTTCTGCCCTTCCTGCCGGGAGGGGTACGGGGGCGAGGGCGCCGATCCCGACGAGCTGGCCGCCGCCGTGCGGAGCGCCCTGGAGCCCGTATGGGCCGGATCGGGCCCGTCGGGCGGGCTCGGCGCCCTGGAGGCCCCGGCCCTGGCCTGGCGCGTCGGGACCGCCCGTACCTTCCAGGAGGCCGCCGTGGCCGCCGTGCGGGACGCGGCCCCGCCCGGCTTCCGGGTCCTGCTGCACGCCGACCCCGCCCCCTACCGCTGCGGCGCCGACGCCGGCACGGACCCGGCGCACGTCCTGGGCCTCGCGGACGGGGTGGTCGCCCGGCCGCCCCGGGTCGCGGAGTTCGCGGCCCACGCGCACGTGGACACGGTCCTCGCGGGAAACCTGTCCGTCGTCACCGGTATGGGCGGCGCCCCGGACCGGCTGGCCGACGAGGCCGAGCGGGTCCGTGACGCGGGCGCGACCGAGCTGCGGCTCTACCATGCCGGGCTGGCCTCGGACGAGGATCTGGACGCCGTCCGGACGGCCCTGCGGAAGCTCGGCGGGAGCTCCTAGGACGCGGTCTCCGCCGCGCGGGGCTCCTGCTGCCCCCGCTGTTCCTGCGGCGCGGCGAGCAGACGCGCGGCGGAGGCGCGGGTGTCCGCGACATGGGCGCGGGCCAGCGCCTCCGCGCCGTCCTCGTCATGGTCGCGGACGGCCTCGTAGAGCCGCTCGTGGGCCCCGCACATCGGCTCGCCGTCCGACTGCGCCGAGGTGAGCCGGAAGAGCCGGCGCAGCCGGGAGTCGAGCGGGGCCATCAGGTTTACCAGGAGCGGGTTGCCGGAGAGCTCGACGATCTGCCGGTGGAAGTCGGCGTTCAGGGAGACGGCCTCACGGAGCCGTCCGGACTCCGCCGCCTTCCTGGCCCGCGTCAACAGCCGCTCCAGATCCCTCAGTTGCGCGGGGCTCGCATGCCGGGCGGCGAGCCGCGCGGCCAGGCCCTCCAGGTTCTCCCGTACGTCGAACAGGTACTCGGCGTCCTCCGGGCCGAAATCCGCCACCACCGAACCCCGGCGCGGCTGCACCGAGAGGAAACCCTCCGACTCCAGACGCTGCATCGCCTCGCGCACCGGCACCCGGGAGACCCGTAGCCCGTCGGCGATCTCCCGCTCCACGAGCCGCATGCCCGCCGGGTACTCCCCCTCGATGATCCGCTCACGCAGCTCCACATAGACCCGCTCCCGCAGGGACTGATGGGTGTCCCCGCCGGCGGTGCTGCGGGCGGCGGGGCGGTGGACGGTCATGGGGACGGCTCCAGTCGGGTGGATGTCGTGCTCCCTCGATCTTCGCAGACCCCTGGGCCCGGAGAATTCGGCCTCCGTGAACCATCGTTCGGCATTCGGTATGCCAGTCACCTTGATGCCGCACCGCGCTCACCAGGGGAGATCCCGACATGACCTCCTGGAGTCGGTCGTCAGACCAGGCGGCCGTCCCGCGCCACCACCCGGCCGCCGCGGACCACCGCGTCGCGGCGGGGGAGGTCCACCACCGCCTGAGGGAGGCATTCGCCGTCGACGAGCATGAAGTCGGCGGGGGAGCCCGGGCGGAGGTCCGCCTTCGGGAGGCCGAGGAGGTCCGCCCCGCCGTCGGCGGCCAGTCGGAAGCAGGCCTCCAGTTCCTCGTCGAGCCTCAGGTCCAGCGCCCATGCCGCGAGCCATGCCCGGTGCAGCATGTCCGCGTTGCCGAACGGGCTCCAGTTGTCCCTGACCCCGTCCGAGCCGAGCCCGACCCGTACCCCGCGCTCGGCCAGTCGCCGGAACGGCAGGATCGTCGTCACCGACAGAGCGACCGTCGTGAGCGCGATCCCCGCCTCCGCGAGCAGGTCCGCCGTCTCGTCGAGCTCCCGGCCGGACAGGCCGGCCACCGCGAAGGCGTGCGCCACGCTCACCCGGCCCTGGAGGCCCAGTGCGCGCGTGCGGGCCGCGATGTCCCGCAGGGGCGCCAGTCCCTGCTCGCCCCGGTCGTGGAGGTGGATGTCGAGACCGAGGCCGTGCTTCTCGGCGAGGGCGAAGACGGTGCCCAGCTGGTCGCCCGTGCCCTCGCCCGTCGTGTCGAAGCCCGCCGGGTCGATGCCGCCGATGTGCGTGACCAGACCGCTCGCCGCCGCCTCCGCGAGGAGCTCGGCCACCCCCGGCGTACGGACCACCCCGTGCTGCGGGAAGGCGACCAGTTCCACGTCCACGATCCCGGCGAGCTTCGCCGCCGCGTCCGCCACCCCCTCGATACCGGAGAGGCCGTAGGCGGGCGCCACGTCCGCGTGGGCCCGCATCGCGCGCGTGCCCTGCGCCGCCGCGTGCGACATCAGCCGCAGCGCCCGCTCGCCCACCGGCGTCGGCAGGGCGCGGGCGAGCTCCACGTCCCCCGCGACGTACTCGGCGATGCCCTCCGCCGGGCGCCTGCTGCGCCAGGGCTCGCCCCAGGACGTCTTGTCGGGATGGATGTGGGCGTCGACCAGGGTCGGCAGCGCCAGGCGGCCCGCCCCGTCGATCCGCTCGACGACGGCACCCTCCGGGACCTCCGTCACCAGCACGCCGTCCACGGCGATCAGGTCGCCGGCCGGTCCGCCGAAGGGCCGTACGTCGTGGAACAGGGTCGCGGTGCGGGGCCGGGAAGGGGTCACGGGGGTCTCCTCGGGGGCGACGTCGGCAGCGGGGAAGGGGTGGGGAAGCAGTGGGGAAGCTCTGCGGGGGCAGTGCGGAAGCAGAAGGACGGAAGCAGTGTCCCATCTGGTATACCACGGGGTCCCGTCGTGCCCCCGCCACGCTCCCCGACCCACCCCTCACCAGGCCAGATCCTCCAGCGCGTCCAGATCCGGCACCCCCGTCACGATCGGCTCCGCGTCGTCCGCGCCCACCCGCAGCTCCGCCCAGATCGTCTTGCCGCGCCGGCCGTAACGGGTTCCCCAGCGCTCCGCGTACTGCGCCACCAGATACAGTCCGCGCCCGCCCTCGTCCGTCGCCGCCGCGTGCCGCAGGTGCGGCGAGGTGCTGCTGCCGTCCGACACCTCGCAGATCAGCGTCCGGTCGTGGAGCAGCCGTACCCGGACCGGGTCGGCCCCGTACCGCACCGCGTTCGTGATCAGCTCGCTGAGGACCAGCTCCGCCGTGAACGCCAGGCCGTCGAGCCCCCACTCCGACAGCTTCGCCGCCGCCGCGTTCCGTACCGGCGAGACCGCCGACGGGTCGCGCGCCACCTCCCACTCGGCGATCCGCTCGCGTGCGAGCAGCCGGGTCCGGGCCACGAGCAGGGCGATGTCGTCGCGCGGTGAGGGCGAGAGCAGGGTCGCGAGCACGTCCGCGCAGGTCTGCTCCGCGCTCCGGCCCGGCCGTGCGAGCGTGGACTTCAGCAGGCCGAGGCCCGTGTCGAGGTCCCGGCTCCGGTCCTCCAGGAGCCCGTCCGTGAAGAGCACCAGCTTGCTGCCCTCGGGAAGCTGCAGCTCCGTCGCCTCGAACGGCACGTCGCCCAGACCGAGCCCGAGCGGCAGCCCCGGCGACAGCTCGGGGAACTCGACCCGCCCGTCGGGGCGCACGAGCGCGGGACCGGGATGCCCCGCGCTCGCCACCGTGCACAGGCCGGACGCCGGGTCGTAGATCGCGTACAGGCAGGTCGCGCCGGTGATGCCCTCCTCCCGGCGCCGCCCCTCGCCGTCCGGCCCCTCCGACTCCCGGTCGTCGATCCGGCCCGTCAGCTCGTCGAGGTGCCCCAGCAGCTCGTCCGGCGGCACGTCGAGCGTCGAGAAGTTGTGCACCGCCGTCCGCAGCCGCCCCATGGTGGCCGCCGCGTGCAGCCCGTGCCCGACGACGTCCCCGACGACGAGCGCGACGCGCGCCCCCGGCAGCGGGATCACGTCGAACCAGTCGCCGCCGACCCCGGCCTTCGCCGGGAGATAGCGGTACGCCACGTCCACCGCGCTCTGCTCCGGCAGCACCCGGGGCAGCAGGCTCCGCTGGAGCGTCACCGCCATCGCGTGCTCCCTGGTGAACCGGCGTGCGTTGTCGATGGCGACGGCCGCCCGCGCCGCCAGCTCCTCCGCGAACGACAGGTCCTCCTCCCCGAACGGCTCCGGCGTGTCCGCGCGCCAGAAGTTCGCCATCCCCAGCACCACCCCACGGGCCAGCAGCGGCACCGTGAGCAGCGAGTGCATCCCGAAGGCGAGGGCCTGCGCCGCCCCCTCGGGGTCCTGCGCCCGCCAGCCCTCCGCCGCGGCCAGCTCCGACTGCGCCACCGCGTGCCCCGCGCTCAGGGCCGTCGCCATCGGGGTGCTGGAGACGTCGAACCGCACGGTGTCGCCGACCGGCTGGAGCGGCTGGTCGGGCCGCAGCCCGCTCAGCGCCGTCCGCCGCATCTCCGTGGCCGCCGACCCGGACTCCGGCGGCTCCTCGCCACGCAGCACCGGTTCGAGCAGCTCCACCGTCGCGAAGTCCGCGAACCGCGGCACCGCCACTTCCGCCAGCTCCTCCGCCGTCCGTACGACCTCCAGGGTCGTCCCGATGCGTACCCCCGCCTCGTAGAGCAGCTGGAGCCGGCCGCGGGCCACCGCCGCCCGGCCGGTCAGGGCGGCCAGCTCGGTGGTGTCGCGCATCGTCATGACGCTCCCGGACTCGGCGCCGTCCGTGACCGTGGGCCGCACGCTCACCGCCAGCAGCCGGTCGCCCGCCCGGTGCACCTCGTCCGTCGCCGCCCGGCCGGATTCCAGGAGTTCGACCGTACGGGCATCGAGGCCGAGCTCCGAGACGTGCCGCCGCTCCGCATCCGCCGTGATGCCGAGGAGCCGGCGCGCCTCGTCGTTGGCGAGCAGCAGCCGACGGTCCGGGCCCACGATCAGGACCCCTTCGCGTACCGCGTGCAGCACCGCCTCGTGGTGCTCCTTCATCCGGGTCATCTCGGCCGGGCCGAGGCCGTGCGTCTGCCGCCGCAGCCGCCGGCTCACCAGAGCCGCCCCGCCCACGGCGGCCGCGAGCGCGCCTCCCGCGACGCCGATGAGCAGCGGCACCCGCCCCTGCACCGCGTGCGTGATGCTCTCCACCTCGATACCGCTGGTGACCATGCCGACGATCCGGCCCTGGTCGTTCACGACGGGGACCACGGCCCGTACGGCGTCGTTGGGCGCGCCCCGGAACAGCTCGGTGTAGGACTCGCCGTCCACCACCGCCCGGCTGAGGTCGCCGGTCGCCTTGAGGCCGATCAGCTCCGGTTCCGAGTCGGTGTAGCGCACGCCGTCCCGGTTCAGGACCGCGATGAAGTCCACCCCCGTCGCCAGCCGGGTCTCCTCGGCCCGCTTCTGGAGCACGGCCGTCGGATCGGGCGAGGCGAGGGCCTCGTCGACGCCGGGCGCCTTCGCGAAGGCCTCCGCGACCGCGAGCGAGCGGACCTTCGCATCCCGCTCGGTGTCGCTGCGCGCCTGGTAGAAGGTCACGAACACGGCCGCCGCGATCACCAGGAGGGCGATCAGCGCCTCCAGGGCGAACACCTGGCCGGCCACACTCCGCAGGCCGGTCCCGCGCTCACCGGGGCCCTTCCCCCGCGCCCCGGGGCTCTTTCCCCGTTCTCCGCCCCGGGCCGTCATCCCGTGCTCCGGGCGATGAGCAGTGCCACGTCGTCCGCCGCACCCGGCCGGCGCAGCGCCTGCAGCAGCTCGTCACAGGTCTCCTCAAGGGGCCCGCGCGCCTTGTCGAGGAGGCCCACGAGCAGTGCGAGCCGCTCGTCGATGGCCTCGTGGCGGGTCTCGATCAGACCGTCCGTGTACAGCACGAGCCGGTCCCCGGGCCGGAACGGCACCCGGGCCGTACGGAACGTGCCGCCGCCCACCCCGAGCGGCGCCCCCGGCGGAACGTCCACGAGTTCGGCCGGGCCGTCCGCCGGGACCCGCACGGGCGGCAGATGCCCGGCGCTCGCGATCCGGCACCGGCCCAGGGCCGGGTCGTACACGGCGAAGAGACAGGTCGCGATGTAGTGCTCAAGGCCGGCCGTGATCCGGTCCAGGTGCCGCAGGACCTGGGCGGGCGACAGGTCGAGGTCCGCGAACGCGCAGGTGGCGGTCCGCAGCCGCCCCATCGCCGCCGCCGCGTCGATCCCGCTGCCCATCACGTCCCCGACGACCAGCGCCGTCTTGTCCTCGGGCAACGGGATCACGTCGTACCAGTCGCCGCCGACCTCGCTCGACGCCTGCGCCGGCTGGTAGCGGGTCGCGACTTCGAGACCCGCCCGTTCCGGGGGCTTGCCCGGCAGCAGACTGCGCTGGAGCGTCACCGCCGAGTTCCGCACGCTCTGGTACCAGCGCGCGTTGTCGATGCTCACCGCCGCACGGGCCGCGAGCTCCGTAGCGAGCAGGACGTCGTCCCCGTCGAAGGGCAGCGCGTTGCGGTCCCGCTTGAGGTCGAGCGCGCCGAGCACCTCGCCGCGCGCGATCAGCGGCACCGCCAGGTACGAGTGAACCCCCGCCCGGGCGAGCAGCTCGGCCGCCTCGGGGCTTCGCGCGATCCGCGACAGGTCGCCGGGGCCGACGTGCTCCACCAGGACCGGCAGACCGGTGTGCACACACCGGGTGACAAGACGGTCCGCCCCGTACATGGTGATCGCCCCGGGCGGGTCCGCCGCCGGCAGCGCCTCCGTCCGGGCCACGGCCTTCACAGCGAGCGCCCGGAACAGCTCGGGCCCCTCCTCGGGCGCGCCCGGCCTGCGCAGCGCGAGGACGGAGTCGAGGACGTCGACGGCGGCGATGTCGGCGAGCTCCGGCACCACCACCGAGGCCAGCTCGTCGGCCGTCTTCTCCACCTCCAGGGTGGTGCCGACCCGGGCCGATGCGTCCGCGATGAGCGCGAGCCGCCGCCGGGACCGGTCGGCGTCCGCGTCCGCGCGGTGCCGCTCGGTCACGTCGATCACCGAGGCCGCCACGCCCAGGACCCGGTCCTCGGCCCCCTCCAGACGGTAGAAGGACACCGACCAGGCGTGGTCGCGGTCCGGGTCGGCCGGGGTCCGCCCGATGGTCGGATGGTCGAGCAGTGGCGTCCCCGTGGCCAGTACGGTGCGCAGTGCGGCCTCCAGGGCCTCGGCGTCGACCCGCGGCAGCATGTCGCTGATCCGCCGCCCGATGTGCAGCGCGGCCGGTACGCCGTTGATCCGCTCCAGGGCCGGGTTCACCAGGACGTAGCGCAGGTCGGCGTCCAGGACGGCCAGGCCGATCGGGGACTGGGAGACGAGCCGGTCGGAGAGCGCCAGCTCGGTCTCGATCCGCTCGACGGCGGCGCGGTCGGCGGCGATCCCGAGCGCGTACAGTCCCCCCAGGTCGTCGGTGAGCCGCATGTTGCGGAACTCCACGGGTCGTACGCTGCCGTCCTTGTGCCGTACGGGGAAGGTGCCGGCCCAGGTCTTGCCCTCGCGCAGCACCTCGGCGAAGAGGCGCGCCGCCTCCTCCCGGTGCTCCGTGCCGACGATCAGCCGCGCCACGTACCGGCCCAGGGCCTCGTCGGCCCGGAAGCCGAAGAGATCCTCCGCCTGCGGGCTCCACAGCACGATCCGGCCGTGGGCGTCGACGACGATGGCGGCGACCCCCAGCACGTCGAGAAGGCCCTTGCCTTCCAGGGGCACACCGACCCGCCCCGTCGTCCCAGGGAAGGAACCGGCCGTCACACTGCCCTCCTCCCGCCACGCCCGCGCCTTCCTTCCATGCTCGCCGCACGCCGGTCGCCCCGCACCGCGAGCGCCCCGCGCCCACGCGGAGGAAGCGGAATCTCAGCCGACCGGGACGGACGGGTCCGGGGTGGTGTTCGTCGTCCGGCCGAGCTCGCGCCGCCCCCGTACCGCGACCACCGCCGCCCATCCCGTCCCCGCGAGCGCGAGCAGCGGCAGCAGGACGCGGACGTCGACCAGGGCGACCAGGCCCGCGCCGAGGGCGAGGGCCAGCGCGTTCGGCGCCATGACCAGGGTGTTCACGGTGGCCGCCAGCCGGCCCACCGCCTCCGCCGGCGCCTCCCGCTGCACGGCCGTCACCACCGCCACGAGCACCCACGGAAGGCCCAGGCCGATCACCGCGCTCGCCGCCAGGGCCGTCGCCTCGAACGGCAGCGCCCGTACGCCCACCGCCACCGCGAACAGGGCGAGACCGGCGGCGGCGAGCGTCCGCTCGGAGATCCGGCGCAGCAGCGGGCCGGTGACCAGGCCCGCGAGGACCGAGCCCACGCCCTGTACCGCGTAGAGCACACCGGCGTACGCGGGGGCGTGTCCGAGCCCCCGGTCGACGACCGCGTAGATCGCGGCCCCGTTCACCCCGGCCAGCAGCATCGTGAACGCGCCCGTCGCGACCAGCGGCCGCAGGACCGGCGAGGCGCGGAGCAGCCGTACGCCCTCGCCGGTCTCCCGCCACCAGTGCCGGGACTCCGACCGCGCGGGGCGCTCCTCCCGTACGGGCATCAGCGCGAACACGCCGGCCGCGAGCGCGAAGCTCGCCGCGTCGACGAGGGCGACGGACCCGCCCCCGTACCGGGCGAAGAGCCCCGCCGCCACGAGCGGGGCGATCAGCTTCATCGACTCGTTCGCGGTCATCCTCAGCCCGTTGAAGGTGCCCAGACGCTTCTCGTCCATGACGGTCGCGACCAGGGCCTGTTCCGCCGCCTCGTGGACGGCGCCCTGCGTCCCGTAGAGCACGAGGACGGCGAAGAGAAGCCACACCCGGTCCGCCGAGTCCACCCACAGGAGCAGCGGGAGGAGCGCGGCCATCGCCACGTCGAGGGCGACCAGGAGCGGCCGCCGCCGCACCCGGTCCGCGAGCGTGCCGAGCAGCGGCCCGAGGAGGACGGGCGCCCAGAGGGCGAAGGCGGCCAGGGCCGCCAGACTGTCGGAGCCGGTCAGCGATTTGACCCAGATCCCGGAGACCAGCCACATCGCCGTCGTACCGAATCCGGACACGACGACACCTGTCAGATACCAGCGCATGGCCTCAGGCTGATGTCTGAGGGGGTCCCGACGGATCGGTCATCTTCCCTAGAGAGGCCGAGAAGACCTCTCAGAGAAGCCGAGAAGAGCCCTCTTCGATCGCGAGCAGCGCGGCGCGGACCGCCTCGCACAGCTCGTCGTCGTCCGGCACCGACCGCCAGCTGCCGTGCTCGACCGGCCGCTCGTCCGCGTCGAGGAAGGCCCGAAGGGCCGGTACGGCGGGGGCCGCGGCCGGGCCGATCTCGGCGAGCAGCCGGACCGCCCCGGTGACCGCGGGCAGGACACCGCCCGCGGTGAACGGCTCGATCGCCCTCACGAGCGCCGGCACCACCTCGTCCGCGCGGCCGGTGATCCGCCACAGCGCCTCGCCGGCCCGCAGCGGCAGCCACCCGGTCGCGTCCGCGCGCAGCAACTCTCGCAGCCTTTCGACGTACGGGGCGCCTGCCGCGCCGAGCTCGCCGAGCACCACCGCCGGGTTGTCGTCACCGTACGACTCGCCCAGGCGCGGCAGGAACAGCGCGAGCGCGGGCTCCATGTCGCCGGTCAGCCTGCCGTACGCCAGGGCGAGCGAGCGCGGCGCGAACGCCTGCCCCTCCGGCGGGGAGTCGATCAGCGCCCGCAGCCGCGCCCGGTCCACGACCGCCGCCGCCTCCGGGCCGATCGCCGCGAGCGCCTCCCCCGCCCACACGGCTCCGAGGGTCTCCAGGAGCGCGCACAGCTCGGGGACCGCGGGAGCCGCCGCCGGACCCCAGGCCGTCAGGACCTGGCACAGCGCCCGGGCCTCGTCGACCGAGCGCACGGCCGTGAGCCGGGCCCGCAGCGGGGGAAGCAGCACCCCGGCGTGCGCGGCGAGCGGGGCGAGTGTCGCGAGCAGGCCGAGTTCGTGGGTCCACCAGCTGGGGGAGTGGACGCCGAAGTACGAGAACCCCAGGCGTTCCCCGGCGAGACGCCGCGCGAGCGGGGCCGCGCAGCGCGGGTCGCCGATCCGGGCGAGTGCCCACAGGGCGTGGTCCTGTGCGGGCAGATACGGCTCGCCCTCGTCGGTGACCATGCCGGCGAGCCGGTCCGCCCACGGCCGGGCGGCGGCCCCGCACATGCCGAGGACGCGCGCGGCGAAGAGCCGGTTGTCGGGTTCGGTGTCGTCGAGGCAGGCGGCCACCGGGGGCAGCAGCGTCGGTACGGCCGAACGCCAACGGCCCAGCTCCGCGGCTGCCGCCTCCAGGGCACCGCGCCGGACCGCCGCGTCGGCGTTCGCGAGCAGTGTCCCGATCAGGTCGACGCGCCCGGTCCGGTCGTCGCCGAGGAGGGCGACCGCCCCGGCGACCGAACGCCCGCCGAGGTCGCCGCCGTTCAGGACCTCGGCGACCACGCGCGCGTAGCGGGGGTCGTCGCCGTCGGGGACGGCGGACCGCAGCGCCTCCACGGCCCGCAGCCGCTCCCCGGGGTACGCCGCCGGTTCCGTCAGCTCCCACAGTCGGCGCACGGTGTCGGCCTGCTCCCGGGCGGCGTGCTCGGCGAGTTCGCCGGCCGCCTCCACGATCCTGTGCCGGACGTCGGGGACGGTCTCCAGGGGCCAGCGGGTCCACAGGGCGGCCAGCACCTCGTCGGCTCGTCCCTGGGCCTCGGAGAGGGCGCCGGCGCCCCCCGCCCGTACCTCGGGGGAGGGGTCGTGGAGCAGCGGGAGCAGCGCCGTGACGGCCAGGTCCCAGACCTCCGGCCAGCCCGGGGCGACCCAGCGCCGCTCGGTCCTGTTCCCGTCGTAGGCGAGGCACTCGACCAGTTCCAGGAGGTCCGGCCGTACCGTCACGTCGGGGTCGGCGGCCGCACGGACCACGAACGGCAGCGCCGCCACGGCGGACGAGAAGATGCCGCCGCCCTGGTGGTAGACCTTCGTGAGGAGTTCGTCGGCGGCCTCGACCGCCTCCTCCGGCCGGTACAGGGCCCGCAGGTGCCCCGGTACGTCCCCGGCGGGCCCGTACGCGTGCTCCAGGGTGTTCCAGGAGATGGCGTCGATACCGTCGTTCGTCACGCGCCGGCTCCCTGCTCCTCGAACGGGGGCTTCGCGTGCGCCTTCTCGTACCGCAGCGCAGCCCCCGTCACCACCGCACCGAGCCCCTCCCACAGACCCACGCCCAGGAAACCGGCCGGGGCGCGGCCGGAGACGACCGCGAGGGTGAAGACCGCGCAGGTGAGGAGCCGGAAGGGGACCGTCCAACGGAAGAAGGGCTTCCAGTCGGCGAGGGCGGCGAGCACGTAGTAGACGCCCATGTTGAGTGCGGCCATCGAGGAGGCGGTCAGGAAGACGAGGGTGTGGTCGCCGTCCGCGCGTCCGCCGTCGGGCACCGGCTCGAAGCCCATCACCGTGAGCAGCGCGTCCGGTACGACCAGGCCCACCACCCCCAGCGCGGCGGCGAGGACGCCGAACACGGCCATGGTCCAGCCGGACAGGGAACGGGGCAGACGCACGGCGGTCCTCCGCGAGGTGAGCAGGATCAGTGGTTCGCATCCACGGTGCGCATCCAGGGTTCGAATGCGTGCTCGGACGCGAGCGTGACCCTGCATATCGCGTGACGGGCCCCGACGGCCAATCGGTGCACGGCCGAAGGGATTTCGCCGCCGACCGACAACGGTCGGGACCGCCTCGTACGGACCGGGCCCCTCGTCACCTCACTTCAGTGCCGCTGCCATCATCTTCTGCGCCACCGGGGCCGCCAGACCGTTGCCGCTGACCTCGGAGCGGGCCGCGCCCGAGTCCTCGATCATCACCGCGACGGCGACCTGCTTCCCGGTCGAGGGGTCCTTCGCGTACGAGGTGAACCAGGCGTACGGCGTCTTGCTGTTGTTCTCGCCGTGCTGCGCCGTACCCGTCTTGCCGCCGACCTCGGCCCCGCTGATCGCCGCGTTGGTGCCCGTGCCCTCGTCCACCACGGTCCGCATCGCGCTGCGCAGCTGTTCCGCCGTCGAGGAGGAGACGATCCGCTCGCTGTCGCCGTCCTTGAACGTCGTGAGCGCGTCGCCGTCGGAGTCGACGACCTCCGACACCATGTGCGGGGCTGCGAGCAGACCGTCGTTGGCGATCGCCGCCGACACCATCGCCATCTGCAGCGGGGTGGCGGTCACGTCGAACTGGCCGATGCCGGTGAGGGCCGTCTGCGCCTTGTCCATGCCGGACGGGTACACGCTCGCGTAGGCGCGGACCGGGACGTCGAGCTCGTCGTCATTGAAGCCGAACTTCTCCGCCATCGCCTTCACCGTGTCCTGCCCCAGGTCGGCCGCCATCTTGGCGAAGACGTTGTTGCAGGAGTAGCGGAGCGCGGTCCGGATCGTGGCGTTCTCGCAGGGCGCGGACGCGTTCTCGTTCTTCAGCACGGTCCGGGTGTTCGGCAGGGTGTACGGGTCGGGGCTCTCCGTCGCCGTGTCCACCGAGCCGTACAGACCCTCCTCCAGGGCCGCCGCCGCGACGACCAGCTTGAACGTGGATCCGGGCGGCAGCGGCTGGCGCAGCGCCCGGTTGACCAGAGGCTTGTCCTCGTCGGTGGTCAGCGACTTCCAGGCGTCGCCGTCCGAGGTCCCGGCGATCTTCGACGGGTCGTAGGACGGGGTGGAGACCATCGCGAGGATGCGGCCGGTGGCCGGGTCGACGGCGACGGCCGCGCCCTTCTTGCCGCCCAGCGCCCGGTAGGCGGCCTTCTGCACGTCCGGGTCGATCGTGGTGACGACCGTGCCCGGCTCCTGCTGCTTGCGGGTGACGGCGTCGATCGGGTTCTTCAGCCGGTCGTCGGTGCCGTCGAGGACGTCGGAGTAGATGCCCTCCAGCTGGGTGGCACCGTACGCCTGCGAGCTGTAGCCGGTCACCGCCGCGTACAGCTCGCCGTCCGTGTACGTACGGCGGTACTCGAGGTCCGTTTCCTCCGTCTTCTTCGAGCCGGTGACCGGCGAACCGGCCACGACGATGTTCCCGAGCGGCTGCGCGTACTGCGCGATCGTCTTCCGCCGGTTCTTCTTGTCGTCCGCGAGCGCCTTCCCCTCGTACGCCTGCACCCAGGTGGCCCGGCCCAGCAGGGCGAGCACCAGGAGCAGCACGAAGACCGAGGTGCGCCTGATCGTCTTGTTCATCGCACTTGTGGGGACGAACGACCCGGTGGGGGACGTTCCGGATGTGGCCGGTTTCTCAGCGAACCTTCATGTCGATGTGTGCCGGGTCACGTCTTCCGCCGTGGTCGCCGGCTCACCCCGCCCGTACGAACCCCGACTCGTACGCCAGGATCACCGCCTGCGTGCGGTCCCGGGCGCCCGACTTCGCCAGGACCGACGCCACGTGCGTCTTGACCGTGGCCGCGCCGACGCCCATCCGGCCGGCGATCTCCGCGTTCGTGAGGCCGGTCGCCACCAGGCGCAGCACCTCCGCCTCCCGCTCGGTGAGCCGCGCCACCCAGGGCGGTGCCACCGGCGCCCGGTGGCGGGCGTGCTCGGCGGCCAGGCGCCGTACCGCCGCCGGGTAGAGCAGCGAGTCGCTCCGGGCGACCAGCCGGACCGCGCTCACCAGCTCCTCCACCGCCGCCCGCTTCAGCAGGAAGCCGGCCGCGCCGACGCGCAGCGCGTCGTACACGTACGCGTCGTTCTCGAAGGTGGTCACCACCACGATCCGGGGCGGCTCCGCCATCCCGGCGAGGATCTGCTCGGTGGCCCGGATCCCGTCGATCTCCGGCATCCGGACGTCCATGAGGACGACGTCGGGCCGCTCGGCCCGCACCACCGACACCGCCTCGGCGCCGGTGGACGCCTCGCCGACGACCTCCAGGTCGGGCTCCGCGTCCAGGATGACCCGCAGGGCCGTCCGCACCATCCGCTCGTCGTCGGCGACCACCACCCGGATCGCCGCGGCGCTCATCGGGGGATCCTGACCGCGAGGCGCCAGACGCCGTCCGCCGGGCCGGCCTCGGCGGTGCCGCCGAGCAGCCGGGCCCGTTCGGTGATCCCTCGGAGGCCGCGACCGCCGTTCGGGCGGGCGACCGGCGGCCGCGCGGGCAGGGGGTTCTCCATGGTGATCTCCAACTCCTCGGTACGGGCGTCGAGCCGTACGGCGACGGGCTCCCCGCCCGCGTGCCGGGCCGCGTTCGTCAGCCCTTCCTGAACGATCCGGTACGCCTCCCGGGACAGCGCCTCCGGTACGGGGGCCAGGTCACCGGAGACGGCCAGCGCCACCTTCGGTCCCGCGCCCCGCACCAGGGCCTCCAGGGCATCGAGCCCCGGCCCGGGCCCGGGCCCCGATCCTTCCCCGGTCTCACCGCCCCCGGTGTCCTCGTCGCGCCGCAGCAGGCCGAGGACCCAGTCCAGCTCGCCCACCGTGCGCCGGGTGGTCTCCTCGATCGCGGTCAGCGCCTCCCGGACGAACGCCAGATCCGCCCCGTCGCCGCCGTCCAGGACCCGGCGGGCCGCACCCGCCTGCAGGGTGACCGCGCTCAGCGCGTGGCCGACCGAATCGTGCAGCTCCCGGGCCAGCCGGTTGCGGGACTCCGCCTCCGCCGCGCGCCGCTCGGCCGCCGCGAGCCGGTCCGCCGGACTCGGCCCGAGCAGCCGGGGTGCCTCCCGGGCGAGCAGGGCGCCGGTCGCGGCGGCCACGGCGGCGAGCGCGAGCAGCATCAGGAGGCCCGCCGGGAGCGCCGCCCAGGCCCACCAGGGCCGGTCGAGACCCCAGAACCGGCCCAGCTCCGACGCACGCAGCGACGGCGAGAACGGCAGCGCCATCAAGGACACCGCGAACGGCGGCAGGGCGAGCGTCGCCCCGCTGATCAGCGCCCCGGCGCCCAGGTGCAGGGCGAACCAGCCGGCCGTCCGTGCCTTCGCCTCCCGGCCCCGGGCCGGGCCGTCCGCGAACCGGTCCGCCGGAACCCCGCACAGCGCCCGCGCCGCCGCCACAGACATCGGCCGGGCCAGCGGGAAGAGCGCGGCGACCGCGACGAGCGGAAGCGCCACCGCGTACGCCCCGAACTGCACCCCGAGCCCGCCGGTGAACATGCCGCCGTCGTCGAGCAGGGGTCCCATGACCAGGGTGCCGACCATCCAGAACGGCATGAACAGCGCGCCGCCCACGATGAGATGGAGCCAGCGCCGCCTGGCCCGCTGCCCGAGGAGGGCGACCGCGCTCCGTCTCACGCCTCGACGCTCCGCCGCCGCAGGAAGGCGGCCACGCACGCGGCGAGCAGGAACCCGGTGATCATGTCGCCAGCGTAGGACAGCCGCATCGCGGCCGTGACCTCTTGGTCGGGATTCGACACCGGCAGCAGTGCGACGAGCGACATGTAGGCGCCCCAGCAGCCGGTCGCGGCCGGCGCGATCCAGGCGAGGGCGAGCACGGGGCGGACCCGGAGGCGGGTGGGCCGGCGGAGGACGAGGAGCAGGGTGGAGACCACGGCGACGACGAGGAAGCCGAGCCACTGGGCCTCCAGGACGTAGAAGTCGGGGTCGCGTTCGGCGGTCCGGAGGTCGGACAGGCCCGCCGTCGCACCGGCCGCCCACATCAGGTGGGGGACGCAGGACACGAGCGCCAGCGCCGCGGCGCCCAGGGCCGTGGCCCGCACCCACAGGGGGGCGGTGCGCGCGGGGAGTTCGCCGAGCCGGCCGCTCCAGAGGTGGCCCCAGCGGTCGCGCGCGTACAGGGCGAAGAGGGTGCCGAGGGAGAGCCCCTGGAGGATGAAGCCGCCGTAGACGACGCCGAACACCCAGGGTTCCAGGAAGGGTTCGGCGGGTGCGGCCGCCCGGTCGTCGCCGGTGAGGAGGGCGACCGCGAGCTGGGCGGGGAAGCCGGTCATGATCGGGGTGAGCAGCCCGGTCGCCGCCCACATCGGGAGGGCGAGGAGCCAGGCGGGCACCCGCAGGCCCCAGGGCCGGGTGAGGAGCAGGGCGAGGACGACCACCAGGGCGTCGGCCACCAGCGTGATCGAGTTGCCGACGATCATCGCCTGCCGGTGCTCCAGGAGCACGCTCCCGGCCGGGATGCCGATCTCGCTGCCCGCCACCCAGGCGGTCTTGAGCGAGACGTACGGGACGCAGGCGAGGATCGCGAGGCCGCGCAGCGCCCGGCGGGCGCCGCTCGTGCGGTGGTCGGCGCCGGGCGCCGGGGCGGGGAGGTGCGCGGTCTGTGTCATGGCCCCACGCTCGCGCGTGCGCCCCCGGCACCACCTCCTGCGCACCGGTGATCCGCCTCCGCCGCGCGGGGGAGGCGGCCTCCTCCGGGGGCCGCGTGGCGCTCGCCCCCACAGGCCCGATTGACCCATGATTTCTAAGATCAATTGCACCTGTGGTGCGGGTCAATGACGCTCTAAAGTAGTGATCATGAACGAGAACGCGCCCTTCGCCCCGCTCCTGACCCGCGCCGTCACCGCCGAGACCACGGCAGACCCCAGCAGCGTGATGACCCTGCTCGCCGACTCCGACACCACCGGCGGTCAGCTCACCAGCTACCGCTCCACCTTCGCGAAGGGCGCGGTCGGCGCCCCGGCGCACTTCCACACCAAGGCCTCGGAGATGTTCTTCGTGCTCGGCGGCTCGCTCCAGGTCCTCGTGAACGAGGAGCTGACCGTCCTGGAGCAGGGCGACTTCCTCCTCGTCCCGCCGCACACTCCGCACGCCTTCGCGGCGGCGCCCGGTGCCGAGGCCGACGTCCTCTTCGCCTTCACGCCCGGCATGGCCCGCTTCGACTACCTGCGCCTCCTCGGCCGCGTCATGCGCGGCGAGGCGAGCTTCGAGGAGATCAAGGCGTCCTCGGAGCAGTACGACAACCACTACGTGGACAGCCCGGTCTGGCAGAAGGCGCTCGCCGAGCGCGGCTGACCTCCTGGTGGGGAGGATCAGAGACGGCGGGTCGCCAGCGTCAGCCGGTCCCGCGCGTCGAAGAGCGCGTCCTTGATCATCTGCTCGTGGGCCGGGGTGAGCCGCGCCACCGGCACCGAGCAGCTGATCGCGTCCCGCGCCGGCGTCCGGTACGGGATCGCGACGCCGAAGCAGCGCAGCCCCAGCGTGTTCTCCTCGCGGTCCACCGAGATGCCCTGCTCGCGGATGACGCGCAGTTCCTCGATGAGCTGCTCGCGGTCGGTGATCGTGTGCTCGGTCAGCGCCGGGAGGGTCTCCGGCAGCAGCTTGCGCACCTGCTCGTCGGTGTGGGTGGCGAGCAGCGCCTTGCCGAGCGACGTCGAGTGCGCCGGCAGCCGGCGCCCGACCCGGGTGAACGGCCGCAGATAGTGCTGGGACTGACGGGTCGCCAGGTAGACCACGTTGGTGCCGTCGAGCCGCGCCAGGTGGATGGTCTCGGTGGTGTCGTCGGAGAGCCGGTCCAGGGTGGGCCGGGAGGCGGCCACCACCTCGTCGCCGTCGATGTACGAGGTGCCGACGAGCAGCGCCCGTACCCCGATGCCGTACCGCGTGCCGGTCGCGTCCGTCTCCACCCAGCCCAGCTCGACCAGGGTGCGCAGCAGCATGTACAGGCTGGACTTGGGGTAGCCGACGGCCTCCTGGACGGCGGCGAGCGAGTGCATCCCCGGGCGCCCGGCGAAGTACTCGAGCAGCTCCACGGTCCGCACAGCGGACTTCACCTGCGCTCCGCCCGCGTCGGCAGTCGCCATGACCCTCGCCCCTTTTCCGTCGTCCGGTCGTCCCGTGGCCACCTGGCTGAACGGGGCCCTTGTGGAGACGGCCGGGCCGTCCCTAAAGTCCCGTACGGATGCGTTCATCTACGGGAACTGTGTTCAGAATAGCGAACAGGGGCGTGGCAGTGGCGGCAGAACCAGTGTGGAGTGTGGACCCCCGGACGGGGAAGCCGCGCGAGCAGGTTGCGGTGGAGGCCGTGGCGGAGGACGTCGACCGGTCCGTGCGGGCCGCGTACGAGGTCCGCGAGGCCCTCGCCGACCGAACTGTACGGGCCG
Source organism: Streptomyces sp. NBC_01077 (assembly GCF_045162855.1). Classification (NCBI taxonomy): domain Bacteria; kingdom Bacillati; phylum Actinomycetota; class Actinomycetes; order Kitasatosporales; family Streptomycetaceae; genus Streptomyces; species Streptomyces sp. NBC_01077. The sequence continues at coordinate 2,784,661 of NZ_CP108669.1, read as the reverse complement.
CCTTCCTCCGTACCGCGGCCGACCTCCTCGATGAGGCCGGTGAGCGGATCGTCGAGACCGCCGACGCCGAGACCGCCCTCGGGTCGGTCCGCCTCACCGGAGAACTCGCGCGCACCACCGCGCAGTTGAGGGCCTTCGCCGAGGTCGTCGAGGAGGGCTCCTTCCTCGACATCCGGATCGACCTGCCCGACCCGGACGCCACCCCGCCCCGGTCGGACATGCGCCGCTGGAAGATCCCGCTCGGCGTCGTCGCCGTCTACGCCGCCAGCAACTTCCCGCTCGCCTTCTCCGTCCCCGGCGGCGACACCGCGAGCGCCCTCGCAGCCGGCTGCCCCGTGGTGGTCAAGGCCCACCCCGACCACCCGGCCACCTCCGAACTCTGCGCCTCACTGCTGCGCCGCGCCGCCGCCAAGGAAGGCCTCCCCGAGGACGTCCTCGTCCTCGTCCACGGCTTCGACGCGGGCGTGGAACTCGTCCGCCACCCGCTCGTCGCGGCGGCGGGCTTCACCGGTTCGGTACGCGGCGGACGGGCGCTCTTCGACGCCGCGGCCGCCCGGCCCGTGCCGATCCCCTTCCACGGCGAACTCGGCTCCCTCAACCCGGTCGTGATCACCCCGGCCGCCGTCGAGGAGCGGGCCGAGGAGATCGGGGCCGGCCTGGCCGGCTCCATGACGCTGGGCGCGGGCCAGTTCTGCACCAAGCCCGGATTCGTCCTGGCCCCCCGGGGCGAGGCGGGCGACCGCTTCCTCGCCGCGCTCACCGCCGGGGTCGGCGGGACCGAACCGGCCGTGATGCTCGACCACCGCATGCGGGACGCCTTCGTCACCGGCGTCGCCGAGCGCGGCGCGCTCGACGGGGTCCGGACCCCCGTCACCCCCGGCGCCGGCGGCGACCACACGGTCAGCGCCGGCGTCCTCGCCGTCGACGCCGACCGGCTCACCGGGGGCGCGTCCACGGACCACCACCTCCTCCTGGAGGAGTGCTTCGGACCGGTCACCGTCGTCGCCCGCTACTCCTCCCGCGAGGAAGTCACCGCCGTCCTCGGCCGCCTGCCCGGCAACCTCACCGCCACCCTCCACATCGCCGAGCAGGACGGCGACGCGGCCTCGCTCCTCGCCGAACTCACCCCGCTGGCGGGCCGCGTCCTCGTCAACGGCTGGCCCACCGGGGTCGCCGTCGCCGCCGCCCAGCACCACGGCGGCCCCTACCCGGCCACCACCTCCACCAGCACCTCGGTCGGCGCGACCGCGATCGAGCGCTGGCTCCGACCGGTCACGTACCAGTCGACCCCCGACCATCTGCTCCCGCCCGAGCTCCGCGACGGCAACCCGCTGGACCTGCCGAGGCGTTGACCCCTGGGGCTGGGGCTGGGGCTGGGGCTGGGGCTGGGGCTGGGGCTGGGGCCGGGGCCGGGGCTGAGGCCGTGCCTCAGTGCCGCACGCGCACCACGATCTTCCCGGTGTGCGTGTTGGACTCCATCAGCCGATGGGCGTCGGCGATCCGCTCCAGACCCTCGAAGGTCTCCGCGATCACCGGCGCCAGGGAGCCGTCCCGCAGCCCCGAGCCGATGAACCCGGCCGCGCGGCGGCGCCCCTCCTCGGTCCTGGCGAGCGCACCGTTGGCGTACCCGTGCGTGGTCAGCGGCCAGTTCATCGACAGCTCGACCGGGCGCGGGTCCAGGAAGCCGTACAGCACGGCGGTCCCGCCGGGCCGCAGCGCGTCCCCGAGCCGGGCGAAACCGGGCCCGCCGATCGCGTCGAACACCAGGTCCGCGCCCGCCCCGCCGGTGATCCGCCGCACCTCCTCCACCAGGTCATCGGCGTCCGGGGTCTCCGTCACGATCACATGCGCGGCCCCGAGCTCCAGGAGCCGCTTCCGCTTGGCCTCGCCGCGCGTGGTGGCGATCGGCACCGCGCCGATCCGCAGCGCCGTCTGGATCGCGGCCGTCCCCACCCCGCTCGACGCGCCCGTGATCACCACGTGGTCGCCGGGGCGCAGCCCGCCGGTCAGCACCATCCCGCCGTACGCGGTGAAGTACGTCAGCCAGACCGCCGCCGCCGTCACCGCGTCCACCCCCTCGGGCCGGGCCACCAGGTACTCCTCCGGCAGCACCACCCGCTCCGCGTACACGCCGAACGTCCCGAAGTCGAAGTTGGCCGCCGCCATCACCGGGTCGCCCGGGGCGTACGCGGTGACCCCCGCGCCGACCGCCTCCACCACGCCGGCCGCCTCGTAGCCGAGCCGCGAACCGGGCAGCGTCGCCCGGTAGTAGTAAGTGCCCTCGCGGAACAGCGCCTCGGCGCGGTTGAGCCCGATCGCCTCGACCCGTACGAGCACCTCCCCGGGCCCGGGGGCGGGCAGCGCCACCTCCTCCACCGTCAGCACCTCGGGACCGCCGAGCTCGTGGAAGAGAACTGCCCTGGTCGTCCTGCCTGTTGTCGTCGTCATGCCTCGACCGTACGAGGGCTCGGCAAGACGATCCATATCCTCATGACTCCTGTCCATGTCTGATCGTCTCGCCGTCCTCGACGAGGAGTACGGTGCCGGGATGGACGTACTGAGCGATGCCATCGCCGCCATGCGCACCGGCCGGCCCCACTCCTCCCGCACGGTCCGCTTCGCGCCCTGGGGATTCCGCTTCTCCCCGAGCAGGGGCGCCGGATTCCACGTCGTCCTCCAGGGGACCGCCTGGCTCCTGCCCCCGGACGACGCCCCCGTCAGGCTCGGCCCCGGCGACGTCGTCCTCCTCGCCCACGGCACCGGCCACGGCCTCGCCGACCGGCCGGACACCCCGCTCGTCGACGCCCTGCCCGCGTCCGACGGCTCCTGGCCCACCCTGCCCGACCGGGGCCCGATCGGCGCGGAGGAGACCCTGCTCCTCTGCGGCGCCTACCAGCTCAGCCGGGCCCGCGCCCACCCGCTCCTCACGGAGCTCCCCCCGTACGTCCACTTCCCCGCCCGGGTCGGCGCCCACGACCGGCTGCGCGCCGCCGTCGACCTGCTCGGCGCCGAACTCGCCGAACCCCAGCCGGGATCCGACGCGATCGTGCCCGCCCTGCTCGACACCCTGCTCCTCTACCTGCTGCGCACGTGGTGGCTCGGCGTCTGCGCCGACCGCTCCACGGGCTGGGCGGCCGCCCTGAGCGACCCGGTGGTCGCCGGAGCCCTCCGGGCCCTCCACGGCGACCCGGCCAGGGCCTGGACGGTCGAGGAGCTCGGTGCTCTCGGCGGCCTCTCCCGCGCCGCCTTCGCCCGCCGGTTCACCGCCGTGGTCGGCCGCTCACCCCTCGCGTACCTCACCTGGTGGCGCATGACCACGGCGGGCCGGCTGCTCCGCTCCGACGACCTCCCGCTCCGCGCGGTCGCCCAACGCTCGGGCTACTCCTCGGAGTTCGCCTTCGCCAAGGCCTTCAAGCGGGAGTACGGGGTGGCGCCGGGTCAGTACCGCAAGGGTGCCTGAGCCCGCCCGCTCAGGCCCCGCGGCCCGGCAGCCGGAGGGACGCCAGGGTCGTCAGGGTCAGCAGGGCCGCGCTGATCAGGAGGCTCGCGCGGAGGGCCGATTCCATCGACGCGGCCGCCAAGGAGCCGAAGACCGCGATCGCGAGGGCGCCCGCGGTCTGCCGCACTGCGTTCAGGAGACCCGCCGCCGTGCCCGCCCGTTCCGCCGGGACCGCCTCCATCATCGAGGCGATCAGCGGCGGCAGCGAGAAGCCCGCCCCGAGCGCCAGCGGGACCAGGAGCAGGGCCTGTACCGGGCGCGAGGTGTCCGCGTCCACCGTGAGGAGCCCGAGCAGGCCCGCCACCGCGACCGACTGGCCGAGGACGATCGGCAGCCTCGCCCCGTACCGCGCCGCCACCCTCGCCGACAGGATGTTCACCCCGGCGAGCAGCCCCGTCATCGGCAGGAACATCAGCCCGGCGGCCAGCGGGGAGAGGCCGAGCACCTGCTGGAAGAAGAGACTGAAGACGAAGAGCATCCCGTAGAAGGCCACGCTGTTCGCCGAACCCGCCGCCACCGCGACCGCCACCGTCGTGTTCCGGAGGAGCCCGAGCGGCACCACCGGGTGCCGCCGCCGCGTCTCGATCACCAGGAACGCGGCGAAGGAGACCCCCGCGAGCCCCAGCGCCCACCAGGCCTCCGTGCCGCCCTCGATGGCGGCGAAGGTCAGCGCCCCGAGCGCCGTCATCGCCGTCAGCTGCCCGGGCAGGTCGAGCGGGGCCGGCCGGCGCTCCGAACGCGCCACCCGCGTCAGCAGCGCGAGCGCGAGCAGTCCGAGGGGCAGGTTGACGAAGAAGATGCCCCGCCAGCTCCACGCCGTGGTCAGCGCTCCGCCCGCGACCGGGCCGAGCGCCACCGCGACCGTGCCGCCCGCCGCCCACAGCGACACCGCGCGGGCCCGCCGCCCCGGATCCCCGTACGCCTCCCGTACGAGCGCGAGCGAGGCCGGCAGCATCACGGCCGCCGCCACGCCCTGCACCGCCCGCGCAGCCAGGAGCGCCGGAAGGCCCGGGGCCAGACCGCAGGCGGCCGAGGCGAGGACGAAGACGACGACCCCGATCCCGTACGCCCGGCTCGCCCCGACCCGGTCGGCGAGCGCCCCGCTGGAGAGCAGCAGCGCGGCGAAGGCCAGCGTGTACGAGTCGACCACCCACTGGAGTCCGGACATCCCGGCCCGCAGATCGGCGCCGATCGCGGGCAGTGCGACGTTCACGACGGAGGTGTCGAGGGTGATGAGGGCGAACCCGAGCATCGCGGCGGCCAGAGCGGGGCCCGGGGCGGGAGAGGGTGCGGGAGGAGGTGAGGGGGAGACAACAGGGGCTTCGGCGAGGTCGGTTGAGGACATGCCCCCAGCTTCGTGATCGGCGGAGCCGTACAGTAGTGGCCTGAATGCCATATGCCCGGAGGTTCTGGCCACATGACAGCCGAGTCCGCAGCCCCGCCCCGCGTCCGCCGCGTCGCCGTGATCGCCGCCCCGCCCGTCTCGATGTTCAACCTGGCCATCCCCGAGATGCTGTTCGGCAAGGTCGAGATCGACGGCGCACCCGGGTACGAGACGGTCATCTGCGCGCCCGACCCCGGGCCCGTCACCACCGCCGGGGGTCTGGACCTGCTCGTCCCGCGCGGCCTCGACGCCGTGACGGAGGCCGACACCGTGGTCCTCGCGGGCGGCGGCTCCTCCGCCGACCCCGACCCGCGCATCCTCGACGCCCTGCGCGGCGCCGCCGCCGCGGGCAAGCGGATCGCCTCCATCTGCACCGGCGCCTTCGCGCTCGCCGAGGCCGGACTGCTCGACGGCCGGGCGGCGACGACCTACTGGGCGTACCGCTCGCTGCTCGCCGCCCGCCACCCGGCCGTCGACCTCCAGGACGACGTGCTGTTCGTCCAGGACGGGCCCGTGCTCACCTCCTCCGGATACGCGGCGGGCATCGACCTCTGCCTGCACGTCATCCGCACCGACTACGGCGCCGCCGTGGCCAACACGGTCGCCCGGCTCGCCCTCGTCGCACCCGTACGGCCCGGTGGCCAGACCCAGTTCACCCAGACCCCGCTGCCGCCCGAGCGCGGGGTCTCGTTCGCCGACACGCGCGCGTGGGCGATGGAACACCTCGACGAACCGCTCGGCCTCACCGACCTCGCCCGGCACGCGGGCGTCTCCGTCCGCACCCTCTCCCGCCGCTTCCACACCGAGACCGGCGTCAGCCCGCTCCAATGGCTGCTGCACCAGCGCGTGGAGCGGGCGAAGGAGCTCCTGGAGACCACCTCGCTCGCCATGGACGGGGTGGCCCGCGCCAGCGGGCTCGGTACCGCGGACTCCCTGCGCCGGCACCTGCTGGGCCGCACGGGCCTCACCCCGAGCGCGTACCGGTCCTCCTTCAGCCACACGACGACACCCGCCGGGCGTGAAACCGTCCCGTCCTTCCGTGCGTCCTGACAGTTCATGATCAGACTTGCCACTGCCGCCGACCTCGACGCCGTCGTCGCCCTTCACACCGAGGCCCGTGCCACCTACTACCGCGGCCACATCCCCGACGCCGACTTCCTCGGCGCCGAGGAGGTCGCCCGCTCCCGCACGGGCTGGGCGGGCGCCATCGACCGCGGGGCGGTCCTCTGCGCCGTACGGGACGGGGAGGTCGCGGGCATCGCCGCGTACGGGGAGCGCGAGGGCCTCATGCACCTCACCCAGCTCCACGTCCTCCCCGCCCGCTGGCGCGCGGGCGTCGGCGCCGAGCTCCACGCGGCCTGCGTGGCGAACTGGCGCGCCGCCGGGGTGACCACGGCCCGCCTGGAGGTCTTCGACAAGAACGAGCGCGCCCAGGCCTTCTACGCCGCCCAGGGCTGGACCCCCGACCCCGAGAACCCGCGTGACGGCGACCACGTCGTGCTCCGGCTCACACTGGGGACGGAAACGGAATGATCCGGGCCGGTGGGGGCGTTCCCAGGACGAACACCCCACCGGCAACCCTCGGAGAGAAGTCACATGCGCGTCGAGATCTGGAGCGACATCGCCTGCCCCTGGTGCTACATAGGCAAGGCACGCTTCGAGAAGGGGCTTGAGGCCTTCGCCCACCGCGACGACATCGAGGTCGTGCACCGCTCCTTCGAGCTCGACCCGAACCGGGCCAAGAGCGACACCGGCCCCGTCCTGCAGATGCTCGCCGAGAAGTACGGCCGCACCCTCGACGAGGCCCGCGCCATGGAGGCGCACGTCGCGTCCAACGCGCACTCCGAGGGCCTCGGCTACCGCACCGAGGGCCGCGACCACGGCAACACCTTCGACATCCACCGGCTGCTCCACCTCGCCAAGGACCGCGGGCTGCAGAACGAGCTCCTGGACCTGGCCTACCGCGCCAACTTCGCCGAGGAGCGCTCCGTCTTCGACACCGAGACCCTGGTGACGCTGGGCGTCGAGGCCGGTCTCGACGAGGCCGAGGCGCGGGCCGTCCTCGCCGACGACTCCGCCTACGCCGACGCCGTACGCGAGGACGAGCGCGAGGCCGCCGAACTCGGGGCGAACGGCGTGCCGTTCTTCGTCCTCGACCGCCGCTACGGCATCTCCGGCGGCCAGCCCGCCGAGGTCTTCACCCAGGCCCTCGAGCAGGCCTGGCAGGGCCGGGCCCTCCAGACCGTCGGCGGCGACGCGGCGGTCTGCGACACGGACGGCAGCTGCGAGGTCCCGGGCGCCTGATCGCCCGCAACCGGAACAGGCGCCTGATCGCCCGCACGCGGAACGGGCGCCTGGCTGCTCGCACGTGGAAGGGGCGCCTGACCGCCCCCGCGCGGCAACGGGCCCTGACCGCCCGCACCCACGCCCACCTGCGGAGATAAGCGCGGCTTGGGGTTTCCCCACGATCGAACCCGATTGACGGGTGATCGTGGGGAACCCAGGGTGGGAGCATGGATTCCCTGGAAGAGCCGCTCGGCGGCGCCGAGTTCGCGCCCAAGAAGACCTATCTCAACACCTCGGCGTGCGGGCTGCTGCCCCGCCGGACCATCGAGGCGGTCACGCTCCTCGCCGAGGAGACCGCCGCCGGCCGTCCCGACGGCGCCGGAAGCTTCGACATCGTGGACGAGGCCCGCGCCGCCTTCGCCCGGCTCGCCGCCGTCGCGCCCGAGCGCGTGGCCGTCGGCAGCTCCGTCGCCGTGCACTGCGGCATGATCGCCCAGTCGATGCCCGCCGGAGCCGAGATCCTCTTCCCCGAGGGCGAGTTCTCCTCCGTCATCACCCCCTTCACGATCCGCGGCGACCTCAAGACCCGGTTCGTGCCCCTGGAGCGGCTGGCCGAGTCCGTCCGCCCCGACACCGCGCTCGTCGCCTTCTCCGCCGTGCAGTCGGCGGACGGCCGGACGGCCGACTTCGCGGCGATCCGGGCCGCGGCGGCCGCGCACGGCGCCCGTACGCTCCTGGACGCCACGCAGTCGGCCGGCTGGCTGCCGCTGCGCGCGGGGGAGTGGGACTACACGGTCGCCGGCGGCTACAAGTACCTGCTCTGCCCGCGCGGGGCGTCCTTCCTCACCGTCACCGAGGAGGCGCAGGACTCGCTCCTGGCGATCCACGCCAACTGGGTCACCGGCGAGGAGCTGTGGGTCAACAGCTACGGCCCGGTCCGCGAACTGGCCCGCACCGCACGCCGGTTCGACGAGCCCGCGGCCTTCCTCTCGTACCACGGGGCGGCCCGCTCGCTCGCGCTCCTGGAGGAGATCGGCATCGAGCGGATCGAGGCCCACGACAAGGGGCTCGCGGCCCGCTTCCGCTCCGGACTCCTCGCCCTCGGCCACGCGCCGGTCATGGACGACTCGACCGTCGTCGCCGTCCCCGGCCTCGGGGACCGCGCGGACGCGCTGGCCAAGGCCGACGTCCTGCTCTCCGCCCGCGCCGGCAACCTGCGGGCGTCCTTCCACCTGTACAACACGGCGGCGGACGTGGACCGCGCCCTGGACGTCCTGGCGGGCTGAGCGGGCCCGCCCGGGTCCGCCGCTCTCAGAACCTGCCCGGCGGCGGGCACTCGCCCGCCTCGCCCGCCTCCTCGCGCAGGTTCTCCGCCACGAGGCCGAGGAGCCGGGCCAGCTCCGCCCGGTCGTCCGGGCCGAGCCCGCCCAGGGAGGCCTGCTCCAGGTCCGTCCAGACGCCCTCGACGCCGGCGCGCAGCGAGCGCCCCTCGTCCGTCGCCTCGACCAGGACGGCGCGCCGGTCGGCCGGGTCCGGGCCGCGGCGGACGTGACCACACTGCTCCAGGCGCTGGAGCATCTTGGTCACCGTCGAGGCGTCGAGGCCCAGGGACTGGATCAGCTCGGACTGGCGGACCGGCCCGCAGTCCCAGAGCCGCATCATCATCATTTCCTGGCCCGGGTAGAGGCCGAGCTCCCGCAGCCGCCGCCCCGCGGCGATCCGGTGCATCCGGGCCACCCGGGCCAGGGCGATGCTGACGGGGCCGCCCCGGGCGGCGGACGGCGCCGACTCGGTACAGGCGGACGGCGTCGACTCGGTACAGGCGGACGGCGTCGACTCGGTACAGACGGGGTCGGTTCCTGACATCGGGGCTCCTCGGGAAGGCTCTCCCCACAGATTACCTTGGCTGGCCAATCAATGGGTTACAGTGGCATCCGGGCCAGATACTTGGCCGACCACATAAATCCGTGAAGGGGACAGCCATGACCACCGCCTTCGACCCCATCGACCTCGCCGGGACCCGGCTCGCCAACCGCATCGCCATGGCGCCCATGACCCGCAGCCGCGCCGAGGCCGAGAGCCGCACCCCCACCGCGCTCGTCACCGAGTACTACGCCCAGCGGGCCTCCGCCGGACTGATCATCACCGAGGGCGTCCAGCCGGTCCCCGAGGGCCAGGGCTACCCCTTCACCCCCGGACTCCACAGCCGCGAACAGATCGCCGCGTGGCGCGAGGTCACCGACGCCGTCCACGAGCGCGGCGGAAGGATCTTCGCGCAGCTGATGCACGCCGGCCGGATCAGCCACCCCGTCGTCCTCGGCGAGGGCCTCCACCCCGTCGGCCCCTCCGCCGTCGCCCCGAAGGGCCAGCTCTTCGCCGGCACCGGACTCATCGACTTCGTCGCCCCGCGCGAGCTCACCGCCGACGAGGTGCCGGAGGCGATCGCAGGCTTCGCCACCGCCGCCCGCAACGCGGTCGAGGCCGGCTTCGACGGCGTCGAGATCCATGGCGCCAACGGCTATCTGATCCAGCAGTTCCTCGCCTCCGGCTCCAACCACCGCACCGACGAGTGGGGCGGCTCCGTCGAGAACCGCATCCGCTTCGCCGTCGAGGTCGTCAAGGCCGTCGCCGCCGAGATCGGCCCCGAGCGCACCGGCCTGCGCATCTCCCCGGCCAACACCTACAACGACATCGCGGAGACCGACACCGAGGAGCTCTACCCCGCCCTCGTCGCCGCGATCGACCCGGTCGGCATCGCGTACCTGCACGTCACGGAGCCCGCGCCCGAGATCCGCGAGCTGACCCTTGCGCTGCGCAAGGCGTTCTCCGGCACGTTCATCCTCAACCCGTCCACCGAAGGGCCGACCGGTGTCGACGCCCTGACCCTGATCGAGGACGGCACCGCCGACCTCGTCGCGTACGGGGCGCTGTTCCTCGCCAACCCCGACCTGCCCGCCCGGCTGAAGGCCGGCGGCCCGTACAACACCCCCGACGCCACGACCTTCTTCGGCGGCGACCACCGCGGCTACACCGACTACCCCGCGCTGTAGTCACACGCCGGTCCCGGTACGGGGAGGGGGCGGGGGTCCGGTGCCGGACCCCCGCCCCCTCCCCGTACCGGCGGCCGGATCAGGCCCACGCCTCCGTGACCGCCCGGCGCGCGCCCTCCAGGTCCACCGCGCGACCCGTCTCGCCGAGCGCCGCGCCCAGGGCGGCCAGCGAGGACTGCACGGCGCCCGGAGTCGCGTCCACCCCGTAGTGGTTGACCCGGATCATCTCCTCGGCCAGCGCCCCGCCGCCCGCGATCAGCGGCAGCGACGGATCGGCGGCCAGCGCCTTCGCCACGAGCTCCGAGGCGTCCACCCCGGCCGGCACGCGCAGCGTCGTCGCGACCGGGGCCGCGTCCTTCGCCTCGTACACATACGGCTCCAGGCCGCCGCCCAGGGCCAGCGCGCCCGCGCGGGTCGCGGCCGCCGCGGAGGCGTGCCGCGCCATCAGGGCGTCCAGCCCCTCCGCCTCGATCCGCTCCACACAGGCCTCCAGGGCCAGCATCTCCAGCTGCGCCGGAGCGTGCAGCAGCGCCTTCCGGCCGCCGTCGATCCAGCGCTCCTTCCAGTCCAGCAGGGAGAGGTACGAGCGGCGCGGGGCGGCCGGGTTGGCGGCGAACCGCTCCCACGCCCGCGCGCTCACCGACACCGCCGACACACCCGCGGGCCCGCCCATCGCCTTCTGCGCGCCGATGATGCACATGTCCACGCCCCAGGCGTCCGGCAGCACCGGCTCGGCGCCGATCGACGCCACCGCGTCCAGGTAGAACAGCGCGCCGTGCGCCCGCACGACCTCACCGATCTCCGCCACCGGGTTGGTGTTGCCGGTCGCCGCCTCCGCGTGCACCAGGGACACGAAGTCGATCTCCGGGTGCGCGGCGAGCGCCTGCTCCACCTGAGCGGCCGTCACCGCCGTGTGGAAGGGCACCTCCAGGTCGACGACGGTCGCGCCGCAGTCCCGCAGCCAGTTGCCGAAGGTCTGCCCGTACGGTCCCGTGACCACGTTCAGGGCGGTCGAACCGGCCCGCGCCCCGCTGCGGATGCACCCCTCCAGGGGGAGCAGCGCCTCGCCCTGGGTGATCACCACGTCCTGCTCCGTGGAGAGCAGCGCGGCCACCCGCCGCTCGATCGACGCGAAATGCGCGGCGGTCAGCGGGGCAAGGTCCAGGAGCGGATGTGTCACGGTCACGACGGTGCCTTCTTCGACTCGGTGCGGTGCGGGCGGAACTCCGGATCAGGGTACCGAGGCACCCCGTACCGCCCCTTGGCCCACCCGTACAAAAGGGATCTTCGTCCCGGTGTAACCGTCAAGGGACATCAGGTGTCCAACAGGACGACGGACCGGGCACGGGCCCCGTCCGGCAGACCCCCGCAGCCGCCCGGAACCCTCCGACTCCAGGAGTCGCTCCATGCGCAAGCACCGCTCCGCCGCCCTCGCCGCGGCGACGCTCCTCCTTCTGACCGGTGCGGGGATCGCGACCGCACCGGCCGCCTGGGCCGGGGTGCCCGGCAGCACCCGCGCCGACGACCGCAACTGCGACTTCGACGGCGACGGCTTCGACGACGTCCTCGTCGGCGCGCCCGACGCCACCGTCGGCGGGAGGCGGGGCGCCGGCCTCGTCACCGTCCAGTACGGCTCGCCCGACGGCATCGACACCCGCGCCGCCACGATCATCAGCCAGAACACCACCGGAGTCCCCGGCGACGCCGAGGCGGGCGACTCCTTCGGCGCCGCCGTCGCCACCGGCGACCTCGACGGCGACGGCTACGACGACGCCGTGATCGGCGCCCCCGGCGAGGACATCGGCACCCTCGCCGACGCCGGCGGCGCGATCGTCCTGTGGGGCTCCCCGCACGGACTCGTCGGCACCGACAGCCGCTGGGTCGAAAGCCTCCTCGGCCCGGTGGCCGGGAACCGCTTCGGCTCTGCCCTCGCCGCCGCGCGGTTCACCGCCGAGACGCCGGGGGACCAGCTCATCGCCCTCGACCGCCGGTCCGCGGAGCGGCACCTGTTCGGCGCCGCGCCGCAGCCGGGCGAGCGGCGCACCGGCACCGGCCCCCGCGCGCACGGCGCCCAGGCGCTGAACCGTGCCGCCGTCGAGCGGAGCGGTGCGCGGGCCGCCGCCGAGCCGCCGCTCCGCGACCTCGTCGCGAAGTCCCTCACCACCTGCGACTACGACAGGAACGGATTCGCGGACCTGGTGATCGGCGGAGTCAGCACCGGCGCCGAACCCGGCCACGGCTGGTCCTGGTACCTCGCCGGACAGAGCGACTACCTCGTGCACCAGCGCGACCTGCGCGGCGGCCCGGTCACCGCCTCCGGCGACATCGACGGCGACGGCTACGACGACCTCGTCACCGGCGAGCCGCACAGCCCCGACGACGGCGGCGAGAGCATGACCGGCGGCCTCGTCGGCGTCTACCGGGGGAGCGCGCGCGGTCTCGCGGGCGCCACCGGCGTCGGCACCCCGCCGCAGTGGTGGACCCAGAACTCCCCGGGAGTGCCGGGCGCCGACGAGCGCGGAGACGGCTGGGGCGCCGACCTCTCCCTCGGCGACACCGACCACGACGGCTACGCGGACCTCGCGATCGGCGCCCCCGGCGAGGACATCGGCAGCGTCGCCGACGCGGGCATGGTCACCGTCCTGCGCGGTACGGCCCGGGGCCTGACCGGCACCGGCGCCCTGTACTGGACCCAGGACTCGCCGTCCGTGCCCGGCGCGGTGGAGAAGGGCGACAGGTTCGGCGGCCAGGTCCGGCTCTCCGACGACGACGCCGACGGCCGCTTCGGCCTGCTCGCCGCCGCCCCCGGGGAGAACACCGAGGACGGCCACGTGTGGGTCTTCCCCGCCGGTACGGCCGGGCCGACCGCCACCGGCTCGTGGACCTTCAGCGTCGGCAGCTTCGGCGGCCCGTACCTCGACGCCCGCCTGGGGGCCGCGATCGACGAGTGACCCTCCGGGCGGGGGCTCCCGACCGGGCTCCCGGCCGGGGCACCCGTCCTCGTACAGTGCAGGCATGAGCGATCACGCGGTGCTGCACGTGAAGGGACGGGTGCTGGTCGGCCCCGAGGACGTACGGGACGAACTGTGGTGCGTCGACGGGCGGATCACCTTCGACCGGCCGACCGCCGAGGCGGTCACCGTCGAGGGCTGGGTACTGCCCGGACTCGTCGACGCCCACTGCCACGTCGGCCTCGACCGGCACGGCCCCGTCGACGAGGCCACCAGCGAGAAGCAGGCCCTCACCGACCGGGACGCGGGCACCCTGCTGATCCGGGACGCCGGCTCGCCCTCCGACACCCGCTGGATCGACGAGCGGGAGGACCTGCCGAAGATCATCCGTGCGGGCCGGCACATCGCCCGCACCCGCCGCTACATCCGTAACTACGCCCACGAGATCGAGCCCGCCGACCTCGTGGCGTACGTTGGCCGCGAGGCCCGGCGCGGCGACGGCTGGGTCAAGCTCGTCGGCGACTGGATCGACCGCGAGGCCGGTGATCTCACCGCCTGCTGGCCCCGCACCGAGGTCGAGGCGGCCATCGCCGAGGCGCACCGGCTCGGCGCCCGCGTCACCGCGCACTGCTTCGCGGAGGACTCGCTCCGCGACCTCGTCGAGGCCGGCATCGACTGCATCGAGCATGCCACCGGCCTCACCGAGGACACCATCCCGCTCTTCGCCGAGCGGGGCGTCGCGATCGTCCCGACCCTGGTCAACATCGCGACCTTCCCGCACCTCGCCGACGGCGGCGAGGAGAAGTTCCCCCGCTGGTCGGCCCATATGCGCCGGCTGCACGAGCGCCGGTACGACACCGTGCGCGCCGCCTTCGACGCGGGCGTCCCGGTCTTCGTCGGCACCGACGCGGGCGGCTCCCTCGCCCACGGCCTGGTCGCCGAGGAGGTGGAGGAGCTGACGAAGGCCGGCATCCCGCCGCTCGACGCGCTCTCCGCCACCGCCTGGGGAGCCAGGTCCTGGCTGGGCCGACCCGCGCTGGAGGAGGGTGCCCCGGCCGACCTCGTCGTCTACGGCGAGGATCCGCGCGCGGACGTCCGCGTCCTCGCGGCGCCGCGCCGGGTCGTCGTCAACGGGCGGGTCGTGGGGTAGAGCAGGTCCCTGGGGACCTTGAGACCGGCGCACCGGGACCGGGAGACCAGAGCCGGGACCGGGAGAACCGGCGCCGGGCCCGGGGAGACCGGCACCGGGCCCGGGAGACTAGCGCCGGTTCAGGAACGCGAGCCGGGCCTTCTTCTCCGGGATGAAGACCTCCGGCAGGTCCACCTCGGGCAGCACGACCTCCGGGCCCAGCTCGAACCCGGCCCGCACCATGCGGGCGATCGCCTTCTCGTTGGCGGCGTCCGGCTCCACGACCACGCGGGTGTGGTCCTGCAGCGTGAAGGCGATGAGCACGGACAGGAGCGTGCCGGTGAAGCCGGGCTGCGGGGCCGCGTTCGGCGCGATGAGGAAGTGGGCGCCGATGTCCCCGGGCTCCACCTCGTAGCACTCGCTCACGCGGTCGGCCTCGGGGTCGTACGTCTGGAGGAGCGCGACCGGCTCGTCGTCGAGGCTCACCAGGAAGCCGTGGTGAGTGGTGAGCGAGTCGAGGTGCGCGTAGACGTCCCGGACCTGCTCGACGGTGGTGCCGACCATGCCCCAGAAGCGGGACCGCTCCTCGTTGACCCAGGCGTGCAGGAGCGGCGCGTCGTGCTCGGGCTCGACGGGCCGGACCGTGACGGTGCCGAAGCCCTCGATTCTCTGGACGTAGGCGGCGGTGGCGGTGGTCATCCCTGCTCCTTGGTGAGGTACTGCCAGTCGGTGGTGACGGGGGCGAGTTCGCCCCTCAGCCACAGCGGAAGCTGGTCGCGGTGGTGCGGGTCGCCGGGCACGCCGGACGCGCCGAACGGCACGATCCAGCCGCTCCGTTCGCGGTCGGCGAGGTCCCAGACGTAACGGGCGGCGGAGGCCCGGGCGCTGCGGTCGGTCCACCCGGGCACGCTGGACGTGGAGAGCACACAGTCGTGGTCCCCGCCGAGCCCCGGCCACTGCGCGTCGTCGGGGTCGGGCAGTGCCTGCCAGGGCGCGAGCCGGTGCGTCACGCCCCAGGCGGCCGGCGGCTCGCCCGCCCCGATCTCGTCGAGCGCCTCGCGCACGATCCGGTCGACGTCCCCGGCGGGCACGGGCCCGGCCACCAGCAGGGTCTCCAGGGCGTAGGCGACGCGCGGCCCGAGGGCCAGCCAGGGCCGGAACACCTCGGGGTACGGGGCGGGTTCGCGCAGCGCCGCGAAGGCCTCGTGCGCGGCGAGCCGGCGTACGACGGCTCCGCGCACGGCGGCGTAGAGACCGGCGTCGGTGCTCGCGGCGTCCATCCGCCGGTCCCAGGCGAGCAGCCGGTCCCGTACGGCGGAGGCAGCGGGGGAGAGGGCGGCAGAGCCGCTCCCGCCCACCCGCGCGACCGCCGCGAGGAGGCGGGCCGCCGAGGGGTTGTCGGTGTCCCGGTGGACGGCGGTGACGGTCTCCGGGGTCCAGTCGGCCGAGGCGCCGAGGAGCGCGTCGATCCGGGCCGCCCGGTGCGGCGGGGCGAACTCGATGCCCAGCGGCGCGGCCAGTCCCCGGGCGTTGGCCATCACGGCGTGGCCGTCCACCCCGGCGCGGGGGAGCGGCGCCGGAGCGTCCTCCCACGCGTGCGCCGGGTCCCAGGCGGGCACGATGCGCAGGGAGTTGGCCCGGTGCCGTACGGGCACATGGCCGGCGACCCGGTGCAGCAGACCGCCCCGGGTGTCGGCGGCCAGGACGACGTTCACCGGCTCGACCCAGCCGTCGAGGGCCGCGTCCACATCGGCGACGGTCCTGGCGCGCAGCAGCGCGGGCAGCACCTCGAACCCGAGCTGCCCGGTGACGCGCGGCGGGTACCGCAGACTGACGGCCTCCCAGGCCGTCGGCTCGCCCTGCGAGGCGTCCTCCGGCGCACCGCCCTCGGGCTCGCCGTCCACCCCGATGATCACCGGGCCCCGGTCGGTCTCGATCACCTCGACGACGACCGGCTCCCCGCCCGCGACCTCGACCGTCTCGGTGTGCGTCGTCGCCGGGCGCCAGCCCGCGGGGCCGTACGCCTCCACCCCGCCGTCCGGGAGCCGCCGCAGCCGCTCCCGGTAGAGGTCCTGGTAGTCCGACATCGCGTTGGTGATCGCCCAGGCCACCGGCCCGGTGTGGCCGAAGTGGCCGAGTCCGGGGATGCCGGGCACGGCGATGCCCACGACGTCGTACGCGGGGCAGGCGAGCCGGATCTGCTGGTAGACACCGGGCGCCTCGATGAACCGGTGCGGGTCCCCGGCGACCAGGGCCGCCCCGCTCGAGGTCCGCTCGCCGGCGACGAGCCAGCCGTTGGAGCCCGAGGTCCCCGGCCCGTCGGTCGCGAAGAGCTCCGTCCACTCCTCGCCGAGCCGCCGGGCGACCTCCTCGCGCCACAGCTTGGTGGGGAAGCCGGCGAACAGGACGTGGGTCGTCAGCCAGACGGCGAGCGGGGTCCACGGCTCCCACCGACCGGGCGCGAGGCCGGTCCCGGCGAACTCGGGCGCGCGCCCGGCCCCCTCCTCCAGGCCGTCGTTGACCCCGTCCACGTACGCGCGTACCCATGCCGCCGTCCGCGGGGCGTCGCGTTCGAGCCGCTCGAAGCAGCGGCGGGCGGTGTCGGCGAGCCGGGACCGCCGGGCGAAGATGTCCCAGCCGAGCTCGGCTGGGCCGAGGAAGGCGGCCGTGGTGCCCTGGGCCCGGTGCCGCTCGACCTCCAGCTGCCAGGCCCGGTCGCGGGCGGTGACCCGGCCCTGGGCGAAGGCGAGTTCGTCCGGGTCCGCGGCGCGCAGATGAGGGACGCCCCAGGCGTCCCGGTAGACCTCGATGCTCACGGAGACCCCGATCCCGTCCATGTCTCTGCCACGTCCTGACATGGTCTTCCGCCACGCCGTCCGCCGTTTTCTTAGGTTAGGCTGACCTAAATTAATCTACAGGAGTTCAGGGGAGGGGATTGCGGTGGGTCACGGCTGGCAGGGTGCCGTTCTCAAGCTGATGCGGGGCAAGGACTTCACGTTCACCGTGACGGGGGCCGAGCAGGTCACCGAGGACTACCGCAGGGTGCACTTCACGGACGGCGGTCTGCTCGCCGCGGCCGGAGTCCACCCGACGATGTGGGTGCGCATCTGGTTCGAGAACGCGGGCAAGCCGCACCAGCGCGCGTACACCCTGGTCGACCCCGACCCGGAGGCCGGCACCTTCAGCCTGGAGTTCGCCCTCCATGACGGCGTCGCCAGCCGCTGGGCCCGCACCTGCACCCCCGGCGACACCGTGGACGCGACCCTCCAGGGCACCGGCTTCGAGGCCCCGGAGCCGGTGCCCGGGCGTCTCCTCGTGGTCGGCGACCCGGCGTCCCTGCCCGCCGTCAACTCCCTGCTCGACGCACTGCCGGGCGTCCCCGCCACGGTCTGGTTCGAGACCCGGCACGCCTCCGACGAGGAGCTGCCGGTCCGGCTCGACCCCGAGCACCACGAACTGCGCCGGGTGCCGCGCCGGAACGGCGGGGCCGACCTCGTCGCCCGCGTGAAGGCCGAGCTTCCCGGGCTCGCGGACTCCGACCCGTACGTCTGGATCGCCTGCGACACCGCGACCACCCGCACCCTCGCCACGTACGCGCGCAAGGAGCTGGCCCTGCCCAAGGAGCGCGTCCACGCCCTGGGGTACTGGCGCGCGAGCTGAACCCGTCGGGCGACGCGCCGGGTTGACGATCCGTTACTTCGGCGCGGAGCGGATCGTTCACACCCTTCCCGCGTGTGCCCGCTGTGTACCCGCGCGTGTGAAAGACGCGGGACACCGGGGGACGGTTGTGCCGAAAAAAATCGAATATGAACACGGAAACCCCCCTTTGGAGTGAACTCACGTCAGGCGACTGCCGGTTCACTCTCCGTGCGTAAAGATTCCGGTGTCTCAAGTCGCCGAGGCCGCGCCGACCCACCGTCCCCGTGGTGAGCGGCCGGCGACGCCATGTCTCCTGTGGGGGTTCCACCATCTTGAACAGCAACACCTTCCGCATGCCCGTACGCCGTACCGCCGCCGCCGCGACCGTCGCCGCCCTGACCGTCGGCCCGGTCCTCCTCGTGGCCCCGGCGGCGCAGGCCACGGGCGGCGAAGGGCGCGCCACCGCCGTCGTCCTGCGGACCGGCCTCGACGTCTCCCTCCTCGGCAAGACGGTCGACGTGCCGCTGCGGGTCTCCCTCAACGAGGTGAAGGCGCCGGAGACCGAGAACCGGACCGCGCTCTCCGTGAAGGTGCAGGGGGCCGAGGAGGGCAGGCCGATCGACATCCTCGCCGCCGACGTCGCCACCTCGAAGGCCACCGTGGACGAGGAGAAGGCCGAGGGGTACGTGAACCTCGTCAAGGCCCGGGTCCACGTCCCCGGAATCCCACTGCTCTCGCTCATCGAGGTCGAGAAGGTGACCTCCAAGGCGCTGTGCGAGGTGGGCAGGAAGCCGGTCGCCGAGTCCAACGTCCTCGGTCACGTCACCGTCTTCGGCAAGAGGACGACCCTCTCCACCGGCGGCCGGACCCAGGTCAGCGTCCCCGGCGTCGGTGCCGTGACCCTCGACCTCTCCCGTACGTCCACGACCTCGCGCACGGCGGCGGCGACCGCCCTCGAACTCAGGGTGGAGGTCGACCCGCTGAAGCTCGGCGTCGCCGAGGTCAACGGCACCGTGACGCTCGCCGAGGCCACCTGTGAGACGCCCAAGGGCACCGCCCCGACGGAGAAGCCCACGGAGCGGCCCACCGAGAAGCCGACCGAGCAGCCCACCCGGGAGCCCAGCGAGCGGCCCTCCGAGCAGCCCACACAGCAGCCCTCGGTCAAGCCGAGCGACGCCGGCGGCATCAAGACGAACAACGGCGGCACCACGCCCACCCAGAACCTCGCCGAGACCGGCGGCAGCTCCACCACCCCGTACATCGCGGGCGGGGCGCTCGCACTTCTCGTGGCCGGCGGCGGCGCCCTCGCGCTGACCCGCTCGCGCGCCCGCTCCCGAGGCTGACGGCCCGAGGGGGACGCGCCGGGGGGCGCCGAAGGCTCCGGGGGGAGCCTCGATGGGGGAATGCGGGTCCGGGGAGGGCGACGGTGACGACGTCGCCCTCCCCGGACCCGTGTGCGTCGGACGGGCTCAGCCGCCCGTCGGCGGCCGCTCAGCCACCCATCAACAGGGCCTGGTCGAGGGCCTGGAGGAAGCGGTTCGTCGTCACCCGGTCCCGGACCGCGATCCGCAGCCAGTTCCGGTCGAGTCCCGGGAACGTGTCGCCCCGGCGGGCCGCGAAGCCCAGCGACCTCAGCCGCTCCCGGATCGCGTCCGCCCCGTCGATCCGCAGCAGCACGAACGGGCCCTCCGACTCCGTCACCGTCCGCACCTCGTCGAACTCCGCCAGCCCGGCGAGCAGATGGGCCCGCTCCACCCCGATCCGGTGCGCCGCGTGCTCGGCCTCCGCGAGCGCCGCCCGCGACATGCACGCCTCCGCCGCCACCAGGGCCGGCGTGGACACCGGCCACAGCGGCTGCGTCCGCTCCAGGGCCGCGACCGTCTCCGGCTCGGCCAGCACGTACCCGATCCGCAGGCCGGCGAGCCCCCAGGTCTTGGTGAGGCTGCGCAGCACCACGAGCCCGGGCACATCGGTCCGCCCGGCCAGCGACTCGCGCTCGCCCGGCACCGCGTCGATGAAGGCCTCGTCGACCACCAGGGTCCGCCAGGGTCTCGCGAGGGCGGCGATCGAGGCGGCGGAATGCAGCACGGACGTGGGGTTCGTGGGATTGCCGATCACCACCAGGTCCGCGTCCTCGGGGACGGCCGCCGGATCCAGCCGGAAACCGTCCTCCTCGCGCAGCAGCACCCGGCCCACCTCGTGGCCGACGTCGCGCAGCGCCGCCTCCGGCTCGGTGAACTGCGGATGCACGACGACGGGCCGGCGCACCGGCAGAGCCCGCGCGATCAGCACGAAGGCCTCCGCCGCGCCGGCCGTGAGCAGCACCCGGTTCGAGGGCAGATCATGCCGCTCGGCGACGGCCGCCCGAGCGGCCCGGCCGTCCGGGTAGGCGGCGAGTCCGGTCAAGGAGTCGGCGATGCGCTCCCGCAGCCAGTCCGGAGGGGTGTTCGTCCGGACGTTGACCGCCAGATCGATGAGTTTCTCGTCCCGGACCTCGGCGTCACCGTGGTGGCGCAGGTCGTGGGCGTCGGTATGCAGATGCATGTCCATGGCCGCCGTCGTGTGGGGGGTGGGGATGGTGGGGGGTGAGCCAGGCTCGCCAGCGATGTACCCGTGAGCCGGGGGCAACAACCGTACGCCTGGGGCGTCTTCGTTCGGACGAACCGGGACAGAAGCGGCGAGAGCGCACGTTACGCGCCGGGTTTTCCGCTTCCGCACGAGGAGTACGGCACGGCGGGCGGGGGTACGCGCACGCGTACCCCCGTCGGCCTCCGCCTCGGTACGCGCCCGCGTACCCGGGCCGATCCATGTCTCCGCACGCGCCCGCGTACCGGGGCCCGCCGTCTCCGCCCCGAACAGCGCCCCCGCCGCGAGCAGCGCGGCCGCCTCCGCCACGGACGCCGTGCCCGTCGCGGCCAGCGGCAGCGCGGACGGATGCGGTACGGGCACGGCCGCCAGCTCCCCGGCCGTGAACGCCCGCACCGGGACGCCGAGCTCCGCCGCCGCCCCCGTGACGCCCGGCTCCGCCGCCCGCGCTTCGAGCGTGGCGAGCGACCGGACGTCCGCGCGCGTCAGACCCGCCTCCCGCAGAACCGCCTCGACCAGGGCGAGCACTTCGTCCACCGGGACCCCCGCCCGGGCGCCGACGCCGAGGTGCGCGGACGCCACCCCATCCGATACCAAAGGCCCATGGCTGTAGTCGTCGCGCTCGGCGCGTTCCTCATGACGCTCTTCGGCGGCTGGGTCGCGCAACGCGTCACCGACCGACGCCACCTCGTCCTCGGCCTCGCCGGCGGACTCATGCTCGGCGTCGTCGGACTCGACCTGCTGCCCGAGGCCCTGGAGGCGGCGGGCGACAAGGTCTTCGGTGTCCCGGAGGCCCTGCTGCTCTTCGTCGGCGGCTTCCTCTTCGCCCATGTCGTGGAGCGACTCCTCGCCGTACGCCAGGCCGCGCACGGGGTGGCGGCCGACGAGCGGGTCCCGCAGGTCGGCATGACGGCGGCCGCCGCGATGGTCGGTCACAGCCTCATGGACGGCATCGCGCTGGGCGCCGCCTTCCAGGTCGGCGGCGGCATGGGCGCCACCGTCGCCCTCGCCGTCATCACCCATGACTTCGCCGACGGCTTCAACACGTACACGATCACCAGCCTCTACGGGAACGCCCGCCGCAAGGCCCTCGGGATGCTCGTCGCCGACGCCCTCGCCCCCCTGGTCGGCGCCGCCTCCACCCTGCTGTTCACCCTTCCGGAGGAACTCCTCGGCAGCTATCTGGGCTTCTTCGGCGGCGCCCTGCTCTACCTGGCCGCCGCCGAGATCCTGCCGGAGGCCCACCACGACCACCCCGCCCGTTCCACCCTGCTGTGCACGGTGGCGGGCGTCGGCTTCATCTGGCTCGTGGTGGGAGTCTCCGGCGGCTGAACTCATGCGACCGGACCGCCCGCGCAGCGCTCGACGAACCGCGCGGCCACCTCGGGAGCGCCCGCCCAGTGGGTGTGCACGTAACTGGCGTGCACCCCCTGCTGTACGAAGCCCTCGACGCGCCGCTCGGGCTGCCGCAGCCCCCACGCGGCCGACGCCCCGGCGCCCGGCTCGATGACGGTCCGGTGGAACTCATGGCCCCGCATCCGCGCCCCGGCGGGCGCGAGCACGCTGTCGCTCACGGCGACGGCGTCCCGGTAGCCGAGCGTGAGCCGCTCCGACATCCGCGCCTCCGCGTCGAGCACCCCGCACATGGGGGTGCCGTCGAGCGACCGCGCGAGATACAGCAGCCCGGCGCACTCGGCGGCGATGGGCGCCCCGGAGGCGGCAAGCGCGGCGACGGCCTTCCGCAGGGGCTCGTTGGCGGAGAGCTCGTTCCCGTACATCTCGGGGAACCCACCGCCTATGACGAGCCCGCTCGTCCCCTCGGGAAGCGCTTCGTCCCGCAGCGGATCGAAGGTGACGACCTCGGCGCCGGCGGCCCGCAACAGCTCCGTGTGCTCGGCGTACGAGAACGTGAAGGCGGCTCCACCGGCCATCGCCACCACCGGCCTGCGGCCGGGCCGGTCCGCCGACCGGTGGGCGTCCCACGGCTCGGCGTGCAGTTCGGGCGCGCTGCGCGCAAGCGCAAGGAGCGCCTCCATGTCGCACCCGGCCGACACCTGCTCCGCCTGCGCCGCGACCGCGGACACCGCCGCGGCCTGCCGCTCGGCAACCGGCACAAGCCCCAGATGCCGCGACGGCGTCGCAACAGCAGGCGCCCGCCGCAACACCCCCAGCACCGGCACCCCCGACTCCCCGAGCGCCTCCCGCAACAAATGCTCGTGCCGATCCGTCGCGACCTTGTTGAGGATCACGCCCCCGATCCGCACCTCCGGATCCCAGGACGCGAACCCGTGCACGAGCGCCGCCACCGACCGCGACTGCGACGACGCGTCGACGACGAGCACCACCGGCGCCTTGAGCAGCTTCGACACCTGTGCGGTGGAGGCGAGTTCGCCCTGGTCGGCGGCCCCGTCGTACAGGCCCATCACCCCCTCGACGACCGCCAGGTCGCACCCGCGCGCCCCGTGCTCGAAGAGCGGCGCGATCAGCCCCGTACCGCACATGTACGCGTCGAGGTTGCGGCCCGGCCGCCCCGTCGCGAGGGCGTGATAGCCCGGGTCGATGTAGTCCGGTCCGACCTTGTGCGGCGAGACCGCCAGACCACGGCCGGCGAACGCGGCCATCAGACCGGTCGCGACCGTGGTCTTGCCCGCGCCCGAGGAGGGCGCGGCGATGACGAGACGTGCTACCACTCGATGCCCCGCTGGCCCTTCTGACCGGCGTCCATCGGGTGCTTGACCTTGGACATGTCGGTGACGAGATCCGCGAAGTCGACGAGCTCCTGCGGGGCGTTGCGGCCGGTGATGACGACGTGCTGGTGCCCGGGACGGTCGCGCAGCACCTCGACGACCTCCTTGGTGTCGATCCACCCCCAGTGCAGGAGGTACGCGAACTCGTCGAGGACGTAGAACTTGTACTTCTCCTCGGCGAGGTCCCGCTTGACCTGCTCCCAGCCTTCGCGGGCCTTCTCCTCGTGCGACTGCTCGCCCTCGGCGACCTCGCGCTGGATCCAGGACCAGCCCTCACCCATCTTGTTCCAGGTGACGGTGCCGCCCTTGCCGGTCTCGCCGAGCGCCTTGAGGGCGTTCTCCTCGCCGACCTTCCACTTGGCGGACTTGACGAACTGGAACACCCCGATCGGCCAGCCCTGGTTCCAGGCGCGCAGCGCCATGCCGAACGCGGCGGTCGACTTCCCCTTGCCGACGCCCGTGTGCACCATCACCAGTGCGCGGTTGCGGCGCTGACGGGTGGTGAGACCGTCGTCGGGAACGACGGTCGGCTGTCCCTGCGGCATTAAGCGGCCCTCCTGGTGGTTGTCTGTCCTGCCTGTACGTCTCTGACGAGGCCGGCGATCGAATCGGCGCGCAGCTCGTCCAAGGTGACGGCGGTGCCGCCGAGTTCACGCGCCAGCTCACGGGCGAGGCCGAGCCGTACCGGTCCGGTCTCGCAGTCCACGACGACGGAGGCCGTGCCGTCGGCCGCGTGCAGCCGCGCGGCGCGGGCGGCGAGCGCCACCGGGTCGGCGCCGCCGCCGGTCGCGCGCCCGTCGGTCACGACGACGAGCAGCGGACGGCGCGAGGGGTCCCGCAGCCGCTCGACGCGCAGGACGTCGTGGGCCTTGAGGAGCCCGGCCGACAGCGGGGTACGACCACCGGTCGGGAGCTTCTCCAGCCGGGCGGCGGCCGCGTCGACGGACGAGGTCGGCGGCAGCGCGACCTCGGCGTCACGGCCCCGGAAGGTGATGAGGCCGACCTTGTCGCGCCGCTGGTAGGCGTCGAGCAGCAGGGAGAGGACGGCGCCCTTGACGGCGCTCATCCGCTGCCGGGCCGCCATCGAACCGGAGGCGTCGACGGCGAAGAGCACCAGGTTCCCCTCGCGCCCCTCCCGGGTCGCCTGCCGCAGGTCGTCCCGGCGGACCACGAGCCCGGGACCGGTCCGCCCACGGGCCTTCTGGTGCGGGGCGGCGGCCTGCACGGTGGCGGCCAGGTGCAGCTTGGTCAGCGCGCCACGGGGGCGTACGGATCCGGTGGTACGGCCGTGCTCGGTACGGGCCCGGGAACGGCGCCCGGCCGCGCCCTCGCCCAGACCCGGGACACTGAGCACCTTCGTACGGAAGGGCTCGGAGGCGGCGACGGCCGCGCGTTCCCCGGAACCGGCGCCCTGGGGAGCGGGCGCGGGAGCGGAAGTCTCCTCGGGAGCGGGGGAGTTCTCGGCGGCGGGCCCGTCGCTCTGCGGCGGAACACCCCCGCCGGGGCCACCGTCACCGGGACCGCCGTCGCCGGGCCCGTCGGGCTCGGGGTCCGGATCCGGGTCCGGGTCCGGCTCCTCACCCTTGAACTCCTCCAGGGTCTCGTCGAGCTTGTCCTCGTCGAGGCCGGGGGCGTCGAAGGGGGAGCGGCGCCGCCGGTGGGGGAGGGCGAGGAGCGCGGCCTGCCGTACGTCCTCGGAGGTGACCTCGGTGCGTCCGGCCCAGGCGGCGAGCGCGGTCGCGGTGCGGGCCATGACGATGTCGGCGCGCATGCCGTCGACCTCGAACGCGGCACAGGTGGCGGCGATCTGGAGCAGTACGGCGTCGCCGAGCGTCACCTGGGGCAGCAGGGCGCGGGCGGCGGTGATCCGGCCGCGCAGCGCGGTCTCCTCGTCGGCCCAGCGCGTGGCGAAGGCGGCGGGGTCGTCCTCGAAGGCGAGCCGCCGGCGGACGACCTCGACCCGCTGCTGCGGGTCGCGCGACGCGGCCACCTCGACGGTCAGACCGAACCGGTCGAGAAGCTGGGGCCGCAGCTCGCCCTCCTCGGGGTTCATGGTGCCGACGAGGAGGAAGCGGGCGGCATGCCGTACGGAGACACCCTCACGCTCGACGTAGGAGGATCCCATGGCGGCGGCGTCGAGCAGATGATCGATGAGGTGATCGCTCAGCAGATTGACTTCGTCGACGTAGAGGATGCCGCGATGGGCGGCGGCGAGAAGCCCGGGCTCGAAGGCCTTGACCCCTTCGCTGAGCGCCTTCTCGATGTCGAGCGAGCCGACGAGCCGGTCCTCGGAGGCGCCGACGGGCAGCTCGACCATGCGCGCGGCCCGCTCGGCCCCGGGAGCGACCTCGTGGGGCCCGTCGGGGCAGCCCGCGTCGGGCGAGCCTGGATCGCAACTGAACCGGCACCCCGCGACGACGGGCACGGCGGGCAGCAACTCGGCGAGCGCGCGCACGGCGGTGGACTTGGCGGTCCCCTTCTCCCCCCGGACGAGCACACCGCCCACGGCCGGGCTGACGGCATTGAGCAGCAGCGCGAGCCGCAGGTCGTCCATACCGACGACGGCGGTGAACGGATACCGGGTGCTCATCGGGTGGTCACTCCTTCAGATCGCTGATGCTCGAATGACAGCCTGCGGCCGCCAACGGCGAGCAACCCCTCACGGGGGCCACCCGCACTCTTCTCGACACGTCGCACGGGTGGGAACCCCGGCACGGCCGAAGGCCGTGCACACCCCCGCCGTCCCGCACCCGGGCGACACCCCCGCCCCGCGCCCGGCGCGACCGCGCTCACGGCGCACCCGGCGGCACGAAAGGCAGCCCCTTCGGAGCCCCCTCCTCGATCAACCGCAGCAACGCGTCCGTGTCCGCGTGCTCCTCGATCAGGTCCCCCAGCCGGTCCAGCTGTTCCTCCCGCAGCGCCTCGAACGACGTGTCCGGCGCCGGCACGAACCGCCGCCCCGCCGCCGCGGCGACCTCTCGCAGGAACGCCCGCCGGAACCCGTCGCTCTCCAGCGAGCCGTGCCAGTGCGTCCCCCACACGGCGCCGACCCGACACCCGTCCAGGAAGGCTTCCCCGCCCAGCACCTCGGCGACCCCGTGGTGGATCTCGTACCCCTCCACCCGTTCGCCGAGCGCCGACCCCACCGGCCGGGCAAGCGTCTTCTCGGGCGCGAACCGGACCCGTACGGGCAGCAGCCCGAGACCGTCGACGGCCCCGGCCCGGGACTCGACCTCGTCCTCGATGTGCTCGCCGAGCAGCTGGTAGCCGCCACAGATGCCGAGTACCGGACGCCCCTCGGCGGCGCGCCGCAGCAGCGCGTCGGCGAGCCCGCGCTCGCGCAGCCAGGACAGGGCCTTCACCGTGCCCCGGGTGCCCGGCACGATCACGAGGTCCGCGTCGACCAGCTCCTCCGCCCGGTCCACGAACCGCACGACCACACCCGGCTCGGCCGCCAGCGCGTCCACATCGGTGAAGTTGGACATCAGCGGCACCGCGCAGACCGCGACCCGCAGCACGTCCTCGCCGACCGGCGGCGCGACGACGGACTCACGGACCGCACCCCGCAGCGAGACCCGCAGGCCGTCCTCCTCGTCGATGCCGAGCCCGTGCGCGTACGGCAGGACGCCGAAGGTCCGCCGCCCGGTGAGCCCGTGCAGCATGTCGAGCCCCGGTTCGAGCAGGGTCACGTCGCCGCGGAACTTGTTCACGAGATAGCCCGCGATCAGCTCCTGGTCCTCGGGCGCGAGGAGCGCCGTCGTCCCGAAGAACTGGGCGAAGACCCCGCCCCGGTCGATGTCGCCGACCACGACGACGGGCAGCCGCGCGGCCCGAGCGATGCCCATGTTCACGATGTCGGTGCGCCGCAGGTTGATCTCGGCCGGGCTGCCCGCGCCCTCGCAGATCACCGCGTCGTACGTGCTCCGCAGCTCCTCCAGGCACGCCATCACCGGCTCGAAGAGCTCCTTCTGGCGGCCCCCGTGGTAGCCGCGGGCGCTCAGCTCACCGACCGGCTTCCCCATCAGGACGACCTGGCTGGACCGGTCGCTGCCGGGCTTGAGCAGGACGGGGTTCATCAGCGCGGTGGGTTCCACCCGCGCCGCCTGGGCCTGCATGGCCTGGGCACGCCCGATCTCGGCGCCCTCGCGGGTGACGAAGGAGTTGAGGGACATGTTCTGCCCCTTGAACGGCGCCACCTTGAGTCCTTTTCGGACCAGCCAGCGGCAGATGCCGGCCGTCACGACGCTCTTTCCGGCGTCGGACGTGGTCCCGGCGACGAGCAGTCCCCCACCCCTCATGCGTTCCTCCGCTTCCGGGCCCCCAGGGCGCCGATGATCAGGCGGCCGCCCACGCAGGCGGCCAGAGTGAGTCCGGTGACCCGGCGCGACAGCCGTACGGCCCGGTCGATGTCGGTCACCTCGACGGCGCGCCCCTCCCCGTTGAGCACCGGCCGGTGTTCGACCCGTCCGCCGTACGACAGGGTGCCCCCGAGCCGTACGCCGAGCGCGCCCGCGAAGGAGGCCTCGACCGGGCCCGCGTTGGGGCTGGGATGCTTCCCCGCGTCCGCCCGCCAGGCCTTCAGCGCACCCCGCGGGTTCCCTCCGGCGACGGTCGCGAGTACGGCGGTCAGCCGGGCGCCGGGCCAGCCGGCCACGTCGTCGAGCCGGGCCGAGGCCCAGCCGAAGCGGCGGTGGCGGGGCGACTTGTGGCCGACCATCGCGTCGAGGGTGTTGACGGCCCGGAAGCCGACCAGGCCGGGTACGCCCGCGACCGCGCCCCAGAACAGGGCGCCGACCACGGCGTCGGAGGTGTTCTCGGCGACCGATTCGACGACGGCGCGCGCCATCGCGGGCCCGTCCAGGGACTGCGGGTCGCGCCCGCACAGATGCGGCAGCCGCTCCCGGGCGACGTCCAGGTCCCCGGCGGCGAGCGCCCCGCCGATCGCGCGGGCCTCCCGCCCCAGGCTCGTACCGCCGACGACGGCCCACACGGCGGCGGCGGTCAGGGCGACGGTGGCGGCCGGCCGGTTCCGTACGGCCCGGGCGGCGAGCGCTCCGAGGGCGGCGGTGGAGCCGGCGCAGACGGCGGTGTGCAGGGCACCCCAGCCGCGGTGGTCGTGGTGGAGGCGGTTCTCGACCGCGGCGGCCGCCCGGCCGAACGCGGCGACGGGATGTCCGCGGCGGGGGTCGCCGATGAGCAGGTCGACGGCGAGACCCGCGGCCGCGCCGTACGCGAATCCGTCCGGGGAGAGGCGGCTGGTACTGCTGCGGCCGGGCATGGCGCATGTCCTCACTCAGGGTCCGCGCCCTGGATCGACGTGACCGGCGGCGAGAGTTCCTGACTCCCGGACCCTTCGGATCCGGTCACAGTGGCGGGACCGCGCCGGATTCGCACCGGACTTCCTCTACTGCCGCCGTAATGGCCTCGGCAGTCCACCACGGCCCGAGAACACCCGTCAACTCACCCTTGACCTGCGTCGGGTCACTGTGCGAAGCACCACAGACACGCCGCCGTGACGACGACGGCCGGGCGGTCCGCACCCGAAGGTGCGGACCGCCCGGCCGGTGTGCCGTGGACCGTCGGAGGGGCCTCAGGCGACGATCAGATAGATGCCGTACGCCACTGCCGAGAGGCAGAGGGCGAAGCAGGCGTAGGCGCCGGTGCGGGCCAGGGTGGCGGAGCCTCCCTGGGCGGCGGCCTGCTCCTGCTTGGAGAGGCCGATGACGCCGAGGGTGAAGAGGCCCACCAGCGCGACGGTCGCCACGAGGCTGACTCCGAAGACGGAGCCGAGAGCTGCCCAGTCGATCTTCATGTCGTTCGTTCCTTACACCGCTGCGGCGGGGGCGGAGGGAGCGGCCGGGTCGGTGGGAGCCGGTGCGGGGATGGTGGTCTTGAGGTCCTCGTCCGCGACGGCGGCGACGGTACCGGCGGCCGGCGGCGGGGTGACGGCCGCGATGGCGGTGGTCACGACGCCCGCGGGCTCGGCGTCGAGGTCGTCGGCGGTGACGTTGTTGTGGTCGACCGGCTTGCGGCGGGACAGCGACCAGATGACGCCCGAGCCGGCGACCAGCAGGACCGCGACGGCGGCGATGCCCCAGGGGCCCTGCTTGGTGAGGAACTCGGCACCGGCGCCGACCAGGCCCGCGGCGGGCAGGGTCAGACCCCAGGCGACGAACATCCGGGTCGCGGTCGACCAGCGGACGACACCGCCCTTGCGGCCGAGACCGGCGCCCATCACGGCACCCGAGCAGGACTGGGTGGTGGAGAGGGAGAAGCCGAGGTGCGAGGAGGCCAGGATGACCGTCGCGGCGCTGGTCTGGGCGGCGAAGCCCTGCTGCGGACGGAGGTCGGTGAGGCCCTTGCCCATGGTGCGGATGATGCGCCAGCCACCGAGGTAGGTGCCGAGGGCGATCGCGATACCGGCGGAGACGATGACCCACATCGGCGGGTTGGAGCCGGGGGCGAGGACGCCACCGGTGACCAGGGCCAGGGTGATGATGCCCATCGTCTTCTGGGCGTCGTTGGTGCCGTGGGCGAGGGAGACGAGACCGGCGGACGCGATCTGGCCGACCCGGTAGCCCTTGGCGGTGTGCTTCTCGTCGGTCTTGGCGCCGATCCTGTACGTCAGCCGGGTGGCCAGCATCGCGGCGAGACCGGCGACGATCGGAGCGGCGACGGCCGGGATGAGGACCTTGGTGACGATGGTGGGGCCGTTCACGGCCGACCAGCCGGCCGACATGACCGCGGCGCCGATGAGGCCGCCGAAGAGGGCGTGGGAGGAGCTGGACGGAAGTCCGAGCAGCCAGGTCAGCAGATTCCAGAGGATGGCGCCGACCAGCGCGGCGAAGATCACCTCTGTACGGATGCCCTCTTCGTTGATGATCCCGCCGGAGATCGTCTTGGCGACCTCCACGGACAGGAACGCGCCGACGAGGTTCAGCACGGCGGACATGGCCACCGCCGTCTTCGGCTTGAGTGCACCGGTCGAGATGGTCGTGGCCATCGCGTTCGCGGTGTCGTGGAAACCGTTCGTGAAATCGAACACGAGAGCTGTCACGACCACAATGGCGAGCAGCAGCGTGATGTGTTCCATTTACCCAGGCAATCGTTTGACGTCAGTGGCTGGACGAACGTAAGCAACCTGGATGAACGGAAGGTGAACTGGGTCGGGCGGTGTGGTGTCCCGAACCGGTGTCAACAGATTCCGCTTGTGGTCCCGGCACGCGAACTGTCCACGATGCGGGCACCCCGCAACCTCGGGTAATACCGGCCAACACCGGGCACATGCGACCTGCCCCGGTTCCTCCTCCGCCACCCGGTTCCGCTCCCTGGACGGAACCATCCGACCGGGGGACCCCGCGGACGAGACCCACGTCACTCCGCGGAGTGCGCAGGAGTGCCCCGGAGGCCTCGGGTGCAGGAGCCGTCCGTACCCTCCTGTCCGACCTCCCGTCCGGGGCCGTACGGGTCCCACCGGTGGCAGTCCGTCCCCACCCTGCCGAGACTGGGAACGTGCGCCCGGCTACAGCGACGGCAGCGGCCGTCACCACCCTGCTCGGTGTCGGCGCGGCCGCGTTCGCGGTCGGCCGGTACGCCAGCGACGTCGCCCTCAGGGCGCCGTCCGGACGTCCCCTGCCCGGAGATCCCAAACTCACCGTGCACGTCACGGGCCCTGAGCGGATCACCCTCACCCGCAGCCTCGCCTCGCTGCGCCCCGGTACGTACGGGATGGAGGGCCACGGCCAGCACGCCGTCGTCGGCCCCGTCCTCGACCGGGTCCCGCACACCGCCGACACCGTCGTCCGGCGCCTCGAACGGGTCGAGCGCGGGGTGCTCGGCCCCGGCACCCGCGTCCGCCTCACCCCCCAGCTGCACATCGGCACGCCGATCAGCGCCCTCGGGCTCGCCCATGAGGACGTCGAGATCCCCGGCGAGCTCGGCCCCCTGCCGGCCTGGCTGGTGGCAGCTCCCCGCACCACCTGGGTGATCGCCCTGCACGGCCTCGGCACCACCCGCGAGCACCCGCTGAACCTCGTCTCCTTCTACAACCGCCGCAAGATCCCCGTCCTCGTCCCCGCCTACCGCGGCGACGAGGGAGCACCCGCCTCCCCGGACGGTCTCGCCCACCTCGGCGACTCCGAATGGCGCGACGTCGACGCCGCCATCCGCTACGCCGTCCACCGGGGCGCCGCCAAGGTCGTGCTGCACGGCTGGGGGACCGGGGCCTCGATGGCCCTGCGCGCCGCCGCCGAGTCGGGGGTGCGCGACCGGATCAGCGGCCTCGTCCTCGACTCGCCGGTCCTGGACTGGGAGGCCACCCTCCGCAACCTCGCCGCGGCCCACCACGTCCCCGGCCCCCTGCTCCCGCTCGCCGTCCGCGCCGCCCAGGGCAGGACCGGACCGCACGGCGACCTGCTCCGGGCCGCCTCCGCACCGGAGGCCCTGCGCGTCCCCGTCCTCCTCTTCCACGGGCCCGACGACACCATCGCCCCCTACGAGCCGTCCGTCGAACTCGCCGCCCGCCGCCCCGGCCTGGTCACCCTCCAGACCGTGCGGCACGCACCGCACGCGTCGATGTGGAACGCCGACCCGGTCCGCTACGAGGAGGCCCTGCGCCGCTTCCTCACCCCGCTCCTCTAGGGCCCCGCAGGGGGCGCCGGGGACGGCGCGGCCGATTCCGATTGGGCTTTCGGGCCGTCAGCGGGAAGACTGCCCCCGTGACGTCTCGAAAGCCCGATGAACCATTGGCGCGCAACTCCAGACTCCGACTCGTCCGCCCGCGGGCGCTGGCCACCGCCCGACGGGCCGTGACGACCCGGCGCACCCGGCCGGCGCCGCGGCCGCCCGAGGGCACTCCGCCCCGCGCGGAGCTCGCCCGCCAGGCCCGGCACGTCCTCGCCGACGCCGTACGGATCGCCCGCTGGGCCGCCGTCGAGCGCGGCGCCGTAGCGGCACCCCGCACCGGCCCCGGAGCCGTCCCCGCCCAGGAACGGGCCGCCGCCGCACTGAACCTGACGCCCGGCCAGATCCGGGCCGGCTGGGACCGCGCCCGCCTCGCCGGACTCGTCGAGCTCCACGGCGACACCGCCCGCCCCGGCTGGCGGCTGCACGCCTGGGACCGTGACGACTCCGCCGTGCTGCGCGGCTGGGTCGCCCTCTTCGACGCCTGGTCCCTGGTGCACCCGGCCCCCGAGGGTGTCGAGCCGAGCGCCGTCGCGGAGGTCGTCGAGGCCCTCCCGCAGGTCCTGTCGCTGCTCCAGCTCTCCCAGGGCCCGGTCCTCGTCCCCGCCCTCCTCGACCTGCTCGGCCAGCGCGTCGAGGAACTGCGCGAGGAGCGCTGCGAGGTCCCGGTGGCGGAGCCGGCCCCCGAGGCCGCCGACGCGCCCGCCGTGGACGGCACCGACGGTCTCCCCGCCCTGCTCGACTGGGCCCTCGAAGGCCTGGCGGCCGTCGGCGCGCTCACCCTGGACCCCGGTGCGGAGGGGCGTCACGCCACCCTGACCCCGCTCGGCAACTGGGCGGTCTGGGTCAAGCTGGAGCAGATCTGCGTCGCCGCGCAGAGCCCCGCCGGGAACATCGAGCAGTCCGCCGAGGACATGCTCCGCGGCTGCGCCCGACTGACCCCCGGCCCGGCCCGCGCCGAGTACCGCGCCTGGCTCGCGGCCCGCACCCTCTCCAGCGCGGTGACCGAACTGCTCGCCGTCGCCCGCGGTGAGGACGCGCTGCTGCGCGGGCTCGCCTTCGAGGCGCTCCGCGTCGTCGGCGCCCCCGCCGAGGCCGAGGTGCGGGCCACGGTCGCCGAACCGTCCCTGCGGCCGTACGCACTGCTCTGGCTCGCCGAGTACGAGGGTGCCGACCCCGACGACGCCCAGGAGGTCCTCACCCGTGAGGAGTCCACCTGGCTCTGGGTGGACACGGCCGCGGCCGTCGCCGACCACGGCGAGAGCGAACTGCTCGTCCGGCACCTCGACTCCGCCGTGCAGGGCACCGTCCCGGCGCTCCTCGACGAGATCAGGGCCGTCGGCCACCCCCGTACCGTCCAGGTCCTGGTCGCCCTCGCGGCCGCCCACCCGGACCCGGCCCTGGCCAAGGCGGTCCGCCGGGCGGCCTTCCAGGTCCACACCGGGGGAGCGTGACGGGGATCCCCGCCCGGGGGAGCGGGACGGGATCCCCGCCCGGGGAGAGTGACGAGAGGCGTGCACCCCGCCCGGCGCCGGACTACTCCGCGGCGCCGGGGGTGTACGTCCCGAAGCTCCAGATGTTGCCCTCGGCGTCCCGGGCCATGTAGTCCCGCGCGCCGTAGTCCTGGTCCTTGGGCGGCATCACGATCTCGATGCCATGGGCCACCGCCCGCGCGTGGTGCTCGTCGACGTCGTCCACGTGCACGAACACGCCGACCGGGCCGGCGTCGGCCATCAGCTTGTCGAACTCGCTGCCGGTGCCCTTGCTGCCCAGCATCACCATGCCGTTCCCGTAGGACAGCTCGGCGTGCGCCACGCGCCCGTCCTCACCCTCGTACACCGCGTTCGCACGGAAGCCGAACCCCTCCGTGAGCAGGGTGATCGCCGCCTTCGCGTCCTCGTACGTCAGCGTCGGACAGACGTGGGGTGCCTCAGCCATCCCGATCACTTCCTCTCGATTCAGTCGAATGTGACCCAGGTCTCAGTCTGGCAGTCCGCACCGGCAATCAGCGGAAGGTGTTGCACCGGGCCATGTCGCCCGTCCTGTAGCCCTCGTAGAACCACTGCTGGCGCTGGGCCGCGGAGCCGTGGGTCCAGTTCTCCGGGGTCACCCGGCCCTGGAACTTCTCCTGGATCCGGTCGTCGCCCACCGCGGCCGCCGCGTCCAGGCCGTCCCGGATGTCCTCGTCCGTCAGCCGGGTGAGCACCGGCCGGCCGGTCCGGTCGTCGGGCGTGGTCGTGGCGTGCCGGGCCCACACGCCCGCGTAGCAGTCGGCCTGGAGCTCGACCCGGACGGCGTTGGAGTTCGCGCCGGTCCGCCCGTCCTGCGCGCGGCTCAGGGTCCCCATCAGGTTCTGGATGTGGTGGCCGTACTCGTGCGCCACCACGTACGCCTGGGCGAAGGGCCCGCCGCTGGACCCGAACTTGGTGCGCAGCTCGTCGAAGAAGCCCAGGTCCAGATAGACCTGTCGGTCGCCGGGGCAGTAGAAGGGCCCCACCGCCGAGGTCGCGGAGCCGCAGGCGGTCGGGACCCGCTGGCTGAACATCACGGTGGCGGCGCTCCCGTAGGTGCCGCCCCGGCGCGCGTACTCGCTCCGCCAGAAGTCCTGGACACTGTTGACGACGGCGACGATCCGGCAGTCCTCGCGGGTGTTGGCGTCCGAACCCTTCTTGCAGGTCTGCGCCACCTGGGCCGCCCCGGAGGAGCTGGCCACCGGCTCGTCGCCGCCCGAGGAGAGCCCGAGCTGGTCCGGACCCACCCCGAGGAACAGACCCAGGATCAGGGCGATGAAGCCGATGATGCCGCCGCCGACGGTCGCCTTCCCGCCCGGGATGCGACTGCTCCGGACGTCCTTGACCTCCGAGGTGTCCAGATCGGCGTCGTCGTCGAACTGCACGGCCCACCACCCTCCGCGTCACTGCCGCGGCAGAGGCCGCCGCCCTGCGCCGAGTATCGGCCCATCTCCCAGGGATCGCCCCTTTTGATGACCATCGTCGGTTATGTGAGAAACATCCGATCGTGCCCCTGATCCCCCTCGTGGCCGAAAAGCAGTTGCAGGGGCCCGTTAGACTGGCCGTATGGCCATTCTCCCCGTGCATTAGCGGCGTCGAAGCCCTTCACCAGCTGTCCTTCCGCCGTTTCCCATCGCCCTGGAGTCTGTCCGTGATCACCGCTTCCGGCATCGAGCTGCGCGCCGGCGCCCGAGTCCTCATCGAGTCCGCTTCCTTCCGAGTCGCCAAGGGCGACCGCATCGGCCTCGTCGGTCGCAACGGAGCGGGCAAGACCACCCTCACCAAGTGCCTCGCGGGCGAGGGCGTCCCCGCCGCCGGCCAGATCGCCCGCTCCGGCGAGGTCGGCTACCTCCCGCAGGACCCGCGCACCGGCGACCTCGACGTCCTGGCCCGCGACCGCATCCTCTCCGCCCGCGGCCTCGACGTCCTCCTCAAGAAGATGCGGATGAACGAGGAGCGCATCGCCACCGGCGCCGGCGCCACCCGCGACAAGGCGATGCGGCAGTACGAGCGCCAGGAGACCGAGTTCCTGACCAAGGGCGGGTACGCGGCCGAGGCCGAGGCCTCCACCATCGCCGCCGCCCTCGGCCTGCCCGACCGGGTCCTCGGCCAGCCGCTGCACACCCTCTCCGGTGGTCAGCGCCGCCGTGTCGAGCTCGCCCGGATCCTCTTCTCGGACGCCGACACGCTCCTCCTCGACGAGCCGACCAACCACCTCGACGCCGACTCCATCGTCTGGCTGCGCGACTACCTGAAGAGCTACCGCGGCGGCTTCATCGTGATCTCCCACGACGTCGACCTCGTCGAGACCGTGGTCAACAAGGTCTTCTACCTGGACGCCAACCGCTCCACGATCGACGTCTACAACATGGGCTGGAAGCTCTACCAGCAGCAGCGCGAGGCCGACGAGAAGCGCCGCAAGCGCGAGCGCCAGAACGCCGAGAAGAAGGCCGCCGCCCTCAACTCGCAGGCCGACAAGATGCGCGCCAAGGCCACCAAGACCGTGGCCGCGCAGAACATGGCCAAGCGCGCCGAGCGACTGCTCTCCGGCCTGGAGGCGGTGCGCGCCTCCGACAAGGTCGCCAAGCTCCGCTTCCCCGACCCCGCGCCCTGCGGCAAGACCCCGCTGACGGCAGAGGGACTCTCCAAGTCCTACGGCTCACTCGAAATCTTCACCGATGTGGACCTCGCGATCGACAAGGGCTCGCGCGTCGTCATCCTCGGCCTCAACGGCGCGGGCAAGACCACGCTGCTCCGGCTGCTCGCCGGCGCCGAGAAGGCCGACACCGGCGAGGTGACCCCGGGCCACGGCCTCAAGCTCGGCTACTACGCCCAGGAGCACGAGACGCTCGACCCCGAGCGCAGCGTCCTGGAGAACATGCGCTCGGCCGCGCCCGACCTCGACCTCGTCCAGGTCCGCAAGACGCTCGGCTCCTTCCTCTTCTCCGGCGACGACGTCGACAAGCCGGCCGGGGTCCTGTCCGGCGGCGAGAAGACCCGTCTGGCCCTGGCCACCCTGGTCGTCTCCTCGGCGAACGTGCTGCTCCTCGACGAGCCGACGAACAACCTGGACCCGGCCAGCCGCGAGGAGATCCTCGGGGCCCTGCGGACGTACAAGGGCGCCGTCGTCCTCGTCACCCACGACGAGGGTGCGGTCGACGCGCTGGAGCCGGAGCGGATCATCCTGCTCCCGGACGGCGTCGAGGACCTGTGGGGCCCGGACTACGCGGACCTGGTCGCTCTCGCCTGATCCGGAGACGACCGGGTGATCATGCTGGGCTGGATCATTCGGCTCATGGGTGATCCTTCATCTGAGTGAGGGTGTCTCGTACCCCCCGGCGCGGAGCTCTGCCGAATCCTTCCGGCAGACCCGCGCCGTACGTGTGTTCCCCCTGTATCGCTGACCTGCTACTTCCCGTGCCGCGCGCCGCGAAGGCCTGTTTCCGGCCCAGCGGAATCAGAGATTCCGGTCGTGATGAAGGCCCGCTCGTCCACAAACCCGGCGGCATGGACCTTGTCGAATGGGTGGCCAGGACGCACGGGAGGGGTGATCATGAGAAGTCCAGAGCGCACTTCCCATGAGGAGGCACGGGTGGCCGAGACTCTGAAGAAGGGCAGCCGGGTTACCGGCGCCGCGCGCGACAAGCTCGCGGCAGACCTGAAGAAGAAGTACGACTCCGGTGCGAGTATCCGGGCGCTGGCCGAGGAAACGGGCCGCTCCTACGGATTCGTCCACCGGATGCTCAGCGAGTCCGGAGTCACGCTGCGTGGACGCGGCGGAGCGACACGGGGCAAGAAAGCCGCCTCGGCCTGACATAGGGACGCCTCGACCGGGCCACCGGATCTCCCGGTGGCCACCCGGTCGGTCTTCGCGCCGGCCAGGTGGTTACTGTGCAGTCACTTAGCATTTTGTATGCAGTGCTGCACCGTAACCGGAGGCGCCCCCATGACTACGCTCGACGACTCTGAGCTCGTATTCGACAAGGACGGTGTACGGCTCACCGTCGAGGACGCCGTTGCCACGGTGACCCTGACCAATCCGGCGAAGCGCAACGCTCAGTCTCCCGCTCTGTGGCGGGCGTTGACAGAAGCCGGCCGGTCGTTGCCCGGCAGCGTGCGGGTCGTCGTACTGCGCGGCGAAGGCCAGTCCTTCTCCGCCGGACTCGACCGGCAGGCGTTCACGCCCGAGGGCTTCGACGGAGAGCCGTCCTTCCTCGATCTCGCGCGCGGTTCCGACGCGGACCTCGACGCGGTCATCGCCGAGTACCAGGAGGCGTTCACCTGGTGGCGCCGTAGCGACCTCGTGTCGATCGCGGCCGTCCAGGGCCACGCCATCGGCGCGGGCTTCCAGCTCGCTCTCGCCTGCGACCTGCGGGTCGTCGCCGAGGACGTGCAGTTCGCCATGCGCGAGACCAGCCTGGGCCTCGTCCCGGACCTGACCGGGACGCACCCGCTCGTCTCGCTCGTCGGCTACGCCCGCGCGCTGGAAATCTGCGCCACCGGGCGCTTCGTCCACGCGGAAGAGGCCGAGCGCATCGGTCTCGCCAACCTGTCCGTGCCCGCCGACGAGCTCTACGCGGCGGTACGGGACCTCGGCGCCGCCCTGCTCGCCGCGCCGCGCGACGCGGTCACCGAGACCAAGGCGCTCCTCCAGGGTGTCGCCGGCCGCTCCTACGAGGAGCAGCGCACCGCCGAGCGTGCCGCCCAGGCCCGCCGCCTGCGCGACCTCGCGGGCCTCGGCGACTGACGCCTGCCCGCACGCGCGCAGGTGCCTGCTGAGGAAAATCGGCGGCACGCGCGCGTACCGCCGGAAATCCGACGGGCCCTAGAGGCGCCTTGCCGATCGGGCGTCGCCGGCCCGGCCTGATCAAGGCACCCCCTAGCGCAGTTCCGACACCACGACCGTGACCGCGGCCGCCTCCGGGGCGACCGCGGTCACGGCCGTGCGCACCGCGCGGGCCACGTCCAGGGGGCGGGCCCCGGCCGTCACGGCCAGTTCCACCCGCACTCCGTCGGATCCCCGGCGCACCGGTGGGCCCAGCGCGTCCGTCACCCCCGCGACCCCCGCCACTCCGAGCGCCGCGAGCGCCACGGGGTCGTCCGTCGCCGGCGAGGTCAGGCCCGGCGGGGGAGCCGCGCCCTCATCCGGCTCCGGCGGCGCCGCGTCCAGCAGATCCGTCACCCGCAGGTCCACCGCCGCGACCACGAGCCCGAGCCCGTCCTCGGCCGTGGTGAGCAGCGCCGACCGCAGTTCCCCGGCGAGCTCCGGAAGCGCCCGTCCGGCGACCGCGCCGAACGAGGCCGTGATCCGCAGGGCACCTGACTCCGGCTCTTCGGGTGCGTCCGCCGGGCCGATCCGCAGCGTGCCCGGCACCACGCCCCGTACCGCCGCGGCGGCCCGGCCGACCACCTCGCGCACCGCCCGCTCGGTGATCCACGCCCCCTCCGCCGCCGCTCCGAGCGGCAGCAGCCTGCCCGGGGCGAGGCGGTCCCGTACCGCCGCCGTCCAACCCTCAGCCGTCGTCATTGCCCCAGCCTGCCGTATCCCCGGGGCGGGACCGGGTAACCGCCCTTAGTGTGGGCGAAGAACCCCGAAATATCCCAGAAGGGGCGAAATCAAATGGCGGACACCACTCACTCCGGCGACCCGACGACCGACGAGCCGCGCGAACCGCGCCGCACCTCGGTCACCAAGCGGGGCGGTGGAGACCCGGCCTCCCGGGGCCGGACCACGATCGCCGACGGAGTCGTCGAGAAGATCGCCGGTCTCGCCGCCCGAGACGTCGTCGGCGTGCACGCGATGGGCAGCGGCATCTCCCGCACCTTCGGCGCCGTACGCGACCGGGTGCCCGGCGGGGGCGGCGCCAAGTCGAACGTCACCCGCGGGGTGAAGGCCGAGGTCGGCGAGGTGCAGACCGCGCTCGACCTGGAGATCGTCGTCGACTACGGCGTCTCCATCGCCGACGTCGCCGGCGACGTCCGGGAGAACGTCATCGCGGCCGTGGAGCGGATGACGGGCCTCGAAGTCGTCGAGGTCAACATCGCGGTCAGCGACGTGAAGCTGCCCGAGGAAGAGGAGGAGGAGCCGGAACCACGGCTCCAGTAGCCGCTGACGGCTGCACAGGCGTACAGGGGGCTCAGGAACGATCGGA
This sequence comes from Streptomyces sp. NBC_01077, assembly GCF_045162855.1. Classification (NCBI taxonomy): domain Bacteria; kingdom Bacillati; phylum Actinomycetota; class Actinomycetes; order Kitasatosporales; family Streptomycetaceae; genus Streptomyces; species Streptomyces sp. NBC_01077. The sequence goes on along the minus strand of NZ_CP108669.1, from coordinate 2,745,045 downwards.
AAGGGGTCAGGAATGAGCATGGCGGTGGTCGGCCTGGTGGCCGGCATGGCCCTCGGCTTCGCCGGATACTTCGGCGGCTTCGGGGCGTTTGTACTGGTGGCGGCCTTGGGTGCGATCGGCTTCGTCGCGGGCCGCTTCCTCGACGGCGACCTCGAACCCGGCGACCTGTTCCGGGGCCGCGAACGCGGCGACCGGCGGAAGTGACACGGGGTGGCAGCCGACCCGGCCTCCCCGGACCCGGTGCGTGACCGGGGCGCGACCTCGATCGCCGACCGGGTCGTCGCGAAGATCGCCGCCCAGGCGGCCAGGGAGGCCGTGGGCACCGTCCCCGAGGGCGGCTCAAAGCCCCACGCCTCGGTCGTCGTCCACCGGGACGTCGCCCGGGTCTCGGTGAGCCTCGACCTCGACTACCCCACCGACATCGGGGGTCGGTGCGGGGCCGTCCGGGGTCGGGTACGCACACGCGTGGAGGAGCTGGTCGGCATGGAGGTCCACGAGGTCACCGTCCACGTGGAGCGACTCCACTCCCCGCTCACCCGCCAGGCCGGACCGAGGGGCCGCCTCTCATGACGACCACCCCGGCCCCCGGCGCCGAGCCCACCCCGGACCCCGATCCCGGCCACGACGTCCCCGTCCTGCCCGATGCCGCCCCGGCACCCTCGGTCCGGCGCTTCTGGGCGGTCCGCCGCATCCCCGCCGCGGTGCTCGCGGCGCTGGTCCTCGGCGGGGCCGGGCTCCTGCTCTACGACGTGGCGGCCGTACGGGCCGACCGCACCGCCATGGCCTGGCGTCGGGAACTCGCCGACGGCCTCGCCACCCGACCGCTCGACGACACCTGGGTCGTCGTCGGCGCGGCCGTCGCGGTCGTCCTCGGCCTCTGGCTCCTGGTCCTGGCCGCGACCCCCGGCCTGCGCGCCGTCCTCCCGATGCGCCGCGAACACGCCGACGTACGGGCCGGACTCGACCGGGAGGCCGCCGCCCTGGCCCTGCGCGACCGCGCCATGGAGGTCTCCGGGGTGCAGTCCGTCCGGGTCCGGGTGGGCCGCGCCAAAGTGGCGGTCAGGGCCGTCTCGCACTTCCGGGCGCTCGACGAGGTCCGCGCCGACGTGGAGTCGGCCCTCGCGGCCGGCGTCGACGAGCTGGGCCTCGCCCACGCGCCCGCGCTGACGGTACGGGTGGCCCGACCGCCCAAGAAGGGATGAGCCGGTGACGGTCCTCCTCGACGAAGGGACGAGCCGGTGACGGTCATGCTCCAGGAAGGGGTGCCCCGATGACGGTCGTCCTGCGGCGCGTCAACCGCGTCCTGCTCGGCCTCGCCGGGCTGCTGCTCGTCCTCGGCGGCGGGGGAGTCCTCGCCGCCGCCCTCGATCTCTCCGTACCGTCCTGGTGGCCCTGGTCGGGCCCCTCCGACGTGCTGCTCTCCACCGCCGACCGGCAGCGCTGGCGCGAGGAGGGCTGGTGGTGGCCGGTGGTCATCGCGGCCCTCGGGCTCGTCGTCCTGCTCGCTCTGTGGTGGCTGCTCGTCCAGTTCCGGCGCGCCCGGCTCGCCGAGGTCGTCGTCGACAGCGGCGACGGCGAGGTTGCGGTGCTGCGCGGCCGGGCCCTGGAGAGCGCCCTGGAGGCGGACGCGACGGCACAGGAGGGCGTGTCCAGGGCCCGCGTCTCCCTCACGGGCCGCCGCGGCGCCCCCCGTGCCCGCGTACGGCTCCAGCTGGAGCCGTACGCCTCCCCGGGGGCCGCCCTGACCACGCTCAGCACCCAGGCCCTGGCCCACGCGCGTACGTCCACGGGCCTGCCCGCCCTGCCCACCGAGGCGCGCCTGCGGGCGGTGAAGCACCGGGCCAGGCGGGTGGCCTGACGGCGGGCCCGGGACGGACCCTCAGAAGCCGCCGCGGGCCCCGCCGTCCACCGGGATCATCAGGCCCGTCAGATACGAGGCGGCCGGCGACAGCAGGAAGGCCGCCGTCCGCCCGAACTCCTCCGGGGTGCCGTAGCGGCGCAGCGGGATGGTGCCCTCGTTGGCCGCGCGGGCCGCGTCCGCGTCGCCGGAGAGGGAGTCCAGGAACCGCACCCGGTCCGTGTCGATCCGGCTGGGCAGCAGCCCGACGACGCGCACCCCGCGCGGGCCCAGGTCGTTGGAGAGGGACTTCGCGAAGCCGGCGAGACCCGGGCGCAGCCCGTTGGAGATGGTCAGGCCGGGGATCGGCTCGTGGACCGAGCCGGACAGGACGAACCCGATGACGCCGCCCTCGACGAGTGTCTGCGCCGCCGCGCGGGCCAGCCGAACCGCCCCGAGGAAGACGGTGTCGAAGGCGGTGGCCCACTCCTCGTCGGTGTTGTCCGCCGCGAAACCGGGCGCCGGTCCGCCGACGCTGATGAGGATGCCGTCGAAGCCGCCGAACCGCGCCCGCGCCTCGGCGATGAGCCGCGCCGGGGTCTCCGGGTCGGTGTTGTCGGCGGCGATGCCCGCCGCGCCCGGCCCCAGCTCGGCCACGGCCTCGGCGACGGTCTTCTCCTCGCGGCCGGTGACGAGCACCTTCGCCCCCTCGGCGAGCAGCGCCTCGGCGGAGGCCCGCCCGAGCCCCCGTGTCGCCCCGGTCACCACGTACACACGGTCCTTCAGTCCAAGATCCATGGGCCTATCCTGCCGGGTCCTGATCCTCGCCTGCCAGTGCGAGCGCCGTGCCCACCAGTCCGATGTGACTGAAGGCCTGGGGGAAGTTGCCCAGCTGGCGGTCCGTCACCGGGTCGTACTCCTCCGCCAGGAGGCCCACGTCGTTGCGGAGCGCCACGAGGCGCTCGAAGAGCTCGCGGGCCTCCTCGGGCCGGCCGGTCAGCCGGAGCGCGTCCGCGAACCAGAAGGAGCATACGAGGAAGGTGCCCTCCTGGCCCGGTAGGCCGTCCACCGCCCCCGAGTCGGTGCTGTAGCGGCGCAGGTAGCCGCCGTGCATCAGCTCCGCCCGTACCGCGTCCACGGTGCCCACCACCCGGGGGTCGTCCGGCGGCAGGAAGCCGACCTGGGGGATCAGCAGGGTCGCGGCGTCCAGTTCCAGTGACCCGTACGACTGGGTGAAGGTGTTCCGGACGGGGTCGTAGGACCGGGCGCACACCTGCGCGTGGATCTCGTCCCGCATCGTCCGCCACCGTGCCGCGTCACCCGGCAGCGAGGGGTCCGCCTCCAGGGTGCGGACCGCCCGGTCGGCGGCCACCCAGGCCATCACCTTCGAGTGGGTGAAGTGGCGGCGCGGCCCGCGCACCTCCCACAGCCCCTCGTCGGGCTCGCGCCAGGTCGACTCCAGGAAGCCGAGCAGGCTCAGCTGGAGGTTCCAGGCGTGCCGCTCCGCCGGGATCCCGGCCTCACGCGCGCGGTGGAGCGAGTCCATGACCTCGCCGTACACATCGAGCTGGAACTGGTCCACGGCCGCGTTCCCGGTCCGTACCGGCGCCGAGTCGGCGTAGCCCCGCAGCCACGGCAGGGTGGTCTCGGGGAGCCGGCGCTCCCCGGCGGGCCCGTACATGATCTGCAGATCGGCCGGGTCGCCGGCGACCGAGCGGAGCAGCCAGTCCCGCCAGGCGCATGCCTCGTCGACGTATCCGGCGGCGAGCAGCGCCCCGAGGGTGAGGGAGGAGTCGCGCAGCCAGCAGGCGCGGTAGTCCCAGTTCCGTACGCCGCCGAGCTCCTCCGGCAGGGAGGTCGTGGGGGCGGCCATGATCCCGCCGGTCGGGGCGTATGTGAGGGCCTTGAGGGTGATCAGGGAGCGCAGCACCGCCTCCCGGTACGGGCCCCGGTAGGTGCAGCGGGCCGACCACTCCCGCCAGTCCGCGAGGGACTGCTCCAGGGCCTCGTAGGGGTCGACGAGGTCGGGGCGCGGCTCGTGCGAGGGGTGCCAGGTCAGCACGAAGGCCACCTTCTCGCCGGCGGCGACGGTGAAGGAGGAGCAGGTGGAGAACTGCTGGCCCCAGGTCTTCACGGGCGGCTCGCTGCGCAGCCAGACCGAGTCCGGCCCGGCGATCGCGACCCGGTGGCCTTCGGCGCGGCGCATCCAGGGCACGACCGAGCCGTAGTCGAAGCGGAGCCGCAGGACGGCGCTCATCTCGACGCTGCCGCTGACGCCCTCGACGATCCGCATCAGATCGGGGGACCTGTCCCGCTGCGGCATGAAGTCGACGACCTTGACCGTGCCCGTACGGGTCTCCCAGTACGTCTCCAGGACGAGGGAGTCCTCGGCGTACCGGCGGGTGGCGCAGGTCGTGGCGCCCTTGGGGGCGATCCGCCAGTGGCCGTTGTTCTCGTCGCCGAGGATCGCGGCGAAGCAGGCGGCGGAGTCGAAGCGGGGCAGACACAGCCAGTCGACCGACCCGTCGCGGCCGACGAGCGCGGCGGTCTGGAGATCGCCGATGAGGGCGTAGTCGTCGATACGTTGCGTCACGCTTTGGGCTGTTCCCGGAAGCGGCGACGGTCAATCAGAGGGACGGAGTGGCCTGGATCGCGTCCGGGTCCCGTTCCGGGGTTCCGGGGGCGTCGTCCCCCGCGGTGCCGGAGGAGGCCCCGGTCTCCCGGTCGCGCTTCTCCCGGCGGACCAGGATCACCCAGCCGACGGGTACCCCGGCCGCGAAGAGCCACCACTGCACGGCGTACGCCATGTGGGAGCCGATCGATGCGTGGTCGGGCTCGGGGATCAGCTCGGGGGTGTCGCCGGCGGGCCGGGGCGCGGTCTGTTCGAGATAGCCGCCGAGCACCTCGCGGCCGATGAGCTCCGCCTGCTGCCGGCTGTTGATGAGCATGACCTGGCGGTCCGGCAGACCCTTCAGGTCCTTGATGCCGCTGGCGCCGGTCGTCTCGTCGGCCTTGAGCCGGCCGCTGATCGTGACCTCGCCCTTGGGGGCGGGCGGCACCGGCGGGAAGGAGTGCTGGTCCGCGGCGGCCGGGATCCAGCCGCGGTTGACCAGGACGATGCGGCCGTCCCGGAGGACCAGCGGGGTCAGGACGTGTACGCCGACCCGGTCGTCGGAGGAGGTGCGGCGGCGGACGACCACCTCGTGGGCGGTGTCGAAGGTGCCGGTGGCGGTGACGGGCCGCCAGTAGTCGGAGCGCGGGACCGTGTGGCCGGGGGAGGTGAGTTCCTCGACCGGGAGCGGCTTCGCCGCGATGCTGTCCGCGATCAGGGCGTTCTGGGCGACCCGGCGCTCGTGCCGGTGGAACTGCCAGAAACCCAGCTCGATCATCGTCGGGACGAGGACGAGGGCGATGAGGGTGAGGATCACCCACTGCCGGGACAACAGGAAGCGGTACACCCCATGACCGTACAACTCGGTCCATGGGGTGCACGCAGGGGGGTTCGGCTCGCCGGGGCGAGCCCAGGATCGTTTCCTCGGACCCTGTCGTCCTCACACCCTGTCGACGATGCCCACCTTTCCCTCCGCGCGGGCGCAGTGGCCGCCGCAGTACCAGCTGCCGTCGACCTCGACGCCCTGTCCGATGATCTGGACCCGGCAGTGCTCGCAGATGGGCGCCATGCGATGGATGGCGCAGGCGAAGCAATCGAAGACATGGATCGCGCCCTGGGCATGAATCTCGAAGGACATGCCGTAATCGTTTCCGCAGACCTCACAACGTGCCATGCGCCACAGGGTGGGGCTCCCGGCGGGCGCGCGCAGCTCGGCACGCCCGCAGGGCCGGGGGTGTCACCCGTCTGCCGGGGCCACGTCCCGCAGCAACTGGGTGTACGCGGCCTCGTCGACCACCGGCGTGCCGAAGGACTTGGCCTTGACGGTCTTGGAGGTGGCGGAGTCCGGGTCGTTGGTGACGAGCAGGCTCGTCAGCCGGGAGACGCTCCCCGCCACATGGAGTCCGGCGTCGACCGTACGGTCCTCGAGGAGCTCGCGGTCGACGGAGGTGTCCCCGGAGAAGGCCACCCGCATGCCCTGCTTGAGTGGTTTGTCCGTCTCGTACCGGCCGGGGTTGGGGTGCGGGCACGGCGGCCGCTTCCGCGAGGGACGCCAGCTGCCCGCCCGGTACGCGGACGAGGCCTGCTGGCCGATCCGGGGCTGAACCGGCGAAGCGGCCCACTCGGTCAGCGGCCGGCATTCCAGCAGCGGCAGCCGTACGTTGCGCTCGGCCGCCGCGTGCAGGCTCGGCCGGAACGCCTCGGCCAGCACGCGCGCGTCGTCGAGCGCGTTGTGCGCGCGCTGCTGCACCACGCCGAAGTGCGCGGCGAGCGACTCCAGCTTGTGGTTGGGCAGCGGCAGCGACAGCTCCTTGGCGAGCGCGATCGTGCACAGCCGCTGCCGCACCGGAGCGGCGGACTCGGCGCGCGCGTACTCCCGGGCGATCATCTGCCAGTCGAACATCGCGTTGTGCGCGACGAGGACCCGCCCGTCGAGCCGGGCCGCGAACTCCGCCGCGATCTCCGGGAAGAGCGGCGCGCCCTCCAGGACGTCAGTGGTCAGCCCGTGGATCCAGACGGGTCCCGGATCGCGCTCGGGGTTGACCAGCGTGTACCAGTGGTCCTCGACGTTCCCCTGGGCGTCCAGCCGATAGACGGCAGCCGACACTATCCGGTCGTCGCGGGCGAGTCCGGTGGTCTCCACATCGACGACCGCGTACCCCTGTGGGTAGGCGGCCGGCCACGTCGCTGCTGTCGTACGGTCGTCAAGCACGGTCACTGAGAATACGGCCCGCGACCGACAACTCCGTCCCCGGTGTCCCCGGGAGCCCCGGCGAGGAGCCCGTCCACCAAGGCGCGCACCGAGTCGACGAACAGGCGCTCGGTGTCGATCGGGGCGGCCAGGGCACGGGCGAGGGGGTCGTCGGACTCGGCGTCCTCACCGCGCCACAACTCCTCCTCGGCGGGCGACTGCGCGGGGGCGCGCTCACGGTTGCGCTCCACCAGGACGTAGCCGACGACCTGGAACTGCACCGCGCGGACGGCCCGCGCCGCGTACGCCCCGCGCAGTCCCGCCGCGTGCGCCTCGTGGACCAGGGCGCGCTGGGCCGGCAGGAACATCCGCTCCGTCAGGCCCCGCTCGTGGACCATGGCGACCAGGTGCGGGCGCTCGCGGAGGGCGCGGCGCAGGGACCGGGCGACCGAGACCAGGCGCTCGGCGGGGGTCGTGCCGCGCGGGCGGATCGTGTCGAGATCGGCGACTGTCCGCTCGACCAGTGCGTCGAGCAGGGACTCCCGGTTGCCGACGTGCCAGTAGATCGAGGTGACCGCGGTGCCGAGCTCGGCCGCGAGCCTGCGCATGGTGAGGGCGTCCGGGCCGTGCTGTCTCACCAGGGCGGCGGCGGCCTCCAGGACCTCCTCGCGGGTGAGTGCGGCGCGCGCCATCCGTTCCCCCAACTCTGTCGCGTGCACGGGTCTTTACCCTTCATCGCCGTCGGTGTAACTCTGTTACAGACCCGACCCATGAAGGGTGGTACGTCATGGCACGAGTACGGTACGGGGCGCGCACCGACGCCGAGATCGCGGCGGCCCGGACGAAGAGCGCGAAGCTCCCCGACATCTGGTCCACCGGAGTGGTCGCCGTCTGGGAGACCGACCCGGACGTGGTGGCGGCCGTCCTGCCGCCCCCGCTGAAACCCACCGAGCGGCCCCTCGTACGGGCCAACATCAGCAAGGTCGACCTGCCCGGTTATCCCCTCGGCGCCGGCTCGGTGGCGGTCGCCGCCGCCCACGGCGACCGTGAGGGCTGGTACCCGCTGGTCATGCCGATGACCCACGAGCGGGCCCTCGTCGGCGGACGCGAGGTCTTCGGCGAGCCGAAGAAGCTCGGCGAGGTCCTCGTCGAGCGCGACGGGCTCGTCGTCCGCGCCTCGCTCGGACGGCACGGCATCGACTTCGTCGAGGTCCGTGGAGCGGTCTCCGGACCGCTGCCGCTGCCCGAGCCCGTCGAGAAGACCGACTTCTACTTCAAGTTCCTGCCCGGCGTCGACGGCTCCGGCTTCGACGCCGACCCCGTGCTCGTCCACTGCGTCCGCAACGAGAAGGTGCGGAAGCTGGAGCGGATCACCGGCGACGTGGTCCTGCGCGAGTCGATGTACGACCCGGTCGCCGACCTCCCCGTACGCCGGATCGTCGAGATCACGATCGGCGAGAAGACCACCGACCAGAAGGGCACCGTCGCCGAACGCGTCTCCGCGCAGGCCCTCCTGCCGTACATCCACCAGCGGTACGACGACCCGCAGCAGATCCTCGACGGCCCGCCCGAGGGGAGCGCCTGATGGAGCTGCGCGAAGGGCAGGTCGCCGTCGTCACCGGCGCGGCGAGCGGCATCGGGCTCGCCATGGCCCGCCGCTTCGCCGCCGAGGGCCTGGCCGTCGTCCTCGGCGACGTCGAGGAGGGCGCGCTCGCCGAGGCCGCCGACGAGCTGATGGAGAACGGGGCGCAGGTCCTCGCCCGGACGGTCGACGTCTCGGACCCCGACGACGTGCGGGCGTTCGCGGACGCCGCGTACGACACCTTCGGCGCCGTCCACGTCCTCTGCAACAACGCGGGCGTCGGCTCCGGCGCCGAGGGCCGCATGTGGGAACACGAGCCCAACGACTGGAAATGGGCCTTCTCCGTCAACGTCTGGGGCGTCTTCCACGGCATCCAGGCCTTCGTCCCCCGCATGCTCGCGAGCGGCGAACCCGGCCATGTCGTCAACACCTCCTCCGGCGACGGCGGCATCGCCCCGCTGCCCACCGCCTCCGTGTACGCGGTCACCAAGGCGGCCGTCGTCACCATGACCGAGTCGCTCTACGCCCACCTCAGGGCCGAGCACGCGCGCGTGAGCGCCTCCGTGCTCTTCCCCGGACCGCACATGCTCCGCACCGGCCTCTGGGAGTCGCACCGCAACCGGCCCGATCGGTACGCCAAACAGCGTCCGCGCAGGACCCCGTACCGCAGCCTCGGCCAGTGGGAGGCCGCGATGAAGGAGGCCGGTCACGAGGTGGCCTTCACCCCGGTGGAGGAGGTCGCCGAGCACGTCGTCGACGGCATCCGCGCCGACCGCTTCTGGATGCTGCCCGAGAGCGAGCACAGCGACCGGCAGATCATGGCGCGCTCGCGGTCGATGCTCGACCGCGCCAACCCGTCGTACCTGGAGAGCTTCATTCTCGACTGAGGGGGCTGTGATGGCCGATCCGAACGACCCGTATCTGATCATCTCCTCCGACTGCCACGCCGGGCTGCCCACCGAGGAGTACCGGCCCTACCTCGACTCCCGCTTCCACCGCGCGTTCGACGAGTTCCTCGCCGGACGCGAGGCGCGCCGGGAGGCCATGACCCGGCTCGGAGTACGCAACGAGGCCTTCGCGGACAAGTGGTTCCACGACAACGAGGAAGGCCTGCGCGGCGGCTGGGACGCCGGGCAGCGGCTCAAGGAGCTCGACGGCGACGGCGTGGCCGCCGAGGTCGTCTTCCCCGACGCGGACGCCGTCGACAGCCGCACCGCCGCCCCCTTCGGCGTCGGCCTCGGCCTCTCCGGCGACCAGGACCCGGAGCTCGGCATGGCGGGCGCGCAGGCGCACAACCGCTGGCTCGCCGAGTTCGTGGGACAGAATCCCGAACGGCACTGCGGGGTCGCGCTGCTGCCGATCACGGCCGAGCCGTCGAAGGTCGTCGCCGAGATCCACCGGGCCAAGGAGTCCGGGCTCGGGGCGCTGATGATCCCCTCCATGTGGGTGGACAAGGAGCCGTACCACGACCGGCGTTACGACCCCGTCTGGGCGGCCGCCGCCGAGGCCGGGATGCCGCTGGTCACCCACTCGGGCGCGGCGCCGCGCGAGGAGTACGGCGACCACCTCGGCATCTACGTCTCCGAGGTCACGTGGTGGCCGGCCAGGCCGCTCTGGTTCCTGCTCTGGTCGGGCGTCTTCGAGCGCCACCCCGGACTGCGGTTCGGGGTCGCCGAGTCCGGCTGCTGGTGGCTGCCGAACCTGCTCTGGTTCATGGACCGGCTCTACCTCGGCGCGCACGGCGGCAAGAAGCTGTCCCCGTTCGCGGAGCTGAAGCGGCCGCCGAGCGAGTACCTGGACCGGCAGGTCTTCATCTGCGCCACCAACACCAAGCGGCGCGAACTCGCCCAGCGGTACGAGATCGGCGTCGACAACATCCTGTGGGGCTCGGACTTCCCGCATCCGGAGGGCACCTGGCCGGACACGCGCGCGTGGCTCCGGAAGACCTTCCACGACATCCCGGTGACGGAGACCCGCCGGATGCTGGGTCTCGCCGCGGCCGAGGTCTTCGGATTCGATATTCGAATATTGGATCCGATAGCCCGTCGCATCGGCCCCACCCCCGCCGACCTCGGCCAGCCCGCCGACCAGGCCGCCGTGGAGGCCTCCTGGGCCCGCTCGCGCGAGGTCGGCCGCCACTGGCTGACGGACCACGACTTCCCCACGCTGGGGGTCACGCCATGACGGACCGCTACACCGTCGTCTCGGCCGACTGCCACGCCGGCGCCGACCTCCTCGACTACCGCCCGTACCTGGAGAAGAAACACCACGAGGCCTTCGACGCCTGGGCGGCCGCCTACGTCAACCCGTACGAGGACCTGCTCGCCGACACCGCCGACCGCAACTGGAACTCCGAGCGCCGGCTGCGCGAGCTGGAGGCGGACGGCATCGTCGCCGAGGTCGTCTTCCCCAACACCGTCCCGCCGTTCTTCCCCAAGGCCTCCCTGATGGCCCAGCCGCCCACCTCGGCCGAGTACGAGCAGCGCTGGGCCGGACTCCAGGCGCACAACCGCTGGCTGGCCGACTTCTGCGCGGCCGCGCCGGGGCGCAGGGCCGGCGTGGCGCAGATCCTCCTCAACGACGTGGACGCGGCGGTCGCCGAGATCCGCCGCGTCCACGAGGCCGGGCTCACCGGGGGCATCCTGCTGCCGGGGGTGCCGCCGGGCTCGCCCGTGCCCGAGCTGTACTCGGAGGCGTACGACCCGATCTGGGCGGTCTGCGCCGAGCTCGACGTCCCGGTCAACCACCACGGCGGCTCGGCGTCGCCGCCGCTGGGCGACGAACCGGCCGCCCGGGCGGTCTTCATGGTGGAGACCACCTGGTTCTCGCACCGGGCGCTCTGGCACCTCGTCTTCGGCGGTGCCTTCCGGCGCCACCCGGGGCTCAAGCTGGTCCTGACCGAGCAGGGCTCGGGCTGGATCCCGGGCGTGCTCGACATGCTGGACTACTACCACGGCCGCCTGGTCGCGGCCTCGACGAGAACGAGCACGTCCGGAGCGGGTACCGCCGGAGCGAGCACGGCCGGAGCGAGCACCGCGGAGTCGAAGTTCGGCGCCGGTCTCGCCGAGGCCATGGGCAAGGGGCCCAGCACGGTCTGGCGCGACAACTGCTTCGTGGGCGCGAGCTTCATGCGCCCCCACGAGGTGCCGCTGCGCGACCGGATCGGCCTCGACAAGATCATGTGGGGCAGCGACTACCCGCACGACGAGGGCACCACGCCGTACTCCCGCGAAGGCCTCCGGATCGCATACGCGGGGCTGCCGAGGGAGGAGGTCGCGGCGATGGTGGGCGGCAACGCGGCCCGCGTCTACGGCTTCGACCTGCCGTACCTGGACTCCCTGGCGGCCGTCCACGGCCCGACCGTCGAGGAGATCGCCGAGCCCTTGAAGGAGGTCCCCGCGGGCGCCACCAGCCCGGCGTTCGCCCCGGGCGGGTCGGTCCGCGTCTGGTGACGGCCCGGGTGAGACCCTCCCGGGGTGACTGACGTGCCCACCCACGACGAGGCCCACGGCGGCGGCCTCGGCTCCCGTCTCAACTGGCTCCGGGCCGCCGTGCTCGGAGCCAACGACGGAGTCGTCTCCACCGCGGGCCTCGTCGTCGGTGTCGCCGGGGCCACCGAGTCCCAGGCGGCGCTGCTCACCGCCGGTCTCGCGGGGCTGCTGGCCGGCTCGATGTCGATGGCGGCGGGGGAGTACGTCTCGGTCTCCACCCAGCGCGACTCCGAGGAGGCCGCCCTCGCCCAGGAGAAGCGCGAACTGCGCGAGGAACCGGAGGCCGAGCTCGCCGAACTGACCGGTCTCCTCGCCGCCCGCGGCCTCTCCGCCGATGTGGCCCGCGAGGCCGCCGAGCAGCTCACCGCGCGCGACGCCCTGCGCGCCCACGCGCGCGTGGAGCTGGGCATCGACCCGGACCAGCTCACGATCCCCTGGCACGCGGCCGCCGCCAGCTTCCTCGCCTTCACCGTCGGCGCCCTGCTCCCGCTCTTCGCGATCGTCCTTCCCCCGGCCTCCGCCCGCCTCTGGGTCACGGTCGTCTCCGTCCTCGCGGCCCTGACCTTCACCGGCTGGTGGAGCGCCCGCCTGGGCGCGGCCCCCGCGGGCCGCGCGATCCTCCGCAACGTGGCGGGCGGAGCCCTGGCGATGGCGGTCACCTACGGGGCCGGCTCACTGCTGGGCGCGACGGGAATCTAAGGGGTGTCTTGCCGATCGGGCCGGACACCTCCTAGCCCTTTCGGAGGCCCCTTGTCAGAAGGTGCCAAAGCTTGCTGACAAGTCGTCTCGCATACTTGTTGGTAACAACGTCTAGCCGCACCCCGACCCGCGCCTCTACCGTCAACGGCATGCCGAACCTGCCCGATGTCGTGCTCTGGTCCATACCGGCGTTCGTCCTGCTCACCGTCCTGGAGATGGTCAGCCACCGGATCCACCCCGACGAGGACGCCGCCGGGTACGAGACAAAGGACGCCGCCACCAGCATCGGCATGGGGCTCGGGAGCCTGGCCTTCGACGCGCTGTGGAAGATCCCCGTCGTCGCGATCTACACCGCCGTGTACGAGCTGACGCCGCTCCGCGTCCCCGTCCTCTGGTGGACGATCCCGCTCATGCTGCTCGCACAGGACTTCTTCTACTACTGGCAGCACCGCGGACACCATGTCATCCGCATCCTCTGGGCCTGCCACGTCGTCCACCACAGCAGCCGCAAGTTCAACCTCACCACCGCCCTGCGCCAGCCGTGGACCAGCGTCACCTCCTGGCCGTTCTACCTGCCGATGATCGCGCTCGGCGTGCACCCGGCGGCCGTCGCCTTCTGCTACTCGGTGAACCTCGTCTACCAGTTCTGGATCCACACCGAGCGGGTCGGCAAGCTGCCCCGGCCGTTCGAGTACGTCCTGAACACGCCCTCGCACCACCGCGTCCACCACGCCTCCCAAGGCGGCTACCTGGACCGGAACTTCGGCGGGATCCTCATCGTCTGGGACCGGATGTTCGGCTCCTGGGTCGGCGAGACCGACCGGCCCGTCTACGGCCTCACCAAGAACATCGAGACGTACAACCCGCTGCGCGTCGCCACCCACGAGTACGCCGCCATCGCCCGCGACCTCCGGGCCGCCCACGACTGGCGCGAGCGGGCGGGACGGGTCTTCGGCGGCCCCGGCTGGCAGCCCGCATCCGCCGGTACGGAAGCCGGCGCAGAGGCTCGTACGGAAGCCGGCGCAGAGGCTCGTACCGAAGCCGGTACCGAGCAGGCCGCAGCCGCCGCCCCCACCTCAACCACCGCCCCCGCTCCCACCTCGGCCACCGCTCCCATCCCGGCCACCCCGGAGCGCGCCGCGTGAAGACCTCCCCCCGCGGGCTCGCGCGCGTGCTGCTCGCCGCCTTCGGGCTCGCGACCGCCGTCGACCTGATCTCCCTGCTCGCCGGCGCCGAGCTCGGCCACCAGATCGCCAAGCCGTTCCTGATGCCGCTGCTCGCCGCGTACGCCGTCACCCGGGGCGCCCCGAAGCTGCTGACCGTCGCGCTCCTCTTCGGCTGGGGCGGCGACGTCTTCCTGCTCTCCGACGCCGACTGGGCCTTCCTCGTCGGCATGGGCTCCTTCGCCGCCGGCCACGTCTGCTACCTGGTCCTGTTCGGACGAGGGCGTACGTCCCCGCCGCTCGGCGCCCTGTACGCGGTCGCGCTCGTCGGCACCGTCGTGCTCCTCTGGCCCGATCTCCCCGCCGACCTGCGGATCCCGGTCGCCGGATACTCGCTGCTCCTGACGGCCATGGCGTACCGCGCGAGCGCCCTCGGGCTCCTGGCGGGACTGGGCGGCGCGCTGTTCCTGCTGTCCGACACCCTCATCGCCACCGGGGTCGCCGAGTGGCCCCAGCTGCCGGTGCCCGACTTCTGGGTCATGCTGACGTACATCGCGGCGCAGTACCTGCTGACGGCGGGAGCGCTCCACGCGATGTACGGTGAACGTCGTACAACCGTCTGACAGCAAGGACCGTCCGCCATGCGCGCCACCACCATCCACGCCCCGTTCGACATGCGCGTGGAGGACGTGCCCGATCCGGTGGTGCAGGACCCCACCGACGTCGTCGTCCGCGTCCTGCGCGCCTGCGTCTGCGGCAGCGACCTCTGGGCCTACCGCGGCGAGTCCGCCCGGCAGCCCGGTCAGCGCATCGGCCACGAGTTCCTCGGCATCGTCGAGGCGGTGGGCTCCGAGGTCACCGGCTTCACCGCCGGAGACCTCGTCGTCGCCCCCTTCGTCTGGTCCGACGGCACCTGCGACTACTGCGCCGAGGGCCTCCAGACCTCCTGCCCGAGCGGCGGCTTCTGGGGCTCGGTCGGCTCCGACGGCGGCCAGGGCGAGGCCGTCCGCGTCCCCTTCGCCGACGGCACCCTCGTCAAGCTCCCGGCCGACGCCGCCTCCGACGACCACCTGCTGACCGCGCTCCTCGCGCTCTCCGACGTCATGGGCACCGGCCACCACGCCGCCCTCGGCGCCGGGGTCCGCAAGGGCTCGACGGTCGCCGTGGTCGGCGACGGCGCGGTCGGCCTCTGTGGTGTCCTCGCGGCCAAGCGGCTCGGCGCCGAGCGGATCATCGCGCTCGGCCGGCACACCACCCGCACCGACATCGCCCGCCTCTTCGGCGCCACCGACGTCGTCGCCGAGCGCGGCGAGGCCGCCGAGGCCGCCGTCCGCGAGCTCACCGGCGGCCAGGGCGCCCACGCGGTCATCGAGGCGGTCGGCACCGAGCAGTCCATGCGGACCGCCGTCGCCATCGCCCGCGACGGAGGCTCGATCGGCTACGTCGGCGTCCCGCACGGCAGCGGCACCGGACTCGACCTGTCCGTCATGTTCGACCGGAACATCGCGCTGCGCGGCGGCGTCGCCCCCGTGCGCGCGTACATCCCGGAACTGCTCCCGGACGTCCTCGACGGCACCATCGACCCGTCGCCGGTCTTCGACCTGACCGTCGGCCTCGACGGCGTCCCGGGCGGCTACAAGGCGATGGACGAGCGCACCGCGCTCAAGGTCCTCGTCAAGCCGTAGGGAGTCCGGAGGCGCCGGCCGTCACTCCGTAGGGAGTCCGGAGACGCCGGCCGTCACTCCGTGACCCACACCGGCGCGTCCGCGCCCTGCAGGCCCGGCGGGCGTGACCAGCCCGTCGGGCCGCCCTCGTACGCGACGGGCGACAGCGCGTGCCGCAGCCGCCCGAGGGGCCCCTCCGACTCCGTGACGTACCGCTCGGGCTCGTACCGCGGCAGCGTGTGCGTCAGCCAGTGACCCGTCTGGGCGAGGGCGAGCCGGACGAGCCGGCTGCCGCCGTCCCGGTCCTGCTCGGTCAGGGACCGCAGGACCGCCGCCGCGAGCAGATAGCCCGTCCCGTGGTCCAGGGCCTGCGCGGGGAGCGCGCCCGGCTGCTCCGGCGAGCCCTCGACGGTGGCGATCCCGGTCGCCACCTGGACGAGGCTGTCGAAGCCGCGCCGCCCGCCCCAGGGCCCGTAGTCGCCCCAGGCGGAGAGCCGGGCGGTGACGAGCCCCGGGCGGTGGAGGTCGAAGCGGTCGAGGGCCCCCGGCCGGTATCCGGTGACCAGCACATCGGCGGAGCCGAGGAGTTCGTCGAAGGTACGCCGGTCCGACGCGCGGTCCAGGTCGAGCGCGGCGGTCCGCTTGCCGACGTCGGCGTCCGCGTGCTGGTCCGGCAGTTCGGGACGGCCCGGCGGGTCGATCCGCAGCACGTCCGCGCCGAGCAGCGCGAGCGTCCGGGTCGCGACCGGTCCGGCGATCACCCGGGTCAGGTCCAGGACCCGCAGCGGGCCGGTACGGCGCCGGGGCGGGGCCTCGTCGAGCCGCTCCCGGGTCAGCAGCGGCCGCGCCGCCACCTCCCGGCCCTGCTCGTGCGCCGCCCACTCCGAGGGCGTGCGCAGGGCCACGGCCAGCCCCCCGGCCGCGTACACCGCCGTCTCGACCTCGACGGCCTTCCGCTCGCCGATCGCCGCCTCGACGGCCTCCACCGACTCCTCGGACACACCGAGGCCGGTGAGCAACGCGGCCCGGTGGTGCGGGTAGTTGGCGTGTGTACGGACCCAGCCGTCGGCCGCCCGCCAGAACCGGGACAGCGGTGCGAAGGCCACCGGAGCCCGTCCGTCGACCCGCAGATGACGCTCGCTCACGACGGCGGTGGCGACGGCCCCGTCGTCCACCCGTACGGGACCGGGAAGTCCGGCCCGCTCGACGGCGGCGAGCCCGGCGACCGCGACCGCGGCCCGGGACAGCTCCATCACCGGAAGCCGCGCGGCGAGCAGCCCGGCGGGCCCGCCGTACTCCACCCGGTCCACCAGGGCGGGATCACCGCCGAGGGCCGACCACAACAACTCCGTACCGGTACGCACCGTGTTGTTCATGCCGTTGTCCATGACCGCACTATGGCACTCGGTGCCACGCGAAGGGCCCTGGTGTGGCACACCACACCAGGGCCCTCCGTCAAGCACACGCGGTGACTACCAGCGGACAGCGTCCAGCGCGTCGATCAGACCGGCTCCGTAGAAGCCGTTCTTGTTCTTGCCACCCTCGCAGACGGCGTCGATCTTGCCGTCGCCCTCGATGTCGTACGGGTTGGTGCAGGCGCGGTCGTCGGCCTGCGCGTACAGCAGCGCCTTGAGGGCCGCCGGGCTCGCGTAGGGGTGCGTCGACTTGATGAGCGCGAGGACGCCCGCCGCGTGCGGCGAGGCCATCGACGTTCCGGCCTTGTAGTTGTAGCCGCCGTTGACCGTGGTCGACAGGATGCGGCCGTTGACCGCCGGGGCGTCCGGCGTCTGGTACTCGGTGCGGTCACCGCCGGGGGCGGCGATGTCGATCACGCCGAGACCGTAGTTGGAGTAGGACGCCTTGAGGTCCTTGGCTCCGGTCGCGGAGACCGTGACGACACCCGGCAGCATGGCCGGGTAGTCCAGGCACTCCTTCGGGTCGATGACCCGGTCGCCCGGCGTGGTGTCGTTCGGGCTGCTGTTGTCGACGATCGAGTCGGCGGCCAGGTCGAACTTCGAGTTGCCGGCCGCGGCGACGTTGACCGTGCCCTTGCGCTCCGCGTAGCGGGTCGCACGGGTGACCGCTTCGATGAGGGCCTTCTGGTCCTCGTCGTTCTTGCAGGCGAACATCCACGGGTCGGTGTAGTAGCTGTTGTTCGTGATGTCGACACCGTGCTCGGCCGCCCACACGAAGCCGCAGACGACGGCCTCGGTGTAGAAGAAGCCGTCCGGGGTGGACACCTTGATGCCGGAGACCTTCACGCCCGGGGCGACACCGGTGATGCCGACGCCGTTCTTGGCGGCGGCGATCGTACCGGCGACGTGGGTGCCGTGGTCGCTCTCGCCCGGGTTCGGGCGCCACGAGCCGGCGGTGGTGTCCGGCTTGCCGGACACGCAGTTCGCGGAGGCCTTGGCGTCGAAGTTCGGCGCCAGGTCCGGGTGGGTGTCGTCGACACCCGTGTCGATGACGCCGACGGTGACGCGCTTGCTGCCGAGCGTCTTCTGGTGGGCCTTGTCGGCCTTGATCGCCGGGAGGTCCCACTGCAGGGGCTCCAGCGGGTCCTGCTCGTCCGTCGCCTTGGCGGCGGCGGCCTTCGCCTCGGCCGCGGAGAGCGACTGCGCGCCCTCGTCGACGGCGTCGTCGGACTGGACGGAGAGCGGGGCGGTACGGGTCGAACCGACCGATGCCACGCCACGAGCCTGACGAACCGTCTTCGCGAACTCGGGGTTCTGCGAGTGGACGACTATCACGCCTATCTGGTCGTACGAGATGACCACCTCGCCGCCCGCGGCGGCGATCGCCTTCTTCACCGAGGCGGCGGTCCAGCGGCCACCCTCGACGTTGACGACGTACGAGAGCTTCGGCCCGTTCGTCGCGGCTACGGCGGCCGCCGGTGCGTCACTCAGCTCCGCGGCGGAGGCGGCGCCGGAGGGAAGGAAGCCGAGCGAGGCCGTGAGCGCGAGACCAGCAGGCAGAGCAAGAGCTCGGCCGCGCCTCGATCCCAGATGAGCCATGGGTTCTCCACATCATCCGTATGTACTGTCCGCGCGCGGGTTTACGCGTGAACAGGTGCATGACGAGTGAAGCTATCGCTGATCTTCCTGGTCCTTCAATGAGTTGAGAAGACTTCATGAAGATCTGTTCAAGAAAATCCCCTGTGTGAACCACTTCGCTTCCGGCTCCGTGCCGTTGGTCAGGGGAGGGGCTCCACCCGGAGCCCCCGTTTCCGCACCCCTGGTGAGGCCCCCTTGACCATGCCGTCCGCCCCCGCGTCACGAGGAGATTCCGTGGCTACCGAAGCACCGCCGCCGCCCAGAGACGGGACGGAGACCGCACCAGGTCCCGTAGCGCCCACGACGGAACAATTCGTCGAGGTGCAGGAAGGTGCGGAGTTCGGCGAACTGCGCCGTACGTACCGCTCCTTCGCCTTCCCGCTCACCCTGGCCTTCATCGCCTGGTACCTGCTGTACGTGCTGCTCTCCAACTACGCGGGCGGCTTCATGGGGACCAAGGTCTTCGGCAACATCAACGTGGCCCTCGTCCTGGGGCTCGGCCAGTTCGCCACCACCTTCCTCATCGCCTGGCTCTACTCGCGGCACGCGGCGAACCGGCTCGACCCCAAGTCCGACGCCATCAGAAAGCGCATGGAGGGCGACGCATGAGCACCCCCGTCCTGCTCGCGGCGGGCAACGCCACCAGCGAGCACCGACCGCTGATCATCGCCCTCTTCGGCGCCTTCGTCATCGCGACCCTGGTCATCACGATCTGGGCCGGCCGGCAGACCCGCAGCGCCGCCGACTTCTACGCCGGCGGAGGCCAGTTCACCGGCTTCCAGAACGGCCTTGCGATCTCCGGCGACTACATGTCCGCCGCGTCCTTCCTCGGCATCAGCGGCGCCATCGCCCTCTACGGCTACGACGGCTTCCTGTACTCGATCGGCTTCCTCGTCGCCTGGCTCGTGGCGCTGCTCCTGGTCGCCGAACCGCTGCGCAACTCCGGCCGGTTCACGATGGGCGACGTCCTCGCCTACCGGATGCGCCAGCGGCCCGTCCGTACCGCCGCCGGCACCTCCACCATCGTCGTCTCGATCTTCTACCTGCTCGCGCAGATGGCGGGCGCGGGTGTCCTCGTCTCGCTGCTGCTCGGCATCACCACCGACGGCGGCAAGATCGCGATCGTCGCCCTCGTCGGCGTCCTGATGATCGTCTACGTGACGATCGGCGGCATGAAGGGCACCACCTGGGTGCAGATGGTGAAGGCCGTCCTGCTCATCGCGGGCACGCTCCTCATCACCTTCCTCATCCTGCTGAAGTTCGACTTCAACCTCTCGCAGCTGCTCGGCGCCGCCGCCACCAACAGCGGCAAGGGCGACGCCTTCCTGGAGCCCGGCCTCAAGTACGGCGCCAGCGCCCTCTCGAAGCTCGACTTCCTCTCCCTCGGCATCGCCCTCGTCCTCGGCACCGCCGGCCTGCCCCACATCCTGATCCGCTTCTACACGGTGCCGACCGCCAAGGCCGCCCGTAAGTCGGTCAACTGGGCCATCGGCATCATCGGCGGCTTCTACCTGATGACGATCGTCCTCGGCTTCGGCGCCGCCGCCCTGCTCAGCGGCGACACCATCAAGGCGTCCAACAAGGCGGGCAACACGGCGGCCCCGCTCACCGCCCTGGAGGTCGGCGGTGGCGCCGACTCCACCGGTGGCGCGATCCTCCTCGCCGTCATCTCCGCCGTCGCCTTCGCCACCATCCTCGCCGTGGTCGCCGGTCTGACCCTGGCCTCGTCCTCGTCCTTCGCGCACGACATCTACGCGAACGTGATCAAGCGCGGGAAGGCCACCGAGAAGGAGGAGATGCGGGCGGCCCGCTGGTCCACCGTCCTCATCGGCATCGTGTCGATCGCGCTCGGCGCCCTCGCCCGCGACCTCAACGTCGCCGGCCTCGTCGCCCTCGCCTTCGCGGTCGCGGCCTCGGCCAACCTGCCGACGATCCTCTACTCACTCTTCTGGAAGAGGTTCACCACCCAGGGCGCACTCTGGTCGATCTACGGCGGACTCATCTCCTCCGTCGTCCTCGTCCTCTTCTCGCCGGTCGTCTCCGGCGGGCCGGCCTCGATGTTCAAGGGCGTGGACTTCCACTGGTTCCCGCTGGAGAACCCCGGCCTCGTCTCGATCCCGCTCGGCTTCCTCCTCGGCTGGCTCGCCTCGCTCCTCTCCAAGGAGGAGCCGGATGCGGGCAAGTACGCGGAGCTGGAGGTCAAGTCCCTCACCGGTGTCGGGGTCGCCGCCGCGGTCAAGCACTGACCGGAGCGCAGTCGGCCGTATACGTTCCGCGATCTTCGGGCGGCCGCGTCGTAGAGTTCTACGACGCGGCTGCGCCGGTCCTCGTGACAATCTGCCCTGCTCGTTGTCCGTGTGCTCACGTAGGCTCGAACCACACGCAACCACAAGACGGGGAGGGGGCCCACAGTGCTCATCGACACCTATGGCCGCGTGGCCACCGACCTGCGCGTCTCGCTCACCGACCGCTGCAATCTCCGCTGTACGTACTGCATGCCGGAAGAGGGCCTCCAGTGGCTCGCGAAGCCGGATCTCCTCACCGACGACGAGATCGTCCGGCTGATCCGCATCGCGGTCACCGACCTCGGCGTCACCGAGGTCCGCTTCACCGGCGGCGAACCCCTGCTCCGCCCCGGCCTCGTCGGCATCGTCGAGCGCTGCGCGGCCCTGGAGCCCCGCCCCCGGATGTCCCTCACCACCAATGGCATCGGGCTCAAGCGCACCGCCGCCGCACTGAAGGCCGCCGGTCTCGACCGGGTCAACGTCTCCCTGGACACCCTGCGCCCCGAGGTCTTCAAGACCCTCACCCGGCGTGACCGCCACCAGGACGTCCTCGACGGCATGGCCGCCGCCCGTGAGGCAGGCCTCACCCCGGTCAAGGTCAACGCCGTCCTGATGCCCGGGCTCAACGCCGACGAGGCCCCGGACCTGCTCGCCTGGGCGGTCGCGGAGGGTTACGAGCTCCGCTTCATCGAGCAGATGCCCCTGGACGCCCAGCACGGCTGGAAGCGCGACGGCATGATCACCGCCGGGGACATCCTGGAGTCCCTGCGCACCCGCTTCACCCTGACACCGGAAGGCGCCGACGAGCGCGGCTCGGCCCCCGCCGAGCGCTGGGTCGTCGACGGCGGACCGCACACGGTCGGCGTCATCGCCTCCGTCACCCGCCCGTTCTGCCGGGCCTGCGACCGGACTCGGCTCACCGCCGACGGCCAGGTGCGGACCTGCCTGTTCGCAACCGAGGAGACGGACCTGCGGGCCACGCTCCGCTCGGACGCGCCGGACGACGAGGTCGCCCGGATCTGGAAGCAGGCCATGTGGGGCAAGAAGGCGGGCTCCGGCCTGGACGACCCGGAATTCCTCCAGCCCGACCGCCCGATGTCGGCGATCGGCGGCTGACCGGGGAAGGGGCGGGACCGACCTCGACGGCCGTACGCCTCAGGCCTCGTCGGACTCCCAGTCGGCCAGCGGCACGACGTCCTTGAGGAAGCCCCGTACACCCAGGAACTGGGACAGATGCTCGCGGTGCTCCTCGCACGCGAGCCAGGTCTTGCGACGCTCGGGCGTGTGCAGCTTGGGGTTGTTCCACGCGAGCACCCAGACGGCGTCGGCGCGGCAGCCCTTGGCGGAACAGATCGGCTTCTCTTCGCTCACCTGATCATTGTCCAGCAAGGGCGATGCCGAGCAGCCACGGGGGGAGCTGCCCGGCATCGGTCCGTCGCTCCGACGGGGGATGCGGAGCGCGTAGGCAGTATGTCACGGCACATGGGGTGCGGTGCACTGGAACTTCACGATTGATCTGAGCTTTTCTTGAGCTTTCCGGCCACTGTCCGTGATCAATTCCGGCCGTACGGTCGCTCCGTGTCCGCATCCACCGAGGCCTCCGCGGCACCGAGAGCGGGCCGCACGGGAGCCGGTACGAAGGTGGAGGGAAGGGACGGAGCCGTCTCACGTCCCGCGTTCGCGATGACCACCGCGATGTAGGGGAGCAGGATGCCCAGGGCGAGCGCCACGATCGCCACGTGTCGCTCGACGTTCCACAGCACCGCGGCCGCGATCACGGACAGCGTCCTGACGGTCATCGAGATGATGTAGCGCCGCTGCCGTCCCCGGACGTCGTCCGCGAGCCCCTGTCGGGCTCCCGTGATCCGGAAGACCTCGCCTCCGCCACTCTTCGGCATCGCCGTCCACCACCCACCGGTCGCGCCGGACCCTCCCCGGTCCGGACCTCGTTCCACCGTACGCCCGCCCTCCCGCGCCGACGAGGCCGGGGCACGGATGGCGCTGTCCGACATGCGCCGTATGGCGGGTGGGCCGAGACTGGGCGCAGTTGCGTACAAGGAGGCGACGATGAGTTGGTTGTGGGCGATCATCGTGGGATTCGTCCTCGGTCTGATCGCGAAGGCGATCCTGCCCGGAAAACAACAGATCCCGCTCTGGCTGACGACCGTGTTCGGCATTCTCGGCAGCGTGCTCGGCAACGCGGTCGCGACCTGGATCGGGGTCAACGACACCAAGGGCATCGACTGGACCCGCCACCTGCTCCAGCTGATCGGCGCCATCGCCGTGGTCGGTGTGGGCGACATGCTGTGGGCCTCGATCAGGGGCAACAAACAGCGGGCCTAGCGGCGCACCGAGCACCCTGAGAACCGAAAACCGGGAGGCCCGGTACGGCACATCACGTGCCGTACCGGGCCTCCCGGCATGCTCGGTTCCGCGGGGTACGAGCCCCGCGTCACGCGCCGGCGAACTCGATCGCCGCCAGGTTCTTCTTGCCGCGCCGCAGCACCAGCCAGCGGCCGTGCAGCAGTTCGTCCGCCGCCACCTCGGCGTCCTCGGCGGTGACCTTCACGTTGTTCACGTACGCCCCGCCCTCCTTCACCGTGCGGCGCGCTCCCGACCTGCTCGGGGCGAGACCGACCTCGGTGAACAGGTCGACGACCTGACCCAGCTCCGTCACGCGCGCGTGCGGCAGCTCGGACAGGGCGGC
Source organism: Streptomyces sp. NBC_01077 (assembly GCF_045162855.1). Lineage (NCBI taxonomy): Bacteria > Bacillati > Actinomycetota > Actinomycetes > Kitasatosporales > Streptomycetaceae > Streptomyces > Streptomyces sp. NBC_01077. The sequence goes on along the minus strand of NZ_CP108669.1, from coordinate 2,721,762 downwards.
GGCCAGCGTCGCCTCGTCCAGCTCCGCCAGGTCGCCCTGGCCGAACAGCGCCTTGGAGGCGTTGATGACGGCCGCGCACTGGTCCGCGCCGTGCACCAGAGCGGTGAGCTCCTCGGCCAGCGCACGCTGGGCGGCGCGGGCCTGCGGACGCTCGGCGGTCTGCTGCTCCAGCTCCTCCAGCTCCTCGCGGGACTTGAAGGACAGGATCCGCATGTACGTCGAGATGTCCCGGTCGTCCACGTTCAGCCAGAACTGGTAGAACGCGTACGGCGTCGTCATCTCCGGGTCGAGCCAGACGGCGCCGCCCTCGGTCTTGCCGAACTTGGTGCCGTCCGCCTTGACCATCAGCGGGGTCGCGAGCGCGTGCGCCTCGACACCCGGCTCCAGACGGTGGATCAGGTCGAGGCCGGCCACCAGGTTGCCCCACTGGTCCGAGCCGCCCTGCTGGAGCGTGCAGCCGTAGCGGCGGTACAGCTCCAGGAAGTCCATGGCCTGCAGCAGCTGGTAGCTGAACTCGGTGTAGCTGATGCCCTGCTCGGACTCCAGGCGCCGGGCGACGGAGTCCTTGGTCAGCATCTTGTTGACCCGGAAGTGCTTGCCGATGTCCCGCAGGAACTCGATCGCCGACATGCCGGCGGTCCAGTCCAGGTTGTTCACCATGACCGCCGCGTTCTCCCCCTCGAAGGAGAGGAACGGCTCGATCTGCGTCCGCAGCCGGTTCACCCAGTTCGCGACCGTCTCGGGGTCGTTCAGGGTGCGCTCGGCCGTCGGCCGCGGGTCACCGATCTGGCCGGTGGCCCCGCCGACCAGCGCCAGCGGCCGGTGCCCGGCCTGCTGGAGCCGGCGGACGGTGAGGACCTGGACCAGGTGGCCGACGTGGAGACTGGCCGCGGTCGGGTCGAAACCGCAATAGAAGGTGACGGGACCGTCCGCGAGAGCCTTGCGCAGTGCGTCCTCATCGGTGGACTGGGCGAAGAGCCCACGCCACTTCAGCTCGTCGACGATGTCGGTCACGTCGTCCGTCTCCTTGTGATGCTGGTGGGAAATAGTTGTCTCAGTCTAGGTGGGTCAGACTCCCTTGCTGACCGAGCTCATGTTGAAGTCGGGGATCCGCAGGGCGGGCATCGCGGCCCGGGTGAACCAGTCGCTCCACTCGCGCGGCAGCGTCTTCTCCGTACGGCCCGCCTCGGAGGCCCGCGACAGCAGGTCCACCGGCGACTCGTTGAACCGGAAGTTGTTCACCTCGCCGACCACCTCGCCGTTCTCGACGAGGTAGACACCGTCCCGGGTCAGACCGGTGAGCAGCAGTGTCGCCGGGTCGACCTCGCGGATGTACCAGAGGCAGGTGAGGAGCAGGCCGCGCTCCGTCGCGGCGACCATGTCCTCCAGGGAGCGCTCGCCACCGCCGTCCAGGATCAGGTTCCCCGCTCCGGGAGCCACGGGCAACCGAGTAAGTTCCGCCGTGTGCCGGGTGGTGATCAGGCGGTCCAGCTTCCCGTCCCGTACCCAGTTCGTCGGCGCGATCGGCAGACCGTTGTCGAAGACGGAGGAGTCGTCGCCCGAGGAGTGCGCGATCACGAACGGCGCGGACTCCAGGCCCGGTTCGTTCGGGTCGCTGCGCAGGGTCAGCGGCAGCGGGGAGAGGGTCTCGCCGAGCCGGGTGCCGCCGCCGGGCTTGGAGAAGACCGTACGGCCCTCGACCGCGTCCCGGGCCGTGGAGGACCACAGCTGGTAGATCAGCAGGTCGGCCACGGCCGTCGGCGGCAGCAGGGTCTCGTACCGTCCGGCGGGCAGCTCGATCCGGCGCTCCGCCCAGCCGAGGCGGGTCGCGAGCTCGGCGTCGAGCGCGGCCGGGTCGACGTCCTTGAAGTCCCGGGTCGAGCGGCCGGCCCAGGCGGAGCGCGAGCGGTCGGGGGACTTGGCGTTGAGCTCCAGGGTCCCCTTGGGCTGGTCGTGGCGGAGCCGCAGGCCCGTGGACGTACCCAGGTAGGTGGAGGTCAGCTCGTGGTTGGCGAAGCCGTACAGCTCCCGGCCGCCGGCCCGGGCGCGGGCGAAGGCCTCGCCGAGCGCCGGGGCGAAGTCGGCGAACACGGCGGAGGAGGTCTCCGCCGGGGCGTCCGTGAAGTCGGGCGACGAGGGCACGTCCGTCACCAGCGGCTGGGCGTCCTCGGCGGGCCCGGCGGCGCGGGCGGCGGCCTCGGCGGCCCGCACCAGGGGCTCCAGGTCGTCGACGGTCACGGCGGACCGCGAGACGACACCGGAGGCGGTGCCCTGCGCGCCGTCGACGGTCGCGATCACGGTGAGCGTACGGCCGCGGGTCACGCCGTTCGTCGTGAGCGCGTTGCCCGCCCAGCGCAGATTGGCCGAGGACTCCTCGTCGGCGATGACGACACACCCGTCGGCACGGGACAGCTCAAGGGCCCGCTCGACGATCTCGTACGGCTTGCTGACGCGGCTCATCGACCGGCCTCCTGCGTCGTGTTCAGACTGTGCTTGCCCGGGGGACGCCCCCCGGACCCCCGGCAGATTCCGTGGCTCGCGCTCATCGACCGGCCTCCTGCGTCGTGTTCAGGATGTTGACGCCCCGGAAGAGGGCGGAGGGGCAGCCGTGGGAGACCGCGGCGACCTGGCCCGGCTGGGCCTTGCCGCAGTTGAAGGCGCCGCCGAGCACGTACGTCTGCGGGCCGCCGACCTGCTCCATCGAGCCCCAGAAGTCGGTGGTCGTCGCCTGGTAGGCCACGTCCCGCAGCTGGCCGGCGAGCCGACCGTTCTCGATGCGGAAGAAACGCTGCCCGGTGAACTGGAAGTTGTAGCGCTGCATGTCGATCGACCAGGACCGGTCACCGACCACGTAGATGCCGCGCTCCACGCCCCCGATGAGGTCCTCGGTCGACAGACCGCCCGGGTCCGGCTGGAGCGAGACGTTCGCCATCCGCTGCACCGGCACGTGCGCGGGGGAGTCGGCGAAGGCGCAGCCGTTCGACCGGCCGAGGCCCGTGAGCTTCGCGATCCGCCGGTCCAGCTGGTAGCCGACGAGCGTGCCGTCCTTCACCAGGTCCCAGCTCTGCGCCTCGACGCCCTCGTCGTCGAACCCGACGGTCGCGAGCCCGTGCTCGGCGGTCCGGTCACCCGTCACGTTCATGATCGAGGAGCCGTACGCCAGCTTGCCCAGCTGGTCGAAGGTGGCGAATGAGGTGCCCGCGTAGGCCGCCTCGTAGCCGAGGGCCCGGTCCAGCTCGGTGGCGTGCCCGATCGACTCGTGGATGGTCAGCCAGAGGTTCGACGGGTCGACGACCAGGTCGTACCGGCCCGCCTCGACGCTCGGCGCCCGCATCTTCTCCGCGAGCAGCGCCGGAATCTCGTCCAGCTCCTTGTCCCAGTCCCAGCCGGTGCCCGTCAGGTACTCCCAGCCCCGCCCGACCGGCGGCGCGATCGTCCGCATCGAGTCGAACTCACCGGTCGTCTCGTCGACGGCGACCGCCGTGAGCTGCGGGTGCAGCCGGACACGCTGCTGGGTGGTCACGGTGCCGGCCGTGTCCGCGTAGAACTTGTTCTCGTGAACGGTGAGCAGCGAGGCGTCCACATGCGCCACGCCCTCCGCCCCGAGCAGCCGGGAGCTCCAGTCGGCGAGCAGCGCGCTCTTCTCCTCGCCGGGGACGGAGAAGGGGTCGATCTCGTACGAGGAGACCCAGGTGCGCTCCTCGTGCACCGGCTCCGCCGCGAGCTCCACCCGCTCGTCCGAACCCGCCGCCGCGATCACCTTGGCCGACAGCTTCGCCATCGCGACCGCCTGTGAGGCGACCCGCGCGGCCCCGTCCATGGTCAGGTCGACCCCGGACGCGAAGCCCCAGGCCCCGCCGTGCACCACCCGCACCGCGTAGCCGAGGTCCGTGGTGTCCGAGGAACCGGACGGTTTGGCGTCGCGCAGGCGCCACGAGGCGCTGCGCACCCGCTCCAGGCGGAAGTCCGCGTGCTCGGCGCCGAGCGCACGCGCTCGGGCGAGCGCCGCGTCGGCGAGCGCCCGCAGGGGCAGCGCGACGAACGAAGGGTCGATCTGATGGACCACGAGCGGCCTCGCTCTCGGTGATCGGAAGGCGACGGTTGATCTGCCCCGGAAGTCAATCACGGGACGGACCGTCGAGTCGGCGCATTACCGACGCGGAGCCTCCGAGCTGTAGAGACCCGACAGTGACACCCGGGCGCCACTGTCGGAGGTCGATTCCTCATGTCGGGGGCGAAACCGATAGGTTTTCGGCTACCAGACCGCTATCGAAAGGGTGATCCGTTGAGCCGCTCGGTTCTCGTCACCGGAGGAAACCGGGGCATCGGCCTCGCCATCGCCCGCGCGTTCGCCGAGTCCGGCGACAAGGTCGCGATCACGTACCGCTCCGGCGAGCCGCCGGCGGAACTCATCGAACTGGGCTGCCTGGCCGTCAAGTGCGACATCACCGACGGCGAGCAGGTGGAGCAGGCGTACAAGGAGATCGAGGAGAAGCACGGTCCGGTGGAGGTCCTCGTGGCCAACGCCGGCGTGACGAAGGACCAGCTCCTCATGCGCATGTCCGAGGAGGACTTCACCTCCGTCGTCGACACCAACCTCACGGGCACCTTCCGGGTCGTCAAGCGCTCCAACCGCGCGATGCTGCGCGCCAAGAAGGGCCGCGTCGTCCTGATCTCCTCGGTCGTCGGTCTGCTGGGCTCCGCGGGCCAGGCCAACTACGCCGCCTCCAAGGCGGGCCTGGTGGGCTTCGCCCGCTCCCTCGCGCGTGAGCTCGGCTCCCGCAACATCACCTTCAACGTCGTCGCCCCTGGTTTCGTCGACACCGCCATGACCGCCGTGCTCACCGACGAGCAGCGCGCGGGCATCGTGTCCCAGGTGCCGCTGGGCCGCTACGCCCAGCCGGAGGAGATCGCCGCCGCGGTGAAGTTCCTCGCCTCCGACGACGCCTCGTACATCACTGGAGCCGTCATCCCGGTTGACGGCGGATTGGGCATGGGTCACTGATCACCATGAGCGGAATTCTCGAGGGCAAGCGCATCCTCATCACCGGTGTGCTGATGGAGTCCTCCATCGCCTTCCACGCCGCGAAGCTGGCCCAGGAGCAGGGCGCGGAGATCATCCTCACCGCCTGGCCGCGGCCGACGCTGACCGAGCGCATCGCCAAGAAGCTGCCCCACCCCGACAAGGTCAAGGTCCTGGAGCTCGACGTCTCGAACGACGAGCACCTCGCCCGCCTGGAGGGTCAGGTCCGTGAGCACCTGGGCGACCGCCTCGACGGCATCGTCCACTCCATCGGCTTCGCCCCACAGGACGCGCTCGGCGGCAACTTCCTCAACACGCCGTTCGAGTCCGTGGCCACCGCCATGCACGTCTCCGCCTTCTCCCTGAAGTCGCTGACGATGGCGCTGCTGCCGCTGATGAGCGAGGGCGGCTCGGTCGTCGGCCTCACCTTCGACGCGAAGTTCGCGTGGCCGCAGTACGACTGGATGGGCCCTGCCAAGGCCGCCCTGGAGGCCACCAGCCGCTACATGGCGCGTGACCTGGGTAAGCAGAACATCCGGTGCAACCTGATCTCGGCGGGCCCGCTCGGCTCGATGGCCGCCAAGTCCATCCCGGGCTTCGGAGAGCTGGCGTCCGTGTGGGACAGCCGCTCCCCGCTGGCGTGGGAGCTCTCGGACCCGGAGCCGGCCGGCCGCGGCATCGTCGCGCTGCTCTCGGACTGGTTCCCGAAGACCACGGGCGAGATCATCCACGTGGACGGCGGCCTGCACGCCATCGGCGCGTAACCGCTTCTCGTCGGAGCATCAGGGCCGTGTGCCCGCCCCCAGGGGCGGACACACGGCCCTCGCCGTTCCGCAACTCCTGCCCGACTCGAAAAGTCGAGCGAACCACCCCAGACTGGGGCAGAGCGTGAGGTTCCTGCTGCTGACGGGGAGGAGGTACGGGCATGCGCGCGATACGTCACGGGTTCGGCGCGTTCGTCTCCGTCGCCGTACTGCTCACCGGGATCGCCGTCGCCGCCGAGGTGCGGGCCGCCCCCGCTCCGGCCGAGGAGGTCCCCGCCACCGCCCCGGCGGCCGAGGAGCCGGAGAACTTCGGGGCCTCCTGCCGCACCGTCGTCCAGGGCTCCCGCGTCACCGCCCACTGCCAGAACCCGTACCCGCGTACCGACCGGGTCCGCCTCCACGTCGAGTGCGAGCGCTGGTGGGACATCGACTCCGACAGCGCCCCCGTGGACGTGGGGCCCGCCGACTACGGCAAGATCACCGGCCGCTGCTGGAAGGAGGTCGGGGCCGCCTGGGTCACTCACCAGCCGGCGGACCAGGCTCCCGACCCGGCTCCGGTACGGGGCTCCTGAGGCACATGTAGGGGTAGCCGGCCGCTTCCGCGCCGGCCCGCTCGGCGTCACCGTCCCGGATCGCGTCCACCAGGCGCGCGTGGTCCATCCAGTTCTCCGGCCGCAGCACCTGCCCGACGTCGTCGCGCAGCCACTCCCGCAGCAGATCGCCCAGGTCCGCGTAGAGCTCGGTGAGCACCTCGTTGCCCGAGGCGGCGACGACCGCGTGGTGGAAGGTCGCGTCGGCGGTCACGAACCGCTCCGCGTCGCCGGACTCCCACGCCTCCTCCCGCCGTACGAGCAGGGTGTCGAGCTGCTTCAGGTCCCGCTCGGTGCGCCGCCCGGCCGCGAGCCGCGCCGCGGCGGACTCCAGGGTCGAGCGCAGCTCGGCGACGTGCCGGGGGTCGGATCCCGCGAAGCGCCGGTGCATGACGCCCGCCAGCTCGCTGGTGGCGATGACGTAGGTGCCGGAGCCCTGGCGGATGTCGAGCAGTCCGTTGTGCGCGAGCGCCCGTACCGCTTCGCGCACGGTGTTACGGGCCACTCCCAGCTGCTCGACGAGCTCGGGTTCGGTCGGGATGCGTGAACCGACCGGCCACTCGCCGGAGGTGATCTGGTTCCGGAGCTCGGCGATCACCTGATCGGAGAGGCCTGCGCGCCGGGGGTGGCCGAGGGCCATGGAGCACCTTCCCATTCGTTCGAGTCGCCCAAGTCGTTCGAGATTGGACAACCAATCATCCCATGATTCTATGATGGCTCCATGCCTGACGAGCCGAAGACCCTCGACCCCGCCGCACGACCGGCCATGACCACCGTTCCGGCGGCCACCACGGCCCCGCCCGGAGCCGCCGTCGCCGGAGATTCTCCCGCACCGGGACGGGCACAGCGCTGGACCCTCGGCCTCGTCACCGTCGGACTCGTCCTGGCCGCACTGAACCTGCGCCCCGCCATCACCAGCCTCGGCGCCCTCCTCGAAGAGGTCACCGCCGACCTCCACATGAGCGGCACCGTCGCCGGCGTCCTCACCTCAGTACCCCCGCTCTGCTTCGCGATCTTCGGCATCACGGCCCCGCGCCTCGCCCGGCGCTTCGGGCCCGCCGCCGTCGTCTGCGCGGGCATGGCCGCGATCTTCACGGGCCTCGTCCTGCGCCCCTTCGCCGGCGGCACCGTCGGCTTCCTCGCCGCCAGCGCGCTCGCCCTCATGGGCATCGCCGTCAGCAACGTCCTGATGCCGGTCATCGTCAAGCGGTACTTCCCCGACCGCATCGGCAGCATGACCGGCCTCTACTCCATGGCCCTAGCCCTCGGCACCTCCATGGCAGCGGCCGCGACCGTCCCGATGACCGCCGCCCTCGGCGGCGACTGGCGCATCGGCCTCGGTGTCTGGGCGGCCATCGCCGCGCTGGCCGTCCTGCCCTGGATCCCGCTCGTACGCGACCGGGACCGCGCCGCCGCGAAGAGCCGTGCCACCGCCGCCGCCACGGAGACCGCCGCCCCGCGCATCACCCGCAGCCGCACCGCCTGGGCCCTCGGCTGCTACTTCGGCCTCCAGGCCACCGGCGCCTACATCACCATGGGCTGGATGCCGCAGATCTTCCGCGACGCGGGCGTCCCCGCCTCCACCGCGGGCGTGCTCCTCGCCGTCACCATGGTCATGGGCGTCCCGCTCGCCTTCGTGATCCCCCGGCTCGCCACCCGGATGAAGAACCAGGGCCCGATCGTCGTCGCCCTCGGCCTCTGCGGCCTCGCCGGCTACACCGGCCTCTTCCTCGCCCCGGCCGCCGGCGCCTGGGTCTGGGCCCTGCTGCTCGGCGTCTCCAACTGCTCCTTCCCGCTCGCCCTCACGATGATCGGCATGCGCTCGCGCACCGGCGCCGGAGTCGTCCGGCTCTCCGCCTTCGCGCAGAGCGTCGGGTACCTCATCTCCATCCCCGGCCCCCTCCTCGTCGGCGTGCTCTACCAGCACAGCGGTGGCTGGGGACTGCCGGTCGTCCTGATGGGCGGGCTCATGGTGCCGCAGATGATCGTCGGAACCCTGGCGGGCCGGGACCGGACGGTCGAGGACGAATCCTGAGATGCGAGACTGTTGCCATGCCAGTCCTCGAACCCAGTCCCCCGAACGGCCAGAAGAAGCTGCTCCTCGTGTTCGGCGCGATGATCGGGATCACGGTCGTCATCGCCGTCATCGCCTCGATCGCCTCCCCGTGAGGCGCGGTCACCACGGCCCTCGGTAGGGATAACCCCCGCATCCCCTAGGGGGCGGGTGTCAGGGTGAAGTGGGTGGATCACCGGATGGGCCGAGGGGCCCGCGAACCCTACGTTGGAGACAACAGGGAAAGCGGAGCACCCACCCACGGAGGCGGTCATGACGGCCCGTACGTACACCCGCGTCCGACCGGACACGACCGGCGTCGACACCCGGCTGCCCTGGTGGGCCCTCGCCCTTCCGGCGGCCGCGTTCGTCGCCCTTCTGCTGCTGATGAGCGGGCCCGGTGAGGCCCACGCGGCACTGGGTGACCCAGGGGTCGGCGGGGTTCTGGAGCGGATCCAGCAAACGCTCTCTCTCTGAGTCGGCGCGAGCCGTTTCGTGCGAAGCTGAGGACCATGAGCGTCGACACACCCCGCAGGATCGTGCTGCTTCGACACGCGAAGGCGGACTGGAACGAGGAGTCCGACCACGAGCGCCCCCTCGCCGAGCGAGGACGCGCGGACGCCCCCGTCGCCGGCCGCAGGCTCGCCGCGAGCGGCCTCACCTTCGACCTGGCCCTCTGCTCCACCGCCACCAGGACCCGCGAGACCTGGAAGCTGGCCGTACAGGAACTGCCGCAGCGCCCCAAGACCGTGTACGAGGACCGGCTGTACGAGGCCTCGCTCGGCGAGCTCATCGCCCTGCTCAACGAGACCTCGGACGAGGTCTCCGACATCCTGGTCATCGGCCACAACCCCGGAATGCACGCCCTCGCCGACGCCCTCGCGAGCGAGGCCGACGGCGACCTCCTGGCCCGGATGAACCGCAGCGGCTTCCCGACCTCCGCCTTCGCCGTCCTCACCTTCAACGGCTCGTGGAAGTCCCTGGAGCACGGCGTCGGACACCTCGTCGAGTTCTGGACCCCGCACGCCTGACCCGTACGCGTGATCGCCTGACCCGTACGGCTGATGCGTACGCCTCAGCCGTACCTCTCAGCCGTCGCCTCAGCCGTACGCCTCAGATGTACGGGAAAGGGCCCGGCCGTCGAACGACGGCCGGGCCCTTTCGTACCGGGCTCAGTGCAGCAGGTCCTCCGCGCCGCCGTCCGCGGCCTCGACCTCTTCGCGGGTGATCCCCAGCAGGTACAGCACGGTGTCCAGGAACGGCACGTTCACCGCCGTGTGCGCGGCCTCGCGCACCACCGGCTTCGCGTTGAACGCCACGCCGAGACCGGCCGCGTTCAGCATGTCCAGATCGTTCGCCCCGTCGCCGATCGCCACGGTCTGCGCCAGCGGCACACCCGCCTCCGCCGCGAACCGGCGCAGCAGCCGCGCCTTGCCCGCCCGGTCCACGATCTCGCCGGTCACCCGCCCGGTCAGCTTGCCGTCCACGATCTCCAGGGTGTTGGCGGAGGCGAAGTCCAGCCCGAGGCGGTCCTTGAGATCGTCCGTGACCTGCGTGAACCCGCCGGAGACCACGCCCACCTGATAGCCGAGCCGCTTGAGCGTACGGATCAGGGTCCGGGCCCCGGGCGTCATCCGCACCTCGGAACGGACCTTGTCGACCACCGAGGCGTCGAGCCCGGCGAGCAGCGCCACGCGCGCGTGCAGGGACTGCTCGAAGTCCAGCTCTCCGCGCATCGCGGCGGCCGTCACCTCGGCGACCTTGTCCTCGCAGCCGGCGTGCGCCGCGAAGAGCTCGATCACCTCGTCCTGGATCAGGGTCGAGTCGACGTCCATGACGACGAGTCGTTGGGCCCGCCGGTGCAGTCCTGCGGAGACCACGGCCACGTCGACCCCGATGGTGTGCGCCTCGGTGGCGAGGGCGGTCCGCAGCGGCTCGGTCGCGCAGCCGGAGACGGCGAACTCGACGGCGGTGACCGGGTACTTCGCCAGCCGGAAGATACGGTCGATATTGCCGCCGGCCTCCGCGATCCTGGCCGCTATGGCCGCTGTCTGCTCCGCGGTCAGCGGGTTGCCCAGCACGGTGACGTGCGAGCGCCCCTCACCACGGGGACGGTTGTCGCCCGTACCGGAGATGATCTCGGCCTGGAGCTTCAGCGACTCGGCCCAGCTGTGCACGGTCGCGCGGAGCTCGCCCTGCGAGGCGACGGTCGGCTGGGTGACGAGCGCGCACAGGACGAGTCGGCCGCGGGAGACGACCTGCTCGATGTCCACGACGTCGACGGAGTAGGCGGCGAGGGTGTCGAAGAGTCCCGCGGTGATCCCGGGACGGTCCTTCCCGAAGATCTTGACGAGAAGGGTGGGAACGTCTGAGGTCTGCGATGCGCTCATGGTGCTTCCACCGTATCGGGCACCGCGTGCCACCCGACCCCCCGTCCCGCCCAGCGGACACCCGAGTGGTCGCACCCTTGCGCCGCAGCGGCCCCCAGTGACCCGGAAGCGGCCCCGAAGCCGCCCGGAAGCGGCCCGGAAGCGGATCCCCGGGCTTGCATGCCGGGTCTTCACACGGCCCGACTTTCCGATACGGGACTGGGCCTGAAATAGTTCCTCAGGATGATTCGCCATCCCTGGACTCCCAGCGACGGGGGTACATCGGGGGACAAGTAGTGGGGCATGGAGTGCCAGAACTCGTACTGGAATTGAACGGCAGGACCTGGACGCTCGATCCGTCCAGGTCGTACACCCTGGGCCGCGACCCGCAGGGCGACCTGGTGATCGACGACGCCAGGGTCTCGTGGCGGCACGCCACCATCAGCTGGGGCGGCCGGAGTTGGGTCATCGAGGACCACGGCTCGACCAATGGAACGTTCTTGCAGGGGCAGCGGATCCACCAGGTGGAGATCGGCCCCGGCTCGGCGGTCCACCTCGGCAACGCCACCGACGGCCCGCGGCTGAATCTCGCCGCCGCCGGCGCCCCGGCCCACCAGCAGGCCCCTGCCCACCAGCAGGCTCCGGCCCACCAGGTCCCCGCCCACCAGGCCGCGGAGCAGGCCGCCCAGGCCGAGTGGGTCACGCACCAGGCCCCGCCGCAGCAGCAGGCACCGCAGCAGAACTGGCAGCAGCAGGGCCCGCCGCCCGTGCAGCCGCACGTTCCGCAGCAGCAGGCCCCGCACCAGCAGGGACACGGCGGGCCCGGCGCCGCCGGAGGGGCGTCGTCGGCCTACGCCGACCGCAGCCCCACCACGTTCCACCAGCTGGCGCTCGGCCACGTCATGCGTATCGGCCGTGCCCTCGAGAACGAACTGGTCGTCTCCGACCTCCAGGTCTCGCGGAACCACGCCGAGTTCCACGCGACGCCCGACGGCCGCTTCGAGATCCGCGACCTCGGCTCGCACAACGGCACGTACGTCAACGGTCAGCCGATCCCCAAGGGCGGCACCGCCCTCCTCGGCCCCCAGGACATCGTCGGCGTCGGTCACTCGACCTTCCGGCTCGTCGGCGGCCAGCTCGAGGAGTTCGTCGACACCGGCTCGGTCTCCTTCTCGGCCCGCCACCTCACGGTCACGGTCGACGGCGGCAAGCAGATCCTCAAGGACGTCTCCTTCGGCGTCCCGGAGAAGTCGCTGATCGGCGTCATCGGCCCCTCCGGCTCCGGAAAGTCGACGCTGCTCAAGGCGCTGACCGGCTACCGCCCGGCCAACGAGGGCGACGTCCTCTACGACAACCGAAGCCTCTACAAGCAGTTCGCCGAGCTGCGCCAGCGCATCGGTCTGGTCCCGCAGGACGACATCCTCCACAAGGAGCTGACCGTCCAGAAGGCGCTGCGCTACGCCGCCAAGCTCCGCTTCCCCGGCGACACCGCCGAGTCCGAGCGCGAGGCCCGCATCGGCGAGGTGCTGCGCGAGCTCAAGCTCGACATCCACAAGGAGAAGAAGGTCACCTCCCTCTCCGGTGGTCAGCGCAAGCGCGTCTCGGTCGCCCTGGAGCTCCTCACCAAGCCCTCGCTGATCTTCCTGGACGAGCCGACCTCCGGCCTCGACCCGGGCATGGACCGCGATGTCATGCAGCTGCTCCGCGGCCTCGCCGACGACGGCCGCACGGTCCTCGTCGTCACCCACTCGGTGGCCGAGCTGGGCCTCTGCGACAAGCTCCTCGTCATGGCCCCCGGCGGCTCGGTGGCGTACTTCGGCCCGCCGGAGGAGGCGCTGAACTTCTTCGGCTACTCCACCTGGGCGGATGTCTTCTCCGCCTTCGAGAACTACCGCGACTACGACTGGGCGGGCCGCTGGAAGGGCTCGCAGCACTACCAGATGTACGCCGCGGACATCGACGCCGTCGCCGCGCAGCCCGTCCAGGTGCCGCAGCAGGCGATGTCCAGGCCGCCGAAGCCGCAGGGCTGGGGCTCCCAGCTGTGGACCCTGATCCGGCGCTACGTCTCCGTGATCGCGTCCGACAAGGGCTTCCTGGGCCTGATGGTGATCCTGCCCGCCGTCCTCGGCGCGGTCTCGGTCGTCATCCCGGCCGACTTCGGCCTCGGTTCGCCGAAGCCGCCGTCCCGCTTCAACGGCGACGCCGGCACGATCATGCTGATCCTCGCGGTCGGCATGTGCTTCAGCGGCGCGGCCAACTCCGTACGAGAGCTGATCAAGGAGCGGGTCATCTACGAGCGGGAGCGGGCCACCGGCCTGTCCCGCTCGGCGTACCTGATGTCCAAGGTCATCGTGCTCGGCGTGATCACGGCCTTCCAGGGCGTCATCATCTGCGGCATCGGCTTCTCCACCCGGGCGCTGCCCGAAGAGGGCCTGTTCATGCCGCCGGCCGTCGAGCTGTGCATCCAGGTCATCGCCCTGGGCCTCACCTCGATGATGTTCGGCCTGGTCATCTCCGCGCTGGTGAAGACCGCCGAGAAGACCATGCCGCTCCTGGTCATGTTCGCGATCATCCAGGTCGTGTTCACCGGCATCCTCTTCCAGGTGTACGGCTCGCCCGGCCTGGAGCAGTTCGCCTGGCTCATGCCCTCCCGCTGGGGCATCGCCGGCGCCGGCACCACCCTCGACCTGGCCCGCCTCATGCCGCCGTGGGACCACAAGAACCCCACCAACACCGACCCGCTCTGGGAGCACACGGTCGGCCAGTGGAGCCTCGACCTCGGCATCCAGCTGTTCATGGCGGCCGTCTGCTGCGTCGCCGTGGCGCGGCTGCTGCGCCGCCACGAGCCCGAGGTCATGCGCAAGTGATCGGCTGAGGTACCGGTACGCCGAAGGGCGGCACCCCCGCGCAGGGGGTGCCGCCCTTCGGCGTACGACAGCGGACCGAGTGCGATCAGTACGCGCTGTTGACGTTGTCGATCGAGCCGTAGCGGTCGGCCGCGTAGTTGGCGGCGGCGACGATGTTGGCGACCGGGTCGTACTGGTCGAACGGCGTGCCGGCCACGTGGTAGGTCTTGAAGGTCGGGTAGATGACCTGGAGCAGACCCTTGGACGGGACGCCGTTGATGGCGTTGATGTCCCAGTTGTTGATGGCACGCGGGTTGCCGCTGGACTCGCGCATGATGTTCTTGTGCAGACCGTTGTAGCTGCCCGGGATGTTGTGCTTGTCCATGATGAACAGGGCCTCGCGGATCCAGCCGTCGAGGTTGTTCGCGAAGACGGGGGTACGGGCGACGGAACGGCTCGCGGCCGCCTTCTCCGCGGCGCGCTTCTTCGCCTGGGCCTGAGCCTTCGCCTTCGCCTTGGCCTTCGCCTCGGCTTCCGCCTTGGCCTTGGCTTCCGCCTTCGCCTTGGCGGCGGCAGCGGCCTTGGCCTTCGCGTCGGCCTTGGCCTTCGCGTCGGCCTCCTGCTTGGCCTTGAGGCCGATGGTGGTGTGCTGCTCGGTCACGCTGGCGGCCAGGGCCTTCGCCTGCGGGCTGTTCGCGTTGTACGACCAGGCCACCTGCTGCGTACCGGAGAGAGCCTGCGGCTCGGTCTCGGTGCTGCCGTTGCCGGGTACGAGGGAGAGGGTGAGCGCGGCGGCGCCCAGAGCGGCGACGCCGGCGATCGTGGCCTTGTGGGTCTTCTTCAGACCACGAATGTGGCCAGGGGTGTTCGCAGACATAACGGACTACCTCTTCGAATCGCTGGGGGTCGCTCGGCCGGGGCGGCGCTGCGCCTTCTTCGGCGGCGACGAGGGCAATTCTTAGCGGCAGCAAAATCCCGTGGCAAAGGTGTGACGTACGATCCCGGGTAGTGGATCAGGGGCCCGTGCACGGACCACAGAAGCGCCCTTATGTCGGGCTCACCCCACCCTGCCCCGCCCTCCAGATGTCCACTAGGGGACTTCGTAAGTGACGTGGGTCCTATGCGCGGGCTCACATCGGCCACGTAACGAACTCACCAGGCGTTGCGTGAGCAATGCGCACAGTGAGTCCCCTCCTCCTGGGGGAGGACAAGGGCGTCCGGGCACTACGACCTAGGTCCCCGGTCCCCCTCCTTCGCGGTCTTCGGACGGATACGGACCGTCACCACCCGCCGGTACGGTGAACACATGAGCCATCGACCGAGCTCCGGCCTGGCCGCCGTGAGCACCGCCCTCCTGGCGATGAGCCGCCATCTGGAGGTCCGCGACGTCCTCAAGACGATCGTCGCCTCCGCCCGCGAGCTGCTCGACGCCGAGTACGCGGCCCTGGGCGTCCCCGACGACCACGGCGGCTTCGCCCAGTTCGTGGTCGACGGCGTCAGCGACGAGCAGTGGAAGGCGATCGGCCCGCTGCCCCGGCAGCACGGCATCCTCGCCGCGATGCTCCACAAGGCCGAGCCCGAGCGGCTCGCCGACGTCCGCGAGGACCCCCGCTTCGAGGGCTGGCCGGCCGCCCACCCCGAGATGTCCGACTTCCTCGGCCTCCCCGTCAGGGACGGCGACGAGACCCTCGGCGCGCTCTTCCTCGCCAACAAGCGCTGCCCGAAGGAGAACGGCGGCTGCGGCTTCACCGCGGAGGACGAGGAACTGCTGTCGATCCTGGCCCAGCACGCGGCCATCGCCCTCACCAACGCACGTCTGTACGAGCGCAGCCGCGAGCTCACCATCGCCGAGGAGCGCTCCCGCCTCGCCCACGAGCTGCACGACGCCGTCAGCCAGAAGCTCTTCTCGCTCCGGCTGACCGCCCAGGCCGCCGCCGCGCTCGTCGACCGTGACCCCGCCCGCGCCAAGGGCGAACTCCAGCAGGTCGCCGCGCTGGCCGCCGAGGCAGCCGACGAGCTGCGCGCCGCCGTCGTCGAGCTCCGCCCCGCCGCACTGGACGAGGACGGACTCGTCCACACCCTCCGTACCCACATCCAGGTCCTGGACCGCGCCCACACCGCCCGGGTCACCTTCGAGAGCCCCGGGACGCGCGCGCTGCCCGCCGCACAGGAGGAGGCCGTGCTCCGGGTCGCCCAGGAGGCCCTGCACAACGCCCTGCGGCACGCTGACGCGGAGCTCGTCGCCGTCTCCCTCACCCGCGCGGGCCAGGGCGCGCGGCTCACCGTCACCGACGACGGCACGGGCTTCGACCCGCGTACGGTCCGCAGTGCGGGGCGCCACCTCGGTCTGGTCTCCATGCGGGACCGGGCGAGCGGCGTCGGCGGATCGCTCACCGTGACCTCGGCCCCGGGCGAGGGCACCACGATCGAGATGGAGGTTCCCGGTGGCTGACAAGCAGATCCGTGTCCTGCTGGTCGACGACCACCAGGTCGTCCGCAGAGGCCTGCGCACCTTTCTGGAGGTGCAGGACGACATAGAGGTGGTGGGGGAGGCCTCCGACGGCGCCGAGGGCGTCGCCAGCGCCGAGGAGCTCCGCCCCGACGTGGTCCTCATGGACGTGAAGATGCCCGGGACCGACGGCATCGAGGCGCTGAAGCAGCTCCGCGAGCTCGACAACCCCGCGAGGGTCCTCATCGTCACGAGCTTCACCGAGCAGCGGACGGTGGTCCCCGCGCTCCGCGCCGGCGCCTCCGGATACGTCTACAAGGACATCGACCCCGACGCGCTGGCCGGCGCGATCCGCTCCGTCCACGCGGGGCACATCCTGCTCCAGCCCGAGGTCGCGGGCGCGCTCCTCGCCCAGGACGACTCCCACGGGGGCACGGGACGCGGCTCGACCCTCACGGAGCGGGAGCGCGAGGTCCTCGGCCTGATCGCGGACGGCCGGTCCAACCGCGAGATCGCCCGCGCGCTCGTCCTCTCCGAGAAGACGGTCAAGACGCACGTCTCGAACATCCTCATGAAGCTCGACCTCGCGGACCGCACCCAGGCGGCGCTCTGGGCGGTCCGGCACGGCCTCACCAACTGACACCCCCTGGGCGCCCCCTCGCACGCCGGGGCGCACGACCGTTCAGTCCTTCATACCGTCGTGTGTATGTCCCCCGTTCGGCGCAACCTGCCGGGGGGTGCGGCGTTCTCCATGGCGTGCTGCGGCTGATCGGCCGCAGCGATGACCAGGAGGATGTACCAAGTGAAGAACCTCAAGAAGGCCGCTGCCCTCACCATGGTCGCCGGTGGCATCGTCGCCGCCGGTGCGGGTGTCGCCTCCGCCCACGGTGCCGAGGCCACGGGCAAGGCCGTCGAGTCGCCGGGCGTCGCCTCCGGCAACCTGGTGCAGGTCCCGGTCCACGTCCCCGTGAACGTCTCCGGCAACACGGTCAACGTGATCGGCCTGCTCAACCCGGCCTTCGGCAACCACGCCCTCAACGGCTGACCACCCGAGAACGACCGGCCCCCGGACGATCCCCCGGGGGCCGGTTTCGCATGTACCCACTGTTGTAGGAGAGGGCAGACCCCCGTCGAAGGAGATCGGTCAGACCCGTCGTACCAGCGGTCAGAACCCCCGGTCCCGCTCCCGTTCCTCCACGTACGCGTTGTACGCCGCCACCTGGGCCCGTCGCGCCACCCGCTCCACCGGCCGCAGCGCAGCACCCCGCGCCGCCATTTCCGAGGCGCTCACCGCGCCCCCGTGCCCGTGGTCGTACGCCAGGTCCACCAGCAGGCCCACCCGCTGCGCCAGCTCCAGGACCCGCACCGCCCGCGGCGGGTACCCCGGAGCGAGGACCTCCCGCCCCACCTCCGCCCGCGCCCGGTACGCCTCCCGGGCCGCGTCCGCCGTCGGGCCCGAGCCCGCCACGTCCAGCCGGGTCAGTACCGCCGTCGCGTCCCGGAGGGCCTCCGCCAGCTCCCGCTCCGCCTCGCCGAGCGACGGCACGTCCGCCGGCGGCGCCTCCCGCACCGAGAGACAGCGCCAGACCACCTCCACATGGACGTCACCCACCGGCCCCGCCTCCGAGACCTCCGGCACGAGGCCGTACGGCGCGCCGTAGCCCACCACCGCCTCCTCCGCCTCCAACGCGCGCGCGTTGAAGTCCGGCGGTCCGCTCAGCCCCAGCGGATGCCCCGGCGCGGGCAGCGCCACCCGCCACCCGGTCACCCCGAGCCGCCGCAGCCGGCCCAGCGCCAGCGTCAGCCCCACCGGCCGTGCCTCACCCGGCAGCCCCTCCACGCGGTGCACCGCGTCCTCCCCGACAATGGCCAGCGCCGCCTCGTCCGGCGACACCGCCCCGGCCAGCAGGGCATTGCCCCATGCCGCCAGGCGTCCTGAGCGTGGTTCCGAAAGCATCCCCCAAGACTAGGGGGAGTCCTGGGCGCACCGGGGGACTCAAAGGAAGCCCTAGGGACCGGCCCGCTCCGTCGATAACGTAGGTTTTCCCCTGGACGCCGCGCCCATCGGCGCAAGGCGACGACACGACTCGACCGCAAGGGGAGACAACGCGCTCATGAGCGATGTACTGGAGCTGGTGGACGTATCCGTGGTCCGCGACGGACGGGCTCTGGTGGACGAGGTCTCCTGGTCGGTCAAGGAGGGCGAGCGCTGGGTGATCCTCGGACCCAACGGCGCCGGCAAGACCACCCTTCTGAACATCGCCTCCAGCTACCTCTTCCCCACCAAGGGCAGCGCCCACATCCTGGGCGAGCAGCTCGGCGGCGTCGGCACCGACGTCTTCGAGCTCCGTCCCCGCATCGGCATGGCCGGCATCGCCATGGCGGAGAAGCTCCCCAAGCGCCAGACCGTTCTGGAGACCGTCCTCACCGCCGCGTACGGCATGACCGCCACCTGGCACGAGGACTACGACCCGGTCGACGAGCAGCGCGCCAAGGCCTTCCTCGACCGCCTGGGCATGAACGAGTACCTGGACCGGAAGTTCGGCACCCTCTCCGAGGGCGAGCGCAAGCGCACCCTGATCGCCCGCGCGATGATGACCGACCCCGAGCTCCTCCTCCTCGACGAGCCCGCCGCCGGCCTCGACCTCGGCGGCCGCGAGGACCTCGTCCGCCGTCTCGGCCGCCTCGCCCGCGACCCGTACGCCCCCTCCATGATCATGGTCACCCACCATGTCGAGGAGATCGCGCCCGGCTTCACCCACGTCCTGATGATCCGTCAGGGCAAGGTGCTCGCCGCCGGCCCCGTGGAGACCGAGCTGACCTCCCGCAACCTCTCCCACTGCTTCGGCCTGCCGCTCGTCGTCGAGCGCGTCGGCGACCGCTGGACCGCCCACGGTCTGCCCCTGAAGTAGCGGACGAAGCGCCGGCGTCCCGCACAGCCGCCCGCGCCCTGTCCCGGAGGACCCCACCGCCCCTACCATGACCATGTGGACATCGACGCATGGGTCTGGTGGCTGATCGGCGCGGTGGGGCTCGGCATTCCGCTGGTCCTGACCGCGATGCCCGAATTCGGCATGTTCTCCGTCGGGGCGGTCGCGGGGGCGGTGACCGCCGCTCTCGGTTTCGGCGTCGTCCCCCAGGTGCTCGTCTTCGTCGTCGTCTCGGTCGCGCTGGTGGCGGTGGTACGCCCGATCGCGGCCCGGCAGCGCGACGGCAGGCCCCAACACGCCTCCGGCATCGACGCCCTGAAGGGCCGTCAGGCCGTCGTCCTGGAACGGGTCGACAGCAACGGAGGCCGCATCAAGCTCGCCGGGGAGGTCTGGTCCGCCCGCACGCTCGACATCGGACAGAGCTTCGAACCGGGCGAACAGGTCGACGTGGTGGACATCGACGGGGCGACCGCCGTGGTCATGTGACCGAACCTCGCCCATGACGCTCCGCCATCTGGGAAACTCGATCATCGAAAGCAACCCGGCAGTCAACCGGTAGCGAAGGGCACGGGGAACACGATGTCAGCAGTCATCATCGTCCTGATCATTCTGGTGGTGCTCGTCTTCATCGCCCTGATCAAGACGATCCAGGTCATTCCGCAGGCGAGCGCGGCGATCGTGGAGCGCTTCGGCCGCTACACCCGCACGCTCAACGCCGGCCTGAACATCGTCGTCCCGTTCATCGACTCGATCCGCAACCGGATCGACCTGCGCGAGCAGGTCGTCCCCTTCCCGCCGCAGCCGGTGATCACTCAGGACAACCTCGTCGTCAACATCGACACGGTCATCTACTACCAGGTGACCGACGCGAGGGCCGCGACCTACGAGGTCGCCAGCTACATCCAGGCGATCGAGCAGCTCACCGTCACCACCCTGCGCAACATCATCGGTGGCATGGACCTGGAGCGGACCCTGACCTCCCGCGAGGAGATCAACGCGGCCCTGCGCGGTGTCCTGGACGAGGCCACCGGCAAGTGGGGCATCCGCGTCAACCGCGTCGAGCTCAAGGCGATCGAGCCGCCGACCTCCATCCAGGACTCGATGGAGAAGCAGATGCGCGCCGAGCGTGACAAGCGCGCCGCGATCCTCACCGCGGAGGGCACCCGCCAGTCCGCGATCCTCACCGCGGAGGGCGAGAAGCAGTCCGCGATCCTGCGCGCCGAGGGTGAGTCCAAGGCCGCCGCGCTGCGCGCCGAGGGCGAGGCCCAGGCCGTCCGCACGGTCTTCGAGGCCATCCACGCCGGCGACCCGGACCAGAAGCTGCTCTCGTACCAGTACCTCCAGATGCTGCCGAAGATCGCCGAGGGCGATGCCAACAAGCTCTGGATCGTGCCCAGCGAGATCGGCGACGCCCTCAAGGGCCTCTCGGGCGCCTTCGGCAACAAGGACGGCAGCGTCCCCGGCTTCAACACCAAGGGCGGCGGGACCGAAAGGCGAGACGAACCGCCGGTTGACTGACACGTACACGTAATTCTCGTGCATGATCGGTGCGAGCCCCTCGACCCCGACGAACTCGGGGCGGGGAGGCGACTCAACTGACCATGTAAGGAGATGGCGTTGTCCATCTGGGAAGCCCTGGCAGTCTTCGCCGCCGGCATCGGCGCCGGCACCATCAACACCATCGTCGGATCGGGAACGCTGATCACGTTCCCGGTCCTGCTCGCGACCGGACTCCCTCCGATCACCGCGAACGTCTCCAACGCCCTCGGCCTCGTCCCCGGCTCCATCAGCGGAGCCATCGGCTACCGGGCCGAACTCAAGGGCCAGAAGCGCCGCATCCTCCGCCTCGGAGGCGCCGCCCTCCTCGGCGGTCTGATCGGCGCCATCCTGCTCCTTGCGCTGCCGTCCGACGCCTTCGACGCGATCGTCCCGGTCCTCATCGGCCTCGCGCTCGTCCTGGTGATCCTCCAGCCCCGCATCGCCGCCGCCGTCAAGCGCCGCCGCGAACAGACCGGCACCGAGGCCCACCCCGACGGCGGCCCCGTCCTCCTGCTCGGCCTCTTCCTCGCCAGCATGTACGGCGGATACTTCGGTGCCGCCCAGGGCGTGCTCTACCTCTCGCTGATGGGCCTGCTGCTCCACGACACCCTGCAGCGGATCAACGCCGTCAAGAACATCCTCGGCGCCCTCGTCAACGGCGTCGCCGCCGTCTTCTTCCTCTTCGTCGCCGAGTTCGACTGGACGGCCGTCCTGCTCATCGCCGTCGGCTCCACCATCGGCGGCCAGATCGGCGCCAAGGTCGGCCGCAAGCTGCCGCCCACTGTCCTGCGCGGAGTGATCATCGCCGTCGGCGTCATCGCCATCATCCAGCTGACGCTCCGTTAGCCAGGACGGCGGAAGGGCCCGCCTCCCCACACCGGGGGAGGCGGGCCCTTCCGTACGAGACAGGGTTACGCGGCAGCCTTCGCCAGCCACTCCGGCAGCTCCGACCGCTCGCTCGCCCGCATCGCCAGCAGCATCGCGTCCGCGGGCGTCGGCTCGAACGGCTGGAACAGCAGCGGCATCCCCGCCTGCTCCGGCGTCCTGGCCGCCTTGCGGTGGTTGTCCTCGGCGCAGGAAGCGACCGTGTTCAGCCAGCTGTCCCCACCGCCCTGGGCACGCGGCACCACGTGGTCGACGGTCGTCGCCCGCCGCCCGCAGTACGCGCACCGGTGCTGGTCCCGCACCAGCACCCCCCTCCTCGACCACGGTGCCTGTCTTCGGAACGGCACCCGGACGTACCGGCAGAGCCTGATCACCCGCGGTACCGGAAGATCGACGGCCGCACCTCGCACTCGCAGATCGGGATGGGCGTGCTCGACGACGGCCTTGTCCGTCAGGACAAGCACCACCGCACGGTTGAGAGAGACCGTCGACAGCGGCTCGAAGCTCGCGTTGAGTACCAGCGTGTCCCGCATTGTGCCCACCTCCCGTGTGCAGGCCCGGCCCCGGAGCGGGGCGGTGGGGCCTGGATCAACGATGGCCGGGCCGGCCGGGGTCGGACAACGCAATATTTCCCGCGCAACAAAAGATGCCCGCTTCTGATCTCTCCAAGACCAGAAGCGGGCAAACAACAAACGAACGATCAGACCGCCGCGGGAGCCGCGTACTCACCGATCAACTGGGCACGCCCCAGCGTGTGGAAGCGCAGGTTGAACCCGACCGCCGCCGGCGACACATCGCCGTCCGGACCGAGCTTCTCGCTGTCCACCGCGTACACCGTGAACACATAGCGGTGCTCTTCTCCCGCCGGGGGAGCGGCACCACCGAAGTCCTTCGAGCCGTAGTCGTTCCGGACGTGCACGGCCCCGGCCGGCAGCCCCTCGAACGAGCCCGACCCGGCACCGGCGGGCAGCTCGGTCACCGACACAGGGATGTCGAACAGCACCCAGTGCCAGAACCCGCTGCCCGTCGGGGCGTCCGGGTCGAAGCAGGTGACGGCGAAGCTCTTCGTCTCCGCCGGGAACCCCTCCCAGCGCAGCTGCGGCGAGGTGTTCCCCGCCGCGTACACCTGCGCGTCCTTCAGGACCCCGCCCGGCGCGATGTCGTCGCTCACCACGGTGAACGCCGCCACCGGCGGATGGAAGTCATGCGGGAGCGGCGCCCTCTTGCCCTCGGACACGTCGAAACCTCCGTATCGCCCGTACTGCCTCAGCAGCCTTTACGGGCCCGAGCCTAGAGCCAGTTGCGACGGCCGCCGACCTCGGCGAGCCACTGGTTCAGGTAAGCCGCCCAGTCGGTGGCGTGGAAGTCGTTCAGACCCACCTTGAAGGCACGGAAGGAGTCGCTGCCCTCACCGAACAGACCCGGCTTCTTGTCCATCTCCAGGACGACGTCCATCTCACGGTCGTCCGCGACGAAGCTGACCTCGACCTGGTTCAGACCCCGGTACTGCTGCGGCGCGAAGAACTCGATCTCCTGGTAGAAGGGCAGCTTCTGCCGCGTCCCCCGGATGTGCCCGCGCTCCATGTCCGCGCTCTTGAAGCGGAAGCCCAGCTGGAGGAACGCGTCGAGGATCGCCTGCTGCGCCGGCAGCGGGTGCACGTTGACCGGGTCCAGGTCACCGGAGTCCACCGCGCGGGCGATCTCCAGCTCGGTGGTCACACCGATGTTCATCCCGCGCAGCTGCTGCCCGGAGACGGAGGTCACCGGCGTCTCCCAAGGAATCTCCAGACCGAACGGCACCACGTGCACCGCGCCGGCCTTCACCTCGAAGGCACCGCCCAGACGAACCCTGACGAACTCGATGTCCTGCTTCTGCTCCTGGTCGCCGCCCTCCACCTCGACCCGTGCCTGCAGGCCGACGGAGAGACCCTCGATCTGCTGGTCGACACTGCCGCCCTGGATACGCACCTCGCCCTGGACGACACCGCCCGGGACCACGTTCTCCTCGGTGAGCACCGTCTCCACGGTGGCCCCACCGGCACCCAGGCTCGCGAGCAGCTTCTTGAATCCCATGACCTTCACTCCTTCTCAGTCCTGACCCCTACATACGCGCGACGACCGTAGTCGGTTCCCCACCGGACCCCTACTACGCTCGGGCGCCATGAGCGAGAGCCCCGACCGTACGCCGCTCCCACGGACCTTCTTCGACCGCCCGGTCCTCGAGGTCGCCCCCGACCTCCTCGGCCGCACACTCGTCCGCCGTTCACCGGAAGGACTGATGGAACTGCGCCTCACGGAGGTGGAGGCGTACGCCGGCGCCATCGACCCCGGCTCGCACGCCTTCCGGGGCCGGACCGCACGCAACGCCGTCATGTTCGGCCCGCCCGGACACGCGTACGTCTACTTCACCTACGGCATGTGGCACTGCCTCAACCTGGTGTGCGGCCCCGAGGGCGAGGCGAGCGGGGTGCTGCTGCGCGCGGGGGAGATCCTGAAGGGCGCCGACCGGGCCCGCCCCCGCCGCCGCTCGGCCCGGAACGACCACGAGCTGGCCAAGGGCCCAGCCCGTCTGGCCACGGCCCTCGACATCGGCCTCTCCTTGAACGGCACCGACACCTGCGCCGGCCCGGACGCCCCTCTCTCCCTCCTCACCGGTACTCCGCCGGCCCCCGCCCACATCCGCAGCGGCCCCCGCACGGGTGTCGGCGGCGACGGCGCCCCGCACCCCTGGCGCTTCTGGATCGACGAGGACCCGACGGTGAGTCCGTATCGTCCTCACACGTCCCGGAGGAGCACACTTGACTCAGGACGTCC
>NZ_CP108669.1:2162500-2695000 GCF_045162855.1 Streptomyces sp. NBC_01077 | reverse complement strand
CACATAGGGCATGTGGAGGGAACGAGGGGAAGTGAAACATCTCAGTACCCTCAGGAAGAGAAAACAACCGTGATTCCGGGAGTAGTGGCGAGCGAAACCGGATGAGGCCAAACCGTATGCGTGTGATACCCGGCAGGGGTTGCGCATGCGGGGTTGTGGGATCTCTCTTTCACAGTCTGCCGGCTGTGAGACGAGTCAGAAACCGTTGATGTAGGCGAAGGACATGCGAAAGGTCCGGCGTAGAGGGTAAGACCCCCGTAGCTGAAACATTAACGGCTCGTTTGAGAGACACCCAAGTAGCACGGGGCCCGAGAAATCCCGTGTGAATCTGGCGGGACCACCCGCTAAGCCTAAATATTCCCTGGTGACCGATAGCGGATAGTACCGTGAGGGAATGGTGAAAAGTACCGCGGGAGCGGAGTGAAATAGTACCTGAAACCGTGTGCCTACAAGCCGTGGGAGCGTCGCTCATTGAGTTTACTCAATGGGTCGTGACTGCGTGCCTTTTGAAGAATGAGCCTGCGAGTTTGCGGTGCGTTGCGAGGTTAACCCGTGTGGGGAAGCCGTAGCGAAAGCGAGTCCGAATAGGGCGATTCAGTAGCGCGCTCAAGACCCGAAGCGGAGTGATCTAGCCATGGGCAGGTTGAAGCGGAGGTAAGACTTCGTGGAGGACCGAACCCACCAGGGTTGAAAACCTGGGGGATGACCTGTGGTTAGGGGTGAAAGGCCAATCAAACTCCGTGATAGCTGGTTCTCCCCGAAATGCATTTAGGTGCAGCGTCGTGTGTTTCTTGCCGGAGGTAGAGCACTGGATAGGCGATGGGCCCTACCGGGTTACTGACCTTAGCCAAACTCCGAATGCCGGTAAGTGAGAGCACGGCAGTGAGACTGTGGGGGATAAGCTCCATGGTCGAGAGGGAAACAGCCCAGAGCATCGACTAAGGCCCCTAAGCGTACGCTAAGTGGGAAAGGATGTGGAGTCGCAGAGACAACCAGGAGGTTGGCTTAGAAGCAGCCACCCTTGAAAGAGTGCGTAATAGCTCACTGGTCAAGTGATTCCGCGCCGACAATGTAGCGGGGCTCAAGCGTACCGCCGAAGTCGTGTCATTGCAGCAATAGGGCCAACGCCCGCTGTGATGGGTAGGGGAGCGTCGTGTGCCGGGTGAAGCAGCCGCGGAAGCGAGTTGTGGACGGTTCACGAGTGAGAATGCAGGCATGAGTAGCGATACACACGTGAGAAACGTGTGCGCCGATTGACTAAGGGTTCCTGGGTCAAGCTGATCTGCCCAGGGTAAGTCGGGACCTAAGGCGAGGCCGACAGGCGTAGTCGATGGACAACCGGTTGATATTCCGGTACCCGCTTTGAAACGCCCAATATCGAGCCCATTAATGCTAAGGCCGTGAAGCCGTTCCGGACCCTTCGGGGAAAGGAAAGTGGTGGAGCCGCTGATCCAAGGTGGTAGTAGGTAAGCGATGGGGTGACGCAGGAAGGTAGTCCAACCCGGGCGGTGGTAGTCCCGGGGTAAGGGTGTAGGGCGTTGTCCAGGTAAATCCGGACAGCACATAGCCTGAGACCTGATGCCGAGCCGATTGTGGTGAAGTGGATGATCCTATGCTGTCGAGAAAAGCCTCTAGCGAGTTTCATGGCGGCCCGTACCCTAAACCGACTCAGGTGGTCAGGTAGAGAATACCGAGGCGTTCGGGTGAACTATGGTTAAGGAACTCGGCAAAATGCCCCCGTAACTTCGGGAGAAGGGGGGCCACGTCTGGTGATCGGATTTACTCCGTGAGCTGGGGGTGGCCGCAGAGACCAGCGAGAAGCGACTGTTTACTAAAAACACAGGTCCGTGCGAAGCCGTAAGGCGATGTATACGGACTGACGCCTGCCCGGTGCTGGAACGTTAAGGGGACCGGTTAGCTCTGTTTCGACAGGGCGAAGCTGAGAACTTAAGCGCCAGTAAACGGCGGTGGTAACTATAACCATCCTAAGGTAGCGAAATTCCTTGTCGGGTAAGTTCCGACCTGCACGAATGGCGTAACGACTTCTCGACTGTCTCAACCATAGGCCCGGTGAAATTGCACTACGAGTAAAGATGCTCGTTTCGCGCAGCAGGACGGAAAGACCCCGGGACCTTTACTACAGTTTGATATTGGTGTTCGGTTCGGCTTGTGTAGGATAGGTGGGAGACTTTGAAGCCGTGACGCCAGTCATGGTGGAGTCGCCGTTGAAATACCACTCTGGTCGTGCTGGATGTCTAACCTCGGTCCGTGATCCGGATCAGGGACAGTGTCTGATGGGTAGTTTAACTGGGGCGGTTGCCTCCCAAAGGGTAACGGAGGCGCCCAAAGGTTCCCTCAGCCTGGTTGGCAATCAGGTGTTGAGTGTAAGTGCACAAGGGAGCTTGACTGTGAGACCGACGGGTCGAGCAGGGACGAAAGTCGGGACTAGTGATCCGGCGGTGGCTTGTGGAAGCGCCGTCGCTCAACGGATAAAAGGTACCCCGGGGATAACAGGCTGATCTTCCCCAAGAGTCCATATCGACGGGATGGTTTGGCACCTCGATGTCGGCTCGTCGCATCCTGGGGCTGGAGTCGGTCCCAAGGGTTGGGCTGTTCGCCCATTAAAGCGGTACGCGAGCTGGGTTTAGAACGTCGTGAGACAGTTCGGTCCCTATCCGCTGCGCGCGTAGGAATATTGAGAAGGGCTGTCCCTAGTACGAGAGGACCGGGACGGACGAACCTCTGGTGTGCCAGTTGTCCTGCCAAGGGCATGGCTGGTTGGCTACGTTCGGGAGGGATAACCGCTGAAAGCATCTAAGCGGGAAGCCTGCTTCGAGATGAGTATTCCCACCTCCTTGAGAGGGTAAGGCTCCCAGTAGACGACTGGGTTGATAGGCCGGATGTGGAAGCCCAGTAATGGGTGGAGCTGACCGGTACTAATAGGCCGAGGGCTTGTCCTCAGTTGCTCGCGTCCACTGTGTTAGTTCTGAAGCAACGAACGGTTGCTGGTTTCTAGAGCTAGAACATAACTACAGAGTGTGCTTGTTCGCTCGAAACCGATAGGGTTTCGGTGGTCATAGCGTTAGGGAAACGCCCGGTTACATTCCGAACCCGGAAGCTAAGCCTTTCAGCGCCGATGGTACTGCAGGGGGGACCCTGTGGGAGAGTAGGACGCCGCCGAACAATTCTTCAGGACCCCTGGTCCCAGCGTTCACGCTGGGACCAGGGGTCCTTTTGTTTTTTGCTTGACTTTTCCGATGCGCGGCCGAGTGCCGGCTGCGCGAGAATGACTGCAGTACCCGAAGACAGGAGTCACGTCGATGTCCACCAACTCTCCCGACGACCGTCCGGAGCGCGAGCCGCGTCGCAGGGACGGTGCCGGCAGCGGCGACCGGGGCGGCTTCCGTGGCCCGCGCCGGGACGACAACCGTGGTGGCGACAGCCGTGGGGGTGGCTTCCGTCGCGATGACAACCGTGGCGGCGACAACCGCGGTGGTGGCGGTGGCTTCCGCCGTGACGACCGTGGTGGCGACAACCGCGGTGGTGACAACCGTGGTGGCGGTGGCTTCCGCCGTGACGATCGCGGTGGTGACAACCGTGGCGGCGACAACCGCGGTGGCGGTTTCCGTCGCGATGACCGTGGTGGGGACAACCGAGGCGGCGCCGGTGGCTTCCGTCGCGATGACAACCGTGGCGGCGACAATCGCGGTGGTGGCGGTGGCGGCTTCCGTCGCGACGACAACCGCGGTGGCGACAACCGCGGCGGTGGCGGCTTCCGCCGTGACGACCGGCCTTCCTTCCCGCGTGACGACCGCCGCGATGACAACCGTGGTGGCGGCTTCCGTCGCGATGACCGTGGTGGCGACAGCCGCGGTGGTGGCGGTGGCTTCCGTCGCGATGACCGTGGTGGCGACAATCGCGGTGGTGGCGGTGGCGGTTTCCGCCGTGACGATCGTGGTGGGGACAACCGCGGTGGGGACAACCGTGGTGGCGGCTTCCGTCGGGATGACCGGCGTGATGAGCGTCCGTCGTCGTTCCGTCGGGACGACCGGCCCTCGTACCCGCAGCGTGACGACCGTGGCGGTGACAACCGTGGTGGCGGCTTCCGCCGCGATGACAACCGTGGTGGCGACAACCGTGGTGGTGGCGGTGGCTTCCGCCGTGACGACCGTGGTGGCGACAACCGTGGTGGTGGCGGTGGCTTCCGTCGCGATGACAACCGTGGTGGCGACAATCGTGGCGGTGGCGGTGGCGGTTTCCGCCGTGACGACCGTGGTGGGGACAACCGCGGTGGGGACAACCGTGGTGGCGGCTTCCGTCGGGATGACCGGCGTGATGAGCGTCCGTCGTCGTTCCGTCGGGACGACCGGCCCTCGTACCCGCAGCGTGACGACCGTGGCGG
Source organism: Streptomyces sp. NBC_01077 (assembly GCF_045162855.1). NCBI lineage: Bacteria > Bacillati > Actinomycetota > Actinomycetes > Kitasatosporales > Streptomycetaceae > Streptomyces > Streptomyces sp. NBC_01077. The sequence goes on along the minus strand of NZ_CP108669.1, from coordinate 2,690,598 downwards.
CGACAACCGTGGTGGCGGCTTCCGTCGGGATGACCGGCGTGATGAGCGTCCGTCGTCGTTCCGTCGGGACGACCGGCCCTCGTACCCGCAGCGTGACGACCGTGGCGGCGACAACCGTGGTGGCGGCTTCCGCCGCGATGACCGGCGTGATGAGCGTCCGTCCTCGTTCCGTCGGGACGACAGCCGTGGCGGCGACAGCCGCGGTGGTGGCGGTGGTTTCCGCCGTGACGACCGTGGCGGCGACAGCCGTGGTGGCGGCTTCCGCCGTGACGACCGCGGGGGCGACAGCCGCGGTGGCTTCCGTGGGCGGGACGACCGGGGTGGCTACGGGCGTCGTGACGACCGTGGGGACCGCGAGCGGAGCGACCGCGCGCCCATCAAGCGTCTGCCGATCCCGCCGGAGGTCACCGGTGAGGAGATCGACCCGGATGTGCGCCAGGAGCTCATGAGCCTGCCCAAGGGGCTCGCCGAGGACGTCTCCCGCAACCTGGTCATGGTCGCCCAGCTGATCGACGAGGACCCGGAGAAGGCGTACGAGTACTCGCGCGTCGCTCTGCGGCTCGCCTCCCGTGTCGCCGCCGTGCGCGAGGCCGCCGGCTTCGCCGCGTACGCGACGCAGAAGTACTCCGAGGCGCTGGCCGAGTTCCGTGCCGCACGCCGGATGAGCGGTGGCGTCGAGCTGTGGCCTGTCATGGCCGACTGCGAGCGCGGTCTCGACCGTCCCGAGCGAGCCCTGGCGATGGCCGGTGAGCCCGAGGTGCAGAAGCTGGACAAGGCCGGTCAGGTCGAGATGCGGCTCGTGGCCGCCGGCGCCCGCCGGGACCTGGGTCAGCTCGACGCGGCCATCGTGACGCTGCAGAGCCCCGAGCTCGCTTCCAGCGCCGTTCACCCGTGGACCGCTCGCCTGCGGTACGCCTACGCCGACGCGCTGCTCGCCGCCGGCCGTGAGACCGAGGCGCGGGAGTGGTTCGCCAAGGCTCTGGAGGCCGACAAGGACGGCGCCACGGACGCCTCGGACCGGCTCGCCGAGATGGACGGTGTCGAGTTCGTCGACGCGTTCGACGAGGACGAGGCGGATGTCGAGTCGGACGACGACGTCGTCGTTGTCGATGTCGATCTCGATGTCGAGGGTGATGACATCGAGGACGAGGACGAGGACGACGACCTCGACGAGGACGACCGTGACGACAGCGTCGGCGACAAGAGCTGACGCGGTTGACATGTGAGAAGGGCGGCACCCCTCCGGGTGCCGCCCTTCTGCGTTTGGGGGCCTCTCAGTCCAGCGCCAGGCTTCTCAGGACCAGGCCCGTCGCCGGCTTCGGGCCGAAGGAGGTCGACTTGCGGGGCATCGTGACGCCCTGGCGGGCCAGGTCCCGGACGACGTCCTCGCGTACCGGGTGCATGAGGACCGCCGTACCGCCGCGGCGTTCCGCCTGGTCGACGGCGGCCTCCGTGTCGTGGATGTAGGCGATGTCCTCGGGGGCGTCCGGGATGTGCCAGACGTGCTCCAGGAGGGTGGCGTGCAGGACCGTCGCGTCCAGCGTGCGCCAGGCTTCCGGGCGGTCCGTGCGGATCGTACGGTCGAGGAGGGCGGGGTCCGGGCGGTCGACGAGGTGGAAGCTGCCGTCTCCTGCGAGGAGGAAGGCGTTGCCGTCGGCCGTGGCCTCGGCGAGGGCCTCCAGGGCCGTCGACAGGGGCCCCTCGATGCGGCGTACCCGGAAGGCGCCGTCGAGGGCCGCGAGGGCGTCGGCGACCGGGAGGCGGTTGAGGAGACGGTGGATCGCGCGGACCCGGAGCGGGTAGCGGGCGGTGTCGATGAGCAGGACCAGGCCGTAGTTCCAGGGGCCCGGCGCGGGGTGCTCCTCGCGGAGGCGGAGGTAGGTCGCCCAGCGGTGGTGGCCGTCGGCGATGAGGGCCTGGTGGCGGCCGAGCTCGGCGGAGACGGCGGCCTGCTCGGCCGGGTCGGTCACGGCCCACAGGCGGTGGTGGAAGCCGTCCTCCGTGGTGGTGGCGAGCAACGGGGGGCGCTGGACGGTGCGTTCGATGACCTCGCCCGCGCCGTCGCCGTCGCCGACGTACGTGAGGAGCAGCGGCTCCAGATTGGCCGCGGTGGTCCGCATCAGGGCGGCGCGGTCCTCGACCACGTGCGGCATGACGTCCTCGTGCGGGAGGACGACCCCCTCGGCGGGGGTGGAGAGCTCCAGGGCCCCGATGATGCCGCGCTGGAGGATGCCGTCGCCGTGCTGCTCGTACACGTAGAGCGCGGGCTCCGGGTCCGGGGCGAGGACGCCGTCCGCGAGCCAGCGGTCGAGGGTGACGGCGGCCTTGCGGTGGCGGGTGCCCGCGGTGATCGCCTGGGGGAGGATCAGCCGGACGATGTTGTGGGGATCGGCCGACTCCAGATGGAGAAGTCCGTCAGGTCGTACGACGACGTCGTAGGGGGGAGACGTCACTGCAGCCAGGCTGCCGACCCGCTCGGGGACGTAACGGAGTCCACGGAACGGCGTCAGGTGCAGCCCAGCTGCGTCGTCGCGGACGTCGGCGGCCGCGTGACCCGAGGTGTTCATCTCGTCATCGTATGTGGGCGGTGGGATGAGCGATGATCGGGGGAGAGGGGAACCCACCCGGTGAGGCGAGGAGTGTGCGGTGACGGTGCGGAACGGCCAGGGACAGCAGGGTGTCGGCAGGCAGCGGCCGAGTGGCAGCACGGTGCCGCTGAGCGAGGCGTACGACACGGCGCTCCTGGACCTGGACGGTGTGGTGTACGCGGGCGGGGAGGCCGTTCCGTACGCGGTGGAGGCGCTCGGGGTCGCCCGGGCCGGCGGGATGCACCTGGCGTACGTCACCAACAACGCGCTGCGGACGCCCGACGCGGTGGCGGAGCACCTTACCGAGCTTGGGGTGCCCGCCGAGGCCGGGGATGTCATCACCTCGGCGCAGGCGGTGGCCCGGCTGATCGCCGACGACGTGCCGGCCGGCTCCCGGGTGCTGGTCATCGGCGGCGAGGGGCTGCGGGTGGCGTTGCGCGAGCGGGGTCTGGTGCCGGTGGACTCGGCGGAGGACGCGCCGGTGGCCGTCGTGCAGGGGTACGGCGGGCCCGAGATGCCGTGGGGGCGGTTCGCGGAGGCGAGCTACGCGGTGGCGCGGGGGCTTCCCTGGTACGCGTCGAACACGGACCTGACGATTCCCGGGGCGCGGGGGATCGGGCCCGGGAACGGGGCCGCGGTGGAGGTCGTACGGATCGCCACGGGCGGCCGTGTGGAGCCGAAGGTCGCGGGGAAGCCGCTGCCGCCGATGCACCGGGAGACGGTGCTGAGGACGGGCGCGCGGCGGCCGCTGGTGGTCGGGGACCGGCTGGACACGGACATCGAGGGCGCGTTCAACGGCGGGGTGGACTCGCTGCTGGTCTTCACCGGGGTGACGGATGCGGCGCAGCTGCTGCGGGCGGTGCCGGAACACCGGCCGACCTATGTGGCGGCCGATCTGCGGGGGCTGCTCGTGGGGCAGCCGGAGGTGGTCGCGGAGGAGGACGGGAGCTTCGTGTGCGGGGGCGTGCGGGCTTCGGTGAGCGGGGGCTCACTGGTGCTTGAGGGGCTGGAGGGTTCGGAGGGTTCGGAGGGTTCCGAGGTGCCTTCGGGCGGTGCCGTGGATGTGATGGACGCCGTGCGGGCCCTGTGCGGGGCCGCCTGGTCGGCGGCCGACGCCGTGGGCGGTGGGGTGCCGGACGCGGGGAAGGTGCTGGCACGGCTCGGACTGTGAAATTGGGTAGGCTAACCTAACTTCATTTGGGTTGAGGGCACAGGAGTACGGGCATGGATGGTCGGCAGCAGCAGCGGCTGAGCGCGGAATCGGTCACCCTGGCGTACGAGCAGCGGGTCATCGCCCGCGATCTGTCCGTCGAGATCCCCGACAACTCCTTCACCGTCATCGTCGGACCGAACGCCTGCGGCAAGTCCACCCTGCTCCGCGCCCTCTCCCGGATGCTGAAGCCCAGCCAGGGGCGCGTCCTGCTCGACGGGCAGTCGATCCACGCCATGCCCGCCAAGAAGGTCGCCAAGACCCTCGGGCTGCTGCCCCAGACCTCCGTGGCGCCCGACGGCATCACCGTCGCCGACCTCGTCGCCCGTGGCCGCTACCCGCACCAGGGCCTGCTGCGCCAGTGGTCGCCGGAGGACGAGCGGATCACCCGGGAGTCGATGGAGGCGACCGGCGTCGCCGAGCTGGCCGAGCGGTACGTCGACGAGCTCTCCGGCGGTCAGCGCCAGCGCGTCTGGATCGCCATGGCGCTCGCCCAGCAGACCCCGCTGCTCCTGCTCGACGAGCCGACGACGTATCTCGACATCCAGCACCAGATCGACGTCCTCGATCTGTGCGCCGAGCTGCACGAGACCCAGGGCCGGACGCTCGTCGCCGTGCTGCACGACCTGAACCACGCGGCCCGGTACGCGACCCACCTCATCGCCGTCCGCGACGGCGAGGTCGTCGCCGAGGGGCCGCCGGCCGAGGTCGTCACCGCCGAGCTCGTCGAGCGTGTCTTCGGGCTGCGCTGCCAGGTCATCGACGACCCCGAGACGGGGACGCCACTGGTCGTACCGGCCGGGCGGAAGGCCCGCGTCCCCCGGCCCGCGGCCTCATCGCCGGAGCCCGCCCTCCGTAGGTGAGTCACCGCCCTCCGTAAGCGAGCTAGAGGAGCGAGCGGAGGCGGAGCAGGTCGCGGAAGCCCGCCTCCAGCCTGACCCGGCCGGAGGCCCAGGCCTTCGCGAAGTTCAGGTCGCCGCCCACCATCGACACCAGGTCGTCGCCGGTCATCGCCAGCCGGATCTGCGCCTTGGCCGGCGGCGGGCCCGTCACCGTGGACTCGACCTTGATCCCGCCGTCCGCGAGGCGCCCCGTGAACGTGGTGTCCAGGTCGGTGATGTGGCAGCTCAGGGTGCGGTCGAGCGCGGCAGCGCCGCGCACGTCGCTGTTCGCCCGCGCGAGGTTGTCCGAGAGTGTGTCGAGTGCGTCGCGGCACTCCGTGATCGTCGCCATCGCCGTCGACCGTACCCCAGGGGTTCGCGGTAGCGTCGGGAGCATGAACGACGTGCTGTCCGAGCCCGCGGACGCGAAGCCCGAACCCGAGCCTGTGGACGCGACGCCCGCATCGGAGCCTTCGGGCGTGGTGGCTCCGCCGGACGGCGCCCACGAGCCCGCCGCGGCCGCACCGCTCGGAGTCGATCGGGAGCTCACCGGGCACCCCGGTGTCGACGTCCACCTGACGCGTCTCGCCGAGGTGGACCACCTCCCGGCGGACGGACACCTGGAGGTGTACGAGGATGTACACCGTGGACTGCGCGCCGAGCTGACCTCGCTCGACGCGCACCCCGTCCTTCGTCCGTACGAAAACAGGAGCTGAACCGAACGTGGCAGGAGTGGCACGCCGCCGTCTCGACGCCGAGCTGGTCCGGCGCAAGCTCGCGCGCTCGCGCGAGCACGCCAGCCAGCTGATCGCCGCGGGCCGGGTGACCGTCGGCAAGACCGTCGCCACCAAGCCCGCCACCCAGGTCGAGACCGCCGCGGCCATCGTCGTCGTCCAGGACGACTCCGATCCCGACTACGTCTCGCGCGGCGGCCACAAGCTCGCCGGGGCCTTCGAGGCCTTCGTCCCGCTCGGGCTGAAGGTCGAGGGCAGGCGCGCCCTGGACGCCGGGGCCTCCACCGGAGGCTTCACCGACGTGCTGCTGCGGGCGGGCGCCGCCCATGTCGTCGCCGTCGACGTCGGCTACGGGCAGCTCGCCTGGTCGCTGCAGAGCGACGAGCGGGTCACCGTGAAGGACCGTACGAACGTACGCGAGTTGACGCTCGAAGCGATCGACGACGTCCCCGTCGACCTCGTCGTCGGCGACCTCTCGTTCATCCCGCTCGGCCTCGTGCTGCCCGCCCTGGTGGCCTGTACGGCGCCCGACGCCGACCTCGTCCTCATGGTGAAGCCGCAGTTCGAGGTGGGCAAGGAGCGGCTCGGCACGGGCGGAGTCGTCCGGAGCACCGAACTCCGCGCCGACGCCGTGAAGAACGTCGCCCGGCGGGCCGCCGAACTCGGTCTCGGTGTCCTGGGCGTCACCGCGAGCCCGCTGCCCGGCCCCTCCGGCAACGTCGAGTACTTTCTGTGGCTGCGGGCAGGCGCGCCCGCGCTGGATCCGGCGGATGTCGACCGCGCCGTGGCGGAAGGACCTCGTTGAGCTCAACGGCAGCAGCATCAGAGACCGCACCACGTACCGTCTTCCTGCTCGCACACACCGGCAGGCCGGCGGCCGTGCGCAGCGCCGAACTGGTCGTCCTCGGACTGCTGCGCTGCGGCATCGGCGTCCGTGTCCTGGAGGCCGAGGCCGCGGACCTGCCGCTGCCGCCCTCCGTCGAGAAGGTGCCGGAGGCCTGCTCCGACGCCCTCGACGGCTGTGAACTCCTCGTCGTCCTCGGCGGCGACGGCACCCTGCTGCGCGGCGCCGAGTTCTCCCGCGCCTCCGGCGTCCCGATGCTCGGCGTCAACCTCGGCCGGGTCGGCTTCCTCGCGGAGGCCGAGCGGGACGACCTCGACAAGGTCGTCGACCGGGTCGTGACGAAGGCGTACGAGGTCGAGGAGCGGATGACCCTCGACGTCGTCGTGTACGAGAACGGCGACGTCCTGCACCGGGACTGGGCGCTCAACGAGGCGGCCGTCCAGAAGGTGTCCCCGGAGCGGATGCTGGAGGTCGTCCTCGCGATCGACGGGCGCCCGGTGACCGGCTTCGGCTGCGACGGGGTGATCTGCGCGACACCGACCGGGTCCACCGCGTACGCCTTCTCGGCGGGCGGCCCGGTCGTCTGGCCCGAGGTCGAGGCGCTGCTCATGGTCCCGATCGGGGCCCACGCCCTGTTCGCCAAGCCGCTGATCACCACCCCCGAGTCGGTGCTCGCCGTCGAGGTCGAGCCGCACACCCCGCACGGGGTGCTGTGGTGCGACGGGCGGCGGACGGTGGAACTCCCGGCCGGGGCGCGGGTCGAGGTGCGGCGGGGTGCCGTGCCGGTCCGGCTCGCCCGGCTCCACCACGCCTCCTTCACCGACCGGCTCGTCGCGAAGTTCGCCCTGCCGGTGTCCGGGTGGCGGGGCGGGGCCCGCTGACGTACGTCCTCCGCCGGTCCGGTGCGCCCGAACGATCGGCGCGCCGGAGAGTTACGCCCGGGGGTGATGTCGCATCGCACCAGGGAAACCTCGTATGGTCTGGGGCGTGCTGGAGGAGATGCGGATACGGTCGCTCGGGGTCATCGACGACGCGGTGGTCGAGCTGTCGCCCGGCTTCACCGCGGTGACCGGTGAGACCGGTGCGGGCAAGACCATGGTGGTGACCAGCCTGGGCCTGTTGCTGGGTGGACGGGCCGACCCGGCCCTGGTGCGGATCGGCGCGGCCTCGGCCGTCGTCGAGGGGCGGATCAGCGTGCCCGCGGGCGCGCCCGCCGCCGTACGCGCCGAGGAGGCCGGGGCGGAGCTCGACGACGGTGTGCTGCTCGTCAGCCGCACCGTCTCGGCCGAGGGACGCTCGCGGGCCCACCTCGGCGGGCGCTCCGTGCCCGTCGGGCTGCTCGCCGAGCTCGCCGACGAACTCGTCGCCGTCCACGGCCAGACCGACCAGCAGGGCCTGCTCAAGCCCGCCCGGCAGCGCGGGGCGCTCGACCGGTACGCGGGCGAGGCCGTCTCCGTACCGCTCGCCGCCTACGCGGAGGCGTACCGGCGGCTGCGTGCCGTCACCGGCGAGCTGGACGAGATCACCACGCGGGCGCGGGAGCGGGCCCAGGAGGCCGATCTGCTGCGGTTCGGGCTCGGTGAGATCGAGGCCGTCGCCCCGCGCGCGGGGGAGGACACCGAACTCGCCGCCGAGGCGGAGCGGCTCGGGCACGCCGAGGCACTCGCCTCCGCCGCCGCGCTCGCGCACGCCGCGCTCGCGGGCGTTCCCGAGGACCCCGAGTCCGTCGACGCCACGACCCTGGTCGCGGGCGCCGGCCGGGCCCTGGAGGCCGTACGGTCGCACGACCCGGCGCTCGCCGCGCTCGCCGACCGGATGGGGGAGATCTCCATCCTGCTCGGCGACGTGGCCACCGAGCTCGCCGGATACGCCGACGACCTGGACGCCGACCCGCTGCGACTCGCCGCCGTCGAGGAGCGGCGGGCGGCTCTCACGCAGCTGACCCGGAAGTACGGGCGGGACGGTGAGGGCATGGACGCCGTCCTCGCCTGGTCCGAGGAGAGCGCGAACCGGCTCGGCGAGCTGGACGGCGACGACGACCGCATCGAGGAACTCACCGCCGAGCGCGACCGGCTGCGCGACGACCTGTCGGTGCTCGCGCAGCGGCTCACCGACGCCCGTACGGAGGCGGCGGACCGGTTCGCCGACGCCGTCACCGCCGAACTCGCCTCGCTCGCCATGCCCCACGCGCGCGTGTCCTTCGACATCCGGCAGACCGAGGACCCCGACGGCGTCGAGGTCGACGGCCGCCGGGTCGCCTACAGCCCGTCCGGGGCCGACGAGGTCGAACTGCTGCTCGCCCCGCACCCCGGCGCCCCGCCGCGGCCCATCGCCAAGGGCGCGTCCGGCGGTGAGCTGTCCCGGGTGATGCTCGCCGTGGAGGTCGTATTCGCGGGGACGGACCCGGTGCCGACGTACCTCTTCGACGAGGTCGACGCGGGTGTCGGCGGCAAGGCGGCCGTCGAGATCGGCCGTCGGCTCGCCAAGCTCGCCAAGACCGCGCAGGTCGTGGTCGTCACCCACCTCCCGCAGGTCGCGGCCTTCGCCGACCGTCAGCTGCTCGTCGAGAAGACCAACGACGGCTCCGTGACCCGGTCCGGTGTCACCGTCCTGGAGGGCGAGGAGCGCGTACGGGAGTTGTCCCGGATGCTCGCCGGCCAGGAGGACTCCGAGACGGCCAGGGCCCACGCGGAGGAGCTGCTCGCGACGGCTCGGGCGGACGGCTGACCCCGAGGGACAGGGAGCCGGAGGAGTCGGGGAGCCCGAGGAGTCAGTAGCCCGAGGCGTCAGGGAGTGGGCAGGCGTGCCGCCACTCCCTGACCCGGGCCCGCTTCGCCGGCGACCCGGCGGCGCGCCACGTCGTACGCCCACGCGTACGTCGAGACCTTCTTCTCCACCGCGAAATGGCGGCCGGTCGCGGAGTCGAGGACGGCGTGGAACTCCTCCATGAGCTCCTCCCAGGCCACGGAGCCGAAGTCGTCGTCGCCCCAGCCGTACAGGGACTTCAGTTCGCGCTTCACCGCCGAGAAGAAGGACTGCTCCTCCCGAGGGGGCGAGCCGATGCGCACGCCCCGCTCGCGCAGCCACTCCTGAAGCTCCTCCGGCGCGTCCCGCCACTTGTCCGGGCTGTCCCGCAGCTCGGCGTAGTCGACCCAGGCCCAGAAGCTCTCCGCGTCGGCCACGTCCGGGGCCTCGGCGTGATGGGTGGGGCACAGCAGGGCGAAGTTCCGCACGTCCAGCGAACCGCCGAGCTTGTCGGGGACCACATGCGCCCGCTCGACCTTCGTCCCCCAGCACACCAGGCACGCGGGCTCGTCCATTCCCAGGTATGCGGTGATGGCCTTGAGAGTCGGCTTGGACCTGCGGTCCGCGGGGTTCTTCTCGCGCGGTCGCAGGCCCAGCTTCGCGGCGTCGTAGCCGTACTCGCTGCCGTCGTCCGGATAGTCGATCGTGAGGACGTCCGGCAGATCGTCACGCTGCCGGCCGTTGTTGCGGACCCGGATCAGAGGGGTGCTGAGTTCCGTCAGGAACTGCAGCAGGAAGCCGACGCCGAACTCCTTCATCAGCTCCAGGGCGTCGGCGTCGTATCCCCCGAGCGAGTTCCGGTGACCCTGGATGTCCAGAAACAGCGTGCGGGGCGCCCCGGGCGACTGCTGCTGCGCCATGCGCACGCACTCGAAGATCCGTTGGGCGCAACGCTCGAAGTTCTCGTACACCTTCATGTCGTGGTAGATCGCCACGCCCTTGGGTGCCTTGGACATCCCCTTGCGTGCTTGTTGCCGCGGTCGCTTCGCCATGTTCCCTTCCCCGGTGGTCCGTTGCGTGCCCCTCGCCCGACAGCAGCCTTGCAGAGGGCACTGACAGCGCGGCCGGGCTCGCCGTGCTCGCGCTCGGGCGCCGTGGGGCCGGGGGAGCACGGTGGCGGCCCGGGGGAGCGCGAGGAATCCCCGCGCGCTCACCCGAGTGAGTGAACCCGGGGGGTGGGTCCCGGAGCCGTACGCCTTCCGTACAGGGGAACGACGCCACTTCGGTGCCGGAACGTGCGTACGGTCGGGGGCACGGGCTGGCATCCTTGGGCGCGTGACACAGCTCCGTACGGTCCAAGTGCTGGGCGGCGGCAGCGCGGGCAGCAGCGCTCACGTCCGATCACTTGCCTCGGGGCTGGTGGCGAGGGGCGTGCGGGTGACCGTGTGCGCCCCGGCCGAACTCGACCGCGTCTACGACTACCTGGGTGCCGGTGCGCACTTCGTGCCGCTGCCGCGCCTCGGCGACCCCGCGACGGTCGCCGCGCTCCGTAACGCCTGCATCGGCGCGGACGTGGTCCATGCGCACGGGCTGCAGGCGTCCGTCCGGGCCGCGCTCGCGCTGTCCGGTGCCGGGGGCGGGGATCGTGCCCCGCTCGTGACGACCTGGGACAGCCGGACCCATGTGCACGGGGCGCGGGGCGGGGTGCTGCGGCTCCTTGAGCGACAGACCGTGCGGGCCGCGACCGTTGTCCTCGCCACCTCCTCCGAGCTCGTCGACCGGGCCCGTCGCCGCGGGGCCCGGGACGCCCGGCTCGCGCCCGTCACCGTACCGCCCGCACGGGGGCCCGTATGCCTCCACGACGGCAAGGCCCGGGCCGAACTGGGCGCCGTCGACCGGCCGTTGCTGATGGCGGTCGGGGCGCTCGAGCGCGGGCGGGGGTACCGGACGCTGCTCGACGCGGCCCGGTCGTGGCGGGAGCTCGATCCGCAGCCGTTGCTCGTGATCGCGGGGGAGGGGCGCGAACGGGCCGCTCTCCAGCAGCGGATCGCGGCGGAGGGGCTGCCCGTACGGCTGATCGGGCGGCGCGAGGATGTCGCGGAGCTGCTGGCTGCGGCGGATGTGGCGGTGCTGCCGTCGCGGTGGGAGGCGCGGTCCCTGCTCGCCCAGGAGGCGCTGCGGCTCGGCGTGCCGCTCGTCGCCACGGCGGTGGGCGGAGTGCCGGAACTCGTGGGGGACGCGGCGGAGCTGGTGCCGTACGGGGATTCGGCGGCGCTCGCCGGGGCGGTGCGGGGGCTGCTCGAGGACGTGGAGCGGCGGATGGATCTGGCGGCGGCGGGGCGGGTGCAGGCGGGGTCCTGGCCTACGGAGGACGAGACGGTGGCGCACGTTCTGAGCGTGTATGACGAGTTGGTGGGGCGGTAGGTCGTCCACCGGTTGTGCCCACCCGTTCCGCGGGGCGGAACGGGTGGGCACAACCCCGCGCGGCGGTTGGGCGTGCGGGGCCGGGCCGACGGCCCGCAGCGGCACCTACGGCGTGTGGCGGCGGGCTCTCAGGGCGAGGGAGAGGGCCAGGACTGTCTGGGGGTCGTCCAGGTCCGTGCCCAGGAGCTCGGAGATGCGGGCCAGGCGGTTGTAGAGCGTCTGGCGGTTGAGGTGGAGTTCCCGGGCCGTCTCCGCCTTGCGGCCCGCGTGCGCCAGGTACGTCTCCAGAGTGGGCAGGAGAGGGGGGCGGGACGTGCGGTCGTGGTCCCGCAGGGGGCCGATCGCGCGGTCCACGAAGGCCGCGAGGACCGTGTCCCCGTGGAAGTGCAGCCGCCACAGCAGCAGGTCGATGTCGAGGCGCCGGGCGTCGTACCAGGGGAGGTCCGAGAGGCCCTGAGCGGCCGTCGCCGTCTCCGCCGCGTGCCGCAGCCCCGCCGAGGCCGCCGCCCAGCTGCCGGCGACGCCCACCACGACCACCGGCGGGTGCACTCCGGCGCGTTCGAGGCCCGCCCGTTCCACACCTGCGCGGAGGGCCGCCGCGACCCGGTCCGCGACCGCCGTACGCTCCGATTCCGAGCGCAGGCCCAGGAGGAGCGGCACCCGTCCCTCGACCGGGCGGACGCCCAGGAGGACCGGGACTCCGACGGAGGCGAGTTCTTCGAGGACCGCGCGGGCGAGCAGGGCCCAGTTCCCCGAGGGGGAGAGTTCCGAGGCCAGGCGCATCACCACCGGCAGGAGCGGGCCGTCGCCCGGCTTGAAGCCGAGGACCCGCGCCTGCGCCGGCGCGTCCTCGGCCGTGATGCGGCCCTCCGCCAGGTCCGTCAGGAAGTCGCCCCGGCCGCGCGCGGCCAGCTCCTCCTCCTGGCGCGCCTGCATGAGGACGACCGCGAGGAGCCCGGCCGCGCGCTCGGCCGCCATCCGGTGGACGGGAGAGAGGGCGCCGGAGACGGACAGGAGGACGAGCCGGGCCCGTACCGATGCCGTACCGGGGCCGCCGCCGGGCACGTCGACCAGGACCGTGCCGGTGGGCGGGCCCGATTCGCGGGCCGCCCGCTGGCCGCGCAGCCCGTCCCAGACCTGGAGCGGGTCGGCGGGCGCGGATTCGGTGCCCGCCGCGTACAGCAGCTGACCGTCGGGGGTCTCCAGGAAGACGGGGTTGGCCGCGAAGTCCGAGAGGATGCGCAGGACCTGAGGGATCCCGCCGCCGCCGAGCAGCGCCTCCGTGCACTGCCGGTGGACCTCCTCGGCCTGCCGCTGGAGCGCGTAGTGGCCGTTGACGATCTCGGTGTGGATCTCCTCCGTGACGGCCACGAAGGGGACCTCGCGGTGCAGCTGCACCAGGGGCAGACCGGCGGCCCGCGCGGTCTCCACTATCGTCGCCGGGAGGCGGGCGAAGCGCGGTCCCAGCTCCACCACGAGCGCCGCGATGCCCCGGTCGGCGAGTCGCCGTACGAAGGCCCGCTGCTCGGCCGGCCGGGTGCCGAGCCCGAGGCCCGTGGTCAGCAGCAGCTCACCGCCCTTGAGCAGCGACGCGATGTTCGGCACCTCGCCCGCGTGAACCCAGCGCACCGTGCGGTGCAGCCGGTCAGCGCCGGCGACGACCTCCGGGAGCCCGCTGCGCAGGCCCGGGAGTTCGAGCGCCCGCTGCACGGTGATCCCGCCCTGATTGTCCATGGGGCCGGACGCTACCCGCGTCCGTGTTCCGGCGACATCACCCCACGGTCACGGGACCGGACAGTTCGCACACAGGGGCGACAACTCGTCGCCGCCTGGCGGGAATTGCGCTACCGCATGTCGATTGTGGCCTACGTCACTCGCGAGGATGCTCTCGCGCCATGGCAGAGAACCCCACTCCAGAGGTCCACCGGCTCAAGGCGAACTCGGTCGGGCTCGTCGGCGTCGTCTTCATGGCCGTCGCCACGGCGGCCCCGATCACCGCGATGACCGGCAACCTTCCCATCGCCGTCGGCTTCGGCAACGGCACCGGCGCACCCGCCGGCTATCTCTTCGCGACGCTCGTCCTGACCGTCTTCTCGGTCGGCTACGTGGCCATGGCCAAGCGGATCACGGCCGCCGGCGCCTTCTACGGCTACATCTCGCACGGCCTCGGCCGGATCGCCGGCATGGCCTCCGGCATGCTCGCGGTCCTCGCGTACGTCGTCTTCGAGGCCTCGATCGTCGGCGTCTTCGCGTACTTCGCCAGGACGACCGTCGCCGATCAGCTCGGCGTGGACCTGCCGTGGATCCTGTACGCGGCCGTCATGCTGGCCGTCACCGCGGCCCTCTCGTACTTCGACATCAACCTGACCGCCAAGGCGCTCGGGGTGATGCTCATCGCCGAGATCGCGGTCCTCTTCGCGGTCGCCACCGCCGTCCTGATCGCCGGCGGCGGCCCCGACGGCATCCCGGTCGAGCCGATCGACCCCAGGAACGCCTTCACCGGCACCTCCGCAGGACTCGGTCTCTTCTTCGCCTTCTGGTCCTGGGTGGGCTTCGAGTCGACCGCGATGTACGGCGAGGAGTCCCGCGATCCCAAGCGGGTCATCCCGCGCGCCACGCTGATCTCCGTCATCGGCGTCGGCCTCTTCTACATCTACGTGTCGTGGATGACGATCGCCGGGAACGGCCTCGCCGGATCGGTGGCGCTGTCCGCCTCCGCGTCGCCGCTCGACCTGTTCTTCTCGCCCACCGAGAGCTTCATCGGCGCCTGGGCCGTCGACGCCTTCCAGTGGCTGCTGCTCACGGGCTCCTTCGCCTGCGGGATGGCCTTCCACCAGTGCGCCTCGCGCTACCTGTACGCCATCGGGCGCGAGGGCTTCCTCCACCCGGCGCTCGGCCGGACGCACGCGAAGCACGGCTCGCCGTACATCGCCTCGTACGTGCAGAGCGCGATCGCCGTCGCCCTCGTCGGCGCCTTCTGGCTCACCGGCCAGGACCCGTACATCCACCTCTACACGCTGCTCGCGATCCTCGGCACGATGGCGATCCTCATCGTCCAGACCCTCTGCTCCTTCGCCGTCATCGGCTACTTCCGCAAGAACCACCCCGAGGACCGGCACTGGTTCAGGACGCTCACCGCCCCGCTCCTCGGCGGTGTCGGCATGATCGCCGTCGTCGTCCTGCTGGTCGTCAACATGGAGACCGCGGCCGGTCTCGCCGCCCACTCCCTCTTCTTCAAGGCCATTCCCTGGATCGTCGGCGCCGTCTTCTTCGGCGGCCTCGGCCTCGGCTTCTTCCTCAAGGCCAAGCGGCCCGAGCGCTACGAGATCATCGGCCGGATCGTCCTGGAGGACGCCATCGAGCGCCCCGCCGAAGCGGCCGCAGCCCCCGCCCCCGTACCGCAGAGCTGAATCCCCTTCTCTCCTCCAGGAGCGCCCCATGGCACGCACCAACCCGATGCACCTCCTGAAGAAACTGGCCGCCGAGCACGCCGACGCCCGACGGCTCAACCTCCCCGTGGCGGAGCTCAGAGGGATGAGAGCCGACGCCCTCGGGCGCCGCTCCCTCCTCAAGTACGCCGCCGCTGCGGGTGTCGCCGTCGGCGCGGGCGGGGCCGCCGGCCTGGGCGGGGCCGTTCCCGCCCGCGCCGCCACCCCCGCCCCGCCGGTCAAGAGCACCACCCGGGTCGCCGTCGTCGGCGCCGGCATCTCCGGCCTCACCGCCGCCCTCACCCTCCAGGACGCCGGCCTGAGCCCGGTGCTCTACGAGGCGAACCCCACCCGGGTCGGCGGCCGCATGTGGACCCAGCGCGCCCACTGGGCGTACGGGCAGACCTCCGAGATCGGCGGCGAGCTGATCGACACCGGCCACAAGAAGATCCTGGAGCTCTGCCGGCGCTTCGACCTGCCCGTGGAGGACTTCCTCGGTGGTGGACCCAACGGAGCCGAGGAGGTCCTCTGGTTCAACGGCACGTACTACCCGCGTGCCCGGGCCGACGAGGACTTCAAGGCGGTCTACCAGCTGCTGCGCCGGGACCTGTCCGACGCGGGGGAGGTGTACTGGAACCGGACCACCCCCACCGGCACCGCCCTCGACAACATGTCGATACACGAATGGATCGAGTCCCGGGTCCCCGGCGGGCACTCCTCGCCGCTCGGCCGCTTCATCGACGTCGCGTACAACGTCGAGTACGGCGCCGACACCACCGAACAGTCCTCGCTCGCCCTGGTCCTGCTCATGGGCTACCAGACCAATCCCGGCAACTTCAACATCTGGGGCCTCTCCAACGAGCGGTACCACGTCGTCGGCGGCAACGACCTGCTCCCCAACGCCATCGCCGGGGCGCTCACCCCCGGCACCCTGCGCCACGGCTGGTCCCTGACCGCCGTCCGGGCCAACGCCGACGGCACCCAGACGCTGACCTTCACCGAGGCCGGCGCCACCCGGACCGTCACCGCCGACCACACGATCCTCTGCCTCCCGCTGCCGATCCTCAAGGAGCTCGACCTCTCCCAGGCCGGGTTCGACCCGCTCATGAGGAACCTGCTGCGGGACGCGCGGATGGGCCACTGCACCAAGCTCAACATGCAGTTCGGCACCCGGCCCTGGCGCGGCACCGGTGCCTGGCCGGGCGTCTCGGCCGGTGACTGCTTCACCGACACCGAGATCCAGCAGACCTGGGACACCACCAAGATCCAGGGCGGGACCGGCGGCATCCTCCTGCAGTACGGCGGCGGCAGCCTCGCCAAGTCGCTGACGCCCGCCGCGCCCTTCTCCACCGAGTCGGACCCGTACGTACGGAGCCTGGTCACCCGCCACCTGGCCGGCATCGACGCCTTCTTCCCCGGCACCTCCCGGGCGTACACGGGGCGCGCCCAGCTCTCCGCCTGGCACCGGAACCCGTACTCGCTCGGTGCGTACTCCTGCTGGCCGGTGGGCTACCTCCACCGGTACGCCGGGTACGAGGGCACCGCGCAGGGCAACGTCCACATCGGCGGCGAGCACCGCAGCTACGACTTCCAGGGCTTCATGGAAGGCGGGGCCACGGAGGGCGAGCGCGCCGCCCGGGAGGTGGTCGACGCGCTGAGGTGAGCCCCGGTGGGCGGTGGTCGGGCGGGCCGGTGCTCAGGCGGCGGCCGGGGTGATGTTCTGGTTGAAGCGGAACACGTTGTCGGGGTCGTACGTGGCCTTGACGGCGGCAAGCCGGCGGTAGTTCTCCTCGCCGAAGGAGGAGACGACCCGCTGCTCGCCCTCGGCGCCGACGAAGTTCAGGTACACGGAGTCGAGCGCCCACGGCCGCGCATCGGCCCGCACGTCCCGCACCCACTGGATCTCGGCCTCGTCCATCGCCGGGTCCTCCCAGGTCGCGAACGGGTGCACGGCCCAGGGCGCGGCGCGCCACGGCTGCGGGTACGGCCCGGCGCCGGCCGCCACCGCGCCGCCCATCATGAACAGCACGTGCTGGGTGGCCGCGGGCAGCGGGATCGCCGCGCCGCGGTCGCAGAACACGTCCACGGCCTCGTCCGGGAAGGCGGTCAGGTACTCGGCCGACCAGTAGTTCCGCAGCCCCGGCGGGTCGTCGAGCATGGACTGCAGCTCCGTGTACGGGATGTCCGTGACGATCTCGACCTCGGGCCCCAGGGCGAGCAGCGGCGCCACCAGCTGCCGCAGCTCCTCGACCGGACCGGCGTACGTGAGCAGCGTCCCGCAGACCAGCTTGCCGACCAGGTCCTCCGGGACGAACGGCTCGGGCGGTGCGGGCAGGTAGATCGCCCCGCCGCCCACCTCGTCCGGGGCGGCTTCGGCGATGTCCCGGAAGGTGCGTACCACCTCGGGCGCGTTGTCGGGCAGGAAGAACAGCATCACGACGCTCATCCGCGGCAGCTCGTGCAGCCGCAGCGTCAGCGAGGTCGCCACCCCGAAGTTGCCGCCGCCGCCGTGCAGTGCCCAGAACAGCTCCGGGTTCTCCTCCGCGTCCGTGTGGACGTGCTTCCCCTCGGCCGTGATGAGTTCGGCGGCCAGCAGGTTGTCGCTGGCAAGACCGAACTTCCGCTCCAGCCAGCCCGATCCGCCGCCCAGCGTGAAGCCGCCGATCCCGGTGGTGGAGACCCGCCCGCCGGTGGTCGCGACATGGAACGGCTGGCAGGCGTGGTCCATCTGCCCCATCGTCGCCCCGCCCTCGACCCGTACCGTCATGTCCTCCGGGTCCACGACGACCGCGTGCATCCGGCGCAGGTCGACGACGAGCGAGCCGTCGATCACGGAGGTCCCGGCGACGCTGTGGCCGCCGCCGCGCACCGCGACGGGGAGTTCGCACGCGCGTCCGAAGAGGATCGCGTTGGACACGTCCGCCTGCGTCGCGCACTGGGCGATCACCGCGGGACGGTGGTCGATCATGCCGTTGTGGAGGGCGCGGGCCTCGCCGTAGCCCGGATCACCCGGGACGATCACCTCGCCCGCGAGGTCCTCGACCAGCCCTGACAGGGCGCTTTCGGAGATGTGGGGGCCCATGGGAGCCCCCCTTTCGTACGGGGGGACGGGACCCCTTCATCGTAGGTCCGGGGTCCGTCCCGCGCGTGCTGGGCGGGACGGACCCCGGCCCCGTGCGCCCCGCTCAGCCCCCGTACGCCCCGCTCGCCGTCAGTCGCAGTGCCGTGTCGATCAGGGGCACGTGACTGAAGGCCTGCGGGAAGTTGCCGACCTGCCGCTGGAGCCTCGGGTCCCACTCCTCGGCGAGCAGCCCCAGGTCGTTGCGGAGCGCGAGCAGCCGCTCGAAGAGCGAGCGGGCCTCGTCCACCCGGCCGATCATCGCCAGGTCGTCCGCCAGCCAGAACGAGCAGGCGAGGAACGCGCCCTCGTCGCCCTCCAGGCCGTCGACCCCGGCCTCCTCGCCGGAGGTCGGGTACCGGAGCACGAAACCGTCCTCCGTGGACAGCTCCCGCTGGATCGCCTCGATCGTGCCGATGACCCGCTTGTCGTCCGGCGGCAGGAAGCCCATCTGCGGGATCAGCAGCAGCGAGGCGTCCAGCTCCTTGGAGCCGTACGACTGCGTGAAGGTGTTCCGCTCGGGGTCGTAGCCCTTCTCGCAGACGTCCCGGTGGATCTCGTCGCGCAGTTCGTGCCAGCGCTCCAGCGGGCCGTCGGCGTCCCCGGACTCGATGAGCTTGATCGTGCGGTCGACGGCCACCCAGGCCATCACCTTGGAGTGGACGAAGTGCCGGCGCGGGCCGCGGACCTCCCAGATGCCCTCGTCGGGCTGGTCCCAGTGCTTCTCCAGGTAGTTGATCAGCTTGATCTGGAGGAGCGAGGCGTAGTCGTTGCGGGAGAGCCCCGTCATGTGCGCGAGGTGGAGGGCCTCGGTGACCTCGCCGTAGACGTCCAGCTGCAGCTGGTTGGCGGCGCCGTTGCCGACCCGCACCGGGCCGGAGTTCTCGTACCCCGGGAGCCAGTCGAGCTCCGCCTCGCCGAGCTCCCGCTCGCCGGCGATGCCGTACATGATCTGGAGGTTCTCCGGGTCGCCGGCGACCGCGCGGAGCAGCCAGTCCCGCCAGGCGCGGGCCTCCTCGCGGTAGCCCGTGCGCAGCATGGAGGAGAGGGTGATCGCCGCGTCGCGGAGCCAGGTGTAGCGGTAGTCCCAGTTGCGGACACCGCCGATCTCCTCGGGCAGCGAGGTGGTCGGCGCGGCCACGATCCCGCCGGTCGGCGCGTACGTCAGCGCCTTCAGAGTGATCAGGGAGCGGATCACGGCCTCCCGGTAGGGGCCGTGGTACGTGCAGTGCTCGACCCATTCGCGCCAGAAGTCGGCGGTCGCCTCCAGGGAGCCCTCGGGGTCCGGAAGCGCCGGCGGCTCCTTGTGGGAGGGCTGCCAGGAGAGGGTGAAGGTGATCCGGTCACCGGGGTTCACGGTGAAGTCGGAGTACGTCGTGAGGTCCTTGCCGTGGGTCTCGGCGTCGGTGTCCAGCCACACGGAGTCCGGTCCCGCGACGGCGACCGTACGGTCCCCGACCTTGTGGACCCACGGCACGATCCGGCCGTAACTGAACCGCATCCGCAGCGAGGAACGCATCCGGACCCGGCCGGAGACGCCCTCCACGATCCGGATGAGCTGCGGGGCGCCGTCGCGCGGCGGCATGAAGTCGGTCACCCGGACCGTGCCGCGCGGCGTGTCCCACTCGGATTCCAGGATCAGCGAGTCGCCCCGGTAGCGGCGCCGGTCGGCCGGGGGCGGCTCGGCGTCGGCGGGCCCGGCGGGGCCCACCCGCCAGAATCCGTGTTCCTCGGTGCCCAGCAGCCCGGCGAAGATCGCGTGGGAGTCGAATCGGGGGAGACACAGCCAGTCGACGCTGCCGTCCCGGCAGACCAGGGCGGCGGTCTGCATGTCTCCGATGAGTGCGTAATCCTCGATGCGCCCGGCCACGTGCTTCACTCCAGTCGAACGGCCACGTCCGCCCCGCGGGGCGCTTGCTCAGATGCGCCGGCTGGGTGTCAGCCGGGTCTGCGTGTGTCAGCGGTCAAGGGATCTTCGACGAGCACTTGGGTCCGGGTGACGGGCGGGGTGGTGCCGCTGGCCGGCCGGCTCGGCGGGCAATGTTCCGAGCAGGATACTTCGCACCCTAGTGACCCGGTGATCACGCCGGTAACAGCGTTGCTCCGATCAGGTGAACGGGTCCCGTTCGCCGGTGGAAGGTCCTTCCGTCACGGCTGGGAGATCCCGTCCGTCGCAGGTGAGAGAACCTCCCTTCGCCCGGTGGGAGGCCGATCCCCCCGCCCCGCGGGGGTCCTTCCCCCGCCCGTCGGGAGGGTCCGCCCTCCCTCACGTCGCCGTCCGTGTACACCCGACTGCCGCGTGTGGCCGGAAGCGGCCTCCCGATGTCGCTGATACCCTGGTACCCCGTGGACCGGTGGGAAACGGCGACAGCCGAGGACCCCGAAACCGCAGCGACGGCACCCCCCGATTCTTCCGGAGGGGACGCCGGTACGCACCTCCAGAACGCGACCACGGGAGCCCCCTCTTGGCGATGCCGCCCAAAACCACGACGACCAAGCACATCTTCGTCACCGGGGGTGTCGCCTCCAGCCTCGGCAAGGGCCTGACCGCCTCCAGCCTGGGTGCGCTCCTCAAGGCCCGGGGCCTGCGGGTCACGATGCAGAAGCTCGACCCGTACCTCAACGTCGACCCGGGCACGATGAACCCCTTCCAGCACGGCGAGGTGTTCGTCACCAACGACGGCGCCGAGACCGACCTGGACATCGGCCACTACGAGCGCTTCCTCGACGTCGACCTCGACGGCTCGGCCAACGTCACCACCGGCCAGGTCTACTCGCAGGTCATCGCCAAGGAGCGGCGCGGCGAGTACCTCGGTGACACCGTGCAGGTCATCCCGCACATCACCAACGAGATCAAGTCCCGGATCCGCCGCATGGCGACCGACGACGTCGACGTCGTCATCACCGAGGTCGGCGGCACGGTCGGAGACATCGAGTCGCTGCCGTTCCTGGAGACCGTCCGCCAGGTCCGCCACGAGGTCGGCCGCGACAACGTCTTCGTCGTGCACATCTCGCTGCTGCCCTACATCGGCCCCTCCGGCGAGCTGAAGACCAAGCCGACCCAGCACTCCGTCGCCGCGCTGCGCAACATCGGCATCCAGCCGGACGCGATCGTGCTGCGCGCCGACCGCGAGGTCCCGACCTCCATCAAGCGCAAGATCTCGCTGATGTGCGACGTCGACGAGGCCGCGGTCGTCGCCGCGATCGACGCCAAGTCGATCTACGACATCCCCAAGGTGCTCCACACCGAGGGCCTGGACGCCTACGTCGTCCGCAAGCTCGACCTGCCCTTCCGTGACGTGGACTGGTCGACGTGGGACGACCTGCTCGACCGCGTCCACAACCCCGACCACGAGGTCACCGTCGCGCTCGTCGGCAAGTACATCGACCTGCCCGACGCGTACCTCTCGGTCACCGAGGCCATGCGGGCCGGCGGCTTCGCCAACAAGGCGCGCGTCAAGGTCAAGTGGGTCACCTCCGACGACTGCAAGACCCCGGCCGGGGCCAAGAAGCAGCTCGGCGACGTCGACGCCGTCCTCATCCCCGGTGGTTTCGGCGACCGCGGTGTGAGCGGCAAGGTCGGCGCGATCCAGTACGCCCGCGAGAACAAGGTGCCGCTGCTCGGCATCTGCCTCGGTCTCCAGTGCATCGTCATCGAGGCGGCCCGGAACCTGGCCGACATCCCCGAGGCCAACTCCACCGAGTTCGACCCGGCCACCGCGCACCCCGTCGTCTCGACGATGGAGGAGCAGCTGGCGTTCGTCGAGGGCGCCGGCGACCTGGGAGGAACGATGCGCCTGGGTCTGTACCCGGCGAAGCTCGCCGAGGGCTCGATCGTCCGTGAGGTCTACGACGACCAGCCGTACGTCGACGAGCGTCACCGTCACCGCTACGAGGTGAACAACGCCTACCGCGCGGAGCTGGAGAAGAAGGCCGGTCTGGTCTTCTCCGGCACCTCCCCGGACAACAAGCTCGTCGAGTACGTCGAGTACCCGCGAGAGATCCACCCCTACCTGGTCGCCACGCAGGCGCACCCGGAGCTGCGCTCGCGTCCGACGCGTCCGCACCCGCTCTTCGCGGGCCTGGTGAAGGCGGCCGTGGAGCGCAAGACGGGCAAGCCGGCCAAGTAGCCGCCGGGCGTTAACGTTGCCGGGGTACGGGTCCTCACGGACGCGTACCCCGGCTTTCGTATGTGGGAGGACCAGATGGAGTTGCAGGACACCCCTGAGGAGTGGCGGGTCGTCGCGACGACGACCCCGTTCCAGGGAAAGAAGACGAGTGTCCGCACGGACGACGTGGTCATGCCGGACGGCACGGTCGCGCGCCGCGACTACCAGGTCCACCCCGGCTCGGTGGCCGTCCTGGCCCTCGACGAGCAGGACCGGGTCCTGCTGCTCAAGCAGTACCGGCACCCGGTGCGGCAGAAGCTCTGGGAGATCCCGGCGGGACTCCTCGACGTGCCCGGTGAGAACCCGCTGCACGCCGCCCAGCGCGAGCTGTACGAGGAGGCGCACGTCAAGGCCGAGGACTGGCGGGTCCTGACCGACGTCTACCCGACCCCGGGCGGCTGCGACGAGGCCGTACGGATCTTCCTCGCGCGCGGTCTCTCGGAGGCGGAGGGGCAGCGCTACGAAGTCTCCGAGGAGGAGGCGGACATGGAGCTGGCGCGGGTGCCTCTCGGGGATCTCGTACGGGGGGTTCTCGCGGGGGATCTGCACAACATGTGCCTCGTGGCGGGGGTGCTCGCGCTGGCTGCGGCGCGGACGGGGGAGGGGGTCGGGGCGTTGCGTCCGGCGGATGCGGCGTGGCCGGCGAGGCCCTTCGAGGCGTAGCGACTGCCGGCCGTCGTGGCCTGTGCCCTGCCCGGGCCTGTGCCCGTGCGGGCCTGCACCCGCTCGGGCCTGCACCCGCCCGGGCCTGGGCCCGTGCCGCTGTGGGCCTGAGCCCTGCCTGACCTGTGCCCGCTCGGGTATGCGTGCCGCCGTCACCCACCCGCCGTGTGGGCAATCGTCCCGCTGGGGCGGGACGGGTGGGCACACGGGACGCCGCGCTTGGCGGCGCCTCCGCTCCTTGTGTCTGGACCCGCACCAGCAAGCGCGGCGCACCTGTGGTGCGGGTTCAGGCGCGGAAGCCTGGGCCCGGCAAGGGGCGCCGTCCGTTGTGCCCACCCGTTCCGCCCCTGCGGAACGAATGCCCACAACGGGGTGGACCCAGTTGCCCACAACGGCGGGATGGGTGAGCGCTCGACGGGTTGGTGGGTGCGTGGCGGAGGTGTGGTGGTGTGACCATCCGCTGATCCGATCGGGGGATGTGCCCGCCGCGCTCCGCCAAGTCCGGTACACGCCCTGAACTACGCTCGGAATCGCCCGTGCGGAGACCCCCGCGGGATCGGCTCGTGCGCAGGTGGACGGGAGCGTGGCCCGTGACGGATCAGGCGGTGGCGGCGGCCGGCCGCCGGCAGTTCTTCGGCCGGCAGCGGGAGTTGAAGGCCCTGCTCGCCGACATCGAACGGACCGGCCTCGACACCCTCACCGGCCGCAAGGCGCCCCGGGCCCGCGTCCTCCTCATCGCCGGCAAGCCCGGCTCCGGGCGTACCGCGCTCGCCGAGGAACTCGCCGCCGGACTCTCCGGCCAGTACCCCGACGGGATCTTCCGCGCCCGGCTCACCGAGCCCGGCGGCGACCCCGTCCCCACCGCCCGCGTCGCCCAGGAACTTCTCGCCGCGCTCGGGGTCGCCGAACCCCCCGGCGCCGCCGAGGACGAGCTGACCGAACTGGTCCGCAAGGCGCTCGGCGAGCGCCGGTCCGTCCTGGTCCTCGACGACGCCGTCGACGCCGAACAGGCCGACCCGCTGATCCCCGACAACCCCGACACCCTGGTGGTGGGCGTCTCCCGGGGACCGCTCACCGGCATTCCCGACGTACGGCCCTGCACCCTCGGCGGGCTCGACCCCAAGTCGGCCATCGAGCTGCTCACCGCCTTCACCGGCTCCGTACGCATCACGGTCGACCCGCAGGCCGCCGAGACTCTCGTCGAGGAGTGCGGCGGGCTGCCCGCCGCGGTCGTCCTCGCCGGCGGCTGGCTCTCCACCCAGCCCAAGGCCTCCGTCGCCGATCTGGCCAAGCGGCTCCGCGCGCTCAGCGGCGACCCGCTCACCCGGGCCTTCCTGCTCGCCCACGAGGCGCTGCCCGCGACGGCCGCCCGGATACTGCGATTCCTCGTGCTCGCCCCGCTGGGCCGGGCCGACGCCCACACCGCCTCCGCGCTGGCCGGCTGCTCCGTCTCGGCCGCGGCGACGACCCTCGCGGACTTCGCCGCACTGGGGCTCGTCTCGGCGGGGGAGGACGGGCAGTACGAGGTGCCCGGCCATCTCGTCCCCCTCCTTCGCGCTCAGCTGGAGGAGCGCGACCGGCCCGCCGAGGTGCAGCTCGCCCGGGCCCGGATGCTGGAGCGGACCGTACGGCTCCTCCAGTCCTGCCGTGCGGTCACCGAACCCGAGGGCTCGCCGGCCCGCAGCAAACTGGCCGGTCTGCCGCGTGCCCTGCGTTTCCCGAACGCCGCCGCCGGGGCCCTCTGGCTGCGCACCCGGCAGTCCTTCCTGCTCGCCTCCGCCCGGCTCGCCGTCGCCGACGGGGAGCTCGACACCCTCGCCCGCCGGCTGGTCGCCTCCCTGGTCAGGGCGCTCGCCGCGCACCGGGGAGCCGAGGCGACCGCGCCCGAGCTGTACGGGCTCCACCAGCTGGTCCTGGACGTGGCCGAGCGGCGTGGACTGCACCGGGAGCAGGCCGCGGCCCTGCTGAATCTGGCCGATCTCGACGCCCGCACCGGCAGGACGAAAGACGCTCTGCTGCGATATCGGTCGGCTTTGGATGCCGGGCGCGCAGCAAATGACCCGTACGCGACCGGCCGCGCGATGGAATCCGTAGGTGGTTCCTACCAGGAGCTGGGGGACTGGCAGCGGGCCGGTGACTGGTACGGGCGGGCGCTCGCCCAGCGCCTCGCCCGGGACGAGCGGCCCGATCAGGCCCGGCTGTACGCCCGCCTCGGCGCCGTACAGACCTATGCGGGCCGGTACGGCGAGGCGCTGCGGAACTGGCGAGCCGCCGCGGCCGGCTACCGGAGGCTCGACGATCTCCCGGGCTACGCGCGGGCGTTGAGCGAGGCCGCCCGGGTCCAGGAGTACGCCGGACGGCCCGAGGAATCCCTGCGGACCTGCGAGGAGGCGGTCGAGTGGGCCCGGCGCGCCCAGGACACCCGGCTCCAGGCCGCGCTCCAGCTGCGGCTCGCGGACACCCTCGACCGGCTCGGCGACCCCGCGGCGGCCCGGCTGCACCGGTCCGCGGCCGAAAGGCTGCTGGAAACGGAATCATCTGCCTACGAAATCCGCAGTGGCTCGATCGAAGATTAGTACTTTGAAAGGCTAGACAGCGGGAACTCCTTCATTAGACTGGGTCCGCCGCGTTCGAACGTGGTCTGCCCCGGTGCGCCGCAGTGCATCCGGGTATGTATCGCAGTGCCCCATGTATCCCCCCTGATTCAAGGACCGTGATCGACGATGAAGGTCGGCATCCCCCGCGAGGTCAAGAACAACGAGTTCCGCGTGGCCATCACCCCTGCCGGTGTCCACGAGCTCGTCCGCCACGGCCACCAGGTCTTCGTCGAGCAGAACGCCGGTGTCGGCTCCTCGATCACGGACGAGGAGTACGTCGGCGCCGGCGCCGAGATCCTCCCCACCGCCGACGAGGTCTGGGCCACCGCCGACCTGCTGCTCAAGGTCAAGGAGCCCATCGCGGAGGAGTACCACCGCCTCCGCAAGGACCAGACGCTCTTCACCTACCTGCACCTCGCCGCCTCCAAGGAGTGCACGGACGCGCTCCTGGAGTCCGGCACCACCGCCATCGCGTACGAGACCGTGGAGACCGCCGGTCGCGCGCTCCCGCTGCTCGCCCCGATGTCCGAGGTCGCGGGCCGCCTGGCCCCGCAGGTCGGCGCGTACCACCTGATGCGCTCCGTCGGTGGCCGCGGCGTCCTCCCCGGCGGCGTCCCCGGCACCCACGCCGGCGAGTGCGTCGTCATCGGCGGCGGCGTCTCCGGCTGGAACGCCACGCAGATCGCCGTCGGCATGGGCTTCCACGTGACCCTGCTCGACAGGGACATCAACAAGCTCCGCGAGGCCGACAAGATCTTCGGCACCAAGGTGAAGACGATCGTCTCCAACGCCTACGAGCTGGAGAAGGCCGTCGTCGAGGCCGACCTCGTCATCGGCGCCGTCCTCATCCCGGGTGCCAAGGCCCCGAAGCTGGTCACCAACGAGCTCGTCGCCAAGATGAAGCCCGGAAGTGTCCTTGTCGACATTGCGATCGACCAGGGCGGCTGCTTCGAGGACTCGCACCCGACCACCCACGCCGAGCCGACCTTCCAGGTCCACAACTCGGTCTTCTACTGCGTCGCCAACATGCCGGGCGCGGTCCCGAACACCTCCACCTACGCCCTCACCAACGCCACGCTGCCCTACATCGTGTCGCTGGCGAACAACGGCTGGGTCGAGGCGCTGCGCCGCGACGCCGCGCTCGGTCTGGGCCTCAACACCCATGACGGCAAGGTGGTTTACAAGGAGGTCGCCGAGGCGCACGGCCTCGAGCACGTCGAGCTGAGCACCCTCCTGGGCTGACCCTCGCGGCACCGCCGTCAACGCGTGCCGTCAATGCCACACACCCGGCCGGACCTTGTTCGACAAGGTCCGGCCGGATGTGTGTCCGGACCCGCCGGAACGTTCGGTCAACTCGCCTCGAACGTAACCCTTTAACCGTTTCGCACACCCCTGAAACGTGTGGATGCATGCCTGCGCACCCTTGACAGAGAGGTGTTCGGTTGCCGACACATCGGGCCGGGTCCGGCGGATTGTGTTGCTGCGGAGCGGTGACACGCCATAGAGTCGCCAACCGTCGGCATGGTGCCACGCTGACCTATCGATAAATGTTCCTGGTGACATCCAAGGAGGTAAGACGACTTGTGAATGAGTCGACAATTACTCCCGGGAGCGGTGCGCCAGGTGCTCCGATCGGCTCCGTCGCGGTGCGGACCTTCGCGACGCACCAGCCCATGACGACAGCCCACACGATGAAGACGATGGACGGCCTACACGTGAACGCCACGGCCGGCAACGAGATGGGCCGAGAGTCCACCCACTTCGCCGCCTTTGACGAGGTGCCCGAGGGGCACTTCTACGACCCCGACGCCGAGTACGAGCCCGACCCGGAGTACGCGGCCACCCTCGCACCCGACGCTGCCCGCCAGCGCCGCGAGCGGATCGGCCCGACCGGACGGCCCCTGCCGTACTTCCCGATCCCCGGTCCGCTGACGGACCACGGACCCGCGAAGATCATCGCGATGTGCAACCAGAAGGGCGGCGTCGGCAAGACCACGTCGACCATCAACCTGGGTGCCGCGCTCGCGGAGTACGGACGACGGGTGCTGCTCGTCGACTTCGACCCGCAGGGAGCCCTGTCGGTCGGCCTCGGCGTGAACCCGATGGAGCTCGACCTCACCGTCTACAACCTGCTCATGGAGCGGGGCATGTCGGCGGACGAGGTCCTCCTCAAGACCGCCGTACCCAACATGGACCTGCTGCCGAGCAACATCGACCTCTCGGCCGCCGAAGTCCAGCTCGTGAGCGAGGTCGCGCGCGAGTCGACGCTCCAGCGCGCCCTGAAGCCGCTGATGAACGACTACGACTACATCGTGATCGACTGTCAGCCCTCGCTCGGCCTGCTGACCGTGAACGCCCTGACGGCGGCTCACAAGGTCATCGTGCCGCTGGAATGCGAGTTCTTCGCGCTGCGCGGAGTGGCGCTGCTGACCGAGACCATCGAGAAGGTCCAGGAGCGGCTCAACCCCGACCTGGAGCTCGACGGCATCCTCGCCACGATGTACGACTCCCGTACCGTGCACAGCCGTGAGGTCCTCGCGCGCGTCGTCGAGGCCTTCGACGACCACGTGTACCACACGGTCATCGGGCGGACCGTGCGCTTCCCGGAGACCACGGTCGCCGGCGAGCCCATCACCACGTACGCCTCCAACTCCGTGGGCGCCGCCGCCTACCGTCAGCTCGCCAGGGAGGTGCTCGCCCGGTGTCACGCCGAGTGAGTCTGCCCGGCGCCGACGAACTCTTCCGTACGACCGGGGGGACGGCGCTCCAGGCGTCCGCGCCCCGCCGGGCCGTCCCGGCACCCGCGGGCGAGAGCGACACGACGGCGGCCGAGGGCTCCGCGGAGCACACGGCGGCGGACTCCGAGGCGACGGAGCCCCGCGCCCGGACTTCGGAGCCCGAGAGCGCCGCTCCAAAGTCCGCGCCCTCCGCCGCGGTGCCCGCCCCGGCGGCGCGACGGCGCGGCGGCCGGGCCCCGAACCGGCGGCCCAGCGGCCGTGAGCGCCACGACGAGAAGATCACGGTCTACGTCTCCGCCGAGGAGCTGATGGACCTGGAGCACGCCCGGCTCGTTCTCCGGGGCGAGCACGGTCTCGCCGTGGACCGGGGCCGGATCGTCCGGGAGGCCGTCGCGGTCGTCCTGGCGGACCTGGAGTCCCGCGGCGACGCGAGCATCCTCGTCCGCCGCCTGCGCGGCCGCTGACGATAGCCTGCGGGCTGCCGCGCTCCCCGTTCTCCTGGACCTCCATGCACCACGCCTCTGACGAAACGTCCCGCCCGCCACGCCGCCGCCTCCTGGGGCGTGGCCCGGTCGAGGCGGAGGGGGCAGCCGTCGTCCCACCGCCTCCGGCCCCGCCCGCCGCCGCTCCCGTCGCGGGGGTGGGGGAGGAGCGGGCTCCCACCCCTCCTGCCGACCTCGCGGTCGCGGAGGAGGACGGGGCGGGGGCGGACGACCGTGTCGGCGCCGAGGCCGACGGCTCCGCGCGGCCCGGGGCGAGCGATGAGCCAGGACCGGAGGCCGCCGGCGATGCCGGGGCGGACCACGGGGCCGGGACCGAGCCCGCGGCCGGACCGGAGCCCGAGGCCGAGCTGGAGCCCGAGCCCGCGGCCGGGCCGGAGCCCGGGGTCGGGCTTGGGGCCGCACCCGAGGCCGAGCCGGAGCCCGAGCCCGCGGCCGGACCGGAGCCCGGGGCCGGGCTCGAGCCCGCGGCCGGACCGGAGCCCGGGGCCGGGCCTGGGGCCGCACCCGACGTTGAGTCCGAGCCTCCGGCCGGTGAGGTCGGGGACGGGCGGTTCACCGTGCGGCTCGCGAACTTCGAGGGGCCCTTCGATCTGCTGCTCCAGCTGATCACCAAGCACAAGCTCGACGTCACCGAGGTCGCCCTCTCCCAGGTCACCGACGAGTTCATGGCGCACCTGCGCGCCCTCGGCCCCGACGGGGATCTCGACCAGACCACCGAGTTCCTCGTCGTCGCAGCCACCCTGCTCGACCTCAAGGCCGCCCGGCTGCTGCCGGCCGCCGAGGTCGAGGACGAGGCCGATCTCGCGCTCCTCGAGGCCCGCGACCTGCTCTTCGCCCGGCTCCTCCAGTACCGCGCGTACAAGCGCATCGCGACGATCTTCGAGGAGCGCTGGGAGGTCGAGGGCCGCCGCCATCCCCGTACCGTCGGACTCGAACCGCACCACGCCGAGCTGCTCCCCGAGGTCGTCATCTCCATCGGCGCCGAGGGCTTCGCCAGACTGGCCGTCAAGGCCATGCAGCCCAAGCCCGAGCCCCAGGTGTACGTCGACCACATCCACGCCCCGCTGGTCAGCGTCCGGGAGCAGGCCGCCGTGGTCGTCTCGCTGCTGCGGGAGCGCGGGACGGCGCTCTTCCGGGAGCTCATCGAGGACGTCGGCGACGACACCCTCACCGTCGTCGCCCGCTTCCTGGCCCTCCTGGAGCTCTACCGGGAGAAGGCCGTCGCCCTGGACCAGGAGACCGCCCTGGGGGACCTCACGGTCTCCTGGACCGGCGGGGACGGGGACGGGACGCCTCGCGTCACCGACGAGTTCGATCAGGAGACCACCGCATGAGCGACCTCAAGCCCGCCCTCGAAGCCGTCCTCATGGTCGTCGACGAGCCCGCCACCGAGGCGCACCTCGCCAAGGTCCTGGAGCGCACCCCCCGCGAGGTGGCCGACGCCCTGCGCGAGCTGGCCGACGAGTACACCGTCCAGGGCCGCGGTTTCGAGCTGCGGCAGGTGGCCGGGGGCTGGCGCTACTACACCCGCGCCGAGCACGCCGCGGCCGTCGAGGCCTTCGTCCTGGAGGGCCAGCAGGCCCGGCTCACCCAGGCGGCCCTGGAGACGCTGGCGGTCGTCGCGTACCGCCAGCCGGTCAGCCGTTCCCGGGTCTCCGCGGTCCGCGGGGTCAACTGTGACGGCGTGATGCGGACCCTCCTCCAGAGGGGTCTGGTGGAGGAGACGGGCGCGGAACCCGAAACAGGTGCGATCCTGTACAGGACGACGAACTACTTCCTGGAGCGGATGGGCCTGCGCGGCCTGGACGAGCTCCCCGAGCTCGCGCCCTTCCTCCCCGAGGCGGAGGCGGTCGAGCCGGACTCACTGGAAGGGGTCCCGTCGTTCGATCCGGATGCACCGGATCGTGAGGACGACGACGACAAGACGGAAGTTTGATGCGAAGCAGCAGCGGCAGGAACAGCAGCGGAAACAACGGCGGGAGCCGTGGTGGCAACAGCGGCGGCCGCGGCGGCAGCAGCGGTGGCGGCCGTGGTGGCAGCGGCGCCGGCGGTGGCGGCTACCGGGGCTCCGGTGGCGGCAGTGGCAGCGGCGGTGGCGGTGGCTACCGCGGCGGCAGCGGCTCCGGTGGCAGCGGCGGTGGCCGTGGTGGCTCCGGTGGCGGTGGTTACCAGGGCGGCGGCGGTGGCGGTCGCGGTGGCAGCGGCGGCTACCAGGGTGGCGGCGGTGGCGGCTACCAGGGTGGCGGCGGCCGTGACGGCCAGAAGAGCCCGAGCAACCCGCGCCGGCCTCGTCCCGAGGAGCGCTCCTACGACGTGAGCCCCCCCGCCGAGGCCCCGAAGAAGGGTCGCGGCTCCGCGGCCCGCGGTGGCGCCAAGGGCGGCCCCAAGGCCCCTCAGGGCGGTATGCCGCCCCGTCGCGGCCCGCACGGGCAGCGGCAGGCCCCGGCCCGCTCGCGCGAGCTCGAGGCCAAGATCGAGCAGCGCAACCGGGAACGGTACGAGAACCGGCCGGAGATCAAGACCCCGAAGACCTTCCCCGGCGCCGAGCAGGAGGGCGAGCGGCTGCAGAAGGTCCTCGCCCGCGCCGGCATGGGCTCGCGACGCGCCTGCGAGGAGCTCATCGAGCAGGCCCGCGTCGAGGTCAACGGCGAGATCGTCCTGGAGCAGGGCAAGCGCGTCGATCCGGAGAAGGACGAGATCAAGGTGGACGGCCTGACCGTCGCCACCCAGTCGCACATCTTCTTCGCGCTGAACAAGCCCGCCGGTGTCGTCTCCACCATGGAGGACCCGGACGGCCGCCAGTGCCTCGGCGACTACGTCAACAACCGCGAGACGCGCCTCTTCCACGTCGGCAGGCTCGACACGGAGACCGAGGGCATCATCCTGCTCACCAACCACGGTGAGCTGGCCCACCGCCTCACGCACCCGAAGTACGGCGTGAAGAAGACCTACCTGGCCGCCATCACCGGCCCGCTGCCCCGCGAGGTCGGCAAGCGGCTCAAGGACGGCATCCAGCTGGAGGACGGCTACGCCAAGGCCGACCACTTCCGCGTGGTCGAGCAGACCGGCAAGAACTACCTGGTCGAGGTCACGCTGCACGAGGGCCGCAAGCACATCGTGCGCCGCATGCTGGCCGAGGCGGGCTTCCCGGTCGAGAAGCTGGTCCGTACGGCCTTCGGCCCGATCGGTCTGGGCGACCAGAAGTCGGGCTGGCTGCGCCGGCTCACCAACACCGAGGTCGGCATGCTGATGAAGGAAGTCGGCATGTAAGGCCCAGGCCTGCTGTACGAGAGAAGCCCGTGACCGCCCGCCGGTCACGGGCTTCTCCGTTCCCCCGCTCTTCCGACAGCGCTCGGTCCTCGCGTCGATCCTCGCGTCGGTTCTCGCTTCAGTTCTCCCGATGGTGCCGGGCGACGGCGGCGAACGCGGCCTTCGGCTCCCACTCCATGTCGGGGTACGTGTCCCCCTTGCGGTCCTCGAAGACCTTCACGATGCCGTAGCTCGCCAGGTCCAGGTCGTCGCGAGGATCGCCGTCCGGGCGATGTACGTGGTCGTGGAGGGCGAAGACGAACACGAAGGTGCTGTCGACGCCCGCGGCGTCGAAGGTCTCCAGGAGTTCGCGTACGGAGGCGGCCTGGCCGGCCTCGTCGCGCGCGTACTCCCCGTTCAGGCGCACCGGACGCCCGTTCTCCTTGTCGTATTCGACGATCTCGAGGCCGCGCGCACCCATGTCGCCCGCGCCGCGGAAGGTCGCGGAACCGAACTCGGTGATCGCGACCGGCTTTCCCTGCGCGACGAGCCCCCGGACGCCCGCGTCGAACGCGTCGGCGATCTCGGCCGACCGGTAGAGATCCACGGACAGGAAGTCGAAGGGCGTCCAGTCGATGCGCTCCAGCGGTACGGAGGCGTAGGTGATCCTGCCGTGGAACCGTTCGCGGACGACGGCCACGGCCCTGCCGAGGAACGCGTCGACCCGGGCCGCGGCCTCCGCGATCCGCTCGGCCGGGCGGTCCGGCGCGAGCAGGAACGCGACCCGCTCGTCGATCGAGTCGCCGGGCAGGAACCCCTTGTTCATCAGACTCAGCTCGGCGCCGGTGACGAGGACGACCTCGCCGCCGCGCCGCCGGAGCCGCTCGGCCCGCTCGGCGCAGTCGGCGAACAGCGGCAGCATCTCGTCGGCGGTCAGTTCGAGCGGGTACGGCGAGAACCAGACCTCGAGACCCAGATCGAGGGCGAACGTCGCGGCGAGCTCGATCCGCTCGGGATCACCGCCCGTGACGCGGACCGCGGTGCAGTGCAGGTCGTCCCGGATGACGCGGAGCTCGCGCTCGACGGTCACGGGATCGAAGCGCTCGCGGGAGATCGCGCTCCCACGGACGAATCCGGTGTCGTACGTGATGCCCTTGGCGCGCATGTGTCGTGTCCCTCCGGAGGCCTTTAAGGTACGCGGAGTACCTTACTTGCCGGTGATGAACGGTCAAGCCCACCATGGAGAGGAACGAGCGGTACCGAACACGGGACGAGGGCATGGCGGACGAACCGACGAAGCAGGCTGCTGCCGGCGGGCAGGCCCGGCGACGGGGTGCGGCTCTGGAGGAGGCGATCCTGCGCGCCGCCGCCGAGGAGCTCACCGAGTCCGGGTACGCCGGGCTGACCATGGACCGGGTCGCGCGGCGCGCCGGCACCAACAAGAACGCCCTCTACCGCCGCTGGCCCAACCGGCTCGCGCTCGGCATCGCCGGCTACCGGCAGCTGGCCACCTCGGTCCAGCCGCCCGACACCGGGGAGCTGCGCGCCGACGTCCTGGAGCTGCTCCGTGGCGCGAACCGGCACTGGAGCTCCCCGCTCGGCACGGTCCTGCGTGAGCTGATGGCCGCGGCCGGGGGTGCTTCCGAGTTCCTGGCCCAGCTGCCCGAGCAGTCCACGGATTCCGTGGCCGCCGCCTGGCTGACCGTCCTGGGGCGTGCGGTCGCGCGCGGTGAGGCCTCGCCGGAGGCGCTGCATCCGCGGGTCGCCACGGTCGCCGTCGTGCTGCTCCGCAACGAGTTCGTGGTGCGGGGGGTCCCCACCGCGCCCGACGAGGTCCTCGTCGAGATCGTCGACGAGGTCTATCTGCCCCTGGTCCGGAAGCGCGGGGCGGCGACCGGCTGAGGCTCCACGCTCACCCCCGGTGCTCCCTGGCGCTCCCAGGCCTTTCTGAGGCTCCGCGCTCTCCCCGGCGTTCCCCGGCGTTCCCCGGCTCTTCCCGGGTCGCCCCGGCTCTCCCCGGGTTTTTCGGCCTTGTGGCCGGAGCCCGTCCCCCTTTATAGTCAACATGACTCTTAAGGAGGCGGGCGTGAGCCTCGCAAGCATGCTCGAACCGCTGCAGCAGCCGCTCTTCACCGTCCTGGACACCCCGGTCAGCTGGACCGAGGTCCTGGGATTCGGCAGCGGGGCGCTCTGCGTATGGCTCGTCGCCCGGCAGCACCTCGCCAACTGGCCCATCGGCATCGCCAACAACCTGTTCTTCGTCCTGCTCTTCACGCAGGCGGGGCTCTACGCCGACGCCGGCCTCCAGATCGTCTTCATCACCCTCGCCGTGTACGGCTGGTGGACCTGGACCCACGGGGGTGGACCAGGCTCCGACGCCCTCCCGGTGCGCCGCACCACGCGCACCGAGTGGACGTGGCTGCTCACGGCGGGGGTGGTGGGGACCCTTGCGCTCACCCTGCTGCTCGACCGCGCCACCGACTCGACCGTCCCCTTCTGGGACGCCCTGACGACCGCGCTCTCCCTCATGGCGACCTACGGCCAGTGCCGCAAGCGCCTGGAGTCCTGGTGGCTGTGGATCGCCGCCGACGTGGTCTACGTACCGCTGTACGCGTACAAGGAGCTGTACCTGACCTCCCTGCTGTACGTCGGCTTCATGACGCTCTGCGTCCTCGGCCTGCGCGGCTGGACCAGGGACCTCACCACCCGGCGCGCCCTCCCGGTGGGGGCGACGGCATGAAGCGCTACGGACACGGCCTCGTCCTCGGCAAGTTCTATCCGCCGCACGCCGGCCACCACCATCTCGTCCGCACGGCCCTCGACCGCTGCGAGCGCCTCACCGTGCTCGTCTGTGCCTCGTCCGTGGAGTCCGTTCCGCTCGACGAGCGCGTCGCCTGGATGCGCGAGATCCACCCCGACGCCCTCGTCGTCGGAGCCGTCGACGACACCCCCGTCGACCTCCACGACCCCGACGTGTGGGACGCCCACATGGCCGTCTTCCGGGCCGCCGTGCCCGAGCAGGTCGACGCCGTCTTCACCTCGGAGCCGTACGGGGAGGAGCTCGCCCGCCGCTTCGGCGCCGAGCCCGTCTGCGTCGACCCCGAGCGCATCCGCTTCCCCGTCTCCGGGACCGCCGTCCGCGCGGACCCCGTCGGCTGCTGGGACTACCTGGAGCCGCCCGTGCGGTCCGCGCTCACCCGGCGCGTCGTCGTCCTCGGCGCCGAGTCCACCGGCACGACCACCATGGCCCTCGCCCTGGCCGACCACTACCGGCGGCGCGGTGGCGTCTGGGCCCGCACCCGGTACGTACCGGAGTACGGGCGCGAGTACAGCGAACTCAAGCTCGCCGAACTCCGCGCCGAACGCCCCGGTGCCGACTGGGCCGACGTCACCTTCCACTCCTCCGACTTCCCCGTCATCGCCCAGCGCCAGGCCGAACTGGAGGAGGAGGCGGCCCGCGACGGCTCACCCGTGCTCATCTGCGACACCGACGCCTTCGCCACCACCATCTGGCACGAGCGGTACATGGGCACCGCCAGCCCCGCGACCGGCGAGATCGCCGCCCACGGCCGGCAGCACCTCTGGCTGCTGACCGACCACCGGGGCGTCGACTTCGAGGACGACGGACTGCGCGACGGGGAGCACCTGCGGCCCTGGATGACCGCGCGCTTCCTCACCCAGCTCGCCCACAGCGACCGCCGCACGGCCGTCCTCAGCGGCCCCCACGAGGAGCGGCTGGCGGCGGCGGTCGCCGCCGTGGACGGGCTGCTCGCCGAGGGCTGGAACCTCGCCGACCCGCTGCCGGAGCGCCGATGAACGGCCACCGGACCCCAGGGGGTGTGCCCGAGGGCGACGCCGGGGTGCCGGGCGGCGTGCCCGAGAGCGACGGCCGGGTGCCGGCGAGTGCGCCCGAGGGCTACGACCCGTACGCCTTCGAGCCGTTCGCCGTCACCGTCGACCTCGCCGTCCTCACCCTCCGCGAGGAGCGCCTCCACGTCCTGCTCGTCGAGCGCGGCCAGGAGCCGTACGCCGGAACCTGGGCGCTCCCCGGCGGCTTCGTCCTGCCCCGCGAGTCCGCCGAGCGGGCCGCCCGCCGCGAACTCGCCGAGGAGACCGGACTGTCCGAGACCACCGTCGCCGGACTCCACCTCGAACAGCTCCGCACCTACAGCGATCCGGACCGCGACCCGAGGATGCGGGTCGTCTCCGTCGCCTTCGCCGCGCTCGTGCCCGACGCACCCGAACCGCGCGGTGGCGGAGACGCGGCGCAGGCCCGGTGGATGCCGTACGGGAAGCACGGGCCGCTCGCCTTCGACCACGACCGCATCCTCGCCGACGCCCACGAACGGGTCGGCGCCAAGCTGGAGTACACCTGTCTCGCGACCGCCTTCTGCCCGCCCGAGTTCACCCTCGGCGAGCTGCGGCAGGTCTACGAGACGGTCTGGGGCGTCGAGCTCGACCGCCCCAACTTCCGGCGCAAGGTCCTCACCACGCCCGGCTTCGTCCAGGCCGTGGAAGGACCGCCGCGCCTCACCGGCGGACGGGGGAAACCGGCCGCTCTCTACCGGGCGGGCGAGGCCACCACGCTCCACCCGCCCCTGCTGCGACCGGAAGGACGATCCGCGTGAACCTCACCCGCACCGCCACCAAGCAGGCCGCGACCGGCTCCCTGATCGGGCTGGCGCTCGGCGACGCCCTGGGCTTCCCGACCGAGTTCAAGGACGTGCCGTCGATCCTGGCCTCGTTCGGGCCCTGGCGTGAGATGCCGCTGCCCGTCAGGGGCGGGAAGGCGTACGTCACCGACGACACCCAGATGACCCTCGCCTTCGCCCGGGGCATCCGCACCGCCATGGACCGCGGGGTGCTCGCCCCGCTGCGCCTGGCCAGGCCCGTACGGGACGAGTTCGTCGACTGGTACCACTCCCCGGAGAACAACCGAGCCCCCGGCAACACCTGCCTCCGCGCCTGCATGCTCCTCGACGGCGACCGGCCCTGGCAGGACGCCAGCCAGATCGGCTCCAAGGGCTGCGGCGCCAACATGCGCGTCGCGCCCATCGGGCTCGTCCCCGGGCTCAGTGACGAGCAGCGGGCGGGCGCCGCGCAGCTCCAGGCGGCCCTGACCCACGGTCACCCCACCGCGCTCGCCGCCTCCGACCTCACCGGCCGCGCCGTGTACCTCCTCGCCCAGGGCGTGGACCCGGCCGGACTCGTCGGGCAGCTGCGCTCGTACGCGTACGAGAACCGCTCCCGCTACCACGAGCACTGGCTCGGCGACCTCTGGACCCGCTCCCAGGACCCCTCCGCGCTCTCCTTCATCCGGCGCGGCTGGGACGAGTGCCTGGCCGTCCTGGAGCGCCTGGACGCCGTCCAGCGCACGGCGGACCCGGAGCTCGACCCCTGTACGTACACCGGCGACGGCTGGATCGCGGAGGAGGCCCTCGCCACCGGGCTCCTCAGCTTCCTCCTCTTCCCCGACGAGCCCCTCACCGCCCTGCGCCGGGCCGCCTGCACCCGGGGTGACTCCGACTCGATCGCCGCCCTCGCGGGCGCCTTCGCCGGCGCCCATCTCGGCGCCGACGCCTGGCCGAAGGAGTGGGAGGAGCACATCGAGTACCGGAGCGACCTGCTGACCTTCGGCGCGCTCTGGGACGCTTGATCCATGACGCTCACTCTCGACCCCTCGCAGGACGTGGACCTCACCGCCGTCGTGGCCGAACAGCCCGACCCCCTGCTCTTCGCGACGGTCTCCGGCGCGCACCTGTACGGATTCCCGTCCCGCGACTCGGACGTGGACCTGCGCGGGGCGCACCTGCTGCCCGTGGAGGCGCTGATCGGGCTGCGCGAGCCGGAGGAGACCCGCAGCCGGATGTGGGACCGGGACGGCGTCGAGATGGACCTCGTCACGCACGACCTGCGGAAGTTCGCCCGGCTGATGTTGCGCCGCAACGGCTACGTCCTGGAGCAGCTCACCTCCCCGCTCGTCGCGCACACCACGGAGACCCACGCGGAGCTGGTCTCCCTCGTGCCCGAGGTGCTCACCTCTCACCACGCCCACCACTACCGGGGCTTCGCCGGGACGCAGTGGCGGCTCTTCGAGGGCGGCGGTGAGCTCAAGCCGCTGCTCTACACCTACCGGGCGCTGCTCACCGGCATCCACCTGATGCGGTCGGGCGAGGTGCAGGCCCATCTCCCGACCCTGGTCGAGGAGGTCGCCGAGGCGCCCGCCCGGCTGCCCGACCTCGTCGCGGCGAAGGCGGCGGCGGAGCACGGGCTCGCGGACGTGGCGATCGAGGACGTGCGGGCGGAGACCGAGGTCCTGCACGGGGTCCTGGACGAGGCGCAGGCCGCGTCCGCTCTGGGGGAGACGGCGGTACGCGCCCACGACCTGCTGCACGATCTCGTCGTACGGGCCCGGCCGAAGAGCTGTTAGAGCACGTCCGTGGCCGAGGCGCGGCGCGCGCGGATCAGGAAGTCCTGCACGCGCGCGTGGTCCGGTGTCGCCGGGAGCGGGGTCGAGTCGAGGGCGCGGTCGGCCTCCTCCTGGAGTCGGTTCATCCAGGACTCGACCTCGGGCCAGGACACCTCGCCGCGCTTGACCGCCAGGAGGCGTTCGCGTTCCTCGCCGACGTCGATCCGAAGCTCGCCCGAGCGCAGGAGGTCCCGGCAGCTGGTCAGCAGCCGCAGCAGATGCATGGCGTGCTTCCAGCGGGGGTGACCGTACTGGCGCACGTCCGCGTCGAGCTTGCGGCGCTGCCCGCCCGCGTAGCGGACGAAGGTCTGATGGGCCTGCCGGGAGAGGAAGGCGCCGCGCAGCGAGAGCAGTTCACGGCC
Source organism: Streptomyces sp. NBC_01077 (assembly GCF_045162855.1). NCBI lineage: Bacteria > Bacillati > Actinomycetota > Actinomycetes > Kitasatosporales > Streptomycetaceae > Streptomyces > Streptomyces sp. NBC_01077. The sequence continues at coordinate 2,651,876 of NZ_CP108669.1, read as the reverse complement.
GAGGTCGTCGACGTGCTCGACGACGGGGGAGTGGAGGCACTCCAGGACGTTCGGGTTGTTGCGCAGGGCCAGCTCGCAGAACCGTTCCAGCTCCCAGCTGAACTGCTCCTCGGCCGGCCCCTCCACATGCGCGGGGGGCTTGTCGAAGTGCCAGAACAGCGGCGTCGGGGCGAGGTACACGCCCCGGACGTCCGTGTCGCTGCCCTCGGTCGCGAGGCCGAAGGCGCGCGAGCCCATGACACAGGAGTAGATCGTGTGTTCGCGCACCAGCTCGTCCGGAGTCATGCCGGTCAGGCTACGGCAGCGCAGTGACAGGGCTATGTCAGGGTGATCGAGTCCCCCGAGACGGTGATCTGCTCGGCCGGCAGCGGGCGGGGAGCCGGTCCCGCCACCACCGCCGCGTCGGTGATGCGGTACTTGGAGCCGTGGCAGGGGCAGTCGATGGTGCCGTCCGCGACCTTGTTCACCAGACAGCCCTGGTGGGTGCAGATGGCCGAGAACGCCTTGAACTCCCCGGCCGTGGGCTGGGTGACGACCACCTTCTCCTCGTCGAAGACCGTGCCCCCGCCGACCGGGATGTCGGAGGTCTTGGCCAGGGCGCGGCCGACGGGGGACGCGGAGCCGCTCGGAGCCGCGCTGGTGGTGCCCGTGGTGGCCGGAGCACTCGTGCCGGGCGTGCTCGGGGTGGCCGGGGCGCTCGTGTCGGGGGTGGCCGGGGCGCTGGTGGTCGTACCGCCGTCGCCTCCGTCGTCCGAGCCGCAGCCCGCCGTCAGGGCCGCGGCGGCGACCAGGACGGTACGGCGGCTCGTGGCGCGTGAAGTCAGGTTGGTGGCGCGTGAAGTCATACGGCCACCTTGGCGCCGGGGAGCCGCAGGGTCCCGCAACACGCCTACAGCCAGGGGGTCAGCTCCCTCGCACGGCCGTCCGCGTCCCGCCGTACCTCCAGGACCGAGGTCACCGCCTCCCGCTCGATCGGCCCGTACACGTGCGGGAAGAGCGTCCCTCCCGAACCCTCCCAACGGATCTCCCCGGCCAGCCGGTCCTCGTCGATCAGCAGCACCAGGAGCGGGCCGGCCACATCCCGGTAGCGGTCCCCGGCGATCACCAGGGCCGCGGCCTCGTCCGGCGAGCAGTGGACGAAGCCCTCGGCGGCGAGGGACGCCGGGGCGTACGGGGCATCGGGAGCGGCCGACCAGTCGGCCAGCGGTACGACGTGCAGGAGCATGGCGACAGTTCTACCGTGCGGATCTCGTGGGCGAGGCCTTTACCCCGAGTGGCGGAACACCCCGGTTCAGGTGACATTGGGCGTGTTCCGAACCGGACGAAAGGCAGAATCATGGCGGGAAACGACCTCGGCAGTCTCCTCGGGAGCCTCCTCGGAGGCGCGGGCGGACAGAGCGGCAGCGGCGGCGCCGGCGGCATCCTCGGCTCCCTGATCGGCGCCCTCTCCGGCGGCAAGGGCGCCGGCGGTGCGGACGGGTCGAACCCGCTCGGCGGACTCCTCGACATGCTCACCAAGTCCGGCCTCACCGACCAGGCCCAGTCCTGGGTCGGCACCGGTGAGAACCAGTCCGTCAGCGGCGCACAGATCGCCGAGGCCCTCCCGGACGACACCCTGCAGAAGGTCGCCCAGGACGCCGGCGTCAGCCCGCAGGAGGCCGCCGACCAGATCGCGCAGTCGCTGCCGCAGGCCGTCGACAAGCTGACCCCGGACGGCTCGGTGCCCCAGGGCTCCCTGGAGGACCTCATCCGCGCGCAGCAGCTCTGACGGCTCCAGGGGCACCGACGGCTCCCGCGGCGCCCGCCCTCCGTCTCGGAGGGCGGGCGCCGCGACGCGCCCTCCCGGCGCCTGACTAGGCTGAACGGAGCACTGACGCAGGCGAAGGAGCACGACGTGGCGGTACGAGCGGTCCGAGGAGCCGTCCAGCTGGAGCGGGACGAGGCCGGACACATGAGCGAGCAGGTCGAGGCGCTGCTCACCGCCGTCCTCGAGCGCAACGGGCTCGACGCCGACGACCTCATCAGCATCTGGTTCACGGCCACCCCCGACCTCCACAGCGACTTCCCCGCCGCCGCGGCCCGCCGCATCGGCATCGTCGACGTACCCCTGATCTGCGCGCAGGAGCTCGACATCGAAGGGGCGATGCCGAGGGTCGTCCGGCTCCTCGCCCATGTCGAGACCGATCTTCCCAAGTCCCGGATCGCGCACGTCTACCTCGGCGCCGCGGCCGCTCTGCGCAAGGACATCGCCCAGTGAGAACAGCGCTCGTCATCGGCACCGGACTGATCGGCACCTCCGCCGCGCTCGCCCTCGCGAGCCGGGGCGTCACCGTCCATCTGCGCGACCACGACCCGGCGCGCGCCAGCACGGCCGCCGCGCTCGGCGCCGGCACCGACGAGGCGCCCGAGAGGCCCGTGGACCTCGTCATCGTCGCCGTACCCCCGGCACACGTGGCCGCCACCCTCGCCGCGGCCATGACCGCCGGGCTCGGCCGTGGCTACCTCGACGTGGCAAGCGTCAAGGGCGGCCCCAAGCGGGAGCTGGAGGCCCTGGGCCTCGACCTCACCCTGTACATCGGTACGCACCCCATGTCCGGCAAGGAGCGCTCGGGCCCGCTCGCCGCGACCGCCGACCTCTTCGAGGGGCGGCCCTGGGTCCTCACCCCGACCCGGGGCACCGACACCGAGGTCCTCAACCTCGCCCTGGAGCTCGTCGCCCTCTGCCGGGCCGTCCCCGTCGTCATGGACGCCGACGCCCACGACCGGGCGGTCGCCCTGGTCTCCCACACCCCGCAGCTCGTGTCGTCGATGGTCGCCGCGCGCCTGGAGGAGGCCGACGAGACGGCGGTACGGCTCTGCGGGCAGGGCATCCGCGACGTCACCCGGATCGCCGCCTCCGACCCGCGGATGTGGATCGAGATCCTCTCCGCCAACCCGGGCCCGGTCGCCGACGTCCTCGCGGGCGTCGCGGCGGACCTGGACGAGACGGTACGGGCGCTGCGCTCGCTGGAGTCCGGCGACGACGCCAAGCGCCGCGACGGCGCCTCGGGCGTCGAGGACGTCCTGCGCCGCGGCAACGCCGGCCGCGCCCGCGTCCCCGGCAAGCACGGCGCCGCGCCCGCGACGTACGAGACGGTCGCCGTCCTCATCAGCGACCAGCCGGGCGAGCTGGCCCGCATCTTCGCCGACGCGGGCCGTGCGGGGGTCAACATCGAGGACGTCCGCATCGAGCACGCGACCGGCCAGCAGGCGGGTCTGGTCCAGCTCATGGTGGAGCCCTCGGCGGCCCCGGTCCTCGGCGCGGCCCTGCAGGAGCGGGGCTGGGCACTGCGGGCGGGCTGACGGCGGGGCCCCGGCCGGGGCGAGGAGCGCCCCCGGGGGCGCCTCCGCCCCGGCCCCGGCACGGGCTGGGCCGAACGGGTGCGTGGGACTCGGTAACCTTGGGGAGGTCCCTTGCATCTCCGCCGGGTCCTGCCGCTCACCCCAGGAAGGTGTTCCCACCGTGGAATCCGTGATCGTCGCCATCGACGGGCCCTCCGGCACGGGCAAGTCCAGCACCTCGAAGGCGGTCGCCGCCAAGCTGGGTCTGAGCTACCTCGACACCGGCGCCCAGTACCGGGCGATCACCTGGTGGATGATCAGCAACGGTGTGGACGTCCACGACGCCGAGGCCGTCGCCAACGCCGCCGCCAAGCCGGTCATCGTCTCCGGCACCGACCCGGCGCGGCCCACCATCACCGTCGACGGAGCCGACGCCGCCGGCCCCATCCGTACCGAAGAGGTCACCTCCAAGGTCAGCGCCGTCAGCGCCGTCCCCGAGGTGCGGGAGCTCATCACCGAGCTCCAGCGGACCATCGCCAAGGGCGCCGAGCACGGCATCGTCGTCGAGGGCCGGGACATCGGCACCACCGTCCTCCCCGACGCCGACCTCAAGATCTTCCTCACCGCCTCGCCCGAGGCCCGCGCCGCCCGCCGCTCCGGCGAGCTCAAGGGCGTCGACGTGCACGCGACGAAGGAAGCACTGATCAAGCGGGACGCGGCCGACTCCAGCCGTAAGACCTCGCCGCTCGCCAAGGCCGACGACGCCGTCGAGGTCGACACCACCGAGCTCACCCTCGACCAGGTCATCGAGTGCGTCGTCACCCTGGTGGACGAGAAGAGGGCGGCCGCGAAGTGACCGTGCCCTCCGAGAAGGGCGCCGCCGTCGGCCGACGCATCGGCATCGGGCTGATGTACGGCTTCTGGAAGCCGCGCGTCCTCGGCGCCTGGCGGGTGCCGGCCTCCGGCCCCGCCATCCTCGCCGTCAACCACGCTCACAACATCGACGGCCCCATGCTCATGGGCACCGCCCCGCGCCCCGTGCACTTCCTCATCAAGAAGGAGGCGTTCGTCGGACCGCTCGGCAGCTTCCTGGAAGGCATCGGGCAGCTCAAGGTGGACCGCGACAGCACCGACCGCAAGGCGATAGGCAACGCCCTGGGCGTCCTGGAGCAGGGCGGCATCCTCGGGATCTTCCCCGAGGGCACCCGGGGCGACGGCGACTTCGCCTCGCTCCGCGCGGGCCTCGCGTACTTCGCCGTCCGCAGCGGCGCGCCGATCGTCCCGGTCGCCGTGCTGGGAAGCACCGAGCGCCGCGGACGGTTGGTCAAGGCACTGCCTCCGCTGCGCGGCCGCGTCGACGTCGTCTTCGGTGACGCCTTCGACGCGGGGGACGGCTCCGGCCGGCGCACCCGCAAGGCGCTCGACGAGGCCACCGTACGGATCCAGGGGAAGCTCACCGACCACCTGGAAAACGCCAGGCGCCTCACCGGGCGCTGAGCGAGACTTTCAGTAGTGGGCCCCGCGGCCCGGGGACCCACCGACCACGAATGATCAAGGAACGGACTTCATGAACGACCAGCACGACCACGGGGCACTTGGCGACGCCGAGTACGCGGAGTTCATGGAGCTCGCCTCCGAAGAAGGCTTCGACGCCGAAGAGGTCGAGGGCGCGATCGAGGAGGCAGGCCACGGCCCCCTCCCCGTCCTCGCCGTCGTCGGCCGCCCGAACGTCGGCAAGTCGACCCTGGTGAACCGCATCATCGGCCGCCGTGAGGCCGTCGTCGAGGACAAGCCGGGCGTCACCCGCGACCGCGTCACCTACGAGGCCGAATGGGCCGGGCGCCGCTTCAAGATCGTCGACACCGGCGGCTGGGAGCAGGACGTCCTCGGCATCGACGCCTCCGTCGCCGCCCAGGCCGAGTTCGCCATCGAGGCCGCCGACGCCTGTCTCTTCGTCGTGGACGCCACCGTCGGCGCCACCGACACGGACGAGGCCGTCGTCCGGCTGCTGCGCCGCGCCGGGAAGCCGGTCGTCCTCGCCGCCAACAAGGTCGACGGACAGTCCGGCGAGGCCGACGCCTCCACGCTCTGGTCCCTGGGCCTCGGCGAGCCGTTCCCCGTCTCGTCGCTGCACGGCCGCGGCACCGGCGACCTCCTCGACGAGGTCCTGAAGAAGCTGCCCGAGGCCCCCGAGCAGCGCTTCGGCAACGCCGTCGGCGGCCCCCGCCGCATCGCCCTCATCGGCCGCCCGAACGTCGGCAAGTCCTCGCTGCTCAACAAGGTGGCGAACGAGGACCGCGTCGTCGTCAACGAGCTGGCCGGCACCACCCGCGACCCGGTCGACGAGCTGATCGAGCTCGGCGGCGTGACGTGGAAGTTCGTCGACACGGCCGGCATCCGCAAGAAGGTCCACCTCCAGGAGGGCGCGGACTACTACGCCTCCCTGCGGACGGCCGCCGCCGTCGAGAAGGCCGAGGTGGCCGTCATCCTCATCGACACCACCGACAACATCTCGGTCCAGGACCAGCGCATCATCACGATGGCGGTCGAGTCGGGCCGCGCCATCGTCATCGCCTACAACAAGTGGGACGAGCTCGACGAGGAGCGCCGCTACTACCTCGAGCGCGAGATCGAGACCGAGATGCAGCAGGTCGCCTGGGCGCCGCGGGTCAACGTCTCCGCCAAGACCGGCCGCCACATGGAGAAGCTGGTCCCGGCCATCGAGACCGCCCTCGCCGGCTGGGAGACCCGCGTCCCCACCGGGCGGCTCAACGCCTTCCTCGGTGAGATCGTCGCGGCCCACCCGCACCCGATCCGCGGCGGCAAGCAGCCCCGCATCCTCTTCGGTACGCAGGCGGGCACCAAGCCGCCCCGCTTCGTGCTCTTCGCCTCGGGCTTCCTGGAGGCCGGCTACCGCCGCTTCATCGAGCGCCGTCTCCGCGAGGAGTTCGGCTTCGAGGGCACCCCGATCCACATCTCGGTCCGCGTGCGCGAGAAGCGCGGCCGCAAGAAGTAGTCGACGCGAGAACGCACCGCTCCGGGCGGTGACACACGGCGGAGGGCCGGGGCGATCGCCCCGGCCCTCCGCCGTTTCCCCGGTGTGCTCCCTAGACGCCCCTGCGGGGCCCCGGTGGCAGCGCCGCCTGCGTATGCGTCGGCGGGTACGGCGTCGACCACGCCGTCGGATACGCCGAGGCGTACCGGTGGTTCTGCCCGTGTCCGTACACGCCCGTGCTCACCGCCGTACCGAAGGCCCGGAACGTCAGCTCCTCCTCGCCGCTGCGATCACCCGGCAGCGTGCGGAACGACCTGCGGTACTCCGAGTACAGGGCGTCGTAGATCGGTGTGGGCGAGGCCCCCGCCGTCACGTCCTGCGCAGGGCGCATCGAAGGGATCTGACTCGGATACGGCTGGAGGAAGGGGTCGTATGCGTGCACGTAGGTGCCAACGACCCCGCCGCCCGTCGGATGCGGGCGGCTCTCCGAAAGAGGCGCAGGCCGGGGGCGTGGCACGGTCGGGACCGCGGGCCCCGCGGAGCCCGTGGGCCCCGTCGGTACGCCGGGGACCCGCGCCCACCCTATGCCCGGCCGGCCGCCCTCCATCAGGTACCGGCCAGCGGCATCGCGGCGGCGACCAGACGCCCGTTCGCCGCGGCCTTCTCCAGCGCGTCACGCAGCAGGTCCTCGCGCGGCTGCTGGCCGATCGAACCCACCGGCGCGGCGAAGACCAGCACCGTGTGCGACTTGTTGGCCGCCGCACGCCAGCCCTCGGTGACCTGCAGCGGCTGGTGCGCCTGCCACCAGGCGGCCTGCCCGGCGCCGCCGGGGCCCGGCTGGAGGACGGAGTGCAGCTGGCCCATGGCGACCAGGACCGACCAGCCCGGCAGCGCCGCCGGCTTCTCGTCCAGGTTCATGACCTGGTGGAAGCCCTGGTCGGCCAGGAGCGGCAGGAACTCGTCGGTGAGACCGTCGGAACCCGGACGGGCCACCGGGGCGGTCGGCTCCACGACAAGGGCCGGGTGCAGCTCGCCCTCGATCAGGACGAGACCGCTGGTGACGCCGAGCACGGCCTGCTCGGGGTGGGCGGCGGACAGTGCGTCGGCGGTGTCCGAGGCCGTGATGGAGGCGACGGCGCCCTGGAGCTGCTCCTCGGCGACCCGGACGACCTGCGACGGAATGCAGCTGGCGTGGGCGAACGCGAGGACCGCGGTCTCGTCGCCGACGAACAGCACCGTGCTGGTGCGCTCCTGCTCGGAGTCCCCCGGCGTGCGGCAGGAGGTGCAGTCGTAGCTGCCCGGGGCGTTGTCGCCGGCGAGCAGCCGGTCCGCTTCTTCGTCGCCGATCTCGGCGCGTACGTCCTCGCTGACGTCGAGCATGCGCGGCACGGGGGGCTCCCTGGACTCGGTACGGGGGGACGCCGGGCCGTTCCCGGGCGTCTCATGCCGAGTTCAACGGGTCAGGCTCGGCCGGGGTCACGCGCGGAAGCGAGGCAACTTGCCGCCGGCTCGTGCGGAAGCGGGTGAGCGGGCGTCGGGAAGAGGGGTGAGAAGGCGGGTGACTCCGACCGGGTGGGGTGTGAACAGTGTTCCGCGCGGCACGGGCCGGGGGCGGCGGGGCGCTGCCTAGCCTGCCCCGATGTCGAAGATCCGATTTTGGACGACCGGTTCTCTCGTGGCGGCGTCCGCTGCCGCGCTGCTGTCCCTGGCCCCGGCACCCGCCGAGGCCAGGGACGTGCCGGACGGGCCCACGAACACGTCCGCCGTGCTCCGGGACGTGTCCGAAGGGCTTCGCGCGGCCGCCGCGGTGCCCGCGTACGCCTGCGCCGATGACCAGTGGCCGTGGGGTTGTGTCGCCGAGTGCGAGAGCAGCGGGGACTGGCACATCAACACCGGGAACGGCTTCTACGGCGGGCTGCAGTTCTGGCACCCGACCTGGGTCGAGCACGGCGGACTCCGGTACGCCCCGCGCGCCGACCTGGCGACCCGCCCCCAGCAGATCGCCGTCGCGGAGGAGGTGCTCCGCACCCAGGGGTGGGGAGCCTGGCCCGTCTGCTCCCGGCGGTACGGGCTGAGCGGGCGCGTCCACACCGTCCAGAGCGGCGACACCCTCAGCTCCATCGCCCACCGCTTCGGGATCAAGGGCGGCTGGCGGGCGCTGTACCAGGCGAACCGGAGCCTCATCGGGCCGGATCCGAACCGGGTCGTCGACGGCACGATGCTGCGGATCGCCCCGCTCTGAGCCCGCTCGCCGCCGTCAGTCCAGCTCGGGCGGCTCCCCGCTGAACGCGAGGGAGCCGCGCCGCAGCTCGTGTACGAGCGTCCCGGGCGGCAGCCCGTCCGGTACGCGCTGCTCCGCGAGGACCACGGCCGCGCCGCCCCTCACCGCGAGCGCCGCGAGCCTTCGGTACGTACGGGCCGCGACCGGCGGGGCCAGGCCGAGCGACGGCTCGTCGACCAGCACCACGCGGGCGCTCGCGCTCGCGCGTGCCGCGAGCAGGGCGCGGGAGAGGGCCAGCATGCGGCGCTCACCGCCCGAGAGGGTTCCGGCGGTGCGGTCCAGGAGGGGGACGAGCTCGGGATACGGGGGGCGTGCCCCGGGTGCGGTGAGCGCGAGGTTCTCGGCGACGGTGAGGCTCGCGTACACCGCCTGCCGGTCCGGTACGAAGCACAGCCCACGGCGCGCCCGCTCGTGCGCCGACAGGCGGGTCACGTCGGTGCCCTGCCACAGGACCCGGCCGGCGGAGAGCCGTACCGTGCCGGCGAGCGCGCGCAGAGCCGTCGTGCGTCCCGACCCGTTGCGGCCCAGGAGCACGGTGACCGTGCCGGCCGGGACGGGCAGGTCCAGGCCGTGCAGGGCCTCCAGGGGGCCGTAACGGACCCGTGCGGCGCGCAGGGCGATCTCGACGCTCATGACACGATCCGGCCGCCTTCCATGGTGTGCACCGTGTGGGCGATCCCCGCGACGAGATCCGGGTCGTGCTCGACGACGAGGACGGTCAGGCCGTCGGCGGCCAGCGCGGCGAGGACCCGGCCGAGGGTGGCCGTCTCGGCGGCGTCGAGACCGGCGGCGGGCTCGTCGAGGAGCAGGGTGTGCGGCTGCCCGGCCAGCGCGCGGGCCAGCTCGACCCGGCGCAGGGTCCCGGTGGGCAGGTCCGCCGCCGGCGCGTGCCGTAGGGGTCCGGCGAGGCCGAGGAGACGGAGGCTCCGCTCGACCGCGGCGGGGTCTCTCCGGACGTGGCCCTGCTCCTCGCCGAGGCGGACGTTCTCCTCGACGGTGAGGGACGGGAAGACGGCGAGGCGCTGGAAGGTCCGTGCGACGCCGAGCCGGGTACGGGCGTGGGCCGAGCGGTGGGTGATGTCGGAGCCGTCGAGGGTGATCCGGCCCGCGCGGGGGCGGAGGGTGCCGGCGAGGCAGTCGAAGAGGGTGCTTTTTCCGGCGCCGTTGGGGCCGACGAGCGCGGTGATGCGGGAGGGGGCGAGGTCGAGGGTGACGCGGTCGAGGGCGGTGACCCCTCCGGGGTAGGTGAGGGTGAGGCCGTGGGCGCGGAGCCTCGCGGGGGCGCTGTGGGGTGCGTCGGCGGGTGCGGGGCGGTGGGGGTGCGTCCGGCCTTCGGCCGGACCGGGGTTCCCACCCGCCCCCAGAGCTTCGCCCGGGGGTGCCCCGCTCTCGCTCCGCTCGCCCGTGACGCTTGTCGAGTGTGGTGTGGGTCTTCGCGCGGGGGGTGGCGCGCCGTCGGCGGCCTTCGGGGCCGGGGCTTTCCGGGGGAGCAGGGTGGTCAGGGGGCCTACCCGGCCCGTGAAGGCCGCCAGGAGGCCCAGGGCCAGCGCTGCCGTGCCCGCGTACGCGCCCGCGTCCAGGGTGGTCAGGACGGCCGCCGCCGCCAGGGGGGTGAGGAGGCTGTCGGCGCCCAGGACCAGGACCGCGGCGAACCAGAGCAGGCCGCGGACCGGGTCGTACGCCTCCGCGTCGAAGGCGCGCAGTCCCATGCCGAGCAGGCCGCCGCCCAGCGCCGCCAGGGCCGCGCCCAGGACGAAGGCGAGGAGCTTCAGGCGGGGGACGGCGACGCCCGCCGCCTCCGCGCCCGGCTCGTGGTCCCGCAGCGCGGCGAGCGCCCGGCCCGTGCGGCCCCGGCGGAGGGCAGCCACCAGGGCCAGACAGCCCGCGAGGACGACGATTTCGAGGGCGTAGAAGGCGCGGTCGTCGGAGAAGCCCGCGGGGCGGCCGAGGGAGAGGCCCGCCGTCGCGTACGGCTGGGTGAGGACGAAGCGGCTCGCCGCCACCCCGGTCGCCAGGGTCACGAGCGCGAGCGCCAGGCCGTGCCGGCGGATCGCCGGCCAGCCCGTGAGCAGACCCACCACTCCGACCAGTGGCACCGCGAGGCCCAGGGCCAGGAGGCCCGGGACCCCGCGTGCCGTGAGCAGCGCCGTGAACAGGGCGCCCAGACCCGCGTACGCCGCCTGTCCGAGCGCGATCTGGCCGCCGCGCCCCGCCACCACGACCAGGGACAGCAGGATCACGGACAGGGCCGGGACCTGGATCGCCGTGTGGAGGTCCGAGCCCGCGAAGCCGAGCGGGAGGAGGAAGAGGACGCCCACGACGAGCCACACGGCCCCCGGCACCCGCCCCGGACGCACCGGCGGCGGCAGCGCGTCCCGGCCCCTGCCGCCGATCCCCGGCAGGACGAGCGCGGCGACCAGCAGCGCCACCACGAACAGGTTCGCTCCGACGGCCTGGAGCAGCGGCCCGGCCCAGCCCTCCGGGTGCAGCCGGGTCAGCTGGGCCTGGGCCACGCCGATCGCGAGCGCGGCCACCACCGCGACCGGCAGGGACCGCATGCGGGCGATGACCGCGACCGCGATCACCTCGACGACCAGCAGCGGCATCCCGTACGGGTCGAGCCGTACGTAAGGGGCGAGGAGGACCCCGGTGAGCCCCGCCGTGAACGAGCCGAAGGCCCAGCCGGCCGCCGCGACCCGGTCCGCGTCGATTCCGGAGAGCACCGCGAGCTGCCGGTTGTCGATCACGGCCCGCAGCTCCCGCCCGAACCGGGTCCACCGGGTGACCGCCCCCACCAGGCAGGCGAGCGCCACCACCGCACCGAGCTGGGCCCAGGGGTCGTCGCCGAGGAGCACGGGCACGTCGTCGCGCGCCCCGGGACCCCACAGCAGCACCGCCGCGCCCACGAGCAGGACGAAGACGCCGATGGAGGCCACCAGGGACTGCGCCGGGTTCGCCTCGCGCCGTGCGAGGGGCCGGAACACCCCAAGGTCCAGAACGAGCCCGATGCCGGGGGCGACGACGAGGAGGGTGACCAGGGCGCCCGCCGGCAGCGGCCAGCCCCACACCACCACCAGCTGGCGCAGCACGTACGCGCAGATCATGGCCACGGCGCCGTGCGCCAGGTTCAGGACGCCGGTCGCCCGGTAGGTGACGACCAGTCCGATGCCGGTGAGCGCGGCGGCGCTGCCGACCGCGAGGCCGGCGAGCGTCAGCTCGTACGTCAGGGAGGCCATCAGGGGGGCCACGGCTCACAGACGGGACAGGGGGCCAGCGACGCCTCTCCCACGTCCACCGCCGCCGGCTTGCCCGCGATCAGCGGGCAGTCGGGCCGGTGGGCGAGGGTCCCGCCCGGGACCCGGAGGAGTGGGCCGTCGGAGGAGGGCGGGGCGCTCTCCTCCGACGCGACGGGGTTCTCCTCCGTCCCCGGTGCCGCCCCCGGGCCGCGCGCTTCGGGAGGGCGTACGGGCAGCGCGTGAGCCGCCACCACGAGCACCGCGCCCGCCACGATCAGCGCCGCCCCCGGCACCGTGCACGAGGCCAGATAGGGCAGCTGCCGCTCCGCGAACCGCTCGCCGGAGATCCCGTACCAGCCGAGCACGCACAGCACCGCGCCCCCGGCGGCCGCCACGAGACCGCTCCACAGCAGGATCCGGGATGCCGGCACGGCGACCTCCCTCGTCTCTTCCTCACGCTATGCCCTGATCTTGCACTATGCCCCGATCCGTCCCACCCTGGAAGCATCGGGCCGTACGGCCCGGAGGGACACCCGGTGGTGAGCCAGATGGTTTTCGCACGACTCGGCCGACGCCCCCGGCTCGCCGCCCTCGCGGCCGCCGCCGTCCTCGTGCTCACCCCCGCCGTCGCCGGCTGCTCCGACGACGGACAGGGCCGCTACGACGGCACCGAGACCTCGGCCCCGTCCACGGGGGCCGACGAGCCCGACGACCCCGCCGCCGCCCGGGCGGAGATCACCGAGAACTGGACGGCGTTCTTCGACCCGAAGACCCCCGCCGCCGAGCGGGTGAAGCTCCTGGAGAACGGGGAGCGCATGCAGGAGGTCCTCGGCGCCTTCGGCGGCGACAAGAACGCGGCCATGACCTCGGCGAAGGTCACCGGCGTCGAGTTCACCTCCGCCACCGAGGCCGACGTGACGTACGACCTGCTGGTCGGCGGAGCCCCCGTCCTGCCCGACGCGCAGGGCACCTCCGTCCTCCAGAACGACACCTGGAAGGTCACCGTGAAGACACTGTGCGGCCTGGTCCAGCTGAGCGGTGTCACCGTTCCGGGCTGCTGAGGCGGGAGCGGCGCTGCTCCTGGCCCTGCTGCTGCTTCTCCTCACGGCCTGCGGCAGCCGGCTCCCGGAGCGCGCCTTCGAGACGCGGCCCACCGCCAACCCCTCCGGCGGTGAGCCGCTCCGGGTCGGGATCGTCACCAGCGTCACCAGCCCGGTCGGCGGGCAGGCGTTCACGGGCACGCGTGACGGAGCCCGCGCCTACTTCGACGCCCTCAACGCGCGCGGAGGCCTGGACGGGCGCCGGATCGAGGTCGAGACCTGCGACGACGGCGGCAGCGGTGTCGGCAACAATGCGTGCGTGCACCGGCTGATCGACGAGCGCCGGGTCTTCGCCCTCGTCGCCACCACCGCCCTGAACTACGCGGGCGCGCCCCTCGTCGCCCGCGCCGGCGTGCCCGATGTCGGGGGCCAGCCCCTCACTCCCGCGTACGACACGTATCCGCACCTCTACGGGATCTACGGCAGCTCCGCCCCGCGCACCGGGAAGGAACCCGGCTGGGGCGGGGTCCTGTACGGCGGGACCGAGGTCTACCGCTGGTTCGCGAAGGAGCGGGGTGCCAGGACCGCCGGCGTCGTCTCCTACAACCAGGCCGCGTCCGCCGCGTACGCCCGGCTGGTCACCCGTGGGCTGCGCGCCGAGGGCTACCGGGTCGTCGAGGAACAGGTGGACTTCGCCCTGCCCAACTTCCGCGCGGTCGCCGCCGATCTGCGGGCCCAGCACGTCGACGTCCTCTTCGACGCCATGGACACCCACGGCAACGTGCGCCTGTGCGAGGCGATGGAGACCCTCGGGGTACGGGTCGACGCGAAGGTCACCAACGTGCAGAACTGGTCCTCGTCCGTCGCCCGCGACTACGCCCGCGCCCCCGGCTGCCGGGACGCCCTCTGGGTGACCGGCTCCAGCCGCAACCACCAGGACACCGGACATCCGGCGGTCCGCGAGTTCCGGGCGGCGATGGGGGACCGGCCGCTGTCCCAGTGGCAACTGGAGGGCTGGGCGGCCGCGATGTGGTTCACCGACGCGGCCCGCTCCTGCCTCGCCGACGGCGGACTCACTCGTGCGTGCGTGGAGACCTATCTGAACCGTCCTGAGGCGTACACCGCACGGGGGCTGCTCCTTCCCGTCCGCTACGAGCACCTCGCGCGACCGCCCGCGACCCGGAACACCTGTCTGTCCGTGGCCCGTTGGCAGGACGGCCGGGGCTGGGTGAGCCAGGGCGAGATGACGAAGAACTGCGCGACAGTTCCCCAGCTCGGCTACCGCCCGTGACCCCTCCACGGCTACCGCCCGTGAACACCGGGGCTTCACCGGCAGTACAGTCGAGCGACCGATCAACTGACCGGGGGGAACCGGCGGCGCGATGCGAATCTCCTTTCTGCTCCACAACGGCTACCACTACGGCGGCACGATCCGGACGACGTTCACGCTCGCCGAGGAACTGGCGGAACGTCACGAGGTCGAAATCGTCTCGGTGTTCCGCCACCGCGACCGCCCGCTCCTCGGCCTGCCCTCCGGGGTGACCCTGCGCCACCTCGTCGACCTGCGCAAGGACAGCCCCGGATACGACGGCGACCACCCCGACTTCCACCGGCCCGCCGAGGCCTTCCCGCGCGGCGACGGACGCTGGAAGCAGTACAGCGCGCTCACCGACGCCCGGATCGGGGAGCACCTGCGCGGCGTCGAGACCGACGTCCTCGTCGGCACCCGCCCCGGGCTGAACGTGCAGCTCGTCCGGCAGGCCCGGCGGGGTCCCGTCCTCGTCGGCCAGGAGCACCTGATCCTCGACGGTCACAGCTTCCGGCTGCGCCGGGACATCGGCCACGAGTACGCGCTCCTCGACGCCGTCACCACCGTGACGGAGGCGGACGCCCGCGCCTACCGGAAGCTCGGACTGCCCGGCGTACGGATCGAGTCCGTGCCCAACAGCGTGCCCGCGCCCCCGGTGCCGCCCGCCGACCCCGCGGCGAGGACCGTCGTCGCGGCGGGCCGGCTCACCCGCGTCAAGCGGTACGACGTGCTGATCGACGCCTTCGCCGAGGTGGCCGCCGACCACCCCGACTGGAAGCTGCGGATCTACGGCAGCGGCGACGCGGTCCAGGACCTCAAGGCGCCGCTGACCCGGCAGATCAAGGACCGGGGCCTCGGCGAGCAGGTCTTCCTCATGGGCTCGGTGACCCCGCTGGAGCCCGAACTGGCCAAGGGCTCGATCGCCGCCGTGACCTCGCAGCGCGAGTCCTTCGGCATGACCATCGTCGAGGCGATGCGCTGCGGACTCCCGGTCGTGTCCACCGACTGCCCGCACGGGCCGCGCGAGATCATCGAGGACGGGGTCGACGGCTTCCTGACGCCGGTCGACGACGTGGCCGCGTTCGCGCGGGCGCTGCGCCGGCTCGTCGAGGACGACGAGCTGCGCGCCAAGACGGCACGGGCGGCGCTCGGCGCCTCCGAGCGCTTCGACCCGGCCCGGATCGCCGCCCGGCACGAGGCGCTCTGGACGGAGCTCGTCGAGCGGGGCGCGCGCCGGCGCACCCACCCGCAGGGAAGGGCGACGCTGCACCGCGGGGCCGGCCGGGCGATCGACGCGGTCTACGGTCTGAAGGCGAAGGCCGGCCGGCTGGTCCGTCGTTTCCGCTGACGGGACGACGGCGTTCCCCGTCCATTGAGGACAGAAGTCGTCCGCGAGGGCTGGCAGACTCGGGGCCATGTTGGAGACCTCCGCACGGCTCTTGCGTCTGCTCTCGTTGCTCCAGGCCCACCGCGAGTGGTCCGGTGCCGACCTCGCCGACCGGCTCGGGGTGACGCCCCGCACCGTACGGCGGGACGTCGACCGGCTCCGCGAGCTCGGCTATCCGGTCAACGCGAGCCCCGGGACCGGCGGCGGGTACCAACTGGGCGCCGGGGCCGAGCTGCCGCCGCTGCTCCTCGACGACGAGGAGGCCGTGGCGGTCGCGGTCGGCCTGCGCGCCGCCGCCGGACAGGGCGTCGAGGGGATCGGGGAGAGCTCCGTACGCGCTCTCGCCAAACTGGAGCAGGTGCTTCCCGGGCGGCTGCGGCGCCGGGTGAGTGCCCTGAACGCCTTCACCGTTCCCATGCTGCGCACCCCGCGCGAGCGGATCGACCCGGCCGTCCTCACCGAGCTCGCCAACGCGTGCCGGGACACCGAGCGGCTCCGCTTCGAGTACCGGGACCACGGCGGGACCGCCACCCGCAGGACCGTCGAGCCGCACCGCCTGGTGTGCAGCGAGCGGCGCTGGTACCTGGTCGCCTGGGACGTCGACCGGGCCGACTGGCGCACCTTCCGCGCCGACCGGATCGTGCCGACACTGCCGCACGGACCCCGCTTCCCGCCCCGCGAGCCGCCCGCCGAGGACTTGGCCGCCTACGTGGCGAAGGGCGTGTCCACCGCCGCGTACGCGACGTCGGCGACGATCCGGCTGCACGTGCCGCTCGACGAGGCCGCCGCGGCCGTCGGCGCCGCCGACGGTGTCCTGACGGCGGACGGGGAGAACGCCTGCCTGCTGCGCACCGGGGCCCACAGCCTCGACGTGATGGTGATCCACGTGTCGCTGATCGGCTTCGAGTTCGAGGTGCTCGACCCGCCGGAGCTGGTCGACCGGGTGCGGGCGCTCAGAGATCTGTTGTCCCGCGCTCTCGACCGATCGGCCGGCGCTCCGGCGGAGGGCTCGTGATCCTCATCCGCTCGTAGGCCGCGAACTCCGGGTGGTGCAGGTCGAAGGCCGGCGACTCGGAGCGGATCCGGGGCACGGCGTCGAAGTTGTGCCGGGGCGGCGGGCAGGAGGTCGCCCACTCGAGGGAGCGCCCGAAGCCCCACGGGTCGTCGACGTCGACCTCGGGCGCGTACAGCGTGGTCCGCCACACGTTGTAGAGGAAGGGCAGTGTGGAGGCGCCGAGCAGGAAGGCGCCGATGGTCGACACGGTGTTGAGGGCGGTGAAGCCGTCCGCCTCCAGGTAGTCCGCGTACCGCCGGGGCATGCCCTCGGCGCCGAGCCAGTGCTGCACCAGGAAGGTCAGGTGGAAGCCGACGAAGAGGGTCCAGAAGTGGATCTTCCCGAGCCGCTCGTCGAGCATCCGGCCGGTGAACTTGGGCCACCAGAAGTAGAAGCCGGCGAAGGTCGCGAAGACGACCGTCCCGAAGACCGTGTAGTGGAAGTGGGCGACGACGAAGTACGAGTCGGTGACCTGGAAGTCCATCGGCGGCGAGGCGAGGATCACCCCGGTGAGGCCGCCGAAGAGGAAGGACACCAGGAAGCCGACGGACCACAGCATCGGGGTCTCGAAGGAGAGCGAGCCCCGCAGCATCGTCCCGGTCCAGTTGAAGAACTTCACCCCGGTGGGCACCGCGATGAGGAACGAGAGCAGCGAGAAGAACGGCAGCAGCACGGCGCCCGTCGCGAACATGTGGTGGGCCCAGACGACCACCGACAGGCCGGTGATCGCCATGGTGGCGGCGATCAGCGTGGTGTAGCCGAAGATCGGCTTGCGGGCGAAGACCGGGATGATCTCGCTGACGATTCCGAAGAACGGCAGCGCGATGATGTACACCTCGGGGTGCCCGAAGAACCAGAAGAGGTGCTGCCAGAGCAGCGCGCCGCCGTTCTCGGGCTGGAAGACCACCGAGCCGAGGCGCCGGTCCGCCTCCAGGACGAGCAGGGCCGCGGCGAGCACGGGGAAAGCGACGATCACCAGGACCGCCGTGAAGAGCACGTTCCAGGTGAAGATCGGCATCCGGAACATGGTCATGCCGGGCGCCCGCATCCCGACGATGGTCGCGAGGAAGTTGACCGAGGTCAGGATGGTGCCGAAGCCGGAGAGCGCGAGCCCCATGATCCACAGGTCGACGCCCACGCCGGGGGAGCGCTCCAGGCTGTTGAGCGGGGCGTAGGCGGTCCAGCCGAAGGCGGCCGGGCCGCCCGGGGTGAGCAGCGAGCCGATCACCATCAGGCTGCCGAAGAGGAACAGCCAGTACGAGAACATGTTCAGCCGCGGGAAGGCGACGTCAGGCGAGCCGATCTGCAGCGGCACCAGCTCGTTGGCGAAGCCGGCGAAGGTGGGCGTCGCGAAGAGCAGCAGCATGATCGTGCCGTGCAGGGTGAAGGCCTGGTTGAACTCCTGGTTCGTGAGCAGCTGCATCCCGGGGCGGGCCAGTTCGGCCCGCATCAGCATCGCCATCAGGCCGGCCACGAGGAAGAAGACGAACGCGGTCACCAGGTAGAGGTGGCCGATCTTCTTGTGATCGGTGGTGGTCAGCCAGTCGATGAGCACCCGGCCGTGCCGTTGTGGGGGCGATTCGACGGTCGCGGTCGCTGTCCCGTTGCCCATCCCGCTGCCTCCGCCTCGCCGTCGTCCCGGCTCCGCGTCTCCGGGCGTTCGGACAGCGTAAGCATTGTGTAAGGGAAGAGTGAGCGGCTCGCGTGCGCGTCGCCGAGACAATTCGGGTCGGGCGGCGCGGGAAGCGGGAATTACCCGCGTTCTATCGACACTTCAGGGGCGTTCGTGCGAACTACTGGATGTCCTTCGGAATTACTGGAGAAACGGCCCGAAGCTGCCCCATCGAGTGACTGGGGTCATGCCAAACATATGTCGAGAACTTGTGACACAAGCGTGACCGCCAAGGGACTAACGTGAGGGCCATGGCACCCACATCGCGCACTCCCGAACCGCCCCGCGACGCCCCCGAGTCCTATGTGGGCCTCGACGCGGAAGGCGCCGCACGGCTCGCCAGGACGCGGGGCTGGAGCACCGTCAGGTCGCTCCCGCCCGGCTCGATCATCACCATGGAGTACCTCGCCGGACGCATCAACTTCGAGGTCGAGGACGGCACGGTCACCCGCTGCTGGGTCGGCTGAGAGACCGCCGCCGGCGCATCGGGCGCGCCGGGTCCGGACACGCGGAAGGGCCCCGGCCGATGGCGGCCGGGGCCCTTTCCCGTACGTGTGAGCGGTGTGCTCGCGATCAGCCGCGGGTCGCCGGGGCGCGGCCGGCGGCCACTCCCGCGGTTCCCCGGACCGGCTCCTCGGACCCTGGGGGACGCTGCGGGAAGTACCCCGGGCGAGGGCCTCCGGAGGCCACGGGCAGCGAGGGCACCAGACGGCGACGGTCCCGCAGCCGCTCCCGTACCCGGTCGCGCGCGGCGAGGATCCACGACTCCACCACGGCGAGGACCGGCTCGCACCAGGGCAGGGCGAGCAGGATCAGGAGCCCGGCGGCCCAGCCGAGGAGGACGTCGCTCAGCCAGTGCGTGCCCAGATAGACGGTGGTGAGTCCGACCCCGAGTGCGACCACGGCGGAGAGCGCCGACAGATAGCGCCGGGCCCTCGGAGTGGTCGCCAGATAGGCGAGGATGCCCCAGGTCACGACCGCGTTGGCGGTGTGACCCGAGGGGAATATGTCGCCGCCCGCGAAGAGCTCGGCGGAGCCGATCTCGGTCGCGTAGTGGGGCCCGAGGCGGCCGAGTCCGAGCTTGACCGCACCGACCGTCACGTTGAGCAGCAGCAGGGCGGCGCCGAGGCAGAGCAGGGGCCGGAGGGTGTGCTGGCGCCAGGAGCGCCAGCCCAGCCAGGCGGCCACCATGACGGCCGTGGGGCCGCGCTGGCCGAGGACGACGTAGTAGTCGAGGAAGCCGTGGATCTCCGGCCACTGCTGGTAGGGCCGGAAGAGCATGATCTTCCAGTCGAGGGTCACCAGCCACGTCGAGAGCAGCACGGCGACGACCATGGCGAGATAGAACGCCGACGTCCCGCCGAAGAGGGCGAGACGCGTGCGGGTCATCCGCGGGACCTCTATCTTCGGCGGTTCCGGCTCCCGGTCCAGCCGGGCAAAGATGTCGGTACGCACCCAATCGACGTTACAGGGAGTGAGAAGCCGACCCGGTCGATCCGGTCTGTTCGTGATGTTGATGTGATGTGGAGTAGGTCTCAGTCGGCGTCCCATTCCCGGCGTCCGTCGGGAAATCCGATGACCTTCCGCCCTATTGTCCCGGGGTCGATTCCGGAAGAGTGTTTGAACGCGCGGGAATTGCTTCAAACGGACGTCCGTACGGAATTCCATGCGACGCGCGGGCCGCCCCGAGTGGCGTACGCCACACCGCGAGGCCCGCCGGGGTGAGAGCTGCACCACGCGCTCGGGCCTTGAACTCGCGTACGCTGACGGCTCACTCGCCCGTCGATGCCGGGCCGCCCCAGGGGCATAAGCCCTGGTCGGGGGCCGCCGAGCGCGAGAGCTTCACTGGGAGGTACGTACATGTCGCGGACGAACACGGCCCCAGCACGACCGCACTCCGCCGCCGGTGGCGGAGCCAACCGGTGGGTCGTCCTCGTCGTCCTCTGCGTCAGCCTTCTCGTGGTCGCCCTCGACGCGACCATCCTTCACGTCGCGATCCCCTCCCTCACCGAGGACCTGCACCCCAGCTCCACCGCGCTGCTCTGGATCGTCGACGCCTACCCCCTGATCTGCGCCTCGCTCCTGATCCTCTTCGGCACCCTCGGGGACCGGGTCGGACGGCGAAGGATCCTCCTCCTCGGATACGCGCTCTTCGGCATCGCCTCGGCGGTCGCCGCGCTCGCCACCGAACCCTCGGTCCTCATCGGGGCCCGTGTGCTCCTCGGCGTCGGCGGCGCCATGATCATGCCCGCCACGCTCTCCATCCTCCGGGCGGTCTTCCCCGACCGGAGGGAGCGCGCCACCGCCATCGGCGTCTGGACGGCGGTCGCCGCGATCGGGGCCGCCACCGGACCCGTGCTCGGCGGCTTCCTCGTCGAGAACTACTGGTGGGGCTCCGTCTTCCTCATCAACATTCCGCTGATGGCGCTGATCCTGCCGCTCGGCCGCCGTCTCCTCCCCGAGTCACGGGGCGCCGCCGACGGACCCTGGGACGTCCTCGGCGCGCTCATGGCCGCCGCCGGTGTGCTCGGCTGCGTCCTCGGGGTGAAGCGCGCCGGGGCCGGCGAACCGCTCCTCGCGCTCCCGACCGCGGGGCCGCTGCTGCTCGGCGCCACGCTCCTCGTCCTCTTCGTACGGCGCCAGAAGCGGCGGCCCCACCCGCTGATCGACATGCGGCTCTTCTCCCGCGCTGCCTTCACCACCTCGGTCGGCTGCATCGTGCTCGCCATGCTGGCCCTGGTCGGCCTGCAGCTCATCGCCGTCCAGTACCTCCAGCTGGTCCTGGGTCTCAGCCCCCTGGAGACCGGGCTGCGGCTCCTCCCGCTCACCTTCGCCGCCATGGCCGCCGGTGCCACCGGCTCGTACACGCTGCGCAGGATCGGACCGCGCCGGATGGTCGGCTGGGGCTTCGTCCTCACCGCCGCCGCCGTGCTGCTGCTCACCTTCATGGGGCAGCACGACCGGCCGCTGCTGCTCACGGTGGGCTTCGTGCTGCTCGGCTTCGGTCTGCAGACCACGCTCTTCTCGGCGTACGAGTCGATGCTCAGTGAGGCGCCGCAGCGGAGCGCGGGCGCCGCGGCCTCGATCGGCGAGACCTCGTACCAGCTCGGCGCGGGCATGGGCACCGCCCTGCTCGGCAGCGTGATGAACGCGGCGTACGCCCCCGGGCTCGCCGCGCTCCCCGGGGTGCCCGCGGAGGCGAGCCGGGCCGCCGCGAACTCGCTCGGCGAGGCCTACCAGGTCGCCGACCAGCTCGGCGGCGTGGCCGGTGACGCGCTGCACCAGGCCGCCCGGCACGCCTTCGTGGACGGGCTGCACATCACGCTCTTCGTGAGCGCGGCGTTTCTGCTGCTCGGCGCGGCGATGGCCCGGCGCCTGCCCCGGGTGATGGAGTGCCCGGTGGATCCGGACGGGACGGTGTCCGTCGGCGGGTCGGAGGCCGAGGCGCCGGTGCTGTCGAAGCCGACGCTGCCGAAGCCCGTCGCGTCGAAGCCGGTCACGTCGAAGCCGGTGGTGCCCGCGACCCGGGAAGCGATCGAGCCCGCCGGCTCGGGACGTCCGGCGCACTGACCCGATCTCTCGGGTGGTGCCCGGCCGGACCGGCGGACCCGCTCAGCTCTGGTTGAAGAAACCGTCCTGCTGACGCCGGCCCGTCTCGCCGGTGACGATCTGGGTGTCGGCGGGGGTCAGCAGGAAGACCCGCGTCGCCACACGCTCGATCGAACCGCGCAGGCCGAAGGCGAGACCGGCGGCGAAGTCGACGACGCGCTTCGCGTCGTTCGGCTCCATCGCGGTCAGGTTCACGATCACCGGAACGCCGTCCCGGAAGAGCTCGCCGATGCCCCGGGCGTCCCGGAAGCCGTCCGGGGAGACGGTGGCGATCCGGCGGCCCCGATCCTCGGCGGTGTCCGTGGCCACCCGGACGCGGGGGTCCGTCACCCAGGCGTCGCCGCCCTCGGCACCGTCGGCGTACTCGTCGTCGTAGTAACGCTCGTCGTTGTCCTCGACGAGTCCCAGCCAGGCACTCGCCTTGCGCACCGATCCCATGGACGCCTCCTTTCAGCGCGGTCACTTGTGGTTCCGCAATCCCTATCGTCCTTCATGATGCGGATCGCGCGCCAAGTGGATAGTCGGCGCGCAGAGGATTCGTGACGGTACTGGTGCAGAACGTGAGCACCGTTTCCTGGCGAATCGTCAGGAAACTTGCGGTATGCGGGGCCTGAGGGAGGGCCATGTAGCTGAAAATATGAAAGTCGTGCCGGAAGGGTGACGATGGGCGCGTACGGGTGAACGGAGCCGCTCGCTACGATGCCGCGAGGCCCTACGGCGGCCCACGCTCGGCTCGGCCCAGGCTCAGGCCCGGCCCGGGCCCATGACTCACGGGGGAGTCCTTGTTCGGAATCGTCAGGCCCTGCACCCATCGGCTCACCGAGGGTCTCAAGGTCGAGTGGATGGCCCACCTCTGCGGCCTCTGCCTGGCACTTCGCGCCGACCACGGCCAGTTCGCCCGGGTCGTCACCAACTACGACGGGCTCATCGTCTCGGTTCTGACGGAGGCTCAGACCGGTGCGGTGGCGAGCGGCCGACGCACCGCGGGCCCCTGCCCGCTGCGCGGGATGCGGACCGCACCCGTGGCGCGGGGCGAGGGCGCCCGGCTCGCCGCAGCCGTCTCGCTCGTCCTCGCCTCCGCGAAGGTCCGGGACCACGTCGCCGACCGGGACGGGCTGTTGGCCCGGCGACCCGTCGCCGCCGCGGCCCGCCGGGTCGCCCGCTCCTGGGACAAGGCCGGGGCCAGGACCGGCCGCGCCCTCGGCTTCGACACCGCCGTCCTCGTCGACGCCGTCGACCGCCAGACCGGGATCGAGGCCCTCGCCGGACCCGGTACCTCCCTGCTCGCCGTCACCGAACCGACCGAGACCGCGACCGCCGCCGCCTTCGCGCACACCGCCGTCCTCGCCGGACGGCCGGACAACGCGGGGCCGCTCGCCGAGGCGGGCCGGCTCTTCGGCCGGCTCGCCCACCTCCTCGACGCCGTCGAGGACCAGACCGCCGACGCGGCGAGCGGCGCCTGGAATCCGCTCACCGCGACCGGCACCTCCCGCGAGGAGGCCCGCCGGCTCGCCGACGACGCCCTGCACGGCATCCGCCTCGCCCTGCGGGACGCCGAGTTCACGGACGGCAGGCTGGTCCACGTCCTCCTCGCCCACGAGCTGCGCAGCTCGGTGGACCGCGCCTTCGGCGTGACCTGCGCCCACGGGACGCCGGGACCCGGCCAGGGTCCGGTGCCGGGCAATCCGTACGCGGGCGGGGCCTCGGGCCCGTACAACCCCTATGGGGGCGGCGGGAACCCCTACGGTGGCGGACCGGGAGGGCCGGGCGGACCCATGGGTCCCGGAGGGCCTGGCGGGCTGCCGCCGCAGTTCGGCGGCGGCGCCCCGCAGGCGCCCAAGCCGCGCGGTTTCCTCGCGGGGTGTGCCGCCTTCACCTGGCTGTTCTGCACCTGCCAGATCTGCTGCGCCAAGGAGTACGAGGGCCCCTGGTCCCGCAAGAAGCGC
The DNA here is from genome assembly GCF_045162855.1 of Streptomyces sp. NBC_01077. Lineage (NCBI taxonomy): Bacteria > Bacillati > Actinomycetota > Actinomycetes > Kitasatosporales > Streptomycetaceae > Streptomyces > Streptomyces sp. NBC_01077. The sequence continues at coordinate 2,628,026 of NZ_CP108669.1, read as the reverse complement.
GAGGGCTGCTGCCGGGACTGCGACTGCCCCGACTGCTCCGGCTGCGACTGCTGCTGCCCCTGCGACGGCTGCTGACGACCCGTCGGCCCCCGCCCCCGATCGCCGGAGCGCACCGGGCGGGGGACCCGCGCCGGACGGACCGCCGGAGATCCCCCGCGCCGCTACTTCTTGGGCGCCGGGAGCTCCGGCGGGGAGATCTGCGACGTGGCGATGCCCGACCCCGTCACCCCCCACTTCTTCAGGATCCGGTCGTACGTCCCGTCCGCCTTCAGGCCGTTCACCGCGGCCTGGAAGGCGGGCGCGAGCGGGGTGCCCTTCTTGAAGGCGAAGCCGACGTCGAGCCGCCGGTACTCGTTGAGGAACTTCACGTTCTTCTGCTGCGTCACCGCGTACCGCACCCCGTTGATCGTGTTCATCACGACATCGCTGCGGCCCTGCTGGAGCGACATCCAGATCGCCCCGGTCTCGCTGTAGACGTTCACCTCGTACGGCTCCTTGCCGGCCTCCGCGCACCGGCCCTTGTTCTGCTCCAGGGTCCGTTCGAAGGTGGTGCCCGCGTTCACGGCCACCTTCAGGCCGCACAGCTGGGTGAGGTCGGTGACCGCCTTCAGCGGGCTGTCCGCCCGGCTCGCGAAGCCCTGGCCGTCGTTGATGTACGTCACGAAGTCGATGGCCTTGCGCCGCTCCTCGGTCACGCCGAAGTTCCCGGTGCCCACGTCGTACTTGCCGCTGCCGAGTGCCGGCAGGATCGCCTCGAACCCCACCACCTCGCGCTTCAGCTCCAGGCCGAGGGCCTTCGCCACGGCCGCGGCGAAGTCGGCGTCGACCCCCACGACGGTCCTGCCGTCGGCCAGATACGCCGAGCTGGGCGGGGTGGCGACGGAGGAGGCGATCGTGAAGCTGCCCCGCTGCCGTACGTCGGCGGGGAGGAGCTTCGCCGCGGCCTCGTTCCTCTTCACCGCCGACACCACGTCCTCGGTCGGGAGCGCGCCCTTCGCGGCGCCCGGCGCACCCGAGGCACCCGCCGGGGCGGTCGCGGGATCGCCTCCCGCGCAGGCGGTGAGGGCGAGTGCGGCGCCGGTGATGAGGGCGAAGGCGATGGTGGTGCGTGCGGTGCCGGGACGCGTGCGCGTGGTCATGGCTTCGGGTTCTCCAGGAATTTCTCGAACGGCAGCGGGCCGATCGACTCGGGATCGGCGGACACGTCGAAGAGCGGGCGGTAGCCGCTCGCCAGATAGAGGCCCCTGGCCTCCGGCTGGCGCGGTCCGGTCGTGAGGTAGAGGCGGGAGTAGCCGCGGGCGGCGGCCTCCCGTTCGAGCACGGTCAGGACCCGCCGGGCGAGTCCGCGCCTGCGGTGCGCCGAGTGGGTCCAGATCCGCTTCAGCTCGGCGGTGTCGTCGTCGTAACGGCGGTAGGCGCCGCCCGCCACGGGCCGGCCCTGCTCCAGCAGGAGCAGGAAGGCACCGTGGGGCGGGGCGAACTCCTCCGCCGGGTAGCGGCTCAGATCGTGCGCGGAGCCGTACCGGGTCGTGTACTCGTGCGCCAGCTCGTCGAGGAGCGGGCGCGCCAAAGGGTCGGTGGTCGTGGTCCGGTGAACGGACAACGCGAAGGTCATGACGGTCCTTCAGGGCGAAGGAGGGCAGCCCTTCAGAACGAAGGAGGGCGGCGCGGCAGAGCGAGGGGAGGGGAGAGCTCAGGCATCCACGAGGGGCCTGTGTGTGAAGGCGCCGCGGAAAACAGCACGCGGGCGGGACGGCTCAGAGAGCAGAGGGTCGGCTCAACAGGAAGAGGACCACACGCGACCGAAGTCGATGTGGGAGCGCGTGACCAGCTGCTGCGAATGCATGGCCTCAGTGGAACAGGCATCCGTTCCCGCGTCAACCACGATGAGACGTACAGCTCACAGTGCGGACACCCTTGACAGTGGGGCGTGTTGACCGCATAGCCTCGAAGGGCGGATCGGGCTGAGGGGCCCGGCTCCGTGCTCAGTGCGTGTGAAGGCGCACCCCCGTGTTCGATCCGCCTCTGGCATCCACGGAGTCTTCGCATGTCCGCGACCCTGGTCAAAACCCCTTCCACGGCCCCGCCGGCCGAACCACCGCCCCGCATCGTCCCCGCCCGCCGCGCCGGGCAGTGGACCGCCGCGGGCCTCGTCCTCGCCCTGCTCGCGCTCGGCCTCGTCTCGGTCGTCCGCAACAAGGCCTTCCAGTGGGACGTGGTCGCCGAGTACTTCACCTCCGCGTCCGTCCTGCGCGGACTCGGCCTCACCCTGTGGCTGACCGCCCTCGTCATGGCGCTCGGCTTCGTCCTCGGCACCCTGCTCGCCGTGCTCAGACTCTCCGCCAACCCCGTGCTGCGCGCGGTGAGTTGGGGATACGTCTGGTTCTTCCGGTCCACCCCGATCCTGGTCCAGCTGCTCTTCTGGTTCAACATCGGCGCGCTCTACCCGCAGATCCTCGGCGTGAACACGGTCAACCTCCTCGGCCCCGTCTCCGTCGCCGTCATCGGCCTCACCCTGCACGAGGCCGCCTACGCCGCCGAGGTCGTGCGCGGCGGCATCCTCTCCGTCGACCGGGGCCAGCTCGAGGCCGCCCAGTCCCTCGGACTCGGCCGGTGGCGCCGGCTCTCCCGGATCGTGCTGCCGCAGGCCATGCGCGCCATCGTCCCGCCGGCCGGGAACATGCTGATCGGCACCCTCAAGGGCACCTCCATCGTCTCCGTGATCGCCGTCCAGGACCTGCTCTACTCGACCCAGCTCGTCTACCACCGCACGTACGAGGTCATCCCGCTGCTCCTCGTCGCCACGCTCTGGTACGTCGCCGTCACCTCGGTCCTCAGCCTCGGCCAGTACTACGTCGAGCGGCACTACGCCCGCGGTACGGCCGGTGCGCGATGAGCCCCCACCCCTCGACGCCCTCGCTCGTGATCGTGGGCGCCGGGCCGCGGGGGACCGGCCTCCTCGAACGGCTCGCCGCCAACCTGCCCGAGCTGTACGGCGACGGCCCCCTCGACCTCCACCTCGTCGACCCGCACCCGCCGGGCCCCGGCCGGATCTGGCGCACCGCGCAGTCCCCGCTGCTCTGGATGAACTCCCGGGCCGAGGACGTCACCATGTTCACCGACGAGACCGTGGACCTGGCGGGCCCCGTCCGCCCCGGACCCACGGTCGCCGAATGGGCCGGCATCGACGGCCGGACCTTCCCCACCCGCCCCCAGCAGGGCGCCTATCTGCGCTGGGTGTACGAGCGGGCCCGCGCCGCCCTGCCCGCCTCCGTCACCGTCCACGAACACCGCACAAGCGCCCTGCGGATCGGCGGCCCCCGCGAGGGACGCCAGCGGGTCTGGCTGGAGGGCGACGCCGCGCCCCTCCTGGCCGACCTCGTCGTCATCACCGTCGGCCACCTCGACGCCGAACCCGACCCGGAGCAGCGGGCCCTCGCCGGCTTCGCCGCCCGCCACGGCCTCGTCCACCTGCCGCCCGACTTCACCGCCGACACCGACCTCACCGCCCTGCCCGCCGGCGAACCCGTCCTCGTCCGCGGCTTCGGACTCGCCTTCGTCGACCTCATGGTGCTGCTCACCGAGGGCCGCGGCGGCCGGTACGAGGACGAGGGCGACGCGCTCGTCTACGTACCCTCCGGCAAGGAACCGGTGCTGCACGTCGGATCGCGGCGGGGAGTCCCGTACCACTCCAAGATCGGCTACGCACTCGACGGCGAACGGCCCCCGCTGCCCCGCTTCTTCGGTCCCGAGCAGACCGACGCCCTGCTGCGGAGGACCGGGCCGATCGACTTCCGGCGCGACGTGTGGCCCCTCGTCGACAAGGAACTCGGCTGGGCCCACTACCACCGGCTCTTCTCCACCCACCCCGAGCGGACCGCGCTCGCCTGGAGCGACTTCGAGCGGGCCTACGCGCAAGCGCCGCCGCGCGGGGCCGAACTCGCCGCCGTCGTCGCCGCGGCCGTCCCCGACCCCGCCGACCGGCTCGACCTGGACGCCCTCGACCACCCCCTGGACGGGATCCGCTTCGCCTCGACGGAAGCCCTCCAGAACGGTCTGCGCGACTACATCACCGACGACCTGGACCGCCGTCACGACCCGGCCCACAGCTCCGACGCCGCCGTCTTCGCCGGCCTGCTCTCCGTCTACGGACAACTCCTGCGGCTCGGAAACCGCATCGACACCGGCGACTGGTGGCACGGCTTCTTCAGCTACCTCGCCTCCGGGCCGCCCGGACCCCGGCTGCGCCAGCTCCTCGCCCTCTCCCGTGCCGGCGTCGTCCGCTTCCTCGGCCCCCAGGTCACCGTCGAGACCGACGAGGCACGCGGACTCTTCCGGGCCGCGTCCGCCGCCGTACCGGGGGAGTGGACCGAGGCACGCGCCCTGGTCGAGGCCCGACTCCCCGACCCGACCCTCGAACTCACCGGCAGCCCGCTGCTCCGTGCCCTGTACGAGGAGGGGGCCCGGGCCACCACCAGCGGCCTCCTCGTCGTCGACCCCGTCGACGGCCGGGTCCTGGGGCACGACGGACGCCCGCACCCGCGCCGCTTCGCGCTCGGTCCGCACACCGCCGCCCGCACCGACAGCGCCTTCACCCGGCCCCGTACCGGAGGGGTTCCCTTCCGGCAGAACGACGTCACCGCGCGGGCCGCGCTGACGTTCCTGCGCGACCTGGCGTGTCGGATCCCCGCCCCGCTGAGCGCCTGATCCCTCACCTCTTCCGCGCCGCCCCCGCGTCCTCCCGCGCCCCTCCCGCCTCTCTCCTGCCCTTTTCCGAGGAACCGCCATGTCTCTCACCAGCGATCCGCCCGCCGCACCGAGCCTCGCGAAGGAACCGGACACCACCACCACGCCGTCGGCGCCCGCCGAACTCGTGGTCGTCCCCGTGCGCCACCCCTGGCGCTGGGTGGCCGTCGCCGTCACCGCCGTGCTCCTCACGCAGTTCCTCCACGGGCTCGTCACCAACCCCGGCTGGGAGTGGGACGTCTTCGCCGCGTTCTTCACCACCGAGACGATCCTCCGGGCCGTCTGGGTCACCCTCCAGCTCACGTTCTACGGCACCGCGCTCGGCTTCGCGATCGGCATCGTGCTCGCCTTCATGCGCCTGTCGGCCAGCCCGTTCCTGCGGTCCGTCGCCTTCGGCTACATCTGGGCCTTCCGCTCGATCCCGCTCATCGTCCAGCTGCTCTTCTGGTTCAACCTCGCCTACCTCTACAAGGAGTTGAGCATCGGCATCCCCTTCGGGCCGAGCTTCCTCTCCTTCGACACCATGGGCCTGGTCGGCGAGATGAGTGCCGCCGTTCTCGGGCTCGCCCTGCACCAGGCGGCCTACGCGGCGGAGATCGTCCGCGGCGGTGTACTCGCCGTGGACGAGGGCCAGTTGCAGGCCGCCGCCTCCCTCGGCATCCCGAGGCTCCGGCAGGTGCGGCGGATCGTCCTGCCGCAGGCCATGCGCTCGATCCTGCCCAACGCCGCCAACGAGATCATCTCGCTCTTCAAGGGCACCTCGATCGTCTCGGTCATGGCGATCGGCGAACTCTTCTACCAGGTGCAGGTCGTCTACGGCCGCAACGGACGGGTCGTCCCGCTCCTGATGGTCGCCACCGCCTGGTACGTCCTGCTCACCACCGCGCTCTCCGTCGTCCAGCACTACGTCGAACGCCACTACGCGAAGGGGAGCGTCCGATGAGCTCCGTCACCACCGCCGACAGCACCGCCACCGGCACCACCACCGCCAAGGCCGCCGGGTCCACCGCCGCGACCACCGCCAAGGTCGAGATCCGGGCCGTCCACAAGACCTTCGGTCCCCTCCACGTCCTGCGCGGCATCGACCTCGACGTCCGCGCCGGCGAGGTCACCGTCGTCCTCGGCCCCTCGGGCTCCGGCAAGTCCACCCTCCTGCGGACCATCAACCACCTGGAGAAGGTCGACAGCGGCACCGTCAGCGTCGACGGCACCCTCGTCGGCTACCGCCGCTCCGGCAACAAGCTCTACGAGCTGCGCGAGCGGGACATCCTCAAGCAGCGCACCCGGATCGGCTTCGTCTTCCAGAACTTCCACCTCTTCCCGCACCTCACCGTCCTGGAGAACATCGTCGAGGCCCCCGTCTCGGCCCTGAAGCGCCCCCGCAAGGAGGCCGAGGCCGCGGCCCGGAGCCTGCTCGAACGCGTCGGCCTCGCCGACAAGGCGGAGGCGTACCCCAAGCAGCTCTCCGGCGGACAGCAGCAGCGGGTCGCCATCGCCCGCGCGCTCGCCCTCGAACCCGGCCTGCTCCTCTTCGACGAGCCGACCTCCGCGCTCGACCCCGAGCTGGTCGGTGAGGTCCTCGACGTCATCAAGGACCTGGCCGCCTCCGGCACGACCATGATCGTCGTCACCCATGAGATCGGCTTCGCCCGCGAGGTCGCCGACACCGTGGTCTTCATGGACGAGGGCCGGATCGTCGAGCAGGGACCGCCGGCCGAGGTGCTCGACAGCCCGCGCCACGAACGCACCCGCGCCTTCCTCTCCAAGGTCCTCTGACCACCACCCCTTCCCTCCCGTTCCCTGCCCTTCCCTTTCAGGAGTACTGCCATGAAGACCCGTCGCACCGTTCTCACCGCCCTCGCCTCGCTCACCGCCCTCGGGGTCCTCACGGCCTGCGGCGCCGGTGACGCCGCCACGGAAACGATCAAGCCGGAGGGGAAGAAGGGCAACGGCATCAACCTGAGCCCCGAGCAGAACCGCGTCCACACCCCCAAGGTCGACGCCCTCTCGGCCCAGCTGCCCGAGGCCGTCCGCAAGAGAGGCACGCTCGTCCTCGGTGTCTCCGCCACCAGCAATCCGCCGCTCGCCTTCCACGCCACCGACGACAGGACGCTGATCGGCGTCGAGGTCGACCTCGCCACCCTGGTCGCCGACGCCCTCGGTCTGAAGCCCGAGTTCAACCCGGTCTCCTGGGAGAACCTCTTCGTCGGCCTCGACAGCGGCAAGTACGACGCCGTCTTCTCCAACGTGACCGTCACCGAGGAGCGCAAGGACAAGTACGACTTCGCCACCTACCGCCTGGACGACCTCGCCTTCGAGGCGAAGAAGGGCTCCGGCTGGACGGTGAAGGGTCCCGAGGACGTGGCGGGGAAGGCGATCGCCGTCGGCTCCGGCACCAACCAGGAGAAGATCCTCGTCGACTGGTCCGCGCAGAACGAGAAGGCCGGCCGCAAGCCGGTCGACATCAAGTACTACCAGAACACCTCGGACTACTACCTGGCGCTCCAGTCCGGCCGGATCGACGGCTATCTCGGCCCCAACCCCGTCGCCGCCTACCACGTGCTCTCCGCCGGACAGACCGAGATCGTCGGCAAGTTCTCCGGTGCGGGCGCCGGACTCCAGGGCAAGATCGCGGCCACCACGAAGAAGGACAGCGGCCTCGTCGCCGCGTACGCGGCCGCGATCGACCACATCGTCGAGAACGGCACCTACGCCCAGGTCCTCAAGCGCTGGGGCCTCGACAGCGAGGCCGTGACGAAGTCGGAGATCAACCCGCCCGGGCTGCCCCGCACCAAGAACTGACCGAGCCCGCTCCGTACCGAAAGAGCCGCACCGGGTCCGGAACGAGACCCGTCCCCGTACCCGCGCCCGTACCCGTACCGAGAGAGACCGCATGACCAGCACCCGAACCCTCCACCTGGCAGCCGAACTCGCGCCGGGCCCGGGCGACTTCCCGAGCACCGCCGCGTCCTCCGCCGCCTCGCGTACCGTCGCGCTCGCCCGGCTCGCCGAGGCCGCCGCGCTCGACTTCCTCACCCACGACGACTCCTTCGCCCGGCCCGGCCTCGACGCGCTCGCCGTCCTCGCCCGGGTCGCCCCCGAGACCCGGTCCGTCGGCCTCGTCCCGACCGTGACCACCACCCACACCGAGCCCTTCCACGTGCAGGCCGCCGTCGCCACCCTCGACTGGGTGAGCCGGGGCCGGGCGGGCTGGCGGATCGCGGTCTCCCCGACCGGGGCCGAGGCCAGGCTCTTCGGCCGCCGCCCGGCCCCGTCCACCGCCGAGCTGTGGCAGGAGGCGGGCGAGGTCGCCGAGGTCTCCCGCAGGCTGTGGGACAGCTGGGAGGACGACGCCGAGATACGGGACGTGGCGACCGGGCGGTTCATCGACCGTCGCAAGCTGCACCACGTGAACTTCCAGGGCGCGACCTTCTCGGTCAAGGGTCCCTCGATCGTCCCCCGGCCCCCGCAGGGCAACCCGGTGACCGTCGTCGACGCCACCCGGCCCGCCGCCCGGGACACCGCCGCCCACCACGCCGACGTGGCCCTGATCCGGGCCTCCTCCGCGGAGGAGGCCGCGGCCCTGCGCGCCGAACTGCGCCAGGGGGCACGCGCCCACGGCCGGGACCCCGGGCAACTGCGCGTCCTGCTCTCGGCGACCGTCGACCTCGACGCGTACGAGGGCGGGCCCGGGGCGCTCGCCGAACTGATCGCGGGCTGGCACGGCGGCGGGGCGGTCGACGGCTTCCACCTCGTGCCGGCCGTTCCCGAGCGGGACCTGGAGCGGTTCACCGCCGACACCGTGACCCGGCTGCGGGGCCGCGGGCTCTTCCGTACGGCCTACGAGGGCGCCACCCTCCGCGACCACCTGGGGCTGGCCCGCCCGGTCAGCCAGTACGCGGACCAGGCACGCGGAACGTACGCGGCCCCCACCCGCGTGACGACGGGAGCGGGCGTATGAGCAGCCACGAGGGCCGCAAGCAGATCCATCTCGCCGCGCACTTCCCCGGCGTCAACTCCACCACCGTCTGGGCCGATCCGCGCTCCGGGTCGCAGATCGACTTCTCCTCCTTCGAGCATCTCGCCAGAACCGCGGAGCGCGGGCTCTTCGACTTCTTCTTCCTGGCCGAGGGGCTGCGGCTGCGCGAGCACAACGGGCGCATCCACGACCTCGACGTCGTCGGCCGGCCCGAGTCGATCACCGTCCTGAACGCGCTCGCCGCCGTCACCGACCGGCTCGGCCTGGCCGGTACGGTCAACGCCACCTTCAACGAGCCGTACGAACTGGCCCGGCGGCTCGCCTCGCTCGACCATCTCAGCGCGGGCCGGGCCGCCTGGAACGTCGTCACCTCCTCGGACGCCTTCACCGGCGAGAACTTCCGGCGCGGCGGCTATCTGGACCGGTCCGACCGGTACACGCGGGCCGCCGAGTTCCTCGCCACCGCCCGGGAGCTGTGGGACTCCTGGACCCCGGACGGGGAGCGGCATCGCTTCGCCCACAGCGGGCCGCAGTTCGGGATCGAGGGCGAGTTCACCGTCCCGCGCTCCCCGCAGGGGCATCCGGTCGTCATCCAGGCCGGGGACTCCGCCGAGGGCCGGGAGTTCGCCGCCTCGGCCGCCGACGTGATCTTCACCCGGCACTCCACGGTGGAGGCCGGCCGGGAGTTCTACGCCGACGTCAAGGGGCGGCTCGCCCGGTACGGGAGGGAGCCGGGCGATCTGAAGATCATGCCCGGAGTGACGTACGTCCTCGGGGACACCGACGCCGAGGCGCAGGAGCACGCGGCCGGGATCCGCCGGCAGCAGGTCTCCCCGCAGAACGCGATCCTCGCCCTGGAGCAGATCTGGGGCCGCGACCTGTCGGGCTACGACCCCGACGGACCGCTCCCGGACGTCGACCCCGACCCCGACTCGACGCTCGTCCAGGGCCGGGTGAGGGTCGCCGACCCGGTCGCGGTGGCCCGGAAGTGGCGGGCGCTCTCCGAGGCCAAGGGCCTGTCGATCCGTCAGACGGTCATCGAGTCCTCCGGTCGCCAGTCCTTCGTCGGCAGCCCGGCGACGGTGGCGGCGGCCCTGGAGGAGTTCGTCGCCACGGACGCCGCCGACGGCTTCATCCTCGTCCCGCACCTCACCCCGGGCGGCCTCGACGACTTCGTCGACCGGGTCGTCCCGCTGCTCCAGGAGCGGGGCGTCTTCCGTACGGAGTACTCCGGCACGACGCTCCGGTCGCACCTCGGGCTTCCCGAGCCCGTATGGAAAGGTTGAGCACCATGAGCACGGACAACGACACGGACAGCGGCACGGGCGCGGGGACAGACGCGGGTGCGGACCCCCGGCAGGAGTGGCAGCACTGGCACGGGCAGCGGGAGGCCGCGGTCTCCTCCTCGTACGGTCCGCTCTCCCTCACGGGCACCCACTGGCTCTCGGACTTCCCGGAGGGGCGAATTCCGGCCGTTCCGGGGGAGTGGCGGGAGGACGGCGACGAGGTGCTCCTCAGTGCGGGAGCCGAGGGCGGGCTCACCGTCGACGGCAAGCCGTTCACCGGCACGGTCCGGCTGTCCGCCGACCACGGCCCGATCCACGAGTCCCGGGTCGAGTCGGCGGGCCGGCGGCTCGTGGTGCTGCGGCGCGAAGGGCTCTGGGCCGTGCGGGACTTCGACCCCGGCTCCGCGGCCCGTACCGCCTTCCGGGGCATCGAGGCCACCCCGTACGACGAGCGCTGGGTGGTGCCCGGCGTCTTCCGGCCGTACGAGGAGACGCGCAGCGTACGGGTGGAGAACGCCGACGGCCGGGAGCGCGGTCTCGGGCTCGCCGGGGAGCTGGTCTTCGAACTGCACGGCGGAGAGCACACCCTCCAGGTGGCCGTCGAGGACGACGGTTCGCTGTGGGCGGTCTTCGCGGACGCCACCAGCGGCCGGGACAGCTACCGTTTCCGCTTCCTGCGCCCGGCGGCCCCGGCGGCGGACGGCTCGGTGACGGTCGACCTCAACCGCGCGCTGCTGCCGCCGTGCGCCTTCGCCGACCACTTCATCTGCCCGTTCCCGCCGCCGGGAAACACGCTCGACACCGCCGTCGCGGCGGGGGAGCGGCGGCTGAACGAGATCTGACCCCTCTCAACTCGTGTGATGTGTGCGGTAGTTGAGGGCTGTACGGCCGAAAGGCGCCCTTGCGGCGTGAAGTCGTACGGCCCGAGACTCCCCCACAGCGCCGGCCCCAGGCCGCGCCTCACGGGCCCGGCACCCCACGGCGGGCCCCCGATTCCCCTCGGGAGGAACAGAAGTGAGGATCATGCGCACCACCCCCACGAGAACCGTCCGGCTGCTCGCCGTCACGGCAGGCCTCGCCGCCGCCGCGGCGCTCGCCGTCCCCACCGCGAGCGCCGGCACCGCTACCGCCGGCACCGCACCGAGCACCCGCACCTTCGACGCCGCCGCCCTCTCGGCGACCGGTGACGCCGTCCGCGCCGCCGACGTGGCCGGCACCGCCTGGCACGCCGACACCGCCACCGGCAAGCTGGTCGTCACCGTCGACTCCACCGTCACCCCGGCCGAGATCGCCAAGATCAAGCGGCAGGCGGGCGCGAACGCGGACGCCCTCCGGGTCGAGCGCACCCCCGGAACGTTCAACAAGCTGATATCCGGCGGTGACGCGATCTACGCCGACAGCTGGCGCTGCTCGCTGGGCTTCAACGTCCGGGACAGCGCGGGCAACTACTTCTTCCTGACCGCCGGCCACTGCACCGACGGCGCGGGCACCTGGTACTCCAACTCCTCCCGGACCACCGTCCTCGGGACCACCGCCGGGTCCAGCTTCCCGGGCAACGACTACGGCCTGGTGCGCTACACCAACAGCTCCGTCACCAAGTCCGGCACGGTCGGCAGCGTGGACATCACGAGCGCGGTCAACGCCACGGTCGGCATGTCCGTCACCCGCCGCGGCTCCACCACCGGCATCCACAGCGGCTCCGTGACGGGCCTCAACGCCACCGTGAACTACGGCGGCGGCGACATCGTCTCCGGCCTGATCCGCACGAACGTCTGCGCCGAGCCCGGCGACTCCGGCGGCCCGCTCTACTCGGGCAGCCGGGCGGTCGGCCTCACCTCGGGCGGCAGCGGCAACTGCTCCACGGGTGGGACGACCTTCTTCCAGCCCGTGACGGAGGCGCTGAGCGCCTACGGGGTCAGCGTCTTCTAGCCGACCCGGGTCACAGGCACCGGAGTCCCTTTGTGAATGCGTTCACAAAGGGACTTCCGGCCCCTCCCTCCAGGCCCTTTTCCGCCCCTTCTCGCAGGTCATCGGGTGTCGAATGGAGACATCAGAGAAAAGGGACCGAAGAAGGAGAGCCTGCCGTGGAGGCCAAGGAGATGGTGGACGGACTGGTGCGGGAAGCCCTCGGGGCGCTCGACCGGTTCGAGACCTTCGACCAGGAGCAGGTCGACCACATCGTCAAGAAGGCCTCGCTCGCCGCACTGAGCGCGCACGGCGACCTGGCCGAGCTCGCCGTCGAGGAGACCGGGCGCGGCCTCTTCGAGGACAAGGCCGTCAAGAACCTCTTCGCCTGCGAACACGTCACCCACTCGATGGCCGGCCTCAGGACCGCCGGAGTCATCCGCCGAGACGAGCTGAACGGCATCACCGAGATCGCCGAACCCGTCGGCGTGATCTGCGCGATGACCCCCGTCACCAACCCCACCTCGACCACGGTCTTCAAGGCGCTCATCGCCCTCAAGACCCGCAACCCGATCGTCTTCGCCTTCCACCCCTCCGCGCAGCACTGCTCGGCCGAGGCCGCCCGGATCGTCCGCGACGCCGCCGTCGCCGCCGGAGCGCCCGCCGCCTGCGTGCAGTGGATCGAGGAACCCTCCATGGAGGCCACCGGCCTCCTGATGAACCACGAGGGCGTCTCCACCATCCTCGCCACCGGCGGAAACGCCATGGTCAAGGCCGCCTACTCGTGCGGCAAGCCCGCCCTCGGCGTCGGCGCCGGCAACGTCCCCGCCTATGTCACCCGCAGCGGCAGGCTCCAGCGCGCGATCCACGACATCGTGCTCTCCAAGGCCTTCGACAACGGCATGATCTGCGCCTCCGAGCAGGCCGTCATCCTCGACAAGGAGGTGTACGAGGAGGGCATTGCCGAGTTCGAACGGCTCGGCGCCCACGTCGTCACCGCCGCCGAGAAGACCAAGCTGGAGGAGTACGTCTTCGGCACCACCGCCCACTCCACCGACTGCGGCGGCGCGAAGCTCAACGCGGACGTCGTCGGCAGGTCCCCGCGGTGGATCGCCGAACAGGCCGGCTTCGAGGTCCCCGAGAACACCTCGATCCTCCTCGCCGAATGCGCCGAGGTCGGCGAGGGCGAGCCCCTCACCCGCGAGAAGCTCTCCCCGGTCCTGGCCGCCCTCAAGGCCTGCTCCACCGAGCACGGCCTCGAACTCTCCGCCCGCATGGTCGAGTTCCACGGCCTCGGCCACAGCGCCGCCGTCCACACCGAGGACGAGGAGCTCGCCGAGGAGTTCGGCAGGCGCGTCAAGGCGATCCGGATCATCGTCAACGCCCCCTCCACCTTCGGCGGCATCGGCGACGTCTACAACTCCTTCCTCCCCTCCCTCACGCTCGGCTGCGGCTCGTACGGACACAACTCCGTCTCCGGAAACGTCACCGCGGTCAACCTGATCAACGTCAAGCGGATCGGACGGCGCAATACCAACATGCAGTGGTACAAGGTGCCGCCGAAGATCTACTTCGAGCGCAACGCCATCCGCTACCTCGGAGAGATGGAGGGTCTGAAGAGGGTCACGATCGTCACCGACCGGACCATGGGCGAGATCGGCTTCGTCCGGAAGGTCGCCGACATCCTCAACGGCCGCGAGGAACCGGTCACGATCCAGGTCATCGACTCCGTCGAGCCCAACCCGGAACTCGCCACCGTCCAGGCCGGCGCCGCCGCCATGCGGGAGTTCCGCCCGGACACCATCGTCGCCCTCGGCGGCGGCTCCCCGATGGACGCGGCGAAGATCATGTGGCTGATGTACGAGCGGCCCGAGGTCGAGTTCGCGGACACCAAGGAGAAGTTCTTCGACATCCGCAAGCGCGCCTACCGCTTCCCGCAGCTCGGCGAGAAGGCCAGGCTCGTCGCCGTCCCGACCACCTCGGGCACGGGCAGCGAGGTCACCCCCTTCGCGGTGATCTCCGACCCGGAGGCCGCGCAGAAGTACCCGCTCGCCGACTACGCGCTCACCCCGGACGTCGCCATCGTCGACCCGGTGCTGCCGCTGAACCTGCCGCCCACCGTCACCGCCGACTCCGGCTTCGACGCCCTGACCCACGCCACCGAGGCGTACGTCTCCGCCTACGCCAACGACTTCACCGACGGCCAGTGCCTCCAGGCGATCAAGCTGATCTTCCAGAACCTGGAGACCTGCGTGAAGGAGGGCGCCAAGGCGCCCGAGGCCCGCGAGAAGATGCACAACGCGTCCACCATCGCCGGCATGGCCTTCGCCAACGCCTTCCTCGGCCTGGTCCACGCCATGGCCCACACCCTCGGCAACACCTTCCACGTCGCCCACGGCCGCACCAACGCGCTGCTGCTCCCGCACGTGATCCGCCACAACGGCACCGTCACCCACAAGGCCGTGCCCTGGCCGAAGGCCGAGGTCTACCGGGCCCCCGAACGCTTCCAGGAGATCGCGCGGACGCTCGGCCTGCCGGCCGCGACGCCGGAGGAGGGTGTGGAGTCCTACGCCCGCGCGGTCGAGGAGCTCCGCACCCGGTGCGGCATCCCCGCCTCCTTCCAGGAGGAGGGCGTCGACGAGGCGGCCTTCCTCGCGGCCCTGCCGCAGCAGGCGATGAACGCGTACGCCGACCAGTGCGCGCCGGCCAACCCGCGGATGCCGATGATCGACGACATGAAGGAACTGATGACCCGGGCGTACTACGGCGCGTGACCGCCGGACGGACACGGGAGGCCGCCCCGCGCGAGGAAGCGCGGGGCGGCCTCCCGTACGTGCCACAGGCCTGCGGTACGTACGGCTCAGAGGGCGCGGGCGAACTCCAGCCGGTCGGCGAAGTTCGCGTACCCGGCCCGCTCGAATGCCCTGGCCATCGCCACGTTCGCGGCGTCGCAGTCCCCGCGGATCTCCGTGGCCCCGGCGGCGACCAGGACACGCGTGCCCCGGATCACGACCGAGGCGGCGTACCCCTTCCCGCGGTGGGCGGGGGCGACGCCGACGAAACCGATCACCGGGACACTGGGGTTCTCGGCGGGCAGGCTGATCACGGCGACGGTGCCGTCCGCGTCGTATCCGAGCTCCCACCACTCGGGCTCGTGCTTCAGCTGGGCCGTCTCCTCGAAGAGCAGCTCGGCCGCGCGCCGGGCGCCGTGCCGCTGCACATCGGCCGCGAGCCGGGCGTCGGCGGTGTCCACGAGCAGCTCGGCGAGGACCGCGACGAAGGGCTCGGGGCCGAGTTCGGCGAGCGAGCGGAAGGTCAGGCGGGGGTCGTCGGCGGGCAGTCCGCCGGTCCCGCCGGTCCCACCGGTCCCGCCGGTCCCACCGGCTTCGACGGGGGGCCGGAGGCTGAAACGGCGGCCGTCGCGGATCACCGCGTATCCGGACCGGCGCAGCAGTTCACCCCGGCGCTCCGGGTTCCGCTGGAACTGCGGGGCCTGGGCGGGGGAGTCGACGACGTGCTCCAGCTCCGTCGCGCCCAGCTCCCCGGCCGTGGCGGCCGCCGCGTCCAGGAGTGCGGACCCGGTCTCCGGCGAGTCCGCCGGCGCCTCGAAGAGCACGACGGCGAGCGGGACTTCGTGCCCCGGCATGGTCCACAGCACCACACTGCCGGTGAGCTGCCCGTCGCCGTCCTCGGCGACCAGGCACCACTCGGGCCGGGTGCACGCGTTGTCGAGGAGCTGGGTGAGGTACGCGCGGGTGGCGGCGTTGCGTTCCGGATCGTCGGGGTGTTCGACCAGGGCGGGAAGTTCGTCGGGACGGGCGGGGCGAACGAATGTCACAGAGAGCCTTGTCGGTTCGGGGGCGATCGGTGATGCCCGGCGAACATAACGGCCCCGTGGGCGGGTGGGCCAGAGCTTTTCTCAGTGGGTCCGGGCGTCGCTCGGGGTGCCGAGTTCCGTGGCGATCGGCTCCGACTCCGGCTTGCGCTTCAGCGAGGACATCACCAGGGTGACCGCCGCGCCGACGACCGCCCAGGCCGAGAGGACCAGCATCGAGCCGGTCATGTCGTTGCCCTTGAAGTACGCGATCGAGCGCGCCGCCCAGGTGCCCGCGCCCGGTGGCAGGGCGGGGCCGATCGCGTTCCAGAACGGGGGCAGCATCGGCAGCGGGAAGGCGCCGCCCGCGCTGGGATTGCCCGCGACCACGATCAGCAGGATCGCCAGGCCGATGCCGACGATCCCGAAGACCGACTGCAGGGCGAGGGTGGCGGCGCCGACGGCGAAGACGACCAGGGTGCCCAGGCCCCACAGGGCGGCGACGCTGCCGGGCAGGGCGCCCAGGATCGGGCCGACGATGATCGCGCCGCCGAGACCGCCGAGGACCGAGTAGATCGCGAGCACCCCGAGACGGATGATCGCGCGTTCCCGGTTGGCGGGCCGGGAGCCCGCGCTGATCGCGAGGATCGCGGCGCAGATGTAGCCGCCGACGCACCAGCCGACGACGAGGTAGAAGGCCGAGAGCCCGTCGAAGTCCTCCGCCGAGGCGGGCGCCACGTCGACCGTCCGCACGGTGCGCTGCTGGGTCGCCTCCACCTGGGTGAGGATCGTCTCCAGGGCGGAGGAGAGCACGGTGCCGCCGCCGGAGGCGACGAGCAGGGTGTCGGTGCGGCCGGCGGGGTCGACGATCAGAGCGCCGTCGATGTCCCGGTTCAGGATCTGGTTCCGTGCGGCGGCCTCGTCGGCGACCGCACGGGGGTCCAGCGGGGCGCCGGGGAGCTTCTCCAGCTGTCCGACGAGCTGGGTGGAGACCTGTTGCGGTGCGACGACGCCGAAGGGGACGTCCCTCGGCTCGGGGTGGTGCAGGGCCCCGACGTACGAGGCGATGAACAGGAGCTGGAGGGCGAAGACGCCGACGACCAGCAGGGCGGCTCGGGGGGTGACGGCGCTTTTCAGTTCGTCGACGAGACTCATGTCCCCACGCTCCGGGGCAGGGGGTGTTTCTGCAGGTGGGAGGGGTCCGAATGGCTGACTCGGGGAGCGGTGGGGTGTCACTCGTGCGGCTTATCGTACGGACGTTCGAAATGGGTTAAGGTGAAGAACGGGGGGGTGGGAACGTACGTACGATTTCGATGCGGGAGCCGGGAGGTGCGCCATGCCGGGATTCACGCACCTGCACACCGCGTCGGGCTACTCCCTGCGCTACGGCGCCTCCCACCCCGAAAGCCTGGCCGCGCGTGCCGTCGAGCGCGGCATGGACGCGCTCGCCCTGACCGACCGCGACACCCTCGCGGGCACGATCCGCTTCGCCAAGGCATGCGCGAAGGCGGGGGTCCGCCCACTGTTCGGCGTGGACCTCGGGTACGAGGCGACGGTGCCGGCGCAGACACCGGTGCGGACGCGGGCGTCCGGCGGCGGCCCGCAGGACATACGGCGGGTGCCCGTCCGCGGCGGGGCCTTCGTCGACGAGTCCGCGCCCCGCGCCCTCTTCCTCGCCCGCTCCCGCACCGGCTGGGCCTCGCTCTGCGCGATGATCACCGCCGCCCACGCCGGGGGAGGGGAGCGGCCCCTGCTGCCCTGGTCCGCCCTGTGCGACGACGTGCTCGTCCTGCTCGGCCCCGCGTCCGACGTCGGACGCGCCCTTGCCGCCGGCCGCCCCGACCGCGCCGTCCGACTGCTCGCCCCCTGGCGCGAGCGGTACGGCGACGCGCTGCGCCTCGCGGCCGTCGACCACGGCCGCCCCGGCACCGGGCCCGGCTCCCTGCGGCTCGCCGCCCGTACCGTCGGCTTCGCCGCCGAGCAGGGCGTCCGGCCGGTCCTCAGCAACGCCGTCCGGTACGCCGACCCAGGCCAGGGCCCGGTGGCCGACGTCCTCGACTCCGCCCGCCGCCTCGTCCCCGTCGACCCCCGCAAGGAGCTCGACAGCGGCTCCGCCTGGCTCAAGGGGGCCGACGACATGCTGGCCGCCGCCGAACGGATCGTCGAGGCCGCCGGCTTCCGCCGGGACACCGCCCACCGGCTCCTCGAACAGACCGCGACGGTCGCCGCCGCCTGCCTGGTCGACCCCGAGGACGACCTCGGCATCGGCTCCGCGCACTTCCCCGAACCGCACCTCGTCGGCGCCGAGCACCGCACGGCCCAGCGCGTCCTCACCTCCCGGGCCGCCGCCGGAATGATCCTCAAGGGGTACGAGAAACGGGGCGCCTACTGGGACCGGATGCACCGAGAACTGGACGTCATCGCCCACCACCGCTTCGCCCCCTACTTCCTGACGGTCGCCCAAGTCGTCGACGACGTACGGGAGATGGGCATCAGGGTCGCCGCCCGCGGCTCCGGCGCCGGCTCCCTCGTCAACCACCTCCTCGGCATCGCCCACGCCGACCCGGTCGAGCACGGCCTCCTGATGGAACGCTTCCTCTCCAAGCGCCGCACCGCCCTGCCCGACATCGACATCGACGTGGAGTCCGCCCGCCGCCTGGAGGTCTACCGGGCGATCATCGACCGCTTCGGCACCGCGCGCGTCGCCACCGTCTCCATGCCCGAGACCTACCGGGTCCGCCACGCGGTGCGGGACGTGGGCGCGGCCCTCTCCATGGACCCGGCCGAGATCGACCGGATCGCCAAGGCCTTCCCGCACATCCGCGCCCGCGACGCGCTCGCCGCCCTCGACGAACTGCCCGAACTACGCGAACTCGCGGGCGAGCGGCAGAAGTTCGGGCGGCTCTGGGAACTGGTCGAGGCCCTTGACGCGCTCCCGCGCGGAACCGCCATGCACCCCTGCGGGGTCCTGCTCTCGGACGCCTCGCTGCTCACCCGTACCCCCGTGGTGCCCACCAGCGGCGAAGGCTTCCCCATGTCCCAGTTCGACAAGGAGGACGTCGAGGACCTCGGACTGCTCAAGCTCGACGTCCTCGGGGTGCGGATGCAGTCCGCGATGGCCCACGCCGTCGCCGAGGTCGAGCGGGCCACCGGTACCCGTCCGGACATCGACGCGGTCCCGGAGGGCGACCCCGAGACGTACCGGCTCATCCGCTCCACCGAGACCCTCGGCTGCTTCCAGATCGAGTCGCCGGGCCAGCGCGACCTGGTCGGCCGGCTCCAGCCCGCCACCTTCCACGACCTCGTCGTCGACATCTCGCTCTTCCGGCCGGGCCCGGTCGCCGCCGACATGGTCCGCCCCTTCATCGAGGCCCGGCACGGCCGCGCCCCCGTCCGCTATCCGCACCCCGACCTGGCGGAGACGCTGCGGGAGACGTACGGCGTGGTCGTCTTCCACGAGCAGATCATCGAGATCGTACGGATCATGACCGGCTGCGGCCGCGACGAGGCCGACCAGGTGCGGCGCGGGCTCTCGGACTCGGAGTCGCAGGGCCGGATCAAGCTCTGGTTCGCCCGGGAGGCCTCGGCGCGCGGATACGCGGACGAGGTCGTCGCCCGTACCTGGGAGATCGTGGCGGCCTTCGGCTCGTACGGCTTCTGCAAGGCGCACGCCGTCGCCTTCGCCGTACCGACGTACCAGTCCGCCTGGCTCAAGGCGCACCACCCGGCCGCCTTCTACGCCGGGCTGCTCACCCATGACCCCGGCATGTACCCCAAGCGGCTGCTGCTCGCGGACGCGCGGCGGCGGGGAGTGCCGGTACTGCCGCTGGATGTGAACAGGTCGGCGGTCGCCCATTGTATCGAACTGGTGTCTGATTCTCCCGTGCGGTGGGGGCTCCGGCTGGGCCTCGTCGACGTGCACGGCATCAGCGAGGCCGAGAGCGGGCGGATCGAGGCCGGACAGCCGTACGCCTCCCTCCTCGACTTCTGGGAACGGGCCCGCCCCCGCACCCCCGTCGCCGAACGGCTCGCCCAGGTCGGCGCGTTGGACGCCTTCGGCGCCAACCGTCGAGACCTCCTCCTCCACCTCACCGAACTCCGGCGCATCCAGCGGGGAGCCGCCTCCCACGGCGGCCAACTCCCGCTCGCCCAGGGCGGGAAGACCGCCCCCGTCGGCCTGCCCGACCTCGACGAGACGGAACGCCTCAGCGCCGAACTCGGCATCCTCGGCATGGACGCCTCCCGCCACCTCATGGGTGACCACCACGCCTTCCTGCGTGAACTCGGCGTGGTCTCCGCCCAGCGCCTCCGCGAGACCCCGCACGGCAGGACCGTCCTCGTCGCGGGCGCCAAGGCCGCCACCCAGACCCCGCCGATCCGCTCCGGCAAGCGGGTCATCTTCACCACCCTCGACGACGGCACCGGCCTGGTCGACCTCGCCTTCTTCGACGACGCCCACGAGCGCTGCGCCCACACCGTCTTCCACTCCTGGCTGCTCCTGGTCCGGGGCGTGGTGCAGCGGCGCGGCCCCCGCAGCGTCAGCGTGGTCGGCGCCGCCGCCTGGAACCTCGCCGAACTCGTCGAACTCCGGGCGTCCGGCGGTCTGGACGCGGTGGGCGAACGGCTCGCGGAACCCGACCCGGCCGCCCCGACCGACCCGGCCGCCCCGACTACCCCGACCGACCCTGCCGACCAGGCCGTCCCGGCCGGAGGCAACGGTGACTCCGGCCGGCGCATCACCATGTCCACCGGTTACGAGATGAACCCCTGGGCCGACCTCAAGCCGGCGGGCGAAGGGGCCCCGAGCGGACGGAAGTTGTGGCACAGCAGCCCGGGATCGGCGGGCTGAGCCCGCGAGTGTCAGGGGGTCGTCGCCCTGGAGACCGCCGTGTCGACGGAGGCGTACGTGACGCCGTGGTCGGCCAGGACCTCCGCGACGACCCCGCCGGTCGTGGTGAGCGCCAGGAGGATGTGCTCGTCGCCGATCTCCCGGTCCTTGCGGGCCAGCGCCACCCGGAGGGACTTCTCCAGGACGGTCTTGGCCTCCCGCGAGAAGGACCGTCGACCCGACCGCCATCCGGAGTCCTTGCGGTCGCCCGCCAGCGCGCCCGCGCCGTGGGTCTCCTCGACCCGCGCCACGATCGCACCGACGTCGATACCGAGGTCCGCCAGGGCCTCCTCGTCCGCCCGGGAGAGTCCCGCGCGGCGCCGGGCGTCGGTCAGGGCGGCCAGCAGGGACGTCCGGCGGTCCGGCGGGCACAGCGTGCGCAGCGCGTCCGTCGCCCGGGTGTGCTCCCCGTCGAGCAGGGAGAGGAGCAGATGCTCCTGGGTGACGACCGTGGCGCCGCCCCGCTCCGCGTGCTCGACCGCGCCCTTCACCACGGCGCGTGCGGCTTTCGTGAACCGTTCGAACATCACTGCCTCCCGTACTTCTTGTGGACGGCCTGCCGGCTGACTCCCAGTTCGGTCGCGATCTCCTGCCACGACCACCCCTGGTTGCGCGCACTGCGCACCTGGACGGCTTCCAGCTGTTCAAGCAGTCGCCTCAGGGCGGAGACGGCCCGTAGCCCGACCCGTGGGTCGCGGTCGCCCGCCCGTGCGGCGAGATCGGTCGCATCGGTCATGTCGTCAACTTACGTTGACATCCGCCTTGCGTCAACCTTGGTTGACGGGGGTGGTGGAGTCCTCATCCAATCGACTCGCACAAATATTCGAACATGCTCTAGGGTGAGAGAGCAGGTGGGGGCGTAAGGCACCGAACAGGGACACGGGTACCGGATGTGGGAGAGGGGAGAGCGGCATGATCCTCTGTGTACGGTTCCGGCTCGAACTCCCCGCCTTCGGAAAGGGAGGGGCCGAAGCGCTCTTCCCCCGGCTCGTCGACCTGCTCGCCGAATTCACCCCCGTCGTCGAGGCGGCCCCGCCCTGCGAGGCGCTCGCCGACGTGCGCGGTGCACTGCGCTACTTCGACCGGAGCCCGGCCGAGCTCGCCTCGGTGATCCGGGTCAGGGCCCTCGCCCTGTACGGCGTCGACTGCGTCATCGGCGCCGGGCCCAACCCGATGCTGGCCCGGATGGCCGCGAGCGAGGCCCGGCCCGGCGTCACCCTGGTCGTCGAGGACCCCGCGGCCTTCCTGCGCGACCGGCCGGTCGTCGCGCTCGACGGCGTCGGCCGCGCCACCGCCCGTACCCTCTGTGGCTACGGACTCGACTCCGTCGGCCGCGTCGCGGACGCGCCGCTCGCCGTGCTCCAGCGGCTCGTCGGCGCGAAGACCGGCCGTGAGCTGTGGGAGCGGGCCCGGGGCGTCGACCGCACCCCCGTCGTCCCGCACGCGGTCTCCCGGTCGGTCGCGGCCGAACGCTCCTTCCCGCGCGACGAGACCGACCGGACGCAGCAGCGCCGGGCCCTCCTCTCGCTCGCCGAGGAGCTGGGCACCCGGCTGCGCACGGAGGGGCAGGTGTGCCGCTCGCTCGCCGTCACCGTGCGGTACGCCGACCGGACCACGACCACCCGGAGCCGTACCCTGCCCGAACCCACCGCCCACTCGGCGGCGCTCACCACCCTCGGGTACGCCGTCCACGACTCCTTCGGCCTCCAGCGGGCCCGGGTGCGGGGCATCGCCCTGCGCGCCGAGGGCCTGACGGGCGCGGAGGGGGCGGCGCACCAGCTGTCCCTGGACCCGGCGGACGAGAAGGCCCGGCGGATCGAGGCGGTGGCGGACAAGGCACGGGCGAAATTCGGTCCGCGAGCGGTGCTGCCGGGGTCGCTGGCGGCCTGACGGGCGTTTCACCAGGCTCTTGTGACGACACATCACTTTTTACCGACGCGTAACTTCCCAGCCAAGGCTACCCGTGCGTAGCTTGGCTTGAAGCGCATCCCCACCGCGCATCCCCACTTGTGGTCCGGACCGCAGGGCGTAGCACCCCCACCATCCCCTTGAGCCGCAAGGAGATCGCCCGATGCTGCCCTGGAAACACGCCGTCAGAGCGCTGTCGGTACTGCTGCTGACCGCCGCCGCCACGCTCGCCCCGACCGCCGCCTCGGCCCAGGCCGAGACCGCCACCACCAGCCGGGGCTGGAACGACTACTCCTGCAAGCCCTCCGCCGCGCACCCCCGCCCCGTCGTCCTCGTCCACGGGACCCTCGGGAACTCCGTCGACAACTGGCTGGGCCTCGCGCCCTACCTGGTCAACCGCGGTTACTGCGTCTTCTCGCTCGACTACGGTCAGCTGCCGAACGTGCCGTTCTTCCACGGACTCGGGCCCATCGCCGCGTCCGCCGGACAGCTCGACACGTACGTCGACCAGGTCCTCGCCGCCACGGGCGCCCCCGAGGCGGACCTCGTCGGACACTCGCAGGGCGGCATGATGCCCCGCTGGTACCTCAAGTTCCTCGGCGGGGCCGAGAAGGTGAACGCGCTCGTCGGGATCGCCCCCGACAACCACGGCACCACCCTGCTCGGCCTCACCAAGCTGCTGCCGTACTTCCCCGGCGCCGAGGACCTGATCAAGGCCAACACCCCCGGCCTCGCCGACCAGATCGCCGGCTCGTCCTTCATCACCAAGCTCAACGAGGGCGGCGACACCGTGCCCGGCGTCCGCTACCACGTCATCGCGACCCAGTACGACGAGGTGGTCACCCCGTACCGCTCGCAGTTCCTGAGCGGCCCGAACGTCACCAACGTCCTCATCCAGGACAAGTGCGCGCTCGATCTGTCCGAGCACGTGGCGATCGGCACGGTGGACCGGGTCACCTTCCACGAGGTGGCCAACGCCCTCGACCCGGCCCACGCGACCCCGACCACCTGCCTCTCTGTGGTCGGCTGACCCGACTAGCCCTGCGTACGGCGCCGCCGGGCCGACCCGAAGAGCACGGCCGCACCGAGCGTGAGCACGGCGGCGCCACCGACCGCGAGATACGGCGTGGTGGCGTCGCCACCGGTCTCGGCGAGCACCTCACCGGAGCCGGAGCCCGAACCGGCGGCGGGGGCGGGCGCGTTGGGCGCGGCGGAGGACGTCTCGACGCCCTCGGGCTCGGCGGACGGGCCGGGTTCCCGGCTCGCCCGGCCCGGCTGCTCGGTCGGCGCCGCCGTCTCCTCCGCACCCGTGGAGGCGTCACCGTCCCCGTGCCCGCCGTGCTCGACCGAGGACTCGTCCTGACCCTCCTCGATCTGCTCGTCGCTCGGCGCGGAGGCGGTCGGTGCCGGGGCCGTACCGCCGCTGTCCTTCCCGAACACGACGTCCGAGCAGGTGTAGAAGGCCTCGGGGGAGTCGGAGCGCTGCCAGATCGAGTAGATCAGGTGGCGGCCGGACTTGTTCGGCACCGTGCCCTGGAAGACGTAGTCGCCGCTCTCCATCCGCGGGTCGGTCACCGTCGCGAACGGCTTGCCCTCCAGGTCGGACCACTTCAGCGGCTTCGACGGGTCGTACCCGTCCTTCGTCACGTACAGCGCGAACGAGCCCCGGTGCGGCGCGGTCCCCTTGTAACGGAAGGTGTGCGCACCGGAGTTCAGGCTGCTCGCCGGCCAGTCGGCCCGCGCCAGGTCGAGCCCCCGGTACTTGTCGTTGCCCGCGCTGCACAGCTTGCCGTCCGGAATCAGCTCACGGTGCTTGCCGGCGGCGTTGGCGATGTTCACCGCGTTCCAGTCGTAGAACGCCTGCGTACCGCTCGCCGCCACGGCCGCCTTGCAGGCCGCCGACTTCGGCGCCTCGGGCCCCTCCGCGTAACAGGCCGAGACCCGGCTCACCGGATCGGTCATCGACCCGTGCGCGAACGCGGGCCCGGAGGCGAGCCCGGAGAGGGCCAGAACCGCGGTGGCGGTGACGGCGGCGGTACGGCGAGAGGTCATGGGGGGACAGCTCCTTCACGAGGGTGATGTGGGGGGGTGCCCAGAAAGCTAGCTGCCCGAATCCGCGAAGAACCCGCTGGAGAGCGGGATACGGCGATCCTTAGGACCGCTTTAAGGAACCGCTAAGCAGCGGCTCAGACAAGGGCCGGTGCCCCGCCCCGTGGTTGGCGGATTCTCTCTGCGTTGTCCGGGCCTGCCCGGATACTCTGGGGCGACAGGTGACAACAGGCCGGAGGGGGAGGGTTCTTGGACGCGGAGTTGGCCGTGCTGGCGGGCACGGCGGGGACGACCTTGGTGACGTTGCTGACGACCGAGGCGTGGCAGCGCGTCAGCGAAGGGATCACCTCGCTGTGGCGCCGTGCCGAGCCGGAGCGGGCGGAGGCGATCTCCGCCGAGCTCGAGGTGACCCGGACGGACCTGCTGGCCGCGCAGGCAGGCGGCGACGCCGAGACCGGCGGCGAACTGGGGGTGGAGTGGCAGGGCCGTATCCGGCGGCTGCTCGTGACCCACCCCGAGGAGGCCGCGGCGCTGCGGAGGCTGATGGACGAGCTGCAGCCCCTCACGCCCGACGTCCCGTCGGTGACGCAGCAGGCCACCGCCTCCGGACACGCCCGGGTGTACCAGGCAGGCCGCGACCAGCACATCGATCAGCGATGAGCGGCGCCAACGACGCACGGGCCGACGGGTACGGACGGGTGTACCAGGCCTCGGGCGACCAGCACATCGTCGAGCACCATCACCACGCCCCCGAGTGGGCGGGCCCCGACTCGGTCCGTCACCCGGCGGTCGGCCGCACCCCCGTCGTACTCCGCGACCGCGTCGGCGAGATGGACCGTCTCCGCGCCGCCGTCGAGCCGGGTGTCGGCAACCGCGCCTACGTCCTCCACGGCATGGGCGGGTGCGGCAAGACCGCCGTCGCCCATGCCCTCTTCCGTCACGCCACCGACCACGCCGGGCGCATCGGACTCTGGGTCAACGCCTCCGACCCGGCCTCCCTGCGCGCCGGGATGCTCGCCGTCGCGGCAGACCGGGGCGCCACCGACGCCGAACTCACCGGTGCGAGGAGCGGGCTGCGTCCCGCCGCCGACCTCGTCTGGCACCACCTCGACGCCTCCGAACGGCCCTGGATACTCGTCCTGGACAACGCCGACACCCCTGCCGTCCTCCGCGACGGCGGGTGGCTGCGCACCAGCCCCGCCGGCATCGTCGTCGTCACCACCCGCCAGGCGGCCGCCCACTGGTGGCCGGGCGCCGAGCTCCTCCAGTTCGGTGTCCTTCCACGCGAGGACGCCGCTCTCGTCCTCCAGGACCTCGCCCCCCACGCGGGGAGCGCGGAGGAGGCGGCGGACGTCGCCGACCGTCTCGGGCGCCTTCCCCTGGCGCTCACCCTCGCCGGCGGCTTCCTCGCCCACCAGATCATCGACCCCTGGAACCTCGCCGACTACCGGCACGGACTCGACGGCGGTGCGGGCTTCCACCCCATCGAACTCCTCGACCGGGGCGCCGAGACAGGCGCCGAGTCCCGCCACCTGCTCAGCCGCACTTGGCAGCTCTCCCTCGACGCGCTCACCGCTCAAGGGCTCCCCGAGGCCACCGCCCTGCTGCGCCTGCTCGCCTGTTGGGCCGGCGACCCGCTCCCGCTCACCCTCCTCTCCGGTGCCGACCTCGGCACGGAACTCCACCCGTCCCGTGTCGAATCCGCGCTCCGCGGACTCCTCGACCACTCCCTGACCGAGCTCGTGCCGGGCCGGGTGCGCTGTCTGCGCGTCCACGGGATCCTTCTCGACAGCGTCGCCCGGGCCACCCCCGACGACCAGCGCGAACGGCTCGCGACGACGGCCACCCGCCTGCTCAGGACCCTCCTGCCGGAGGTGCCCGAACGGGGGGTCCAGGACCCTGCGGTGACTCTGCTCGCTCCCCACGTCACCGGGTTCCTCCGGCGCGTGGTCGGCTGGAATGCCGACCCCGCCGTGGTGGAGGGAGCGGCCGACTGCGCCCTCCGGCTCGTCATCGCCGTGCACAGGTCGGGGGACTACGCCTCCGCGCTCACCCTGGCGAAGGAAGCCCTCGAACTCGTCACCCGGCGCCTGCCCGCCGACAACGTGCTCGCCCTCAGGCTCCGCATGAGGGTGGGCCGCGCCCTCTTTCGGCTCGGACGCTTCGAGGAATCCGAGGTCGTCTGCGGAGAGGTGCTCGACGACTGCGAGCGAGTCCTCGGACCCGATGCTCCGGACACGCTGGAGGCGTGTCTGCGGCTGGGAGGCCCGTTCTTCAACCTCGGTCGACTCCAGGAAGCGATCCTTCTGACGAGGCGAGCGGTTCAAGGCCGGGAGCAGGCCTTGGGCGCATCTCACCCGCTCACGCTGATCGCGCGGAAGTGCCTCCTGGAATTCGCCGCGCACCCGGATGCGGGCGCACTTCCGGACCGGGACGAGATCCTCGCCACGGGTCCCGCCGTCGTCGCGGACTGCCGGAGCGCCGCCGGGGAGGAACACCCCATGACACTCGGAGCCGAACTGAACTACGCGTACGCACTCGCCGCCGCGGAGAGACCTGCTGAAGCGTTGCCCCACGCACGCAAGGCTGTTTCCGGGTACGGACGCATCTATGCCCCGGACTATCCCTTGCTCCTCAACGCGCGACGTACCCTCAGCGCTGTCCTCCATGCCCTGGGACACCACGCCGACGCGATCGAGCAGGGAGAGATCCTCGTGGAGGGACGGACCCGAGTACTGGGCCCGACGCACCCCTGGACGGTCCGGGCCGAAGAACTTCTCCACCAGTACCGGAACGGCGGTCGTTCCTCGTAAGAGGCCTCACCCCAGTCGCCGGTACCGCCGCTCCGGCCGTCCCGTCCCCCCGTACCGCAGCGTGATCTCCGCGCGGCCCGTTTCCGCGAAGTACTCCAGGTAGCGGCGCGCGCTCACCCGGGACAGGGAGCCGGCCTCCGCGCACTCCGTGGCGGAGAGGCCCTCCGGGTGGGCGCGGAGGACCGAGTCGACCAGGTCGGCCGTGTGGGCGGCCAGGCCCTTCGGGAGTTCCCGGGAGCCGCGGGGGCGTGTGCCGAAGATCTGGTCGACGTCCTCCTGGCGGGCCTCGTCGAGTTCGTCGAGGCGGCTGCGGAGCGACGCCACATGGCGGAGCTGCTCGTGCAGCGCCGCCTGGCTGAACGGCTTGATCAGATAGTGCAGCGCCCCCGCCCGCAGCGCCTCACGGATCGTGCCCACGTCCCGCGCCGCCGTGATGAAGAGCGCGTCCATGCCCAGGCCCGCCGCGCGCAGCTCCCGCAGCACCTGGATGCCGTCCATGTCCGGCAGGAACACGTCGAGGAGCACCAGGTCGGGCCTGAGCCGCTCGGCCGCCCGCAGGGCCTCGGCGCCGCTGTGCGCGACCCCGGACACCGTGAAGCCCGCCACCGCCGACACATAGCGGCAGTGCAGCTTGGCGACCATGAAGTCGTCGTCCACCACCAGCACGTTCGTCACGACGACCCACGCTAGGTCCCGACCACAACGACCACAACGTCCGTTGATTGCGGAAGAGAGACAGCTTCTTCACGTACGTGCAACATGTGGGCCACCTCACACCCCCATTTCCCTTCTACCTGAGAGGCGGCACACGTGCGGTTGCGCACCCCCTTCGCCCTCCTCGGGGCCGCGCTCCTGGTGCTGGTGGGTCCGCCACTGCTCAGTCCCGGCAGCGGCTCCGACACCGGCACCCAGATACCCGGCCTGCGTTTCATGGTCCCCAACACCCCCGGCGGCGGTTACGACATCACCGCCCGCACCGCCGCCAAGAACGCCGAGGAAGCCGGTCTCACCGGCGACGTCGAGGTCTTCAACCTGCCCGGCGCGGGCGGCACCGTCGGTCTCACCCGGCTCGTCGGCGAACGCGGCAACGGCCGGCTCGCCATGTCCATGGGCCTCGGCGTCGTCGGCGCCGTCCACACCAACGAGACCCCCAGAACCCTCGCCGACACCACCCCGATCGCCCGGCTCACCGAGGAGCAGGACATCGTCGTGGTCGGCAAGGACTCCCCGTACCGGACGATCGACGAGCTGCTCGCCGCCTGGAGGAAGAACCCCGGCAAGCTCCCCGTCGGCGGCGGCTCCTCGCCCGGCGGCCCCGACCACCTCGCCCCGATGCTGATGGCCCAGGCCGCCGGGATCGCCCCGAAGGACGTCAACTACGTCCCCTTCGACGGTGGCGGCGAGCTCCTCGCCTCCATCCTCGGCGACAAGGTCGCCTTCGGCGTCTCCGGCGTCGGCGAGTACCTCGACCAGATCAAGGCGGGCGAGCTGCGCCTGCTCGCCGTCACGGGACCGAAGCGGGTCCCCGGCCTCGACGCCCCCACGCTCCGCGAGGCGGGCCTCGACACCGAGTTCACCAACTGGCGCGGCATCGTCGCCCCGCCCGGCCTCTCCGACGCCGAGCGCGAGAAGCTCGTCACCCTGGTGACCGAACTGCGCGACTCCCCGCAGTGGCGCGAGTCGCTGAAGACCCACGGCTGGAACGACGCCTTCCTGCCCGGCGAGGAGTTCGGCACCTTCCTCGCGGAGCAGGACCGCCGTGTCGGCTCCGTTCTGAAGGAGCTCGGGCTGTGACCACGAACAACGAGACCACGAACAACGAGACCTTGAAGACCGAGACCTCGACGACCGGGACCTCGACGAACGAGACCTCGAAGGCAGAGACCTCGAAGACCGCGCCCCTGAAGAGCTGGCTCCGCGAGCGGTCCGAACTCGGCGTCGGAGTCCTGCTGTTCGCCCTCGGCGTGCTCGTCCTCACCGACGCCCTCACCCTCGACGCCGACCTCGCGGGCCGCGGCCCGGTCGGCCCCGCCACCGTCCCCCTGATCGTCGGCTGCGGACTGCTCGTCGTCGCCGTCCTCCTCTCCGTCGACGTCCTGCGCGGCGGCCGCGGCGAGGCCGAGGCCGGTGAGGACGTCGACCTGACCGAGCCCGCCGACTGGCGTACGGTCCTGCTCCTCGCCGGTGTCTTCCTGGCCTTCGCCGTCCTCATCGGCCCCGTCGGCTTCCCCGTCGCCGGAGCGCTCCTCTTCTGGGGTGCGGCCTACGCGCTCGGCAGCCGCCATTTCCACCGCGACCCGCTGATCGCGGCCGCCCTCTCGCTCCTGACCTACGTCGTCTTCGACACACTGCTCGGCGTCCCGCTGCCCGGCGGTCCGCTGATGGGAGTGATCTGATCCATGGATTCCCTGAACTCCCTCATCGACGGCTTCGGCACCGCACTCACCCCGATGAACCTGCTCTGGGCCGCCATCGGCGTGCTCCTCGGCACCGCCATCGGCGTCCTGCCCGGCATCGGCCCCGCCATGGCCGTGGCCCTGCTGCTCCCGGTGACCTACGGCCTCGAACCGACCGGCGCGTTCATCATGTTCGCCGGCATCTACTACGGCGCCATGTTCGGCGGCTCCACCACCTCGATCCTCCTCAACACGCCCGGGGAGAGCGCGGCCGTCGTCGCCGCCATCGAGGGCAATCCGATGGCGAAGGCGGGCCGGGGCGCGCAGGCGCTCGCCGCGGCCGCCATCGGCCACTTCGCCGGCGGCATGATCGGTACGATCCTGCTCGTCGTCCTCGCCCCGACGGTCGCCGCGCTCGCCGTCGACATCGGCGCCCCCGACTACCTCGCCCTGATGGTCCTCGCCTTCATCGCGGTGACCTCGGTCCTCGGCTCCTCCCGCATCCGCGGTCTCGCCTCCCTGCTCATCGGCCTCACGATCGGCCTGGTCGGCCTCGACCAGATGACCGGGCAGCAACGCCTCACCTTCGGTTCGCTCCAGCTCGCCGACGGCGTCGACGTCGTCATCGTCGCGGTCGGACTCTTCGCCATCGGCGAGGCCCTCTGGGTCGCCGCGCACCTGCGCCGCACGGCGGGGGAGGCGATTCCGGTCGGGCGTCCCTGGCTGGGCAAGGACGATGTGAGGCGCACCTGGAAGTCCTGGCTGCGCGGCCCCCTCATCGGCTTCCCGTTCGGTGCGATCCCGGCCGGGGGCGCGGAGATCCCGACCTTCCTCTCGTACGTGTCGGAGAAGCGTCTCTCGAAGCACAAGGAGCAGTTCGGCAAGGGCGCCATCGAGGGCGTGGCGGGACCCGAGTCGGCGGCCTCGGCCTCGGCGGCCGGGACGCTCGTCTCGATGCTGACCCTGGGGCTGCCGACGACGGCCGTCGCCGCCGTGATGCTGGCGGCGTTCCAGCAGTACGGCATCCAGCCCGGTCCGCTGCTCTTCGAGCGGGAGCCCGACCTGGTGTGGGGCCTCATCGCCTCGCTGTTCGTCGGCATGGTGCTGCTGCTCGCGCTCAACCTGCCGCTCGCGCCCGTCTGGGCCAAGCTGCTGCGCATCCCGCGCCCGTACCTCTACGCCGGCATCCTCTTCTTCGCCGCCGTCGGCGCGTACGCGGTGGGCGGCGAGGCGCTCGACCTGGTCATCCTGCTGGTCATCGGCCTGATCGGGCTCGGCATGCGGCGCTACGGACTCCCGGTCCTTCCGGCCGTCATCGGGGTCATCCTCGGCCCGGCCGCCGAACAGCAGCTGCGCCGCGCCCTGCAGATCAGCGACGGTTCGGTGACCGGTCTGGTGAACACGCCCTTCTCGATCACCGTGTACACGGTCGTCGTGCTCCTGCTCGCCTGGCCGCTGCTGAGGAAGGTGGTCGTCCGGCGTCGTAACGTGTCGGCATGACACAGGACATCCGCCGAGCGACGAGCTCCGACGTCCCGAGGGTGAAGGCCGTGACCGACGCGGCCTATCACCACTACATCGACCGCATCGGTCTCGTACCGGCCCCGATGGAGGCGGACCACGCGGCGGACGTGGCCGCCGGGCGGGTGTTCGTCGCCGGTGACCCGGTGGTCGGCCTCGTGGTCCTCAGGGCCGAGGCCGACCACCTCCATCTCGACAACGTCGCCGTTCACCCCGACGCCCAGGGCACCGGCCTGGGCCGCCGGCTGCTCGGCTTCGTGGAGTCCCGGGCGCGCGAGCTCGGGCTTCCGGAGGTCAGGCTGCTGACCAACGCGATGATGTGGGAGAACCAGAAGGTCTACGAGCGGTACGGCTATGAGGTCGTCGAGCGTCGCATGGACGGACCGTACGACCGTATTCACTACCGAAAGTTGCTCAACTCGCCCCCAATAGGGTGAGTTTCGGCCACACGGCGGCCGGATCCGGTATCCCTGGCGGGCAGCACCATCCCCCACCCCGAAGGGACCCCGCTCATGCGCGTCCGACTCGTCCTCGCCGCAGGCGCCCTGCTCGCCTCCGTCGCCGTCGCCCCTCTCGCCCACGCGGGAGGGGCCGGCCCCTTCTCCGCCGACGGCCCCTCGTCGGCCGGCCGCTCCCTCGACGACTTCTCCGCCGACGGCCTCTCCGTCTACGGATACGGAACCGTCGGCGACGACAGCACGGTGACCCTCTCCGGCATGTACCGCTGCCTCGACGACAGCGCCGGCCCCGTCTTCGTCAGCTCCACCCTCGTCCAGGGGGACAGCTCCGCCGGGATCGGCGGCACCCAGGCCGTCTGCGACGGACACCTCCACGAGTGGGTCAACACCTCCGTCGTGAAGGACCCCGCCTACCGCCCGGGTACGGCCACGGTGCGGGCCACCCTCATGCAGCTCACGACCGGCGAGACGGGCCTGCCGGCTCCCGGCTTCCTCGCCGCCGAGGAAGCCCCCGTCGTACTGCGCTGATCCGAGTCGCCGGCCGGAGTCAGCGCAGCAGCTCGATCAGGCCCTCGCGTCCCAGCACTTCCAGCTCGTCGAGGGCGACCACGGCACACGCCGCCGCCTCCGGATCGGAGGCGGCGAGCCCGCTCGCCGCGAACTCGTCCTCGTCGAGCCGCAGCACCTCGCTGCCGTCCGCCGACACCCACAGGTCCAGGTCCAGGTCCTCGACCACCACTCCGGAGCCGTCGATCACGGCCGGCCGGGTGATGTCGCAGTACCAGCCCTTCAGGGCGCCGTCGGCGGACCACACCTCCTTGACCGTGAACCAGCGGTCGCGCCAGAAGTGCTCCACGAAGACATCGCCCGGCTCGAACCGTACGAAGCCGAAGTCCCGTACCCCCTCCGCCGCCCACGGCGCGCGCACCGAGAGCCGGGCACCGTCCTCCGTGAGCACCTCCGCCGGGTAGCGGATCTTCGTCCTGCCCGCCTTCGTCAGGGTGACCTCAACCGATCGTCCGGACATGCCGTACCTCCCGTGCGCCGACCTCGTAACCGAACCACTTGTTGATCGCCAGCATCGGCTCGTTCCCGGTGTCGTTCCCGGTGAACGCCTCCGTGCAGCCCGCCGCCCGGGCCCGGTGCAGCGACGTGTTCTTGGCGAGCTTCGCGAGCCCGCGGCCCCGGAAGTCGGGTCCGGTGCCCGTCATTCCCGAGTTGTACCGGCCGAGACCGTCCGTCTGCGCCGCGCTGAACGCCGCCGGAACGCCGTCCACCACCGCGACCGTCGTCAGCGCCCGGTCGAAGAGCGGGTGCTCCCAGGTGGTCGCCCGCCAGTGCGCGTAGTCGTCGAGCTCCGCCCCCACGTCGCTCGGCTCGTCGGCCGTCGTCAGCGCGTCCAGCTCGAAGAGCGGCCGAGGATCGGCCGCGAAGTCCTCGGCCGTCAGCAGCTCGACACCGGCCGGCGGAGCCTGGAGCGGCGGCAGTTCGACGGTGGTGAGGTCGAGCCGGAGGAAGTAGGCGGAACGGCTGGGGGAGTACCCCCGTCGCTCGGCCCAGGCGAGGTTCTCCGGCGCGTCCAGGACCCAGCTGTACAGGGTCCGCGCTCCCCGCTCGGCCAGGTGCTCCTCGGCGGCGCGCAGCAGCAGCGTCCCCGCACCGTGCCCCAGGTACGCGGGGTCCACGTACACGTTCGCGTAGCCGATCCCGGGCTCCGCCGCGTCGTGCGCGATGCCGACCTGGGCGGTCCCGACGATCCCGCCGGACTCGGTCACGGCGACGAGCGGGCGGTAGTGGCTCTCGGGGTGGGCGTGCGCCCAGTCGAAGACGAGCTGCTCGGCGGTGGCGAGCATGAAGGGGAGGGCGGCCCGGCGCACCCGGGCGAAGCCCTCGGCATCCTCGGCCCGTACATCACGGACGATCACAGTCATGTGGCCGCACGCTACGGGCCGGTGACCTACCGCCGCCTCCCATTTTCCGGTGGGGTGGGGGCAGAATCGGCGGGGTGACACTCACCATCGCCGTGGACCACGAATCCACCACCGCTCCGTACGAACAACTGCGTGCCCAGATCTCGGAGCGGGCCCGGTCCGGCAGACTGCCGGTCGGATACAAGCTGCCGACGGTACGAGGGCTCGCGGAGCAGCTGGGCCTCGCCGCGAACACGGTCGCCAAGGCGTACAAGGCACTGGAGGCGGACGGGGTGATCGAGACGCGCGGGCGTCACGGCACCTTCGTCGCCGCCGCCGGGGACGCGGCCACCCGTAGGGCCGCCACCGCCGCCGCCCAGTACGCCGAGGAGGCCCGCCGCCTCGGCCTCAGCCGCGAGGCGGCGGAGGCCGCGATGAACGAGGCCCTGCGCGCGGCCTACGACGGCTGACCGACCTGGAGCATCCTCAGAGGTACAGGCCCGCCCCCGCCGTGCGGGGTTCCGGGAGTTCCGCCGGGGGCGTGCCGCGGCGCAGGGCGAACAGCTCCGCCAGCGTCGCGCCCTCGCGCGGCACGTCCTCCTCGCGCCCGAGCCACTCCACCGACTCGGCCCGGCTCAGCGGCCCCACCTCGATGCGGGCCAGGCAGCGGCCCGGACGGACCACGGCCGGGTGGAGCCGCTCCAGGTCCTCGTTGGTGGTGACGCCGACGAGGACATTGCGGCCCTGGCCGAGCAGACCGTCCGTCAGGTTGAGCAGCCGTGACAGGGCCTGCCCCGCCGTGTGCTTCGCCTCGCCCCGGATCAGCTCGTCGCAGTCCTCCAGGAGCAGCAGCCGCCAGCGCCCCTTCGCCGTGCCCTCGTCCTCCCCGATGGCGATGTCCATCAGATAGCCGACGTCGTTGAAGAGCCGCTCCGGGTCGAGCACGCAGTCCACCTGGCACCAGTCACGCCACGACCGTGCGAGGGTGCGCAGCGCTGACGTCTTGCCCGTGCCCGGCGGGCCGTGCAGCAGCAGGAGGCGGCCGGCGATCGACTCGGGCGTCACCTTCATCAGCCGGTCCATCGACTCGGCCACCGGCGCCGCGTAGTTGGGCCGGACCTCGTCCCAGGTCCCGGCGCTGATCTGCCGGGTCGTCCGGTGCGGGCCGCGCCGGGGGGACACGTACCAGAACCCCATCGTCACGTTCTCCGGCTGGGGCTCCGGCTCGTCCTTCGCCCCGTCGGTCGCCTCCTTCAGGACCCGCTCGGCGAGGTCCGCGTCGACGGCCGTGACGGTGACGTCGGCGCCCCGGTTCCAGCGGGAGATCAGCAGCGTCCACCCCTCGCCCTCGGCGAGCACGGCGCTGCGGTCGTCGTCCTTCGCGGCCCGCAGCACGGTGGCCCCCGCGGGAAGGAGCGTCGCCTCGGGCTTGACCCGGTCCAGGGAGGTGCTGTGCGAGTGCGGCTGCTCCCCGGTCGCGAAGCGGCCGAGGAACAGCGCGTCCACGACGTCCGCGGGCGAGTCGCTGTCGTCGAGGTTGAGCCGGATCGGCAGCGACCGCTGCGGCTCGGACGGTACCGGTGGGGTGTCAGCCATGGCGCCCATGATCCGGCAACCGGGCATTCCGTGCACCGGGTTTTGAACGGGACGAGTCGTGGGACGGCCCTGCCCCGGAGCCGGACCAGGGGCTCAGATCCAGTGGCCCCGCACCGCGCCCCGGGCGCGCCGCGCGAGCGCGTACCCCTTCGTCATGGCCCGGTCCGCCGCGAAGTTCCGGGCGATCGCCCGGCCCTCCACGAGCCGTGTGAACTCCTCGACGCCGGTGGTCCGGCGCACGGTCACCCGCTCCAGGGCGTACGGCCCCTGACGGCGCCTGGCCAGCGCGTTGCCGACGGCGAGCGCCTGCGTGAAGCCGGCCTCCCGGACCGTACGGCGGACCCGGCGGCTGGAGTACCCGTACGGGTACGCGAAGGAGGCGGGGGATGTTCCGAGCTCCTCGCCGACGACCTCCCGGCAGCGCAGAGTCTCGAACCGGAGCCGCCGGGCGTCGAGTTGGTCGAGCTGAGGGTGGGTGTGACTGTGCCCGCCGATCTCCGTGCCGGCGTCGGCGAGTTCCCGCACCTGCGCCCAGTCGAGCATGGTGTCGAGCGCGCCACCCGTCTCGTGCCTGCCGCGCAGCCAGCCCGTGGAGACGAAGACCGTGCTCGCGAAGGAGTGCTTGGCGAGCACCGGCAGGGCGTATCGGTGCACGCCCTCGTACCCGTCGTCGAAGGTGACGAGGAGCGGCCGCGCGGGCAGCGGGCCGCCGGTGCGCCAGGCGGCGGCGAGCGCGGCTGTGGTCAGCGGGGTGAACCCCCGCTCGGCGACCACCTCCATCTGCGCCGCGAAGGCCTCGGGGGTGACGGAGAGCCCGAGGGTCGCGGGCGCCGGATCCGGGTCGACGGCGTGGTACATGAGGATGGGCACGGCGGTGGTCCCGGCCGCGGTCCCGGTCATCGGGCCCGTGGTGGTCCCGGCCGCGGTCTCGGTCTCGGTCATCGGGAGGTCGCTCCTTCGGGAGCCCCGGCGTCGGTCGGGGCCGCTTCCCCGGCCCTCTCCCGGGCCGCTTCCCCGCCTCCGGCCCCGGCCCGTTCGATCGGCCCCCAGGAGAAGGTCGTTCCGTTCCTTCGGGCCCGCAGCGTCCCGAGCGCGTAGCCGCCGGCCGCGACCGTCACGCCGGTCACGATCGCCCCGGCCCGGCCCGCGCCGCCGGAGCGCCCGCGCAGCGCGTCGCGCATCCCGCGCAGGACTCCGGCGGGCAACACCCGTGTGGTGTAGCGCCGTTCGGACTCCAGGCCCTTCTGTGCGCCGACACTCCGGGCGACGAGCGCCTTGGAGAGGCCCTCGGCGTACACCCGGGTACGGAAGTAGCCGAAGCGCTCGCGGACAGGGGGCACCTTGTGGTGGATGACGGCCCGGTCGTCGATGAGCAGGATCGCCTCGGGCAGCGCCTTGGAGAGCCGGATGCACAGCTCTGTCTCCTCGCCGCCGAGGGGGCGCCGGTCGCCGTCCCGGCCGATGCCGGTGGCGAATCCGCCGGCCGCGTCGAAGGCCGTACGGCGGAAGGAGGCGTTGCCGCCGAGCACGTTGCGTACGGGGACGCGGCCCGGGGGCAGGCCCCGGTACGTACAGCCGACGACCCAGTCGAACTCCTCCGGGAACCAGGCCGGGCGGCGGCCGGACGCCCAGGCGGGCAGGGTCCGGCCGCCGACGGCCATGACGCGCGGGTCGTCGTAGGCGGCGGCGAAGTGGTGGAGCCAGTCCCGCTCGGCGACGGCGTCGTCGTCGAGGAAGGCCACGAACTCGCCGCGGGCGGCGGCGATTCCGGTGTTGCGGCCGGCGGAGAGGCCGCGGGGGCCCGCGTTGGCGAGCACCCGCACCTCATCGGTGAGCCGCTGTTCCGCGTACTCCTCGGTCAGCCGGGAGAGGAGCCGCTCGTTGTGGTCGACCACGAGCAGTGTCTCCAGGGCGGGCAGCGACTGCTTCCGTACGGAGTCGACGGCGGCGAGGATGTCCTCCCACCGCTCCTCCGTGTAGACGCAGATCACCACCGAGAAGCCGTGCGGGGACGTGCGGTCGTTCAAGACACCTCTCCCCGGGGGATGTTGACCGAGAACGGGGCGGGTCGGCGGCGGGCGGCCTTGCTGACGGCCTTCTCCCTGAGGATGACCTTCAGGACCCTGATGCCGTCGCGCACGGCGTTGAGGTTGCTGACGCCGTGAATGCGGTTGTATTCGTGGCTCGGCACCTCCTGCACCTTGAGGCCGGCCGTGACGACCCGGATGTTGATCAGGGTCTCGATCTCGAATCCGGTGCAGTCGAGGGTGATCTTGTCGAGGCAGTGACGCCAGAAGGCGTTGTAGCCGTAGCAGAGGTCGGTGTACCGGGCGCCGAACTTCCGGTTGACGAGGGAGCAGAGGGCCCAGTTGCCCAGTCTGCGTATGGTCGTCATGTCGTCCGTGCCGCCGCCGTTGGCGAAACGGGAGCCCTTGGCGAAATCGGCGCCCCCGACGAGGGCGGAGACGTAGGAGACGATCTCCTGGCCGTCGGCCGAGCCGTCCGCGTCGACCATGACGATGATGTCGCCGGTGCAGGCGGCGAATCCGCTGATCAGCGCGTCGCCCTTGCCCTTGCCGACCTGCTTCACGACCTTGACGTCCGGCCAGAGTTCACGGGCGACATCCACCGTGTTGTCGGTGGAATTTCCGTCGACGAGGACGACTTCGTGAATCCATTCCGGCAGCGTCTTGAACACGTACGGAAGATTTTCGGCTTCGTTCATCGCGGGAATGACAACACTCACCGGCGGAGTGATCGCCAGATGTGAGGTGATGGCCCGGTACTGGGCGGCTATTCGACTCGGCTCGGTCATTTCTTGGCCCGAGACGGATGGGCGCAGGAACGAGCTCATGGGTCTGGTTTCCCTCTCGTCCGGTGGGCCGCCCACCCCTTGGGCGGTCCGATGGTGTGTCCGGTTCGAAAGGGGGGTTCTCACTTCGCCCACGCGGAAGCGATCTCCTTGCGGGAACAGCGAGTTGGCATGTCTGGCCGCGCGGTACCCGCGACTCGGCGCACATTCGAACACCGAGCACGGCACCCCCCTACCGCGCCCCGCTCCGGGACCATCAGCGATGCTAGAGCCCTCCCCTGAGCCGCTTTGCGTGATGGATCGGTGCGGGTGAGATGTACGACGGTATTGATGAATGGGACTGTATGG
Organism: Streptomyces sp. NBC_01077; assembly: GCF_045162855.1. Lineage (NCBI taxonomy): Bacteria > Bacillati > Actinomycetota > Actinomycetes > Kitasatosporales > Streptomycetaceae > Streptomyces > Streptomyces sp. NBC_01077. The sequence continues at coordinate 2,589,597 of NZ_CP108669.1, read as the reverse complement.
CAAGTCCCTGATCTGTGGCCCGCTTTTCTGCGGTTTGGCGAAGCTTCGACGGTCAGATGTGCAACCGTCCCGATCGGATTCGGTCAATCCGTTTGCGTGCAGGGAACAGTGATACGGGATCACATCCCTGTGCTTTGTCGTGTGAATGTGTCGCGTTCTCGTTCGACCGTTTGGCGGGATCGGAGCTTCCGCTTCCTGTCGTGGCCGGATCTCGACGGTCCCTGACGGAGGATCGGACGACGTTCATCCCCAGTTTTGACATGAACACTTCCGGTCCGGCGGATCCGATGCTACTACCTGGTAGCGCAGAGATCCTGCTACAGGGAGGTTCCATGAGACTGTCCCGCTTTGCCGCCCTTTCGTCCTCGCTCCTCCTCGGTGCCGTCCTCGCCCTCACCGGGGCGGGCGCCGCCCAGGCGGCCGAGACCGCCGCACTCGACTACGTGGCCCTTGGCGACTCGTACTCCTCCGGTGTCGGCTCCGGGAGTTACGACAGCGCCAGCGGCGACTGCAAGCGCTCCACGAAGGCGTTTCCGGTGCTGTGGAAGAACGCGAACGCCCCCTCCTCCTTCGCGTTCACCGCCTGCTCGGGCGCCCGAACGGGTGATGTGACCGCCAATCAGCTCGGCCCGCTCTCGTCCGCCACCGACCTGGTCTCCCTCACGATCGGGGGAAATGACGCCGGTTTCGCCGACGTCATGACGACCTGTGTGCTGCAGTCCGAAGCCACCTGCATCAGCCGTGTGAATCAGGCCAAGAGCTACGTCGACACGACGCTGCCCGGCAAGCTCGACTCCGTCTACACGGCGATCAGGAACAAGGCGCCCGCCGCCCACGTGGTCGTCCTCGGCTACCCGCGCTTCTACCAGCTGGGCGGCAGCTGCGTCGCCGGCCTGAGCGAGAACGAGCGCAGCGCCATCAACGGAGCCTCCGACTACCTCAACGCCGCCGTCGCCAAGCGTGCGGCCGACCACGGCTACACGTTCTCCAGCGTCGTCCCGGCCTTCACCGGACACGAGATCTGCTCCAGCTCCTCCTGGCTGCACAGCGTCAACTGGCTCAACATCGGGGAGTCCTACCACCCGACGGCCTCCGGTCAGTCCGGCGGCTACCTACCCAGCTTCAGGAACGCGGTGTAACCGGACCGCCGCCCGCGCCGTCCGTGGCGCCGGGGCCGGCCGGAGCGGTGCTCGTCACGCCGCCCGGCCCGGGCCCGGCGCCTCGTCCGTCGTCCCGGACCAGGTGATACGCCAAGGCTCCCGCGATGAGCAGCGCGCCGATCAGCCCGGCGAGGAGGACGTGGGCCCGGCGGGGCGACCTCGTCCTGTGCGACCGGGTGGGGGATTTCGGAGGTGAACTCCTGGGTGCCGTAGGGCCGTTGCCGTTGCCGTCGCCGCTCTCCCTCCGACGGCCCGACTCGCCTCCTGTCGGAGCGTCCGTCGGAGCGGGGGACGTTCCGGCGGACGAATCCACCCGCGCGGGCCGCGCCCCTCCCGCCGCCAACCGTCGCAGCTCCCGCTCGACCCGGTCCGCGGTCGGAGGGTGCTCGGGGTCCTCACGCAACAGCCCCTCGATCAGGGTGCGGAGCTCCCCGGCCCTGTCGTCCTTCGAGGGCGGCGCCGACGGCAGTGCCGACGCCGTCGCGTAGAGAAGCGTCCCCAGGGCGCGCAGCTCCGCCTCCGGCCCCGGATCGTCCCCCGGAGCCGTACCGAAGCCGGTCACCGCGATCCGTCCGTCGTTGGCGAGGAGGACGTGCTCCGGATTCACGCCCCGGTGCGGGACACCCGCCTCCCGCGCCGCCCGCAGGCCGGCGAGTACCTCGGCGCCGACGCGTGCGGCCTCGCGCGGCGGCAGCGGGCCGGCCGCCTCCAGGGTCTCGGCGAGGGTGAGCCCCCGTACGAGCTCCATGACGGCCCAGGGCCGGCCGTCCTCCGTGGCCACCCCGAGGACGCGCACGACAGCGGAGTGGGAGATCCGGGCGGCGGTCCGCGCCTCACGCTCGCGCCGCGCGTACAGAAGGGGAACGTCGTCCGCCGGGAGTCCGTCCGGGGCCCGGAGCTCCTTCAGGGCCACCTCGTGGCGGCCCGTCTCGTCCAGGGCACGCCAGACGGTGCCCGTCGCCCCCTCGGCGAGGACGTCCAGAAGCCGGTAACGACCCGCGATCACCGTCATGGATCCACGGTAGCCGAGGGGCGCCCTCCCGGCTCCGGTTCGTCGATGGTGCGGGGCCCGGTCCGTAGGCGGTGCGTGCCTCCGTCCGTCGGCCGTGCGTGCCTCCGCCCCTCGGTTGTGCGTGCCTCCGCCCCCGGCGTGGCGACTTGAACGATCTTGGTGGTGGAGATCACACCGGTCCGGGTGCTCGGACATACCGGTCCGGAGTGCAGGATGGTTCGTGACGGTTCGGCAGGTGTTCGAATCCTGTCCAACTCGCCCTGGAATCAGATGGATTCGGACAGTGACCGTCAACCCCCGTACGAGTGCCGTGCATCCCGACGCCGGGATACACGGGTGTCACCGCGGGGCGATAGGGTTAACCTGCCCTGGGTCGGGTGCCCTTGTACGGGTGGGGAGTGACATGGAACAGATAGCAATGCGCAGCAGGCCGCGAGTGCCTGCCATCACCTGCGGGAGCAGCGCGACGAGTTCGCGCCTCGACCGTCATCTCGCGGTGCTCGGCGGTCCCGCCCTGCCCCAGCGTGAGGTGGCCGAGGCGACGCTGCTGATGCGTGAACTGACGTCGCGTACGCCCGAGGTTCCGGTGCACGGTCACCGCAGCCGCAGCGCACGGGTCTCGCTCTTCGCCCCGCTCCGCCGCCTGCGCCGCTCCCTCTTCGGGACGCGCCGCTAGGAGTCGGGCGCACCGGGCCGAGCAACCCCGAGGTTCCCGCCCGCTTCCGCCCGGTCGCCCGTAGGACTCCGACCGGCACGACGTTCACGACCACGTCGACTTCCACGACTTCGTCGACCGTCACGACTGCCTCGACTGTCACGACTGCGACACCGCCGGACGTGTCCCCGCCCGTCCGGCGTTCAGTCGTACCCGGTGGCAGGCCCGACGCCGCGGGCGGACTCGGCGACCCGGTCGGCCTCAGGCGATCACACCCGCACCCCGCAGTTCCTTCACCTCCGCCTCCGGCACCCCGAGCTCGGCGAGGACCTCGTCCGTGTCCTGCCCCAGGGCCGGGATCCGGTCCATACGTGGTTCCGGCGCGTCCGGGAACACGATCGGCGGCAGCAGCGAACGCAGCGGCCCGACCGGCGATTCCACCTCCCGCCATCGGTCCCGGGCCGTCAGCTGAGGATGGTCCGCGAGCTCCGCGACCGTGTTGAGCCGGGCGCAGGCGATGCCGGCCGCGTCGAGCCCGGCCAGAGCCTCGGGCGCGGTCAGCGGGGCGAGTGCCTCCGCGACCACGGCGTCCGTCGCCGCACGGCCCGCCACCCGCGCGGTGTTCGTCGCGAAGTCCGGGGCGTCCGCGAGCTCGGGCCGGCCGAGGACCTGCTCGGCGAGCCGCCGCCACTCCCGATCGTTCTGCACGGAGAGCAGCACCAGGCCCCCGTCCGCCGTCGGATAGGCGTCGTAGGGAGCGATCACCGCATGCGCGAGCCCCGTTCGCGCCGGGGGTGTGCCCCCATGCAACCCGTGGTGCAACGGATGCCCCATCCACTCGGCGAGCGAGTCGAGCAGGGAGACCTCCACCGGGCCGCCCCGGCCGGTCGTGCCGCGCCGCACGAGCGCGGCGAGGACCCCCGAGAAGGCGTACATCCCGGCGGCGATGTCGGCCGCCGGGATCCCGGACTTGACCGGCTGCTCCGGCGTCCCGGTCACCGACACCAGGCCCGCCTCGCACTGGACGAGCATGTCGTACGCCCGCTTGTGCGCGTACGGCCCCTCCGCCCCGTACCCGGAGACGTCCACCGCGATCAGCCGCGGGTGCGCGGCGCACAGGGTGGCGGCGTCGAGACCGAGCCGGGCCGCCGCCCCCTGTGCCAGGTTCTGCACGAAGACGTCCGCGCCGGCCACCATCCGCCGGGCGAGGGCGAGGCCGCGCGGGTCCTTGAGGTCGACCGCCACGGACTCCTTGCCGCGGTTGCACCACACGAAGTGGGAGGCCAGGCCCCGGGCGGCCGTGTCGTACCCCCGGGCGAAGTCCCCGCCGTCGGGGCGCTCGATCTTGACGACGCGGGCGCCGAGGTCGGCGAGTTGCCGGGTGGCGAAGGGGGCGGCGACGGCCTGCTCGACGGCGACGACCGTGATCCCTTCGAGCGGGAGTGGCTGAGTGCTCATGGAAGACCTGCCTACCCTGCGGGCCGGTCCTTGTCACCAGGGGGTATGTCACCCGGGGCCCCGCGCGCGGGATCACCCCCGGGTGTAGCGGCGGACCGCGAGCGGGGCGAAGAGGGCGATCAGGCCGAGCGACCAGAGGAGCGCCCCGGCGACCGGGTGGGCCACCGGCCAGGCCGCGTCCGCCGGGACGGGCGCGTTGCCGAAGAGGACCCGTACGGCCGTGGTGACCGCCGAGATCGGGTTCCACTCGGCGACCGTGCGCAGCCAGCCCGGCATGTCGTCGGTCGGGATGTACGCGTTGGAGAGCAGCGGCAGCATGAACGTGGCGCTGCCGAGCTGCCCCGCCGCCTCCTCGCTCTTCGAGGCGAGGCCGAGCAGGATGCCCACCCAGGTCGTCGCGAAACGGAAGAGCAGCAGGAGGCCGAAGGCGCCCAGGGCCTCCGGGGCCGTTCCCTCGATCCGCCAGCCCATGGCGAGCCCGACGAGGATCAGCGGCACCGTGCCGACGGCGCTGGCCACGAGGTCGGCGAGCGCCTGTCCGAGCGGGACGGCGGACCGGCTCACGGGCATGGTCCGGAAGCGGTCCATGACACCCCGGTGGGAGTCCTGGGCGGCCTGGAACATGCCCGTCATGAGGCCACCGGCGGCCGTTGCCACCAGGAGACCGGGCACCAGGTGGGACCGGTACTCGGCGCCCGGCATCGCGAGCGCGCTGCCGAACACGTACCCGAAGAACAGCAGGAACACGATCGGCATCGTCTGGGTCATCACGGTGATCGCGGGCGCGTGCCGGATGCGCAGGAGGTGGCGGCCGAGGACGGCGGTTCCGTCGTGGACGAGGGCGGAGCCGATGCGACGGGCTCCTTCCTCGTGGACGAGCGCGGTGCTCATGCGACGAGCTCCTTCCGGTCGGTGAGGCGGAGGAACACCTCGTCGAGGGTGGGCGGGCGCAGCGAGGCGTCGATGAGGAGGACCCCGGCCGCGTCGACCTCGCGGACGATCCGGGGGAGGGTGAGGGTGGTGTCCGTGGTCACCGCGCCGACCGTGCGGCGCTCGGTGTCCAGGACCGGGGCCGAGCCGGTCAGCCGGTCGAGGACGGCCGCGGCGGCGGCGAGGGCCGCGGGGTCGGCGACGACGACCTCGGCGTAGCTGCCGACGAGCGCCTTGAGTTCGGCCGGGGTGCCGCGCTGGGCCGCCCGGCCCTCGTCGATCAGGACGATGTCGTCGGCGAGCTGGTCTGCCTCCTCCAGGTACTGCGTGGTCAGCAGCACGGTGGTGCCCTGGGTCGCCAACTCCCGTACGGCGTCCCAGATCCCGTTGCGGCTGTGCGGGTCGAGCCCTGTCGTCGGCTCGTCGAGGAAGAGGACCCGCGGCGGTACGAGCAGGCTGGCGGCCAGGTCGAGCCGGCGCCGCATGCCGCCGGAGTACGTGCGGGCGGGGCGTCCGGCGGCCGGGGTGAGGCCGAACTGCTCCAGGAGCTCGTCGGCGCGGGCGCGCGGGGCGCGCAGCAGCCGGGCGAAGAGCCGCAGGTTCTCGGCACCGGTCAGATCGCCGTCGACGGAGGCGTACTGCCCGGTGACGGCGATCCGCCCCCGTACCCCCGCCGGGTCGCGCACCACGTCGTGGCCGGCGACCCGCGCGCTGCCCGCGTCGGGCTTCACCAGGGTCGTGAGGACACGGACGGCGGTGGTCTTGCCGGCGCCGTTGGGGCCGAGGACGCCGCATACCGAGCCTTCGGGGACGGCGAGGTCGAGGCCGCGAAGGGCGTGGACATCGCCGTATCGCTTCTGCAGACCCTCACTAAGTACAGCGTACGTAGTCGTCATGGTGCGACCATATCGCACTACGTACGGCGTACGTAACTACGATGGGGGACGAGGTGATGATCCATGGCGGGCCGAGCGGCCGAACCGGAAGTGATCTGGGCGCGGCCCGAGCGCGCGGGCCGAGGCCCGAAACCGGCGTACAGCAGAAGTGACATCGTGGCGGCCGCGATGCGCATCGCCGACGCCGACGGCATCGACGCCGTCTCCATGCGGCGGATCGCCGCCGAGATCGGCTGCGGCACCATGTCGCTCTACAACTACGTCCCGCGCAAGGAGGACCTGTACGAGCTGATGGTCGACGGGGCCAGCAGCGCGTACGAACTCCCCGACACGCCCAGCGGCGACTGGCGCGCGGACATGGTCGACATCGCCCGCCAGGCCCGGACGATCCTGCACCGGCACCCCTGGGTGATCCGGCTGATGACCACCGGATACGCGTACGGCCCCAACGCCCTGCGGTTCCTGGAGTACTGCCTGGGCTGCCTCGACGACCTCGACCTGCCCGGCGGAACCAAGATGGAGCTGATCGCCACAGTCAACGGCACCGTGATGACGATCGTCGCCAACGAGATCGCCCTCGCCGAACGCGCCCGCTCGCTGCCCTGGTCCGGCGAGCAGGAGCAGGCCGTACGCACCGCCTATCTGACCCGGCAGCTCACCGGCGGCGGCTACCCCAGGCTCGCGGCCGTCCTGGCCGGGGCGGGGGCCGAACCCCTCGACGCCGAGGAGGTCTTCGACCGGACCCTGGGCCGGGTGCTCGACTCGTTCGTGCCCCGATGAGACGTCGCTTGAGGGGCCGGTCACCTGAGGGGCCAGTCGCCTGAGGGTCTAGAGGAGGGCGAACTGGCCCTCCGGGCCCTCCTCCTGATGGTCGAGGACGGAGGCGGGGCGGCGGGACCCGGCCGGCGGAGGCAGGACGCCCGCCGCCCGCAGCTCCTCCCGGCCCGCGGATCCGGCCGCCTCCGAGGTGAAGGCCGCCCGCTCCGGCTCCCGTGCGCCGAGCAGCGCGAGCACCGTGACCAGGTCGAGCAGCTCCGAGGTCCACTCCTGCGGCCAGGCCGCCGGCCCGATCGCGTCGAGCGAGCCCGGCTCCGCCGGGGCGGTCCGGTGCGCGAACCACTGCTCCAGGACCCGCGCCCCGCCGACGCTGAACTCCCAGGCCTCCGCCGGTACGGGCGAGATGCGGCCCTCGTCGAGACACAGGGCCTCGTCGGCCACGTCGTACGTCATCGCCTCGGGGCGAGGCGGCACCGCCGCCCGCACGTACGGACGGCGCCCGCCCGGCAGCCGCGGCTTCGTCCCGCTCAGCGCACCCCGCACCTGGATGTCGACGAGGTCCCGGCCGAGCGCCACACCCGCCGCCCAGACCTCCGGGTCCTCGGGGAGCGGCACCCGGCATCCGGCGGGGGAGGGGCGGGCCGCCGCCACTGTCCACCCGAGCCACTCCAGGGCGTCGACCTCGTGCCCGTACCGCTCGCCGAGGAAGCCGAGGAGGCCGGGGGCGAGGTTCAGTTCCAGGCCCCCGGGGCGCCGGAACAGCGGACGGATCCGGCCCGGCCGGCCTGCGGGGGAGCGGCCCTCGGGCAGCGCGGCCGTCACCAGGAGCGCGGGGCCGCCCGCCCCGGGCACGTACCCCTGCTCGACGGCGAAGAGCTGCGGCTCCCCGGCGACCCGCCACAGCTCCGGGCGTGCGGTGTCGATCAGCCGGTGGTCGGGCAGCAGCAGCTGCTCGTCGAACGGCCCGCGCGCGACCCGTACCGGCTCCGGGCACGGCCCCGACTCACGGGCCCAGCGCACGGTCCCGGTCCGCTGGCCCGGCAGCGCGGCGACCGCACTCGACGGGGTCCGCGCCCGGCTGGGGCGGAACAGGGCCTCGCGCTCGGCCCCTTCTGCGGCCACCAGGCGGTCCCAGCGGGACCGTAGCGTCCGCGCGTCCGGCGCCACGATCCACGAGCGGCCGAAGCGCAGCGGCGCGACGGACCACGGCATGAGGTCGTCGAGGAGGGGGAGGTCGGCGACGGGCGGCGCGTCGGCGAGGGGAGGCAGATCGGCGTTGTTCGCTCCGGGGGCTTCCGTCACGCCCCGCATGCTAACGACCGCCGTCCGTGGGTCTCCACTGTCCGGAGGCCCGGCCTCCCGCTACTGGGCTTCGACCGTCACCGTGAAGGAGAAGCGGTCGCCGCGGTAGCGGATGCGCGCCACGTCGACGACCCTGCCGTCCTTGTCGTAGGTCACGCCGGTGTAGTGGAGGATCGGCGACAGGAGCGGGACCTGGAGAAGCGACGCCGTCTCCGGGTCGGCGAGGCGGGCCTCGACCGTGTCCGTGATGCGGCTGATCCGCACCCCGACGACGTCCCGCAGCACCTTCGTCATCGGCCAGCGCTCCAGATCGGCCGGGTCGATCGCGGCGGCGAGCTCGGGACGCACCGCGTTCTCCGCCCAGTTGGTCGGCTCGCCGCTCTCCCCGTCGTGGCGCAGCCGCCGGTACGCCGTGATCTCCGTCAGGTCGGGGAAGTGCTCGGCGAGCTCACCCGGCACCGGTTCGGTGCCGTGCCCGAGGACCGTCGTCCGCTCGCCCGACTGCTGGGCCACGATCGCGTCGATCGAGCCGAGCAGCCGGCGCGGGGTGGAGCGCCGGGCGCCCGGCTCGATGAAGGTCCCGCGCCGCCGGTGCCGGCTGATCAGGCCCTCCTCCTCGAGTTCCTTGAGGGCCTGGCGCATCGTGAGCACGCTGACGCCGTAGTGCGCCGCGAGCTGCTCCTCGGTGGGCAGTCGCAGCGAGGCGTCGGGCGTGCGGCCCAGTATCGAGGCGCGCAGCGACTGCGAGACCTGATACCAGAGCGGCAGCTTGCGGTTCAGGACCAGCGAGTCGGGAGCGAAGGCGGTCACGGGTTCTCCGTACGAAGGCTACGGGCTTACGGCCGAGACACTACGGCCGAAAGTGGCGCTCAAGACCCTGCCATACGTCGTCGTACCCCTTCTGCAGGTGGTCGGCGTCCGCGGCCTGCGGGGTGGCGGTCACCGGCCAGCGGGTCTCGAACATGAAGGCAAGGCCGTCGTCGATCTTCTGCGGCCGGAGCTCGGCGGCGCTCGCCCGGTCGAAGGTCTCCCGGTCGGGGCCGTGCGCGGACATCATGTTGTGCAGCGAGCCGCCGCCCGGCACGAAGCCTTCCGCCTTCGCGTCGTACGCGCCCTCGATGAGGCCCATGTACTCGCTCATCACATTGCGGTGGAAGTACGGCGGCCGGAAGGTGTCCTCGCCGACCAGCCAACGCGGGGCGAAGACCACGAAGTCCACGCTCGCGAGCCCCGGGGTGTCGGAGGGCGAGGTGAGGACCGTGAAGATCGACGGGTCGGGGTGGTCGTACGAGATCGTCCCGATGACATTGAAACGGTGCAGGTCGTAGACGTACGGCGTGTGGTTGCCGTGCCAGGCGACGACATCGAGCGGCGAGTGGCCGTACGTCGCCGACCAGAGGTTGCCGCAGTACTTGTTGACCACCTCGACCGGACCCTCGACGTCCTCGTAGGCGGCGACCGGGGCCCGGAAGTCACGGGCGTTGGCGAGGCCGTTGGCGCCGATCGGGCCGAGGTCGGGGAGCTGGAACGGGGCCCCGTAGTTCTCGCAGACGTACCCGCGGGCGGTCGGGCTCTGCCCGCCGTCGGACGCGGCGTCGAGGAGGTCGACGCGGAAGCGGACCCCGCGCGGGATCAGCGCGACCTCGCCGGGGTGGACGGCGAGCAGGCCCAGCTCGGTACGGAGGAGGAGGCCGCCGTGCTCCGGGACGATCAGCAGCTCGCCGTCGGCGTTGCCGAAGACCCGCTCCATGGAGGCGTTGGCGTGGTACAGGTGCACGGCCATGCCGGCGCGCTGGGTCGCGTCGCCGTTGCCGCCGAGGGTCCACAGGCCGGCCAGCCAGTCGGTGCCGGGGGCCGGGTCGGGCAGAGGGTTCCAGCGCAGCCGGTTGGGGTCGGGCACGGTCTCGTCGAAGGGCGCGGAGCGGACGGAGCCGTTGTCGATCCGGGTGAACGGCGGGTGCGCGGCCGAGGGGCGGATCCGGTAGAGCCAGGAGCGGCGGTTGTGGGCCCGCGGCTCGGTGAACGCGCTGCCGCTGAGCTGCTCGGCGTAGAGACCGAGCGGTGCCCGCTGCGGCGAGTTACGGCCGTGCGGCAGCGCGCCGGGGATCGCCTCCGAGCTGTGCTCGTTGCCGAATCCGGTGCTGTATTCGAGCGCCTCGGCCGTCTTCCTGGCCTGCTCCGTGGTCATCGCCCGCTCCTGTCCTGAGCCCGCAAGGGAAGCCCACAAGGGAATCCTATGGGTGACCGTAGGATTCCGCGCGGCTCCCGTCAACGGGGCATCGGGTGCCGGTCTCGCTCCCGGTGTCCCGAACGAGGGATCGAATGCGTGCGTGAGGGGGTCAAAAAAGATGAACAATGCTCTACTCTCACGCGCATGTCCTGGACCCGAAGGTTCGTCCTCGCGCTCACGGTCGTGCTCGCGGCGCTCGCCGCAGCCCTGCTCACCGCCCCCGGGGCCCAGGCCCACGAGGAGCGGCCCGTCACCTTCCCCGACGGCTCCGGCACCGTGCCGAAGCTCCGCACCGGCGAACCCGACCTCCTCGTCTGCAAGACCGACCGAGCCGCGTTCGAACGCCGGATCTCCGGCTTCCCGGCCACCCTCAAGACCCGCAACCTCGCCCTCTACGAGCGCTGCGCCCGCGACGGCTACCGCCACCTCCAGCAGGCCGTCGACGCCGTCGACCGGCCCGGCCTCACCATCGCGATCCTCCCCGGCCTGTACGAGGAGGAGCCCTCACTGCCCCCGCCCACCGGAGCCTGCGCCACGCTCAAGGCCCCCAAATCCTCGCTCGGCTACCAGATCCTCAGCTACGAGCAGCAGCGGCAGTGCCCGCACAACCAGAACCTGGTCGCCATCCTCGGCAAGAAGAACCTCCAGATCGAAGGCACCGGAGCCTCCCGCCTCGACGTCGTCATCGACGCCAAGTACCAGAAACTCAACGGCCTGCGGGCCGATGGCACCGACGGCATCTACTTCCGCAACTTCACCGCCCAGCGCACCACGTTCAACTCGCTGTACGTGCTCGCCGCCGACGGCTTCGTCATCGACGACGTCCTCACCCGCTGGAACGACGAGTACGGCTTCCTCACCTTCGCCTCCGACCACGGCCTCTACAAGAACTGCGAGTCCTACGGCAACGGCGACTCCGGCATCTACCCCGGCTCGGCCTCCGACATCAACGACGGCCGCGGCTACGACGTCCCGCGCTACTCCATCGAGATCACCGGCTGCCGCAGCCACCACAACATGGTCGGCTACTCCGGTACCGCCGGAGACTCCGTCTACGTCCACGACAACGAGTTCGACCACAACATGGGCGGCGCCTCCATGGACTCCGCCTTCCCCGGCCACCCCGGACTCCCCCAGAACCACGCCCGCTTCGAACGCAACCTGATCCACGACAACAACCAGAACTACTACCCGTACGTCGCCGACGGGACCTGCGCCAGACCGCCCGTCGAGCGCGGCTACGAACAGGGCGTCGTCTGCCCCCAGATCTCCATGCCCCCCGGCACCGGCATCATCACCGCGGGCGGCAACTGGAACCTCTACGAGAACAACTGGGTCTACGGCCACCAGCGCGCCGCCTTCTACCTGAGCGCCGTCCCCGCCTTCATCCGCGGCGAGTCCGCCTGGGGCAAGCAGACCGACACCTCCCACCACAACCGCTACGCCGGCAACCACCTCGGCGTCGACAAGTCCGGCACCGCCCGACCCAACCGCAGCGACGTCTGGTGGGACGGCCAGGGCGGCGGCAACTGCTGGCAGTCCGACACCGGCGCCGCCAGCCCCGGTGCCCTGCCCGACTGCGGGGCCCGCCGCGGCGACGTCTCCGGCAACACCGACCGGCTCATCGGCGAACCCGTCAAACTCGCCCAACTCCTCGTCTGCGCCGACTACAACGTCCAGGCCCGCCGCCTCCCGGCCGGCTGCGACTGGTACGGCGCCCGCGGTCTCCAGCGCGTCGAGACCCAACTCGCCCTCGGCAGCTCCCTCGTCCTCGCCCTGGCCGGCTTCGCCCTCTGGTGGCGCCGCCTGCGCGGCAACCGCCTCGCGGGCGCGGCCACCCTCATCGGCCTCGCGGGCCTCGCCCTCGACGTCGCCGGCTCGACCCTCGCCCTCACCCCGACCGTCGTCCCGGCCCTCGCGCTGCTGCTCACCGGCGTGTGGTGGACCCTCCTCGGCCTCGCCCTGCGCCCCACCCGCCCTGTCCTCGCCTGGACCACCGTGGTCCTCGGCGCCCTCACCCTCCTCGACGCCTTCGACAAGGCGATCCTGATGGTCCCCGGCATCCCCCTGAGCCCCGCCTGGCTCCGCCTCCTGCTCGGCGTGGTCTGGGTCCTGTGGGCGGTGGTCGCAGCGGGAGCCCGCGACCCGCGCGCGGCGGGAGGGGAGCAGGCGCCGGGGTCCGTGCCCGAGCCGAGGTCCGTGCCCGAGCCGGGGTCCGTGCCCGAGCCGGGGTCGAGGGCCGATCACGAGCCGGCCACCGAGACGCGGTCGCACGGGGAGGGAACGGCATGACGTACCCGCACAAGGTCACGCCCGGTCACGCCCTGGCGCCCCGGGCGTCCGTCGCGTCCCTGGTGCCGGTGCCGGTGCCAGCACCGGTGCTGGTCCTCGTCCTCGTCCTGGCCGCCGCGCTCGCCCTCGCGGGCTGCGGCGGCCGGGCCACCACCCATCACAAGCCCGGCACCAGCCACCAGGAGGCCACCGGGAGCAGCGGCACTCTGCTCCCGACCCGCGACGAGGGCGGCCACCGGCTCCGGGAGGTGCCGACGGCGGACGCGCCCACCGTCAAGGCCGAGGCCCGTCCCGACAGTGAGGGCGGCTGGAACGTCCACCTCACGGTTGAGAGGTTCCGCTTCACCCCCGAGAGCACCGGCGGTGCGGCCCTCCCGGGCCGCGGCCACGCCCGCCTCCTCGTCGACGGCCGGGAGACCGCCCGCCTCTACGGCCCGTGGGGGTACGTGCCGCCAGGTGCCCACACCGTGACCGTCCGGCTCCACGCGGACGACCACACGGTCTGGGCCGTCGCCGGCACCCCCGTCCAGACCGCCGTCCGCCTGGACGGCACCCCTGCCCCCGCCACGTCGACGCCCGCTGCCACCACCCCCTCCGCTCCCGCGAGCCCCCGCCCCACCCCCTCCGCTCCCGCGAGCCCCCGCCCCACCGAGTCCCGCCCGCCCGACCCCGGCCGGACGGTCACCCTCACCATCACCGGCAAGACCGTCTCACCACCCCCTTCCCGCATCGAGTTGAAGAAGGGCGAACGCCTCACCCTCCGTGTCACCAGCGATCGCGCCGACACCCTCCATGTGCACGGCTACGACCGCGAACTGCCCCTGCCTCCCGGCGCACCCGCCTCCCTCACCCTCACCGTGGACCGCACCGGCCTCTTCGAGGTGGAGACCCACGAGTCCGGACTCCTCGTGACCCAACTCGTCGTCCGATGACCGACCTCCTCACCCAGGCCGCCGAGGTCGGCCAGGCCGCGCGGGTCGCCCTCACCGCCCCCGCCCGCGCCTCCTCTCCCGATCTCGGTCTTCCGCTCGCCCATGGCGTGGGCTCCCGGCACGACCTCCCCCTCTCGCCCTTCTACGCCTACGCGGGCGCCTTCGCCGCGCTCCTCATCTCCTTCCTCGCCCTCGGGCTGCTCTGGTCCTCCTCCCGCTTCCGCGGCGACCTGTCAGGACGCCCGCTCCCCGCCGCCCTCCAACGGGTGGCCGACGCCCCCGCCACCCGCGCCGCGCTCCGGCTCCTCGGTGCCGTCGCCGCTCTCGTCCTCCTCCTCCACCTCCTTCTCGGCCCGGACGACCCCGACCGCAACCCCGCGCCCGGCGCCCTCTACGTCCTGCTCTGGGTCGGACTCGTCCCCGCCTCCCTCCTCTTCGGCCCCGTCTGGCGCCTCCTCAACCCCCTGCGTGCCCTCCACGCCCTGCACCCGCCGCACACACCCCGCCCCCTGCCCGCCGCCGTCGGCATCCGCCCGGCCGCCCTAGGGCTCCTCCTCTTCACCTGGCTCGAACTCGTCGCCCCCGACAACACCTCCTCCCGCACCCTCCTGATCGCCCTCGCCGCCCACACCGGCGCCCAGCTCATCGGCGCCGGCCGCTACGGCGACCGATGGTTCGCCCACGCCGACCCCTTCGAGGTGTACTCCTCCCTTCTGTCCCGGCTCTCCCCGCTCGGCCGCCGCGCCGACGGCCGGCTCGTCCTGCGCTCCCCCTTCCACGGCCTCGACGCCACCCCGCAGACCCCCGGCCTCGTCGCCACCGTCTGTGTCCTCCTCGGATCCACCGCCTACGACGGCCTCTCGGACAACCCCCGCTGGATCACCACCCTCCAGACCTCCCCCCTCGGACCCACCCCCACCGCCACACTCGGCCTCCTCGCCGCCGTCGCCCTCGTCGCCGCCTGCTACGGACTCTGCGCGGGCGCCCTGCGCCTGATGAACCGCACCCTCACCACCCCGCTCACCTCCTTCGCCCACTCGCTCCTGCCCATCGCCCTCGGCTATCTCGTGGCCCACTATTTCTCGCTCTTCGTCACAGAAGGGCTACGTACAGTCATCTTGGCAGGGGGCACTGACAACGCCCTCGCACCCGCCCCGTTCCTGGGCCCCGGCGGCCTCGCGACGCTTCAGGTCGCCGCGATCGTCACCGGTCACGTCCTCGGGGTCGTCGCCGCCCACGACCGCTCCGTGCGCCTCTTCCCGCCCGATCGCGCGGTCGCCGGCCAACTCCCGCTGTTCGCGCTGATGATCGCGTACACCCTCGGCGGCATCGGCCTGCTGATCGCCTGAGCCCGACCGGAGCGGCATCATGGTCCCCGTGCCCCAGACCAGCCCCCAGACCCCGTCCACGCTCCGCCGGGCCCCCGTCCAGCAGCGCAGCGCCGAACGGCTCGCCCGGATTCTCGGCGCCTGCGCCGAACTCCTCGACGAGACCGGCTACGAACAGCTGAGCACCCGCGCCGTCGCCGTCCGCGCCGGAGTCCCCATCGGCTCCGTCTACCGCTTCTTCGGCAACAAGCGGGCGATGGTCGCCGCCCTCGCGCACCGCAACCTCGACGAGTACGCCCGGCGGGTCTCCGCCCGCCTTGCCGCGTCGCCGCGCCCCGACGCCCACGAGGCCATCGACGGCGTCCTGGACGAGTTCATCGAGATGAAGCGGACCGTCCCGGGGTTCGCCCTCGTCGACTTCGGCGTGCCGGCCCCCGCTCCCGGCGAGAGCGGAGGTGAGGGGGAGAGCGGCGGCGGTGAAGGAGAGAGCGACGGCGAGGCCGCGGGCGAAGGCGAGGATGCGGCCGGGAGCGCCGTCGACGACCCCAACCGCCTGGTCGCCGAGCGTCTCTGCGCACTCCTCGCCACCCATCTGAACCGCCCCGCAGACGACGTCCTGCGGCGAAAGGTCCTGGTCGGCGTCGAGACCGCCGACGCTCTCGTCCGGCTCGCCTTCCGTACGGACCCCGCCGGTGACCCTGCCCTCGTCGACGAGACCCGCTGTCTGCTCCACGCGTATCTGGCGCCCTCGCTCTCGTAACTTCCGCAGACCCCTCCCATGCGTGCCTACCGGTCGGTATGCTCGGCGCCACCCGACGCCGCCCCAGGGAGACGCCATGTCCACCGCCCTGCGCATCTGTCCCCTCTGCGAAGCGACCTGCGGACTGACCCTGACGATCGAGGGAACCCGGGTCACCGGGGCGCGAGGTGACCGCGACGACGTCTTCAGTCAGGGGTTCATCTGCCCCAAGGGCGCCGCGTTCCCCGAGGTCGACTCCGACCCCGACCGGCTCCGCGGCCCCCTGGTCAGGAAGGACGGCCGGCTCCAGGAGGCGACCTGGGAGGAGGCGTTCGACACGATCGCCGCCGGAATTCGGCCGCTGATCGAGGAGTACGGGCCGGATGCCGTGGGTATCGTCCTGGGCAACCCCAATGTGCACACGATCGCCGGCGCCCTCTACCCGCCCCTGCTGATCGGCGCGTTGCGCACCCGGAACCTCTTCACGGCGTCGACGATCGACCAGATGCCCAAGCACGTCTCCAGCGGCCTGCTGTTCGGAGACCCCTTCGCGATCCCCGTGCCGGACCTGGACCGCACCGATCACCTGCTGATCCTCGGAGCCAACCCGCTGGACTCCAACGGAAGCCTGTGCACCGCCCCCGATTTCCCCGGCAGGCTCAAGGCACTGCGCCGGCGCGGCGGCACCCTCACCGTCGTCGACCCCCGGCGCACCCGCACCGCACGCCTCGCCGACCGGCACGTCGCGATCCGCCCCGGCGCCGACGCGTTCCTCCTCGCCGCGCTCGTCCACACCCTCTTCGAGGAGGGACTCACCGACCTCGGCCCGCTCGCCGCCCATGTGGAGGGAGTCGAGGAGGTCCGCGCCGGGGTACGGGAGTTCAGCCCCGAGGCGGTCGCCGACGCCTGCGACGTGGACGCGGACACCATCCGCGCCCTCGCCCGGGAACTCGCCGCCGCGCCCACCGCCGCCGTCTACGGGCGGATGGGCAGCTCCACCGTGGAGTACGGCACCCTCGCCAACTGGCTCGTCGACGTCCTCAACACCCTCACCGGCAACCTCGACCGGCCCGGCGGCGCCCTCTTCCCGCTCTCCGCCACCGCGCCCGCCCCGCGCCCCGCGGGGCCCGGCAAGGGCTTCGCCCTCGGCCGCCGGCACAGCCGGGTCTCGCACCACCCCGAGGTCAAGGGGGAGTTGCCGATGGTCGCGCTCGCCGAGGAGATCGAGACCCCGGGGGAGGGCCGGATCCGGGCGCTGATCACCGTCGCCTCCAACCCCGTGCTCTCCGCGCCCGACGGGAACCGGCTGGACGCGGCCCTCGGTGCCCTCGACCTGATGGTCGCCGTCGACCCGTACCTCAACGAGACCACCCGCCACGCCCACGTCGTCCTGCCCCCGCCGCCGCCGTCGCAGAGTGCCCACTTCGACTTCGCCTTCAACGCCCTCGCCGTCCGCAACCAGGCCCGGTTCACACCGGCCGTCGTCCCCCTCGACGACGGCCGCATGGACGAGTGCGAGATCCACGCCCGGTTGATCCTCGCCGTCTCCGGGATGCACGGGGCGCCGCCCTCCGCCGTCGACCAGCTCGCGATCGACACCACCCTCGCCAAGGCGGTGACCCAGGAGCACTCCCCGGCGTACGGGGCGGACCCCAGGGAGTTCGCGGCCCGGCTCACCGGCACCAGCGGGCCGGAGCGCCGGCTCGACCTGATGCTGCGCCTCGGCCCGTACGACCTGAGCCTCGACGACCTGCGCCGGGCGCCCCACGGCACCGACCTCGGCCCGCTCGAGCCGCGCGTCCCGCAGCTCCTCAGGACCCGCAGCGGACGGATCGAACTGTTTCCCGCCCCCATCGCCGCCGATCTGCCCCGGCTGCGCGCCGCCCTGGGAGCGCCCCCGACCGGACTCGTCCTCGTCGGGCGCCGCCATCTGCGCTCGAACAACAGCTGGCTGCACAACACCCCCGCGCTCGGCGGCGGCACCAACCGGTGCACCCTCCAGGTGCACCCCGACGACGCGGCCCGGCTGCGGCTCGCCGACGGCGGTCTCGCCCGGATCAAGAGCGAGGGCGGCGAGCTGGAGGTGCCGGTCGAGGTGACCGACGGGGTGCGCCCGGGAGTGGTGAGCCTTCCGCACGGCTGGGGCCACGACCGGCCGGGCACCCGGCTGTCCGTGGCGTCCGAGCGCCCCGGAGTCAACGTCAACCAGCTGCTCGACGGCTCCCGGATCGATCCCCTGTCGGGCACGGCCGTACTGAACGGCTTCCCGGTCGAGGTCTCGCCCCTGCCGTGATCCAGCCGCGCCCCGGCGGTGGCCCCCGCCGCGGCGCCCTCGCCGTGACCCCGTCTTGACCTGGGGTTTTGCTCGTATTGCTCACGCGTCAACATCTTGTTAACGGCGGAAGAGGGCACCTACCGTCATCCGGACCGCCGCTCGGCGGGAGTTCAAGGGTGAACGTGAGGTGTCCTCCATGCTGACCGTCCTCGGTTTCGCCATGATCGCGACCTTTCTGGTCCTGATCATGATGAAAAAGATGTCGCCGATCGCGGCACTCGTGCTGATCCCCGCGCTCTTCTGCGTGGCGGTCGGGCAGGGGGCCCAGCTCGGCGACTACGTCATCGAAGGCGTCGGCAAGCTGGCGCCGACGGCGGCCATGCTGATGTTCGCCATCGTCTACTTCGGCGTGATGATCGACGTCGGCCTCTTCGATCCGATCGTCCGGGGCATCCTGCGCTTCTGCAAGGCGGATCCCGTACGGATCGTCGTGGGTACGGCGGTGCTCGCCGCGATCGTGTCGCTCGACGGCGACGGCTCCACCACCTTCATGATCACCGTCTCGGCGATGTATCCGCTCTACAAGCGGCTCGGCATGAGCCTGGTGGTCATGACGGGTGTCGCCGCCACCGCGAACGGCGTCATGAACACCCTGCCCTGGGGTGGTCCCACGGCCCGCGCCGCGACCGCGCTGAAGCTGGACGCCGGCGACATCTTCGTCCCGATGATCCCCGCGCTCGGCATGGGGCTGCTCTTCGTCTTCGTCCTGGCGTACGTCCTCGGGCGCCGCGAGCGGAAGCGCATCGGCTACCTCACGCTCGACGAGCTCCTGGTGCCCGAGACCGACACGGTGCTCGTCACGGCGGGTGGCGGCGGCGGTGTGGACTTGACCAAGAAGCCGGTCGGCGGTTCCGGTGACGCGCCCGGCCCGGACGAGGGTGCCGGCGAGGGCTCCGGTGCGGGCGACGACGACGGCTTCCAGGGTCTCGACCCGAACCGTGCGACCCTCCGTCCCAAGCTGTACTGGTTCAACGCGGGCCTGACGGTCGCGCTGCTCGCCGCGATGATCCTCGAACTGATGCCGATCCCGGTGCTGTTCCTCCTCGGTGCCGCGCTCGCGCTCACCGTCAACTACCCGAAGATGGCGGAGCAGAAGGCGCGTATCGCCGCCCACGCCGACAACGTCCTCAACGTCTCCGGCATGGTCTTCGCCGCCGCTGTCTTCACCGGTGTCCTCACCGGTACGGGCATGGTCAAGCACATGGCCGACTGGCTCGTCGGCGCCATCCCCGAGGGCATGGGCCCGCACATGGGCCTGGTCACCGGCGTGCTCAGCATCCCGCTCACCTACTTCATGTCGAACGACGGCTTCTACTTCGGCGTCGTGCCGGTCCTCGCCGAGGCGGGCGCCGCCCACGGCGTCTCGCCCCTGGAGATCGCACGTGCCTCCCTGGTCGGCCAGGCGCTGCACATGTCGAGCCCGCTGGTCCCCGCCGTGTACGTGCTCGTCGGCATGGCGAAGGTGGAGTTCGGCGACCACACCAAGTTCACGGTGAAGTGGGCGGCGCTGACCTCGCTGGTCGTCCTCGCGTCGGGGATCCTCTTCGGCATCATCTGAGCCGGACGGGCGACTTCGGAGGGTGGCGTGCGCATGTCGCCACCCTCTGTAGCCATGTTGTGACAGATAGTCCGATTATCGGTTGAACTGTCCGACGTGCTCCCTCCGGAGGAACCCGCATGCCCGCTCGTACCGTCCGCCCCCTCGCCGCCACCGCCGCAGCCACCCTGGCGCTCGGCAGCTTCGCCCTCGCGGGCGCGCCCTCGGCCTTCGCCGCGCCCGGCGACAACGGTGACGTCAAGGTCCACCGACAGGGCACCCCCGACACCAGCCAGGCGAACCAGCCCCAGGTCGGATGTATCTTCCGCTTCGCAGCCTTCAACTTCGACGGCCTGCAGAGCATCCAGTGGAACATCTATGAGCAGCCGGGCCAGCCAGGCAATCAGGACCCGTCGCTGAAGAACGGCAGCATCGCCGTCGACAGCAACGGTGACGGACACACGGACGACATCACCGGCCTGCAGTCCGGCATGTACAAGGTCGAATGGACGTGGGTGGGCCAGAACGGCGCGGCGAAGTCGAAGGTCTTCCGGGTCACCTGCGTACCGAACAACAACGGCGGCCCCGGTGGCGTCATCACCAACCCCACGCCCACGCCCACGCCCACCAGTACGGCGCCCAACGGCGGAAACGGCGGAAACGGCGGAAACGGCGGAAACGGCAACGGCGGAAACGGCGGCCATGGATACGGCCACGGCAAGCCCCCGCACGGCCCGGTCGGCGCCGGTGGCGGCGGCAGCGCGGAGATCGCCGCCGACGACTCCTCCGCCTTCGGCATCGGGGCGGCCGTCGCCGCCGGCATCGCCGGTACGGCCGGACTGGTCCTGATCCGCCGCTCCCGCCGTCGGGGCGATGGCGCCGCGTAGGTCGTCCCGCGTCACGCGCAGGCGGCGGCGCCTGTTCCGGCTCGCCAGGACCGTGACCGTCACCGCGGTCCTGGTGACCGGCGTCGTCTCGTGGGTCGGCGACGAGGAACCGGCCGACCCGCCGCCCACCGCAGGCCCGGTCGCTCCCCAGCGAACCGGGACGGTCGCGGCGGCCGGGGCGCCGGCCGCCCTGGACCACAAGGCGAAGCCCAGGGCACGGCCGAAGGCCACACCCGCGCCCCGGCCGTCGCCCCCGCCCGCACCGCTGGCCCGTTCACGTCCGACCACCGTCGCCGTACCGGCCATCACCATCGAGGCCCCGGTGACCGAACTCGGTCTCGACGCAGCGGGCCGGCTCGCCACGCCGCCCGTCGACAGCCCCCAGGTCGTCGGCTGGTACGCGAAGGGGGTCACCCCCGGCGAGCGCGGGACCGCCGTCGTCGTCGGCCACCGCGACACCCGCACCGGGCCGGCCGTCTTCCTCAACCTCGACTCGCTCAGCCCGGGCAACACCGTCCGGGTCGCCCGCGCCGACGGCAGGGTCGCCGTCTTCACGGTCGACCGCGTCCGTACGTACGCCAAGGCCGAGTTCCCCGACAAGGAGGTGTACGGCTCCACCGGGCGACCCGAACTGCGGTTGCTCACCTGCGGCGGAGCCTTCGACCGCAGCAAGGGCTACGAGGCGAACATCGTGGTCTTCGCCCACCTCACCGATATCGCCCAGAGGATCTGAACGGCGGACCCCAGCCGCGTCCGCCGTCCTGCCCGCCCCGGCGGGCCCACGCCACCCGGCGTGCGCCCGCCGGATACGGCAACTCCTCCGCGAGGGCGGCCGCCCGGTCGAAGCCCTCCGCCGCCTCCCGCTCCCGGCCCAGCGCCGCGAGCGCGGCGGCGCACACCGTACGGGCCTCCGTCTCGGAGAGCCGTTCCCCGGCCCGCTCCGCGCGTTCCACCTCGGCGCGCGCCACCTCGACAGCCTCGTCGGCCCGCCCGCACGAGAGCAGCGCCCAGGCCGCCAGATGCGCGGTGCCGGCCTCCCGGTTCCCGGCGAGGAGCCGTAGCGCCTCCGCCGGCCTGCCCTCCCGCACCGCCAGCTCGGCCCGCGCCGACCGCACCTCGAACGCGGCCTGATGGTCTCCCTGGGCCAGCGCCGTCCGCTCGGCCGGATCGAGCAGCTCGCTCCCACCAGATCCGCCTTCGGTTCCGGCTCCGAGTCCGGCCCCGGCTTCGGTTCCGGCTCCGGCCCCTGCTTCGGCGCCGCCCCCGCCTCCGACCCCGTCTCCGGCCTCCCGCATTCGCACCCGGGCCAGCGCCACCAGGGCGTACGGCGCGCACCATCCGGTGCCCGACTCCGTTCCCCGCACCGCCGCCTCGGCGAACCCGCGGGCCTCGGACACCTCTTCCACCAGCAGGTGGAGCTCCGCCAGATTCGCCCGCTCGAAGACCGTCGCCGTCGGATCGCCCGAGCGTTCCGCGAGGGCGAGCGCCCGACGGCCCGTCGCGATGGCCTCCCACAGCCGCCCGGCCCGCCGTGCAGTCTCGCGCAGCACCGAGAGCACCGAGGCCAGCAACTGCGGATCGCCGTACGCCTCCGCGTGCGGCAGGGCACGGTCCGCGACGGGGCCCGCCTCCCCGAACCGGCCCGCGAGTCCCAGCGAGGTCGCCCGCGCGGCCAGTGCCCTGGCGAGCAGTCCGCGTCGCTCCGGTCCCGTCACCGCCTGTGCCGCCGTCTCCGCGGCCCGCGCGGAGGCCACCCCCTCCGTGTACCGGCCGGCGACGAAGCACAGGACGGCGCGGGCCAGGTGGTGGGCGCTCGCCACGGCCGCCGGGGTTCCGGTCCCGGGCGGGCAGGCGTCGAGCAGCCGGAACCCCTCCTCCGTACCGCGTGTCTTCGGCATCAGCTCCGCGAGCCGCGCCGCCGCCAGGACCCTGCCGTCCGCGTCCCCGCGCCGGCCCAGTTCCTCCAGTGCCTCGCCGAGCAGCCGTGCGGCCTCCTCGAACCGGCCCAGGCGGCGCAGCACGGTGCTGCGGTCGATCCGCGCCCGCGCGGAGTCGGCGGCCAGCGCGTCGAGCCGGTCGGTGAGTTCGGCGTAGTAGCGGTCGGCGGTGTCGTTCGCGTACAGGGCGGCGGCCCGTTCGGCGGCCTGTCGCAGATAGCCGGTCGCGCGGGGATCGTCCGCCCGGGTCAGATGGGAGGCGAGCGTGTCCACGGCGTCGGGCCGCCGGCGCAGCACCGCTTCCGCGTACGCCGCGTGCAGGAGGCGGCGGCGGGCCGCCGAGAGCCCCTCGTAGCAGGTCAGCCGGACCAGTGGATGGCGGAAGGCGAGCCCGGCCACGGGCCGGCCCTCGGAGACCACGCGCCGTTCCTCGACCACCGAGGCCGCGACCGCCGCCTCCACCCCCTCCGTGGCCTCGGCCGCCGAGAGCCGCGGATGACCACCGTGCCGGGCCACGTCGAGGACCTCGGTGAGGGCCGCGTCCTGACCGGCGACCGCCACCGCGTCGACCACCCGGCGGGCCGCCGGACCCAGCCGGCCCAGGCGCTCGGACACCAACTGGCGTACGCCCTCCGGGGCGCTGGGCCGCTCGTCCCCGTCCCGTACCGCACGGGCCAGTTCGAGCGCGAACAGCGGATTGCCGAGCGACAGCTCCCACACCCGCTCGGGTACGGACCCGTCGCCTCCCAGCGCGTCGGCCGTCAGGGCCACGCACGCCTCGCGGGACAGCCGCGGCAGCTCGACGGCGGCGGCGAGGGACTGGCGCGCCAGGAGGTCGAGCACCTGGCGGCGGGCATCGGACGCGGGCAGCTCCTCCGGTCGTACGGTGGCGAGAAATCGCCAAGCCCTTCCCCCCTCCCGTGCCCGACGGGCAAGATGACTGAGGAGCTGGAACGAGCCCGCGTCCCCCGCGTGGAGGTCGTCCAGGACCACCATCACGGGCCGCTCTGCCGCCAGTTCTCCGAGCAGCCCCGCCGTCGCCCGGAACAGCCGGTCCCGCTCCTCCTCGGGACTGCGCCCGCTCTCCGGACGCACCCGCCCCAAGGACGGCAGCAGCGCCGCCAGTTCGGGATACTCCGCCCCCGCCCTGGCCCGCTCCACGGTCGGCCGGTCCGCCAGCCAGCCGTCCAGGGCCTCGGTGAACGGCCCGTACGGCGTGTGCCCCTCCGCGTCGTGTCCCGCGCCCCACAGGACGGCCGTGCCCCGGGCGGCCGCCCGCCGCGCCGCCTCTCCCGCCAGCCGGGTCTTACCGAGCCCCGCTTCCCCGGTGAGCAGGAGTACGGGCGGGGAGTCGGCGGCGAGCAGCCGGGCGAGGATGTCGTCCCGGCCGCGCAGCGGAGCGGTGGGCGGCTGCCGCACCACGGCCGGCAGCGCGGGCCCCACGGAGCGGGAGGCCGGCACGGGCGCGGCGAGGGCCGCCCGGTGCAGCCGCTCGGTCTCGGGCCCCGGGCGCACGCCGAACTCCGCGTCCAGCGCCTCCCGGCACAGGTGGTACTGGGCCACCGCACGGCGCCGCAGTCCCTGCCGTACGTACGCCTCGATCAGGATCCGGTGTGCCTCCTCCTCGGCGGGGGCCTCCGCGAGGACCTGCTCGGCCACCGGGACCGCCTCCTCGGGCGCGCCCGCGGCCAGGTGGGCGGCGGCCAGGGCGAGCAGGGTGCGCTCCCGCAGGGCGGACAGCCGCTCGCGGCGGGCCTCCGCCCAGGGTGCGTAGCGGTCCTCGGGCAGCAGCTCGCCCGTGAACGCCTCCAGGGCGGCGGCGAGTTCGGCGTGCCCGCCGTGCGCGAGCGCCGCCTCCGCCAGCGCCTCGGCCTCGTCGGCGTCGATCCGTACCGTCCGCGGATCGAGCCGCAGCAGCGAGCCCTCACCGGTGAGATAGGAGGAGACGGACCGGGGCGCCAGCTCGGGTTCGATCGCCCGGCGGGCCGCGTGCAGCGCCACCCGCAGGCTGCCCAGCGCGGACCCCGGATCCGCGTCCGGCCAGCAGATCTCCATCGCCTGCTCGCGGTGCAGGCTGTGCCCGGGGGAGACCGCGAGCAGTTTCACCAGCGTGCGCGCGCTCGGCCGGGGCCACCGCTCGGAGAGCGGCGGCCCGCCGTCCCGGTCGACCCGGAACCCGCCGAAGAGGCGCACTCGCAGCACCGGAGGTGCACCCGCTGGTATGTCTGCGCTCATGAGGGCGCCCACTGTAATGGGTGGCCGCTGCACCGGAATGGTGCGGTCCACAGATGGCCGGAGACCTCCGCCCGGTGGTGTGGGCGGGGGTCCGTGATCCGTGGCGGGCTACTGAGCGGTCAGCCTGCCTGTCACCATGCCGTGGACCGCGCTGTCCTGGAGGAGATAGCGGCCTCCGGACAGTTCGATCGTGCGGTCGTAGCCGGTGTCGTCCTTGCCGAGCCCGACGACCTCGTCCACGCCGTCGCCGTCGAGGTCCGCGACGACCAGGTTCTGGGTCGCGTAGCCGCCCAGCTTGGCCACGTGCTGCGGGTAGTTGTCGCCCGCGGTGAGGACGGCCGGGTCCCACAGGTAGGCCGCGCCCTCGGTGCCGCCGAAGATCAGCCGCCGCCCGCCCGGACCCGTACCGAACTGAGCGTTGTGCAGGGTGGGCAGCGTGTAGATGCCGTACTCCTGGCCGTCCTTGCCGAAGGTGCGCAGCGAGGCCGTCCCGGCGAGGACGAGGCCCTCGTCGCCGGTGAACCAGTTGCCGAGCGTCCAGGCGCCGCCGCCGGTCGAGGTGTGCACGACCTTGCCCGTGCAGAGGTCACGGAACTCCAGGTACGTGGTCCAGGAGGCTCCCTCCTTCACGATCCAGGAGTGGACGACCGCGTGCCCGTCCGCGTACGGGATGCCGGGCGAGGCGTACACGCCGTGGAAGAGCTGCGCCGCGTAGACCTTGGTGTCCGCGTCGCCGGTCCAGGTCGGGTCCGCCGACCAGAGGGCCTTGCCCGTACGGGCGTCCAGGGCCGTCCCGCCGACGACGGCCGTCCCGTCGCTCACCCCGCGCGTCTGGTACGAGCCGAGGACCTTGCCCTCGGCGACGGCCAGGTCGGAGAAGACCAGACCGGGCGCGGGCGTGTACGCCCAGAGGGCCCGCCCGCCGCCGCTGTAGGCGCGGACCGCGTCGGTCGGCACGAGGATCTCCTCGTCGCCGTCCCGGTCCAGGTCCGCCACCGTGACGGAGCGGACGAACTGCCCCTTCCCGTCGATGGTCTCGCGGACCCGACCGGTGCGGGCGTCCACGACCACCGCCGCCGTGTCGGCCGCGACGACGAGGTCGTCGCGCCGGCCGTCGCCGTCGGTGTCGGCGATCCGGATGTCACCCTGCACGGAGCCGGGCAGGGTGGCCTGCCACAACACCTTGGGCTTCCCGGAGACCAGCGAGGGTCCGTCGTAGGCCCACAGTCCCTGGGACTGGCCGCCGACGATCACGTCCTGGCGTCCGTCGCCGTCGACGTCGGCCGCGAGGCCCGTGCTCAGGTTGGCCTGGAGCGGGGTGATGGCGGCCTGCCGGCCGCTGCCGAGCCGGTACGAGCGGATGTTCTGCTCGTTGTCCACGGTCCGTACGCGCCACTCGCCGTCCTCGCGGTACGGCTGGGCGTAGATCGGCGAGGCGGTCGCGCCCGTGTGCTGCCAGCGGACCTCCCCGTCCCGGCCGTTCAGCGCGGTCAGGGTGCCGAAGCGGCCGCCGCCCGGGTTGACGGCGGTGTCCTTGCCCTCGGTGGTGACGTACGAGGCGAGCACCTTGCCGTCGGCGATCCGCAGGCCGAGCGCCGAGTCGCCGTCCTTGTTGTTGTCCTCGGCGCGCTTGACGGTGTGCGACCACAGCTCCGCCGCGTCGCCGCCGTCCACGGCACGGATGGTGGAGGTGTTGACCCACAGGTACTCGTCGAGCGTCGCCTCGCTGATCGCGTACTCCGGGGCGGAGTCGCCGCGCAGCTGGCCGATCCGCAGCCCGATGCCGAGCGCGTTGACCCGGGTGTCGAGGGTGGTGCGGGTCCCCTCGGCCGGGTCGTAGGCGGCCAGCTCGTACCGCACGCCGTCCCGGTAGTCGGCCTGTTCCAGGGCGACCAGGCGCTTCCGTGCCGCGTCGTAGGCCAGCTGGCGGGAGTAGAGGTCGTTGTCCGTCTGCCAGGCCACGGAGCCGTCGGTCGTGTCGAGGACCAGGGTGCGGCCCGCGGCGGGATCCGTGGCGGTCTTCTTCACGTACCAGGACACGGCGACGCGCCCGTCGCCGAGCGGCACGGTCGAACCCCACCGGCCGTGCCGCTGCCCCGTCTCGTACGTCCAGGTCGCCGACGGCGTGAGCTTCGTGCCGTCGTACGCGAAGCGGAAGGCCCGCAGGGCGGCGGTGGCGTCCTTGGCGGAGTTGAGGTTCGTCGACGGCTGGTCGCCGATGAGCAGGGTGTCGCCGACGAGTGTGACCTGCTGGGCGTCGGCGAAGAGCTGCGACCACAGGGTGCGGCCCGTGGCGCCGTCGAGGACGGTGACGAAGGTGCCGGTCGTCAGTGTGGAGCCGGGGGAGGTGAACGGGCGGTACGGGCTGGTGCCGACGTCGGCCGTGAAGACGACGTCCGCGATCCCGTCGCCGGTCAGGTCGCCCTGCGTCCAGCCCCGGTCGGAGCTGTCGGCGTACGGGCTGTTGGCGTGGTAGCCGGTGGTGATCCGCGCCGGGTAGGGCTCGGTCTGCCACGGGCGGATGTTCGTGACCTGCCAGTCGGCGTGGAGCGAGGCGTTGTCCCGCTTCCAGACCTCGCGGCCCTCCTCGGTGAGCCGGGTGACGGTGCCGAGGCTGTGCACGGCGAGGAAGTCGCCGCGCCCGCCGCCGAGCTGGGCGGTGTCGGCCTGCCCCTGGTAGGTCTCCAGGCCGGAGGTCTTGGTGACGGCCAGGCCGCCGGCCGTGGTGTCGGAGGTGTCGGCGGTGCCGGACGTGCCCCGGAGCTCGCTCCGTGCCGCGTCCTGCGGGGTGATGTCGAGGGGCGCGGCCGGTTCGGCGCGCCGCTCCAGGGCGTCGGCCTGGGGGTCGGTGAGAATCCGGCCGAGGGGCTCGTCGTCGGCGTACGCGGTGGTGGCGGGCAGCGCGGTGAGCGCGAGGCCGGCCGCGACGAGGGCGGAGGCGAGGCGCAGGGCCTGCCGGGAACGGTGGGTCATCACGCCGCCTTCGGGAAGATACGGATGGCCGAACGGTCCATGAGGACCGGCTCGTCGAAGGAGTACTGCAGGGCGTCCGTGCCCGCCTGGTTCTCGATGCCGACGGTCGCGCCGCCGCCGGTCTCCAGGGCGTTCGCGCCGATCGACTGGTACTGGAGGACGACCGCGCCGGTCGCCTCCTCGAAGACGGCCTCGAAGGTGACGCGCTTGGCGGTGTCGGCGGCGAAGGCCGCGTTCTCCCAGACGATCGCGAAGCGCCGCTGGCCGGCGGTACCGCTGACGGCGGTCTTCACGGCCGACTTGGAGTCCAGGGTCAGGTCGTCCCAGAAGGCGGCGAGGATGCCGTTGGGCTGGCCGGGGGACGGCAGCGCGGTGTTCTTGTAGTCGCCGAGCCGGGGAGCGAGGAAGTTCACCAGGCCGTTGGTGGTGACGCTCGCCTGGCTGTAGGTGACGCCGTAGAACGAGACGGGGAACGGCAGGGCGATCGTCTTCGCGTTCTCGTCGCCCGAGAGCGCCAGCTTCGTCGACGCGGAGGTCCACGCGTACGCGGCGGGGAGGCAGCTGTTCCCCGTGGCGTCGGTACGGGCGGGCAGGGCGGCCGTCACGGTCTCCGCGGCGTCCACGGCGAGTGCGGAGCTGTAGGTGCCGTTGCAGAGGACGGGCGCCGCCGGGGTGGCGGTGAGGGTGAACGCGCCCTCGGCGACGGCCGGGAAGCGGAAGGCGCCGGTGGCATCGGTGACGACCGGGGTGAGCGGGGCGTCGGTGAAGCGGACGGTGGCGCCCTTCAGGGGCTTCCCCGTGACGTCCAGGACCGTGCCGGACACGGCGTGCGCGGGTACGGCGTCCAGGCCGAGGTCGTGGGCGAGGGACTGGCCGGTGGTGACGGTGAGCGCGTCCTCGACGAGGTCCCGGTAGCCGTAGCCGCCGATGGTGAGGGCGTACGTGCCGGCGGAGAGCGTCAGCCGGTAGGCGCCGGAGGCGTCGGTGGTCACCGAGCGGCGGGCCTCACCGGCCGTCGCGGTGACGGTGATCCCGGCCAGCGGGGTACCGGTCGCCCGGTCGGTGACCGTGCCGGTGACGGTGGCCGCGGAGTGCGGGGCGCGGTCCACGGCGGCGAGGATGTCGAGCTTGCCCTCGCCCCACACGTTGTTGGCGGCGGCGGTGCCGCCGCAGTGGGTGTCGTCGACGTCGCGGGCGGAGCCGTTCAGGGCCGCCCGGGTGCCGTCGATGTCACCGATGAGGGACGGGGCCGAGGACCAGAGCAGGGCGACGGCGCCGGCGACGTGCGGGGTCGCCATCGACGTACCGGAGATGGCGCGGTAGGTGTTGCCCGGCCAGGCGGAGCGGACGTCGACACCCGGTGCCGAGATGTTCGGCTTCATGGAGCCGTCGACCAGGGAGGGGCCGAAGCCGGAGAAGGAGGCGATCTTTCCGTTCACGTCGTAGGCGCCGACGCCGTAGGCCGGGGCCTGGGCGCCGGGGGCCTCGGTGGTGGAGCAGCTCGTGCCGTTGCCGGCGTTGCCGGCGGCGAAGGCCTCGAAGATGCCCGCCGCGTTCCAGGACTCGATGATGTCCTGGTAGAAGGTCGTGTTGCCGCCGCCCCAGGAGTTGTTGACGATGTCGGGGGCGAGGTCGGGACGCGGGTTCTCGCCGTTGTGGTCGGTCGGCGCCAGGATCCACTGGCCCGACTTCAGCAGGGACGAGTCCGAGCAGCTGCGCGCCTCGCAGCCCTTGGCGGCGATCCAGGTGGTGCCGGGGGCGACGCCGATGCCGCCCGCGCCGGCGATCGTGCCCATGGTGTGGGTGCCGTGGCCGTTGTTGTCGCAGGGCGCGCCGGCGGCGCACTGGCCGGTCGGGTCGTACCAGTTGTAGTCGTGGCTGAAGGTGCCGTCGCCGAGGTTGCCCCGGTAGTTGCCCTTCAGGGCCGGGTGGTCGTACTGCACACCCGAGTCGATGTTCGCGACGACGATGCCCTCGCCGCGGTTGTCGTAGCGGGACCAGACCTGGTCGGCTCCGATGTCCTTCACGCCCCACTCGGGGGTCACCGCCTCCTCGGCGGTCGCGGGGGCCTGCTCGACCGTGTCGAGGGCGTAGTGCCGCTCCTGGCGGAGGGAGGCGACGTCGGGACGTGCGGCCAGCTTCTCCACGAGCGCCTTGTCGCCGGTGACCTTCACGGCGTTGGCGATCCAGTACGCCTCGTAGCCGACCTTGGCGCGGTCGAGGAAGCGGGTCAGGGAGAGCTGGCTGCGGGTGGCCTCGGTGCGCAGGGTGTCGAAGGCGGTCCGGGCCTTCTTCTCGTGGCCGCGCTGCGAGCGGGCCCGCGAGAGGTCGGCACGGTCGGCGAGGACGACGAAGAAGGTCGCCTCGCCCCCGGCGCGGACGGCGGCGGTGACACCGGGATCGACGGCGGCCTCGGCGGCCCTGGGGGAGGGCGCGACGGCCGTGGACGGCGCCGCGGCCACGGTGGGGGCCACGAGCAGGGCCGTAAGGGTGGCGGCGGCCGTGGCCCAGACGGTGGTTCCGCGCCGGATCGGCGAGCGGGGCAGGTGCATGTGGGTGGCTCCTCCAACGCTGGTACGGGGGAAGCCGACGCCCCGCCTCCCCGTACGGGCCTGGGGAAGGCCCTGGGGAGGCGGGGCGGGCTCGGTCGGGGACGCTAGGTCCGGGCCGTTACTGGGGAATTACCGGAGGGGCCGGGGCGCCGGGGCCAGGGTCACGTCGGGCGCGAGGAGACTTCCGCCAGTTCCGGGGGCGCAGGGCTGTGCGGGGTGTCCGTGGACAGGGCCCGCGCGGGGGCGGCACGATCGGTTCGGTACTGAGACCGGGGGCACTCCGGGGCACCCTGGCGCCCGAAAACTAACAGCGCTAGTTTGGGACTGGACGGCGAACCGGTCGGTAACGTCCGGTCGGCGATGCGAGCCGGCGATACGAGTCGGCACTGTGAGGAGACAGCGAATGAAGGCGTACGACACGATGTACATCGGCGGGGAGTGGCGCCCCGCCGCCGGTCCCGACACGATCGCCGTCATCAACCCGGCGGACGAGCAGGTCATCGGCCACGTCCCGGCCGGCACCGCCGAGGACGTCGACGCCGCCGTACGCGCCGCCCGCGCCGCGCTGCCCGGCTGGGCCGCGACCCCGCCCGCCGAGCGCGGGGCCAGGATCGCCGCCCTGCGCGACGCGCTCGCCGCCCGCGCCGAGGAGATCGCCGCCACCGTCACCGCCGAACTCGGCGCCCCGCCGCAGCTCGCCGCCGCCGTCCACGCCGGACTGCCGATCGCCGTGGCCGGCTCGTACGCCGAACTCGCCGCCGCCCACCCCTTCGAGGAGAAGGTCGGCAACTCGACCGTCTACGCCGAGCCGGTCGGCGTCGTCGCCGCCATCACCCCCTGGAACTACCCGCTCCACCAGATCGTCGCCAAGGTCGCCCCCGCCCTGGCCGCCGGCTGCACGACCGTCCTCAAGCCCGCCGAGGACACCCCGCTCACCGCCCAGCTCTTCGCCGAGGCCGTGCACGAGGCGGGCCTGCCCGCCGGCGTGTTCAACCTGGTCACCGGGCTCGGCCCGGTCGCCGGCCAGGCGCTCGCCGAGCACCCGGACGTGGACCTCGTCTCCTTCACCGGCTCCACCGCCGTCGGCCGCCGCATCGGCGCCCTCGCGGGCGGCGCGGTCAAGCGGGTCGCGCTCGAACTCGGCGGCAAGTCCGCCAACGTGATCCTCCCGAGCGCCGACCTCCCCAAGGCCGTCGCCGTCGGCATCGCCAACGTCATGTCCAACTCCGGCCAGACGTGCAGCGCCTGGACCCGGATGCTGATCCCCGCCGACCGCTACGAGGAGGCGGTGGCGCTCGCCGCCGAGGCCGTCGCCAAGTACGTCCCCGGCGAGCGCGTCGGCCCCCTGGTCAACGCCAAGCAGCAGCAGCGCGTCCGCGGCTACATCGAGAAGGGCATCGAGGAGGGCGCCCGGCTCGTCGCCGGCGGCCCCGAGGCCCCGCGCGAGACCGGCTACTACGTCTCCCCGACCGTCTTCGCCGACGTCACCCCGGAGATGACCATCGCCCAGGAGGAGATCTTCGGGCCCGTCGTCTCCCTCCTCCGCTACGAGGACGAGGCCGACGCGCTCGCCATCGCCAACGGCACCGTGTACGGCCTCGCCGGCGCGGTCTGGGGCGAGCCCGAGGAGGCCGTCGCCTTCGCCCGCCGCATGGACACCGGCCAGGTCGACATCAACGGCGGCCGGTTCAACCCGCTGGCGCCCTTCGGCGGGTACAAGCAGTCCGGCGTGGGCCGGGAACTCGGCGCGCACGGCCTGTCCGAGTACCTCCAGACCAAGTCCCTCCAGTTCTGACCACCGGACCCGAGTCCCGCCGACCCGAGTCCCTCCGGTTCTGACCACCGGACCCGAGTCCCGCCGACCCGAGTCCCTCCGGTTCTGACCGCCGGACCCGAGTCCCGCAGGACCCGAGTCCCTCCAGTCCCGCGTCCCGAGGAGCACCGCACGTGAGCCTGATCCGCGCCGCCGTCCTGCCCGCCGTCGGCTCCCCGCTGGAGATCACCGGCATCGAACTCCCCGAGCCCGGACCCGGGCAGGTCAGGGTCCGGCTCGCGGCCGCCGGCGTCTGCCACTCCGACCTGTCGCTCTCCAACGGCACCATGCGCGTGCCGGTCCCCGCCGTCCTCGGCCACGAGGGCGCCGGCACCGTCGTCTCCGTCGGCGAGGGCGTCACCCATGTCGCCCCCGGCGACGACGTCGTCCTCAACTGGGCGCCGTCCTGCGGCAGTTGTCACCCCTGCTCGCTCGGCGAGGTCTGGCTCTGCGCCAACGCGCTGACCGGCGCCGCGAACATCCACGCCCGCACCCAGGACGGCACGGACCTCCACCCCGGCCTCAACGTCGCCGCCTTCGCGGAGGAGACGGTCGTCGCCTCGGCCTGTGTCCTGCCGGTGCCCGACGGAGTGCCGCTCACCGCCGCCGCCCTCCTCGGCTGCGCCGTCCTCACCGGCTGGGGCGCCGTCCACCACTCCGCCCGGGTCCGCGAGGGCGAGACCGTCGCGGTCTTCGGCGTCGGCGGAGTGGGGCTCGCCACCCTCCAGGCCGCCCGGATCGCCGGCGCCTCGACGATCGTCGCGGTGGACGTCTCCCCGGAGAAGGAGGCGCTCGCGCGGGCGGCCGGGGCGACCGAGTACGTGGTCGCCTCCGAGACCACGGCGAAGGAGATCCGGAAGCTGACGGGGGGCCAGGGCGTCGACGTGGCCGTCGAGTGCGTCGGCCGCGCCGTCACCATCCGTACCGCCTGGGACTCCACCCGGCGCGGCGGCCGCACCACGGTCGTCGGCATCGGCGGCAAGGACCAGCAGGTCACCTTCAACGCCCTGGAGATCTTCCACTGGGGCCGCACCCTCGCGGGCTGCGTCTACGGCAACTCGAACCCGGCCGTCGACCTGCCGGTCCTCGCCGAGCACATCCGCGCCGGCCGGCTCGACCTCGACGCTCTCGTCACCGAGCGGATCACCCTGGACGGCATCCCGGGCGCCTTCGAGAACATGCTCGCGGGCAAGGGCGGCCGGGCCCTCGTGGTCTTCCCCTGACACCAGGCGGAGACGCGGACGCGCGGAAGCCCGTACCGACGTACCGGTACGGGCTTGCGCACGTCAGAGGTCCAGGACGAGACGGGCGCCGCACGAGCGGCCCACGCAGATCATCATCGTCGCCCCCGAGGCCTTCTCGTCCTCGCCGAGGACGGAGTCGTGGTGCTCGGGCGTTCCGGCGATCACCTTCGTCTCACAGGTGCCGCACCAGCCCTCCTCGCAGGAGTACGCGACACCGGGAACCACCTCGCGCACGGCGTCGAGCAAGGTGCGGCCGGGCTCGACGTGCAGCGTCCGCCCACTCCGGCGCAGCTCCACCTCGAAGCCGTCGCCGGCCCCGGAGTCCCGCACCGGCGCCGCGCCGAAGCGTTCCGTGTGCAGCGGACCCGACCACCGTTCCTCCACCGCCCGGAGAAGCCCCTCCGGACCGCAGCAGTACACCGCCGTCTCCGCCGGCAGCCCGCCGAGGACGGCGTCCAGGTCGGGCAGCCCCGCCGTGTCCTGAGGGGCGAGCGTGACCCCGGGGAGCGCGGCGAGCTCCTCGCGGTACGCCATGGCCGCCAGGCTCCGGCCGCCGTACAGCAGGGACCACGACCCCTGCGGAAGCGAACGGACCATCGGAAGGAGGGGGGTGATGCCGATGCCTCCGGCGATGAACAGATACCGCTCGGCGGGCACGAGCGGGAAGCGGTTGAACGGGCCCCGGACCCCGAGGACCGTGCCCTCGCCGACGGAGGTGTGGATCTCCTCCGATCCGCCCCGCCCGCCGGGCTCCCGCAGTACCCCGAGCCGGTACGTGCTCCGCTCCGCGGGGTCGCCGCAGAGCGAGTAGTGCCGGACCGCCCCGGACGGCAGCGTCACCTCCAGATGGGCGCCGGGCTCCCACGGGGCCAGCGCGGCGCCCGTGGGATCGACGAGCACGAGCCCGAGGACGCCCTCGGCCTCAGGGACGACCGACCGGACAGTGAGTCGGGCTGTGGACATGCATCACCTCGAAACTCGCGACGGCGGCAGCAACGGCTCCGGCCAGACCCGGCACAGCGCCCCGTACAGCACGGCGGCGACGACGAAGGAGGCCGGCAGGCTCAGATCGACACCGCCCGTCAGGTCCGTCAACGGACCTGTGTACAAGGGGTTGTTGACCCACAGGACGCCGACGGCCGAGCCGAGTGCGAAGGCCGTGACGGCCCGCGGGTTGACCCCGCCGGTGTACCAGTACCGGCCGCCACCGCCCGTGGTGAAGGTGCGCAGCGCCTCCGCGTCGTACCGGCCCCGGTGGAGCACGTAGCCGACGAAGAGCACGGCCGCCCACGGGGCGACGACCGTGAGGAGCAGCGTCACGAAGGCCGACATCGCGTCCATGGCGTCGTACACCACCGCCCCGAGGTACAGCACGGCCGCCGCGAGCACCGCGACCACGGTGGTGACGGCGGCCCGTGAGGAGCGCCAGAACACCGAGTTGGCGGAGAGCCCGGCCGCGTACAGACAGAGCCCCGCCTGCGGAAGCGTGCCCGCGAAGCCGAAGACCACGACCGCGACCGCGAACCAGCCGGGCAGCGCGTCCGTCAGGCCCTGGAGCCACGGCTCGTCGGGGACGGGGAACAGCGTCGTCACGTACGCGCCGGTGAGCAGCGCGGCGAGACTGCTGAGGAACATGGAGATCCCGCTGGCCCGCACCACCCGGCCGGTGGGGGTGGAGGCGGGCATGAAGCGGGTGTAGTCGCCCTGGAAGGTGGCGTACGACAGGGGCACGGTGGCGGAGGCGGTCGCCGCGAGCAGCCAGGTGTGCAGGGTGCTGTCGAGCGCGAGCGTCCCGCCGGCGTATCCGGCGTCGAAGTCGGGGGCGAGCACCAGCACGGTTCCCAGGAGGACCGCGCCGCCGGTGACCGCGGTGACCTTGTACGTACGGACGAGGGTCTCGTGGCCGCGGACGGCGACCAGCGCGACCGCCGCCGCCGTCACGAACATCGCGGCGGTCAGCGCGCCGGGGCCCGTGGGGGTGGAGAACAGCCGGTGGCCGGCGACCATGACGGCGGTGCCGCCCGTCCACACGGCGATGGCGAAGAAGCCGAGCGCGGTGACCACCGTGAGGATGTTGCCGACGACCCTGCCCCGTACGCCGAAGTGCGCGCCGCTCGCCACGGGATCGTTGGTGCCGGTACGGACGCCGAACCGGGCGAGCGGCGCGAGCAGCGCCGTACCGACGGCCACGCCCACGGCGATGGCGCTCGCCGAGGTCCACCAGCCGAGGCCGAAGACGACGGGCAGCGCGCCGAGGACGACCGTGCCGAAGGAGAACTGCGCGGAGGGCCAGATCCAGCCGAAGTCGCCCGGTGTCGAGGTGCGTTCGGCCTCGGGCACCGGAGCGATGCCGTCGTGGTCGACCGCCGCACGGGGCGGCGCCACGGTGGACGCCGCCCCGGTCGGTGTGGTGGTCATGAGGCGCCCCCGGACGGGGCCGCCTCGGCAGCGGTCGCCTCGGGAGGCGCGGCCGCGTAGGAGTCGTGCGCGGGGTCGCGCTGCTCGGGGACGCTGAGTTCCCCGGGCAGCACATCCACCACCCGGAGCGCCGCGCAGGCCGCTCCCGACAGGCGTTCCCCGCTGGTCAGGTCGAAGGTCGTGTGGTGCAGGGGGCAGGTGATGCGCAGCCTGTCCCCGTCGACCCTGCCGTACTTGAGCCGGCCCCCGCGGTGCGGGCAGACGGCGGCCGCGAGGACCTTGCGGCCGCCGACGTCGACCAGGACCAGGTCCTCGGTCACCTGGCGGACGGTGGGCTCGTCGGAGCCCCGCCGCCGCCCCGCGGGCACGGCCGTCATGCGACGGTCTCCCGCGCCCGCGCGATGGCCGTCTCCGTGGCCGTGCCGACGATGTCGGAGGCCAGTCGCACGCCCGCCCAGATCTTCGCCAGGTCCGGCTCGTCGAGGGAGCGGATCGCCGTACGCATGTGACTGCTGTGGTACGAGTCGATGTAGAGGTGCTCGGTGTAGTAGGCGTCGTGGACGATCCCGAGCCGGCGCGCCGCCCGCGCGAAGCTCTGGAAGGCGTACAGCACGCTGGTCTCGAAGTAGGCGTACGCGCCCAGGAAGTACTGGGGCGAAGACGCCCGGCTCGCCAGCCAGTTGAACATGTTGACGTAGGCGAAGCACTCCGGGGTCGTCTCGTCGAGGTAGTCGTCGAGCCGCAGGCTCATACCGAGCTCGGTGAGCAGATCGCGGTAGAGCTGGGAGTGCGCCTTCTCCTCGTTGCCGCAGCCGAGTTCGTCGATGAGGACGCGGAAGACCGCCATCGCCGAGCGGTACGGCAGCCGGGGCACGACCGGCAGCAGCGACTCGGACTCGGTGAGACCGTCGAGGGCGAACTGCCGCACCACGACCTTGAACTGATCGAGCGTCGCATGCTCGGCGAGGAAGGTCGCGCTCTCCGGGAGCGCGGCCTCCTCCTCGGCGAGGAACTCCTTGAGCGCCTGGAGCAGCTCGCCGGCCGAGCCGAACCGGGGTGCGGAGGCCTCGTACGCCCGCGCCTTGGGCAGGATCCACCGCTCCTCGATCGCGGTCATCGAGCCGTAGTCGCCGAGATTGGGGACCCGCCGGTAGAGGCTGTGCAGCTCGCGCTGCGCGGTCGCGGCCGGGGCCGTGATCGAGTGCGCGGCCACCGGGACGGAGGACGCGGCGGATGCGGACGGAGCGGCGGGGGTGGTGCTCATGCCGCCTTCGCCTCCTCATGCACGGTGGGGGAACCGATCACGCCGCGCTGGTGCAGTTCCTTCTTGACCCAGCGGTACCAGTCGTCCTTGAAGACGCCGTACCGCTCGCAGACGGTGTTGATCTCCGCCTGCCGGTCCGGGGTCGGGTCGACCAGCATCGCGTTGCACAGGGAGGGTTCGAGGTTGGCCAGCGGGCCGATGAAGCCGTCGATTCCGCGGGCGTCGACGAGGAGGTTCTCCCAGCCCTCGAAGACCGGGATGCCGGTGCCGGCCTCGGCCATCTTCCGGGTGAACGCGGCGTCGCCGCTGGACTCCTTGATGCCGACGATCCCGGGTATCTCCTTGCAGATCCGGATCAGGGTGTCGAACTCGATGCGATTGCCCGAGAGCGCCTCCTCGTTGTAGAGGAAGATCGGGATGTCGACGGCCGCGCGGATCGCCTGGTAGTGCTCGACGATCCGGTCCTGCGTCACATCGGCGCCGAACGGCGTGGTGACGACGACGGCGTCGGCGCCGATCGCGGCCGCCGTACGGGCCCGGTCGATCACCGCGTCGGTGTCGGGGAGCTGGATGCCGGCGAGGACGGGCAGGCCGCCCGCGTGCCGGACGGTGTACGTGACGACGTCCTGCCACTGCCGCGCGTCGAGCTTCCAGCCCTCGCCGGAGGTCAGCGCCGGCATGAAGCCGTTGACCTCGGTGCGGATGTGGTCCAGGAGACGGACGACGCTCTGCTCGTCGACGACGCCGTGCTCGTCGAAGGGGGTGATCAGCGGGACGACGGTCCCGGAGTAGGTGCCAGGCATGAGTGGGGTGCCCTTCGGAATGTCTTCAGAGGGTTCTTCAGAGGGTGTTCAGAGGTGGTGGAGGACCGTCCGAGGGTTGCGAGACAACCGTCAGAGGTCCTCGGAGACGACCTTCAGCACCAGCGACCGCTGGTAGAGGTCCTCCAGGTACGCCGGGAACGAGGGCTCCTCGCCGAGGGCGGGAGCGTCGGCCGACGCGAGCGGGGCGATCGGTACGACGGGCAGTCCGGCCGCCGCCCCGACCAGCCGGGGGCTCGCCGTGTGGAGCACGCCCCCGCGGCCGATGACCTGGGCGAGCAGCAGCCGCTCGTGCGCGGGCAGGCCTTCGAGCGCGGGCGTGGTCAACGCCCTGCGGACGTCGTCCTCCTGGTAGCCGATCCGCTCGATGGCCAGGTCGGTGTGGAGGACGTCCATGAAGGGGTAGTACTCGTCCTGCAGCCCCCGCTCGTAGCCCCATACGAGGTCGTCGCAGCGGCCTACCTGCTCCCAGCTCATGAGGACCCCGCCGGCTTCTCCCGCGGCGAGCCGGCCCGCGAAGAAGGCCTTGGCGGCCACGCGGACGACGTCGTCCTTGCTGTGCATGCCCATGAAGAGCGTGGCGTCGATGAACACCACCGGGTGCGTGTCAGGCCGCATAGCGCTCGAGCACCTTCCGCATCCGCTCCATCGCGCCGGCGAAGAGCTCCGGCTCGCGGGCCAGGGCCAGGCGCACGAAGCGCTCGCCCTTCTCCTTGGTGTTCCAGTAGAAGAACGTGCCCGGCAGGACGTACACCTCCTCGTCGAAGAGGACGGCCTGGAGCTGGGTGGCGGTCAGGTGCTCCGGCTTGATGCGGAACCAGGCGACGCTGGTGCCGACGACCGGCTCCTGGAACTCCAGGATGGTGCCGCTGAGGGCGTCGCGGGCGGCCTCGCCGTTGGTGCGGATGATGTCGCGGACGGAGGCGAAACCATCGGTGATGGAGTCCTCGACGTACTGCGTGACCATGTTGAGGACGAACGGCGAGACGTTCAGGAGGACGCTGGTGTGGAGGTTGTAGACCTCCTCCTGGATGTCCTGACTGGCCGTGATCATGGCGCACTTGGCGTCCTGGATCGGCCACGTCTTGCCGGTGTCCTCCATGACCATGTACGTGACGCCGGACTCCTCCAGGAGCCGGTAGATGTCCACCCGGCCGATGCCCTCGTCGCAGAGCGCGAAGGACGCGAAGCAGAAGTCCATCACCAGGACCTTGTCGTGGTCCACGCAGTAGCGGACGACCTCGCGGAAGCCCTCCAGCTTCTCGGCGAGCAGGGTGAACCCGGTGGGGTTGTTGGGGTCGACAAGGTAGATCGCGTCCGCGTCGATCTCCTCGACGAGCCGCTCGTAGATGGCGTCCTTGTCGTGCAGCGCCGACTCGGCGAACGGGGAGATCGGCACCTGCATGTTGCGCAGCAGGTCGACCAGGTTGTCGAAGCAGGGCTCGACGAGCTGCACCGACATGCCGCGCTGCTTGAGGAACATGCCGGCGACCATGGTCGACACGCTCGCGGAGTAGGAAAGGAGCGTGCGGCCCATCGCACGGGCGGTGGGCTGCTGGTGCAGCCGGAAGAAGGCGTCCAGGAACTGACGCTCGAAGTGCGCCTGCTGCTTCGACTCGGACTCGTGCCAGAGCTCGGGAAGCCGCGAGACGATCCGCTCCTGGGAGGCGGACTGCCGCTGGTGGGTGTGCGCGTCGGCCAGGTTGAACCGGGTCTTCAGGGCTTCGATCTCGTGCTGGGTGAGGTCGACGAACGTGCTGACGTCTGCCTTGTCGGTCAACGACATGAAGAACTCCCGCTGTCGATACGAATCTCCGTCCGGAATTCCGGCGGCGTGAATGACTGTAGGAGCTTCGACCGGCCTTGCGAATAACGGCCGGGTCACGCAATTAATAATCACCGCGATGTTCTGCCGGCAAAAAAAAGGAACGACGGCCAGGCATTCCTCGAACAGGAATGCCTGGCCGTCGTTCCGGTTGTACAGCCCCCTTTCTGGGAGCCTGTTCAACTATTCAGTGGCGGCCCTCAGCAGGATGTCCTCGAACACCTTCGGGTCGTCCGAGCCGATCACCGGCCAGCCGATGCCGTACGCGCCCTCCCAGTCCACCTCGATGCCGGGGTTGGCGTGGTCGGAGCCGTCGGGCAGGAACAGATGGGGGCTGCAGTTCACCCGGTCGCTCTGGGCGAGCGCCGCCTGGTCCGCGAGCGAACGGCGTGCCCGCCCGTCGTCCAGGGCCTCGGCCAGGGCGCCGACGTCGACGACACCGGTGTCCGCGGCCACGTCCAGGATCACCTTGCGGTGGCTGATGCAGCGCGACTCGGCCCAGAAGGCGCGGCGCAGCCCGAGGTCGAGCTGCTCCGAGGCGTTGAGGCTCTGCTCCTTGGCGGCGAGCACCGCCTCCAGGGCGGGCAGGGTCGTGGACGGGTAGAGCCAGTCCTTGGCCTGCCACAGCTGCCAGCCGGCGGCCGGCTCCAGGCTGGCCATCCGGGCGACCTCGCTGTCCGTGCCGGGGCGCGGGCTCGGGGCGTCGTTGAGCAGTTCGAGGGGGAAGGCGCGCAGGTCGAAGGAGACCTGCTCCTCCAGGCCGAGGCGGGCCCGGGTGGTGTGCAGCCGGTGGATCGCGATGTGCGCGAAGGAACACCAGATGTCGGAGAAGACGGTGACGACTCCGCGCGGCGGCGTCAGGTCGGCGGTGGTCGGGTCGGACATGGTTCTCCTCGGTTCGTACGCGGGCGGAGCGGGGCTCGGCCGGCCGGGGGCTCGACCGGCTCGGCCGGCCGGGGGCCTCAGCCGGCCGGTGACTCGACGGCGTCGAGCGCCGCCTCGAGGTCGAGGTCGGCGTCGGGCAGCCAGGCGGGCAGGGAAGGTATACGGGCCATCGCCTCGAAGAGCCGCGGTACGGCGGCCTCGCGGACGGTCGGCCCATGGGCGCTCAGCAGCTTGGCGGGGCGCAGGGCGGCCAGCTCGTGCACCGGGCGGAGGAATTTCGCCTCGTCGACCAGTGCGGTCCAGGGGGCTATCGCCCGGTTCAGGACCTCGAAGCCGTGGAAGAATTCCTCCTCGGCGAGATCGGCGAAGTCCTGGCTGATTTCTTCGACGACGGTACCGAAACTGTCGGAGCTGTAGAGCGTTCCATCGGAATGGTCGAACACGGCGAGGGTTCCGGGTGAATCGAAAGTGGGCGGCCGGTGAAAACTCAGCTCACGGTCGCCGACTTTCACACGACTTCCCGGGTTCGCGGTGACCACCCGTTCCTGTGGAATGCTGAACTCTTCCGATATTCGCGTCAGGGATATGGCGTTGGCGAGGACCTTCGCGTTCGGCGCGGCCTCCAGAATGCGGGCGAGGGCGCCGGTGTGGTCGCGGTCGTCGTGCGTGACGACGACCCAGCGCAGATCGGCCGGCTCGATCAGCGACCAGAGGGACTCCAGGAAGCCCTCCCGGTCGACGGGCATGCCGGTGTCCACGAGGAGAGGCTGGCCGGACCGGAGGAGGAAG
This sequence comes from Streptomyces sp. NBC_01077, assembly GCF_045162855.1. Lineage (NCBI taxonomy): Bacteria > Bacillati > Actinomycetota > Actinomycetes > Kitasatosporales > Streptomycetaceae > Streptomyces > Streptomyces sp. NBC_01077. The sequence continues at coordinate 2,548,371 of NZ_CP108669.1, read as the reverse complement.
GCGTTCACCGGCTGGTCGCCGAGCCCCGGGATGGGCAGCGCCGAGGGGAGGACGTGGAGGTCCGGCCCGGCGGTGTAGGACGCTTTCATGACACACCTTTCATGACGCACCGTGCGGGCCGTGGCCCCCCGGGTGGGGTCCCGGGGGGAGTGGCGGCCTCGGTCAGACGAGCTGGATGGTCAGCGAGCCGGCGATCAGCAGGGCGAGACCCAGGGTGCGCGGCTTCGTGAGGGAGCGCTGGGGGAGCTTGAACAGGCCCTTGTGGTCGATCAGGGCCGAGGTGAGCTGCTGCCCGGTCACGGTGAGCGCGATGGTCACCGCCGCACCGATTTCGGGGATGAGCAGGAAGGTGCCGGTGACGTAGGCGGCGGCGCAGGCGCCACCGAGCCAGCCCCACCAGGGCATCTTCTTCAGCGGGGCGATCTTGGGCTTCGGCGTCTTCCGGGTCGCGTACAGCACGAGCAGGACGACGGCGATGGTGAAGGTCGCGACGGCGAAGCTGATCACGGCGACGGTGACGGGCTGCTTGAGCTGGGCGCGCAGCTGGGCGTTGACCGCGCCCTGCACCGGCAGCACGGCTCCGGCGACGACACCGAGGGCGAGCCAGCCGGCGCGGCCGGCGCTCGACATCTTGGGGGCGCCGGGAGGGGCCGCGGCCTTCATGCCCCGGATGATCACGACGATGCCGGCGAGCACGGCCACGGCGCCGATGACGATCCCGGCGCTCAGGTCCTGCTGCTCGAGACCGAGGAGGCCGAAGAGGTCGAGCGCGAGCGAGGCGAACATCTGGCCGGTGACGAAGAGCCCGACGGCGGCGAGGGCGCCGAGCCGTGGGAAGAGCAGGATGCCGCTGGTGATGTAGAGCGGACTGGCGAGTCCGCCAAGCAGCTGCCAGGGCTCGACGTCGGGCAGTTTGCCGAGCGCGCCGAGTGCTCCGGCCGCCACCGCGAGCACGGTCAGCAGACCGGTCGCGACGCCGAGCTGGATGGTCGAGGCGCCGTACGGGGTGCCGACGGCCGAGTTGAGCTGGAGGTTCACCGAGGCCTGGACGGCCAGGAGGCAGCCGACCAGCAGGGCCGCGGCGAGGAGCGCGGTATGCATCTTGATCTCCCTGGGGCGGGGATGGCGAGCGGTTAAGTGGACACTGAGTCCGTTTAGCATGCCACGGGACATGGCAAACGGACAAGGTGTCCACTTAGCTCCAGGGGAAGTAAGGTCTGGTCCATGAGCGACGACGAGCAGCGGGGTCGTGGAGCCTCCTCCGTCCACCGGGTCGGCGGGCTCCTTGGTGATCTTCAGGCCGCGGACGACCAGCCGGTCGCCCCGCGCAGACGCGCGGACGCGGAACGCAACCGCGCCCAGATCCTGGCCGCGGCCGAGCAGCTCTTCGCCCAGCAGGATCCGCGGACGGTCACCATGGACCGGATCGCCAAGGCCGCCGGGGTGGGCCGCGCCACGCTCTACCGGAGCTTCCCCGACCCGTCGTCGGTCGCCGTCGCGCTGCTCGACGAGCACGAGCGCAGGCTCCAGGGGCAGCTCATCTACGGCCCGCCGCCGCTCGGGCCCGGCGCTCCCGCGGGGGAGCGGCTCGCGGCCTTCTACCTCGCGATGCTCGATCTCCTCGAACGGCACCTGCCGCTGGCCCTCGGGGCGGAGACCGGCCCCGCGCGCTTCCGGACGGGCGCGTACGGCTTCTGGCGCGTCCATGTCCGCACGCTGCTCGTCGACCACGGGATCCAGGACCCGGACCCGCTGATCGACATCGCGCTCAGCCCGCTGTCACCCGAGCTCTTCCAGTTCCAGCGGCATGAACTCGGCCTGTCGACCGAACGCATCGGCCGCGCCCTCGCGGACTTCGCCCGCCAGCTGCTGCGTTCGGGGGGGTGAGCCGCGGTCGGTCGACGGCGGCGCGGCCATCCCGTACCACCGGCCGTTCGGGTGGCGGGTGGTACGACACGAGGGGCCCGCGCACCCGCGCGCGCCCCTCGTGAGTCGCCCTGGGTCGTGTCCGGAAAGTCCCGCCCGGCCCTACGTTCCGGACACGGCCTAGGCGCCGCGCCGCCGCCCGGCCGGGTGGACCAGGCCCGGCAGGATCAACTTCCAGATGCGGTCGAGCCGTTGCTCGGCGGGTCCGTGCAGGGCCGCGTTCTCGGCGGTCCTCGGATCGTCCGGGGGCCAGCAGTCGTCGGACGGGCCGTTCGGGCAGCGCATCTCCAGCTCGACCCCGGTGATCACGTAGCCGATCAGCGCGGCGACCGCCGTCGCGTCCACGCCGGGACGCAGGGCCTTCTCCGCCTCCGCGTAGCGTGCCAGGCGCGCCACCTCGCGCCGCCAGGGGCAGTCCCGGGAGAACCCCGGGTCGGCTAACTGAAGTTCCCGCGCGAGGCGTTCACCGGCCCGCGCCGTCGGATCGGTCTCGAAGAGCCGGATCAACGCGTGCGTCGCGATCACCAGCTTGTCGATCGAGGTGCCGCCGACGCCCTCCGTGGACAGGCAGGCCGACTCGACCGTGATCCGGGTGACCGCCTGGGCCCGCCCGCGGACCGCCGTCGCCAGATCCGCCTTCGTCGCGAAGTGGAAGACGAGCGCGCCGGTGGTGACCCGGGCCTCGCCGGCGATCCTGGCGAGCGACGCCCGCTCGTACCCGTGCCCGTCGAACACCCTCGCGGCCGCCGACAGGATTTCCTGTCTCGTACGTTCCGCCCGCTGCTGAATCGCCATGAGCTCCCCCGTCGGCTTGCCAGAAGGTGCCGGAGCGTTATGTTCCGGCCCGCGCCTGTGACCGACTCGAAACTATCCGGCCGGGGAGCCGTGAAACGTGCCCTCTTGCCCCAGCGGCCGAAACTGGGGCTTGACGGGCCTCTCCGTTCCTGGTCGCAGGCGCACACCCGACGCCGCGGGCGTGTGAAGTGACCGGAACAGGGGCCATGCCCTGTCAGGTGGATTCAGCCGTTCCGGCGCCGGCGGTGGCCCGCGAACGAGAGCGGGATACGGCCACACCGGCCAGGCACAGCGCGCCCCCGGCGAGCGTGAGCAGCCCCGGCAGTTCGCCGAGGAACAGCCATGCCATCAGGACGACGAGCGCGGGCACGGCGTAGGTGGTCGCGCCCATCCGCCCCGCGGTCGTACGGGCCAGGGCGTAGGCCCAGGTCGTGAACGCGAGCGCGGTCGGGAACACCCCCAGATAGACCATGTTCAGGGTTGCCGACAGCGGGGCCCGGCCCGCCTCCTCGACCAGCTGCCCGGCGAACGGCAGACAGGCCACCGCCCCCACCAGGCACCCGAACGTCGTCACCTGGAGGGCGCTGCCGTGCGCGAGCGCCGGCTTCTGCGCCACGACGCCGCCCGCGTACGCCATCGCCGCCAGGACACAGAGCAGTACCCCGAACAGCGAGGCGTGCGCGCCGGAGGAGGCGCGGGACATCGAAAGACCCACGACCACCGCGCCCGCGAAGGACACCGCCATGCCCGCGAGCAGCCGCGGCGGCAGCGACTCCTTCAGGAACCGGGCTCCGAGCAGTGCGATCAGGATCGGCCCGGTGTTCACCACCATCGCCGCCGTGCCCGCGTCGACCTCCTGCTCGCCCCAGTTGAGCACCACCATGTAGACCCCGAACCAGAGCAGGCCCGACACGACGATCCCCGGCCAGGCCGCCCGGGGCGGCAGCCCCTCCCGCCGCAGCAGGAGGACCGCTCCGAGGACCAGGACCCCGGCGAGCAGCCGGCCGAGCGCGAGTGCGCCGGGGGAGTAGGCCTCTCCCGCGCTGCGGATGGAGACGAAGGCGGAGGCCCACAGGACGACCGTGACACCGGCTGCGGCGAACGCGAGCCGTGATGATTGCTTCTGCATGGCTCGACCGTAGGGCGCGGACCCTTCGGCGCTCACCGCAATATCCCGGGGAGCGGGAGCGGGAGCGGGTGACGGGTGACGGGTGACGGGGGACAAGGGAACAGGGGAACAGGGGGGCAGGAGACAGGCCACGGGGGAGAGGAGGCAGGGGCGGCCGGCTCATCGCAGCCCCTCGGGAGCGATGCCCAGGTTCGTATACAGCGCGCTCTCGCCCCGCCCGGTCACCTTCACGGCCCGTTCGGACCCGATCCGTACGCACCACTCCGCGTCCAGCGCGTGCCGGCACAGCGCGGCGCCCGCGGCCCCCGCGAGGTGCGGCCGTCGCTCGGTCCAGTCGAGGCAGCCGCGCGCCACGGGCCGCCGCCCCCGGCGTACGAGAGGGATGCCCAGCTCGTCGAACCAGGCGACGCCCCGGTCCGTGAGCGCGAACCCGGTGTCCTGGCGCAGCAGCCCGCGCACCGTCATCGCCTCGGTGATCGCGATGCCGAGCCGCCCGGCAAGATGGTCGTAACAGGTCCGGCCCCGGGCCATCGCCCGCCCGGCGTTCGCGGCGCCCAGCGAGCGGGGCGGCGGGGTCACCGCCGGCTCGGACCGGGTGGCCAGGTCCTCCACGAGATGCGCGATCCCGGGGTCGGCGAGGCGCACGTACCGGTGGCGTCCCTGCCGTTCCTCCGTGAGGACCCCGCCGGTGACGAGCTTTCCGAGGTGCTCGCTGGCGGTGGACGGCGCCACGCCCGCGTGCCGGGCGAGTTCCCCGGAGGTCCAGGCCCGCCCGTCGAGCAGGGCGAGCAGGAACGCGGCGCGGGTCTCGTCCGCGAAGAGCGCCGCGAGCGCGGCGAGGTCACTGGCTGCCATGCGTCCAGCGTGCCGCACTCACGCTTCGGCAGCCGCCGAACTGTCGTGCGGAGCTCCGGTCCGGGCCTCGTACTGCAGCCGCAGCCCGTCGAGCAGCGCGCGCAGGCCCGTGGCGAAGGCGCCCTCGTCGACCTTCTGGCGGTGCTCGGCGAGGCGGTGCGCCTGGCCGAGGTGGGGGTAGTCGGCCGGGTCGTAGGCCGTCTCGTCGTCGACGAAGCCACGTGCGAAGGAGCCGAGGGCCGAGCCGGTGATGAAGTACCGCATCAGCGCCCCGATGGAGGTGGCCTGGGCCGGCGGCCAGCCCGCGCGGACCATCGCGCCGAAGACGGCGTCGGCGACGCGGAGGCCCGCCGGGCGGCGGCCGGGCCCCTGGGCGAGGACCGGGACGATGTGCGGGTGGTCGGCGAGGGCGGCGCGGTAGGAGACGGCCCAGTCGTGCAGCGCCGTCAGCCAGTCGCGGCCGTCGTCCTCCGCGAACATCGACAGATCGATCTTCGTGCTCACCGCGTCGGCGACGGCGTCGAGGATCTCGTCCTTGGTGCGGAAGTGGTTGTAGAGGGAGGGCCCGCTCACCCCGAGTTCGGCCGCGAGCCGCCGGGTCGAGAGCGCGTCGAGGCCCTCCGCGTCCACGAGCGCGCCCGCCGTCTCGACGATGCGGTCTCGGCTGAGCAGGGGCTTGCGCGGTCGGGCCATGGCGCACATAGTAGGCCCGCACCGCAAAAACTAGCAGTGGTAATTAAATGGTCGGGTGAGGTGGGCGTCGCATGAATCTGGAACTCAGCGAGGAGCAGGAAGCCGTACGGCGGCTCGCCGAGGACTTCGTCGCACGCGAGATCACCCCGCACGCCGTGACCTGGGACCGCGCCGAGGAGGTGGACCGGGCGATCGTGAAGAAGCTCGGCGCCCTCGGCTTCCTCGGACTCACGATCCCGGAGGAGTACGGCGGCTCCGGCGGCGACCACCTCGCGTACTGCCTCGTGACCGAGGAGCTCGGGCGCGGTGACTCCTCCGTGCGCGGCATCGTCTCCGTCTCCCTCGGCCTGGTCGCCAAGACCGTCGCCGCCTGGGGCAGCGAAGAGCAGAAGCGGGAGTGGCTGCCCCGGCTCGCGTCGGGCGAGGCGCTCGGCTGCTTCGGCCTCACCGAGCCCGGCACCGGCTCCGACGCGGGAAACCTCGCCACCCGGGCCGTACGCGACGGCGGTGCCGGTGACTACGTGATCAGCGGCACCAAGATGTTCATCACCAACGGCACCTGGGCCGATGTCGTGCTGCTCTTCGCCCGCACCGACGACACCCCCGGCCACAAGGGCGTCTCCGCCTTCCTCGTCCCCACCGACACCCCCGGCCTCACCCGCCGCGCCATCCACGGCAAGCTCGGGCTGCGCGGCCAGGCCACCGCCGAACTCGTCCTGGAGGACGTACGCGTCCCGGCCGCCGCGATGCTCGGCCCGGAGGGCAAGGGCTTCACCGTCGCCATGTCCGCCCTCGCCAAGGGCCGCATGTCCGTCGCCGCCGGCTGCGTCGGCATCGCGCAGGCCGCCCTCGACGCGGCCGTCCGGTACGCGGGGGAGCGCGAGCAGTTCGGAAAGCCCATCGCCGCGTACCAGCTCGTGCAGGAACTGATCAGCGACATCGCCGTCGACGTGGACGCCGCCCGGCTGCTCACCTGGCGGGTGGCCGACCTGATCGACCGGGGCCAGGACTTCGCGACCGCCGCCTCCAAGGCGAAGCTGTACGCCTCCGAGGCCGCCGTCCGCGCCGCGAACAACGCCCTCCAGGTCTTCGGCGGCTACGGCTACATCGACGAGTACCCGGTCGGCAAGCTGCTCAGGGACGCGCGCGTGATGACCCTGTACGAGGGCACCAGCCAGATCCAGAAGCTCATCATCGGCCGGGCGCTGACGGGGGTCTCGGCCTTCTGAGTCCTTCCGGCCGCTCCGGACCCTTCTGAGTACGCGGCTGAGTACGCGGACGGATGTGGCACCCGCCACATCCGGCCGATGCTGTGCCCATGAGCGACACACCGGTCAAGCAGCAGAACACCGCCGCCTACTACATGCAGGCCGTCCTCTCCTTCGGGATCGCCCTCGCGGCCGTGGCCATCGGCATCTTCCAGCTGGAGGCCAGCGCCTGGGTCCGCGCCTTCCTCGCCATCGCGGTCCTCTACCTCACCACCTCGGCCTTCACGCTCGCCAAGGTCGTCCGCGACCGCCAGGAGGCCGGGCAGATCGTCAGCCGGGTCGACCAGGCCCGCCTGGAGAAGCTGCTCGCCGAGCACGACCCCTTCCAGAAGCTCTAGCCACGGATCTTTGCCCGAGCTCCGGCCACGGATCTCCACGCGAGCTCTAGCCACGGATCTCTGCCCGAGCTCTGGTCACGGATCTCTAAGCGCTTGCTCACCCTCGTTGTATGGTGTTCGTCCTGACGGGGTCCGAGAAGGAGTGTGGGATGAGCGCGGCGGAGGAGACGCCCGGGGGCGAGGACATGCCCTGGGGCGAGGTCACGCCCGAGGCGGCCCGGCGACTGCTGGTGGCCGCCGTCGAGGCGTTCGCCGAGCGCGGCTACCACGCCACCACCACCCGGGACATCGCCGGCCGGGCGGGAATGAGCCCGGCCGCGCTGTACATCCACTACAAGACCAAGGAAGAGCTGCTCCACCGGATCAGCCGTATCGGTCACGACAAGGCCCTGGAGATCCTCCGGGCCGCGGCCGGCGGCGACGGCACGGCCGCCGCGCGCCTCGCCGACGCCGTACGGTCCTTCGTCCGCTGGCACGCCGAGCGCCACACCACCGCGCGGGTCGTCCAGTACGAGCTCGACGCCCTCGGTCCCGAGCACCGCGCCGAGATCGTGGAGCTGCGCCGCGAGTCCGACGCGGCGGTGCGCGGCATCATCGACGAGGGCGTGGCGGCGGGCGAGTTCGACGTGCCGGACGTCGCCGGCACCACGGTCGCCGTGCTCTCGCTCTGCATCGACGTCTCGCGCTGGTTCAACGCCCAGGGACGCCGGACGCCCGACGAGGTCGGCGCGCTCTACGCCGACCTCGTCCTCAGGATGGTCGGCGCTCAGAAGTAGTAGCGGGAGACCGACTCGGCGACGCAGACCGGCTTCTCGGAGCCCTCGCGCTCCACCGTCACGGCCGCCGTCACCTGCACGCCGCCACCCGCCTCCTCGACCTTGGTCAGGACGGCCGTGGCGCGCAGCCGCGAGCCGACCGGTACGGGGGCGGGGAAACGCACCTTCTCCGTGCCGTAGTTGAGGCCCATCTTCATGCCCTCGACCCGCAGCACCTGCGGAACGAACAGCGGGAGCAGCGACAGGGTCAGATAGCCGTGCGCGATGGTCGTGCCGAACGGGCCGGTGGCGGCCCGCTCCGGGTCCACGTGGATCCACTGGTGGTCCCCGGTCGCCTCGGCGAAGAGGTCGATCCGCTTCTGGTCGATCTCCACCCAGTCACTGTGCCCCAGCTGCTCGCCGACCCCCGCGCGCAGCTCCTCGGCGGAGGTGAAGATCCTCGGCTCGGCCATGTTCCTGTTCCCTTCTGGTCCGGCATACCCCATCTGGTACGGCATACCCAACGGTCGGTATCTAAGCGCTTGCTCAGCATGTGGGGTGCGGGGGCCGCTGTCAACGGACCAGTAGGGTCGCGGGGTGCCGCAGATTCCAGAGAAGATCCACGAGCTCACCGTGGGCCAGCTCTCCGCCCGTAGCGGGGCCGCCGTCTCCGCCCTCCACTTCTACGAGGCGAAGGGGCTCATCAGCAGCCGCCGCACCACGGGCAACCAGCGCCGCTACGGCCGCGACACCCTGCGCCGGGTCGCCTTCGTCCGCGCCGCGCAGCGCGTGGGGATCCCGCTGGCCACGATCCGCGAGGCGCTCGCGCAGCTCCCGGAGGAGCGCACGCCCACGAACGAGGACTGGTCCCGGCTCTCCGCGGCCTGGCGCACCGAACTGGACGAGCGGATCAAACAGCTCGGCCGGCTCCGCGACCACCTGACGGACTGCATCGGCTGCGGCTGTCTCTCCCTGGAGACCTGCGTCCTGTCCAACCCCGACGACGCCTTCGGCGAGCGGATGGCGGGCTCCCGCCTGCTGCCGGTACGCCGCCCCGCCCCGGACGGCGACGAAGGCTAGGACGGTCGGCCGGAGAGCGCGGCGGTGACCAGCTCCGCGTTGGAGCGCGCCCGCCGCCCGTCCGGCATCAGTACCGTGTCCTCAAGACCGATCCGGGCGGCGAGGCCCAGACGGCGGGCGAGCCGCAGCACCGGCCACGCGCCGGCGTCCTCGCCGTGAAGCAACACGGGGACGCCGGGCGGGAGTCCGAGCCCGCCATCGAGCTCGGACAGGAGTGAGCGTGCCGCGTCCCCGGCTCCTCCCCCGGCCGACGCGTACGGGACCTTCGCGAGGACCCGCCGTACCCGGGGTGCGAGCGGCGAGCGTGCGAAGCGGGCCGGGCCGTCCGTACGGGACCACAGGGCGGCCTCGACCCCGATCCCGCGATCGAGGAGCGCCGCCGCCACCTCCTCCGCGTCCGGCTCGTGCCAGTCGACCGACACGAGGTCGGGCAGCACCACCCAGGAGCGGATCCGTTCCACCCGGCGTCCGGGATCGGGCTCGGCGGCCACGGCGGTGGTGACCGGCACGGGTGTGCCGACCGCCGCCCGGACCGAGGCGAGGACGGGTGCGAGCACCCGGGGCGAGAGCGACGTACTCCCGCACGGCGTACGGGGATGCACGCGCACTTCCCCGGCGCCTGCCGCCACCGCCCGCGCCGCGGATTCCGCGAGCGACTCGGGCGACACCGGAACCACTGCTGAATCCCCGGGCCCCCGTGCCCCGTTGAGACACACCTGCAGCACCGGCAGCGGGTCGGTCCCCCGAGGACTCACGCCGCCGACGCCAGCGACCGGTTCCGCTCCCCGCGGGCGCGGGCCAGTGCCCCCGAGGTGAGCACTGCACGCGGCACGCCCACCCCACAGTCCCCACAGATCGGGCCGAGCCACGGCTCGTACGGGTCGCCCGGACCGGCCCACTCGATGCGCGGCCCCGCGCACACCGGGCACCGCTCGCCCGGTCCGCGCTCCAGGGCCGTGATCAGCCGCCGCAGCACCTCGGGCAGCGGGTCCGACGGGTGCACGGCCGGATCGCCGCACCGCACCACCCCGTTGCCGCCCCAGACCCGCCGGTGCCAGTCGTCGAGCGCGCCGAGCCCGCGCAGCCCCTCGTGCTTCTCGCGCCGCCGCCGGGCGGCGAACTCCTCCTCGTACGCGAGCCACACGGCCCGCGCCTCCTCCAGCTCGTCGAGCGCGGCGATCAGCCGCCCGGGGTCGAGCTCCCGGTCCTCGGGTCCGAACCTGTGCCTGCGGCACAGGTGGTCCCACGTAGCCCGGTGCCCGTACGGCGCGAACCGCTCCAGACACTTGCGCAGCGAGTACCTGCGCAGGGCCGTGTCGCACCCCGGATCGCGCACCTGTCTCGCGAGACTCCGGAAACCGGCCATCTCCCGCCACCTCCGTCGCTGGTCGTTCCGCGATATCAGAGGGACGAACGAGGGCCCCGTCGTGTTCCATCGAAATTCCGATGGCAGCCATCAGCGGTGCGCGAGGGGCCCTGGGGGAGGGCGGAACCCAGGAGTCCGGCGAGCTGCGGAAGCAGGCCCCGCCCCCGTCGACCCGGCCGTCTGCCTGCCCGTCTACCTGCCCGTCCGCGCCGCCGACACCACCACGCGGGCCAGCTCCGCACGGCGGATGTCGCTGTGCGAACGGACGACGTCCCCCGTGTCGACACTCACACACCCCGAGGCCGGTGCGCCTTCGCGCAGCAGCGTCGCCAGCGGCCGCACCACCGTCCCGGGCACGGCCAGGACGCCGTCGTGCCCGATCGCCCCCCAGCGCGGATCGTCCGCGCCGAGCAGACCGGGGCCCGGGGCGAGCGACGCGGAGTCGCCCGCGAGCCGGGACGCCAGCGGGTAGAACACCCCGAGCGCCGTGTCGTGCCGCGAGTAGCAGGCCACCACCGGCCCCCGGACCCGGTGCTGCATGTCGCGCAGCGAACCGGAGCGCCGGGGATCGTGCGGCAGCCGCGCCGCGAACGCGTAGTGCGAGAAGGCACCCTGGAAGAGGGTCACGGAGGCGACCGGACTGGCCCCCGACGGCAGCCCCTTCAGCGCGTACGCGACGAGCCGGGCTCCCATGCTGTGGCCCACCAGGTGGACGCGGAGGCGGGGGGCGGCGCGGGCGACCTCGCCGAGCAGCGGCCCGAGGCCGAACTCGCCGACGTGCCCGGACCGCTTCTTCATCACGTAGTACGTGGCCTGCCGCAGGACCTCCCTGGCCCCCTTCCAGTACCGTTCGAGCCCCTCCCCGAAGCCCTGCGCCGGGCCGGCGTCCGCCCCGAGGGCCTCGGTGAACAGGGTGCACACCGCCACGGGGTCCGCGACCAGGAACTCCGGCACCGGCTCCCGGGACCCGGCAGCGCCCGCACGGCCGTCGCCACCGGCGGACACGTCCGTCAGCTCCCGCAGCAGCGCCCCGAACTCGGCGAACGCCGTCTCGTCCGGCGGCTCCGTGACGAGGAGTTCCGTGAGCCGGTCGAGGACCGCTTCCTTCTCCGGAAGGACCGTCACGAGGGCCCGGTAGTCCGGGACCGGCTCGCCGGTGAACATCATCGACGGCCAGATCACGCCCGCGTACCCGGCCTCGACCCCGGGGGCCAGCAGACCGGGGAAGGGCTCGAAGAAGTCGGAGCAGAGCCGGGTGGCGCCGGACGGGGAACTGTTCCACCCGTGCGCGAACAGCACCAGGTCGGTGACCCCCTGCCGGGCCAGTGCGGCGAGGGCGGCGGACTGCCCCGCGGGCCCGTCGCCCTCCTTGTCGAAGGTGATCTCCCGGTACGGTTCCACACTCATCCCGGTCACGGCCCGACCCGTCCCTCCGCATCGAGGTGGCCGTCGCGCCCAGGACGCGCCGAGCGCGGGCGGCGGCTCCAGGGCCAGCATGCCCGCGCGTGGCCCCGGCCAGACCTCGACCGGGGGGCGTACCGGTTCGGTCGGACCGTGACCCGGGCCCGTACCGCCTCGTTCGGCCCACCCGTACCTCAGGCCTCAGCGGATGCGCGCCGCCGTGATCCGGGGGAAGTGGATGAGCAGGTCGTACGCGGTGGACAGACGCACCGGGGTCTCGGTGCCCGGCCAGGGGTACACGGTCCCGATGCCCCGGGTCGGCCGGGGTGTGCCGAGCCAGTCGCGCGCCGCCGGCGTCGTGCGCCGCAGGTCCAGGTAGAAGGCGCCGGGCGAGACGCGGTCGAGGGTGTGAGCGTTGCTGTCGGGGCCGAGCGTGCCGACGGTGAAGGAACGGAGCGGCTCGCCGGCGGCCTCGGTGTCGTGCGCGTTGAAGGAGCCCTGTCCGAAGGAGGCGCCGACGCTCACGTAGTCCCGGCCGAGGGCGTCCCGCAGGAAGGCGCCCTGGATCCGCGGGTACTGGTCGGGCTTCGGGGTCTCGTAGCCCACGTGCCCGTTGTGCGCGGAGAGCACGATCCGGTCCCCGGTCTGCCGCTGCCACCACACGGTGTTCTCGGCCATGATCCGGTCGCGGTAGAGCATGGCCTCGGCGATGCCCGCGTCCGTCAGCATGTCGTGGGCGTACTCGGTGCCGACCTGGGCGATGGCCCGCGCGTGCTGCACCGCCCACTGGGCCGCCTCACGCGCGCGTGGGTCCTTCGCGGGCCGCTGCCGCTCCAGGAGGGCGAGGGCCGTGTTCACCTCGGCGGCCATCCGCTGCCGTTCGGGGCGCGGCTTGGTCATGTACCCCTTCATCCAGGCCTCGACCTCGCCCGTGGGGCGCGAGGACCGGTACAGCTCCTGGAAGCGGGGGAGCAGCGCGGGGTGGGTGCGGGCCACGTACGCGGTCACGCCGTCGAAGAGGTTCGCGCCCGCGTAGCCGAGGTCGTTGCCCATGAAGCGGACCTGGTGGTCGGGGTGGAGCTGGTTGTGCCGCCGCATCCAGCGGAAGAGGTCGAGGTACTCCTCGGTGTTCCAGAGGCGGTACGACTCCTGGAACTCGTCCCGCATGATCGCCCGGATGTCGCCGCGGCCGGTGCGCACCCACTCGTCGACGAGCAGCCCGGTGGACCAGTTGGCCTCCAGGGCGAAGGTGGTGAAGCCCTGCCGCTCCACGAGGTGTTCGAAGATCCGGTGCTTGGTGGTGAAGAACTCCGCCGAGCTGTGGGTGGCCTCGCCGATGCCGACGACCTTGGCCGAGCCGACCATCCGGTCGAGCGGCCGCAGATCGGTCAACGGCTGTGCGGTGCGGGCGAGTTCGCGCGCGGGATCGGGAACGGCCGGGGCCCCGGCCGCCCCGGCGGCGGGCGCCAGGGTGCCGAGGCAGGCGGCGACCAGGAGCCCGACGAGGGGCAGGCGGCGTCGTAAGGAGGGCGACGAGGGAGCAGGGGGAGTAGCGGACGTGGTGGGCTTGGAGAGGTTCATGGAGCTAGCGTGGCCGGTGGGACATCGCCGGGAACATCCGGCCTTCACCCCGGTGGAGCGGGGGGACAACCCCCGTCAGCGGTAGAGCAGATACTCCTTCCGCACCGCGCGGAACGCCGTCAGGTCCGCCTGCCACGCCCCGACGACCTCGTCCACCCCGGCGCCCGCGTCGATCAGCGTCCGTACCCGGGTCGAACCGGTCAGCTTGTCGATCCAGTTGTCCGCGCGCCAGGCGAAGCCGGACCACGAGCTCCGGGCGGTGACCAGGAGCCCGATTCCGGTCCGTACCGGATCGAAGGACTCCCGGTCGTGGACGTGCAGCTGCACCCCGCCCACGGTCTTCCCCTGGAACTTGGAGAAGGTGGGCGCGAAGTACGCCTCGCGGAACCGGACCCCGGGCAGTCCGAGCGCGTTCGCCGCCTCCACCCACCGCCGGTCGATCCCCTCGGCGCCGAGGAGCTCGAAGGGGCGGGTGGTACCCCGGCCCTCGGAGAGGTTCGTCCCCTCGAAGAGGCAGGTGCCGGAGTAGACGAGCGCGGTCTCCGGCGTCGGCATGTTGGGGCTGGGCGGCACCCAGGGCAGCCCGGTCGCGTCGAAGAACTCCGACCGCCGCCAGCCCGTCATCCGTACGGTCTCCAGCGTGACCGGAGTCGCGAGGAACTCGCCGTTGAAGAGGCGGGCCAGCTCCGCCACCGTCATGCCGTGCGCCTGCGCGATCGGCTCGCGTCCGACGAAGGTGGCGAACGCCCGGTCCAGGACGGGGCCGAGCGCGGCCCGCCCGGTCACCGGGTTCGGCCGGTCCAGGACCACGAACCGCTTCCCGGCGAGCGCGGCCGCGACCATGCAGTCGTACAGCGTCCAGATGTAGGTGTAGAAGCGGGCGCCGGCGTCCTGGATGTCGAAGACGACCGCGTCCACGCCGGAGGCGGTGAAGACGTCCGCGAGCGGCTGCCCGCTCTTCAGATACGTGTCGTAGACGGGCAGCCCGGTCGCCGGGTCGTCGTACCGCCCCTCGGAGCCGCCCGCCTGCGCGGTGCCCCGGAAGCCGTGCTCGGGGCCGAACACGGCGACCAGGTCCACCCGTTCGTCGGCGTGCATGACGTCCACGATGTGCCGGGCGTCCCGGGTGATCCCGGTCGGGTTGGTGACGATGCCGACGCGCTCGCCGGCGAGCAGGGCGTACCCGTCGTCGGCGAGGCGCTCGAAGCCGGTCCGTACGCGCCCGGCTCCGTGCGGCTGCCCCGCCGCCGAGGCGGTGGGCGGGGTGGGCGCGGTGGCCGAGGCGGTGGGCGCGGTGGCCGCCACCGCCCCGAGGGCGCCCCCGGCGGCCAGCAGACTCCGTCGCGACAGGCCCATGCGAAACCTCCTCGATCGTCGTCCCCGGCCGGGGCGCGTGACATGGGCAGGCACGCTAGCGGTCCTGACCGCCCACGGGAACGAGGCGTGCGGCCGACACTCTTCCGTCTTTCCATACCGACTGGTTAGTCTGTCGGCGTCGTCACAGGTCGGCACAGGTCGGCACAGGTCGTCACAGCGGAGAGGTGGGTCCATGAGCGAGGGCACGAACCAGGTCCAGGGCGCCGGAGTCGTCGTCACGGGAGCGGGCGGCGGCATCGGTGCCGCCCTCGCACGCCGGTTCGCCGCCGAAGGGGCCCGGGTCGTCGTCAACGACCTCGACCCCGTCCGCACCAAGGCCGTCGCCGAGGAGATCGGCGCCATTGCCGTCCCCGGCGACGCCTCCGCCGTCGTCGCCGAGGCCCGCGAGGCCCTCGGCGGCACCGTCGACATCTGGTGCGCCAACGCCGGACTCTCCTCGCCCGGCGACGCCTTCGCCGACGAGGACGTCTGGGCCGCCGCCTGGGACGTCAACGTCATGGCCCACGTCCGCGCCGCCCGCGCCCTGCTCCCCGACTGGCTGGAGCGCGGCAGCGGCCGCTTCGTGTCCACGGTCTCCGCCGCCGGACTGCTCACCATGATCGGCGCGGCCCCGTACAGCGTCTCCAAGCACGGCGCGTACGCCTTCGCCGAATGGCTCTCCCTCACCTACCGGCACCGCGGCCTCGCCGTCCACGCCATCTGCCCGCAGGGTGTCCGTACGGACATGCTCACGGCCGCCGGAACGGCCGGCGACCTCGTCCTGGCCCCCACCGCCATCGAGCCCGAGGACGTCGCCGACGCCCTCCTCGACGCCATCGCCGCCGACCGCTTCCTCGTACTGCCGCACCCGGAGGTGGCCGGCTACTACCGCAACCGCGCCACCGACCCCGAGCGCTGGCTGGGCACCATGAACCACGTCCAGCAGACCTGGGAGACGGGCACGCGTTAGCGGCGGCCCGATCGGATGCGAAGATCTACAGGCGGGAACGCGTTCCCCTGACCGAAAACCATCACCGGAACGACCACCAAGGAAGGCGGCGGAGCATGGCCAGGACGACGGACGGGAGCGGCGCGCCCGTCCCCCAGAGGCTCCTCGCCGCCGCCACCCGGCTCTTCGCCGAGCAGGGGTACGACCGCACCTCCGTCCAGGAGATCGTCGAAGCCGCCGGGGTCACCAAGGGCGCGCTCTACCACTACTTCGGCTCCAAGGAGGACCTCCTCCAGGAGGTCTACTCCCGCGTCCTGCGCCTCCAGCAGGAGCGCCTCGACGCCTTCGCGGGCGCCGACGCGCCCATCGAGGACCGGCTGCGCGACGCCGCCGCCGACGTCGTCGTCACCACCATCGAGAACCTCGACGACGCCGCCATCTTCTTCCGCTCCATGCATCACCTCAGCCCGGAGAAGAACAAGCAGGTCAGGTCGGAGCGCCGCCGCTACCACGAGCGGTTCCGCGCCCTGATCGAGGAGGGGCAGCGGGCCGGGGTGTTCTCCTCGGCGACCCCCGCCGACCTGGTCGTCGACTACCACTTCGGCTCGGTGCACCACCTCTCCACCTGGTACCGCCCGGACGGCCCGCTCACCCCCGAGCAGGTCGCCGGCCACCTGGCCGATCTCCTGCTCCGGGCCCTGCGCCCCTGAGCGGGGCCGCGAAGGCTTTCAGCCCCTGAGCGGGGCCGCGAAGGCTTTACAGGTACTTCTTCAGCTCCCGGCGCGCCAGCGACCGCTGGTGCACCTCGTCCGGTCCGTCCGCGAGCTTCAGCGTCCGTGCCGCCGCCCACAGTTCGGCCAGCGGGAAGTCCTGCGAGACCCCGCCCGCCCCGTGCGCCTGCACGGCCTTGTCGATGATGTCGACGACCGCGCGCGGGGTCGCGATCTTGATGGCCTGGATCTCGGTGTGCGCGCCCCGGTTGCCGACGGTGTCCATGAGCCAGGCCGTCTTGAGCACGAGGAGCCGCAGCTGCTCGATCTGCACCCGGGCGTCCGCGATCCAGTTCTGTACGACGCCCTGCTGGGCGAGCGTCTTGCCGAAGGCGGTACGGGAGACCGCGCGTCGGCACATCAGCTCGACGGCCCGCTCGGCCATGCCGATGAGCCGCATGCAGTGGTGGATGCGGCCGGGGCCGAGCCGCGCCTGCGCGATGGCGAAGCCGCCGCCCTCCTCGCCGATGAGGTGCGAGGCGGGGACGCGGACGTTGTCGAAGATCACCTCGGCGTGGCCGCCGTGGGAGTGGTCCTCGTACCCGTAGACCTGCATCGCCCGTCGGACCTCCACACCGGGGGTGTCGCGGGGCACCAGGATCATCGACTGCTGGCGGCGGGGGTCCGTACCGTCAGGGTCGCTCTTGCCCATGACGATGAAGATCCTGCAGTCGGGGTTCATGGCCCCGGAGATGTACCACTTGCGGCCGTCGACGACGTACGAGTCGCCGTCCTGCCGGATCCGGGTCTCGATGTTCGTCGCGTCGGAGGAGGCGACCTCGGGCTCGGTCATCGCGAACGCCGAGCGGATCTCGCCCGCGAGGAGCGGCTCCAGCCACTGCTTCTTCTGCGCCTCGTCGCCGAACTGGGCGAGCAGCTCCATGTTCCCGGTGTCCGGGGCGGCGCAGTTGAGGGCGGTCGGGGCGAGGTGCGGGCTGCGGCCGGTGATCTCGGCGAGCGGCGCGTACTGGAGGTTGGTCAGCCCGGCCCCGTACTCGTCGTCGGGCAGGAAGAGGTTCCAGAGGCCCTGCCGCTTGGCCTCGGCCTTGAGCTCCTCGACGACCGCCGGGGTGTCCCAGGGGGAGGCGAGCAGGGCGCGCTGCTCCTCGGCGACGGCCTCGGCCGGGTACACGTGCTCGTCCATGAAGGCGAGGAGTTTCGCCCGCAGTTCCTCGGTACGGGCGTCGTAGGCGAAGTCCATGGTGGTTCAGCCCTCCTGAAGGGTGGTCAGGCCGTGCTCGATGAAGACGGGGACGAGTTCGCCGATGCGGTCGAAGCCCGCGCCGACCGTCTGCCCGAGGGTCCAGCGGTAGTGGATGCCCTCAAGGATCACGGCGAGCTTGAACCAGGCGAAGGCGGTGTACCAGGCGAGGGCGGACGTGTCGCGGCCCGAGCGGGCGGCGTAGCGCTCGACCAGTTCGGCGGCGGTCGGGTGGCCGGAGGCCGTGGCGGTCGTGGAGATGGGGGAGCCCGGCAGGTCGAGCGGCGTGCTGTACATGACGAGCAGCCCGAGGTCGGTCAGCGGGTCGCCGAGGGTCGACATCTCCCAGTCGAGGACGGCCCGGATGCGGTCGTCGCCGTCGATGAGGACGTTGTCGAGCCGGTAGTCGCCGTGGATCACGGTGGGCGCCGGCGAGACGGGCAGCGCGCGGCCGAGGGCGGCGTGCAGCTCGTCGATCCCGGCCAGTTCGCGGCCGCGCGAGGCGTCGAGCTGCTTGCCCCAGCGGCGCAGCTGCCGGTCGAGGAAGCCGTCGGGGCGCCCGAAGTCGCCGAGCCCGACGGCGGCCGGGTCCACGGCGTGCAGGTCGACGAGGGTGTCGACCAGGCCGAGGACGGCGGCGTGGGTGCGCTCGGGGCCGAGCGGGGCGAGTTCCTGTGCGGAGCGGTACGGAGTGCCGTCGACGAACTCCATGACGTAGAACGGCGCACCGAGCACGGAGTCGTCCTCGCAGAGCAGCAGCGTCTCCGGGACGGGTACGTCCGTGGTGTGCAGGGCGCTGATGACGCGGTGCTCGCGCCGCATGTCGTGCGCGGTGGCGAGGACATGGCCGAGCGGCGGCCGGCGGACGACCCAGCGGCCGGTGCCGTCGGTCACGACGTACGTCAGGTTCGACCGGCCGCCTTCGATCAGCCGGGCTTCGAGGGGGCCGGACACCAGGCCGGGGCGCTCGCGGTCGAGGAAGCGGCGCAGCTGCTCGGGGTCGAGGCCTGGCGGCGGGGCGGAACTCATACGTGCGTACCTCCGGATCGGCTTCGGTCGGCGTTCATGATGACCGACCAGTCGGTATGTCGTCCAGGGGGGGAGTCGTGAATCCGTCCCGCACCCTCTGGTCATCGATTGCATCCATGAATAGGGTTCACATATGGATGCGAAGCTGATCGTCGACGAAGTCCGGCTGACCCCGATCCTCATCTCCGACCCGCCTCTCCTCAATGTCCAGGGGGTTCACCAGCCCTATACGCCCCGGCTCGTGGTCGAGGTGATCACCAGGGGAGGGGCGAGCGGTCTTGGGGAGACGTACGGCGACGCGGTGTACCTGGACCTGGCGCGCCCGCTGGCCGAGGCGCTTCCCGGGCGGTCGGTCACGGACGTGAACGGTCTTTTCGCGCTTGCGGAAGCCGCCGATCCGGCCGAGTCCGCCCCCGGGAGCGCCGATCCGGCCGCCGATACCGGTGTCGACGCCGCCGGCCTGCGCGGCGTCCGCACCGCCGACAAGCTCCGCCTCTCCGTCGTCTCCGCCTTCGAGACCGCCTGCCTCGACGCCCTCGGCAAGACCCTCGGCCTGCCCGTCCACGCCCTCCTCGGCGGCAAGGTCCGCGACTCCGTCGAGTACAGCGCCTACCTCTTCTACCGCTGGGCCGCCCACCCCGCCGCCGGCCCCGTCGACGACTGGGGCCCGGCGCTCGACCCGGCCGGCATCGTCGCCCAGGCCCGCCGCTTCGACCGCGCGTACGGCTTCCGGTCCTTCAAGCTCAAGGGAGGGGTGTTCGAGCCGGAGCAGGAGATCGCCGCGATCCGCGCGCTCGCCGAGGCGTTCCCCGGCCGCCCGCTCCGCCTCGACCCCAACGGCGCCTGGTCCGTGGAGACCTCGCTCTCCGTGGCGCGCGAGCTCAAGGACGTACTGGAGTACCTGGAGGACCCGGCCGGCGGCACCGACGCGATGGCCGAGATCGCCGGCGGCACCGAGGTCCCGCTCGCCACCAACATGTGCGTGACGACGTTCGAGGAGGTCCCGGAGGCCTTCGCGAAGGGCGCGGTACGGATCGTCCTCTGCGACCACCACTACTGGGGCGGCCTCGGGCGCACCCGCGAACTCGCCGCGCTCTGCCGGACGTACGGCGTCGGGCTCTCCATGCACTCCAACACCCACCTGGGCATCAGCCTCGCCGCCATGACCCAGGTCGCCGCCACCCTGCCCGAGCTCCACCACGCCTGCGACACCCACTACCCGTGGCAGACGGAGGACGTCGTCACCACCCGCCCCGTCTTCCGGGACGGGCGGCTCGCCGTCTCCGACGCGCCCGGTCTCGGCGTCGAACTCGACCGGGCCGCGCTCGCCGCCCTGCACCGCCGCTGGCTCGCCGACGACGGCACCCTGCGGAACCGCGACGACGCGGCGGCGATGCGCGTCGCGGACCCGGAGTGGCGGACCCCGAGGGTCCCCCGCTGGTGACCCCCGCCTACGCGGGGACGGAGGTTCAGGCGTGGCAGGCCACGGGCACTCCGCCGTTCATCGCCGCCATGTCGCCGAAGACCGTCACCGGATCGAGCGGTGACGCCTCCGGCAGACCCGCCAGCTCCGCGTACGCCCGGTGAAGGTTGGCCACCAGACGCTCGCTCTCCCGCCACGCGGCGAACTCGCCGAGCTCCGTCCGCCGCGCCGTCTCGAGTGGCGTCGCCCCCTTCGCGTACCCCTCCGCGGCCAGCTCCCGCACCCAGAGCAGATACCGCTCGGTCGCGTCGTAGGCCGAGGGGTCGGTCACCCGGCCGTGCCCCGGCACGACCGTCGGCGCGTCGAGCGAGCGCAGCAGGGCGAGAGCCCGCAGCGACCCGGCGAGCGAACCCATCGGCAGGAAGGGCGTCCCGCCGTGGAAGACCAGGTCGCCGGTGAAGACCACGCCCTGCTCGGGGAGGTGCACTATCGAGTCGCCCGTGGTGTGCGCGGGCCCCGGGTGGATCACCCGTACCTCGATCCCGCCGACGTACAGGGTCAGGCGCTCGCGGTACGTGACGGACGGCGGCAGGATGTCGATCCTCCCGAAGTCGGTCTGCGGCCACAGCAGATGGAGCTGGTGGCCGGCCGCGAGCTGCTCGCTCCGGCAGTTCTCGTGGCCGACGATCCGCGCCTCCGGCAGGAACACCCCGTTGCCGTAGGTGTGGTCGCCGTGGTGGTGGGTGGAGACGATCGTCCCCGGCAGCGGGAGGCCCTCCGCGAGGACCGCCTCCCGCAGCAGCCGCGCCCGCCGCTCGGTGGCGGCGGTGTCGACGAGCAGCGCCTCGCGCGCGTCGCCGATGAATCCGGCGTTGTTCAGGCACCAGCCGCCGTCGGGCTGGACGAAGGCGTGGACGTGCGGAGCGAGCGCGACCACGTACGGATCGGTGGCAGACAAGGGATTCCCCCGGGTGAGAGCCCAACTGGACAGGGGAAGAGTGCCAGTTGGCGGGGGCCGGGGAAAGGCGACCGGGCCGGGGGCGGGTCCGGTACCCCGCCCGCACCTTCCCGGCTTGCGGGCGGACACCGCTGGACCGAGGGTCGGGGGTATGAAGGCGATCAGCTACAGCCGGTACGGCGGCCCCGAGGTCCTGGAGTACGGCGAGCTGCCCGACCCCAAGGTCGGACCCGACGCGGTCCTGGTCAAGGTACGGGCGGCCAGCGTCAACCCGGTCGACTGGAAGTGCCAGGCCGGGTACCTCGACGGGATGATGGACGCGGTCTTCCCCGTCGTCCCGGGCTGGGACGTCTCCGGTGTCGTGGTCCGGCCCGGGGTCTCCGTCACCGAGTTCGTCGAGGGCGACGAGGTCATGGGCTACGTCTTCCTCTCCCGGGGCACCTTCGCCGAGTACGTCGCCGCCCCCGTCCGGACCCTCGCCCGCAAGCCGCGCTCCGTCGGCTTCGAGGAGTCCGCCGCGCTGCCGCTCGTCGGCCTCACCGCCTACCAGGTGCTCCACCAGGCCCTCACGGTCCGCCCAGGCGACACCGTCCTCGTGCACGCGGCGGCCGGCGGGGTCGGTTCCATGGGCGTGCAGATCGCCCGTCACCTCGGCTGCCGGGTCATCGGCGCGGCGCGGGAGGCCGGCCTGGAGCGCGTCGCGGAGCTCGGCGCCGAGCCGGTCGTCTACGACGAGGCGACCTTCGCCGACCAGGTCCGCGCCCTCGCCCCGCTGGGCGTGGACGCCGTCCTCGACACCATCGGAGGACCGTTCCTGCGGATCTCCGCCGGGCTGCGCGCCCCCGGGGGCCGGCTCGCCTCGATCGCCGACGGCGAGGTCCTCGCCCTCGGCGGCCGCTACTTCTGGGTCCGCCCCGATCCGGTCGACCTCGCGGCCCTCGCGGACCTGGTCGACGGGGGCGTGGTCACCGTGCGGGTGGCCAGGACGTTCCCGCTGGAACAGGCGGCGGACGCACAGCGTGCCAACGCCGCCGGCGGCCTGAACGGCAAGGTCGTCGTCACCGTCCCCTGAGCGCTCCGCGCTGTCGGCGGCGGGTCACGCAACCGTCGAGGCGCCTCCCGCCCTCAGGGCCGGGTCACCAGATCATCGCCGCCCCGAACACGGCGAGCGCGATCGTGCAGAAGGCCGTGAGCAGCGCACCCCGGTGCGAGAGGGGCTGCGGCCTGGCCGGGCTCAGGGAGCGGATCCGGCGGTGGGCGACGGCGAGGAACCCGATCCACACGAGCGCCGACAGCGCGAGCCCGGTGGCCCCGACGGCGGTGATCTCGTCGCTCACGGCCACCTTGACGGCGAGCACCGCCACCACGGTGCACGACAGGGTCGTCCGCCGCCACGCGAGCCGCGTCCGCTCCGGCTGGAGCCCGGGATCACGCGCGTCGATCCCGGAGGCGGCCTCCGTCACCGCCCCGTCCAGCCGAACAGCACGACCACCACCATCGCGACCGCCACCACCGCCACGACCAGGCTCAGCACGGCCGGGAAGCGGGACCCCGGCAGGTCCTCGCCGCGTCGCATGGCCCGCTCGCAGCGCACCCAGTGGTTCACCGCCCGCAGTGCGCAGAGCACCCCGGCCGCGAGCAGCGCGAGCGACAGCCCGACCCGGATGCCCCAGCGCAGGTCCGGCAGGAACTGGTCCACGGCGAAACCGCCGCCGACCAGGGCGAGCGCGGTCCGGATCCAGGCGAGGAAGGTCCGCTCGTTCGCGAGGGAGAAGCGGTAGTCGGGGGTCTGTCCCTCGTCCCGGATGCGCTGCGGTGCGAACCACGACCGCAGGCTCTGTACGAAATCGCTCACATGCGCACCCTAACGGCCGGGTGATCAGCCCGCCGGGTGCCCCTCTCGGGTCCCGCGCGCCCGCAGCCGCTCGTACGCGGCGAGCCCGTCCGGCACCCACTCCCACTCGTCCAGCCGGCGGGCCAGCTCCTCCTCCGTCAGGAAGGAGTGCCAGGCGACCTCCTCCACCTGCGGGTTCACCGGCAGCTCGCACCGCACCTCGTAGACCGCCGACCACCACTTGCCGGCCACGCCCGCGGAGTCGTACAAGAACGTCAGCACGGGCTCGGGCCGGGGCAGGCCCCGTACTCCGAGCTCCTCCTCGGCCTCGCGCAGCGCGGCCTCGTCGTAGGACTCGCCCGCGCCGACGACCCCGCCGACGAACATGTCGTACATCGACGGGAAGACCAGCTTCGTCGGCGTCCTGCGGTGCACGAAGACCCGGCCCTCGGCGTCCCGGACCCGGATGAAGACGCAGCGATGGATCAGGCCCCGCGCGTACACCTCACCGCGCGGGGCCTGCCCGATCACCCGGTCGTGCTCGTCGACGACATCGAGAATCTCTTCAGCGGCGCTCATCCCGCCATCCAAGCAGGACCGGCCGACGGGCGAGCGGGCTCACTGCCCCATGACGTACTTGACCGTCGGCCCGGTGGTCCAGCCGCCGTCCACCGCGAGCTCCGCACCCGTCACGTACGAGGCGGCGTCCGACAGCAGGAAGACGACCGCGCCCGCGATCTCGTCGGCCTCGCCGACCCGGCCCATCGGCGTGTTCGGGTACTTGCCCTCGCCGCGCTCGATGCCGACGGAGGCCGTCATCGGGGTGTACGTCATGCCCGGGTGGACGGAGTTGACGCGGATCCTCGCCGTGCCGAGCTCCACCGCGCCGATCTTCGTCAGACCGCGCACGCCCCACTTGGAGGCGCCGTACCCGGCGGTGAGGGCCAGGCCCATCAGGCCCGCGGCCGAGGAGATGTTGACGATGGAGCCGCCGCCGGCCTCCTTCATCGCCGGTATCGCGGCCTTCATGCCGATGAAGACACCGGTCAGGTTGATGTCGAGGACCTTGCGGAAGTGCTCGACGGACTCGGTCTCCAGGAAGGCGCCGGTGGAGATGCCCGCGTTGTTCACCAGGCCGTGCAGCCCGCCGAACTCCGACACGGCGTACGCGACGGCCGCCGCCCACTCCTCCTCGGAGGTCACGTCGTGGTGGAAGAAGCGCGCCCGCTCGCCGAGGGCCTCGGCGGTCGCCTTGCCCTCCTCGTCGAGTACGTCGGTGAGCACGACGTTCGCGCCGGCCGCGACCGCCTGCCGGGCGGCCTCGGCGCCCAGGCCGCGGGCGCCACCGGTGATGAGGACGGTCCTGCCGGTGAGGTCGTTCATGAAAGATCCTTTCGGTGGAGGGGGTATGCCTGCTCCGGCTGTGCGGCACGCAGCAGGGCGGTGGTGGTCTCGACCAGATCGGCGAGGAAGAGCGCCTCACCCGTGAGGGGTTCGGTGCCGTCGAGGTACTGCCTGGCCCGGTCCGCCATCGCCGCGCCCACCACGGTCAGCGCCAGGTCCAGGCGCTCCAGGAGCAGGGGCTCGGGCAGTCCACCGGCGGCCAGCCGGTCCGCGATCCGCTCGATCAGACGCCAGTAGCCGGTGCCGGCGAGCGTGGGATGGGGGGTGCGGGTCCGCACCCCGCTCTCGTGGCTCAGCTGTGCGGAGATCCGCAGGCAGCGACGGCCCCGGTCGGTGCGCAGCTCGCCGGCCTCCGCCGTGACGAGGGCGTCGATCAGGGCGTGCAGCTCGTCGGGCGCGGCCGCGAGCAGGGGGGCGAGCACGCCCTCCGTACGGGCCTGGCGGCCTGCCATCACGGCGTCGAGCAGCCCGGCGCGCGAACCGAAGTGGTACTGCACGGCGGACGGGTTGGCCTGCCCGGCGCGGCTCACGATGTCCCGCAACTGTGCGCCGTGGACGCCCTGGGCGGCGAAGAGCTCCTCCGCCGCGCGGATCAGTCTGTCCCGGGTCTCGGGCCCCGATGTCCTCGCCATGCATTCATATTAATGCTCAACATTAGAAAACGGGAGGGGAGAAGAGGAGAGAGGGACGGGGAAACAGTTGACTCGATACATCCGTGTATCCAAGATGCGGTCCATGTCCTACGACGCTGATGTGATCGTGATCGGGGCCGGCCTCGCCGGCCTCGTCGCCACCGCCGAGCTGGTCGAAGCCGGCCGCACCGTGATCCTCCTCGACCAGGAACCAGAACAGTCCCTCGGCGGCCAGGCCCACTGGTCCTTCGGCGGTCTCTTCCTCGTCGACTCGCCCGAGCAGCGCAGGATGCGCGTCAAGGACAGCCACGCCCTCGCCCTCCAGGACTGGTACGGCACCGCCGGCTTCGACCGGACCGAGGACCACTGGCCGAAGAAGTGGGCCGAGGCCTACGTCGACTTCGCCGCCGGCGAGAAGCGCTCCTGGCTCCACGCGCGCGGGGTGCGCTTCTTCCCCGTCGTCGGCTGGGCCGAGCGCGGCGGCTACGACGCCAACGGCCACGGCAACTCCGTCCCCCGCTTCCACATCACCTGGGGTACCGGCCCGGGCCTCGTCGCCCCCTTCGAGCAGCGGGTCCGCGAGGGCGTCGCCCGCGGCCTCGTCCAGCTCCGCTTCCGCCACCGGGTCACCGCTCTCGGCCGCACCGCCGGAACCGTCGACACCGTCACCGGCGAGATCCTGGAACCCTCCACGGCCGAGCGCGGCACCGCCAGCACCCGCACGCCCACCGGCGCCTTCGAACTCCGTGCCCAGGCGGTGATCGTCACCTCCGGCGGCATCGGCGGCAATCACGACCTCGTCCGCGAGCAGTGGCCGGAGCGGCTCGGCACCCCGCCCGCCCGCATGCTCTCCGGCGTCCCCGCCCACGTCGACGGCCTCATGCTCGGCGTCGCGGAGAAGGCCGGCGCCCACCACATCAACCGCGACCGGATGTGGCACTACACCGAGGGCATCGAGAACTGGAACCCGATCTGGGCGAAGCACGGCATCCGCATCCTCCCCGGACCGTCCTCGCTCTGGCTGGACGCGACCGGAAAGCGGCTGCCCGTCCCGCTCTTCCCCGGCTTCGACACGCTCGGCACCCTCGAACACATCATGCGGACCGGCCACGACCACACCTGGTTCGTCCTCGACAAGCGGATCATCGGCAAGGAGTTCGCCCTCTCCGGCTCCGAACAGAACCCCGACCTCACCGGCAAGTCCGTCCGCGACGTGATCGGCCGCGCCCGCGCCGACGTGCCGGGCCCGGTCCAGGCGTTCATGGACAAGGGCGTCGACTTCGTCGTCGAGAACGACCTCTCCGCCCTCGTCCGGGGCATGAACCGGATCACCGGCGAGGACCTGATCGACGAGACCGCGCTGCGCCACGAGATCACCGCCCGCGACCGCGAGATCGCCAACCCCTTCACCAAGGACCTCCAGGTCACGGCGATCCGCGGCGCCCGCAAGTACCTCGGCGACAAGCTCATCCGCACGGCCTCCCCACACCGCATCCTCGACCCCAAGGCCGGCCCGCTGATCGCCGTACGCCTCAACATCCTCACCCGTAAGTCCCTCGGCGGCCTGGAGACCGACCTCGACTCCCGCGTCCTCACGGAGGGCGGCGAGCCCCTGGACGGCGTGTACGCGGCGGGCGAGGCGGCCGGCTTCGGCGGCGGCGGGGTCCACGGCTACCGCTCCCTCGAAGGCACGTTCCTCGGCGGCTGCATCTTCTCGGGAAGGGCGGCGGGCCGGGCGGCGGCGAAGGCGGTCGGCTGACGGAGGCTTCCTGATCCGGCCCGATCCGAAAGACAGGCCGCCCACTCCCCCTGCCCGATCCAAAGACAGGTCGCTCTACTCCTCCGATCCAAAGACAGGTCGCCCTACCTCCGAGCCGAAGGACAGGCCCTACCCCCCGAGCAGTTCCACCACCCTGAACCGCTCCACCACCACCATCGTTCCGTCGTCCACCACGAACCCGGGGTCCCCCAACCCCTCCCGCATCTCCTCGCTGTGCCAGAAGCGCTCGTGCGCCTCCCGCCACTCCGCGACCGACAGGTACCCCTCGCCCTCGTCCAGCGCGAGCCGCAGGTCCGCCTCGCCCAGGGCCAGGACCTCGACCCCCGTCACCTCCACGACCGCCACCTCGTGGCCGTCCGAGTCGATGAGGGCCGAGCGCTCGCCCACCTCGGGCAGCTCCTCGTTCTCGATCTCGTACTCCACGAGGAGGCCCGTCGTGGCGACCTTCTCCCCGGAGAGGACCGCGGCGACGAGCCGGTCCCGAAGCGGGCCGGGGAAGGCGAGAAGGAAGGGCTTGAGCGCGTGAGGGCCGGTCATGGCCGACAGTCTGTCAGCCACGACCGGCCCTCGGAGCCGTGCCGGAAGAGCTACGTCACAACACCAGCGACAGCAGCAGCACGCACCCGATGCCCACGACCGAGATGATCGTCTCCATCACCGACCAGGTCTTGACCGTCTGGCCGACGGTCATGCCGAAGTACTCCTTGACCAGCCAGAACCCGGCGTCGTTGACGTGGCTGAAGAAGAGCGAGCCCGCGCCGATCGCGAGGACGAGCAGCGCCGTGTGGCTCGTCGACATGCCCTCCGCCAGCGGCGCCACGAGCCCGGCGGCCGAGATCGTCGCCACCGTCGCGGAGCCCGTCGCCAGCCGGATCGCGACCGCGATCAGCCAGGCGAGCAGCAGGGCCGGGATGGACCAGTTCTCGGAGAATTCCAGGATCATCTGGCCGACGCCGATGTCGATCAGGGTCTGCTTGAAGCCGCCGCCCGCGCCGACGATCAGCAGGACGCCCGCGATCGGGGCGAGGGACTTCTCGACGGTCGTGGACAGCCGCTCCTTGGTGAAGCCGGCCGCCCGGCCCAGGGTGAACATGCCCACTATGACGGCGGCGAGGAGCGCGATCAGCGGGGAGCCGATGACGTCGGTGACCTTCTGGACGCCGTTGTCGGGGTTGTCGACGACGATGTCGACGAGGGCCTTCACCAGCATCAGGACCACCGGCAGCAGCACGGTCGCGACGGTGGCGCCGAAGCCGGGGCGCTTGTCCAGGTCCTCGGAGGGACGCACCGGGATCATGTTCTCCGGGGCCGGGATGTCGACCCAGCGGGCCGCGTACCGGGAGAACAGCGGACCGGCGATGATCACCGTCGGGATGGCGACGACGAGACCGAGGGCCAGGGTGACGCCCAGGTTGGCGCCGACCGCGTCGATCGCGACGAGCGGGCCGGGGTGCGGCGGGATGAGCCCGTGCATCACGGACAGACCGGCCAGGGCCGGGATGCCGATCCGCATGAGGGAGTAGTTGCCGCGCTTGGCGACGAGCAGCACCACCGGGATCAGCAGCACGATGCCGACCTCGAAGAAGAGCGGCAGGCCGATCACCGAGGCGATGAGGACCATGGCCCAGGGCATGGCCCGGCCGCCGGCCTTCGCCAGGATCGTGTCGACGATCTGGTCGGCGCCGCCCGAGTCGGCGAGCAGCTTGCCGAGGATCGCGCCGAGGGCGATCAGCACGCCCACGCCGGCGACGGTGGCGCCGAGGCCGGCGGTGAAGGACTTGATGGCGTCCGCGATCGGCGCCCCGGCGAACGCGCCGAGCGCGAGCGATCCGATGGTCAGCGCCAGGAACGCGTGCAGCTTGAACTTGGTGATGAGCAGGACGATGACGGCGATGCCGGCGAGGACGGCGATGCCGAGCTGGGCGTTGCCTGCCGAGGTGATCGGTTCGGCGGCGTCCGCTGCCAGGATCTCGACACTGAGACTGGTCACGGTGGTGTCCTTCGTACGAGCGGGGGAAGGGGGGCGGGACGAGAGGTCAGCCGGCGAGGCCGCGCAGCGCGGCGGCGGCCCGTGCGGCGATGTCCTCGGGGGTGCCGGAGACGTCGACGGCGACGCCGGCTTCGTCCTCCTGCAGCGGCTGCAGGGTGGCGAACTGGGAGTCCAGGAGTGCCGTCGGCATGAAGTGGCCCTTGCGGGCCCCCATGCGCTGCTCGATGAGCTCCCGGTCACCGGTCAGATGAAGGAAGACCACGCCGGGGGCCGCGGCGCGCAGCCGGTCCCGGTAGCTGCGCTTCAGCGCGGAGCTGCTCACCACACCGCCGAGCCCGGCCCGGTCGTGCGCCCATGTCCCGATGGCGTCGAGCCAGGGTTCGCGGTCGCTGTCGTCCAGGGGGATGCCGGCCGACATCTTGGCCACGTTCGCCGCGGGGTGGAAGTCGTCGCCCTCCGCGTACGGGAGGTCGAGGGCTTCGGCGACCAGCGGGCCGATCGTGGTCTTGCCGGTCCCGGCGACGCCCATCACGACGACGACTGTCCTCGTGCTGGGCTGGGGGGTGGTGCTCATGGGTGGTGCCTCGCTGTCTTCTTCGACATCGATCCGTCGCGCTTATGAAACCCATTGGGTACGACGTATTCAAGAGTCTGTGACATAAAAGTAGTACTTTTAATTCCTGACGTGATCATCCGAGCGAGCGCGCATAGGCTTGCCACCATGACGACACCGGCCCAGGGGCTCCACTCGCACGTCCTCGCCACCCTGGGTCTCGCGATCACCGCGGGGGAGTACCCGCCCGGCACCGTGCTGCGCACCGACGAGCTCGCCCAGCGCTTCGACGTCTCCCGGACCGTGGTCCGCGAGGTCGTCCGCGTCCTGGAGTCCATGCACCTCGTCGAGTCGCGCCGCCGCGTCGGCGTGACGGTGCTTCCCACCGCCAGCTGGAACGTGTACGACCCCCAGGTCATCCGCTGGCGCCTGGCCGGCGCCGACCGCCCCCGTCAGCTCCGCTCGCTCACCGTCCTCCGCTCCGCCGTCGAGCCCGTCGCCGCCGGCCTGGCCGCCGAGAACGCCACCCCCGAACAGTGCCGCGAGCTCACCGAGCAGGCCCTCGGCATGGTCGCCACCTCGCGCGGCCGGCGCCTGGAGGAGTACCTGGTCCACGACATCGCCTTCCACCGGGTCGTGCTCAACGCCTCGGGGAACGAGATGTTCGCCCGCCTCGGGGACGTCGTCGCCGAGGTCCTCACCGGCCGTACCCACCACCACGTGATGTTCGAGGACCCCGACCCGGCGGCCGTCACCCTCCATGTCCAGGTCGCCGAGGCCGTACGGGAGCGGGACGCGGCCCGCGCCGAGGAGCTCACCCGCCAGATCGCGGTCGGCGCCCTCCAGGAACTGGACGTCCTCGCTCCGTAGGGCGTGCGGCAGAACACCCCGCAAACCATTCCGTAAAGCGCCGGTAAAGCTCTGAACTAGCTCAAATATGGGCGTTCAGTGACATGCGCCACAGTCAGTTCCGGCCCCTTGCCGTGAGGATGTGCGCTGGCCGTGCCGGGGTGACCCCCCACCATGCACGGCCGGGTACCGCACAGCCCCCTCACGAAGGCGAACAACTCCATGAGTGACCGCGTCATCGCGGCCGACCCGCTGTCCGCCGCCAAGGCGAACCCGGCCGCCCCCCACGTCGACGCCGGCGACGCCGGATACCGCAAGGACCTCAAGTCCCGCCACATCAACATGATCGCCATCGGTGGCGCGATCGGCACCGGCCTCTTCCTGGGCGCCGGTGGCCGGATGTCCCAGGCGGGCCCCTCCCTCTTCATCGCGTACGCGGTCTGCGGCGTCTTCGCCTTCTTCGTGGTGCGGGCCCTCGGCGAGCTCGTGCTCTACCGCCCCTCCTCCGGCGCCTTCGTCTCCTACGCCCGTGAGTTCATGGGCGAGAAGGGCGCCTACACGGCCGGCTGGCTGTACTTCCTCAACTGGTCGACCACGGCCGTCGCCGACATCACCGCCGCCGCGACCTACGCCCACTTCTGGTCGATGTTCAGCGACGTCCCGCAGTGGATCCTCGCCCTGATCGCCCTCGCGGTCGTCCTCGCCGCCAACCTCATCTCCGTGAAGTACTTCGGCGAGATGGAGTTCTGGTTCGCGATCATCAAGGTCGGCGCCCTCGTCGCCTTCATGCTGATCGGCATCTTCCTCGTCGTCACCTCGCACGACGTCGGCGGCCACACCCCGGGCCTCGGCAACATCACGGACAACGGCGGCATCTTCCCCAACGGCATGATGCCGATGCTGCTGCTCATCCAGGGCGTCGTCTTCGCCTACGCCTCCGTCGAGCTGTGCGGCGTCGCCGCCGGCGAGACCGAGAACCCCGAGAAGATCATGCCGAAGGCGATCAACTCGATCATGTGGCGCGTGGGCCTCTTCTACGTCGGCTCCGTCGTCCTGCTCGCGCTGATCCTCCCGTACACCGCGTACACCGGCGACCAGAGCCCCTTCGTCACCGTCTTCGACAAGCTGGGCATCCCCGGCGCCGCCGGCGTGATGAACCTCGTCGTCCTCACGGCCGCGCTCTCCAGCCTCAACTCCGGCCTCTACTCCACCGGCCGCATCCTGCGCTCCATGTCGCTCTCCGGCTCCGCGCCGAAGTTCACCGGCGTCATGAACAAGGGCGGCGTCCCCTACGGCGGCATCCTGCTCACCGCCGGCTTCGGCGTCATGGGCGTCGCGCTCAACTACGTGATGCCCGGCGAGGCCTTCGAGCTGGTCCTCAACTTCGCCTCGATCGGCATCATCGGCACCTGGGCCATGATCATGGTCTGCTCGCTCCTCTTCTGGCGCAACGCCCAGCAGGGCAAGCTCACCCGCCCCGGCTACAACCTCCCCTGGGCCCCGTACACCCAGATCGTGACCCTCGTCTTCCTCGCCTCCGTCCTCGTCCTCATGTGGATGGACGGCGGCATCGGCCGCACCACCGTCAACTGCCTGCCGCTCATCGCGGCGGCCCTCGTCGGCGGCTGGTTCCTGGTCCGCAAGCGGGTCCGTACGACGGCCGCGCCGACGCCGGCCGCGACCCAGGACTGACCTCCCCCCACGGGAACGGCGAGTCCCCCGCAGGCACAGCCTGCGGGGGACTCGCCTTTTGTCAGGAGATAGTGGTACGCAAGAGCCTTACAAGATCCGGTCGGAGGAAGGGAAGTTCGCGATGCCGCAGCACGTCCAGGGGGTCATCGCCCCCGGCAGGAACGAACCGGTACGGGTCGAGACGATCGTGATCCCCGATCCCGGCCCCGGCGAGGCCGTCGTGAAGATCCAGGCCTGCGGCGTCTGCCACACCGATCTCCACTACAAGCAGGGCGCGATCAACGACGAGTTCCCCTTCCTCCTCGGCCACGAGGCCGCCGGAATCGTCGAGTCGGTCGGCGAGGGCGTCACCGACGTCGAGCCCGGCGACTACGTGATCCTCAACTGGCGCGCGGTGTGCGGCCAGTGCCGCGCCTGCCGGCGCGGCCGCCCCTGGTACTGCTTCGACACCCACAACGCCGAGCAGCGGATGACCCTGCTCGACGGTACGGAGCTCTCCCCGGCCCTCGGCATCGGCGCCTTCGCCGAGAAGACCCTGGTCGCCGCCGGCCAGTGCACCAAGGTCGACCCCGCCGTCGCCCCCGAGGTCGCGGGCCTCCTCGGCTGCGGCGTGATGGCCGGCATCGGCGCCGCGATCAACACCGGGAACGTCGGCCGCGGCGACACCGTCGCCGTCATCGGCTGCGGCGGCGTCGGCGACGCGGCGATCGTCGGCTCCCGCCTCGCCGGAGCAGCGAAGATCATCGCCGTCGACATCGACGACCGCAAGCTGGAGACGGCGAGGACGATGGGCGCGACCCACACCGTCAACTCCCGCTCCACCGACCCCGTCGAGGCGATCCGCGAGCTCACCGGCGGCTTCGGCGCCGACGTCGTCATCGAGGCCGTCGGCCGCCCCGAGACCTACAAGCAGGCCTTCTACGCCCGCGACCTCGCCGGCACCGTCGTCCTCGTCGGCGTCCCCACCCCCGAGATGAAGCTCGAACTGCCGCTCCTCGACGTCTTCGGCCGCGGCGGCGCCCTCAAGTCCTCCTGGTACGGCGACTGCCTGCCCTCCCGCGACTTCCCGATGCTCGTCGACCTGCACCGGCAGGGCCGTATCGACCTCGCCGCCTTCGTCACCGAGACCATCGGCCTCGGCGAGATCGAGAAGGCCTTCGCCCGCATGCACGAGGGCGACGTCCTCCGCTCGGTGGTGGTGTTCTGATGGGCGCCCGCATCGACCACGTCGTCACCTCCGGCACCTTCAGCCTCGACGGCGGCACCTGGGACGTCGACAACAACGTCTGGATCGTCGGCGACGACACCGAGGCGATCGTCATCGACGCCGCCCACGACGCCGAGGCCATCCTCGCCGCCCTCGACGGCCGCGCCCTGCGCGCCATCGTCTGCACCCACGCCCACAACGACCACATCGACGCGGCCCCGGCGCTCGCGGCCGCCACCGGCGCCCGCATCCTGCTCCACCCCGCCGACCAGCCGCTGTGGAAGCAGACCCACCCCGACCACAGCCCCGACGGCGAACTCGCCGACGGTCAGGTCCTCACCATCGCGGGCACGGACCTCACGGTCCTCCACACCCCCGGGCACGCCCCCGGCGGCATCTGCCTGTACGCCCCCGACCTGGGCACGGTCTTCACGGGGGACACCCTCTTCCAGGGCGGCCCCGGTGCCACCGGCCGGTCCTTCTCGGACTTCCCGACGATCGTCGCGTCGATCCGCGAGAAGCTCCTCACCCTGCCGCCGGAGACGGTGGTACGCACCGGGCACGGCGACACCACCACGATCGGCGCCGAGGCCCCGCACGTCCAGGAATGGCTCAACCGAGGCCACTGAGAGCCAGCCGGCTCTCGAAGCTCCTCGGTCCGCCCGTGAACGGGTCGGTGAACTCCAGCGTCCGCGCCAGCAGTTGCAGCGGACGGCGGAAGTCCTCCGGCCCGTCCTCACGAACCACCGGATAGACCGGATCGTGCAGGATCGGCAGGCCCAGCGCGTTCATGTGCACCCGCAGCTGATGCGTCCGCCCGGTCTCCGGCACCAGCCGGTAGCGCCCGAGCCCGCCGCTGCGCTCCACGAGCGCGATCCGGCTCTCGCTGTTCGGCTCGCCCGGCACCTCCCGGGCGGCCATCACCCCGCGCTCCTTCTCGATCCGGCTCCGCACCCTCACCGGCAGCTCCACCACCGGGTCGTACGGCGCCACCGCCTCGTACTCCTTGCGCACGAGCCGGTCCCGGAACAGCGTCTGGTACGCCCCCCGGTCCTCGGGCCGTACGACACAGAGCACCAGGCCCGCCGTCAGCCGGTCGAGCCGGTGCGCGGGCTGGAGATGCGGAAGCCCCAGCTCCCGCCGCAGCCGCGCGAGCGCGGTCTCCGTGACATGCCGTCCCCGGGGCATCGTGGCGAGGAAGTGCGGCTTGTCCGCGACCACGATCCGCTCGTCCCGGTACACCACCCCGATCGGGAAGGGCACCGGCTCCTCGACGGGAAACTCCCGGTGGAACCAGATGTAGCGGCCCACGGTGTACGGATCGTCCCCGGCCACCGTCCCGTCCACCCCGACGAACCGCCCCTCGCCCAGCATCTCCTCGACCCGCCCGGCCCCGACGGCCGCCCCGTACCGATCGAGCAGATGCTCCCGTACGGTCGCCCAGACCCCGCCCGGATCCTCCGGAAGCCGCAGCCGTACGGGATCGATCCCGTCCCGCTGCGGCAACGGCGCGGAAGGCGCCTTAGCTCTCCGTCTCACGGCTCCGCCTCATGACTGCATGTACTCATGCCGAAAGTCCCGGTCGATGAGATCGACCGGGACTTCGTGTGGTGTCCGAGGGGGGACTTGAACCCCCACGCCCGATAAAGGGCACTAGCACCTCAAGCTAGCGCGTCTGCCATTCCGCCACCCGGACAAGGTGTCTGTCTTCCGTGCCGCTGGGCCCTTCCGACGAGGAAAACCATAGCAAACATTCGGGGTGGCCGATCACCACCCCTGGCCGCCCCCGTCGTGTGACGGCCGCATGTCGGCCGAGGTCCGCCCTTGGGCCCGGAGGGGGGCACGCGGGAGGATGGGACGAGCACCGAAGCAATCACGTGGGGCATGTAGTGGGAGGAAGCAGCGTGAGCGAGTCGAACACGGGCCGAAGTGTCAACGCCCAGTCCGCCGAGAACGAGGTCGTGGACCTCTGTCGCGACCTCATCCGCATCGACACCAGCAACTACGGCGACCACTCCGGCCCGGGCGAGCGGGCGGCGGCCGAGTACATCGCCGAGAAGCTCGCGGAGGTCGGACTCGAGCCGAAGATCATCGAGTCGCACCAGGGGCGGGCCTCCACCGTCGCCCGCATCGAGGGCGAGGACCCGTCGCGGCCGGCCCTGCTCATCCACGGCCACACCGACGTCGTCCCGGCCAACGCCGAGGACTGGACCCACCACCCCTTCTCCGGGGAGATCGCCGACGGCTGCGTCTGGGGCCGCGGCGCCGTCGACATGAAGGACATGGACGCGATGACCCTCGCGGTCGTACGGGACCGGCTGCGCAGCGGCCGCAAGCCCCCGCGCGACATCGTCCTCGCCTTCCTCGCCGACGAGGAGGCCGGCGGCACCTACGGCGCCCGGCACCTGGTCGACAAGCACCGGGACCTCTTCGACGGGGTCAACGAGGCCATCGGCGAGGTCGGCGGCTTCTCCTTCACCGTCAACGAGAACCTGCGGCTCTACCTGGTCGAGACGGCCCAGAAGGGCATGCACTGGATGCGGCTGACCGTCGAGGGCACGGCCGGCCACGGCTCGATGACCAACGACGACAACGCCATCACCGAGCTCTGCGAGGCCGTCGGCCGGCTCGGCCGCCACCAGTGGCCGGTGCGGGTCACCAAGACCGTCCGCTCCTTCCTGGACGAACTCTCCGACGCGCTGGGCACCCCCCTCGACCCCGAGGACATGGACGGCACCCTCGCCAAGCTCGGCGGCATCGCCAAGATGGTCGGTGCCACCCTGCGGAACTCGGCCGCCCCGACCATGCTCGGCGCCGGCTACAAGGTGAACGTGATCCCCGGCCAGGCCACCGCACACGTCGACGGGCGCTTCCTGCCCGGCTACGAGCAGGAGTTCCTCGCCGACCTCGACCGGATCCTCGGCCCGAACGTGAAGCGCGAGGACGTCCACGGCGACAAGGCCCTGGAGACCAGCTTCGACGGCGCCCTGGTCGACGCCATGCAGCTGGCGCTGCGCGCCGAGGACCCGATCGCCCGTGCCGTGCCGTACATGCTCTCCGGCGGTACCGACGCGAAGTCCTTCGACGACCTCGGCATCCGCTGCTTCGGCTTCGCGCCGCTGCAGCTGCCGCCGGAGCTCGACTTCGCCGGCATGTTCCACGGCGTGGACGAGCGGGTGCCGGTGGACGGCCTGAAGTTCGGCGCCCGCGTCCTGGACCGTTTCATCGACGCCTGCTGAATTCGTGCGCACGTTTGCATGTGACCGGAAAGAGTGAATGAACTCGGGGGCTCGTAGCCCCCACGATTCCCCCTCGTTACAGGTGGTGCGGTCCGCGGCTGGGACCGCATTTCCAACTAGGAGGAATAATGATCAAGAAGGTCGTCGCTGCTGCGGCTGCCACTGGCGGTCTGGTTCTCGCGGGCGCGGGCATGGCCGTTGCCGACGCGGGTGCCCAGGGTGCGGCCATCGGTTCCCCCGGTGTCCTCTCGGGCAACGTCGTCCAGGTGCCGGTTCACGTCCCCGTGAACGTGTGCGGCAACACGGTCTCCGTGATCGGGCTGCTGAACCCCGCCTTCGGCAACACCTGCGTCAACGCCTGACGTTGTGCCTCGCCCCATGAGGGTGTGAGCCGGTCCGGCCCCGGAGTGCGTGCCATGCACTCCGGGGCCGGTGGCCATTTCCGCCCCGGGTGTTCCGCCCGGTGGCACTCTTTCGAAGCCCAGCAGGCAGGGAACAGCTATGCGACAGGTCACGCGTAAGGGTCTTGTCACCTTTGCGGCAGCCGGAGGCGTTTTCGCCGCCGTCGGCGGCGGTTATGCGCACGCCGATTCCGGTGCGAACGGTGCGGCCACGAATTCCCCGGGCGTCGCGTCCGGAAATTCCGTCCAGGTCCCGGTGCACGTACCGGTGAACGCCTGCGGAAACACGGTCAACGTCGTCGGACTGCTCAATCCGGCGATGGGCAACAAGTGCGCCAACACCTCGAAGCCGGGTAAGCCCGGCAAGCCGGGCGGCGGTTCCTCCGCCGGCGGGCACAGCAGCGACTCTCCCGGTGTCGGCTCCGGCAACACCGTCCAGGTGCCCGTCGACGTCCCGGTCAACGTGTGCGGCAACAGCGTCACGGGCATCGGCCTGGGCAACGCCGCCGCGGGCAACAGCTGCGGCAACGGCATCGAGCCGACACATCCGGGCAACCCCGGGAACCCTGGCAATCCGGGGAACCCCGGGAATCCGGGGAACCCCGGGAATCCGGGCAACCCTGGCAACCCCGGCAATCCGGGGAACCCCGGTAACCCTGGGAATCCGGGCACTCCCGGTAACCCCGGCACTCCCGGTAACCCCGGCACGCCGGGTACGCCCGGCACCCCCGGTAACCCGGGCACTCCCGGGACCCCCGGCAGTGAGGTCGGGCCGAACACCCCCGGTGCGCACAGCGTCACCCCGCCCCGTGCCGTCGAGGAGCTCGCCGAGACCGGTTCCGGTCCGCTCGGCGTGATCGTCCCCGCCGGTGCCGGTCTGCTGCTCGCCGGCTCGCTGATCTACCGCCGCGCCCGCAACGCCGCCTGACCCGCCGCGGTTGATCGAGGCGCGCGACGGCCGATCGAGGCGCGTCGCGCGCCACGCACAAGGGGCCCCGCAGTCGCGGGGCCCCTTCTCGTCGCTCTACCAGGTCGCCCGGAGCTGGCGGATGATCCGCCGCTTCAGCCGCACTCTGCGGCTCCCGTCCCGGTGCAGGCTCAGGCGGTCCAACTCCCAGTGTCCGTACTCGGCATGGTCGGTC
This sequence comes from Streptomyces sp. NBC_01077, assembly GCF_045162855.1. Classification (NCBI taxonomy): domain Bacteria; kingdom Bacillati; phylum Actinomycetota; class Actinomycetes; order Kitasatosporales; family Streptomycetaceae; genus Streptomyces; species Streptomyces sp. NBC_01077. The sequence goes on along the minus strand of NZ_CP108669.1, from coordinate 2,510,775 downwards.
AGCAGCCGCGTCGCCTCCTTGCGGGAGACACCGCGCGGCACGTACACGTCGACAAATTCGTATTCCGGCATCGCATCTATTGTGCGGGCACGGGGTCGCTACGGATAGCGTGCGTCCCATGTCTGATGCTGCGCAGCCCACCGCTGCCGAGGTACGTGCCGCCGCCGAGGCGGTCAAAGCCGCACTGGACCGTCACCTCGCGGCGGTCGAACGCCGCACGGGGGACGACGACACTGCCGTCTACGAAGCCTTCAACGCCCTCGCCGCGGCGGCCGAGGCGTACGACGAACTCCTCTACGACCGCTACGACGAGGTCACTCCCTTCGAGATCCCCGGAGCGGACGGCGCGCTGCCGCCGTACGCCGGACCTGACGAACCTCACGCGCTCAGCCTCCTGATCCGCCGCGACTACGCCGTCGCGGAACCGCAGCGTCTGCTCGCCCAGGCCCGCCGCGTCGCCGAGATCGACGGCGAGGCGGACGCCACCGGACCGGCCGCCAGGGCCGGAGTCTCGCCGCTCGCCGCACTGGGGGTGCTCTTCGGCGAGTACGAACCGGACGAGATCGCCTCCCGGCACAAGGAGTTCGGCCTGGAGGAGGGCGACTCCACGCTCTGGGTCACCGCCGCCGAGGAGCTCCCGGAACCGGGGGAGTGGCTCAACGCCCCCTTCGAGCACGCCGATCCGGAGCGGATCGTCTGCCGCTTCGACGTCAGCTCCGTCTTCGACGAGGACGAGGACGACGGGGAGGACGACGGGGAACACGAGGACGAGGACGATCACGGGGAGGCAGGGGCCGGCGCTTCCGGCTCCTGAGGGGACGTGGGGAGACGGCGGAGGGCCGGGACACCGATCGTGGTGTCCCGGCCCTCCGCCGTTCCGCGCCTCCGGCCCCTGCTCCTCGGGCCCCTACTCCTCGGGCGTGGTGAGCAGCGCTTCCAGGAGCGGCCTCAGCCGCGTCGTACGCTCCGGAGCCACCCCTTCGGCCACCGCGCGGGCCAGCGCCTGGTCCACGCCGTGCACGACCGACAGATGCCGCTCCGCACGACCGAAGGCCGTGTACACCCACGGCCTGCTCAGCCCCCCGGCGGCGTCGCCCGGCAGCACCACGACCACCGCGGGCCAGCGCGCCCCGGCCGCCTGGTGCGCGGTGAGCGCCCAGCCGTGCCGCAGCGCCGACTCCACCCGCTCCTTCGGTACGAGGAGCTCCTCGTCGCCGCACCGGAGCCGCAGCCCCTCGGCGTCGGCCGACAGGACTGTGCCCGTCACCGTCCGTCCCGGCACGGGCGCGTACGCCACGCGGTCCCCCGGGTCGTAGCCGCCGAACCGGCCGGGGCCGGGGTTCAGCCGCTGCTTGAGGGCCGCGTTCAGCGCGCGCGTACCGGCCGAGCCGCCGTGGCCGACCGTGACGACCTGCGTCTGCTCGGGCGGCACCCCGATCGCCCGCGGCACCGAGTCGGCCACCAGCTGGACGGTACGGTGCACGGCCTCGCCGGCGTCCCGCACCGGGACGATCACGATCTCCTTGCCGGGGGCCTCGACCTGGTTCAGCTCCCCGGCGCCGATGCCCGAGACCAGCTCGCCGAGCGGCCCCGGGTCGGGCACGCGCGAGGCGATCCGCGGGCACACCCGGGCCGCGAGGGCGTCGGCGAAGACCTGGCCGGCACCGGGCGCGCCCAGCACCGCCGGGTCGCCGCTCAGCACCAGACGGCAGCCGTCGGGCAGCGACTCCACGAGCATCGCGGCCGTCTCCACGTCCAGCTGCGGCGCGTCGAGCACCACCAGGAGGTCCAGGGCGAAGGCGCCCTCCTCGTCGCGGCCGGGGCCGGCCGCTCCGGAGAGCAGCGCGGCGACCGTCACCGCGTCCGCCCCGGCGGGGCCCGCCGCCCGGCGTCCGCCGTCCGCGTGGACGGCGACCAGGGTGCGCAGCCCGCGCTCGCGGGCGGCCGCGGCGAGTGCCACCGGCTCGGCGCGGGAGGCCTCGCCGCCCGTGTGCAGGACGAGGCCGTGCGCACCGGCGGCACGCTCCAGCTCGGAGCCCTCCCAGGTGTCGGCCGTCGCCGTCTTGACCAGCCGGGCGAGGCCGTCCGCGAGGCTCTCCTCCGCGAGCGCGTACCGGTCGAGCCCGAGCAGCACGGGCGAGGCCGGCTCCTCGGCGACGGCCTCCGGCGACTCCTCGTCCCCTTCGGGCTCCTCCTCCGCGGTCTCCTCCTCCTGGAAGACGAGGACCGCGCCCGTGGACACCGCCTCCTCGACCGCCGACTCCGGATCGGGCACCGCGTGCCCGGCGAGTCCGGCGCGCACGGTCCCGATCTCCAGCGCCGTGTGTCCCTGGAGCGCGGCCCGCTCCAGGAGCCACACCGTCAGGGCGACCGTCCGACGCGGGTCGTCGGGGCCGCACACGGCGCCGAGCAGCGCTCGCGCGAAGCCGTCGGCCTGCTCGGGACGCACCCCGGAGACCGCGAGCAGCTGCCACGGGTCGTCGAGCAGGGTCTGGGCCGCGCCCTCGCCGAGCGCGGCGGCGACCTGCCCGGCCAGCGCCTCGGGGGCGCCGCCCTTGGCCAGGACCTCCCGCACGGCGGTGGTGGTGCCGGGCGCCGGCACGGACGCCTGCGCCGGTACGGGGGGCCGCACGGTCACGGTGGGGGCCGCCTCGGGCGCGGTGCGGCGGGGTGCGGGCTCGGGGGACTCGTAGAACGTGCTGCCCGAGGCGGCGCCGCCCTCCACGGCCCGGACGGCCGCGAGCAGGTCGGCCGCCGTGCCGCTCAGCTTGGCGCCGCTGGCCAGGGGCCCTTCCTTCTCGGCCTTCCGCGCCTCGATCCTGGCCCGCAGCTCGCGCTGCGCGGCGAGCTCGGCCTGCGCGTCGCTCAACTCGGGCGTGTCGGCGGCCTTGTCGGCGGCATCGCCCGACGCGGCGGGCTCCTCGGAAGCCACGTCGGCAGCCTCTGCCGCGGCGGACTCCTGAGGTGCCTCGGTCACAACGGGCTCCTGAGGCGCCTCGGCGGTCGGCTCCTCCGGAGCCTCGGCCGCGTCGGGCTCCTGAGCCGTCGCCGGCTCCTCGGCCCTGTCCGACCCCTCGGCCGTCGTCGGTTCCTCGGCCGTCCCCGGCTCCTCCGGCTCGGCGGCTCCCTCCTGTACGTCCTCCTGGACGTCCTCGGTGGGTGCCACGTCCTCGGGTGCCTCGGGCGCGGTCTCCCCGGAAGGCTCGGTCACAAGGTGCTCCAGTCGTGATCCGGATAGCGGTGCACGGGCGCCGACACATCGTCCAGCGCCCGACAGATCTCGTCAGGAAGACTAAGGGTCTCCACCGACAACGCGGCCGCGAGCTGGCGTGCCGTGCGCGCGCCGACGATCGGGGCCGTCACTCCGGGCCGGTCGCGTACCCAGGCGAGCGCCACATGCAGCGGGGTCGTCGCCAGTCCGTCGGCCGCCGTCGCGACCGCGTCCACGATCCGGCTCGCCGCCTCGTCCAGGTACGGCTCCACGAACGGTGCCATCGTCTCCGACGCGCCCCGCGAGTCGGACGGAGTCCCGCTGCGGTACTTCCCGGTCAGGACCCCGCGCCCGAGCGGCGACGAGGGCAGCAGGCCTATCCCGAGGTCCTGCGCCGCCGGCAGCACCTCGCGCTCCACGCCCCGCTGCAGCAACGAGTACTCCAGCTGCGCCCCCGCGAGCCGGGTCCGGTCCCCGCCGAGCTGCCAGGTGCCCGCCTTGGCGAGCTGCCAGCCGCAGAAGTTCGCCACGCCCGCGTACCGCGCACGCCCGCTGCGTACCGCGATGTCGAGCGCCTGGAGGGACTCCTCCAGGGGCGTGTACGGGTCGAAGGCGTGCAGCTGCCACAGATCCACGTGGTCCGTGCCGAGCCGGGCGAGGGAGGCGTCGAGCGCGGCGAGCAGATGCCCGCGCGAGCCGTCCGTACGCCGGTCGGGGTCCGGCACGCTGCCCGCCTTGGTCGACAGGACGAGGTCCTGCCGGGAGACGAGCCGCTCCATGAGACGCCCGAGCAGATACTCCGCCTCGCCCCCGCCGTACACGTCGGCGGTGTCCACGAGCGTGCCGCCCGCGTCCCAGAACGACTTCAACTGCTCGGCGGCGTCGTGCTCGTCGGTGTCCCGGCCCCACGTGAGGGTGCCGAGTCCGATGCGCGACACACGCAGGCCGGTACGTCCGAGATGCCTCTGCTCCATGGGCGCGAGATTACTGGCCAGGGCACCACGCGGAGAGAGCCTGTGGACAACCGCGTCCTGACGGATGTCCCGGCCGCGCGCTAGAGTCCCGCCCACAAGGACGTTACCGATGGGTAAGGGGTGCGTGGACATGCGGCTCGGCATCAACCTCGGCTACTGGGGTGCGGGCATGGACGGCGACAATCTCGCCGTCGCCCAGGAGGCGGACCGCCTCGGCTACGACGTCTGCTGGGCCGCCGAGGCCTACGGCTCCGACGCACCGACCGTCCTCGCCTGGGTCGCGGCGAAGACGGAGCGGATCGACGTCGGCTCCGCGATCATGCAGATCCCGGCCCGGCAGCCCGCGATGACGGCGATGACCGCCGCCACCCTCGACTCGCTCACCGGTGGCCGCTTCCGCCTCGGCCTCGGCGTCTCGGGACCGCAGGTGTCCGAGGGCTGGTACGGCGTGAAGTTCGACAAGCCGCTGGCCAGGACCCGCGAGTACGTCGAGATCGTCCGCAAGGCGATGACCCGGGAGCGACTCAGCTACGAGGGCGAGCACTGGACCCTGCCGCTCCCCGGCGGCCCCGGCAAGCCGATCAAGCTCACCGTGCACCCGGAGCGCGAGCACATCCCGCTCTACATCGCCGCGATCGGCCCCAAGAACCTGGAACAGACCGGTGAGATCGCCGACGGCGCCCTGCTGATCTTCCCCTCCGCCGCCCACCTGGAGGAGACCGCGCTCCGGCACATCCGCGCGGGCCGGGAGAAGGCCGGGCTGACGATGGACGGCTTCGACGTCTGTCCGACCGTGCCGCTCGCCCTCGGTGACGACGTCGACGCCATCGCCGACGTGTTCCGCCCGTACACCGCGCTGTACGTCGGCGGCATGGGCAGCCGCAAGCAGAACTTCTACAACCAGCTCGCGCAGCGCATGGGCTACGAGAAGGAGGCCGCCGAGATCCAGGACAAGTACCTGGCCGGCGACAAGGCGGGTGCGGCCGCGGCCGTGCCGCAGAGCCTGATCGACCAGACCTCGCTGCTCGGCTCGGTCGAGCGGATCTCCGAGCGGATGACGGCCTACGCCGAGGCCGGGGTCACGACCCTGACCCTCGCCCCGGCCGGCTTCACCCTGGACGAGCGGCTTGCGGCGCTGCGGGCGGGCGTGGAGGCCATGGAGCTGGCGGGCCTGGCCTAGGCCTGCGGCCGTACACCTGGGCCGGACTCGACGGACGGAGTCCGGCGCAGGCGGTCGAAGCCGTGAGGCCGCCAGAGGCCGATCGGTGCGAGAACGCCGTCGGGAGAAGTTCTGCGGCCGTGGTGGGGGCTCGGGGGGTCTTCCCCGCCACGGCCGTCATGCAGCACAACGGCTTCACCGGGCCCCCGGTTACGCCCTTCGGACTCACTCTTTCGGCCGAGCCGCCCGGCCCTCCTGTTGCCCGTCGCCCCGGAGCGCATTTGACTCGTTCTCCCGGGGGCCGGACGGAGTGCGGACATGCGCACGGAGGTGGCGGCGATGCTCACGGCCAAGGGCTTGTTCCAGGAGATCATCGACAACGACGAGTCCTTCCGGCTCTTCTGCTCGATCGCGGCGAGCGGTGAGTCCCAGGGCGGCTGGGAGAACGCCCGGATCGCGGCGCTCGTCGCGCCTGGGATGAGCGATCTCACGCCCAAGATCATCCGGCACGGCGCCGACGAGGACAAGCACGGCAGGATCTTCAACGCGTTGATGAAGAAGCGCGGCCTCGAACCCGTCCCGGTGCCGCCCGACACCGACTACACGATGCTGCTCGAACAGCGCGGCATCGGCCTCGCGCACGACAAGCTGCGCCGCGAGGAGCGGCTGAGCGAGCAGGACGTCATCGTCTACCTCGCCCACAGCCGGGTCACCGAGCAGCGCGCCGCCGACCAGATGAACATGCTGGTCGCGTACTTCGGGGACCATCCCGAACTCGGCAAGGCCATCCACATGATCGACAACGACGAGGTGAACCACCTCGCCTACTGCCACGAGGAACTGCTCCGCCTCGCGCGCGCGGGGCACGGCCGGCTCATCCAGCGGACCCTGCGCGAGTCCGCCCTCGTCGAGATCCAGGTCTACCGTGACGTCAGCCTCGCCGTGATGGGCCACATGGGCCGGATCCTGCGCTGGCCCCGCCCCAAGGCGGCCGTCCTCGCGGCCGGCATCCGCGGGACGTACGCGTACGAGCGCGCCGCGGGCTGGCACCGGATGGTCGGCCTGAGGATGCCCGAGCGGCTCGACGCCCTGGGCGGGCCCGCGACCCCCGCCCCGGCCTTCTGAAGCGGCGGCCTCACTCCCGGCGGCTCACATCCAGCCGCGCCGCTTGAACATGCGGTACAGGGTGACGACGATGCCGGCCATCACCACGATCACCACCGGGTACGACCCCACCCACCGCAGCTCCGGCATGTGATCGAAGTTCATGCCGTAGATGCCGGCGACCATCGTCGGGACGGCGGCCATGGCCGCCCAGGCGGAGATCTTCCGCATGTCGTCGTTCTGCCGCACCCCCATCTGCGCGAGATGGGCCGACAGCACGTCGGACAGGAGCCGGTCGAGCCCCTCCACCTGCTCGTTGGAGCGCAGCAGATGGTCGTTGACGTCCCGGAAGAAGGGCTGCGACCTCTCGTTCACGAACGGCACCGAACCGCCCGTGAGCCGGGCCACCGGCCCGGCGAGCGGACCGCTGGCCCGCCGGAACTCCAGGACCTGCCGCTTCGCCGTGTAGATCCGCTCCGCGGTGTTCGCCGGATTGCCCCCGGTGGGCGCGAAGACGTCCGCCTCCAGCTCCTCCAGGTCGACCTGGAGCTCGCCCGCCACATCGAGGTAGTGGTCCACGATCGCGTCGCTCACCGCGTACAGCACCGCCGTCGGCCCGTGCTTGAGCACCTCCGGATCGGCTTCCAGCCGTCGGCGCACCTCCGCGAGCGGCGCGCCCTCGCCGTGCCGGACCGTGACCACGAACGAGTCGCCCATGAACAGCATCAGCTCGCCCGAGGAGACCCGGTCGCTCTCCGGCTCGTAGACGATCGGCTTGAGCACCGCGAACAGCGAGTCGTCGTAGACCTCCAGCTTGGGCCGCTGGTGTGCCTTCAGGGCGTCCTCGACGGCCAGCGGGTGCAGCGCGAACTCCGAGGCGACATGGTCGAATTCCGCCTCCGTGGGCTCGTGGAGCCCCACCCAGAGAAACGCGTCCCCGGTGGCCCGCGCCTCGTCGAGCGCGTCGGAGAGGTCGGCGGGGCCGTCCGTACGGCGCCCGTCCCGGTAGATGGCTGAGTCCACGATCACGCGCCGTATTCTCCATCGAACGGCCCCGCCACGCACGCGTGGATCCGCCCGGACTCCCGCCGGCCCCGATCCGGCCGTACGGGACGGGCGGGGCCGGGCCACGGCGGGGTGCTGCCGGGCACCGCCTAGGCTGGCCGGCATGGCCACGTTGATCCTCGTCCGGCACGGACGTTCCACCGCCAACACCTCCGGGGTCCTCGCCGGGCGCACGCCCGGGATCTCCCTCGACGAGCGGGGCGCCGCGCAGGCCGCCGCGCTCCCCGGGCGCCTCGCGGACGTTCCGCTCGCCGCCGTCGTCTCCAGCCCGCTCCAGCGCTGCCGGGAGACCGTGCGGCCCCTCCTCGACGCCCGCCCGGACCTCCCGCTGCACGTCGAGGACCGGATCAACGAGTGCGACTACGGCGACTGGTCCGGCCGCAAGCTGGCCGAGCTCAACGACGAACCCCTGATGGAGGTCGTCCAGGCGCACGCCTCCGCCGCGGTCTTCCCCGCCGGCGAGTCCATGCGCGCGATGCAGGCCCGCGCCGTCGACGCCGTCCACGACTGGAACGCGCGGATCGAGGCCGAGTACGGCGACGACGCCGCCTATGTCATGTGCTCGCACGGCGACATCGTCAAGTCGATCGTGGCCGACGCGCTCGGCCTCCACCTCGACCTCTTCCAGCGCATCCACGTCGACCCCTGCTCGGTCACCGTCATCCGCTACACGCGCCTGCGCCCCTTCCTCGTCCGCCTCGGCGACACCGGGGACTTCGGCGGCTTCGCCCCCCGCGAGCACCCCGACAGCAGTGGGACGGCTGAGGTCGGGGGTGGTGCGGGCGCACCGTGATCCCTTCGCGCAGTAGGGTGGACGCGCCGCTGTAGTACGACTGTCGAGACGCAAGGGAGCCGGGAAACGTGTCCCGTCAGGTGTTCCTCTACGACCCACCGGAGCGTTTCGTGGCCGGTACGGTCGGGCTGCCTGGCCGCCGTACGTTCTTCCTCCAGGCGGCCGCCGGCGGCCGGGTCACCAGCGTCGCCCTGGAGAAGACACAGGTCGCCGCCCTCGCCGAGCGCATGGACGAACTCCTCGACGAGGTCGTCCGCCGCACCGGGGGCAACGCACCGGTGCCGGCCGTCGCCCCCGCCGAGGTCGCCGACACCGCCCCCCTCGACGTACCCGTCGAGGAGGAGTTCCGGGTCGGCACCATGGCGCTCGCCTGGGACGGCGAGGAGCAGCGCATGATCGTCGAGGCGCAGGCGCTCGTGGAGCTCGACGTGGACTCCGAGGAGGACCTCGCCGAGGCCGAGGAGCGGCTGCTCCAGGACGAGGAGAACGGCCCGCCGATGCTCCGGGTCCGCCTCAGCGGCGCCCAGGCGCGCGCCTTCGCGAAGCGGGCCCTGGACGTCGTCAACGCCGGCCGTCCGCCCTGCCCGCTGTGCAGTCTGCCGCTCGACCCCGAGGGCCATGTCTGCCCGCGCCAGAACGGATACCGCCGCGGAGCATGAGCAGCAGCCCTTCGACGCCCCAGGACGCCGAGCTGCTCGCCCACGGTGAGCTGACCGTCCGCGGCCAGGTCCGCGAGGCCTCCAACGCCGTGCTGTACTGCTCCGTCGCGTACGAGGGACGCGAGGCGGCCTGCGTCTACAAGCCGGTCGCGGGGGAGCAGCCGCTGTGGGACTTCCCCGACGGCACCCTCGCCCAGCGCGAGGTCGCCGCGTACGAGATCTCCGAGGCCACCGGCTGGGGCCTGGTCCCGCCGACCGTGCTCCGCAACGGGCCGTACGGGGAGGGCATGGTCCAGCTGTGGATCGAGGCCGACCCCGAGGCCCGGCTGCTGGCCCTCACCGAGGACGACGAGGCCGGCGAGGGCTGGAAGGCCGTCGGGCCCGCCCAGGTCGACGAGGACCGCACCGCGCTCCTCGTCCACGCGGACACCCCCGACCTGCGGCGGCTCGCCGTCCTCGACGCCGTCATCAACAACGGCGACCGGAAGGGCGGACACCTGTTGCCCGCCCCCGACGGACACCTCTACGGCATCGACCACGGGGTCACCTTCCACGTCGACGACAAGCTGCGCACCCTCCTGTGGGGCTGGGCGGGCGAGGAGTTGCCCGCCGAGGCGGCCGGGGTGCTCGACGGCCTCGACGGCTCCCTGGCCCCGGGAGCGCCTCTCGCCGCCCGTCTGGCGGAACTGCTCACCGAGGCCGAGGTGGCGGCCGTACGCGCCCGCGTGGAGGCGCTGCGGACCACGGGCCGGCACCCGGAGCCCTCGGGGCAGTGGCCGGCGATCCCCTGGCCGCCGGTCTGAGGTCCCGGGCTCCGGCCCTGGTCAGGCCCTGGCCCTTCCAACGGACCGAATATTTTCGGCCAAGGAGGGTTCGGGGCGCCATGCACCCCTGGGGGGTATGCACGTGTGCCTCCGACCCGCAAGAGCGCCTAATCGGTCAAGATCCCGGATCCGGTTCGTATCCGGAACACCTGTCCGGTTACGCTCGGGTCATGCATGCCTGGCCCGCTTCTGAGGTCCCCGCCCTTCCCGGCAAGGGCCGCGACCTCCGGATCCACGACACCGCGACCGGTGGACGAGTGACCCTCGCCCCCGGCCCCGTCGCCCGTATCTACGTCTGCGGCATCACGCCGTACGACGCGACCCACATGGGTCACGCGGCGACCTACAACGCGTTCGACCTCGTTCAGCGCGTGTGGCTCGACACCAAGCGGCAGGTGCACTACGTCCAGAACGTCACGGACGTGGACGACCCGCTCCTGGAGCGCGCGATCCGCGACGGCATCGACTGGGTCGGCCTCGCCGAGCGCGAGACCGCCCTCTTCCGCGAGGACATGACCGCCCTGCGGATGCTGCCCCCGCAGCACTACATCGGCGCAGTCGAAGCCATACCCGGGATCGTCCCGCTCGTCGAGCGGCTCCGGGACTCCGGCGCCGCCTACGAGCTCGACGGTGACATCTACTTCTCCGTCGACGCCGACCCGCACTTCGGGCAGGTCTCGAACTACACCACCGAGCTGATGCGCCACCTCTCCGCCGAGCGCGGCGGGGACCCGGACCGCCCCGGCAAGAAGAACCCGCTCGACCCGATGCTCTGGATGGCCGCCCGCGAGGGCGAGCCGAGCTGGGACGGCGCGAGCCTCGGCCTCGGCCGGCCCGGCTGGCACATCGAGTGCGTCGCCATCGCCCTGGACCACCTCGGCATGGGCTTCGACGTGCAGGGCGGCGGCTCCGACCTGATCTTCCCGCACCACGAGATGGGCGCCTCCCACGCCCAGACCCTCACCGGTGAATTCCCCATGGCCAAGGCGTACGTCCACGCCGGCATGGTCGGCCTCGACGGCGAGAAGATGTCCAAGTCCCGGGGCAACCTGGTCTTCGTCTCGCGCCTCCGCCGTGACGGCGTCGACCCGGCCGCCATCCGGCTCGCCCTCCTCTCCCACCACTACCGCGCCGACTGGGAGTGGACCGACCAGGTCCTCCAGGACGCCGTGGAGCGCCTCGGCCGCTGGCGCGCCGCCGTGTCCCGGCCCGACGGCCCGTCCGCCGACGCGCTCGTCGAGGAGCTCCGCGAGGCCCTCTCCGACGACCTCGACGCCCCGGCCGCGCTCGCCGCGGTCGACCGCTGGGCCGCGCTCCAGGCGGCCGAGGGCGGCACCGACGACTCCGCCCCCGGTCTCGTCTCCCGTGCCGTCGACGCCCTCCTGGGGGTCGCCCTGTAGCAGGGCCGCGTACCCGACTGTCGTTTGTGCAACCGCCCTTGGACTTCTCGCCGAAGTCCGAGGGCGGTTCCCTTTTGTCCTGTCGCGCTGCTCGATTCTGCGCTAAATAGGCCTCATGCAATCATCAATGCGCATGAGAGCTGCAGTCGCCGGTGCACTGCTCGGGTTCCTCGCGGCCTTCGCCGGACCCGGTGGCAGCGCCACGGCTGTGCCAGCCGACAACGTCGACACGGCCGACACCACGGTCGGCGACCTCACCGGGTTCGCCGCCGACGGGCCCGTCTACCGGCTGACCGCCGGCCAGAGCCAAGCCCGGGTCAGCTTCGTCACCGCCGACACCTTCCGCATCGAACTCGCCCCCGACGGCGCGTTCACCGACCCCACCGGCAGCGACATCACGCTGCCCCAGGGCCCGCCTCCGGCCACCCGCTGGCGGGACCTGGGCGACCGCTACGAACTGAGCAGCGCCCAGGTGACCCTGCGCGCCTACAAGTCACCGCTCCGCTTCGCCGCCGTACGCGCCGACGGCACCCCGCTCTGGAGCGAGGCCCGCGGACTCAGCTGGAACGCCGACCGCACCACCCAGACCCTCGCCCGGGGCGCCACCGAGCAGTTCTACGGCGCCGGCATGCAGAACGGCCGCGGCAACACCTCCCACCGCGACAAGACCGTCGAGGTCGGCGTCGACTACAACTGGAACGACGGCGGCCACCCCAACTCCGTCCCGTTCTACCTCTCCTCCGCCGGATACGGCGTCTACCGCAACACCTACGCGCCGAACACCTACGCCTTCACCGAGCCCGTCACCACCAGCGCGAAGGAACGGCGCTTCGACGCCTACTACTTCGCCGGCACCGGCGGCGACGCCGCCAAGGACGTCATCGGCCAGTACACCCGGCTCACCGGCAAGCCCTTCCTGCCGCCCGTGTACGGCCTGGAGATCGGCGACGCCGACTGCTACCTCCACAACGCCAACCGTGGTGAGCGCCGCACCCTCGACGCCCTGAAGGTCGCCGACGGCTACGTCGCCAACGACATGCCCAACGGCTGGATGCTCGTCAACGACGGCTACGGCTGCGGCTACGAGAACCTCGCCGAGGCCTCCGCCGGACTCGGCGAGCGCGGCATGAAGCTCGGCCTGTGGACCGAGGACGGCATCGACAAGCTCGAAGAGCAGGTCAAGGCCGGCCAGCGGGTCGCCAAGCTCGACGTCGCCTGGGTCGGCGAGGGCTACAAGTTCGCCCTCGACGGCTGCAAGGACGCCCACGCCGGCATCGAGGCCCACAGCGACGCCCGCGGCTTCACCTGGGCCCCCGAGAGCTGGTCCGGCGCCCAGCGCTGCGGCGTCCAGTGGTCCGGCGACCAGTCAGGCACCTGGGAGTACATCCGCTGGCAGATCCCGACCTACGCGGGCGCGTCCATGTCCGGACTCGCCTACACCACCGGTGACGTCGACGGCATCTTCGGCGGCAGCGCCAAGACGTACACCCGCGACCTCCAGTGGAAGACCTTCCTGCCGGTCACGATGACCATGGACGGCTGGGCCGCCAACGACAAGCAGCCCTTCCGCTACGGCGAGCCCTACACCAGCATCAACCGCGCCTCCCTCAAGCTGCACGAGGCGCTGCTCCCGTACATCTACAGCCACGCCCACCAGGCCACGAAGACCGGCGTCGGCCTCGCCCGGCCGCTCGCCCTGGAGTACCCGGACGACCCCAAGGCCTCCACCGAGGCCGCCAAGTACGAGTTCCTCAGCGGCGAGGACTTCCTCGTCGCCCCCGTCTACCAGGACGCCGTGGAGCGCGACGGCATCTATCTCCCCAAGGGCACCTGGATCGACTACTGGAGCGGGCGCACCTACCAGGGCCCCGTCACCGTCGACGACTACAGCGCCCCGCTCGACACCCTGCCCCTCTTCGTACGGGCCGGGGCGACCGTCCCGATGTGGCCCGGCGACATCCGCTCGTACACCGACCGCGCCCCCGACGCCCCGCTCGCCTGGGACATCTACCCGAAGGGCAGCTCCTCCTTCGAGCTGTACGAGGACGACGGCGTCACCCGCGAACACCGCACCGGCAAGTACGCCACCCAGCGCGCCGAGGTCAGCGCCCCGAACGGCGGCCCCGGTGACGTCACCGTCCGCATCGGCGCGAGCAAGGGCACCTACACCGGCAAGCCGGCCGCCCGGCCGTACGCCTTCACCGTCCACACCGGCGACGCCCCCGGCACCGTCAGGCTCGACGGGCGCAAGCTGCCCGCGCACACCTCCCGCGCCGCCTTCGACGCCGCCGCCCAGGGCTGGTGGTACGACCGCGACGAGCGCGGGGGAGTGGTCCGGGTCAAGACGGCCGCCCTGTCCACCGGCCGCGGCTTCGAGCTGAAGCTGACCGACACCAGCGCGGTCGGCGGCGCCGTCCCGGGCGCCTCAGCGGCCCTCGCCGTCCCCTCGGCGCAGGAGCTCGGCGCCGGAGCGCCCGGCACCGTCGCCGTGGACGTCACCGCGGGCACCCGCGACGCCACCGACGTACGGGTCTCCCTGGCGGCCCCGGCCGGCTGGCAGGTCACCCCGGCCGCCCCGCTCGACCGCGTCCCGGCCGGCACCACCCGCCGGGTCGAGGTCACCGTCACCCCCGCCCCGGACGCGGAGCCCGGCGAGGCCACCCTCACGGCCACCGCCCGGCACCGCGCCGCGGGCACCGACCGCACCGCCACCCAGCGGTTCGCGGTCGGCGTGATGCCCCCGCCGCCGACCGGCGACGCCTGGGCGAGCGACCTGGTCTGGCTGCGCTCCACCAACGGCTGGGGCCCGCCCGAACGCGACCGCTCCAACGGTGAATCCGGCGCCGCCGACGGCCGGACCCTCACCCTGGCCGGCACGACCTACGAGAAGGGCATCGGCGCCCACGCCGACTCCGACATCGAGGTCTACCTCGGCGGCCGCTGCACCACCTTCACCGCCGACGTCGGCATCGACGACGAGATCAACGGCTACGGCGACGTGGCCTTCTCCGTCGAGGCCGACGGCAAGGTCCTGTGGACCTCGCCCCGGCTCACCGGCGCCTCCGCGACCCTGCCCGTGAACGTCGACGTGACCGGGGCGCGACACGTCCGGCTGCGGATCACGGACACCAACGGGTCCAAGAGCGGCGACCACGCGGACTGGGCGGCGGCCCGGTTCGGCTGCGCCTGACGCACGAACGGGAGGGGCGCCCTCGGGCACCCCTCCCGTTCCGTCGCCTTCGCGGAGAAGGCCTCAGCGGAGGAAGGCCTCCGCGGAGTCGCTACTTCTCGGACTCGCCGTCCGTGTCCGTGTCCGGTGACCCGTCGGCGGAGCCCTCAGGCCCGTCGGCGGGTCCCGTCGTCTCCTCGGCGGATCCCTCCGGCCGCTCCGGCCCCTCCGCTTCCTCGGCTTCCTCGGCGGCGTCCGTCCCCGGTACCGCCTCCGGCCCCGGCTGCGCCGGCTTCGGAGGACGCGTACGACCGCTTCCGGCGTCCCGCAGGAACGCCGTGTCGCCGCCCTCCATCGCCACCCCGGGGCCGCCGCCCGGACCCGTGCCCGGCTCGCGCCGCCGCAGATACCGCTCGAACTCGCGGGCGATCGCCTCGCCCGAGGCCTCCGGCAGCTCCGCCGTGTCCCGGGCCTCCTCGAGCGTCTGCACGTACTCGGCGACCTCGCTGTCCTCGGCCGCCAGCTGGTCCACGCCCACCTGCCAGGCCCGCGCGTCCTCGGGCAGCTCGCCCAGCGGGATGCGCAGCCCGATCAGGTCCTCGAGACGGTTGAGGAGCGCCAGGGTCGCCTTCGGGTTCGGCGGCTGCGACACGTAGTGCGGCACCGCGGCCCACAGGCTCACCGCTGGCACGCCCGCGTGGGTGCACGCCTCCTGGAGGATGCCCACGATGCCCGTCGGGCCCTCGTACCGGGTCTCCTCCAGATCCATCGTGCGCGCCAGATCCGGGTCGGAGGTCACGCCGCTGACCGGGACCGGCCGGGTGTGCGGCGTGTCCCCGAGCAGCGCGCCCAGGATCACGACCATCTCCACGCCCAGCTCGTGCGCGAAGGCGAGGATCTCGTTGCAGAACGAGCGCCAGCGCATCGACGGCTCGATCCCGCGCACGAGCACCAGGTCACGGGGCTTGTCGCCGCCGACCCGGACCACGGAGAGCCGGGTCGTCGGCCAGGTGATCTTCCGGACCCCGTTGTCCAGGAAGACCGTGGGCCGGTTGACCTGGAAGTCGTAGTAGTCCTCGGCGTCGAGCGCCGCGAACACCTCGCCCTTCCATTCCCGGTCCAGATGGGCGACCGCGGTGGAGGCGGCGTCGCCGGCGTCGTTCCAGCCTTCGAACGCGGCCACCATGACCGGGTCGATCAGCTCGGGTACCCCCTCGAGCTCGATCACCCAGCGCCTCCTTTTCGAAGTTCCTGTCGTACGGACCAACCTTACGGCTTTCCTCAGGTCCGTCCGCAGCCCCCGGACATCCCCGAAAACCCGTGCGGCCTTGATCGACTACCCAGGAACTCGCCTCCGCACACGGCGGTCTCACTCCTCCCAGAGCGTGCTCGGCGCCTCCCTCCGGACCACCGGCGCGATCTCCTCGGCGAAACGCTGGAGCGTCTCGATCTGCTCGGCCGTCGACTGACCGAAGGTGTCGACGGTGACGGACTGCAGGTCGTGCCCGTAGTGGGCGTGGTAGCCGAGGATCTTGTCGATGATCCGCTGCGGCGAGCCGATCAGCTGGGGGCCGTCCGCGACGGCGTCCTCGATCGTGCGGAACGGGGTGTTGTAGCCGGCCTTTCCTTCCAGGTGCGGCTTGAAGCTCTGCCGTACCTTCGCCTCGTACAGGTCCTTGTAGCGGGCGATCGCCTCCTCGGTGGTGTCGGCGATGAGCAGGCCGCCGGAACCGGCCGCCACGCGCGCGTGGGCCGGGTCGTGCCCGTACTCCTCGAACTTCTCCCGGTAGTGGGCGATGAGCTTCGCGTACGCCTCGCGGGGCTGGATCGCGTTGGCGGTGAAGAGCGGATCGCCGTGCTTCGCCGCGAGCTCGGGGGAGTTGAGGCTGGTGGCCGAGCCGTGCCAGATCCGGGGCGGTCCCGCGTACGGGCGTGGCACCGTGGTGACGTTCTTCAGCGGCGGCCGGAACTCGCCCTCCCAGTCGACGCCCTCCTCCGTCCAGAGACGGCGGAGCAGCTCGTACTTCTCCTTCTGGAGGTCCCACTGCCGCTCCTCGTCCAGGCCGAAGAGATCGAAGTGGCCGGCCTCCGCGCCCTTGCCGACGACGAGTTCGAGCCGGCCGCGGGAGAGCTGGTCGAGGGTGGCGTAGTCCTCGGCGACCCGGACCGGGTCGAGGATCGCGACCACGGTGACGCCGGTGAGCAGCCTGATCCGGGTGGTGCGGGCGGCGAGCGCGGCGAGCAGCACGGTCGGGGCCGAGGAGAGGAACGGGCCCGCGTGCCGCTCGCCGACCGCGTACGCGTCGAAGCCGAGCCGTTCGGCGGTCTCGCCGAGCGTGACGACCTGCTCCAACCGGTCGGCGGCGGAGAGGAGTTCGCCGGTCAGCGGGTGCGGGGAGTGGTTGACGATCGAGAGCACCTGAAACTTCATGCGCTCCACTCTGCGCGCCGAGTGTTGCGGTGGTGTGGACGCCGTGTGGCACGCCTCGGGGGCGGTCCTCCGAAGAGGAACCACCCCCGAGGCAGTGGGAGTTGCCTCCCCGCGCTACTTGTCCAGCATCTTCTCGACGTCGGCGCGGATCTCGTCCGTCGCCAGGCCGCGGATGGTCAGCGTCGTACGGCGGCGCAGCACGTCGTCCGCCGTCTCGGCCCACTCGTGGTCGCGGGCGTAGGCGACCTGCGCCCAGATCTCCGGCGCGTCCGGGTGGATACGGCGGGCCAGGTCCGGGTTCTCGTTCGCCATGCGCGCGATGTCGAAGGAGAGCGAGCCGTAGTGCGTCGCCAGGTGCTTGGCGGTGTCGGCGGCCATCCGGGGGCCGGGCGCCGGACCGTCGACGAGCAGCCGGTGCGCGACCGCGTTCGGGTTGGCGATACCGGGCAGCGGCAGCCGCTTCGGCAGCGTCGACACCGACTCGTAGTCCTCGCCCAGCGGGTGGCCGGGGAGCTGCTCCAGCTTCTTCATCACCGTACGGCCGATGTGGCGGAAGGTCGTCCACTTGCCGCCGGCCACCGACAGCATGCCGCCGCGGCCCTCGGTGACGACCGTCTCGCGCTTGGCCTTCGAGGTGTCGCCGGGACCGCCCGGGAGCACTCGCAGACCGGCGAAGGCGTAGGTGATCAGATCGCGCGACAGCTGCTGGTCGCGGATGGAGAAGGCGGCCTCGTCCAGGATCTGGGCGGTGTCCTTCTCGGTGACCTCGACCTGGCCGGGGTCGCCCTCGTACTCCTCGTCGGTGGTGCCGAGCAGCAGCATGTCCTCCCAGGGGAGGGCGAAGGTGATGCGGTACTTGTCGATCGGGGTGGCCAGGGCGGCCTTCCACGGCGAGGTCCGCTTGAGGACCAGGTGCGCGCCCTTGGAGAGGCGGATGGAGGGGGCCGCGTTCGGGTCCTCCATCTTGCGCAGGTGGTCGACCCACGGGCCGGTCGCGTTGAGCACCAGGCGGGCGGTGACACCGAACTCGTCGCCGCTGGTGCGGTCCTTGAGCTCGGCGCCGGTGACCCGGCCCTTGGTGAAGCGCAGCCCGGTGACCTCGGCGTGGTTGAGGACGGTGGCACCGGCGTCGACCGCGGCGCGGACCGTCATCAGGGCCATGCGGGCGTCGTTCATCTGGTCGTCGCCGTAGACGGCCACGGCCTTGAGGTTGTCGGTGCGCAGTTCCGGTACGTCCTGCGCGGCCTTGGCGGGGGAGAGCAGGTGCCCGACGCCGTCACCGAACGCCGAGAGGGCGCTGTAGGCGAAGACACCGGCACCGAGCTTGGCCGCGCCGTGCGGGCCGCCCTTGTAGACGGGCAGGTAGAAGGTGAGGGGGTTGGCGAGGTGCGGTGCCACCTGACGGGAGACCGCACGCCGCTCGAAGTGGTTCTCCGCGACCAGCTTCACCGCGCCGGTCTGCAGGTAGCGCAGACCGCCGTGGAGCAGCTTCGAGGAGGCGGAGGAGGTGGCGCCGGCGAAGTCGCCGGCGTCCACCAGGGCCACCCGCAGGCCCGACTGCGCGGCGTGCCAGGCGGTGGAGATGCCCAGGATGCCGCCGCCGATCACCAGGAGGTCGTACGTCGCCTTGGAAAGCTGGTCCCGGGTCTCGGCGCGGCTCGGGAGGGAGCCGGACGCCGGGTGCGTCCCGAGGGCAGGGACGCTCTGCAGGGTGGTCATGTGTCTTACTCCTCGTCCTCGATCCAGCCCATGGTCCGCTCGACGGCCTTGAGCCAGCTCTTGTACTCGCTGTCACGCCTGTCGGCGTCCATGCGAGGGGTCCATTCCGCCGCCCGGCGCCAGTTGGCGCGCAGTGCGTCGGTGTCCGGCCAGAAGCCGACGGCGAGACCGGCGGCGTAGGCGGCGCCGAGGCAGGTGGTCTCGGCGACCATCGGACGCACGACGGGCGCGTCCAGGAAGTCCGAGAGGGTCTGCATCAGCAGGTTGTTGGAGGTCATGCCGCCGTCGACCTTGAGCGCGGTCAGCTCGACGCCGGAGTCCTTCGTCATGGCGTCGGTGATCTCGCGGGTCTGCCAGGCGGTGGCCTCCAGGACGGCGCGGGCGATGTGCGCCTTGGTGACGTACCGGGTGAGGCCGGCGATGACACCGCGGGCGTCGGAGCGCCAGTACGGGGCGAACAGGCCGGAGAAGGCCGGCACGAAGTAGGCGCCGCCGTTGTCCTCGACCGAGGACGCGAGGGTCTCGATCTCGGCGGCGGACTTGATCAGGCCCATCTGGTCGCGCATCCACTGCACCAGCGAACCGGTGACGGCGATCGAGCCCTCCAGGGCGTAGACCGGCTTCTGGTCGCCGATCTGGTAGCCGACCGTGGTCAGCAGGCCGCTGTAGGAGTTGATGATCTTGTCACCGGTGTTCATCAGCATGAAGGTGCCGGTGCCGTACGTGGACTTGGCCTCGCCCTCGGCGAAACAGGTCTGGCCGAACAGGGCGGCCTGCTGGTCGCCGAGCGCCGAGGCGACCGGGACGCCGGCGAGGGCGCCGTCCTTGACGTTGCCGTACACCTCGGCGGAGGACCGGATCTCGGGGAGGACGTTGAGGGGGACCCCCATCGACTCCGCGATCTTCTCGTCCCAGGCCAGCGTGTGCAGGTTCATCAGCATGGTGCGCGAGGCGTTGGTGACGTCGGTGACGTGCACGCCGCCGTCGGTGCCGCCCGTGAGGTTCCAGATGACCCACGAGTCCATGGTGCCGAAGAGGATGTCGCCGGCCTCGGCGCGCTCACGCAGGCCCTCGACGTTGTCGAGCATCCAGCGGATCTTCGGGCCGGCGAAGTAGCTCGCCAGGGGCAGGCCGGTCTCGCGGCGGAAGCGGTCCTGGCCGACGTTGCGGCCGAGCTCCTTGCAGAGGGCGTCGGTGCGGGTGTCCTGCCAGACGAGGGCGTTGTGGACGGGCTCACCGGTGTTCTTGTCCCAGAGCAGCGTGGTCTCGCGCTGGTTGGTGATGCCGATGGCCTTGACGTCGGAGGCGGCGATGCCGCCCTTCGTCAGGGCGCCGGCGACGACCTCCTGGACGTTGGTCCAGATCTCCGCGGCGTCGTGCTCGACCCAGCCCGGCTTCGGGAAGATCTGCTCGTGCTCCTTCTGGTCGACCGAGACGATCCGGCCGTCCTTGTCGAAGACGATGCAGCGGGAGGAGGTGGTGCCCTGGTCGATGGCCGCGATGAACGGGCCGGAGGTGTGTGCGTCGGTCACGGTGTGCTCCAAGAGAGGTCTGGGAGAAGGACGGCTCAGGCGAACGCGATGTTGTAGATACCCGCGGCGATGGCGCCACCGATCAGCGGACCGGCGACCGGGATCCAGGCGTAGCTCCAGTCGGAGCCGCCCTTGTGCTTCAGCGGGAGCAGTGCGTGCACGATGCGCGGGCCGAGGTCACGGGCCGGGTTGATCGCGTAGCCGGTCGGGCCGCCGAGCGAGAGGCCGATCGAGACCACCACGAACGCGGTGATCAGGGCGCCTATGACGCCGAGGCCCTTGCCGCTGTCGTTGAGGCCCTGGGTGAGCACGGCCAGGACGAGCACGACGGTGCCGATGATCTCGGTGGCCAGGTTCTGCCAGGTGTTCCGGATCTCGGGGCCGGTGGAGAAGACGCCGAGCACCGGGCCGGGGCCCTCGATCGGCTTCTTGCCCGAGGCCTCGGGGTCGGCGAGGTGCGCCTGGAACTGGCCGTAGTAGGCCACCCAGACCAGCGCCGCGCCGATCATGGCGCCGAGCATCTGACCCGCGATGTAGACGGGGACGTTGCTCCACTCCCCGTCCTTGATCGCGATTCCGACCGTGACGGCGGGGTTCAGATGGGCGCCCGAGAGGGAAGCCGTCATGTAGACGGCCGTCATGACGGCGAAGCCCCACCCGAAGGTGATCGCGAGCCAGCCCGCGTTGCGGGCCTTGGAGCCCTTGAGCGTGACGGCGGCGCACACACCGCCGCCGAGCAGAATGAGAACGGCGGTACCGATGGTCTCGCCGAGGAAGATGTCGGAGCTGGACACCCGCGACTCCTTTGTCCTTCGTCCAGGGGAACGGCGGACTCCGGGTCCCTCCGGAGGTCCGCACCCTCGTGTGAGGGCTGTTTCCGGCCCTTGGCACTGCCACACCTTAGCGTGTATTGCCGTTAGGTGTTCGGCATTGCCGACCGATGAACGGAAGTTTTGCCCCGGGGTTAACAGCACGTCAAGGCCCCGGGAAGCGAAAAACCCGCCGATAACGCGATCGTTACCGGCGGGTTCACTCAGGTCGGGGGGTGCGGTGGCGCAGGGTCAGAAGCGCCCGGCTCCCAGGTCCCGGGAGACCGCGCGGGCGCAGTCCCGTACCGCCGCCACCAGTTCGGGGCGCAGCTCCCCGGCCGGGCAGAGCCGCTCCACGGCGCCGGTGACCGCCACCGCGCCCACCGGCATCCGCCGCCGGTCGTGGATCGGCGCCGCCACCGAGGCGACGCCCTCCCAGGTCTCCTCCACGTCCGCCGCCCAGCCCCGGGCCCGCGTCATGTCGAGCAGCGACTCGAAGTCCCCCAGGGTCGTGGTCGTCCGGGGCGTGAACGCCTCCCGCTCGACCTCCAGGACCTCGCTGTGGGCCACCGGGTCGTACGCCGAGAGGACCTTGCCGAGCGCCGTGGAGTGCAGCGGCTGCATGGCCCCCACCTCCAGGACCTGACGGCTGTCGTCCGGCCGGAAGACGTGGTGCACGATCAGGACGCCCTTCAGGTGCAGCACCCCCAGGTGCACGCTCTCGCCGCTGGACCGCGCCAGGTCGTCCGTCCAGACCAGGGCGCGCGCCCGCAGCTCGTGCACGTCCAGATAGCTGTTGCCGAGCCGCAGCAGCTCCGCGCCGAGCTGGTAGCGGCCCGAGGCCGCCTCCTGCTCCACGAAGCCCTCCGCCTGGAGGGTGCGCAGGATGCCGTGGGCGGTGCCCTTGGCGAGTCCCAGCGAGGACGCGATGTCGGACAGGCCGAGCCGGCGCTCGCCGCCCGCGAGCAGCCGCAGCATGGCCGCCGCCCGTTCAAGCGACTGGATGTTCTTCGCCATCGCCCGGCCCCTTCTCCCTCTCACACTGTTCGACAATGCTGAACACTATCGGTCGATGCCGACCTTGCGTTACACATGACAGTGTCAGTCAAGAACGGGCCGAACCGGGAGTCCCCGCACACAGGATGCCGTCCGCCTCGCGAGACACCGTGTCCACCCCGGCCGGTGCGCGGTTACGCTGGCCCCGTGCACCCTCCTCCGAAGGTGCAAAGCCGACAGCCGTCGCATCCCAGGGAGCTCATCCATGGCCTCGTTGCCGACCCCTTCCGCTGACAGCCGGAACCGCGCCGCAGCCCTCCGAGAGGCACTCGCCAGTCGAGTCGTCGTCGCCGACGGCGCCATGGGCACCATGCTCCAGGCACAGGACCCCACCCTCGAGGACTTCCAGAACCTCGAAGGCTGCAACGAGATCCTGAACATCACCCGGCCCGACATCGTCCGTTCGGTCCACCAGGAGTACTTCGCCGCCGGCGTCGACTGCGTCGAGACCAACACCTTCGGCGCCAACCACGCGGCCCTGGGCGAGTACGACATCCCCGAGCGCGTCCACGAACTCTCCGAGGCCGGCGCCCGCATCGCCCGAGAGGTCGCCGACGAGTTCACCGCCTCCACCGGACAGCAGCGCTGGGTCCTCGGCTCCATCGGCCCCGGCACCAAGCTCCCGACTCTCGGCCACGCCCCGTACCCCCTGCTGCGCGACGCCTACCAGCAGAACGCCGAGGGCCTCCTCGCCGGCGGTGCCGACGCCCTGCTCGTCGAGACCACCCAGGACCTGCTCCAGACCAAGGCCTCCGTCATCGGCGCCCGCCGCGCCCTCGACGCCCTCGGCGCCGACGTGCCGCTCATCGTCTCCGTCACCGTCGAGACCACCGGCACCATGCTCCTCGGCTCCGAGATCGGCGCCGCCCTGACGGCCCTGGAGCCGCTCGGCATCGACATGATCGGGCTGAACTGCGCCACCGGCCCCGCCGAGATGAGCGAGCACCTCCGCTACCTCGCCCGCCACTCGCGCATCCCGCTCTCCTGCATGCCCAACGCCGGCCTGCCCGTCCTCACCTCCGACGGCGCCCACTACCCGCTCAGCCCCGCCGAGCTCGCCGACGCCCAGGAGACCTTCGTCCGCGAGTACGGCCTCTCCCTGATCGGCGGCTGCTGCGGTACGACCCCCGAGCACCTGCGCCAGGTCGTCGAGCGCGTCCGGGACCTCACCCCCGGAACGCGCGAGCCGCACCCCGAGCCAGGCGCCGCCTCGCTCTACCAGACCGTGCCGTTCCGCCAGGACACCGCGTACATGGCGATCGGCGAGCGCACCAACGCCAACGGCTCGAAGAAGTTCCGCGAGGCCATGCTGGAGGCGCGCTGGGACGACTGCGTCGAGATGGCCCGCGACCAGATCCGCGAGGGCGCGCACATGCTCGACCTCTGCGTCGACTACGTGGGCCGCGACGGCGTCGCCGACATGCGGGAGCTCGCCGGCCGCTTCGCCACCGCCTCCACCCTGCCGATCGTCCTCGACTCCACCGAGGTGGACGTCCTGCAGGCCGGTCTGGAGAAGCTCGGCGGCCGGGCGGTCATCAACTCCGTCAACTACGAGGACGGCGACGGGCCCGAGTCCCGCTTCGCCAAGGTCACCCGGCTGGCCCAGGAGCACGGCGCCGCACTCATCGCCCTCACCATCGACGAGGAGGGCCAGGCCCGTACCCCCGAGCACAAGGTCGCCATCGCCGAGCGGCTCATCGACGACCTGACCGGCAACTGGGGCATCCACGAGTCGGACATCCTCATCGACACCCTGACCTTCACCATCTGCACCGGTCAGGAGGAGTCGCGGAAGGACGGCATCGCCACGATCGAGTCGATCCGCGAGCTGAAGCGCCGCCACCCGGACGTCCAGACCACCCTGGGTCTCTCCAACATCTCCTTCGGTCTGAACCCGGCCGCGCGCATCCTGCTCAACTCGGTCTTCCTCGACGAGTGTGTGAAGGCGGGCCTCGACTCGGCGATCGTCCACGCGTCGAAGATCCTGCCGATCGCCCGCTTCGACGACGAGCAGGTCACCACCGCCCTCGACCTGATCTACGACCGGCGACGCCCCCAGCAGGGGGACGAACCGGCCTACGACCCGCTGCAGAAGCTGATGGCCCTCTTCGAGGGGGTCAACACCAAGTCGATGAAGGCCGGCAAGACCGAGGAGCTTCTCGCGCTGCCGCTGGACGAGCGTCTGAAGCGCCGGATCATCGACGGTGAGAAGAACGGTCTGGAGGCAGATCTCGACGAGGCCCTGGCCGGGCGTCCCGCCCTGGAGATCGTCAACGAGATCCTGCTCGACGGCATGAAGACGGTGGGCGAGCTGTTCGGCTCCGGCCAGATGCAGCTGCCGTTCGTCCTCCAGTCCGCCGAGGTCATGAAGACGGCGGTCGCCTACCTCGAACCCCACATGGAGAAGACCGACGCCGACGGCAAGGGGACGATCGTCCTCGCCACCGTCCGCGGCGACGTCCACGACATCGGCAAGAACCTCGTCGACATCATCCTCTCCAACAACGGCTACAACGTCGTCAACATCGGCATCAAGCAGCCGGTCTCCGCGATCCTGGAGGCGGCCGAGGAGCACCGGGCCGACGTCATCGGCATGTCCGGACTCCTCGTGAAGTCCACCGTGATCATGAAGGAGAACCTGGAGGAGCTGAACCAGCGCGAGCTGGCCGCCAAGTACCCCGTGATCCTCGGCGGAGCCGCCCTCACCCGGGCATACGTCGAACAGGACCTGCACGAGATCTACCAGGGCGAGGTCCGCTACGCCCGCGACGCCTTCGAGGGCCTGCGCCTGATGGACGCCCTCGTCGCCGTCAAGCGCGGCGTCCCCGGCGCCAAGCTCCCCGAACTCAAGCAGCGCCGCGTCGCCAAGCGGGACGCCCCGGTCCTCCAGGTGGAGGAGCCGGACGAGCCGGGCGGCCGCTCCGACGTCGCCGTCGACAACCCCGTCCCCACCCCGCCGTTCTGGGGCACCCGCGTGGTCAAGGGCATCCCGCTCAAGGACTACGCCTCCTGGCTCGACGAGGGCGCCCTCTTCAAGGGCCAGTGGGGCCTCAAGCAGGCCCGCGTCGGCGGCGCCACGTACGAGGAGCTCGTCGAGAGCGAGGGCCGGCCGCGGCTGCGCGGCCTGCTCGACAAGCTGCACACCGAGAACCTGCTGGAGGCGGCCGTCGTGTACGGCTACTTCCCCTGCGTCTCCAAGGGCGAGGACCTGATCATCCTCGACGACGCCGGCAACGAGCGGACCCGCTTCACCTTCCCGCGCCAGCGCCGGGGCCGCCGCCTCTGCCTCGCGGACTTCTTCCGCCCGGAGGAGTCCGGCGAGACCGACGTGGTCGGACTCCAGGTCGTCACCGTCGGCTCGAAGATCGGCGAGGCCACCGCCAAGCTGTTCGAGTCCGACTCCTACCGCGAGTACCTGGAGCTGCACGGCCTCTCCGTCCAGCTCGCCGAGGCCATGGCCGAGTACTGGCACGCCCGCGTCCGCGCCGAGCTCGGCTTCGGCGGCGAGGACCCGGACGCGGTCGAGGACATGTTCGACCTCAAGTACCGCGGCGCGCGCTTCTCCCTCGGCTACGGGGCCTGCCCCGACCTGGAGGACCGCGCGAAGATCGCGGAGCTGCTGCGTCCCGAGCGGATCGGCGTGCACCTCTCGGAGGAGTTCCAGCTCCACCCCGAGCAGTCCACCGACGCCATCGTGATCCATCACCCTGAGGCGAAGTACTTCAACGCCCGGTGACCGGCAGAGCCGCCCCCAGGGGTAAATCCGCGCTCTTTCGGTGATCCGGACGTACACTTGTCGGTCCAGTGCAGGCCGGTCTTCCTCCCCGTACCGGGGAGGGGGCCGGCCTTCTCGTCCCTCCATGGAGGTGTGCCGGATGACCAGTACGGTCCCCGCGTCCCTGTTCCGTACGAACGGAAGCTCCGCCCTGCAGGCGGTCTTCCTCGACATGGACGGGACCCTCGTCGACACGGAGGGATTCTGGTGGGACGCGGAGGTCGAGGTCTTCGCCGACCTGGGGCACCGGCTGGACGAGGCCTGGCGGGACATCGTCGTCGGCGGGCCGATGACGCGCAGCGCGGGCTACCTCATCGAGTCGACCGGCGCCGACATCACCGTCGCCGAGCTGACCGTCCTGCTCAACGAGAAGTTCGAGCAGCGCATCGAGCGCGGCGTACCCCTCATGCCGGGCGCCGAGCGACTGCTCGCCGAGCTGGCCCGGCACTCCATCCCGACCGCCCTGGTCTCCGCCTCGCACCGGCGGATCATCGACAAGGTCCTCCACTCGCTCGGCCGCGACCGCTTCACCCTCACCGTCGCGGGAGACGAGGTCGTACGGACCAAGCCGCACCCGGAGCCGTATCTGACGGCCGCCCACGGCGTCGGGGCCGACCCCGTGCTCTGTGCCGTCATCGAGGACACGGCGACCGGTGTGGCGGCCGCGGAGGCGGCGGGGTGCCGGGTCGTCGCGGTGCCCTCCGTCGCCCCGATCGCGCCCTCCCCGGGCCGGGTCGTCGTGCGTTCCCTCGAAGAGGTCGACGTGCCCTTCCTCCGCACATTGATCACCGGAATCTGAGCTTTATCTGAGCTTCCCCGGCGGAATGCGCTTTCCCCGGGGGGACGCCCGGGGAAAACGATCAGGCCATTCGCCGAAAAGGCCTCTGCGTGACCTTGGTCACGCAGAGTGCCTGACGGCGGGTGGCCTTCGTGCGTTCCGTGCCCGGAATCGGCAGGTTTCGGCGCCCCTTTGTGTCCCGATTCGCTCGCCACCGTCCGCATCATCCGACGCATGACTATCGAAGCTCCCGCATTCATGATCACTGTGCGATTACCCCCACGGCGGCCGGTGGTCCGGCAATAGCTGCGCCGCCCACTAATCTTTCGCGAGTACTTCGCCGCATAACCCGCGTGCACCGGCGCACACCCAAGTCGCCGTGAACACAGGACCGATCGCAACACCCGGCCCGATCGCTCCCGCCCCGACCGGGCGGCCGGCGGCGGAGTTCCACTGACCGCTGTATCCCAGTGCCGGATGAGGAGATCGTCCCTGATGAACCGCAAGACCCTGGTGCTCCCGGCCGTAGCCGGACTGCTCACCCCCCTGCTCGCCGCCTGCGGCGGCGCGGAGGACCGTGGAGCGATCGTCGTCGGCACCACGGACCAGTTCATCGCCACCGCGGACGCCCCAGCCCCGCTCGACCCGGCCTTCGCCTACGACACCGGCGCCTGGAACATCCTGCGGCAGACCGTGCAGACCCTCATGCACGTCCCCCGCGACAGCGGCGAGCCCGTCCCCGAAGCCGCCCAGAGCTGCGGATTCTCCGACAAGGCCAGCGAGAGCTACCGCTGCAAGCTCCGCTCCGGCCTCACCTTCGCCGACGGCAACCCGATCACCGCCGAGGACGTCAAGTTCTCCATCGAGCGGGTGCTGAAGATCAAGTCGGACAACGGCACCGCCGCCCTCCTCGCGAACATCGACACCGTCGAGACCAAGGGCACCGACGAGGTCGTCTTCCACCTGAAGACCCCCGACGCCACCTTCCCGTACAAGCTCTCCACCCCGGTCGCCGGCATCCTCAGCAAGGACAAGTACGACGCCGGAAAGCTCCGCGACGGCTTCGACGTCGACGGCTCGGGCCCGTACACCATGAAGGTCGAGCGCGAGGGCGAGAAGGCCACCCGCTTCGTCTTCACCAAGAACCCCGCCTACAAGGGCGACATCACCCTGCGCAACGACAAGGTCGAACTGCGCCCCTACAGCGACGCGAACACCATGGGCCGGGCCCTGGAGAGCGACGACATCGACATGATGGCCCGCTCCCTGTCCCGGCAGCAGATCAAGGACCTCACCGAGACGCCCAAGGACGGCATCGAGGTCGTCGAGGTCCCCGGCCTGGAGATCCGCTACCTCGGCTTCAACACCAAGGCCCCCGCCGTCCAGGAGAAGGCCGTCCGCCAGGCCATGGCCGCCGTCGTCGACCGCGGCGCCCTCGTCAACCTCGTCTACGGCCCCACCGCCGAGCCGCTGTACTCGCTGATCCCCTCCAGCATCACCGGTCACGCCACCCCGTTCTTCGACGAGTACGGCGAGCCCGACGTCGCCCGCGCCGCCAAGCTCCTCAAGGACGCGGGCGTCAAGACCCCGGTCAAGATGACCCTGAACTACACCACCGACCACTACGGCGCCGAGACCGCGCAGGAGTTCGAGGCGCTCAAGAAGCAGCTCGTCGCCAGCGAACTCTTCGACGCCACCGTCCAGGGCGCCGAGTGGTCGAAGTTCCGCACCGCCCAGAAGCGCGGCGACTACGCCGTCTACGGCCTCGGCTGGTTCCCGGACTACCCGGACCCGGACAACTACATCGCGCCGTTCCTCGACAGCGACAACTTCCTCAACACCCCGTACGTGAACAAGGTCGTCCGCGACCAGCTCATCCCGCGCTCGCGCCGCCAGGCCGACCGCACCGCCGCGAGCCCCGTCTTCAACCAGATCCAGAAGATCGTCGCCCGGGACGTACCCGTCCTGCCCCTGTGGCAGGGCAAGCAGTACGTCGCCGCGCGCGACGACCTCAACGGAGTCGAGTACGCCCTCAACACGTCCTCCGACCTCCTGCTCTGGGAACTGGGCCGCGGTACCGCATAACCCGTCGACTGGATCGGTTACACCGGCCGCGCACCCGCGCGCGGCCGGCCTGACAAGAGATCACGAGGCACGTTCTGTGAAGACGCACAACAAGTGGCTGACGGCACCCCTCGCCGCGGGCCTGTCCGCCGCCCTCCTCAGCGGCTGCGGCACCGAGCAGGGGGGCTCGGGCGACTCGGGCAACGGCATACGCGTCGGCATGTCCGACGAGATCCTCGCCACCGACCCGGCCGCCGGCTACGACCCCGGCTCCTGGCTGCTGTTCAACAACGTCTTCCAGTCCCTGCTCGCCTTCCCCAAGGGCGGCCTCGAGCCCGAGCCCGAGGCCGCCGACAGGTGCGGTTTCTCCTCCGGCAGCACGGTGTACAGCTGCACCCTGCGGGACGGCCTCACCTTCTCCAACGGCAACAAGCTCACCTCGGAGGACGTCAAGTTCTCCTTCGAGCGCGCCCTCAGGATCGCCGACCCCTCCGGCCCCGCCCCGCTGCTCGCCACCATCAAGAGCATCGAGACCCCGGACGAGCGGACCGTCGTCTTCCACCTCAAGGTCCCCGACGCCACCTTCCCCAGCAAGATCGCCTCCGGCGCCGGCTCCATCGTCGACCACCGCGAGTACCCCGCCGACGCCCTGCGCACCGACGGCAAGGCCACCGGCTCCGGCCCCTACA
Organism: Streptomyces sp. NBC_01077; assembly: GCF_045162855.1. NCBI lineage: Bacteria > Bacillati > Actinomycetota > Actinomycetes > Kitasatosporales > Streptomycetaceae > Streptomyces > Streptomyces sp. NBC_01077. The sequence goes on along the minus strand of NZ_CP108669.1, from coordinate 2,481,564 downwards.
AGCTGGACTCCTTCAGCGACACCGAGGCCACCTTCTCCGCCAACTCCGGCTACCGGGGCACCGCACGGCCCAAGAACGACGCCGTCACCCTCAAGCTCTACGGCGGCGACCGCTCCGCGCTCTCCAAGGCCCTCACCGACGGCGACGTGGACGTCGCCTACCGAGGACTCTCCGCCGAGGACATCGCCGCCCTCGAAACCTCCGAGACCACGAACGACAAGGGCATCGAGGTCACACAGGGCAGCAGCGCCGAGGTCCAGCACCTCGTCTTCAACATGAAGGACCCGGTCGTCGGCAAGCTCGGCGTCCGCCAGGCCATCGCCCACCTCGTCGACCGCGACGCCCTCGTCGAAGACGTCTACAAGTCGACGGCCACCCCGCTGTACTCGATCGTCCCGGCCGGCATCGCCGGACACAACACCGCCTTCTACGACACCTACGGCACCCCCGACAAGGCGAAGGCGAAGAAGGCCCTGCGCACGGCCGGCATCACCGACAAGGTGAAGCTCACCCTCTGGTCCACCCCGAGCCGCTACGGCCCGTCCACCGACCAGGAGCTCAAGGCCATCGCCGAGCAGCTCAACGCCAGCGGCCTCTTCGACGCCGACGTCAAGTCCGTCGCCTACGACCAGTACGAGAAGGACATCGCGGCCGGCAAGTACGGCGTCTACGTCAAGGGCTGGGTCCCCGACTACCCCGACGCCGACAACTTCACGACCCCGTTCTTCGGCAAGGGCAACGTCCTCGGCAACCACTACGAGAACGCCACCATCACCGGCACTCTCCTCCCGAAGACCGCCGCCGCCCCGGACCGCGCCGGCACCGCCGACGAGTACGGCACGGTCCAGGACCTCGTCGCCGAACAGCTGCCCCTCCTGCCGCTCTGGCAGGGCAAGCAGTACGCCGTCGCCCGCCAGGACGTCACGGGCCTCGAATGGACCCTCGACTCCTCGACGGTCTTCCGCTTCTGGGAGATCCGCAAGGGCTGACCCCTCCGCACGACGACAAGGGGCCCGGCGCGCGACACGCGCACCGGGCCCCTTTTCCGTCCTCTGCCGCTACTGGCCGTTGGCGCCGGGCCGCACCAGACCGCTCTCGTACGCGTACACCGCGGCCTGCACCCGGTCCCGCAGGCCCAGCTTCGTCAGCACATGACCCACGTGCGTCTTCACCGTCGTCTCGCTGACGAACAGATCCGCCGCGATCTCCGCGTTCGACAGACCCCGCGCCACCAGCTTCAGCACCTCGACCTCACGGTCCGTCAAGGTGTTCAGCGTGTCAGGCATCTGCTCCTCGCCCGTCGGCAGATGCGCCGAGTACTTGTCGAGCAGCCGACGCGTGATCGACGGAGCCAGCATCGCCTCACCGGCCGCCACCACCCGGATCGCCTGCACCAGCTCGGTCGCCGGGGCGTCCTTCAGGAGGAAACCGCTCGCCCCCGCACGCAGCGCCTCCACCACGTACTCGTCCAGATCGAACGTCGTGAGCACCAGCACCTTCGCCGGACCGTCCCGGCCCGGACCCGTGATCTGCCGGGTCGCCTCCACCCCGTCCATCCGCGGCATCCGGATGTCCATCAGCACCACGTCCGGCTGCAACGCCCGCACCTGGTCCTGCGCCTGGAGACCGTCCCCGGCCTCACCCACCACCGCGATGTCCTGCTCCGCCTCCAGAATCATCCGGAAGCCGGTGCGCAGCAGCGGCTGATCGTCGACCAAGAGGACGCGGATCGTCACAAGGGCTCCTTCAGGGGACCTGAACTCACGAGGTACGCCGGCACTACGGTGCCGGCGGGGCCAGGTCCATTCTGCCCTGACCCGAATCGCCCGACTCCGGCGGGCGCGCGGAAACGATCTTCAGCGGATAGACCGGGGGAGTCCCCCCGAACTCCGGACAGACCGCCTGGTGATCGCACCAGCCGCACAGCTTCGTCGGACGCGGCCGCCAGTCACCCGAATCCGTCGCCAGCCGGATCGCCTCCCACAGTGCCAGCAGCTTCCGCTCCACCCGCAGCAGATCCGCCTCCACCGGGTCGTACGTCAGCACCTCACCACTGCCCAGATACACCAGCTGCAGCCGCCGCGGGATCACCCGCTTCAGCCGCCACACCACCAGCGCGTAGAACGTCATCTGGAACAGCGCGCCGTCCCGGTACTCCGGCCGCGGCGCCTTGCCCGTCTTGTAGTCGACGATCCGGACATCACCCGAGGGCGTCACATCGATCCGGTCGATCACCCCGCGCAACCGCAGCCCGGAATCCAGCTCCGTCTCCACGAACAGTTCCCGCTCGGCCGGCTCCAGACGCGTCGGATCCTCCAGCGTGAACCACCGCTCGACCAGCCGCTCCGCCTCACCCAGCCAGCCCGCGAGACGCTCGCCCTCCGGGTCCTCCGCGAACAGCGCGCCCAGCTCAGGCTTCGACTCCAGCAGCCGGTCCCACTGCCCCGGAACCATCGCCCGCGCCCGCGGAGCCGTCCGCTCCACCGCCGGATCGTCGAAGAGCCGCTCGAGCACCGCGTGCACCAGCGTGCCCCGCGTCGCCGCCTCGCTCGGCTTCTCCGGCAGCCGGTCGATCACCCGGAACCGGTACAGCAGCGGACACTGCATGAAATCGCTCGCCCGCGACGGCGACAACGACATGGGCGCCCGGGGCTCCGCCGGCACCTGCTCGCTCGTACTCATGACGAAGACCCTACGACCCGCCACCGACAGCGAGCGGAATACCATCGACCTGGGACCCCGTCGCACTGCATGATCGAACCGTGACACACCGACGTGGGTCACCCTCCGCGACGAAAGGAACCCGTGAACCAGGACGAGCCCAAGCCGCAGCGGACCGAGGAGCCCGGCGGCGGGATCCTCATGGGCCGGCCCTTCGGCGTGCCCGTCTACGTCGCCCCCAGCTGGTTCCTCGTCGCCGCCCTCATCACCTGGGTCTTCGGCGACCAGATCGAGCGCGTCCTGCCCGAACTCGGCGCCGCCCGCTACCTCGTCTCCCTGTTCTTCGCCGTCGCCTTCTACGCCTCCGTACTCGTCCACGAACTGGCCCACACCATCGCCGCGCTCCGCTTCAAACTCCCGGTGCGCCGCATCCAGCTCCAGTTCTTCGGCGGCGTCTCCGAGATCGAGAAGGAGAGCGAGACACCCGGCCGCGAATTCGTCCTCGCCTTCGTCGGCCCCCTCCTCTCCCTCGTCCTCGCCGGCGTGTTCTATCTCTCGATGCACGCGGTCGAGCCCGGCACCGTCCCCGGCGTCCTCCTCGCCGGCCTGATGATCTCCAACCTCATCGTCGCGATCTTCAACCTGCTGCCCGGGCTCCCGCTCGACGGCGGCCGCATGCTCCGCGCCGTCGTCTGGAAGATCACCGGCAAGCCCATGAGCGGCACCATCGCCGCCGCCTGGGTCGGCCGCGCCCTCGCCGTCCTCGTCCTCGTCGGACTGCCCCTGCTCACCCGCACGGGCCTCCTCGGCAACTCCACCGACGACATCAGCGGCCTCAACACCGTCACCGACGCCCTGCTCGCCGCGATCCTCGCCGCCATCATCTGGACCGGCGCCGGCAACAGCCTCCGCATGGCCCGGCTGCGCGAACACCTCCCCGAGCTCCGCGCCCGCAGCCTCACCCGCCGCGCCATCCCCGTGGAACCCGCCACCCCCCTCTCCGAGGCCCTACGCCGCGCCAACGAGGCCGGCGCCCGCGCCCTCGTCGTCGTCGACGGCCACGGCGACCCCACCGGCATCGTCCGCGAGGCAGCCATCGCAGCCGTCCCCGAACACCGCCGCCCCTGGGTCGCCGTCAGCACCCTCGCCCAGGACCTCACCGACGGCATGCGCGTCCCCGCCGAACTCACCGGCCAGCCCCTCCTCGACCACCTCCGCGCCAGCCCGGCCACCGAGTACCTCGTCGTCGAGGACGCCGGCGAGATCTACGGAGTCCTCTCCACCACCGACGTCGAGCGTGCCTTCGTCCAGGCCATGGCACGACCGTCTTCGTAACCCCGGTACTCTGGTCACATGTCCGAACCGACCGGTGCCGCCCGCCGACGCGGGCCCTTCAAGGTCGGGGACCAGGTTCAGCTGACCGACCCCAAGGGCCGTCACTACACGTTCACGCTCGAAGAGGGAAAGAACTTCCACACCCACAAGGGTTCTTTCCCGCACGACGAACTGATCGGCGCCCCCGAGGGCAGCGTTGTCCGCACCACCGGAAACGTCGCCTACCTCGCGCTGCGCCCCCTGCTCCCCGACTACGTCCTGTCCATGCCCCGCGGCGCCGCCGTGGTCTACCCCAAGGACGCGGGGCAGATCCTGGCCTTCGCCGACATCTTCCCCGGCGCCCGCGTCGTGGAAGCGGGAGTGGGCTCGGGCTCGCTGAGCAGCTTCCTCCTGCGCGCCATCGGAGACAGCGGCATGCTGCACTCCTACGAGCGCCGCGAGGACTTCGCCGAGATCGCGAAGGGCAACGTCGAGCGCTACTTCGGCGGCCCGCACCCCGCGTGGCAGCTGACCGTCGGCGACCTCCAGGACAACCTGTCCGACACCGACGTCGACCGCGTCATCCTGGACATGCTCGCCCCCTGGGAGTGCCTGGAGGCCGTCTCCAAGGCGCTCGTCCCCGGCGGCATCCTCTGCTGCTACGTGGCGACCACCACCCAGCTCGCGCGCACCGTGGAATCCATCCGCGAGTTCGGCTGCTACGCCGAGCCGCAGCCCTGGGAATCCATGATCCGCAACTGGCACGTCGAGGGCCTCGCCGTCCGCCCCGATCACCGCATGATCGGCCACACCGGCTTCCTCGTCACCGCCCGTCGCCTCGCGGACGGCGTCGAGCCCCCGATGCGCCGCCGCCGCCCCGCCAAGGGCGCCTACGGCGAGGACTACGAAGGCCCCAACAAGGGCTGACGTCCCGACATCCACGGTGCGCCGCCGCCGAGTTCCCCGCCCACGGGCGGAACTCGGCGGCGGCGTCCTCATGTTCGGCGGGCGCTCTGTCTCCCCCGAGGGCCGACCCCGACTGTTCCGTCCCCCTGTGACGTGTGGCACGATGCCGGAAACCCGCCGCACCCCCACAGGAGACGTCTCGCGTGCAGCCCTCCGCCGCCCCGGACCTCGCGGACCTCGCACACACCCACGCCCGGTCGGCCCACTGGCTCGCCACCGCCACCGCGACCGCTGCGGTCGTCGCCCTCGCGGGCCTGCTCCAGCCCGGCCCCGCCGGAGCCACCGCGACCCCGGCCGCGACCCCGCGCCCCGCACCGGCTCCCGAGGCCGCCGGAGCCGCCTACCCGCTGGACTGCGGGGGAGCGCCCCACAAGGTCGCCAAGCGGGCGACCGGCGACCTGGACGGGGACGGAAACCCCGAGACCGTTGCGGTCGTGCACTGCGAAGCCGGCTCCGGCACCCCGCCGAGCGGCGTCTACGTCCTCACCCGGGGCAAGGAGGCCGGCGCACCCGCGCGCGTGGTGGCCACCCTCGTCGCACCCGAGCTCCTCAAGAGCGTCACCGAGTTCGCCGTACGCGACGGAGCGGTGCACGCCACCCTGCTCGGCTACTCGTCCCCCGACGTCCCCAGCTGCTGCCCCGACGAGAAGGAGCAGGTCAGCTGGCGCTGGAAGGGCGGCGCCTTCGTACGCTCCGGAGGGGCCGAAGCGCGCGGCGCCTGACCCGTCACTCCGCGTCGGGGCCGTACACCTCGACCTTGTCCGTGACCCGGCGCACATGGATGCAGTCGCCCGGGCACTCCTTCGCCGAGTCCACCACGTCCTGGAGCAGCGTCAGCGGGACCGGCGTCGTCGCACCGGTGTCCTGGAGAAGCTCGTCGTCGGCGCTCTTCACATAAGCGAGCCCGTCGATGTCCAGCTCGAAGACCTCGGGAGCGTACTGCGCGCAGATCCCGTCCCCGGTGCACAGGTCCTGGTCGATCCAGACCTCCAGCGCCTCTGCGGCGCCCGTGGACGGAGCCTCGTGCTGCACGGTCATATCTCCTGCCGTTTCTGCTTCTCGTGTTGCTTCTCGCGGGTAAGTCGGGCCACCTCTGACGGGTGTTGACCCACGACGACGATACAACCGCCCGCATTCAAGCAGCGAAGGGTGGGTATTCCCCTGTCGACAGGGGAAGCGCAAGGGTGAAGATCGGACACACCTCGGAGTCTTTTTGATCTAGGGGTTTCAATCACCACCCACGCAGGTAGGGTCAGGAAGCGTCCAGCTCCCCTTGGAGGAGGTGAGGACCGTGGCAGCCCACGACGACGACATCAACCGCGGCATCCGGCCGGGGCGGGGGTCTGAAGACCCCGCCGGTCAGGTTGCCTATCTCGAGCAGGAAATCGCCGTCCTGCGCCGCAAGCTCGCCGACTCTCCGCGACACACGAGGATTCTCGAAGAGCGGATCGTCGAGCTGCAGACCAGCCTGGCCGGCGTGTCCGCGCAGAACGAAAGACTGGCGAACACGCTCCGTGAGGCCCGTGACCAGATCGTGGCCCTCAAGGAGGAAGTCGACCGGCTCGCACAGCCGCCGGCCGGCTTCGGTGTCTTCCTGCAGGCCAACGAGGACGGCACGTGCGACATCTTCACCGGGGGCCGCAAGCTCCGGGTGAACGTCAGCCCGAGCATCGAGCTCGAAGAGCTCAGGCGCGGCCAGGAAGTCATGCTCAACGAAGCGCTCAACGTGGTCGAGGCCATGGAGTTCGAGCGCGCCGGGGACATCGTCACCCTCAAGGAGATCCTCGAGGACGGCGAGCGCGCCCTGGTGGTCGGGCACACCGACGAGGAGCGGGTGGTGAGGCTCGCCGAGCCTCTGCTGGACGTCACCATCCGCCCCGGCGACGCCCTGCTGCTCGACTCCAGGTCCGGCTACGTCTACGAGGTGGTCCCCAAGAGCGAGGTCGAAGAGCTCGTTCTGGAAGAGGTCCCGGACGTCGACTACACGAAGATCGGCGGTCTGGGCAACCAGATCGAGCTGATCCGCGACGCGGTCGAGCTCCCGTACCTCTACCCGGACCTCTTCAAGGAGCACGAACTGCGGCCGCCCAAGGGCATCCTGCTCTACGGGCCGCCCGGCTGCGGCAAGACGCTGATCGCGAAGGCCGTGGCCAACTCCCTGGCCAAGAAGGTCGCCGAGGTGACCGGTCAGCCCGCGGGGAAGTCCTACTTCCTCAACATCAAGGGCCCCGAGCTCCTCAACAAGTACGTCGGTGAGACCGAGCGGCACATCCGCCTCGTCTTCCAGCGTGCCCGGGAGAAGGCGAGCGAGGGCACCCCCGTCATCGTCTTCTTCGACGAGATGGAATCCCTCTTCCGCACCCGCGGCTCCGGTGTCAGCTCGGACGTGGAGAACACCATCGTCCCCCAGCTGCTCGCCGAGATCGACGGTGTGGAGGGCCTGGAGAACGTCATCGTCATCGGCGCCTCCAACCGCGAGGACATGATCGACCCCGCGATCCTGCGACCCGGCCGGCTCGACGTCAAGATCAAGATCGAGCGCCCGGACGCCGAGGCCGCGAAGGACATCTTCGCGAAGTACCTCACCGCCACCCTGCCGCTCCACTCGGACGACATCTCCGAGCACAGCGGCTCCAAGGCAGCCGCCGCCCACGGAATGATCCAGTCCGTCGTCGAGCAGATGTACGCCGAATCCGAGGAGAACCGCTTCCTCGAAGTCACGTACGCCAACGGCGACAAGGAAGTCCTCTACTTCAAGGACTTCAACTCCGGCGCGATGATCCAGAACATCGTCGACCGGGCCAAGAAGATGGCCATCAAGGCCTTCCTCGACCACAACCAGAAGGGCATCCGGGTCTCCCACCTCCTCCAGGCCTGCGTGGACGAGTTCAAGGAGAACGAGGACCTGCCCAACACCACCAACCCCGACGACTGGGCCCGAATCTCCGGAAAGAAGGGCGAGCGGATCGTGTTCATCCGCACACTCGTCACCGGAAAGCAGGGCGCGGACACCGGGCGCTCCATCGACACGGTGGCCAATACCGGTCAGTACCTGTAAAACGCCCACCGGCTGCGGATGTCCGGAAACCGGGCATCCGCAGCCGACGCATTCCATCCAGCATTTCCCCCGGCATCACAGGGAAATACGCAACTGATCTCCCCACCAGCGCGGAGCCGCTCTAGGCTCATCGGTACCGCCGAGTCGCGCACAGTGAGCGCCGCCGGGCAAGGAGGGCCGCATGACCGTACGGCGAGTAATGGGCATCGAGACGGAGTACGGGATCTCCGTCCCGGGCCACCCGAACGCCAATGCCATGCTCACCTCGTCCCAGATCGTCAACGCCTACGCGGCGGCGATGCACCGGGCGCGCCGCGCCCGCTGGGACTTCGAGGAGGAGAACCCGCTGCGGGACGCCCGCGGCTTCGACCTCGCCCGCGAGGCCGCCGACTCCAGTCAGCTCACCGACGAGGACATCGGCCTGGCCAACGTGATCCTCACCAACGGGGCACGCCTCTACGTGGACCACGCCCACCCCGAGTACAGCGCGCCCGAGGTCACCAACCCGCGCGACGCGGTCCTCTGGGACAAGGCCGGCGAGCGGATCATGGCGGAGGCCGCCGAGCGCGCCGCCCAGCTCCCCGGGGCCCAGCCGATCCACCTCTACAAGAACAACACCGACAACAAGGGCGCCTCCTACGGCACGCACGAGAACTACCTGATGAAGCGGGAGACCCCCTTCTCGGACATCGTGCGCCACCTCACCCCCTTCTTCGTCTCCCGCCAGGTCGTGACCGGGGCGGGACGGGTCGGCATCGGCCAGGACGGCCGGAAGAACGGCTTCCAGATCAGCCAGCGCGCCGACTACTTCGAGGTCGAGGTGGGCCTGGAGACCACCCTGAAGCGGCCCATCATCAACACCCGGGACGAGCCGCACGCCGACGCCGAGAAGTACCGCCGCCTGCACGTGATCATCGGCGACGCGAACCTCTCGGAGATCTCGACCTACCTCAAGCTGGGCACCACCGCCCTGGTCCTCTCGATGATCGAGGACGGGTTCATCACCGTGGACCTCGCCGTCGACCAGCCGGTGCGCACCCTCCACCAGGTCTCGCACGACCCGACCCTCCAGTACCTGGTCACGCTGCGCAGCGGCCGCACACTCACCGCGGTGCAGCTCCAGATGGAGTACTTCGAGCTCGCCAGGAAGTACGTGGAGGAGCGGTACGGGGCGGACGCCGACGAGCAGACCAAGGACGTCCTGATCCGCTGGGAGGACACGCTCAACCGGCTCGAGAACGACCCCATGAGCCTGGCCGGCGAGCTCGACTGGATCGCCAAGCGGGAGCTCATGGAGGGCTACCGGCGCCGGGACGACCTGGACTGGGACGCGGCCCGGCTGCACCTGGTGGACCTCCAGTACGCGGACGTACGCCCCGAGAAGGGCCTCTACAACCGCCTGGTGGCCCGTGGGCGCATGAAACGGCTCCTGGACGAGCCCGAGGTGGAGCGGGCCGAGACGGCGCCTCCCGAGGACACCAGGGCCTATTTCCGGGGCCGGTGCCTGGAGCAGTACGCCGACGACGTCGCGGCGGCCTCCTGGGACTCGGTGATCTTCGACCTGCCCGGCAGGGACTCGCTCCAGCGGGTGCCGACCCTGGAGCCGCTGCGGGGCACCAAAGCGCACGTGAAGTCGCTCCTGGACCGCTGCAGGACCGCCGAGGAACTGGTGCGGGTCCTGTCCGGGGGCTGATCGGAGGCCCGGCACGGGCCTGAAATACCCCGGCACTGGGAATCATGGAAGCAGTGCCCGGACGTTGTCGAAACTGCGGGGCCGATGTCGGACCCGCCCTATAGGGTCTGATCTTGTACGGACTCAACCGAGCGGGCCGATTCGAGCGGGGTGAGGGATATGGCGACCAAGGACACCGGCGGCGGACAGCAGAAGGCGACGCGTTCCACGGAGGAGGTCGAGGAGACCACCACGGAGGCGAGCTCCGACCTCCAGGAGCGCCAGGAGAAGCTGAGCGACGACGTGGACTCCGTCCTGGACGAGATCGACGACGTACTCGAGGAGAACGCCGAGGACTTCGTCCGAAGCTTCGTACAGAAGGGCGGCGAGTAGCCGCTTCACGCGCCTGAAGTCCTCCGTCCCCGGAGCCCCGGTGAAAGCCGTGGGTCCGGGGACGGATGACAAGCGGTGGCACGGGTAAGGTCCGTGCACAGCAAGCAAGATCGGCCGGCGCTTCCCACGGCGGGCCGACTCTCCCACCCGGAAGGAATCGCGTGGAAGCCAACCCTCGTAGCACCGGGCGTCTGCCGGCGGCCTTCCTGACGCCGGGCTCGTCCTCTTTCCTCGACTTTCTGGCGGACCACTCGCCGGAGCTGCTGCCGGGCGGCCGGAAGCTGCCCGAGGGGATCATCGAGGCCCCGCACGGGACGACCATCGTGGCGGCCACGTTCCCCGGCGGGGTCGTGCTCGCCGGTGACCGGCGAGCCACCATGGGCAACATGATCGCCCAGCGGGACATCGAGAAGGTCTTCCCGGCCGACGAGTACTCCGCCGTCGGCATCGCCGGCACCGCCGGTCTCGCCGTGGAGATGGTCAAGCTGTTCCAGCTGGAGCTGGAGCACTTCGAGAAGGTGGAGGGCGTCACGCTCTCCCTGGAGGGCAAGGCGAACCGTCTCTCCACCATGATCCGCGGCAACCTCGGCATGGCCATGCAGGGACTCGCCGTCGTGCCGCTCTTCGCGGGCTGGGACGAGGGCAAGGAAAAGGGCCGGATCTTCTCCTACGACGTGACCGGCGGCCGCTCCGAGGAGCACGGGTACGCCGCCACCGGCTCCGGCTCGATCTTCGCGCGCGGCTCGATGAAGAAGCTCTACCGCGCCGACCTGACCGAGCAGCAGGCCACCACGCTGGTCGTGCAGGCGCTCTACGACGCGGCGGACGACGACTCGGCGACCGGAGGTCCGGACATGGCACGCCGGATCTTCCCGATCATCACGGTCATCACGGACGAGGGCTACCGCAGGCTGACGGAGGACGAGTCCTCCGCGCTGGCCCGGTCGGTCACCGAGCGGCGTCTCGAGGAGCCCGACGGGCCCCGCGCCGCCCTGCTCTGACCACTCGTCGCCCGACTGAAGCCCAGAAGAAAGGGACGGACCGCCGGTGTCCACTCCGTTCTACGTCTCACCCCAGCAGGCCATGGCCGACCGGGCGGAGTACGCCCGCAAGGGCATCGCCCGAGGCCGCAGCCTTGTCGTCCTCCAGTACACCGACGGGATCGTCTTCGTCGGTGAGAACCCGTCCCGCGCGCTGCACAAGTTCAGCGAGATCTACGACCGGATCGGCTTCGCGGCCGCCGGCAAGTACAACGAGTACGAGAACCTCCGCATCGGCGGCGTGCGCTACGCCGACCTGCGGGGCTACACCTACGACCGGGACGACGTCACCGCGCGCGGCCTGGCCAACGTGTACGCCCAGACGCTGGGCACGATCTTCTCCAGCGCGGGGGAGAAGCCGTACGAGGTGGAGCTGGTCGTCGCCGAGGTCGGCGCCGATTCGTCGGGCGACCAGATCTACCGACTGCCCCACGACGGCTCGATCGTCGACGAGCACGGCTCGGTCGCGGTCGGCGGCAACGCGGAGCAGATCAGCACCTTCCTCGACCAGCGGCACCGGGACGGCATGTCCCTCGCCGAGGCCCTGAAGCTGGCCGTGCAGGCCCTGTCGCGGGACACCAACGGCAGTGAGCGGGAGATCCCCGCGGAGCGCCTGGAGGTGGCGGTCCTGGACCGCACGCGTCCGCAGCAGCGCAAGTTCAAGCGGATCGTCGGCCGTCAGCTGTCGCGTCTCCTGGAGGCGGACAACGCGGCGGCGACGAAGACGGACGAGCCCTCGGACGAGGCTCCCGAGGAGTAGACGCTCCGATCGAACCGATCAAAGGGGCTTCGGCGCGCGCGAGCGGACCGGAGCCCCTTCGGCGTGTCCGCCCTCAGAAGGCCCCTCAGGAGGCCTTCAGGAGTCTTCAGGAGCTTCAGGAGGCCGGTGCGGGCCCCGAGGAGCCCCGGGGGATCAGGGTGACGGGGAGAGAGGTCGGCGCCGGCGGCTCGCCCCCGAGGACGGCGAGGAGCGCCTCCATGCCCCGCCGGCCGAACTCCTCGGCGGGCAGTCGAACCGTGGTGAGCTCCGGCTCGACCACCGTCGCCAGGGCCATGTCGTCGAAGCCGGTGACCGACAGGTCCTCGGGCACCCGCAGCCCGAGCCGACGCGCGGCCTTGCACACGCCGACCGCGAGGATGTCGTCGTCGCAGATCACCGCCGTGGGCCGGGGCCCGGGGGCGGCGAGGGCCAGGCCCGCGGCCTCCCACGCGTCCGCGACGTTCAGCGGCGACCGTACGGTGCGGACGTCCGTCCCGCGCAGGGCGTGGGCCAGCGTGGCGGCCCGCACGTCGAAGGTCCAGGACGGGGCCGCGGACGCCAGGTGGAGGAAGCGGCGGTGGCCGAGGCCCAGCAGGTGGTCGGTCACCCGGTGCATCCCGTCGGCGACGTCGAGGTTCACATGGGCCGCGGCGCCGGGGCCGGCCGGGTCGCTGTCGAGCATGACGAGCGGGAGGTCGGTGCCCCTGAAGGCCTCCAGGGCGTCGGTCGCCATCGAGGAGGCGAGCACGCCGTCGAGGGCGGCCTGCGCCGAGGCGAAGGGGTCCCGCGCGGGGCCCAGGCCGTCGGGCGAGGGGTAGAGGACGACGCCGAAGCCGTGCCGGGCCGCCGCGGCGGCGGCGCCCGTGTAGACGTGGGCGAAGAACTCGTTGGTGAGCGCCGGGACGATCAGCAGGGCGGTGCGGGTACGGCCCAGGCGGAGGTTGCGGGCGGCGAGGTTGGGCCGGTAGCCGAGGGTCCGGGCGGCCTCCCGCACGGCCTCGGCGGTGGGCTCGGAGACGCGGCCGCGCCATTTGTCACCGAGGACCAGCGAGACGGTCGCCTGGGAGACACCCGCGGTCCGGGCGACGTCCCGGCTGGTGGGGCGGGTGCCGCCGAGCGGCTCCGGGGTCTGCACACAAGCCTCCGCGTCGGACGGTTCCGGGTCGCGGGAGGGGGCCCCGGCCCGGTCGCGGGGTGGACCCGCGCACTGCCGACATGGTACGTATGACGACGGAAGTTATACGTAAAACCTCGGGCGCGGTCCGAGACGAGGGGAGACCACATGGCCACCGAGGCCCCGGCACACGGCGGCTATCTCGACATACTTCGGGCGCCGCACGCCGCCCGGCTGCTCGCCGGCACCCTCGTGGGGCGCCTGCCCAACGGCGTCGGTCCCATCGCCATCACCCTGTTCGTCCGCGACCAGGGCGGCAGCTACACCCTCGCCGGCGGCCTCATCGCCGCCTACGGCGTCGCGACCGCCGTCGGCCAGCCCCTCCTCGGCCGCGCCGTCGACCTCAAGGGCCAGCCCCGCGTCCAGCTGCCCGCCGCGGTCCTCTCCGCCCTCGGCATGGTCCTGCTCGCCCTCACCGGCATCGGCCACCTCGGCCTCGCCTACGCGGCCGTCGTCGTCGCCGGGCTCTTCACGCCGCCCCTGGAGGGCGGCCTGCGGGCCCTCTGGCCGAGCGTCCTCGGCCGCGAGGACCGGGTCCACCGGGCGTACGCCATGGACGCGGTCGCGCAGGAGGTCATGTTCACCGTCGGCCCGCTGCTGCTGACCCTCCTCGTCTCCCTCTGGTCGCCCGCCGCCGCCCTCCTCGTCATCAACCTCCTCGGCGTCCTCGGCGCCCTCGCCGTCGTCCTCTCCGAGCCCTCCCGCAGCTGGCGCTCCGCGCCCCGGGAAGCCCACTGGCTGGGCGCCCTGCGCTCCCCGGGACTCCTCGCCCTCCTCGGTTCCTTCTTCTTCGTCGGCCTCGCCCTCGGCTCCATCACCGTCGCCGCCATCGCGTACGCCGACGACCGGGGCGACCCGTCCGTCTACGGCTGGCTGATGGCCGCACTCGGCCTCGGCGCGCTCCTCGGCGGTGTCACCTACGGCGCCCGGCAGTGGTCCGGAGCCCCCGAACGGCGGCTCCGCGTCCTCGTCCTGCTCCTCGCGGTCTGCTACCTGCCGCTGGTGCTCACCCCCGGCCCCGTCGCCATGGCCGGCCTGGCGGCCCTCGCCGGCGTCTTCCTGGCGCCCGTCCTCGCCTGCGCCTTCATCGTCGTGGACCGGCACGCGCCGCGCGGCACGGTCACCGAGGCCTTCTCCTGGCTCGTCACCACCTTCGGCGTCGGTTCGGCCCTCGGCTCCGCCGTCGCCGGACCCGCCGTCGAACTCGCCGGGACGGTCGCCGGATTCGCCGTCGCCGGGGTGGGCGGCCTCGTCGCCCTCCTCGTCCTGCTCGCCACCGGCCGCGTCCTCGACGTGCCCGCCGCCCCGAAAACCCCCGGGGCCGAGGCGCGACACGCCGGAGATGCGGGCGCCCTCACCTCCGTACACACGGAAAAGAACACGCACTGATCGGAAAATGATCGAAACGGGAACGTCCAACCCGGTTTCAGCACAGGCCGTCAGGCGTAATGTTCAGACATGGACCGCCGCATTTTCGGGCTGGAGAACGAGTACGGCGTCACGTGCACGTTCAGGGGACAGCGCCGACTGTCTCCTGACGAAGTGGCGCGCTACCTCTTCCGCCGTGTCGTGTCATGGGGCCGCAGCAGCAATGTCTTCCTGCGGAACGGCGCCCGCCTGTACCTGGACGTGGGATCGCATCCGGAATACGCCACACCGGAATGCGACAACGTGACCGAACTGGTCACCCACGACAAGGCCGGTGAGCGCATTCTCGAGGGCCTGCTCGTCGACGCCGAACGCCGCCTGCACGAGGAGGGAATCGCGGGCGACGTCTACCTCTTCAAGAACAACACCGACTCGGCCGGAAACTCCTACGGCTGCCACGAGAACTATCTCGTCGCCCGTCACGGGGAGTTCTCCCGGCTCGCGGACATCCTCATTCCGTTCCTGGTCACCCGTCAGCTCATCTGCGGCGCGGGAAAGGTCCTCCAGACTCCGCGGGGCGCGGTGTTCTGCGTCTCCCAGCGCGCCGAGCACATCTGGGAGGGCGTCAGCTCCGCGACCACCCGCTCGCGGCCCATCATCAACACCCGTGACGAGCCGCACGCGGACGCCGAGCGCTACCGCCGACTCCACGTCATCGTCGGCGACTCGAACATGTCCGAGACGACCATGCTGCTCAAGGTCGGCGCCACCGACCTGGTGCTCCGCATGATCGAGGCCGGCACGGTGATGCGCGACCTGACCCTGGAGAACCCGATCCGGGCCATCCGCGAGGTCAGCCACGACATCACCGGCCAGCGCAAGGTCCGGCTCGCCAGCGGCCGCGAGGCCTCCGCCCTGGAGGTCCAGCGCGAGTACTACGAGAAGGCCGTCGACTTCGTCGACCGCCGCGGGATCCGGTCCGGCAACGTCGCCCAGGTCCTGGAGCTGTGGGGCCGCACGCTCGACGCCATCGAGAGCGAGCGGCTCGACAGGATCGAGACCGAGATCGACTGGGTCATGAAGCACCGGCTCATCGAGCGCTACCGGGCCAAGCACAACATGACCATGTCGAACCCGAGGGTCGCGCAGATAGACCTCGCCTACCACGACATCCACCGCCGTCGTGGGCTGTACTACCTGCTGCAGAAGAACGGCCAGGCGGCCCGGATCTGCAACGACCTGAAGATCTTCGAGGGCAAGTCGGTGCCTCCGCAGACCACTCGGGCCCGGCTCCGCGGCGACTTCATCCGCCGCGCGCAGGAGCAGCGGAGGGACTTCACCGTCGACTGGGTGCACCTCAAGCTGAACGACCAGGCGCAGCGCACGGTGTTGTGCAAGGACCCGTTCCGCTCCGTCGACGACCGCGTCGAAAAGCTGATCGCCGGAATGTAAGCAGGTCATACCGGTCATGGGGCTCCGCACGTTTGACGTGCGGAGCCCTTCGGCGTGACAGGAGGGTCCCCTAGAGTGTCGGGACAACTACTGTGCCGTCTGAGATCTGAGGAACACGTGCGCCGACTTGCCGGCCTTCTCGTCGTCCCGCTGCTGCTGCTCTCGACAGCGGCGTGCGGCAGCGACGACAAGGGCTCCGATTCCGCTTCGATGACGAACGGGCTGCCCGCCATCACCGCGGGGGCCAAGTTCGGCGAGAAGCCGACCCTCGCCAAGGGCGAGGGCGCCCCGCCCAAGGAACTCAAGGTCAACGTCATCAGCGAGGGCAAGGGCCCGGTGACGAAGAAGGGCGACGCGCTCCAGGTGAACTACCTGGGTCAGGCCTGGGACTCCACCACCCCCTTCGACAACAGCTTCGACCGCGGCCAGCCCTTCGACCTGACGCTGGGCGCCGGCCAGGTCATCAAGGGCTGGGACCAGGGCCTCGAGGGCCAGAAGGTCGGCAGCCGCATCGAGATCGGCATCCCGCCGGAGCTCGGCTACGGTGCGCAGGGCCAGGGCGACATCAAGCCCAACGCCACCCTCGTCTTCGTCGTGGACATCCTGAAGTCCGTCACGATCCCGAAGTCCGCCACCGGCACCCCGGTCGCGCAGGACAACAAGGACCTGCCGAAGGTCGGGACGAACACCGACGGCAAGGCGCCCACCCTGACGGTCCCCAAGACCGACCCGCCGACCAAGCTCGTCTCGAACTACGTGCTCGAGGCCGACGGCGAGGCCGTGAAGGCCACCGACACGGTCGTCGTGAACTACGTCGCCGCCCTCTGGAAGGACGGCAAGGTGTTCGACTCGACGTACACCACGGGCAAGCCCGCGAACTTCCCGCTCGCGCAGCTCACGCTGAAGGGCCTCAAGGACGGTCTCGTCGGCAAGAAGGTCGGCAGCCGCGTCCTCATCGTCGCCCCGCCGTCCGAGGCGTTCGGCAACGAGGAGAAGCAGGGCATTCCGAAGAACTCCACGCTGGTGTTCGCCGTGGACATCCTGACGAAGATGTAAGACTGTCCCGATCGCGTAGTTCATCAGTATGAGGAGCAGTTCAGTGAGCATCGAGAAGCCCGAGATCGACTTCCCGGGTGGCGAGCCGCCGAAGGACCTGGACATCAAGGACATCTGGGAGGGCGACGGCGAGGTCGCCAAGCCCGGTGACTTCGTGAAGGTCCACTACGTCGGTGTGTCCTTCGACTCCGGCGAGGAGTTCGACGCCTCCTGGAACCGCGGTGCCCCGCTCGACTTCCGTCTCGGTGCCGGCCAGGTCATCCAGGGCTGGGACCAGGGTGTCCAGGGCATGAAGGTCGGCGGCCGTCGCCAGCTGATCATCCCCGCGGACCTCGCCTACGGAGACCGCGGCGCCGGCGGCAAGATCGCCCCGGGCGAGACGCTGATCTTCGTCTGCGACCTCGTGGGCGTCGCCAAGCACTGACCCGACACGCGACCGGGCACCGTCCCGGCCACGTGACGCGGCCGGCCGGGCACGGTCCCGGCCGGTGACGGTCCTCCGAGGGCCCCCGCCATCCACGGCGGGGGCCCTCGGCTTTGGTCCCGACACTCCGGAGCGGTACGGTCGGACGTCCGAGAAGTGGATCCCGGCGGAAGGGTGCAGGGCGTCGATGGCGATTGCCAAGTCCGAGCGGCTGATGAATCTCGCGCTGTGCCTGCTCGGGACGCGCCGCCCCCTGAGCAAGCGGGAACTCCGCGGCTCCATCGAGGCCTACCTCGAAGCGAGCGGGGACGACGCGTTCAACCGCATGTTCGAGCGCGACAAGGACGACCTGCGTGAGCTGGGCCTCGTGATCGAGACCGTGGAGAACCTGGAGGGCGAGACCGGCTACCTCGCCCGCCGCGACTCCAACCGGCTGCCGGCCATCACCCTGGACGCCGAGGAGGCCGCCGCGCTCGGCCTCGCCGCCAAGGTCTGGCAGCAGGCCCGTCTCGCCGGGGCCGCCAGCGGCGCCCTCCAGAAGCTCCGCGCCGCCGGCATGCCGGAGGCGGAGGACTCGTACGACACCCAGGCCAGCGCCCTCGAACCCCGCATCCCGGTGCACGAGGCCGCCTTCGAACCGCTGATGCTGGCCTGCCGCGACCGCCGGCCCGTCGCCTTCGACTACCGCAAGGCCAACGCCGCCCGCCCCGAGGCCCGTCAGGTCGAGCCCTGGACCCTCGAATGCTGGCGCGGCCACTGGTACCTGGCCGGCTGGGACCGCGACCGGAGCGCCGAGCGCGTCTTCCGGCTCTCCCGGATCACCGGCAAGGTCCGCTCCCGGGCCGGCGCCTTCACCGCCCCCGTGCCCGACGTCGTCACCGTCCGCGAGACCGTGGAGAGCTGGGCGGGCGAGACCGCCACCCGCTCGGCCCGGATCCGGCTGCGCACCGGCTGCGGCTACCCGCTGCGGGCCCGCGCCCAGTCCGTGAGCGAGGGCGCCGACGGCTGGGACGAGCTGGAGATCCCGTACGGGCACGGCCTCGACGCCTGGCTCGTCGAGTTCGGCCCCGACGTCGTCGTACTGGAACCGGCCGATCTGCGGGCCGACGTGGTGGACCGGCTGCGCGCCGTGGCCAAGGGCTGAGGGGGAGACGTACCGCATGGCTGCCAACGCGATCGACCAGACGAGGCGGATGCTCTCGCTCGTCACCTATCTCCGTGAGCGCCCCGGCGCCCACGTCGCCGACGTCGCACGCGCCTTCGGGATCACCGAGGACGAGCTGATCTCCGACCTGGACGTGCTGCCCATGTGCGGCACCAGTTTCCGCGGCGGCGACCTCCTCGACATCGACACCGACGGCGATCGGATCTGGTGGCACAACCCTGACGACGTCGCCGCGCCGCTGCGGCTCGCCGCCGACGAGGCGACCGCCCTCCTGGTCGCCGCCCGCGCCGTCGCCACCCTCCCGGGGCTCCGGGAGAGCGACCGGGAGGCGCTGCTCCGCGCCACGGCCAAGCTGGAGGCCGCCGCCGGCGAGGCCGCCGGGGCCAGCTCCCGGCTCTCGGTGACCTTCGAGTCCGAGGGCGGGGTCTTCGCCGAAGTCGACCGGGCCATCTCCGAGCGCCGCCGCCTGTGGGTGCGCTACTACTCGCCGGCACGCGACGAGCTCACCGAGCGCGAGGTCGACCCGATCCGGCTGTTCGCCGTCGGCCACACCTATATGGAGGCGTGGTGCCGGCTCTCCGAGGCGCGCCGCACCTTCCGGCTCGACCGCGTGGCCGAGATCCGCATCCTCGACGAGCACGCGGCGCCGCCGGAGCTGGAGCTGCGCGACCTCTCCGCGGGTCTCGTCCAGCCCTCCGCCGACGACCCCGAGGTGGTGGCCGAGGTCGGTCCCGGCGGACGCTGGGTCGCCGAGTACTACCCGCACGACCGGGCCGAGGAGCTGACCGACGGCGGGCTGCGGATCACGTTGCGGACGCCCGATCCGGCCTCGCTGCGCCGGCTGGCGCTGCGGCTGGGCAGCGACGGGCGGATCGTCGCGCCGCAGGAGCTCGCCGACAACGCCAGGACGGCGGCCGCCGCCGCGCTCGCCGCGTACGAGGGCGAGTGACGTTCCCCGCCCGGGGGACGCTGTTACTGACGTGACGCCGGACGCGACCGCGCACGTGCAGGGTGTACGAGCGGGGGGAGCCGGCGTACAGGGTGCGGGGGAGTGGGGTGCACGTGGTGCGTGAGCGCGGGAGTCGAGAGATGAGGGAAATGTCCGTGATGCACGGTTTTACGGCGACGATGGCCCCGGTCCTCTTCAAGGCCGCCTGCCCCGACTGCCGCTCCCGCTTCGAACTCTCCGCGAGCGCCCTGCGCCTCGCCATCGGGGCCAGCCGCCGCACCACCTTCTACTCCTTCACCTGCCCCGAGTGCGGCAGCTCCGTCCGCAAGCCCGCCGGCGAGCGCATCGTCGAACTCCTCACCGGCGGCGGCGTCCGCACTCTGAGGCTCCACACGACCGCCTGAGGGCTTCGCACGACCCGAGGGCCCGCGTCCCCGCGTGCCCTGCGCCCGACCGCTCCCCGCCCAACGTCTAGGCTCAGCACATGTTCTGGCCCATGCTCGCCATCGCCCTCGGCTTCCTCGGCATCGCCGTCCTCGGCGTCCTCGCCGTCCGGGTCTTCGTCGAGGTCCAGCGCCTCGGCCGTCAGGTGGCCCACACCACACAGCGGATCAGCCAGGCCGCCGAAGACCTCGAAACAGCCGCCGTCGGTCTGGCCCGAACGGGCGAGTCCCTGCGCTGAATCCGTGCCGTACGCTGCCCGAAGTGGCCCTGAACCGGGCTCGGCGGACGCAATCGGGAGTATGCAAGGCCATTGCCCTGCGTTTACTCCTGCGGGTTACGATCGCAGGCAGCGCGGTGGCCGGACGCTTGTCCGACCCGCCGGGCACGCACTCCATGTCGCCTCGGTGAAGAAGGTAAACAGCTATGGGTAGGCTCGGCCCCACCGAGATCATTCTCATTCTCGTCGTCATCATCCTGCTGTTCGGCGCCAAGAAGCTTCCGGACATGGCCCGCTCGCTCGGCAAGTCCGCCCGCATCCTCAAGAGCGAGGCCAAGGCGATGAAGTCGGACGACCAGCAGAGCGCCCCCGCCGACCCGCCGCAGGCCGGCACCGGCACCGGCGCCACCGCCCAGGACCCCGCCCCGCGCACCATCCAGGCCGCTCCCGGTGACGTGACCAGCTCGCGTCCCGTGACCGAGCCCTCGGACACCACCAAGCGCTGACCCGGTCCGCCGCGGCCGCCGCACCGGGCGGCGGCCTGCCGCACGAGATGAGGACGTGGGTTGCCCAAGTCTGCCCGCAAGCAGGAGAAGGATCCCGAGGGTCGGATGCCCCTCGTGGAGCACCTGCGTGAACTCCGCAACCGCATGGCGAAGGGACTCCTCGCCGTTGCCGCGGTGACGATCGTGGCCCTCGTGTACAGCGAGGAGCTGATGCAGTTCCTGACGAAGTCGGTGCCCACCTGCGCACCGGGCGTCACCAGCGACGGCGGCAACTGCGCGATCGTCTCCTTCAACACGCTGATGGCCCCGTTCAGCACGACGATCCAGTTGTCGCTGACGGCGGGCCTCGTCGTCGCGAGCCCCGTCTGGCTCTACCAGCTGTGGGCCTTCGTCGCGCCCGGACTCCACAAGAGCGAGAAGAAGTACACGTACGCCTTCGTCGGTGCGGCCGTGCCGCTGTTCTCCGCCGGCGCCTACCTCGCGTACCTGATCCTCCCCATCAGCGTGAAGGTCCTCATCAGCCTCACGCCCGAAGGCTCCGCGAACATCCTCTCGCTCGGTGACGTCCTCGACTTCACCCTGCGCATGGTGCTCGTCTTCGGCCTGGCCTTCGAGCTGCCGCTCGTCCTGGTGATGCTCAACCTCACCGGCGTCCTCACCGGGCGCCGCATGGCCGGCTGGTGGCGCGGCGTGATCATGGGCGTCTTCGTCTTCGGCGCCGTCATCACCCCGACCACCGACCCCGTCGGCATGATCGCCCTCGCCGGACCCATCACCGTCCTGTACTTCGGGGCCGTCGGCTTCTCCCTCCTCAACGACCGGCGACGCAAGCGCAACAACCCCGACGCCGAGCTCGACGACGACGAGGCCTCGGCGCTGGACCTGACCCCGGAGACCGTCGGGGCCATCGAACCGGTCGGCGCTTCCCGGGCCCTGCCCGAGCAGGCCACCGGCGAGCCGGGCGGGACCGCCGTACAGCGGGCGAACGGTTACGACGACATCACCTGATCTTGTAGGGTCCCCCCAGACTCCGTCCGGGGGGACCCCCAATGACCAGCGATCTCACCCTCTTCGTCAACCCCACCGCGGGCCGCGGCCGCGGCGCCCATGCCGCCCAGCCCGCCGCCCGCGCCCTGAGGGACGCCGGATTCTCCGTCCGTACCGTCCTCGGGCACGACGCCGACGACGCCCTGCGACGCGCCCGTGAGGCGGTCGCCGCCGGCACCGGCGCGCTGGTCGCCGTCGGCGGGGACGGCATGATCTCCCTCGCCCTCCAGGCGGTCGCCGGGACCCGTACCCCGCTCGGGATCATCGCCGCGGGCACCGGAAACGACTTCGCCCGGACCCTGGGCCTGCCCGTCCGTGACCCGGGCGCCGCGGCACGCGTCACCGCGCGGATCCTCAGGACCACGGGCGGCCGCAGCGTCGACCTCGGGCGGATCGGGACGGGCGGCGGGGACCCTGCAGGGGATGCCGCCCGGGGGTGCGTCGGGGGCTCTGCCGAGGAGGCCGGCCGGGGGTCCGCCGGGGACTCCGCCGAGAAGACTGCGCAAGGGTCCGCCGGGGACTCCGTCACCGGCCGCTGGTACGGCACCGTGCTCGCCTCCGGTTTCGACTCCCGTGTCAACGACCGGGGCAACCGCATGCGCATCCCCGCCGGACGCTTCAAGTACGACCTCGCGATCCTCGCCGAACTGGCCGGCTTCCGGCCCGTCCCGTACCGCCTCACCCTCGACGACGGGCGCGTCGTCGAGACCGACGCCACCCTCGTCGCCGTCGGCAACGGCAGCTCCTACGGCGGCGGCATGCGGATCTGCGCCGACGCCCGCCTCGACGACGGACTCCTCGACGTCACGGTCGTCGGCGACTGCGACCGCAGGACCCTGATCAAGGTCTTCCCCCGCGTCTACAAGGGCACCCATCTCAGCCACCCGAAGGTCACCACGTACCGGGTCCGCTCCCTCACCCTCGACGCCCCCGACACCACGGGCTACGCCGACGGCGAGCCCCTCGGCCGGCTCCCCCTCACCGTGAGCTGCGTCCCCGGCGCCCTGCGCGTCCTGGCCCCGGCCCCCGACGAGAGACCCGAACACGGGCCCGGAGCCGGGCCCTCCACATCCCCTCGATAAAGATCGCGTCACTGTCACAGGGGGCGGGTAGGCTCGACAACAAGATGACAGAGGACCTCACACCAGCCGAGGCGTACGCGGCCGCACTGGCTCGCAACGCCGATGCGGCCACCGCGCTGGCCCCCTTCCGCGAGATGTACGAGTTCGATCTGGACCCCTTCCAGATCGAGGCATGCCGGGCCCTCGAATCGGGCAAGGGCGTACTCGTCGCCGCGCCCACGGGCTCCGGCAAGACCATCGTCGGCGAGTTCGCCGTCCACCTCGCCCTCACCCAGGGCCGCAAGTGCTTCTACACGACCCCGATCAAGGCGCTGTCGAACCAGAAGTACGCCGACCTCGTCAAGCGGTACGGCAACGACAAGGTCGGCCTGCTCACCGGTGACAACAGCGTCAACGGCGATGCGCCCATCGTGGTCATGACCACCGAAGTCCTTCGCAACATGCTGTACGCGGGATCCCAGGCCCTCTCCGGCCTCGGCTACGTGGTCATGGACGAGGTCCACTACCTCTCCGACCGCTTCCGCGGCGCCGTCTGGGAGGAAGTGATCATCCACCTCCCCGAGTCCGTCACGCTGGTCTCACTCTCCGCGACCGTGTCCAACGCCGAGGAGTTCGGCGACTGGCTCGACACCGTCCGCGGCGACACCGAGGTCATCGTCTCCGAAAGCCGCCCCGTCCCGCTCTGGCAGCACGTCCTCGCCGGACGCCGGATGTACGACCTCTTCGAGGAGGAGACCGACCACGGCGGCCGCGGCGCCTCCCGCCGCGAGGTCAACCCCGACCTCCAGCGCCTCGCCCGCACCGAGAACACGCGCACGTACAACCCGCGCGACCGGCGGCGCGGCAAGATGATCCGCGAGGCCGACCGCGAGCGCGAGCGCCGCCAGCGCTCCCGCATCTGGACCCCCGGCCGCCCCGAGGTCATCGAGCGCCTGGACGCCGAAGGGCTCCTGCCCGCCATCACCTTCATCTTCAGCCGCGCCGGATGCGAGGCCGCCGTACAGCAGTGCCTCTACGCCGGACTCCGGCTCAACGACGACGAGGGACGCCGACGCGTCCGCGAGATCGTCGAGGAGCGCACCGCCGCCATCCCCAGCGAAGACCTCCACGTCCTCGGCTACTACGAGTGGCTCGAAGCGCTGGAGCGGGGCATCGCCGCCCACCACGCCGGCATGCTCCCCACCTTCAAGGAGGTCGTCGAGGACCTCTTCGTCAAGGGCCTCGTCAAGGCCGTCTTCGCCACCGAGACGCTCGCCCTGGGCATCAACATGCCCGCGCGCACCGTCATCCTGGAGAAGCTCGTCAAGTGGAACGGCGAGCAGCACGCCGACATCACCCCCGGCGAGTACACCCAGCTCACCGGCCGGGCCGGACGCCGCGGCATCGACGTCGAGGGCCACGCCGTCGTCCTCTGGCAGCGCGGTCTCGACCCGGACCACCTCGCCGGACTCGCCGGCACGCGCACGTACCCGCTGCGCTCCAGCTTCAAGCCCTCGTACAACATGGCGGTCAACCTCGTCGAAGGCTTCGGCCGGCACCGCTCCCGCGAACTCCTCGAAACGTCCTTCGCCCAGTTCCAGGCCGACCGCTCCGTCGTCGGCATCTCCCGGCAGGTGCAGAAGAACGAGGAGGGCCTCGAAGGCTACCGCGAGGGCATGACCTGCCACCTCGGTGACTTCGAGGAGTACGCGCGGCTCCGCCGCGACCTCAAGGACCGCGAGACCGAACTGGCCCGTCAGGGTGCCGCCCAGCGCCGCGCCCAGGCCGCCGGCTCCCTGGAGAAGCTCAAGCCCGGCGACGTCATCCACGTCCCCACCGGCAAGTTCGCCGGACTCGCCCTCGTCCTCGACCCGGGCATCCCGGCCGGCCGCACCAACGGCCACCGCGGCTTCGAGCACCACGACGGGCCCCGCCCCCTCGTCCTCACCGCCGAGCGGCAGGTCAAGAGGCTCGCCTCCATCGACTTCCCCGTCCCGGTCGAGGCGCTGGAGCGGATGAGGATCCCCAAGTCCTTCAACCCGCGCTCCCCGCAGTCCCGTCGCGACCTCGCCTCCGCCCTGCGCAGCAAGGCCGGACACATCAACCCCGAGCGCCACCACAAGCAGCGCTCCGCCGCCGCCGACGACCGCGAGATCGCCCGGCTGCGCACCGAGATCCGCGCCCATCCCTGCCACGGCTGCGACGAGCGGGAGGACCACGCCCGCTGGGCCGAGCGCTACCACCGTCTCCAGCGCGACACCGAGCAACTGGAGCGGCGCATCGAAGGCCGCACCAACACCATCGCGCGCACCTTCGACCGGATCGTCGCGCTCCTCACCGAGCTCGACTACCTGCGTGGCAACGACGTCACCGAGAACGGCAAGCGGCTCGCCCGGCTCTACGGCGAACTCGACCTGCTCGCCAGCGAATGCCTCCGCGACGGAGTCTGGGAAGGCCTGACTCCGGCCGAACTGGCCGCCTGCGTCTCGGCGTTGGTGTTCGAGGCGCGCCAGTCCGACGACGCCGTCGCGCCCAAGCTGCCCGCGGGCAACGCCAAGGCGGCGCTCGGCGAGATGGTCAGGATCTGGGGCCGTCTCGACGCCCTCGAAGAGGAATTCAAGATCAACCAGGCGGAGGGGGTCGGCCAGCGCGAGCCCGACCTCGGATTCGCCTGGGCCGCCTACCAGTGGGCCTCCGACAAGAGCCTCGACGAGGTGCTGCGCGAGGCCGAGATGCCCGCCGGCGACTTCGTCCGCTGGTGCAAGCAGGTCATCGACGTCCTCGGACAGATCGCGGCGGCGGCTCCCAGAGAGAACAGCACCGTCGCCAAGAACGCCCGCAAGGCCGTGGACTCCTTGCTGCGCGGGGTCGTCGCCTACAGCTCGGTGGGCTGACGGTCTCCAGCCCCTTTGTAAGGCCGAGTGCCCGTGGCGAACACGCCACGGGCACTCGGCCTTTCCGGACGTCCCGTCGCGGTTGTCCACAGGCCGTCGTCCACAGGGGTGGCGCGGGCCCGGCCGTTCCGATTGCATGGACTCACAAGCAGGGAAGGCCAGTTGGGGAGGGGACATCCATGACCACGCAAGCCGGTCATTCGCACGCCGAGACGCAGGGCGAGGGGGAACCGACAGAGGCGCGTGCAGCGACCGCGGCAGCGGCCGCGCCGGCCGATGCGGCTCCGGCAGAGACTCCGGCAGTGGTTCCGGTTGTGGTCGACGGGCCGCGAGGTGTGCCCCTCCTCGGCAGCCTGCCCGCCTTCGGCAAGAACCCCCTGGCCTTCTTCGAACAGCTCCGGGACCGCGGCGACTTCGTCCGCTGGCGCTTCGGCCGCAAGCCCTCCCTCTTCATCGCCCACCCCGACACCGTCGGCGAACTCCTCACCGAGGTCGAGCGCACCTTCGACCAGCCGGACCTCGGCATCGCCTTCCGCACCCTCCTCGGCAACGGTGTCATCGTCTCCAAGGGTGCCGACTGGCGCCGCAAGCGCTCACTCGTACAGCCCTCCGTCCGACCGAAACAGGTCCGCTCCTACGCCGCGACCATGACCGAATGCGCCGTCGCCCTCGCCGACCGATGGACCGACGGGCAGCACATCGACATCAAGAAGGAGATGGCGGCCCTCACCCAACTCGTCGCCGTCCGCACCATCTTCGGCGTCGACACCACAGCCGACGCAGAAGCCATCGGACAGGCGATGGACGTCGCACAGAAGGAGATCGGCGCCGAGTTCAGCGGCATCGGAGCCGTACTGCCCGACTGGCTCCCGACCCCCGGACGCGCCCGCATCAAACGCGCCACCGCCGTCATCGACGCGGAAGTCTCCCGCGTCGTCTCCCGCCACCGCGAAGGCGAGACCGAACGCCCCGACCTCCTCAGCCGCCTCCTCGCCGCCCGCGACGAGACCGGCGCGCCCCTCTCCGACCAGGAGATCCGCGACGAGACCGTCACCCTCTACATCGGCGGCCACGAGACGACGAGCTCCACCCTCGTCTGGGCCTGGTACCTGCTCTCCCGCACCCCCCGGGTCCGCGACGCCCTCACCGAGGAACTCGACCGGGTCCTCGCCGACCACGAACCCGGCTACGACGACTACGCCTCCCTCACGTACACCCAGGCCGTCATCAAGGAGACCCTCCGCCTCTACCCCACGATCTGGCTGATCACCGGCCTCGCGAAAGAAGGCGCCACACTCGGCGGGACGGCCGTTCCCGCCGGCACCCGCGTCTGGTCCAGCCAGTGGGCCACGCACCGCGACCCCCGCTGGTACGGCGACGCGGAAGCCTTCCGCCCCGAGCGCTGGATCGACCAGGAGGGCGAACCCGCCGAGGAGATACCCGAATACGCCTGGTTCCCCTTCGGCGGCGGCCCCCGCGTCTGCCTCGGCACCCGCTTCGCCCTCGTGGAGGCCGTCCTGGTCCTCGCGGTCCTGGCCCGCCGCTACCACGTGGACGTCACCACCGAGGAGATCCTCCCGGTCCCGAGCCTCACCCTCCAACCGGACCGCGACGTCCTGGCGACGGTACGGGCGCGGGGCTGAAGCGGGGCCGCGAGCTCGGGGCGCGGCTATCGTCGCGGGATGTCTGCAGATCCCGAGAAGTTCAACACCGCGATGACCACCTGGAAAGAGTGGCAGGAGGCCCCGTGGGGCCGGATTCGCTACACACTCGCCGAAGCGAACCTGATGCGTCGCCTCGATGCCCCGGGCGGCGGTCTCCTGCGGATACTCGACCTCGCGGGCGGTGACGGCGGCGACGCGGTGCGCCTCGCGGCACGTGGGCACCACGTCACCGTCGTCGACCACGCGCCTGCCATGCTCGCCGCCGCGGAAACGCGAGCCGCGGCGAGCGGCGTGACGGAGCGGCTGACCTGTCTCCAGGCCGATGTGACCGCCCTGCCCGCCGACATCACCACGGGGGAGTTCGACGTGGTGATGTGCCACAACCTCCTGCAGTACGTGGACGACGTGCCCGGAACGCTCGCCACGGCGCTCACCCCCCTGAAGAACGGAGGGCTCTTCTCCCTGATGGCGATCAACCGGCACTCGGCACCGCTGAACATCGCGGTCCGGAAGATGGACCCCGCGGCGGCGCTGGCCGCACTCGACTCCGACCGGCTCCGGAACGAGATGTTCGACTCGGAGCTGACCCTGCACACAGCGGAGGAGGTCATACCGGTCCTTGAGGACCTGGGGTGCCACGACGTGCGGCACCACGGCATCCGCAGCTTCTGCGACTACATCACCGACGACGCACGCAAGTACGACCAGGCCTACTACGACGACCTGGAGCGACTGGAACTCGCCACCACCGACCGAGCGCCCTACATGCACACCGCGCGACTGTTCCAACTGACGGCACGGAAGCGGACCGACTCCTAGGAACTCCCCGTCGCAGCACCACGGCTCGCCAGAGCCGTCGCCAGGTCCCGGAGGTCGTCGGCGTACAGGACCCGGTCACCGGACCCGGGCAGGGGAACGTGGAGGGTGGTCGTCCAGCGGGCGGGGATCGCGCCGGCGCCGTACACGGCCCCCGCGAGCATGCCGGTCACGGCAGCGACCGTGTCGGTGTCCCCGCCCAGGTCGACCGCCGCGACGACGGCCTCCTCGAAGGTGTCCGTCGTACGGAGCGCCCACACGGCCGAACCGAGGCACGGCCAGACCGCGCCGTTGAACTCGGTGGCGTCGTCCGGGTGCCAGCCGGGTGCGAGGACCGTCGCCCAGCGCTCCCGGTGCGCCGGGGCCACCTCGGTGAGCGTCGCGGGCAGGGCGGCGACCGGGTCCTCGCCGAGGAGGGCGACGCGCACCAGCTCGTGGAGGATCGCCGTACCCTCCCCGGCAGCACCGTCCCCATGGGTGAGGGCACTGACCCGGCGCGCCACGTCCATCGTCTCCGCCCGTCCCCGCGCCGCGAAGTACACGGCGGAGGTCGAGGCCCGCATCAGCGAACCGTTGCCCGCGGCTCGGGAGTTGATCTGGAAGTGCATCGCGGCGGCCAGGTCCCAGGGGTCCCCGCCGAGCAGGACCTGCTCGGTCTGGAGACCGATGTCCTTCGGGTCGGCCGCCGCCCAGCGGCGGAACCGGTCGAAGACGTCCGGCAGGTCGAGGCCACCCCGTTCGAGGAGCGACTCCCCGACGAGGACAGCCATCTGCGTGTCGTCCGTCGCCTCGCCCGGATCCCAGCCACCGCCCCCGCACAACTCCCCGACACCGTCGGGGAAACGCTCCCGGAAGACGCCCGGGAGCCCGAACTCGAAGGGGGCGCCCAGGGCGTCGCCCGCGGCGGAGCCGAGGACGGCGCCCATGGACCGGTCGTTGTCTCGCATCCCATCAGGGTAGAGCGGGCTCGGACCCCAGCCGCTGCGCCCTGGTCGCCCACACCGCGCGGACCACCAGGAACAGCGGCAGGCCGAGGGGGGACAGGAGGATCGTCAGCAGCAGGAGAGGGGCCATCAGGAGGGGCGGGACGGCGAGGCGGCGTGCCTCCCGGTACATCCACTGACCGAGCAGCAGGTCCCAGGCGATGATCTGGGCCCAGATCGCCCCGGCTCCGTTCGCGAGTCGCACCAGATCGCGGAAGGTGTCGATGTCGGGGCTGCTGACCGCCGTCCACAGTTCCGATGCGACCGGGACGGCCAGGACCGCCCAGACGGCCAGGAGCGGCAGCACGGTCAGGGGCGAGGCGGCGACGCGTTCGGTGATCCGCCACGCCGGCGCGAAGATCATCAGCAGCCAGAACGGCGCGGCGAGGAAGAACGTCAGCTCGAAGAGGAATCCGGTCATGACGTGACTTCCTCGGTGGGGTTGGGGGCGGGGGCGGGGGCGGGGGCGGGCGAGGACGGGGAGGGAGGGGAGGAGGGGGAGGGGGAAGGGGAGGCCCCCCGGAGGCAGAGTGCCGCGGCTGCCCCGCCCAGCAGGACGATCGCCCCCGCGCCCGCCAGCGTCGCGCCGTCCGGTGCGAACAGTGCCTGGCCGCGCAGTGCCTGCCAGGTCAGCAGGACGAACGTCGCCGTGTATGCCGCCGAGGCGGTGAGGGTGAGCCGGAGCCGTACCCGCTCGTCGGCGAGGCGGGCGAAGCGCGGTGCGAGCGCGGCCAGGACGAGCAGCAGCAGCGGGAGCAGCTGCAGCGCGTGCATGCCGAAGAAGTGCGGTATGCGCAGGTCACCGCCGTTGCTGGCCCAGCCGGTCAGCGGCATCGAAGGGCCGCCGTCCGGTACCCCGACGGCGTGGGCGCCTTGGATCGGCGAGTTGTCGACCGTCAGCTGTTCCGGGGTCGGACGGACCATCAGGAAGCCCACGGCGGCGCCCGCCAGGGCGATCAGCGAGGACAGCCGGACCGCCCAGGCCGTGGCCCGGTCGAGGATCTTGGCGCGCAGCAGGAGGACGGCGATGGCCAGGGCGCCCAGCCACAGCACGAGGACGGTGGCGCCCATGAGTTGGAAGACGGTGTCGTCGAAGGGGGTCGCGTGGTTGAAGTGGCTCCGCCGGCCGCGGATCACCTGGAGGGTGATGAGCACCATCTCGCCGACGCTGGCGACGGCGACGACGGTTCCGGCCCACCAGCCGACCCTGCGGCCCCGGGGCAGCAGCGAGAGCATCCAGGCGAGCGAGAGGGCGTACGCGAGGAACGAGACCGAGAACTTGAACGGCTTGGTCCAGATCGGCACGCCGACCAGGATGCGGTCGTCGACGAAGATGCCGACGGCGGAGACCAGGGCGAGGACGCCCATGGAGACGGCGAACCAGAGCAGGGGTCGGTGGAGCCGGGTGAGCGGGTTCGGCGACGACGCGTGCTGTGACGGCGCGTTCTGTGAGGCCGTGTTCAGCGAGGGTTTGTGCGATGAAGACATACGGATCCCCCGTGGAAAGATATGGATAGTGGAACTAGCCGCTATCTGATAGCCCCACTATCTATGATGGGGCGTCGGTCGGCAAGGCCGAAGCAAAACCGGGAAGGTGAATACGCGGTGCGCATCGGAGAGTTGAGTCGCAGGACCGGGGTGTCCGTGCCGACGATCAAGTTCTACGTACGAGAGGGACTGCTGCCGGCCGGAGAGCTGACGAGCCCGAACCAGGCCTCGTACGGGGAGGCGCATGTGCAGCGACTCCGCCTGATCCGGGCGCTCCTCGACGTGGGCGGCCTGTCGGTCGCGGCGATCCGCGAGGTGATCGTCGCGGTCGACGACCCCGAGCAGTCGGTGCACGAGCTGCTGGGCACGGTGGCCGGTGGGCTGGTGCCGCGTTACGACCGTGAGCCGCACGCAGGGATCGAGGAGGCGCGGAAGCAGGTGGCGGCACTGATTGCCGCGCGTGGCTGGCGCACGTACCCGGGCAGCCCGGCGGCGGAGGCGCTTGCCGTGGCCCTCGCGGCCGTCGACGAGGTCGGCCACGGGTCGTTCATCGAGGTCCTGGACTCGTACGCGGAAGCGGCAGAGCGGGTGGCGAAGGCCGACCTGGAGTACGTGGCGCGCAATGTGGCGCGCGAAGGACTGGTGGAGAGTGTGGTCGTCGGCACCGTCCTCGGCGACGCGATCTTCTCGGCGCTGCGACGCATGGCCCAGACGGACACCTCGGACCGCATGTACGGGCAGGCGAGGTAGCCGGCGGGTCGAAGGCCCGAGGAGCGGCCTGAGGAGCGGCCCCGGGAGCGGCCCGAGGAGTGGCCCCGGGAACGGCCCGAGGAGCGGCCCGGGGAACGCCCTGAGGAGCGGCCTGGGGGCCCGGGGAACGGCCCGGGGGACTGCCCGGGGAATGGCCTGGGGAACAGCATGGGGCCCGGGGGTTCACCCCCGGGCCCCAGGCCTCAAGCATCTTCCCCGCTTCGCGCCTCAGTTCTCCTGTTCGCGTTCCACCTGGTCGTTCCACTCGCGCTTGATCGCGCGCCATGCCTCGTCCGACTTCCCCAGGCGCCAGTAGCCCGAGATCGACAGTCGTTCGCGCGGGACGGCGCGGTCCTGTCGCAGGTGGCGGCGGAGCTCCTTCACGAAGCCCGCCTCGCCGTGGACGAAGGCGTGGACGTCGCCCGCAGGGAAGTCCAGGGTCTGCACGGCCTCGACGAGCGCCTCGCCCGCCGGCCGGTCGCCTCGGTGCAGCCAGGTGACGTGGATGCCGTCCTCCGTCGCGAACTTCTGCTCCTCGGCGGCGTCCGAGATCTCGACGAACGCGTGCACCCGCGCCCCGGCGGGCAGTCGCTCCAGGGCCACCGCGATCGCCGGCAGGGCGCTCTCGTCGCCCGCGAGCAGGTGCCAGTCCGCCGCCGGCTCCGGCGCGTAGCCGCCGCCGGGGCCGAGGAAGCGCATCGTGTCGCCCGCCCGGGCGCGCGCCGCCCACGGGCCGGCGAGGCCCTCGTCGCCGTGGACCACGAAGTCGATGGTCAGTTCGCGATGGACCGGGTCCCAGGCCCGGACCGTGTACGTCCGCGTCGTCGGCCACTGGTCCCGGGGGAAGTCCTCCCGGATCCGCTCCATGTCGAACGGCTCCGGGTACGCGACGCCCTCGGGGGCGAAGAGCAGCTTCACGTAGTGGTCGGTGTACGCACCGACCTCGAAGGCGTCGAGACCGGGGCCGCCCAGGACGACCCGCACCATGTGCGGGGTGATGCGCTCGGTGCGCACCACACGCGCTTCGGTGGCCTTCGGTGCCGTGCGGGGCTGCTCTGCCACGGGGGGCTCTCCTGACTCGACGTACTTAGGTATGCCTAAGCTAGCATCCCGAGGCGCGGTCGACCCAGTGTGGCCTGATTTCGTCAGCGCTCCAGGACGGGCAGCAGGCGGCCCACCGCCCCGCCGAGATTCCAGCGCTTCACCAGGGCGTCGAGGGCGGCCGGGTCGCGCGGGGCCTTCGGCAGGGTCGGGTCGAACTCCGGCAGCGGTACGTCTCCGGCGACGCGCACCACCGTCGGTGCGACGTCCAGGTATGCGGCCGCCTCCACGATTCCGCGCCGCTTGGCCGGCGTCAGCTTCGACGTCCGGTCCTCGGCCGCCGCCCGGACGCCCGCCAGGTCCCCGTACTCCGTGATCAGCTGTGCGGCCGTCTTCTCGCCGATGCCCTTCACTCCGGGGAGGCCGTCGCTGGCGTCGCCGCGCAGTGCCGCGAAGTCCGCGTACTGGTCGGGGCGCACGCCGTACTTCGTACGGATCAGCTCCGCGTCCACCAGATCGCAGTCGCCGACGCCCTTGCGCGGGTACAGCACGCGCACCCCGCGCGCGTCGTCCACCAGCTGGAACAGGTCCCGGTCGCCCGTGACGATGTCCACGGGCCCCGCAGCGTGCCCCGTGAGGGTCCCGATCACGTCGTCCGCCTCGTACCCCGCCGCTCCGATCCGGGCGATGCCGAGCGCCGCGAGGACCTCCTCGATCACCGGAACCTGCGGGGACAGCGTGTCCGGGATCTCTTCCTCGTCCGGGCCGGTCTCCGTCTCGACGGCCACCCGGTGTGCCTTGTACGAGGGGATCAGGTCCACCCGCCACTGCGGCCGCCAGTCGTTGTCCCAGCAGGCCACGAGGTCGTCCGGGTGGTGGTCCTGGACGAGCCGGGTGATGAAGTCGAGCAGTCCGCGCACGGCGTTCACGGGCGAGCCGTCGGGGGCCCGGACGGAGTCCGGCACGCCGAAGTAGGCGCGGAAGTAGAGGCTGGCGGTGTCGAGGAGCATCAAGCGTCGAGTCACCTGCTTGATTTTAGGGCTCGGGGTGCCTCCGGGGCGCTTTCCCACCGGACCGCGGGCCCGCCCCGCGAACACCTGGGGGGCGTCTCGTGGATCAGGCCGGGCTCGCGGCGTGACGCCCCCTCGGGCAGCCGAAACCCCACCCCCGCACGTGACCCCCGTCACCTTTGCGTTTGCATCCTGTGAAGCCGGGCAGGCGCGAGCCCGGAGCGGAACCCGGTACGGGATTCAACAAAAGGATCCCCGTACGCGACGGGCCCGCGGGCCGATCCTGCCCGCTCCACGGCCCGACCACGCGGGGGTGGCGAGGGCCGTTCTCGTTGCTACCCGTGAGGTCTATGTGTCCAGGCTCCAGGCCGACCACCTGTACAAGGTGTTCGGCAGACGACCCGACGAAGCCGTCCGCAGGCTCGCCGCCGGCGCCGACCGCGAGGAACTGCGCGCCGAGGGCACGACAGCAGCCGTCGTGGACGCCGGTTTCACCGTCGAACCCGGCCAGATCTTCGTCGTGATGGGGCTCTCCGGGTCAGGCAAGTCGACCCTTCTCCGCATGCTCAACGGCCTGCTCGAACCCACCGCCGGCCGGGTGCTCTTCGACGGACGTGACCTCACCGCGCTGTCCCCCCGCGATCTGCGCACCGTCCGCTCCACCAAGATCAGCATGGTCTTCCAGCACTTCGCACTGTTCCCGCACCGAAACGTTCTGGAGAACGCCGCCTACGGCCTGGAGGTCCAGGGCGTCCCGCGCGCCGAGCGCGAGACCCGGGCCACCGAGGCCCTCGAACTGTGCGGCCTCGCCGGCTGGGAGAAGTCCTGGCCCGACGAGCTCTCCGGCGGTATGCAGCAGCGCGTCGGCCTGGCCCGCGCGCTCGCCACCGATGCCGACCTGCTCCTCATGGACGAGTCCTTCAGCGCGCTCGACCCACTCATCCGCCGTGACATGCAGGACCAGCTCCTCGTCCTCCAGCAGCGGCTGAAGAAGACCATCGTCTTCATCACCCACGACCTCAACGAGGCCATGCGCCTGGGTGACCGGATCGCCGTCATGCGCGACGGCAGGATCGTCCAGCTCGGCACCGCCGAGGACATCCTGGTCCGCCCCGCCGACGACTACGTCGCCTCCTTCATCCAGGACGTCGACCGCTCCCGGGTGCTCACCGCCTCCGCCGTCATGACGGACGGCGCCACCCCGGCGGACTGCCCCGCCGACTGCGCCTGCCAGGCCGTCGGGCCGGACACGCTCGTCGCCGACCTGTGCGCCGTCGCCGCCCGCGCCCCGCACCCCGTGACCGTCGAGGACTCCGACGGCACGGTCCTCGGAGTCGTACCGACGGAGCGACTGCTCGCCGTCATGGGCGGGCTCGGCGCGAAGACCGCCAGTGACACGCAGACCGCCGGCGAAGCGAAGGGCGTGAAGGCCGTGAAGGCCGTGCAGGCCGTCCCGGCCACGAAGGACGTCAAGGAGGTGACCGCCCGTGCCTAGGCTTCCCCTCGGCGAGTGGGTCGACAGCTCCGTCGACTGGCTCCAGGCCCAGTTCTCCTGGCTCTTCGACGCCATCAGCACCGGCGTCACCGGCCTCTACGACGGCATCGACGCCGTCCTGTCCGCTCCCCAGCCGCTGCTCTTCGCCGGCATCCTCGCCGTCGTCGCCTGGTGGCTGCGCGGTCTCGCCGCCGGTGTTCTCGCCTTCGCCGGCTTCGCGCTCGTCGATTCGGTCCAGCTGTGGGACGAGGCCATGGCGACGCTCTCGCTCGTCCTCGTCGCCACCCTGGTGACCCTGGTGATCGCCGTACCGCTCGGCATCTGGGCCGCGCGCTCGAAGACGGTCAGCACCGTGCTCCGGCCGGTCCTCGACTTCATGCAGACCATGCCGGCGATGGTCTACCTGATTCCCGGCATCATCTTCTTCGGCGTCGGCGTGGTCCCCGGCATCATCGCCACCATCGTCTTCGCGCTGCCCCCGGGCGTCCGCATGACCGAGCTGGGCATCCGCCAGGTCGACGGCGAACTCGTCGAGGCCGCCGAGGCCTTCGGCACGACCCCGCGCAACACGCTCCTTCGCGTGCAGCTCCCGCTCGCGCTGCCGACGATCATGGCCGGTGTCAACCAGGTCATCATGCTCGGCCTGTCCATGGTGGTCATCGCCGGCATGGTCGGCGGCGGCGGGCTCGGCGGCGCCGTCTACCGCGCCATCGGCAACGTCGACATCGGCCTCGGCTTCGAGGCCGGCATCTCCATCGTCGTCCTCGCCATGTACCTGGACCGGATGACCGGGGCCCTCGGCCGCCAGGTCTCCCCGCTGGGCCGCCGCGCCGCCGCCAAGGCCCGCGCCGCGCTGAGCGCGAAGCGGCCCGGGGCGAAGCTGTGGGCCCATCGTCCGCAGCCCGTCACCGCCCTCGTCGGCGTCGTCGTCCTCGCCCTCGTCGCCGGCGGCACGGGCTTCCTCGGCTCCGGCGGCGCGAGCTCCACCACCGCCTCCGGTCCCGGCGGCGGTCACGGCAAGAAGATCAGCATCGGCTACATCCCCTGGGACGAGGGCATCGCCTCCACGTTCCTCTGGAAGGAACTCCTGGAGCGCCGGGGGTACGAGGTCGACACCAAGCAGCTGGAGGCCGGCGCCCTCTACACGGGCCTGGCCGGCGGTCAGCTCGACTTCCAGACCGACGCCTGGCTCCCCGTCACCCACGAGCAGTACTGGAAGAAGTACCGGAACAAGCTGGAGGACCTCGGCTCCTGGTACGGCCCGACCTCCCTGGAGCTCTCCGTCCCCTCGTACGTGAAGGGCGTCGACTCCCTCGCCGACCTCAAGGGCAAGGCCGGACAGTTCAAGGGCCGGATCGTCGGCATCGAGCCCAGCGCCGGAATGATGGGCATCCTCAAGGACAAGGTCCTCAAGGAGTACGGCCTGGAGGGCGAGTACGAGGTCGTCGACGGCTCCACGCCCGGCATGCTCGCCGAGC
Organism: Streptomyces sp. NBC_01077; assembly: GCF_045162855.1. Taxonomy (NCBI): domain Bacteria; kingdom Bacillati; phylum Actinomycetota; class Actinomycetes; order Kitasatosporales; family Streptomycetaceae; genus Streptomyces; species Streptomyces sp. NBC_01077. The sequence continues at coordinate 2,445,218 of NZ_CP108669.1, read as the reverse complement.
TGAAGCGCGCGTACGAGCGCAAGGAACCGGTCGTCGTCACCCTCTGGTCCCCGCACTGGGCCTACTCCGCCCAGGACCTGAAGAAGCTCGCCGACCCCAAGGGCTCCTGGGGCGAGGGCGACGGCGTCCACACCCTGGCCCGTAAGGGCTTCGCCGCCGAGAACCCCGAGGTCGGCGCCTGGCTGAAGAACTTCGAGCTGACCGAGAAGCAGCTCACCGACCTCGAAGCCGTCATCCAGGAGACCGGCAAGGGCAAGGAGCAGCAGGCCGTCCGCAGCTGGCTCGACAGCAACCCGGGGCTCGCCGAGAAGCTCGCCCCGCAGTAGCCGCACGACGACGGACGGAGACCGGTGAGCGGTTCCTGTCCGAAAAGGGGTGGTCGCCGAACGTGTTCGGCGACCACCCCTTTTCGTCACGACGCGAAACCCCGCCCCAAAGCTGCGTAAGGTTCAGGTAACCGCCCGGTACGGGTACGCACGAGGCACGAGGGAGGGAGCCGACATGGATGAGAAGGAATCACCCCGCGTGGGCGCGGCCGTCAAGAGGCGACGCAGAGCGCTCCAGCTCACCCTGGCCGTCGTCTCCTCCCGCAGCGGTCTCTCCGTGCCCTTCCTCAGCCAGGTCGAGAACGACCGGGCCAGACCCAGCCACCGCTCCCTGGAACTCGTCGCCGAGGCCCTGGAGACCACGGCCGGCGAACTCCTCGCCGCCGCCGAGGCCTCCCGCACCGTCGACGTCGTACGGGCGGCGGAGCGCTCCCCGGCCCTGCCCCCGGGCGTACGGGCGGTCGTCCGCGGCCGCCACCAGCTGCACGCCCTGGAGTTCACCGGCGAGCAGGACGCGGGACGCGAGTTCCAGCACCGGAACGACGAGCTGCTGTACGTGGCCGACGGCGCCGCCGAGGTCGAGGCCGAGGGCCGCGCGTACCGGCTGGGCCGCGGCGACACGCTCTACCTCTCGGGCGGGGTACGTCACCGCTGGCGGGCCACCGAAGCGGGCACCCGCCTGCTGGTCGTCGCCGTCGCCGAGCACGTCGAGGCCGAAGAGGAATGACGGCGGGTCGTGGCACGGTGAGGAGGATCGTCTCCCTCGTGCCCTCCCTGACGGAGGCCGTCGCCGTCACCGCGCCGGGCGTTCTCGTCGGCGCCACGGACTGGTGCAGTCACCCCGCCGACCTCGACGTCGTACGGATCGGCGGCACCAAGAACCCCGACGTCCGCGCGATCACCGCCCTCCGCCCCGACCTCGTCCTCGCCAACGAGGAGGAGAACCGCGCCCCCGACCTCGGCGAGCTGCGGGCCGCGGGGATCGACGTCCTCGTCACCGAGATCCGCACCCTCGACCAGGGCCTGCGCGAGCTGGAGCGGGTCCTCGCGGCCTGCGGAGCGCCCCGGCGGCCCCGCTGGCTCGACGAGGCCGAGGCGGCGTGGGCGACGGTGGCCCCGGAAGAGACGTACACGGCCGTCGTGCCGATCTGGCGCCGCCCCTGGATGGTCCTGGGCCGCGACACCTTCGCCGGCGATCTGCTCGCCCGCCTCGGGGTCCGCAACCTGTACGCCGACCACCCGGAGCGCTACCCGCGCCTCCCGCTCGACGAGCTGCGCGCGGCCGCGCCCGACATGGTCGTGCTGCCCGACGAGCCGTACCGCTTCACGCGCGAGGACGGCCCCGAGGCGTTCCCCGGGACCGCCGCCGCCCTCGTCGACGGGCGGCATCTCACCTGGTACGGGCCGTCGCTGGCGGAAGCGCCGCGGGCACTGGCGCGGGCCCTGCGAGCAGCGCACCGCTGAAGAGGCCGCGCACGGTGTGGGAGCCGGCCACCAGCCAGGCCGCGACGAGCAGCACGTACAGGCCGATCGCCAGCCACCGGAAGGCCGCGAGCCCGGTGTGCTGGGCGAGTCCCTCGGCGCCGGTCACGCACGTCCCGACGGGGAAGGTGAACGCCCAGAAGGTCATCGCGAAGCCCATGCCCCGCCGGCGTGCCCGCAGCACCATCGCCCCGGCGAGCGCCAGCCACAGCAGCGCGAAGCCCATGACGGGCACGCCGTAGAGGACGGCGAAGGAGGCGAAGCCGTGGGCGTACGGGGCGGGGAGCACGCCCGGGGCCACGTCGGCGAACTTGTTCGCGGCGGTCGTCGACTGGCCGAGCGGGCCGAGGACGAGGAAGAGGGTGGGGGTGAGCGCGAGGGGCAGCGGGCCGCCGGTCACGAGCCGGCCGAAGACCAGCGGCAGCATGACCAGGGTCGCGAGGAGGCTGACGCCGAACATCGCCCAGCAGGCGAGGAGCAGGGTCTCCTGGGCCTGCCCGGCGGGCAGATGGGGCACGAGCAGCGGGCCGAGGGCGGCGGAGACCATGGGGGCGACGACCGGCAGCAGCCACACCGGGGACGCGCTCTCGATCCGGTGGTGCACGACCATCAGGTACGGGATGCCCACCGCGGCCGCCAGGCCGACGACCGTACCGACCGTGAACAGGACGGTGTCGAGGGCCACGGCCGCCGGGAGCCCGATCCAGTCCTGGCCCACGATCATCGCGCCGCCGCCGACGGCGAGCAGCGCCATCGAGAGACAGCCGTAGAACGGCGCCATGGCGGGGTCCAGGAGGTGGGCGCGGGCCTGGTCGCGGTGGTGGATCCAGTGCATTGTGCGGGCGGAGACCAGGACGAGCAGCATCGCGAGGGACAGCGCCCAGACCGCGGCGCAGACGGTACGGAGTCCCGGGAGGTCCAGGGGGAGGCCGGCGCCGGCGTTGGCCACGATGGCGGTACCCATCACGGAGGCGTACCAGTTGGGTCCGAGGTGACGGACAGAACGGGCCGGAGAGGCGGCCGGCCGGGCGCCGGGGGTGGTGGCGCGGACGGCCGAAAGGGGAGGTGCGAGGCTTGCCATGGCTCCACCGTCGTCCGATTCCTCGGCCCCCACCAGGGATCTTGCGGCTATGACGTCATAAGCTGGCTTTATGAGCAGCAGGGAGCGGTACGGGGATCAGCACGGGGAGCAGTCCGCGGGTGGGCGCCGGGCCGAGGCGTACGGCGCCGAGGTCAAGGCCCAGCTCCACCACCGGGTCCCGGATCTCGGTGCGCTCGAACTGCTTCTCGCCGTAGCCCGGCACGGGAGCCTGGGCGCCGCCGCCCGCGAGGTCGGCATCACCCAGCCCGCCGCCAGCAGCCGCATCCGCTCGATGGAGCGGCAGCTCGGCGTGGCCCTGCTCGACCGCTCGCCGCGCGGCTCACGGCTCACCGACGCGGGTGCGCTCGTCACCGACTGGGCGCGGCGGATCGTGGAGGCGGCCGAGGCCTTCGACGCGGGCGCCCAGGCGCTGCGCGGGCGGCGGGACTCCCGGCTGCGGGTGGCGGCGTCGATGACGATCGCCGAGTACCTGCTGCCCGGCTGGCTGATCGCGCTGCGCGCCGAGCGCCCCGACACGGCCGTGTCGCTCCAGGCCGGAAACTCGGCGGTCGTCGCGGAACGGCTGCTCGCGAACGAGGCGGACATCGGCTTCGTGGAGGGACTCGCGGTGCCGGACGGCCTCGACGGGGTGGTCGTCGCGCACGACCGGCTCGCGATCGTCGCCGCCCCCTCGCACCCGTGGGCCCGCCGCCGAGGCCCGCTGGACCCGGCGGAGCTGGCGGCGACCCCGCTGGTCCTGCGGGAACGCGGCTCCGGCACCCGGCAGGTCCTGGACTCGGCGCTCTCCGGCCACGGCGGCCTCGCGCAGCCGCTCCTCGAACTCGCCTCCACGACCGCGGTGAAGGCCGCCGCGGTGAGCGGGGCCGGGCCGGCCGTCCTCAGCGAACTCGCGATCGCCGAGGAACTGGCCTCCCGCCGGCTGGTCGCCATCCCCGTCCAGGGGGTCCGGCTGCGCCGCGACCTCCGGGCCGTCTGGCCCGCCGGCCACCGCCCGACGGGCCCGGCCCGGGACCTGCTCTCCCTGACCCGCGCCCGCCCGACGGGCTGAACGACAGGGGCAGGGGGCGGGGCGCACGGGCGGTTCAGACCCCCGCCGCCCGGTGCGTGATCCGACCGTCCAGGACCGTGAGCAGCACCGGCAGGTCCGGGAGGTCCGTCGCCGCCGTCGTCAGCGGGCTGTCCGCGAAGACCGTCAGATCGGCACGGAAGCCGAGCGCGAGACGGCCCGCCTCGTGCTCCTCGCCCGCCGCGTACGCCGCCGCCGTCGTCATGCCCCGCAGCGCCTCCAGCGCCGTCAGTGCCTGCTCGGGACCGTGCGGCGCCTGGCCGAGGTCGCGGCTCGGGCGCCGGTGCCGGGCCCCGGCCATCACGCCGAGCGGCGGGAACGGCGCGATCGGCCAGTCGGAGCCGAGGACCACCGTGGCCCCGGAGTCCGCCAGGTCCCGGCAGCGCCACGCGCGCGAGGCGCGCTCCTCGCCGAGGCGGCGCGACCAGTTGTCGGTGTGGTCGGCCCGGGTGAAGTCGCAGCAGTGGGTCGGCTGCATGGAGGCGAGCACGCCCAGGTCCGCGAAGCGGCGCAGGGTGTCGTCCGGCACGGTCTCGATGTGCTCGACCCGGTGCCGCACCTCGCTCCCGCCGGCCGTGCGCGCCTTCTCGACGGCGTCGAGGGCGTACCGGACGGCCGCGTCGCCGATGGCGTGCGTCGCGGTCGCGATCCCGGCCCGGTGCAGCTCCCCGATGATGTGGGTGTACGCGGCGGGGTCCGGCCAGAACGCGTGCGTGGACTCGCCGTGGTAGTCGGGACGCTCCAGCCACGCGGTGCCGTTGTCGATGGTCCCGTCCATGAAGAGCTTCACGCCCGCGACCTGCCACAGCGCCCCGCCCGCGCCCTGCTGCGCGATGAGGGCCCGTACGCCGTCCGCGTCGGTGCCGGGCTGGCACCAGGGGGCCACCCGGAGCCGCAGCGCCAGTTCACCGGCCGCGTCGAGCTCCCCGTACAGCGCGAGGCTCGCGCCGTTGGCATCCATGGCGTGACCGCCGGTGAGCCCGGCCGCCGCCATCGACCGCAGCACCGCCGCGAGCCGCTCCCGGCTCTCCTCGGGCGTCGGGCGCGGGGCGACCCGCTCGACCAGCTCGCAGGCGGCGTCCTCCTGGAGCAGTCCGGTCGGGCGCCCGTCGGCGTCGCAGACGACCTCGGCCGAGGCCTGGTCGAAGGTGCGGGGCCCGTCGACCCCGGCGAGCGCGAGGGCCCGCCGGCTGGCGAGCGCCGAGTGGGCGTCGAAGAGCAGCAGGAAGGCGGGGATCCCGTCGAGTACGGAGTCGAACGGGGCGATGCCGACGGGCCGGTCTCCGAAGACGTTCGGGTCGAGGCCCCAGGCGAAGAGCCAGTCGCCCCGGCCGAGGTTCCCGACCTCGCGGGCGAGGGCCTCGCGTACGTCGTCGAGGTCGGTGCAGTACGACAGGTCGAGGCCGTGGGTCAGTTCGGCACCGGTCACCGGGTGCAGGTGCCCGTCGACGAGGCCGGGGGTGACGACGGCTCCCTTGAGGTCCACGACGGTGGTGGCGGGTCCCGCGAGCGCGCGGATCTCGCGGTCGTCGCCCAGGGCGGCGATCCGGCCGTCGTCGGAGACGGCGAGCGCGGTCTCCGGCAGGAACGCCCCCGTGCCGGGGTCGAGCAGACGGGCGGAGAGCAGGACGAGTCGGGTGCGCACGGTGGCTCCTGGAAGGGGACGGGGGAGAGGCCCGCAGGCCTCGACGCAGAGGGATGGTCAGGCGGGCTCGGCCGGTGGTGGGGCGGCGGTCGGCGGTCGTCGGTCAGGAGGGCTCGGCCGGCGGCGTCACGGCGGACGGCTCGGCCGGCGCCGGTACGTCGGTCAGCGAGCCGGGCGGCAGGCCGAGTTCGCGTTCCGCCGTGGTGAGGGGCAGGCGGAGCACGGCCTCCGGGCGGTTGCTCCGGTCGGTGTTGGCATGGGCGCCGAGGCCGTCGAGCACGACCAGGATCTGGATGGCCGTGGCGCGAGGGTCGTCCGTGCGGAACTCGCCCCGCTCGACGCCCTCGCGGATCAGCTGCTCCAGGCGGTCGTCGGAGGCGAGTTCCTGTTCGGCGACCCGGTCGCGCAGGACGGGCCGGTAGCGGCTGAGGTGCCGGGCGTTGATCCAGAGGCGGCTGATGTCGTCGTACGCCTCGCCCGCGGAGAGCGCGAAGTAGCGCGCGAGGTACTGCGTGGGGGTCCCGTGGGGGCGCTCGGCGGGGAGCAGCGAGTCGAGTTCGCCGGTGGCGGCCACACTGAAAGCCTCGCCCACCAGATCCTCCGCCGAGGGGAAGTAGTGGCTGATCAGACCGGGTCGTACGGCGAGCTCCTCGGCGATCCGCCGCAGGGTGACGCACTCGAGCCCTTCGGTCAGGGCCACGCGTGCGGCGGTCTCCACGATCTCCGCCCGCCGGGCTTCGGGTGTTTTCCGAACTCTCTTGCGCTGGACGCTTGACGGCATAACCGCGATGCTATTGAGTGTGCGACCAATAAGCAACCAGGTGGGCACCACACGCATCCGGAGGGCCGCATGGCTTCCACGATCCCCGACCCGCTCCCAGGCTCCCGGGCCGCATCGGTCACCCCGTCGGCCACGGACCGGCCCGGCCGGATCGAGGCCCACGGCATCGATCACATCCCCGACTCCGAGCGCCACGGACACCCCCGTGAGCTCTTCTCCGTATGGGCCGCGGCGAACGTCAACTACCTCAGCCTGGTCGTCGGCGGCGCCCTCGTCCTGATGGGCCTGAGCCTCTGGCAGGCCGTCGCCGTGATCGTCGTGGGCAACCTCCTCTGGCTGCTCCCCGGCCTCCTCGCCACCTCGGGACCGGCCGCCGGCGCACCCAGCGAGGTGATCACCCGGGCCGTGTACGGCGTCATCGGCAACCGCGTCAACAACGCGGTCGGCGGCTGGCTGGTCTCCGTGTGCTACTTCGCGCTCAACCTGGCCGCCGCCGCGACCGCCGCCTTCGCGCTCGTCGAGAAGGCGGGCATCACGGCCGGCACCCCCGTCCAGGTGGCGGTCATCGTGGTCATCGCCGCGCTCACACTGGTCATCAGCGTCTACGGGCACGGCCTGATCATCAAGCTGTACCTGCCGATCACCCTGGTCCTCGCCGGGGTGTTCACCGTCGTCGCGTTCGCCGTCCTGCGGCACGCCGACTTCTCGCACGCCCCCGCCGAGCCGCTCGGCGGAGCCGACCTGTGGGCCCTGCTCCTCGCCGGCACCGCGATGATCGCCTCGGGCCCGCTCTCGTACACCACGAGCGCCGACTTCTCCCGCTACCTGCCCCGTACGGCCTCGAAGAAGGCGATCATCGGCTGGACCGCGTTCGGCGCCTTCCTGCCCAGCGTCGTCGTCTGCTCGCTCGGCGCCTTCGCCGCCACCGCCGTCGACATGACCGACCCGCAGACCGCGCTCCAGGAGATCCTGCCCGGCTGGTTCGTCCCGGTCTTCCTGCTCGCCCTGGTCCTCGGCACCATCGCCATCAACGCCCTGACCGCGTACAGCGCGGGACTCGCGCTCCAGGCCGTCGGCCTCCGCATCCGACGCTCCGTCAGCGTCCTCTTCGACGGGGCCGTCGCCGTCGCCCTCACCCTCTACGGGCTGCTCGTCTCCAACTTCCTGGACACCGTCAGCAACGCCCTCCAGATGATCATCGTCCTGATCGGCCCGCTGATGGCGGTCTACGCCACCGACGTCCTGCTGCGCCGGTGCCGTTACGACGGCCTCGCGCTCTCGGACGAGACCCCCGGCAGCCCCTTCTGGTACACCGCCGGCGTCAACCCGGCCGGTGCGCTCGCCCTCGTCGCCGGTGTCACCGCGGCGGCCCTCTGCGTCAACACCCTCTACACGGGTCCGATCGCCGCCGCCCTCGACGGCGTCGACCTCTCGCTCCCCGTCGGCATGGGCGTCGCCGCCGCCCTCTACGCCCTCCTCATGCGCAACGACCGCACCGTGCGCGCCGCCCGCACGGCCGTCTGAGCAGAGCTGTACGCACCACCGTCAGCCGCGACGCACCTCCGTCAGCCGCGACACACCACCATCAGGCGCGCCCCACCGTGCCTGACGCCGTCGCCGCTTCCACGAGCCCCCGCATCACGCGCAGGTCCTCGCCCATCTCCGGGTGCCACTGGACGCCGAGGGCCCAGGCCGGGGCGGCCAGCTCGACCGCCTCCACCGTGCCGTCCTCCGCGTGCGCCGAGGCCGCGAGCCCCGCGCCGAGCCGGTCCACGGCCTGGTGGTGGTAGGTCGGGACCTCGGTGAGCTCGGGGACCAGCGAGGCGAACCGGCTCCCCGGCACCGGCTTCACCGCGTGCCGGCCGATCACCCCGACCGCCTCGACGTGCCCGTCCACGTGCTGGATCAGGGTCCCGCCCAGGGCCACGTTCAGGAGCTGCATGCCCCGGCAGATGCCGAGCAACGGGGTCCCGGAGGCCAGGGCCGCGTCGATCAGGGCCAGCTCCCAGGCGTCCCGCTCCCGGGCCGGCGGGCCGGTACGGGCGTCGAGCTCGGCCCCGTACCGTACGGGCTCCACATCCGCCCCGCCCGCGATCACCAGTCCGTCGAGCCGGGCCACGACCGCCGCGGCGGCCTCGGGTCCGTCCGGCGGCAGCATCACCGCGAGCCCCCCGCTCTCCTGCACGAGCCGCGGGTACGGCGCGGGGAGCAGCGCGGCCCGCATGTCCCACACGCCCCAGCGGGCCTGGTCCAGGTAGGTGGTCACGCCGATGAGCGGCTTGGACACGGAACGTCCTCCAGGAGAGCGGGGGGTACGAGGTCGGGTACGGGGCGGGTACGGGAATGTCAGTCGCGTGCGAGTTCGGCCTCGGCGGCCGCGAGCGCCGCGAACTCCTCCTCGGGCGCCCTGGCCACCAGATGATGTCGACTGTAGAACGCGAAGTAGGCGAGGGCGATCGCGTACACCCCCAGTGCCATGAAGGCCGCCGTCCGGTCCACCAGGAAGGTCGCGACCAGGGCCGACAGAGCGAGGACGAAGGCCACCGACGAGGTCACCATGCCGCCGGGTGTGCGGTACGGCCGGTGCAGCCCCGGCTCGCGGCGCCGCAGCACGATGTGGGAGAGCGCCATCAGGGCGTACGAGATGGTGGCGCCGAACACGGCGATGTTCAGCATCCGGGCCCCGTCCCCGGTCCCCGCCGCCAGCGCGAAGCCGATCGCGCCCGGGATGAGGAGTCCCAGGTACGGCGACTTGCGGCGGCTGGTGAGGGAGAGGAAGCGGGGCAGGTAGCCCGCGCGGGAGAGGGCGAACAGCTGGCGCGAGCCGGCGTAGATGAGGGAGAAGAACGAGGCGACCAGACCGGCGAGGCCCGCGTAGTTCACGAACCGGCTGAGCGCCGTCGGGTCCCCGTCGCCCTGGAGCGCCACGACCAGCGGGTTCCCCGCCTCCTGGACGGCGGCCGAACCGCGCGCCCCGGTCGCGGCGAAGAAGGTCATCACGGCGAGCAGCACCAGGATGCCCATGGAGATCGCGAGCGCCTTCGGCATCGACCGCACCGGGTCCTTCGCCTCCTCGGCGGCGAGCGGCACGCCCTCCACGCCGAGGAAGAACCACATGCCGAAGGGGAACGCGGCCCAGATCCCGAGCAGACCGAACGGCAGCCACGAGTTGGCCCCCAACGCCTCGCCGTCGACCGGGATGTCGTTCAGTCCGTCGACGTGGAAGTCGGTGAGGGCGCCGAGCGCGAAGACGACGAGCGCCGCGACCGCGATGGCCGTCACGACGAGGCTGAAGCGCAGGGCCTCGCCCACGCCCCACAGATGGATCCCGATGAAGAGCGCGAAGCAGACCAGATAGACGGGCCAGCCGGACTCCAGGCCGAAGAGGCCGAGGGATTCGACGTAGTCGCCGATGAAGATGGAGATCGCGGCGGGCGCCAGGATGTACTCGATGAGGATCGCGGTGCCGGTGAGGAACCCGCCCCAGGTGCCGAGCGCCCGGCGGGCGAAGCCGTAACCGCCGCCCGCGGTGGGCAGGATGGCGGAGAGTTCGGCGAGGGCGAAGACCAGACAGGCGTACATCGCGCCCATCAGGACGGTGGCGATGGCGAGTCCGCCGAAGCCGCCCTTCGAGAGGCCGATGTTCCAGCCGGAGAAGTCCCCGGAGACGACGTAGGCGACGCCGAGCCCGGTGAGCAGCAGCCACCCGGCGCTGCCGCGGCGCAGCGCGCGGCGCTCCAGATAGTCGTCTTTCGGTGGGGTGGTGCTCCCGGTGCTCCCGGATGTTTCTTCGAGCGTCATGGCAGCGTCAGCTCCCCGCAACGGGCCCAATGGATTGGAGCCATACCTTTGCGGTGTCGACGTGGGAGCGCAACCCCCGTGCGTTACTTTCGGGTTACGTACCCGGGGACGCCCGTCTCATGTCAAGAACCCCCGCAGCAGTGCAGCCGTCCCCGAGCAGTGCTCCCGCATCACCTCGCGCGCCGCGTCCGCGTCCCCGTCGAGGACCGCCTCCACCAGGGCGGTGTGCTGGTGCTGCGAGTGCTCCAGGTTGCGTACGAGCAGCGGGATGCAGTCGAGCAGATCGTTCACGGTCGCCCGGACGGCGGCGTACTGTGCCGTGAGCGTCGGCGAGCCGGAGAGCTCCGCCAGGGTGAGGTGGAGCAGGGTGTCCTGGCGGCGGTAATCGGCCAGCGGGGCGTCCTGCGTGGCCGCCACGGCGGTCCGCAACCGCTCGGCGCCCGCCGCGTCGAGACCGTGGGCCGCGCAGAGCCCGGCGGCGCCGACCTCCAGGACCTCGCGGAAGCGCAGGGTGTCCTCCATGTCGACCGTGGCGATCCGGCGGCGCAGTTCGTCCTCGTCGGCGGTCTGGACGCGGGGCAGCACGAACGTTCCGCCGTAGCGGCCGCGCCGGCTCTCCACGAGCCCCTGTTCCTGGAGGACCTTGAGGACCTCGCGCAGGGTCACCCGGCTGATCCCCATCCGGTCGGCCAGCTCCCGCTCGGCGGGCAGCCGCTCCCCGTCGGGCACGAGTCCGAGCCGTACCACCTGGAGGATCTGCTCCAGGGCCTCCTCGAAGCCGTTGCCCGCCCGGACCGGCCGCAGCACGGGCGTCAGCCGGTCCGCCGATTCACTCGTACTGGCCACGTTCTCGATTCCCCTTCGTCAGCACTTCCCAAGCAATGGTCTTCCGCAATACCTTATGGCTTCCGGCAGGCCGAAGGAGGAGCAATCCCGTGGCAGACCGCAAACCCCCGCTCAGCGTCGAGGAGCTCCGTGCCCTCGTCGCGAGCGGCGAGATCGACACCGTCGTCCTGGCCTTCCCCGACATGCAGGGGCGGCTCCAGGGCAAGCGGTTCGCCGCCCCGTTCTTCCTGGACGAAGTACTCGGCCACGGCACCGAGGGCTGCAACTATCTTCTGGCCGTCGACACCGAGATGAACACCGTCGACGGCTACGCGATGTCCTCCTGGGACCGCGGCTACGGCGACTTCGCGATGCATCCCGACCTCACCACCCTCCGCCGCCTCCCCTGGAACGAGGCCACCGCCATGGTGACCGCGGACCTCGCCTGGGGCGACGGCACCCCCGTCGTCGCCGCGCCCCGCCAGATCCTCCGCCGCCAGCTGGAGCGCCTCGCGGAGCACGGCTTCACCGCCCACGTCGGCACCGAACTCGAGTTCATCGTCTTCAAGGACAGCTACGAGCAGGCCTGGGACGCGAACTACCGCGGGCTCACGCCCGCCAACCAGTACAACATCGACTACTCCGTCCTCGGCACCGGACGTATCGAACCCCTCCTGCGCCGCATCCGCAACGAGATGACCGGCGCCGGACTCACCGTCGAGTCCGCCAAGGGCGAATGCAACCCCGGCCAGCACGAGATCGCCTTCAAGTACGACGAGGCCCTCGTCACCTGCGACGGACACGCCGTCTACAAGACGGGCGCCAAGGAGATCGCCGCCCAGGAGGGCTTCTCGCTCACCTTCATGGCGAAGTACAACGAGCGCGAGGGCAACTCCTGCCACATCCACCTCTCCCTCCAGGATGCCGAGGGACGGAACGTGATGGCCGGGGACGACGCGCACGGCATGTCCGCGACCATGCGGCACTTCCTCGCCGGACAGCTCGCCGCCCTCCGTGACTTCTCCCTCCTCTACGCCCCCAACATCAACTCGTACAAGCGGTTCCAGCCCGGCTCCTTCGCGCCCACCGCCGTCGCCTGGGGCCATGACAACCGCACCTGCTCGCTCCGGGTCGTCGGCCACGGCCGCTCCACCCGCTTCGAGAACCGCCTCCCCGGCGGCGACGTCAACCCGTACCTCGCCGTCGCCGGTCTGGTCGCCGCCGGCCTGTACGGCATCGAGCAGCAGCTCGAACTCCCGGAGCCCTGCACCGGGAACGCCTACACCGCCGAGTACGCGCACGTGCCCCCCACCCTGCGCGAGGCCGCCGAGCTGTGGGAGACCAGCGAGATCGCCAAGGCCGCCTTCGGGGACGAAGTCGTCGCGCACTACCGCAACATGGCCCGCGTCGAACTCGACGCCTTCGACGCGGCCGTGACGGACTGGGAACTGCGCCGCTCGTTCGAACGCCACTGACGCGAACGTCACTCACGTCAACGTCGCTCACGCGAACGCCCCAGACACGAACCCCTCTGACACGAACATCGCTGAGAGGAACGAGTTGCTCCAGGTACTGAACCCGGCGACCGAGGAGCTGGTCGCCACAGTCCCCGCCGCCACCCCGGCCGACGTGGACGCCGCCGTCGCACGGGCCGCCGCCGCCCAGCGCGGCTGGGCCGCCGCCGCGCCCGCCGACCGGGCCCGGCTGCTCCGCCGCTTCGCCGCCGTCGTCGACGAGCACGTCGAGGAACTGGCCCGGCTCGAAGTCACCGAGGCCGGGCACACCATCGGCAACGCCCGCTGGGAGGCCGGCAACGTCCGCGACCTCCTCGACTTCGCCGCCGGGGGAGTGGAACGCCTCAACGGGCGCCAGATCCCGGTGGCCGGCGGCCTGGACATCACGATCCTCGAACCGCTCGGGGTCGTCGGCGTCATCGCCCCCTGGAACTTCCCCATGCCGATCGCCGCCTGGGCCACCGCACCCGCCCTCGCCGCCGGCAACGCCGTCCTCCTCAAGCCCGCCGAGACCACCCCGCTCACCGCGCTCCGGCTCGCCGAACTCGCCCTGGAGGCGGGCCTGCCCGAAGGTCTCTTCCAGGTCCTCCCCGGCACCGGCCCGGTCGCGGGCAACGCCCTCGTCGAACACCCCGGCGTCGCCAAGATCGTCTTCACCGGCTCCACGAGGGTCGGAAAGTCGATCATGGCGAAGTGCGCCGACCAGGTGAAGCGGGTCACCCTCGAACTCGGCGGCAAGAGCCCCAACATCGTCTTCGCCGACGCGGACATCGAGGCGGCGGCGGCAGCGGCTCCGATGGCCTTCCTCGACAACAGCGGCCAGGACTGCTGCGCCCGTACGCGCATCCTCGTCCAGCGGAGCGCGTACGACCGCTTCATGGAGCTGCTCACCCCCGCGATCGAGGAGATCGTCGTCGGCGACCCCGCCGACGAGCGCACCCAGATGGGCCCGCTCATCTCCCGGTCCCAGCTCGACCGCGTCCGCTCCTACGTCACCGACGACCTCGCCGGCATCCGCGGCAAGGCCCCCGAGGGCCCCGGGTTCTGGTTCCCGCCGACCGTCCTCACCGGGCTGTCCGAGGACGCGCCCTGCGCCGTCGAGGAGATCTTCGGACCCGTCGCCGTCGTCCTCCCCTTCGACGACGAGGCCGACGCGATCCGCCTCGCCAACGCCACCGAGTACGGCCTGTCCGGCTCGCTCTGGACCCGGGACGTCGGCCGCGCCCTGCGCGCCTCCCGCGCGGTCCGGGCCGGCAACCTCTCCGTCAACTCCCACTCCAGCGTCCGCTACTGGACCCCGTTCGGCGGCTACCAGCAGTCCGGCCTCGGCCGCGAACTCGGCCCCGACGCCCTGACCGCCTTCACCGAAACCAAGAACGTCTTCATCAGCACGGAGGCCTGAGCACACATGACCAGCACCGAAGAGACTGTGACCTCTCCTGGGGGTACCCCCCAGACCCCCGTCTGCCGCCGGCTCGTCGGCCGTACCGCCGTCATCACCGGAGCCGGCAGCGGCATCGGCCTCGCCACCGCCCGCCGCCTCGCCTCCGAGGGCGCCAACGTCGTCTGCGGCGACATCGACGAGACGGCCGGCAAGGCCGCGGCCGAGGAGGTCGGCGGGACCTTCGTCCAGGTCGACGTCACCGACCCCGAGCAGGTCGAGGCGCTGTTCAAGACAGCCTTCGACACATACGGCTCCGTCGACATCGCCTTCAACAACGCCGGCATCTCGCCCCCCGACGACGACTCCATCCTGGAGACCGGCCTGGAGGCCTGGAAGCGCGTCCAGGACGTCAACCTCACCTCGGTCTACCTGTGCTGCAAGGCCGCCCTGCCGTACATGCGCCGCCAGGGCAAGGGCTCCATCATCAACACCGCCTCCTTCGTCGCGATCATGGGCGCGGCCACCAGCCAGATCTCGTACACCGCCTCCAAGGGCGGCGTGCTCGCGATGTCCCGCGAGCTGGGCGTGCAGTTCGCCCGCGAGGGCATCCGCGTCAACGCCCTCTGCCCCGGGCCGGTGAACACCCCGCTGCTCCAGGAGCTGTTCGCCAAGGACCCCGAGCGGGCCGCGCGCCGCCTGGTCCACATCCCGGTCGGCCGCTTCGCCGAGCCCGAGGAGATCGCCGCGGCCGTCGCCTTCCTCGCGAGCGACGACTCCTCCTTCGTCAACGCCAGCGACTTCCTCGTCGACGGAGGCATCGCCGGGGCGTACGTGACCCCGCTCTAGACCGCCGCCACACCCCCACCCCCCCCCACCCGGCAGCCGGGCGTCGCAAGGCGCCCGGCTGTTCCGTGTCCCGGACAGTCCCGAACAGTCACGAACACGGAGAGCCCCGAACAGTCCCGACAGGAGAGTGATCATGAACCAGCGACTCCGTACCTCCGCGGCCGCCGCCGTCCTCGTCCTCGCGACGACCGGACTCGTCTCCGCCACCCAGGCCGAGGCGAAACCCGCCGGATGCCCCACCCTGAAGATCTCCGAGGGCTGGTACGGCGAGAACAAGGCGCGCATCGACGCGCTGATCGCCGACCACTGCGACGACAGAGGAAAGAACCCCGTCGCCGTCTTCGACTGGGACAACACCGTCATCAAGAACGACGTCGGCGACGCCACCTTCTACTGGCTCCTCCGCAACGACCGCATCCGCCCGCCCCGGCACGACGACTGGTCCACCACCAGCCGCTACCTCACCCCCGAGGCCGCCACCGCCCTCGGCGAAGCCTGTCCCACGGGAGTACGCACCCTCCCCACGGCCACCGACACCCGCTGCGCCGACGAGCTCCTCGCCGTCTACGGCTCGGGCACCACCACCGGCGGGAAGACCGCCTTCGCCGGCTACGACCACCGCCGCATGGAGCCCCAGTACGCCTGGCTCGCCCAGCTCCTGCGCGGCTGGACCACCCGCCAGGTCGCGTCCTTCGCCGCCGCCGCCCGCGCCGAGAACCTCGCCGCCCCGCAGGGTGCCACCCAGCGCGTCGGCAGCGCCCAGGTCACCGGCTGGGTCCGCTACTACCCGCAGCAGCGCGACCTGATCCGTACCCTCCAGGCCGCCGGCTTCGATGTCTGGATCGTCTCCGCCTCACCCGAACCCGTCGTCGACGTCTGGGCGAAGGGCGTCGGTGTGGACCCCTCCCACGCCCTCGGCATCCGCAACACCACCGAGCACGGCCGCCTCACCGCCCACCTCAAGGGCTGCGGCACGGTCCGGGACGGCGAGGACGCGATGATCACCTACATCGACGGCAAGCGCTGCTGGATCAATCAGGAGATCTTCGGCGTCCGCGGCCCCGCAGCCGAGCGCGTACAGCCCGCCTCCCGGCGACAGGTGTTCGCCGCGGGCGACTCCGACACCGACATCTCGTTCCTGCGCGATGCCACAGGCCTGCGCCTGGTCCTCAACCGCAACAAGAACGAACTCATGTGCCGGGCGTACGAGAACGGCGACGGCCGCTGGGTCGTCAACCCCATGTTCATCGAGCCCAAGCGGCAGAAGGCCACCCCGTACCCCTGCGCCACGACGGGGTACACGGCGGGCGACGGCGCGGCGGAACCGGTCCGCCGCGCCGACGGCACGGTGATCCCGGACCAGCGGGACACCGTCTTCCAGAAGATTCAGGCGGTGGGCCAGGGGACGTCGGCCTCGACGGCGGCGGTGTAGTCGATGCCGGGGACGGAGAAGCCGTAGAGGCGCCGGACCTCGTCGCCGAACCAGTCGAGGTCGGCGAGCCCGGTGATGGTGTCACTGGTGGCGGTGGACCAGCGCGCGGCGACGGCGTCCTGCACGGCGGGGCCGAGTTCCCACGTGTCGAGGCGGACCCGGCCCTCGTCGTCGAGGTCGAGGGGGCGGGCGCCGGTCAGCTGGTCCCACAGCTCCACCAGCTGACCGATCGGAGCCACCATGCCGTCGCCGAGGACGCCGCGCAGCAGCCCCACGTACAGGGCGATGCCGGGGATGGCGGTGGAGGACTGGGTGACGGCGGCGGCGTTGACCGAGGTCACGGCCCGGCCGCCCAGGGTCTTGCCGAGGCGCTCGTCCAACGTGCGGGCGGTGGCCTCCAGATGGGCCTTCGCGGCGCCGATGGTGCCCTGCCGGTAGATCGCCGCGGTGAGAGGCGAGCCGATGTAGGACAGGGCGGCGGTGGTGAAGCCTTCTGCGAGCAGGGACCGGTCGGCCAGGAAGGTGATCCACCGCTCCCAGTCGGTGCCGCCCATCACCGCCACGGTCTGCTCGATGTCGTCGCCTTCGGCCGGCGCGGTGGTGACCTCCTTCACCTCGGGCGCACCGGAGTCGTCGAAGACGAGGGTCTTGGTGGTGTACGGCGAGGCGATCGGCTTGAGCACCGAGGCGTACACGTCGCCGGTGTCCGGGTCGGTACGGCGAGGCGCGGCCACCGAGTAGATCAGGAAGTCGAGCCGCCCCCCGAACCGCTCGGCCAGGAGGTCGGCGACCTGCTCCTTCATCGCGTCGCTGAACGCGTCGCCGTTGAGGAAGACCATGTCCCGGCCGTGCTCGCGGGCGAGGCGGGCGGTGGCAGCGGTGCGGTACCAGCCGGCCGTGCCGGTGCGCCGCGCGGGCGCCTTCTCGAAGCACACGCCGATGCCGCGGACACCGACCCGGGCCAGGCCCGCGATCGTGGCGGCCAGGCCGTACCCGGCGGAGGAGCCGATGACGAGAGCCACCGGCCCCTCGCCCCCGGCGGGGGCTGCGGCCACGGGAGCGGGGACGGCCTGCCACATCTCGTCCACCAGCCGGGCGCAGCCGTCGGGGTGGGAGTCGAGGAACAGGAAGCCCCGGCTCTTGGGCGCGATGACGCGTTCGCTCACGGTGTGTTCCCCCAGGGTGTCGTCACTACAAGGACGAGGCGGCCGTCTCGGGCCACCCCGTCCCGCAAGTCTGCGGCCGCCCGGACGCACACGGTGATCTTGACCGGCACAAGGATGCCCGGCCGGGCTTGGAGGGATTCACCAGCCGCACACCGAGGCCGGAGAGGCCAAGGGATTCACCAGCCGCACACCGCTAGAGGAAGGTCTGCCCTTCCCCCCGGTAGGTCGGCACGGTGGCCGTGATCCGGTCACCCTCGATCAGCCGGAGCTGGTCGAAGCGCTCGCACAACTCACCGGCCTTCGCGTGCCGGAACCACACCTTGTCACCGATCCGCAGATCGTCGGCCGGGGAGCCGAGCAGTGGGGTCTGCACTTCGCCGGGACCCTCCTGGGGGTCGTACGTCAGCCCCTCCGGGAGATACGGCACGGGGAGCCGGTCGGGCCCCGCGGCCCCGGACGCGGGGTAACCGCCGCCGAGGACGGTCACCACCCCCACCCCCGGACGGCGGACGACCGGCTGCGCGAACAGGGCGGCCGGGCGCCCGCTGAACGAGGTGTAGTTGTCGAAGAGACGCGGCACGAAGAGCCCCGAACCCGCGGCGATCTCCGTCACCGCGTCCTCGGCGGCCGTGTGCTGCACGCTTCCGGTGCCGCCGCCGTTCACGAACTCCAGATCCGGCGCCACGGCCCGTACGGCACGCACCACGGCCGCCCGGCGCTCGGCCAGCTCCCTGCGGGCCGCCGCCTGCATCAGCCGGATCACCCGCGACCGCAGCGGCCGGCCCGCGACCGCGTCCCCGACCCCCGCGACATGCCCCTCGTACGCCATGATCCCGACCAGCCGGAACCCGGGGCGCCGCGCCACCGAACGGGCCAGCTCCGCGAGTTGCGCGGGCTCCCGCAGCGGGGAACGGCGGGCGCCGACCCGGATCCGGCCGCCGAGAAGACTGAGCGCCGTGTCCAGCTCCAGACAGACCCGGACCTCCTCCGTCCCGCCCGCGCGGGACGCGTCGATCAGGTCCAGCTGCGCCACGTCGTCGACCATCACGGTCACGGCGGCGGCCAGCTTGGGATCACGCGCCAGCTCACCGAACCCGGTGCGGTCCGCCGACGGATAGGCGAGGAGCACGTCCTCGAATCCGGCCCGGGCCAGCCACAGCGACTCGTCGAGCGTGAACGACATGATCCCGGCGAAACCCTCTCGCGCGAGCACCCGCTCCAGGAGCGCCCGGCACCGCACGGACTTGCTCGCGACCCGGACCGGCTTGCCGCCGGCCCGGCGCACGAGGTCCGCCGCGTTGGCGTCGAAGGCCTCCAGATCGACGATCGCCACGGGCGCGTCGAGATGAGCGGTGGCCCGGTCGTATCGGGCCCGGTCGGCGGCACGGGGAGTCATGGCCCGAGCTTGCCAGACAGGTTTACGGGTGGGTAGCCCCTGGGTTCCCGTACCAGGCGGAACAGCCCGTAGAGTGACGGGCATTGTCGACACGAGCGGGGGGACGGGGATGACCGGCGAACAGCGCCCCGGCACGACCTCCCGCATCACGGACGCCCTGCTCCCACCGCCCCCGCCGGACACGGAACCGCTCGCGGTGGAGACGACCACGAGACTGAGGGCGATCCGGCCGACGGATCCGCCTCCCACGGCGGGCCCGGTGGCGGCCTCGGGGCCTGCGGCACCAGCGGCTCCGCCACGCCCGCCGTCCGGCCCGACTAATCCACCGCGCCCGGCGGCGGATTTCGTGGCTTCGGCACCGGGCACTCCCGCTCCCGGCCCGGTGGTTCCGGCCCGTCCGCTGTCCGGCCCCGGGACTCCGCCCCGACCCGCGACGCTCCCTTCGGCTTCGGCTCCGCCCCGCCCCGCGACAGGTTCCGGAGTGCCGATACCTCCGGCTCAGGCGCGCCCGGCGCCCGGCTCCGCCGCCCCGGCGCCTGCGACGCCGTCGTACCCGGCGCCCGGCTCCGCCGCCCCGGCGTCGTCGAACCCCGCGCCCGGCCCGGTCGCTCCGGCCCGTCCGCTGTCCGGCCCCGGGACTCCTCCCCGGCCCGCGACACTTCCCACGGCTCCCTCTCGCCCTGCGACGGGTTCCGGGGTGCCGATGCCCGCGGCTCTGCCGCCGCAGCCGCAGACGTCGTCCGACCTCCGGGCTCCGGCCCGCCCTGCGCCTGGTCCGGTTGCTCCGGCCCGCCCTGCGCCCGGTCCGGTTGCTCCGTCCCGCACGGCGCCCGGTCCGGTCGCTCCGGCCCGCCCCGCGCCCGGTCAAGTGGCGGCCCCGACGTCCGCGACTTCGTCGTCCCGGCCGGTGCCCGCCGCCGGTGCGGCACCCCGCCGGACCACTCTCGCGCCGACCACCGCCCCCGCCGCCGCGTGGGCGCAGCCCGCCCCGAGCGCCGGTCCGTCGTCCGGCCCCGCCCACGGCTACGGCGCCTCCGGCGCCCTCCGCGCCCTGCCGCCCGAGACTCCCGTCGAGACCACCACACGGCTCCGGCCCGTGCGGGAGCGGCGGACCGGTCGGGCCGTCGCCGTCGGCGTCTGTGCCGTCCTCGGGATCGGGCTCATCGGCGGGGCGCTCGCCGGCCTGTGGCTGGCGGCCGCCGAGCCCGGGGAGCCCACCGAACCCGCCGGGTTCACCGAGGCCAAGGACCTCTGGCACAACGCCCCCGTCGACACCCTCTTCCCCCGCACCCTCCCCGGCCCCGGCGCCGGCCCCGGTGCCTCCGCACGCACGTGGACCCGGATCGTCGTCGCCCCGGACGCCGCCTGCTCGCCCGCCGTCCTGGCCAAGGGCCTCCTCGCGGCCCTCCGGCCGCTCGGCTGCGAGCGCGTCCTGCGCGCCACGTACACCGACGCCACCGCCAGCAGCGTGATCACCGTCGGCCTCGTCTTCACCCGCACCGACGCCGCCACGCAGCGCACCCTCGGTCAGGGCCTCACCACCCGCCTCGGCCTGGACGTCCCCCCGGCACTCCCCGGCCCCGGCACCGTCGCAGCCCGCTTCGGAACGAAGCAGCGCACCAGCTGGTGGCTGAACGCCCCCACCGACCTCCCCGTCGTCGTCACCGCCGTCTCCGGCTTCGCCGACGGCCGCGTCGTCGACGCCCCGCAGCCCGCCGACCGCGCCATGACGGCGGGCCGTACCGACGCCACCGCGCAGTCCGGCCTCGGCCACGAGGCCAAGAACATCACGGTGCGCTTCGAGCAGCTGCTGCGCACGGCCGTCACCCCGCCGGCGAAGGAGAAGAACGCCCGGTGACCCGCCTCCGTACCCCCGCGGCCGTCCTCCTCGCCACCGCCTTCGCCGTCCTGCCCGCCACCACCACGCCCGCGTACGCCGACACCATCCGGGCCCGCCAGTGGGGCCTCGAAGCCATGCACACGACGGAGGCCTGGCGGACCACCAAGGGCGAGGGCGTCACCGTCGCCGTCCTCGACACCGGCGTCGACGCCCAGCACCCCGACCTCGAGGGTTCGGTCCTCACCGGCCGTGACCTGATCGGCTTCGGCGCCTCCCGGGGCGACCGCGCCTGGGCCCGGCACGGCACCGCCATGGCCGGGATCATCGCCGGGCACGGCCACGGTCCCGACGGCGGGGACGGTGTCCTCGGCATCGCCCCCGGCGCCAGGATCCTCCCCGTCCGGGTCATCCTCGAAGGCACCGACAAGTCCCGCGACAAGGCCCGCAAGACCCGTGGCACCGCCCTCGCCGAAGGCATCCGCTGGGCCGCCGACCACGGTGCCGACGTCATCAACCTCTCCCTCGGCGACGACTCCAAGTCCGCCCACCCGGACGCCGGCGAGGACGCCGCCGTCCAGTACGCGCTCGCCAAGGGCGTCTCCGTCGTCGCCTCCGCCGGCAACGGCGGCGAGAAGGGCGACCACATCTCGTACCCCGCCGCCTACCCCGGCGTCATCGCCGTCACCGCCGTCGACCGCTACGGCACCCACGCCTCCTTCTCCACCCGCCGCTGGTACGCCACCATCAGCGCCCCCGGTGTCGACATCGCCATCGCCGACCCCGACCGCCGCTACTACGAGGGCTGGGGCACCAGCGCCGCCGCCGCGTTCGCCTCCGGGGCCGTCGCCCTCGTCCGCGCCGCGCACCCCGACCTCACCCCGGCCCAGGTCAAGCGGCTCCTCATCGACACCGCACGCAACCGGCCCAAGGGCGGCCGCAGCGACGCCAAGGGGTACGGGACGGTCGACCCGGCCGCCGCGATCGAAGCCGGCGCGAAGATCAAGGGCGCCGACCCCAAGAACACGGTCACCGGCTACCAGGGCCGGTACTTCGGCCCGGGACCGCTCCCCGCCGTCGAGGAGAGCCGCCCCATCGGGCTGCTCGCCCCCCTCGCGGGCGGCCTCGGCGCCCTGCTCCTCCTCACCGCCGTCGTGCTGAGACGCGCCCACCGGACCCACTGAGGGACGTCGTGCGGATCGGGCCGGGCTCGCGGCTGATCCGGCCTGATCGGACAGACACCGCCCGGGACCCGGCGGGCCGAGCGCTCCCGCCCGGCGGTTAGGCTCGGTGCGTGGCGCTCAAGAACATCCCGGACCCCGGTTTCTCCGACGACGACGGCACGGCCGACCCGCGGCTCGCCGCGGCCCTCGCGGCCTGGGCGGAGGACAGAACCGCCCACGGCCCCGTCCTCGACGCACTGCGGGAGGCCCGGCTGCTCGTCCCCGTGGTCGCCGTCCTCGGCGAGGTCGAGACCGACGAGAACGGCCTGCGCCGCGAGAAGACCAGCGACATGGCCGTCCCCACCCTCACGGCCGGTGACCGGCGCGCCCTGCCCGCCTTCACCTCGATCGCCTCGCTCGCCCTGTGGGACCCCGAGGCCCGGCCCGTGGCCGTCCCGCTCCACCAGGCGCTCCAGGCGGCCGCGCACGAGAAGGCCGACACGGTCGTCCTCGACCTCGCCGGCCCGGTGCCGTACCAGCTGACCGGACCGGCGCTGCTCGCCCTCGCCGAGGGCCGGACCAGCGCCGACCCGCTCGACGACCCCGCCGTACGGGAAGCGGTACGGGCCGCCGTCGCCGCCGAGCCCGCGGTGCTCCGCGCCCACCTCGGCCCCGGCGCGGCAGACGGCACCCTCGCCCTGGTCCTTGCCGAGGGCGGCTCCCCGGCGGAGGCCGCCCAGCGCGTGGCCCGCGCCCTGGCCGCCGACGAAACACTGAGGGCCCGCCTGGTGCGAGGCCTCGACCTGGCAATCCTGCCGGCCTCGGCCACGCCTCCCGGCGAGCCCTTCTACGTAAAGCGGTAACTGAACAGAGGGGCGAGGGGCTAGCCGTACACCGGCCCGGTGGCTGTTCTCTTCCGGGGGCGACCCCCGTAGCCCCGACCGAAGTCCTAGCCGTGCACCGGCCCCGTGGCTGTTCTCTTCCGGGGGGGGGCGACCCCCGTACCCCGACCGAAGCCCTAGCCGTACACCGGCCCCGTGTACTTCTCGCCCGGACCCTGGCCCGGCTCGTCCGGGATCAGGGACGCCTCGCGGAAGGCGAGCTGGAGGGACTTCAGGCCGTCCCGCAGGGGAGCCGCGTGGAAGGAGGAGACCTCCGTCGCGCCGGCGTCGAGCAGGCCCGCGAGTGCGTGCACCAGCTTGCGGGCCTCGTCGAGGTCCTTGTACTTGTCGCCCTCCTCGGTGAGCCCGAGCTTCACCGCGGCGGCGCTCATCAGGTTGACGGCGACGGTCACGATCACCTCGACCGCGGGGACCTCCGCGATGTCGCGGGTCATGGCGTCGAAGTCGGGGGACTCAACGGAGTCGTGGGAGTCCGGGGACTCGTTCTGGGGCGTCTCGCTCATGCCTCATACGATATGCCGGTCCTCGGTTAGCGGAGACCGCCGGGTCCTGCTAACCTTGTGTAATGACCGGCCGGACACCTGTGTGCCCGGCCCACAAGTGGAGGCTCCGTACTCCCACCTGATCGCCCTCACGGGCGGCGGGTCACCGGTCAGGTGGCGACCATCGTTCCGTACGGACGATGGAGCCGCCCGATGTGCGCCCCGCGGTTGATCGCGGCGGTGCTCCGGTATTTCCATGGAGCCCCGCCTGTGTCCCGTCCGGGGCGTTTTTTCATGTGCCGGCTCGGTTGGTCTCACAGAAACAGACATGCGCGTCCGTCCGCCAGGCGGTCGCGTGGTGCTACCGAGGAGGATCCATCAGCGCCGAGCCCCGCATCAACGACAGGATTCGCGTTCCCGAGGTGCGACTTGTCGGACCCAGCGGCGAGCAGGTCGGGATTGTTCCGCTTGCCAAGGCCCTGGAGCTCGCACAGGAGTACGACCTCGACCTGGTCGAGGTAGCGGCGACCGCCCGTCCGCCCGTGTGCAAGCTCATGGACTACGGGAAGTTCAAGTACGAGTCGGCCATGAAGGCCCGTGAGGCGCGCAAGAACCAGGCGCACACGGTCATCAAGGAGATGAAGCTCCGGCCGAAGATCGACCCGCACGACTATGACACCAAGAAGGGTCACGTCGTCCGGTTCCTCAAGCAGGGTGACAAGGTCAAGATCACGATCATGTTCCGTGGTCGTGAGCAGTCCCGTCCCGAGCTTGGTTTCCGGCTGCTGCAGCGGCTGGCGTCGGACGTCGAGGAGCTTGGCTTCATCGAGTCCAACCCGAAGCAGGACGGCCGGAACATGATCATGGTTCTCGGCCCGCACAAGAAGAAGACCGAGGCCATGGCCGAGGCGCGTGAGGCCCAGGCCGCACGCAAGGCCGAGCGTCAGGGCGTCACCTCCGAGGAGACGTCCGAGGCTCCGGTCACCGAGACCGAGGCCGTCGAGGCCCCGGTCGTCGAGGCCGAGGCTGCTGAAGCTCCGGTCGTCGTCGAGGCCGAGGCGGAAGCCCCGGCCGAGACCCCCGAGGCGTGACCCGACGGGCTGCCAACCAGGCAGCCCTGGGCCCCGCCCGGAACCACCAAACGAAGAATTGACGCTCCCGGATCTCCGGTGCCCGCACCGGTGGGGAGCGCCACTGACGAGGAGATACGGCGCGATGCCGAAGAACAAGACGCACTCCGGTGCCAAGAAGCGCTTCAAGGTCACCGGCACCGGCAAGATCCTGCGCGAGCGCGCCGGCAAGCGCCACCTGCTCGAGCACAAGTCGTCCAAGCTGACGCGTCGCCTCACCGGCAACGCCGAGATGGCCCCGGGTGACGCCGCCAAGATCAAGAAGATGCTGGGCATCTGAGTTGATCTCCCGCCCTCGGCGACGAGGGCATCCGGCCAAGACCGGGTTCCATCCGTTTTTCGGGTCGTGTGAGGACCACCACGACCCCGCTACAAGGAGTTAACAAGTGGCACGCGTCAAGCGGGCAGTCAACGCCCACAAGAAGCGCCGGGCGATCCTCGAGGCGGCCTCCGGCTACCGCGGTCAGCGCTCGCGCCTGTACCGCAAGGCCAAGGAGCAGGTCACCCACTCTCTGGTCTACAACTACAACGACCGCAAGAAGCGCAAGGGCGACTTCCGCCGTCTGTGGATCCAGCGCATCAACGCCGCTGCCCGTCAGAACGGCATGACGTACAACCGCCTCATCCAGGGTCTGAACGCCGCCAACATCGAGGTGGACCGCAAGATCCTCGCCGAGCTGGCCGTCAACGACATCAACGCGTTCGCCGCGCTGGTCGAGGTCGCGCAGAAGGCTCTGCCGGCCGACGTCAACGCCCCGAAGGCCGCCGCCTGATCTTCCAGGCCGCAGTACCTCTGCCCGGACCCGCAGGCGCGCACGCGTCGGCGGGTCCGGGTGCGTCTGCCCCCTGGAAGGTGTTCGGTGGAGGTGGGCCCCACAGGCCCGAGGCCGCCGCCCCGGCCCGAAGCCGCCGCCCCGGCCGATGAAACCGGCCACCGAGCCCCGGATCCCGTAGCCACCCGGCACCGAAGAGAGAACCGCCGCACCTCATGGTCACCCCCGAGCTGATCTCCCCGCGTTCCCCGCGCGTCGTCGCCGCCCGGCGGCTCGCCAAGCGCAACTTCCGGGGCAAGGACCGCCTCTTCATCGCCGAGGGCCCGCAGGCCGTCCGCGAGGCCGTCGAGCACCGCGGCTCCACCGGAGAGCCCACGCTCGTCGAGCTCTTCACCACCGTCGAGGCCGCCGAGCGCTACAGCGCCATCATCGACGCCGCCCTCGCCGCCGGAGCCCGCGTCCACCACGCCTCCGACGCCGTCCTCGCCGAGGTCTCCCAGACCGTCACCCCGCAGGGGCTCGTCGGTGTCTGCCGGTTCCTCGACTCGCCGTTCGACGAGATCATCGCGGCCCACCCCAAGCTGGTCGCCGTCCTCGCCCACGTACGCGATCCCGGGAACGCCGGCACGGTGCTGCGCTGCGCCGACGCGGCCGGCGCCGACGCGGTCGTCCTCACCGACGCCTCCGTCGACCTGTACAACCCCAAGTCCGTCCGCGCCTCGGTCGGTTCCCTGTTCCACCTGCCGGTCGCCGTCGGTGTCCCCGTCGAGCAGGCCGTCGCCGGACTGAAGAGCGCGGGCGTACGGATCCTCGCGGCCGACGGGGCCGGTCAGGACGACCTCGACGCCGAGCTGGACGCCGGAACCATGGGCGGCCCCACCGCGTGGATCTTCGGCAACGAGGCCTGGGGACTGCCCGAGGAGACCCGGGCCCTCGCCGACGCCGTCGTCCGCGTCCCGATCCACGGCAAGGCCGAGAGCCTCAACCTCGCCACGGCCGCCGCGGTCTGCCTGTACGCCTCCGCCCGGGCCCAGCGGCCCCGAACCTCCGCCTGAGGGGTCCATTCCGCCCTCCCCGCCCAGTAGAGTGACGCACTCGGGGGCCCACTGCGCTACACGGAGGGGTGGGGTACGGGGATGACGGTCGGCACGGACAGTCCCGCACAGGCACGGAGCGCCGGGCCGCACGCCCAGGAACCACCGGGCCAGGTGGACGTGGCGGACACCCAGGAGCCGGCCGGCCCCGCCGAGCCCGTCGCGCCGGACGTCCGTGCACAGTCCGACCCCGCCGCGGTCGTCGCGCCGGACGCGGGGGAGCGGTCCGGCCCGGGCGACGCCGACGGTTTCGCCGGGGTCCATCCCGACGACCTGCCCGACGGGTTCGTCGTCGCCGACGAGACCGGCCGGGTCGTCTGCTTCAACGCCGCCGCCAGTCGTATCACCGCCGTCCCCGGCGACCGGGCCCTCGGCCTCCCCCTCGACCAGGCGCTGCCGCTCGAAGACCTCAAGGGACGCCGCTGGTGGGCCCTGACCGACCCGTACGGCGGACTCGCCACCCGCCGCGGCCAGCCCGAGCGCAATCTGCTGCTGCCCGGCGGCCGTGAGGTCCTCGTCTCCGCCCGGTACGTCCGCGAGCGCCCCACCGGGCCGGTCCGCCGGGTCGTGGTCTGCCTGCGCGGCACCGAGGCGCGCCGCCGTACCGAGCGCAGCCACGCCGAGCTCATCGCCACCGTCGCCCACGAACTGCGCTCCCCGCTGACCTCCGTCAAGGGCTTCACCGCCACCCTCCTCGGCAAGTGGGAGCGGTTCAACGACGAGCAGAAGCGGTTGATGCTGGAGACCGTCGACGCCGACGCGGGCCGTATCAAGCGGCTCATCGCCGAGCTCCTCGACATCTCCCGGATCGACTCGGGCCGGCTCGAAGTGCGCCGCCAGCCCGTCGACATCGCCGCTGCCGTCGGCAGGCACGTGCAGGTGCACACCACCGGAGGCCAGTCCCCCGACCGTTTCTTCGTGCGGATCAGGCCCGAGCTGCCCGCGCTCTGGGCCGACCCCGACAAGATCGACCAGATCCTCGGGAACCTCCTCGAAAATGCGGTGCGCCACGGGGACGGAACCGTCACCATCGAGGTGGCACCCGCCAGGACGGGCGACGACGGAGAAGAGGGGACGGAGGTCACCGTGAGCGACGAGGGCCCCGGTATCCCCGAGGAGTCGATGAGCCGCGTCTTCACCCGCTTCTGGCGGGGCAGCAAACGCGGCGGCACCGGACTCGGCCTCTACATCGTCAAGGGCGTCGTCGAGGCCCACGGCGGAACCATCACCGTCGGAAGGGGCCCCCGAGGCGGGGCCGAGTTCCGATTTATCCTGCCCGTCGGCACCCCGGCCCATCTCATCTGACGAGATCCGACAGGAATCCGACAGGAATCCGACAGGATCAGGCGAGATCGAAAGCCGTCCGGGCTGCCCACGGGCTCATTCGCATCCCCCCACCCCGTTAGACTCGTCCTTTGGCACGTTTGCGCCCTTGACGTCGAGCGGGGCCGCCCAGCCAAGCCAACGGAAGCACGGGAAGAGATGTCCGCACCCAATAAGTCGTACGACCCGGTTGAGGTCGAGGCACTGAAACCGGAAGAGATCGAGCGCATGCGGGACGAGGCGCTCGCCGCCTTCGCCGCCGCGGGCGACCTCGACGCGCTCGCACACGCGAAGACGGCGCACACCGGCGGCACCTCGCCGCTGGCGCTCGCCAACCGGGAGATCGGCGCCCTGCCCCCGCAGGCCAAGGCCGCCGCCGGAAAGCTCGTGGGCCAGGCCCGCGGCATCGTCTCCAAGGCGCTCGCCGCCCGCCAGACGGAGCTGGAGGCCGAGCGTGACGCCCGCGTCCTCGTCGACGAGGCCGTCGACGTCACGCTGCCGTACGACCGCGTCCCGGCCGGCGCCCGCCACCCGCTGACCACGCTCATGGAGCGCGTCTCCGACGTGTTCGTCTCCATGGGGTACGAGGTCGCGGAGGGTCCCGAGGTCGAGGCGGAGTGGTTCAACTTCGACGCCCTCAACTTCGTCCCGGACCACCCGGCGCGCCAGATGCAGGACACCTTCTTCGTCGAGGGGCCGGAAGGCACCACGGGCGACGAGTCCGGTGTCGTGCTGCGGACGCACACCTCGCCGGTCCAGGCCCGCACCCTCATCGACCGGGAGCCCCCGGTCTACGTCGTGTGCCCCGGCCGCGTCTACCGCACCGACGAGCTCGACGCCACGCACACCCCGGTCTTCCACCAGATCGAGCTGCTCGCCGTCGACGAGGGCCTGACCATGGCCGACCTCAAGGGCACCCTGGACCACATGGTCCAGGCGCTCTTCGGCCCGGACATGAAGACTCGGCTCCGCCCGAACTTCTTCCCCTTCACCGAGCCGTCCGCCGAGATGGACATGCTCTGCTACGTCTGCCGCGGCGAGTCCGTCGGCAACCCGGACCGCCCCTGCCGCACCTGCGGCAGCGAGGGCTGGATCGAGCTGGGCGGCTGCGGCATGGTCAACCCGAAGGTGCTCGTCGCCTGCGGTGTGGACCCCGAGAAGTACAGCGGATTCGCCTTCGGGTTCGGCATCGAGCGGATGCTGATGTTCCGCCACAACGTCGACGACATGCGAAACATGGTCGAGGGTGACGTCCGGTTCACCCGGCCGTTCGGGATGGAGATCTGATGCGGGTCCCGCTTTCTTGGCTGCGGGAGTACGTCGACCTGCCGGCGACGGAGACCGGCCGCGACGTCCAGGCCAAGCTCATTTCGGCAGGCCTCGAGGTCGAGACCGTCGAGCAGCTCGGCGCCGGCCTCACCGGCCCGCTGGTGGTCGGCAAGGTCCTCACCATCGAGGAGCTGACGGACTTCAAGAAGCCCATCCGCTTCTGCACCGTCGACGTCGGCCAGGCCAACGGCACCGGCGAGCCCCAGGAGATCATCTGCGGCGCCCGGAACTTCGCCGCCGGCGACAAGGTCGTCGTGGCCCTGCCCGGCGCCGTGCTCCCCGGTGACTTCCGGATCGCCGAGCGCAAGACGTACGGCCGTGTCTCCCGGGGCATGATCTGCTCCGGCGACGAGCTCGGCATGGGCGACGACGGCACGCACGGCATCATCGTGCTGCCGCCGGAGCTCGAGATCGGCATCGACGCCACGAAGCTCCTGGAGCTGTACGACGAGGTCCTCGACATCGCCGTCACCCCGGACCGCGGCTACTGCCTCTCGATGCGCGGTGTCGCCCGCGAGACCGCCACCGCGTACGGTCTGCCGCTGCGCGACCCGGCGCTCCTCGACGTGCCCGCGCCGAACTCGTACGGCTACCCGGTCCGGGTCACCGACCCGATCGGCTGCGACCGCTTCACCGCGCGCACCGTCGTCGGCCTGCAGCCCGAGGCCCGGTCCCCGATCTGGCTGCGCCGCCGCCTCCAGAAGGCCGGCATGCGCCCGATCTCGCTCGCCGTCGACGTCACGAACTACGTGATGCTCGAGCTCGGCCAGCCGCTGCACGCCTACGACCGCGGCCGGCTCGACGGCCCCATCGGAGTGCGTCGCGCCGAGGCCGGCGAGAAGATCACCACCCTCGACGGCACCGTCCGGGTCCTCGACGCCGCGGACCTGGTCATCACCGACAACCGCGGGCCGATCGGCATCGCCGGTGTCATGGGCGGCGCCAACACGGAGATCGCCGACCCGGACATCGACCCGGAGACCGGGATCGTCACCGGCTCCGCCGAGGTCGTCATCGAGGCCGCGCACTTCGACGCGATCTCGATCGCCCGCACCGCACGCCGCCACAAGCTGTCCTCCGAGGCGTCCAAGCGCTTCGAGCGCGGCGTCGACCCGCAGGCAGCGGCTGCCGCGGCCCAGCGCTGCGTCGACCTGCTCGTGCTGCTCGCGGGCGGCACGGCCGAGGCCGGCGTCACCGAGATCAGCGCCCCGTCCGCGCCGCGCACGATCACCATGCCGGCGAACCACCCGGACAAGGTCGCGGGCGTCGACTACGGCCGCGAGACCGTCGTCCGCCGCCTCCAGGAGGTCGGCTGCGACGTCTACGGCCAGGACGAGCTCGTCGTCACCGTGCCGTCGTGGCGCCCCGACCTCAACGCGCCGAACGACCTCGCCGAGGAAGTCATCCGCCTGGAGGGCTACGAGAACCTGCCCTCCACGCTGCCGAGGCCCCCGGCCGGCCGCGGGCTCACCGAGAGCCAGCGCGTCCACCGCCGCGTCGGCCGCGCCCTGGCCGGCGCCGGCTACGTCGAGGCGCTGAACTACCCGTTCATCGGGGAGCAGGCCCTCGACAACCTCGGCCTCGACGCGGACGACGCCCGTCGTCGGCTCGTGAAGCTGGTCAACCCGCTCTCGGACGAGGAGCCCGCGCTCCGTACGACGCTGCTGCCGGGCCTGCTCGGCGCGCTCCGTCGGAACGACAGCCGGGGCAGCCACGACCTGGCCCTCTTCGAGACCGGTCTGGTCTTCCGGCCGGAGGGACAGCCGGGCGTCGCCGTCCGGCTGCCCGTCGACCGCCGTCCCACCGACGAGGAGATCGCCGGGGTCAACGCCGTGCTGCCCGCGCAGCCGCGCCGCGCCGCCGTCGTCCTCGCCGGTGCGCGCGAGCAGGCCGGCTGGTGGGGCAAGGGCCGTCCGTCCGACTGGGCGGACGCGGTCGAGGCCGGCCGGACCGTGGCCGCCGAGGCCGGGGTCGAGCTGATCATCAGCGCCGACCAGCACGCCCCGTGGCACCCGGGCCGCTGCGCCGCGTTCCACGTCGAGGTGGACGGCGAGAAGGTCCTCGTCGGCCACGCGGGCGAGCTCCACCCGCGCGTGGTGAAGGCGTTCGGCCTGCCGGCCCGCGCCTGCGCGATGGAGATCGACCTGGACCTCCTGGAGAAGGCGAACGAGGGCCCGCTCAAGGCCCCCCGTATCTCCTCCTTCCCGGTCGCCACCCAGGACGTCGCCCTGGTCGTCGCGGGCAACGTCCCGGCCGCCGACGTCGAGGCCGCCCTCACCGAGGGCGCGGGTGAACTCCTGGAGTCCATCCGGCTGTTCGACGTCTACACCGGCGACCAGCTCGACGAGGGCACCAAGTCCCTGGCGTACGCCCTGAAGTTCCGCGCCCCGGACCGCACCCTCACGGTCGACGAGGCCACCACGGCCCGCGACGCGGCCGTGGCCCTGGCGTCCGAGCGCACGGGCGCCGTCCTGCGCGGCGCCTGAGCGCCTAGCGGAACAGCACGAGGAGGGCCGCCCCGGGATTCCCCGGGGCGGCCCTCCGTCGTTTCCGGCACCCGAAGAGACGTACGCGCGACCGGCATCCGACTACGCGTGCGCGTGGCGGAGCCCTGGCGGAGGGCGGCGCGCCGGGGGTGCTCACTCCTTCGGGTGAGATCGTCGGGGGGTGTTCCGTGGTGGGGTGCGCGGTCGGCAGAATCGACGCGGCCGCAGGGGCGGACCTGTGGGCCGCAGGGCCTTCGGGCGCTGTCGGGGCTCGGGAAGGGCCGTGCATGATCCGTACGAGGTCGTTGGTCTCCGATGGCTCCCGGCTCCGCCGGCTGGCCCCGCTCGCTCTTCCCACCGTGTGGGGTGCGGTGGCCGTGGCATGGAAGTTCGGCTGTCCGCTGGCCCGGCAGCCCGGGCTGCCGATGAGGATCGCCACCAGTGTCGTCTTTCTCACCGTCGGCATCGGGCTTGTGCTCGGGTTGCGGCGTGGGCTCGCGCGGGAGCTGGCGCTCGTGCGAGCCGTCGCGGTCGCCACCCAGCAGGTGCTGTTGCGCCCGCCGCCCGCCCGTCTCGACGGACTCGCGCTGGCCGCCGGGCAGTTGTCCGCCTCCCGTGGCGCGTCCGTCGGCGGGGATCTGTACGAGGCGGTGGCCACCCCGTACGGGGTGCGGATCGTGATCGGGGACGTCAGGGGGCACGGTCTCGCCGCGCTCGGTGCGGTGGTGGCCGTGCTCGGAAGCTTTCGCGAGGCCGCCCATGACGAAGCCGAGCTGGGCGGGGTGTTGCGGCGTCTTGAGCGGGCCCTGGAGCGGCATCTGCGGGAGCGGGCACGGGACGAGCATCCGGCGCGGGCCGGGTCGGCGCCCGAGCATCCGGCGGCGGAGGAGTTCGTGACCCTGCTGCTTCTGGAGGTCCGGGCCGACGGGCGGCTCTCCGTGCTCAACTGCGGCCACCCCGGCCCGTACCGCCTCGGGCGGACGGTGGACCGGCTCCCCGTCGGCGACCCGCTGCCCCCGCTCGGGGTCCTGCCGCTGCCCGCCGCCCTCACGCCGTACACGGCGGCCCGGCTGATGCCCGGCGAGACGCTCGTCCTGCACACCGACGGCGCCGAGGAGGCCCGCGACCACCGGGGCCGGTTCTTCGCGCTCGACACCGCGCTGGCCGGAATGTGCGGCGAGGCGCCCGCCGCGCTGGTCCGCCGGGTCCACACCGCCCTGCTGCACCACACGGGTGGCCGTCTCACCGACGACGTCGCGCTGCTCGTCGTACGCAACGACCGTGTCCGGGTGCCGGCGCAGCCCGCCGAACCCGGGCTGCGCCGCCCCCGGCCCGCCCCCTCCTCCCACTGTTGAGCGGAGGGGGCTGGGGCCGGCGTCGCCCGCCCCGCCACGGAGTGTCGGGCAGATCAGCGGGGCGGGCGACACGGACCGGGCGGCCGCACTGTTTGAGGGGGGAGCCGGCGGCCCGGTCATCGCCTTGCGGCGAGAAGCACAGTCAAGCGGTACCGGGACGAGCACGGCAGAGTACGCGGACCGGAAGAACGAGTACTTCATTCACACCCCGTGCGAAATCCTCCTGTGCGAGGTGAACCGAAGGGAGTTCTCCGTACTGGTTCGTCCCGTACGAATTCGGCCACCGCTACGCTGAGTTCACCGAGCTCGAGCCGAGCGACCGGAGCGGTCATGCAGCCCAACACCTTGCTCGACGCCCTGCTCGACGAAGCGGGCGTCTCGAACGCCGGCCTCGCCGCCCATGTGAACCGGGCCGGCCGGGCCAGGGGTCTCACCCTGCGCTACGAACACACCGCCGTGGCCCGCTGGTTGAAGGGCCAGCGGCCGCGCGGCCAGGTCCCCGACCTGATCTGCGAGGTGCTCGCCGCACGCCTGCACCGGCAGGTGACCCTGGACGACATCGGCTTCGGGATGCCGGACGGGCCCGTGCCCGCGGTCGGTTCGCCGCTCTCCGGGTTCGTGGAGCGGGCGGCCGCCCTGTGGCGCTCCGACGAGCAGCAGCGGCCGCACATAGTCGCCGCGCCCGCCGTGACCGGCACCCCGGCGGTGATGCCGGTATGGGAGTGGGAGAACCCGCCGGAGGACGTGGACGTCTCCCGCAGCGGCCGGACGACGGTCTCCGCCGCCGACATCACCGTGCTGAGCGCCGCCCGGTCCCACTACGAGCAGATGTACCGCAAGGCCGGGGGCATCGCGACCCGCGCCCGGATCGTCGGCTTCCTCACCACCGAGACCGCGCCGCTGTTGCGGGGCTCGTACAGCGACGCCCTCGGGCGGCGGCTGCACCGCGCGACCGGCGGACTCGTCGCGGTGGCCGGCATCTGTGCGTACGACGCCGACGCACACGGTCTCGCCCAGCGCTACTTCCATCAGGCGCTGCGGCTCGCGAAGGCGAGCGGGGACCGGGGACTCGGCGCCTATGTGATCGCGCTCCTCGTCAACCAGTCGCTGTTCATGGGGGAGTACCGGCAGGCGGTGGCGTTCGCGGAGGCGGCGCTGCGGACGGCCGGGCGGCAGATCACCCCGGCGCTCGCCGCCGATCTGACGGCGATGCAGGCGAAGGCGTACGCGCATCTGGGCGACGGGGCGGCCGCGTTGGCCTGCATCCGGCGGGCGGAGACCGCGGCGGAGCGGATCAGCCCGGGGGACGAGCCCGCCGAGACGGGCTATGTCCAGCCTGGACTCGTCAACGTCCAGGTCGCCGAGGCCCTGCTCAGTCTGGGTGATCTCGCCGCGGCCCACGAGCACGCGTCGATGGCGGTCGGGACGCCCTCGCACGACCGGGGCCGGGTGCACCGGCTCGCCATGCTGTGCCAGATCGAACTGCGGCAGGGGGAGGCCGACGCGGCGGCGCGTACGGCAGTGGAGATGACCGAGCGAGCGCGGGGGATGGAGTCGCGACGGCTGCGCGACCGGCTGCGGCAGGTGCGGGAGCGCCTCCTCGCCAGTGGCGGAGGCGACGCCCGGGAGGCGGCGGCTCTCATTGACGGGGCGCTACGCGTTCCCCTGTGAGCCACGAACTGCTGCGATATTGCCACCAAACAAGCACCGACCAGTCGGAAGGTGGCAAGAACGTGCAGTGGACGAAACTGAGCGAACGCTCTGTCTATGAGAATCGCTGGTTCCGGGTGAACCTCGCGGACGTCGAACTCCCGGACGGCCGCCACCTCGACCACTATCTGATCCGGCTCCGCCCGGTCGCCGTCGCGACCGCCGTCAACGAGGCCGACGAAGTCCTGATGCTCTGGCGCCATCGCTTCATCACCGACAGCTGGGGCTGGGAGCTGGCCGCCGGTGTCGTCGAGGACGGCGAGGAGATCGAAGCCGCGGCCGCCCGCGAGATGGAGGAGGAGACCGGCTGGCGGCCGGGGCCGCTGCGCCATCTCCTCACCGTGGAGCCGTCCAACGGTCTCACCGACGCCCGCCACCACCTCTACTGGGCGGAGCGGGCCACGTACACGGGACCGCCCGAGGACGCCTTCGAATCCTCACGGCGAGCCTGGGTGCCGCTGAAACAGGTCCCCGACATGATCGCCCGGGGCGAGATCCCGGCCGCGAACATGGCCGCCGGGCTGCTGATGCTCCACCACCTGCGGCTCGGCTGACCTCCCGGCGGTGACACGCCGGGCCACCTGGCCGCGGACATGCCGGACGGCCCGTACCTGTGCGTGTGTACGGGCCGTCCGGACGTGCGGGGAGCAGCGCGGGAGATCAGGCGTACGGGTAGAAGCCCGAGCCCGTCTTCCGGCCGAGCCGGCCCGCGTCCACCATGCGCTGGAGCAGCGGGGGAGCGGCGTACAGCGGCTCCTTGAACTCGGTGTACATCGAGTCGGCGATCGAGGCGATCGTGTCGAGACCGATCAGGTCGGAGAGCTTCAGCGGGCCCATCGGGTGGGCGCAGCCGAACTCCATGCCGTTGTCGATGTCGTCGCGGCTCGCGATGCCCGACTCGAACATCCGGATCGCGGAGAGCAGGTACGGCACGAGCAGCGCGTTGACGACGAAGCCCGAGCGGTCCTGCGCGCGGATCGCGTGCTTGCCGAGGGCCTTCTCCGCGAAGGCCTGGGCCCGGCTGATCGTGCCCTCGGAGGTGGTGAGGGCCGGGATCAGCTCGACGAGCTTCTGCACCGGGGCCGGGTTGAAGAAGTGGATGCCGATGACCTGGTCCGGGCGGGAGGTCGCCACGGCCAGCTTCACCAGCGGGATGGAGGAGGTGTTCGAGGCCAGGATGGCGTCCGGCCGGGTCATCACCTGGTCGAGGACCTGGAAGATCTCGGTCTTGACCTGCTCGTTCTCCACGACGGCCTCGATGACGAGGTCGCGGTCGGCGAACTCGCCCAGGTCGGTGGTGAAGCTGAGGCGGGCGAGCGTCGCGTCCCGCTCCTCCTCACTGATCTTGCCGCGTTCGGCGGCCTTCGCCAGCGAGTTGTAGAGCCGTGTGCGGCCGAGCTCCAGCGCCTCGCCGGTGGTCTCGGCGACCTTCACCTCAAGGCCGCTCCGGGCACACACCTCTGCGATGCCCGCGCCCATCTGGCCGCAGCCCACCACTCCGACGCGCTCAATGTCGGCCATGGAGTCCGTCACCTCGTGCCTTTCGCTCTTCTCTGGCGGCGGGGCCCGTGTGATTCCGGTGCGTCCGCCTCGACCCCACGACGTTACCGCTCATTAACCGATGATCGATCGTCCGGGGCGGGCATGCTGTCCGGGTGGGTGTGACGTATCCGACACAAGGGGGGTACAAGTGCGGCCTATCGGCAGAAGAGGATTCGTGGCGGGGGCGGCCGGTGCGGCGCTCTCGGGGACGGGCGGGGGAGCGGCGGCGGCCGCGGGGCCGGAGGCAGGCGCGGGGACGGCCGCGGCCGCCGGGCCGGCGTCGCCCGCGAGACCGGATCCCCGGTCCGAGTTCCGGGGTGTGTGGATCGCCACGGTCGCCAACCGCGACTGGCCCTCCCGTACCGGCCTGACCGCCGCGGAGCAGCGCGCCGAGCTCGTCGCCCTGCTGGACACCGCCGTCGAGCGCCGGCTCAACGTGGTGGTCCTCCAGGTCCGGCCGACCGCCGACGCGCTCTGGCCCTCGCCGTACGAGCCGTGGACGCAGTTCCTCACCGGGACGCAGGGCCGCGACCCCGGGTGGGACCCGCTGGGCACGGCCGTCGCGGAGGCCCATGCGCGGGGCCTCGAACTGCACGCCTGGTTCAACCCGTACCGAGTGGCGAACCACCCGGACCCGACCCGGCTCGTCGCCGACCATCCGGCCCGGCGCCACCCCGAGTGGGTGCTGCCCTACGGCGGGAAGCTCTACTACAACCCCGGGCTGCCGGAAGTCCGCCGATTCGTCCAGGACGCGATGCTCGACGCGCTGCGGCGCTACGACATCGACGCCGTGCACTGGGACGACTACTTCTATCCGTACCCGGTGGCCGGGCAGGTCTTCGCCGACGACGAGGCGTACGCGCGGTACGGCGAGGACTTCCCCGACAAGGCGTCCTGGCGGCGGAACAACACCGATCTGCTGGTCTCCGAGATGGCGGCCCGTATCAAGGACATCAAGCCGCACGTGACCTTCGGCGTCAGTCCCTTCGGGGTCTGGCGGAACATCGCGACCGACCCGGAGGGCTCGGAGACCCGCGCCGGTGTCCAGACCTACGACGATCTGTACGCCGACACCCGGAAGTGGATCCGGGAGGGGTGGGTCGACCACGTCGTACCTCAGCTGTACTGGAACATCGGCCTGCCCGCCGCCGACTACGCCAAACTGCTGCCCTGGTGGGACGCGGTGGTACGGGGCACCGGTGTCGGCCTCTACATCGGCGAGGCGCTCTACAAGGCGGGCGACCCCGCCCAGCCCGCCGCCTGGCAGGACCCGAAGGAACTGTCACGGCACCTGGAGCTGGCCGCCGCCTACGCGACGGTCGGCGGCCACTGCTTCTTCGCCGCCGAAGAGGTCGCGTCGGACCCGATCGGGGCGATGACCACCGTGGTGGCCGATCACTACCCGACCAGGGTCCGGGCGCGGGGGCAGGGCTGATCCGGAGATCGGCTCAGCTCATGCCCGCCTCGGGGTGATGGCGTACGACGGTGTCGGGGCCCGGCGACATCAGGGCCTCGTGACCGTCGTCGTCGAACTTGACGCGGTACGGGGGCATGCCGTTCTCCCCCAGTACCTGAAGGACCTCGGCCGTACGGTCGTGGTGACCGACGGTCCGTCCGTGCACCAGCAGTTTGTCGCCCACGTTCGCCTGCATCGGGGTGACCTCCTCGCGACCGGGCTTGTTCGTCCTGTGCGGACCTGTCCTGTTCGGAGTCTATGTCTGCCATTGTGACGTGAGTCACCCCGATCCGTCGCGTCAGCTCTTCGCCCGCTGGGTCACGGCGATGCAGACGAGCACCGCGACCGCCGCGATCGGGGCCGCCGGCGGCAGGGTCTCGTCGAGCAGGACGACCGACCAGATCAAGGTGAGAAGCGGCTGCGCGAGCTGCAGCTGGCTCGCCTTGGGGATGCCGATCGACGCCATGCCCCGGTACCAGACGTACAGACCGAAGAAGGTGGAACCGGCCGCGACCCAGGCCAGGCCGATGACGCCGTGGGCGTTCAGATGGACCGGCTCCACGGCCAGTGCCACAGCCGAGCCGACCGCCATCAGCGGCAGGCAGAGGATCAGGGCCCAGCCGATGACGTGCCAGCCCGGCATGAGCCGGGCGAGCCGGCCGCCCTCGGTGTAGCCGGCCGCGCACACGAGGAGCGCGCCGAAGAGGTAGAGATCGCCCTTCGACACGGCCCCGCCGCTCTGCTGGACGGTGAAGGCGAGCACGACGACCGCGCCGGACGCGGCGGCGAACCAGAAGGTACGGGACGGCCGGCGCTTGGTCCGCAGCGCGGCGAAGGTGGCCGTGGTGAGCGGCAGCAGGCCGACGACGACGGCGGCGTGCGAGGTGGTGGAGGTCTGCAGGGCGAGGGTCGTCAGGAGCGGGAAGCCGATGACGACACCGCCGGCGACCACGGCGATGCCCGCCCAGTGGCGCCGCTCCGGCAGCGGCACCCGGCCGACGAGGAGGAACGCGCCCGCGATGAGGGCGGCGAGCATGGAGCGCACGGCCACGAGGGACCACGGGCCGAAGCTCTCCAGGCCCCAGGCGGTCGACGGGAACGTGAGCGAGAAGCAGACCACGCCGAGGAGGGCGAGCAGGGTGCCACGGGGGAGCGGGTCGGTGCGGCTGCCGCTCGCGTCGGTGGAGCCGGCCGGGGCGGCCGCGGCGGAGGTGCTTCCGGCGCGGGTGCCTCCGTCGTGACGGGTGACGCCTCCGTCATGGCCGGCGCCGCTTCCGTCCGTCGTGGCGACCGCTATCGTCATGGGGGCGGTAGCGCTATCCTGTGCTCTCATGACCGAGCGTAGCAGTGTCGCGGAACTGGCACATTCATTGAGGGCGGAACTGAACCGCTACTCGCCAGGTGGAAAGCTGCCGTCCAGTCGCGCACTCGTCGAGCGCTATCGGGTCTCCCCGGTGACCGTCACCCGGGCCCTCGCACAGCTCGCCGCCGAGGGGCTCGTCGTCACCCGCCCCGGGGCCGGCGCCTTCCGCGCCGAGCCCCGCGCCGCCACCCCCGTCGTGGGCGACACCTCCTGGCAGGAGGTCGCCCTCAGCGCCGACACCGCCACCGAACTCGTTCCCCGGGCCGTCGACGCCTCCGGCGTCCTCGTCACGCTGGCCACGCCGCCGCCCGGTGTGATCGAGTTCAACGGCGGCTACCTCCACCCCTCCCTCCAGCCCGAGCGGGCCCTCGCCGACGCCCTCGCCCGAGCGGGACGCCGCCCCGGCGCCTGGGGCAGGCCGCCCACCGACGGCCTGCCCGAGCTGCGTGAGTGGTTCGCCCGCGAGATCGGCGGCAGCATCACGGCCGCCGACCTCCTCGTCACCGCCGGCGGTCAGTCCGCCATCACCACCGCCCTGCGGGCCCTCGCCCCACCCGGCACCCCCGTCCTCGTCGAGTCGCCCACCTACCCGGGCATGCTCGCCGTCGCCCGCGCCGCCGGACTGCGCCCCGTCCCCGTACCCGTCGACGCCGACGGAGTCCGCCCCGAGCTCCTGGAAGCCGCGTTCCGCGCCACCGGGGCCAGGGTCTTCGTCTGCCAGCCCCTCTTCCAGAACCCGACAGGCGCGGTACTCGCCCCCGAGCGGCGCCGTGAGGTCGTGCGTATCGCCCGGGCCGCCGGAGCCTTCGTCGTCGAGGACGACTTCGCCCGCCGTCTCGTCCACGAGGACGCGCCGCCGCTCCCCGCCCCGCTCGCCGCCGACGACCCCGACGGCGTCGTCGTCCACGTCTGCTCGCTCACCAAGGTCACCTCGCCCAACCTGCGGGTCGGCGCCCTCGCCGCCCGGGGCCCCGTCCTGGAACGCCTCCGCGCCATCCAGGTCGTCGACAGCTTCTTCGTCCCGCGGCCCCTCCAGGAGGCCGCGCTCGAACTCGTCGGCTCGCCCGCCTGGCATCGCCATCTGCGGGCCGTCGCGCAGGAGCTCAAGAGCCGGCGGGACGTGCTGGCCGGGGCGGTCGCCCACCGGCTGCCCACGTTCGCCCTGCCGCACATTCCCTACGGCGGCTACCACCTCTGGCCGCGCCTCCCCGACGACGTCCCCGAAGCCGCCCTCCTCGCCACCGCCCTGCGGACCGGCGTGGCCGCGGCCCCCGGCCGCCCGTACTTCTGCGCCGAACCCCCCGCCGGGCACATCCGGCTGAGTTTCGCGGGTGTCGCGGGCCCCGCCGAGATCGCGGAGGGCGTGCGCCGCCTGCGGGCGGCGGTCGACGAACTCACCGCCTGAGCGCCGGGGACGGGCCGCCCGGGGAGTTCGCCCGTCCCAGCCCGGTCCCGTCGGGTACCCGGCCCCCGGCAAATTCACCTGACAAGACCCGGAGTCACTGGAACGCTTCGGCCATGAGCGACAGCACGACCACGGACACCCCCGTCATGCACGGGGCGTACGAGATCTCAGCCGACCCGGCACGGATCGACGCCGCCCGCGTGCACCACTGGCTGTCCACGGACTCCTACTGGGCCCACGGCCGACCTCGGGAGAAGCAGGACCGGGCCATCGCGGCGTCACTCAACCTCGGTGCCTACGTCCGCGAGACCGGTGAGATGGCCGCCTACGCGCGCGTCGTCACCGACTACGCCACCTTCGCCTGGCTCTGCGACGTCTACGTCGACCGCCCGGCCCGCGGCACAGGCCTCGGCACCGCGCTCGTCACCGCCGTCCGCGACCGTCTCGCGCCGTACGGACTGCGTCGCATCATGCTCGCCACCGCCGACGCGCACGGTGTGTACGAGAAGGTCGGTTTCACGCCACTACAGAATCCGGACAAGTGGATGGCTCTCGGGCAGCAGTGAACCGGAGCCCCTCCGGCCCCGGGGAATGACCCCTTGACCTGCGGAGCCTTCGGCCTCACGATCGCGCCCATGGGTCTTCGGGTGACGCTCGTCACGGCGGCACGCAGCTCCTCCCTGCTCGCCGAACGCTTCGACGACGACCGGCCACTGGACGAGGCCGGCTGGTACGAGGTGCAGCAGGCCGCGCCCGCGCTCGTCCCGCTCGGCGCGGCCGAACTCCGCTACTGCTCCCCGACGCCGCGCAGCCGTGCCACCGGCACCGCCCTCGGCTACGCGCCCCTCGCCCAGCCCGCGCTCCGCGACTGCGACATGGGCCGCTGGCGCGGCCTGACCCTCGCCGAGGTCGCCGCCCTCGAACCGGCCGCCGTCGACGCCTGGCTCACCGACGCCCGTACCGCCCCGCACGGCGGCGAACCGCTCCTCGCCTTCATCACCCGGATAGGGAACTGGCTCGACACCCGCCCCGCCGACGACGGCGCCATCGTCGCCGTCGCCGAGCCCTCCGTCGTACGGGCCGCCCTCGTGTACGCCCTGAAGGCGCCACCCGCCACGTACTGGAACGTCGACGTCCGCCCCCTCTCCACCGTCACCCTCACCGGCCGCCCCGGCCTCTGGCACCTCCAGCTCGGCGCGGCCCTCCACTGACCCGTCATCCCGCGGCGCGGCGGCCGGGTGCGGGCCCCGCGAACGCCCGGAGCCTCCTCGCCGGCCTCAGGGAGGGACCCGTCGTTGCCGCCGGCGAGCACGTGGCGGGGGGAGAGAGTGCCCGCGACCGGCTAGCCTGAGAGCACGATGAACCGTTTGACCACGTCATGGGGCGCCTTCACGCTGACCCGCCATCCCGAGGACCCGCGCGATCAGCTGCGCGCCTGGGACGCGTCCGACGAGTACCTCCTGGGCCGGCTGGCCGAGGAGGGTACCGACCTGTCCGGCACCGTCGCCGTCCTCGGCGACCGCTGGGGAGCCCTCGTCACCGCACTCCAGGCCGCCGGCCCCGGAGAGCTCGTCCAGATCTCCGACTCGTACCTCGGCCGGCAGGCCACGCGCGCCAACCTCGCGCGCGCCGGGGCCGCCCCGGACGCCGTCCGGCTCCTCACCACCCAGGACCCGCCGCCCGAGCGGATCGACGTCCTCCTCGTCCGCGTCCCCAAGAGCCTCGCGCTCCTGGAGGACCAGCTGCACCGGCTCGCACCCGCCGTGCACGAGGGCACCGTGATCATCGGCACCGGCATGGTCAAGGAGATCCACACCTCCACCCTGCGGCTCTTCGAGCGGATCCTCGGGCCCACCCGTACCTCGCTCGCGGTGAAGAAGGCGCGGCTGATCGACACCACGCCCGACCCCGCCATCACCCCGCGCCCGAACCCCTGGCCGCACCGGTACGACCTCCCGGCGGACACACCCGCGCCCGGGCTCCCCGGTCTGACCGTCACCAACCACGCCGGGGTCTTCTGCGCCGACCGCCTCGACATCGGCACCCGCTTCCTCCTCGCGAACCTGCCCGGCGGCATCGGCAGGGCACGCGTC
Organism: Streptomyces sp. NBC_01077; assembly: GCF_045162855.1. Classification (NCBI taxonomy): domain Bacteria; kingdom Bacillati; phylum Actinomycetota; class Actinomycetes; order Kitasatosporales; family Streptomycetaceae; genus Streptomyces; species Streptomyces sp. NBC_01077. The sequence goes on along the minus strand of NZ_CP108669.1, from coordinate 2,403,009 downwards.
GCCGACCTCGGCTGCGGCAACGGCGTGGTCGGCCTCGCCATCGCCCTCCACGAACCCGACGCGGAACTGGTCTTCACCGACGAGTCGTACCAGGCGGTCGCCTCGGCCGAGGAGAACTTCCGTACCCACGTGGGCGACCGACGCAAGGCCGAGTTCATCGTCGGCGACGGGCTCTCCGACCTGCCCGCCGGCTCGGTGGACCTCGTCCTCAACAACCCGCCGTTCCACACCCACCAGGCCACCACCGACCGTACGGCCCGCCGGATGTTCACCGACGCGCGGCACGCGCTGCGGCCGGGCGGCGAACTGTGGGTCATCGGCAACCGCCACCTCGGCTACCACGTCACGCTCCGCCGCATCTTCGGCAACAGCGAACTGGTCGCGAGCGACGCCAAGTTCGTGGTCCTGCGCGCGGTGCGGACCGCCGCCTAGGGCCGGCCCGTCCGGCAGATCAGGGTCGGACAGGCCCTGGACCTGCCACCGATCCTTCGGACGGGGCGCGGCCTTCGGGCCGCGCCCCGCCGTCATCTGCCCCAGGTGCGGGAGCACAGGACGAGCCGGTACCCGTCGGGATCGGCGACGGTCACGCCGTACTCGTCCCAGTACGGGTTGTGCGCCGCCACCCGCGTCCCGCCGGCGGCGAGGAGCCGCTCCACCTGCTCCTCCTCCACGGGCGCCCCGAGATAGACCACGAACAGGTCGTCGACGGTTGGGGCCGGCTCCAGCGGACGCTCGGGATCACGGGTCAGCTCGAAGTGCCAGCTGCCGTCCGCGGGCCCGACCATGAGCAGATCGTGCTTGCCCGGCACCCGCTCGGTGCTCCGCCACACCACGTCGAGCCCGAGCCCGTCGACGTAGAACCGCTCGGCGGCGGCCAGGTCCCGCGAGGGGCGGGCGACCCGTACCCGGGTCAGCGCATCGATGATCATGTCTCCAGGCTAGGTGCTGCTCCGTCGATCCTGCCTCCGGGATCTCCCCCGCCCTCCACGGACTTGACCCTGACGTGCGGGTCAGGGTTTACGGTCCGGCCGACCCGATCCCCTCCTCCTGGAGCACCCCATGGCCACCCACCGCGAGATCCGGCTGCGCAACCGTCCCGTTCACGGCCTCCCCGGACCCGAGCACCTCGACCTCGTCCGCACCGAGCGCCCGGTGCCCGCGCCCGGCGAAGTCCTCGTTCGGAACCGCTGGTTCGCGGTCTCCGCCGCGCTGCGGACCCTGATCGGCGGCGGTGTCGCCGGTGCTCCCTTCCCGCCCGTCGAGCCGGGCGACCCGCTCTTCGGCGCGGCCGTCGGCGAGGTCGTGTCGAACGCGTCCGACGGTGGTCCGCGCCCCGGAGAGCTCGTCTCCCACTGGCAGGGCTGGCGCGAGTACGCGTGCGTGCCGGTGGGCTCCTGCACGCCGCTCGGCGAGGACCTGCCCGACCCGGTCGCCCATCTCTCGCAGGGCTGGACGGCGTACGCGGCCCTCACCCGGGGCGCGGAGGTACGCGCGGGGGACACGGTCCTCGTGACCGGCGGCGCCGGCGCCGTCGGGACGATGGCCGGGCAGATCGCCCGGCTCCTCGGCGCGGGCCGGGTGATCGGCAGCACCGGGTCGCCGGCCAAGGCCGAGCGGCTCGTCGCCGAACTCGGCTACGACGCGGCGCTCGTCCGAGGCTCGGACGTGCCGTTCGCCGCGCAACTCGCCGAGGCCGCGCCGGAAGGCCTCGACGTCATCCTCGACACGGTCGGCGGCGAGCAGCTGAGCGCAGCGGTCACGGCGGCCCGCCCCGGGGCCCGAGGGGTCCTCGTCGGCGCGCTCTCCGGACAGCTCGACCCCGAGGGGACCGGAGCCACCGCGCGCGTGGAGCTCGATTCGTACCCCCTCGTCCTCAAGCGGATCTCACTGCGCGGCTTCAGCCCGCTGGACCACCCGGAGACGGAGGGCGAGTGGCGGGCCCGTTTCGGCGACTGGCTCCGGGGCGGGTCGATCACCTTCCCGCACGTACGGGTGGCGGGCATGGAACGGGCCGCCGAGGCGTTGCGTGAGGTGATGCGGGGACGCCATCTCGGCGCGGTCGTGGTCGAGTTGGTGTGACGTGACCGGGGAGTGCCGGAGACGACGGAGGGCAGGGCGGTATGCGGATCGGTGACGCGGCAGCGGCGGCGGGGACCACACCCCGGGCCCTGCGCTTCTACGAGCAGCGCGGACTCCTCCCGCCACCGGTCCGCACCCCGACCGGCCAGCGGCGCTACGGCCCGGACGACGTGGCGCGCGTCCGGGTCGTGCGCGAACTCCTCGCCCTCGGCCTGACGATCGAGGACGTACGCGCGTGCGTGGACCGCCTGCCCCTCCTGGACGTGGCGGCACTGCGCTCCCGCCAGGTCCCGGAGGGCGTCTGCGTCCAGGCGTCCCCGGTCGTGAGCCGCAGGATCGCGGCCCTCGACGAGGAGATCGCCCGTCTCACGCGGCTGCGCGACGAACTGGCGTCCCGCTCGGCCCCACCGCCCGGCACCGGCCTGGCGAGGCAGGCCGCCCTCCCGGTCGCACCGGGCTGACGGCCGTGCCGGGCCGGGCCGAGCCGACGGGCCCACCGACTGCCCGGCCGACCGACTGGCCGCTCCGCCGATCCCGACCGGGCCGCCGACCACGCACGACCCGCCGATCACGCCCGGCCGACCTCGGGCCGGCCGTCAGGCCAGGCCCACGAGCCCCCGGTACTCCTCGCTCCACAGGTCCTCGTCCGCGTCCGGCAGCAGCAGGACCCGCTCGGGGCGCAGGGCGTCGAGTGCTTCCTCGTCGTGCGTGACCATCACGATCGCGCCCGGGTACGTGCCCACCGCGGCCAGGACCTCGTCGCGGGAGGCGGGGTCCAGGTTGTTCGTGGGCTCGTCCAGGAGCAGGACGTTCGCACCCGAGTGGACCAGGGCCGCCAACGCGAGGCGGGTCTTCTCGCCGCCCGAGAGCACCCCGGCCGGCTTGTCCGCGTCGTCGCCCCGGAACAGGAACGCGCCCAGGACCGCCCGTACCTCGCCGTCCGTCAGATGCGGAGCCGCGTCGGCGAGGTTCTCCCGGACCGTACGGCCCGGATCGAGCGTGTCGTGCTCCTGGGCGAAGTAGCCGAGCCGCAGCCCGTGCCCGCGCACGACCCGTCCCGCGTCGGGGGTCTCCTGCCCGGCGAGGAGCCGCAACAGGGTCGTCTTGCCGGCCCCGTTGAGACCGAGCACGACAAGTCGGCTGCCCCGGTCCACGGCGAGGTCCACCCCGTCGAGCACCGGGCCCGCCCCGTACGCCTTGGTGAGCGCGACCGCCCCCAGCGGCATCCGGCCGCAGGGCGCGGGTTCGGGCAGCCGGATGCGGGCGACCCGTTCGGCCTGGCGGGCCGGGTCGAGCCCGGCGAGCATCCGGTCGGCCCGACGCGCCATGCTGCGGGCCGTCGTCGCCGTCGCCACCCGGGACTTCATGCGGTCCGCCTGCGCGTGCAGCGCCGCCGCCTTGCGCTCGGCGTTGGCACGCTCGCGCACCCGGCGCCGCTCGTCGGACTCCCGCTGGGCGAGGTACACCTCCCAGCCGGTGTTGTGGACGTCGAGCGCGGCGCGCGCCGGGTCGAGGTGGAAGACCCGGTTGACGGTGTCGGCGAGGAGACGCACGTCGTGGCTGATCAACACGAGACCGCCCCGGTGGGCGGCGAGGTGGCCACGCAGCCAGCCGATCGAGTCGGCGTCCAGGTGGTTGGTCGGCTCGTCGAGCAGCAGGGTGTCGTCGCGGCCGTGACCTGCGAAGAGGATCCTGGCCAGTTCGACCCGGCGCTTCTGGCCGCCGGACAGCCGGCCGACGGGCCGGTCCATGACTTCGGCGGGCAGCCCGAGGCCGGCGGCGACCCGGGCGGCCTCCGCCTCGGCCGCGTAGCCGCCGCCCGCCTCGAAGGCGGACTCGGCCCGGTCGTACGCGGCGAGCGCCCGCGCGTCGGGTGCCTCACCGAGCCGGCGGGCGGCCTCGGCGAGCCGCCGGACCGCCTGGTCGAGGCCGCGCGCGGAGAGAATCCGGTCGGTGACGGTCAGGGTGGGGTCGGCGGCTCGCGAATCCTGGGCGAGATGCCCGACGGAGCCGGTGCGGGTGACGGTGCCGGCGGCAGGGGTGCGCAGCCCGGCGAGGGTGTCGAGGAGGGTGGTCTTGCCGGCGCCGTTGCGGCCGACGAGGCCGATCCGGTCGCCGGGGGCGATGTGGAAGGAGACGCCGGACAGCAGGAGCCGGGCGCCGACGCGCACGTCGGCACCACGAACGGTGATCATGGAGTAACGCTCCGAAAAGGCTTGAGGACACACGGGTGGCGTGGGAGTGAGTCCTCAGCTAGGAGATTCGGGGCATAGACATGCTCCCGACGCTAACGGAGGAGGGTGCCCCGGCGCACCGGACTTTCGTCCCGAGCCCGCCCTCCCCGCCCGGCGACGCCCCGTCACCCATCGGGAAACGCCAGGTCCAGCGCGCGTACCCGGTCCTCCCCGGTGGTGACGGACAGGGTGACGATCCGGTCCCGGCGCAGGGTGAACGCCACGGCGGAGACCGGCCGGCCGTCGACGTAGGCGACCGCCCCGACGGCCCCGTCGACCAGCGCGGGCCGGGCCACGTCCGCGAACCGCGCGAACGCGGCCGCCCCCTCGGCGACGGCCGGCGCGCCGTGCACCGGGCCCCGCTCGGAGTAGGCGATCACGTCCGGGTCGAGGACGGCCGCGAGCACGCGGGCGTCACGCGCGCGTGCGGCGGCCAGGAAGCGTTCCACCACCGCCCGCTGCCGCCCCGCGCCCCCTTCGGTACGTGCCGCCCCGTGCCCCCGGACCCGCTCCCGGGCCCGCCGGGCGAGCCGTGCCACCTCCTCGGGGGAGCCACCGGTGATGCGCGCCGTCTCGTACGGCGGCAGCCCGAACACGTCGTGCAGCACGTAGGCGAGCCGCTCCTCGGTGCCCAGGGACTCCAGTACGAAGAACAGCGCGAGCCATACGGATTCGACCCCGGCCCCGGTCGCGTCACCGCTCGCGCCCCGCCGGCCGGGCCCGTCGCCCGCAGGCCGCTTCCGAAGCCCCCGCACACACTCCTGAGCGACCAGTGCCGTCAGCCAGACCCGTAGCGACGCCCCGTCGTCCCGTCCCAGCCCCGCCCGCACCGCCGCGAGCGCCTCCTCGGCCTCGGCGGGCGAGCCCGTCATGCGCAGGGCCACGCGCCGCAACTGCTCCTCGTGGACGTCGAAACGCCCGGCCAGGGCGGTCGGAAAGGTGTCGTCGTGCATGGCGCCTCGCTCCTCGTCGGTTCCTTCACCGCGTTGACGTGAGGACCCACCGCGATGTGACAGAACCGGCCGCCGCCGTCGTGGAGTCAGCCCCGTACGAGCTCCCGGGCGATGGTCAGCCGAGCCCCGGCGAGCTCCGCATCCACCTCCACGGCCCTCGGCGGGGCCAAGACGATCCCGGCCTCGACCCGCGTGCCCCGCGTCAGCCTCCGGTGGCGGAGATGGGTCGGCGGATGCGTGGAGTCCACCTGGTGCCCGCGCCGCTCCGCGACCCGGCGCAGCCGCTCGTACTCGCGCTCGGGCACCGACGCGGCATGGGCGGCCAGGCGTTCCCACAGCCCTTCGGCCGGATCCTCGCGGCGTGCGCCGCCGATACGGGTCCGCGCCGCCACGGATTCCCGGGCGAGTTCGCCGGCGACGCTGCCGGCGATGAGGAGCCGGTCCATGAGCGCGGCAGCCGCCTCCGTGCCCGCCGCCCGCGCGGCGGCGGAGTCGGCGAGATACTCGGCGCGCTGCGCATCGCGCAGGGTCAGATGCTCCAGGACGACGAGGACGCCGTCGACGAGCAGCCGGGGCGGAGCGGTCATCAGGTTCACGAAGTGGTCCATCAGGCTCTCGGTCTGCTGCGGAGCCAGGGTGTAGCGCCAGGTGCCGAGGGAGTGGAACGCGTTCCCGACGAGGAGGGAGCGCCGGGTGTCCCCGTGGGAGTAGTGCCCGAACTCGTGGCCGAGGAGCGCGATGCGCTCCTGCGGGGTCAGGATCTGCCACAGTCCGAGACCGATGTGGAGCACGCGTCGCTGCCGTATGCCGTACGTGCTGACCGAGGCATTGGCGTCGGCGTCGATCACCACGGCGACCACCCCCGTCGTGCCGACGCTCTCCGCGACCTCGTCGAGGAGGGCGAAGAGCCGGGGCGCGTCCGGCCTGCGCAGGACCGGCCGGTGCTTCTCGGCCTTCGTGAGGCTGCTGAACCGGGGCCGGAGCACGGCGGCGAGGCCGAGCGCCAGGGCCCCGAAGGCAGGCAGGAAGCCTTCGCCCCAGCACGCGACGATCAGCCACAGTCCGCCCGCGAGCAGCGCGAGGGTCACGCCGTGCACCGCCACCGCGAGCCCCACGGCCAGGCCGCCGGCCACCCCGCGCCGGGACGTGGGCCGGTGCGCGGCGGATTCGCCGCGTGCCCCGGAATCCTGGGGCTCACCGAGTTCCGTGAGTTCGGCGAGGAGTTGCTCCCCGTCCCGCCGGGCCAGGCGCCGCCGCAGCCGCTCGACGCGCCCCGGCGTCTCCTCGTCCCGCACCTCGGGGTCCACGTTCCAGTCGCACGCGGCACACCAGGTGACGTACCGCCCGCCGTCCGCCACGTGGGCGCCGCACTCGGGGCAGTCCCGTACCGCCGTCGCGACAGCGGGTGCCGTCTCTGTCATTCCGTACTCCCCCCGGGGCGGGCCGTTCACGGCTCCGCCCCCTTCTGATCATCCTGTCTCCGCAAGCGGAGCCCCGCGCATTATTTCCGGGGGGAGTGCGGGGGAGGCAAGGGGCCGGGACAACGGAAGGCCGGCTCGACGCGGGGGACGTCGAGCCGGCCTTCCGGGGGTGCCGAGCGTGGCGCTCGACGGGGGTGCCGAGCGTGGCGTTCGACGGGGGTGCCGAGCGTGGCGTTCGACGGGGGCGAGCACGGCACTCGACGGGGGTGGCGAGTGCCGTGCTCGACAGGGGTGGGTCAGTCCGTGCCGAACTCCATCGCGGCGCGGTCCAGCATCTCGTCCTCGTCGGCGGCCTCGCCGCGGGACGCGATGGCCTCCGCGCCACCCTCGGGAAGCTCCGTCAGGGTGCCGATAAGACCGGTCGCGGCCGCCTGGGCGGCACCGATCGCGGGGCTGCCGGTGCCGAGCAGGCCGAGGCCCGCGTACTGCTCCAGCTTGGCGCGGGAGTCGGCGATGTCGAGGTTCCGCATCGTGAGCTGGCCGATCCGGTCCACCGGCCCGAAGGCCGAGTCCTCGGTGCGCTCCATGGACAGCTTGTCCGGGTGGTAGCTGAACGCCGGGCCCGTCGTGTCGAGGATCGAGTAGTCCTCGCCGCGCCGCAGCCGCAGCGTGACCTCGCCGGTGACGGCCGCGCCGACCCAGCGTTGGAGCGACTCCCGCACCATCAGCGCCTGCGGGTCCAGCCAGCGGCCCTCGTACATCAGCCGGCCGAGGCGCCGTCCCTCGTTGTGGTACTGGGCGAGGGTGTCCTCGTTGTGGATCGCGTTGACCAGCCGCTCGTACGCCGCGTGCAGCAGGGCCATGCCGGGCGCCTCGTAGATGCCACGGCTCTTGGCCTCGATGATCCGGTTCTCGATCTGGTCCGACATGCCCATGCCGTGGCGGCCGCCGATGGCGTTGGCCTCCATGACGAGGTCGACGGCGGAGGCGAACTCCTTGCCGTTGATGGACACCGGCCGGCCCTGCGCGAAGCCGATCGTGACGTCCTCGGTCTCGATCTCGACCGACGGGTCCCAGAACCGCACGCCCATGATCGGCTCGACGGTCTCCACGCCGGTGTCGAGGTGCTCCAGCGTCTTGGCCTCGTGGGTGGCACCCCAGATGTTGGCGTCGGTGGAGTACGCCTTCTCGGTGCTGTCGCGGTACGGCAGGTCGTGGGCGACCAGCCACTCCGACATCTCCTTGCGGCCGCCGAGCTCCGTCACGAAGTCCGCGTCCAGCCAGGGCTTGTAGATCCGCAGGTGCGGGTTGGCGAGCAGACCGTAGCGGTAGAACCGCTCGATGTCGTTGCCCTTGAAGGTCGAGCCGTCGCCCCAGATCTGGACGTTGTCCTCGAGCATGGCCCGGACGAGGAGGGTGCCGGTGACGGCCCGGCCGAGCGGGGTGGTGTTGAAGTAGGCGCGGCCGCCGGAGCGGATGTGGAACGCCCCGCAGGTGAGTGCGGCAAGACCCTCCTCGACCAGCGCTGCGCGGCAGTCGACCAGGCGCGCGATCTCGGCACCGTAGGTCTTGGCGCGGCCGGGCACCGAGGCGATGTCGGGCTCGTCGTACTGGCCGATGTCGGCGGTGTAGGTGCACGGGATGGCGCCCTTGTCGCGCATCCATGCGACCGCGACGGAGGTGTCGAGGCCGCCGGAGAAGGCGATGCCGACGCGCTCGCCGGCGGGCAGGGAGGTGAGGACCTTGGACATAGGAAGAGTATGCATCATCTCGCATGGTCATGCAAAGGGGTGCCGGTGGGCGAGTGTGGAATCGCCTCGTCCGGCACCCCGTGGGGCCCGTTCCGTCGGGCCCGGCACGCTGTTCCGTCGGCCCGACGCGCATGACTGTCGGTCGTAGGGCCAGCATGCGCCGTCGTGGCGCTCAGCGCACCCGGTCGTAGACCAGGGCCGTCTCGCCCAGCTCGCCGGTCTCCTGGCGGGTGAGCTTCCATCGCGAGCCGGGCAGGCCGTCGTCGAAGAGCCGCTGCCCGCCCCCGGCGATCTCCGGGCAGATCAGCAGGTGCAGCCGGTCGATCAGATCCGTGGCGAGGAGTGCCTTGGTGATGCTCGGGCTGGTGTTGACCAGGATGTCGCCCTCGCCGCCGGCCTTGAGCTCGGCGACGACATCGGCGGCCGGGGCGTTCGCCACGCGCGCGCGTTCCCACGGGGCTTCGGCGAGGGTGGTCGACAGGACCACCTTCTCCGTGTCGACGAGCCACTTCGCGTATCCGCGGTCGCGCGGGTCGGCGTTCTCGTCCGCCGCGACCGTCGGCCAGTACCCCAGGAAACCCTCGGCGTTGACGCGGCCGAGCAGCGCGGTCGTCGCGTTCTCCCAGATGCGGGTGAGGTGGTTCCGGGCGACCTCGGTGGTGGCGTACGGGAGGATCGCGGAGATGTCTCCCGGCCCGCCGGGGCCGTTGTAGCGCCCGTCGAGGGTCAGGGCGATGTTGGCGGTCACCTTGCGTCCGGTGGGGCTGGTCATGGCTGTGCCTGCTTTCCTTCGGTGCGGGCTGCTGGGGGAGTCGTGCCGTGAGCTGCGCCGACGGCGGTGACGAGCTTGTCGAGGCTCTGGCCGAAGCCGATCTCGATGCCCGCGATGAAGTCGGCGGAGTCGACCGTGCTGTCGGTGATCCGGTAGCGGACGTCGAGGTCCGTGCCGGAGCCGGTCCCGGTGTCGGCGGGCCGGAGGTCGAAGTCGACGTGGGCCGTGAAGGCGGGGCTGCCGTCGGGCAGGCGGGGGGAGAGCCGGTAGGCGAGTCGCTCGCCGGGGTGTGCGGTGTCGACGACACCTTCCCCCCGGCCGGCGGCCGGGTCGGTCCCCTCGGTGTCCTCGGCGTCGCGGTACTCCAGGAGGATGCGCCCGCCCGGCCGGGCCTCGAAGACGAGCTCGGAGACGCGCAGGTCGTCGGGTGTCCACCAGTGGGTGAGCAGGGCGGTCTCGGTCAGGTGCCGCCAGACCGCCTCGGGCCCGCCGGTCAGTGACCGGTGGAACCGGAACGACCGATCGTCCGCCCATCCCGGCTCCTCCGCCGCCAGCCGCTCGCTCGCGAGGCTGAGCCCGTAACGCTCGTACGTCTCACGCGACCCGCCGGCCTCCTCTGCGGTGTCGGCGAGTCGGCCGAGCGCGGCCGCCAGATCCCGCAGGGGGCCGGGCCGGAGGGCGTAGACCCGGCGCTGCCCGGAGCGCTGGGAGGTGACGACACCGGCCCGCTCGAGCGTCTGCAGATGCTTGGTCGTCTGCGGCTGCCGCGCCTCGGCGAGCTGGGCGAGGACGCCGACCGGGCGGGGCCGCTCGGCCAGCAGGCGTACGAGCCGCCAGCGGGCCGGGTCGGCCAGTGCGGCGAGGAGGGGGTCGGCGTCGTCCATGAGGGCAAGTATTCTCTGCAGAGAATATTCCTGTCAAGGAATATAAGGGCTCCCGCCCGATGTGAGCAGCCTGATGTCGCGCGGCGCGGCGTCCCGCGACGGGCGTGAGCGAAAGGCGGGCGCGCGCCAAAATGGAGGTGGAGGGCGGGTCGCACCTCCGGGCGCGCCTGCGGGGCCGGCGCTCACCGCACGTCGTTGCATAAAACTGCGACGACACGTATAGTCATGCCATCCATGAGGAGGGTTTCGATGACGGTACGAGTAGCAGTGGCGGGTGCGAGCGGATACGCGGGCGGAGAGCTCCTGCGTCTGCTTCTCGCCCACCCCCACGTGGAGATCGGCGCCCTGACCGGCCACTCCAACGCCGGCCAGCGACTCGGGGCCCTTCAGCCCCACCTGCTGCCGCTCGCCGACCGCGTCCTCGTGCCCACCACCGCCGACGAGCTCGCCGGGCACGATGTCGTCTTCCTCGCCCTGCCGCACGGCCAGTCCGCCGCCGTCGCCGAGCAGCTCGGCCCGGACGTCCTCGTCGTCGACATGGGCGCCGACTTCCGGCTCAAGGAGCCCGCCGACTGGGAGACGTACTACGGCTCCCCGCACGCCGGAACCTGGCCGTACGGGCTCCCCGAACTGCCGGGTGCCCGCACCGCCCTTGAGGGGTCCAAGCGGGTCGCGGTGCCCGGTTGCTACCCGACCGCCGTCTCGCTCGCGCTCTTCCCCGCGTACGAGAACGGGCTCGCCGAGCCCGAGGCCGTGATCGTCGCCGCCTCCGGGACCTCCGGCGCCGGCAAGGCGGCCAAGCCGCACCTGCTCGGCAGCGAGGTCATGGGCAGCATGTCCCCGTACGGCGTCGGCGGCGGCCACCGCCACACGCCCGAGATGATCCAGAACCTCAGCGGACCGGCGGGGGAGCGGGTCACCGTCTCCTTCACGCCGACCCTGGCACCGATGCCCCGCGGCATCCTCGCCACCTGTACCGCCACCGCGAAGCCGGGCGTCACCGCCGAAACCGTACGGGCCGCGTACGAGAAGGCCTTCGCGGACGAGCCGTTCGTCCACCTGCTCCCGGAGGGGCAGTGGCCGGCGACGGCGTCCGTCTACGGTTCCAACGCCGTTCAGGTACAGGTCGCGTACGACGCGGCGGCGAACCGGATCATCGCGATCAGCGCCATCGACAACCTCACCAAGGGCACCGCCGGCGGCGCGGTACAGAGCATGAACATCGCCCTCGGGCTCCCCGAGGACACAGGACTTTCCACGATCGGAGTCGCGCCGTGAGCGACGCACGCTCGGCCACCGGTCCGCAGACGAGGACGAAGCCCGCACCGCTGCGCCGCGCGGGCGGAGAAGCGAACGGAGAAGCACAGTGAGCGTCACCGCAGCGAAGGGATTCACGGCAGCGGGCATCGCCGCCGGGATCAAGCAGAACGGCAACCCGGACCTCGCCCTCGTGGTCAACACCGGGCCCCGCCGCGCCGCCGCGGGAGTCTTCACCTCCAACCGCGTCAAGGCCGCCCCCGTCGTCTGGTCCCAGCAGGTCCTCGCCGACGGCGAGCTGACCGCCGTCGTCCTCAACTCCGGCGGCGCCAACGCCTGCACCGGCCCCCGGGGCTTCCAGGACACCCACGCCACCGCAGAGAAGGTCGCCGAGGTCCTCAGCGCCAAGGGCACGGACGTCGGCGCCGGCGAGGTCGCCGTCGCGTCCACCGGCCTCATCGGCCTCCTGCTCCCCATGGACAAGCTCCTCCCCGGCGTCGAGAAGGCCGCGGCCGAACTCTCCGAGCACGGCGGCGAGAAGGCCGCCATCGCCATCAAGACCACCGACACCGTCCACAAGACGTCGGTGGTCACCAAGGAGGGCTGGACGGTCGGCGGCATGGCCAAGGGCGCGGGCATGCTCGCCCCCGGCCTCGCCACGATGCTCGTCGTCCTCACCACCGACGCCGACGTCGACGCCGAGGGCCTGGACAGCGCGCTCCGGGGCGCCACCCGCGTCACCTTCGACCGGGTCGACTCCGACGGCTGCATGTCCACCAACGACACCGTCCTCCTCCTCGCCTCCGGCGCCTCCGGCGTCACCCCGGCGCAGGACGCGTTCACCGAGGCCGTACGGGAGGTCTGCGACGACCTCGCCCGCCAGCTCATCGGCGACGCCGAGGGTGCCAGCAAGGACATCCGTATCGAGGTGATCAACGCCGCCACCGAGGACGACGCCGTCGAGGTGGGCCGGTCCATCGCCCGTAACAACCTCCTCAAGTGCGCCATCCACGGCGAGGACCCCAACTGGGGCCGGGTGCTCTCCGCCATCGGCACGACGCAGGCAGCCTTCGAGCCCGACGAGCTCAACGTCGCCATCAACGGCGTCTGGGTCTGCAAGAACGGCTCCGTCGGCGAGGACCGCGAACTCGTCGACATGCGCTACCGGGAGGTCACCATCACCGCCGACCTCGCCGCCGGCACCGAGTCCGCGGTCATCTGGGCGAACGACCTCACCGCCGACTACGTCCACGAGAACAGCGCGTACTCGTCATGAGCGACCCCAGGGATCCGGCGGAAAGCACGACCCGCAAGCACAAGGCGCTCCCCAAGGCCCAGATCCTCATCGAGGCCCTGCCCTGGCTGACGCGGCACAACGGCAAGACGGTCGTCATCAAGTTCGGCGGCAACGCCATGATCGACGAGGACCTCAAGGCCGCCTTCGCCCAGGACGTCGTCTTCCTGCGCCAGGCCGGCCTCAAGCCGGTCGTCGTCCACGGCGGCGGCCCGCAGATCAGCGCCGCCCTCGACCGGCACGGCATCGTGAGCGAGTTCAAGGCCGGCCTGCGGGTGACCACCGAGGACGCCATGGACGTCGTACGGATGGTCCTCGCCGGCCAGGTCCAGCGCGAGCTCGTCGGGCTGCTCAACCAGCACGGCCCGCTCGCCGTCGGTCTCACCGGCGAGGACGCCCACACCATCACCGCCACCCGGCACAGGCCGGTCGTGGACGGCGAGCAGATCGACATCGGCCGGGTCGGTGAGATCACCGCCATCGACACCGGCGCCATCCAGGCGCTCCTGGAGGACGGCCGGATCCCGGTCATCTCCTCCATCGCCCGCTCCCAGGACGACGGACATGTCTACAACGTCAATGCTGATACGGCGGCTGCGGCACTCGCTGCGGCGCTGGGCGCCGAGACGCTGATGGTGCTGACCGACGTCGAGGGCCTCTACGAGGACTGGCCGAACAGCGACGAGGTCATCAGCCGGCTCACCGCGAGCCAGCTGGAGAAGCTGCTGCCCGAGCTCTCCAGCGGCATGGTCCCCAAGATGGAGGGCTGCCTGCACGCCGTACGGAACGGGGTCACCACGGCCCGCGTGATCGACGGCCGGGTCCAGCACTCGATCCTGCTGGAGATCTTCACCGACGAGGGCATCGGCACGATGGTCGTGCCGGACGGACAGGGGGACTGATGAGCGGCACCACGGAGCCCGGCAACGAGCAGCTGACCCAGCGGTGGCAGGGCTCGCTGATGAACAACTACGGCACCCCCCGGCTGCCCCTCGTCCGCGGTGAGGGCGCCAAGGTCTGGGACGCCGACGGCAAGGAGTACCTCGACTTCGTCGGCGGCATCGCCGTCAACGCCCTCGGGCACGGCCACCCGGCGATCGTCGAGGCCGTCACCCGCCAGATCCAGACCCTCGGCCACGTCTCCAACCTCTTCGTCGCCGAGCCCCCGGTCGCCCTCGCCGAGAAGCTCCTCGCGCTCTTCGGCCGGGCCGGCAAGGTCTTCTTCTGCAACTCCGGTGCGGAGGCCGTCGAGGGCGCGTTCAAGATCGGCCGGCTCACCGGCCGCTCCCACATGGTCGCCACCCAGGGCGGCTTCCACGGCCGGACCATGGGCGCCCTGGCGCTCACCGGCCAGCCCGCCAAGCAGACCCCGTTCCTGCCGCTGCCCGGCGACGTGACACATGTGCCGTACGGAGACGTGGAGGCGCTGCGCGCCGCCGTCACCGAGGACACCGCCCTCGTGATCATCGAGCCCGTCCAGGGCGAGAACGGCGTCGTCGTCCCGCCCGCCGGCTACCTGAAGGCGGCCCGGGAGATCACCCGCGCGACCGGCACCCTCCTCGTCCTCGACGAGGTGCAGACCGGCATCGGCCGGTGCGGCCACTGGTTCGAGTACCAGGCCCACGAGGGCGTCGAGCCCGATGTCGTCACCCTCGCCAAGGGCCTCGGCGGCGGCCTCCCGCTCGGCGCGACCGTCGCCTTCGGGCCCGCCGCGGACCTCTTCGGTCCCGGTCACCACGGCACCACCTTCGGCGGCAACCCGGTCGCGTGCGCCGCCGGACTCGCCGTTCTCGACACCCTCGGCGCCGATGCGGCCCTCGACCACGTGAAGGCGGTCGGGGAGCGGCTGAGGCAGGGAATCGAAGGTCTGAACCACCCGCTGGTCTCCCACGTCCGTGGTGCGGGCCTCCTGCTGGGTATCGTGCTCACGGAGTCCCTCGCACCTCAGGTGCAGCAGGCGGCTCAGGACGCCGGCCTCCTGGTGAACGCGCCCGCCCCCGATGTCGTACGGATCATGCCTCCGCTGGTCCTCACCGACGCCGAGGCGGACGCCTTCCTCCAGGCCCTGCCCGGAGTCCTCGACGTGGCGAACGGGCAAGGACGAACCGGAGAATGAGACGACGATGACCGACGCGCAGGAGAACGAGCACGGCGGGCCGTCCGTTCCGCAGACCCGCACCGCACGCCACCGCAGGATCGTCGACATCCTCAACCGGCAGCCGGTGCGCTCGCAGAGCCAGCTCGCCAAGCTCCTCGCGGACGACGGGCTGAGCGTCACCCAGGCGACGCTCTCCCGCGACCTCGACGAGCTGGGCGCGGTGAAGATCCGCAACACCGGCGGCGAGCTGATCTACGCGGTGCCCAGCGAGGGCGGTTTCCGCACCCCGCAGGCCCCGCTCGGCGAGTCCGCCAAGGAGGAGCGCATGCGGCGCCTCTCCGGCGAACTGCTGATCTCCGCCGAGGCGTCCGCCAACCTGGTGGTCCTGCGGACCCCGCCGGGCGCCGCCCAGTTCCTCGCGTCGGCCATCGACCAGGCCGAACTCCGCGCGATCCTCGGCACGATCGCGGGTGACGACACGCTGCTGCTCATCAGCCGCGACCCGGTGGGCGGCCAGGCGCTCGCGGACCACCTGCTGAAGCTGGCGCAGAAGTGAGCCTCGGAGTTCAGTAGCGCGTGATCGCCGTCGGACCGCCGCCCCGCGTTCCGACGGCGATGTGAGGCCGGCGCGCGGGATCGGCCCAGGCGAGCACCGCGCGCATCGCGTCCGCCGGAACGGAGACGCAACCGGCGGTCGCCCCGCGCCCGTTGACGTGCAGAAAGATTCCGGCCCCGCGCCCGCGTACCGGCCGGTCGTAGTTGAAGCCGATGACGAGTCCGTACGCGTACTGCCGGCGGTACGTGACCAGATGCTCGGCCTCGGCGGCCCGGCAGTCCCGGGGCAGCCCCTCGACCCAGCGGTTGTACGCGCGGGAGTCGTTGTCCTGGCACCACCAGGACCGTTCGGTCACCCGCGCGTAGCGGTACGAGGTCCCCGCGGGCGCGGGCTCGATCCCGAAGGCGTACGGCAGCCGGTAGAGCCCGGTGGGCGTGGTGTTCGTCCCCTGCCGCCGCAGCCCGCCCTCGGCGAGCCCCTTCGCCCCGAACCGGGCCGACGCCGACCCCGCCACCACCCACCGCCCGCCGCGCCGGTCCCACCAGGTCAGGGTGCCCGTCGTGGAACCGGTCCCGGCGGCCTCGGCGGTGATCAGCTGGGAGCCCCCACCGGTGTCCGCCATGCGCGCGGGCAACGGAGCGGGGGTGGGCGCGGCGCCGAGGGAGAGCAGGGCGGCGGCGCCGAGAGCGAGAAGGGTGCGCATGGGCGCGAGGCTAGGCCCGCGTCCCGCACCCCGCGCGCGGTACGGGGCTAACCGGCGGGCAGCGGCGGCAGCGGGAGCGGCAGCGCCGGGAGCCCGTCGAGGCTGGTCGCGATGTGGTCCTTGCGCACGCAGTACGCGTTGAACTCGTCGTCCGTCTTCCGGTTGAAGTACTCGGCGTGCAGCGACCGGTCCTCCTGGTACTCCATCAGCGGAACGGCGTACCCACAGGCGTCACTGACCCGCCGCGCGTGCACGACGATGATCGCCCGCGCACTGCCCTGCCCCTCGACGGCCTCGGCCGGGAACCGAGCGAACAGCTCGCCCCAGCGCGGATCGTCCCGCAGCACGGCCTCCCCGCTCCCGTGCACCCGCACGACGGTCGGCGGCCCGGAGAACGCGGTCCACATGAGAGTGATCCGCCCGTTCCCCGGCTCCCGCAGATGCGCGACGGTCTCGGCGCTGCTGCCACCGAAGTCGATGTAGGCGAGAGTCAGTTCGTCGAGCACCACGAGGGTGCCCTTGCGCCCCTTGGGAGAGAGGTTGACGTGCCCGTCGCCGGCGAGGGGAGCGGTCGCGGTGAAGAAGACGGGCTGGTCCTCGATGAAGGCACGGAGCCGTCCGTCGATATGTTCGTATGTCTTACCCATGACGGCATTCTGCCCACTCCCGTCGGCCGGGAGCGCTGCCGTCTCAAGCGCCGGTCGCCCGACCGCGGTTGCGCCCGAGGACGAGACGGAGCACCCGGAGCGCCCATGCGCCCGGCTCCGGGCCCGCCGAGTCGATCGGTACGTCGACCGGTACGGCGCCTGGTGTGCCGGCCGGTGTGTCGGCCGGTGTGTCGATCGGCACACCGGCCGGGGCATCGGACGGCACCTCGCCCGGAAGATGGTCGGCCCGGGGGGCCAGCGCCTTCGCGGTCTCACCTACGACCCGCCGCGAACTGTCGTCGAGCAGTGGTACGAGCCTCTGGGGCCGGACGGCGTCAAGCAGCCGCAGCCCCACCACGGCGCCGGCCCGCACCCGGGGCCGGTCGTGATCGATGAGCGCCCAGAGCGTCGGCACGTCCGTGGCCCGGTCGCCGCACTCGGCAAGACCCACCGGAGCGAAGTGGGGCGTCCGGTCCCCGGCCGCGCAGGCGGCCCGGTACAGCGGCAGGGGATCCGTACCCGCCTGCCGCAGTGTCCAGCGGGCGCAGGCCCGTACGAGCGCGGAGCGGTCGTACAGGAACGGCTCGGCCTCGGCGGCCCGCCCGCCCCGGCGCAGCGCCGTGACGCCCGCCGCGCGCACGCGGCCGGTCCGGGAGCCCAGCAAGGGGGCGAGGACGGTCTCGTCGACGGTGTCGCCCGCGGCGGTGATCGCCGCGCTCGCACACAGGTCCTGGACGACCACGTCGGGGTCCGTGGCCGCAGTCGTCGCGAGCCGGGCGGGGGAGAGGAGGCCGCGCTCGACGGCGACCCGGTGCGCGAGCCGCCGGACCGCCCGGTCCTCGTACCCGAGCAGGGCGGTCGCATCGGCCTCCGGTCCCTCGCGCAGAAGCCGGACCAACAGCTCACTCGCGGCGTTCCCGCGCCCCCGCCCGGCCACCCGCAGGGCGACGGCGGTGATGGGGCCGAGAGCCTCGGGCGACAGGCCCGGCAGCTCCGCACCCAGCACGGCGCGCGCCCGTGCCCGTACCGGCTCGGCCCAGTCGGCGCACCGGATCACCACCAGGGGCAGCAGCGCGGGGGCGCCCGGCGCGTACGCGAGGGCGGCTTCCCTGATCCGGCCGTCGGGGCCGCACAGGGCGATGGCCAGCTCCGGATCGGTGGGCAGACGGCTCTGCGTGACGCCGGGGAACCAGACGTGGGTGGGCGGGACGCGGCCCCACCGGAGCGCACCTCGGATGTGCTCGTCGAGCTCGGCCCACGCACCCGTGTCGCCCAGGTCGAGGGCTCGGGCGACGTGGTGTTCGAGCTCGTCGAAGGCGCTGTTCCGCATGGTCGGAGCCTAGGTGGCGCGCCGGCGGTGGCGCCCATGGATTTCGGGCCCCGGGGCAGCGCGTTGACAAAACATACGGTGGATTGCATAGTTATGCCTACGTCAGGGTGATGTCGG
This sequence comes from Streptomyces sp. NBC_01077, assembly GCF_045162855.1. Taxonomy (NCBI): domain Bacteria; kingdom Bacillati; phylum Actinomycetota; class Actinomycetes; order Kitasatosporales; family Streptomycetaceae; genus Streptomyces; species Streptomyces sp. NBC_01077. The sequence continues at coordinate 2,384,913 of NZ_CP108669.1, read as the reverse complement.
CGCCGCCGCCGACCCTGGCGTGACCCGCCCCCGTTGAACAGGTCGCCGCCTCGTCCCGCGTACGGACGAGGCGGTGACGGTAGTACCCACTCTCCCGAGGAGCAGCAGCTGTGAGCAGCAACAACGGTGACGTCCGGCTCTGGGGCGGACGGTTCGCCGACGGGCCCGCCGAGGCCCTGGCGAAGCTGTCCGCGTCGGTCCACTTCGACTGGCGTCTCGCGCCGTACGACATCGCCGGTTCCCGTGCCCACGCGCGCGTGCTGCACAAGGCCGGGCTGCTCACCGAGGACGAGCTGACCCGGATGCTCGCCGGTCTCGACCAGCTGGAGGCGGACGTCGCCGACGGCTCCCTCGTCGGCACCATCGCCGACGAGGACGTCCACACCGCCCTGGAGCGGGGTCTCCTGGAGCGCGTCGGCCCGGACCTCGGCGGCAAGCTGCGCGCCGGCCGGTCCCGCAACGACCAGGTCGCCACCCTCTTCCGGATGTACCTGCGCGACCACGCCCGGATCATCGGCGGCCTCGTCGCCGACCTCCAGGACGCCCTCGTCGGCCTCGCCGAGACGCATTCGGACGTCGCCATGCCCGGCCGTACGCACCTTCAGCACGCCCAGCCGGTGCTCTTCGCCCACCACGTCCTGGCCCACGCCCAGTCCCTCTCCCGGGACGCCGAGCGGCTGCGGCAGTGGGACACCCGGACGGCGGTCTCCCCGTACGGCTCCGGCGCCCTCGCCGGCTCCTCCCTCGGGCTCGACCCGGAGGCGGTCGCCAAGGACCTGGGCTTCGAGCGTGGTTCGGTCGGCAACTCGATCGACGGCACGGCCTCCCGCGACTTCGTCGCCGAGTTCGCCTTCATCACCGCGATGATCGGCATCAACCTCTCGCGGATCGCGGAGGAGATCATCATCTGGAACACGAAGGAGTTCTCCTTCGTGACCCTGCACGACGCCTTCTCCACCGGCTCGTCGATCATGCCGCAGAAGAAGAACCCGGACATCGCCGAGCTGGCCCGTGGCAAGTCGGGTCGCCTCATCGGCAACCTCTCCGGTCTGCTCGCCACGCTCAAGGCGCTCCCGCTCGCCTACAACCGTGACCTCCAGGAGGACAAGGAGCCGGTCTTCGACTCCTGTGACCAGCTGGAGGTCCTGCTCCCCGCCTTCACCGGCATGATGGCCACGCTCACGGTCAACCGGGAGCGCATGGAGGAGCTGGCCCCGGCCGGCTTCTCGCTCGCGACGGACATCGCGGAGTGGCTGGTCAAGCAGGGCGTGCCGTTCCGGGTGGCGCACGAGGTGGCCGGCGAGTGCGTGAAGGTGGCGGAGTCCGAGGGCAAGGAGCTGGACGAGCTGACGGACGAGCAGTTCGTCAAGATCTCGGAGCACCTCACCCCCGAGGTCCGCACGGTCCTCAACGTCCCCGGCGCCCTCGCCTCCCGCAACGGCCGCGGCGGCACCGCCCCCTCGGCGGTCGCCACCCAGCTCGTCGAGGTCAAGGCGGACCTGGTGATCCAGCACGCCTGGGCCACCGCGAAGAACTGACCCTGTAGTCCTAGAGCGCCGCCGCCCTCCATTCGGGAGGGCGGCGGCGCTTTCTGTCGTACGTATGGGCTTCGCGAGACCCTCGCGTGTCCAGTGAGACAACAACGTCTCATTCGGTGTATGGTCGTCTCATGTCAGTCGATCGCACCCAGGTGCTCCACAGCGCCGCCGCCCTGCTCTCCCGCAAGGCGACCGCCACCATGGACGAGGTCGCGCGGGCCGCCGGGATCGGTCGGGCCACGCTGCACCGGCACTTCGCCGGGCGCGATGCCCTGGTCAGGGCTCTGGAGGAGCTCGGGCTCCAGGAGCTGGAGGCGGCCGTCGATCAGGCCCGCCTCGACGAGGGGCCCGCCGACGAGGTCGTACGACGGCTCGTCGCCGGGGTGGAGCCGATGGCTCCGCTGCTGTCGTTCCTCGTGACCGAGAACCAGCTCTTCGAGGGCGACCAGCAGAACGACGGCTGGGCCCGCCTCGACGCCCGGGTCTCCGACCTCTTCCGGCGCGGCCAGGAGCAGGGCACCTTCCGGATCGATCTGACCCCCGCCTGGCTCACCGAGGCCCTCTACGGGCTCATCGGTTCCGGCGCCTGGGCCGTGCAGGACGGCCGGGTCGCCGCCAAGGACTTCCAGTACATGATCGTCGAGCTGTTGCTCGGCGGAGCGCGCAGGAGCGTGGAGAAGTGAGCACCAGCACCATCAAGCACCCGGACCATATCGAGGGCGTGCACCGCCCCGGCCGGTGGCTCGCCCTTTCCGTCCTCGTCCTGGCCGTCCTCCTCGTGGCGGTGGACGCCACGGTGCTCGGCCTCGCCACCCCCTTCCTCTCCGAGGACCTCAAGCCGTCCGGTACCCAGCTGCTCTGGATCGGCGACGTCTACTCGTTCGTCATCGCCGGACTCCTGGTCTCCATGGGCAGCCTCGGTGACCGCATCGGCCGCAAGAAGCTGCTGCTCATCGGTGCCACGGCCTTCGGTGCCGTCTCCGTCCTGAACGCCTACGCGACCAGCCCCGAGATGATGATCGTGGCCCGCGCGCTGCTCGGCGTCGCCGGCGCGACCCTGATGCCGTCCACCCTGGCGCTCATCCGGAACCTCTTCCACGACCCGCGCGAGCGCAGCCTCGCCATCGGCATCTGGGGTGCCATGGCCTCGGCCGGTGCCGCCGTCGGACCGGTCGTCGGCGGTTTCCTCCTGGAGCACTTCTGGTGGGGTTCGGTCTTCCTCATCAACCTGCCCGTGATGGCCGTCCTCGTCCTCGTCGGCATCAAGATGATCCCCGAGTCGAAGAACCCGAACCCGGGCCCCTGGGACCTGCCGAGCGTCATGCTGTCCCTCGTCGGCCTGATCGGGATCGTCTACGCGATCAAGGAACTGGCCTCGCACGGCCTCTCCGTCGACGCGGGCGTCGCCGCCCTCCTCGGAGCCGCCGCCCTGACCTGGTTCGTCCGCAGGCAGCTGACCCTGCCCGCGCCGCTCCTGGACATGCGTCTGTTCCGCCACCGCGGCTTCTCGGGCGCCGTGCTCGCCGACCTGCTGACCATCCTGGGCCTCTCCGGCCTGGTGTTCTTCCTGTCCCAGTTCTTCCAGCTGGTGCAGGGCCGCCAGCCCCTGGAGGCCGGACTCGCCGAACTCCCGGCGGCGGTCGGCGCGGTCACGGCCGGTCTGATCGCGGGTCTGGTGGCCCGTCGCTTCTCCGTACGGTCCGTGGTCGCCGGCGGTCTCGCGGCGGTCGGCCTCTCGCTCGCCGTCCTGACGACGATCGACCAGAACACCGACTACCCGCTGCTCGGCGCCGCCCTGCTCGTCGTCGGTGTGGGCGCGGGCTTCGCCTTCACCGTCACGGCCGACGTGATCCTCTCCAGCGTCCCGAAGGATCAGGCCGGATCCGCGTCCGCGGTCTCCGAGACTGCATACGAACTGGGCGCCGCGCTCGGTATCGCCGTCCTCGGTTCGATCGTGACCGGCGTCTACCGGGACTTCGCCACCCCGGCCGGTGTCTCCTCCGACATCGCGTCCGCCGCCCACGAGTCGCTCGGCGGCGCGGTGGAGGCCTCCGGCGCCCTCGCCCCGGACACGGCGACGGCCCTGGTGTCGGCCGCCCAGGAGGCCTTCGTCGACGGTCTGCGGATCGCGGCCGGCGTCGGCGCGACGGTCCTCCTCGCGACGGCGGTCGCGGCCTGGTTCCTGCTCAGGGGCCAGAAGCTGGAGGACGGCGTCGAGCACTGACGCGCGGGAGATGTGACGGTGCCCCGTACAGCCAGGCGGCTGTACGGGGCACCGTCACATCTGTCCGGTGGTTACGCGGCCTTCGCCTTGGTGGCGTACATGTCCACGTACTCCTGCCCGGAAAGCCGCATGACCTCGGCCATCACCGAGTCCGTCACCGCCCGCAGCACATAGCGGTCGCGGTCCATCCCGTCGTACCGCGAGAACTCCATCGGCTCGCCGAAGCGGACCGTGACCTTGCCCGGGCGCGGCAGCCCCGCCCCGCCCGGCTGGATCTTGTCGGTGCCGATCATCGCGAACGGCACCACCGGCGCGCCCGTCATCAGGGTGAGCCGCGCGATGCCCGTACGGCCGCGGTACAGGCGGCCGTCGGGGGAGCGGGTGCCCTCCGGGTAGATCGAGAAGATCTTGCCCTCTTCGAGGATCCGACGGCCGGTCATCAGGGCCGCCACGCCGCCGCGGCCGCCGTCCCGGTCCACCGGGATCATGCCGACGCTGGTGAAGAACCAGGCCATCGCCCGGCCCTTGATGCCCTTGCCCGTCACGTACTCGTCCTTGCCGATGAAGTAGACCGGACGGTCCAGGCAGATCGGCATGATCATCGAGTCGATGAAGGTCAGGTGGTTGCCCGCGAGAATCACGGGACCGGTCCCCGGGATGTTCTCGGCGCCCTCCACGCGGGGGCGGAACATCAGGCGCATGACCGGCCCGAGCACTGCCTTGATGATCGCGAGACGGGACAACGGTTCCTCCGGTGGGACGCGGGTCAGTCGAGCTGACGGTGCAGCTGGCGACGATACTCGCGGGTCACCTCTGTGCGCACATCGGGTTCACCGAGTGGATACGCAGTGTTGACGTGTGTTTCCGCCATGTTCGGCGTAGGTCTGCCGCCCGTAGGGCCCCGATGCCTAGCGTCGGGGGCACCCGTCGACAGGTGCGGGAGATGACACAGGAGGACACTTCATGACCCAGGGCGAACGCCGGACCCCGGCCCGGCGCACGGTTCTCGGAGCGGCGGGCGCCACCGTCCTCGGCGCCTCCACGGCCCTCGCCGCCGGCACCGGCGCGGCACAGGCCGCAGCGTCGCAGACCCCCGACCTCGCGACCGCCGGGGCGGACCGCGCCCACGGCCACGGCCGCGGCTACCGTTCCCTCCCCATCCCCACCGTCATCGCCCACCGCGGCGCCAGCGGCTACCGCCCCGAGCACACCCTCGGCTCCTACCGGCACGCCCTCGACCTCGGCGCCCACGTCATCGAGCAGGACCTGGTGCCCACCAAGGACGGGCACCTGGTCTGCCGTCACGAGAACGACATCACCGGCACCACCGACGTGGCCGACCACCCCGAGTTCGCGTCCCGGAAGACCACCAAGAGCGTCGACGGCGTCTCGCTCACCGGCTGGTTCACCGAGGACTTCACGCTCGCCGAGCTCAAGACCCTCAGGGCCAAGGAGCGCATTCCGGCCGTCCGCCAGGAGAACACCCTCTACGACGGCCGCTGGACGATCCCCACCTTCGAGGAGGTGCTGCGCTGGGCCGAGGAGGAGGGCCGCCGCCGGGGCCGCGAGATCTGGCTCCATGTCGAGACCAAGCACCCCACCTACTTCCGCTCCCTCGGCCTCGGCCTGGAGGAGCGCCTCGCCAAGCTGCTGCGCCGGTACGGCCGCCACCGCGCGAACTCCCCGGTCTTCCTGCAGTCCTTCGAGCCGAGCAGCATCCAGCGCCTCGCGAAGCTGGTCGACTCGCCCGGCGTGGTGCTGCTCTCCGGTGCGACGAGCCGCCCCTGGGACTTCGTCCAGGCCGGTGACCCCCGCACGGTCGCCGATCTGGTCACGCCCAAGGGCCTGCGCTGGATCGCGTCGTACGCCAAGGGCATCGGCCCCACGCTCGACCTGGTGATCCCGAAGGACGCGAGCGGCCGCCTCGGCGATCCGACCACCCTGGTCCGCGACGCGCACGCGGAGGGCCTGATCCTGCACCCGTACACCCACCGCAACGAGAACTCCTTCCTGCCCGCGGACTTCCGCAGGGGCACGGACCCGACGGCGTACGGGGACTCCTTCGGTGCCCTGAAGCGGTACCTGGAGACGGGGATCGACGGCATCTTCTCCGACAACCCGGACACCGCCCTGCTGGGCGCGGCGGACTTCACCGCCCGCGACTGAGTCCGGATGCACCACTGAGTCCGGAGACCTGTGCGGGCCCGCCGATCGGGCCCGCACGACCTCCTCCCGGGTGGTTTACGCCTCGTACCGCAACCACGCCCGCGTGCCCCGGCATCGTGCGGTTCATGACCACCCCCGGCACCACCACTCCTGGCACGACCACCCCCGGCACCACCACTCCCGGCACCACCACTCCCGGCACCACAGCCATCGGCGACACCGCCACCCCCGGGCTCCTCGCCGCCCTCGCCCCACTGCTCGCCGCCGAGTCGGACGCCGAGGCGCCGGCCGCCGGTGTCGACCCCGGCGATCTGGAACAGGCCGTCTGGCTCCGCCTCCTGGAGCAGCTCCGCGACACAGGAGCCGCCCCCGAGCGTCCCGCCGAATGGCTGCGCCGCGCCGTCCGCGCGGAGGCCCGCCGGGCCCGCAGGACGAGCGACCGCGAGCGCCCCTACCGGGACGAGCCCGCCGGCGATCCGGGCGCCGCCGAGCCCCACGGCTCCCCGGAGCACTCGCTGATGGTCGCCGAGGGGCGCCGCACCCTGCGCGCCGCCGTCACCCGGACACCCGGCCGCTGCCCCCGGGTGCTGACCGCGATGCTCGATCCCGAGGACCCCACGTACCGGGAAATCGCAGGAGAGTTGGGTATCTCACAGGGCAGTCTGGGGCCGATGCGTTCCCGTTGCCTGGGATGCCTGCGCAGAATGCTGGCTGCAGAGGTTCCCGCCCCCGGCCGACGGGGAAGGGTGCGGTAAACCGATGATCGACCAGATGAGCGGGAGGCGTGCACACATGGGCCTGAGTGTGACCATCTCAGCAGCGGACGCGGCAGACGCGGAGCACATCCTGAAGCTGCAGTACCTCTGCTACCAGAGTGAGGCGGAGCTCTACGGGGACTGGTCCATCGAACCGCTCACCCAGTCGCTCGACGCCCTGCGCGCCGAACTGGACGAGGGGTACGGGCTGGTGGCCCGGCTCGGTGACGAGGTCGTCGCCTCCGTACGGGCCCGGCTCGACGAGGACGGCACAGTGCGGATCGCCAAGCTGATCGTGCACCCGCGGATGCGGCGGCACGGCCTCGGCGGCCGGCTCCTCGACGGCATCGAGCGCCACTTCGCCGGCGCCGCCGTTCAGCCGGCCCCGTCCGCCAAGCGCTTCCAGCTCTTCACCGGTCACCGCAGCGAGGGCAATCTGCGCCTCTACCGCAGCAAGGGGTACGCGCAGGTCGGCACCCAGGAAGTCGGCCCCAGGCTCACCCTGGTGACCCTGGAGAAGGCCGCCGCCTGACTCAGGCGGCCACCGCGGTACGCGACCGGCGCAGCCACCAGATACCGGTCAGCGGAAGCAGTACCGGAATGAAGAGATAGCCGTAGCCGTAGTCCGACCAGACCGTCGCGTCCGGGAAGGCGGACGGCTCGGCCAGCGTCCAGGTCCCGACGATCAGTACGCCCGCGAGCTCGGCGGCGCAGCACACCAGCGCCGCCCTGCGGGCCGTCTCCCCGCCCCGCACCAGCGTGTAGGTGATGAACGCGTAGACGACGGCGGCCACCGCCGACAGGGAGTACGCGAGCGGCGCCCGGTCGAACTCGGTGGCGATCTGGTAGATCGAGCGCGAGACCGCGCCGACCGACATCACGCCGTAGAGCCAGACGAGCAGGATGCCCGGACCCGTGACGAGACGGGTCTTCGCGCCCTGTGCGGCCTTCTCCTGCGTCCCGGTCATGGTCAGCCCACCGTCCAGATGTCGTAGAGACGCACTTCGAGCACGGCCAGGACGACCGCGCCGGCGGCCACCGTGGCCGAACCCCACCGGCTGCGCTCCGTGAGCGACATGAAACCGGCGATGGGCACCGCGCACAGCGCGCCGAGCAGATAGGCGACGAAGATCGTCGCCCCCTCCTCCGCCTTCTCGCCGCGCGTCAGCTGCACGATCCCGACGATCAGCTGGACCAGGACGAGGAAGGTCACCACGGCCATGCCGATGAAGTGCCAGTCCTTGGTCGACTGGTCGCGGAAGGCGGCGAAGCCGCACCAGGCGGCGAGGGCGAGCGCGGCCACGGAGACCGCGACCGTCAGGACGTCAAGCATGCGCCCGAGGGTATTACGGTGCGAACGGCCCGATGCGCTCGCCCCCCACCGCCCTCCCGGCACGGGTCCGGCGGCCGGGAGGGCGGTGGAGGTGGCCTTGGCCACAACGCGCCCCCGCACGGCCCTTCGCACCCTCTTCGCGGGCGTCGCTCCGACCCGCCCGTCCCCGCAGGCCACACGGGGAAAGCGGGCGGAAGGAGGGCTTCCGGAGTGTCCGAATGGCGTCTCAATGACGTCCGCTATTCGGACAGCCCCCTTTCGTTCGCACCTGCGCATGCTTTACTTGCAGACATGACCACGACGAGCAGCCGCACCCTTGCGACCGAGGCGATCACGACGCCCGGTGCTCGTTGTATGTGTCGAATGTGCGCCTTCTGAGGGCCCCCGCCTGAGTTTCGCGCCCCGAAGCGAGACCCGACGGCCGTGCCGTTCCTCCCGCCTTCCGGCGGCGGACCGTGCCCGCCCCCGCGCACCCGCCGACTCCCGGCCACCCGCCGGACCGGCCTCCGTGCGCCTGACTGTCCGAAGACGAATGCCCCGTGCACGACGGACCCCGCGTCGCGCACTCGACAGTGACGGAAAACCCCTGTGATCACCACTTCGGGCCTGACCAAGGTCTACGAGTCGCGCGGCCGGCAGGTCACCGCTCTGGACGGTGTCGACCTCCATGTCCGCGAGGGCGAGGTGTTCGGCGTGATCGGCCAGAGCGGCGCCGGCAAGTCCTCGCTCATCCGCTGCGTCAACCTCCTGGAGCGCCCCACCTCCGGCACCGTGACCGTCGACGGCCTCGACCTCACCGCGCTCGCCGGGAAGGGCCGCCGCGCGGGCAAGGACCTGCGCCGGGCGCGCAGCAGCATCGGCATGGTCTTCCAGCACTTCAACCTGCTGTCCTCCCGCACGGTGAAGGACAACATCGAACTTCCCCTGGAGATCCTCGGCGTCTCCGGCGCCGAGCGCTCCCGCCGGGCCCTCGAACTCCTCGACCTGGTCGGCCTCGCCGACAAGGCCAAGTCCTACCCCGGCCAGCTCTCCGGCGGCCAGAAGCAGCGCGTCGGCATCGCCCGCGCCCTCGCCGGCAAGCCCAAGGTCCTGCTCTCCGACGAGGCCACCAGCGCCCTCGACCCGGAGACCACCCGCTCCATCCTCCAGCTGCTGCGCGACCTCAACCAGCAGCTCGGTCTCACCGTCCTCCTCATCACCCACGAGATGGACGTCGTGAAGACGATCTGCGACTCCGCCGCGCTGATGCAGCACGGCCGTGTCATCGAGTCCGGCACCGTCGGCGAACTGCTCGCCACCCCCGGCTCCCAGCTGGCGGCCGAGCTGTTCCCGGTCAGCGGCGCCCACACCGGCCCCGACCGCACGGTCGTCGACGTCACCTTCCACGGCGAGGCCGCGAGCCAGCCCGTCATCTCGCAGCTCTCCCGCACGTACAACATCGACATCTCGATCCTCGGGGCGGCGATGGACACCGTCGGCGGCAAGCAGATCGGCCGGATGCGGATCGAGCTGCCCGGCCGGTACGAGGACAACGTCGTCCCGGTCGGCTTCCTGCGCGAGCAGGGCCTCCAGGTCGAGGTCGTCGAGGAGACGCTCCTCGACGCGGCGTTCGCCGAAGAAACGATTGCCCAGGACGCGGTGCCCGGCGCGGCGACCCTGCTCGCGAAGGAAGGTGCCAAGTGACCTGGTCCGAGATGCAGCCACTGCTGGAGCAGGGCACCGTCGACACCCTCTACATGGTCCTCTGGGCCACCGTCGTCACCGTGCTCGGCGGCCTGCCGCTCGGCGTCCTCCTCGTCCTCACGGACAAGGGCGGACTGCTGCAGAACCTGCCGGTCAACAAGGTCGTCGGTGCGATCGTGAACATCGGGCGTTCGCTGCCCTTCATCATCCTGCTGATCGCCCTGATCCCCTTCACCACCCTCGTCGTCGGCACCTTCATCGGCCCGACCGCGATGATCGTGCCGCTCGCCATCGGCGCCATCCCCTTCTTCGCGCGCCTCGTCGAGACATCGATCCGCGAGGTCGACCACGGGCTCGTCGAGGCCGTCCAGGCCATGGGCGGCGGCATCCCCACCATCGTCCGCAAGGTGCTGCTTCCGCAGGCCCTGCCCTCGCTGATCTCGGGCGTCACCACCACGGTCATCGTCCTCATCGGCTACTCGGCGATGGCCGGCGCGGTCGGCGGCGAGGGCCTCGGCTCCAAGGCCGTCACCTACGGATACCAGCGATTCGACACCACGTTCATGCTGGTCACCGTCGTCGTCCTGGTCCTGATCGTGACCGTCGTCCAGCTCATCGGCGACGGAGTCGTACGACTCCTCGCCCGCCGGGGCCGTACCGCGTAACGGCCTCCCGGCCCCCCAGACTTCGTCCTTCGAAGAACAGCCCGGACTTGTTGTCCAGGCGACCACCGCACCACCGGAAAGAGGCACTCTTCGTGCGTAAGAACATCAAGCTCACCGCCGGTATCGCCACCGCCGCCGCCCTCGCCCTCGGCCTCAGCGCCTGCGGCACCTCCTCGGACCCGGGGTCCAAGGACTCGGCCGGCTCCGGCGATGCCTCCAAGGCGCTCGTCGTCGCCGCGTCCCCGACGCCCCACGCCGACATCCTCAACTACGTCAAGGACAACCTGGCCGAGAAGGCCGGCCTGAAGCTGGAGGTGAAGGAGTTCACGGACTACGTCCTGCCGAACACCGCCACCGAGACCGGCCAGGTCGACGCCAACTTCTTCCAGCACAAGCCGTACCTCGACGACTTCAACAAGAAGAACAACACCCACATCGTCCCGGTGGTCAACGTCCACCTGGAGCCGCTGGGCCTCTACTCCAAGAACATCAAGTCGGTGAAGGACATCAAGGCGGGCCAGACCATCGCCGTCCCCAACGACACCACCAACGGCGGCCGCGCGCTCCAGCTGCTCGCCGAGAACGGCCTGATCACCATCAAGCCGGGTGTCGGCACCAACGCCAAGATCTCCGACATCACCGACAAGAAGGGCCTGGAGTTCAAGGAGCTGGAGGCCGCCACCGTGCCCCGCGCCCTGAACGACGTCGACGCCGCCGTCATCAACGGCAACTACGCCATCGAGGCCAAGCTCTCGCCGGCCAACGACGCCATCGCCCTGGAGAAGGCGGACGGCAACCCGTACGCCAACTTCCTCGCCGTCAAGGAGGGCAACGAGAAGGACGCCCGCGTGCAGAAGCTCGCGAAGCTCCTCAACTCGCCCGAGGTGAAGAAGTACATCGAGGACACCTACAAGGGCTCGGTCATCCCGGCCTTCGGCGCCGCCGAGTAAGGTCCGGCGTCCGAGGGACCGTCAGACCGGCTCCCCCGTACAGTCCTTGAGCAGAAGGCCCCCCGCATCCCGTCCGGTGCGCGGGGCCTTCGCCACACCCCCACCCGACATCCCCCCGGCCATGCGCACCGGCGCCCGCATGCTGCATGCTGTGCGTTCACGGTCGATTCGGACGGTCCACGGCATGGAGCTGCGCATGACTACCACCTTTCCGGACATCTCCATCAACACGGACCGGTTGGTGCTGCGCGCGTTCGAAGAGGCCGACGCCACCGCCCTCGCCGAGATGATGAACGACGAACTCGTCGGCGCCTGGACCGCGGTGCCCCAGCCCTTCACCGAGGCCGCCGCCCGCCGCTGGATCACCGAGTACGCACCCGCGGAACGCGCCGCGGGCCGCGGCATCGACCTCGCCGTCACCGAGTTCCTCACCCAGCGCCTGGTCGGCGTCATCCAGCTGGCCAAGACCGACTGGAAGGTCCGCTCCACCGAGATCTCCTACATCGTCGCCCCCTGGGCCCGCGGCGAGGGATACGCCTCCGAGGCCGCGCTCGCCACCGCCCAGTGGCTCTTCGGCGACCAGAAGTTCGAACGCCTCGAACTGCGCACCGCGGCCGACAACACCGCCTCCCAGCAGGTCGCCCAGAAGATCGGCTGCATCAGCGAAGGCGTCCTGCGCAACGCCTGCATAGCCCGCACCCGCACCGAGGACGGCAGCTGGACCGATCTGCGCACCGACTTCATCGTCTGGGGCCTCCTCCCCGAGGACCTCGACGGCGTCGCCGACCAGATGGCCGAGGCCGGATACTCCTCGTACACCGACTGGAGCTGAGCCCCGCAGCCCCACCCGGGGTACGCTCGGCACGCCCCCGACCTGCGACGACACCAGGAGACGACGAATGGCCGACCGCGTCACGGTGATCGGCTGGGACGGCTCGCCCCTCACCGCGGCGGCCCGGTCCGCGCTCTCCGCCGCCACCCTGGTGGCCGGCGCCGCCCACCACCTGGCGCTGCCCGAAGTCCCGCCCGGCGCCGAACGCATCCGCCTCGGCAGCGTCGACCTCGCCGCCCGCCGCATCGCCGGCCACCGCGGCACCGCCGTCGTCCTCGCCGACGGCGACCCCGGCTTCTTCGGCGTCGTCCGCACCCTGCGCGCCCCCGAACACGGCCTCGAGGTCGAGGTCGTCCCCGCCGTCTCCTCCGTCGCCGCCGCCTTCGCCCGGGCCGGGATGCCCTGGGAGGACGCCCGGATCGTCGTCGCTCACCAGCGCACCCTGCGCCGCGCCGTCAACGTCTGCCGCGCCCACCCCAAGGTCGCCGTCCTCACCTCGCCCGGCGCGGGGCCGGCCGAGCTCGCCCTCCTCCTCGACGGCGTCCACCGCACCTTCGTGGTCTGCGAAGAGCTCGGCACCGACCGCGAACAGGTCTCCGTCCTCACCTCCGACAAGGCGGCCGACCACGCCTGGCGCGACCCGAACGTCGTCCTCGTCATCGGCGGCACCTCGGGCGGCACCCCCGCCACGCCCTGGCTGATGGGCCAGGACCCGGCGGCGCCCCCGGTGCGCGGCTGGGGGCTGCCCACGGAGGAGTACGACCCCCAGGGGTACGACCCCGCCGGCGCACGGACCGGCGCGGGCGAGGACCCGTACCTGCGCGCCGCCCAGCTCGCCCGCCTCGGGCCCCGCACCGGCGACCTCGTGTGGGACATCGGCTGCGCGGGCGGCGCCTTCTCCGTCGAGGCCGCCCGCTTCGGCGCCGCCGTCATCGGCGTGGACCTCGACCCGGCCGCCTGCGCCCGCACCGAGCAGGCCGCCCGCCGCCACGGCGTACCCCTCCAGACGGTGCGGGGCCGGGCCCCGCACGTCCTGGAGAGCCTGCCCGAACCGGATGTCGTACGCATCGCGGCCGGCGGGGTCCCCGTCGTCACGGCCTGCACCGACCGGCGTCCCGAGCGCATCGTCGCCCACGCCTCCACCCGCGACGAGGCCGAGGCGATCGGCACCGCCCTCTCCGACGGCGGCTACACCGTCGAGACCCTCCTTCTCCAGACGGTCGGACTCGACCCGGACGACTGGTCGGAACGCGAGCGTTCGGTCGTCTTCCTGCTCTCCGGCCGCAGGACCGACACCCCCCACGGGTAACCCCACCACCCCCACCCGTGACCGTGCCGCCCGCCGGGGCAGGTAGGCTGGCCGATTGTTGTACCGCATCCGGATGTTCGGCGCTTCGTTCGTCAATGTCCTGAATTGGTGGCCACATTGCGCCGCTGACGTGGTACTCGACAAGGGGGGACCGCGCGACGTGGCGCAGTCCACAGCGCACCGTGGCAAATCTCCCTGCCATGAAGGCCCGGGGCCGCGACAATGTGTGGGTGTTCGCGTGTCCTTCGTGCCGCGCGGCGCACGCGCTCGTTCTTGTCGACGGGCGCAGGTCTGAAGGAGCACAAGCGATGGGCGAGGGGTACGCATGACGGACACCGGCCAGGTCCCGGGCGAGGGGCTGCCGGAGAACGCAGGCATGGTCGAGCAGCCGGGCATCCCCGCACCGGGCGCGTACACCTTCCTGGACCCCTCCGAGCACACCACCGAGGACGACGACCTGCTTCTGATGCCGGGCGCCCAGGGCGCCTGGAGCGAGCACCCGCCGGGCGTCGCGCCCGCGCCGCCGGTCGCGGTGCCTCCGCCGGCCGCATCCGCGGTCCCGAACCAGGGCGGGCCGTCCGTGCCGCACCCGGCGGCTCCCGGCGCGCCGGCCGTGATGGGCGACCCGCTCACCGGCCCCCTGCCGGACCCGCTGACGGCCCCACTGGACTCCGTCGCCCTCGCCGACGTCCTCACGGCCCCGCAGAACCAGACCCCGCCGCAGGGCGTCCCGCTGGGCACGCCGGCGCACGGCGTCCCGCTCGCCGGCACTCCGGCGCACGGCATCCCCCTGGACCAGCTGACGGGCACTCCGGCGCACGGTGTCCCGCTCGACCAGCTCACCGGCACTCCGGCGCACGGCGTCCCGGTGGACCAGCCGACCGGTACCCCCGCCCACGGCGTCCCGCTCGACCAGCTCACCGGCACCCCCGCCCACGGCATCCCCATGGCGCCGCAGGAGCCGACGCACACCGACCACGGCTACGAGCCCGGCATCCTCGACACCGGCGCGCACGAGGCCGCCGGCCGAGACTCCGGCTCCGTCGACCTCGGCGGAGTCCGGATGCCCCCGCCCGCCACGGCCCCCGCCCCGCAGGCGGCGCGCCGCCCGCTGCACATGGGTCCGCCGGTTCCCGAGGCCGGCGGCCTGGTGCTCTCGCTGGCCGACCGCGGCCCCGCCGCCGCGCCCGCACCGGCCCCGCAGTCCGCGCCGATTCCCGTACCCGAGCCGCTCGTGGCGACCGGCCCCGTGCCGATGCCGGTACGGAACCCGGGCCCGCCGACCACCGGCCCCGAGTACTTCGAGATCGCGCAGGACCAGCAGCTCGCGCCGCAGGGTGCCGAGCCGTGGGCCGCGCAGCCGCAGGAGACCGTGGCCCCGCAGGTCCCGGCCGTCCCCGCAGAAACGGTCGTCCCGCAGAGCGGGCAGTTCGTCCAGGTCGAGGGCAACGTCCCGACGACCCCCCACCTGGCGCCGATCCCGGCGCCCGAGCCGACCCCCGCGCCCGAGCCGGCTGAGCCGTCCGAGCCCGAGACCGCCCCCGAGGCCCCGGCAGCCGTCGCGGAGGCCGCCCCCGAGGCCCCGGTGGAGACGCCCGACGCCCTCGTCACCGTCCCCGCCCCGCGCGAGGGCGAGCCGGTCGCCGAGGCCCCCGAGCCCGTGACGGCGGAGGCCGAGGAGCCCGTCGCCGTACCCGAGGCCGAGCACGCCCCGGAGGCCGAGCCGCAGCCCGAGGAGCCGACGGAGCCCGTCGCCGAAGCCGCCACCGAGGCCCCGGCCGAGGCGATCGCCGTGGCGGAGGAGACGACCCCGGAGGCGCGGATCCCCGTCGAGGAGGCCCCCGTCGAGGAGGCCCCCGTTGAGGCGGTCGCCGACGAGATCCCGTTCGCACCGGAAGGCGCCCCCGAGGCCCTGCCCGAGCCGACCCCGGAGACCGAGGCGGCGCCCGCCGCCGAGGCTCCGCAGGCCGATCCGGAGCACGCGGAGACCGAGCCGGTCCAGGCCGACGAGGTCATCGCCCCCACGGACGCCCCGGAGGCGCTCACGGAGGACGAGACCGCCACCGAGGCCGGCACCGAAGCCGCCACCGAGGTCGTCACGGCGGTTCAGGTGGAGACGGCCCCCGGCGCAGAAGCTGCAGAAGCCACAGTGGACTCCGCAGAAGCCGCAGGGGACACCGAGGAAGCCGAGTCGCCCCCGGCCCCCGGCTACGACGACGCCGAGCGCGAGGCCGTTCTCCGCGTGATGCGCGAGCGCCGCGACATCCGCAACGGCTTCCGCTCCGACCCGATCCCGCACGAGGTGCTGCTCCGCGTCCTGGAGGCCGCCCACACGGCCCCCAGCGTCGGCCACTCGCAGCCCTGGGACTTCGTCGTCATCCGCTCCGCCGAGACCCGGCAGACGATGCACGAGCTGGCCCAGCGACAGCGCGAGGCCTACGCCAAGTCGCTGCCGAAGGCCCGGGCGAAGCAGTTCAAGGAACTGAAGATCGAGGCCATCCTCGACACCCCGGTCAACATCGTCGTGACGGCCGACCCGACCCGGGGCGGCCGCCACACCCTCGGCCGCTACACGCAGCCGCAGATGGCCCCGTACTCCTCGGCGCTCGCCGTCGAGAACCTCTGGCTCGCCGCCCGCGCCGAGGGCCTCGGCGTCGGCTGGGTCAGCTTCTTCGACGAGCGCGAGATGGTCCGCACCCTGGGCCTCCCCGAGCACCTCGAAGTGGTCGCGTACCTCTGCGTGGGTTACGTCGACGAGTTCCCCGAGGAGCCCGAGCTGATGCAGGCGGGCTGGTCCAAGCGCCGCCCGCTGGCCTGGGTCGTCCACGAGGAGACGTACGGCCGCCGCGCCCTTCCCGGCGAGGAGCCGCACGACCTCCTCCAGGAGACCATCGCCAACATCCGCCCGCTGGACGCCAAGGCGCTCGGCGAGGCGTGGGAGCGCCAGAAGCGGATGACCAAGCCCGCCGGCGCGCTCGGCATGCTGGAGATCATCGCGGCGCAGCTCTCCGGACTCTCCCGGGTGTGCCCGCCGCCGATCCCGGAGCCGGCCGCCGTCGCGATCTTCGCCGGCGACCACGGCGTCCACGCCCAGGGCGTGACCCCCTGGCCGCAGGAGGTCACCGGCCAGATGGTGGCCAACTTCCTCGGCGGGGGAGCGGTCTGCAACGCCTTCGCCAACCAGGTGGGGGCGGAGGTCTGCGTCATCGACGTGGGCGTGGCCTCCGAACTCCCGGCCACCCCCGGTCTCCTGCCCCGCAAGGTCCGCCCCGGCACCGCCGACTTCACCACGGGCCTCGCGATGACCCGCGACGAGGTACTGGCCGCGATCGAGGTAGGCATCGAAACGGCCCGCGACCTCGTGGCGGCGGGCAACAAGGCGCTCCTCACGGGCGAGATGGGCATCGCGAACACCACCGCGTCCGCCGCCCTGATCTCGGTCTACACGGGCGTCGACCCGACCGAGGTCACGGGCCGTGGCACGGGCATCAACGACGAGACGCACGCCCGCAAGGTGGACGTCGTCCGTCGCGCCCTCGATCTGCACAAGCCGGATCCGGCGGACCCGATCGGCGTCCTCTCGGCGGTCGGCGGCCTGGAGCACGCGGCCCTCGTCGGCCTGATCCTGGGCGCGGCCTCCCTGCGTACCCCGGTCATCCTCGACGGTGTGTCCACCGGCGCCGCGGCGCTCGTGGCCCGCGCGATCGCGCCGGAGTCGCTCGCGGCCTGCATCGCCGGTCACCGCAGCGCCGAGCCGGGCCACGTGGCCGCGCTCAACAAGCTGGGCCTGCGCCCCCTGGTCGACCTGGACCTCCGTCTCGGCGAGGGCACGGGCGCACTGCTCGCGCTCCCGCTGGTGCAGAGTGCGGCCCGTGCGATGCACGAGGTGGCCACGTTCGACTCGGCGGGCGTCACCGAGAAGTAGCACCCCTGCGCGTCTCCCACCCACCTGTGCGAGTGGGGGACGCGCGGGGACCGTGTTCGGGACGTAGAGCGTGATGTGTGGCGCGTCCACAGCGGGCACACATGAACTGTCCCTGCACGCGCCGTACGTCATGCAGTCCCGCATACGGTCCCGGAGCGGCCCCTACGCCAGGGGCCCACCGGGCGAAGGCCCCACCGGAAGCCCCCCGAGACGCAACGGGGAGACCGGCTCGGCCTCCCGGGAGATCCGTCACAGCGTGACGTCTCGCCGCCACCGATATCGTGGCCCCACCAGCCGCTTCACCGCAGCAGCGGCCAGCACCCGCCCTCCGAGGAGCCGCTCACCCATGGCCGAGCACGCCGATCACACCGCCCAGCCGGCGACGCACCCCGCCTACCCCGTGGGCCTGCGCCTGGCGGGCCGCCGCGTAGTCGTCCTCGGCGGCGGCCAGGTGGCCCAGCGCCGGCTCCCGGCCCTGATCGCCGCAGGCGCCGAGATCACACTGATCTCCCCCTCCGCGACCCCCTCCGTGGACGTGATGGCGGAGACGGGCGAGATCACCTGGATCAAGCGCCGGTACGAGGACGGGGACCTGGCCGACGCCTGGTACGCCCTGGTGGCGACCACGGACCCGGCCGCGAACGCCGCCGCCTCCGCCGAGGCCGAGCGGACCCGGACCTGGTGCGTGCGCTCGGACGACGCGGAAGCGGCCACCGCCTGGACGCCGGCCACCGGCCGCAGCGAGGGCGTGACCGTGGCCGTCCTCACCGGCCACGACCCCCGCCGTTCCGCCGCCGTGCGCGACGCGATCGTCGAGGGGCTCCGCGACGGTTCGATCGCCGCGCCCGCGCGCCGCGCCCGTACCCCCTTCGTCGCCCTGGTCGGTGGCGGCCCCGGCGACCCGGACCTCATCACGGTGCGCGGCCGCCGCCTGCTCGCCGAGGCCGACGTGGTCATCGCCGACCGGCTCGGCCCCCGTGACCTCCTGGACGAGCTTCCCCCGCACGTCGAGGTGATCGACGCGGCGAAGATCCCGTACGGCAGGTTCATGGCCCAGGAGGCCATCAACAACGCGCTGATCGAGCACGCGAAGGCCGGCAGGTCCGTCGTACGGCTCAAGGGCGGTGACCCGTTCGTCTTCGGCCGGGGCATGGAGGAGGCGCAGGCGCTCGCCGCCGAAGGCATCGCCTGCACGGTGGTGCCGGGCATCTCCAGCTCGATCTCGGTCCCGGGCGCGGCGGGCATCCCGGTGACGCACCGGGGCGTGGCCCACGAGTTCACGGTGGTCAGCGGGCACGTGGCCCCGGACGACCCGCGTTCCCTGGTCGACTGGGCGTCGCTCGCGAAGCTCACCGGCACGCTGGTGATCCTCATGGGCGTGGACAAGATCGGGAAGATCGCCGAGGCGCTCATCGCCCACGGCAAGAACCCGGAGACGCCGCTCGCCCTGGTCCAGGAGGGCACGACGGCCTCGCAGCGCCGGGTGGACGCGACGCTGGCGACGGTGGCGGAGACCGTGAAGACGCAGGAGGTCCGCCCGCCGGCGGTCATCGTGATCGGCGACGTGGTGACGGAAGGCCCGGACCGCCTGGTCAGGTAGCAACGGACGCACCGCCGCACACACATTGGCACCACACCCCGGACAAGGCAGTATCACCTCGTGGCCGAACTCATCACGATCGACGACCCCGACGACCCGCGCCTGCGCGACTACATCGGTCTGACCGATGTCGAACTCCGCCGCAGAAGGGAACCGGCCGAGGGCCTGTTCATCGCGGAGGGGGAGAAGGTCATCCGCCGGGCCCGTCAGGCGGGGTACGAGATGCGGTCGATGCTGCTCTCCGCCAAGTGGGTCGATGTGATGCGGGACGTCATCGACGAGGTCCCGGCGCCGGTGTACGCGATCCAGCCGGACCTCGCGGAACGCGTGACCGGCTACCACGTGCACCGGGGCGCCCTCGCCTCCATGCAGCGCAAGCCGCTCCCGGACGCCGCCGACCTGCTCGTCGGCGCCCGCCGGGTGGTCGTGATGGAGTCGGTGAACGACCACACCAACATCGGCGCGATCTTCCGCAGCGCCGCGGCGCTCGGCATGGACGCCGTGCTGCTGTCGCCGGACTGCGCGGACCCGCTGTACCGGCGCTCGGTGAAGGTGTCGATGGGCGCGGTGTTCTCCGTCCCGTACGCGCGCCTCGACAGCTGGCCGCGAGGCCTGGAGGCGGTACGGGAGGCGGGCTTCAAGCTGCTCGCGCTGACGCCGGCCGAGAAGGCGATGTCGATCGACGAGGCCGCACCGCACCGCATGGAGCGGGTGGCCCTGATGCTGGGCGCCGAGGGCGACGGCCTGTCCACGCAGGCCCTGCGCGCCGCGGACGAGTGGGTCCGCATCCCGATGGCCCACGGTGTCGACTCGCTGAACGTGGGCGCGGCGGCGGCGGTGGCCTTCTACGCGGTGGCGACGGGCCGCCCGGAGTCCTGAGCGGCCCACCGGCACCAGCTCAAGCCCCGGACCCCGGCCCCGGGGGTCCTACCCCTGAAGGGCCTGGGCGGCGGCGATGCCCAGGGCCACCACCAGCGTCACCACCACGAAGACGAAGAGCCGCTGCCGCAGCAGCCGCGGGTTGGCGGGGCGACGTCCCGTCGACGTCGAACGGGCACCGGGCCTGGTCGCGGGACGGCCACCCGTCCGCGGCCCGGCGGACGGTCGGGAGGACGGCCCGGGCCCACGCCCACCGCGGTCCCGCTCCGCGCCACGCTCGGTGCCACGATCCGCGCCGCGCTCCGTACCCCGCTCGGCGCCGCGCTCCGGCATACGACCGGGCACGTCCCGCTCGGTGTACCGCTCGGTCGGCCGTACGGTGTTCCGCTCCTCGGTCCGCTCCCGCTGCACCGGCGGCCGCGAGACCGGCAGGCCCTGCGCCTCGCGCGCCGCGATCTCCTTGAGCCGCATCGACAGCTGAAGGGTGCTGGGACGGTCCTCGGGGTCCTTCGCCAGACAGGCCCGGATCAGCGGCGCCAGCGCGTCCGGCACCCCGTGCAGCTGCGGTTCCTCGTGCACGACCCGGTAGAGCATGACCTCGGAACTGCCGTGCCCGAAGGGGGAGTCGGCCATCGCCGCGTACGCCAGCGTGGCACCGAGGGAGAACACGTCGGTGGCGGGGGTGACGGCCGCGCCACGCACCTGCTCGGGGGCGAGGAAGCCGGGGGAGCCGACAGCCGTACCGACATGGGTCAGGGTGCTCGCCCCGGTGGCCCAGGCGATGCCGAAGTCGATGATGCGGGGGCCCTTGGGGGAGAGCAGGATGTTCGAGGGCTTGAGGTCCCGGTGCACGACCCCCGCCTCGTGGACGGCGACGAGGCCCTCCGAGAGCGCGGCCCCGATCGAGGCCACGTCGGCGGCGCGCAGCGAGCCCTCCTCGGCGACCCGGTCGTGCAGTGAGGGACCGGGCACGTACTGGGTGGCGAACCAGGGGCGCTCGGCCTCCAGATCGGCGGCGACGAGCCGGGCCGTACAGCCGCCCCGGATCCGCCGGGCTGCGGACACCTCACGGGCGAACCGGGACCGGAACTCCTGGTCCTCGGCCAGATCCGGCCGGATCACCTTGAGCGCCACTCGCTGGCCGCGCCGGTCGGACCCCAGATACACGACACCCATCCCGCCGGCACCCAGCCTGCGGTGGAGCCGGAACGACCCGACGATCCGCGGATCCTCGCGCCGGAGCCGCATCATCGCCATGTCCGTCCCCTCGTCCGTTCGACGTGGCACAGCTTACGTAGTGGCGCCCGCACGTGCTCATAGGCCGCGCCCTCGCACCGGGATCGATTGTCAGTGCTGAGGGGTACGGGTGACGAAGGCGTGCGCCGGAGGTCACCCCAACCCCCCACCACAACAACCCAGTTGACTAAGTGTCGACAAGCTGGTCCGGGGGTCCCGGAGGCGTCCGCCGAGGCCTCCGGACCGGGGCGTTCCTACGGCGCCCCGCGAAGTGAGCGAAGTCACGCCCGGGCCACCCCTCCACCGCCCCTGGCGGAACCCCTCCGGGAAGACCCCGGGTTCCGCGCCCCCGTCTCCACCCAGGGGAGTACGCCGTACGGCCGGGCGTCATCCTCCCGGAGGCCCGTAAGTCGGTACGCGGGCATGACGTCCGGGCCTTCCCGGCTCCCTAAAGTTGATGTCAAGCGGCGGGTGCAGCACTCGTCCCCCGAGGTCAAGCACCCGCCGCGCCAGACACGACAGGAGAGGAACCATGGCTTTCACGGCATCGCGGACGAGCACCCGGCCTTCGAGCCGGCGTCATCCCCTGGTGGCCACCGCCATGGTCCTCCCTCTCGCGGCCCTGCTCGTAGTCGTCTTCGGCGGCTGGGAAGCGGTGGTCACACAGGCGTCGTCCGTGGGCGTGATGCTGGGGCGCTGACAAGCGCCTCAGACCCGGGAGAGCGGCCCGGGTCGGAACATCCGGCCATCAACCCCGTGGGGACGGGGGTGCGGCGGACGGCAGCGTGGGGCCGGTCAGCTGGGGAGCTGACCGGCCTTCGCGCGTTCCCGCCCCGTACGCTCGCCCCCGTGGACTCCCCTGACCGGCCTCTCCTCGACGGCCTCGCCGCGTACGCGCACGCCGCCGCACACCGCCCCGGTACGCGCTGCCGCTGCGCGAGCGACCTGATCGGGGTGCTGGCCGACCGCGACGACGGAACGGTCGTACGTCACGGGCGACTGGTCGCGAAGGCGCACGCCCCCGGCACCGACCCCGAGGCGCACCGCGCACGGCTGGCGCTCGCCGCCCACCGGGATGTCTCCGAGGTCTTCCTCCAGCCCCTCCCGACGCCGACGCCGACGCCGACGCCCGCATCCGAGCCGATCGTCGAGCTCGAAGGACGCCCCGTCACGGTCTGGCCGTACGGCCCACCCGTCGACCCGGCGGACCCCGACGCCGCCCCCTGGGAGGAAGCCGCGCGGCTCCTGGCGCTCCTCCACCGCACTCCGCCGCCGCCCGGGTTGGCCGAC
Organism: Streptomyces sp. NBC_01077; assembly: GCF_045162855.1. Lineage (NCBI taxonomy): Bacteria > Bacillati > Actinomycetota > Actinomycetes > Kitasatosporales > Streptomycetaceae > Streptomyces > Streptomyces sp. NBC_01077. Next base: position 2,362,528 of record NZ_CP108669.1, on the reverse strand, counting down.
CGGCTCCCGGACATGCGGGCCCCCGCCAAGGCGGCCCTCGCCGTGGACCGGATGCGCCGTACGGCCCCGGACCACCCGGCCACCACCACCGTCCTCGCCGCCTGGCGATCCGTCCCCGACGACGCCCGGCGGTCGACGGCGGACAGCCCGGCAGCGGGCCCCCGCCTCCTCTGCCACGGCGACTTCCACCTCGGCCAACTGGTCCGCGACACCGGCCTCCCGCTCCAGGCCCCCTGGCGACTCATCGACATGGACGACGTCGGTCTCGGCGACCCCGCGTGGGATCTGGCCCGCCCCGCCGCCTGGTTCGCCGCCGGCATCCTGCCCCCGGAGGTCTGGTCCCGTTTCCTCGGCGCGTACCAGGCGGCGGGCGGCCCGGCCGTGGGCCCCGATCCCTGGGTCCAACTCGACGTGCCCGCCCGCGCCCTGACGGTCCAGACGGCGGCCCTGGCCCTCGCGAAGTCGACGGCGGAGGGCCGGCCGCTCGACGAGGTCGAGGACGTGATGATCGACACCTGCGCCCGTATCGCCGGGCATCGAACCGACTCGGCCCCTTCGGCGTCCACGTAAGGTGAAGCCACCATTCGAACGGCGAAGTCAGGGAGTTGAGCCGACGATGCAGTGTCCCAAGTGCCACGCGGCCATGCACACGTACAACCGCAACGGCGTCCAGATCGAGCAGTGCAGCGGCTGCCGCGGGATATTCCTGGACTACGGCGAGCTGGAGTCCCTGACCCGCCTGGAGTCCCAGTGGGTCCAGCAGGCCCCGCCCGCCCCGCCGGCCCCGCAGGCGTACCCGGCCGCGCAGCCCGCCGCACCCGCCTGGGGCGCCCCGCACCAGGGCGGCCACCACGGCGGCGGTCACTACCGCCAGCGCGGCTTCGGCCGGATGCTCTTCTCCTCCTGACGGAGGGTGCACCGGGCCTCCGGTGCACGAAGAAGCCCCCGGCCGCGAGATGCGGCCGGGGGCTCTTTGATGGTGCGCGATACTGGGATTGAACCAGTGACCTCTTCCGTGTCAGGGAAGCGCTCTCCCGCTGAGCTAATCGCGCGGGTGGTGCACACGAACGTACCCGAAGGTACTGCGTACTGCGTGCGCGATACTGGGATTGAACCAGTGACCTCTTCCGTGTCAGGGAAGCGCTCTCCCGCTGAGCTAATCGCGCGGGGGATCCGAAGATCCAGGACCCGAAGGTCCAGTGGACGATACTGGGATTGAACCAGTGACCTCTTCCGTGTCAGGGAAGCGCTCTCCCGCTGAGCTAATCGTCCTTGGAGGTGGAGACGGGATTTGAACCCGTGTAGACGGCTTTGCAGGCCGTTGCCTCGCCTCTCGGCCACTCCACCAGGAGTGAATACAGGGGTTCGGGAAGATCCCCCACATCGAGCGGACGACGAGATTCGAACTCGCGACCCTCACCTTGGCAAGGTGATGCTCTACCAACTGAGCCACGTCCGCTTGTCGTTTCCGTTTCGCTTGCGCGTCCCGGCGACGTGTTGAACTCTAGCGGATTCCTGGGCCAGCACAAAAACGCGTTTCCGCAGCGTGCTGACCTGCGCGCCGATCCGAGTGCCCGGCCGGGCGTCCCGGAGGGTTCGCGCCACGTTCACTCGCCGTGTTCCCGAGGTGGCGGGGAACCCCCGGTGCAAGGGCCCCGCTGTCCCTCCTTCGGCGGACCTAGACTCGATGCGTGCACGACCTTGCTCCTCTGGCCCGCTTCGGCGGCCTCGTCGCGACCGACCTCCGGGACGTCACCCACGACCCCGAAGCCCTGGACTCCGCCGGCTTCTGGGCCGTCTGCGCGGACTTCGAGGGGCGTCTGACCTGCGCGCGCTTCGGCGACGTGCGGGCCGACCCCGTCCCCCCGCCCGTCCCCGGCGGCTGGCTCGGCCCCGCCGCCGGTGACTGGACGTCCTCCCTCGACCGCGCCGCGTACATCGCGGGCGTCCGGCGCGTGCGCGAGCACATCGCGCGCGGCGAGGTCTACCAGGCGAACCTCTGCCGGGTGCTGACCGCGCCGCTGCCGGACCCGGCCGCCGCCGACGTCGACGCCCTCACCGCGCTCCTCGCCCGGGGCAACCCCGCCCCGTACGCCGGAACGATCCGCCTGCCCGCGCACGGGGTGGAGATCGCCACCGCCTCCCCCGAGCTCTACCTCCGCCAGGAGGGGGCCCTGATCTCCTCGGGGCCCATCAAGGGGACCGGCCGCACCGCCGCCGACCTCCTCCCCAAGGACCACGCGGAGAACGTGATGATCGTCGACCTGGTCCGCAACGACCTGGGACGCGTCAGCGAGACCGGCTCCGTCGCCGTCCCCGCCCTCTGCGCGATCGAGGAGCACCCCGGCCTCGTCCACCTCGTCTCCATGGTCACCGGCCTGCTGCGCGAGGACGCCGGCTGGCCCGAGCTGCTCGACGCCACCTTCCCGCCCGGCTCCGTCACCGGCGCACCCAAGTCCAGCGCGCTGCGGATCATCGAGGCCCTGGAGACCGCTCCCCGCGGCCCCTACTGCGGAGGCGTCGGCTGGGTCGACGCCGACGCGGGCACCGCCGAGCTGGCCGTCGGCATACGGACCTTCTGGATCGACCGCGCCGAGGGTGTGCTCCGCTTCGGCACCGGCGCGGGGATCACCTGGGGCTCCGACCCGGAGCGCGAGTGGGGGGAGACCGAGCTGAAGGCGTCCCGGCTGGTCGCGATAGCGTCGGGCGCCTACGAGTCAGGCGCCCTTGAGGCGAGCGGAAAGGCCACTTCTCGATGAAACTCTGGGTCAACGGCGGGCTGCACGACGCGGAGACCGCCCTGGTCTCCGTGCTGGACCACGGACTGACCGTCGGCGACGGCGTCTTCGAGACGGTCAAGGCGGAGCGGGGAGAAACGTTTGCTCTCACCCTCCACCTGGAGCGCCTCACCCGTTCCGCCCGCGGTCTCGGCCTGCCCGACCCGGACCTCGACGAGGTCCGCCGCGCCTGCGCCGCCGTCCTCGCCGCGAACCCGATGGAGCTGGGCCGGCTCCGCATCACGTACACCGCCGGTCTCTCCCCGCTCGGCTCCGAGCGCGGCGACGAGGGGGCCGGCCTGGTCGTGGGCCTCGGGGAGACCGGCCGACGTGCCGACTCCACCGCCGTGATCACGGTGCCCTGGACCCGCAACGAGCGCGGCGCCCTCACCGGGCTCAAGACCACCTCGTACGCCGAGAACGTGGTCGCCCTCGCCCGGGCGCGCGAGCAGGGCGCGTCCGAGGCGCTCTTCGCCAACACCGTGGGGCAGCTCTGCGAGGGCACCGGCTCCAACGTCTTCGTCGTGGTCGACGGAGAGATCCACACCCCGCCCGTCTCCTCCGGCTGCCTCGCGGGCATCACCCGCGCCCTCGCCGTCGAGTGGACCGGTGCGCAGGAGACCGATCTGCCGCTGGACGTCCTGGAGAGCGCCGAGGAGATCTTCCTGACCTCGACCCTCCGCGACGTCCAGGCCGTGCACCGCGTCGACGGGCGCGAGCTGTCGCCGGCGCCCGGCCCGGTCACCGCCAAGGCCATGCGGATCTTCGACGAGAACGCCGCCCGCGACCGGGATCCGCGCCTCGCGTAAAACCTGATGACGGACGGCCCCGGGGTGGGTAGAACACCACTGATGACCACCACCCTGCGGCCGGCCGAGCCGCTTCAGCAGACGCCCGACGGAGGCCGTTCCCGCACCTACGACGTGTGCGTGAACAGCCGCCGTGTCGGTTCCGTGCACCTCTCCACCGATCCCGGCTTCGGCGCCGCCTCCGGAGTGATCGGCCGGCTCCGGGTCGACGAGCCGGACCGCGGACGGGGCCGGGGCACGGTCGCGGCGCTCGCCTCCGAGGAGGTGCTGCGGGGCTGGGGCTGCGCCGAGGTGCAGATATCGGTGCCCGCCGACGCCGGGGCGGCACTGCGGATGGCCCGCTCGCTCGGCTACACCGAGCGCAGCCGGAACATGGTCAAGGAGCTGCCCGCCGAGCCGCCGGCCCTGCCGGGCGGCGTCGAGGTCCGGCCGATGTCCGAGACCGAGTACGGGGAGTGGGCGGTCCGGGCCAAGCAGGGCTTCGCGCAGAGCTGGATCGACCGTGGCGTCCCCGAGGACCAGGCCCGCGCCAAGGCCGAGAGCAGCCACGAGAGGTACCTCCCGGAGGGCCTCGCCACCCCCGACGTCGCGATCCACGTGGTCGTCCGGGACGGACGGCCCGCCGGCTTCCTGTGGACCGGCCGGATCGAGCTGGAGCCGGGGCGCTGGGCGGCCTTCGTGTACGACATCGAGGTCGACGAGGCCCAGCGGGGACACGGCTACGGCCGGGCGCTGATGCTGCTCGCCGAGCGGGTCGCGCGGGAGGCCGGGGAGACCCTGCTCGGCTTGCACGTCTTCGCCGGCAACACCCCGGCGATCCGGCTGTACGAGTCGCTGGGCTACCGCACGACCTACGTGAACAGCGCCAAGGAGCTGCGCTAGGGGGGCGCGATCAGGCCTTCAGGAGACGGTCGGCGATCTCCTCGATGCGCGCGCGCAGACCGTCCTGGCTCTGGCCGCCGTCCAGCCGCTCCCCGTCGATGACATAGGTCGGCGTGCCGGTGACCTTGATCGCCTTGCCCTCGGCCTCGTCCGCGTCGACGGTCAGCAGATGCCGGCCGTCGATCAGCGCGGTGTCGAACTCCTCGGCGTCGAGTCCGAGTCCGGTGGCGACCTCCATCAGCACCGGCTCGCCCCGCTCGCCCAGCTCGGCGGTCCTGGCGAGCAGCGCCTCCGCGTACGCCCAGCCCTTGCCCTGCTCGACGGCCTCCTCGGCGGCCTGCGCGGCCGCGTACGCGTGCTTGTGCTTGGCGAGCGGGAAGTGCCGCAGCTGTACATCGAGCCGGTCGCCGTACTTCTCACGGAGCGCGCGGACGTCGTCGAGGGCCTGGAAGCAGTCGGGGCACTGGAGGTCGAACCACGCCTCGAGGACGACGGGGGAGGCGGGTGCGGTGGTGGAGTCACTCATGACAGCAGTCTCCCTCACCGGGGAGGGGCGGGCGGCTCCCCACCGGGACCTGGGGAGGAGATCCGGCGGGGGTGACCCGGAGATCTCCCTGAGACCGGGCCCGGGACATGGCCGGAGAGGGCCTCACCGGTGCAGGATGGAAGGGACGTATCACCCGGGACCTGGAGGACCGCATGCTCGCCGAGACCATTTTCTCCGCGGTGGCCGCGGCAGGCCTGGGCATCGCCGCGATCACGGCGTACCGGAAGCGTTTCCTGTCCGCCGCCCGGATCGCGGCCTACGCCCTGGTGCCGCTCGGCCTGGTGATGACGGGCGCTGTCGACTGGATCGCGGACACGGCGTTCAGTCCGGTCGCCTGGGCCGGCTTCGGTGTCCTGGGCGTCGCCTGGCTGCTCTTCCTGTCCACCCGGGCGGTGGAGCGGCGCCGCGGCGACCGCAAGGAGACCACCGCCGGGACCGAGCCGAGTGCCGTGGCTCCGGCGGCGTCGTCGCCCTCGCGTGCCGTCACGGCGAAGCCGCAGTCCGGCACGACGGGAGAGGACTTCAGCGACATCGAGGCGATTCTGAAGAAGCACGGAATCTGATCGCTTCTGGCGATTCCCGTTCCCGTGATCCACGGGAAGGGATGAACAGCCCTTGCTGTGGGGCGTGTTGCGGGATTTCCCGGGTCCGGGGTGCGCCATCATCCCCCCGAGATGCTGGATACCTCGCGGGAGACCGTCCCCGCCGCCCCCGATGCCCCTGACGAAGAGCCGCGCGGCTGTCTGTTCGCGCTCTCCCAGCCCCCGCTGATGATCTTTCTCGGGGTGATCGGCTGTCTGCTGCTCATGGCCGCCGTGAACGATCTCTTCGTACGGTGAGGGCCCCGGCGGCGGTCACGGCCCCGGCCCCGACCGGCGCCCCGGCCTCAGCCCGCCGCCTCCTTGCGGCGCGCCCGGTACGCGGCCACGTGCAGCCGGTTCCCACAGGTGCGGCTGTCGCAGTAGCGCCGCGAGCGGTTGCGGGAGAGGTCGACGAAGGCCCGGCCGCAGTCCGGCGCCTCGCAGCGCCGCAGCCGCTCCTGCTCGCCCGCCACCACGATGAACGCCAGCGCCATGCCACAGTCGGCCGAGAGGTGGTCGGCCACCGAGGCGCCCGGCGCGAAGTAGTGCACGTGCCAGTCGTAGCCGTCGTGGTCGGTGAGCTGTGGCGTGGTGCCCGCACCCGCCACCAGCTGGTTGATCAGGGGAGCCGCGATCCGCGCCTCGGGGGCCGAGAAGACCGCCGCGAACTTCTCACGCACCTCGCGCACGGCCCGCAGGTCGTCGGGGCCCAGCTCGCCCACGCCGCTGATCTTGTGCGCGTGGACGAAGGTCTGCAGCCCCGGGATGTCCGCGAGCTCGTCGGCGCGGTCGCCCTGGGGCGCGGTGTTCATCAGATCGACGACGGTGTCGAGGGCGATCCGGGTGTCGTGAGGGATCAGCACGATTCGCTCCCTGGCCGGCCGCGGGCGGGCGCCCGCGGAATGGCGCTGACTTTAGCGCGACCGGGAAAAGGACAACGGCGCCCACCACCGCGCCGGCTGCGCGGTGGGGAGCGCCGGTGTCGTGCCTATGTGACTGCCCGCGCGGCGCCGTCGCCCCGAGTCGGACGGCGCCGTGCGGCTCTCGGCCTGGCTCAGCTGTCGGCCAGGATGTGGGAGAGCTCCGTGTCGAGATCGAAGTGCCGATGCTCGGTGCCCGGTGGCACGGCGGCGTCGGTCCGCTTCAGGAACGACTCCAGGGCCCTCGCCGGGGCCTCGAGCAGGGCTTCTCCCTCGGGGGAGCTCAACGCGATGCAGACGACTCCCTGACCGTGACTACGGGATGGCCAGACGCGGACGTCGCCCGTGCCGGTGGGCCGGTGCAGCCCCTCGGCGAGAAGGTCGCGGGCGAAGACCCACTCGACCGTCTCCTCGGCTCCGGTGTGGAAGGTGGCGTGCACGGCATACGGATCGGCCGTGTCATACCGCAGGCCCGCGGGTACAGGCAGTGAGGACTCGCTCGACACAACGAGGCGCAGGTGCAGCTCGCAGCTGACCGTGGTGTTCATAAGCGCCAGGGCCTTTCGCTCAGTGTGCGCTCGGGGATTCGCACGTCGGCGAAATCGACATGCCACCTCCAGTGCCGTTGTAAACCCCTCTGTCGGTTTTGTGATCGTTCAGGTAGCTCGTATGGGCGCGTGTGACCTGCGGTAATACCGCCATTCCGGCGAGAGGCCCGCGTCCGGTAAGTTGGGGACCATGAATGCGGAGAGTGACGAGCGCACCGGGGAGTCCGCAGACGGCAAGGACGCCGAACTGGGATCCCGCGCACCGGAGTTCATCAAGTCCCGGCGAGGCCTGCATCTGAGCTGGCAGGTCGGCGTCTTCATCGTGGGACTCGCCGTGGTCGGCGCCGGAGTGGTCATGCTGCCGCTCCCGGGGCCCGGCTGGCTGGTCATCTTCGGTGGCATGGCGATCTGGGCGACCGAGTTCGTCTGGGCACAGCTGGTCCTCCGCTGGACCAAGCGCAAGGTCACCGAGGCCGCCCAGCGCGCCCTCGACCCCAAGGTCCGCCGCAGGAACATCATCCTCACCACCGTCGGCCTGGTGATCATCGCCGCCCTGCTCGGCATCTACCTCTGGAAGTTCGGCTTCGTCATGCCGTGGAAGATCGCCGAGTGACCCTCGGATGGTGCGGGAGCCCCGCTGACATGCGGTAATGTTTGCGGTGCACCGGGGCGATTAGCTCAGTGGGAGAGCACTTCGTTCACACCGAAGGGGTCACTGGTTCGAACCCAGTATCGCCCACCACCCGGTCCGAAGGCCCGGAGACGGAACACCGTCTCCGGGCCTTCGGCGTTTCCTCATCGCATCCGCGCGACCCGGTCCCGGAGCCGTCGGGCGTCCCGCAGCCGCTGCTCGTACGTGGCACCCACCGCGAGCAGCAGGAGCCCGGCGAGGGCCGGCGGCAGCCAGCGCGGCAGCGCGCCCACCACCTGCACCACGTAAGGGGCCAGCTCGTGCAGCCCGTCCAGGGCGAGCACCGAGCCGCCGAGGACGAGCAGCGCCTGGAGCCGGAACCGCGCGCCGAGCAGCGTCACGGCCAGGGCCGCGACACCCAGGGCCAGCGGGCGCACCCACTCAGGGTCCGTCCAGGCCGCGACGAGGCTCGGCAGCAGTGTCGCCGCGAGACCGGGGCCGTACGCCGTCCAGGACGAGGCCTCCGGGTCCCGGCGCCGCCGCAGGAACCCGACGACGAGCGCGGGCACGGTCGCCGGCAGCGTGTACGCCTCCGGGGTCGTCACCTCCCACACCGCGAGCCGGACCCAGGTGGCCAGCAGGAACAGCACCGCCGCCGTCCACGAGGCGAACCGGCGCCGCTCGGGGCGCACGGCCGTCGCCGCCGCGAGCACTCCGCCGAGGGCCAGCGCGAGCGCGAGGAACGCGGGCCGGGACGCGGCGAGCCCGAACGCCGGCAGCGCCACGGCCGCACCGGTGATCTCGACCGGCAGGGCCACCGGGCGGGCCTTGGCGCCGATGACCGCCGTCGCCGCCGGGACGAGCAGCAGGGCGAGCGCCGTCCAGTGGTCCTCGAACCCGCGGGCGGCCGCCACCGCGAACACGAGCCCGGTCGCGGTGAGCACCGCGCCACAGGCGGCGACCACCCGGCGCGCGCCCTCCCCGAGCACCGCCACGCCCACGAGGAGCGCGAGCACCACCCCGAGCCCCGCGAACGTGGCCCCCTGTGTGTCCAGGGCGAGCGCGAGCGCGCTCACGGCGGACCCCAGCCCACCGACGTACGCGATCCACCCGAGGACGGTCCCGGGCTCCGTGGCGGGAGCCGGAGGGCGGGGCCGGGAAGGGGGCCAGGCGGGCCAGGGGGCGCCGGGCGCGGGCGGTGCGGATGGGCGGGAGGAGCCGGAGGTGGCCGGCGCCGTGGCGGGCGTACCCGCCCCCGGTGCGACGGAGCCTTCAGCCGCATCGGGGCGGCTGCGGCGCAGGCCGCGCGTCAGCGGCCCTGGGCGGACGGCGCACGCCAACGCCGCCGCGCTCGTCACGAGCTGCAGGGTGAGCGTCGCCGCGTACGGCAGGTCGAGGGAGACCGGCAGCGCGGTCAGGAGCGCCCAGGCCAGGACGAGGGCGCCACAGCGGGCCCACAGCCGGGATCGGGTCGCGAGGACGGCGGCGGCCACGGCCAGGACCAGGAGCGCCGTCCCCGGGTACGAGGTCAGGGCGCGCTCGGCGTGCCCGCCCGACCAGACCTCCGTCGTCCGGGCCACGGGCCCCAGGAGCCCGACCGCCACCGGCGGCAACGCCCAGACGACCCCGAGCGCCGCGACCCCGGCGCCCGCCCCGGCGAGCCCGAGCCGGACGCCGCCCGGCAGCCGGAACCCGGCGGCTCCGTCCTCGGTCGGTCCGGACCTCCCCGCGGCTCCGTCGCCGGCCGCGCTCGCGCTCACGCGGTGCACCGAGGCCAGGGCCAGTCCGCACAGCACGTACGCCGGTACCGTCCAGTCCGTCGGGACGGCCGTGCGCAGCAGGCCGCCCAGGGCCGTGATCGTCGCCAGGCCGGTGATCGCCGCGGCCGCCACCGCGAGGACGGGCGTGCGCCAGGCCACGTACAGCGTCACCGCCGCGCCCGCCAGGAGCAGCGGCGCGCCGCTCCACGGCGAGGTGAGCGAGAGCCAGCCGCCCGTCAGGAGCGCCCAGCCGCCCAGTGCCGACGCACCGGTGGCCGCCGTGATCCGGACCGCGGCCGGCCGGGTCCACAGGACCACCGCCCCGTCCGCCGCGGCCGTGACGAGCGCCGCCCACGCGAAGGCCGTCGGCCCGCCCCCGGCCGCGAGCACACCCAGCGGCAGCGGCAGCTGTCCGACGACGACGGCGGCCGGCAGCGGGATCCGCAGCCGGGGCAGGACCGAGCCGTACGCGGTCCACGCGCCCGCGAGGACCGCGGCGGCCACCGCCGTGTACCCGAGGCCGTCCGTCTCCGGCAGTGCCACCCGGTGCAGCGCGTACGCGTCGAGCACCATCAGAACGAGACCGAGCGCCCCCACCGACTCGGCCGTCGACACCAGGCTCCGGCGCAGCAGCGTCACCGGCGCCGCCAGGGCGGCCGAGGTGACCACGAACAGGACGGCCGCGCGGCCGCCGATCCCCATCGAGCCCCAGCTCACCAGGGTGAACGCGACCGCGGCGATCGTCAGCAGCGTGCCGCCGAGCGTCAGCAGGACGTTCTGCGCGCTCCGCGGCGTCGAGTCCGCCACCGGCGGGCGGGGCCACGGTGCCGACGACGCCGCCGAAGCGGCCGGCGCGTGGAGCACACGGATCAGCCAGGCCCGCCGGGCCAGCAACTGGGACCGGCGTGCGTCGAGTTGGGCCAGCTCGCGGTCGACGAGCGCCAGCTCGTCCGCGGGCGGCAGGGAGTTGTCCATGCCCGGAGTGTGGCCCCGGCCACACCTGGCGGGAATGCGTCCGGGTACTCATCTTCCGGCTCGGGGGGCCTGAGTACGTCCACACTGGGGGCATGGACTGGTGCCGGTACCACTTCCGCAATGTCTGGCGGCTCGCCGCCCCGCCGGACGCGGTCTACGCCGTCCTCGAACGCGCCGAGGAGTACCCCCGCTGGTGGCCCCAGGTCCGCGAGGTCGTCCCCGTCGACGACACCACCGGCACCGCCCGCTTCCGCTCCCTGCTCCCGTACGACCTCGTCGTCACCGCCCGTGCCCTGCGCCGCGACCCGGCGGCCCGGGTCCTGGAGGTGGGACTCGGCGGCGACCTGGAGGGCTGGGCCCGCTGGACCCTCACCCCGGAAGGCACCGGCACCCACGCCCTGTACGAGCAGGAGGTCGAGGTCCGTGCCCGTCTGCTGCGCGCCTTCGCCGTGCCCGGGCGGCCCGTGTTCCGCGCCAACCACGCCCTGATGATGCGGGGTGGGCGGCGGGGACTCGCCACCCACCTGCGATCGGTTTGAACGAACGGCTTGAAGGGCTGTATGGTTCAACCCGTTCCCGGGCGATTAGCTCAGCGGGAGAGCACTTCGTTCACACCGAAGGGGTCACTGGTTCGATCCCAGTATCGCCCACCGGGTAGAGGCCGGTCCGTCGACAGACGGACCGGCCTCTGTCATGTGTCGGGCCGCCCTGCCGAGTTCAGGCCGCGGTGCCCAGCTCCGGCCGCAGCGGCCACGCCGGGTCCACGGTCTCCGGTGTCCCCTGCCGGGTGAACCACGCCTGGAGCCCCCGCGCCTGCGCCGCGTGCCACACCGCCTGCAGCGTGTGCAGCTCCGCCGGCGTCAGCCGTTCGAGCCGGGACGAGAAACGCCGCGCCACCGCCCGTACGACATCGAGCGCCGCCGCCGCGTCCGCCGCCGCGTCGTGCGCGCCCGCCAGCTCCACCTCGTAGTGCGCGCACAGGTCCGTGAGCGTCCGGCGGCCCTTCCGGTAGCGGTCCAGATGCTTGTCCAGGACCCGTGGGTCGAGGACGCACAGCGGGGTGCCCGCCAGGTAGTCGCCGAGGGTGGACGCCCGGTGCCTGCGCAGCTCGCGGTCGAGGATCGTCAGATCGAACGGCGCGTTCATCACCACCAGCGGGCGCCCCGCCGCGCTCTGCTCCGCCAGCGCACGCGCCAGCTCCTCCATCACCGGAGCCGGCCACCGGCCGTTCCGCTGGAGGTGATCGTCCGTCAGTCCGTGCACGGCGGTGGCTCCCTCGGGCACGGGTATGCCCGGATTGACCAGCCACCGCGTCACCCGCGGGCGCGCCCCCACCGTGTCCTGTACGACGAGGGCGGCGGACACGATCCGGTCGCCCTCGACGTCGACTCCTGTGGTCTCCGTGTCGAAAGCGGCCAGGGGCCCTTCGTACCAGTGCATCGTCATCCCTGAACTCCCTGCACACGTGCGGCAGATGGCCAACCCCCTGCCCCCGAAACGGTGATACCCGGACTGTTTGCGCCGTACGCGGACCGGTCACAACACAAGGGACGGGGAAGGAAATCGACATGGCGCTCGCCCAGCCCGAGTCGGGAGGGCTGCCGCCCCAGCGGCTGGCACCGACGCGCGGCTCACTCGCCACCACCGCCTGCATGGAGACCCTCCAGGTGGGATACCTGCACGCCGTCGCCGCCGCGGCCGGCTGCTCGCTGTCCCAGCCCTTTCCGGACAACGGCATCGACTGGCACGTGAGCCACGGCTCTCCCGGCCACACCGTCGACGACGAAGTGACCATCAAGGTGCAGCTCAAGTGCACCTACCAGATACCGCCGCGCCCGCCCGGGAGCACGTTCTCGTTCACCCTCGACAACGACCACCTGGTGAAGCTCGCCAGAACCCCGGTGTCCGTGCACAAGATCCTGGTCGTGATGCTCGTCCCGAGGTCACAGGACGACTGGCTGAGAGCGAGTCACGACCGGCTCGACCTGCGGCACTGCTGCTACTGGATCAACCTGGCCGGACACCCGGTCACGGGACGGCGCCGGACCACCGTGCGCGTACCGACGACGCGGATCTTCGACGACCGGGCGCTCTGCGAGATCATGACCCGGGTCGGCGTGGGAGGGAGACCTTGATGCACCGACCGATCGACGAACCGAGGTTCGGGGACGAAGGGGGCGGGGCCGGACACGGCCCCGTCCCCCCGCCCTACCGGCCCCACCCGGCGCCCGGCGACACCCCCGGACCCTGGACCGGTGTCCCCGCCCCGCCCACCGGCCCCTGGGCCGACACCCAGGGCGCACCCGACCCGGGCAGGGTCGACCCGCGCGTCCTCGGCGCCCTCCTCGCCCGCCACGGATGGCGGCGGCGGGGCGGGGCGGCCGGGCGCTACAGCCGCTGGACGCCGCCCGGCAGCGGCACCGGAACCAGCCTCCTCGTCCCGGAGAGCCGCGCCTTCCCGGACTGCGAGGACCTGCTCGGCGAGGCGCTCACCGCCCTCGCCCACAGCGCCACGCCCTCCGCCCGCGAGGTCCTCACCGGCCTCGCCGTGCCCAGCGACGAGATCCGCTGGTGGCGCGACGTGCCCCCGGGCCCGGCCGGCGTCCTCCCCTGGACCGTTCAGGAGCAGCTCAGGTCCGCCGCCCGCCAGCTCCTCCTGGCCGGCGCCCTCGCCGTACGCGGCCGGGCCGGCTACTACGGGGCCCGCCACCGGCGCCCGGCCCAGGCCTCCCTGGAGACCGTCGTCGTCGGCGCGGCACCCGGCGGGCGCGGACTGACCGCCTTCCTGCCCGTCGATCCGGGCCGCCCGATCGCCGTCCGGCTCTACCACGCGCTCCACGCGGCCCGGGAGGCCACCGACTACCAGCGGGCCACCGGTGGCATGGAGGCCTTCGACGCCGCCGTCGAGGCGGGCGTCAGCCGCGAACTCACCGAGGCCCTCGTCGCCCTCGTCCGGGGTACCGAGGGAGCCAGGATCGCCCTGGAGTGGGCCCCGTCCGCCGGGGCGCCCGTGGGCTGCGCCGCCCGGCCCGAACCGGTCGAGTTCTCGCCCGGCGACCTGCCGGCCCTGCGCGAGGCGAGCGCCCGCTATCTGACCGACGAGCCCTCCGTACCGGTCCGGCTCACCGGCGCCGTCGTCCGCATGCGCCGCTCCGGGCCGCGCGGCGAGGGCACCGTACGGCTGCGGGTGCTGGGCGGGGCGGAGGTCCCGCACGTCCGCGTGAGCCTGGACGAGGAGGCGTACCGCACCGCCGGTCACGCCCATCTCGTCGGGCTGCCGATCCGGGTGGTGGGCCGGCTGGAGAGCCGGGGCGGCTTCCGCCGTCTCACCGACGCGTCCGGGGTCGTCCCCGTACAGGTCGACGAGACGGAACGGGACCGGCTGATGAAGTCCCTCCAGGAGAACCTCGACTTCTTCGAGGAGGCGTGCGGGCCGGACGAGGGGTAGCGCCGGAGCCAGGGCGGAGCCGTCGGAAACCGTTTCGCGGGCGGGTCCGTCGCCTCGGTAGGATCGGCCGTGCGCGGCACCTCGTACCTGTCGCGCATCGCCGGCGCCGGCACCTCGTGTCTGCTTGCGCCCTTATGTACGGAGTACCCGTGTCTGATGTCCGTGTGACCGTCCAGTCCGCCTCGGAAGCAGAGGAGAGGGCGGTGAGCGCGGGCACCACCGCCGGCGCCCTGTTCGCCGACGACCGCACCATCATCGCCGCCCGTGTGGCCGGCGAGCTGAAGGACCTGTCGTACGAGCTCTCCGACGGCGACGTCGTCGAGGGCGTCGAGATCTCCTCCCCGGACGGTCTCGACATCCTGCGCCACTCGACCGCGCACGTCATGGCCCAGGCCGTGCAGGAGCTCTTCCCCGAGGCCAAGCTGGGCATCGGCCCGCCGGTCCGGGACGGCTTCTACTACGACTTCGACGTCGAGAAGCCCTTCACTCCCGAGGACCTCAAGGTCATCGAGAAGAAGATGCAGGAGATCCAGAAGCGCGGCCAGCGTTTCGCCCGCCGCGTGGTGACCGACGAGGACGCCCGCGCCGAGCTGGCGGACGAGCCGTACAAGCTGGAGCTCATCGGCATCAAGGGCTCCGCGTCGACCGACGACGGCGCGAACGTCGAGGTGGGCGGCGGCGAGCTGACCATCTACGACAACATCGACGCCAAGACCGGCGACCTGTGCTGGAAGGACCTCTGCCGCGGTCCTCACCTGCCCACCACCCGGAACATCCCGGCGTTCAAGCTGATGCGCAACGCCGCCGCCTACTGGCGCGGCAGCGAGAAGAACCCGATGCTCCAGCGCATCTACGGCACCGCCTGGCCGTCGAAGGAGGAGCTGAAGGCCCACCTCGACTTCCTCGCCGAGGCCGAGAAGCGCGACCACCGCAAGCTGGGCAACGAGCTCGACCTCTTCTCCATCCCGGACGAGATCGGCTCCGGCCTCGCGGTCTTCCACCCCAAGGGCGGAATCATCCGCCGGGTCATGGAGGACTACTCGCGCAAGCGCCACGAGGAGGAGGGCTACGAGTTCGTCTACTCGCCGCACGCCACCAAGGGCAAGCTGTTCGAGAAGTCCGGTCACCTCGACTGGTACGCCGAGGGCATGTACCCCCCCATGCAGCTCGACGAGGGCGTGGACTACTACCTCAAGCCCATGAACTGCCCGATGCACAACCTGATCTTCGACGCGCGCGGCCGTTCGTACCGTGAACTGCCGCTGCGCCTGTTCGAGTTCGGCACCGTGTACCGGTACGAGAAGTCGGGCGTCGTGCACGGCCTGACCCGGGCCCGCGGCTTCACCCAGGACGACGCGCACATCTACTGCACCAAGGAGCAGATGGCGGAGGAGCTGGACAAGACCCTCACCTTCGTCCTGAACCTGCTGCGCGACTACGGTCTGACCGACTTCTACCTGGAGCTGTCCACCAAGGACCCGGAGAAGTTCGTCGGCTCGGACGAGATCTGGGAGGAGGCCACCGCGGTCCTCCAGCAGGTCGCCGAGAAGCAGGGCCTCCCGTTGACCCCCGACCCGGGCGGCGCCGCGTTCTACGGCCCGAAGATCTCGGTGCAGGCGCGCGACGCCATCGGCCGTACCTGGCAGATGTCGACCGTGCAGCTCGACTTCAACCTGCCGGAGCGCTTCGACCTGGAGTACACCTCCCCGGACGGCACCAAGCAGCGCCCGGTCATGATCCACCGCGCGCTGTTCGGCTCGATCGAGCGCTTCTTCGCGGTGCTCCTGGAGCACTACGCGGGTGCGATGCCGCCGTGGCTGGCGCCCGTCCAGGCGACCGGCATCCCGATCGGCGACGCGCACGTCGACTACCTGCACGAGTTCGCCGCCAAGGCGAAGAAGCAGGGCCTGCGGGTGGACGTCGACTCCTCCTCGGACCGGATGCAGAAGAAGATCCGCAACGCGCAGAAGCAGAAGGTCCCGTTCATGATCATCGCGGGTGACGAGGACATGGCCGCCGGCGCCGTCTCCTTCCGCTACCGCGACGGTTCGCAGGAGAACGGCATCCCCGTCGACGAGGCCATCGCCAAGATCGCCAAGGTCGTCGAGGACCGGGTCCAGGTCTGACCGTCCGCGACGTGAGCTCAGGAGGCCCCCGGGGAATCCCCGGGGGCCTCTTCTCGTCCTCCCGGGTGAACGCCTCGATCAGCTACGACGAGCGGGATCGACCGACGGGATCGACCATCGGATCAGCATGGCCGCTGCATGGATCTTCCGCCCCGACGACACGTTCCGAACGGGCGACGCAATATGCTGCACAGCATGACGACTGAGCCGGAGCAGCAGATCGGAGTCGGGACGCGGGACGCGTTCCAGCGCCTGTGGACGCCTCATCGGATGGCGTACATCCAGGGCGAGAACAAGCCGACCGGGCCGGGCGCCGAGGACGGCTGTCCGTTCTGTTCGATTCCGTCGAAGTCGGACGAGGACGGCCTGGTGATCGCCCGCGGTCAGAGCGTGTACACGGTCCTCAACCTGTACCCGTACAACGGCGGTCACCTCATGGTCGTCCCCTACCGTCACGTCGCCGACTACACGGACCTGGACGCGGCGGAGACCGGGGAGCTCGCCGACTTCACCAAGCGCGCGATGGTCGCGCTGCGGGCGGCCTCCGGTGCGCACGGCTTCAACATCGGCATGAACCAGGGCGCCGTCGCGGGCGCCGGGATCGCCGCGCATCTGCACCAGCACGTGGTGCCGCGCTGGGGCGGGGACACCAACTTCATGCCGGTCGTCGGTCATACGAAGGTGCTGCCGCAGCTCCTCGCGGACACCCGGAAGATGCTGGCCGACGCCTGGCCCGCCACCATCTGATCCGTACGCGAAGGGCCCGGGCCACCGTCGTGGACCCGGGCCCTCGCCGTACGGCCCTGTCACGCGTCGTAGACGTCGGCCTTCTTGGGGCCAGGTTCCTGGATGCCGCCGCTGAGGATCAGCGAGCGGTTGGTGAAGCGCTCCGTGTCCACGCCGTGCTCGTCGAGCATCTTGAGGGTGGCGGAGTGGACCGCCCGGAGGACCGGCGTCGCCATCCGTATGGCGTCGTCGGCCATGAAGCGGTTCTTCCAGAGCGGACCGGCCCAGACGTGCCGCAGACCGAAGGGCTCGGGCAGGACCATCTTGCCGCCGAGGAACTCCAGGACCGGCGGGTACCAGGTGAGCGGGGCGCGCACCGCGAGCCGGACGATGTCGTCGGTCTGGAGGAGCGGCTGCTGGATCTCCCTGGTCTCCCAGAAGCGGACGGTCTTGGAGACCTCCTTCGTCTTGGCCTTCGGCTTGGTCGTGAACAGGCCGTGCACGGGGCCGAGCGCGTGGCCGGTGACCTCGATCCTGAGCGTGTGATGGAGCGAGGTGACGGTCACCATCATCGTGAGGACGAGGTTCCCGTCCCAGAGGGTGAACTGCACGCCGAGGTAGTGGCGATTGCCCGCGCCGAACTGCTGGTCGTTGCAGATGCGCTGTATCTCGTGCGGCTTGACCTGGAAGTGCACGATGCTGTCGCCCTCGGGGCGGGTGACCTCGTCGGCGCCCTCGCCGACCGCGGAGACGATCCAGTGCTTGACGGTCGGCTTCGGGAAGCCGGTCTTGAGGGAGCCGCGCTCCAGGAGCGCGAGCTGGTCGTGGATCTTTCGGATGACGTCCCAGGCACGGAAGTCGTGGATCTCCCGGCCGGCCTGGGGGACGAGTTCCTCGGCGAGGGTCCAGCTGCCCCAGCGGGTGCCGAGACCGAGGATGCCCTTGGGACCGGCGTAGAAGGCGATGTTGGACTGCTGCTCGGCGGAGAGCTTCTCCAGGTTCAGCCGGAGCTCCTCCGCCGACTTCTCGCCGGGGTCCTGGGGAACGGACTTGGGCACCTGGGGGCCGGCGCCGCCGCCGCTGAGCAGGCCGGTCCAGCGCTCGCGCAGGTCGGCGGCGGACTTCTCACAGATCCGGCGGGCGAGGAACCAGCCGACGACCGGGGCCACGATCATGGCGCGCAGGTAGTTCGGCAGGATTCCGTCGAAGGGCAGCTTGAGCAGGACGAGCGCCGCCAGGAGCCCGGCCGCCCACAGGAGGACGGTGCCGACGACGCTGGTGCCCTTCTTCTCCGAACCGGCGGCGACGCGCCGAAGCTGGATGACACCGAGCCAGAGCAGCATCCCGGGCAGGAAGAGGACGCCGCAGACGAAGGTGACCATGGTCAGCCGGGCGTCGCGCTGCCGGCGGATGTGGGTGGCCGCGAGGCAGTGTTCGACGACGGGCTGCGGTTCGGCGCCGAAGGACTGGATCAGGGCCTTGCGGCCGCCGCCGAGCATGCGGACCTGGACGGCGCGGGAGAAGGCCTCACCGAGGTCGGGACGGAAGAGCTTCTCCCACTTCCCGTCCTTGACCGCCGTCTTGTAGAGGTCGTTGTCGGCATCCTGAATCGTCTTGAGCGGGCTGTCCCGGTACGCGGCGGACGCGAGCGCGTTCGTCGCGCCCGTACCACCACCGGAGCCCGTGAGGGGGACCTGCGCCCCGGGTCCGAAGCCATCGATCGCCACTGCCGCCCCCATCGCGCGCGAGTATCTGTGCGGGCTGTTCCCAACTGCCGCGCCCCGCACACCTTCTGAGCTGGGCACCACAGAGTAACCGGGGACCGTCGTGTGCGTCACGGCCTGTGGATATCGAGGCCGAATGACGTCCGCCCGGCGTGCGCCGGGCGGACGGCCCCCGCAGTCACTCCGTCAACTAGGCACTCTTTCCGGTCTGTTCGCGGACCTTCTCGGCGAGTTGCGGCGGCATCGGCTCGTGCCGGGCGTACGTACGGTCGAACCGGCCGGTGCCGTGCGACACGGACCGCAGGTCGATCGCGTACCGCCCGATCTCGATCTCCGGCACCTCGGCCCGGACCAGGGTCCGCCCGGGACCGGCCTGGTCGGTGCCGACGACCCGGCCCCGCCGCCCCGACAGATCGCTCATCACGGGACCGACGTACTCGTCCGGCACCAGGACCTGGACCTCGGCGACCGGCTCCAGGAGGTGGACGGCGACCTCGGCGGCCGCCTCGCGCAGCGCGAGGGCCCCGGCCGTCTGGAAGGCGGCGTCGGAGGAGTCCACCGAGTGGGCCTTGCCGTCCCGCAGGGTGACCCGGATGTCGACGAGCGGATAGCCCGCGGCGACGCCCCGCGCGGCCTGGGCCCGAATGCCCTTCTCGACGGAGGGGACGAACTGGCGGGGGACCGCCCCGCCGACCACCTTGTCGACGAACTCGATGCCGCTGCCCGGCGGGAGCGGCTCCACGTCGATCTCGCAGATGGCGTACTGGCCGTGGCCGCCGGACTGTTTGACGTGCCGGCCCCGCCCGGCCGAGGCGCCGCCGAAGGTCTCGCGCAGCGACACCTTGTACGGCACGGCGTCGACCTGGACCCCGTAGCGGCCCCGGAGACGTTCGAGGACGACGTCCTGATGGGCCTCGCCCAGGCACCAGAGGACCACCTGCCGGGTGTCCTGGTTCTGTTCGAGGCGCAGCGTGGGGTCCTCGGCGACCAGCCGGGCCAGGCCCTGCGAGAGCCGGTCCTCGTCCGCCTTGCCGTGTGCCTGGACGGCGAGCGGGAGCAGGGGCTCCGGCATGCTCCACGGCTCCATCAGAAGAGGATCGTCCTTCGCGGAGAGCGTGTCACCGGTCTCGGCCCGGCCCAGCCGGGCCACGCAGGCGAGGTCCCCGGCGATGCAGTGCGCCATGGGGCGCTGCTGCTTGCCGAAGGGGGAGGTGAGGCCGCCGATGCGCTCGTCGACGTCATGGTCCTCGTGGCCCCGGTCGGCGAGTCCGTGACCCGAGACATGGACGGTCGCGTCGGGGCGCAGGGTGCCGGAGAAGACCCTGACCAGGGAGACCCGGCCCACGTAGGGGTCGGCGGCGGTCTTCACGACCTCGGCGACCAGGGGGCCTTCGGGGTCGCAGGTGATCGGGGGCCGGGGCTGACCGTCCGGGGTGGTCACGGCGGGCGGCTCGTGTTCGAGCGGGGAGGGGAAGCCGCCGGTGATGAGCTCCAGGAGTTCGAGGGTGCCCAGGCCCTGTGTACCGCCGTCGGCGGCGGGGGCGGCCGCGAGCACCGGGTGGAAGGTGCCCCGGGCGACGGCCTTCTCCAGGTCGTCGACGAGCGTCTTCACATCGATCGACTCGCCACCGAGATAGCGGTCCATGAGGGTCTCGTCCTCGCTCTCGGCGATGATCCCCTCGATCAGCCGGGCACGGGCCTCCGCGATCAGCTCCCGCTGGTTCTCGTCGGGCGGGCTCTCCTTCCGTACCCCCGTCGAGTAGTCGAAGATCCGCTCCGAGAGCAGGCCGACCAGACCGGTCGCGGGCGCGTGCCCGTCGGCGCCCTCGTCGCCGCGCACCGGCAGGTAGAGCGGCAGTACGGCGTCCGGGTCGTCGCGGCCGAAGAGCGAGGCGCAGACGGCGGTGAGCTCGCCGAAGTCGGTGCGGGCGGTGTCCAGGTGGGTGACGACGATGGCGCGGGGCATGCCGACCGCGGCGCACTCCTCCCAGATCATCCGGGTGGAGGCGGCGACCGCGTCGGCCTCCTGGGCGGCCGAGACGACGAAGAGGGCCGCGTCCGCCGCGCGCAGACCGGCCCTCAGCTCCCCGACGAAGTCGGCGTACCCGGGGGTGTCGAGGAGATTGATCTTGTACCCGTCCCAGCCGACCGGAACGAGGGAGAGCTGTACGGAGCGGTGCTGGCGGTGCTCGATCTCGTCGTAGTCGGAGACGGTGCCGCCGTCCTCGACCCGGCCCGCCCGGTTGAGCGCCCCCGCGGTCTGCGCCAGCGCCTCGACCAGGGTCGTCTTGCCCGATCCGCTGTGGCCGACCAGCACCACGTTCCGTACGGCCGTGGGCCGGTCGGCCGTCAAAGCCCTGCCGGCGGCTCCGGCGGCCGTGTTCGCCTTGTCACCCATGATGTGTTCCTCCCGGCTTCTCGCACGATGCGGCGGGACGCGGGCGCGGGGGAGTGGTGTGTCGCGGTACGGCTCCGGCGGATGCCCGCGGTGGTCCTTCGAGCTTTGCACCGACGCAAGGAGGCGTCCATACGTCGTACGGCGGCGGGACGCGTCGAGGCCCCGACCGGCGCCTCGACGCGTCCATACGTCGTACACGCGGAGGGCCCTCGGAGGGACGCCGACGCGGCGGGGCGGGTGCCGCCCGTACGCCGGGGCGCGCGTGGCTACGATGGGTGAGCCGGTGGTCGTAGGGGCCGCGCGGCCCACCGAACCTCGGGAAGGCCATGCTGAACAAGTACGCGCGTGCATTTTTTACGCGTGTCCTCACACCGTTCGCCGCGTTTCTGCTCCGCAGGGGCGTCAGCCCCGACGCGGTCACGCTCATCGGCACGGCGGGAGTGATGGCCGGTGCGCTGGTCTTCTTCCCCCGCGGGGAATTCTTCTGGGGCACCATCGTCATCACCCTGTTCGTCTTCTCCGACCTCGTCGACGGCAACATGGCCCGGCAGGCGGGGATCTCCAGCCGCTGGGGCGCCTTCCTCGACTCGACGCTCGACCGGGTCGCCGACGGCGCCATCTTCGGCGGCTTCGCGCTCTGGTACGCGGGCAAGGGCGACGACAACGTGCTGTGCGCCGTGGCGATCTTCTGCCTGGCGAGCGGTCAGGTCGTGTCGTACACCAAGGCCCGAGGCGAATCGATTGGCCTGCCCGTCGCCGTCAACGGTCTGATCGAACGCGCCGAGCGCCTGGTGATCTCGCTGGTCGCGGCCGGCCTCGCCGGGCTCCACAAGTTCGGCGTACCCGGGATCGAGGTGCTGCTGCCGATCGCCCTGTGGATCGTGGCCGTCGGCAGCGCCGTCACCCTGGGCCAGCGCGTCGTGACCGTACGACGGGAATCGGCCGAGGCGGACGCCGCCGCGGCCGGAGGGAGCGGGGCGGCGACATGAGCGCACTGAAGGACCGACTGAGCGACGGGCTGTACGGCGCAGGCTGGGCGACCGTCAAGAAGCTGCCCGAGCCGGTGGCCGCGGGCCTCGGCCGGCGGATCGCCGACTTCGCGTGGAAGCGGCGCGGCAAGAGCGTCCTGCGTCTTGAGGCCAACCTCGCGCGCGTGGTGCCGGACGCCACGCCCGAGCGGCTCGCCGAGCTGTCGAAGGCCGGCATGCGCTCGTACATGCGCTATTGGATGGAGTCCTTCCGGCTGCCGACCTGGAGCAAGGAGCGGGTCGAGCGCGGGACGGACATCAAGGACGTCCACCACCTCCAGGAGGGCCTCGCCGCCGGCCGCGGGGTCGTCCTGGCCCTGCCGCACCTGGCGAACTGGGACCTCGCGGGGGTATGGGTGACCAGCTGCCTCGGCGTGCCGTTCACGACGGTCGCGGAGCGGCTCAAGCCGGAGACGCTGTACGACCGCTTCGTGGCCTACCGCGAGTCCCTCGGCATGGAGGTCCTCCCGCACACCGGCGGCTCCGCCTTCGGCACGCTGGCGCGGCGCCTGCGGGCGGGCGGCCTGGTCTGTCTGGTCGCCGACCGCGACCTGTCGGCCTCCGGCACCGAGGTGACCTTCTTCGGGGACACGGCGCGGATGCCGGCGGGCCCGGCGATCCTCGCCCAGCAGACGGGCGCGCTGCTCCTTCCGGTGACGCTCTGGTACGACGACACGTCGGTCATGAGGGGGCGCATCCACCCGCCCGTCGACGTACCCGAGTCAGGTACGCGGGCCGAGAAGACGTCCGTGATGACACAGGCGCTGGCCGACGCCTTCGCCGGCGGCATCGCGGAGCACCCGGAGGACTGGCACATGCTGCAACGACTGTGGCTCGCGGACCTGGAGGAACGCCCGGACCCCGTCGCGGGTGCCGAGACCGAGGGTGCCGAGACCGAGGGCGTCAAGACCGAGGGTGCCGAGACCGTGGGTGCCGAGCGGGGCGGGGAGCGCGGCGAGTGAAGATCGGGATCGTCTGCCCGTACTCGTGGGACGTGCCGGGCGGCGTCCAGTTCCACATCCGCGACCTCGCCGAGCACCTCATCCGGCTCGGCCACGCGGTCTCCGTCCTCGCGCCCGCCGACGACGAGACCCCGCTGCCGCCGTACGTGGTGTCGGCCGGCCGGGCCGTCCCCGTGCCGTACAACGGCTCGGTGGCCCGGCTCAACTTCGGCTTCCTCTCGGCCGCGCGGGTACGCCGCTGGCTGCACGACGGCACCTTCGACGTCGTCCACATCCACGAGCCGACCTCGCCGTCCCTCGGGCTGCTGACCTGCTGGGCCGCCCAGGGGCCGATCGTGGCCACCTTCCACACCTCGAACCCGCGCTCGCGGGCCATGATCGCCGCGTATCCGATCCTCCAGCCGGCCCTGGAGAAGATCAGCGCCCGCATCGCGGTGAGCGAGTACGCCCGGCGCACGCTCGTCGAGCACCTCGGCGGTGACGCCGTCGTCATCCCCAACGGGGTCGACGTGGACTTCTTCGCGCGCGCCGAGCCGAAGAAGGAGTGGCAGGGCGAGACCCTCGGCTTCATCGGCAGGATCGACGAGCCGAGGAAGGGCCTGCCCGTTCTCATGCGGGCCCTGCCCAGGATCCTCACCGAGCGTCCCGGGGCGCGGCTCCTGGTCGCCGGGCGTGGGGACGAGGAGGAGGCGGTGGCCTCGCTGCCGCGCGAGATGCGCTCCCGGGTGGAGTTCCTCGGCATGGTCAGCGACGAGGACAAGGCGCGGCTGCTGCGCAGCGTCGACGTGTACGTGGCGCCCAACACCGGCGGCGAGAGCTTCGGCATCATCCTCGTCGAGGCGCTGTCGGCCGGCGCGCCGGTCCTCGCCTCGGACCTGGACGCCTTCGCGCAGGTCCTCGACCAGGGGGCGGCGGGCGAACTCTTCACCAACGAGGACGCGGACGCGCTCGCGGACGCGGCGATCCGGCTCCTGGGCGACGAGGAGCGGCGCGCGGAACTGAGCGTGCGGGGCTCGGCCCACGTACGGCGCTTCGACTGGACGACGGTCGGCGCGGACATCCTCGCGGTCTACGAGACGGTGACGGACGGGGCGGCGGCGGTCGACACGGACGAACGGGTGGGCCTGCGGGCACGGTTGGGGCTGTAGCGGCCGCTTGCCGGGCCGGGCCCGCCCCGCGGTGGGCCGGCGCCCGCCCCCGTCGGGGCTCCGCCCCCGCCCGCCCGCACGACGGGGGGACGCCCACCACCGGGAAGGCGGGCCGCCGCCTCCCCGGTAGCCTTTGCGCCCGTGACCGAAACCCTGATCTGGACCGTCGTCGCGCTGATTCTCATCGGCGTCTATCTCAGCTGGACCGCCGGACGGCTCGACCGACTGCACTCCCGTATCGACGCCGCCCGCGCGGCCCTGGACGCGCAGTTGCTGCGCCGGGCCTCGGTCACCCAGGAGTTGGCCACCTCCGGTGTCCTCGACCCGGCCGCCTCGATCGTGCTGTACGAGGCCGCGCACGCCGCGCGCCAGGCCGAGGAGGACCATCGGGAGGTCGCCGAGAGCGAGTTGAGCCAGGCCCTGCGGGTCGTGTTCGGCGAGCCCGAGCAGGTGGAGCTCGTACGGGAGGCTCCCGGTGGCGAGGAGGCCGCGGAGGAGCTGGCGGCATCCGTCCGCCGGGTGCCGATGGCCCGCCGGTTCCACAACGACGCCGTGCGCGCCGCCCGCGCGCTGCGCCGTCACCGTACGGTCCGCTGGTTCCGGCTCGCGGGCCACGCGCCCTTTCCGCTGGCCTTCGAAATGGACGACGAGCCGCCGGTGGCCCTTGCCGATCGCCCGGCCTGACACCTTCAGCCTGCGAAAACGATCCACCGGGTCCACATTGGCCCTTGCTGTGGACTGCATGTGGACTGTTTCCTCAATCTAGTCGTCAACCCCTGTTGTCACGAGTGAGGTACCCGTGTCCACCACGCCTTCCGTTTCCCCCCAGTCCCCCGAGACCGGCACCGCCCGTGTGAAGCGCGGCATGGCCGAGCAGCTCAAGGGCGGCGTGATCATGGACGTGGTCAACGCCGAGCAGGCGAAGATCGCCGAGGACGCCGGCGCCGTGGCCGTCATGGCCCTGGAGCGGGTCCCCGCGGACATCCGCAAGGACGGCGGCGTGGCCCGCATGTCCGACCCGAACATGATCGAAGAGATCATCGGCGCGGTCTCCATCCCGGTCATGGCCAAGTCCCGCATCGGCCACTTCGTCGAGGCCCAGGTCCTGCAGTCCCTCGGCGTCGACTACATCGACGAGTCCGAGGTCCTCACCCCGGCCGACGAGGTCAACCACTCCGACAAGTGGGCCTTCACGACCCCCTTCGTCTGTGGTGCCACCAACCTGGGCGAGGCCCTGCGCCGCATCGCCGAGGGCGCGGCCATGATCCGCTCCAAGGGCGAGGCCGGCACCGGCAACGTCGTCGAGGCCGTCCGCCACCTGCGCCAGATCAAGAACGAGATCGCCAAGCTGCGCGGCTTCGACAACAACGAGCTGTTCGCCGCGGCGAAGGACCTGCGCGCCCCGTACGAGCTCGTCAAGGAGGTCGCCGAGCTCGGCAAGCTCCCGGTCGTGCTGTTCTCCGCCGGTGGTGTCGCCACCCCGGCCGACGCCGCGCTGATGCGTCAGCTCGGTGCCGAGGGCGTCTTCGTCGGCTCCGGCATCTTCAAGTCGGGCGACCCGGCCAAGCGCGCCGCCGCCATCGTGAAGGCCACCACCTTCTACGACGACCCGAAGATCATCGCGGACGCCTCCCGCAACCTGGGCGAGGCCATGGTCGGCATCAACTGCGACACCCTCCCCGAGTCCGAGCGCTACGCCAACCGCGGCTGGTAATCACTCATGACCACACCCGTCATCGGTGTCCTGGCACTCCAGGGCGACGTACGGGAGCACCTGATCGCCCTGGCCGCGGCTGACGCCGTGGCCAGGCCGGTCCGGCGCCCCGAGGAGCTGGCCGAGGTCGACGGCCTCGTCATCCCCGGTGGTGAGTCCACCACCATCTCCAAGCTGGCAGAGCTGTTCGGCATGGCGGAGCCGCTGCGCGAGCGCATCGCCGCCGGCCTGCCGGTCTACGGCACCTGTGCCGGAATGATCATGCTCGCCGAGAAGATCCTCGACCCGCGCTCGGGCCAGGAGACCTTCGGCGGCATCGACATGATCGTCCGCCGCAACGCCTTCGGGCGGCAGAACGAGTCCTTCGAGGCCGGCGTCACCGTCACGGGCATCGAGGACGGGCCCGTCGAGGGCGTCTTCATCCGGGCCCCCTGGGTGGAGTCCGTCGGCGCCGAGGTCGAGATCCTCGCCGAGCACGAGGGTCACATCGTCGCCGTACGGCAGGGCCGGGCGCTCGCGACCTCGTTCCACCCCGAGCTCACCGGGGATCACCGCATTCACGCCTTGTTCGTCGACATGGTGCGCGCGGCACGCTGATCCGGTCCCGGTAGGATCTCTGGGGTTCGTTCAGAAATGGGTTACGCGAAGGAGACAGGCAGATGTCCGGCCACTCTAAATGGGCTACGACGAAGCACAAGAAGGCCGTGATCGACGCCAAGCGCGGCAAGCTCTTCGCGAAGCTGATCAAGAACATCGAGGTCGCGGCCCGCACGGGCGGCGCCGACCTGGACGGTAACCCGACGCTGTTCGACGCCGTCCAGAAGGCGAAGAAGCAGTCGGTCCCGAACAAGAACATCGACTCGGCGCTCAAGCGCGGAGCGGGTCTCGAGGCCGGCGGCGCCGACTACGCCACGATCATGTACGAGGGCTACGGCCCGAACGGTGTCGCGGTGCTCATCGAGTGCCTCACCGACAACCGCAACCGCGCCGCCTCCGACGTGCGCGTGGCCATGACCCGCAACGGCGGCTCCATGGCCGACCCGGGCTCGGTCTCGTACCTGTTCAACCGCAAGGGCGTCATCGTGCTCGCCAAGGGCGAGCTGTCCGAGGACGACGTCCTGGAGTCGGTGCTCGAGGCCGGTGCCGAAGAGGTCAACGACCTCGGTGAGTCCTTCGAGATCATCAGCGAGGCCACCGACCTGGTCGCGGTCCGTACCGCCCTCCAGGAGGCCGGCATCGACTACGACTCCGCCGAGTCCAGCTTCGTCCCGACCATGCAGGTCGAGCTCGACGAAGAGGGCGCGCGCAAGATGTTCAAGCTGATCGACGCGCTGGAGGACAGCGACGACGTGCAGAACGTCTTCGCCAACTTCGACGTCAGCGACGAGATCATGGAGAAGGTCGACGTCTGATCGCGGCCGTTCGACCGCTCGACGAAGGCTCTGCGACAGCGGGCCGACGGGGACACGCCCCCGTCGGCCCGCTGTCGTTCGTGCGGCGTTGTCAGTGGCAGCGGATAGCCTGCACAAACTGGTGATCGACGGGATCGACCGGACCGGCTTCGGTGGGAGGGGCACGGCGTGCGTGTACTGGGGGTCGACCCTGGCCTGACGCGGTGCGGCGTAGGCGTCGTCGAAGGCGTCGCCGGACGGCCCCTCACCATGCTCGGCGTGGGCGTGGTGCGGACGGCTGCGGACGACGACATCGGCGTGCGCCTGGTCGGCATCGAGCGTGGCATCGAGGAGTGGCTCGACCGCTTCTCGCCCGAACTCGTCGCCGTGGAGCGGGTGTTCAGCCAGCACAACGTGCGTACGGTGATGGGCACGGCCCAGGCCAGTGCCGTCGCCATGCTCTGCGCCTCACGCCGCGGCATCCCCGTCGCCCTGCACACTCCCAGCGAGGTCAAGGCCGCCGTCACCGGGAGCGGACGTGCCGACAAGGCACAGGTCGGAGCCATGGTGACCCGGTTGCTCCGGCTCTCCGCCCCGCCCAAGCCCGCCGACGCCGCCGACGCCCTCGCCCTCGCCATCTGCCACATCTGGCGGGCCCCCGCCCAGAACCGTCTCCAACAGGCCGTCGCCGAGAACCGTCTCCAGCAGGCGGTCGCCCGGCAGGCGGCCGCAGTGAAAGGCCGAACCCGATGATCGCCTTCGTCAGCGGCCCGGTCGCCGCGCTCGCCCCCACCACGGCCGTCATCGAGGTCGGCGGCGTGGGCATGGCCGTCCAGTGCACCCCGGGAACGCTCGCGGGACTGCGGATCGGTGCGGACGCCCGGCTCGCCACCTCCCTCGTCGTCCGGGAGGACTCCCTCACGTTGTACGGCTTCGCCGACGACGACGAGCGGCAGGTCTTCGAGCTCCTCCAGACCGCGAGCGGTGTCGGGCCCCGCCTCGCGCAGGCGATGCTCGGGGTGCACAGCCCGGACGCCCTGCGCATCGCCGTGTCGACGGGTGACGAGAAGGCCCTCATGGCCGTTCCCGGCATCGGCAAGAAGGGCGCGCAGAAACTCCTCCTCGAACTGAAGGACAAGCTCGGCGCGCCGCTCGGCAGCAGCGGGATGGTCGGCGCGCAGCGAGCGGCGGCGTCCGGACCGGCGCCGTGGACGGAGCAGTTGTCCGCCGCGCTGATCGGTCTCGGATACGCGAGTCGCGAGGCGGAGGAGGCGGTGGCCGCGGTGGCGCCGCAGGCCGAGGAGGCGATCGCCGCGGGAGGCTCGGCGCCCGTGCCGCAGCTGCTGCGCGCGGCCTTGCAGTCCCTGAACCGCGCGCGCTGACGACGAACCGCCGCGCGGGCCTTCCCCCACCCCCGGGGGCCGCCGCCGCGCACAGACCACCGCACCACCACCGAGAAGGCAGACATCCGTGAACTGGGACGACGAGACCACCGGTGCCGACGAGGCACGCATCGTCGGTGCCTCCGCCGAGGGTGACGACCAGGCCGTCGAGGCGGCCCTGCGCCCCAAGGACCTCAGCGAGTTCGTCGGTCAGGAGAAGGTCCGCCAGCAGCTCGACCTGGTCCTCAAGGCCGCCCGCCAGCGCGGCGCCACCGCCGACCACGTGCTGCTCTCCGGCGCCCCCGGCCTCGGCAAGACGACCCTCTCGATGATCATCGCCGCCGAGATGAACGCGCCGATCCGCATCACCTCGGGCCCTGCCATCCAGCACGCCGGAGACCTCGCCGCGATCCTCTCCTCCCTCCAGGAGGGCGAGATCCTCTTCCTCGACGAGATCCACCGCATGTCCCGGCCCGCCGAGGAGATGCTCTACATGGCGATGGAGGACTTCCGCGTCGACGTCATCGTCGGCAAGGGCCCCGGCGCCACCGCCATCCCGCTCGAACTCCCGCCGTTCACCCTGGTCGGCGCCACCACCCGGGCCGGGCTCCTGCCGCCCCCGCTGCGCGACCGCTTCGGCTTCACCGGCCACATGGAGTTCTACGACCCGGGCGAGCTCCAGCGCGTGATCCACCGCTCCGCCGGACTCCTCGACGTCGAGATCGACCCCGCCGGCGCCGCCGAGATCGCCGGCCGCTCCCGGGGCACCCCCCGTATCGCCAACCGTCTGCTCCGCCGCGTCCGTGACTACGCGCAGGTCAGGGCCGACGGAGTGATCAACCGGGAGATCGCCGAGGCGGCCCTCAGCGTGTACGAGGTCGACGGCCGCGGCCTCGACCGGCTCGACCGCGCCGTCCTGGAGGCCCTGCTCAAGCTGTTCGGCGGCGGCCCGGTCGGTCTCTCCACCCTCGCCGTCGCGGTGGGAGAGGAGCGCGAGACCGTCGAGGAGGTCGCCGAACCCTTCCTCGTACGCGAAGGTCTGCTGGCCCGTACGCCCCGTGGTCGGGTCGCCACTCCCGCGGCATGGGCGCACCTCGGACTCGTTCCACCGCAGGCAGCGGGCCCGGGGACGCCAGGAAGCGGACAACAGGGGCTCTTCGGGGCGTGACGGTGCTGACACTCGCCCGGACAGGAACCAGGGTGCGATGCTGGACGTTGTTCCATCGATGCGGACTCGCCTAGACTCCGCCGATGCCGCCCTTTCTGGTCGGCGCGCCCACCCCCGAAGATCAGGCCGCGGGTTCTCCGCGACCGTGCGAAGGAAACCCGTCCCGTGAGCATCGTGACCCTCCTCCCCTTCATCGTCCTCATCGGGGCCATGTTCCTGATGACCCGCTCTGCCAAGAAGAAGCAGCAGGCGGCGGCGCAGATGCGCAACGAGATGCAGCCCGGCACCGGCGTACGGACGATCGGGGGGATGTACGCCACCGTCAAGGAGATCGGCGACGAGACCGTCCTCCTCGAGGTCGCGCCCGGCGTCCACGCCGTCTACGCGAAGAACTCGATCGGCGCCGTCCTCGAGGACTCCGAGTACAACCGCATCGTCCACGGTGACGACGAGGACTCGGACTCCGACACCGTCGTCCCGGACGACGCCTCGTCGCTGACCGAGGCCGCCGAGGCCACGGAGACCGCCGAGGTCGAGGACGCTGCGCCGAAGGCCGATCTGACGAAGAAGTCGGACGCGGCCGAGGCCGCCACCGAGGGGCAGAAGGACGGCAAGACCGACGGCGAGACCGACGCCAAGTAGTCGCGGCCGGGGCCACCGCGCACGCCCACCGGCGCGCGCGGTCCCCGAACGGTTCCAAGGTCTGCGGGGGCAGGTCCCCACACACACTTCGTGGCCGTCTCACGCATACCCGGCGCGAGACGGTTGGACAGGGAGATACGACAGGTGGCAGCACCGAAGAAGGGCCGAAGGCCGGCGGGGGGACAGAGCCGGCCGGGCCGCGCCCTGGCACTCATCCTGATCGCCATGGTCGCGCTCACCGGCGGCATGTTCTGGTCGGGGCACACCACCCCGCGCCTGGGCATCGACCTCGCCGGCGGCACGTCGATCACGCTCAAGGCCAAGGCTGATCCCGGCCAGGAGTCGGCGGTCAACGAGACCAACATGAACACCGCCGTCGGCATCATCGAGCGCCGTGTCAACGGTCTCGGTGTCTCCGAGGCCGAGGTCCAGACGCAGGGCCGCGAGAACATCATCGTCAACATCCCTCGCGGGACGAACGAGAAGCAGGCCCGGGAGCAGGTCGGTACCACCGCCCAGCTCTACTTCCGGCCCGTTCTCGCGGTGACGGACGGCGGACCCGCGGTGGCGCCCAGCGCCAGTTCCTCCGGTTCCCCCTCGGCCACGCCGAAGCCGTCCGCCTCCACCTCCGGCTCGTCCGTGGGTGAGAAGTCGGCCACCCCGACCGCCACCGGCTCCGCCCAGGGCCGGGCGCTCACCGAGGCCCTCAAGGCCCCGACGCCTACGCCGACCGGCAGCGCCTCGTCGTCCGCGACGCCGAAGGCCACCGGGACCCCGTCGGCGACCCCGACGCCTGACGCCGCCACCGCGGCGCTCCAGCAGAAGTTCGCCTCCCTGAACTGCCTCGACGCCAAGCAGCGCTCGTCCGCCGGCCAGGGCGTCCTGCCGGCCCAGCCCACCGTGGCCTGTGGCGAGGACGCGCCGGGCGTGTGGTCGAAGTACCTCCTCGGCCCGGCCGAGGTGGAAGGCAAGGACGTCGACGACGCCAAGGGCGTCTTCGACCAGCAGCGCGGCATGTGGATCGTCACCATGGACTTCACGAGTGGTGGCTCCAAGAAGTTCCAGTCGATCACCGGCAAGCTGTCGGCGCAGGCCGACCCGCAGAACCGGTTCGCGATCGTCCTGGACGGCGAGGTCGTCTCGGCGCCCTCGGTGCGCCAGACGCTGAGCGCCAGCGCCGAGATCTCCGGCAACTTCAACCAGCAGTCCGCCCAGGACCTCGGCAACATCCTGTCGTACGGTGCCCTGCCGCTCTCCTTCGAGACGCAGAGCGTCGACACCGTCACCGCCGCACTCGGCGGTGACCAGCTGCAGGCCGGTCTGATCGCCGGCGCCATCGGCCTGGCTCTGGTCATCATCTACCTGGTGGCCTACTACCGCGGCCTGTCGCTGATCGCCATCCTCAGCCTCGGCGTCTCCGCGCTGCTCACCTACGTGCTCATGGCCCTGCTCGGCCCGGCCATCGGCTTCGCGCTGAACCTGCCGGCCGTCTGCGGCGCCATCGTCGCCATCGGCATCACCGCGGACTCGTTCATCGTGTACTTCGAGCGCATCCGCGACGAGCTCCGCGAGGGCCGCACGCTCCGCCCGGCCGTCGAGCGCGCCTGGCCGCGTGCCCGTCGCACCATCCTGGTCTCCGACTTCGTGTCGTTCCTGGCCGCGGCCGTGCTCTTCATCGTCACCGTCGGCAAGGTCAAGGGCTTCGCGTTCACGCTCGGCCTGACCACCCTGCTCGACGTCGTCGTGGTGTTCCTCTTCACCAAGCCGGTCATGACGCTCCTCGCGCGGACCAAGTTCTTCGGCGACGGTCACGCCTGGTCCGGCCTGGACCCGAAGCGACTCGGCGCCAAGCCGCCGCTGCGCCGCACCCGTCGTGCCAATGCCTCTGCCGCTGGCCCTGTCGACCCGAAGGAGGCGTGAGATGTCGAAGCTCGGCGATCTCGGCGCCCGGCTCCACCGCGGTGAGGTCGGCTACGACTTCATCGGCAACCGCAAGATCTGGTATGGCCTGTCCATCCTGATCACCATCACCGCCATCGTCGCCCTGGCCGTCCGCGGCCTCAACATGGGCATCGAGTTCCAGGGCGGCGCGGTCTTCACCACCCCGAAGTCGGAAGTCTCCGTCAGCCAGGCCCAGGAGTACGCGGAAGAGGCCTCCGGCCACGACGCGATCGTCCAGCAGCTCGGCAACGGCTCCCTGCGCATCCAGGTCGGCGGCCTCGACACCGCGCAGTCCGACCAGGTCCGCTCGGAGCTCGCCAAGGACCTGAACGTCCCCGAGGACAAGATCGCGGCGGAGATCGTCGGCCCCAGCTGGGGTGAGCAGATCGCCACCAAGGCCTGGACCGGCCTCGCGGTCTTCATGATCCTCGTGGTGATCTATCTGGCCATCGCCTTCGAGTGGAGAATGGCGGCCGCGGCGCTCATCGCGCTGATCCACGACCTCACGATCACGGTCGGCATCTACTCGCTGGTCGGCTTCGAGGTCACCGTCGGTACGGTCATCGGTCTGCTGACGATCCTCGGTTATTCGCTGTACGACACGGTCGTCGTCTTCGACTCCCTCAAGGAGCAGACGAAGGACATCACGAAGCAGACCCGCTTCACGTACAGCGAGCTGGCCAACCGCTCGATCAACGGCACCCTGGTCCGTTCGATCAACACCACCGTCGTCGCGCTGCTGCCGGTCGCCGGCCTGCTCTTCATCGGTGGTGGCGTCCTCGGCGCCGGCATGCTCAACGACATCTCGCTGTCGCTGTTCGTCGGTCTCGCCGCCGGTGCGTACTCCTCGATCTTCATCGCCACCCCGCTCGTCGCCGACCTCAAGGAGCGCGAGCCGGCGATCAGGGCACTCAAGAAGCGCATCATGGCGAAGCGGGCCGGCGCGGCCGCCAAGGGCGAGTCGTACGACGGCTCGGACGAGACGTCCGCCGGCGACCCCGAGGCCGCCGTCGTCGGTCCCCGGGTGAGCCGTCGGGGCCGTGCCCAGGAGCGCCGAGGATGACCGCAGAGGCCCAGGACGTCACCGACCTCCTGCTCAGCCGCATCCGCGACGTACCGGACTACCCGAAGCCGGGCGTGCTGTTCAAGGACATCACGCCGCTGCTCGCGGACCCGGAGGCGTTCACGGCGCTCACCGACGCCCTCGCCGCGCTGTGCTCCGCGCACGGCGCGACGAAGATCGTCGGCCTCGAGGCGCGCGGCTTCATCCTGGCCGCCCCGGTGGCCGTCCGCGCGGGCCTGGGCTTCATCCCGGTCCGCAAGGCCGGCAAGCTCCCCGGGGCGACGCTCCGCCAGGCGTACGAGCTGGAGTACGGCACCGCCGAGATCGAGGTGCACGCCGAGGACCTGGCCGCGGGCGACCGCGTCATGGTCATCGACGACGTCCTCGCCACCGGTGGCACGGCCGAGGCCTCCATCGAGCTCATCCGCCGCGCGGGCGCCGAGGTGGCGGGCGTCGCGGTCCTGATGGAGCTCGGCTTCCTGCCGGGCCGCGCCCGTCTGGAGCCCGCCCTGAACGGGGCACCGCTCACGGCACTCATCCGAGTGTGATGCTTCACGTACGACGATCCCCCGCCCGATGACGGTCGAGGGATACGGCACAGGGCGCCCGGGACCTCCCGAGGCGCCCTTCGTCGTTCCCGCACGTCGTCACGCTGCCAGGCGGTCCGCCGGAACCGACGGCCGCCGGACAGCGGGGTTCGCGGGCCGCGTGAGCCCCGCGCTCCCCGGGCGAGCGGCCACCGCGTTGCGCACCGTGACCCGTGGCTCGATACCATGGCCTTTCCGGGCCTGACCGGGGGACCCGGCACCGCACGAGGAGCGCTCTTGCCAGACGAGGCCCAGTCACTCTCCGCCGCGCAGCCCGACCCGAAGGCCGAAAAGGCCGCGCCGGGGACCGGCACGCCCCAGAACAAGCCCGCGGAGACCGGGCCCCCGCCTGCCGCGCCCGCGCCCGCACCGGCCCCCGAGACGCCCACGCCCGCGCCCGCACGGCCCGCGCCGGCCGCGCCCGCACGCTCCGGCGGCTCGTCCAACCGCGTCCGTGCCCGCCTCGCCAGGCTCGGCGTCCAGCGTTCCTCCCCGTACAACCCGGTCCTCGAACCGCTGCTGCGGATCGTCCGATCCAACGACCCGAAGATCGAAACGGCGACTTTGCGCCAGGTCGAGCGGGCCTACCAGGTCGCCGAGCGCTGGCACCGCGGCCAGAAGCGCAAGAGCGGCGACCCGTACATCACGCACCCGCTCGCCGTCACCACCATCCTCGCCGAGCTCGGCATGGACCCGGCGACCCTGATGGCCGGTCTCCTGCACGACACCGTCGAGGACACCGAGTACGGCCTCGACACCCTGCGCCGCGACTTCGGCGACCAGGTCGCGCTCCTCGTCGACGGCGTCACCAAGCTCGACAAGGTCAAGTTCGGCGAGGCCGCGCAGGCCGAGACCGTCCGCAAGATGGTCGTCGCCATGGCCAAGGACCCGCGCGTCCTGGTCATCAAGCTCGCCGACCGCCTGCACAACATGCGCACCATGCGCTACCTCAAGCGGGAGAAGCAGGAGAAGAAGGCCCGCGAGACCCTCGAGATCTACGCACCCCTGGCCCACCGCCTGGGCATGAACACCATCAAGTGGGAGCTGGAGGACCTCGCCTTCGCGATCCTCTACCCCAAGATGTACGACGAGATCGTCCGGCTCGTCGCCGAGCGCGCCCCCAAGCGGGACGAGTACCTCGCCATAGTGACCGACGAGGTCCAGGCCGACCTGCGCGCCGCCCGCATCAAGGCCACCGTCACCGGCCGCCCCAAGCACTACTACAGCGTCTACCAGAAGATGATCGTCCGCGGCCGTGACTTCGCGGAGATCTACGACCTGGTGGGCATCCGCGTCCTCGTGGACACCGTCCGCGACTGCTACGCGGCCCTCGGCACCGTCCACGCGCGATGGAACCCGGTCCCCGGCCGGTTCAAGGACTACATCGCGATGCCGAAGTTCAACATGTACCAGTCGCTCCACACGACGGTCATCGGACCCAACGGCAAGCCGGTCGAGCTGCAGATCCGCACCTTCGACATGCACCGCCGCGCCGAGTACGGCATCGCCGCGCACTGGAAGTACAAGCAGGAGGCCGTCGCCGGCGCCTCCAAGGTGCGCGCCGACGTGCCGAAGAGGACCGGCAAGGACGACCACCTCAACGACATGGCGTGGCTGCGCCAGCTCCTCGACTGGCAGAAGGAGACCGAGGACCCCAGCGAGTTCCTGGAGTCCCTGCGCTTCGACCTCTCCCGCAACGAGGTCTTCGTCTTCACGCCCAAGGGCGACGTCATCGCGCTGCCCGCCGGTGCCACCCCCGTCGACTTCTCGTACGCCGTCCACACCGAGGTCGGCCACCGCACCATAGGAGCGCGGGTCAACGGGCGGCTCGTGCCGCTCGAATCGACCCTCGACAACGGCGACCTGGTCGAGGTCTTCACCTCCAAGGCCGCCGGCGCCGGGCCCTCCCGCGACTGGCTGGGCTTCGTCAAGTCACCGCGCGCCCGCAACAAGATCCGCGCCTGGTTCTCCAAGGAGCGCCGCGACGAGGCCATCGAGCAGGGCAAGGACGCCATCGCGCGGGCCATGCGCAAGCAGAACCTGCCGATCCAGCGGATCCTCACCGGCGACTCCCTCGTCACCCTCGCCCACGAGATGCGCTACAGCGACATCTCCTCGCTGTACGCGGCGATCGGCGAGGGCCATGTCACCGCCCAGTCCATCGTGCAGAAGCTGGTCCAGGCGCTCGGCGGCGAGGAGGCCGCCACCGAGGACATCGACGAGGCGACCATGCCCACCCGCGGCCGCTCCAAGCGCCGCTCCAGCGCCGACCCCGGTGTCGTCGTCAAGGGTGTCGAGGACGTCTGGGTGAAGCTGGCCCGCTGCTGCACCCCCGTGCCCGGCGACCCGATCATCGGCTTCGTCACCCGCGGAAGCGGCGTATCGGTCCACCGCAGCGACTGCGTCAACGTGGAGTCGCTCTCCCGGGAACCGGAGCGGATCCTGGAGGTCGAGTGGGCACCCACCCAGTCCTCCGTCTTCCTCGTCGCCATCCAGGTCGAGGCCCTGGACCGCTCGCGACTGCTCTCGGACGTCACCCGGGTCCTCTCGGACCAGCACGTGAACATCCTCTCGGCGGCCGTCCAGACCTCCCGTGACCGGGTGGCCACCTCACGCTTCACCTTCGAGATGGGCGACCCGAAGCACCTGGGCCACGTCCTGAAGGCCGTACGGGGCGTGGAGGGCGTCTACGACGTGTACCGCGTGACCTCGGCCCGCAGGCCGTAGCAGCACGTACGAGGAAGGCCCCCCGGCAGCGAGCCGGGGGGCCTTCCTCGTACGGTCACGGCTCGATCAGCCGCCGAATTCCTCCAGGCCCTTCATGGCCTGGTCGAGCAGGGCCTGGCGGCCCTCCAGCTCACGGGCGAGTTTGTCGGCCTTCGCGTCGTTGCCGGCGGCGCGGGCCGCGTCGACCTGCTTGCGCAGCTTCTCGACCGCGTCCTGGAGCTGACCGGTCAGACCCGCGGCACGCGCGCGTGCCTCCGGGTTCGTCCGGCGCCACTCGGTCTCCTCGGCCTCCTGGATCGCCCGCTCCACCGTGTGCATCCGGCCCTCGACCTTGGGACGGGCGTCACGCGGTACGTGGCCGATGGCCTCCCACCGCTCGTTGAGGGAACGGAAGGCCGCACGCGCCGCCTTCAGGTCCGACACCGGCAGCAGCTTCTCGGCCTCGGTCGCGAGCTCCTCCTTCAGCTTGAGGTTCTCGGTCTGCTCCGCGTCCCGCTCGGCGAAGACCTCGCCGCGCGCCGCGAAGAAGACGTCCTGGGCGCCGCGGAAGCGGTTCCACAGGTCGTCCTCGTGCTCGCGCTGGGCGCGGCCGGCCGCCTTCCACTCCGTCATCAGGTCGCGGTAGCGGGCCGCCGTGGTGCCCCAGTCGGTGGAGTTCGACAGCGACTCCGCCTCGGCGACCAGACGCTCCTTGGCCTTGCGGGCGTCCTCGCGCTGCGCGTCCAGCGAGGCGAAGTGGGCCTTGCGGCGCTTCGAGAAAGCCGAGCGGGCGTGCGAGAAGCGGTGCCACAGCTCGTCGTCGGACTTGCGGTCGAGCCGGGGGAGGCCCTTCCAGGTGTCCACGAGCGCCCGCAGCCGCTCGCCCGCGGAGCGCCACTGCTCGCTCTGGGCCAGCTCCTCGGCCTCCGTGACGAGCTTCTCCTTGGCGGTGCGCGCCTCGTCGGTCTGCTTGGCCTTCTGGGCCTTGCGCTCCTCGCGGCGCGAGTCGACCGTCTCGACGAGCTTGTCGAGGCGGGTCGCGAGCGCGGCCAGGTCGCCGACGGCGTGGTGCTCGTCGACCTGGTGCCGGATGTGCTCGATCGCCGCGGTGGCGTCCTTCGCCGAGAGGTCGGTGGTCCTCACCCGCTTCTCGAGGAGGCCGATCTCGACAACCAAGCCCTCGTACTTGCGCTCGAAGTAGGCCAGGGCCTCCTCAGGGGTGCCGGCCTGCCACGATCCGACGACCTTCTCGCCCTCGGCCGTCCGCACGTACACGGTGCCCGTCTCGTCGACGCGGCCCCACGGGTCGCTGCTCACAGCGCCTCCTCACCATGATGCCGTCGCGGGGTCGTACCCCCCGGGCATCGTCCACAGTTTCCCGGCGGGCCTCGCCCGCCATCCGCAGCGCGGCCGACGGCCCAACGCTGCACAACGCCAATCTAGGCGAACGGCGGCCCGGCTGTCCGCACTCAGCGCGACCGAGATTCACGGTCACGCGTGCGTGCGGACGCCCGGCTCACTTCTTCGCGACGGTCGCCTTCTCGATGGTGACGGCCTTCTTCGGGGCGCCGTCGGTGGCGCCGCCCGTGACACCGGCCGCGGCCACGTCCTTGACCACCTGGAGGCCGGCCGCGTCGATCTTTCCGAACGGCGTGTAGCTCGGCGGCAGCTTGGTGTCCTTGTAGACGAGGAAGAACTGCGAGCCGCCGCTGCCCGGCTGCCCGGTGTTGGCCATCGCCACGGTGCCGGCCGGGTAGGTCACGGAGCCGTCCGAGCCCGCCTTGCCGAGCGCGCCCAGGTTCTCGTCCGGGATCGTGTAGCCCGGGCCGCCGGTGCCGTCGCCCTTGGGGTCACCGCACTGGAGCACGAAGATGCCCTGAGTGGTGAGCCGGTGGCACTTCGTCCCGTCGAAGTACTTCTTCGAGGCGAGGTGCGAGAAGGAGTTCACCGTGCGCGGGGTCTTCGCCGCGTCCATGGTGATCGTGACGTCGCCCTCGTTCGTCTTGAGCGCCATGGCGTACGTGGCCTTGGCGTCCACGGACATCACCGGCTCCGGGCTCGCCGACTCGCTCTGCGAGGGCGCCGGGCTGCTGGGCGAGCTGCTCGCCGAGTTGTCGGAGCCCGCCGCGTTGTCCTTGGGGGAGTCGTCGCCCGTCAGCGCCACGGACGCGTAGACCGCGGCGCCCGCCGCGAGGACCACCGCGAGGGCGGCCGCGACGACGGTGTTGCGGCGCTTCGCCTTGCGTCGGTTCTCCTCCCGCCGCTGCTGCTGACGCGCGTACTTCTCCCTGGCAAGCTGCCGCCGCCGCTGATCGCTGGTGACCACCGGTTCCGCTCCTGTCGCTCGTGTGTTCCTGTCCTGGCCGGATGTGCCCGTACCGTATACGGGTTGGCTGTGGAACCGGCACCGCCGGTAGGCTCTGATCTGCCGCATTCCGCGTTTTCTGCGGGTTCCGCGAATTCCGCGCCCCCGTGCCGGACGACATCTAAGGACGAACGTGCTGATTGCCGGGTTCCCCGCCGGGGCCTGGGGGACCAACTGCTATCTGGTCGCCCCCGCCGCAGGCGAGGAGTGCGTGATCATCGACCCGGGCCACCAGGCCGCCCAGGGTGTCGAGGAGACGCTGAAGAAGCATCGGCTCAAGCCCGTCGCCGTCGTCCTCACCCATGGACACATCGACCACGTCGCCTCCGTCGTCCCGGTGTGCGGCGCCCATGACGTCCCCGCGTGGATCCACCCGTCCGACCGCTACATGATGAGCGACCCGGAGAAGGCCCTCGGCCGCTCCATCGGGATGCCTCTCATGGGCGAGCTGACCGTGGGAGAGCCCGACGACGTGCGAGAACTCACCGACGGCGCCGAGCTGAAGCTCGCCGGTCTGGACTTCTCCGTCGCCCACGCGCCCGGTCATACCAAGGGGTCGGTGACCTTCAGGATGCCGGAGACCACGGAGATCCCCTCCGTGTTCTTCTCCGGGGACCTGCTGTTCGCCGGCTCCATCGGACGCACCGACCTTCCCGGCGGTGACATGGACGAGATGCTCGCTTCGCTGGCCCGTGTGTGCCTGCCGCTCGACAACTCGACCGTGGTGCTGTCGGGACACGGTCCCCAGACGACCATCGGCCAGGAGCGCGCCACGAACCCCTATCTGCGGGACGTGGCCGCCGGCCTCGGGAGCACGGACGCTCCCCGACGAGGAATGTGACGAGATTTTCGTGAGCACCTTCAAGGCCCCCAAGGGCACGTACGACCTGATCCCGGCGACATCGGCGACATACCTCGCGGTCCGCGAGGCGATCTCCGCGCCGCTGCGGAAGTCCGGATACGGCTACGTCGAGACCCCCGGCTTCGAGGACGTGAACCTCTTCGCCCGCGGCGTCGGCGAGTCCACCGACATCGTGACCAAGGAGATGTACGCCTTCGAGACCAAGGGCGGCAGCAAGCTCGCCCTGCGTCCCGAGGGCACCGCCTCCGTGCTCCGTGCCGCCCTGGAGGCCAACCTCCACAAGCAGGGAAACCTGCCGGTCAAGCTCTGGTACTCCGGCTCGTACTACCGGTACGAGCGCCCGCAGAAGGGCCGCTACCGCCACTTCTCCCAGGTCGGTGCCGAGGCGATCGGTGCCGAGGACCCGGCGCTCGACGCCGAGCTGATCATCCTGGCCGACGAGGCCTACCGCTCCCTCGGCCTGCGGAACTTCCGCATCCTGCTCAACTCGCTGGGCGACAAGGAGTGCCGTCCCGTCTACCGCGAGGCGCTCCAGGGCTTCCTGCGTGGGCTCGACCTCGACGAGGAGACGCTGCGCCGCGCGGAGATCAACCCGCTGCGCGTCCTCGACGACAAGCGCGAGGCCGTGCAGAAGCAGCTCGTCGGCGCCCCGCTGCTGCGCGACT
Source organism: Streptomyces sp. NBC_01077 (assembly GCF_045162855.1). Lineage (NCBI taxonomy): Bacteria > Bacillati > Actinomycetota > Actinomycetes > Kitasatosporales > Streptomycetaceae > Streptomyces > Streptomyces sp. NBC_01077. Next base: position 2,322,052 of record NZ_CP108669.1, on the reverse strand, counting down.
ACCTGTGCGACGCGTGCAAGGCGTACCACGAGGAGGTGCGCGCCCTGATCACCGCGGCGGGCGTCGTCTTCGAGGACGACGCCAAGCTGGTGCGCGGCCTGGACTACTACACCCGCACCACCTTCGAGTTCGTCCACGACGGTCTCGGCTCGCAGTCGGCGGTCGGCGGCGGCGGTCGCTACGACGGCCTCTCCGAGATGATCGGCGGCCCCGCGCTGCCGTCGGTGGGCTGGGCGCTCGGTGTGGACCGTACGGTCCTCGCCCTGGAGGCGGAGGGCGTCGAGCTCGACATCCCCGCCGCCACCAGCGTCTTCGCGGTGGCCCTCGGCGAGGAGGCGCGCCGCGTCCTCTTCGGCAAGGTCACCGAGCTGCGCAGGGCGGGCATCGCCGCGGACTTCTCGTTCGGTGGCAAGGGCCTCAAGGGTGCGATGAAGGACGCCAACCGTTCGGGTGCGCGTCTCGCCGTCGTCGCCGGTGAGCGCGACCTCGCCGAGGGTGTCGTCCAGCTCAAGGACATGGAGTCCGGCGAGCAGCAGGCGGTCGCCGTGGACGCCCTGCTCGACGCGGTACGGGCCAAGCTGGCCTGACGGACCGTAGGGACGAAGGGGCCCGGACCCACGCACGCGCGTGGGTCCGGGCCCCTCCGCGTCGCCCTTATGTTCGCTTCACTTATCTTCGGCGAACGGTGGGCGCGGTGCCCCGTGCGGCAGAATGACCGTGCCCACAAGGCCCGCGAGCGAGGGAAAAGGCGAACATGACGAAGGCAGCGGTGGACGAGGCCGCGACCGGCCGGCGCGACGACGGCACGATCGGAGCGAGCAAGGCCTTCGCCTGGCTGCTCGTGATCACCGGAGCGGCCGGGGTGCTCGCCGCCTGGGTCATCACGATCGACAAGTTCAAGCTCCTCGAAGACCCGAACTTCGTCCCCGGGTGCAGCCTCAACCCGATCGTCTCCTGCGGCAACATCATGAAGAGCGAGCAGGCCTCGGTCTTCGGCTTCCCGAACCCGATGCTCGGCCTCGTCACGTACGCCATGGTGATCGCGATCGGCCTCGCCCTGCTCGCCGGGGCCCGCTACCGCCGCTGGTACTGGCTCGGCCTCAACGCCGGCACCCTGTTCGGTGTCGGCTTCTGCACCTGGCTGATGTACCAGTCGCTGTACGAGATCAACTCGCTCTGCCTGTGGTGCTGCCTGGCCTGGGTCGCCACGATCGTCATGTTCTGGTACGTGACCTCGCACAACGTCCGCCACGGTGTCATCCCCGCCCCACGCGGCCTCAGGACGTTCTTCGACGAGTTCACCTGGATCCTCCCCGTCCTGCACATCGGGATCATCGGCATGCTGATCCTGACCCGCTGGTGGGACTTCTGGACCAGCTGACGGACCGCGGACGGACCGCCGACGGGCAGCCGACGGACCGCTGACGGGCAGCTGACGGAGACAGCGCTGTCAGTGGCGTGACCTAGGCTTCATGACTGTGGAGCCCGACCTCTTTACCGCAGCAGCCGAAGACCGCCAGGAGAAGGACCCGGCCAGCAGCCCGCTGGCCGTCCGGATGCGCCCGCGCACCCTCGACGAGGTGGTGGGCCAGAAGCACCTGCTCAAGCCCGGATCGCCGCTGCGCCGTCTCGTGGGCGACGGGGACGGCGGCCCCGCCGGCGCCTCCTCGGTGATCCTCTGGGGCCCGCCGGGCATCGGGAAGACGACCCTCGCGTACGTGGTCTCCAAGGCGACCAACAAGCGGTTCGTGGAGCTGTCGGCCATCACCGCGGGCGTCAAGGAGGTCCGGGCCGTCATCGACGGTGCCCGCCGCGCGGTCGGTGGCTACGGCAAGGAGACCGTCCTCTTCCTCGACGAGATCCACCGCTTCTCCAAGGCCCAGCAGGACTCGCTGCTGCCCGCCGTCGAGAACCGCTGGGTGACGCTGATCGCCGCCACCACCGAGAACCCGTACTTCTCGATCATCTCCCCGCTGCTCTCCCGCTCGCTGCTCCTCACCCTGGAGCCGCTGACCGACGACGACCTGCGCGGGCTGATGGCGCGGGCCCTCACCGGCGAGCGGGGACTCGGCGGAGCCGTGACCCTGCCGGAGGACGCCGAGGCGCACCTCCTGCGCGTCGCGGGCGGCGACGCCCGGCGTGCCCTGACCGCCCTGGAGGCGGCCGCGGGCGCGGCCATCGCCAAGGGCGAGCCGGAGATCACCCTCCAGACGGTCGAGGAGACCGTCGACCGGGCGGCCGTGAAGTACGACCGGGACGGCGACCAGCACTACGACGTGGCCAGCGCGCTCATCAAGTCGATCCGCGGCTCGGACGTGGACGCGGCCCTGCACTACCTGGCGCGGATGATCGAGGCGGGGGAGGACCCGCGGTTCATCGCCCGACGCCTGATGATCTCCGCGAGCGAGGACATCGGACTCGCCGACCCGAACGCGCTGCCGATCGCCGTCGCGGCCGCGCAGGCCGTCGCGATGATCGGCTTCCCCGAGGCGGCGCTCACCCTGAGCCACGCGACGATCGCCCTCGCCCTGGCCCCGAAGTCGAACGCGGCGACCATCGCTATCGGCGCCGCCCTGGCGGACGTACGGAACGGCCACGCGGGATCGGTCCCGCCGCATCTGCGTGACGGCCACTACAAGGGCGCGGCCAAGCTGGGCCACGCCCAGGGCTACGTCTACCCCCATGACGTCCCGGGCGGCATCGCGGCCCAGCAGTACGCCCCGGACACCATCCACGGCAAGCAGTACTACGAACCCACCCGCTACGGCGCGGAGGCCCGCTACGCGGACGTGGTCGAGCGTGTGAGGGCCCGTTTGAAGGGCGAGGAGTAGGTCCGGCTGCGGGCGATCGTCCCCGCGGGCCGTGGGGCTGCCCCCGGACGGAGTCCGGGGGCAGGGTGGGCACAGCCCCCAGCACGGCGCACTTCCGCGGGACCCGCACCCCACGCACCTAGCCTCACCCCATGATCCGTAAAGCGGGAGTGCTGCTCCTTGCAGTGAGCGCGGTGGCGTGCGGGCACACCGAGGCACCAGAGCCCAGTGCCGCACTGAACTCCGCCGTCCCCCTCGTCAGCCCCGGCTTCCCGCCCACCCCCGCGCAGGCGAGGACCCAGCTGGCCGCCCTCGAGGTCGCCCGGGGCGAGAACTGGCAGACGTACGAGCGGACGAAGTTCGGGAAGGGCTGGTCCGACGAGACCGACGCCCCCGGCGGGCGCAACGGCTGCGACACCCGGGACGACGTGCTGCACCGGGACCTCTCGGACGTGAGGCTCGGGGACCGGAACCCGTGCGTCGTCCTGTCCGGTGTCCTGCACGACCCGTACACCGGCAAGCAGTTGCCCTACTCGTACCGCAAGGCCTCGCAGATCCAGACCGACCACGTCGTCGCCCTCGGTGCGGCCTGGCGTGCGGGTGCCTGGGCGTGGACGCCCGAGCGGCGGCTGACGTACGCCAACGACCTGGACGTGCTGCTCGCCACCGACAAGCAGACGAACTACGACAAGAGCAGCAAGACCCCGGACAAGTGGCGCCCGCCGAGGACCGCGTACTGGTGCGAGTACGGCCGGCGCTGGACCGGGATCAAGGCGAAGTACGGCCTCACGGTGTCCCCGCCGGAGAAGAAGGCGGTCCAGGAGCTCCTGGACACCTGCCGCTGAGGCCGCCGGACCGCGTGCGAGGGAGTCCCGCGGAGCCGCTACACTGGTCGGGATTGCTGCGTCCCGTGTCCGGCTCCGGTCGGCACACCAGAACGGGACAGTCAGCCGGAGACCCGGCCCTCGGGCGGGGTTTCCAGGAGCGTCGCGCACCTTCGAAGGTGTCGCGGGCAACCCACCACCACCCGGATTCCCGGGCGCGGCGGTGGGTCGTTCGCGTGCTGCACGTATGTGCCCAGACCTGGGAGCGGCTGCCCGGCAGGTCCGTCCTGTACGGACCCGGCGGGTTTCCCGGCTGCGGATGCGACCTCCCCTAACCCTGGTGAAGCCGTTTCGTACACAGTAGAGAGGTTGGTTCATGCCGAACCAGTCCCGTCCCAAGGTCAAGAAGTCGCGTGCCCTCGGCATCGCGCTGACCCCGAAGGCTGTCAAGTACTTCGAGGCCCGCCCCTACCCGCCGGGCGAGCACGGCCGTGGCCGCAAGCAGAACTCGGACTACAAGGTCCGTCTGCTCGAGAAGCAGCGTCTGCGCGCCCAGTACGACATCAGCGAGCGCCAGATGGCGCGCGCCTACGACCGCGCCAAGAAGGCCGAAGGCAAGACGGGCGAGGCGCTGGTCGTCGAGCTCGAGCGTCGCCTCGACGCCCTGGTCCTGCGTTCGGGCATCGCCCGCACCATCTACCAGGCCCGCCAGATGGTCGTCCACGGCCACATCCAGGTCAACGGTGGCAAGGTCGACAAGCCGTCGTTCCGCGTCCGTCCCGACGACGTCGTGATGGTCCGCGAGCGCAGCCGCACCAAGCCGCTGTTCGAGGTCGCCCGTGAGGGTGGCTTCGCCGCCGACGGTGAGACCCCGCGCTACCTGCAGGTCAACCTGAAGGCCCTGGCCTTCCGCCTCGACCGCGACCCGAACCGCAAGGAAATCCCGGTCATCTGCGACGAGCAGCTGGTCGTCGAGTACTACGCCCGCTGATTCGGGCCCCCGGCGCAAGCCGGGGGAAGTAGTACCACCCCCGCGGTGTTCAGCCCGCCGCTTCCCCACCCTTTCCGGTGGGGGAGCCGGCGGGCTTCCGCGTTCCCGGGACCGCCGCCGTACCGGCCGTACGGAAGGGACGCGGGGCGGACTCCTCCGCCGGGCCGCCGATGGCCGGACTTCGACCGGCCACGAGCGCGCGCTCCACCGCCTCCGCCGCCGAGAGCCCCTGGCCCGCCCGGAACGCGGCGCCGTACGCCTCCGCCCCCAGCGCCTCCTCGGCCCGCTGCTGGCACAGCGTCCTCGGCGCGTCGAACGCCGCCGAGCCGAAGAGCCGGACACCCACCGTGTCCCACAGCGGCACCGCCGCCCCCTGGAGGACCGCCGCCTCCATCGGATCGCCCTCGCTGACCGACACCAGGGCGAGCATCTCGATCGCCAGGACGGTCCCGACCAGATCGCGGAAGGCGTGGTTGATGGACACGCACTCGGTGAGCAGCTCCCGCGCCTCCTCGTACGCGTCCCTGGTCCAGGCCGCGTACCCCAGTACATAGAGGGCGTACGCCCGGGCCCAGAGCTCGCCCCGCTCCTCGCAGATGTCCTTGACCTCGCGGCAGAGGCTGACCGCCCCCTCCAGATCGCCCCGGAAGGCGCGCGCCAGGCCCACCTCGACCTGCCCCATCAGCACGTTGCTGTTCAGTTCGCCGAGCTCCCGGTACGCGTCGAGCGCCCGCCCGATCAGCTCCTCGGCGCGCGGCATGTCGTCCGTGAGCAGCGCGAGACAGCCCATCCGGTGCGTCGCGTACGCCTCCGCCAGCGCGTTCCGCGAGGACCTGGCCCGCTCTCCGCACTCGTGGAGCGCCGCCACCGCCGCCGTACCGTCGCCCTGCAGGACCGCGACGTACCCGAGCACCCAGAGCGCCTTCAGCCGTGCCTCCTCGTGGCCGGATTCGAGCGCGAGTGCCCGTTCCAGCCAGTGCCGGCCCTCCGAGAGGCGCCCGCAGCCGACCCATGCGAACCAGAGCGTGCCCGCCAGGTGCTGGGCGAGATGCGCGTCCTCCGGAAGTTCCAGACACAGGTCGAGGGCCGCCCGCAGATGCGGCAGCGCCGCCTCCGTCAGGGCCGCGACCTCGGGCTGGCGCGGGCTGAACCACTCCAGCTCGCACCAGGTGGCCAGGCCCATGTACCAGTCGCGGTGCCGCCGCCGCATCCGCTCGGTGTCGTCGAGCGCCGCGAGCCACTCCGCCCCGTACGCGGCGACCGTGTCGAGCATCCGGTACGCGGGACCCGCCGGGGTGTCCTCGCGGGTGAGCAGCGACTGGGCGAGCAGCCCGCCGAGCAGATCGAGGATCTGCTCCGGCGGCAGCTCCGGGCCCCCGCACACGTACTCCACCGCCTCCAGGTCGAAGGGGCCGGGGAAGACCGAGAGCCGCGCCCAGAGGAGCCGCTCCTCCGGGGTGCACAGCTCATGGCTCCAGCCGATGGCGGTGCGCAGGGTCTGATGGCGGGGGAGCGCCCCGCGCGCGCCGTCCGTGAGGAGCCGGAAGCGGTCGTCGAGGCGGAACAGCATCTGCTCGACGGAGAGCAGCGGGAGCCGCCCGGCCGCCAGTTCGAGGGCGAGCGGAATCCCGTCGAGCCGCCGGCACAGCTCCCGTACGGCGTCCCGGCCGCGGGCCTGCGTGGCCCCGTCGTCGTGGGCCGACCCGCCGGGGAGCCCCGGTACTCCGGGGAGGGCCGGCACTCCGGGCAGGGCCGTGGCTCGCGGGCGGGCCGGAGCGCCCGTCAGAGCCGGAACCCTGTGGACGGCCCCCGCTCCCGCACCGGGCAGCGCCGGCGCGCCCGCCTCCGCCGCACGTTCCACGAGCAGCGTCATCGCGTCCGCCTCGCCCAGCGGTGCCAGCGGGAAGACGGCCTCGCCCGCCACCCGCAGAGGCCGCCGGCCGACCGCCAGGACGGTGAGCCCGGGAGCGTGCTCCAGGAGCTCGCGCACCAGCGGCGCGCAGTGCTCCACGAGATGCTCGAAGCCGTCCACGACCAGCAGTGTCCGCCGCTCCGCGAGGTGCTCGACGAGCACCTCGCGCGGGGGTCTGGGAGTGTGGTCGGTCAGGCCGAGCGCCTCGACCAGGGCGTACTCGATCAGGTCGGGGTCGCGCAACGGCGCGAGCTCGGCGAGCCGGACCCCGTCGCCGTAGCGTTTCTGCACCCCCGCGGCAGCCCTCAGCGCCAGCCGGGTCTTGCCCACCCCGCCCACGCCCACGACCGTGACCAGCCGGGACGCGTCAAGGAGGGCCGTCAGTGCGGCCTGCTCGGCGGCCCGTCCGACGAATCGGTTCAGCTCCGCCGGGAGATTGCTCCGTCGCATGGGACACGGAGCGTACTCACCCCCGCGCGCTCCGTACAATCGGTTCCCGTAACTCCCGTCCCACGGGCGGTAATGCGGTACGGCGCGACAGCCCGGGCGCGATAGGGTCGGGGGACGACTTTTCGCAAGGGCCCAACGACAGCAGAGAGCGGTGCAGAGTGACCGGTGGAGAGGTTGCCGGGATCCTGGTGGCCGTCTTCTGGGCGATCCTGGTCTCCTTCCTCGCCGTGGTGCTGGTGAGGCTGGCGCAGACGCTCAGGGCGACCACCAAGATGGTGGCGGACGTGACCGAGCAGGCCGTCCCCCTGCTGGCCGACGCCTCCGCGACCGTCCGCTCGGCACAGACCCAGCTCGACCGGGTCGACGCCATCGCCTCGGACGTCCAGGAGGTCACCTCCAACGCCTCCGCGCTCTCCTCCACCGTCGCGTCCACCTTCGGCGGCCCGCTGGTCAAGGTCGCCGCCTTCGGCTACGGGGTGCGCAAGGCGCTCGGCCGCGGCGGGGACGGCGCGGACGTGCCGCGGACCTCCTCGCGACGTACTGTGATCGTCGGCCGTACCGTGCCGTCCTCGCGACGCCGGAAGCAGAAGGGCTGAGCCGCGATGTTCCGCCGCACGTTCTGGTTCACGGCCGGCGCAGCCGCCGGCGTGTGGGCCACCACCAAGGTCAACCGGAAGCTGAAGCAGCTGACCCCCGAGAGCCTCGCGGCCCAGGCCGCGAACAAGGCGATCGAGACCGGCCACCGCCTCAAGGACTTCGCCCTCGACGTGAGGGCGGGCATGGTCCAGCGGGAGGCCGAACTGGAGGAGGCGCTCGGCCTCGACGCACCCGTCGACCCGGGCCCGGCCCAGGGCCGGGAGCTTCCGGAGCCGCGCCGCCGGGGCGCGCTCGGCCCCACCCCGTACCCGACCACGCATTCAATCCCCACGATCTCGTACAACCGGAATGAGGACCACTGATGGAGTCGGCTGAAATCCGCCGCCGCTGGCTGAGCTTCTTCGAGGAGCGCGGGCACACCGTCGTCCCTTCGGCGTCGCTCATCGCGGACGACCCGACTCTGCTGCTCGTCCCCGCCGGCATGGTGCCCTTCAAGCCCTACTTCCTGGGCGAGGTCAAGCCGCCGTTCACGCGCGCCTCCAGCGTGCAGAAGTGCGTGCGTACGCCGGACATCGAAGAGGTCGGCAAGACCACCCGCCACGGCACCTTCTTCCAGATGTGCGGCAACTTCTCCTTCGGCGACTACTTCAAGGAAGGCGCCATCAAGCTCGCCTGGGAGCTGCTGACCTCCTCGGTGGAGCACGGCGGCTACGGGCTCGAGCCGGAGAAGCTCTGGATCACGGTCTACCAGGAGGACGACGAGGCCGAGCAGATCTGGCGTGACGTCGTCGGCGTCCCCGCCGAGCGCATCCAGCGCCTCGGCAAGAAGGACAACTACTGGTCGATGGGCGTCCCCGGACCCTGTGGCCCGTGCTCCGAGATCAACTACGACCGTGGCCCCGAGTTCGGTGTCGAGGGCGGCCCGGCCGTCAACGACGAGCGGTACGTGGAGATCTGGAACCTGGTCTTCATGCAGTACGAGCGCGGCGAGGGCACCGGCAAGGACGACTTCCCGATCCTCGGCGAGCTCCCGTCGAAGAACATCGACACGGGCCTCGGCCTGGAGCGCCTGGCGATGATCCTCCAGGGCGTCCAGAACATGTACGAGACGGACACCCTCCAGGTCGTCATCGACAAGGCCACCGAGCTCACCGGCGTCGCCTACGGCAAGGCCCACGACAGCGACGTCTCGCTGCGCGTGGTCGCCGACCACATGCGCACCTCCGTGATGCTCATCGGCGACGGTGTCACCCCCGGCAACGAGGGCCGCGGCTACGTCCTGCGCCGCATCATGCGCCGCGCCGTCCGCAACATGCGCCTGCTCGGCGCCTCCGGTCTCGTCGTCCAGGAACTCGTCGACACCGTGATCGACACGATGGGCGAGCAGTACCCGGAGCTGATCACCGACCGCAAGCGGATCGAGACCGTCGCCCTCGCCGAAGAGGCCGCCTTCCTGAAGGCCCTCAAGGGCGGCACCAACATCCTCGACACCGCCGTCACCGAGACCAAGGCCGCCGGCGGCACGATCCTCTCCGGCGACAAGGCGTTCCTGCTCCACGACACCTGGGGCTTCCCGATCGACCTCACCCTGGAGATGGCCGCCGAACAGGGCCTCGCCGTGGACGAGGACGGCTTCCGCCGCCTGATGAAGGAGCAGCGGGACCGCGCCAAGGCCGACGCCATGGCGAAGAAGACCGGCCACGCCGACATGACCTCGTACCGGGAGATCGCCGACAGCAACGGCGCCACCCAGTTCACCGGCTACACCAACACCGAGGGCGAGACCACGGTCGTCGGTCTCCTCGTCAACGGTGTCTCCTCGCCGGCCGCCTCCGAGGGCGACGAGGTCGAGGTCGTCCTCGACCGCACCCCCTTCTACGCCGAGGGCGGCGGTCAGATCGCCGACCAGGGCCGGATCAAGCTGCACAGCGGCGCCGTCATCGACATCCGCGACGTCCAGCAGCCGGTCCCGGGCGTCTCCGTGCACAAGGGTTCCGTGCAGGTCGGCGAGGTGACCGTGGGCGCCACCGCCTACGCCACCATCGACGTGCGCCGCCGCCGGGCCATCGCCCGCGCCCACTCGGCCACCCACCTCACGCACCAGGCGCTGCGCGACGCCCTCGGCCCGACGGCCGCCCAGGCCGGTTCCGAGAACCAGCCCGGCCGTTTCCGCTTCGACTTCGGTTCGCCGAACGCCGTCCCCGGCGCCGTCCTCACCGACGTCGAGCAGAAGATCAACGAGGTCCTCTCGCGCGAGCTGGAGGTCCACGCCGAGGTCATGCCGATCAACGAGGCCAAGCGCCAGGGTGCCATCGCCGAGTTCGGCGAGAAGTACGGCGAGCAGGTCCGTGTCGTCACCATCGGCGACTTCTCCAAGGAGCTGTGCGGCGGTACGCACGTCGGCAACACCGCCCAGCTGGGCCTGGTGAAGCTGCTCGGCGAATCGTCCATCGGCTCCGGTGTGCGCCGTATCGAGGCCCTCGTCGGCGTCGACGCGTACAACTTCCTCGCCAGGGAGCACACGGTCGTCGCCCAGCTCCAGGAGCTGGTCAAGGGCCGCCCGGAAGAGCTGCCGGAGAAGATCTCCGCCATGCTCGGCAAGCTGAAGGACGCCGAGAAGGAGATCGAGAAGTTCCGCGCGGAGAAGGTCCTCCAGGCCGCCGCCGGCCTCGTCGACTCCGCCCAGGACATCCGTGGCCTCGCCCTCGTCACCGGTCAGGTCCAGGACGGCACCGGCGCCGACGACCTGCGCAAGCTGGTCCTCGACGTCCGTGGCCGCATCCCGTCCGACCGTCCGGCCGTCGTCGCCCTGTTCACCACGGCCAACGGCAAGCCGCTCACGGTCATCGCCACCAACGAGGCCGCCCGTGAGCGCGGTCTCAAGGCCGGCGAGCTGGTCCGCACGGCCGCCAAGACCCTCGGTGGCGGTGGCGGCGGCAAGCCGGACGTCGCCCAGGGCGGCGGTACGAACCCGGAGGCGGTCGGCGAGGCCATCGCCGCCGTCGAGCGTCTCGTGGTGGAGACGGCGTGACGATGCGCCGCGGCCGCCGTATCGCGGTGGACGTCGGGGACGCCCGGATCGGGGTCGCCTCGTGCGACCCCGACGGGGTCCTCGCCACGCCGGTGGAGACCGTGCCGGGACGTGACGTCCCGGCCGCCCACCGGCGGCTCCGCCAGATCGTCGAGGAGTACGAGCCGATCGAGGTCGTCGTGGGCCTGCCCCGCTCGCTCAGCGGGCGGGAGGGTCCGGCCGCGATCAAGGTCCGTGCCTTCGCCGGGGAGATGGCGAAGGGCATCGCCCCGGTGCCGGTCCGTCTCGTCGACGAGCGGATGACCACGGTCACCGCGACCCAGGGTCTGCGGGCCTCCGGAGTGAAGGCCAAGAAGGGGCGGTCCGTCATCGACCAGGCCGCCGCTGTGATCATCCTTCAGAACGCTCTTGAGTCCGAACGGGTATCAGGTAATCCGCCCGGTGAGGGCGTCGAAGTGGTCATCTGATCGCGATACGGTAACGTTCCGCGCGATGCGGCGGTGTTCGAACAGCTGCCGCACTACGTAGAGGCGGATCGTCCGGAAGCCTCGCGGCTGTTTTGGGGATCGATGACTGAGTATGGCCGGAGCCCCGGCTCCGAACCGTGGCACCCCGGGGACCCGCTCTACGGGGACCAGGGGTGGGAGGGCCAGCAGCAGTACCCGCATCCGCAGCAGGCGAGCCAGTACGACCAGGGCGGTCACGGCTACCAGGACCCGTACGGGCAGGGTGGCCAGGACCCGTACGGGCAAGGCGGTCAGGCCGGTCACGTTGCTCAGGGGTACGAGGGCGACCCGTACCAGCAGCAGCATGCGCAGCCGCAGTACCAGCAGCAGCCGCAGGAGTACGTCGACCCGCAGCAGTATCAGCAGCACCAGCCTCAGCAGTACCAGCAGCCTCAGCAGTACCAGCAGGCGTACGAGCAGCAGCAGTACGGGGCGGGGTACCAGGGCGGGTACGACACGCCCGGGCATCTCGGACAGCAGTACGACGGCAACTGGGAGACGGGCCAGGCGGCGATGCCGTACGCCGGGACTCCGGCCGATCCCTACGGCGGCCAGAACCCCGACCTGTACGGCACCCCTGAGGCGTACCCCCCGCCCCAGCCTCCCGGCCGCCGGCAGCACCCGCCGGAGCCGGTGATCGACTGGGCGCCGGAGGAAGAGGCCCGCCCGGAGCCGGAGGAGGAGAAGCACCCCTTCTTCACCGGCGAGGACGACCCGGACGACGACGAGTACGACGACGAGCCGGGCCGCGGCCGGGGCTCCCGCGGTGGCGACCGCGAACGCCGGAGCAAGGCGACCAAACGCAAGGGCAAGAACGGCGTGGCCTGCCTCGTCGTCACGCTCGTCCTGGCGGGCGGCGTCGGTGGCGTCGGCTACTTCGGCTACCAGTTCTGGCAGGGCCAGTTCGGCGCGGCCGAGGACTACGCGGGCACGGGCACGGGCGAGGTGCAGGTCGAGATCCCCAGGGGCGCGCTCGGCTCCGACATCGGCAACATCCTGAAGAAGGAGGGCGTCGTCAAGAGCGTCGACGCCTTCGTCTCGGCCCAGGGACGCAACCCCGACGGCCTCTCCATTCAGGCCGGCGTCTACACGCTGAAGAAGGAGATGTCGGCGGACAGCGCGGTCACGATGATGCTCGACCCGAAGAGCCAGGCGAACATGGTCATCCCCGAGGGCAAGCGGAACGCCTGGGTCTACGACCAGCTCGACAAGCGCCTCGACCTGAAGCCGGGTACCACCAAGGAGATCGCCTTCGCGAAGGCGAACAGCCTGGGCCTGCCCGACTGGGCCAAGAACCACCCCGACATCAAGGACCCGCTGGAAGGCTTCCTCTTCCCGGCGAGCTACCCGGTCGCGAAGGGCAACAAGCCCGAGGACGCGCTGCGCAAGATGGTCAACCGCGCGAACCAGGAGTACGGGAAGCTCGACCTCGACGCGAAGGCGAAGGAGCACGGTCTGAAGGGGCCGTGGGAAGTCCTGACGGTCGCGAGCCTGGTGCAGGTCGAGGGCAAGTACAAACACGACTTCGACAAGGTGGCGCGGGTGGTCTACAACCGCCTCAAGCCGAACAACGTGGAGACCGTGGGCCGTCTGGAGTTCGACTCGACGGTGAACTACCTCAAGGGCGAGAGCACCCTCGACGTCGGAACCGTCGAAGAGATGCGCAAGATCAAGGATCCGTACAATACGTACGCGTACGACGTGAAGGGCCTCATCCCCGGTCCCATCAGCAACCCCGGCATCGAGGCGCTGAACTCGGCGATGAACCCCGCCGACGGCCCGTGGTACTACTTCGTGTCGATCAACGAGAACAAGACCGTCTTCTCCGTGACCCTCAAGGAACACAACCAGAACGTCGCGGAGTACGAGAAGGAACGGAAGCAGGGGCAGTGAACGAGCAACGCCGCGCGGCCGTCGTCGGTTCGCCGATCGCACACTCGCTCTCCCCGGTCCTGCACCGGGCCGCGTACGCCGCGCTCGGCCTCGACGACTGGTCGTACGAGCGCTTCGAGGTCGACGAGGCCGGGCTGCCCGGGTTCGTGGGCGAGCTGGACCGCAGCTGGGCCGGCCTGTCGCTGACCATGCCGCTCAAGCGGGCGATCATCCCGCTGCTCGACGAGATCAGCGACACGGCCGCCTCGGTCGAGGCCGTGAACACGGTCGTCTTCCGCGAGGACGGGCGGCGGGCCGGCGACAACACGGACATCCCCGGCATGCTCGCCGCCCTGCGGGAGCGGGATGTCGAGAAGGTGGAGTCGGCGGCGGTCCTCGGCGCCGGCGCCACCGCCTCCTCCGCGCTCGCCGCCCTCGCCCGGATCTGCGCGGGGCCCGTCACCGCGTACGTACGGAGCGAGGCGCGCGCGGAGGAGATGCGCGGCTGGGGCGAGCGGCTCGGCGTGGACGTCCGTACCGCCGCCTGGGACGACGCGGCGGAGGCCTTCGCGGCCCCGCTGGTCGTCGCGACCACCCCCGCCGGTACGACGAACGCCCTGGCGAGCGCCGTGCCCGACACGGTCGGCACCCTCTTCGACGTCCTGTACGACCCCTGGCCGACGGCACTCGCCGCGGCCTGGTCCGAGCGCGGCGGCAAGGTGGTCGGCGGTCTGGACCTCCTGGTCCACCAGGCGGTCCTCCAGGTCGAGCAGATGACGGGCGTCCCCAAGGCGCCGCTGGCCGCGATGCGGGCGGCGGGGGAGCGGGCGCTGGCGGCTCGTTAGGATCCGCTCCGTACCGAAGGGATCACGGGGGAGCGGCCGTGGACACGGGTGGGGAATCGATACTGGCGTCCCGATGGGGCACGTCCTGGGACATCGCGCGGATGATCTTCGCGGCGTTCTTCCACGACATGCCCGATTGGGTGAGGTATCCGCTGCTCGCGCTGGGGGGCGCCGTCCTCGTCCACCTCGCCCTCGGCCGGCTGCGCGAACGCTTCGGCGCGCCCTCCGGGGAGGACGAGGCCGTCCAGGCGAACGAGGCCGACGTCCGATAGCTGGACCGGAGGACGGGTTCGTCCCGCGGACGTGGGAGGATCGGGGATGGCGGGCCAGGGCCGCGCACCCGGTCGCGCCGTCGCAGTACCCAGGCGCGAGCATGAGGAGCATCGTTGAGCAGGTTGCGTTGGCTGACCGCTGGGGAATCCCACGGACCCGCGCTGGTCGCGACGTTGGAGGGCCTTCCCGCCGGCGTCCCGGTCACCACTGAGCTGGTGGCGGACCACCTCGCGCGGCGACGCCTCGGCTATGGGCGTGGCGCCCGGATGAAGTTCGAGCAGGACGAGATCACCTTCCTGGGCGGAGTCCGGCACGGGCTCTCCCTCGGTTCCCCGATCGCCGTCATGGTCGGCAACACCGAGTGGCCCAAGTGGGAGAAGGTCATGGCGGCCGATCCGGTCGACCCCGCCGAGCTCAAGGAGACGGGCCGCAACGCCCCCCTGACCCGGCCGCGTCCCGGACACGCCGACCTCGCCGGCATGCAGAAGTACGGCTTCGACGAGGCCCGGCCGATCCTGGAGCGCGCCAGCGCCCGGGAGACCGCCGCCCGAGTCGCCCTCGGCGCGATCGCCCGCTCCTTCATCAAGGAGACCGCGGGCATCGAGATCGTCTCGCACGTCGTCGAGCTGGCTGCCGCCAAGGCGCCGTACGGCGTCTACCCGACCCCCGCCGACGTCGAGAAGCTCGACGCCGACCCGGTCCGCTGCCTCGACGCAGACGCGTCGAAGGCGATGGTCGCCGAGATCGACCAGGCCCACAAGGACGGCGACACCCTCGGCGGTGTCGTCGAGGTCCTCGCCTACGGGGTGCCCGTCGGCCTCGGCTCGCACGTCCACTGGGACCGGCGTCTCGACGCCCGGCTGGCCGCCGCCCTCATGGGCATCCAGGCGATCAAGGGCGTCGAGGTCGGCGACGGCTTCGAGCTGGCCCGTGTGCCCGGCTCCAAGGCCCACGACGAGATCGTGAAGACCGAGGACGGCCTCAAGCGCACCTCCGGCCGCTCCGGCGGCACCGAGGGCGGTCTGACCACCGGCGAGCTGCTGCGGGTCCGCGCCGCGATGAAGCCCATCGCGACCGTGCCGCGCGCCCTCGCCACCGTCGACGTCGCCACCGGCGAGGCCACCCAGGCCCACCACCAGCGCTCCGACGTGTGCGCCGTCCCCGCCGCCGGCATCGTCGCCGAGGCCATGGTCGCGCTCGTCCTCGCGGACGCCGTCGTCGAGAAGTTCGGCGGCGACAGCGTCCCGGAGACCCGCCGCAACGTGCGTTCGTACCTCGAGAACCTGACCATCCGGTGACCGCCGGTCCCCTGGTCGTCCTCGTCGGGCCCATGGGCTCCGGCAAGTCCACGGTGGGCGTGCTCCTGGCCGAACGGCTCGGCGCGCCCTACCGGGACACCGACGCCGACATCGTCGCCGCCGAAGGACGCGAGATCTCCGACATCTTCGTCGAGGACGGCGAGGAGCACTTCCGCGCCCTGGAGCGGGACGCGGTCGCCGCGGCCGTCGCCGAGCACGAGGGCGTCCTCGCCCTCGGCGGTGGCGCGATCCTCGACGACGGCACCCGCGCCCTCCTCGCCGGGCTGCCCGTCGCGTACCTCTCGATGGACGTCGACGAGGCGGTCCGGCGCGTCGGCCTCAACACCGCGCGGCCGCTGCTCGCCGTCAACCCGCGCCGTCAGTGGCGCGAACTGATGGACGCGCGCCGCCACCTGTACACCGAAGTCGCGCGGGCCGTCGTCACCACCGACGACCGCACCCCCGAAGAGGTCGCGGACGCGGTCCTCGCGGCACTGGATCTGAAGAAGGACGCATGACGACGGACCAGGAAGTCACCCGTATCCACGTCGCGGGCAGCGCCGGCACGGATCCGTACGAGGTGCTGGTCGGCCGACAGCTGCTCGATGAGCTCCCGGCCCTGATCGGCACCCAGGCCAGGCGGGTCGCCGTGATCCACCCGGAGGCGCTCGCCGACACCGGCGAGGCGCTCCGCGCCGACCTTGCCGATCAGGGCTACGAGGCGGTCGCCATCCAGGTGCCGAACGCCGAGGAGGCGAAGACCGTCGAGGTCGCCGCCTACTGCTGGAAGGCGCTCGGCCAGACCGGCTTCACCCGCAGCGACGTCATCGTGGGCGTCGGCGGCGGCGCCACCACCGACCTGGCCGGCTTCGTCGCCGCGACCTGGCTGCGGGGCGTCCGCTGGATCGCCGTACCGACCACCGTGCTCGCCATGGTCGACGCGGCCGTCGGCGGCAAGACGGGCATCAACACAGCCGAGGGCAAGAACCTCGTCGGCGCCTTCCACCCGCCCGCCGGCGTCCTCTGTGACATGGCCGCCCTCGACTCGCTGCCGGTGCACGACTACGTCAGCGGCCTCGCCGAGATCATCAAGGCCGGCTTCATCGTCGACCCGGTGATCCTCGACCTCATCGAGGAGGACCCGCAGGCGGCCCGTACCCCCGCCGGTCCCCACACCGCCGAGCTGCTCGTCCGCTCGATCAAGGTCAAGGCCGAGGTCGTCTCCGGCGACCTCAAGGAGTCCGGCCGCCGCGAGATCCTCAACTACGGCCACACCCTCGCCCACGCCATCGAGAAGAACGAGCGGTACAAGTGGCGCCACGGCGCCGCCGTCTCCGTCGGCATGGTCTTCGCCGCCGAGCTCGGCCGCCTCGCCGGGCGCCTCGACGACGCCACCGCCGACCGGCACCGCGCGATCCTGGAGTCCGTCGGACTGCCGCTCACCTACCGCGGCGACCAGTGGCCCAAGCTCCTGGAGACCATGCGCGTGGACAAGAAGTCCCGCGGCGACCTCCTCCGCTTCATCGTCCTCGACGGGATCGGCAAGCCGACCGTCCTGGAAGGCCCCGACCCGGCGGTCCTGATCGCCGCGTACGGCGAGGTGTCCGCGTGAGCGAGCCCCGTCCGGTTCTGGTGCTCAACGGCCCCAATCTGGGCCGGCTCGGCTCGCGCGAGCCCGACATCTACGGCGCCACCTCCTACAAGGGGCTCGTCGAGTCCTGCAAGACCCTCGGCGCGGAGCTCGGCTTCGACGTCGAGGTGCGGGAGACGAACGACGAGGGCGAGATGATCCGCTGGCTCCATGAGGCCGCGGACCGCTCGACCCCGGTGGTGATCAACCCCGGTGCGTTCACGCACTACTCGTACGGGATGCGGGACGCGGCCGCGCAGCGGACGGCGCCGCTGATCGAGGTCCACATCTCGAACCCGTACGCCCGGGAGGAGTTCCGGCACACCTCGGTCGTCGCGGCCGTGGCGACCGGGACGGTCGCCGGGTTCGGGATCGGGTCCTACCGGCTGGCCCTGCGGGCGCTCGCCGAGGAACTGACGGGCTGACAGGGCACCAGGGGGAGGCCCCGGCCGTTCCCCTTGTGGGGGCCGGGGGCGGTAACGTTCCGGCGCACCGGATACATCAGGCGTACGAGACGGAGTGGGACCGGATGCAGCACGCAGTGGGGGGTCCGCTGCCACCGCCCGAGCGACCGGGCCAGGCGCCCGGCCCGGGACAGGCGCCCGGCCCCGGCACCGGCCCGGGACACGTGCCCCTTTCCGCTCCCGGGACTGTTCCTGGGCACGGGTCCGGCCCCGGACCCGTGCCCGGACCCGGAGCCGGACCTGTTCCTGGCTCCGTGCCGGTTTCCGGAGCTGTCCCCGGCCCCGGACCCGTGCCCGTTTCCGCCGCCGGTGGTGGCGCCCCGGGCGGGCGTCCGCCCATACCGCCGCCTCCGCCCGGCGCCCCCTACCCGGGTCCGCCCGGCGGATCGCGTCTCGGCGTGCACCCGACCGTCCAGAGCGGAGCCCCCCGGCCCCCGCACGCCGCGCCGCCCCCGCACACGGCACCGCCTCCGCACCCCGCGCCCCCCGCCGGGCCCGGGACGCCCGGCCGGTACGGCTCCGGAGCCGTACCGCAGCATTCCGGCGGGCCGCAGCACCAGGGTGGTCAGCCCCCGCGCGTCGACCTCACCGGTCACGTCCCCCTGCCGCCCGTGAGCGCGCCGCTCGCGCCCGCCGTGGAGCACGGACTCGGGACCGGAGGGGCGACCCTCGCCGTACTGCTGATCGGCCCCGCGGGCGCCGGCAAGACCACCGTCGCCCGGCACTGGGCGCAGCGCCGCCGCGTGCCCACCGCGCACATCAGCCTCGACGACGTCCGCGAGTGGGTCTGCTCCGGCTTCGCCGACCCGCAGTCCGGGTGGAACGAGCACTCCGAGGCGCAGTACCGGCTCGCCCGCCGCACCTGCGGCTTCGCCGCGCGCAACTTCCTCGCCAACGGCATCTCCTGCATCGTCGACGACGCGGTCTTCCCCGACCGGCCCGTCGTCGGCCTCGGCGGCTGGAAGCGCCATGTCGGCCCCGGGCTGCTGCCGGTGGTGCTCCTGCCCGGACTGGAGATCGTCCTGGAGCGCAACGCCGAGCGCAGCGGCAACCGGCGCCTCTCGGACGAGGAGGTCGCCGCCATCCACGGCCGGATGGCCGGCTGGTACGGCTCCGGCCTGCCGATCATCGACAACTCCACGTACGACGTCGAGACCACCGCCCGGGTCCTCGACGACGTCCTGGCCCGCGCGATCGCCAGCCCGCCCACCTGGTGACCCTCCGGGGGCCCTGCCCGGTCGGCCGTCCTGAACAGGCCACCGCGCCGCGCTCCTCGTAGGCTCGGAGCATGTCAGAGGTGTATGCGGACCGCCGTGTACGGCTGCGCGATCGGTGCGCGGCCGCGGGCAGCCCGGCGGCCCTGGTCTCCCGCCCCGCCAACGTCCGCTATCTCGCGGGCGGTTCGCCCCCGGGCGCCGTCCTCCTCGTCGGGCCCGAGCCCGAGGCGGACGTCCTGCTCTGCCCGGTCGCGCCCACCGGCGAACCGGCCGACGGACGGCTCGACGAACTCCTCCGCCGGCAGGTCCTGCCCGCGGGCGGCGGTGATCCGGCCGTCGCCGCCGTCGACCTCGCCCGCCGGGCGGGCGCCGACGCGCTGGCGGTCGAGGAGCACGACCTGACCGTGGCCCGGCACCGGGCCATGGGCTCCGTCGCGCCCGGACTGCGTCTCGCCGACCTCTCCTGCGCCGTGGAGCAGCTGAGGATCGTCAAGGACGAGGGCGAGATCGCGTGTCTGCGGATCGCCGCCGAGATCGCCGACCAGGCGCTCGGCGAACTCCTGGAGTCGATCCTGGTGGGGCGGACCGAGCGCCACCTCGCCCTGGAGCTGGAGCGGCGGCTCGTCGACCACGGTGCCGACGGGGCCGCCTTTCCCACCTCGGTGGCGACCGGCCCGCACTCCGGCCGCCGTGGGCACCGGCCCACCGACCGCCGGGTCGAGGAGGGGGATTTCCTCTCCGTCTGCCTGGGCGCCGACTACCGCGGCTACCGGTGCGAGATCGGCCGCACCTTCGTCATCGGCACCACTCCTGCCGACTGGCAGATCGAGCTGTACGAGCTCGTCTTCGCCGCTCAGCGGGCCGGGCGGGAGTCCCTCGCGCCGGGCGCCGAGTACCGGGACGTGGACCGGGCGGCCCGCCAGATCCTGGACGCGGCGGGGCACGGAGAGGCCGCCGTACCCCTCACCGGGCACGGGGTGGGGCTCGAAATCGACGAGGACCCGCAGCTCTCACCCTCGGCCATGGGTAAACTGGACGCTTGTGTGCCGGTCACCGTCGAACCGGGGGTCCACCTCCCGGGCCGGGGCGGGGTCCGGATCGATGACACGCTCGTCGTGCGCCAGGAGGCGGACGGCGGACCCGAGCTACTCACCATCACGACCAAGGAGCTGCTCGCGCTGTAAGGCGCGTACGTCTCCGCGGTCCCGCGTCAGTCCAGGAGATTCCGCAACCGTGGCTTCCACGAACGACCTCAAGAACGGCATGGTGCTCAAGCTCGACGGGGGCCAGCTCTGGTCCGTCGTCGAGTTCCAGCACGTCAAGCCCGGCAAGGGCCCGGCCTTCGTGCGCACCAAGCTTAAGAACGTGCTGTCCGGCAAGGTCGTCGACAAGACCTTCAACGCCGGCGTGAAGGTCGAGACGGCCACCATCGACCGCCGCGACATGCAGTTCTCCTACATGGACGGCGACTACTTCGTCTTCATGGACGAGCAGACCTACGACCAGCTGATGGTCGACCGCAAGTCCGTCGGCGACGCCGCCAACTTCCTCATCGAGGGCTTCACCGCCTCCGTCGCCCAGCACGAGGGCGAGGTGCTCTACGTCGAGCTCCCGGCCGCCGTCGAGCTGACGATCAAGCACACCGACCCGGGCGTCCAGGGCGACCGCTCCACCGGCGGCACCAAGCCCGCCACGCTGGAGACCGGCCACGAGATCCAGGTCCCGCTCTTCATCACCACCGGTGAGAAGATCAAGGTCGACACCCGCACCAGCGACTACCTCGGCCGGGTGAACAAGTAACCGTGGCCGCTCGGAGCAAGGCCCGCAAGCGCGCCTTCCAGATCCTCTTCGAGGCGGACCAGCGTGGTGCCTCCGTCCAGGAGGTTCTCGCGGACCAGGTCCGGCACGCGCGGTCGGACGACCGCCAGCCGCCGGTGAACGACTTCACCATGCAGCTGGTCGAGGGCTACGCGTCCCACGTGGCCCGGATCGACGAGCTCATCGCGACCTACGCGGTGGACTGGGACCTCGACCGGATGCCCGTCGCCGACCGGAACATCGTGCGCCTCGGTGCGTACGAGCTGATCTGGGAGGACGGCACGCCGGACGCGGTCGCGATCGACGAGGCGGTGCAGCTCGCCAAGGAGTTCTCCACGGACGAGTCCCCGACCTTCGTCAACGGTCTGCTCGCGCGCTTCAAGGACTTGAAGCCGCGTCTGCGCCGGGACACGGACGTCTGAGTCCCAGAACGTCACCGGCAGTCGAAGGGGCCCGCAGCACGAGTGCTGCGGGCCCCTTCGGCGTATCCCACCGGATTGCCCCGGACCGACTGCTCGCGAAAGCAAAAGGGGCCGGGCCCGCGCACGCTTGTGACGGTGGCAAGGAGCCGGACTCCCGCCCGCTCGTGACGGCAGCTACGAGCCGGGCCCCCGCGAGCTGGTGACGGCAGCGAAGAGCCGGGCCCCCGGGCGTTCGTGACGACAGAAAAGCGCCGGGCCCATGGACGTCGGATGACGTCCATGGGCCCGGCGGTACGTTTCTGCTGGTTCCCCGGAAGGGGTCAGTTCTCCTCGTGGGCGACGGCGCGGCGCGCGTCCGCGTCGAGGACGCCCCAGCTGATCAGCTGCTCGGTGAGGACCGAGGGGGACTGGTCGTAGATGACGGCGAGGGTGCGCAGGTCGTCCTGACGGATCGACAGCACCTTGCCGTTGTAGTCGCCGCGCTGCGACTGGATCGTCGCCGCGTAGCGCTGGAGCGGGCCGGCCTTCTCCTGCGGCACGTGCGCCAGCCGCTCCAGGTCCAGGACCAGCTTCGGCGGCGGCTCGGCGGCCCCGCCCGGAGTGGTGCCCGGCAGGAGCTCCTGCACCGGCACCCCGTAGAAGTCGGCCAGCTCGGCAAGGCGCTGCACGGTCACCGCGCGGTCGCCACGCTCGTACGAACCGACCACGACGGCCTTCCAGCGGCCCTGGGACTTCTCCTCCACCCCGTGGAGCGAGAGACCCTGCTGGGTGCGGATGGCACGGAGTTTGGCCCCGAGCTGCTTTGCGTATTCGCTGGACATAACGCTCCCGGACGCTGTGACGACATGCGGCTGCGCCGCGCGGCTGGTAACTCACTGTGAGGTTACGCAGCGTTACTCTTTCCCGTCAAGCCGAATGGTCCGTACCGCCTCCTCCCGGGGGACGGCGCCCGGAGTGGCGCCGGGGGTGCGAGGGAGTCTCCCGGCCGCCCCTGGTATCGTTGACGTCGCAAATCCGACGTCCTTTAAGAGCCGTCCCGTGAGGCGGAGAAGGAGGTCCGTTTCTTCATGGACACCCAGCAGCAGTACAGCGACGACGCCCGGCCCGTTCTCGAGGCCCCGGACATCGCGCGGGTCCTGACCCGCATCGCACACGAGATCGTCGAGCGCGCCAAGGGCGCGGACGACGTGGTTCTCCTCGGCATTCCCACCCGCGGTGTATTCCTCGCCCGCCGGCTCGCCGAGAAGCTCGAATCGATCACCGGCACCAAGATCCCCGTCGGATCCCTGGACATCACCATGTACCGGGACGACCTGCGGATGAAGCCGGCGCGTGCCATCGGCCGCACCGAGATCCCCGGTGACGGCGTCGACGGCCGCCTGGTCGTCCTCGTCGACGACGTGCTCTTCTCCGGCCGCACCATCCGCGCCGCCCTCGACGCCCTCGGCGACATCGGCCGCCCCCGTGCGGTCCAGCTCGCCGTCCTCGTCGACCGCGGCCACCGCGAGCTTCCGATCCGCGCCGACTACGTCGGCAAGAACCTCCCCACGTCGCTGCGGGAGACGGTCAAGGTCCAGCTCGCCGAGGAGGACGGTCGCGACACCGTCCTGCTCGGTGCCAGGCCCACCGCCTAGCCGGACCGGCTTCCCCCGCGGGGCCGGGGCACACCCCTGCGCCCCCGCATGCCCTCACACCTCCCCACGACGGAGAGACTCACCGATGATGCGTCACCTCATCTCGGCCGCCGACCTCACCCGCGACGACGCCGTCCTGATCCTCGACACCGCCGAGGAGATGGCCCGGGTGGCCGACCGGCCCATCAGGAAGCTGCCGACGCTGCGCGGCCGGACCATCTGCAACCTGTTCTTCGAGGACTCCACCCGGACCCGGATCTCCTTCGAGGCCGCCGAGAAGCGCCTCTCCGCCGACGTGATCAACTTCGCGGCCAAGGGCTCCAGCGTCTCCAAGGGCGAGTCCCTCAAGGACACCGCGCAGACCCTGGAAGCCATGGGCGTCGACGCGGTCGTCATCCGGCACGGGGCCTCCGGAGCCCCGTACCGCCTCGCCACCTCCGGCTGGATCGACGCCCCCGTCATCAACGCCGGCGACGGCACCCACCAGCACCCCACCCAGGCCCTCCTGGACGCCTTCACCATGCGCCGCCGCCTCGTCGGCCGGGACGCCGGGCTCGGCCGGGACCTCGAAGGCAAGCGGATCACGCTCGTCGGCGACGTCCTGCACAGCCGGGTCGCCCGCTCCAACGTCGACCTGCTGCACACCCTCGGCGCCGAGGTCACCCTGGTGGCCCCGCCCACCCTGGTCCCCGTCGGCGTCGAGACCTGGCCCTGCGAGATCTCGTACGACCTCGACCGCGTGCTGCCGAAGTCCGACGCGGTCATGATGCTGCGTGTGCAGCGCGAGCGGATGAACGCCGCCTTCTTCCCCACCGAGCGCGAGTACTCGCGCCGGTACGGGCTCGACGGCGAGCGGATGGCGAAGATGCCCGAGCACGCGATCGTCATGCACCCCGGCCCCATGGTCCGCGGGATGGAGATCACCGCCGAGGTCGCCGACTCCGACCGCTGCACGGTCGTCGAGCAGGTCGCCAACGGCGTCTCCGTCCGGATGGCGGTCCTCTACCTGCTTCTGGGCGGCAACGACTCCGCCGTCACCCACACCCGTACCGAGGAGAGCAAGTAACCATGAGCAAGATCCTTATCCGCGGTGCACAGGTGCTGGGCGGCGAGATCCAGGACGTCCTCGTCGACGGCGAGACCATCGCCGAGGTGGGCACGGGCCTGTCCGCCGAGGGCGCCACCGTGATCGAGGCCGACGGCCAGATCCTGCTGCCCGGCCTCGTCGACCTCCACACGCACCTGCGTGAGCCCGGCCGCGAGGACTCCGAGACCGTCCTCACCGGCACCCGCGCCGCCGCCTCCGGCGGCTTCACGGCCGTCTTCGCCATGGCCAACACCCACCCGGTCGCCGACACCGCCGGTGTCGTCGAGCAGGTCTACCGGCTCGGCAAGGAGTCCGGCTACTGCGACGTGCAGCCCATCGGCGCCGTCACGGTCGGCCTGGAGGGCAAGAAGCTCGCCGAGCTCGGCGCCATGCACGACTCCGCCGCCGGCGTCACCGTCTTCTCCGACGACGGCAAGTGCGTCGACGACGCCGTGATGATGCGCCGCGCCCTGGAGTACGTGAAGGCCTTCGACGGCGTCGTCGCCCAGCACGCCCAGGAGCCCCGCCTCACCGAGGGCGCCCAGATGAACGAGGGCATCGTCTCGGCCGAGCTCGGTCTCGGCGGCTGGCCGGCCGTCGCCGAGGAGTCGATCATCGCCCGCGACGTCCTCCTCGCCGAGCACGTCGGTTCCCGCGTCCACATCTGCCACCTCTCCACCGCCGGCTCCGTCGAGATCGTCCGCTGGGCCAAGTCCCGCGGCATCGACGTCACCGCCGAGGTCACCCCGCACCACCTCCTCCTCACGGACGAGCTGGTCCGGTCGTACAACCCGGTCTACAAGGTCAACCCGCCGCTGCGCACCGAGAAGGACGTCCTCGCGCTCCGCGAGGCGCTGGCCGACGGCACGATCGACATCGTCGCCACCGACCACGCCCCGCACCCGCACGAGGACAAGGACTGCGAGTGGGCCGCGGCCGCCATGGGCATGGTCGGCCTGGAGACGGCGCTCTCCGTCGTCCAGCAGACGATGGTCGAGACCGGCCTCCTCGACTGGGCCGGCGTCGCCGACCGGATGTCCTTCGCGCCCGCCCGCATCGGACGGGCGAAGGGCCACGGACGACCCGTCTCGGCTGGTGAGCCCGCGAACCTGACGCTGGTCGATCCGGCTTACCGTGGTGTCGTGGACCCCGCGGACTTCGCCTCCCGCAGCCGTAACACCCCCTACGAGGGCCGTGAGCTGCCGGGACGCGTCACCCACACCTTCCTGCGGGGCCGGGCAACGGTCGTGGACGGGAAGCTGGCGTGACACCACTCATCGCAATCGCCGCAGAGGCTGCCGATCAGAAGTCGGCGGAGGTGACCGACTGGGCCGGACGGCTCGGCTGGGTCGCCGGACTGCTGCTCTTCATCGCCTTCGTGTACTGGCTGATGCGCCAGGGCTGGAAGTGGCGCGGCAGCCTCCAGTCGGACCTCCCCGAGCTCCCCACCGCGCCCGAGACGGCCGGTGCGGCGAAACTGACTCTCAGCGGGCGATACCACGGGTCCACCACCGCCGGGCAGTGGCTCGACCGGATCGTCGCCCACGGTCTCGGCACCCGCAGCCGCGTCGAGCTCACGCTCACCGACGCCGGGATCGCGGTCGTTCGCCCCGGGGCGAACGACTTCTTCGTCCCGGCCGAGGCCCTGCGCGAGGCCCGCCTCGACAAGGGAATCGCCGGCAAGGTCCTCGCCGAGGGCGGTCTGCTGATCGTCACCTGGACGCACGGCGACAAGCTGCTCGACTCCGGCTTCCGGTCCGACCGGGCGGCCGAGCACACCGCCTGGGTCGAGGCCATCAACTCCATGATCAACACGACGGAAGGCATCGCACGATGACGACCTCCACCCGGGGAACCAGCAAGGTTCCCGCCGTACTCGTCCTGGAGGACGGCCGCATCTTCCGCGGTCGCGCCTACGGGGCCGTGGGGGAGACCTTCGGCGAGGCCGTGTTCTCCACCGGCATGACCGGCTACCAGGAGACCCTCACCGACCCGTCGTACCACCGGCAGGTCGTCGTGATGACCGCCCCGCACGTCGGCAACACCGGCGTCAACGACGAGGACCCCGAGTCCGCGAAGATCTGGGTCTCCGGCTACGTCGTCCGCGACCCCGCCCGCGTCTCCTCCAACTGGCGCGCCAAGCGCTCCCTGGACGAGGAGCTGCGCAACCAGGGCGTCGTCGGCATCTCCGGCATCGACACCCGCGCCCTCACCCGCCACCTGCGCGAGAGTGGCGCCATGCGCGTCGGCATCTTCTCGGGCAGCGCGCTGCCCGACGAGGGCACCATGCTCGCCGAGGTGCGCCAGCAGCCCGAGATGAAGGGCGCGAACCTCGCCGCCGAGGTCGCCACCAAGGAGACGTACGTCGTCCCCGCGATCGGTACGAAGAAGTTCACCGTCGCCGCCGTCGACCTCGGCATCAAGGGCATGACCCCGCACCGGATGGCCGAGCGCGGCATCGAGGTCCACGTGCTGCCCGCCACCGCCACCGCCGAGGACATCTACGCCGTCAACCCCGACGGTGTGTTCTTCTCCAACGGCCCCGGCGACCCGGCCACCGCCGACGGTCCCGTCGCCGTCATGCGGGCCGTCCTGGAGCGCAGGACGCCGCTCTTCGGCATCTGCTTCGGCAACCAGATCCTCGGCCGCGCGCTCGGCTTCGGCACCTACAAGCTGAAGTACGGCCACCGGGGCATCAACCAGCCGGTCCAGGACCGTACGACCGGCAAGGTCGAGGTCACCGCGCACAACCACGGCTTCGCCGTCGACGCGCCCCTCGACAAGGTCTCCGACACGCCCTACGGGCGCGCCGAGGTCTCCCACGTCTGTCTGAACGACCAGGTCGTCGAAGGCCTCCAGCTGCTCGACCAGCCGGCCTTCTCCGTCCAGTACCACCCCGAGGCGGCCGCGGGCCCGCACGACGCCGCGTACCTCTTCGACCGCTTCGTATCCCTCATGGAGGCCGAGCGTGCCTAAGCGCACCGATATCCAGTCCGTCCTGGTCATCGGCTCCGGCCCGATCGTGATCGGACAGGCCGCCGAGTTCGACTACTCCGGCACCCAGGCCTGCCGCATCCTCAAGGCCGAGGGCCTGCGGGTGATCCTGGTCAACTCCAACCCGGCCACGATCATGACCGACCCGGAGATCGCCGACGCCACGTACGTCGAGCCGATCACCCCCGAGTTCGTCGAGAAGATCATCGCCAAGGAGCGCCCCGACGCCCTCCTGCCCACCCTCGGCGGCCAGACCGCGCTCAACACCGCGATCTCCATGCACGAGCAGGGTGTCCTGGAGAAGTACGGCGTCGAGCTCATCGGCGCCAACGTCGAGGCCATCAACAAGGGCGAGGACCGCGACCTCTTCAAGGGCGTCGTCGAGGCCGTCAAGGCCAAGATCGGCTACGGCGAGTCCGCCCGCTCGGTCATCTGCCACACCATGGACGACGTCATCAAGGGCGTCGACACCCTCGGCGGCTACCCCGTCGTCGTCCGCCCCTCCTTCACCATGGGCGGCGCCGGCTCCGGCTTCGCCCACGACGAGGACGAGCTCCGCCGCATCGCCGGCCAGGGCCTGACGCTCTCCCCGACCACCGAGGTGCTCCTGGAGGAGTCCATCCTCGGCTGGAAGGAGTACGAGCTGGAGCTGATGCGCGACAAGAACGACAACGTCGTGGTCGTCTGCTCCATCGAGAACTTCGACCCGATGGGCGTCCACACCGGTGACTCGATCACCGTCGCCCCGGCGATGACGCTCACCGACCGCGAGTACCAGCGGCTCCGCGACATCGGCATCGCGATCATCCGCGAGGTCGGCGTCGACACCGGCGGCTGCAACATCCAGTTCGCGATCGACCCGGTCGACGGCCGGATCATCGTCATCGAGATGAACCCGCGCGTCTCCCGCTCCTCGGCGCTCGCCTCGAAGGCGACCGGCTTCCCGATCGCCAAGATCGCGGCCCGCCTCGCCGTCGGCTACACGCTGGACGAGATCCCGAACGACATCACGGAGAAGACCCCGGCGTCCTTCGAGCCCACGCTCGACTACGTCGTCGTCAAGGCCCCGCGCTTCGCCTTCGAGAAGTTCCCCTCCGCGGACTCCACGCTGACCACGACCATGAAGTCGGTCGGCGAGGCCATGGCGATCGGCCGCAACTTCACCGAGGCCCTCCAGAAGGCGCTGCGCTCCCTGGAGAAGAAGGGCTCGCAGTTCACCTTCGTCGGCGAGCCCGGCGACAAGGCCGAACTCCTCCGCGAGTCGGTCCGCCCGACCGACGGCCGCATCAACACCGTCATGCAGGCCATCCGCGCCGGAGCCACCCCGGAGGAGGTCTTCGACGCCACGAAGATCGACCCCTGGTTCGTCGACCAGCTCTTCCTGATCAAGGAGATCGCCGACGAGCTGGCCGCCGCCGAGAAGCTCCACCCGGAGATCCTCGCCGAGGCCAAGCGTCACGGCTTCTCCGACGCCCAGATCGCCGAGATCCGCGGCCTGCGCGAGGACGTCGTCCGCGAGGTCCGGCACGCCCTCGGTGTCCGCCCGGTCTACAAGACGGTCGACACCTGCGCCGCCGAGTTCGCCGCCAAGACCCCGTACTTCTACTCCTCGTACGACGAGGAGAGCGAGGTCGCTCCGCGCACCAAGCCCGCGGTGATCATCCTGGGCTCCGGCCCGAACCGCATCGGCCAGGGCATCGAGTTCGACTACTCCTGCGTCCACGCCTCCTTCGCGCTCAGCGACGCCGGCTACGAGACCGTGATGGTCAACTGCAACCCGGAGACCGTCTCGACGGACTACGACACCTCCGACCGCCTGTACTTCGAGCCGCTGACGCTCGAGGACGTGCTGGAGATCGTCCACGCCGAGACCCTCGCAGGACCCGTCGCCGGTGTCGTCGTCCAGCTCGGCGGCCAGACCCCGCTGGGCCTGGCGCAGGCGCTCAAGGACAACGGCGTGCCGGTCGTCGGCACCCCGCCGGAGGCCATCCACGCCGCCGAGGACCGCGGCGCCTTCGGCCGGGTCCTCGCCGAGGCCGGCCTCCCCGCGCCGAAGCACGGCACCGCGACCACCTTCGCCGGTGCCAAGGCCATCGCCGACGAGATCGGCTACCCCGTCCTCGTACGCCCCTCGTACGTGCTCGGCGGCCGCGGCATGGAGATCGTGTACGACGAGGCCCGCCTGGAGTCGTACATCGCCGAGTCCACCGAGATCAGCCCCACCCGGCCGGTCCTGGTCGACCGCTTCCTCGACGACGCCATCGAGATCGACGTCGACGCCCTCTACGACGGCGAGGAGCTCTACCTCGGCGGCGTCATGGAGCACATCGAGGAAGCCGGCATCCACTCCGGCGACTCGGCCTGCGCCCTGCCCCCGATCACCCTCGGCGGCTTCGACATCAAGCGCCTGCGCGCCTCCACCGAGGCCATCGCCAAGGGCGTCGGCGTGCGCGGCCTGATCAACATCCAGTTCGCGATGGCCGGCGACATCCTCTACGTCCTGGAGGCCAACCCGCGCGCCTCCCGGACCGTCCCCTTCACCTCGAAGGCGACCGCCGTCCCGCTCGCGAAGGCCGCCGCCCGCATCTCGCTGGGCGCCACCGTCGCCGAGCTGCGAGCCGAGGGCCTGCTGCCGAAGACCGGCGACGGCGGCACCCTGCCGCTCGACGCGCCGATCTCCGTCAAGGAGGCCGTGATGCCGTGGTCGCGCTTCCGCGACGTGCACGGGCGCGGCGTCGACACCGTCCTCGGCCCGGAGATGCGCTCCACCGGCGAGGTCATGGGCATCGACGCGGTCTTCGGCACGGCGTACGCCAAGTCCCAGGCCGGCGCCTACGGCCCGCTGCCCACCAAGGGCCGCGCGTTCATCTCGGTCGCCAACCGCGACAAGCGCTCGATGATCTTCCCGGCGCGCGAGCTCGTCGCCCACGGCTTCGAGCTGCTCGCCACCTCCGGCACCGCCGAGGTCCTCAAGCGCAACGGCATCAACGCCACGATCGTGCGCAAGCTGAGCGAGGGCGAGGGCCCGAACGGCGAGAAGACGATCGTCCAGCTCATCCACGACGGCCAGGTCGACCTGATCGTCAACACCCCGTACGGCACCGGCGGCCGCCTCGACGGCTACGAGATCCGTACGGCCGCGGTGGCGCGCAGCGTCCCCTGCCTCACCACGGTCCAGGCGCTCGCCGCGGCCGTCCAGGGCATCGACGCGCTCAACCGCGGCGACGTGGGCGTCCGCTCGCTCCAGGAACACGCGGAGCACCTGACCGCGGCCCGCGACTAGCAGCCCGTACGAGGAGGGGGACACCGGCAGGACCTGCGGTGTCCCCCTCGTCATGAGACGACCTGGACTCCCCGCATGTACAAGTTCTTCTTCAACCTCGTCTTCAAGCGCATGGACCCCGAGAAGGCCCACTACCTCGCCTTCCGCTGGATCCGCCTCGCGGCCCGCGTCCCCGTCCTGCGGACCTTCGTCGCCGCCGTCCTCGCGCCCCGCCACAAGGAGCTGCGCACCGAGGCCCTCGGCCTGCGGATGCACGGACCCTTCGGGCTCGCCGCCGGCTTCGACAAGAACGCCGTCGCGATCGACGGGATGTCGATGCTCGGCTTCGACCACGTCGAGATCGGCACCGTCACCGGCGAGGCCCAGCCCGGCAACCCCAAGAAGCGCCTCTTCCGGCTGATCCCGGACCGCGCCCTGATCAACCGCATGGGCTTCAACAACGAGGGCTCCGCCGCCGTCGCCGCCCGCCTCCACGCGCGCGTACCGGTCTTCAGGACCGTCGTGGGCGTCAACATCGGCAAGACCAAGGTCGTCCCCGAGGCCGACGCCGCCGCCGACTACGTGAAGTCCACCGAGCGCCTCGCGGCGCACGCCGACTACCTGGTCGTGAACGTCTCCTCGCCGAACACCCCCGGCCTGCGCAACCTCCAGGCCACCGAGTCCCTGCGCCCGCTCCTCACGGCCGTACGGGATGCCGCCGACCGCACGGTCACCGACCGCCGGGTCCCGCTCCTGGTCAAGATCGCCCCCGACCTGGCCGACGAGGACGTCGACGCGGTGGCCGACCTCGCCCTGGAGCTCGGCCTCGACGGCATCATCGCCACCAACACCACCATCGCGCGCGAGGGCCTCGGCCTGAAGTCCGACCCCGCGCTGATCAAGGAGACCGGCGGCCTGTCCGGCGCGCCCGTCAAGGAGCGCTCCCTCGCGGTCCTCAGGCGCCTCCACGCGCGCGTGGGCGACCGTCTGGTCCTCGTGGGCGTCGGCGGCATCGAGAACGCCGAGGACGCCTGGCAGCGGATCCTCGCCGGCGCCACCCTGATCCAGGGCTACAGCGCCTTCATCTACGAGGGCCCGTTCTACGCCCGCGCGATCCACAAGGGCCTCGCCGCGCGCCTCGCGGCCTCCCCGCACGCCACCCTCGCCGAGGCCGTCGGCGCCGACTCCCGAAAGGCCGCCAAGTGATCCTCTCCTTCGGTACCCGTCTGCGCTCCGCCATGGACGAGCGCGGCCCGCTCTGCGTCGGCATCGACCCGCACGCCACCCTGCTCGACTCCTGGGGCCTGACCGACGACATCGCCGGTCTGGAGCGGTTCACCTTCACCGTCGTCGAGGCGCTCGCGGACACCGTGGCCGTCTTCAAGCCGCAGTCGGCCTTCTTCGAGCGCTTCGGCTCGCGCGGTGTCGCCGTCCTGGAGCGCGCCGTCGCCGATCTGCGGGCCGCGGGCGGCCTCGTCGTCATGGACGCCAAGCGCGGCGACATCGGCTCGACCATGGCCGCGTACGCGGAGACCTTCCTGCGCAAGGACTCCCCGCTCTTCTCCGACGCGCTCACGGTCTCTCCGTACCTCGGCTACGGCTCCCTGAAGCCGGCCGTCGACCTGGCCCGCGAGTCCGGCGCCGGTCTCTTCGTCCTGGCCCTGACGTCCAACCCGGAGGGCGCGGAGGTCCAGCGGGCCGTCCGCGAGGACGGGCGCACGATCGCCGCGACCATGCTGGGCCACCTCGCCGCGGAGAACGCGGGGGAGACCCCGATGGGCTCCTTCGGCGCGGTCGTCGGTGCCACCCTCGGCGACCTGTCCTCGTTCGACCTGGACATCAACGGTCCGCTCCTCGCGCCCGGCATCGGCGCCCAGGGTGCGACCCCGGCCGACCTCCCGGCCGTCTTCGGCGCCGCGGTCGGCAACGTCGTCCCGAACGTCAGCCGCGGGGTCCTGCGGCACGGACCGGACGCGGCCGCCCTGCGGGACTCGGCTCACCGGTACGCGGACGAGATCCGCGCGGCCGTCGGCGGGTAACGGCCTCCACGGCTGCTCCGGGTTTCTCCGCAGGTCGGAGCGGATCGAGCCGGATTTCGGGACTGTTTCGGCCCGGTGAGACGACTCGTCTCACCGGGCCGTCTCACTCCTTGACGAAAACTTGGCTCAAAACTGGGTCGTTTTGCCGGAAAAGTCCCGGTCGGTCGATGCTGACCAGGACTTTTCCGCTGTTCTCGCTGACTGGAGCGGCCTCGGCCGCTAGTCTCCGGGGCAGAGCAGGCGTTCAACGGCCACTCCGTTGAACGTTGCTCCACTGGTGTGGGGCGAGCAGGTTCCTCACCGGTCCGTATCCGACAGATCGACATCCGAGGTGACGTAGGCGTGGCTCTTCCGCCCCTTACCCCTGAACAGCGCGCAGCCGCGCTCGAAAAGGCCGCCGCGGCTCGCCGGGAGCGGGCCGAGGTCAAGAATCGACTCAAGCACTCCGGCGCCTCCCTCCACGAGGTCATCAAGACCGGCCAGGAGAACGACGTCATCGGCAAGATGAAGGTCTCCGCGCTGCTCGAGTCCCTGCCCGGCGTGGGCAAGGTCCGCGCCAAGCAGATCATGGAGCGGCTCGGCATCTCCGAGAGCCGCCGGGTGCGCGGTCTCGGTTCCAACCAGATCGCCTCCCTGGAGCGCGAGTTCGGCAGCACCGGCGCCTGATCCGGTGACCGGTCCGGCTTCCGATCCGGGGCACGCGTCCCGGGCACACCGGTAAAGCTGGAATAATCGCTGCATGGCAGCAGAGGTACGTCCGCGGCTGACCGTGCTCTCCGGCCCTTCAGGGGTCGGCAAGAGCACGGTCGTCGCTCATATGCGCAAGGTCCACCCCGAGGTCTGGCTCTCGGTGTCGGCGACGACACGGAAGCCCCGCCCCGGCGAGAAGCACGGCGTCCACTACTTCTTCGTGACGGACGACGAGTTCGACAAGCTGATCGCCAACGGTGAGCTCCTCGAATGGGCCGAGTTCGCGGGCAACCGATACGGCACCCCGCGCCGCGCGGTCCTCGACCGCCTCGACGCCGGCGAGCCCGTGCTCCTGGAGATCGACCTCCAGGGCGCCCGCCAGGTGAAGGACTCGATGCCCGAGTCCCAGCTGGTCTTCCTGGCCCCGCCGAGCTGGGAGGAGCTGGTCCGCCGCCTCACCGGCCGCGGCACCGAGTCGCCCGAGGTCATCGCGCGCCGTCTGGAGGCCGCGAAGATCGAACTGGCCGCCGAGTCGGAGTTCGACACCACCCTTGTCAACACCTCCGTCGAGGACGTTGCGCGTGAGCTGCTAACGTTGATGCTGTTGACTTCTGGGGAATGATCCACTGATTCCCCCGGACACCCAACGGCTGTCCGATCCTTTTTCCATCTTCGGAAGGTAGAGCGTGTCCTCTTCCATCACCGCGCCCGAGGGCATCATCAACCCGCCGATCGACGAGCTGCTCGAGGCCACGGACTCGAAGTACAGCCTCGTGATCTACGCGGCCAAGCGCGCGCGTCAGATCAATGCGTACTACTCCCAGCTCGGCGAGGGCCTGCTGGAGTACGTGGGTCCGCTGGTCGACACCCACGTCCACGAGAAGCCGCTCTCGATCGCCCTGCGCGAGATCAACGCGGGTCTGCTGACGTCCGAGGCCATCGAGGGCCCGGCTACGTAAGCACGTCACGTTCGTCACCACAGGCCCGGCGGAACATCCGCCGGGCCTGTGGTGTCTCATGGAGTCGTACGCATCCGAGTGCGGGGAGTGGCAGTGGTGACGAAGCCGAAGGTCGTTCTGGGGGTCAGCGGCGGTATCGCCGCCTACAAGGCGTGCGAGCTGCTGCGACGGCTCACCGAGTCGGGCCACGACGTCCGGGTCGTCCCCACCGACTCCGCCCTCCACTTCGTCGGCGCGGCCACCTGGTCCGCGCTCTCCGGCCACCCCGTCTCGACCGAGGTGTGGGAGAGCGTCCACGAGGTGCCCCACGTCCGGATCGGCCAGGCCGCCGACCTCGTCGTGGTCGCCCCCGCCACCGCCGACATGCTCGCCAAGGCCGCCCACGGCCTCGCGGACGACCTGCTCACCAACACGCTGCTCACCGCGCGCTGTCCCGTCGTCTTCGCCCCCGCCATGCACACCGAGATGTGGGAGCACCCGGCGACCCAGGAGAACGTGGCGACCCTGCGCCGCCGCGGCGCCGTCGTCATCGAGCCGGCCGTCGGCCGGCTCACCGGCGTCGACACCGGCAAGGGACGGCTGCCCGACCCGGCGGAGATCTTCGAGATCTGCCGCAGGATCCTCACCCGCGGCACCGCGGCCCCCGACCTCGCCGGACGGCACGTCGTGGTCAGCGCCGGCGGCACCCGGGAGCCCCTCGACCCCGTCCGCTACCTGGGCAACCGCTCCTCCGGGAAGCAGGGCTACGCGCTCGCCCGGGCCGCGGCCGCCCGTGGCGCCCGGGTCACGCTCGTCGAGGCCAACACCGGCATCCCCGACCCGGCCGGCGTCGACGTCGTCCACGTCGGCACCGCCGTCCAGCTCCGCGAGGCCGTGCTCAAGGCCGTCGCCGACGCCGACGCGGTGGTCATGGCGGCCGCCGTGGCCGACTTCCGCCCGGCCGTCTACACCGCCGGGAAGATCAAGAAGAAGGACGACGGCGGAGCGCCCACCGTCGAGCTCGTCCGCAATCCCGACATCCTCGCCGAGATCGCCGCGGACCGTGCCCTGCCGGGCCAGGTGGTGGTCGGCTTCGCCGCCGAGACCGACGACGTCCTCGCCAACGGCCGCGAGAAGCTCCGCCGCAAGGGCTGCGACCTTCTCGTCGTCAACGAGGTGGGGGAGCGCAAGACCTTCGGCTCCGAGGAGAACGAGGCCGTGGTGCTCGCCTCGGACGGCACCGAGACCCCCGTACCGTACGGTCCGAAGGAGGCGCTCGCCGAGACGGTCTGGGACCTGGTCCTGCCCCGGCTGCGCGCCACGACCTGACGCATCCGGCCCGCCGCGGCGGGCCGCGCGAGCCCGGTGCGGGACGACTGATTTTCGGCGTGTCGCGACGCTCCGAGGGAAGAGAAACACCGCCTGGCGGGTGATTTACGCCGCACCGGGACGGGCGCCTCCGCCTTGCCGGAGGCCGATTCCGTTCGCCCACGGGCATTCGCC
Source organism: Streptomyces sp. NBC_01077 (assembly GCF_045162855.1). Taxonomy (NCBI): domain Bacteria; kingdom Bacillati; phylum Actinomycetota; class Actinomycetes; order Kitasatosporales; family Streptomycetaceae; genus Streptomyces; species Streptomyces sp. NBC_01077. Next base: position 2,286,945 of record NZ_CP108669.1, on the reverse strand, counting down.
AGGCGAGACACCTGGTCCATTGCGCGACCACGACCGATAGACTGTTCGTGGAACGTCGCGGGGCGCAGCCCCCTGCCGGTCCGCGTAACGAGTAGCCAGCAGCCGCTGCAACCCCAGGGAGCGTTGTGTCCCGTCGTCTGTTCACCTCGGAGTCCGTCACCGAGGGACACCCCGACAAGATCGCTGACCAGATCAGCGACACCATCCTCGACGCACTGCTGCGAGAGGACCCCACCTCGCGCGTCGCAGTCGAGACGCTGATCACCACCGGCCTGGTGCACGTCGCCGGTGAGGTGACCACCAAGGCGTGGGCGGACATTCCGACCCTCGTCCGGAACAAGATCCTCGAGATCGGTTACGACTCCTCGAAGAAGGGCTTCGACGGCGCCTCCTGTGGCGTGTCGGTGTCCATCGGATCCCAGTCCCCGGACATCGCCCAGGGCGTGGACACCGCGTACGAGCAGCGGGTCGAGGGCGACGAGGACGAGCTGGACAAGCAGGGCGCCGGCGACCAGGGCCTGATGTTCGGCTACGCGTCGGACGAGACTCCCGAGCTGATGCCGCTGCCGATCTACATCGCGCACCGGCTCTCCCGCCGGCTGACCGAGGTCCGCAAGAACGGCACCATCCCGTACCTGCGCCCCGACGGCAAGACCCAGGTCACCATCGAGTACGACGGCGACAAGGCCGTCCGCCTCGACACGGTCGTCGTCTCCTCGCAGCACGCGTCCGACATCGACCTGGAGTCGCTGCTCGCGCCCGACATCCGCGAGTTCGTCGTCGAGCACGTGCTCAAGCAGCTCGTCGAGGACGGCATCAAGCTCGACACCGACGGCTACCGGCTCCTGGTGAACCCGACCGGCCGCTTCGAGATCGGCGGCCCGATGGGCGACGCCGGACTCACCGGCCGGAAGATCATCATCGACACCTACGGCGGCATGGCCCGCCACGGTGGCGGCGCCTTCTCCGGCAAGGACCCGTCCAAGGTCGACCGCTCGGCCGCCTACGCCATGCGCTGGGTCGCCAAGAACGTCGTCGCCGCCGGCCTCGCCGCGCGCTGCGAGGTCCAGGTCGCCTACGCGATCGGCAAGGCCGAGCCCGTCGGCCTCTTCGTCGAGACCTTCGGCACCAACACCGTCGACAACGAGAAGATCGAGAACGCCATCGCCGAGGTCTTCGACCTCCGCCCGGCCGCGATCATCCGCGACCTCGACCTGCTCCGCCCGATCTACTCCCAGACCGCCGCCTACGGCCACTTCGGCCGCGAGCTGCCGGACTTCACGTGGGAGCGCACGGACCGCGTGGACGCCCTGAAGCAGGCCGCCGGCCTGTAAGGCCCCGGCTGTACGTGACCGAAGCCCGGTACCCCGTGGGGGTGCCGGGCTTCGGCATGCCCGGTTGTCGGTGGCGTCTGGTAGGTATGGGGCTGTGAGCAGCGAGAACGAGAGGCCCGACGAGTCCGGTGAGCCCGAGCAGCTCGCGCTCATTCGGGAGACCGTGCGGAAGGCGAAGGTGCCGCGGGCCAAGCCGCGGACCTGGCGGGGGGCCGCGCTGGCCAAAGAGCTGCCCGTCGCGCGGGTCGTCGTGAACAAGGGGTCGCTCCATCTCGACCAGTTCTTCGACTACGCGGTCCCCGAGGAGCTGGACGAGGCGGCCCAGCCCGGGGTGCGGGTGCGGGTGCGGTTCGGTGCGGGGGCGCACCAGGTCAAGAACGGGCGCCGGGAGGGCGGGCGGCTCATCGACGGCTTCCTCGTCGAGCGCCGGGCCACCTCCGACTACTCGGGGCCGCTGGCCGCGCTCGCCGACGTCGTCTCCCCGGAGCCGGTCCTCGGGCCCGAGCTGCTGGGGCTCGCCCGTGCCGTCGCCGACCGGTACGCGGGAAGCCTCGCGGACGTGCTCCAGCTCGCGGTGCCGCCGCGCAGCGCCCGCGCCGAGGGGCGCACCTCACCGGAGCCGCTGCCGCCGCCCGTCGCGCCGGAGCCGGGAAGCTGGACGCGGTACGAGCGGGGGCCCGCGTTCCTGGACTCCCTCGCGCGCGGCGGGACGCCCCGGGCCGTGTGGAACGCGCTCCCGGGACGGCACTGGGCCGAGGAGATCGCCCGCGCCGTGGGCGCCACGCTGGCCTCCGGCCGGGGCGCGCTCGTCGTCGTCCCCGACGGCCGTGCGGCGGGGCGCGTCGACGCGGCGCTGACCGCAGTCCTGGGGGAGGGACGGCACGCGGTGCTCACCGCCGAGGCGGGCCCCGAGAAGCGGTACGCGCAGTGGCTCGCCGTGCGGCGCGGCGCGGTGCGGGCCGTCGTCGGCACCCGGGCCGCGATGTTCGCCCCCGTCCGGGACCTCGGACTCGTCGTCATCTGGGACGACGGCGACGGCAGCCACAGCGAGCCGCACGCCCCGCAGCCCCACGCGCGCGAGGTGCTGCTGCTCCGCGCCGCCCACGACCGGTGCGCGTTCCTCCTCGGCAGCACCGGCTGCACCGTCGAGGCCGCGCAGCTCGTCGAGTCCGGCTGGGCCAAGGCGCTGATCGCCGGACGCGAGCAGGTCCGCAGGGCCGCCCCGCTGATCCGGACCGTGGGCGACGGCGAACTGGCCCGTGACGAGGCCGCGCGCGCCGCCCGGCTGCCCTCACTGGCCTGGCAGACCGTACGCGAAGGGCTCAAGACCGGGCCCGTCCTGGTGCAGGTGCCCCGCCGGGGGTACGTACCGAGGCTTGCCTGCGAGCGGTGCCGGACGCCCGCGCGCTGCCGCCACTGCGCCGGGCCCCTGGAGGCCCCCGAGCAGCAGGAACTGCACTGCGGCTGGTGCGGGCGCGGCGCCGCCGACTGGCACTGCGTGGAGTGCGGCTCGACCCGGCTGCGGGCCCAGGTCGTCGGCGCGCGACGGACGGCGGAGGAGCTAGGCCGGGCGTTTCCTGCGGTGCCGGTCAGGACCTCGGGACGGGACCACATCCTGGACACCGTGCCCGGGCGCCCCGCGCTCGTCGTCTCCACACCAGGCGCCGAACCGGTCGCCGAGGGCGGCTACGCGGCCGCGTTGCTCCTCGACGGCTGGGCCATGCTCGGCCGGCCCGACCTGCGCGCGGGCGAGGAGGCCCTGCGCCGCTGGATCGACGCGGCCTCGCTCGTACGGGGCCAGCCCGAGGGGGGCACGGTCGTCGTGGTCGCCGAGCCGACGCTCCGGCCGGTCCAGGCGCTCGTCCGCTGGGACCCGGTCGGGCACGCCCAGCGCGAGCTGGCCGAGCGGGCCGAGCTGGGCTTCCCGCCGGTCTCCCGGATGGCGGCGGTGACCGGTCCGCCGGAGGCCGTCGAAGGCTTCCTGGCGGCGGCCGGGCTGCCCGCCGACGCCGAGGTGCTCGGCCCGGTGCCGCTGCCGGTGGTCCGCCCCGGCGGACCACGCAGGCCGGGCGACCCGCCGCCGGGCGAGCAGTGGGACCGCGCCCTGGTCCGGGTCCCGCCGGGCAGCGGCGCGGCCCTGGCGACGGCGCTCAAGCAGGCCCGCGCGGCCCGGCTCGCGCGGGGCGGCGGGGACCCGGTACGGATCCGGGTGGACCCGCCGGACATCGGCTGACGGGTGGGTGGCCCTGTGGGGAGCGGGGCGTGCGCGTGTACGAGCCGGGGGCCGGCCGCGAGTCCGGCCGGTGTGCGGCCCCGCCGGTCAGCCGCGTGTGCCCGGCGGCGCCCCGGTACATGGGACGGCCGTCCGTTCCCCGTGGGAACGGACGGCCGTCGGGTGCTCGCGGGTCAGCCGTTGCGCGGGCCGGGGAAGGCCGATGTGCGCGGCTCCTCACGGAGGGCGGCGCTGCCCGACGTGGGCTGCGGGGGCATCGAGCGGGCGGCGGGAACCGAGGGAAGGGTGCGGGTCGCGCCCGGCTCCACGATCGGGTCCTGGTCGATGCCGACTCCCGGCTGGGGGGCCCGGCGGGCACCGTAACGGCGGTGGACGGCCTGCTTGGTGACGCCGAGCGCGGAGCCCACCGCGTCCCAGGAGAACCCGAGTGAGCGGTCGAAGTCGACCGCGGCTGTCACCAGGGTCTCGACGCTGTCCCGCAGCTCCTGGGCGAGACGAACGGTCGGGGCGGGGGCCCGCCCGTAGACGACGAAGCCCGTGGACGGGCCGGAGCGGCGAGGGCGGTAGACATTGCCCAGCTGGGCCGTGAGCGTGCGCAGTGCGTCCACCTGCCGCCGGACCCGCTCGATGTCCCGCACCAACAGGTGCAGACTCGCCCGAGCTTGGGCGTCGTGGGTTGCGTGGTCGGCCATGTGAAAGCCTCTCGAACCGGCATGTAAGGGGAAGGGCCGCAGGGGGGAACGGCGACCCGATTCGGTCAATCTCTCTTGACCAACGCGCCACCCGGAGTTGGGTCACGCTGCGGGGGCGTACACGCATATGCGCGGGGCGCTCGTCCTTCCGTACGCCCCCTCCGTTAGGGGCGCCTAGACTGGTGCGTTGCCCGTAAAGCCCCCGGACAGACAGGCAGTCGCCACCCATGAAGCTCGTCTTCGCAGGCACCCCCGAGGTCGCCGTACCCGCCCTGGACGCCCTGCTCGCCTCCGGTCGGCACGAGGTGGCCGCCGTCGTCACCCGGCCGGACGCCCCGGCGGGGCGCGGCCGGCGGCTCGTCGCCAGCCCGGTGGCCCAGCGGGCCGAGGAGGCCGGGATCGAGGTCCTGAAGCCGACCCGGCCCCGTGACGAGGACTTCCTCGCCCGGCTGCGGGAGATCGCCCCGGACTGCTGCCCGGTCGTCGCGTACGGCGCGCTGCTGCCCAAGGTCGCCCTCGACATCCCCGCCCGGGGCTGGGTCAACCTGCACTTCTCGCTGCTGCCGGCCTGGCGCGGCGCGGCGCCCGTGCAGCACTCGCTGATGGCGGGCGACCAGGTGACCGGCGCGTCCACCTTCCTGATCGAGGAGGGGCTGGACTCGGGCCCGGTCTACGGCGTCGTCACCGAGGACATCCGCCCGACCGACACCAGCGGCGACCTGCTCACCCGGCTCGCGTTCGCCGGTGCCGGGCTGCTCGCCGCCACCATGGACGGCATCGAGGACGGCACGCTCAAGGCCGTCCCGCAGCCGATCGAGGGCCTCACCCTCGCCCCGAAGATCCAGGTCGAGGACGCTCAGGTCGACTTCGCCGCGCCCGCTCTCCGGGTGGACCGCGTGGTCCGCGGCTGCACCCCGGCCCCCGGCGCCTGGACGCTCTTCCGTGGCGAGCGCCTCAAGCTGATCCAGGTCGCCCCGCTGCCCGACCGCACCGACCTGGCCCCGGGACAGCTCGCGGCGGGCAAGAACAACGTGTACGCGGGCACCGGCTCGTACGCCGTCGAACTCCTCTGGGTCCAGCCCCAGGGCAAGAAGCCGATGAAGGCCGCCGACTGGGCCCGCGGCGTGCGGATCGCGCCGGGCGAGCTCCTCGGAGCCTAGGGGTGTCCGGAAAGTAGCGCCGTCTGCCCTGCGGACCAGGCGGGACCTTCCGGACACGGACCGGCCCTCAAGGGCCCGGGAGCGGGTGGGGGTGCGGCGGACGTAGGCTTGGGGGGTTCGACCTCGTCATTTCGTCACGCGGAGCACCTTTGAGCGAGCAGGCACGTCGCCGTCCCCACAAGCCCTACCGGCGGCCCCAGAAGGACCCCGTCCGGATGCTCGCCTTCGAGGCGCTGAGGGCGGTGGACGAGCGGGACGCCTACGCGAACCTGGTGCTGCCGCCGCTGCTGAAGAAGGCCCGCGAGGGCGGGGACTTCGACGGGCGGGACGCGGCGCTCGCGACCGAGCTCGTCTACGGGACGCTGCGCCGCCAGGGCACGTACGACGCGATCATCTCCGCGTGCATCGACCGGCCGCTGCGCGAGGTCGACCCGCCCGTGCTCGACGTGCTCGCGCTCGGCGCGCACCAGCTGCTCGGCACCCGGATCCCCACCCACGCCGCCGTCTCCGCCAGCGTCGAGCTGGCGCGGGTGGTGCTCGGCGACGGGCGGGCCAAGTTCGTGAACGCCGTGCTGCGGAAGATCTCGCAGCAGGACCTCGACGCCTGGGTGGCGCAGGTCGCCCCGCCGTACGACGCGGACCCCGAGGACCACCTCGCCGTCGTCCACTCGCACCCCCGCTGGGTCGTCTCGGCGCTCTGGGACTCCCTCGGCGGCGGCCGTGCCGGGATCGAGGACCTCCTGGAGGCCGACAACGAGCGTCCCGAGGTCACCCTCGTCGCCCGTCCCGGCCGCTCCACCACCGAGGAGCTGGCCGCGGCCACCGAGAGCCTGCCGGGCCGCTGGTCGCCGTACGCGGTCCGGATGGCCGAGGGCGGCGAGCCCGGCGCCATCGAGGCCGTGAAGGAGAGCCGGGCCGGTGTCCAGGACGAGGGCAGCCAGCTTGTCGCGATCGCCCTCGCCAACGCCCCGCTCGACGGCCCCGACGCCCGCTGGCTCGACGGCTGCGCGGGCCCCGGCGGCAAGGCCGCGCTCCTCGCGGCCCTCGCCTCCGAGCGCGGCGCCGCCCTGCTCGCCTCCGAGAAGCAGCCGCACCGCGCGCGTCTCGTCGAGCGCGCCCTCGCCGGCAACCCCGGCCCGTACCAGGTGATCGCCGCCGACGGCACCCGCCCGCCGTGGCGCCCCGGCTCCTTCGACCGCGTCCTCATGGACGTGCCCTGCTCGGGCCTCGGCGCGCTGCGCCGTCGCCCCGAGGCCCGCTGGCGACGTCGCCCCGAGGACCTGGACGGCTTCGCCCCGCTCCAGCGCGCCCTGCTCACGGAGGCGCTGAGCGCCGTCCGCGTCGGCGGTGTCGTGGGGTACGCGACCTGCTCGCCGCACCTGGCCGAGACCCGGGTGGTCGTCGACGACGTCCTGAAGAAGGTCGGCGGCGCCGAGCTGATCGACGCGCGCCCGCTGCTGCCGGGGGTGCCGGCGATCGGCGACGGACCGGACATCCAGCTCTGGCCGCATCTGCACGGTACGGACGCCATGTATCTGGCGCTGATCCGCCGGACCGCGTGACCGCGCTGCTGCCCGACCCTTCGATCATCTGACCGTAATCTCCCGGTCTGCGCCGGTCCCGGACTCGTCGCTTCGCACCGAAAATGGTCTGGACCGCATCCGAAACCGCTCGGCGGCAAAGAAGTGCCCAAGAACGTGGGAGGCTTGGCACATGGCGCAGATCAACCCCAGCATCCTGTCCGCGGACTTCGCCCGGCTCGCCGATGAGGCGAAGGCCGTCGACGGGGCCGACTGGCTGCACGTCGACGTGATGGACAACCACTTCGTGCCCAACCTGACCCTGGGTGTGCCGATCGTGGAGTCTCTCGCCCGCGCGACCGAAACCCCTCTCGACTGCCACCTGATGATCGAGGACCCCGACCGCTGGGCGCCCCAGTACGTCGAGGCGGGCGCCGGTTCGGTGACCTTCCACGTCGAGGCGGCCGCCGCGCCCGTCCGGCTCGCGCGGGAGATCCGGGCCAAGGGCGCGCGTGCCTCGATGGCGCTCAAGCCGGCCACGCCCATCGAGCCGTACGAGGATCTCCTCCCCGAGCTCGACATGCTGCTGATCATGACCGTCGAGCCCGGCTTCGGCGGTCAGGCCTTCCTCGACATCATGCTGCCCAAGATCCGCCGGACGCGTGAGCTGATCTCCAAGCACGGTCTGGAGCTGTGGCTCCAGGTCGACGGCGGGGTCGCCGAGTCCACGATCGAGCGGTGCGCCGAGGCCGGCGCCGACGTCTTCGTGGCGGGTTCCGCGGTCTACGGAGCCGCCGACCCGGCCGCCGCCGTCGCCTCGCTGCGGGCCCGCGCGGACGCCGTGACGGCCACCGCCCCGTGGGCGTGTGGCCACTGAGCCTCCGGCTGATGAACGCGGTCCGTCGGGCCGCCGACAGGACTGATCAAGGCCCGCCGTATCTGACAGGATGGACGGCGAGTCCAGAGTGTGAACGACAGCGGTACGCGAACAGCGGTACATGAACGTCGGTACGTGAACAGCGGTACGTGAACAGGTGAGGAGATCGCGGTGGCGGGTATGTCGGCGGGACGGTCAGCCCTGCGGATGGGCCCCGCGGAGCTGGTGCAGGCGGCGGCCATGGCCCGCCGCTTCTACCTCGAGGGCAAGTCCAAGATCCAGATCGCCGAGGAGTTCGGCGTGAGCCGCTTCAAGGTGGCCCGGGTCCTGGAGACCGCCCTGGAGCGCGATCTCGTACGGATCGAGATCCGCGTGCCGGCCGAGCTGGACGCCGAGCGCTCCGACGCGCTCCGCGCCCGCTACGGGCTTCGTCACGCCGTCGTCGTCGAGTCCCCGGCGGAGGGCGAGGACGAGTCGCCCGACCCCGAGAACCTCGGCGAGGTCGCGGCAGACCTGCTCGGCGAGCTGGTCACCGAGGGAGACGTCCTGGGCCTCGCCTGGGGCCGCTCCACCATCCACATGGCGGCGGCCCTCGACCGGCTGCCCCCGTGCACGGTCGTCCAGCTCACCGGGGTGTACGACGCCGGGACCGCCGAGCGCGGCTCGGTCGAGGCGGTACGCCGTGCCGCGCAGGTCTCCGGCGGCGAGGCGCACCCGATCTACGCGCCCATGCTGCTGCCCGACCCGGCGACCGCGGCCGCGCTGCGCAGCCAGACCGGTATCGCGCGGGCCTTCGAGTACTTCGACAAGGTGACCGTCGCCTGTGTCTCCATCGGCTCCTGGGAGCCGGGCATCTCGACCGTCCACGACATGCTCTCGGACGAGGAGCGCGCCCACTACGCCTCGCTCGGCGTCGCCGCCGAGATGTCCGCACACCTCTTCGACGCCGAGGGGCGCCGGGTCGGCCGCGACCTGGGCGAGCGCTGCATCACCGTCGAGGCGGACCGGCTGCGCCGGATCCCCGAGGTCGTGGCCATCGCCGGCGGTCAGCGCAAGGCGGCGGCGATCGGCGCGGTGCTCCGCTCCGGGCTCGTCACCAGCCTGGTCACCGACCGGGCCGCGGCGGACTACCTGCTGACCGAGTCCAGCCCGGGTACGCACCCGGCGCTCGACCGGACGGACCCGGACGGCGTCTGACGGATCGCAGCACGACCAACGGATCGCAGCACGATCAAGGGGCCGGAGCCATCCCGTAACGGTATGTTCGGGACATGTTGCTCCGGCCCCTGCGCGTGCTCCTCGCGCTCGTCCTGTGCGTCTTCCTGGCCGGGTGCTCCTCGGCGAGCGGTGGCGCCGACCCGGTCGCCCCTGCTCGCACCACCGCCACGGCCGCCGCGCCCACCGGAACCTCCGGACTGCCCACCGTGCGGGCCTCCGACCTGCCGCCCGAAGCGCGCAGGACGCTCGAACTCATCGCGCGCGGCGGCCCCTTCCCGTACGCCAAGGACGGCGCCGTCTTCTCCAACTTCGAGCGGATCCTGCCCCGCGAGCAACGCGGCTACTACCGGGAGTACACCGTGAAGACCCCCGGCGAACGCGACCGGGGCGCACGCCGGATCGTCACCGGGCGGAACGGCGAGATCTACTGGACCGACGACCACTACGACAGCTTCCGGGAGGTGATCACGGATGAGAATTGACGACCCCGTCGTCCTCGACCTGACCGGCGTCACGGAGAAGGCCGGCCTCATGGACCGGTGTGCCACCGCCCTCGCGCTGCCCGACTGGTTCGGCCGGAACTGGGACGCACTCGCCGACTGCCTCACCGATCTGCCCGAGCCGGTCACCCTCGTCGTCACCGGCTGGCAGGAGTACGCCAGGACACGCCCGCGTGAGTGGCGGACGGCCCAGGACGTCTTCGCCACGGCCGTCGACGAGCGTCCCACGCACCTCACGGTCCTCGTCTCCCTGGGGGAGGCTTTCGGAGGATCCGACGAAAGCCCTGCCGCAAGCCTCGGATGAATCGCCCGGGGCTGGTATTCGTACTGGCGTGGGAGAATGAACTACGTGCTTTTTCCCCTGGCTGAAATGCCTAGGGGCCGATCCGAACGACTGGGATGTCAGCACGTGCGTTTCCTCAATGACGTCAAGCCGCCCTACGACCTGACGTACGACGATGTGTTCATGGTGCCGAGCCGCTCGGCCGTCGGTTCCCGCCAGGCGGTGGACCTCTCCTCGCCGGACGGAACCGGGACCACGATCCCGCTGGTCGTGGCCAACATGACCGCCATCGCCGGCCGCCGTATGGCCGAGACCGTCGCCCGCCGGGGCGGACTGGTCGTCATCCCGCAGGACATCCCGATCGAGGTCGTCACCGACGTCATCTCGTGGGTCAAGAGCCGCCACCACGTGCTCGACACCCCGATCGTCCTCGCCCCCCACCAGACCGTGGCCGACGCGCTCTCGCTGCTGCCCAAGCGGGCGCACGACGCCGCCGTCGTCGTCGACGAGGAGCGCCGCCCGGTCGGTGTCGTCACCGACGCGGACCTGTCCGGGGTGGACCGCTTCACGCAGCTCTCCGAGGTCATGTCGAAGGACCTGCTGCTCCTCGACGCCGACATCGCGCCGCGCGACGCGTTCAACACGCTCGACCACGCCAACCGGCGCTACGCCCCGGCCGTGGACAAGGACGGCCGTCTCGTCGGCATCCTGACCCGCAAGGGCGCGCTCCGCGCGACCCTCTACACCCCGGCCACCGACGCGGACGGCAAGCTGCGCATCGCCGCCGCCGTCGGCATCAACGGCGACTTCGTGGGCAAGGCCAAGCAGCTGCTCGACGCGGGCGTCGACACGCTCGTCATCGACACGGCGCACGGCCACCAGGAGTCGATGATCGCCGCGATCAAGGCCGTGCGCGCCCTCGACCCGCAGGTTCCGATCGTCGCCGGCAACATCGTCGCCGCCGAGGGTGTGCGCGACCTCATCGAGGCCGGCGCGGACATCATCAAGGTCGGCGTGGGCCCCGGCGCCATGTGCACCACCCGCATGATGACCGGCGTCGGCCGCCCGCAGTTCTCCGCCGTCCTGGAGTGCGCCGCCGAGGCCAAGAAGTACGGCAAGCACGTCTGGGCCGACGGTGGCGTCCGGCACCCGCGCGATGTCGCCATGGCGCTCGCCGCCGGCGCGTCCAACGTGATGATCGGCTCGTGGTTCGCCGGGACGTACGAGTCCCCGGGCGACCTCCAGCACACCGCCGACGGGCGTCCGTACAAGGAGTCCTTCGGCATGGCGTCGGCCCGCGCCGTGCAGAACCGCACGAGCGAGGAGTCGTCCTACGACCGTGCCCGCAAGGGCCTGTTCGAGGAGGGCATCTCCACCTCGCGCATGTTCCTCGACCCGGCCCGCCCGGGCGTCGAGGACCTGATCGACTCGATCATCGCGGGCGTCCGCTCCTCCTGCACCTACGCCGGTGCCGGCTCGCTCGCCGAGTTCGAGGAGAAGTCCGTGGTCGGCATCCAGTCCGCCGCCGGCTACGCCGAGGGCAAGCCGCTGCACGCCAGCTGGAGCTAGTCCCGTCACGTGGTGACATCGGTGGGCCCCCGGGAAATCCTTCCCGGGGGCCCAATGCCGTTCCGTACGGGGCGCACGTCGGTCACGGACAGGTCCGGCTGGGCAGCACGCACGAGCGCACGCACGAGCGCACGCACGAGCGCACGCACGAGCGCACGCACGAGCGCACGCACGAGCGCGTGTACGCCGACGCCTGCACCCTCCTGTTCAGGACCCTGCCGATGCGGAACGTCCGACGGGCAGGGGCGGGGGCAGGGGCAGGCCCAAGGCCCCGCTGAGGGTCTCCGCCACCGCTGCCGCGATCCGCGCGTGGCCGCGGTCGTCCGGATGCAGTCCGTCCGCCAGGTGCTCCGGGCCGAGCAGGGGCCGTCCCGGAAGGACCAGGAGGCGTGTGTCGCCCTCGGCCGCCAGGTCCCGGCCCGCCCGCTCCATGGCCCTGCGCAGCTCCGTGAGGGTCGCTCCGAGGACGTTGCGGGTGTGCTCGGCCTCCGGGCGCAGGACGGGCGAGACGATCAGCAGCGGGGTCTCCGGGTGACCGCGGCGGACCAGGCCCACGAAGGCCCGGACGGTGGCGTACAGCCAGTCGGCCGTCGCGGGCACCGTGGACCAGCAGTTGGTGCCGAACGCGAGGGTGATCACCTCGCCCGGGAGCCGCGCCAGGTGCTCGGCGAGCGGGAGTTCGCCGCGTGCCCCGCCCGCGTACCCGAGGTTCACCGGGTCGAAGCCGAGGAGCCGTCCCGCCGTGGCGGGCCAGGAGTGGGCCGGGCGGGTCGACCACCAGCCCTCGGTGATCGAGTCGCCGTGCACCAGCCATCGGGGCCGGGCGGGGGCGGGGGAGAGGGATCCGCCGAGGGCCCGCAGGGCGAGCGGCACCGGCGCCTGGCCCTCCGGTAGGTGGACGGTGAAGACGCCGCCGCCCGGGGGCAGCGGGAGCGTGACGGTGGCCTCGGCGGCCGGGGCGGCGCAGGCCTCGCCGACGAGCCGCGTACCGCTCCAGAGGGCGAAGCAGTGGCGGAGCTCGGCGAGGGGGTCGCCCGGCTCCGGGACGGCCGCCCGGTACCGCAGCCGCACAGCGCGCGTCCCGGGCGCGGCCGTGAACTCGATCCGTACGCCGATGGGCAGCGCGGCCCGCTCGGCGATGTCCCACGGCAGCCGTTCCAGGTCGTCGGGGTCGGCGCGTACCGGCCGGTTCCCGTCCAGCCAGGCCGTACCGCGCAGGAACGGTGCCGGGTCGAGCCAGCCCACCTGGGCCTCCGATCGGGGGGTCGTCGAGGGCTCGCAGCGTGGGTCATCGGGCACGAGGAGTCAATGCGCGCGCGGGGGCCGGTTCACACCCCCAATGTGTGGATTCATGCGGGGGAGCGCAATGTTTCCCCGTCTGCGCCCCAAGCGCGCAATGATCATCCGGCAGTGCGCAACAACCCTGGATTACGAGTGCGAACCCCTGCCCCTTAGGCTCGTGCCTCGTACCAGGAGTGGCGGGGACCGCCTGCTCGGCGGTTCCCCTCCCCCGTGGGCCTCTTTTGTCATGCCCACGCGCCGCTGCGGTCCCTCGCCCCGCCGACAGGCAGCGATAAGGAGCCTCCGCAGTGCTGGACCATGGCGCAGCCCCACCGGTCGAGGAATCGACCACCCGCAAGACCTCCGCTCTCGGCGCACTGACCCGGCGCAAGCCGGTGGAACAGCTGGTCGCAGAGGGTGGGCAGGGCGAGGGTGGCAACCTCCGCCGCTCGCTCTCCATGTGGCAGCTGACCATGATCAGCATCGGAGCCACGCTCGGCACGGGCATCTTCGTCGTCCTCGGCGACGCCGTTCCGAAGGCCGGCCCCGCGGTCACCGTCGCCTTCGTCATCGCCGGCCTCACGGCTCTCTTCTCCGCGCTCTCGTACGCCGAGCTGGCCGGCTCGATACCGGTCGCCGGTTCCTCGTACTCGTACGCTTACGCAACGATGGGTGAACTCGTCGCCTGGGTCTGCGGCTGGTGTCTGGTCCTGGAGTACGGCGTTTCCGTCGCCGCCGTGGCCGTCGGCTGGGGCGAGTACCTCAACGAGCTGCTCGACGGCACGATCGGGGTCACCCTCCCCGACGTGCTCTCCTCGGCCCCGGGCGAGGGCGGGATCATCAACCTGCCCGGCCTGATCGTCGTCCTGCTCGCGATGGTCTTCCTGCTCGGTGGCGCCCGTGAGTCCGCCGTGGTCAACACGATCATGGTCGTGGTGAAGATCGCCGCGCTCGCCCTCTTCTGCGCCATCGGCTTCATGGGCTTCAAGTCCGGCAACTACAAGGACTTCATGCCGCTCGGCACCGCGGGCGTCAGCGCCGCCGGAGCGAGCCTCTTCTTCTCGTACATCGGTTTCGACGCCGCCTCCACGGCCGGCGAGGAGGCCAAGAACCCCAAGCGCGACCTGCCTCGGGCGATCATGCTCTCGCTGATCATCGTCACCGCGCTCTATGTGCTGGTCGCCGCGGTCGCGGTCGGCGCGTGGAACTGGAAGGAGTTCGAGGGCTCCGAGGCCACACTGGCGGCGATCATGAACGATGTCACCGGCCAGACCTTCTGGGGCACCCTGCTCGCCGCCGGCGCCGTCATCTCCATCGCCAGCGTCGTCCTGACCGTGCTCTACGGCCAGACCCGCATCCTCTTCGCCATGTCCCGCGACGGCCTCGTGCCGAAGGCCTTCGGCAAGGTCAGCGCCAAGACCGGCACCCCTCGCGTCAACACGGTGATCGTCTCCGTCTTCTGCGGCGCCCTCGCCTCGGTCATCCCGCTGGGCAAGCTCGTCGACGCCACCAGCATCGGCACCCTCTTCGCCTTCGGCCTGGTGAACATCGCCGTCATCGTGCTCCGCTACACCCGCCCCGACATGCCGCGCACCTTCAAGGTGGCGTTCGGGCCGGTCTTCCCGGTCCTGGGCTTCATCTTCTGCGCGTACAACATGTTCAGCCTCGACGCCGTCACCTGGGTGGTCTTCGGTTGCTGGATGGCCGCGGGACTCGTGTTCTACTTCCTGTACGGCATGCGCCGCTCCCGACTGGCTACCGCAGAAAAGTGATCCACCCGTAGTGCGACTCAACGACCTCGACGAACGCATCGTCCACGCCCTCGCGGAAGACGCCCGTCGCAGCTACGCCGACATCGGCTCGCTCGTCGGACTCTCCGCCCCCGCCGTGAAGCGGCGCGTGGACCGGCTCAGGGCCGAGGGCGCCATCACCGGCTTCACCGTTCGGGTGGACCCGGCGGCGCTCGGCTGGGAGACCGAGGGCTTCGTCGAGATCTACTGCCGCCACAACACCTCGCCGGACGACATCCGGCGAGGTCTGGAGCGGTACCCCGAGGTGGTGTCCGCGTCGACCGTCACCGGTGACGCGGACGCCGTCGTCCAGGTCTTCGCCTCGGACATGCGCCATTTCGAGCGCGTGCTGGAGCGGATCGCGGGCGAGCCCTTCGTGGAGCGGACCAAGTCCGTCCTGGTGCTCTCGCCGCTGTTGCGGCGCTTCTCCTCCGGCTCGCCCGCGTAGCCCTGCGGGGCAGGGGCGGTCGGGGCGGTGCGGGCCGTGGTTCCCGCACCGTCCTTCGCCCGCCCACCCCCGTGGGGCGGTCTACTCGGTCGGGTAGACGAACTCCCAGGGCACGACCTTGAAGTCGCCCGTCCCCTTCTCGACCTTCTCGAACGGTGCGCCGCTGATGCACGGCGGCACCTTGTCCTTCTGCGGGTCGGCGGTCATCCAGGTGTAGCCGAGCCGGTCGCCGCCGGGGGCGTCGTGCACCGTGATGCCCACGCGCGCCTTCCGGAACTCCTTCACATCCGTCTCGACGACGACACCGGACACGACGGCCACCTTGCCGCCCGTGGTGAGGCAGTCGACCTTCACCTTGGCGTACCCGCCCCAGTCGCCCTTGTAGTGGCTGAAGCGGAACGTGCCGGTGGCCTTCATCGGATCCTGCCGGTTCTTCTCCGCCAGGTGCGCGTCGAAGGTGAACGTGATGTCGTCCCCGGCCGGCCGGTACAGCTTCGCGGTGCCGGTCAGCGCGGCGGCCTCCTTGACGGTGGCCGTGGCCGCGGCCGAGGCGGGAGCCTCGTCCGCCGAGGCGGCGGCGATCCCCCCGGCCCCCAGGGTGAGCAGGATCGCGGCAGCGACGGCCACGGTCTTCGTACGACGGTTCATGGTTCCCCGGTCCTTTCGGCAGGTCGTCCGGCAGGTCGACCGGACGACCACCACTCTTCCGCGACGCCCGCCGCCCGGCGTCGCGCCACAGGACGGTTCCGTCTCCGCCGCGCGGCGGGGGAGTCCTGCGACCCCGGAAGGAGGCGTACGCAACGAATCGCTGCCGGACCCTTCGATCGCGCAACGGTTCGACGGTCGGTCCGCAACGCTGCCGCCTTGTCCCGAAGCGGCGCGAAACCGTACCGTTTTTGACGTCTTCCCCCTGTACTCCGACCCCCCGAGGATCACGCATGCCCGTGCTGCGCACCGCCCTGCTCCAGAGCTCCGGTGAACTCGGCGACGTGGCCGCCAATCTCAAGATCCTCGACGAGGCGGCCGGCCGCGCCGCCGCCGCCGGTGCGGGGCTGCTGCTCGCCCCCGAGCTCTTCCTCACCGGGTACGCCATCGGCGCCGACATCGCGCGGCTCGCCGAGCCTGCCGACGGCCCCTCCGCCCGTGCCGTCGCGGCGATCGCCGTGCGCCACGGCCTGGCCGTCGGCTACGGCTACCCGGAGCGGGACACCGAGCGGCACGGGGTCCTGTACAACTCCGCCCAGCTCATCGGCGCCGACGGCGTCCCGCTCGCGCAGTACCGGAAGACCCACCTCTTCGGAGACTTCGAGCTGAATTGGTTCACCCCCGGTGACCGGGCTGTCGTCCAGGCTGAGCTCGACGGGCTCACCATCGGCATGATGATCTGCTACGACGTCGAGTTCCCCGAGAACGTGCGGGCGCACGCGCTGGCCCGTACGGACCTCCTCCTCGTACCGACCGCGCTCATGCACCCCGCCGAGGTCGTGCCCTTGTCCGTGGTGCCGGTCCGCGCCTTCGAGAACCAGATCTACATCGCGTACGCCAACAGGACCGGCCCCGAGGGCGCCTTCGAATTCGTCGGCCTCTCCACCCTGGCCGGCCCCGACGGCACCGCCCGGGCCCGCGCCGGACGCGGCGAGGACCTCGTCCTCGGCGACGTCGACCCGGCCTTCCTCGCCGCCTCCCGCGGGGAGAACCCCTACCTCCGCGACCGGCGCCCGGGCCTCTACGGCTCGCTCGTCTGAGCCACCCCGCCCGCCCTCGCGCCCTCGCCCAGCCTCAGCCTTTTTTCCGTGCAAGGAGTCCGTACCCCATGACGTCCACGGTGCCCACGACCGCCGTCCCCCACAGCGACGGCCAGCCGCCGATCACCATGTTCGGTCCGGACTTCCCGTACGCCTACGACGACTTCCTGGCCCACCCGGCCGGACTCGGTCAGATACCGGCGATCGAGCACGGCACCGAGGTCGCCGTCATCGGCGGTGGTCTCTCCGGCATCATCGCCGCGTACGAGCTGATGAAGATGGGCCTCAAGCCCGTCGTCTACGAGGCCGACCAGATCGGCGGCCGGCTGCGTACCGTCGGCTTCGAGGGCACCGCCACCGAGGGCCTCACCGCGGAGATGGGCGCCATGCGCTTCCCGCCCTCCTCGACCGCGCTCCAGCACTACATCGACCTGGTCGGCCTGGAGACCACGCCCTTCCCGAACCCGCTGGCCGAGTCGACCCCGTCGACCGTCGTCGACCTCAAGGGCGAGTCGCACTACGCCACCACCGTGGACGACCTTCCGCAGGTCTACCGCGACGTGATGAACGCGTGGAACGCCTGTCTCGACGAGGGCGCCGACTTCTCCGACATGAACCAGGCCATGCGCGAGCGCGACGTCCCGCGCATCCGCGAGATCTGGTCGAAGCTCGTCGAGAAGCTCGACAACCAGACCTTCTACGGCTTCCTCTGCGAGTCGGAGTCCTTCAAGTCCTTCCGGCACCGCGAGATCTTCGGCCAGGTCGGCTTCGGCACCGGCGGCTGGGACACCGACTTCCCCAACTCCATCCTGGAGATCCTCCGCGTCGTCTACACCGAGGCCGACGACCACCACCGCGGCATCGTGGGCGGCTCGCAGCAGCTGCCGGTGCGCCTGTGGGAGCGCGAGCCGGAGAAGATCGTCCACTGGGCGCAGGGCACCTCGCTCAGCTCCCTGCACGAGGGCGCCCCGAAGCCGGCCGTGACCCGGCTGAACCGGACCGCCGGCAACCGGATCACCGTCACCGACGCCTCCGGCGACATCCGCACCTTCCCGGCGGCGATCTTCACCGCCCAGTCCTGGATGCTGCTCTCCAAGATCGCCTGTGACGACTCGCTCTTCCCGATCGACCACTGGACGGCGATCGAGCGCACCCACTACATGGAGTCGTCCAAGCTCTTCGTGCCCGTGGACCGGCCGTTCTGGCTGGACAAGGACGAGGAGACGGGTCGCGACGTCATGTCGATGACGCTGACCGACCGCATGACCCGCGGCACCTACCTCCTGGACGAGGGCCCGGACAGGCCGGCCACGATCTGCCTCTCGTACACCTGGTGCGACGACAGCCTGAAGTGGCTGCCGCTGTCCGCGAACGAGCGGATGGAGGTCATGCTGAAGTCGCTCGGCGAGATCTACCCGAAGGTCGACATCCGGAAGCACATCATCGGCAACCCGGTGACGGTCTCCTGGGAGAACGAGCCCTACTTCATGGGCGCCTTCAAGGCGAACCTGCCCGGTCACTACCGTTACCAGCGGCGCCTGTTCACCCACTTCATGCAGGACCGGCTGCCCGAGGACAAGCGGGGCATCTTCCTCGCCGGCGACGACATCTCGTGGACGGCCGGCTGGGCCGAGGGCGCGGTGCAGACGGCGCTCAACGCGGTCTGGGGCGTGATGCACCACTTCGGCGGCGGCACCGACGCCACCAACCCGGGTCCGGGCGACGTGTACGACGAGATCGCCCCGGTCGAGCTGCCGGAGGACTGATCACAACCCTCCAGGGGGTGTGCGGCCTGATCGGCAGGACACCACCTAGGGCCTGGTCAGGGGCGTGAGGAGCATCCGTCCCACCAGGCCCACCGAGCGGTCGAGGCGTTCCGTGAACTCCTCGGCCAGCTCGGGAAGGCCGCGCAGCTGCCACAGTGAGCGCGCCGCCAGCCAGGCCCCGTCGCGGGCCCGGTCGAGGCTCCAGCAGCCGAGCAGATGCGTCAGCGGGTCCGCGATCTCCAGGAGGTCCGGGCCCGGCATCAGTTCCTCCCGGATGCGCTCCTCCAGGAGGACGAGGATGTCGCCGACGCGGTCGAACTCGTCCTCCAGGTCGGCGGTTTCGCACTCCAGGATCCGGCAGGTGTCGACCACCGCGAGGGCCAGGTCGTGGCCGATGTGGGCGTTGATCCCGGCCAGCGCGAACTGCAGCGGCCGTACGCCGGGATGCCGCCGGTAGCGGAACAGGGGCCGCCAGCAGGCGGGGGAGGGGAGGCCGGTCGCGGCCGCGTCGACCGCGGCCAGATAGCGCTCGGCGAACCGTACGTCGAGGGTGGCGGCGGCCCGTCGGTCGCCGAAGCCGCCCGCCTCGATGGCGTGGCCGATCTCCTCGGTGACGGTCAGATAGACCCGGTTGAAGACGGCGACCCCGTCGGCGGGATGCCAGCCCGCGCGGAGCGCTCGCATCCGGTCCACCACGGGGTCGACGGCCAGGAACTGCCCGAGCTGCCGATCGATCTGATCGATCCGCTCGCTCTGCCCGGTGCGCCGGGTCTGCCAGGTCTGCCCGATCTGCTGGGTCTGCGCCATGCGGGCAGGCTCCCAGCCGCCGGGCCCGGGAGGGAACTCATCGGGCCCGGCTTACCCAGAACGGGCGAATCACTCAGTTCTTCGACAGCGGCTCGTCGCCGGACGTGCTCTCGTACGAGCTGGTGCCGGAGTCGAGCAGCGGCTCCTGCCCCTTGAGGTGGGCCGGGGCGAAGGCCCGCAGCACGTGGTAGCCGGTGATCACGACGATCGTGCCGAGCGCGATGCCGCCCAGCTCGAAGGTGTCCGTGAAGGTCAGCTTCACCCCGCCGACGCCGATGATGATGCCCGCGGCGGCCGGGACGAGGTTGAGCGGGTTGCGCAGGTCGACCTTGGCGTTGATCCAGATCTGGGCGCCGAGCAGGCCGATCATGCCGTACAGGATCACGGTGATGCCGCCGAGGACGCCGCCGGGGATGGCGGCGACGACCGCGCCGAACTTCGGGCAGAGGCCGAAGAGCAGGGCGAAGCCGGCGGCGGCCCAGTAGGCGGCCGTGGAGTAGACCCGGGTGGCGGCCATGACGCCGATGTTCTCCGAGTACGTGGTGTTCGGCGGGCCGCCCACGGCCGTCGACAGCATCGAGGCGGCGCCGTCGGCGGCGATCGCCGTGCCGAGCTGGTCGTCCAGCGGCGTGCCGGTCATCTCGCCGACGGCCTTGACGTGTCCGGCGTTCTCCGCGATCAGGGCGATGACGACGGGCAGCGCGACCAGGATCGCGGACCACTCGAAGCTCGGGCCGTGGAACGAGGGCAGACCGACCCAGTCGGCCTGGGAGACACCGGAGAGGTCGAGCCGCCAGTGGTCGGTGACCTGGCCGCTTGCGGACATCGAGTGGATCTTGCCGAAGACCAGGTCGAAGATCCACGAGATGCCGTAGCCGAAGATCAGGCCGAGGAAGATCGCGATCCGCGACCAGAAGCCGCGCAGACAGACGACGGCGAGCCCCGTGAACAGCATCACGAGGAGGGCCGTCCACTGGTCCTGCGGCCAGTACGTCGACGCGGTGACCGGGGCCAGGTTGAAGCCGATCAGCATGACGACCGCGCCGGTCACGATCGGCGGCATCGCCGCGTGGATGATCCGCGCGCCGAACTTCCTGACCGCGAGACCGGCGAGGAAGAGCACCGCTCCGACGACGAGGACCGCGCCGGTCACGGTGGCGCTGGTGCCGCCGGAGGCCCGGATGGCGGCGGCGACGCCGACGAAGGAGAGCGAGCAGCCCAGGTAGGAGGGGACGGTGCCGCGGGTCGCGAGGAGGAAGATCACGGTCGCGACACCGGACATCATGATCGCGAGGTTCGGGTCCAGACCCATGAGGACAGGGGCGACGAAGGACGCACCGAACATCGCGACCACGTGCTGGGCGCCGAGGCCGGCCGTACGGGGCCAGGAGAGCCGTTCGTCCGGGCGGACGACGGCTCCGGGAGCGGGTGTCTTCCCGTCGCCGTGCAAGGTCCAGCGCACGCCGAGGTTCATGAGGTGGCTCCCGTTCTCCGGTTCAGGCGGCCGTGTCATGACCGCAAAAGATCAGCCACATGGTATGCGCCGCCGAGGCCGGGGATGTTCGTCCGAGCCCGGGCCCGGCTACCCGACGGGGCCCGGGGTCTTCTCCGCAGCGGGCTTCGCCGTTGCCCCCTCCCGCCCGCCGGTCCCGCCGGACCGGAGGACGCCCGCGCCGAGTACCAGCCCCAGGGCGAGCAGGGTGACCAGGCCGAACGAGAAGACCAGCGAGGTCGCGTCGGCGATGCCGCCGATCGCCGAGGGGGCGATGAGCCCCGAGGTGTACGTGATGGTGGCGACGCCCGCGATGGCCTGGCTGGGGTTCGGGCCGCTGCGCCCGGCGGCGGCGAAGGCGAGCGGGACGACCACCGCGACCCCGAGGCCGATGAGACCGAATCCGGCCATGGCGACGGCGGCGTGCGGGGCGAGGACGACCAGGACCCCGCCGAGGGTGGCGACGGCGCCGCCGACCCGTACGGTACGGACCGCGCCGAAGCGGTCCACGACCCGGTCGCCGGCCAGGCGTGCGACGGTCATCGTCAGCGCGAAGGCGGTCGTGGAGGCGGCCGCGAGCCCGGCGGAGCTGCCGAGCTCGTCCCGGAGGTAGACGGCCGACCAGTCGAGGCTGGCGCCCTCCGCGAACACCGCGCAGAAGCCGATCGCGCCGATGATCAGCGCGGACTTCGGCGGTAGGGAGAAGCGTGGCGGCGGATCCTCGTCCGGGGTGCTGCGTACGTCGAGCACGCCCTGGCAGAAGGCGAGCCCGAGGGCGGTGAGGACCAGGGCCGCGATCAGGTGGTGGAGGCGGGCGTCGCCGCCGAGGTGGGCGGCGACCGTGCCGGCGGCGGAGCCGATGAGGGCGCCCGCGCTCCACATGCCGTGCAGGCTCGACATGATGGACTTGCCGAGTCGGTTCTCGGTCTCGACCCCGAGCGCGTTCATCGCCACGTCGGACATGCCCGCGGTGGCGCCGTACACGAAGAGCGCGGCGCACAGGCCCCAGATGTTGGGGGCGAGCGAGGGCAGCGTCAGGGCGAGCGTCCACAGGGTGAGCAGGCCGCGCAGCGCCGTGCGGGCGCCGAACCGGTGGGAGACGGCGCCGGCCAGCGGCATCGCGACGGAGGCGCCGAGGGCCGGGAAGGCGAGCGCGAGGCCGAGCTGTCCGGCGCTGACGCCCGCGTGCTCCTGGATCCAGGGGATGCGGGTGGCGAAGCTGCCGGTGACGGAGCCGTGGACGCAGAAGACGGCGGCGACGGCGAAGCGTGCCCGCCGCAGGCGATCGGTGCTGGTGACGGTCTCCGCCGCCATGGGCCCCTCCCTGGGTGGTGGTGTGGCGCTGTTGCGTGGTGTGGCGCGTAAACTATCAGGAACCCTGCCTGATAAATAGACCGCAGGGCGGCGTCCCCGCCGGAGCCCGTCTGAGAGGATCGCCGCATGGCCGCATCCCCGAGCACCGCACGAGCCATCAACGACCGGTTCGCCCTGCGACTGCTCCAGGACGAAGGCCCGTTGACGGCCACTCAGCTCAAGACCCTCACCGGACTCTCCCGGCCCACCGTCGCCGACCTCGTCGAGCGGCTCCAGGGCTCCGGGCTCGTCCATGTCGTGGGGGAGTCCGGAGCCGAGCGCCGGGGCCCCAACGCCAAGCTGTACGGACTCGTCGCCGACCGCGCGCACCTCGCCGCCCTCGACGTACGGACCCGATCGGTCTCCGTCACCGTCGCCGACCTGCTCGGCACCACCCTCGCCGAGGCGTCGGTGCCCGTCGGCGACGACAGCGACACCGGACCCGCCGTCGAGAAGGCGGTCACGCTCCTGGAGCGGACCGTGAAGGAGGCCGGCGCCGACCGGCTGCACAGCGTGGCCGTCGGCGCCCCCGGCCTCATCGACCCGGCCACCGGCGAACTCCGCGACTCCTCGGGCCTGCCCGCCTGGCACCGGCGGCTCGTCGGCGTCCTCCAGGAGCGGCTGCCCGCCCACGTCCTGGTCGAGAACGAGACCAACCTGGCTGCCGTCGCCGAGCTGCGCGAGGGCGCGGCCCGCGACCGCGAGGACTTCGTCCTGCTCTGGCTCGGCCAGGGCGTCGGCGCCGCCGTCGTCCTCGGCGGGCGGCTGCGCCGCGGGGCCTCCGGCGGCGCGGGCGAGATCGGATTCCTGCCCGTTCCCGGCACCTCGGGGCTCCCCTCGGCCACCGGCTGCGACGGCGGCTTCCACGAGCTGGCCTGCGCGGCGGCCGTCGAGCACCTGGCCGCCGCCCACGGTCTCGACCCGGCCGGAGCGCTCGCCTCGGGCCACGGCCCCTTCCTTGACGAGCTGGCCCGCCGTCTGGCCGTCGGCGCGGCGGCCGTCGCCTCCGTCCTGGATCCCGGCTGCGTCGTCCTCGCGGGGGAGACCGGCCACCAGGGCGGCCCCGAACTCGCGGCCCGGGTGGAGTCGGAACTGGCGGCGCTCTCCCCGCTCCGTACGGAGGTCCGCCCGACGGAGCTCGGCGGCGCGGCCGTCCTGCGCGGCGCGCTCCTCCTTGCCCGCGACGCGGCCCAGGACGCGCTCTTCGGCCCGCCGGCCACCGGGTTCTAGGGCCGGACCGGCGGGTCGGGGACGGCGTCGGCCACCCGCCCCGCCCGGGTGCTCAGTCGCCTCAGGCGCCGATCACCGTCGCGTCACGGTCACCTGCACGGTGTCCTGTCCCGGACGGGTGGTGAGCTGCAGCAGCCGGGCATCGGGTGACGACACGACGTCGGCGCCCTGGCTTTCGACCCGGTAGCCACCGGGGTAACTGCTCTGCGGCAGGAATACCTCGGTGCGGGCTCCCCGGGCGAACGGCTGACCGGAATCGGCGCGGCGGGCGCTGTACCGGAGGGTGAACGTCCCGGTCGTGCTGTCGTACTGCCACTGCTGCGGGGTACCCGCGACGGCACGTGGATAGGGCCGGACGATCGACGGGTCCATCAGATTGGGACCGGTCGGTGGCTCCTGGGGATGGCTGGGCGTCTGATCCTGGGGCTGGGACCAGAACATCCAGGAAGCCATGTTGGCGTCGAACCGATCGGTGAGAGCGGTCAGCTTCGCGGCATTCGTGGTCGCGCCGAATTCGGTCACCACCCCGACGACGCCCTCGGTGGCGGAGCGCTCCAGTCCGTTGGTCACACAGGTGTCGACCTGGCCGAGGCAGTAGTCGTGAAAACTCATCCCCGCCTTCGGATCGCCGGTCGGATTCGGCATCCAGTTCGGCGTGCCGAAGTCGTTGGTCAGGGACGGCTCGTAGAACAGCAGGTGGTTCCGGTCGACTCGGCGGATGGCGTTCATGACTTTCGCCTCGAACGGCGCGAGCACGCCGGTCTCGAACCGGGGACAGCCCTTCGGGAAGCAGGTCGGGTATTCCCAGCCGGGCCACGGCTCGTTGATCAGGTCGTAGCCCAGCACGTACGGCTGGTCCGTGAAGCGTTCTGCGACGTGCGCCCACATGGCCGCATAGTGTTCCTGCAGCCCCACGCCGTCGGGCGCGGCGCGGTCGCGCCAGAAGTTCGCCCACGTCTGGTTCTGCGCGGGGCTCGTGAAGTAGACCAGCGGAAAGCCCGGATTCGGCTTCACCGGGAACCCGTCGGCGTACGTCGCCCAGTCGGGGAACCCGCTCCAACTCGCGCCCACCGATTCGTTGAACGCGTCCTGATGGGAATCGACGAGGCTGTAGATGTGGTACCGGGCCAGCAATCGCTGGGTCTGCCTGATCTTCTCGATGTAGTCGTCGTCGTAGACGCCGGGCCGCGGCTCGACCGCCTTCCACGCGAAACCCAGCCGCACGGCGTTGAAACCGTTGTCTGCCAGGAACTTCGCGTCCTTCTCCCCGAAACCTCCCGCCGCGGGGAAGTACGGCGGCTTCTTGTAGACCATGTTCACGCCGTGCACGGTGACCACTCGGCCCTGGTCGTCGGTGAGCCAGCGGCCCGCGTGTCCCAGTTCGGGAGGCGCCGGTGTCGCCGCGGCCGGTGTGGTCAGTCCGAGTACCAGCATGGCCAATCCGAGACAGCGCGCCGTCGAGGACATGATGGTCATCGCGCAGAACCTTTCGACGAGCATGCGCCGGCATTTCCACGGCGCCGGCGGCGGGAGCGAGAAGCCGAACGCGGTCGAACCGCGATCGCGGCATTGACGCGGAAAAGCTATCCAGCCCCGTCCGGATCCGTCCGCGACACCCCGTTGAAGATCGCCGAGGGCGGCTGCCGTCACCCGAATGTCGTGCCCGCACCGTGTCGTGCCCGCACCGTGTCGTGCCCGCACCGTGTCGTGCCCGCACCATGGCGGGCACGACCATGGCCGTGCCCGCCATGGCCCTGCCGGCCGCTGTCGGCCGCTTCCGGGCCCGAAGGAACCGGCGACTCCGATGACGGAGAGGGGTTCGGCCCGGTGAGCCGCTATGCGCCCGCCGACTCTTCCGGTCCGCCGAACCGCCGCGCCAGGAACTCGTCGAACGTCACGCGGCCCACCGCGCGGTCCGGTGCCAGGTGCTCGCCGCGCCGCAGCCCACGGTAGGCCCCGCCCGGCAGCGGCACCTCGACGAGGCGGCGCCGGCGTCCGCTCGCCCGCAGATAGGAGTGGGCCAGCTCGACGAAGGTCCGGATCTCGGGGCCGCCCATGTCCTCCACCCGGCCCGCCGGCGGTCCCGCGGCCAGCGCGGCGAGGCGCGCGGCCGCCTCCGTGACCTCCAGCGGCTGGTCCCGTACCTCCTTGGGCAGCAGCATCACGGGCGGCTTGGCGAGGCCCTGGAGCAGCTGGAGGATCAGGTCGTGGAACTGGGTGGTGCGCAGCAGCGTCCAGCCGATGCCCGAGCCCTGGATCATGCGCTCCACCGCGTACTTGGTGCGGTAGTAGCCGAGCGGCACCCGGTCGACGCCGATGATCGAGATGTACAGGAGGTGCGGCACCCCGGCGCGCTGGGCGGCCTCGATGAGGATGCGGGCGGCGTCCTTGTCGCCGCGCATGATGTTGCTGCAGTGGACGATGGCGTCCGCCCCGTCGACCGCCCGGTCGAGCAGCGGCCCGCCCTGCCGCAGGTCGACCGCGTACGGCGGGGAGTGTCTGCTGAGGACCCGTACCTCGTGGCCGTCCGCGCGCAGCCGCTCGCAGACGGGCCGGCCGAGGGTTCCCGTGCCACCGGTCACCAGGATCGTGCTCATGTCTCAAGACTGACGGTCCCGGCCGCCCTCCGCACGTGCGGAACGCGGCCGGTCCGCACATGCGGAGCGCGCCGCGCCCCGGACAGGGGGGCGCGGCGCGGAGGGAGCCCGGCGGCGGCAAGGGCCGTGAAGTTCCGCCGCCGGGGGTCTCACAGGGTGGGACGGGGTCAGCAGGGACCGAGGTCCTTCCAGACGCCCCAGTCGCCGGTCGTGCCCGGCGTCTCGTTCTGGGTCCACCACTGGGCCTTGTACTTGCGGCCGTTGTGGGAGACCTCGTTGCCCGCGTTGTAGATGTTGCCGGCCACGTACGCCGGGACCGTGCCACAGCCGGTGGGCGGCGTCGTCGGAGGCGTGGTCGGGGGAGTGGTCGGCGGGGTCGTGGGCGGGGTGGTGGGAGGCGTGGTCGGCGGGGTGGTCGGCGGGGTCGTCGTGCCCGGCTCCACCACCGTCGTGCCGCGCGCCAGGTCACCGGCGAGGGCGTACGTCGTGCCGTTGATGTTCACCGTCCAGTTGGAGGGGGTGGACACCGGCAGGTAGTAGTTGAACGCCAGGTCGACCGTGGCGCCCGGGGCCAGCGACTGCCAGGCCGGGAGCTTCAGGGAGACGCGGTGGAAGTCGCCCTTCAGGCCGCCCACGTTGCTGCCCGTGTGGTCGCTGCTGATCACCTTCGTGCCGAAGCCCGACTGGTCGGAGGCGTTGGCCGGGGCCGAGGTCCCGTAGTCGAACTGGAACTCCGTGCCGCCCGGGAGCGCCGTCGCCGTGTTGTTGGTGATCTTGATCTTCGGGGTGATCGGGTAGTTCGAGTCGCCCAGCTTGAACTCGGTGAACTGCGCGTCGATCTTCACGGCCTGGGTCGGCAGGGTCGCGTTGGACTTCTTCGCGCCGTACGGGGTGGCCGCCTTGAACTTGTCGTACATCAGCGAGGTGAGCGTCGAGCCCATCTCGTACTGGCCCTTGGTGGCGTTCCAGGCGTAGTCGCCGGCCATCTCCCAGACCATCGTGCCGCCGATGCCCTTGTTGACCACGTAGTCGGCCTTGGCGGCCACCGACTGCTCGTCCTCGGTGGAGAGGAAGACCTTCTTCTGCGCGTTCCACAGCCACGGCGCGACCAGGGTCGAGTCGTACTTGCGGGCGTAGGTGCCGGTCAGGGTGGTGTTCGCCGGGAAGCCGTACTGCGTGACGTAGTCGCCGACGATCCCCTTCTCGAGGTTCTTGGCGTGCCACATCGGGTTGGAGCCGGCGGGCGACTCGACACCGTTGGTGTCCTTGTCGTGCCACAGGTTGTCGATGCCGACGGCGCCGTCACCGCACTTGGTAAGACCGGCTCCGGCCGGGCAGGTGGTCGCGGAGGCCTTGCCCCACAGACCGTCGGTGCCGCCCTGCACGTTCTTGTGGCCGCGGGTGTAGTAGGGCAGGCCGATGTTGATCCGGCCGGCCGGCATCGAGCCGCGGAAGTAGTGGTACGCCCAGTCGGTGTTGAGGTACCCGATGTTGCCGTACTGCGCCGAGCCGTAGACGTTGGCCGCGGCGAGCTCGCCGTCCTTGCCGTCGTCGAAGAGGGAGGCGTTGGGTCCGACGTACTCGTTCCAGGCACCGTGCAGGTCGTAGGACATGATGTTGACGTAGTCCAGATACTTCTGCATCTGGAAGGTCTCCATGCCCCGCAGCAGGTAGCCGGAGGAGGGGGCGGCGACGGTCAGCATGTAGTGCTTGCCGTCGGTGGCGCCTGCCGTGTCCAGCTTTTCGCGCAGGGACTTCATGAGGGCCGCGTAGCCCTGTACGAGTCCGGCGCGGCGCGCGTTGGCGAGCTGCCAGTCCAGCGGGTTTCCGGCGTCCTTCATGGTCGTCGGGTACTCGTAGTCGATGTCGACGCCGTTGAACCCGTACTTGCGGATGAAGTCGACGGCCGAGGCGGCGAAGGTGTCGATCCCGGCCTGGTTGACCGAACCGTCGGCGTTGGTGGCCATCGAGTAGAAGCCGCCGGAGTCGACCCGGTCACCGTTGTCCGCGAAGTAGCCGCCGGTCTCGGCCCAGCCGCCGACCGAGATGAGCGTCTTCACGTTCGGGTGCTGCTTCTTGAACTTGTTGAGCAGGTTGAAGTGGCCCTTGTAGGCGTACGCGGGGTCCATCTCGGCTCCGGCGACACCGGGCCAGGTCATCCCGGTGGCCGCGTTGTTCGGACCGTCCGCGCCGACGGAGAGCTTGTTGTCCCCGCCGATGTGGCCGAAGGCGTAGTTGATGTGGGTGATCTTCTCCCACGGGATGTCCTTGGCCAGGTACGCGGGCTGGCCGTTCTTGCCGTCGCGCCAGCCGGTGAAGTAGCCGATGACCCGGCGCTGGTGGTCCGCGCCCATCTTCTCGCGGCCCTCGGTGTCGTAGACCGAGCAGTACGGGACGTCGACGCCCGGGGTCTTGTAGAGCCCGTCGGGGCGACAGGACTCGTTGTCGGCCGCGTACGAGACGCCGCCGGAGAGCGAGCTGAGCAGCAGCCCGGCGACGGCTGCGCCGGAGGAGAGCAGCGAGGCTCTTTTCGCGGTGGGGGACAACACGATCGGTTCCTCCTGGGGAGGTGGAAAAACACAACGAACAAGGGGGTGGGTCGTGTTGGGCCCGTGGAGTGCGCACCCCGCCGGGCCGTTCCTAGGAGGTGACACGGAGATTAAGAGGACTAGACCAGTGCGTCAATAGGTCTGGACCATAGAAGAGTTCTGTGGGAGTCTGTGAGCCAGACCACAGGATCTCGGCCACATCGCTTCGCGCGGCTCGTGGCACACTGGCCCTGTATCAGCAGCAGCGCACTCCGGGGTCGGTGTAATTCCGAACCGGCGGTATAGTCCGCGACCCGTCCGCAGCCAGCGGCCGGTTGACCAGGTGAAATTCCTGGACCGACGGTGAAAGTCCGGATGGGAGGCAGTGCGCGGCGGGCGACCCCTGTCAGGGGTGTGCCGGCCGTACGTCCGCTGGTCGCCGTATCGACATCGATGTGGCGTACCCGGAGGACGCGGCCTCGGCGCACCCTGCGCGAAGTGTCGTTCCGCTCTCTGTCGTCATCGACAGGCCCCGGAGTCCGTGCCCGAAGAGGCAGGAGGACCCGGTGGCCCAGCAGGCCGACATCACCGCCATGCGACGCGCCGTCGAGCTCGCCGCACGCGGTCTCGGCGCCACCAGCCCCAACCCGGTCGTCGGATGCGTCATCACCGACGCCTCGGGCCACCAGATCGGCGAAGGCTTCCACCAGCGCGCCGGCGGCCCCCACGCCGAGGTCCACGCCCTGCGCGAGGCAGGCGTCCTCGCCCGCGGCGGCACCGCCTACGTCACCCTCGAACCCTGCAACCACACCGGCCGCACCGGACCCTGCGCCCAGGCCCTGATCGAGGCCGGGGTCGGCCGGGTCGTGTACGCGGTCGGCGACCCGAACCCGCAGGCCACCGGCGGTGCCGACACCCTGCGCGCCGCGGGCGTGGAGGTCGAGCAGGGCCTCCTGGAGGCCGAGGCCGAGGCGGTCAACATCGCCTGGCTCACCTCCGTACGCCAGGGCCGCCCCTTCGTCCGCTGGAAGTACGCCGCCACCCTCGACGGCCGGATCGCCGCCGCCGACGGCACCTCCCGCTGGATCACCTCCGCCGAGTCCCGCGCCGACGTCCACCGGCTGCGCGCCGAGGCCGACGCCGTCGTGGTCGGCTCCGGCACCGCCCGCGCGGACGACCCCCACCTGGCTGTACGGGGCATCGAAGGCGCCGTCCAGCCGCTCCGGGTCGTCGTCGACACCGAGGCGACCGCCGTCAAGCCCGGCGCCCGGGTCCTGGACGACGCGGCCCCGACCCTCATCGCGATCGCCGACGACGCCGAGACCTCGATCGGCGGCGCCGACGTCGTACGCCTCCCCAGGGCCGAGCACGGCCTGTCCGTACCCGCCCTCCTGGACGCCCTCCACGCGCGCGGCGTCCGCTCCGTCCTCCTCGAAGGCGGCCCCACCCTCGCGGGCGCCTTCGTCACCGCGGGCGCCGTCGACCAGGTCGTCGGCTACCTCGCCCCCGTACTCCTCGGCGCGGGCCCGAACGTCCTCGCCGACGCCGGAATCACCACCATCACCGAAGCGTTGCGGCTCGACATCACCGAGACCGCGCACATCGGATCCGACATCCGCATCACCGCCACCCCTCAGATCACCGCCACCCTCAAGGGAGCCTGACCGTGTTCACCGGAATCGTCGAAGAACTGGGCGAGGTCGTCGCCGTCGAGCAGCTGCAGGACGCCTCCCGCTTCCGGCTGCGCGGTCCCCTGGTCACGGAGGGCGCCCAGCACGGCGACTCCATCGCCGTCAACGGTGTCTGTCTCACGGTCGTCGAGTTCGGCGACGGCGAGTTCACCGCCGACGTCATGGCCGAGACCCTCAAGCGGTCCAGCCTCGGCGCCCTGGAGGTCGGCACCCGCGTCAACCTGGAGCGGCCCATGGCTGTCGGCGGCCGCCTCGGCGGTCACATCGTCCAGGGCCACGTGGACGGCACCGGCACGATCCTGGAGCGGACCCCGTCCGAGCACTGGGAACTCGTCAAGGTCGGCCTGCCCGTCCACCTCTCCCGGTACGTCGTCGAGAAGGGATCGATCACGGTCGACGGCGTCAGCCTCACCGTCGTGGAGGTCACCGACGACTGGTTCACCATCAGCCTCATCCCCACCACCCTCGACCTGACCACGCTCGGCATCAAGCAGTCCGGCGACCCGGTCAACCTCGAAGTGGACGTCATCGCCAAGTACGTCGAGCGGCTGCTCGGCCCCAACGCCGGACCCGACGCGGGGGAGACCGTCAAGTGAACTGGCTGAACTCCGAGGCCTTCACCGTCCTCGACCAGCACATCATGTGGTCCGACATGATCGGCAACACGATCGGACTCATAGCCCTCGCGCTCGGCTGGCGCCGCTCCATCCTCACCTGGCCCGCCCAGCTGCTCTCCGGCCTGATCCTCGTCGGCGCCTACGCCTCCGCCCACCTCTCCGGCGGCGTCGGCAAGCAGCTCCTCGTCATCGGCGTCGCCGCCTGGGGCTGGTGGCAGTGGAACCGGGGCAGGCAGCAGGCCCAGGACGGCTCCATCGCCGTCCGCTTCGCCAGCTGGAAGGAGCGCGGACTGCTCCTCGCCGGCGCGGTGCTCGGCACCCTCGCCGTCGGCGGCCTCTTCACCCTCTACCCGTCGCTCTCCTGGAGCCCGTGGGCCGACGCGTACATCTTCGTCGGCACCCTCGTCGCGATGATCGCCCAGGCCCGTGGCCTGGTCGAATTCTGGTTCGCCTGGCTCCTCGTCGACCTCGTCGGCGTCCCGCTCGCCTTCAACAGCGGCCTCGCCTTCTCCGGCCTGGTCTACGTCATCTACTTCGCCCTCGTCATCTGGGGCATGCGCGACTGGTGGCTCCGGACGCGTACGACCTCCGCTCTGGAAGGAGCCGCGGCATGAACGCACTGCCCCTCTGGGACGCCACCGACCTCGCCCTCGACCCCGTCGAACAGGCCATCCGCGACATCGCCGCCGGCCGCCCCGTCGTGGTCGTCGACGACGAGGACCGCGAGAACGAGGGCGACCTCGTCATCGCCGCCGAGAAGGCCACCCCCGAGGTCGTCGCCTTCATGATGAGCGAGTGCCGCGGCCTCATCTGCGCCCCGATGGAGAACGACGAGCTGGAGCGCCTCCAGCTCCCGCAGATGGTCGAGCACAACACCGAGTCGATGCGCACGGCCTTCACGGTCTCCGTCGACGCGGCCCCCGCCCACGGCGTCACCACCGGCATCTCCGCCGCCGACCGCGCCACCACCCTGCGGATGCTCGCCGGCGGCAACCACGAGCCCTCGGACTTCGTGCGGCCGGGCCACATCTTCCCGCTCCGCGCCAAGGCCGGCGGCGTCCTCGCCCGCAACGGCCACACCGAGGCCGCCGTCGACCTCGCCCGCCTCGCGGGCCTCCGGCCGGCCGGCGCGATCGTCGAGATCGCCGGCGAGGACGGCGTCATGCTGCGCCTCCCCGAGCTGGTCCCCTTCGCCCGCAAGCACGGCCTCACGATCATCTCCATCGAGGACCTGATCGCCTACCGGCGCTCGGCCGAGCCGACCGTCCGCCGCGAGGCCGAGGTCCAGCTCCCCACCGCGCACGGCGACTTCACCGCGTACGGCTACCGATCCACCGTGGACGGCGTCGAGCACGTCGCCCTCGTCCACGGCGAGATCGGCGACGGCGAGGACGTCCTGGTCCGGGTCCACTCCGAGTGCCTGACCGGCGACATCTTCCACTCGCTGCGCTGCGACTGCGGCCCCCAGCTGCAGGCCTCCATGGACCGCATCACCGAGGCGGGCCGCGGTGTCGTCGTCTACCTCCGGGGCCACGAGGGCCGGGGCATCGGCCTGCTGTCCAAGCTCCGCGCGTACGAGCTCCAGGAGCGCGGCCGCGACACCCTCGACGCCAACCTGGAACTCGGGCTCCCCGCCGACGCCCGCGACTACGCGGCCGGCGCCCAGATCCTCGTCGACCTCGGCGTCCGGAGCCTGCGCCTGATGACCAACAACCCCGACAAGATCGACGCCCTGACCCGGCACGGCCTCACGGTCGAGGGCCGCGAGCCCATGCCGGTCACGGCCGGCGAGCACAACCTCCGCTACCTGCGCACCAAGCGTGACCGGATGGGCCACGACCTGCCCTGGCTGGACGGCTCCCCGGCCTCCACCTGCGGCAACCAGTAAATCCTTCATTCGTACGGTTCAAGGAGAGACATGAGCGGCAAGGGCGCACCCGTCCTCAGCGTGAAGAACTGCGGCGACCTGCGGGTCGCGGTCATCGCGGCCCAGTGGCACGAGAAGATCATGGACGGTCTCGTCGACGGCGCCCTGCGCGCCCTGAGCGAGCTCGGCATCGACGAGCCGACCCTCCTCCGGGTCCCCGGCAGCTTCGAGCTCCCGGTCGTGGCGAAGGTCCTCGCGGGTCGCGGCTACGATGCCATCGTGGCGCTCGGCGTCGTCATCCGCGGCGGAACGCCGCACTTCGAGTACGTGTGCCAGGGCGTCACCCACGGCCTCACCCAGGTCTCGATCGACACCGGCGTACCCGTCGGATTCGGCGTCCTCACCGTCGACACCGAGGAGCAGGCCCTCGACCGGGCCGGCCTCGAAGGATCCAGCGAGGACAAGGGCCACGAGGCCGTCACCGCCGCCGTCGCCACCGCGACCACGCTGCGCACGGTGAGCGAACCCTGGCGCTGATGACGCGACCCTTACCCCGTACTCTTAGGACCATCATGGCGAACGGAACCCGTAAAAGCTTCGAAGAGCTCTTCGCCGAGCTCAAGCTCAAGGCCGAGACCGGCGACCCGGCCACCTCCCGCACCGCGGAACTGGTGGACAAGGGCGTCCATGCCATCGGCAAGAAGGTCGTCGAAGAGGCCGCCGAGGTCTGGATGGCCGCCGAGTACGAGGGCAAGGAAGCGGCCGCCGAGGAGATCTCGCAGCTGCTGTACCACGTCCAGGTGATGATGGTCGCCCGCGGGATCTCGCTCGACGACGTATACGCCCACCTCTGAGCACACCCCTCCGGGCACCCACCGACCCGGACTCCCCACCACTCCCAGGCAAAGGAAGCTCACCCCATGCTGCGCATCGCCGTTCCCAACAAGGGTTCCCTCTCCGGACCTGCGTCGGCAATGCTCCATGAGGCCGGCTACCGCCAGCGCAAGGAGTCCAAGGAGCTCGTGGTCATCGACCCCGACAACGAGGTCGAGTTCTTCTACCTGCGCCCGAAGGACATCGCGATCTACGTCGCCTCCGGGAAGCTGGACATCGGCATCACCGGCCGTGACCTGCTCCTGGACTCCGGCGCCAGCGCCGAGGAGATCCTCGCGCTGAACTTCGGCCGCTCCACCTTCCGGTACGCCACCCGCCCGGGCACCGCGAACGGTCCCGAGGACTTCGGCGGCATGACGATCGCCACCTCCTACGAGGGCATCGTCGCCAAGCACCTCGCCGACCAGGGCATCGACGCCTCCGTCGTGCACCTGGACGGCGCCGTCGAGACCGCGATCCAGCTGGGCGTCGCCCAGGTCATCGCGGACGTCGTCGAGACCGGCACCAGCCTGCGCAACGCCGGTCTGGAGGTCATCGGCGAGCCGATCCTGACCTCCGAGGCCGTCGTGGTCCGCCGCCACGGCGCCGCGGACGACAACCCGCAGGTCCAGCAGTTCCTGCGCCGCCTCCAGGGCGTCCTCGTCGCCCGCTCGTACGTGATGATGGACTACGACTGCCGCGCCGAGCACCTGGAGCAGGCCGTCGCCCTCACCCCGGGCCTGGAGTCGCCGACCGTCTCCCCGCTGCACAACGAGGGCTGGGTCGCGGTCCGCGCGATGGTCCCCGCCAAGGAGGCGCAGCGGATCATGGACGACCTGTACGAGATCGGTGCCCGCGCCATCCTCACCACCGCCATCCACGCCTGCCGCCTCTGACGGCACGGACCGCCCGCACCGAAGGCCCCGAGGAACCCCGATGTCCCACACCCAGACGCCGGTCCTGCCGGTCACCTTCCGTCCCGGGCGCACCCGAGCCGTCCTGATCACGATGAGTGTCGTGATCTTCGTCGTCATCGCCGTCGTCGCGCTGATGCTGGAGCGGCTCGGTCCGGGGGAGCGGGCCAGCTTCTTCTTCACCGCCGCGCTGATCTCCGGGGCTCTCGTGCTGCTGAGCCGCCCCAAGGTCGTCGCCGACGACGAGGGCGTCACGGTCGTCAACATCACCCGGACCCGGCGGCTTGCCTGGGCGGAGATCCTCAAGGTCAACCTGCGCCCCGGCGACCCCTGGGTCTTCCTCGACCTGAGCGACGGCACCAGCCTGGCCGCGCTCGGCATCCAGCCGGGCATCGCCAAGGAAGCGGCGATCCGGGACGCCCGCGCCCTGCGGGCCCTGGCGGACAGTCATGGCACGGGCACGGAGCAGACGGCCTGACGAGCGGGCGGTCCTTCGAGGCCGCCTGACGAGCGGGCGGTCTTTCGAGACGGCCTGACGAGCGGGCGGCCCGACCCCCGGCCGGGATCCGGGTGGACCCCGATCCATCCCCCATCCGGGGCCGACCCCCTGCCCCTCGGGGCCTTCGCGTGACTACTCTGGAGGCGGTGGTGCCGAGCGGCACCACCGCCTCGCGTGTGCAGGGCCGCGGTCGCGGCCCGCGAGGCCACCCTTCGACCCGAGGAGTGACTCCCTCCAGCAATGGACGGATCATCCGGTAGTACCTGCGCCGCCCCCTCCCAGGAGGCGGCGGCATGATCATCTCCCTTCTGCTGCTCGTCGCGGCCTTCGTCCTGATCCTCGCCAACGGCTTCTTCGTGGCCGCCGAGTTCGGTCTCGTGACCGTCGAGCGCGCCGAGGCCGAGCGGGCCGCGGCCGCCGGCGACCGGCGCGCCCGCACCGTCGTCACCGCCCTGCGCGAGCTGTCCTTCCAGCTCTCCGGCACCCAGCTGGGCATCACGATCACCTCCCTCGTCGTCGGCATGCTCGCCGAGCCCGCGCTCGCCGGACTGCTGCACGGACCGCTCACCGCGACGGGACTGCCCGCCGGGGCCGTCTCCGGTATCTCGGTGGTGATCGGGATGCTGCTCGCCTCCGCCGTCCAGATGGTGGTCGGCGAGCTCGTACCGAAGAACTGGGCGGTCTCCCGGCCGCTCCAGGTGGCCCGCTTCGTGGCCACCCCGCAGCGCCACTTCTCCAGCCTCTTCCGGCCGGTGATCTCCCTGCTCAACCGGGTCGCGAACCGGCTGGTGCGGCTCCTGGGCGTCGAGCCCACCGAGGAGCTGGACTCGGTCCGCACCCCCGGCGAACTGGTCTCCCTGGCCCGGCACTCCGCCCTGGCCGGCGCCCTCGAACAGGACACCGCCGACCTCTTCGTACGGACGCTGTCCCTCGGCGGCCTCACCGCCGAGCAGGTCATGACCCCGCGCGTGAAGGTGAGCGCCCTCCAATGGGACGCCACCGCGGCCGACGTCCTCAACCTCACGCGGGCCACCGGCCTCTCGCGCTTCCCCGTCTACCGCGACCGCATCGACGAGATCGTCGGCATGGTCCACCTCAAGGACGCGCTCGCCGTCGCCCCGCACGCCCGGCTGCGCACCCCCGTCGGCCGGATCGCCGTTCCCCCGCTCCTCGTGCCCGAGACGCTGCCCGCCCAGACCCTTCTGGAGCGGCTGCGCCGGGAGCAGCCGATCGCGGTGGTCGTCGACGAGTACGGCGGCACGGCCGGTGTCGTCACCCTGGAGGACATCGTCGAGGAACTCGTCGGCGAGGTCCGCGACGAGCACGACACGGTGGCCGACGGACGGCCCGAACTGGCCGCCGCCCCCGCCGAGGACGGCCGGCCCGCCTGGGAGGCCGACGGCTCCTGCCGGGTCCACACCCTGCGCCGGATAGGCCTCGACGTGCCCGACGGGCCGTACGAGACCGTCGCCGGGCTCGTCGCCGATCTCCTCGGACGCATCCCCGCCCCCGGCGACCGGGCCGAACTTCCCGGCTGGCGGCTCTCGGTGCACCAGGTCGACCGTTACCGCGCCGAGCGCGTAAAGATCGTCCGGACGGACCCGGCGCCGGATCCGGTTTCCGGCCACCCGGACGTGCCCGTTCCCGTGGCGGCGGAGGCGGTCCGATGAGCACCCTTCCGCTGCTCTTCGCCGTCCTCCTCGTCCTGGCCAACGGCTTCTTCGTCGGGGCCGAGTTCGCGCTCGTCTCCGTCCGCCGCAGTCAGATCGAACCGCTCGGCGGCGCCCGTGCCAAGCAGGTCCTGCACGGTCTGGAGAACCTGCCGCAGATGATGGCGGCCGCCCAGTTCGGCATCACCGTCTGCTCGCTGACGCTCGGCGCCGTCGCCGAGCCGACCGTGGCCCGTCTCCTCGAACCCGTCTTCCACACGGTCGGGGTCCCGGAGGGGCTCATCCACCCGCTCGGCTATGTCATCGCCCTCGCCGCGGTCGTCTTCCTCCACCTCGTCATCGGCGAGATGGTCCCGAAGAACCTGGCGATGGCCGCGCCCGAGCGGACCGCGCTCTGGCTCGCCCCCGGCCTGGTCGGCTTCGCCCGGCTCTGCCGGCCCGTGACGGCCGCGCTCGGCGCCTGTGCCCGGCTGGTCCTGCGGGCCTTCGACGTCGAGCCCAAGGACGAGGTGGAGGCGGTCTTCACCCGCGCCCAGCTCGGCCGGCTCGTCGAGGACGCCGGCCAGGCGGGGCTGCTCGACCCGGCCGAGCAGGAGCGCCTGGAGGACGCCCTCGAACTGGGCACCCGCCCGGTGACGGACGTTCTCATCGGCCCGGCCTCCCTGGTCACGGTCCCGCCGACGGTCACCCCGCGCGAGATCGAGGAGCTGACCGTGCGCACCGGGTACTCGCGCTTCCCGGTCCGGTCCGGGGCGGGCGCCACCTTCATGGGCTTCGTCCACGTGAAGGACGTCCTCGACCTGGAGGAACGGGAGCGGGCGGTGCCCCAGCGGCTGTGGCGGCCGATGGCGACGCTCCGCGCCGAACTTCCCCTCGACGACGCCCTCACCGTGATGCGCCGCGCCGCGACGCATCTGGCGCAGGTCGCCGACGGCTCGGGCCGGGTGCTCGGCCTGGTCGCCCTGGAGGACGTCCTGGAGATGCTGGTGGGCGAGGTCCGCGACCCCGCGCACCGGGTGAGGACGGTGGCGGTCTAGGGAGCGTCCGGTGGATCCGCCCTCGGCCCGGGCCTGATCCGCCACTCCCTAGTACCCCGGAGGCTCCTGCTGAGGGCCGCGGTCGATCGGACCGCGGCCCGACAGGACCTCGCCGTACGCCTGCATGAGGTCGGCGAGCCGGAGGGTCGCGAGATCCTCCCGGGTCGGGGTGCTGGAATAGCCGGAGAGCCGCAGGTCCCGGTACGCGCAGGACTTCTCGTACAGGGTGCGCAGGAAGCGGCCGTTGCCCAGCTCGTCGATCCAGCCCTGCTCGACGACGTGCCCGCTGATCGAGCGCAGCTCCTCGCGGGCCTCCTCGTCCCAGCCGTCGCCGTTGGCCGCCGCGAGCACCTTGCCGATGGAGGTGAGCTCCAGCGGGCGGTACGAGGGGAAGTCGACGCGGGTGGTGAAACGGGAGGACAGACCGGGGTTGGTGTTGAGCAGCCGGTCCATGCCCTCGGGATAGCCGGCGAGGATGACCACGAGGTGGTCGCGGTTGTCCTCGGCCCGCTTGAGGAGCACCTGGAGGGCCTCGTCCCCGTAGGCGTCGCCTTTGCTGTAGCCGGTGTTGGAGAGCGCGTACGCCTCGTCCACGAAGAGCACCCCGCCGACCGCCGAGTCGATCAGCTCGTTGGCCTTGACCGCGGTCTGCCCGAGGAACTCGCCCACCAGATCGGCCCGCTGGGCCTCCACGAGATGGTCGCCGCCGAGCAGCCCGAGGGCGTAGAAGACCCGGCCGAGGATCCGGGCGACCGTGGTCTTCCCGGTGCCCGAGGGGCCGGAGAAGACGAAGTGACGTTTGGGAGGCTGGACCGGAAGGCCCTGACCGGCGCGCAGCCGCGCCATCTCCAGCTGCGCGGACAACGCCTTGACCTGCCGCTTCACCGGTTCCAGGCCGACCATGCCCTCCAGTTCGGCGAGCGCCTCCGCGAGCAGCACCGGATCGGTGGGACCCGCGGGGAAGCGCGGCGGCACGGGCTGGGAGGGCAGCGGGGCCTTCTGCCGTACGGTCTCCGGGGGCGTGACCGGTACCACCGGCGGTACGGGTTCGGGCGCGAGCCGCAGCCCGTCGCCCAACGGGCCGCCCGGGTCGGGCTCGGCGCCCGGTGCGGTGTCCACCGGGTCCTGGCCGACACCCCCGCCGACGGTGCCCAGGGCGACCGTCGCGAGCCCGGCCGGGTCGTCCACGCCGTCGTATCCCTCGAAGCCGTCGTACTCGGCGATCGCCGCGAGCCGGGCGGCCGTGTCCATGAACGTGGGGTCGATCCGGTGCACGGCCCGGTAGAGGGGCAGCGCGGCGGCGCTGCGTCCGGTGCCCTCGTGGGCGCGGGCGAGCCAGTACCGCAGCTCCTTGCGCTGGGGCTGCTCGCTGCGGCAGCGCATCAGCGAGGTCGAGAGCAGCGGCTCGGCCTGCCCGTACATCTCCAGACGCACCCGGGCCATACCGCCGAAGAGTCCGGCCTCGATGCCGAGCAGCGGGTCGTCGACGAGGGTCTCGGTGTGCCGGACCAGCTGGTCCCAGTCCTTGACGAGGTAGGCCCGGCAGGCGTGCAGAAAGCGCACCTGGGGGTCGGTGTCGACCGGGGGGAGCCCTGCGAGGGCCCGGTCCAGCTCCGGCACATGGCGCCCGTCGAGCCAGTGGGAGGCGTGCGCGAGCAGCAGGTCGCGCGGTCTCTCCAGGACCGGCTGCACCCACCAGCCCAGCCAGTACCAGGAGTTCAGGGTGCGCCGGTACCGGGTCCGCTGCTCGCCGAAGCGGTCGCGGTTGCGGTACATGCGCAGCAGCGCGGTCGTGGTGTCGACCCGGAGCGCGTGCAGCCCGAGCCAGGCGTCCGCCATCCCGGGGTCGATCCGTACCGCCGTCCGGAACTCGTCCTCCGCCTGCGGATACGCGCCCATCGTGTAGGCGTCGATTCCGCGCAGCCAGGCGAGCTCGGCCGGGGCCTGCGCGCCCTGCGTGCCGATGTCCATCGGGTCCCCCACAACCGTCTTCGCATGGACGGGATTTGACCGCACCTGGGGGCATCGTACCTGCGCAGGGGGTGCGCGCTTAAGGAGAAGCGCATGATCCGGAAGCGGTGACCCTGGGTGAGCATCAGGGGTCGCGAAGGGCTCCGGAGAGGGCCGTCAGGGGCAGAACGAAGCCCCCGATCACGGGGGAACAACCGGGGGCTTCGCGTCCGCAGCGGCTCCGAAAAGCCGCACATTCAGAACGTAAGACCTGTACGCCCCTTGGGTCAAGCGGAGTTGAGGCACTTGCGAAAGCGGACTTTCGGCCCCTCAGTTCACGGACATGAAGCCGTCACGGTACGTGATGATCTGGTCCGCGCCCGCTGTCACACCCGGCCCTGGGAGCCAGTCGTATCCCTCGCGACACTCCCGTACCAGGGTGTCGGCGAAGGGCCGGGAGGGGTCCTCGGCGAAATGGCGAGTCTCCGCCACGGTCCAGCCGTCCCAGAAAGCCGCCTGGTCTGGACCGTCCCGATGACGGCCCCGGGCCCAGGATTCCTCAGGCCCGCGCTCCATCCACAGCAGCCACGTCAGGAACGGCCGCACCACCTGCCGGCCCGCGCCGACACCCTCGACGAGGACGACCGGAGCGGGGGGCAGCTCGCGCGCCTCACCGAAGCGCCGGAGACGCCAGTCGTAAGGGCGGTAGGACGCCGTCTCACCGCGCGCGAGGGGGTCGAGGACCTGCTCCCGCAGCCGCTCGGTCCACTCGAAGAGCTCCTCGTGCGTGGCGAGGTCGTCGAGGTGGAGGACGGGGGCGTCGTCCAGGGCGGTGGCGAGCCGGGCGGCGAGCGTGGACTTGCCGGAGCCCGCGTGGCCGTCGACCGCGATCAGCCGGACCGGTCCGCAGGAGGGCGGCAGCCGGAGCAGCGCGTGGGCCGCGCGGTCGAGGTCGTTCATGGGCCCAGGGTAGGGGAGCGGGGGACCGCCGCAGGTCAGGGAGGTACCGCCGTCAGTGGTCGAGACCAATATTGGTGCGGCGACGCGGGGCGAAGTGCTGGCGGAGGCGTGGCAGGAGCCGCGATAGTGGGCCCGCGCGGTCCCGTCCGTGCGCCCCACGGGCCCCGGCGCCCGGAGGTCCGTACGCCCCGCGTGCCCGCCCGCTCGTCCACAGGTCCGTACGCCCACCGTTCTCGACTGGGGGTCACCGTCCATGACCAGCTCCACGCCGCGCAGAACCGTTCTCGCAGCGGCCCTCGCGGCCGCCGGCACGGCCGCCACCGCAGCTTCCGCCGCGGCTGCTGTTCCCGAATGCGCCGCCGACTGCCCGCCCACCTCCTCGGGCCCGGCGCCGGCCCCGGCCGACGGCGCCGGGCGGGGCCACGCCCCCGCGCCCGGGCTCGTCGACAACCGCTTCTGGTCCTCGTACACGGACTGGAGGTGCGGCAGCGCGGCCGGTACGAAGGCCGTCGCCGGGCGCCGCCCCGGGCTCGTCCTCGCCACCCCCGCCGGGCGCACCGACTACACCGACCCGCACACCGGGCGGACCACCGCCTGGGAGTACGCGAGCTGGACCTCGCCGGTGCACACCACGACCGTGCCCGCCGCCGAGGTCATCGCCTCCTGGAACGCCGAGACGCCGCCCGGCACCTGGCTCCAGGTCGAACTGTCCGGCACGTACACGGACGCGACCGCCACCCCCTGGTACGTCCTGGGCCGCTGGGCCGCAGGCGACGGCGACATCCGGCGGACCTCGGTCGACGACCAGACCGACGGCAGGAGCACCGTCTGGACCGACACGTTCGCGATCGACGACGCGGCGAGCGGGCTGCGGCTGACCTCGTACCGGCTGCGTCTGACGCTGTACCGCACCCCGGGCAGCGGTCTCACGCCCACGGTGTGGCGGCTCGGCGCGATGGCCTCGGACATCCCGGACCGGTTCTCGGTTCCGGCCTCGACACCCGGGACCGCCCGCGAGCTGGCCGTGCCGCGCTACTCGCAGAACACCCACGTCGGGCAGTACCCCGAGTACGACAACGGCGGCGAGGCGTGGTGCAGCCCGACCTCCTCCCAGATGATCGTCGAGTACTGGGGGCGCCGGCCGTCGGCGGCGGAGCTGGCCTGGGTGAACCCCGACTTCGACGACCCCCAGGTCTGCCACGCGGCCCGCTTCACCTTCGACCACCAGTACGAGGGCTGCGGGAACTGGCCCTTCAACGCCGCCTACGCGGCCACGTACCCCGACATGAACGCCGTGGTCACCCGGCTGCGCTCGCTCACCGAGCTGGAAAGCCTGATCCGGGCCGGCATCCCGGCCATAACGTCCCAGTCCTTCCGCAAGGAGGAGCTGACCGGGGCCGGGTACGGCACCTCCGGCCACCTCATGACCGTCATCGGCTTCACGGCGGACGGCGACGTCATCGCCAACGACCCCGCCTCGCCCAGCAACGAGGCCGTCCGCCGGGTCTACCCGCGGCGCGAGTGGGAGAACATCTGGCTCCGCACGAAGCGCTACGACGCGAACGGCAAGGTCAGAAGCGGT
This sequence comes from Streptomyces sp. NBC_01077, assembly GCF_045162855.1. Taxonomy (NCBI): domain Bacteria; kingdom Bacillati; phylum Actinomycetota; class Actinomycetes; order Kitasatosporales; family Streptomycetaceae; genus Streptomyces; species Streptomyces sp. NBC_01077. The sequence goes on along the minus strand of NZ_CP108669.1, from coordinate 2,244,862 downwards.
ACGGGTGGTGTCTGCTACATCTTCTGGCCGGTCAAGTCAGCACCAAGTCAGCACCGCGCACTGCGGTCGCTCGGCCTGCTGTGAGCATGTGCGACCCCACGGCCGTCTCGACGACCTGACGGCAGCGCTCCTGGCCGTCCTGAGTGAGGTGGCCGTACCGGTCCACCGTGACCTTGATCGAACGATGTCCGAGCCGGCGCGATACCTCGTGAATGGACACTCCGTTGGTCAGGGGCTGGTCGCGTTCGGGTCCTCGCCGTATCGGAAGCGGGTCTGCTGCTTGGGCGGCCCGGCGTCGATGCCCTCCTTGCTGAGGTTGCCGCCGGCGGGATTGATGCCGGAGGCCACGCCATCGGCGCCCGCACCGGGGACCTGGCTCGGCCCCTGCGGGGCGGGGGCGCCGGTGCCGGCCTGCATCGCCAGAGTGGCTGCGGTCTTCGCCGCCCCGGCGGCGACCGCCATGCCGGCGATGCCGGTGCGGTGCAGGTCGTCGTGGCCGCCGCCGTCGCTGGCCCAGTGCACGAACTTGTACGTGGCGTACGGGCATAGCAGCACGAGGACCATCACGAAGATGCCGGCCATTGCGTCGGACAGGGCCGACATGCCGTCGCCAGCGTCGCTCTTGCCCATGGCGGAGGCGCCGATCAGGAAGACCACGGTCATCAGGAGCTTGGAGACGACCAGCGTGGCGGTGGCCTCGATCCAGCCGCGTCGCCACCGCATGGCGACCTCCCAGCCGCCGCCGGCACCGGCGAAGACGGCGAGCGAGACCATGATCAGGACGCCGACCTTGCGGGCGACCATGACGCCCCAGTAGAGGAAGGCGCCGATCGCGCACCCGAGGGCGACCAGGGCTGGGACGCCCCAGCCGCGGCCGTACATCGCCCCCAACTGGTTGACCTTCACCACGCGCCGGATCGCGTCGTCGACGGAGGGGTTGGCTGCCCTGCACCGCTGACTGCGTGCGGCGTCGCCCTGAGCACGTACGCGGCCCCGTACCGCCGCATCCCCTGTTCGAACGGGTCCGCGGCTGCTGCGGCTCAACTCGTCCCAGGCGTCCGCGAGTTCGGGATTCCGTAGTCGAGGGCCATCAAAGCGACGCCAAAGATCAGCAGTCATCCCGTATGCCCCTGATCGCATGACAGGTCGGCTTTATGGATCTTGAATTGGTCACCCCGGACTGTAGGGTGGATCCACATGGATTTCAGCAGGCCCGGGGGGGCTTATGCGGCCTGTATCGCAACTCATGCGAGTGTTGACGCTCGCCGTGCAGCTATCGCTCAGATGCGCACGATCCGCCTCGGCTTGGGTGAAATCAAAGGAAGCCGTCTGCCTGCCTTTGAGGTTGACCCAATGCGGGCGGCACCTGTTCATATGACTAGGAGGGGGACTGAGTAGTGCGCAGCCTGGCACGACAGAACCCGCCAGCGTGTGGCAGTTGTTGGGTCAGGGGTCGCTGCCCAGCTCGGTATCTCAACCGTCGAGACTCAGCCGGCGGTCTTCATCGGCGACGAGGCGTTCACCGTGATCGGTGTGATCGGTGATGTGGAACGCAAGGCAGATCTTCTCCTGTCTGTTGTCGTCCCGCGCTCAACGGCACAGCACATATGGGGTACTCCCAAAGATGGTGCCAAGATGCTGGTGTCGACCCGTCTGGGAGCAGCGACCCGGGTGGCCCAGGAATCCCCGATGGCGCTCGACCCCGCTCATCCCCAGTACTTCAAGGCCATCCCTCCGCCGGATCCGAGGAGCCTGCGGGGCAAGGTCACGGGGGACCTCGACCAGCTCTTTCTCCTCCTTGCGGCGAGCTGCCTCTTCATTGGAGCCGTCGGTATCGCCACGCCCACACTCGTGGCAGTGCTGGAACGCACGAGTGAGATCGGGCTGCGGCGTGCGCCGGGAGCACCCCGTCGGCACATCACCACTCAGTTCCCCACGGAATCCGCGACCTTGGGGGCCCTGGGTGGCCTCGTTGGGACCTCCCTTGGCACGCTGACTGTCGTTGGAGTCGCGATCGCCCGGGACTGGACGCCCGTCATCCATTCCATGACGGTGACAACCGCGCCCGCCATCGGCCTGGCGACTGGTCTGCTGGCCGGCCTGTATCCGGCTTGGAGAGCTTCCCGCATCACGCCGGTAGAGGCGCTGCGCCGCTGAGCGTAGGGAGCGCGGCCGGCATGCGTCACGCACGTGGACCACCTCACGTCACGTAGAGAAGGAAAACCCATGCACGTCCTCAGGCGAACGGCCGTCGCCACCACTGTCATGCTCGCGGCAATCTCGCTCGGTGCCTGTTCCTCGTCCGGATCGGCCTCCGACTCGGCGAAGGACAAGGCCCCGAAGGACAAGGCCCCGATCGACCAAGCCAACTGGCCTGCGGAGGTGCCCACTTCCGGACTGGTCAAGGGCCTGGAGCTGCCGCTTGAGTCCTACCTGCCCTCCTACGCGGATCAGGTCGCCGTCGACACCGCGCTGCGCACCCTGCAGACGCGGTGCATGTCTGAGTACGGGCTGACCGTCGATCTGCCGCATCCCGGCGCGAACCCGCCGCCCCACAGCAACGCCGTCTCGATCGAGCGGCGTTACGGCCTCAGCGACCGCGCACAGGCACAGAAGTACGGGTACGGGCTGCCGAAGGAGCTGACCCGGAGCCTCGAATCCGTCGAGCAGGGGCTTTCGGGCATCGAGGTGGAGGTCCTGACCGGGCGGAAGGAGCCCGAGTTCGCCCCGCCCAAGGGTGCCAAGGCCAGCGACGGCCATTTCGGCGGGGTCCCGGAGCCCGCGCGCGCCGAGCACAACGGAAAGAAGCTGCACGAGGGCGGCTGCGCCGGCTGGTCGAAGCGGCGGCTCAAGGTGAACGAGGGGGATGCGGGCTTTGTCTCCGGGCTCGCCTCGACAAGCCTCTCCGAGTCCCGGCCGCTGAAGCCGGTCGAGAAGGCTCTCAAGAGCTGGTCGGCCTGCATGAAGGACAAGGGCCGCAAGGCCGCCGATCCGTACCGGGCGATGGAGCAGGGCTACGCCGACGGCGACGGCACCACCAAGAACGCGATCGAGCTCGCGCTGGACGACATCGACTGCAAGGAGCAGACCCGTCTGATCGAGGTCTGGTTCAAGGAGGAGTCGGCCGTCCAGAAGCGGCTGATCGAGGAGAACAAGGACCAGCTTGCCGCCATCAAGAAGCGCATGGGCGAGGTCCTTGCTGCCGCGAAGGCAGTCAAGTAACCAGATAAGGAACACAGTTGAGACAGATACGTATCCGTCTGCGCGTGCCGGTCACCCTTGCGGTGACCACCGCGCTGGCGATACCGCTGAGCCTGCCCGCGCAGGCCGAGGGACCAAAGCCGCCCAAGGGCGCGGCGCAGGGGTGGAGCGACACCACCCAGCAGCAGAAGAAGCTCTCCCTGATGCCCTCCGCGATCCCCGCGAAGGACCGCGCCGGCCTGCTCGGCCAGGGCTACGAGAAATCCGCGGACACCGCGGTCACCACGACCGGCGACGGCACCGGCTTCCACCTCCTTGCGGGCAAGGAGAAGGACGGCTACCAACTTCGCACGGTGGCCAGTCTGTTCGAGGACGGTTTCGCCTCGGACACCTGGATCGGCAACCACTGCGTCACCGAGTCCGGCAAGTACGCGGCCGTCTCGTACGCGCCGCGGATGTTCACCAACAAGCCCGAGCTGATGGTGCGCGGTGCCTTCACCGCGGTGGTCGACCTGACCTCGGGCGAGGTCACCAAGCTGCCGTTCCAGTCGTCGCTCGCCTACTTCTCGCCCGGCTGCGGCCAGGGCGATCAGGCGGTGTTCACCCAGCTCACCCATGACGGTGACGACAAGCAGCAGACCCGTCTGATCACCGTCGACGCGGCCACCGGCAAGGAGTCGAAGCCGGTCACGCTCGCCGGCCAGATCACCTCGGCGATCCCCACCGACGCGGGCATCGTCGCCGCCCACGGCAACAAGCTGGTACGGATCAACGGCACGGCCGAGAAGACCCTGGCGCCCACCACCACGGTGCCGTTCCAGGTCACCGCCGACGCCGACGGCGGTATCACCTTCATCGACCGCGAGTTGGACAAGAAGGTGTCCGACAAGCCGGCCGCCTGGGCCAAGCACCTGGACCGTACGAAGGTGAGGCAGGGCAAGAAGACCGAGCCCGTCACCGTCGCCTCCGGCGGGCTGCACGCCTGGGACCTGACCCGCTCGGCACGCGGCGAGGTGTTCGTCACCGGTGACGCCACGTCCAAGGCCCTGCCCAAGCGGGTGCACAACCCCGGCAAGCTCCCCAAGGACGCGGCGATCTCCAGCCACGCCCAGGCGGCTCTGACCACCACCTGGTCCGATGGGAAGACCACCCTGGTCAACCCGGAGGACGCCGCCAAGCCGCGCCCCGCCCGTACGGCCCTGCGCATGCTGGACTCGGGCAAGTCCGTCACCCTCGACCTGCGCCCCGGCGCGCACCGCGTGGGCGGCGAGGCACAGGGGCACGCCCTGTCCCCCGCCCTACGCACCGGCGGCCCGGTCGACTCCGGCCCGGACATGGGCAAGAAGAGCACAGACGGCCTGTCCACGCAGACCGCCCGCACCCAGGCCCTCACCGCGCAGGCCGACAACCCCAGCGAAGACACCGGGGAACGCTACTGCGCGGTGGCCCGCAACGACCCGAAGAAGCAGGCGTTCCAGCCCACACCGCGGCAGGTCGAGTGGGCCGTGGACCAGGCGGTCGTCGGCTCCCTGAACTTCTACCGCGACAGCAACTGGAAGAACACCGGCATCGCCGGCGGCTACCAGCCCCAGGGCCTGTTCCCGCCGACCGTCCTCGCGGGTGACCCCAACGGCAAGCTCGACAACGAGGACCCTGCCGTCACCGACAAGTGGCACATTCCCGCACAGGTGATGCTGGGCATCACCGCGCAGGAATCCAACATGTGGCAGGCCACCCGCTTCGCCGTGCCCGGTGTCACCTCCAACTCACTGATCGGCAACTACTACGGCGTCGACTACGCCGCCTCCGGCGAGCAGCTCGACCCGTGGCGCATCAACTGGGCCCATGCCGACTGCGGTTACGGCATCACCCAGGCCACCGACGGCATGCGCCTGGCGGGCAAGACCAAGCCGGGCGAGACCGCCCTGTCCACGGTCGCCCAGGAAGCGGTCGCGCTGGACTACACCGCAAACGTCGCGGCCGGCGTGCGGATCCTGTCGGAGAAGTGGAACCAGACGTACAACGCCGGCATGAAGATCAACGGCGGCCACCCCAAGTGGATCGAGAACTGGTTCTTCGCCCTGTGGGCGTACAACTCCGGCTTCTACGACACCGCCGACTCCGCGGGGCACTCGGGCGTGGGCTGGACGAACAACCCGGCCAACCCCCTGTGGAAGGCCAACCGGGTGCCGTTCCTGCAGCACGCCACCGACTCCTCCAAGGACGACTACAGCCACGCCGCGCACCCGCAGGACTGGCCGTACCAGGAGAAGGTGATCGGCTGGGCGGCGCGCCCGATCTCAGCGATGTTCGCTCCCGGTGACTTCCAGGCGGGCTATAAGGGCGCATGGTGGACCACCAACGCGGACCGCGCGAGCGCCAAGCCTCCGATCGACCTGTTCTGCAACGCGTCGAACAACTGCAACCCGGCCAAGATCGGCGACAACGACTCCAACGACCCGGGCCTGGGTGCCTGCACCCTGGACGCGGGCAACAGCAAAACCAACCCGCACTGGCTGCACTGCTGGTGGAACCAGCCAGTCACCGAGGCGCAGTGGAAGAACTGCACCACGGGGGCCAAGTGCGGCAACGGTGTGCACCGCTTCCCGACGTCCTACGGCGAGCAGCCGGATGCCGGCTCCTACCCGCCGAACTGCGCCACCACGCCTCTGCCCGCCAACGCCCTGGTGGTCGACGATCTGGCGGACGGGACCATACCTGCCGGCGTGGACGCCAAGCGGGGATGCGGGGCGGTGAAGTCGAGCGGCACATTCAACTTCACGTATGTCCCGTGGGACACCCAGATGGATCTCACCAACGACGGTACGGACAACCCGACCACCGTCACCACGTATCCGGGGAAGATCGACACGCATCAGATCGGTGCGGGCTACGGCAACCACTTCTGGTTCACGCACACCCGCTCGCCCGAGTCGAACCCGGCCGGCGCCGAGCGCCTGAAGGTGACCGGCACGTGGAAGCTGAACGCTCCGCTGACCAACACCACGCGCCAGGCGAAGATCTTCGCGCACATACCCGACCACGGGGCGCAGACCTCCGACGCCGTGTACCGGATCCAGACCCCCGAAGGGGAAGTGGAGGCGACGATCTCGCAGACGGCGAACCAGGCCAACAAGTGGGTGGACCTGGGTGCCTATGAATTCGGTGACCAGATCCCCGAGGTGAGGCTCGACAACTTCAACGGCGGCAACGGGTCGGCGGACATCGCCTTCGACGCGGTGGCGTTCGTCCCGGGCACGTACGAAGGTCAGGCGCTGACCGGCAGTATGACGGCCGACCCGACCGCTCCGGATCCTGCGCCGGTCGAGCCGGAGGAGGACATCACCAACGGCACCTTCTCCGCGGCCCGCAGCTCCTCGGCGAAAACCGCCACGGCGGCGCCGAGGGCGATGGCCGCCACGAGCACCGCGACATGCTCGACGATCAACCACTCCCTCACCCGCAAGCGCACCACCGCCTGTATCCACAGCGACTACGGGATGACGGAGTACGCGAACACCGTCCCGGTCGGAAGCGCGGCTTTCGACCTCTACATGACGTACTACCTCGACCCGAAGAGTGACGAGTTCTCGCAGGTCGCCAATATCCGGCTGAAGTCGATGGACGGTACGGTGAACTCCGCCACCTTCGACTTCGCGGCCAAGTGCCGAGGTTACTGCGACATCACCAGCGTCGACTGGAACGGGTCGAAGGTCTTCGCCAAGGGCGACACGCTCCTGCGGACCGTCACCACGCGGTTCAAGTGGTCGCCCAGCGGCGCCACCAAGAACTCGATCACCCCGTACCTGTCTCTCGGCGGTAAGGTCAACAGCACTTCGGTCGTGAATCCGTCCGAATTCGAGAGCGCCAAGCTGAACATCCGCTGCGACAAAGAGGTCGTCAACGCGGGTACCGGCTGTGTGTTCTCCGGCTACAAGCCGACATATGTCATGAACTCCAAGAAGTTCCCCGCGGCCGCGGCACACATCGACATGATGTGGCGCAAGACCAACGTCAAGTGGGGCAACAGCAACGGTGGAAAGCCGCTCACCTACCTGGACAACAAGCTGTCCGCCGACGGCACCGGCAAGACGCAGCAGTACCGCAACCGTCAGGTCATCTGCGGCAGAAAGTGGACGAAGTACCGGGGCACCGGCCTGTTCAGCGACATGTGGACCCTGGACGCGGGCGAGCCGCGTACCGACGTGGAAAGCTGCGACGAGTTCGCCTTCGCCAACGCACACCAGAGCGCCGGAAACCTCCACAGCACCACCAGCCCCCACGTCGCCTACAGCGGCGCGGAATGCATACAGACCTATGTCAAGCGCAACCCCGACGACACCATGACGATCCACCTGCGCCCGGATGCTACGGCACCGACGTGGAAGGAGCTCTGCGGCCGGTCCTCGATGTCGAACTGGCAGAACACCCAGTCGATGCGGCCGTTCGGCGACTTCATCAAGGAACAGCGCCTGATGGAGGACGACGACTACTGGGTCGACCTCGACGGATTCACCGCACCCACTCCGTAACCGGACCATGAGAAGTGCCCCCCGGCCGATCTTCGGTTCCGGGGGGCACTTCCGTTTCGCGACCTCACAGCCTCACGACCAGACAAGTCGCCCTTCGGCAACGGAACAGACCGGATAGTCCCCCGCGCCGATCCTCGTCAGCATCTCCGCCACGGAGTCGAAGTAGTCAGCCAGTGACGCGTACTCGCCGGTGACCGTGGGCGCTCCCACGAACCATCTGCCGATACGTCCGTCCCTCGCGTCGATGAACTGTCCCATCCAGCCGTCCCGGTCCGACTGGAACGGGATCCACTCCTCGCGCCATTCGCCCCCACCGGACAAGGGGTGGTTCGCGTAGAGCTTCTCCATCGCCCGGATGCCCAGAAAGAAGCTCCCCTCGTCCGGGAACCCGGCGTAACCGCAGCAGGCGACGTCGTCGTCCACGTCCTCCTCGGGAAGATCCAGGTTGTTCTGCAGCAGCCACGCCCGCAGGTCCTGAGGCAACGAGACACCCATGCGCTCCTCGGCGGCCGCGAGTATCCGCTCCGGGGCCGGGCCGGGCAGGTCCGCGTGATCGGCCGGAGCATGCTCCCGGAGGAGATTCATTACGCGGGACCAGCTCTCCACCACACTCATTCCCGCTGCCCCTCTCTGCACGGATTCGCTATGCCACTCAACGGGCTCACCTACTGTAGCCGGATAGCACGGCGGGCCGGTCGAAGCGCCCTCGGGCTGCTGGAGCCAGTGCTTGGTGAGTTCACGCGGGGTCGCCCCGAGCGGGCTCCTTGCTGTACACGTTCATGCGACCATTCGGCATCGCTCTTCCAGCCGTATCCGGACCTCCGCCGGCGAGAACCGAAGGTGTTGGCCTACGCGGAAGCTCGGAAGTTCCTCCTTGAGGTGGTTGTCGTACACCCAAGAAGTGGGCTTCCCGAGATATGCGGCAAGCGCCTTGACGTCCCACATCGGCTCACTCACAGACATTTCCTCTACGCTTGCTTCAGTTGTTCGCGAGGACGGTAGTGAGGAATGGCGGCCGCACCAAGTGGGCGGAGGTCTGCCGGGCGTCGAGGGCCTCGGAGTCAGCACCGATCCAGCACGACGCACCCGAACGGACCGGAACGGGCGCCGGCGGAAGTCAGCACCAGGTCAGCACCAGCGCATCTTCGCTCGATTCACCTCGCCCGGTCTGCGCCTCTGACCTGCATGTTTGTGCGGGAGAGCGCCGTGTGGCAAGCGGCACCCTCCCATTTGGAGAACATCTGGCTCCGCACCAAGCGGTACGACGCGAACGGCAAGGTCAGAAGCGGTACGGGCGGTGTCTGCTACGTCTACTGGCCCGCCAAGCCGGCGCCGAGCCAGCACCGCGCACTGCAGGCGCTCGGCCTGGCGTGAGCATGCCCGGCCGCACGGCCGCCTCGGCGGCCGTGCGGCCGTACTCACCGGGCACGACGATGCGGCAGGATCCGGGGCGCCGAGCGTGCGGCGGGTAAACGGCGCCATCCGGGCCAGTGGCCTCTCATACGCGACCGACGCGGTGGGCCTGGGGTCAGTCCGGGGTGACGGTGACGTACGGGCTGACACACCTGCCACGGCTCAAGGGGCGAGAACGGCCTGGACGATTGCCCCCTCCCAACGGTCAGAACTCACGTTGCCGGATCGTTACCACGCCGGCGGGTCTTGTCCAGAAAGCCTGTACGAACGACCCGGCTCGCGACCTACCGTTCGGTAGTACAGGGGGCGGAGGTCGTCGGATGACCCGTGCTCCGGGGACGTCCGGCGGTATGGGGGCTCTTTGATGACTGTCCAGCGCGTGGTCCGCGGCCGGACGGGCGTGATCGTCCTCCTGGCCATGGTGCTCACCATGTCCGGGCTGACCTCGCCCGAGCTGATGCGCAGCGCCGCCGCGACGGTGCCGGACGCCGGGTCGGCGGTCACCGGGCCGGAGGGACCGGAGGGCACGTCGTTCAACCCGAACCAGATCAAGGACATCAAGGCGGCCGACCCCGGCTCCGGGGTGAACCTGGTCGAGGCGCCCTCGGCGAACAACAGCGGTGACGCGCGGTTGTCGTACCCGCTGGAGGTGCCGAAGGGCCGCGCGGGCCTGGAGCCGAATCTGGCCGTCACCTACAACTCGTCGGGGACGAACGGGTGGCTCGGCGTCGGGTGGGACCTCGCCACCCCGATGGTCACGGTCGACACACGGTGGGGTGTGCCGCGCTACGACGCCGGACTGGAGACCGAGACCTACCTGCTCAACGGTGAGCAGCTGACCCCGGTGGCGCACCGGAGCGAGTTACAGGCGCGCACTGCGGAGAAGGTGTTCCACTCCCGGGTGGAGGGCTCGTTCGACCGGATCGTGCGCCACGGCGACAGCCCCACGAACTACTGGTGGGAGGTCACCGACAAGCAGGGTGTCCGGACGCACTTCGGCGGCACGGCCGACAGCACGCTGGCCGACGGCAAGGGGCGCGTCGCCACCTGGGCGGCGCGGGAGATCCGCGACGGCAACGACAACGTCATGCGCTACCGGTACGCCGAGGTGGCTGACGGCGGCACGGCGGGCTCCGCGGTTCCGGGCAGCGACCTGTACCCGCAGAAGATCACCTACACCGGCCGCGGCGACACCGACGGCAGGTACTCGGTGACGTTCATCCGGGACCGTGAGCGCGGCGAGCCACGCCGGGCGGACGTGCGGATCGATGCCAAGTACGGGTTCAAGAAGGTCACCGCCGACCTGCTGCGGCGCGTCGAGGTCAAGCTGGACGACCAGCTGATCCGCGCCTACGAGCTGAACTACCGGACCGGCGCGTTCGCCAAGACGCTGCTCACCTCGGTGTCGCAGTTCAGCGAGAGCAACCAGCTTTTCAACACCCACACGTTCGACTACTTCGACGACGTGCGCGACCAGTCGGGCAACTACAACGCCTTCGCCGACGCGGCGGGTTGGTCGGTGCCGGATGACGACCTCGGGGTGAACATCCGCGAAGGCGAGGCCAGCGCGATCTCGGCGAACACGTCGGTCGGCTTCGGCGCGCACCTGTTCGCGGGCTACAACGTCCAGGGGCTGACGACCAAGGAGGGTGCCGTCGGGTTGAAGGTCGGGTTCAGCGCGGGCCAGTCCGATGGCCTGTCGGCGCTGGCCGATGTGAACGGCGACAGCCTGCCGGACAAGGTGTTCCGCAAGAACAAGGACGTGTTCTACCGGCCCAATCTGGCCACACCGGGGGGTGCGCCGAAGTTCGGCGACACGCCGGTCAAGCTCACCAACCTCCCGGGAATCTCGACCGAGCGCACGCTGTCCGGCACCATCGGCGTCGAGTCGTACGTCCTCACCACCTCGGCCCAGCTGGACTTCGTGGGCACCACGACCACCTCGGACCGGTTCTTCAGCGACGTCAACGGCGACGGCATAGCCGACCTGGTGAACAACGGCGGCGTGCTGTTCGGCTACCTGGACGCGCAGGGGCAACCCGCCTACAGCGCGGACTCCACCCGCACCCCGGTGCCGATCGGGGGCGGCGCGGTGACCGGCGAGATCGTCGGCGATCAGACCGCGCAGTTCAACCAGCAGGTGGACAACTCGCCGCTCCTTGACACGGTGCGCCGCTGGGTCGCGCCGTTCGACGGCAACGTCCGTGTGGACGGCCGCGTGCAGCTGGCCCAGGATCCCTCCCCGGCGCGGGCGGCCTACACCAAGGCCGACGGCGTGAGGGTCACCATCCAGCACAAGGACACCGAACTCTGGGCGCAGCGGATCGGCCCCGACGACCACACCGAGTTCACCCCGGGCAATGTGGCGTCGATCCCGGTGAAGAAGGGCGACGCGCTCTACTTCCGCACACAGTCCGTTCTGGACGGCAAGTACGACACCGTGGCGTGGGACCCGGCGATCACCTACACCGACCTGCCGGCCGGCACGGACGCCAACGGGCTGGCGGACACCGTGTTCCGCGCGTCGGCCGACTTCACCTTCGGCGGCAGGCCGTCCTTGGTGACCGTGCCGGTGAACGGCACGCTGCGGCTGACCGGTGACGTGGTCAAGAACAAGGCGACCTCGGACGACGTGACCGTCGTGATCGAGAAGGGCAACGGCGTCAACCCCGGCGCGGAGGTGTTTCGCAAGGTCCTGCCCGCCGCGTCGACCGGCACCACCGCGATCGACGTGAGCATTCCGGTCAGAACGTTCGAGAAGATGTCGTGGAAGCTGAAGACCGACTCCCCGATCGACGCCTCGGCGGTGAGCTGGGCGCCGAAGGCGCACTACACGGCCGCGCAGGGGGTCGAGTCGGTCGTCGACGCCGCGGGCGATCCCACGATGGTGATCACCCCGCCGTACGACATGACCATGTACCCGGCGGACACCCTCACCGCGCCGCAGCAGTCCTACAAGGCGACCAAGACCGGCCAGTTGAAGGTGCGGCCGAAGATATCCCTCAACCTTAACCTCCTCGGTGATGCCAAGATCGCGCTCACGGTGAAGAAGCGAGGCGGGCAGCTGCTCGGCAAACGGATCTTCGAAGCGAGGGACACCTCCCCCTTCAGTGGCAAGAACCTGGACCTGACCGTACCGGTCACCGCCGGCGACGAGCTCTACATCGACTACTCGACGGCGGAGTCCAGGCTGCTCGGCCTGCTCGTCTCGCAGGCCGCGTCGGTCACCTATGACGTGACCTCCGGCTCGCCGACCTTCACCCCGGCGCCCAGCGCCATGCACGGTTCCGTCGGGCAGGGCGCCTTCGCCCAGCCCTACCGCGGCTGGGGTGTGATCGGCTACCAGGGCAACCGCGACCGCGCCGCCCAGCCGCTCAAGCAGGCCGAACTCACGCTGGACCAGAGCTTCAAGGACGCGCTTCCCAAGGAGCCCAAGGAAGCGGATGTCGCACCTTTCGCCGCGAATCCCCGGCTCACCATGCCGCGCCTCGCGGTGTTCGCCCCCGTTCCCGCCAAGGGCGGTTGGGCCGCTCAGGACGAGTCCTCCTGGATCACCGCCGCGATGGCGACCAGTTCCCGCCTCGGCGCGGACACCATCGACATCGTCACCGACGCCGACGTGGCGGGCGACCGGGCGGTGATGCGACGCGGTGTCACCGGCCAGGTGTCGGCCACCCTCGCGGCGGGCCCGTTCGGCGGCACCGTGGTCGGCGGGATCACCGCGGGTTCGGTCGACTACCTCGACCTCAACGGCGACGGCTACCCCGACGTCGTGGGCGCCAAGGAGATCCAGTTCTCCGACATGACCGGCGCGCTCGGCGCCACGCGCGGCACCCTCGGCGGCAACGTCCGCGAGGCGGACAACGTCTCCGGCAACGTGTCGTTCTCGGCAGGCAGCGAGACCGCCACCATCGCCAGCGCACTGGGCATGGCCGCACCCGACGCGGGCACCAGCGCCCACACCGCCACCACCGGCGCGGTCCAACCGTCGCTCGGCATCGGCGGCAGCCTCGGCGGCGGCGAGTCCGACGTCCGCGTCGACCTGATCGACATCAACGGGGACGGGTTGCCGGACAAGGTGTTCGGCAACGGCGACGCCCAGTTGAACCTCGGCTACTCCTTCGCCGCCCGCGAACCCTGGTCGGCCGGACCGATCAACGACGCGTCCACCCGCAACGTCGGAGTCAACCTCGGGTTCAACGTCGACCGCTACGGCTTCGCGGGCGGTGTGTCCGCCGAGCTGGGAACCTCGTTCACCAACGCGAGCATGACGGACGTCAACGGCGACGGCCTCACCGACCGGGTGTTCACCGACGGGGCCAACCCGATCAAGGTCGCGGTCAACACCGGCACCGGCTTCACCGCGCCCGCCCCCTTCCGCGGCAGCTTCCCCGACATCGCCGTCGACAAGAACGCCAGTCTCGGAGGGGGCGCCTACTTCACCGTCGGCCTGCCCACTCCCGTCGGCGTCTTCGTCTTCAACCCCGGCGTCAACGCGACCACCGGCATCAGCCGGGCCGAAACCAGCCTGCGCGACGTCAACGGCGACGGCCTGGCCGACCACGTCAAGTCCACCCGGGACGACGAACTCCTTGTCGCGGTCAACAAGACCGGTCGCACCAACCTGCTGCGCTCCGTCAGCCGGCCGATGGGCGCCCGTATCGACCTGGACTACACCCGTTCGGGCAACACCGCCGCCATGCAGGAGAGCCGCTGGGTGCTGTCCCGCACCTCGGTGTTCGACGGGCTCGCGGGTGATGGTGCCGACACGCGTCTGACGACCTTCCGCTACGAGCAGGGCCGCCACGACCGGCTGGAGCGCGAGTTCCTCGGCTTCGGCCGCGTGGTGACCGAGAACCGCGACACCGGTACGGACGACGCCGTTCGCCGCACGGTGACCGACGAGTACCGCACCGACGGATACGTGAGCCGCGGCCTGCTCACCCGCACGCTGACCGAGGACGGCGCCGGCCACCCGTACCGCGAGACACTCAACACCTACCGGCTGCTCGACACCTCCACGGACCAGGAAGCCGACCCGAAGAGCCGCACCGCCACCGTCTTCCCGCAGCTCACCCGCGTCGAGGAGAAGCACTACGAAGGCGCGGCCGCCGCAGAGAAGTCCACCTTCACCGACCTTTCCTACGACGAGTACGGCAACGTCACCCGCACCTTCGCCACGGGTGACGAAGGCACCGCGGACGACCTGGAGACCGTCTTCGCGTACAGCGGCTCCGACACGCAGTGCCGCGACCAGTACCTCGTCGGCATCGCCAACGCGATACGGCAGAAGGCCGCGGCCACCGGCGCACTCCTACGGCACCGCGCATCCACCGTCGACTGCGCGACCGGCGCCGTGCGCCAGATACGCGAGTACCTCGACGACGACACCGCGGCCGTCTCCGACCTGACGTACCACCCGGACGGGAACCTGAAATCGGTGACCGGTCCGGCCAACGCAAAGGGGCAGCGCTACAAGCTGGAGTACGGCTACGACACCACCGTCGGCGTACACGTCGAGTCCGTCGAGGACAGCTTCGGCTACCGCTCGTCCACGGCGTACAACCTCAAATACGGCCAGCCCGAGCGGAACACCGACCACAACGGCCAGCCGCTCCGGATGTCCTACGACGGTGTCGGCCGACTCGACAAGGTGATCGGGCCCTACGAGAAGGACGGCGACCAGGCCACGATCACCTTCGGCTACCACCCCGAGGCGACCGTCCCGTACGCCACGACCAAGCACCTCGACCGTGCCGCCTCGGACGTGCGCGACGACACCATCGACACCGTCACCTTCAGCGACGGCCTCAAGCGTGTCCTGCAGACCAAGAAGGACGCCTCGGTGTCCGCCTCGCCCGGGGCCACGCCCACCCAGGTGATGACGGTCTCCGGCCGGCTGAAGTTCGACTACCTCGGCCGCGCCGTGGAGAAGTACTACCCGGTGACCGAGGACAAGGGAACCGCGAACACCACGTTCAACGCCTCCTTCGACTCCGTGGCACCCACGAAGGACACCTTCGACGTCCTGGACCGCTCGGTCAGGACCGTGCAACCGGACGGCGTCACCACCAGCACCGGATACGGCTTCGGCGAGGACCGGGCGGGCACGACCCGCTTCGAGCGGACGGCGACCGACGGCAACGGCAAGGAGCGCCGCACCTACACCGACGTCCGGGGTGCCACCACCTCGGTGAAGGAGTTCAACGGCTCCTCGGAGATCTGGACCAGCTACGCGTACGACCCCACAGGTCAGGTCACGACGATCACCGACGACAAGAACAACGTCACGCGCGCCGGCTACGACGCACTGGGACGCCGCATTTCGTTCGACAGCCCGGACGCCGGGCGCTCCGAGACCCGCTACGACCTCGCCGGGAACGTCACGTCGAAGACCACCGCGAACCTGCGGGCAGCGGACAAGGCCGTCGAGTACGACTACGAGTACTCGCGGCTGAAGGCCATCCGCTACCCGACGTTCCCGGAGAACAACGTCTCCTACGCGTACGGAGCCCCCGGCGCACCGGACAACGCGGCCTCGCGCGTCACCGAGGTCCACGACGCGGCGGGAACGGCGAAGCGCGCCTACGGGGCGCTGGGCGAGGTGATCAAGGAGACCCGCACGATCACCGCGGTCCGCGACGCCCCGCGCACCTACACCACCGCCTGGCGCTACGACGCCTTCAACCGTGTGCTGCAGATGACCTATCCCGACGGAGAGGTCCTGACCTACGACTACGACTCGGGCGGCCAGGTCGGCCGGGCCACCGGATCCAAGAACGGCACCGGCTACACGTACCTGGACCGGGTCGACTACGACAAGTTCGGGCAGAAGATCCTCCAGCAGACCGGCAACGGGGTCCGCACCACCTACACCTACGACACCGAGGACCGTCGACTCGGAGCACTGAAGTCCGTGGCGCCGGGCGGAACCGCGTTCCAGAACCTGGGCTACACGTACGACAAGATCGGCAACATCACCTCGCTGGCGAACAACGCGCCGCAGGGCGGGGACATCGGCGGTCCGAGCAGCCAGACCTACGGATACGACGACCAGTACCGGCTCACCTCCGCGTCCGGCCGGTACACGGACAAGAACAACGCGGTCAACACGTACACACTGAGCCTGGGCTACGACTCGATCCACAACACCACGAGCAAGTCGCAGACCCACGAGGTCACCGGCGGCACCCCGGCCTTCCCGGTCGGCGGCGGCGGAGCCGGGCCGATCGAACCGGTCGAGGACCCGTCCAACCCGAGCGACGTCCAGGACCGGACGACCTACGCCTACACGTACGCCTACGACGGCGCCACACCGCATGCCCCGACCAAGGTCGGTCCGATCAGCCATGCCTACGACGCCAACGGCAACCTGACAAGCACGGTCAACACAGTTGCCACCGACAAGCGCCGGCAGTACGTGTGGGACGAGGAGAACCGCCTCGTCTGCAACCAGGACACCGCGACCGGCACCCTCACTCAGGACCCGAGCGGCTGCGCCGGCGCCACCGTCTCCTACGTCTACGACGACAAGGGCGACCGCCTCGTCAAGCGGAGCGAGGACGGGCTCTCGCTGTACCCGAACCGGTACTACAGCGAACGCGACACCACCGGCTACAAGCACGTCTTCGTCGGCGACAGCCGCGTGACGACCAAAGCCGTCGAGACCACCGGTCCCGAGGACGCCCAACAGTTCTTCCACGCCGACCACATCGGCTCCTCCGGCTACGTCACCGACAAGCAGGGCAAGGTCACCGAGCACCTGGAGTACTTCCCGTACGGGGAAACCTGGGTGGAGGAACGGACCGGACAGGCGGACACGCCTTACCAGTTCACCGGCAAGGAACTCGACGCGGAGACCGGGCTCTACTACTACGGGGCCCGCTACTACAACCCACGGACCCAGCTCTGGGCGAGCACCGACCCGGCGCTGCCCGACTACCTCGACGGGGGCATGGCGGGCGGCATCGCCGAGCCGCGCAACCTCGCCGCCTACACCTACACCCACAACAACCCGGTCAAGCTCACCGACCCGACCGGCAAGTGGCCGAAGATGCCGTCGTGGAAGACGATCGGTCACACCACCCTCGACGTCGTCGGCATGGTCCCGGTCGTCGGCGAGGTCGGCGACCTGGCCAACGCGGGCTGGTACGCCGCGGAAGGCGACTACGTCAACGCCGGCCTCTCCGCTGCCTCAGCCATCCCGGGCGCGGGCTACGCGGCGAACGCGGCCAAGTACGGCAACAAGGCACTCGACGCCGCACAGGCCGCCAAGACCGCCAACAATGCCGCCGATGCGGCAACTACGGCCAAAGCGGCCGACACCGCACCCGTACCGAAGGCGGCGGACAGCCCTCCCGCACCGAAACCGGCCGACAGCGGATCCGCCCCCAAGGCTGCCGACAACGGGGCAGGGAGCTGCGCCACCGGCAACAGCTTCACCCCGGACACCATGGTCGTGATGGCCGACGGCAACAACAAGGTCATAGGACAGGTGCGCGTCGGCGACAAGGTCACCGCCACCGACCCGGTGACCGGAGAAACCGGCCCGCGCACGGTCACCGCGCTCATCACCGGTGAGGGCGAGAAGAACCTGGTCGAGATCACCGTCACCAGCCCCGGCGGACACCCGGGCAAGGTCGTCGCGACGGACAATCACCCGTTCTGGGCGCCCGAACCAGGCAAGTGGCTCTACGCCAAGGAAATCGTCCCCGGAATGCTGCTGCAGACCGGCAACGGCTCCTACACCCAGGTGAGCGCCGTGCGCGCGTGGACCCAGCACAAGCGGGTCCACAACCTCACGGTCGATGACCTGCACACCTATTATGTGCTGGCGGGTTCGACGCCGCTTCTGGTGCACAATTGCGGTCCGGGCATGGCCAAGGGGGATGCGTGCACGTGTCCCGCGGACCAGCCGTTCTCTCGGTTCCCCACCAACGCCGAGAGCACGGGGCGGCTCGCGGGCCAAGCGCAGGCGGCGGAAGCCAACGGCTTCGGCCATGGTGTCTCGGTGCGTCCTGGTGTGCTCCCCGGGGCCTCGGTGGCGACCAAGGAGCAGTTGGAGGAGGCGGGGATGTCGTTGACATATACCCCGACCAGGAATATCCCGGATCATCACACTCTGATTCTTCCGCAGCCGGTGGATGCGACGGTGAGGAAGACCTTCAACACTACGTTTGGGCGGTAGCCGGATGGCCTTGCGTTTGGCAGAAGGGCATGAGCGCGTCGAGCTTCTCCTGATCTTCGGTTGGATGGACGGTCCGGTCGAGGGTGTCGTGAGGAGCGTGGCAGGAGGCTCCTGCTGGTACTTCAAGCTCTTCGCGGAGCGGGCGGAGACGTCCGACCTCAACGATCGGCTGTTCGGTCTATGGCCGGTGCCGGAGCAGGATGCCGAGGTGCTCTGCGAGGAGTACGCGAGCAGCGACCGCCCGCTGGTGTGGCCCGTATCCGGAGGGATCGGGTCGGAGCGAGCATGCGCGGTCGTCGAAAGGATCCTGGCGAGTGAACCGGGGCTCCCGGAGCTGTTGGTCAAAACCCAGGACTTCTCCGAAGTCCTGGGAGCCTGGAGCGTCGTGAGCGAGTGATCGCGCGACGCCGTCACCGGGGCCGGAGGGGGGAAACCCCGCTCCGCCACCGCATCATCCTCGGATAGCGGCACGCTCCGTCACCACCGAATGTGAGACAGGGCCGTTCGATTGACAGCCCCAGAGATCGCAGCCGGGGCCGCAGGGTGAATTCTGCGGTACGACGCGAACGGCAAGGTCAGAAGCGGTACGGGCGGTGTCTGCTGGCCCGCTAAGCCGGCGCCGAGCCAGCACCGCGCACTGCAGGAGCTGGGCCTGGTGTGAACATGTACGGCCGCACGGCCGTCTCGACGGCCTGACGGCAGCGCTCCTGACCGTCCTGCGTGAGGTGGCCGCACCGGTCCACCGTGACCTCGACCGAACGACGTCCGAGCCGGCGAGACACCTCGTGGACGGACACACCGTTCGTCAGGGCCACGGTGGTCCGCTTGTGCCGCGGATCGTGCGGTGGACGGCACACCTATCGAGTGCTGACCTCACGCGCCGTGCGGAGGCTGCGCTGCAAGGCGGACCAGTAGGCCTGGAGTTGGCGGGAGCCGGCGGTGATTTCCGCGGTTTGGTAGCCGGCTTCGACCGACTGGCGACGCTCGATGTAGTCGACCGTGTTCTTGCACTTCACATCCGCGCGCGCCATGGACACCTCCTCGGCACTCGGAGCCCGGAGGGGTCCCTGCTTTCCCGGGACCGTGCCGGAACCGGCCCAGGATTCGGCCGCGGAAAGAGGATCCGGCCGAGTGTGCCCGGACGCCCGCATGCAGGCGCTCCATTCGGTGTCCAATGCCCGCACCCTGCCGTCGCTCTTCGCGCGTGCCCAAGCGGTGCGCGACGCGGTCGACACCGGATCAGCTGTGAACATCCACTGCATGTGCAGTGCCTGTCGCGCCCGGTCCTGGCAGCCGGGACCGCTGCCGCCCTGCCCCGTGTAGGCGTTCATCGTGGCGCGGTCCACGGTCTTGAGACGTTCCTTGCCGCGCAGGTCCGACTCGTATTCCTCCGCACGCGAGACCCCGGCAGGCGGAGGCAGCTGGTATCCGTACGAGGCTGCGACGGTCGCGTCGCTGATGCCGTAGCGGCGCTGGTTCGGCTCGTGGCTCTCCCCGGGAGGAGTGAGCGGGGCCGGCCACTTCATGCCGCGCTGCCGCATGCACTTGTCCGCAAGGACGTACTGCGCCCATGTGAGAGACGTCCGGTCCTTGGCGCTGAGCTTGTACGCGTCGAGCGGCAGTTCCAGGGTGCGCGAGGTGTGCGCGGTCGAGGCCGTCGGCGTCGAGCCGGACACGGTCCCGGCCCCGCCCCCGGGTCCGGCGTGAACGGAGCCTTCGGTGCAGCCGGATATTCCAAGCACTGCCAGTACGGCGAGTGAACTGAATGCGGCCACTCGGCGCTGCGGAATCATCGTGGTTCGCCCTCTGATGAGTGTGGACGGAATATCGGCAGGTGCCATGGAAGAGACTTCCATGGCACCTGCCTATTCGGTGTGCTCTAGTACGGGCAGGCCGAGTTGTTGATGAAGCAGTGCGAGGAGATCGAGTTGTCCATCCACGGCGACCCGTAGCCCATGTCGTTGAACGTGGAATTCGACCAGATCATCGAGTCGTCGCCCGTGTAATTGGCATTGGTGAAGACCATGGCGTCGGTGTCGGGGTCCAGGTTCCTGATCGACGTCACGCTGTCGTTGATCGAAGTGCCCGTTCCGTAGTACGTGCCGGTGTACGAGGGCTTGCTGTAGAGCGTGTCGTAGATGGGCCCCTGCGCATTGGCGTCACGGTAGAGACAGATTTCGCCACCGCTCGAAGAGTTGCAGACACCGTCGTACGAGGCCGCCTGGGCCGGTGCTGCGAATGCTGCAATACCGAACACGGCGGAGGCTATGCCGAGAATGTGGAGCTTGCGCATTGGATCCCCTTGGTCCCCTAGGTGTGCCGCGAAAGCGACAGGGGATGATAGGCAAAGATCATCCTGGCCCGTCAAGGTTCATTGGCATGTGCACGTAAATCGCGAAAATTCACTTGCCGAGACCAAAGAATTCTGCACCCCGGCCGAAATCCACCTTTTTCCAAACGGGCGGCGTTCAGCCGGGCCGTCGGGGCCCCCTGTCGGCGCGTTCGTGAAAGTGGTCTCCGGCACAGGAGGGTCTGCTACCGCTCCTTCCCGGACCGTCGCTCGCCCGCGCAGCGCAAGGCCCTCGCGGCCCTCGGCGTCGTCCGACGCGACGGCGCGGCCCCGGGGGACGTGACCGACGTCTCTACCCCGGGGCCGCCCCCGTACCGCAAGGTGGTCGCCATGACCTCCACCTCCTCCGCCGCCACCCGACTCTTCCTCCGCGCCCGGACGGGCGGCCCCAAGGACGACCGGGGCCCCAAGCTCCTGGAGCACGTCCTCGGCTGGACCCTGGTCGTCCTCCTGGCCGTGCTCGTCACCCGGGCCGGCCTCATGTGAGGTCGGTGGACCCACTTGCCCTCGGTATGTGAGGCCGGTGGAACCACTTGCCCTCGGTGTGTGAGGTCGGTGGACCGCTCGCCCTCGGCGTGTGAGGCCGGTGGACCCTTGCCCTCGGCGTCCGTGTGATCCCCCGACCATCGGGTGATCCCGATGCCTCGAACGGGCATACTCCCCGCGACCCCGCGCGCGCCCCGCACGTCCGTGCCCGTGCCCGCGCCCGGCAGGGAGGAGCGCCCGGCCATGGCCGACAGCACCCCGGACGGCGTGGAACGCCGGCTGCCCACCGACGAGGCCCGCGAGCTGCTGGCCCTGACACGGGACATCGCCCGGCGGGAGATCGCCCCGCGCGCCGCCGAGGAGGAGGCCGCCGGACACTTCCCCCGCGAGCTCTTCGCCCTGCTGTCCCGTTCCGGGCTGCTCGGACTGCCGTACGACCCGGCGTACGGCGGGGGCGGTCAGCCGTACGAGGTCTACCTCCAGGTCCTGGAGGAGCTCGCCGCGGCCCGGCTCACCGTGGGCCTCGGCGTCAGCGTCCACAGCCTCTCCTGTCACGCGCTCGCCCGCTACGGCACCGAGGAGCAGCGCGCCGCCCATCTGCCCGCGATGCTGGGCGGCGGCCTCCTCGGCGCGTACTGCCTCTCCGAACCCTCCGCCGGATCCGACGCCGCGGCGCTGCGCACCCGGGCCGTCCGGGGTCCCGGAGAAGGTGACGACTGGGTGATCGACGGGACCAAGGCGTGGATCACCCACGGCGGGATCGCCGACTTCTGCACGGTCATGGCCCGGACCGGAGGCGCGGGGGCGCGTGGCATCACCGCTTTCCTGGTGCCGGGGGACGCCCCGGGACTGAGTGCCGCTCCGCCCGAGCGGAAGATGGGCATGAAGGGCTCGCCCACCGCGCAGCTCCACTTCGACGGCGTACGGGTCCCCGACGCGCGGCGCCTCGGCGCGGAGGGGCAGGGCTTCGCGATCGCGCTCGACGCCCTGGACTCGGGGCGGCTCGGCATCGCCGCCTGCGCGGTCGGGCTCGGCCAGGCGGCCCTGGACGAGGCCGTCGCGTACGCCAGGGAGCGTCGCCAGTTCGGCCGGCCGATCGCCGACTTCCAGGGGCTCCGCTTCCTCCTCGCCGACATGGCGACCCGGGTCGAGGCGGGCAGGGCGCTGTACCTGGAGGCGGCGCGGCTCCGGGACGAGGGGCGGCCGTTCGGCCGGTGCGCGGCGATGGCCAAGCTGTTCTGCACGGACGCCGTCATGCAGATCACGACGGACGCGGTCCAGGTGCTGGGCGGGTACGGCTACACGGCGGACTTCCCCGTGGAGCGGTATCTACGGGAGGCGAAGATGCTCCAGATCGTCGAGGGGACCAATCAGATCCAGCGTGTGGTCATCGCCCGTCACCTGGTCGGACCAGAGTCCCGCTGACGCGGACCGTGCGGTCCGCCCAGACGGGGCCCGAGGCGAGCCGCGCCCACTCCTGGTCGCGGTGGCCCGGGAGGGTGCGGCCCTGGCTCGCCCAGAGGGAGAGCACGTCCTTGTAGATGGGCGGGTCGGCGGGGACCGGGGCGGGTGCCTGCGCCGGTACGGGTACGGGCACGGGCATCGGTACGGGGCCGGGGCCCGTACCGGGGGCGCCGGGCGTCGGTGCCGACGTCTGCGTCCGTGTCGGATGCGGAACCGATTCTTCAATGCGCGGTTCGGCCTGCCGGTGCCGACCGATTCCGCTGGGGGTCGTGTACAGCGTGGTCATGCCCGAACCAACGCGCCCCGGCGGTCGTGGTCACCGCCGAACGGATTCGAGCGGCAGTTCGTCCGGTACCCGGTGCACGGCTCTGGCCCCCCGGCGCGCACCTGACGTACCGTCAGTTTCCCTCGCGGAACACGCGCTCGCCGACCAGGAGGTCAGCCATGTCCGTGCACCGGCACGTCGACGACCGGCCCGTCGCACTCGACGAATACCCCGTGCACCAGGCCCCGCTCTCGATGAAGCACCACGTCAGCGGCGACCGCAACGCCTACGACCGGTGCATCTTCCACGTCTTCGACCACACCGGCCGCGCCCTGCTCATCGCCGGCCTCGGGGTCTACCCGAACGCCGGAGTCGTCGACGCCTACGCCACCCTCAGGGTCGGCGACCGGCTGCACGCCGTCCGGGCCTCCGACGCACTCGGCGACGACCGGATGAACCTCTCCGTCGGCCCGTTCACCATCACCGTCGACGAGCCCCTCAAGCGCCTCTCCCTGCGCTGCGCGGCCGACCCCGACGACCCCGACGGGCTCTCCTACGACCTCTCCTGGACCGGCGACTTCCCGGCCGTCTGGGAACCCCACCACACCCAGCGTCACGGCGGCCGGCTCACCCTCGAAGGCCGCCGCTTCGTCCAGGCCGGGCACTGCGCGGGCACGGTCAGGGCGGGTGGCGAGGAGTTCGCCGTCACCCCGGGGGAGTGGACCGGCACCCGCGACCGCAGCTGGGGAGTCCGCCCGATCCCCGGCGAGGAGCCCGGGCGCGGCGCCGAGTTCCGCCCCGAGGGCTTCCACTGGCTCTGGATCCCGATGCGCTTCGAGGACCGCTTCCTCATGGTCGTCGCCCAGGAGGACGCCGACGGCTACCGCACGCTCAACGAGGCCCTGCTCGTACGGAACGGCCACCGCGACACCCAACTCGGCTGGCCCCGCACCGAGATCACGTACCGCCCGGGCACCCGCCACCCGGAACGAGCCGCCGTCCACCTGACCGACCCGACCGGCAAACCCCTGGAGCTCGGCGTCGAGATCCTCGCCTCCTCCCCGCTCGCCGTCGGCGCCGGCTACCCGCCCGCCACCGACTGGCAGCACGGCACCTGGCAGGGGCGCGGCTGGACCGACCGGCGCGTCTACGACCTCAGCGACCCCGCCGCCCACCCCATGGCCGCGTACGGCGTCACCGACCACGCCGCCCGGTTCACGCTCGACGGCCACACCGGCTACGGCATCTTCGAGCACGGTTCGTTCGGCCGCCACGACCCCAGCGGCTTCGCCGACCACACGTCGACGGCCCCCTGACGAACCTCGTTCGCGTCAGCGGTCGTCCGTCCCACCCTCCTACGTCAACGGCCTTCCGAGGAGCTCCCCTTGACCTCCGCGCCCCGCCCCCGCACCACCACCCGCGACCCCGAGGAGCTCGGGCGCCGGCTCACCGCCTGGCTGGACCGGCATCTGCCCGGCGCCCGTGCCACCGATCTCGCCGTGCCCGGTTCCAACGGCATGTCCAGCGAGACCCTGCTCTTCGACCTCGACCATCCGGACGCCCCGGTACGCGGCTGCGCCCTGCGGCTGGCCGCCGACCCCGACGCGTACACCGTCTTCCCCGTCTACGACATGGCCCGCCAGCACCGGGTCATGGGCCTGGTCGGCGAGCACACCGACATCCCCGTACCCCGGGTGCTGTGGCTCGAAGAGGACCCGGAACCGCTCGGCGCCCCCTTCTTCGTGATGGCCCGCGCCGAGGGCCGCGTCCCGCCGGACGTCATGCC
Source organism: Streptomyces sp. NBC_01077 (assembly GCF_045162855.1). Taxonomy (NCBI): domain Bacteria; kingdom Bacillati; phylum Actinomycetota; class Actinomycetes; order Kitasatosporales; family Streptomycetaceae; genus Streptomyces; species Streptomyces sp. NBC_01077. The sequence continues at coordinate 2,220,178 of NZ_CP108669.1, read as the reverse complement.
CTACACGTACGAGGGGAACTGGCTGCACGCCGCCACCGACGCCGAACGCGCCCTGCTGGAGGCCGGGTCCGTCTCCGTGCTCGCCCGGCTGCACGAGCAGTTCCCCGCGAAGGAGGCCGAGTTCCTGCTGCCCGACGGCCCGGGGACCCCGCTGCGTCGGCACGTCGACGCCCAACGCGCGTACTACGCCTGGGTGGTGGAGGGGCTCGCCCCCTCGCCGCTCATCGAGTCGGCCTTCGACTGGCTGGAGGCCCACTGGCCGGCCGACGAGGGCCCGGCCGTCCTCGGCTGGGGCGACGCGCGCATCGGGAACATCGTCTACGACGGATTCACCCCCGCAGCCGTCCTCGACTGGGAGATGGCGGCCTGCGTCCCGCGCGAGGTCGACCTCGGCTGGACGGTCTACCTGCACCGCTTCTTCCAGGACCTGACCGTCTCCTTCGGCCAGCCCGGGCTGCCCGGCTTCCTGCGGCGCGACGCGGTCGAACGGCGCTACGCGGAACTGACCGGGCACACCCCGCGCGACATGGAGTTCCACACGCTCTACGCGGCGCTGCGGCACGCGATCGTGATGCTCAGGATCGCGTACCGGCAGGCCCACTTCGGCGAGGTCGAGATACCCGCGGACCCCGACGGCCTGATCCTGCACCATGCCACCCTGGCGGCGATGGTGCGGGGAACCTACTGGTGAGCGGAGGGGCCCGGAGGCCCCGTCCGGCAAGACACCCTCTAGGCCGCGCGCCGCATCTGCGGCACCCGCATCGGGCGCGAGCCCGGACCGCCGACGTGCGAGAAGGGCTGCGTGCGCCAGTCGAGACTCTGGGGGAGCGTCAGGAGGAGGGCGGTGTCCTGCTCCTGGACCTCCAGGGTGTCGTCGGCCGGACGCGCCTCGGTCGCCGACAGGCCCGTGCCCGAGCAGACCGTCAGGACGAAGGGGTTCCACGGCGTCGGGCAGAGCGCGTGCTCCGGCAGCACGTCCTCGTCCGCGAGCAGCGCGATGGGCTGCACGCACTCCGGGCAGATGACCCGGAACATCTCAAAGGTGTCGTACGCGTCGAGCTCTTCGGACGTGTCGACCGAATCAACAGGCTCCTGCATGGAGAATCTCCCCCTCGGGTGGGTCGGCCGGATCTGTACGGCCTCGACCACAGCAAGCACTTCCCATACGACCGTCCGCATAACCGTGTGGCAGTACCCCAGGGCGGACGCAAACCTGTGGCGTTCGTCACATGCCCGTCGCAGGTGCCCCGTGATGACCCATACCGACCGATAGCGGTCGACCCCGGCGGTGCCGCTCCCCGTCCGGAGCAATAAGGTCACCGCATGGAGGAGCTGGATCGTCAGATCGTCGAGTTGCTCGTCAAGGACGGGCGCATGAGCTACACCGACCTGGGCAAGGCCACGGGCCTGTCCACGTCGGCGGTGCATCAGCGCGTCCGCCGCCTGGAGCAGCGCGGAGTCATCCGCGGCTACGCGGCCGTCGTCGACCCGGAGGCCGTCGGCCTGCCGCTGACCGCCTTCATCTCGGTCAAACCCTTCGACCCCAGCTCCCCCGACGACACCCCCGACCGGCTCGCCGACATCCCGGAGATCGAGGCCTGCCACAGCGTCGCAGGTGACGAGAACTACATCCTCAAGGTCCGCGTCGCCACCCCGCTGGAGCTGGAGCACCTGCTCAGCCGCATCCGCTCCCAGGCCGGTGTCTCCAGCCGCACCACCGTCGTCCTCTCCACCCCGTACGAGGCCAGGCCGCCGCGCATCTGACGCGGCCGGGCGCATCCGACGTGCCCGTTCACCCGCGGTCGGGCACGCCGAGGGGGACCTGCCGGACAAACCGGGTCCTGGCAGGTCCTAGCCTGGTCGCATGAGTGAGTCCATGCCTGCTGCGTCTCCCGCCGAACACCGCACCGTGCTGCTGCGCGGTGGAGAAGTCCACAGCCCCGCCGACCCCTTCGCCACCGCCATGGTGGTGGAGCGCGGGCACGTCGCCTGGGTGGGCTCGGAGGGCGCGGCCGACGCCTTCGCCACCGGCGTGGACGAGGTGGTCGACCTGGAGGGCGCGCTCGTCACCCCGGCGTTCGTCGACGCGCATGTGCACACCACCGCCACCGGGTTCGCCCTCACCGGGCTCGACCTGTCCGGCGCCGCCTCGCTCGCCGACGCGGCGCAGCTGATCCGCGCCCACGCCGCCGCCCGCCCCGAGGACCGCATCCTCATCGGCCACGGCTGGGACGCCTCCCGCTGGCCCGAGCGCCGCCCGCTCACCCGCGCCGAACTCGACGAACTCACCGGCGGCCGCCCGCTCTACCTCACCCGCATCGACGTCCACTCGGCGGTCGTCACCACCGCCCTCCTCGACCTCGTCCCCGGCGTCCGCGACCTGGACGGCTTCCACGACGGGCAGCGGCCGCTCACCGGCGACGCCCACCACGCCGTGCGTGCCGCCGCCTTCGGCGCCGTCTCCGCACTCCAGCGCACCGAGGCGCAGCGCGCCGCCCGGAGCCGGGCCGCCTCCCTCGGCATCGGCACCCTGCACGAGTGCGGCGGCCCCCGGATCTCCTCCGAGGACGACTTCACCGGCCTCCTGGACCTGGCGCGCGACGAGGCCGGCCCCCGGGTCGTCGGCTACTGGGCCGATCTCGACGTCGAGCGGGCCCGTGCCCTCGGCGCGCTGGGCGCGGCCGGTGACCTGTTCGCCGACGGTTCCCTCGGCTCCCACACGGCCTGCCTCCACGAGCCGTACGCCGACCACACCGACGCCGGCCACACGGGGGCCGCCCACCTGGACGCGGCGACCGTCGCCCTCCATGTCGTGGCCTGCACCGAGGCGGGCCTCCAGGCCGGCTTCCACGCCATCGGGGACGGCGCCGTGACCGCCGTGGTCGAGGGCGTCAGGTCCGCCGCCGAGAAGGTCGGCCTGGCCCGTGTCCGGGCCGCCCGGCACCGCGTCGAGCACGTCGAGATGCTCACCCCCGAGACCATCGCCGCCTTCGCCGAACTCGGCCTCACCGCCTCCGTCCAGCCCGCCTTCGACGCGCTCTGGGGCGGCGAGGAGGGTATGTACGCCGACCGGCTCGGCGCCGAGCGGGCCCGCACCCTCAACCCGTACGCGGCGCTGCTGCGTGCCGGTGTGCCGCTGGCCTTCGGCTCGGACAGCCCGGTGACCCCGCTCGACCCCTGGGGCACCGTCCGGGCCGCCGCGTTCCACCGCACCCCCGAGCACCGGATCTCCGCCCGGGCCGCCTTCACCGCCCATACCCGGGGCGGCTGGCGGGCCGTGGGCCGGGACGACGCGGGGACGCTGGTTCCGGGAGCCCCCGCCGACTACGCGGTCTGGCGCACCGAGGAGCTCGTCGTCCAGGCCCCCGACGACCGGGTCGCCCGCTGGTCCACCGACCCCCGCTCCGGGACGCCCGGTCTGCCCGATCTGTCCCCCGGACTCGACCTCCCGGTCTGCCTGCGTACGGTCGTGCACGGACAGCCGGTGTTCGTACGGCCGAACGAGTGATGTAGGGATATGTCCCACCTGGGACCCCGTTCCGTACGCTTGTCCCCGACCTGCGGATCTTCCCCTCCGGCCTGGCCTTTTAGGGAGTCTCCGCAGGTCAAGCGGGTGTTGACAGTCGACCGCCAGGGGCGGGTAGGTTCTCCGCGTCCACCACAGGACGTCCGACCGGACCGCATCCCCGAGCATTCGCCGAACGCCGCCCGCGCCTCGGCCGCGAGGGAAGGATTCTCCGGCGGAAGGTGCGACCCGGGTGGGGCCCGGACGTTCAGTAGACAACGGCTCTCGGTCGATCCGCCGCCAGCGGATCCCAGGTCGGACCGAAGGACGACGGGCCCCGCACCGCACCCCCACCCGCGTGTACGGTCTTTCCCGACCGCCGCGCCACCCGCGTGCACGGTCCCGCCCCGACCGCCGCGCCACCCCTCTCAGCCGACCCGCCGCGCCGGAGCACTCCGAGGACCTCGCTATGGTGGGGGCCTGTGTATGTATCCGAAGGGGCAGTAGTGAACGACGGTGGCCAGAGGCGTTACGGCCCGCTCGGCAAGGCCTTGGTGATCATTCCGACCTACAACGAGGCGGAGAACATCAAGCCGATCGTCGCGCGGGTGCGGGAAGCCGTACCCGAGGCGCACGTCCTCGTCGCCGACGACAACAGCCCCGACGGCACGGGCAAGTTCGCGGACGAGATCGCGTCCGAGGACGACCATGTGCACGTCCTGCACCGCAAGGGCAAGGAGGGACTCGGCGCCGCCTACCTCGCCGGCTTCCGGTGGGGCATCGAGCATGGGTACGGCGTCCTCGTCGAGATGGACGCCGACGGCTCCCACCAGCCCGAGGAGCTCCCGCGCCTGCTCACCGCCCTCAAGGGCGCGGACCTCGTCCTCGGCTCCCGCTGGGTGCCGGGCGGCCGCATCGTGAACTGGCCGAAGTCCCGCGAGTTCATCTCCCGGGGCGGCAGCCTCTACTCGCGCGTGATGCTCGACGTACCGCTCCGCGACGTCACCGGCGGCTACCGGGCCTTCCGCAAGGAGACCCTGGAGGGCCTGGGCCTGGAGGACGTGGCCTCGGCCGGCTACTGCTTCCAGGTCGACCTGGCCCGCCGCGCGGTCGCCGCCGGCTTCCATGTCGTCGAGGTCCCGATCACCTTCGTGGAGCGCGAGATCGGCGACTCGAAGATGAGCCGGAACATCGTGATCGAGGCGCTGTGGCGGGTCACCGGCTGGGGCCTGTCGGCGCGGGCGGAGAAGGTCGGCAAGATGCTCGGCCGCAAGCCCTCCTGAAGCCGCTGCTCCAGGGTGCCTGCGGTCCGGCGTCCTGATCTCCCGTCCTGATCCCGCCTTTACGACGTTCCGGCGGGGCTCCAGGCACACTGGGGACCATGACGACCGGCGCAACGCCTCCCCTCGCCCCCAAGCGCTCACGCGCGCGTACGTTCCTTCCGCTCGCCGTCGCCGCCTGGCTGGTCCTCGAGATCTGGCTCCTCACCGTGGTGGCGGACGCGGCGGGCGGACTGGCCGTGTTCGCCCTGCTCGTCGGCGGCATCGTGCTCGGTGCCGCCGTCGTCAAGCGGGCGGGCCGCCGCGCCTTCCGCAACCTCAGCTCGACCTTCCAGCAGGCCCAGGCCGCGGCGCAGACGGGCGCGATGCCCTCGACTCCCGAGCGGACCGGCACGGAGGACCGCAACGGCTTCCTGATGCTCGGCGGTCTGCTCCTGATGATCCCCGGCCTGGTCTCGGACGCCCTCGGCCTGCTCCTGCTGATTCCGCCGATCCGCTCGCTCCTCGGGCGGTACGCGGACCGGGCCGCCGAGCGCCGGATGGCCGCCGCGTCTCCCGGCAGCCTCCAGGACGCCTTCCAGCAGGCTCGTATCCACCGCCCGGACGGCAAGGTCGTCCAGGGTGAGGTCATCCGCGAGGACGCCGCTCAGGGCCCGCGCCGGGCCGACGAGCACCGCCCGCCCCTGACGCCCTGACCCTGATGCCCTGCCTTGACGCCCTGACCCTGATGCCCTGACCCTGATGCCCTGATCGGCCCCTCGTGCCCCGCCCCCTCGACAACGGGGGAGCGGGGCACGCTCGGCAGCGGAGACCTGAGCACGGAAACGGGAAACCCGGGCACGGAAACGCCTCGGGGCCCGGTACACAGTTCGTGTACCGGGCCCCGAGGCGTTGTTCGTCCGATGGGTCCGCTAGGCGGACTTGCGGCTGTCGCGCGGATGCACGGCGATGTTCATGGCGCCGGAACGCAGGACGGCCAGCCTTTCGGCGAGGACCTCCTCCAACTCCTCGCGGGTGCGTCGCTCCATGAGCATGTCCCAGTGCGTACGCGCAGGCTTGCCCTTCTTCTCCTCAGGTCCGTCCCCGTCCACCAGGAGTGCCTGGATTCCGCAGACCTTGCATTCCCACTCCGGCGGAATTTCCGCTTCCACCGAGAAGGGCATCTCAAAACGATGGCCCTTCTCGCATGCGTACTCCACGGCCTGGCGCGGGGCCAGATCGATGCCGCGGTCGGTCTCGTAGCTCGTCACCACGAGGCGCGTGCCGCGAAGAGCTCGCTCACTCATGAATCGTGCCTCCCGGGCTTGTCGCCCACAGGACAGGTGTCGCTGTCGTCGTTATCCGGTCAACGTCCGGTCGGCGGTAAAGATTCCCGTGCCGGGTCATGCGTCGCCCGTCGTGCCGCCCCTTGTTGTACCCACCAGTGCCCGTTTTGTCACATCTGACGGCAGATGTGACCCGGTGTCTTCACCAAAGCAGCACGCAGTAACGGTCCGCCTGGCAGGCCAAACGCGTACACTACCGCCCTTTCACTGCCACGTCTAAATTCGGTCCGGTATGGGGTTCCCCGCAGCCTCCACCGCGCGCCGCACCGGGACCCGGGCGAGCAGGGTGAAGCCGACCACGAAGAAGATCACCAGGGAGATGATGGCATCCCGGTAGCTTCCGGTCAGCTGATACGCGAGACCGAACACGAGTGGACCCAGCCAACTGAGCCCCCGGTCGCTCATCTCGTACGCCGAGAAGTACTCCGCCTCCTTGCCGCGCGGCACCAGATGCGAGAACAGCGAGCGCGACAGAGCCTGGCTCCCGCCCAGTACCAGGCCGATCGCGGCCGCCAGACAGTAGAAGAACACGGGCGCGTCGGCCGGCAGGAGGTAGCCCGCCACCAGGATCAGCGTCCAGACCGCGAGCGAGGCCAGAATCGTCCGCTTGGCGCCGTACGACCGGGCGAGTCGCCCCATGCCGAGCGCGCCCACCACCGCGAGCACCTGGACCAGCAGGACCGCCGTGATGAGCGTGGTCTGGTCGAGGCCCAGCTCCTCCGAGCCGAACACCGAGGCCTGCGAGATCACCGTCTGCACGCCGTCGTTGTAGACCAGGTAGGCGAGCAGGAAGGAGAGCGTCAGCGGATGCCGGCGCATGTCCTTGAGGGTCGCCCGCAGCTGCCGCCAGCCGCTGCCGACCGCGCCCCCGCCGGCCCCCTCCCGTGCCTCCGGGCCGATCCGCCGGTCCCGCAGCCGTCGCAGCGGTACGACGGTGAAGGCGCCCCACCACACACCGGCCGAGGCCAGACAGATCCGGACCGCCTCGCCCTCCGTGAGGCCGAAGGAGTCGTGGCCCGAGTAGAGGATCAGATTCAGGACGAGGACGAGCGCGCCCGACGTGTAGCCGAAGGCCCAGCCGCGCGAGGAGACCGTGTCCCGCTCGTCCGGCTCCGCGATCTGTGGCAGAAAGGCGTTGTAGAGCACCATCGAGACCGAGATCGAGGCGTTCGCCACGATGAGCAGGAACGTACCGAGCAGATACCGGTCGCCCGCCAGGAAGAACATGCCCGCCGTGGCCGTCGCGCCCACATAGGCCGAGGCCGCGAGCAGCGGCTTCTTCCGGCCCGTACGGTCCGCGATCGCGCCGACCAGCGGCATCAGCAGGACCGCGACCACGATCGAGGCCGACACGGCGTACGCGAAGAGCGAGCCGGCCCGCACGGGTATCCCCAGCGGGTGCACATAGCCCTCGGCGTCGGACGCCGCCCGTGCCACCGAGGTGAGATACGGGCCGAGGAACACGGTGAGCACGCTCGTCGAGTACACCGAGCAGGCGAAGTCGTAGAAGTACCAGCCCCGCTGCTCCCGCTTGCGCGCGGCGGGATCGGTGGCGTACTCCTCCGGTTCGGTGGTTCCAGCGGTCAAGGCCGCGCCCCCTCGTTCGTCCCCGTGACCGGGCCCGGCGATCCGGACCCGGAGCCCCCGGGACGCGCGCTCAGACCCACACACCCCGCTCGGTCAGCACCGAGCGCAGCGTCTCCAGTTGATCGGTCATGATGCCATCCACCCCGAGATCGAGGAGAGCGTTCATCCGGGCCGGATCGTTCACCGTCCACACATGGACCTGGAGCCCGCGCGCGTGCGCCTCCCGGACGAATCGGCGGTCCACCACCGGGATGCCGCCCTGCCGCTCGGGGACCTGTGCGGCCACCGTCCCGGCCCGTACCGCCGCCGGGATGCCGAACGAGCGCAGCCGCAGCCCGATCACCCCGCGCACCCCGTACGAGGTGGCCAGCTCGGGACCGGCCATCTGCTGCGCCCGCGCCACCCGGGCCTCGGTGAAGGAGCCCACGCACACCCGGTCCCAGGCCCGCTTCCTGCGGATCAGGTTCACCAGCGGGTGCAGCGCCGACTCGGCCTTGAGGTCCACGTTCCAGCGGGCCTCCGGGAACTCGTCCAGGAGGTCGGCGAAGAGCGGCAGCGGTTCCTTGCCCGCCACCCGGGCCTCGCGGACCGCCGCCCACGGCAGGTCGCGGATCCTGCCCGAGGCGTCCGTGACCCGGTCGAGGGTCGCGTCGTGGAAGGCGACGAGAGCCCCGTCGGCCGTCGTGTGCACATCGGTCTCGAAATAGCGGTAGCCCGCGGCGGCGGCCCGGCGGAAGGCGGCCGCGGTGTTCTCCAGGCCGTTCGCCGTGCCGCCGCGATGGGCGAACGGGAGGGGCGTGGGATGGTCGAGATAGGGGTGGCGTACGCGAGTCACCGCCGCAGTATGGCGTCTTCCGGTGTCGTGGGGGCGTCCGCGGTGCTTCCGGAGTCCGGCTCGGGAACGGCGAACCAGCGAAGGAAGAACTGGGCGAGCGGCCCGATGGCCAGCGCGTACAGCACCGTGCCCACGCCGACCGAGCCGCCGAGCAGGAAGCCGGTGGCGACCACCGCCACCTCGATCGCCGTCCGCACCAGACGGATGGAACGGCCGGTGAGCCGGTGCAGACCGGTCATCAGGCCGTCGCGCGGGCCGGGGCCGAACCGCGCCGCGATGTACAGACCGGTGGCCACACCGTTGAGGACGATGCCGAGCGCGAGCAGCGGGATCCGCCCGGCCAGGCCGTGGACGTCCGGGACGAGCGCCAGGGTGCCGTCCATCGCCAGACCGATCGCGAACACGTTGGAGACCGTGCCGAGCCCCGGCCGCTGCCGGATCGGGATCCACAGCAGCAGCACCGCGGCCCCGACGATGATCGACACCACGCCGATGGTCAGGCCCGTCTTCTCGGCGAGACCCTGGTGGAGAACGCCCCAGGGCTCCAGGCCGAGACCGCTGCGCACCAGCAGCGCCGAGCTGACTCCGTACAGCGTCAGCCCCACGTAGAGCTGGACGAGCCGACGGGTGAGGTGCCGGCCGTGGAGGCCGGAGGCGATGGACAAGGGACTTCCCCCCAGGGTGGTGGTAGTGGACTGGCTCATGACACTCTGTGGCGGGGGAACGGGTGCCAACCATGGCCAATTCGAGGAAGGTGGACTGATTTCGATGGCCCAGTGGACTTCGGCGGTAGGACCGGCTCAGCTCGCCCGGCAGCTCCAGGCGCAGCAGCCGAGGCCCGCCGGACCCGGCGCCCGTAAGCCGCCCGCCTACCGCGCCCTGGCCGACGGTATCCGTCTGCTCGTCCTGGAGGGCCGGGTCCCGGTCGCCGCCCGGCTGCCCGCCGAGCGGGAACTCGCCCTCGCCCTGACCGTCAGCCGTACGACGGTGGCCGCGGCCTACGAGGCGCTCCGCGCCGAGGGCTTCCTGGAGTCGCGGCGGGGGGCCGGCAGCTGGACCGCCGTACCGGCCGGGAACCCGCTGCCCGCGCGGGGCCTCGAACCGCTGCCCCCGGAGGCCCTCGGCTCGATGATCGACCTCGGCTGCGCGGCGCTGCCCGCGCCCGAGCCCTGGCTCACCCGCGGCGTCCAGGGTGCCCTGGAGGAACTGCCCCCCTACGCGCACACGCATGGCGACTATCCGGCTGGACTGCCCGCGCTGCGGCAGATGCTCGCCGACCGGTACACCGCGCGCGGCATCCCCACCATGCCCGAGCAGATCATGGTCACGACCGGCGCCATGGGCGCCATCGACGCCATCTGCCACCTCTTCGCCGGGCGCGGCGAGCGCATCGCCGTCGAGTCCCCCTCGTACGCCAACATCCTCCAGCTGATGCGGGAGGCCGGGGCCCGGCTCGTGCCCGTCGCCATGTCCGAGGGGCTCGGCAGCTGGGACCTGGGCCGCTGGCGCCAGGTCCTGCGCGACGCGGCACCCCGCCTCGCGTACGTGGTGGCCGACTTCCACAACCCGACCGGCGCGCTGGCCGACGAGGACCAGCGGCGGCAGCTCGTGGACGCGGCCCGTTCGGCCGGCACGGTCCTCGTCGTCGACGAGACCATGGCCGAGCTGCATCTGGACGACGACGTGGAGATGCCCCGGCCGGTCTGCGCCTTCGACCCGGCCGGCTCCACCGTCCTCACGGTCGGCTCGGCCAGCAAGGCCTTCTGGGCGGGCATGCGCATCGGCTGGGTCCGGGCGGCGCCCGACGTCATCCGCTCGCTGGTGGCGGCCCGCGCGTACGCCGACCTCGGCACCCCGGTCCTCGAGCAGCTCGGCGTGAACTGGCTCATGCGGACCGGCGGCTGGGAGGAGGCCGTGACCCTGCGCCGCGACCAGGCCCGGGAGAACCGGGACGCGCTCGTCACCGCCGTCCGCCGGGAACTTCCGGAGTGGGAGTTCTCCGTGCCGCGCGGCGGTCTGACCCTCTGGGTCCGTACCGGCGGCCTCTCCGGCTCCCGGCTCGCCGAGGCGGGCGAGCGGGTCGGCGTCCGCGTCCCCTCGGGCCCCCGTTTCGGCGTCGACGGGGCCTTCGAGGGCTTCGTCCGGCTGCCCTTCACGGTCGGCGGGCCGGTCGCCGACGAGGCCGCCGCCCGGCTGGCCGCCGCGGCCCGCCTGGTCGAGTCGGGCGCGGGCGGGGGGACCGAACCGCCGCGGTCGTTCGTGGCGTAGCCGTTCGCGTCCTCGCACGTCATGCGAAGAGGCCGGTACGGACCCGGGGGGTCCCTGCCGGCCTCTTCGCGCGCGTGTGGCGCTCAGCCCTCCGCGGGGACGGGGGCGTGCAGCGGAGCGGGACCGGGGTCCGGCTCGGCTCGGGGCGCCGGGGCCGGTTCGGGGGCCGCCGCGACGACGGTCTCGATCGCCATCGTCGTCGCCGTGCGGCGCTCCGGGAGGAGCTCCAGGACCGCTTTCCGGTGCGCCTCGCTCGTCGCGTCGTCGTACGGGTCGGGCGTCGCCGGCACCTGGAGGCGCAGGACCGGGCCGGTGCCCAGGCGCGCGTAGCCACGGCCCGCGGGCACCTGGGGCGTCGGAGTGGTGTGCGGCTCGACTCCGAGGACGGCCGCGATCTGGTCAGGCGTGGCGGGACCGAGCACGATCCGGGCCCTCGTGTGGCTCCGTACCGCCTCGCTCAGCGTGTCCGTGCTGTCGAACTGCTCGGCGACCACCACCGTGACCTGGGCCGCGCGCCCGTGCCGCAGCGGCACCTGGAGCAGCTCCTGCGGGTCGGGGCGGCCGTCGGCGGCGGCCAGGTGACCGAGGATGCCCGGCCGGTCCAGCAGGATCCACAGCGGCCGCCGGGTGTCCTCGGGCGCCGGGTGGCCCGCCTGCCGGGCCCGGTTGGCGGCGATCAGACGTCGTTCCGTCTCGTGCGCAGCCCACTCCAGACTGGCCAGCGAGCCGGAGAGGCCGCACTCGACCGCCAGGACCCCGTCGCGGCCGGTGAGGCACGCGTACTCGCCGGTGCCACCGCCCTCGACGATCAGCACGTCGCCGTGGGGGAGGGCCTGGAGCGCGATCGAACGCAGCAGAGAGGTGGTGCCGCTGCCCGGCTGGCCGACGACCAGCAGATGCGGCTCGGTGGAGCGGGGGCCGGTGCGCCAGACCACGGCCGGCGCGTCCTCCGTACCGTCCGACGCGACCACGGGAACGGTCCGCTGCACGGCGTCCGCGTCGGTGAAGCCCAGGACGGTCTCGCCCGGCACGGTGACGAAGCGCTGGGCGGCGATGGTGGTGGGCAGAGCGGGCAGCACGCTCAGGTCGAGCCGGTTGCCCTCCTCGTCCCAGTCGAAGCGGTACTCACGGCCGCGCCCGGACTTGGCGTGCAGCAACTGCTCGATACGCGCGCGTGCGGCGGGCTCGCCGTCGGTGAAGTACGGCGGGTACGCGATCCTCAGCCGGGTGAGACGCCCGTCCTCGTCGAAGGCGTACTCCGCGAAGGCGCCGCTCCAGTCGCCGCCGTGGGCGAAGAGCGGTGCCGGGTCCTCGGGGACGGAGAAGTACGGCACGAGGGCCTCGTACAGGCCCTTGAGCCGGGCGACCTCCGCGTCGTCGGGCCCGGTCTTGACGACCGGGCGCTCGCGTCCCCTCCACGCGGCCGCGCCCATGAGCGTGACGAGCGCGAGGAGCGGCCCGTACGGCATGAGGGCGACGACCAGGACGCAGGCCGCGACCAGGAGCAGCGTAGGACCACGCCGCTCCTTGGGGGTCGCGGCCCACTTGGCGCGCGCGGTCGCGGCCAGCTTCCGCAGACCACGGGAGACCGTGATCAGTGGATGGAGCACGTCGGTGGCGCTGTCGGCGGCCGTGCGCGCGATCTCTCGACTACGAGCGATCTGTGCGCTGCCGCTGCTCAGAATGCGGGGGAGTGGTCGCCGGGCCACGAAGTACTCCTGAAGTGGTGGAAGGGACTGAAGGGCGTCAGAACTTGATCCCGCCCAGGAGGCCGGCGAGGCTCTGCCCGCCTGCCGTGATGCTCGGGGCGATGGCGGTACCCGCGAGGTAGAAGCCGAACAGCGCGCTGACGAGGGCGTGCGAGGCCTTCATCCCGTCCTTCTTGAAGAACAGGAAGCAGATGATGCCGAGCAGGACCACGCCTGAGATGGACAGGATCATTGGTTGTTCTCCTGGTTGAGGGGACAGTCACCATGAGTCCTTCCAAGTTCACAGCAAGTATCTATGTGACTAAAGGTGCATACGAGTGAAAAACGGGGGATTTCACTTGACCGGCGGACGTCGAACGGACTGTCGGGTGGCGAAATGCCCGGCGTGCGCTAGAGAGGCGGCCGGCGGCGGGCTGCCGTGATCTTTGCCTCGGTCGGGCGAGGTCATGTCACCGAACGGGCAGTACCCTGTCGATTCACTCGTACGGCCGCGCTTGCCGTGCACCGGTCGACAACGCAGGAGAGAGAGGCGGGCCCACCCGATGAGCGAGACTCCGGACCCCGAGGTCATCGAGCTGGCGTCCAAGGTCTTCGACCTCGCCCGCACCGGGGACGCCGACGCGCTGGCCGCCTACGTCGACGCGGGTGTCCCCGCGAACCTGACCAACGACAAGGGCGACTCCCTCGTCATGCTCGCCGCCTACCACGGCCACGCCGCCGCGGTCTCCGCCCTCCTCGCGCGCGGTGCCGACGCCGACCGTGCCAACGACCGCGGCCAGACCCCGCTCGCCGGTGCCGTCTTCAAGGGGGAGGACGCGGTGATCCGCGCGCTCCTCGCCGGCGGCGCAAATCCGGAAGCCGGGACTCCGTCCGCTGTCGACACCGCCCGGATGTTCGGCAAGGCCGAACTCCTCGAGCTCTTCGAATCCCGGTGAACGGGCGCTGAACCCCAGGTGAGAGCGGCGTCGTAAATGTGGTCGCGGTGGCGAAATGGGTGGGTCATCATGACGTCGGGCCCGGCAAAACGGGCCACCGACGAGAGGCTGAGGAAGATGGTCACTGGCAGGCGATGGACGACAAGCGGCCCGACATGTTGCCGCACGGCCTAGGCGTACGGGCGATGTACCGCCCGACCCGGGTCATCCCGGTATCCCCCGGTCGTGTCGACAGCTTGATGTGAGGCGTCTTCCCATGTTCGATCCAGTCATAGCGCCGAGCGGCACCCTGCTCGGCCTGCTGCAGCGGGGCCGCGGCGACGGCACCCTGCACGCACTCGCCGCGCCACGCGCCGAGGCCCTCGCGGCCCTCAACCACTGCGTTCTCGACGACCCCCGCCACGACTGGCAGGTCGAGAACCGCTCCCTCTACTACGCCCGTCTCTACCTGGACCTCCACGGCGGTCTCGACGAGATCGAGGCGCACCTCTTCGGCGCCGAGGACATCCTCGACACCGAGGAGTCCAGGACCGGGCTCGCGCTCGCCGTCCTCGGGCACCTCGCCTCCTACGGACGCCAGGACGCCCTGCTGCTGCTCCGGCGGTACGCGGCGACCGGCACGAACTGGGCCTGGGCCCTCGACGAGCTGGCGCTCCGCGACGACGACACCGGACTCCGCGCGCTCGCCGTCCCCGTGCTGGCCCGCTTCCCGGCCGACGCCGAGGGCGACGCCGAGCTGGCCGGCGTCGTACGGGACGCCTTCGAGCCCCGCCCGTGGCGCCTGTGGGCCGAGGACCAGCGCGACGCCGTCGGCGCCCGGGTCAGGGCCGCCCAGGAACAGGGCTCCTTCGACCGCTGGCAGCGACAGATGCGACCCGCCGGGCCCCGCCCCGGCTGGAGCGTGCGCGCCGTCCTCGACTGGGCGCAGGAGGGGTACGAGCGCGGAGCCGTCCTCCACGGCCCCGCCGCCCGCTGCCTCACCGCCGTCGCAGGACCCGAGGACCGGCCCGAGCTCCTCGCCGCCGCCCGGCACGGCTCGGTGGGAGCCCGGGGCGCCGCCCTGCACCACCTCGCCGAGTCACAGGACCCCGCCGTCCTCGACCTCGTCGAGGGCGCCGCCGACGGTGACTCCCGCGAGGCCGCCGAAGCCGCGATCGCCGCCTACCGCCGTATGTGCGGGGAGGACGCCGTCGCCCGCGCCCGCGCGTGGGTCCGCCGGACCGACGCCCTCGGCGCCGCCGCCGCCGACGTCCTCGCCTGCCGTGGCACCGCCCAGGACTCCCCCTCCGTCCTCGGCGCGCTGCGTGACACCATCCGTTCCGAAGGCCCCGACGCGCCCGCGCTCGGCGGGCTCGTGGACGGCGCCGGCCGCCTCGGCATCGCCTGCGCGGCCCCCGTGCTGCGCCACGTCTACCGAGAGACGGCCTCCTCCCAGCTCCGCGGGCGCGTGGCCCTCGCCCTCGCCGCCACCGACCCGACCTTCGCGAGCGGCTTCGCCGTCGAGTGCCTCTGGGACTGCGAGGAGACCACCCGCGAGGTCGCGGCCCAGCACGCCGAGACCGGGGACGTGCGCGTCGCCGAACGATTGCGCCGCCTCGCGGCGGACCCGGCCGAGGAGGTCGAGGTCCAGACCGCGGTACGCAACCGCATAGGGCCGGACCTGCAGGTCTGACCCGACCCGGTCGCAGCCCGCCCCACCGGGCGGACCCGGTCGACCCCGTCACCCGGCTCCGGGGCGGCGCGGCCCCCGGCGGAGAACCCGCCGCGCGTGGCCCCGCCCCGGAGGACCGGTCGGGGGTACGGGGTGTCCGGGGGCTTCGGCCCGGATCCACAAGCCCGGATCCACAAGCCCGGATCCACAAGCCCGGATCCACAAGCCCGGATCCACAAGCCCGGTCTTCAAGCCCGAAGCGAGTCCAGGTCCATGGGAGCGCCGGGAGCGTGCCGCCCGGCATTTGATCGTTTCCGGCCTGCGGCAGCCCCCGCGCGAAACGCTCATGGGACGTTCCCTCCCCGTCCAGATCGACGTTGGCGGGGACACGCCGAACGCGACGACAACACCCGTATGCGTGTCGTCATCGTCACCGAATCCTTTCCTCCCGACGTCAACGGTGTGGCGCACTGCGCCCTGCAGACCGCGCGCCACCTCGTCCGGCGGGGCCACACCCCGCTCGTCATCGCCCCCGCCGTCGCCGATCAGGCCGCGGACGCCGACGCCCCCTGCGCCGTCGTCCGGGTGCCCTCCCTCCCCCTTCCCGGCTATCCGCAGGTACGCGTCGCCCTGCCCAGTCGCCGCGTCGCCGCGGCCATCGCCGCCCACCGCGCCGACGTCGTCCACCTCGCGGGACCGTTCGTCCTCGGGGTGCGCGGGATGACGGCCGCCACCCGGCTCGGCATCCCCGCCGTCGCCGTCTACCAGACCGACCTCGCCGGCTACGCCCGCACCTACGTGGGAACCGGCGAGGGCGCCGCCTGGCGCCGCCTCCGCGCCGTCCACGGGGCCGCCGACCGCACCCTCGCCCCGTCCTCGGCCGCCGTCCGCGACCTTGAGGCCCACGGCATCGGCCGCATCCGGCTCTGGGGCCGCGGGGTGGACACCGCCCGCTTCCGCCCCGAGCTGCGCGACGACGCCCTGCGCCGGGAGCTCGCCCCGGACGGGGAGCTCCTCGTCGGCTACGTGGGCCGCCTCGCCCCCGAGAAGCGCGTGGATCTCCTCGCCGGAGTGGGAGACCTCCCCGGCGTACGGGTGGTGGTCGTCGGCGACGGGCCGAGCGGGCCCGCGCTGCGCACCGCCCTGCCGGGCGCCCGGTTCCTCGGCCGCCGTACCGGCGACGACCTCGCCCGGATCTTCGCCTCGCTCGACGTGTTCGCCCACACCGGCCCCTTCGAGACCTTCTGCCAGACCGTCCAGGAGGCCATGGCGAGCGGGGTCCCGGTGATAGCCCCGGCCGCCGGGGGACCCCTGGACCTGGTCGACCAGGGGCGTACCGGACTCCTCGTACCCGCGGGAGACCAGGACGCGCTGCGCGACGCCGTCGCCACGCTCGCCGCCGCGCCGGAGCTGCGCGCGGCGTTCGGCCACGCCGGCCGGGCAACCGTCGAGGGCCGTACCTGGGAGGCCCTCGGCGACGAACTGATCGGGCACTATCTGGAGGTCCTGCGGGAGCGGACGGTGGTGGCGGCATGAGCGGCGTGCGTGTCGACCGGGTTCACGGCGGAGGCGGCGCCGAAGGGGTTCACGGCCGCGGCGGCGGGCTGCGGATCGTGCGGCTCGCCAACTTCGTCACCCCCACGTCGGGCGGCCTCCGCACCGCCCTGGACCAGCTCGGCCGCGGCTACCGCGAGGCCGGACACGAACCGGTCCTCATCGCCCCGGGCGATGTCGCGAGCGACGTCCACACCGAACAGGGCCGGGTCATCACCCTCCCCGGCCCGGTGCTGCCCGGCACCGGCGGCTACCGGGTCCTCGCCGACCGGCGCCGGGTGCGTCATCTCCTCCGAGAGCTCGCCCCGGACCGGATCGAGGTCTCGGACCGTACGACCCTGCGGTGGACGGGGGAGTGGGCGCGGCGCGCCCGCGTGCCCTCGGTCATGGTCTCCCACGAGACCGCGGACGGGGTGCTGCGCACCTGGGGCGTGCCGCCGGCGGTCGCGGCCCGCGCGGCGGACCGGCTCAACCGCCGTACGGCCTGGGCGTTCGCGCGGATCGTCTGCACGACGGAGTGGGCCGAGCGCGAGTTCGTACGGATCGGCGCCCGCAACGTCGTACGGGCCCCGCTCGGCGTCGACCTGGAGCGCTGCCGGCCCGGCCGCCGCAGCACCGTGCTCCGGGCCCGGTACGCGGACGGGGAGCGGGTGCTCCTCCTGCTCTGCTCGCGCCTCTCCGTCGAGAAGCGGCCGGGAACGGCCCTGGACGCCCTCGCCGAGCTGCGGGACGCGGGCATCGAGGCCGCGTTGGTGGTCGCGGGCGACGGGCCGCTGAAGGGCGCCCTGGAGCGGCGGGCGCGCGAGCGGCGGCTCCCGGTGCGGTTCCTCGGGCACGTCGCCGACCGTGAGGTCCTGGCGGACCTCCAGGCGGCGGCCGACGTGTGCCTGGCCCCGGGGCCGGCGGAGACGTTCGGTCTCTCCGCCCTGGAGGCCCTCGCCTGCGGGACCCCCGTCGTCGTCAGCGCCTCCTCCGCCCTCCCGGAGGTCGTCGGCACCGCGGGTGCATCGGCCGTGGACACCCCGGGCGCCTTCGCCTCCGCCGTACGGGGACTCCTCGTCGCTCCGGAGGCCGCTCGCCGCAGGGCCGCACGCGCGCGTGCGGAGGTCTTCACCTGGGAGCGCTCCGTCGCCGCCTTCCTCCGGGCCCACGACGCCCTCCCCAGCCCGGAGCCGCGCCGCCCCGAGGAGGTACGCCGATGACACCGGACCAGGCGTCCGTCCCGGTCGCGGATCCGATTCCGGTCGCGGCTCCGGTCCCGGGTCCGGCTCCGGTCGCGATACCGGCTTCGGCTTCGGCACCGGCACCGGCACCGGTCCCGATACCGGCACCGGCACCGGTCCCGATACCGGCTTCGGCTTCGGCACCGGTCCGCGTACCCCCGCCCCGCCCCGGAACGGCTCCCCGCGGCACCGTCCGGTTCGTCGTGCTCGGGGACTCGCTCAGCGAGGGCGTCGGGGACCGGGTGGACGGCGCCTGGCGGGGGTGGGCGCCGCTGCTCGCCGACGGGCTCGCCGCCGAGGGGCAGGACACGGCCTTCCTGAACCTCGCCGTCAGCGGGGCCCTCAGCGCCGACGTCGCCGACCGGCAGGCCCCCCGTGCCCTCGCGTTCCGGCCGCACCTCGCCTCCGTCGTCGTCGGGGTCAACGACACCCTGCGCCGCACCTTCGACATCGGGGTGCTCGCCCGCCACCTGGGCCGCGTCTGCGCCGACCTCGACGCCGCCGGAGCCGTACTCCTGACCGCCTGTCTGCCCGATCCCGGCCGGATGCTCGGCCTGCCGCCCCCGCTGGCGCGCCCGCTGGCCCGCCGCCAGCGGTCCGTCAACGCCGTCGTGCACGCCCTCTCCGCCCGACACGGGGCCGTCCATCTGCACCTCGCCGACGACACCTGGACCGAGGACCGCACGCTGTGGAGCGCCGACCGGCTGCACCCCGGCGAGCGGGGCCACCGGGCCGTCGCCGAGGGCTTCCACCAGCTCCTCGCCGCCCGGGGACTCGCCCACGGCACACCGCCCGCGCGGGAGCCCGCCCAGCCGCCGCCGAGCCGCGCGGAGGCCGTGCTCTGGCTCGCCACCGCCGGCACCGGCTGGCTCCTCCGGCGCAGCCGCGACCTGCTCCCGCAGCTGCTGCTGCTCGCCGGTGCGGAACTGCGCAACTGGGCCGACGGCACCGGTCCCGCGCCCCTCGACGCGCGCGCGGACGCCGCCCTCGCCGCCGCCCTCGCGGCCACAATGGGGAGATGAACGGGCGCTGGGAGTTCTGGATCGACCGGGGCGGCACCTTCACCGACATCGTGGGCAGGCGGCCCGACGGCCGGCTCGTCACGCGCAAGGTGCTCTCCCACGACCCCACCCGGCGTCAGGACGCCGCCGTCGCCGGAATCCGCCTCCTCCTCGGCCTCGAACACGACGAACCCGTCCCCGCCGACCGGATCGCCGTCGTCAAGATGGGCACCACCGTCGCCACCAACGCCCTCCTGGAGCGGCGCGGCGAGCCGACCGTCCTCCTCGTCACCGAGGGCTTCCGCGACGCGCTCCGCATCGCCTACCAGAACCGGCCACGGCTCTTCGACCGCCACATCGTGCTCCCCGAAGCGGTCTACGCGCGCGTGATCGAGGTCCCCGAGCGGGTCGACGCCCACGGCCATGTCGTCCGGCCCCTGGACGAGTCCGCCGTCGCCGAGGCGCTCGTCGCCGCCCACCGCGACGGCCTCCGCTCGGCCGCCGTCGTCCTCCTCCACGGCTACCGCCATCCGGCACACGAGGCCCGGATCGCGGCGCTCGCGCGCGACACGGGCTTCACCCAGGTCAGCTCCTCGCACGAGGTCAGCCCGCTCATCAAGCTCATCCCGCGCGGGGACACCACCGTCGTCGACGCCTACCTCTCGCCGATCCTGCGCCGGTACGTCGACGAGGTAGCCCGCGAACTCGCCGGGATCCGCCTCATGTTCATGCAGTCCAACGGCGGACTGCGCGAGGCGGCCCACTTCCGGGGCAAGGACGCCGTCCTGTCCGGACCGGCCGGCGGTGTCGTCGGCATGGCCCGCACCTCGGCGCAGGCGGGCCACGAGCGGGTCATCGGCTTCGACATGGGCGGCACCTCCACCGATGTGTCGCACTACGCCGGCGCCTTCGAGCGTGAACTCGGTACACAGGTCGCCGGGGTACGGATGCGAGCGCCGATGATGAGCATCCACACCGTCGCGGCGGGCGGCGGGTCCGTCCTGCACTTCGACGGACGCCGCTACCGTGTGGGCCCCGACTCGGCGGGCGCCGTCCCCGGCCCCGCCTGCTACCGCCGCGGCGGACCGCTCACGGTCACCGACGCCAACGTCATGCTCGGCCGCGTCCAGCCCGCCCACTTCCCCGCCGTGTTCGGCGAGAGCGGCGACCTGCCCCTGGACGCCGAAGTCGTACGGGAGCGGTTCACGGCCCTCGCTGAGGAGGTCGGCGGCGGGCGTACCCCCGGGGAGGTCGCCGCGGGCTTCCTGGAGATCGCCGTCCTCAACATGGCCAACGCCGTCAAGAAGATCTCCGTCCAGCGCGGCCACGACATCACCCGCTACGCCCTCACCAGCTTCGGCGGCGCCGGCGGCCAGCACGCCTGCGCCGTCGCCGATGCCCTGGGCGTCGACACCGTGCTCGTACCCCCGCTCGCCGGAGTGCTCTCCGCGTACGGCATCGGGCTCGCCGACGCCACCGCCATGCGGGAGCGGTCCGTCGAGGCGGAACTCGACGCCCCGGGCACCCCCGCCCGCGTGACGGCCCTCTGCGCCGAACTCGCCGACCGCACGCGCGCGGAGCTCCGGGCCGACGGCCTGCCGGACGAGGCGATCACGACGTACGCGCGCGTCCTCCTGCGGTACGCCGGCACCGACGCGAGCCTCCAGGTCGACCTCGCGTCCCCGGAGGAGCTGAAAGCCGTGTTCACGGCGGTGCACCGTGCGCGGTACGCCTTCACCATGGACCGGCCACTCGTCGTCGAGGCCGTCTCCGTGGAGGCCGTCGGCAGGGCGGGCCCGCACGGGCCCGTCCATGCCGATCGCGTCGTCGACGCGGACGCGGACATAGACGCGGACACAGACGCGGATACAGACGCGGGCGAGGGCGAGGGCGAGGGCGCTGCCACGCTGCACGCCACCGTCCGGATGTTCAGCGCCGGAACACCCCACGACGCTCCCCTCCACCGGCGCGCGGACCTGCGGCCGGGCGACACCGTGGACGGGCCCGCGATCCTCGCGGAGGCCGACGCCACGACCGTCGTCGACAGCGGCTGGCGGGCCACCGCGACCGACACCGGACACGTCCTCCTGCAGCGCGTCGCCCCCCGCCCCGCGCGCGTGGCGGCCGGCACGGACGTCGACCCCGTCCTCCTGGAGGTCTTCAACAACCTCTTCATGGCCATCGCCGAGCAGATGGGCGTCCGCCTGGAGAACACCTCCCAATCCGTCAACATCAAGGAACGCCTCGACTTCTCCTGCGCCCTCTTCGACGCCGAGGGCAACCTCATCGCCAACGCGCCCCACATCCCCGTGCACCTCGGCTCCATGGGCGAATCCATCAAAGAGGTCCTGCGGCGACGCGGCGGCGACCTGCGCCCCGGTGATGTGTACGCGATCAACGACCCGTACCACGGCGGCACCCACCTCCCCGATGTCACCGTGGTGACGCCGGTCTTCGACGACTCCGGCCCGGAACTCCGCTTCCTGGTCGCCTCACGCGGCCATCACGCCGAGATCGGCGGGATCACCCCCGGCTCCATGCCCGCCTTCAGCCGGACCCTCGACGAGGAGGGCGTCCTCTTCGACAACTGGCTGCTCGTACGCGACGGTCGTCTGCGCGAGGACGAGACACGGGCCCTGCTCACCGGCGCCCGTCACCCCTCCCGCGACCCGGACACCAACCTCGCCGACCTCCGCGCCCAGATCGCCGCCAACGAGAAGGGCATCGAGGAACTCCGCAGGACCGTCGACGAGTTCGGGCTCGACGTCGTCCAGGCCTACATGCGGCACGTCCGCGCCAACGCCGAGGAGTCCGTGCGCCGCATCGTCGCCGGCCTGGACGACGGCGCGTACCGCTACGAGACCGACGGGGGCGCGATCATCCAGGTCGCCGTCCGCGTCGACCGCGAACGGCGGTCCGCCGTCATCGACTTCACCGGCACCTCTCCACAGCTGCCCGGGAACGCCAACGCGCCCACGGCCGTCGTCATGGCCGCCGTCCTGTACGTCTTCCGCACCCTCGTCGACGAGGACATCCCCCTCAACAGCGGCTGCCTGGAACCCCTGGAGGTCCGGGTCCCGCCCGGCTCCATGCTCGCGCCGGAACCGCCGGCCGCCACCGTCGCCGGCAACGTCGAGACCTCCCAGGCCGTCACGGGCGCGCTCTATGCGGCCCTCGGTGTCCAGGCCGAGGGCTCCGGCACCATGAACAACCTCACCTTCGGCAACGCGCGCGTGCAGTACTACGAGACCGTCGCCAGCGGCTCCGGCGCGGGCGACGGCTTCGACGGCGCCGATGCCGTCCAGACCCATATGACCAACTCCCGGCTCACCGACCCCGAGATCCTGGAGTGGCGCCACCCGGTCAGGGTCGACTCCTTCGCGGTACGGGAGGACGGCGGCGGGCGCGGCCGCTGGCGGGGCGGACGAGGGGTGGAGCGCCGCATCCGGTTCCTGGAGCCGATGACGGTGGCCCTCCTCACCGGACACCGCAGGGTCCCCCCGTACGGCATGGCGGGAGGCGAACCGGGCGCCCTCGGCGAGAACCTCGTGGAGCGCGCGGACGGCACCGTCGAGCGGCTCGGCGGCGCCGCCACCACGGAGGTCGGCCCCGACGACGTCCTCGTCCTGCGCACCCCGGGCGGCGGGGGCTACGGCCCGCCGCCCGAGGAGGAGTGAGGGTTGTCGCCTCTCATGGAGTGATATCCCCCAGCCGCGAAGGACCTCAGCGCACCGGCGGGCCCGGCCTGATCCACAGGACACCCCGTGCCGCGAGAGGCCTCAGCGCACCGGCGTGAACCGCACCGGCGTGCCCGGCACCGCCTGCGCCGCCGCGCCCAGATCGGCTTCCCGGACCACTCCGACCACCGG
Source organism: Streptomyces sp. NBC_01077 (assembly GCF_045162855.1). NCBI lineage: Bacteria > Bacillati > Actinomycetota > Actinomycetes > Kitasatosporales > Streptomycetaceae > Streptomyces > Streptomyces sp. NBC_01077. The sequence continues at coordinate 2,197,436 of NZ_CP108669.1, read as the reverse complement.
ATAGCCCCCGGTCGTCGGATGGTCGGCGAGGAACACCACGGGGCGCCCGTCCGGCGGCACCTGGACCGCGCCCAGGACCATGCCCTCACTCGCCAGTTCGCCCGGCAGGGCCCGCTCGAGGGCCGGGCCTTCGAGGCGCAGTCCGATGCGGTTGCTCGCCGGGGACACCCGGTACGCGCGCGTGGCGAGGGTGCGGAGGGCCGCAGCGGTGAACCAGTCGTCGCGCGGTCCGAACCGGACCCGCAGGACGAGTTCGGCGGGCGGGCCCGGCCATGGCGGGGCATCGACCGGTCCCCGTACGGTCGCGCCCGTGTCCTGACCGAGGGGCAGGACCGTCTCCTCGGTCAGCGGCGCCGGGCCCAGTCCGGACAGCAGGTCGGTGGAGCGGCTGCCGAGCACCGGTTCGACGTCGATCCCGCCGCCGAACGCCACGTACGCGCGCAGCCCGCGCGTGGCCGTGCCGATCTCCAGGACCGACCCGGCGGGCACACGGACCGCGGTTCCCCAGGCTGCCGGGCGCCCGTCCACCCGCACCGGGCACGGCGCGCCGCCCACTGCCACGGTGACCGCGCAACGGGGCCGCAGGGCGCAGCCGTCGACGGTGGTCTCCAGGACCGCCGCCGTCTCCGGATTGCCGACGAGCCGGTTGACGAGCCGTACGGCCGCCGGGTCGAGGGCGCCGGAGCGGGGCACGCCGAGATGTGCGTACCCGGTACGACCCAGGTCCTGCACGGTGGTCAGCGCTCCGGCCCGGACCACGGCGACGGCCCGGTCGGTCATCGCCCGCCCTCCGCCGTGAACCGGACCGGAGTGCCGGGAGCCAGCAGCGCGGCCGGTTCTCGACCGGTGTCCCAGAGCACCACATCCGTCGTGCCGATCAACTGCCAGCCACCGGGGGAGGAACGCGGGTACACGCCCGTGTACGGCCCCGCCAGGGCGACCGAACCGGCCGGGACGGCCGTACGGGGAGTGGCGCGCCTGGGCACCCCGTACCGCTCGTCGAGCCCCGTCAGATAGCCGAAGCCCGGGGCGAACCCACAGAACGCCACCCGGAACCCGGCCGCCGAGTGGATCCGTACCGCCGCCTCGACGGACACCCCCCACAGCGCGGCGACCTCCGCGAGATCGGGCCCGTCGTAGCGGACGGGGATCTCGATCGCCTCGCCCACGCGCGCGGGGAGCGGCCCCACCTCCCAGCCGGTCAGCTCGGCCGCGAGCCGGTCCGGGTCCGCGACCCCGTCGAGCAGCACCGTCCGCGCCGCCGGCACGATCTCCCGTACGGCGGGCAGGACGCCGGCCGCCCGGCGCCGCAGCAGCTCGGCGTGGAACGCCTCCGTCTCCTCGCCGCCGGCCAGTTCCACGAGGAGCGCGCGCTCGCCCACGCGCAACGCGCGCAGGGCGGTGGACCTCACGCGAAGGCCTCCACCCGTACCCCGGAGTTCTCGAGGTGCTTCCGGACCCGTCGGGCGAGTTCCACGGCGCCCGGCGTGTCGCCGTGCAGGCACAGCGACCGTGGCCGCACGGCCACGGAGCTCCCGCAGTGCGCCGTGACCACCCCGAACCGGGCCATGGCCACCGAGCGTTCCACCACCGCGTCCGGGTCGCTGACGACCGCCCCCACCTGCCCGCGTGGCACCAGCGTGCCGTCCGCCCGGTAGGCCCGGTCACCGAAGGCCTCGGGGACGACCGGCAGCCCGGCCTCCGTCGCGGCCTCGTGCAACCGCGACCCCGGCAGCCCCAGGACCGGCAGCGTGCGGTCCGCGAGCAGCACGCCCTCGACGACCGCGGCCGCCTGCTCCTCGTCCCGGACCACCCGGTTGTAGAGCGCCCCGTGCGGCTTCACGTACGCGACGCGCGCGCCGGCCGCCCGCGCGAAGACCTCCAGGGCGCCGATCTGGTACGCCACCTCGGCGGCCAGCTCCGCCGCCGGCACGTCCATCGAGCGCCGCCCGAAACCGGCCAGGTCCCGGTACGAGACCTGGGCCCCGATCCGTACCCCGCGCGCGGCGGCGAGCTCACAGACCCGCCGCATGGTGGCCGCGTCCCCGGCGTGGAAGCCGCACGCCACGTTGGCGCTGGTCACGACGGACAGAAGCTGCTCGTCGTCGGTGAGCGTCCAGCGGCCGAAGCCCTCACCGAGATCGGCGTTGAGGTCGATCAGGGCCTCGTCCGGGCGCTGGTCCGGGGGCGTGCGCATCTGCACCTCACAGGAGGGAGGAGGGGGGTGCCGGGCCGGCACGGGGGACCGTACGATGCCGTCAACGTAGAGGATTGTTGAACGATCCGACAAGATGACGACGAGGAGCGCCGTGGCAGCGAGCCGAGCCGGGGACCTGACCGACGACCGCGTGCTGCTCGGGCGCACGAGCACGGCGGAGCGGGTCGCGGACATCCTGCGCACCCGGGTCGCCGAGGGATACTTCCCGCCCGGCACGCGGCTCTCCGAGGACGCCATCGGCGGTGCGCTCGGTGTGTCCCGCAACACCCTGCGCGAGGCCTTCCGGCTCCTCACCCACGAGCGGCTGCTCGTCCACGAGCTCAACCGGGGGGTCTTCGTCCGCGTCCTGGCCCCCGACGACGTGGCCGACATCTACCGCACCCGGCGGCTCGTCGAGTGCGCCGTCGTCCGCGGCCTCGGGCGGCCGCCGTACGCCCTCGACGCCCTCGCCGCCGCCGTGGTGGAGGGCGAGACCACGGCCCGGGCGGACGACTGGCAGGGCGTCTCCACGGCCAACATCCACTTCCACCGCGAACTCGTCGCCCTCGGGGGCAGCGCCCGTACCGACGAGCTGATGCGGGGCGTCCTCGCCGAACTCCGCCTCGCGTTCCATGTCGTCGACGACCCGCGCGTCCTGCACGAGCCCTACCTGGCGCGGAACCGGGAGATCCTGGACGCCCTGCGAGCCGGTGAGCGGACCACGGCCGAAGGCCTCCTCGCCCGCTACCTCGACGACTCCCGCACCCGGGTCGCGGCCGCGTACGCGCGGGCCGTCGAGCCCCCGGCCGGCCCGGCGGACTGACCCCACTGGGCCCCGGCCGGCCGGGCTTCCGGAGCGAGGCCGACCGACCTCTCGGCCCCCATTCCCCCGTCCTCGCAGGCCGGTCGCATCTGCGCCGTTTCGACCGTTGTCAGTCCGAGGACCTAATCTGTCCACCGTGACTTCGCCTGCCTCGACGGACCTCGCTCCGCCCCAGCTCAGCGCGGGGCCGCGGCCCGCGCAGGGTCCGGCCGCCGACGAAGGGCTCGCGCGGCGCCTCCGCGCGCTCGCGTGCACCGCCCCGCTCCACGACCTGGACGCGCGCAAGGCGAACCTGGCCGGTGAGTACACGGTCTACGCGATGGCCGAGGTCGCCCTCTCCGCGATCGACCTCATCACGCTGAACATGGACTTCGACACCGGCGCCGACCACGAGCAGATCGTCTCCCGGCTGCTGCCCCGCGTCGCCGCCCAGGCGCCCACCCGCCCCGCCGCCGAGCACGAGCGCGTGGCCCGCTGGGTCCTGGAGAACCTGATCAACGTCGGCAGCGTCGACCGCGGCTTCCGCGCCGTCTACGGCACCTTCGGGACCGACGGCGTGTACGTCCGCAGGGACTACGACTTCAAGCTCATCGAGGAGGTCCCGGGGTACGGCGGCGGTGTCTACCTCCGTACCACCGACGAAGCGGTCAACGTCCTGGTCGGCGCCCTCGACACCGACGTCACCAGCGCCCAGATCGCCGCCGAGGTGAAGCTGGAGGTCCTCATCAACCGGGGCCGCCTCGCCGACGCCCAGCTCGCCGCCGAGCAGGCGCGCTACCGGACCGTGCAGTACGCCGAGACCCTCCGCAAGACCCTGGAGGCCACCCGGCGCAACGTGCGCGCGGTGGACTGGCTCAACACGGTGCCCGACATGATCGCCGAGGCGCTCGACCACGTCGCCGACCGCTACCGCCACGAGAACGCGATCCTCACCAACATCCGAAAGGCCCGCGACGAGGCCGAGGCCACCACGGACGCCAAGACGGCCGAGCACAAGCGGCGCGCCGCCGAGCTCGTCGACATAGTGAAGGACTGCATCCGGCGCCACACCCAGCTCCAGTCCCGCCTCCTGGACGCCGGGCCCCTCTTCCGCGCCGAGCAGGACCGGCAGGCTTTCGCCGCCCCCACGTCGTACACCGGGCTCGACCTGTACGGGCAGCTCGTGGCGCCGACCCTGCCGCTCCCCGTCGAGCAGGCCGCCAGGGTCACCGACGCGTTCTTCGCGCGCGGCACGGGCCTGCGCACCCCTGCCTCCGTCCGCCTCGGCGACCTCGTCGACCTGCTGCTCACCCCGCCCGTGGAGCGCGAGCACCTCGGCGCGGAGATGCCCGAGCCCGACCTCATCGCCACCCCCGACGACTCCCGGTTCAGCGAGGAGCAACTCGCGAGCGCCATGCGCCTGCTCGACCTGGAGCACGACGCCCCACGGCGCCTCTCCGGCCTGCTGGCCGAGGCACGCGAGCTCGACGGCGACCTGCCGTACCTCGTCGCCCTCCTCGCCGTACACGCGGCGAGCCCCCCGGTCGGCACGGCCTACCGCCAGGGCGAGGAGCGCCTCCTCTTCGCCGTCGACGACGGCACCCCGCTCGACGACCCGGAGTTCGGCGGCGCCGACCTCATCGTCGGTACGGCGCTGCTCGACGCGGCGGGCATGGCCGCGGGCCGCACGGAGGCCTCGTGACCCTCGTCCCTCCGGCTCCGACGACGAGCGAGGCCGACGCCGTCGTACCGACCGCCCGACGGGGCGAGGCGGGGCCGAACCCCACGACGGCCGACGGCGCGGACGCGGCGGCGGCGCCTCAGCCCGAGCCCCAGCCCGAGCTTCAGTCCGAGCCGGACCAGGACCCGTCCGGCGGGCCCGAGGCCGCCGCTGAGCCCGAGCCCCAGCCCGAGCCCCAGCCCGAGCCCCAGTCCGAGCCGGACCAGGACCCGTCCGGCGGGCCCGAGGCCGCTGCTCAGCCCGAGCCCGCCGCCCCGGCCACCCGCCGCCCCGACCTCACTCCAGGCCCCCGCGTGCGCCCCGTCCGCGTGGACCCGCCTGGCGGTGCGTCGCGCGCGGCGGCCGAGGACCGGCCCGCACAGACCTCCGGCACCCGGCCCCGACCCAGGCTCGGAGTCGTGGCCGTGCCCGAGCCCACCCGTTCGCCGTCCGCCCGACGGCGGCGGGACACCCCGTCCGTCCGTGCCGTGCGGCTCACGGACGTACCGGCCACGCGTGCGGACCAGCCCGTGGACGGACCGGCGGACCGACCGGGGGGCAAGCCCGCGGACGGCCCCGCCGAGCGGCCGCCGGCCCGCCCCACCCCCGCGGCCGTCACCCCGGTCCCGCTGCCCGTACCCCGACCCGCGACCCCCGCCGTCCCCCCACCGACCGAGAGCCGTACCGAGGAGCCCCAGCCGTGAGCGAAACCCACGCCGAGTACGCCGACGCGTGGGGCGAGCAGGAGCCCCCGCAGCCCCCGGCCGCCTCCACGAGCGCCGCCTCCACGAGTGCCGCCTCCACGGGCGGTGCCACCGCGTCCGCCGTCACCCCCGCCGACGCCTCCGACGCGGCCCGGCTCGTCTCCTTCGGGCTGCAGCCCAAGCTGCTCCCGGCCCGCGATGCCGAGTACGCGGAGCTGCTCCGCCGCTACCGCGAGGACCCCGCCTTCGCGCGCCTCGCCGACGCCGTCGCGACCGGACTCGGCCTCGTCGTCCTGGAGGTCTCCCCGCGCGCGGGGATGGCCGTCACCGCCGGCGAGGACTCCGTCTTCGCCGTCCGCATGGGCGACTACGCGCGCCGCGCCTCCACGGACTCGGCCGACCGCTTCCTGCACGGCCTGGCCCATCTCGCCGTGGCCACCATGGCCTTCCCCCGCCCCGAGGACCTCGCGGACGACGCGTACATCGGCCGTCTCACCGTCAACGGCGTCGACGCGTTCGTACGCCAGGCGTGTCTGCGTCTGGAACAGCGTGCCGAGGAGCAGGGCGAGAACACCGACCCGGCATCGGACGCCCCCGGCCTGGAGGCCGCCTGGCGGATCTACGCCCGCCGCAGCGCCACCGGCGCCACCAAGGACGCCCGCCGCCTCGCCGGATCCACCACCGGCATCGTCGGCAAGGCGGCCGCCTTCCTCACCGACTCCGGCTTCCTCCAGCGCACCGGCGACGAGGGCGGCGGCTCCTACCGCACCACCGCCCGCTACCAGCTCCAGGTCCGCGACATGGCCGGCTCCGCCGCCATGGCCGAGCTCCTCGAACTCGGCGTCGTCCCCGTCAGCGACGGATCCGCGACCCTCCTTCCGCCGCCCGACGGCGACGACCTGGAACTCGCGGCCGACGCGGGCCTGCCCTTCCACGCCTCACCGCACGCGTAACCGCCCAGCACCGCCCCGCGTAACCGTTCTTCCCGAGCACGAGAGCACGAGAGTCCCTCGCCATGTACGAGCTGTCCCGGGTCCGCCTGTACTCCATCGGTCCCGCCGGTGCGCGCTACGCCGACACCGTCCTGGACCTGCGCGGGGTCGGCGCGCCCGTGCCCCACCCCGCTCCCACCCAGGCGGAGTTCTTCGAGGAGGAGCCGGTCGGCCCGCCGCGCCGTCCCGCCCCCGCGGGTGTGCTCTTCCTGGAGAACGGCGGAGGCAAGTCCGTCCTCCTCAAGCTGATCTTCTCGGTCATGCTCCCGGGCCACCGCAACACCCTGGGCGGCGCCAGCTCCGGCGTGCTGCGCAAGTTCCTCCTGGCCGATGACTGCGGGCACGTCGCCCTGGAGTGGCAGCACACCCTCACCGGTGAACTCGTCGTCGTCGGCAAGGCCAGCGAGTGGCGCGGTCGGCAGGTCTCCTCCGACCCGCGGAAGTTCGCCGAGGCCTGGTACTCGTTCCGTCCCGGCCCCGGACTCAGCCTGGACAACCTCCCCGTGGCCGAGGCGACCTCCGTTCGCGCGCCCGTCGAGGGCGCCTCCGGCGCGACGGGCCGCCGCCGCACCATGAAGGGCTTCCGTGACGCGATCACGGAGGCGGGCAAGGCGTATCCGCACCTGGAGGTGTACTGGGAGGAGATCCACGACCGCTGGAACGAGCACCTCGGCGAGCTCGGTCTCGACCCCGAACTCTTCCGCTACCAGCGCGAGATGAACGCCGACGAGGGCGAGGCGGCCGGCCTCTTCGCGGTCAAGAAGGACTCCGACTTCACCGACCTGCTGCTGCGGGCCGTCACCGACACCCGGGACACCGACGGTCTCGCCGACCTCGTCGGAGGCTTCGGCAACAAGCTCGGCCGCCGCGCCGAGCTGACCGCAGAGCGCGAGTTCACGGCCGGTTCCGTCGACCTCCTCAACCGGATCGTCGAGGCCGCCGGGACCCGCTCCACCGCGCGCGACATCCACACGGCGGCCGAGCGCCGCACCCGTACCCTGGCCCGCCGGCTCTCCGCCCGCGCCGCCGTGGAGCGCGCGCGTGGCGCGGAACTCGCCCAGCAGGTCACCTCCGCGGGACACGCCGTCGCCGAGGCCGAGACGGCACGCGGGCGCGGCGCCCTCATCGCCGCCGAACTCGCCTACCGGCATGCCTCCCTGGCGCTGACCGCCGCCGAGAAGGGCGCCGCGGCCCAGCGCCGCGAACTCACCGACGCCCGCACCATGCACTCCGCCTGGCAGGCGGCCGAGGTCGTCCTCCGTCAACGAGCCGCCGGCGACCGCTCCGCGCGCGTGGCCGCTGCCATCCGCGAGGCCGAGCGGGACGCCGCCCCGGCCCTCGCGGCCCGCGCCGAAGCCGCCGCCGACCTCGTACGCGCCCTCTCCGCCGCAGCCGAGGAGGGCGAGCGCCACGCGGCCGAGGAGGAGGAGCGCTCCACGGCCCTCCAGGACGCCGGCGAGACGGCCCACCGCGACGCCACGGCCGCAGCGACCGAGGCCCAGCGGGCCCGCAGCGAGGCCGGGCACCTGCGCCAGCGCCTCGCCGAGGTCGAGCAGGAGACCGCCGAAGCCGTACGGGCCGGCTGGCTCGACGACACCGCACCCGACGCCGACCCCGCCCGTGCCGCGCTCGCCGCCAGCGACGCCGAGAAGACGACGGTCGCCGCCTGGGACACCGCCCGCGAAACCGCCCGCACGGCCGCGGACCGCGCGCGTGAGGCCGCCGGGGCCGAGTCCCGCGCCGAACTCGCCGCCGCCCGCGCCGCGGACGCGGCCGAGGCCGCCGGGAACGCCTACGACGCGGAGCGCCGCGCCGCCGAGTTCCTCGCCGGCGAGGAGCGCCTCGCCGAACTCCTGAGCCTCCCCGCCGCCACCGGCTCGCCCCTTCCGGGGCAGCGCGCGGCCACCGCACCCCTCGCGGAGACCGAGGACGGCGACGCCGAGGCCCGGGACTCCGCCGCCGACGAGGGCGCCCCCGGCGGATCCGCGCCCCAGGGACCGCTCACCGTCACCGAGTTCGACCGGTACGCCGACGAACTGCGCGGCATGCTCGACCAGGCCGTCACCTCCGCCGAGCGCCAGCTCTTCGAACTGCGCACCGCCGCGGCCGACGACTCCCGCATCCTCGCCGCCCTCGGCGACGGAGGCCTGCTGCCGCCGGGCCCCGACGTCCTGGCCACCGTCGAGTACCTCGGCGAGCACGGCATCCCCGCCCTCCCCGGCTGGCGCTACCTCGCCCAGGCCGTGGACCCCGCCGACCACGCGCGCGTCCTCGCCGCGCGCCCCGAGCTGGTCGACGGTGTCGTGATCACCGACCCCGTCTCGTACGGACGCGCCCGCGAGGTCCTCGGCACCGCGGCCCTGCTGCCCCGCTCCGCCGTGGCCGTCGGTACGGCCGCCGCCCTGCTCGCCCCCGTACCGGCGCAGGACGCCGGCGGGCGCGAGGACAGCGGCGTCCACAGCGTTTTCCTCGTACCGCCGAACCCGGCCATGCACGACGAGCACGCGGCCGACGAGGAGCGGCACGCCCTGCGCGCCCGCGCCGCCGCCCGCGACGAGGAGATCCGTACCCTCGCGGCCCGCCTCGCCGGCGACCGCTCCCTCGCCGCCCGGATCGGCTCCTGGCGCGCCGACTGCCCGCCCGGCATGCTCGCCGAGCTCGCCGCCGTCGCCACGACCGCGCGCGAGACCGCGGAGGCCGCGGCCGCGACCCTCGACGAGGCCCGCACCGCGCGCGTGGAGGCCGACGAGGCCGCCGCCGAAGCCGCCCAGGTGCGCGACGAGCGCCAGGAGGCGGCCCAGCGCGCCCGCCGGGTCGCCGACGCCCTCGCGGGCCTCGCGTTCCGGCTGCGCGAGCGGTCCGCCTGGCAGGCCAAGCTCCGGGAACTCGCCGACGACGCCGCCGAGGCCGAGGCCCGCGCCCAGACCTGTCTGGAGCGTGCCCGCGCCGCCGACGAGGACCGCCGCGCGACCCAGCGCTCCGCCGACGACGCCCACCGCACCGCCCGCGCCCTGCGGGCCGAACGCGCCGAGATCGCCGGCGCGCCCGACAGCCTCCCCGAGGGCGACGCACCCGCGCCCCGCGCTGCGCTGCCCACCCTGCGCGAGGCCTACCGGGCCGCGTCCCAGCTGTACGAGAAGGTCGGCGTCGGCGCCGACCTGCGTGCCGAGCAGGCCCGCGCCGAGAGCGACGAGTCCGCCGCCCTCGCCGAGCTGGACCGCCTCACCAACAAGGTCCGCACCCGCGCCGAACAGCTCCTGGAGTCCACCGACGGCGCCGACGGCCCGTCCCGGCAGGCGGCGGCGGCCCGCGCCGAGTCCCTCGTCCAGATGCTGGAGACCCGCGCCTCGGAGGCGAGCGAGAAGCTCGGCCGCCTGCGCGGCGAGTCCGAGCGGCTCGCCCCCGAGGACGGCGAGGCGCACACCGAGCTGCCCGAGGACCTCGTCCCCGCCGACGCGGAGCGGGCCCAGGCCCTGCTCCGTACCGCCACCGCCGAACTCGCCTCCCGCACCGACGCCCTGGAGGCGGCGCGCGCCGCCCACACCGGACTGCTCCGCGACCACCGGGCCGCCGAGGACGCGGCGGGCGGCTTCGACGAGACCGCCGCCCTGCTGCGGGACCTGCTCCGCGACCACACGGACGAGGAGCGGGAGGAGACCGAGCCGTACCCCGGCAGCCTGGAGGAGGCCCGTACGACGGCCGCCGAGGCACGCCGCTCGCTGCGCGGCTGCACGGCCGAGCTGTCCTCGGCCGACGCCTCCGTGCGAGAGGCGAGCGACATCCTCGTACGGCACGCCAACTCCACCCGTTACGAGCAGGTCCGCACCCCTGCCCGCCAGCAGATCCGCGAACTGCCGGCGTCCGCGCTGCCCGAGCACGCCGCCAAGTGGGCCGAGGCCTTCGCGCCCCGACTGCGGGTCCTCACCGACGAACTGGAGCAGCTGGAGCGCAACCGCGACTCGATCGTCGACCGGCTGCGCGGCCTCGTGGAGTCCTCCCTCGCGACCCTCCGCTCCGCCCAGCGGCTCTCCCGGCTCCCCGAGGGCCTCGGGGAGTGGTCGGGCCAGGAGTTCCTGCGGATCCGCTTCGAGGAGCCCGACCAGGCCACCCTCGCGGAGCGGCTCGGTGAGGTCGTCGACGAGGCCACCCGCGCCGCCGTCAAGAAGAACTCCGACCTGCGCCGCGACGGCATGTCCCTGCTGCTGCGGGGAGTTCAGGCGGCGCTCGAACCCAAGGGCGTCTCGGTCGAGATCCTCAAGCCGGACGCGGTGCTGCGCGCCGAGCGGGTGCCCGTCGGGCAGATGGGCGACGTCTTCTCCGGCGGCCAGCTGCTCACCGCGGCCATCGCCCTGTACTGCACGATGGCGGCGCTCCGCTCCAACGACCGGGGCCGTGACAAGCACCGGCACGCGGGCACGCTGTTCCTCGACAACCCGATCGGCCGCGCCAACGCCACGTACCTCCTGGAGCTCCAGCGGGCCGTGTCGGACGCGCTGGGCGTCCAGCTGCTGTACACGACGGGCCTGTTCGACACGACCGCGCTCGCCGAGTTCCCGCTGGTGATCCGGCTGCGCAACGACGCGGACCTGCGGGCCGGGCTCAAGTACATCAGCGTGGAGGAGCATCTGCGCCCGGGTCTGCCGCAGTCCGGCGCGGAGGGTGAGACGATCCACGGCGAGATCACGGCGACCAGGATGTTCCGCCGCCACACGTCCGACAACCCCACCCAGGCGGCGTCCCTCTAGCGCATGTCCGGCGGATCGTGGACGGGGCAGCGGCCGTCGACCCTGATCGGCCGGACAGGCTCTGGCACAACGGTGAGCGGCCCGGCCCCCTCGACAGGGGACCGGGCCGCTCACCGTTTCACTTCACCGGACCATCGGGTCCGTCAGGCCGCCTCGGACAGCGACGCCGTCTCCGCCCGGCTCTCCCCGCGCTTCGCGCGGAGCGGCGGACGCGCCGTGCTGCTCGGCTCCGACACCACACCGTTGCGCTGGCGCCACACCTGACGGGTGATCCAGACGTCGAGCACACTCCAGGTGGCCACGACGGTGGAGACCACCGCGCTGACGGTCACCGGGAACGCCAGCCACGAGCCCGTCACGGAGCTGAAGAACGCCACGACTCCCTGGACGAGCGTCACCGATGTGATCATCACGGCCCGCACGGCGGCCGTGCGCACCGGGTCCGGCATGCGCCGGCGGGCCCGCTGGTCCTCCACCCACAACTGCCGTGCCGACCGCGCCTCGTATTCCATTGTCCCGTCACTCCCCACCACCGACCGACTTCAGGAGTGGCTGCCCGCCTTGAGCGTCTATACGCGGACAGAAGCCTCCCCGCACTTATTGACGCACGAGAGAGGGAAAAGGTTTCGCCCGAGCTGGGGTGAACGTGGCCGGGTCGGGACCGGAACGCACAATTCCAGCCAACTCCGCAGGCCGGAGAAATGGCGCATCATCAGGTGTCCTACGCCACAGTGGCCAATCCCAACTCCCCGAATAGCAGGACATCTCATGATCAACGCTCACTCGACAGGCTGAAAATAGCCCGGACATGCCTTCGGGATGGCCGTGATGCAGTAGTAGGCTCACGCCGCCGTTTGTTGAATCTCAAGGTTGACGCCGCGTGTTGACGCCGGACGTCACGAACGTGAAGGACCTCCGTGGCCACGGAGGTCGAGCTGGGGGAGGCCATGCGCTTTCGCGGGAAGTCCATCCGCCGGAAGATCGTGGCGTTGCTGCTCGTACCGCTCGTCTCCCTGACCGGCCTGTGGGGCTTCGCCACGGCCCTCACCGGACGCGAGGCCGACCAACTCCTCGACGTCGGCTACATCGTCGACAAGGTCGGCTACCCCCTGGAGGACACCGCCCGGGTCATCCAGCTCGAACGCCGCCAGTCGCTCATCTACCTCGCCGACCCCCGGGGCTCCGACACCCTGGGCTCCCTGCGCGAGACCCGCCGGGCCACCGACCGCCAGATCGCCCGCATCCGCGCGAACGCCGCCGACCCCGGCGTACGCGAGGAGATGCGGCCCGTCACCGCCCAGCGGCTGACCTCCCTCCTCGAAGCGCTCGAAGGCCTCGCCTCGCTCCGCCGCTCCGTGGAGAAACGCGACATCGGCCGAATGCAGGCCCTCGACTTCTACAACCGGCTCGTCGACCCCTGCTACAGCTTCCTCATCACCCTCCACGCCCTCGAGAACGTGGAGATGGACAAGCAGGGCCGCGCGCTCGTCGGCATCACCCGCGCGCGTGAGCTGCTCTCCCGCGAAGACGCACTCGTCCTGTCCGCACTCGTCGCGGACCGCGTCACCGCCCGGGAGATCCGCGAGATATCCGACCTCGTCGCCGTCCGCGAGCAGTTCTACGAGGTCAACCTCGAACTCCTGCCCACCGCGGAGCGCGACCGCTTCGAGAAGTACTGGCGCAGCCCCGACAGCCAGCCGCTGCGCACCGCCGAGAACGCGATCATCGAAGAGGGCCCCACCGACAGCCCGCGCGCCGTCACCCCCGCCTACTGGCAGGACAACGCCAGCCCCGTCCTCGACGACCTGGCCAGGGAGAACACCGCGGCCGGCGACCGCTACCAGGACCGCGTCCAGCCCGCCGCGTACAGCGTCCTCCTCAAGGCAGGCGTCGCCGGAGTCCTCGGCTTCCTCGCCCTGCTCGCCTCGATCGTCATCTCCGTCCGCATCGGCCGCGACCTCGTCCGCGATCTGCGCCGCCTCCAGAAGGAGTCCCAGGAGGTCTCCGGCGTACGCCTGCCCAGCGTGATGCGGAGGCTCGCCGCGGGCGAACAGGTCGACGTCGGCACCGAAGTTCCCCATCTGGGGTACGGACAGGACGAGGTCGGCCAGGTCGGCCAGGCCCTCAACACCCTCCAGCGGGCGGCCGTCGAAGCCGCCGTCAAACAGTCCGAGCTGCGGCGCGGTGTCTCCGAGGTGTTCGTCAACCTCGCCCGCCGCAACCAGGTCCTCCTCCACCGCCAGCTCACCCTCCTCGACACCATGGAGCGGCGCACCGAGGACACCGACGAGCTCGCCGACCTCTTCCGGCTCGACCACCTCACCACCCGCATGCGCCGGCACGCCGAGGGCCTCGTCATCCTGTCCGGCGCCGCGCCCTCCCGTCAGTGGCGCAAGCCCGTCCAGCTCATGGACGTGGTCCGCGCCGCCGTCGCCGAGGTCGAGGACTACGAGCGCATCGAGGTACGCCGGCTCCCGCGCCTCGGCGTGGGCGGCCCCGCCGTCGCGGACCTCACCCACCTCATCGCCGAACTCCTCGAGAACGCCACGGTGTTCTCGCCCCCGCACACCGCCGTCCAGGTGCTCGGCGAGCGGGTCGCCAACGGCTTCACCCTGGAGATCCACGACCGCGGCCTCGGCATGAACCCCGACGCCCTGCTCGACGCCAACCTCCGGCTCGCCGAGACCCCCGAGTTCGAGCTCTCGGACACCGACCGGCTCGGCCTCTTCGTGGTCAGCCGGCTCGCCCAGCGCCAGAACGTCCGTGTCTCGCTCCAGACCTCCCCGTACGGGGGGACCACGGCGGTCGTCTTCATCCCGGCCGCGCTGCTCACCGACGCGCCCGAGACGCAGGGCGCCGGCTTCCGCCTGGACCGCAAGACCCTGGAGCGCACCGGCCCGGCCGCGGACGGGCCGGCCGACGACGGCGTCCTGCCGAGCCGCCGCCCGGCGCTCGCCAGGGTCCCGGACGCGACCGAGGCATCCGGACCGCTCGACGGTCCCGTCGAACTCGAGGGGCCGATCGGCAGCGACGAGTTCGACGTGCTCCTCGACGGGGCCGCGGACCTCCTCGACACCGAGAGCGAGCGCGGCGGCCTCTTCCGGCCCCGGAGCCGGCGACGCTCCGGACTCGCACCGGCGGGCGAGCAGCACCAGCAGGCCGCGGACCGGCCGAACGGCCACGGCGAGGAGGAGACGCCCGCCGACGGGGGAGTCCTCGCTCCCGTGCCGCTGCCGCGCCGCCGCACCCCGACGCTCGTCGTGGACCACGGCCGCCGCCTCGACGAGCCGAACCGGGGCCGTGGCGCCGACGAGCCGGACAGGGGTCACCGTGTCGACGGGCCGGACCGGGGGCTTGGCGCCGACGGCCCGGACCGCGGCCACTCCCTCCCGGACCGCCCGTACCCGTTCCCGGACCGTGCGGACGCCGGCCCCGACCGGGCCCACGCGCTCCCCGACCTCGACCAGCCGCTCACCGGCCGGGCGCACCCCGCCCCCGGCCGCGTGACCGAGGGCTTCGGCCGGGTGCCCGACGGCCTGGGCGTCGCGGGCCACCACGCCCACGGTGCCGGGCAGGACGAACCGCCGGTGCCCCCGCGCGGAAACGGCCGGCAGGGCGACCAGCCCGTGTCCCCGCGCGGAAACGGCCGGCAGCACGAGCTGCCCGTGTCCCCGCGCGGAACCGGCCCCACCCTCGTCCCCGTACCACCGGAGGGTCCCGTGCCGCCGGAGAGCCCCGAGCCGTTCGGCGGGCTGCCCCGCCGCGTCCGCCAGGCCAGTCTCGCGCCGCAGCTGCGCGCGACCGACGCCCCCGCCGAGCGCGGTACGGGCGGTCGCGCCGACGCCCGAACGAGCGGCGGCTCCGCATCCGCGGACCCCGACTCCTTCGAGCGCGACGCCGAGGAGGTACGCGCGCGCATGGCCGCCATGCAGCGTGGCTGGCAGCGCGGGCGACGGCACAACGCCGACCCTGACGACCCGACAGCACCTGGAACGACACCCGAGGGGGACGGTCGATGACCGCACCGAACGCCGCAGCACCCAGCACCACCTCCGGCCACGGACACGGGAACGGCGAGCTGAACTGGCTCCTCGACGAGCTCGTGCAGCGCGTCGCGTCCATCCGGAAGGCCCTGGTGCTCTCCAGCGACGGCCTCCCCACCGGTGCCTCTCAGGACCTGACCAGGGAGGACGGCGAGCACTTGGCCGCCGTGGCCTCCGGCTTCCACAGCCTCGCCAAGGGCGTCGGACGCCACTTCGAGGCGGGCAAGGTCCGTCAGACGGTCGTCGAGCTGGAGGACGCCTTCCTCTTCGTCACGGCCGCCGGCGACGGCAGCTGCCTGGCCGTTCTCGCCGACGCGGACTCCGACGTCGGCCAGGTCGCCTACGAGATGACGCTGATGGTGAAGCGGGTCGGGGTCCACCTGGCGACGGCCCCCCGGACCGGTCTGCCCGCGGGAGGGTGAGTGGGACGGCATGAGTGACGCAACCGAGCGGAACCAGCCGAATCAGTCGGACCGGTCGAATCGGTGGGGCCGGCCCGACCAGTCGGGCCGGCTGAGTCGGCCGAACCCGTCGGACCAGGGCCAGACCCCCGCCCCCCACCACTGGTTCGACGACGAGGCCGGGCCGGTGGTCCGTCCGTACGCGATGACCCGCGGCCGGACGAGCGCCGCCACCCGCCATCGGCTCGACCTGATCGCGGTGGTCGTGCCCGAGCCCGCCGCCGACGACCCCGGCCGGGACCAGACGCTCTCCCCCGAACACGTGGAGATCGTCGAACGCTGCTCCGAGCAGCCCCAGTCGATCGCCGAGCTCGCCGCAGGACTCGACCTCCCCGTCGGGGTGGTCCGGGTTCTCGTCGGTGACCTCGTCGAGGACGAACTCGTCCATGTGACCCGCCCCGTTCCGCCGGCCGAGCTGCCGGACGTGAGCATTCTCCGCGAGGTGATCAATGGCCTTCGGGCGCTCTAGCCGCAAGCAGTCGTACGTCGAGCCGGTAACCCTGAAGATCCTCGTCGCGGGCGGGTTCGGGGTCGGCAAGACGACGCTGGTGGGCGCGGTCAGCGAGATCCGGCCCCTGCGGACCGAGGAGATCCTCAGCGAGGCGGGGCGGCCCGTCGACGACCTGCACGGCGTCGAGACCAAGACGACCACCACGGTCGCCATGGACTTCGGCCGGATCACCCTCCGCGAGGACCTCGTCCTGTACTTGTTCGGCACCCCGGGCCAGGACCGCTTCTGGTTCCTCTGGGACGAGCTGGCGCAGGGCGCGCTCGGCGCGGTCGTCCTGGCGGACACCCGTCGCCTGGAGGACAGCTTCGCGGCCATCGACTACTTCGAGCGGCGCGGCATTCCGTTCACCGTGGCCGTCAACTGCTTCGAGGGTGCCCAGCGGTTCCCCGCCGAGAGCGTCCGCGGGGCGCTCGACCTGGACCCCGAGGTCGAGCTCCTGATGTGCGACGCCCGGGACCGCGAGTCCGTGAAGAACGTCCTCGTGGCCGTCGTCGAGCACGCCCTCGTCCTCGCGGACCGGAGCCACGCGACGGTCGCCCCCTGAGCTCCGTCGGCCGGGGGAGCCTCAGCGCACCCTCCTGAGCTCCGCCGACCGGGGGAACCCCTCAGCGCACTGCCCTGAGCTCCGTCGGCCGGGGGAGCCTCAGTGCACTGCCCTGAGCTCCGTCGACCGGGGAACCTCAGCGCACCGCCACCACCGCCGACCCGTGCCCGAAGAGGCCCTGGTTCGCGGTGATGCCGACCCGCGCCCCCGGCACCTGCCGGTCGCCCGCCGTACCCCGTAGCTGCCAGGTCAGCTCGCAGACCTGGGCGATCGCCTGGGCGGGCACCGCCTCCCCGAACGAGGCGAGTCCGCCGCTGGTGTTGACGGGCAGGCGTCCGCCGAGCGCGGTCGCCCCGTCCCGCAGCAGCTTGGCGCCCTCGCCCGCCGCGCACAGCCCGATGTCCTCGTACCACTCCAGCTCCAGAGCGGTGGACAGGTCGTAGACCTCCGCGAGGGACAGGTCCTCGGGCCCGATCGCCGCCTCCTCGTAGGCGGCACGGGCGATGGAGGCGCGGAAGGAATGTGGAGCGGGGGCGACGGCCACCGCCGAGTCGGTCGCGATGTCGGGGAGGTCGAGCACTGCCTTGGGGTACGTGGGGGAGACCGTCGACACGGCCCGGACCCGCACCGGGTCGGGGTGCCCGTGGCGGCGCGCGAACTCCATGCTGGACAGCACGAGTGCGGCGCCCCCGTCCGAGGTGGCACAGATGTCGAGGAGCCGCAGCGGATCGGCGACGACGGCCGAGGCCGCGACCTCCTCGGCGCTCACGCGCGCGCGGTAGCGGGCGAGCGGATTGAGCGCGCCGGCAGCCGCGTTCTTCACCTTCACCTGGGCGAAGTCCTCGGGCGTGTCCCCGTACAGGGCCATCCTGCGGCGCGCGTACAGCGCGAAGTACGCGGGGTTGGTGGCCCCGAGCACCCGGAACCGCAGCCAGTCCGGATCGTCGGGACGCTCGCCTCCGGCCGGTGCGAAGAACCCCTTCGGTGTCGAGTCCGCGCCGACGACCAGGACCACGTCCGCGAGTCCGGCGAGGATCTGCGCCCGGGCGGTCCCGATCGCCTGCGCGCCCGAGGCGCAGGCCGCGTACACACTGGTGACCCGCGCGCCCTGCCAGCCGAGGGCCTGCGCGAACGTCGCCCCGGCCACGTAGCCCGGGTATCCGCACCGCATGGTGTCGGCGCCGACGACGGAACCGACGTCCGTCCAGTCGAGGCCGGCGTCGGCGAGGGCGGCGCGGGCGGCGGCGGTCCCGTACGTGACGAAGCTCCGCCCCCACTTGCCCCACGGGTGCATCCCGGCCCCGAGTACGGCGATGTCGTTCACGACCGCTCCTCCCGTGCGACGGGCCGCCAGTTCCAGGTGGTCCAGATGTGCTCGTCGTCCTCATTGAGGACCCCGGGCACCACCTCGACCTCCGTCCCGATCGCCAGATCGGCCGTCGTCACTCCCGGAGCGGCCTGCCCGAGGACCACCATCGCCTCGGCCGCCAGCTCGACGGCGACGAGGGTGTACGGCTCCCAGGGCGCGTCCGGAGCGGAGACGTACGGGGCGGGCGGACGGTAGCGCCCGTCGGTGTACGACCAGACCCGGCCGCGCGGGGAGAGCGGGAAGTCGGCGAGCTCCCCGTCGCCCGGGCAGACCGGGTTGCGGCACCCGTCGTCCGCGCGCGGGAAGAAGACCGAGGCGCAGGCGGTGCAACGGGTGCCGAGCAGCCGGAACTCCGCCTCCGGCACGGTGTCGTCGGTGAACCACCCGGCCACCACCGGTCTGCGTGTCCGTGCCATCGAGGCCTCCCGTGCCTACCACCGACCGTCACTGATCTGACGAACCGTCAGAAGTGTGGCACGGGAGCCCCGCACGCGAAAGGCTCAGTGCCCGGCCACCGACCTCCGCGCCACCGGGAAGTCGAAGAACGTGCTGGGGAACGGCTCCGGCTTGAAGGTGAAGTGCCACCACTCCTCCGGCAGGTTCACGAAGCCCTGCTCCACGAGCGCGCTCTTGAGCAGCTGCCGGTTGGCCCGCTGCGCACCCTGGATCCGGGGATCGTCGGTGTGCGAGAGCGTGTCGAAACAGTCGTACCCGGTCCCCATGTCCACGGAGTTGTCCGGGAACCGGTCCGCCTGCGGCGCGTAGCACTCGGTGAGCCGCTCGCCCGGTACGTACGCGCGCGTGGGCACCGCCGGCAGCCGCACGATCGTCAGGTCCACCGTCGAGCCCCGGCTGTGCCCCGACTTCTCGGCGATGTAACCGTCCGCGAACAGCCTCGACTTGTCGACGAGCGGATAGAACTCCCCCTTCATCCGCTCGTCCGCCAGGTCCTTCGCCCAGCGCACGAAGTGGTCGACGGCCCG
The DNA here is from genome assembly GCF_045162855.1 of Streptomyces sp. NBC_01077. Lineage (NCBI taxonomy): Bacteria > Bacillati > Actinomycetota > Actinomycetes > Kitasatosporales > Streptomycetaceae > Streptomyces > Streptomyces sp. NBC_01077. Next base: position 2,178,365 of record NZ_CP108669.1, on the reverse strand, counting down.
CTGCGGCCGGTAGCAGTCGTACACCTTCAGCGTGTAGCCCCGGGCCAGGAGACGTACCTGAGCGCGGTGCAGCGCCTCGGCCGCCGGCCGGGTCAGGATGCACAGCGGCTGCCGGTAGCCGTCCACCGGCTCGCCCACGAAGTTGTGCGCCGTCGTGTAGCGCATCTCCTGAAGGATCGTCCGGTCCACCGAACCGAGGGCCACGAACTCCCGTGGCGCCCTGGGCTCCGGCGCGGCGGATGCCGGGGGAGCGGGGGCGGCGACGGCGCCCGTGACGGCGAGCAGTCCGGCCGCGGCCGTGACGGCGAGAGTACGGAAAGCGGAAGCAAGTCCTGTCATGCGCACCGTCTCTATCAGTTCCGGCAGCGCCGGGAAAGGGTGATCGCATACGGTCGGCCCGTGAAGGACTCCCACACCACCTCGCGCCCGACCTCGCAGGCGACCTACCACTGCACCGCGTGCGGCGCCGCCCACCCGGCCGACGCCGGCTGGCCCCGCACCTGCCCGGCCTGCGGCCACACCGCCTACCGCAACCCGCTTCCCGTCGCGGTCGCCCTGCTTCCCGTCACGGACGGAACGGGCACGGGCCTCGTCGTCATCACCCGCACCATCGAGCCCGCGCGGGGCGAGGTCGCCCTGCCCGGCGGCTTCATCGACCACGGAGAGGACTGGCGCGCCGCCGTCGCCCGCGAACTCCACGAGGAGACCGGGATCGCTGCCTCCGCCGAGGACGTGAGCCTCGCCGACGCGATGAGCTCCCCGGCCGGCCACCTCCTCCTCTTCGGCCTCCTGCCGCCCCGCCCGGCCGCCGAACTCCCGGCCTCGGCCCCGACGAACGAGACGAGCGGCCACCACGTCCTCCACGCACCGGAGGATCTGGCCTTCCCGCTCCACACGCAGGCGGTACGGAAGTGGTTCGCGGGGGCGTACCACTAGGCCGTGTCCGACCTTGACCCGCAGGACAGGCCCTGAGGGCATCCGGCTTCGGGGCACCCGGGCACCCTGCCATCCGGGCTTCGGGGCACCCGGGCACCCTGCCATCCGGGTTTCCGGGCATCCGGGCTTCGGGTGGGGCCGCGCGCCCGCGAGGCCCCACCCGACGTCCGCCGGATCGCTACGACCCCCGCCCGGTTGTTACACCCCCCGCACCCGCACCGGCAGCCCGGCCTCCTCTGCGCCGTCGTCCGTCACCCGCTCGACGACCACCAGACCGTCCACGAGCCGTGACTGGTACCGCTCGATCTCGGCCGACTCCCAGCCGTCCCCCGTGTCCCGTACGACGAGCCCGCCGCCCGTCCGCCCGGCGGCGGGCGCCCAGACCTCCAGGGCCGGTTCGCCGTCCTCGCCCCGCACCGGGAGCACCGCCCCCGCCCGCGCCAGGACCGGCACCCGGGACAGCGGCGCGTCGAGCAGCACCTGCCCGGGACCCTCGTACGCCTGCCCCGTCGCCGTGTCGTACCAGCGTCCGCGCGGCAGCCGCACCGCCCGCCGGTCGGCGCCCCGGGTCAGGACCGGCGCCACGAGCAGCGCGTCACCGAGCAGGAACGCGTCCTCGCAGTCGCGCAGCACCCGGTCCTCGGGCGTCCCCCACCACAACGGGCGTACGTACGGCGCGCCCGTCATCCGGGCGAGCCGCGCCAGGTTCGTGAAGTACGGCCGCAGCCGCTCCCGTTCGGCCAGCGCCACGCGCGCGTGCTCCAGGACCTCCGGGCCGAACTCCCACGGCTCGCGCCGCCCCGCGTCGATCGCCGCATGGGTACGGAACAGCGGAAGCCATGCGCCCAGCTGGTACCAGCGCAGGAACAGTTCCGGCGTCGGGCTGCCGTCGAAACCGCCCACGTCCGGCCCCGAGTACGGCACCCCGCACAGTCCCAGCCCCAGGACCAGGGCGAGCGAGGCGCGCAGCCCCGGCCACCCCGTCGACACATCGCCCGACCAGGTGCCCCCGTACCGCTGCATGCCCGCCCAGCCCGAACGCGAGAAGAGGAAGGGCCGCTCGTCGGGCCGCAGCCGGCGCAGCCCCTCGTACCCGGCCCGCGCCATCGTGAGGCCGTACACGTTGTGCGCCTCGCGGTGGTCTCCGCCCCGGCCGTCCAGGTCGTGCCGTGCCGAGCGGGGCAGGGTCGTGTCACCGAAGGGCGCGAAGGACACGGGCTCGTTCATGTCGTGCCAGACGCCGGCGAAGCCCTGCCGGAGCCGCTCCTCGTAGAGATCGCCCCACCACTCCCGTACCGCCGGATCGGTGAAGTCCGGGTAGGCGCACTCGCCCGGCCAGACCACCCCGTGGACCTCGTTGCCCCGCGCGTCGCGGACGAACGCCCCCGCCGCCCGCCCGCTGTCGTACACCGCGTTCCCCGGTTCGGCCTTCACCGCCGGGTCCACGATCGACACCAGCCGCACGCCCTGCTCCCGCAGCTCCTTCGCGAGCCCCGGCAGATCGGGGAACCGCTCCCGGTCGACGGTGAACACCCGGTGCCCGTCGTAGTGGTCGATGTCCAGGTGGACGGCGGACAGCGGCAGCCCCCGCTCCCGGTACCCGGCAACGATCCGCCGCACCTCGCGTTCGCTGCCGAACCCCCAGCGCGCGTGCTGCGGTCCGAGCGCCCAGTCCGGCGGCAGCGCCGGAGCGCCGGTGAGGGCCGCCCAGCCGTGGAGTACGCGCGCGGGGGTGCCGACCACCACCCAGCAGCGCAGTGGCCCGCCGCCCATCCGGACCTCGCTGGTCCCCGGCCGGTCGTGCCCGGACCCCGCGCCCTCCTCACCCTCGGCCAGGGTGACCCGGCCGTCCCAGGAGTTGTCGTGGAAGGCCAGGTGCGTCCCCGCGTCCGAGACGACGAACTGGACGGGCATGGTGAGGTAGAGCGGATCGTCCCCGGGGCCGAAACTCCCCTTGGGGTCGGTGTTCCAGAGGCGGTACGAGCCGTCCCGCAGCCGCGGCCCCGCCGACCGCCCACCGAGCCCGAAGAAGCGCCCGTCCGCCGGCACCTCACTGCGCTGCACCCAGCGCGCCCCGGCGGCACGTCCCGCGCCCACCGGCCCCGCAGCCGAAGAGTCCCCGTTCGCACCCGAGGAGCCCCCGTTCGCTTCCGGGGAGTCCCCGTTCGCCCCCGGGGAGGCCGCCTTCTCACCCGCCACCGGCTCCCACCAGCGCGGCGGCAGGTCCCGGCGCAGCATCACCCCGCCCGGCGTCCGGATCTCCACCGCCCCGTGCCGGGAGACCGCCACCGTCACCCGCTCCGACACGATCCGCCAGCCGCCGTCCGTGTCTGGCTCGAGCGACGCCCGCGGATCCGCATCCGGTGCCTCGCCGGCGAGGGCGTACGAGGGAAGCGGCTCGGCCCCGTCCCACCCCCAGAACACGGTGCCGCCCGACGACACACGGATCCGCAGCGAGGACCGCGCGAACCGAATGGTCCCCCCACCGGGCGCGGCCTCCGCCCCCGTCGCGAGCCCCGGTACCCGGGCCCGCTCCGCACCCCTCGGCGGCAGCCCCCACGCGTCCGTGCGACGCTGCCGCCACGCCGCCCGCACCGTCCGCAACCCCTGCACCGAGCCGAACACCTTCATCGAACGCACCAGTTCACGACCGTCCATGCAGCTCAGCCTGCCACCCACCTGGGGCGGAACAGGCTCCGTTCAACTGTCGTTCACCCGTGGTGGGAGCACATATTCAACTCCCCGACCATGGGCGGCCAGCCCTGGTGCGAAAGACGATCACATGGCATCGTCCTGTCAGCCGCGTCACGCGCACACCCCAGCACGTGCGCGGGACACACGCCGACCCCGCGTACAGCCAGGGAGCCGCCCCAATGACATCAGCGCAGACCGAGCCGCTCTGGCAGCCGGACGAGGAACGCATCGCCACGGCCGCCGTCACCCGCTTCCAGACCTGGGCCGCCGAACACCACGGCGCCCCGGCCGAGGGCGGATACCCGGCGCTCCACCGCTGGTCCGTCGACGAGCTCGAAGCCTTCTGGCAGGCGGTCGTCGAGTGGTTCGACATCCGCTTCTCCACCCCGTACGAGCGTGTCCTCGGCGACCGCTCGATGCCCGGCGCCGACTGGTTCCCCGGGGCCACCCTCAACTACGCCGAGCACGCCTTGCGCGCCGCCGACGAGCGCCCCCATGACACGGCCCTGCTCCATGTGGACGAAACACATGACCCCGCGCCGATCACCTGGGGCGAACTCCGCCGCCAGGTCGGCTCCCTCGCCGCCGAACTCCGTGCCCTCGGCGTCCGGCCGGGCGACCGGATCAGCGGCTACCTGCCCAACGTCCCGCAGTCCGTCGTGGCCCTCCTCGCCACCGCGGCCGTCGGCGGCGTGTGGACCTCCTGCGCCCCGGACTTCGGCGCCCGCAGCGTCCTCGACCGCTTCCAGCAGGTCGAGCCCGTCGTCCTCTTCACCGTCGACGGCTACCGCTACGGCGGCAAGGAGCACGACCGCCGCGACACCGTCGCCGAGCTGCGCGCCGAGCTCCCCACCCTCCGCGCGGTCGTCCACATCCCGCTGCTCGGCACCCCGGCCCCCGAGGGCACCCTCGACTGGGCCGACCTCGTCGCCGCCGACGTCGAGCCGGTCTACGAGCAGGTCCCGTTCTCGCACCCGCTGTGGGTCCTGTACTCCTCCGGCACGACCGGCCTGCCGAAGGCGATCGTCCAGTCCCAGGGCGGCATCCTCGTCGAGCACGTCAAGCAGCTGGGCCTGCACTGCGACCTCGGCGCCGAGGACGTGTTCTTCTGGTACACCTCCACCGGCTGGATGATGTGGAACTTCCTCGTCTCCGGCCTGCTCACCGGCACGACGGTCGTCCTGTACGACGGCAGCCCCGGCTACCCCGACACCGCCGCCCAGTGGCGCGTCGCCGAACGCACCCGCGCCACCCTGTACGGCACCTCCGCCGCGTACGTGATGGCCTGCGCCAAGGCGGACGTGCACCCCGGCCGCGACTTCGACCTCTCGGCGGTGAAGTGCGTCGCCACCACCGGTTCCCCGCTGCCGCCCGACGGCTTCCGCTGGCTCCACGACGAGGTCCGCGAGAACCTGTGGATCGCCTCCGTCAGCGGCGGCACCGACGTGTGCTCCTGCTTCGCGGGCGCCGTCCCCACCCTCCCGGTCCACATCGGCGAACTCCAGGCGGCGGGACTCGGCACCGACCTCCAGGCCTGGGACCCCTCCGGCAAGCCCGTGATCGGCGAGGTCGGCGAACTGGTCGTCACCAACCCCATGCCGTCCATGCCGATCCACTTCTGGAACGACCCCGACGGCAGCCGTTACCGCGACAGCTACTTCGAGATGTTCCCGGGCGTCTGGCGTCACGGCGACTGGATCACGATCACCGACCACGGCTCGGTCGTCATCCACGGCCGCTCCGACTCCACCCTGAACCGCCAGGGCGTGCGGATGGGGAGCGCCGATATCTATGAGGCCGTCGAACGCCTCCCGGAGATCCGAGAATCCCTCGTGATCGGCCTGGAGGAGCCGGACGGCGGCTACTGGATGCCGCTCTTCGTCCACCTCGTCGAGGGGGCCACTCTGGACGACGAGCTGATCGCCCGCATCAAGCGGACGATCCGCACCGAACTGTCCCCGCGTCACGTCCCCGACGAGATCATCGAGGTCCCGGGCGTCCCGCACACCCTCACGGGCAAGCGGATCGAGGTCCCGGTCAAGCGCCTCCTCCAGGGCACCCCCCTGGCCAAGGCCGTCAACGCCGGCTCGGTCGACGACCTCGGTCTCCTGCACTTCTACGAGACCCTGGCGGCCACCCGCCGCGGCTAGGGCTGTCCGGCGTATCTGGTCGGACAGGCCATAGGCGCCCACACGACCCGGGGCCCCGATCCGACCGGATCGGGGCCCCGAGCGTTTCCCGGCCCTACGCCGGCGTCCTCCGACCCACCCCGGCGTCCTCCGGCTCCAGGGCGTGCCCCTAAGCCTTCGGCAGTTCCCCGGGTGCGGAGGCCGCCGCCTTGGCGAGCACCGCCGAGACACCGAGGACGGTGCCGGCCCGCCCGGCCGACGTGGTCCCGGTGAGCACCGTGCGCTCGCCGAGGAACGCCGACGTCGTACGGTCGAAGATCCACTGAGTCTGCTCGCCGCCGGAGGCACGGGCGACGGCGACACCCTCACGACCGGCCGCGTCCGTGGCGGACGGCAGCACGGTGACCCCGGGGATCCGCGCCGCCGCCTCGTACAGCGCGGAGGTGACCTTCGGCGGGGCCCAGGTCTCGGCGAGCAGCGTCCCGATCGCGGTGAACGCCCGCTGCTCGGGATCACCTCCGGTCCCGCGGGTCTGCTCGCGGATCAGCCGCAGCAGCGCATCCGGCTCGGTGGGCAGCGTCGCCACGTACGTGTGCGTCGGGTTGGTGACGGACGGAGGTGCCGCCTCGGCGGTGGTCTTCCGGGGCGTGGCCCCGCGGTGGTCCAGCTCGTACACGGGCAGCCGGGGGCCCAGCGTCGTGTCGGCGGCACCGGGCTCACGCAGCAGGCCGGCCCGGCTGCCGTCGGCCGACAGCCACACCTCGCGCTGATGGGCGGGCGGCAGCGTGGCGGAGCCGCCGGCCGCGCCGCGCCCCGCGTGCGCGACGAGGCTCTTGACGTACACGTACCCCTCGGCCCGGGCGTCCGGCGTGGGTGCGGCAGCGGCGGCGAGCGCCGCGTGGGACAGCACGCGTACGGCGTCGGGGGAGGCGGGCTGTCCGACGTGCGGACGGCCCGGGGACCCGGCCGACGGGTCCTGGGGAGCGAGGACGGCGACACAGGCCACGACCGCGCAGGCGGACACGGGCGCGATGATCCAGCCCAGCCGGAGCCCGGGGCGCGACCGGCGGCTGGGGACCGGGCGGGTGTCCGCGCCGGCTCCGTCGGCCAGGGCGTTCCGCAGGACGGCGTGGCGCAGGGCGATGTCCCGGTCGGGTGTCAGGTCGGCCACCGGCGGCGGGGGCAGCAGCGCGGTGAGCTCGGCGCGCAGGAGCGCGTCAGGGGCGGTGTGCGGAGGGCGGGGGGCGGAGGTGTTCATGCCTGCTTCTCCGAGGTGGGTCGGGGCGAGAGGGCCGGGTGGACGGTCGGGCGGACGGAAGCGGCTCCGGTGACGGACCCTGGATCGGGCCCGGACAGGTGGCCGGACCCCGGCCCGCGCCCGGGTACGGGTTCGCGCGCCGATTCGGGTACGAGTACGGGTTCGCGCGCCGATTCGGGTACGGGCACGGGTTCACGCTCGTGAGTGCCGAGGGCCACGGCGACGGCCTGCCCGCCCGGCCCTTCGCCCTCGCCGCGTGATCCGGCGACCACCCGGGAGACGCCGCCAACCGCCCGCCCGCCCGAGCGGACCGCCGACGCGACGGAGCGCTCCTGGCGCCGGGCGGCGCGCAGTTCGGCGTCGGCGAGCTTCCGGAGCCGTTCGCGCGACCGCGAAAGCCGGGACCGGACGGTCCCCACGGGAATGCCCAGCGCCTCCCCGGCTGCGGCGTAGTCGAGCCCGGCCCACACCACGAGCGTGAAGACCTCCCTCTCCCGCCGCCGGAGCTTGCCGAGTGCGGCGCGGGCGGCCCGTACCTGCTCCCCGTCCGTCATCCGGGCGAGGACGTCGTCGGCGAAGTCCGGCAGGACGCCCCGCTCGGGCATCCGGGCCAGCGCCGCGTCCCGCCGCCGTGCCTCGCGGGCGGACCCCCGCATGATGTTGGTCGCGATGCCGAGCAGCCACGGGCGCAGAGTTCCGCCCTCGGCGTGCACCTTCCCGCGACAACGCCAGGCCTCGAGGAACGCGGCGGAGACGACGTCCTCGGCCGCCGCCCGGTCCCCGCACACCCGGAAGGCGTAGTGGTACAGCACGCGTGCGTGCTCGTCGTACGCCTCGCCGAGCGCGGAGGGGTCCCCGGCGCGGAAACGATCTCTCATAGGTGATTCCACACAAGGCACTGGACGCTGGTTCGTCCGGGTTCCCGTGACCTGGGCCACACCTCTCGCCGGTGTGGCCCAGGTCACGGGAACGCCGGTCCTGCCACGCCCAGTGCTGGGCATGAACGATTCCTCGACGTCCAGCCGTACGCCCCGGGGCGCGACCCGCCGTACGGCCCTGCGCACCCTGGCCCTGGCCGCCGTACTGGCAGGCACCTCCCTCACGGCCCTGCCCCCGGGCGCGACCGCGTCGGCCGCCGCCCCGGAGACGTACGCGCTGACCATCCGTCACCTCGACCGTGCGGGCGCCGCCACCGGCGGCTACCGGACGAACGTCACCGGCCTCTCGGGTGCCGGCGCCGACGCCTCGGCCTCGCCCTACGACGCGTCCGGCACGGTCACCGTCCGCCTGCCCAAGGGCCGCTACCTGCTCGACTCCACCCTGAACGGCGCCGACCCGGCCACCGGCACCGACTGGATCGTCCAGCCCCGTCTGGACCTCGACCACGACACGACGGTCACCGTCGACGCCCGGACGACCGCCCCGGTGGACGTCCGGCCGCCGGAGTCCGGTGCCCGCTACCTGCACAGCATGGCGTTCGTCGAGGCCACCCACGAGGGCACGACCCGCTCCGCGAACATCATGATGTCGAGCGCCGGCCTGCGCGTGGCCCACCTCGGCCCCACCGCCGAATCCGGCTCGGTCAACGAGTGGATCGACACCTACTGGTCCGGCGCCCGCGCCGACTACGCGCTCGGCTACGTCTTCACCTCCGCGCGCGCCCTGACCGGCCTCGTCCGCCACCCCGAGGCCACGGCCCTGGCCAGCGTCAAGGTCCGCGGAGCCGCCCCGGAGGGCGCGACCGGAACCGCGTTCGTCGACATCCAACCCAGCGCCGGCCCCACCGTCGGCCTTGTCCGGCCCCTCCCGCTGCCCGGCACAGCGACTTTCCTCGTCACCCCGGAACGCGGGCTGTGGGACGTCGGCTACGCCGGACCCGCGGCCCCCGAGACCCCGCCCAACCGCTACGTCGCCAACGGATTCGTGGTACGCGCGGGCGCCACCACCACCCACACCTTCGACAACGCCGTCTTCGGCCCCGCGCTCGACACCGCACCCGGCGCCCGCCCGGCGGGCGTCCGCGACGGCGACACCCTCGCCCTCGACCTGCCGCTGCTCGCCGACGGCGAGGGCCACGCGCCGACCGCCCCGCGCTTCCACAGCGCCACCACCACGCTCCACCGCGACGGGGTCCTGATCGGCACCGAGCAGGGCGACCCCGGCCGCGCCACGTTCACCACCACGCCGGGACGGGCCTCGTACCGGTTGTCAGCCACGGCGATCCGCGGCGACGGCACGTCGACGAGCGGACGCGTCACCACTGCCTGGACCTTCACGTCGGCCGCCGCGTCCCGCCCCACCGCACTGCCCCTCAGCACCGTCCGCTTCACCCCGGCCCTTGACCTCGGCGGCACCGCCCCGGCGGGAACCCTCGTGCGCGTACCCGTCACCGTCCAGGGTGCGGCCGCCGCGAGCGGAGTCCGTTCCCTCACCGTGTCCCTGTCGACCGACAACGGCACCACCTGGACCCGAGTCCCCGTCGTCGACGGCCAGGCCGGATTCCGCACCCCCGGCCCCGGCGGGTCCGTCTCTCTGCGCGCCGAACTCACCGACACCCAGGGCAACACCCTCACCCAGACCCTGACGAACGCCTACCGGACGCGATGATCTGACGAGACCGTGTCCGAGCGCTCCGGGAAGGGACCACCCTTCCCGGAGCGCTCACGCCTGCCCGTCGCCCCCCCCCCGGAGGCGAACCCCAACGGGTCACCCCCCGTACGTCGCCTGGGTGTCGCCCAGCACCTCCGCGAAATCGGCCGCGAGCCGCGCCGCGTCCCCGGGTGCGAGCGTCGCCGTCGTGATCCGTACGGCCGGCGGGGCGGAGATCCGGAACCGCGCCCCCGCGGCGACCCACCAGCCCTGTGTCCGCAGCCCGTTGACGACCGCCGACTCGTCCCGGACCGGCACCCACACGTTCAGCCCGCTTGCCCCGACCGCCCGGATTCGATGGACCCCGAGCGCGCCGATCAGAGCCGCGCGCCGCTCGGCGTACGCCTCCTCGCCCGCCGCCACGAGCGCGCGTACCGCCCCGTCGGAGAACAGACCGGCCACCGTCTCCTGGAGAACGTGGCTGACCCAGCCCGAGGTCATCAGCATCCGCCCGTCGTGGCGCGCGAGCGTGATCGCGTCGCACGCGACCCCGGCGAAGCGAAGGTCGATCCCGAGGTGCTTCGACACCGTCCGCACCTGCGCCCACCGTTCGAGCCCCGCAGCCGCAAGGGTGTACGCCGCCGCCCCGCCGATCTCCGCGTTGTGGTCGTCCTCCACCACGAGCACCTCCGGGAACTCCCGTAGCACCGCGACCAGTTCGTCCCGACGCGACCGCGTGAAGAACGCCCCGGTCGGACACTGCCCCCGCGGACTGCACACCACCGCGCGCACCCCGCCCCGCAGCGCTGCCCGCAGCGACTCCGGTACGAGCCCCTCGTCGTCCACGGCCACCGGGACCGTCCGCAGCCCCAACGCGGGCACCAGATCGAGCAGATGGTGGAAACCCGGATCCTCCACGGCCACCGCGTCACCGGGCCGCAGCTCCGTCGAGAGGAGCCGCGCGATGCAGTCGAGCGCCCCGTGCGCGAACGTCACATGCCGCGTCGGCACCCCGTCCCGCGCGAACCACTGCCGGGTCGCCTCTTCGAGCGCCGCGAGCCGTGGCGCGGCGCGATGGGACCCGTACACCGGGGCGACCGTCGACGGAGGACGCAGGACGGGGAGGAAGGCCGGGTCGGGATGCCCGCCGGCCAGGTCCACCAAGCCCTGAGGCACCCGCGGTGGACGTCGGGAGGCCACCGACGGCACCTCGGCGACGACCGTCCCGCCCCGGCCCCGCGTGACGATCAGCCCGCGCTGCCGCAGCTCCTTGTAGGCCGTCGCGACCGTCCCCGGACTCACCCCCAGGGCGTCGGCGAGCCGCCGCACGGGCGGCAGGGCGTCGCCGGGGGAGAGCCCGCCCTCGGTCACGCCCCGCTCCACGGAAGCTGCGATCCCCTTGGCTGTCGTGCCTTCGATCGAATATTGTGCTGCCACGTAATCAACTATGTATCAATACAAAGAAGTTCGCAAGGGGGACCCATTGAGCCGCTCCACCCACTCCACCAGAACAGCCCTCAAGGACCGCATCCCCGGCGGCCCCGACGGCCGCCGCATGCTCGTCGTCGGCTTCATCGACAAGTGCGGCACCGGACTCTGGTCCACGGCCATGGCCCTCTACTTCACCTACGTCACCGGCCTCGGTCTCGGCGAGGTCGGCCTCCTCATCGCCGTCTCCGGCGCCGCCGGCATCGCCGGAGCTCCTCTCGGCGGCCGACTCGCCGACCGCTTCCCCCTCGTCCGCGTCATCATCTGCACCCAACTGCTGCGTGCCGCGGCCCTCCTCGCCCTCCTCACCACCGACGACTACCTGCTGCTCGTCCTCTTCTCGGCCGCCGGCGCCCTCCCCGACCGCGCCACCAACGTCCTCACCAAGCTCTACGCCGCCCGGGTCGCCGGCCCCGACCGCGTCCGCTACCAGGCCATCAACCGCACCACCTCCAACATCGGCTGGACCCTCGGAGGCCTCGGCGCCGCGGCCGCCCTCGCCGTCGGCACCACCACCGCGTTCCACCTCCTCCTCGTCGGCGACGCCCTCTCGTACCTCCTGATGGCGGCGCTCACCCTCCGCTGCGCCGAACCCCCGGCCCCCGCCACCTCCCGGATCGCCGCTGCGTCCGCCGATGCCGCTCCCGCGACCAGGCCCTCCAATCCCTGGCGCGACCGGGGCTTCCTCGGCTTCACCGCGGCGGACTCGGTCTTCTACCTCCACGACTCGATCCTCCAGGTCGCGCTGCCGCTCTGGATCGTCCACGCCACCGACGCCCCCGTCGGCCTCGCCCCGCTCCTGATGGTCGCCAACAGTGCCCTCGTCGTGATCTTCCAGGTCCCGCTCTCGCGCTTCGGATCCTCCACCGACGCCGCCCGCCGCCTGCTCGTCCCCCTCGCGATCCTCTTCATCGTCGGTACGGTCGCCCTCGCCGTCTCCGCCCTCGGCGGCCGGACGCTCGCCATCGCCGCCCTGATCACCGCGGCCGTCGTCCTCACCTTCGCCGAGATGATCCACACCATCGCGTCCTGGGAGATCTCCGTCGCCCTCGCCCCCGACGACGCCCAGGGCGCCTACCTCGGCGTCCACGGCCTCGCCCAGTCCACCCAGCGCTTCGTCGGCCCCCTGCTCATGACCGGCCTCGTCTCCGCGGGCCCCCTGGCCTGGCCCTTCCTCGGCGCGGCCCTCGTCGCCACCAGCGCCGCCCAGAACCGCCTGGTCCGCCGACGCCTCCCCAGGACGTCACTGTCAGTGGCGAAGGTTACGGTGAGTGAGCACTGATCGGACCGTCACCAGGGGGAGACATGACACGGACCGGCACCACCCGAGCGAACCTCCGCCGCGCCCTGCGCCGCGAAGTCCCCAGCACCGTCGGCCTCCTCGCCGACGAGCACGACTTCACGGCCATGCGCCAGTACCGGACCTTCGCCTTCGACGACCACACCACCTACCTCCGCCAGGTCGAGGCCCTCCTCAGGACCCTCGCCACGCAGGGCGGCCACACCACCGTCACCCTCTTCGACCCCGAGGAGTACGCGGCCTACTGCGCCGAGACCGCCATCGACCCCGACCACCCCACCAGCCGCAGCCGCTTCACCGCCCACCTCGCCGCCACCGGCGCCCACGTCACCTATACCGGGCAGCCCCTCAGTACCCTTCTCCCCGAGCTGGTCGACACCGCCGTCCGCCACGCCACCTGGGAGTACGCCACCACCGTCCTCGCCACCACCGGCGACTGCGCCACCTGCGGCAAAGACATCGGCAGGGCCGCCTTCGAGCGCGCGGCCCGGCTCCTCGCCCGACTCCTGGACGCAGCCGGCCCCGGCACCCACCACCTCGTCTGCAGCGTCCCGGCGGCCGACGACCAACTCCTCGCCGTCCTCCACGCCGACGGCACCACCTCGCCCACGGCCGTGGAGGACGCCGCAGCCGCCGAGTTCACCGCAGTCCTTGCCGCGGGCATCGTCCTCGGAGCCCCCGGCGGACTCGTCCTGCGCACCACGACCCCCGGCGACCGCGACCGGCTCCACGGCTGGCGCCTCACCGGCGGCACCCTCGCCCCGCTCACCGAGGCCGAGGTCTTCGCCGCCTACTGCACCGACGCCCGCACCGGAGAACCACTCTCCCCGGAACCGGGCGTCGACCACCGTGCCGGCTTCCCCCTCGACCCCGACCCCGACGACGACTGGACCACCCACCACTGACCCACACACACGACGAAGGGGCTCCCCGCCACCTCGGTGACGGAAAGCCCCTTCGTCAAGCACCCCCGGGAATCACTCCCCGGACAGCACCGCCTGCGCGGCCACGCGCGCCTCGTGCGCCGAGTCCGCGGCACGCGCCGCGGCGGCGGCCCGCTCGCACTGCGCCAGCGTGTACTTGGCAAGCGTCGCCCGCACGTACGGAATCGAGGCAGCACCCATGGAAAGGGAGGTGACACCCAGACCCGTCAGCACACAGGCGAGCAGCGGGTCGGCGGCCGCCTCGCCACAGACACCACAGCTCTTGCCCTCGGCCTTCGCCGCCTCGGCGGACAGCGCCACCAGGTCGAGCAGCGCCGGCTGCCACGGGTCCTGGAGCCGCGACACCGCACCGACCTGACGGTCGGCCGCGAAGGTGTACTGCGCCAGGTCGTTGGTGCCGAGCGAAAGGAACTCGACCTCCTGGAGGATCGAGCGCGCCCGCAGCGCGGCCGAGGGAATCTCCACCATCGCACCGAACTTCGCCCGCAGCCCCGCCTCACGGCACGCGTCGGCGAAGGCCTTCGCGTCCGTACGGTCGGCCACCATCGGCGCCATGACCTCGAGGTACACCGGCAGGCCCTCGACGGCCTTGGCGAGCGCGGTCAACTGCGTCCGCAGCACCTCAGGGTGGTCAAGGAGCGATCGCAGACCCCGGACGCCGAGCGCCGGGTTCGGTTCGTCCACCGGCGTCAGGAAGTCCAGCGGCTTGTCCGCACCGGCGTCGAGCACCCGCACGACCACACGGCCCTCGGGGAAAGCCTCGAGCACCTTGCGGTAGGCCTCGATCTGCTTCTCCTCGGACGGCGCCTGCTTGCTGTCGTCCAGGAAGAGGAACTCCGTACGGAACAGACCGACACCCTCGGCACCGGCCTCCACCGCAGCCGGCACGTCCGCCGGACCACCGACGTTGGCGAGCAGCGGCACCTTGTGCCCGTCCGAGGTCGCGCCCGGGCCGCTGGAGGTCGCCAGCGCGGCCTTACGAGCGGCGGCGGCCTGGGTCAGCTCCGCCTTCTTCTCCTCGCTCGGGTCCACGAAGAGTTCACCGGTCGAACCGTCGACCGCGATGAGCGTGCCCTCGGCGATCTCACCCGCGCCCGGCAGCGCGACGATGGCCGGCACACCCAGCGCCCGCGCCAGGATGGCGCTGTGGCTGGTCGGCCCGCCCTCCTCGGTCACGAACCCCAGCACCAGCGCGGGGTCGAGCAGCGCCGTGTCGGCGGGCGCCAGGTCCCGCGCGATCAGCACGTACGGCTCGTCACTGTCCGGCACACCCGGCATCGGCACACCGAGGAGGCGCGCCACGATCCGGTTCCGTACGTCGTCGAGGTCGGCGACGCGGCCGGCCATGTACTCACCGGCACCGGCGAGCAGCTCGCGATAGTGCGAGAAGGCGTCGTAGATACCGCGCTCGGCCGTGCTGCCCACGGCGATCCGGCGGTCCACATCGGCGATGAGCTCCGGGTCCTGGGCGATCATCGCCTGGGCCTCGAGCACGTGCTGAGCCTCGCCTCCGGCCAGGTTGCCGCGTGCATTGAGGTCGGCAGCGACAGCCTCGACGGCCTGACGGGCGCGCCCCTGTTCGCGCTCCGCCTCGTCCGCCGGAATCTGCTTGGCCGGCGGCTCGAGAACCGCCGTGCCCATGTGCCGGACCTCGCCGATCGCCACACCGTGGCTGACGCCGACGCCTCGCAGCGTTGTCTCCATCTCACCCGTCTCCGATAGAGCGGCGGCACCTGCCGCCGCGTTGAATGTCGAACTCGCGGTCGTCACGGGGACGAACCGGCTCAGCTCCAGCCGAAGAGCTTGTCGCCGGCCTTCACGTCGCCGTCTTCGACGACGTAGGAGAGCGAGTCCGCAGTGGCCTCGAGGGCCACGATGGGGCAGATGGGGGATTTACCGGCGGCCTCGACCGCAGAGGGGTCCCAGCGCACGACGGCCTGTCCGCGCGTCACGGTGTCACCCTTCCGGACGAGCAGCTCGAAGCCCTGCCCGTTGAGCTGAACGGTGTCGATGCCGAGGTGGGTCAGCACACCGTGGCCCTCGCCGTCGACGACGACGAACGCGTGCGGGTGCATGGAGACGATGACCCCGTCGATGGGGGAGACGGCCTCAGAGGGCTCACGTACGGGATCGATGGCGGTACCGGGACCGACCATCGCACCGGAGAAGACCGGGTCGGGAACTGCGGCGAGACCGATGGCGCGTCCAGCAAGCGGCGACGTCACGGTTGTCATGGGAAGCCTCCCAGGGGCGGAGATTGTGTGGCGCCGTCACTACCTGTCCTGGACGGCGTACTGTTCTGAAGCGTAAGTCATAAGAAGTCCTAGTTCCGCACGAGACGTACCAGTTGGGCGGAGCTAGGGACTACCGGAAACGATTTGCCTCGACTGACGGTGGGATGTACTGTCGTACTCCTGCCTGACCCCAACGCGGCCTTGAGTCGCGGGTCGGCAGCACCTATCAAGCCAGATCCTAACCCCAGTGGTCTACACCTCTGCATGCTCGCAGGGGACGTGGTCAGGGGGAC